>CAVSZD010000017.1:0-6047 GCA_963732355.1 uncultured Actinomycetota bacterium | reverse complement strand
CGGTGGTCAAGGTTCGTGCGGCCCAGTGTGCGCAACTTTCGTCGCTAGGAACGACAGATATTGCGCACGTCCTGCGCGTGCTCCGCGGAAATCGGCCAAATCGCAGGGGCGTGGCGACCGCATCGACCTCGTTGCCGACGCCCTTCATGAAGTTGGAATGGGACCGAACCTTCTGAACCCTCGAGTCGGCGCACTGGCTGACCGGTGAGGTCCCGTGCGTGTGGTCTGTAGCTCACCCGGTCGTCCGGCGGCTCTCCCGCGACCGCATCCTGCTCCTGCTTCGCACGTAGGCGGTGGCTGCGTTGCGCGCCGGACCGACGAGGTGGTCGGCATGATTCGGGGCCTTCCTGCGCACGGCCAGTTCGGCGCCGTCGCTGACCACCCGCACCCAGCCGCGTAGGTCGGGCTCGGTGCCTTGCCGTCGGCGACCCGGCGGACCAGCCATCCCGAAAGCGCCATTGGCTCATGATGCCACCGGGCGCTAACCGCGGCCACCACAATTCTGTTCATCGACGGGTCACCATGCATTAACCTGCCGAAGACGGAAGGGAGACCCTTTGGCCACCGGAAGTGTCCGCACGGCCATCAGCCGGATCGCGCCACTCACCCTGTGGTTGCCGAAGTACGATCCGCGCTGGTTGGGCCGCGACGCGCTGGCCGGACTGGCGGTGGCCGCGGTGGCGATCCCGACCGCGATGGGCTACTCGACCGTCGCACTGACCCCTGTTCAGGCCGGGCTGTACGCGCTGCCCGCGGCGCTGATCATGTATGCCATCTTCGGCTCATCGCGGCAGTTGGCGATCGGCCCCACCTCCACCGTCGCGTTGATGTCCGGCGCGGTCGTCGCCGGGATCGAAGGGATCGAGGATCCCTCACGAGCGATCGCGATGACCGCCGGGGTGGCGGTGGCCGCCGGTGTGTGGCTCACCCTGTTCGGCCTGCTGCGGCTGGGGTGGGTGACCGACTTCATCTCCCGACCCGTGATCGTCGGGTTCAGCTTCGGGCTGGGCCTGACCGTCCTGGCAGGAGAACTCACCCATCTACTGGGCATCCCGCCGGAGGATCCGCACTTCGTGCAGCGGGTGTTGCACACCGTTGAGAACATAGGCCAGACCAACCCGTACACCTTGGCGATCGGCGCGCTGGGGCTGGCGGTACTGTTCATCGGGGGCGCCCGCCGACCGGCCGTGCCCTGGGCGCTGCTGCTGATGGTGGCCGGGATTGCGCTGGCACAGTTCTTCGACACCCGCGGTCACGACGTCGAGGTGATCGGCGCGATCCCCGCCGGCCTGCCGACGCTCGGACTGCCCGACGTATCCACCACCGACATCGTCCCGATCGCCGTGGGTGGGCTGGCCGTGGCCGTGGCCGCGGTCGGCGAGGGCCTGTCCGCGGCCCGGATCTTCGCCAGCCGAGAGGGCTACCGCATCAACGCCGACTCCGAGTTTCTTGGAAGCGGCATGGCCAACATCGGCGCCGGACTCAGCGGCGGCATGGGCGTGTGCGGCAGCCTCAGCCGCACCGCAACGTCGGTGAACTCCGGGTCCCGCACACAGGTCAGCGGACTCACCGCGGCCTTGGTGTCGGTGGTCTTCCTGCTCACCCTCACCGGGGTCCTAGCCGACGTGCCGCGGGTGATCCTGTCCTGCATCGTGGTGGTCAGCGTGTGGTTCCTGCTTGACGTCCGGACGCTGCGCTACTACCGCAGGGTCCGCCACAACGACTACGTCTCAGCACTCGTAGGCCTGGGCGGGGTCGTCTTCTTCGGGCCCCTATACGGCTTGCTGGCAGCCGTCGCCTTGTCCATGCTCGGCGTGCTGTACCGCTCAAGCCGGGTCAACATCGACGCCCTGGGCAAGATCCCCGGCGAGAAGGCCGGGTGGGGCGCCGCCGCCGAACACCCCGAGCGCACCCTCGTGCCCGGCGTGCTCATCCTGCGCCTGGACGCCCCCCTGTTCTGGGCCAACTGCGAACCCACCCACCAGCGCATCCTCGAGCACATCGACGCATCCGAAGACCTACGCGCCCTGGTCCTCGACCTCGAGGCCACAGGCCAAATGGACACCACAACCACCGCCATGCTCAGAGAACTCCTCGCAGAACTGCGGGCCATGGACATCGACCTGTTCATCGCACGCCTTCACTACCGCGCCCGCGTAGTCCTCGAACGCGACGGCTTCACCGACGAACTCGGCCCCAGCCACATGTGGCACAGCATCTCCCAGACCGTCAAAGCCGCCAAAGCCCACGTAGCCGGCAAACCGCTACCCGTCAGTGAAGACGCCACGTCCAGCGCCGACGAAGAACCCGACGCCAGGGACTCGGGAGAGCTCTGAGCCTCACCGGTTCGGGCGCGCCTGCCCCCTGCTACGCCATCGCCCGGTCTCAGCAGTCGGGATCGGTCACGTCGCAGTACTCGGCCCATCTGGCGAACGGAATTGCCGGGTGCCGTCGATGCTGTCCAGGTCGACCAGCGTCAGAAGGCAGCCGCCTCAGAGCGTTCGTTCCCGCAGGTCGTCCACTACTTCATCCCAGCTCGGGAACTCGCCGAGCAGGGGATCGCGGCTGAGTACCGCTCCCGCTCAGGCCATAACCGAGCAATCCCGTCCCGAGGCCTTGGCCGTGTAAAGCGCACCGTCGGCGAGGCCGATCAAATCATCCCGGTTGGTGACCGACTGATCGGGCATCCCGGCGACCCCGATGCTCACGGTGACGACGATCCGTTGGCCGCCTTCGGAGATCTCCGCCTCGGCGACTGCGCGCCGGACACGCTCGGCCATCTTCAACCGGTCGTCGCGGCCAGCTCCCGGGAGGACGATGAGAAACTCCTCGCCCCCGTACCGGACGAACACGTCTCCCTCACGCAGCACCTGACGAGCTGCGCGAACCACCGTTTGCAGCACTCGATCCCCGACGAGGTGCCCGTAGGTGTCATTGATCGCTTTGAAGTGGTCGAGGTCCAGCATAAGGAGTCCGAGCGGATCACCGGAACGTTCGGCGCGACCGACCTCCTCCTTCAACCGCTGCAACCCGAAACGCCGGTTGAGGACGCCAGTCAGCGGATCCAGGGCTGCGACCCGCTGTAGGTCCTGATGGTTGATCGCGTTGTTCAGAGCCACCGCCAACCCTGGCAGAGTCGAATTCATCACTGCGTCAGACTCCGGACTGCTCGGCTGGGCAAAAGCCACGATAAGAACCCCTACGGTCACGACCCCGTACCGCACCGGCAGGACCCTGACCTCTTGGGGGACGAAGTCGACCACGGCTCCGCTCACCACGAGGTCGGGCGGTAGGTGCAGGACCGTCGGCGCCTGAGTGCGGACCGTGGCGGCGACGACCTCGGCGGCAGGAAGTTGATCGCTGTCGCGGATCCCGAGTGCGCCCGCGAGCTCGATGCGCCCGTTGCTCACGATCAGCAACGCCGCGGCAGAGCTGCCTGTGCGCGTAGTCAACTCACGAAGTGTGAACTCCGCGAGGCCTTCGAGTTCGAGGGTGGCAGCCAGCGCCTCGCCCATCGCGGAGACCCCATCGTTGACGCGATGGCTGGTCGCAAGTCCCTCCACCAGGCGGTTGAACGAGAGGGCGACCTTCCCCAGATCGTCGGCGGAGTCCACCGGGATCATGCAGGAACGGGGGTCGCACGACTCCCAGTCGCCGCTGTAGGAGGCATCGACGAGCGTGCGTTCCACCTGCTGCATTCCGGCGGCCAGAGTGCGCAGCCGGATCCCCACGACCGCCTGCGCAAGGAGGTGGTTGATGACCCCGACCAGCAGCCCCGCCGCCAACGTCGCGGCGAAGAAGGCGGGCCTTAGGGCGATGTCGCTGGGCACTCCCAACAGCACCACGACGAAGGGGAACAGGACGCCGATGACGAGTCCGAAACCCATCATCCACAACCGGAGATCCGACATCACCTTGTTCGTCAGACGCGGCAGCCACGAGTGATACGTAGCTGGACTGGTCAACGTGCTACTCATGCGCGCAATCATTCTCGTCCGCGCGTCCGGAGTCGCGGTCACCACGCAGCCGGAAATCGAGCCCCCCGACCACTACCACCGGAACGACCGCCTCGGACCCGATCTCCTGCAGCAGCCCCCGAGCCGCGAAGACCTCAACAACCGGCAGCCACACACATGACTCACGTTGGTCAAGAAGAGCCCCGCGATCCTTGGCGTGGCCATCTTAGGGATCCTGACTATGAACGCGCTGACGTTCGGCCTCGACCGAGCTGGGTACTTCAACGTGTTCCGCCGACGGCATCAGCCAACCGCTCGACTGGATCAGTTCGTCATCGGCCTGATCCACACCGCACTGCGGGACGGCGACTCCTGGCGCTCTACGCCATGTGCGCTTCGCTCGTGCTACTGCTGCGTCGCCCGGCCGGGACCGCCTCCACCCCGTTCCTGAAAGCTGCGGTGGGCGAAGACCCGCTGAGCTCGGGTGCCTCTGGTTCGCAGGTTCCGACACGGCGTCTCCCACGGTCGAGTCCTGGTTCGTCCTCAACGCTGTGGGCCGGGCGCTGGGCCTCATGTTGATCGAGGTCGCGCTGTATCGGCTCGGCATCATCCAAGGCACACGCGAAGACACGCCACCATGGGGACCATCCCCACTGCGCCGACCAGACCCCTGACCAGGGACGCGCCCGCCTCGGCCTATGCCGTGATCACCTCAACGCGGCACGTCAGCCCCGGAGCCTTCGACCACCTCGCGTCTGCGGTGATGAGAACGGTCTTCAAGGCTTCGGCCAATGCCGCATATGAGGCGTCGTACGGGGTCAGGTTCTCGCGCAGTTCCCAACAACGGGCAAACAACCGGCGATGGGGAGCACGCTGAATCGGCGCATCCATGAGGTCATCAAGGGCCAGCACCGCACGCCGCTGGTTAAGTGCGCCGCGAGCAACTGCCCGGCGCAGAACCGACAGGACCTCCAGATCAATGATCTCGGGGGCGAAGAGTCGCTCTCCTTGTAGCCGCCTGCGCACAACGTCCCCGTCAGGACCATCATCGGCCAATGCCACCACCAAGACGCTGGCATCAACGACGAGCACGATCCTCCTTCAGATCCGCGACCGCCTGGGAGAGGGGAAGCACTCCCCCAGCACGTCCACCCGCCCGATCGAGCACCTCATCCAAGGTCGGTGCCGATGCGTCCGCGATGAGCCGAGCCAGCAGGTACTCCTGCAGGGACTGGTGCGCCGCAAGTGCACGCTTGCGCAGCACCGCGTGTGTCTCAGCCGGGACGTCCTTGATCTGGATACTGGGCATGGCGCTATTTTGCATGTTGGGGCGCCAGAGCACAAGTTTCTAACAAACACCGTCACAACTGAAGGTGCAGTCGCAATGCGTCGTCGATGGCAGCCATCAGCCGAGGTGGAACTCGCCCGATGACGCCACCCAGGCGAGCCACAGACACCGAGCGGATCTGTTCTGCTTGTGCCTTCGAATCCGAATGAAGGGCCGTGTCCTCAGATGGCAGAAGCACTTGAAACGGCAGCACTCGGGCGATGTTGCTACTGAGTGGAACAACGGTCACAACTCCGCGCCCTCGCGTGGACGCACTGGCGTTCGCCCGATCGTTGCTGACCACGACCGCCGGTCGACGCTTGTTCGCCTCGCTGCCCTGCACCGGCTCCAAGTCGACCAGCCGAATCTCACCCCGATGCATCCACAAGCCCATCGCCGGAGGTGGTCTCCCAGTCAGCGAAGTCGCCTGACGCCTCCCACTCATCCCAGGCAGTGGCGTAGTCCGCTTCGAGCTGCGGATCTGCGAGCATACGGATCGCGTGCTGGACCGCAGCAGACCTCGATCCCAGACCGGCGTCCTTGGCGAAGCGGTCAAGGATCGCAACGTCCTCTTCAGGCAGGCTGATACTCAACTTCACACCCAAATGCTACCAAGGTATGACCAAAGGTGCTACCGCCTTACCGATCAGTCGCGTGCACCCCCGACATCCTCCGCTCCGGCACTAAGCCCGATCGGCGCCGCGTGCCAACCGCCCTCCGCTTCCCACATGCGCACCTGGTGCTCGGTGCCCGAAGCGCCAGCG
>CAVSZD010000016.1:0-9602 GCA_963732355.1 uncultured Actinomycetota bacterium | reverse complement strand
GTGTATGTAAGCTGGCACTACGGCGTAACAGCCGCCGCGTAATCGTCGAGCACCTCGCGAACCTTGTCGCGCATCAACTCACGCGGCTGCGCGACCAACGAACCCTCAGCCACCAACCGCGCCTGGACCGGCAGGAACTGCGCCAACAACTCGTACGGGATCTCCGCCAAGTTCCTCACCATCGCATCAACCGCGACCTCCACCGCCGGCTGCGGCCAGTAGTAGCGCGAGCGATCGCTGCGCGAGTACCTGCGCGCAAACGCGGCCCGCAGAGCATCCGAGGGGTAGAACGGCTGCCAGTACGACGGGTTCGCAAGCATCGCTGAGTCGAGCACCTCGCGCACATGTGACGCCTCGGCCCCGCAGATCTCGTCCTCGATGAACGACAGCGCGAACACGGCCTCTCGGTACGCATTCGTCAGTCCCGGTCCGACCTTGAGGATCGCGAAGTGGTCCTTCACTAACCCTCGAAGGGCACCGCGCGTTTGGTAGTCCGTGCTGTGCGCCTCGAACACCAGGTCCGTGCTGTCCAAACACCCCGCCAAGTGCGCCGCGCGGCCGGGGACGTACCGGAAGAGCTCGCTGTCCGAGAACTCGACGCCGGGCTGGGCCACCAGCGCCCGCACTCGCTCCCACGCCGCACCCACACCCGCGTTCTCAAAGGCCTTTCGCGTCAGCTCGATCGTCTCGGTCACGTCCTCCGGACGGGTCACATGGATGCCATGGGCACCGGCCGACTCGCCCCCAGGAACCGGGACCTCTGTGCCGATGACGTACCGCAGCGACCCCCGCGCAACCCCTTCGGCAACAGCAGCAAGCCGCGCTGTGCGGTCGGCGATGATGGCAGGCGGCAATGGCGACGGATCGTCAATGCACCCGATCGACGCATCGAGATGGATCTTGCTGAAGCCCGCCGTAACGTACTCCGCAACCAGCACTTCGGAGCGCTTCATGGCTTCGGAAGCGGGCAGGGCTTTCCAAGGGTTCGGGCCCAAATGATCGCCCCCCAACACAAGCCGCTCCGACGACAATCCCGCCCGTTCAGCCAGACTCTCGACCTCGCGACGGAAACCGCTGGGGACCATCCCGGTGTAGCCGCCCTCCTGGTTCACCTGGTTGCACGTGGCCTCGACCAGCAGGATGTGCTCTCCCGCCACTGCGTGCTCGACCGCGGCCTCCAGCACCACGGGGTGTGCCGAGCAGATCGACGTGACGCCCAGCGCCACTCCCCCCTGCTGCGCCTGCACCACCAAGTCCAGAACGTGCTGGGTCATGACTCTCCTTCCGTGATCCACGCCCGCGCCTGCGCCATGTCGGGTTGGGCGGCGGTGCCCCCAACTCCACAAGTCGACAACGTCCCCACAGCGACCGCCAACCGCAGGGCGTCCATCTCTGAAGCACCCGTCAACCTGCCCGCGAGGAGACCCGCGTTGAAACTGTCCCCGGCACCAACTGCGTCGACGAAACGGGGCGAAGGCCTGGCGTCCACCGCGACACCTGCACTCGACACCGCGCCCCTGGCCCCGCGCTTCATCACAACCTCACACCCCAGCAACCTCGAGGCGGTCGCCACGTCAGCCCCAGCCAGAGCCTGCAACTCCGCCTCATTCGGCAGGAACACGTCGATGTGCTGCAGAACCTCTCCAAGGTCCCAATCACCGGTGGGGTCCCAATTGGTGTCCAAAGACGTCGTCACTCCCTGGGCCACGAACCGTCGCAACGCCGTGGGCAACGCATCGCGAAACTCCTTCGACATGAGGAAGTACGAGGCCACGTGCACATGCTGCGCAGGGCGATCGGGCAGGGCGACAAGATCCGATTCCGACAACCCCTGAATCGCGCCAGCAGCGGTCAGAATCGCCCGGTCCTCCCCGCACTGCAGGATCACTGACAAGCCCGTGGAGGAGTCCGGATCGACCCGGGTGTGACGCAGATCCACGCCGGAATCCACCAGCAGCTCACGCGTCAGATCACCCAAACGGTCGGCCCCCACCACGGCGCACAAACCAACCTGCAGCCCCAGCCTCGCGACCCCACAGGCTGTGATCGCCGCGGAACCCCCCAGCACCAAACCCGCCCGGTCGACCATCGTCTCGGCCTGCCCGAAACGGATGTCCCTCACCTCAGCCAAGATCACGTCGGGGTTCGCGTCCCCAACCACGAGCAGATCAAGTTCACTCACGTCGCGGCTCAATGTAGGTAGGCCGGGAGATAGGGACGCTGCGCTGCGACCATCTCATCGAACATGGAACGGATCTGGTCGAGTGTGCACGCGGCCGACGTCAGCGGGTCGATCATCAGGGCGTGCACAGCCGCCTCGCGGTCCTGCTCGAGGATCGAGGTCACCGCGAGCTCGTTGAACTCCTGGTGCCGGCGCACCAGCGATGCCATCTGCAGGGGCAACGCTCCGAAGTGCTGCGGGTGGATCCCATCGGTATCGACGATCGCGGCCACCTCCACCGCGTTGTGCTGGTCGAGGTTGTCGACCCAGCCCTCGTTGGGGGTCGTCACATAGATCGTGGCCGGAGTACCCGTGACCATCGCCTCCACGATGTGCGACGGGTACTCCCCGCCGCGCTGCATCGGGTACTCCTCCTGCCCGGCGAGAACGCGCTCGAGCATCGCGTCGTTGTCGCGGCGCCAGTCGGGCCAGTTGTGTGCGTAGAACCCCGATTCGCCGATGTACTCCTTGCCGTCCCACTGCCGAACGATCTCCGGATGCGTGCGGAAGTACGGCACGTACTCCGAAACGTGGCCGCTGCTCTCCGTTGGAAAAGCGCCGAGTTGATACATGAGGTCGAAGCGGACCGGATCCTGCGCGTAGACCTCCGCTGATCGCCCGCGCTCCCTCAATAGGGGATACAGATCCGACCCGTCGCGTTCCAAACGCGTGAGCCACGCGAGGTGATTCACCCCAGCTGCGTCGAAGTCGATCTCCTCTTTCGGAATCCCCATGTAGTCCGAAAGGTTCTCAACCGTGTAGTGCACTGAGTGGCACATCCCCCACAGCGGAACCGAACTCGCCCGAGACGCAGCCAGCACGGTCATCGACATCGGGTTGGTGTGACTCAGCGCCAAAGCATCGGGGCACAGCCGCTCAATGTCGGCCATGATCTCCAGAACGCTGGGAATCGTCCGCAGCGACTTGAACAGCCCGCCTGGCCCGATGGTGTCGCCGATGCACTGGTCGACCCCGTACTTCATCGGGATGTCGTAGTCGAACCCCACGGTCGCCAGCCCCGCCACCTCGATCGTCGAAATGACGACATCCGAGCCCGGCAGCAACTGCGTGCGGTCCGTCGATGAAGCCACGGTCCATGCCTTGCCCGATTGCTTGATCAGGTGCTCGGCGAACCGGTGCGCGAGCTGAAGCCTGACCGGATCGATGTCCACGAGCCGGAACTCCCCCGATTCGAGCGCGGGTACCTCCAGGAAATCCGTGACGAGTTCCGCGGCGAACACCGTGCTGCCGGCTCCGATGAGCGTGATGACGGGCATTTCACTTGCCTCCTGTAAGGGTCAGCCCCGCAACGATCCAACGTTGCGTGATGAGGAAGAAGATGAGCACGGGCACGACCATCAGCACCGACGCGGCCATCACGAGATTGACCTGCGCGGAGTGCTGCGTGGAGTACCACGTGAGGATGACCGGGATCGTGCGTTTGGAGTTCTCCGTGAGCACGATCAACGGCCAGAGGTACATGTTCCAGTGCGTCATGAAGGTCAGCAGGCCAAGTGTTGCCAAGGCAGGCTTCACCTGCGGGAGCACGACCGACCAGTAGATCCGGAACTCAGACGCCCCATCAATCCGCGCAGACTCAATCGGCTCGTCCGGCAGTGCCAGGATGAATTGCCGCATCAGGAACACCGCGAACGGATCGACGATCACCGGGATGATCAGGCCCCACAGATTGTTGAGCAGCCCCAGCCTGGACAGGATCAGATAGTTCGGGATCATCATCACGCTTGCCGGGACCATCATGAGCGCCATCAGGTACCAGAACATCGGGTTGCGAAGCCGGAAGTCGTACTTGGCGAAGATGAAGCCGAGCAGCGAGGCCATGAACAACGCCGAGAACATGTTGATGACCGCCACGAACAGCGAGTTGCGGTAGAACGTCCACAGCGGCAACTCCGGGTCGCTGAGGATGGTCTGGTAGTTCTCCATCGACCACACGTCGGGCAAGAACGACGGAGGCACCGAACGGATATCGGCCCCGGTCTTGAACGACCCGAAGATCATCCACAGGAACGGCAGTGCCGCGAAGATCCCCGCGATCAGCAGCACCAGGTAGACGGCGAACTTGCCGACCGGAAGTTGCCTGCGCGCCTTGACAACCGTGATCGGCGAGGTGTCGTGTTCAACCAGCGTGCTCATCAGTAGGTCCACTTCCTGCGTAATAGCAGCGATTGCAGGCCGGTGATCACCAGCACGATCGCGAGCAGCACGAGGGCCTCGGCAGCCGCCCAACCCATCGATTGGAAACGGAACGCGTTGTCGTAGATGTCCAGTGCCAGCACGCGCGTCTGGTCGTCGGGACCGCCCTCGGTCATGACCTGGAACAGGTCGAACGCCTGGAACGACGAGATCATCGTGAGCACCGCCGTCAGCATGATCGTGGGCCGCAATAGGGGCAGCGTCACCAACCGGAAGCGTTGCCAGGCATTCGCACCGTCCAGATCCGCCGCCTCGATCAAGGACTTCGGGATGCCTTGCAGCGCGGCGATGAAGATCACCAGGTTGTAGCCGATATCCATCCAGAGGTAGGCGACGGTCACGGCGAGCAAGGCGACCGGTATCCCGAAGACCTCCAGGCTGGGATCGCCCAGCCACGAGATCACTGTGACCTCGCCGGTGACCTTGCCGATCATGGCGTTGGCCAGGCCGTACTGCGGGTGCAGGACGTACTGCCAGATGATGGCCACCGCGACCGCCGACGTGAGCACTGGCAGGAAGAAGATGGTGCGCAAGAACGGCCGCAGCTTGCGGGCCACTGACTCGATCATCACGGCCAGGGGCAGCGTGATCAGCAGGTTCAGCGGCAGGACGATAAACGCGAAAATCAGGGTCGTGATCATCGACAACTGGAAGGTCTCGGTCAGCAGACCTTCCCCGGTGAACATGTCGATGAAGTTCTGCAGCCCCACGAAGGGGTTGTCCCCGCCCATGCCGCCGGGGCCGGATCCCTCCCGACGTGGGCTGTAGTCGAACAACGACAACGCGACGACCCACACCAACGGCAGCAACGTGAAGAACGCCAGGTATCCCACGATGGGGGCCAGGACGATCCGCCGGAACCGTTTCTGGGGAGCGTCCAGACCCTTGCTGGGCACGGGCCGGACCTCCGGGACCGCAGTTGCGGTGCCGGTCTCCGGGGTCGTCACGTCAACGGGCATCGCCGGTCACCCAGTGGCGTTCGCGTCGCGCTGGATCTTGGCCAACGCCTCCTGCGGGGTCGCTTCACCGTTCATGGCATCGAGCACGTTCGGCACGATGATGTCGTAGAACAGCCGGTCGCGGTCGGGCAGCGTTCCCACATACTCGGCGTTCTCGAGCAGGCCCAGCCACGGCTCCAAGTGCGGCGCCTCTGAGATGATCCGCTCTTCGGCCGCCCCCTTGGCGTTGGCCTTGATCGCCGGCAGGGTGCCTGTGGCCAGGTTCCACTCCAAGGCGTTCGTGTCGTTGGCAGCCACGTACTCGACGAAGTCCCACGCCAGTTCCTGCTCCGGGCTGTTACCCGAAACGGTTAAACCCCAGCCCGAGTCTGCGGCGAACGAAGCGTTATCCAGGGTGGGCAGCGGCACGTACTTGGTCTTCGCCGTCATCTCGGGGAAGTCCTCGGCGTACTCGGGCACGACCCAAGGGCCCACCAGCCCCATAGCGCACAGTTCCCCGAAGAAGCAGTCCCCCACCCAGTTCGTTGTATCGGTGTAGAGCGCCGGATCCACGATCCCCTCATCCACGAACGACTTCATCAGCGCAATAGCCTCTTCGGCCTGCGGCGTCTCGAACGTGAACGTGCCGTCCTCGGCCTGGTACTGCCCGCCGTTCTGCAGGATCAACGACAGGAAGGTGTAGGCGATCCCGTCGTTGGTCGTGAAGTGGTACCCGGCGCGGGTGATGGCGTCGCCTTCGGTCACCGTCATCTTCTTGGCGTCGGCCTTGAACTCGTCGAAATTGGCCCAGCCGTCAAGGGTGACCCCGGCCTGCGCAGCCATGTCGGTGTTCGCCAGGGTAGCGCCGTATTCGACATTGGACTCCTGTGGCATCCCGTACAAGCCGTCGTCACAGACGTAACCACCGAGTGGACCCTTGAAGTACTTGGCCTGGGCGTCCTCAAGGCTCATCACCGACTCCGGGGTCTGCGACAGGTTCGTCTTGTAACTGCAGACCCAACTTCCGAACATCTGCATCACGTCGGCCTCATTACCGGCTGGCAGCGAGGTCTGCAGCGTCTCGATGTACGAGTCGTAGTCGAACTTCTCGAACGTGATGTTCGTTCCGGGGTTCTCGGCCATGTAGCTATCAGCCAACGCCTGGTAGGACTTGTTGAAGGACTTGTTCACGTGCGTCCATACGCGGATCGTGCCCCCGGGACTATCGGAACCAGCGGCATCCGTGCCCGACGACCCGGAAGAACACGCGGCCAATAGTGCGGCGGCCGCACCCATGGCCAGAAGGCTTGCGCGACTCATCACTCTTCTCCTTGCTCGTTGTTCTGTCGGTCATTGTCAAGCTCGATGACCGCGGTCAAATTGCGCGGTGCGTCGGGATCGAGGCCCTTGTGCAAGGCGCGTTCCAGCGCGAGCAGCTGAAGGGCTGGGAGGTACAGGACCGGGCGTGCGAACGGCGACAACCGGGCCGAGATGTCGTGCTGCAACCGATCCCCAAGAGTCACCACCGTGCCGGTGAATTTGCGGATGTCGTCGATGACCGCGAGCTCCCGGTTGGCGCGCTCCGGTGAGACCAGGCCGACGACCACGGCCGACTCGTCACACATCGACATCGGGCCATGCCTGAACTCCATCGCGTGGTAGGCCTCGCTGTGGGTCAGCGACATCTCCTTGAGTTTGAGCATCGCCTCACTGCCAACTCCGAAGAGCGGATCCGAGGCCAGGAAGTAGAAGCTGCTCGCGCTGGGATCGGCGGCCACCTGGGCCATCGACTGTCTGCTGCCTGCCAGCTGCGCCGCTGCCAACTCGGGCAACGGCGCCATCACCGACAGGCTCTCCCCCGCAAGAGTCGCGGCGATCGCCTGCGCGATGAGCAGCATGCTGGAGAACGAACGGGTCTGGGCAACGCTCTGCTCAACGGCATCCGGGGCGACGTGCACCACGTCCGAGGCCTCGGCCAGCGGCGAGTCGCCGTAGACCGTGACCGTGATGACGCGTTCACCCCCGCGCTGGCGGAAAGCATCCACTGCCATCAACGTCTCCGTGGTTGTCCCCGATCGGCTGATGGCCAGCAACGCGGTGCCCGCAGACATTGGACGAGATGAGGCGTCCATGAGCAGCTCGGAGGCGGGCAGTGCGACCGCATTCAGCCCGGCGAGCCGCAACAGCGAAGCAGCCGTCATCGACAGGTAATGCGTTGATCCGCAGCCGGTGACAATGACGTCCTGACCGACAGCGAGGCCTTTGCTCAGAACTGCAGAATCGAGGGTCTCCAGCGTCTGCGCCCACACCTGCGGCTGCGAGAGGATCTCCTCCTCGGTGTGTGTCTTACTCAAGGGGTCACCTCCGCGACGAGAACCTGCGCACCCGTTTGGCGCAGGGCTTTGAGGGCTTCGGGGCTGGCTCCGCTGTCGGTGATGACGACGTCGATCTGGGACACCGGCGCCACATGCGTGGTTGCCACCCGGCCGATCTTCGTGTGATCAGCGAGGACCACAGCCTGCTGACACAAGGACAAGAACTCCGCATCCGTGGCGGCCTCGGCGTCGCCGTCAGCGGTGAATCCGTGATGTGCATCCAGGGCGGGCACCCCCAGGAAAGCCGTCCGGGCACGGTAGGCGCGCATCGCGTCGACGGCACGGGGCCCGACCATCGTCAACTCGGGCCGGCGCAAAGTGCCCCCGATCCCGATGACGTGGACATTGGCAGCTCCGGCCAGTTCCATCACGACCGGGATCGAGTTGGTCACAACGGTGAGTTCCAGGTCATGCAGTTGCCGAGCCAACTGCAGGGTGCTCGAACCTCCACCCAGGAAGATCGTGTCGTGCTCCTCCACCAGCGTTCGTGCAACCCGGCCGATCGCGGCCTTTTCCTCCACCTGCAGTGTGTTGCGCTGAGGGAAGGGCAGCTCACCGCGATCGATCGGCAGAGCACCGCCGTGGGTGCGCTGAACCAGCCCCGACTCCTCCAGTGCCGCGAGGTCGCGGCGGACCGTCGCCTCGCTGATACCCAGGCGCTTCCTAAGCCCGGCGACCGTGATGGGCTTGCCCTCGGCGATGACGTCTTCGTACGCAGCAAGCCGGTTGACTCTCAGACCGTCCCGTGCACTCACATGAATGATACTGCTCGCTTCTGCGCGGTTCTGTCAAGAATGCTTGGCAAACCGCTCAGATTCGTGCAGTATTCATCCAGAGGCGGAAGGTAGACCACCATGGGCGCGATCGTTCTTGACGGGGTGGAGAAGGTCTTTCCCGACGGCACAGCAGCTGTGTGCGGGATCGACCTGAAGGTGGAACCTGGCGAATTCATGGTCCTGGTCGGGCCGTCGGGTTGCGGCAAGTCCACTGTCCTACGCATGATCGCGGGCCTGGAGAAGACCACCGCGGGCCGGATCATCATCGGCGATCGCGATGTGACGAATGCCGCTCCACGCGACCGCGACGTGGCCATGGTCTTCCAGAACTATGCCCTCTATCCCCACATGACCGTGCGCGAGAATTTGGGCTTCTCGCTGCGAGTCACCGGCGTCAGAAGGTCTGAGCGCGATCGGCGGGTCGACGAGGTCGCCGCAATGCTCGGCCTCACCGACTTCTTGAAACGACGCCCCGCGCAACTGTCCGGAGGCCAGCGCCAGCGAGTGGCGATGGGCCGGGCGATCGTGCGAGAGCCCACTGCGTTCCTCATGGACGAACCCCTTTCCAACCTGGATGCCAAGCTGCGCGTATTGATGCGGACCCAGCTCACGGAGTTGCACGAACGACTCGGCATCACGACCGTCTACGTCACCCATGACCAGGTTGAAGCCATGACGCTCGGACAGCGGGTGGCGGTACTTGAAGGCGGGCGGATCATGCAGGTGGACGCACCCCAGAATTTGTACCAACGCCCGGCCAACCTGTTCGTGGCGACGTTCATCGGGTCACCGTCGATGAACGTCGTCGGGGCCACAGTGCAAGGCGACACCGTGCGTTTCGGGCAGTTCAGCCTGCCGCTCAGCCACACACAATCCCAGGTACTCGCTGGTCGCAATGCAGCAATAGTGGGTATCCGTCCGGAGTACTTCTCGGTGGCATCGCCCGAGGACCCCGCTTCGCTGGAAGTCAACGTCACAGCGGTCGAGGCCCTCGGCAGCGAGTCTCACGTGTTCTTCACCGTCGATGCTCCGCAGGTGTCCGAAGTGGCGAAGGCCCCGCTGGACGAGGAACTCC
>CAVSZD010000015.1:0-31234 GCA_963732355.1 uncultured Actinomycetota bacterium | reverse complement strand
GCCCAGGGGTCACCCCCGCCACGTCCCAGAAGAGGCGCAGCGAAGCGGAAGAGGTGGAAACGGCCACCCCTTGATCCTGCTTCGAACCCGGGCCCGGACTCAACCGGGTTTCATCCGCCCGCGTTAGAGGTTGTCCTGTTGGTTAGAGAATCCACGCGTTGTTTCGCTAACCAACAGGACAACCTCTAACCAGGACAGACCCGGCCCCGTGACACACTCTGTCCCGTGAGCGCGAACGAATTCCTCGACCGAGTCATGCCGCACGTCACCGATCTCGGTCGCGAGAAGTACCACTCGGCATCCTGGCGGTTCGAGAAGCGGCCCACCTCCGAAGGCGTGGGCCTGCTACCACATGCGGATACCGATGTGGAACTCATGGCCGCGCACATCCTCGATGTCGAGGCCTACGCGGAGAACGTCAAGTACGTAGAGGGGATCGAGGTCATCGAACGCCGATCCGACACCGACGTCACGTACATCCAACGCATGCACCTGCCGCTATTGGGCCGCATCCAGGTGCAGATCAACCTCTCGGACTACGGCGATCGCGACGGTTTCCGGGTGATCGCGTGGGATCAGGACGACGAAGCCACGGCGGCCCTGGACAAG
This sequence comes from uncultured Actinomycetota bacterium, assembly GCA_963732355.1. Taxonomy (GTDB): domain Bacteria; phylum Actinomycetota; class Actinomycetes; order S36-B12; family UBA10799; genus JADKAV01. The sequence goes on along the minus strand of CAVSZD010000015.1, from coordinate 30,625 downwards.
AAACAGGGAGCGCGCACCGCCTACAACCTCGGGGCATGGCTGCTCGCCGAAGACGCCGTCGGCTACGCCCTGGCGTCAGCACCGCTGAAGAGCGACGTCGGGACGCTGAAGTACATGGCGATGACCAAGGGCGCTGACGCAACCGCCGGTGAGGTGCTCAGGCAGAACATCGAGGGAATGATCGCCTGGGCACACCGGGGCTGATCAGGACGCGACCAGCTTGCCCAACTTACGCAACTGGAAGGCCCGCACCACGTCGGTGATGCCCTGCAGCATCGCCCAGACCCCTGCGAACACCAGCAGGATGTAGACGCGCTCGAAGAGGAACTGCCCGGCCACCCAGAAGGCCAGCACGAACATGATGATCCCCGAGATCAGTCCCAGCCACCACAGGTCGTTGGTCTCACGGGTGGTGAATGCTTCGATGACCCAGAAGATGGCCACGAGCAAGAACAGGAAGCCCAGCGAATCGGCAAGGGCTGCGGTGGTGGCGCCGGGATTGATCAACGCCCAGATCCCGGCGAGAACGAACAGCACCCCGAACACGATCCACAGCCACTTCCAGCCCTCGACCGCCGTCGAGATCAAGAACTGCTGAACGCCCGTGAACAGGAACATCGCTCCGATGATGACTCCGACGGTCGTCACGGAGGCCGCGTTCATCTGCAGGATCACGATGGCGATGAAGAACCACAGGATCCCTGCGACCAAGGTCAGCCACCACAACTTGCTGGCTGCCCCGATGACCTCTCGGGCTTCTTGAGCTTCAGTTTCGGACATGGGTGCCTCCTCAGACACCCGAATATCTACCACCCAGCGTCGGCAACTTCGATGCGACCCGCCGAAGCCGCAGCCTTCAACGCGGCGTAATCCTCTGCGTTCTGATCGGCGTAGTTCTCCGCGTAGGTAGCCAGGACACTGTCGAGGGTGTCGCTGGTGCCCAGGTAGCCGGCCAAAGCCACCCGGTCCCCGGAGCGGCTGTGCGCCCGGGCCAAGGTCCAGCCACAGAGCTCCGCGTAGATGTCCATTGCCGGGACATCCATCGCGTCGAGGTCGGCGGACTCTTTCCAATCCCACATCTGGCGCACATAGAAATCGACCTGCTGGCCGCGGACTTCCACCTGGGTCCAGCCAAGCAGGATGTCGCTGGCCGCTTGCATCACGCGCTGGCCTTCGACGACGCGTTGCCCGTGATGTGTCGCGCGCGAGTGCCCCAGATAGGGCTCAAGCACGGATGCTTCGGCTTGTTTGAGCTGCAGCATCAAGACGTCGCTCTCGTCATGGTCGGCCATGAGCAGCATCACCCAGCACCGGGTGCCGACACTGCCGACGCCAACAACCTTGCGGGCGAGGTCGACCACCCGGTAGCCCGAGAAGAGCACTCTGCGATCGGAGATGAGACTGCGACGGTAGGTCACCAGCGCTGCCTGGGTGGCGTGCCGGTACTCCTCCTTGTCGTCTGCCCCCACGACCTCGTCGAACGTCTCCATGAACGGCGGATTGCTTACGAAGGAGATGCGGCCGTCGGCGGCTTTCGTCGTCAGTTTGTCCAGCGCGCGCTGGCTGGTCTTGGTCTGCGCCTTGGCGACGGTCTTCTCGAAACTCTTGCGGAACTTCTTGTCGACCCTGTCCCCCCAACGGTTCTCGATGTCCTCGGCGGTCAGGCGTGAGTACCAGACATCCATTCGCGACATGTGCGAGAAGGTCGTGACAGCTTCGCGATACGACTTGACCACCCGCTTGAGGATCTCGGCGCGCGTGGCTGCGTCGAAACCACGGCTTCGGCCCGCGACTGCGAAGCTCGCGACGAGCCGCTTCAGGTCCCACTCGAAGGGCCCGGGCAGCGTCTCGTCGAAGTCATTGACGTCGAACACGAAGGTGCGATCCGGGGACGCATAGCCTCCGAAGTTGACAAGGTGGGCGTCGCCTGCCAACTGAACCGTCAGATGCGTATTCGGGCTGTAGGACAGGTCGCTGGCCATGACCGCAGCCGCGCCCCGGTAGAACGCGAACTCGCTGGACAACATCCGCGCGTAACGCACCGGCACTAAGTCCTGCACCCGGGAGTCACCCTGGTTGATGAGGATCTGAACTGGATCACGCCGATCAGCCGGCGGCTGCCATACACCCAGTGAGTCCCGAGGCACCTTGCTGCGGACCTCCTGGCCCGCCCGCCGCCGCTCCCGCCGACCGTTCGATTCGGTGTAAACCACGCCAACCCCTTCCGTCGCGGCAAAGCCTAGAGGTTGGAGGTGGCATTTGGCTCCCTCGCGGGAGGTGGCGGAGGCCGAGGTCGGCGGGCCGCCGGGCAGACCACAAGCCGGTGACCTCGTTAGAGGTTGTGCTGTTGGTTAGCGAATCCACGCGTTGTTTCGCTAACCAACAGCACAACCTCTAACCGGAAGCTCAGGAACGCACCGCGCTGGCGGATCCCGGGGCAACCGCGATCGCTCGCAGAACCTCGAACTCATCCAAACCGCTGGGCAGGTTGTAGATCCCGCGGCGCAACCGTGTGGGCAGGTTTCCCAACTGCATCTCGGCTGCCTGCCGGCCGGCCTGGATCATGCCGGCGGGATCAGAGAAGTCGAGCAGGCGTCCAGCGGGGGTGGACAGAACCACGACCGGCATCTTCGCGGCCACGCGCACCAAGGCATTGACCGCCTGCTCCCGGATCTCGTGGGCATAGGCCAGCGCGCCCACCTCCCACCACCGGTACTCCGAGGCCGTCTGAGTGGTCGTTGCCGAGTGGCCCACATCCAGAACGATCATGGTGCGGGCATCATCACCCAGCGTTGGCAGCGGCATCCCGGCGACAAACCCCCCGTCGATGTAGTGGCGGCCTGCGACGGTGACCGGTGGGATCAAGCCGGGCAGCCCACTGGCGGCCATGACGGCCGGAACCAGATCACCGGAATCGAGAACCGCAGCAGTGCCCCGCTGCAGATCGGTGGCAACCAGACGAAGAGGGCGCTGCAATTGCTCGAACGTCTCGGGCAGCATGTCGGCCAACCGCGATCGGATCAGTGCCTCCTGTTTGGCCGCCTGCTTGGCGGTGACACTGCGGGCGATCGCACGCACCGGGCTGCGGAGCACATCTTCATCGAGCCAGAGCCAGAACTCCTGCAGTCGGGCGGTGGAGACCCCCGCAGCGTAGGCCGCAGAATTGATCGACCCCAGCGATGTGCCCGCTACCCACGCGGCGTCGATGCCGCGCTCCTCCAGGACCTGCAGCATCCCGACCTGCGCGGGAGTGCGGGCCAGGCCGAAGGTCATGACGACCCCGATCGGAGCTTTCACCGGACCACCTCCCGAAGCAGGCCGGCCAGATCGTCGGTGAGCCCGTGGTCATCTGGCCGGGCGTACAGCCCTGGGCGCAGCCGACGACGGCCCCGGAGCGCAAGATCGGCCAGAAAGGCACGCGTCATGGTGTAACTGTCAGCCGCCACCCGCATGGTGTCCCCGAACTCCATTGACCCCCCGAGATCGTTGGGGGTGGGCAGAAGTACAACCGGCACTTGGGCTGCGGCCTGACGAAGTTGGCGCCGGCGTTGACTGGCAGCCATGATGGCTGCAACACGGCCGAGCACTTTGGTGGGCGTCAACCCCGGTTCACCGGCCGCCCGGGCCCCCGTGTCCAGCACAATGATGCTGCCCGCACCTCGTTCCAGGGCGGGAACGGCCGGGAGGTTGGCGCAGGCCAGACCGTCAACGAACGGTCGATCCTCGAAGTACACCGGCGGAAGCACGCCGGGAATCGCCGACGAAGCCAGTAAAGCCGGTACCAGCGGTCCGGAGTCGAAGATGTGTGGCCGGCCGCTGGCCAGGTCGGTCGCAACTGCTGAGAAGGGCACCTCGAGGTCTTCGATGAGTTCGGTGCGCAGAATGGACGCCAGCGTTGCCGCCTGCGGGGCATTGGAGATCAGACTCGGTGAGCGGACCTGGGTCAGTCCGCGCGCCAACCACTTGTCCCCCACCAGGTAACTCATGTTGATCTGGCCCCAGACGTACCCCATCCGATTGACCCCGGAGGCCAGATCCTCGGCGAGGATCGCCCCGTTCAGGGCGCCTGCTGAGGTCCCGATGATCGAGTCCGGCACGATGTCGGTCTGGCTCAGGGCTTGCAGCGTTCCCCACTGCACCGCCCCATGCGCGCCGCCGCCAGCCATGACGAAAAACACTGGGCCGGGCAGGACGCGGGCCACCGGGATCGGATCGCCTGCCCGGCGCTCACTGGTCGAGCGAGGACCGGGGACCTCCATCTCGGGCACAACACAGGTCTACCGCACGGTACCGCGCCCGTGCACACCGAGCCCGGGCTCAGCAGAAGCGCTCGACGCGCGCCTCGGCAACAGCCTGCGCCTGCTTCGCCCGCCGTAAGGCAGCTTTGCGCGCCTTCTTCTTCTTCTTGGGTGCAGCCTTCACAGCTTGGCGTGCCCGTCCGACGTTACTGTCGGCAATGGCTACCTGATTCTGGGCTGCGTTGCACCGCGGATCGACGCGTTCTCCCGGACCTGGCCGCTCCTTCGGGTCCGGCCGATCCACGCTCACACCGGCCTGAACCGGGACCGCCGCGACAGCGCCGACCGTTCCCATGAGCAGACCTGCTGCCAACCCCGAAGCCAACAACACCCTCAGTACCCCGTGACTCTCCACGGGCGCAAATGTAGGCCGGGGTGACTCCCGCGCACATCCACCTATCGGCCCCGTCCGAGGGGTCCGATCGACCCCAATTGAGCGACCGAACCTCAGCCGGCCAACTCGCTCAGTTGCCCAAGCCCGGACTCGATGCCCGATGCCAGTACTTCAACGTCGGGCACCTGGTCGTAGTCGGCTGTGAGACTGCAACAGATCTGCCCGTTGTAGGAGACGATGGCGACCGTGACCAACTGGTTCATACCCAAGGGCACGTAGCCCAGCATCTTCTCCATCGGCCGGCCCAACATGTACAACTGGCGCTGCGGGCCAGGGACGTTGGTGGTGATCGTCGATACAGCAGGCTGCGGGGTCCGCGCGGCCAGGCGTCCAGCCGCCGCGTACAACATGGGCGGCAGGAACACCGCGTTGTCCAGCAGCGCATCGGTGCCTTCCACCGTGCCGCTGGACTTTGCGTGGGCCATCTGCGACCTGATGCTCTCGTAACGTTGTGCCGGCTGCGCAAGGCCGACCGGCATGTCGGCGAACATGACTGCGACCTCGTTACCGCCCTTGGCCTGGTCCTTGGGCCGGGTGGACACGGGCACCATCGTGCGCACAAAAGCGCCTTCGGACAGTTCGGCCCCGCGGCCGAGTAGGAACTCGCGGAAGCCATTGGTGATCGCCGTGAGAATGACGTCGTTGATCGTGCCGCCCAATTCGGTCTTGATCCGCTTGACCTCTTGCAGGTCGCCATTGGCCCACGCCCAGCGCCTGTGCGGGCCGGGCTGGCCGAGCAGATGATCCTCGGTGTGGGCCAGGGTCTCACCGATCCGCAAGGTGCCCGCCAGTGCCGAGGCGACTTTGGTCACGGCGTCCTTGGGCGAGCCCAGATCGGCCATCAGGTGCCCAAACCGACCCACCGGGTTACGCACCGCATCGACGAGCGCTTCGGAGACGACGGTGGCAGTTGACGGCGCCTTCTGCGGCACCCACTTTGAGGGTGACGGCTCGGCCACATGCTCGGAGTCGTCGAGCAGAACCTCCATGATGTCGGCACCCGACAGCCCGTCGACCATCGCGTGATGGACCTTGTTGAGGACCGCCCACTTGTCGTCCTCAAGGCCCTCGATCATCCACAACTCCCACAGCGGCCGGCGCATGTCCAGCCTGTGACTCAACTGCCTGCCGGCCAAGTCGCGCAGATTCTCCCGGTCCCCGGGATGGGGCAAAGCCGTGTGCCGGACGTGGTACTCGAGGTTGAAGTGTTCGTCGTCCTGCCAGGTCGGCCGGCCCAGGTTCAGGGGTACCTCGCGGATCACCTGCCGATACCGAGGCAGCCTGTCGAGTCGGCCGGCGACATGGGCCAGCAGATCCGGGTATTGCGGCGGCGGGCCGTCGAAGATCAGCAGTGAACCGATATGCATCGGCAGGTTGTCGCGCTCAAGAACGATGAAGGTGTCATCTAGTACGGTCAGGCGATCCACAGCCCCACAGTAGGTGGATCGGCGGGCTCATTCATCCCATCTTCGGAACCACAGTGCGCAGGACCACTGCGGAGTCACCGAACAGCGTGGTGCGACCGTTGGCCACCGCCACCCTGCCGGTCTGCGCCAACACCTCCCCGGCATACCGCACCGTCGCGAGCTGGTCTGAGAGATTGGCCAGGATGAAGATGTCGTTGCGCCGGTAACCCAGGACGCCCTCGGGCAGGGCCTCCAACATGGCCAGAGAACCGGCGCGCAGAGACTCGTGCTCACGGCGCAGGGCGAACAGCCGACGGTACAGGTTCAGCATGGAGTCGGGGTCGGCGTTCTCAGCCGCGACGTTCACCCCGCGCAGGTAGTCGGGGTTGACCGGCAACCACGGCTGAACGCCGTCGGGGCAGAACCCGGCATGTGCGCTGGCGTCCCATTGCATCGGGGTGCGCATCTCGTCGCGGTTGAGCCGCTCAGACATGCGGTTGGCGATGGCCTGCGGCACCCGCTTGAAGACCCCTGACGCGATCGGGTCCAGCGCGTCCTTGAACCGCAGCGGTGTATTGCTCATGCACAACTCCTGGCCCATGTAGACCGTGGGCACACCCCGAACCGTGAGCAGGATCACGGCCAGCACGCGGGCCTTGGCCGGATCGCCGCCGACCCGGTCGATGGTGCGCGATCGGTCGTGGTTCTCCAGCACGTACGTGGGCTGCTGGGGCGCCGGGAAGTTGCGTTCGAACTCGTTGATCGTCGTGCGGAACCATTGCGCGTCGTAGGAGTAAGTGAGGAAGTCGAACAGGAAGACCAACTGCAGGCCGTCGTCGTCTCCGAGGAAGGACCGGAGCACCTCCGGACCCCCGAACACCTCGCCGAGAAGCACACGATCGCCTGGGTACTCCTCGACCACCGCCCGCAGTTCCTTGGCCAGGGTGACATTGTCGGGGGTGTTCTCGGTGTGCACCCGGTCGGTCAGCCGCGGGAAGCCGTTGTAGACGTGCGGCCGGACCGGGTTGTTCGCCAATCCAGGGTCCTTCATGATCTGGCCGAAGATGTCGAGCCGGAAGCCGTCGACACCCTTGTCCAACCAGAAGCGCACGGAGTTGAACATCGCCGCCTTGACCTCGGGGTTGCGCCAGTTCAAGTCCGGCTGGAACGGCAGGAACGTGCACATGTACCACTGCTTGCGCACGGGGGAGTACTGCCAGGCCGATGTGAACTCCATAGCCGACTTCCAGTTGTTCGGCGGCTTGCGCCCGTGTTTGCCGCGGCCATCGGCCCAGATGTACCAGTCGGCCTTGGGGTTGGTGCGCGACGAGCGTGAGCGCTGGAACCAGGGGTGCTGGTCGGAGGTGTGGTTGAGCACCAGGTCGAACATGATGCGCATCCCGCGTTCGTGGCACTCGTCGATCAGGCGCTGGGCGTCGTCGAGAGTCCCGTACTCCGGCGCGACACCTTCGTAGTCGGTGACGTCGTAGCCGAAGTCCAGCTGGGGGCTGGCGAAGAACGGCGACACCCACACCGTCTCGACTCCGAGGTCGCGAATGTAGTCGAGCTTGCCGATGATTCCCGCAAGATCGCCGATCCCGTCGGCGTTGGAATCGGCGTACGACCGCGGGTAGACCTGGTAGATGCTGGTGGATCGCCACCACGGGGATTCGGACACACCTCGATTCTGGCAGGAGCCCTTGGGAACCCGAGCCGAATGCCTGACGTTGGATCAGCTGCCTGGATGCTGAGGCAGGTCAGGCCAGCCAACTCGCCAGCGCGAAGTACAGACCAGTCGAAAGGACAAGAGCGAGTATCAGGACCGCCGGCATTAGGAACATTACGGCGATCCGGACTCCCGCTGACTTGCTCAACAGCGACCAGATCAGCAGCCCGACCAGGCCCACCGCACAGACTGCTGTGTACGCCAGCCACGTCGCCTGGCCGACCCCGACGCAGCCGTCCCAGCCGGAGTCACACCCGAACGCGGTCATGAGCAGCACGTAGAAGAAGCCCGCGAAGGCGGCCGCTGCCATCACGGCGAACCAGACGACCAGCAGCCAACCGGGAATGCCTTGGCTGGGCGGCTTGACCCGATCGGTCCAGGCGACGCCGTCCCAGTACCGTGTGCCGACTCCGCCGGGGTCCGGGTACCAGCCGGGGTTGGTCATGGGCGCCAGGGTAGCGCCGGGGAGTGCGACGAGGCCGGGCTTGCCGCCCCTGGTCGCCTTTCGGTGAAGTTCAGACCACTCACTGGTCGATTCGTCACCGAAAGGCCCGCCGGGCCACACTCACCCGAGATGCACCGGCGCCGCCTCGTCCTCGTCCTGGGCCGCGTCGGCACCGATGCGGATCATGAAGAACACAACCACCGCAGCCGTCAGCAACAGCGCCGCACCCACGTAGAAACCGCGGGTGAACCCCTCGGTCAATGCCGCCGGCATAGCAGCCTCGCCAGCGGCGGCATTCGCTACCAGGTAGGCCGACGTGGCCGACACCGCAACGGTGTTCATGAGCGCCGTACCCAATGATCCACCGACCTGCTGGCTGGTGTTGATCATGGCGCTGGCAACACCTGCATCGTGGTGGTCCACCCCGTGCAACGCCACAGTTGCGGTAGGGATGAACACGAAGGCCATGCCCAGGCTCATGATCAGCATGGCGGGAAGCAGGTGCGTGAAGTACGCGGAGTCCGGTTCCAGCTGGGCGAGCAGGAGCATGCCCACGGCACCTGCGACCAGTCCGGGAATCATCAACGGACGGGGCCCAACCTTGGGAAGCAGATTCGCAGCCACCCCTGCGCCGAGGATGATCCCGACGCTGAACGGCAGGAACGCAAAGCCCGCCGTGACCGGGGAGTAGCCCAGGATCGTCTGCATGAAGATGCCGAGGAACAGGAACATGGCGAACATCCCCGCGCCCACCATCAGCGAGGAGATGTAGGCGCCGGCCCGGTTCGAGTCCTGGATGACGCGCAACGGCAGCAGCGGGTGCTTGGAGCGGCTCTCGATCACGAAGAAGGCGGTCAACAACACGGCCGACAGCGCGAACCAGATCAGGGTACTGGGGTCGGTCCAGTGTGCCGAATCGTCGTAGCCGGCCGGCGCCGCCTGGGTGAACCCGAACACCAGCGCGAGCAGACCACCGGTCACGGTGATGGCGCCAGGTATGTCGTAGGAGGTGTCACCCTCGGCCTTGGACTCCTTCACGAACCGCACGGCCAGCAGCGCCGCGATCACAGCGATCGGGGTGTTGACGGCCAAGCACCAGCGCCACGACAGGAACTCGGTCAGAACGCCACCAAGCAGAAGACCGATCGCGGCCCCACCACCGGAGATCGCCCCGAAGACGCCGAACGCCTTCGCGCGTTCCTTCGGGTCGTGGAACGTGACAGTGATCAACGCGAGGGCCGCCGGCGCCATGAGCGCGGCAAAGCCACCCTGCAGCGCACGAGCGGCGAACAACTGTGTGGATGTGAGGGCGAGACCACCCAGCAGGCTGGCCGCGGCGAAACCGAGCAGACCGATGATGAACACTCGCTTGCGGCCGACGTAGTCGGCGATGCGTCCACCGAGGAGCAAGAACCCGCCGAACGCGAGGGTGTAGGCGGTGACCACCCACTGCACGTCCTGCGGCTCGATGCCGAGGTCCGCCTGGGCGCTGGGGATTGCAAGGTTCACGATGGATGCGTCGAGCACGATCATCAACTGCGCGATCGCGATAACGAACAGGGCCTTGAACCGCATCGGGTCGGCAACGGGTACTTCTGGGTCGGTCTTCGCCGACAGATCTTCACTCATCAAGGCTCCTGGTTAGGTCAACCTCACGGTCAACAGCCATTACCCAGATTTGCTTCCCGCGCACTCGATCGGATCACGGTGACACGCGTCACAGCAGCGAACCCACCACACCCAGCAAAGTCTGGGCAAGGACGACCACCATCAGGACGCCGGAGACGATCATCGGCACCTTGGCCCGATCATCGCCTTCGGCAAGGCCCCGGCGACCGAGCAGCAGCGAGGCGATAATCGGCGACAACAGGATCAGCGTCCCGATCCCGCCGGCGACCACCATCGCGATCACCGCGGGGTTGTCCGGGTCGTCCGCCAGCAGCGTCAAGAGACCCTCACCGCAGACCATGGCCAGCGGGAACGCGATCACCAAACACCCCAACGCGATCCAGGAACGAACCGTCCAACGACTCATCACGCACCCCACTTCCAGAGTACGCCCGGAGTGGACACTGACCGCTTCATCAAGCCGCCGAGACCGCGGTCATGAACAGGCTCCGCCGACAACTCCGCGGGTCCTCACCAGTCCGGCGCGATGGAGATCGCCGCCGGCGAAAACCCTTCCCTAGAAGCCAGTCCGCCCGTCGATTGCCTCCCGCACGAGGTCGGCGTGGCCGTTGTGCCGGGCGTACTCGGCGATCATGTGAACGTAGACCCAGCGAAGGCTCACCGGATCGCCCTTCACGTTCTTGGACAATTCGTCCAGCGACAGCCAGGCAACAGCGTCACTGGCCGCCTCGACCTCACCGCGGTACACCTCCAAGTCGTCCTCCCAGCGCACGGGATCCACGCCGTCGAAGTCGAAGTCCGGGTTGTCCTTTTCGGAGAACAACGCGGGCAGCCCCATGCCGCACATGTAGATGCGGAACCACCACCGTTCGACTTTGGCCAGGTGCCTGACCAAGCCGTGCAGTGTCAACGCTGAGGGGTCGGCACCGCGGGTGCCCAGCTGCTCCGGGCTGAGGTCCATGCACTTCTCGAGCAACGTCTGGCGTTGGAAGTCCAGGAAGCCGTCCAGCATCTCTCGTTCCGGGCCCGTGCGCGGTGGTGGTGTTCGCATCCGTTCAGGCTAGACCCGGCGGACCCGGAAGTCGCATCCTCGGCCCCCGGCGTGGGGGCGCGACACCCGCCAGCTCGATCATGCGTACCGCCCGGTGACGGTGTCCGGCGTACGGCTGTAGCAGTTCGAGCATGTCTTCGTCGGTGCCGTTGTCCCTGCCGGTCAAGGCGTAGGTCACGACGCGCCCCAGGTGGTAGTCGCCCACACTCACGGCGTCCGCATCGCCGAACGCGCGAGCGCTGATCTCAGCGGCGGTCCAGGCACCGACCCCGGGGATGGCTTGCAGCGTCTCGCGGCCTCGCGCAGGTGGCATTGACTCGGCGCGGTGGAGCAGGTGCGGGACCAGGGCCACTTGGCGCAATGCTTCGATGCGCTGGCGATCCACCCCGTAGCGCCGCCAGTCCCAGGACGGCACTGCGAGCAACGCGGCCGGGTCCGGTGGCACGTACATCCCGGCAGGCGCTGGTCCGGGGGCCGGTGTTCCGTGTTCGCGCACCAGTTGCCGCCACGCTCCTCGTGCCTCCACCCCGGTCACGCGCTGTTCCAGCACAGCAGCGACGGCGACCTGCCAGGTGAGCAGTGTGCGGGGGGCCGCCCAAGTCGGGCCAAGACGGCGCCATTGGGACTCGACGATCCGGTGCTGCGGCACAAATCCCGTCGGATCGTCATCGGCTCCCAGAAACTCCGGCAAGTGCTCGGCCGCCCATTGGCCACCCTCGCCCCAATAGGTGCCGCTGACGCTTGAGTCGTCGGCCACGAGCTGGGCCGTGAATCCACCCTGCGCGCCCAAGCCGGTCAGCCACAGGGCTCCGTCGACATGGCGGTACGCAGGGTCACCGTTGCCCCGGCTCAGGACGCCCAGCACGGTCCGCAGGTTTCTGCGAACATCCACCCGGGCTTCTTGTTTCACAGACCACACGCCTTCGCGTACAGGGCGTAGAGCCGCTGGCGCATCTGCGGGTCAACCGCCAACGTGTACGTGCCCGATCGTCCGTCGGGAAGCGTCACGGCCAGCGGGAAGTAAGTGCCCTGCTTGTCCTCGGCCACGGCGTGTGCATCGCAGCGGTTCGGCCGCAGTGTCACCCGGTCCCTGCCCTGCGAGATCACCATCGGGTCGACCGGCCGGAACAGGGTCGTGGCGCCCAGTTCGCCGACCTGCACGTCGCCAGCGGAACCCTCGATGACCAAACCCTTGTGGTCGATCGCTGCGACTCGTAGATCCAGCTGCTGCTCAACTTCTTGGCGCAGGCAGTCGTTGTCGAGGTACTTGCGCAGTTGGCCGAGTTTGTCGTCTGCGGCCATGGTCACGCTCTGGCCGTCCACCCGTAGTTGCACCTCGGCATCGCGTCGTGCGCCGCAGTTGGCCTCCGGCAACGCCACCTTCAGATCCATGGCAGCGCCGGGCGGGATCTCAACCGGTTCGTTCCATTGCGGCGTCCCGGCCAGGCTGGGCGAAGTCAATTGTGCGAAGTCCACCGTCACCGGCTGCCGCCCGTTGTTCTGGACCTGGATCTCGATCTTGTTCAACGGGGTGTCCGAGCGGGTCTGGTAGACCACCGCGGACACCGGTGGCGTGGGAGCAGAGCAGGCCGCGAGACTCACCATGGCGGCGAGGATCCAGCACACACGTCTCACTGCGCGAAGGTATCCCACTGTTACGGCGAGAAGGTTGAACGGATTGGCACGTTAACGATGCCAATCCGTTCAACCTTCCGGCGCCCGCAGCGCGGACACCCGATTACCGTGGAGTCATGAGCGCACCGACAACGAATCTGGACCTCCCCTTCGACCAGGCGGTCGCAGCGACCCGGGCGGCGCTGGCCGATGAGGGCTTTGGAGTCCTCACCGAGATCGACATGCAGGCCACGATGAAGGCCAAGCTCGGCGAGGAGTACCCCCCGATGGTGATCCTGGGCGCCTGCAACCCCGGCTTCGCCCACCAGGCGATGAGTGTGGCGCCGCAGGTCGCCACCCTGGTGCCGTGCAACGTCGTCCTGCGCCAGACCGACCAAGGGGTCGCTGTCGAAACGGTGGACCCGGCCATGCTGGTATCGGTCACAGATGCCCAGGACCTCGCACCGCTGGCGGCCGACCTACGCGCGAAACTCGACCGCGTCTTCGCAGCGCTGGAGCAGTAGTGCCCTTCCTCGGCACCGACCTGGTGCGCGTGGCCCGGCTCACCTCAGTCAGGACCCCCGCATTCACCCGGCGCACGTTCACCGCGCGCGAACTCGAGGTGTGCCAGGAGCGTCCTGAGTCACTCGCTGGACGCTGGGCGGCGAAGGAGGCAGTGCTGAAGGCCCTGGGGGTCGGCATCGCGGGCATCCCGATGACCGACATCGAGACCGATAGTGACGCCAAGGGCAAGCCGCTGCTTGAGTTGCGCGGCGCGGCGCTTGCCCGCGCTCAGGAACTCGGCATCCGACAGTGGGACGTGTCGATCTCCCACGACGGGGAGTATGCGCTCGCTGTCGTTATCGGCTCAAACTGACGTAGGCGATGGCCAGGTTCAGCGTGTCGAGCTGGGCATAGTCGTCCTCCGGGATGTCCATGCCCATCGCCTCGGACACCGCCGCTATGTAGGCCAGGAAGTCCATCGAGTCGAGGTCTGCGCCGTCGCGCAGGCTGGTGTCCGGATCGAACTCGTCGGGGTCAATCTCAGGTGCAACATCGGCCAGCGCTTCCACGACCAGCGCGCGGGCTTGGGTCTCATTCATAGTTCCTCCGGGTGGGTGAGGGCTTGACCGAATGCGCCGAGGAAGCGGGCGCCGGTACGGCCGTCGGTGGCGCGATGGTCGGCGGCCAGGGTCACGGTGACCGTGCTTCGGATGGCCACTTCCCCGTCCACCACCCACGGCCTCGGCGCGACCGCACCCACCCCGACAAGGGCGACCTGCGGCGGGTAGATCACGCCGTAGAGAACATCGGGCCCACCGTCGGCCAGGCTGCTGACGGTGATGCTGCCGGGCAACAGTTCACTGCCCTTCAGTCGCCCGGCCTTTGCCCGTTTGACCAGGTCAGTCAGGTGACCCATGAGGCCGGTGAGATCCAAGTCCTGCGCCCTGACGATTCGCGGGGTGACCAGCCCACCGCTGCGTGTGGCCACGGCGATTCCGAGGTCAACGCCGTCAGCAGCGACGAACTGCTCCGCCCAGTGCCCGTTGAGCTCGGGTACTGCGGTCGCGGCGACCACCGCGGCACGCAGGAACAGCGCGGCGGGCAGGACGCGGTCGCGTGGCTTGCGCCCGGCGTTGAACTCACGCAACCAGTCCAATGTCGAGGTGATGTCGAAGGTGCTCGCCACGTAGTAGTGCGGGATCTCGCGGGCGGCTCGGCCCATGAGCGCCGCGGTGGCCGCGCGCATGGCTGCGGTCCGGTCCACCTTGGCCTTGGGCGTGGCTGCTTGCACGTCGGGGCCCGTCACCACTTGCGACCCGGCGAGGGCGTCGAGGTCCACTCCGCGTTGGGCCGCCAGCCGACGGGCGCGCGGGGTGATGCGCGGCCTGCTCGCCGGTGGCGGCGCGGCGGGGACTACGACTACCGGCGGGCCTCCGACGCTTGACTCCCCGGCCGCGACCAGGACGTCCTTTCGCGTGACCTGGCCACGCGGCCCGCTGCCGACAACCTCGGAGACGTCCAAGCCGAACTGATGCATGAGGTGGCGCACGGGTGGTGCGAGCCGGGGCACGGAGTGGGTCTCAGGTACCGGTTCGGGTGTGGGTTCAGGCGGCGCCTGTCCACCGTCGATCCGGGCCAGCGGCGTCCCGACCGGGACCAGCGTGCCGGGCTCCACCAGCAACTCCGCCACGATGCCGTCCTCGAACACCTCCACGTCGATCGCCGACTTGGCGGTGTCGATCACCGCGACGACGTCACCCTTGTGCACCGCGTCGCCGGGCTTGACCAGCCATTCGAGCAGCGTTCCCTCGTCCATGTCTGCACCCAGTGACGGCATCTTGAACAGGCCCATGACGCCTCAGTTCTCGCCACGCATCGCGGCGCGCACGGCGGTGACCACGTCGTCCGTGCTCGGGATCGCCGCCTGCTCCATATGGCGTGCGTAAGGGGTGGGCACCTCCTTGCTGGCCACCCGACCGACGGGCGCGTCCAACTCGTAGAAGGCCTGTTCCATGATCCGCGCGGACACCTCCGCGGAGATGCTGCCGCTGCGCCACCCTTCGTCAATGACCACGGCGCGGTGGGTGCGGCGCACGGAGTCGAGGAACGTCGCGTCGTCCAACGGACGTAAGGTCCGCAGGTCGATGACCTCGGCCTGTGTGCCGTCCTCGGCCAACTGATCCGCGGCTGCCATCGTCGTGGGCAGCGTCCCGCCGTAAGTGATCAGCGTGACGTGCTTACCCGACCTGCGGATCGCGGCCCTGTCCAAGTCCACCGGTCCTGCCCGCTCAGGCATCTCACCGGAGGCGTTGTAAAGCCCTCCGTGCTCGAAGATCAGGACCGGATCGGGGTCGGACAATGCCGTGGGCATCATCCAGCGGGCATCCTCCACCGTGGCCGGAGCAACCACCCGGATACCGGGGATATGGGCGTACCAGCCGTCGAAACTGTGTGAGTGTTGTGCGGCCAGTTGCCTGCCCGCGCCAGTGGTCATGCGGATGACCAAGGGGACGTTGAACTGGCCACCGGACATATGCAGAAGCGAGGCAGCGGTGTTCACGATCTGGTCGAGGGCCAGCAGGCTGAAGTTGACAGTCATGATCTCGACGATCGGCCGCATCCCGCCGAGAGCCGCGCCGATCCCCGCCCCAACGAACGCCGATTCCGACAGCGGCGTATCACGGATCCGGTCGGGGCCGAACTCCTCGAGCAAGCCCATGCTGACCGCGTAGCAACCGCCGTATTCGCCGATGTCCTCACCCATCATGAAGACCCGCTCGTCATCGCGCAGTGCTGCGCGGATGCCCTCACGCACCGCCTCGCGGTAGCTCATGGTCTTCATTACGGCCTCCCCGCTGTGGAGGACGGGCTGTAGACGAACTTCATGAGGTCGGCCACGTCCTCGTCGGCCGAGGCCTCCGCGAAGTCGACCGCGTCCTGGATCTCGTCGGCGATCTCGCGTTCCATCGCCTCGAGGGCGGGGTCGTCCAGCAAGGCCTCGGCGCGCAAGCGGGCGAGCATCAGGTCGATCGGATCCCGCTCGCGCCACCGCTGCACCTCGGCCTTATCCCTATAGCGCTCGGGGTCGAACATCGAGTGAGCGCGGAAGCGGTAGGTGCGGGCCTCGAGGAAGTGCGGGCCGCCGCCAGCACGGATCGCCTCGATCGCACGGCCGGCCGACTCGGCGACTGCCATCACGTCCATGCCGTCAACCGACCAGGCTGGCATTTCGTACGCCGAGGCCTTGATCGGCAGATTGGTCTCGGACTCCGAACGGCTCAGGGCAGTGCCCATCGCGTACAGGTTGTTCTCGCACACGAACAGCACCGGCAGGTTCCACAATTGCGCGAGGTTCATCGACTCGTGGAACTCTCCCTCGGCCATCGCACCTTCGCCGAAGAAGCACACGCTCACGCGCTCGCGCTTCTGCATGTGATCGGCGAGCGCCAGACCCACTGCTGTGGGCAACCCGCCACCGACGATCGCGTTGCCGCCGAAGAACCGGAGATCTTTGTCGAAAAGGTGCATCGACCCGCCGCGACCCCTGCTGCAACCCGTGACCTTGCCGTACATCTCGGCCATGACCTCGCGGGCGCTCATCCCGCGCAATAGTGCGTGCCCGTGCTCGCGGTAGGTCGCCACAACCGCGTCGTCGTCTCGCAACCCGGCCATTACGCCGGCGGCAACGGCCTCTTCACCGATGTAAACGTGCAGGAATCCGCGAATCTTCGTCTCGCTGTACAACTCCACGCAGCGCTCCTCGAAACGGCGCACTCGCAGCATCGACCTGAATAGATCCATGGGTTCGCTCATGAGCCACCTCCTGGGGATTCGAGGGTCGACAGGTCTCCTTCCGGCAGGCCGAGCTCACGGGCCTTCAACAACCGGCGCATGATCTTGCCGGAACGGGTCTTGGGAAGGTTGTCAGAGAACTCGATCTCGCGCGGCGCAACGGCCGGCCCGAGTCGACGCCGTGCGTGCGCCGTGAGTTCCCGGCGCAATTTAGCGCGATCAGTGTCGACTCCGGGCTTTAGGGAGACGAACGCCTTGATGCGCTCGCCCATGATCGAATCCGGAACGCCTATTACGCCCGCCTCGGCGACAGCGGGATGCTCCATAAGGACGCTCTCGACCTCGAATGGACCGATGAGGTGGCCGGCGGTCTTTATGACGTCGTCCGCGCGCCCGACGAACCAGTAGTAGCCGTTCGGATCGCGCTGCGCGAGGTCTCCGGTCAGATACCAGCCATCCGCGAAGCACTTCTCGTAACGGTGCTGCTCGTTGAGGTAGCCCCGGAACATCGACGGCCAGCCGACCCGCAGGGCGAGTTCCCCCACCTCGTCAGGTCCAAGCTCCACCACGTGACCGTCCGGGCCCGGTGTTGCCCGACCCTCATCGCCGCGCTGCAGGATGCCTGCGGTGATGCCCGGCATGGGCCGCCCCATCGAACCGGGATTCACGTCGCAGGCCGCGTAGTTGGCGATCATGATGCCGCCGGTTTCGGTCTGCCACCAGTTGTCGTGGATCGTCAAACCCAAGGCTTCGCGGCCCCACACGACGGCCTCGGGGTTCAGCGGCTCGCCGACACTGGCCACGAACCGCACCGACGACAAGTCGTAGTCCGCCGCGACCTCGGTGCCGGCGCGCATCAGCATGCGGATCGCGGTGGGTGCGGTGTACCAGACGCTGACGCGCTGCTGGCTCAGAGTCTCGTACCAGCGGCGGGCGTCGAACTCGCCCTCGTCCACGATCATCGTCAGACCATGCGTGAGCGGCGAGATGATGCCGTAGGAGGTCCCGGTCACCCACCCCGGATCGGCGGTGCACCAGTACACGTCGTCGGGGTGCAGATCCAGCGCGAAGTGACCGGTCGCGTAGTGCGCGACCACGGCGCCGTGCACATGGACCGCGGCCTTCGGGGTACCGGTCGTGCCACTGGTGAAGTGCAGGAGGCTGGTGTCCTCGGGGTCGGTCGCCTCGATCGCGAAGTCCTGGGACTGCCCTGCCATCAACTCGTCGAAGTAGATGGCTCCGGGGATGTCGGTCACGTCCTCGTCGTCGGGTTCATCGTCCAGGATGACGTGTCGCAGCGTCGGCATCTCGTCGCGCACAACCGCGATCTTCTTGCGGTACAACGCCTTGGTCGTGAGCATCGCGACACCGCCCCCGATCACGACCCGCTGCCGGATCGGTTCGGGGCCGAACGCGCTGAACAAGGGGGCGAATACAGTGCGCGCCTTCAGAGCTCCCAGTACTGCGATGTATAGCGCAGGCACCCTGCCGACCAGGCTGAAGACCCGCTCACCGGGTCCGATCCCCAGGGAACGCAGGGCATTCGCGAAGGCGTTCGTGCGCGCGGCAAGCGTTGCGTAGGTGATGTCTGCCCGGCCGCCCTGCTTGTTCAGGCATCGCAATGCCACATTGTCTCCGCGGCCATGAACCACATGCCGGTCCACCGCCTCGTAGGCGATGTTCACCCCGCCGCCGGGCAGTCCGTCGAGCCACCGCGCAGCCTCGTCCCACGTGAAATTGGAACAGGTGGATGCGTAGTCGCGCAGATTGGGTTCGACCGACAGATCCGCGGAGTGCTTGCGGATGACGGGGAGTTGTTCAAACCCACCCATACCTCCGGTATACACCCACCTGAGCAGGAGTTTCAGCGCTTCGTGACAACTGTCATCCAGCGGCCGGAAGCCTGTTGCGGCGGCCTCATTCGGCGTACCCTGGAAGCGCACGCTTGACGGCCGGGATGACCACCGGCGTTGATGTCACCCGACCACCAAGTCGGTGCGGGGAGGGCATCATGAGGCTTGCAATTCCACTTCTCGGCGGCGCTCTGACGGCCGGTCTGCTACTGACACCGGCACCTGCTTCGGCGTTGACCATCGACCCCCGGCCCACTGGCCTTACCGATGTGTTCGGTGCTTCAACCACGGGTCGATACGTCTTGGGAGCACCGCTCAACAGGCGCCTCCGCCTGCTCGACCTGACAGCGGATTCGACCGTAGTGAAGTTGCCGCGCAAGGCTGCCGATCCGTCGGTCAGCGACAATGGACGCCTGGTGGCCTACACGATGCCGATCGACGATTGGGGCCAGCGCCGGGTCATGGTCTTCGACCGGCGCACTGGCCGGACGCGCGAGGTCACGCGCAGGACTTCTGGCTCGCTCCTGCGGCCATCCTGGCGTGGCCGCTGCACGCTGGCACTGTGCGAGGAGGACCAGAAGATGCGGTACTCCCCGCAGTTGGACGGCGGGCAGATTTCAGGCAACGGCCGCTTTGTGGTCTTCGCCGCCAATTTCGCCCAGCGCAACCGCATCGACGTTTACGTCAAGAACCTGCGCACGGGCGTTCTGCAGCGGTTCACCGGTGCCGGACGTCCACTGGTCGCTGAGGGCGACACCGAGTACATCCAGGCGCCCACCATTTCCGCGGACGGCAACACGATCCTGGTCCCCGGCCGGCTCGAGGCCTACGAGTCCAGTGACACGTGGAGTCCAGGGCGGGCCATCTTCAACCGCAGCAGCGTCGTAGACATCGGCGGCGTCGGCAACTCCATCACCCGCGACGGCCGCACCATCACAATCAATGGGGTGTTTGCCGGCACGATCGAGGGCATCCCGTCTGAGGTGCAGTGGTACGACGTGCCCACCGCAACCAGCGCACCCGCCTCTCCGACGCCGCTCCGACTGACCCTGACCAACTCGTCAGCCGATGGTCGATACGCGTTGTGGAAGCCAGACCTCGCCTCGAAGTTGCGCATTCGCGACCGGACCCTCGGCTTGGACTATGACCTGTACGGCGCTCTTGTAGCCGCGGGCTTCGGGGTCACCGAGACTGCCGGTGCTCCAGGTGGCTTCCTCTGGGGTTACCCCGACCGCAAAGCCGTCATGAGTGGCGACGGCCAGGTGGTGTTCGTGGCCACGGACCAGGAGATCCAGGCAGTGCGCTGGACCCCCTGACCGACGCACCCGTCATGGCGGCCTGGTCAAGGGTTGTTCAGTTGTGAAGCAACCATCCATGGTCAGGACCAACAACAGCCGACCAAGGTGAATCCGACGGTGGTGATATCGGCACACGAGAACCAGATTTGACAGGTCAGTAGGCCCACCTTGACCCCAGTGTCGGATGTGGTGGGCGATGCAGCGGTGGGCCGGGACCGAGCACCCGGGATGCACACAGGTGGCGCCATCGCGAGCGGCCAATGCAGCGCGCTGGGCCTTGGTCGCGTAACGCCGGGCAAATCCAACCGCCAGCGGCTGCCAATGAACCTCATCAGTCGGCAGACCCACAACCAAAGTCGCCTCGGCGCTGCACGACCTCTCGGCAACGTCAGTGCGCGTGGCGAGCACCCCTGACGGCCAAGAGACGCCAATGCCCGACGCGAGTTGATCCGGGGTCAGGTTCAAGGTGATGTGGCCGAGCCCGGTGGGCCGGTCGGTCTCATCCAGGGCACGCCCGGCGATCTCGGCCAAGGCGTCACAGCGCCGCGCCCCGAGGTTGCGACGATCATCGCGGCCGGCGCTTTGGGCGAAGACCTCCAGCGCTGCCGCCACTTCGGCTCCGCTGGCCGCATCCAGCAGGCCATCGAGATGCCACCACCCGTCCATCGACTCCGACAGGTGCACGTAACGCTTCTCCCGTTGGCACTCCGCCTCATCGTCAGTGGCTTCCGGGGAGTACTGCTGGATGATCGCGTCGACGAACCTGCGGGTCAGCGTCGGGTCGCTGTGACTGGCCACCTCGACAATTCGCTGCTCAAGTGCGGCCGTGAGTTCCGGACCGAACACCCGCCTCACGCGCCGGATGGCCCGCAGGTGGTCCTCTCCGATCTCACCGTCCTGCAACGCCTTCTCCGTCGCCGGCAGCTCGTCGCGCACGGCACGCGCGGCGTGTACCAGCCAACCGGCTCGGCCTTTACTGATTAGCGCCTGCTGAGCCAGCCAGTCACCAGTGTTCCGGTGGCCCAGCAAATGGGCGCCCCCGTAGGCATCGAAGGCCGCGATCATCTTCAGTTGTGTGGCGAACAGCTGGTTGGCCAGCGTGAACATCTCGGGCAGAGCTGCCTCGAGCTGTCCCAGCGTCCACTCGGTCGCATCTTGAGCCACCAGGGCACCGACCTCGGCGCGCAGACCCGCAACCGGATCCAGATCCACCGCGGTTGTGGTCATCTGCCCTCACCCCCGTTCTGACTCGAACGTTAGTACGGGGGTGTGACATGTTCTGGCGACCTGTGGACAGCAGTCGCGCTGCGCCAAGCGATGTTGGTAACAGGCAACGCAGTTGCCGAAAATCAACATGGCCCCAGCCGGCACGTGGCCATGGATCCCCCGAACAGACCACCGCGGCCCAACTGAGCGCGGCAGGATTGCAGCATGGACAACAGCGAGAAGATGGCAACGGCAATGACGATCGAACGCGTGTTGGTGGGGGCCGCGGCCATCGCCGCGCCGGGCCCGCTGCTCACGACTTTCGGTGCGCCGGCCGAGATGAACAACCCTGGGCTGCGCTACACCACCCGCTTGTTCGGCATCCGGAATGTGGCGCTCGGCATGCAGGTCTGGAAGGCCCGTCGCAACCCCGCCCGTCTGCAGGAACTCGCCGGGCAGAACGCGGCAGTCGAGTTGACCGATCTCGTGGCCGGTTCCGCACTCGCGTTGCGACCCGAACTGCGCGGACCTGGCTTCGCGGTGATGGCGACCTCGGTTTCGGTGGCGTCGGGTTTCTTGGCACTGCGGGCCCTCGCGACCAAGTCCGGCTAGGCCTAATTGCACAAGCCTGGCCGAGCGCATGCCCAGGGCGCGTAATCTAGGCGCGTGACGACAGGTTCCGGCGACGCGGGCGACTGGCTGGTGACCCAGGTCGTTTACCAGCTGGGCGCACTCTCCGCCGATGAGCAGGCTGCGGTCTACGGCGCCGGCTTCTCCTACGCATCGTCGGCTTCACAACCAGCTCTGCCCCCGAACAGCGCGGAGTGGATCAGCACGGTGCTTCAGGACTTCCGCCTGCACCCGTGCCTGTTCTGCGAGTACGGACTGCTCGAACATTCACTGTCCATCGCCAACAACGGGCCGATGCTGGTCTGCGACGCCGATGGCGTTTCCAGGTCGGCCTGGGTCTGGCACGCCGGACCCCAACCCCTGCCCCTCTGGCGAATCCTTCTCGCGGTGGTGCTCTGGATCGGCATCCCGCTGACCTCAATAGGCCTTGCGAGTTGGCTCATGCCGGCCGTCGCCGCATTCATGTACCGGCAGCAGCGCTGGATCTTGGGCGCCCTGATCTGGGGGTTGCTGACAGTGGCTCTCATTGCGACTATCGAACTCGGGTGGGAGGGATCCGCGCTGGGTCTGTTCGCACTGGTGCTGTGGTTCGGTAGCGCCCTCTACGGAGGATTCCAGATCAAGGGGTGGCTCACGGCCGTCCCGCGTGCGAAGACACCGAAGCGCTGAACACAGGGTCCGACGCGATGCGGGTTGTTACCCTGCAACGGATGAAGACCAAGATTCTGCTGCCCATGACCGGGGCGCTTGTCGGCCTCGGGATGGTGGCCCCACCTGTCCAAGCCGCGCCCACCGACAAACCACTCGTTTACATCTTCGTGCTCGATGGGCTCGACGGTGACCTGTACGACAAGGGTCGTTTACCTATTGCCAAAGCCTTGGTAGACAAACGAGGGACGTACTACCAGGAATCTCGGGCCATCATGATCGCCGAGACGAACCCCAACCACACAGCGATGATCACCGGCGCTTACGCGGACACCTCCGGAATCCCTGGCAACGACTTCGCCCTATATGGCAACGGCGCCAAGTCGGTAGACGGTTGCCCGCTGGACACCGCAGGTAGTGGGCCTTCGGGCATCGGTCTTGCACCCGGTTGCGTGCGCGCACAGACGTTCTTCCAGAGCACGACCTCCAAGTCGACCCGCAAGAAGGTCACCTCGGCGGGCATCTTCGGCAAGCCGAAACTGGCGACGTTGTTCGCCGCCAAGCGCTCCAAGAAGAAGTACGCCGCCGACTACTTGTGGACGCCCTGTTCAACGGTCACCAAGACCGACTATTGCGGCAAAGCCCCGACCAACACCTCGGGTTATGCCGATGACAAGCACACGATGGACGCCGTGTTGAAGAGCGTCCGCAAGGGCGTGAAGACCGAGAACGGCAAGCGGAATAGGCCGAACCTGACCTTCGTCAACCTCCCGACGATCGACAGCACCGGTCATGCCGACGGCGCCGGTTCCAAATACCGCAAGGCGGCGTCCGCAGCCGACAAACAACTGAACCGATTCGTCAAACAGCAGAAGAAGCTCGGTCTGTGGTCGCGCACCGTCATGTTCCTTGTGAGCGACCACTCCATGGACACGACGCCGGAGAAGGTGACACTGCGCGAGGTACTCATCGCGGCAGGCATACCGGCCGAGTCGTTCATCGTCGTGCAGAACGGTGGCACGGACATGGTGTACCTCGCCGACCGCACCTCCCCGGACCGCTTCGGCCTTCTGCAGCGGATGCGGGCGGCAGCGTTGGCCACAAGTGGGATCGACGAGGCCCTCTACCGCGAGCCCAACCCTTCCGACGGTGATACCGCGAACACCCTCGACGGAGTTCATCCCGGATGGCACTTGACCGGCGAGCGGACCGGCGACCTCGTCGTCACGCACGGGGTCGGCGGCGCCTTCAGCGACCCGATCAACCCCACGGCCGGCGGGCACGGCGGGCCGTACACTACCGACAACTTCTTCGCCATCACCGGCGGCTGGAAGGGTCTGGCGAAGACCGGCACCGTGGCCGGCAGCGTCGACTCCCGCTTCGACGACACCGAGCTCAACCCCGGCCAGGCCGAGAACGTCGACGTGGCGCCTACGGCCCTTCGGGTGCTAGGCCTTGAACCGCCGGCCGACAACCGGGGCCGGGTTTTGACTGAGGCGTTCAAGGGCTGGTGAGCACCTGGTTAGAGGTTGTGCTGTTGGTTAGCGTTTCAACGCGTGGATTCGCTAACCAGGACCACAACCTCTAACGCGGACCGAATTGGAGACCCCGTTGAACTTGGCTCGCCGCGCCCAGGAGGTTGAACCCTTCCACGCGATGGCCTTCGGCAAGCAGGCCGCGGATCTGGAGGCGTGCGGTCACCGGGTGATCAAACTCAGCCTCGGCGAGCCCGACTTCGGCGCACCCCCGGCCGTCCGCGGGGCGATGCGCGACGCCATGGACGGCCGATCACTGCCCTACACCGAGGCCCTCGGCCTCCCCGTCCTGCGGCGGGCCATCGCCGGCTTCTACCGCGAACGCCACGGAGTCGAGGTCGACCCGTCACGCATCGCGGTGACCTCCGGCGCATCCTCGGCTCTGCTTCTGGCCTGCGCCGCGACAATTGACCCAGGCGCCCGCGTCCTGATGGCCGACCCCTCCTACCCCTGCAACCGCGAGCTCGTCCAGACCTTCGGCGGCCAGGTCATCACCGTCCCCACAACAGCGGCAACCCGGTTCCAGCTCGACGCCATCTCCGTGACACAAGCGTGGCAAGCGGACATCGACGCGCTAATGATGGCTACGCCCTCGAACCCCACGGGGACGTCCATACCATTCGGCGAGCTCGCGGCCATCTGCGATCTGGTGCGCGCCCGTAACGCCTGGCGGATCGTGGACGAGATCTATCTCAACCTGTCGGACCCTGTGGGCGGCGAATCACCGGCCAGCGTCCTGTCCGCCGACCCGGACGCCATCGTTATCAACAGTTTCTCCAAGTACTTCGGCATGACCGGCTGGCGACTCGGGTGGGCAGTTCTCCCGCACCTACTGGTGCCGGTGATCGAGCGCCTCGCGATGAACTACTTCCTGTGCGCCTCAACGCCGGCCCAATGGGCGGCCCTCGCTTGCTTCACCCCGGAGTCGCTGGCCGTATGCGAGCAGCGCCGGATCGAATTGCTGGACCGGCGCGCACTCGTCCTCGACGGGCTGGCAAACATCGGTCTGCCAGTACCGGTCAAACCCGACGGCGCGTTCTACGTCTACTTCGACGTGTCCGGCACCGGCCTGGGCTCGTGGGAGTTCTGCGAACGGGCGCTGCGCGAGGTTCACGTCGGGCTGACCCCCGGCCGCGACTTCGGCACACACACCGGCGAAACCCACGTGCGCCTGTCTTACACGGCTTCCCACGCCGACCTACGGGAGGGTTTGGAACGGCTGGGCACGTTCGTGGCCGGTCTGAGCGAGGGACAGTAGGACTGCTCCTCAGCCGGCGTTCTGACCGGTTGGTTAGGGGTTGTGCCGTTGGTTAGCGTTTCACGGCGTGGATTCGCTAACCAACAGCACAACCTCTAACGCGGTCCAAATCAGGCGGTGCTGTCTAGGCTCGGTCGAGCTTCTCGAGGTCCTTCCAACCGGCGGATTGGGAGACGGAGTTGCCGACGGTGCCGCGGATCTGCTGTCCGGGCGGGCTTACGGGCCGACCCTTTCCAGCCCCGTTCACACTGCGGGTGTCGAAGGCAAACGTGAGAATCGTGTGCGCCACGCCATCGCCCATCTCCTCGAGCGCCTGCGCGCTGATGTTGTTCAGGGTGTCGCATGCCTGGTGGTAGCAGGCGTCGAACGGTTCGCCTGCCGTTCCCCCGAACAGGGCAGCCTCCTGCGCGGACTTGATGTCCTCCGCGCCGGTGAACAACCCGCCTGCCGGAATGCCGCTTTCGATGAAGGCGCGGTAGTCGCTGCGACCGTCGAAGTCAGTGCCCAGGGTGGCGAGTCCCTGTGTGGCGAAGTAGTCGGCGAACACCGTCTCGATCGCCGCTGAACCGGCGGGGCCAGGGCCAGCTCCCACACCATCGGAGTCATCGCCGTCGTACACGAACCGGCCGAAGTTCGGCGATCCGATCATGTCGAAGTTCAGGTACATGGCGATCTTCGCGAGATCCTGCGCAGGCAAGTTGTCGACGTAGTAGGTCGATCCGATCAATCCGGACTCCTCGGCGCCCCAGAGCGCGAACCTCGCCTTGTTGAACGGCTTGACCTTTGTCATCTGCTGGGCGATCTCCATAAGGGCCGCCGCGCCCGATCCGTTGTCGTTGATGCCAGGGCCGGCGTTGACGGAATCCAGGTGCGCGCCTGCCATCACAACGTTGTTGGGGTTGCCGCCCTTGGTCTCAGCGATCACGTTGCTGGTGGTCGCCAGACCGCGGAACGTGTCCGTCTTCAAGCGCAGCACGAGCCCAGGCGTGGCTGCCAACTGCTGTCCTGCGGCCTGGGTCACCGAAGTGACCGGGATGTTCAAGGAGAACCCATTCCCGAGAGTCCCATTGATCTCACCGGGCTGGTTGTTGTAGATCACAACCCCTGAGGCGCCAGCATTGAAGGCATTCGTGGCCTTGATGGCGAAGGTGCAAGAACCTCGGCTAATCAGTGCGATATGGCCAGCCGGGAAGCCCGCGAAGTCGGCCGCGTTGCACCCCGGTACGCCATTCACCGGACTGACCGCCGCGGTCACATCGCCGCTGCCGGAGTAGGAAAAGATGTTCGTGCTGATGGGTCCCGGGGGGGCCGGCGACACCTGCTCGAGCACAGTGGGACTCAGGATGATGAATGTCTGGAACGTGAAGTCCTGCACCGTCACATCAAGGCCGGCGTCACGGAACACCGAAGCGGCGTAATCGGCGGATTCGTTGTACCCCGGCGTGCCCGAGACCCGGGTGCCACCATTGGCATCGGCGATCTCCTGCAGTTCGGTGAGGTGCTCGGTGATCCCGGCAGCACTCACGGCCGCGCGCAACTTCTTCGACGTGTTCATGTTCGCCTGATCGGAGGCGGCAAGCGCCGGAGCACCTGCTCCCAGGAGCAACGCGCTGCCTGCCAGCAGTACCACGGTCTTGTGTCGCATGCCCTGACCTCGATTTCTTGATCAACAAAGAATGGTGGCAACGCTAGACCTCTGATCAACCGGGCACAAGGCCCCTAGTCGCCGGCCGTGAGGCGCCGCCGTCTCAGGAGTGCACGATCAGCCAGAACCGGCGGTCAAAAGGACCTGCCACGCTCCACCGAACGTACCGGGCTGAGCCTGTGCTCGCGCGCAATCCATACGCGACTCCATGGCGAGTCAGTCAGCGATCTGGTCGCGCGCTTCTAGGACCGGTTGTGAAACTCCTGGGACGACGCCGCCGTTGATGCCGTTCTCGCCGAGCAGTTCCGCTTCCGTGGGCTCCCTGGGGCAACCGACCGTGGGCCGAGACGGGTGGCGAAGCAACCGCGACGCAATCCGCGCCGCGTTCTTCCTAGCCAAGATGGCCGTCTCGTGCAGGCCAGGGTTCTCGGTGACCTGCCGATCTCGCACGGCAACTCGCCCGCCAGTAAGCCAGGCCATTGAGGGCCGCACCCCCGTTACCGGCACAGACCTCATGCTTGCTGGACCGGCTACGTCAACCTCCAGGACTTGCGCCAGCTATTGGGCTTCCACCGGTCGGAGAACCCGGGCTTGGGTTTGACCCGAACGATGACGGTGATGCGTACTGGCTCATCAGGGTTCGTCTTGACCGCGATCCGGCCCTTCTTCGTGGCCCTGGTCTCGCAGAAGGCCCTCTCACCGGCAGTCGTGGTGGCTAGCGACCGGCAGAGCACAATCGGCTTGAGCAAGACGCATGAGGAGTTCTTCGTCTTGATCTTGTCGGTCAGGATCTGGTTACCGGCCTTCGTGGGCTGCGGCTTGTGCAACGTCACGTCGATCGGGCAGGTCCGTTTGGCTCCCGAGGGGCTCGTCGCGGAGATGCTGTTGATCACCGTGACGGCGACCGACTGGCCTGCCCCGGACACTGTTACCTGACCGCTGGCCGGTGAGAACGTTGGCGGGTTGAAGGCCCAGCCCTTGGGGTTGGCCGGCAGCTGTGGCTCGGTTACCGTACAGGCGCTGCCGTTCGGCACACCGGCGATGGTCTGCGACGTGCCTGCCGCCAGGCTGACTGTGCCCTGCTTGACCGTAGCGGCGCCATCGACACACGTGTAGTTGATGGCGAAGGTTCCGGTGTAGCCGGAAGCCTGTGGGTTGAATTCCTTGGTGATCGTCAACGACCCCAGGTCCCGGGTGTTGACGATGGTGCACGTGACCTGCTGACCCTTCATCAACTTGATCTTGTCACCGTCGTTGAGCTGTGCATCGGCCGCGCGGGACCGCACGTCGTCGGCATCCGGCAAGCAGACCCAATCACCGGCGGTGTAGCCGCCAGGACCAGACTCGGCAAGCGTGTATTCGGCTCCCGCGTAGACGACCTCGGACTGCCCCGATCCACCTGGAGTCGAGATGTTCTTGTCGTCGAGGGGCGCAACCGACTTCGCGGTCAGCGTCCAGTCGTCGGCCTTCGCCGGACCCCCCTCGATCTTCTTGACCAGTTTCAACCTCGCGGTGTCGCGGTCGTTGGTGAGCGTGCAGGTGACTCGGGTGTTTTCGGGCACGGTGACCGTGTTCCCGCCGTTGACGACCTTGGTCTGGGCAGCGGTGCCCAGTTGATTGTCGGTGACGCACTCCCAGGTGCCCGTGTAATTGTTTGGACCGGCCTCGGTCAACGCATACGGGGTGCCGGCGAAGACCGGTGCGAACCCGTCGTTGTCGCCCGCCACAGTGAAGTTCTTGCCCTCCAGTGGCGCCGCGGCCGTAGCCGTCAGGTTCCAGGCAGCCGGACCGTTGGCACTGTTGTCACCAGTGACCACCTTCTTCAACCTCAACTCGCCAGTGGGCTGGGCGCAGGATGTGAACTGCGCTGTGCCGATGCGGGTCTGCCTCGTGCCCCCGGTTCCGATGTGCATCTGGGTGTACCAGAACGTGCATTCGTCGACGGGATCCACCGACATGGCGCTGTAGTCGCCCCATCGGCTGTTCACGGTCTGCGAGGCGACGCCGGTGAACATCCTGGTCTCTGGCTCGGAGAGTTGGTTGACCGGGGCCCCGACCCTCTGCCCCGTGTAGTTGATCGAGGGGAACAAGTCCGTGGCGTTGCTGATGCTGTAACCCAGTGCGATGTTGCCCTTGCCGTCCAACGCTGCACTGCCCATCCAGCGATAGTCGTTGCCAGCGGGGGCGAAGGTGTTCTGCTGGTGGATGGTCCAACTCGTCCCGGTCGAGCGCAGTTCGTACCAGCGCAGGGCGGCTGTGTTGTTCCCGGAGTTGACGGTCTGGTTGGTGACCATCGCCTGGTGATCGCCGAAGTTGCGGTACTGCAGGCGCCACATCAGCCTGTTCGACAGATCGTCCACCTTCACCGTCGTGCCCGGCTGCGGGACACATTCCCGGAAGGAGCCTGCGACATTGCCCATACAGTCCGAACCGATGTCGACGTTGAACGGGTCGGTCGGCAGGGTTTGGTCAAGGGTGAAGGTGGAGTCCGTAGGTGTGGCCCAGTCCACATGGAAGTTGTACAACTCGAGTCGGTCCTCAGCCCCGTCCTGGACCTGCGCATCGACCGACATCACGAAGGGGTTGGGCGCACCCGCCGGCGGGGTGGTGGCGCCGTCCCAGTCGGCGGGCAGTATCCGCCGCTCGCGTGGGCCGCCAGCTGCCGAGATCTCGAACCGCTGGTAGGTGGCCGCCAACCCGGAGAGCATCTGGGTACGGTCGAAAACGTATGCGCCCAAGAAGGATCCACCCGCGTCAGGCAGGTCGTATGTGGACATGTAGAGACCGTCGGGCCAGATACCGAACTTCTCGTAGTCGGGGAAATTGGGCATGTCGAATGCGTATGTGTAATACGTGCCGGTCGGGTCGGGCGTCGTCGAGTAGGCGATGCACATCTGGTAGCCGGTCCCACGAACAGAGAACTGCGCGAGCATCCAGCGATCTGCGGCTTGGTCGTAGAGCACGATGGGATCGCCGTCATTGGTCTGCCGACAAGGGGTACCCGCCGGCAACCCGGACCACAGGGCGTTGATGTTGGTCGGCCCGGCCAATGACGTGCCCTGCTTGTCCCAGATCTGGTAGGTGACGTTGACCATCTGCACGTAGTGGTTCGGGCCCACATCCCCCACAGTGTCGGGCGGGGTGAACAGCGTCGACTGGCCCGCGTAGCTGTCGGCGGTACCGCCGGCGAACGAGTTGACGGGGACCAGGTCCGCGGGTGCGTCTCCGGCGATCTCGCGCTGAGCCGAGCCGCTGTCATTGGCCGCCCCGGGCTGGTCCCCACCCGGAACGGTGCCGGGGTCGGGCTGACCCTCAGGCACCTCGCCGGGGTTGGCCGGAGGTGAGGAAACGGGCAGATCGCGCAATGCCGGACTGAGCGCGGCATCGACCGGGTCGCTGACCGTCGGACCTGAGTCAGCAGAAGGTGATGCAGCCAGGGACGCATCGGGGCGAGGGACGGCCGCTGCGGGGGCGGCCACAACGGCCGTCCCGAGCAACGACGCGGCGGTGAACCCGACCAGAAGAGCAGGAAAGTTCACAGAGTCCTCCAAGACGCGGTGGCGAAGATCAAAACCTAACCCGGGCGCAATGGTTTTGGTGTGCTGAGTGGCACCCACAACGGCCCAGAGGCCAAACCGCCGGGGACGTCAGACGGTGGGCAGCGGACTCACCGAACCGACTGTCCGGTTGGTG
>CAVSZD010000014.1:0-22606 GCA_963732355.1 uncultured Actinomycetota bacterium | reverse complement strand
GCCGACCTAGCTTGGCACGTCGGAAACTGCTCTGGCACTGTGGGTCAGCGCGACAGTCGCCTTCGTCGTCTGCCGGAGGAGAATGACACGTGGCTCTACAAGACCATCAGGGTCATGGTTCCGAGCGCGCGACCCCTGCCCGAGCGGGCTGCGCCAGGTCGCCAGGCCGATCAGGCCGACACACCCTCTGCCACCGCGGGTCACCTGGGCCGCGATCGGCATGGATGTCGCCGATGATCAGTTGGCCATCGACGACAACCTCGGCGTGGCCGGGCACAACCCCTGGAAACCATGGGCCTGATCATCATCTTCTGGATGACATCACTGGCCGGCGCGTCGCTACGATCCACGGATCGGAGTCGGCTGCAACCAGTTCAGAACGTGTTGACGAGCACGTCGGTGATCTTCGCGCTGACTGCTCCCTTGCCTATGCGTCAACCTGACCATCGGCCCGCCGTTCTTGCTGGCTACGTTCATCGCGGGTCTGGTCTGTTCCCGGGGAGGGCGCCTGCTGCGGTGTGGTCTTCGCGGCAGGTGGGCTGGGTCGACCCTGAGCAGACCCTGGTGATCGGCGACGGCGCCAACCGCGACGATCTGGTCAACCGCCGAACCACCGGCGGCAGGCCTCCGATCGATCAGCACTCTGCACGGTCCGCGCTGTTCATCGGGCTGACCTCGATCGTCGATTGACCGACGTCGAACCCTGATCCACGACCACGACCTGGATGCGGTTGCCGTGACGCGATCCACGGTCAACTCCGAAGTGATCCGCGCTGTCCTGGAGGCCTCGAGGGACCCAGCGTCGACCTGCTGGTGGCTCCCGCACTGGGGGGATCGCCGGACCCCGACTCTCAGT
Source organism: uncultured Actinomycetota bacterium (assembly GCA_963732355.1). GTDB lineage: Bacteria > Actinomycetota > Actinomycetes > S36-B12 > UBA10799 > JADKAV01. Next base: position 21,750 of record CAVSZD010000014.1, on the reverse strand, counting down.
GCGACCGGCCGCCGGGCTGCCCATGCTTCACCTGGAGGAGCCGCGCCTGGCCGGCCCGCAAGCCATCGTCAAGCGCGGTTTCGACCTGACCATCTCCATCCTGCTGCTCATCGTGCTGTCACCGGTTCTGCTGATCACCGCCGCAGCCATCGCCATGACCAGCCGCGGGCCCGTCTCCTTCATCCAGGAACGGGTCGGCAAGGCCGGTCGCATACCGCCTGGTGAAGTTCCGCAGCATGATCGCCGGTGCCGAGAACATGCACAGGAGAGGTCCTCGGCATCGGGTCACACCCCGGACCGATACGTGGCCGACCCCCGATCACACCATTGGGCCGTTTCTGCGGCGCTGGTCGATCGACGAACTGCCGCAGCTGTTCAATGTGATCGCCGGACAGATGTCCCGGTCGGACCGCGACCGATGCTGGTGACCGAGTTGCCCTTGCTCGGGGACTCCGACCACCGCCGCCACATCACCATGCCCGGCATGACCGGACTGTGGCAGGTGGCAGGGCGCAAGGAGGTGGCGTGGGACGAGCGTATGCAGATGGATCTGCGTTACGTGGAGAACTGGTCGCTGGCTCTGGATCTGGTCATCATGGTCAAGACCGTCAAGGCCGTCGCCACCGGCCGCGGCGCGCACTGAGCGTTCAGCCGTTCCCCCTGCGCTGTTCCTCAAGTTCGGCACGAAGCAGCGCTACTTCCTCAGCCAGACGCTGCGTGCGAGTATCGAGCCTTCCCACCTCATAGCTGAGTTTCACACCGACCAGCAGCAGCAGCACAGCAGCCAGCAGGAACAACAGGTCGGCCGGGACCTCGACCCCACCAGATCGGCCGCCCACACCAGGATGCCCGGGAAGACCGACACCAGCATGAGTGCGGCGGCCACCGCCAGCCAGAACGCCGAACTTCTCACGCAGGTACCCCCGTCGCAGCATGACCACGATGAAGCCGGAGGTCGACGAGGGCCGCCACGACCCCGAGCAGGTAGGTACGGTTCACGCGAGCCGCTCCCGGCGCCGTGAGAGTGCCACCACCAGCGCAAGCAGCGACCGGCTCAGGTACGCCGTGGACATCAGCGGCCCTGGCTGGCCCTGCCGCCCTGTCGCGGCCGCATTGCGATGTCCACTTGAGTCACGGGAACCGGCCCGCGCAGCCATGACCAGCGATCCACGGTGTCCCCCAAGTACTCCGATGGGTAGTCGACGCGCGAACAGGGAGATCGCACGACGGTCGGAAGCCCGGAACCCGGACGTGACGTCGGTCAGGGGCTGCCCCACGATACGGCTAAGGGAGAGGTGGCCGAAACGACATCGCCCACTTGCGCGGACCCTTCGTGGGATACTGTCGCCGCGGGCACCTGACAACCACCGACGCAGCCCGCAGGCCGTCCAGCAGAGCCTTGATCCCGGCCGGGTCGTGCTGGCCGTCCGCATCGACCTGCACGACGGCGTCGTAGTCGTTGCGCTGGGCGTAGAGAAGGCCGTGCGCATAGCCGCACCCACACCCACGTCGAACGGCAGCCGCACCACGGTCGCCGACTCGCCCGCCGCCAGGACTGCGGTGGCGTCGGTCGAACCGTCGTCGATGACCATGACGGTGTCATCTGGTCGTGTTCCTTCACCTCTCGGACCACGTCGGCCACCGTTTGGGCCTCGTTGTAGGCCGGTATCGCGACGAGCACCCGCACGACGTCGGTCTAGACGTCCAGCGCGCCCTGTCCGGCACGCGCGACCAGGCCGGCGTAGGTATCCCCCGAACCCGAGTTGGCCAGGGCGTCGCCGTCGCAAGCATTCGCTCGTCGTCGATCCACCCCTGCCGCCAGGCCACCTCCCACACGCAGCCGACCTTGGTCCCTTGCCGCCGCTCGAGGATCCGGACATACTCGGCGGCCTGGTGCAGCGAGTCGAACGTGCCGGTGTCCAGCCACGCAGTGCCACGCGGCAACACCGTCACGGACAGCCGGCCTTGATCCAGGTAGGTGCGATTCACATCCGTGATCTCCGACTCGCCGCGGGCACTCGGCTGCAGGTCCGCAGCCAGGGCCACGACGGAGTCGTCGTAGAAGTACAACCCGGGCACGGCGTAGGGGCTCGCCGGTGTGGTCGGCCTCCTCGATGCCGGTGGCACGCATCTGGTCGTCGAACGACACGACACCGTAGGCGGTGGGGTCCGCCACGCGGTAGGCGAAGATCAGCCCCCGTCCACTGGCAGGCGTTCGCGCAGCGTGGACCCGAGGCCGGGGCCGTGAAGATGTTGTCGCCGAGGATGAGCGCCACGGGTTCATCGGCGATGAACTTGGCCGCGACCCGGAACGCGTCCGCGATCCCACGCGGGGCGTCCTGGGTGGCGTAGGACAGGTCGACGCCGAAGTCGGAACCGTCGGCCAACAGCCGCTGGAAGGCCGCCTGCTCGTGGGTGGTGGTGATGACCAGGATGTCGCGCACCCCGGCAGCCATCAACGTGGCCAGCGGGTAGTGGATCATCGGCTTGTCGTACACAGGCAGCAACTGCTGCTCACCCCTGTCGTGACCGGCCACAGTCGCAACTGGTACCACCGGCAAGGACGATTCCGCGCATGGCTTCAGGGTAGGGGCTCGCGCCCACTGGTGGAGCAGCGCTGGCCGAGCCCCTAGATTGGCCGATATGCGCTATCTGGTCACCGGCGGCGCCGGTTTCATCGGCAGCGCTTACGTGCGGATGCTCTCACCGGGCAATTGGGCGATCAGATCAGCCGGGTCACCGTCGTCGACAAACTCACCTACGCCGGTCGGCGCGAGAACCTCGACCCGGTTGTCTCACGACCCCCGCTTGAACTTCCGGCGACTGGACATCCTCAACGCCGAGCCCGGAGCTGTTGCGCGGACACGACGTGGTCGTGCACTTCGCCGCCGAGTCCCACGTGGACCGCTCCATCGAGCACGCTGACGACTTCGTGACGACCAACGTCGTGGGGACCCAGCGTCTGCTCGACGCGACCCGGGCCGCCGGCGTCGCGAGGTTCATCCACGTGTCCACCGACGAGGTCTACGGGTCGATCGACACCGGCGCCTGGCAACCGGACGCACCGCTGGACCCCCGCTCGCCCTACGCGGCCTCCAAGGCGGGCGGACATGCTGGCCCTGGCCGCCCATCGGACCCATGGGATGGACGTGCGCATCACCCGGTGCTGCAACAACTACGGCCCTTACCAGTTCCCCGAGAAGGCCATCCCCCTGTTCCTGACCAACTTCCTCGCCGGCGTTCCGGCCCCGGTGTACGGGGACGGACTCAACGAACGGGAGTGGATCCATGTCGAGGATCACTGCCGGGGGATCCAAGCGGTGATCGACGCCGGCCGACCGGGGCAGGTCTACACCCTGTCCAGCGGGCAGAGCCTCAACAACGTGCAACTTGCCCAACACCTCGCGGCCATCGTCGGTTTCGAGGGGGATCCGATCACGTTCGTGAGCGACCGGCTGGGCCATGACCGGCGGTACTGCCTCGACCCGGAGCCGGCCGCCCGGGACCTCGGTTTCCGGGCGCGGACTCAGCTGGACGAAGGCCTGGCGAACACCGTGCAGTGGTACCGGGAGAACCCCCAGTGGTGGACCCCCTTATTGCCATGAGGATCCTGCTCACCGGTGCCCGCGGACAGCTCGGATCGGCGTTCATCGACGCCGCCCCGGGTGACTGGCAATTGATCCCCACGGATCGCTCGACCCTGGACTTGACGGACAGCGCGGCGCTGCGACGTTTCGTGGCCGATACTGCGCCCGACGTGATCGTCAACTGTGCGGCATACACCGACGTCGACGGCGCGCAGACCGATGGGGCCACGTGCTGGGCCGTCAACGCAGGGGTGCCGGAGGTGCTGGCCGAATCGCCGGCCCAGCTGATCCAGGTCAGCACCGACTACGTGTTCGACGGAACCGCCACGCAGCCCTACCCTGAGGACTCGCCGATCAGCGGCCTGGGCGTTTACGGGCGCAGCAAGGCGGCCGGGGAGTTGGCGGTGGCTGGAAGGGCCGTTGTGGTGCGCACCGCCTGGTTGTACGGCCCGAGCGGGTCGAACTTCGTCAAGACCATCCTGCGGGCAGCGTCGGTCGGCAGGGCTTTGAAGGTGGTGGACGACCAGGTGGGCCAACCCACCTACGCACCCGATGTGGCTGAACAGATCGTGGCCCTGATCCGTGCAGAGGTTCCGCCCAGCGTCTACCACGCCACCAACTCCGGACAGACCTCGTGGTTCGGCTTCGCCTGCCAGATCCTCAAGGACTGGGGCATCGACGCTGAGATCGAGCCGGTCGGATCTGAGGCGTTCCCGCGCCCGGCTCCGCGACCGCGCTACAGCGTGCTGGGGCATGACGCCTGGGCTGCCGATGGTTTGCACCCGCTGCGTGGCTGGCAGGAGGCGCTAGCGGCGGCCCATCGTGATCACGGCGCGGACTTCCTGCGCTGACGGCCGGCCTGGCACTCCCACTCCCGATGACCGTCACAAACCGGCGCGTCAGTCGGCCAGGTCCACCACGCCGAGCGGCTGTCGGGCCTGCAACCACGGCTGGATGCGGTTCTCAAAGGCGGTCAAAGCACTGGCGATGGCCATGTGCATGTCGAGGTACTTGTACGACCCGAGCCGCCCGCCGAACAGTGTGTTCGCCTGGCTCTTGGCAAGGTCCCGGTAGGCCGAGAGCCGCTGGCGATCCTCGGCGGTGTTGATCGGGTAATAGGGCTCGTCGTGGCGCTGGGCGAACCGTGAATACTCACGCATGATCACCGACTTGTCGGCGGGGTACGAGTCACGCTCCGGGTGGTAGTGGCGGAACTCGTGGATGCGTGTGAACGGCACGTCCTCGTCGGCGTAGTTCATCACAGAGGTGCCCTGATAGTCCCCGGTTGCCACGACCTCGGTCTCGAAGTCGAGCGTGCGCCAGGAGAGCTCCCCGGCGCTGAACTCGAAGTACCGGTCCAGCGGTCCGGTGTAGACCACGAGCTGGTCCTCGCGGATCTCATCGCGCAGGTCGAAGAAGTCGGTCTCCAGCGCCACCGTGATCAGCGGGTTCTCGGCCATCGCCGTGAGCCATGCCGTGTAGCCATCCAGCGGCAAGCCCTCGAAGGTGTCGTTGAAGTAGCGGTTGTCGAAGGTGTAGCGCACCGGCAGGCGAGTGATGATGCCTGCGTCGAGCTCACGCGGATCGGTCTGCCACTGCTTGGCGGTGTAGCCGCGGATGAATGCCTCGTAAAGGGGCCGGCCGATCAGGCTGATCGCCTTCTCCTCGAGGTTGGCCGGCGTCGCATCGCCCAACTCCGCGGCCTGCTCGGCCACCAGCGCCCGCGCCTCGTCCGGGCTCATGGCCCGCTCGAAGTAGGTCGTGATCGTGCCGAGGTTGATCGGCATCGGGTAGATCCGGCCCTGGTACCGGCTGTAGACCCGGTGCTGGTAGTCGTTGAACCTCGTGAAGTTGGCGACGTAGTCAACGACTCGCTGGTTGCTGGTGTGGAACAGGTGCGATCCGTAAGTGTGCACCTCGATCCCGGTTTCGGGGTCGTTGTGGCTGTAGGCGTTTCCCCCGAGGTGGCTGCGCCGCTCCAGCATGAGCACGCGGCGCCCGGTCCGGCTGGCGACCTGCTCGGCGATGGTCAGGCCGTAGAAGCCGGTCCCGACGACGATGACATCGGCGCGGCCGGAGGGCTTCGAGGGTCACTCGTCCACCTCGATGCCGAACTGCTTGGCCCAGGCCTGTGGCGAGGTCAGGGCGGGGTACTCGGCAACGTATTCTTCACACAGCCGAGGGAACTGCTCGCGGACGACTTTACCGGTCTCCCAGGCCTGTTTGGTGAGGGCTCGGCTAAGCGCAGGGGTCCTTGTTCGCCGTGTCACTTTGCCTCCGTCGACTGTGGTGACCCACGCATCCGGAACGTCGACCAGGCCCCACCAATGATCGGCGACCTTGGGAAGCTCCGCTATGTCATCGGACTTCTCCGGCATGCTCCAGATCAGCCACGGATCCGCGCTCTTCTTCGCCAGGAAAGGTGCCGGGATCGGCAAGCAAGACCTTCGGCACAGGTACGCCGTACTCACGCAGCAGGCTGCGCGGAAGGCCGAGCGGGATCGTGGGCCGCTTTGGTGCGCATGATGCTTGTCGGCTGTCCCCCTTGCCACCGGTCGGCATCCCGACGAGGGCGTCGGGAAAGGAGCTGCGGTGGGCACGGATACGATCCCACGATGCGTGCAACGGCTCGTGCAGTACCTCCGGGCCGCGCAGGAAGTCCTGCATCGCAAGGTCCGCGGACGCCGCACTCGCGTATGCCCGCCGCAAACGTTACGGACGATGTCGCGTTTCATGACATCGCGGACGACGGTGGCCACCCGTCGCCTCTGGACTTTCTCTGGCAAGCCAGCCGACATCAGGGCCGAGAAGATCAGACGGTTGCGTACGTGGAAGTACAGCGTCCAGTCGGTCGTGTCGTCCTTGAGCGTCCACGGTTCGTGCCAAACCGCGGAGCCAGGCAGGGTCACCGTCCTGAACCCGGCCCGTGCCAGTCGGTACCCGAACTCCACGTCGTCGTACTTGATGAAGAAGGGCATCCCCAGACCCACCTTGCGGATCGCGTCAGTGGGGATCAGACAGCACCACCAGGCGTTGAACGCTGCGTCGAGTACGTACTCGAGGCGCTCATCCTCCAGAGGTATCGACTCCTCACCTCCCGGCGACGGGCCCCATCGCATCGTGTCTGTCTCGACCCATTCCGCACTCGAATGCAGCACGGTCGGCTCGGCGCGGTTGAGCATGTGACCGCCAACGGCGATCGGCCGGGTCGCGTTGGAGGCAAAGACGACTGCGCGGCGCAGGCCTTCCGGTTCCACGACCACGTCGTCGTCAAGCAGCATGACGTACGGGGATTCGCCATGGAAGGCCGCCTCGAACATGCCGCGGGCGAAGCCGCCCGAACCGCCGAGGTTGGGTTGACTCACATGCGTTAATTGCGCGCCCCAGGAGTCCACGACCTCGTCTGCACCGGGGAGCGAGGTGAACTGTTTCGTGCCGTTGTCGATCACCCACACTTGATTGATGACATCCAGGCATTCCTGCTCGTTGCGCAAACTGCGGAGCAGTGAGAGGACATCTTCGGGCCGATCGAACGTGCACACCGCGACGTCCATCCGAATGTCGAGCCCCGCCTCCCGTTCGGTGGTCCACCGCCCGTCGCGGACGAGGATCTCCCCGTCGAGGGGTTCGACCTCGATCCATAGGCAACCGCCGCCGGCCATCGGGGCCAGGTCGGCGTCAGCCCGCAGCCCGTCCGCTAGATCCCCCTCGACCACACGAACGGTGGTCTCGTACCCGTTGGCAGTCGATCTCCTCACCGCCATACGGGCCCGACCTACCCCACCTACCGAAACTGTGAGGGTCTCGACGCCGGTCCAACGACGCCAGTAACCGGCATGGACACGGTTGAAGTAGGTGTCCGTCGATAGCAGCGCGCCCTGCGGCACGCGGACTGTCGCTCGGTCGATGACGGTCGGCGTCACGGTCGGAAGGTACCGTGGTTCATCCAGATCGGGGATCTGTCGCTTGAGGTACAGCCCCACAATCTCAGAGGCTGGCGCCGGAAGCTCAAACCCCGCAGGGAAGACGATCCTTTGGATGGTTACGGTGCCCACACGCTCCCCTTGGCAGTCCTTGCTTCGGTCATTTGTGCTCAGTGTGCCATGCGGGAACACCTCTGCCTCACGGTCGGTGCCGCACACCGCCACCGACGCTTCCTCGGGTGGCGCACTTCGACTGTTACTCTGCAACTGACTCTGTTCGCCGGGGGGAGGACTCGAAGATGTGCCATCGAGACACCCCCGACCATGACCACACCACCGGGAGGGCCGTGTGAGTTCCATCGTGGTGGCAATGCCCGCCTTCAACGAGGCCGAAGGCATTCCGGAATTCCTTCACGAGATCTCCGCCGCCTTCTCGGGGCTCGACCTTCAATTCGTCATCGTGGACGATTGCTCGGCGGACGGAACCGCCAACGTGGTGAAGGATCTCGGACTGCCAGGCATGCACGCACTTCGCAACGAGGTCAACAGTGGCCACGGACCGTCGACCCTGCGCGCTCTGCAGGAGGCGCTCGACCTCGGTGGTGACATCATCGTCGCAGTCGACGGCGACGGGCAGTTCCGAGCCGTGGAAATGCGCAGGCTCGTCGATATTGTCCTGCACACCGATTTGGAGGTCGTCGAAGGGATTCGCACACACCGCGACGATCCCTGGTTCCGACGCATCACAAGCGCCACGACACGTCAGATGGTGCGATCACGGTCTGGGGATGCCGTCCTGGACGCGAACACCCCGCTCCGGGTGTACCGCCGAGAGGCCCTGGCTCGCCTGCTGCGTGCGATGCCGACCATGGACATGATGGTCCCCAATCTCGCCATGTCTGTGTTCACCCGCCGGTGGGGCATGCGGGTCGCAGCTATCCCCGTGGCGTCACTGCCCAGGCGAGGCAGCACCGAGCAAAGCGTCACCTGGAAGCAGCGGCGGGTGTGGATGCCGTCGAAGCACTACGTCGAGTTCTGTGCCAAAGCCGCCCGACAGTGGGTGGCGTTGGACATCAACGAACCCTCCCGATGACCGCGGTCGTCAACCGGCCCACGCATCAAGCGATCACAGCGGGCACGCCCCTCCACGAGGCGTTGTACCGCGCCGCGGTGACTCTGGCCGCGATAGGACTGGCTGTGCTGGCGTGGCTGCGTACATCGCGCTACTTCTACATAGATGACACGCAGTCACAGGGACTGCCAACCATGCACTTGATCGGTCGCACCCTGCGGGAAGGGCAGTGGAAACTCCTATACTCCGACCTGGGAGTGGGCGGCAACCTGGCCACGGACCCCCAGTACGGCATGTTCTTCCCGCCAAAGCTCCTGCTGTCGGTCTATGTGTCCTACTTCGACGATGTCCGGTTGGCCGCCTCCTTGCTCAGTGCCTTCTTCCTCGCGGTACTGGCGCTCGGAATGGTGTTCGCCCTCCGTGCTGCTGGGGCCTCCCGGGGGTGGTCGGCCGCGGGGGCACTGGCAACGGCGAGTTCCGGGTTCATCTTCGTATGGGCGGCGGCGGGATGGCAGCCCGCCCTTTGGGCCTTCGCCCTCATCCCGTGGCTCTGGTACAGCCTGATCAAAGAGCGTGCCCTCATCCTCGTCCCCGGGGTGTTCCTCACGAGTTGGGGTCTCGTTGGATTCGCCTTCCCTTTCGCGGCGGTGTGCGGCATCGCGCTCTTCTGCTGTTGGGGTGTGGTCCAGTTGTGGTACGGCCGCCGCTTCCGCTTGGTGTTCTCAGCCGGGCTCGCGATGCTGTCCGGCTGTCTGCTGGGCGCCATCAACTACCTGCCGCTGTTCTGGGCTGCCTCGTTCACCACCCGCAACTCGGGGCTGCGCAATGACGCCGGGCTCGTCCCCAACCTTGGTGACCTTCTGTCGAGTTGGTCGCCCGCGTCGACAGCGCAGATGTACTACTGGAACGGTCACATCACGGCAGTTCCGATCTTGTACCTCGGCTGGTTCATCCTGCCGATCCTTCCGCTCATCGCCTGGCGGCGCGACGTTCTTCGGTCGCCGCGCATCCTCGAGATGACGTTGTTTGGAGGAGTCGGGCTGCTACTCAGCCAACTCCCCAGCGAGGTGGGTCCCTTCCGCTGGCCGTTCCGTGTCATCCCTGCGATTGCTATCGCCGCAGCCGCGCTCGTGGCGCTGCTCGCGACCCGGGTTGGACTCAAGGTGACGCGCGCCCGCGTGATGTGGTCTGTCGGCGTCCTCCTCGTCGGCGTATGGATGCAGTTCGGCCGCACCCCCACAGATCTGGTGCAGATCGCAGTTGCCTTCGTCGTGGTCACGCTCCTGTTCTCGTGGTTGGCAGTGGCAGTGCACCGAGGACGGTCCGCCAGCCTGGTGGCTACGGTCGGCACAATGGTCTGCGCGATCTGCACACTCTGGGCACTCCCGGCACCCGGCACCAATCCGGAGGTACTCGATTTCGGCTACGCGACCAAGGTGTCGGAGATGCCGGCGTCACCGCTAGCTCCGGACGAGCGAACGATGCTGCTACACACCCCCGCCGAAGACATCGCGGCGGACTACGCCAAGGGAATCACTGTCGCCTTCGTCCCGGTGTACCAGGACCGTTACCCCGGTCTCGGGTACTTCGCCGTCGGCCATAAGACGCTGCAGGCGGCATTGTGCCAGGACTTCCTCGGACGTGTATGTCCGGCGGCCGTCCCCTTCCTCGCGTCCCGGGAGGGGAATACCGGACTGCGGTGGATGGACTTGCTGAACTACTCACAGATCCTAGTCTCGGACGAGTTGTACGACCCGGCGCAGTTCGAGAACTGGAGGGTCGTCGAACGTCTCGACGGATATCGGCTCCTGGATCGGGAGAGCACCTCGCCTGCAGAGAACGTCTCATATGCGGCTCCCGGAATCGACATCTCGAAGCAATCCCTCGAGGCCAACTCAACCTCCTACAGGGTGCGCAGCGAAGCCGGAGGGCGCGTCGTATTCGATGAACTCTACTGGCCCGGCTGGGGCGCGGAACTGAATGGAAAGGAACTCGCCGTGAGTTCGCTGGACGGTATCCTCCTGACACTCGATCTCCCGGCTGGTGCAGAGGGGACGCTGAAGATCACGTACGAACCCGTCCCCTCTGCCCTTTCCTTGGGACTACTGGTCATCGCCTTCGCCTGCCTGCTGGGGGCAGCTGTCATCGGACGCCGGAACACCATCAGGACGAAGCAAGATGCCGTCACCGCTGCGGTTTGAGCAGGCCCGTTCCGAGGATCTGGAAGAGGTCGTCCGTCTGCATCTTCAGAACCTCCCCTGGACCCTCAACTCTCGTGCCGGCGCGACCCAGGTGAGGGGTCTATATCAGAGCCTGCTGGAGGATCCCGCCGCCAACGTGGTGATCGCTCATCGCGAAGGCCAGATGGTGGCCAGTGCCGCCGGCACATCCGACTACCGCGCGACGTCGCGCCGGGCCGCCCAGCGGTCACGGGGAGGACTCCTGCGGACGGTGATTTCCACGCCTCCGCAGGTAACAGTTCCGCTGCTGTACGACGCGTGGTGCACCCACCGGCTGATCGAGCGGATAGACCATCCCTACACATTCCTCCTCACCTGGTTCACTGACCCGTCAGCCCGCGGTCAGGGCATCGGTCGCGAAGTACTCGGAACCCTCCTGCGCATGATCGCCGTGCCCAGGCGACCATTAGTGGTGGATGTCAGTGACAACGCGGTGGATGGTCACGCGGCTTACCATGCACTCGGCTTCGTCCAGGTGGCGCGGGCACCAAAGACGGCCATCCTTCAACTCGACGACACGTCACACCTCACGGAGAGGAACTGAGATGCGATCCCAACCTCACTTGATCTCGATCGACGAAGTGGAATCGCTGTCGATCGACGAAGTCCGCGCACTCTACGACAAGTACATCAGCACCTCACAGACCCGGACCTACTCTCGCTTCGCGTTCGGTCGCGAACTCGCCGCGACGGCGCAAGGCTGCTACATCACCACCCGGGAGGGTCGGCGCATCCTCGACGGAACCGGCGGAATTGGGGTACTCAATCACGGTCATAACCACCCCCGTATCCTCGCCGTCCGTAAGAAGTTTCAGGAAGATCTGCGCATGGAGGTCCACAAGGCCTTCCACTCCCCCTACCTGGCCGCCCTGAGCGCGAACGTCTCGGCCGTCCTCCCCGGCGACCTCAACTACTCATACTTCCCCAACAGCGGCGCTGAGGCTGTGGAGTCGGCCGTCAAGATGGCCTATAAGTACCACCGCGGCAATCGCTCATTCGTACTGCACTCCGACATCTCCTTCCACGGCAAACTGCTGGGGTCTGGCGGACTTACCGGCTCGTCCGAGGTCGCCTTCGAATTCCCAACCATTGGTGGTCGCGACAGCTTCGTCTATAACGACCTCGACAGCGTGCGCCGCGTGCTGTCCAAGCACACTGGTGCGGCTGGCAGCGACGTCTACGCCATCATTGTCGAACCGATAAATGTCAGTTCGATGAAGCCCTGCGACGACGACTTCCTGCGCGGTCTCCGCGCGCTGTGCGACGAACTCGATATCGTGTTGATCTTCGATGAGGTCTACTCAGGCTGGGGTAAGACCGGGGATCTCTTCTACTTCATGCGAACTGAAGGCCTCATACCCGACATCCTGCTCTACGCCAAGTCCTTCGGCGGAGGCAAGGCCTCCATCTCCGGTTTGACTGCGCGGGATCACATCTTCGCCAGGGCCTACGACAACCTGGCCGACGCAATGCTGCAGTCCACCACCTACTACGGCTTCGGGGAGGAAAACGTAACCGCGATGGAAGCCATCCGCATCGTCGTGGAGGACGACTATCCAGCCCGCTCCCGGTGGATCGAGGGCTACCTGAGCGATGGACTAGGTGCTCTTAAGGAGAAGTACCCGGTCGACATCCAGGAGATCCGAGGTGCGGGCGCTCTCTGGGGATTGAGACTGTCCAGGCCCACTCTTGGCAAGGCCGCAGCCAGCCTCGCCAAGGTGGCTCCAAAGAGCATCCGCGAGGATCCACATCTGGTGGACAAACTCGTGGCAGGGGCCGTAGTGGACGAGGCCTACCGCACGCATGGGGTGCTGCTGTTCCTGGGATCCAACCAGGACACGCTGTTGAAGATGTCCCTTCCACTTATTGCGGGCCAGGATGAGTGCGATCAACTGCTTGAATGTCTCGACGCCTGCCTGTCAAAGGGGCTAGGAACACTCCTAAGTAGGTTCGTGAAGAACAATTTGCCCCTCGTGTCCTCATGAGTGGCGGAAGTTCGTCGGTCCTGCGGGTAGCCGGGACGCTGGTCCCCTTGGAATTTCGTGGGTTGCAGGGTCTCACTGATGAGTCAGTTCTCGCGGATGCCGGCGAGTTCACCGTGCGCCTGTTGAATGGCGCCGACAACAGGGTCCTGGCGCCGCTGCGTGCGGTGGTGGCTGCCCTCGATGCAGCGGCCGTAGCGCGTTATCGCAGTCCTTTCACAAGCCTGTCGGGCAAACAGCAGGACACTCTGTGGCGCTCGCTTCGGGCTCGGCCCGGCTTCGCCCAGCTGCGTCAAGTGGTGAGGACGTCAGCCCTCATGCGTCTTTCAGAGTGGGAGGGGTTCGTCGATGGAACGCAATGACTTGGCTCAAGGAGCCACAGTTGTGGTGGTCGGTTCCGGAGCCGGCGGGGCCACGGTTTTCAGGACCTTGGCGCTGGCCGGAATCGATGTACTCCTGCTGGAGGAGGGCTCTGACAATAGCTCAGCCCTTGGGTACCACGGCCGATTGAGCGACCTGACAGCCCGTCTTTACCGAGGCGGCGGCCTCACTCCGGTCATGGGCATACCTCCTTTCGCCTTTGGCGAGGGGAGGACCTTGGGAGGGACAACTGAGATCAACGGTGGGTTGTTCTGGAGGACCCCGGAGTGGGTTCTGCAGGATTGGAGCGAACGCAGGGGTTTCGGGCAGCTCAGCCCGACCCTGCTAGAACCGGTGTTCGCGGATCTCGAACGCGACCTGCGAGCAGGGCCCACAAGGACCGCCGAGGGGTTCGACCGAGACTCAGCTCTGCTCACTGTCGGAGCGCATTCACTCGGTTGGAACGTGGTTTCGGCTCAACGGGTCGTCCCCGACTGCTCGAGGCGGAACCAATGCGGCTCAGGGTGCGCGACGGGAGCCAAACAGTCCATGGCGATGACGTACATCCCAGAAGGCATTCGCGCCGGAGGCAGGGTCGCGGCCGACACTCGTGCCGTGTCCGTGAAGACGCGCGGGGTAAGGGCTACTCATGTGCTCGCTGTCACCAGCGAGGGGCACGAGGTGGCCATTCCCTGTCAGGAGGTCGTCGTCAGCGCCGGCGCCCTGCAGACGCCCGCGCTCCTGCGGGCTGCGCTACTGTCCCGGGCTGCCGGACGGCGGATCGGTTTCCACCTCAACACGAAGATCCTCGCCAGCTTCGATGAGGACGTCGATGCGCAACTCGGGACGATGTTCACCCACCAGGTGCAGGAGTTCATGCGCCAGGGGATCCTCATCATGGCCGCGAACTACCGACCCGAGTATCTCTCCTTGGCCATCGCCGGTTGGGACAATGGCCGGATCGAACGACTTATGGCCGAGTACCGCCGGACCGCCATGTACACCATGATGATCCGTCCTGCGTCCTACGGCCGCCTCGTCGCCAACCGCCGCGGCACCGTCCCTCTCTTCCGCTTGAGCGCAGCCGACCGGGACCTGCTGGCACAGGGCACGCTACGCACCGTGGAGGCCCTATTCGCCGCAGGCGCACACCGGGTGAACCTGCCTGTCGCCGGAGGCGAGGAGGCGAGGACGGTGGACCAGGCCCGGGTTGTGCTAACCGCGGCGAAGGCAATGGACTGGGAGGTATCCAGCGTGCATGCCATGGCCTCCTGTTCTATGGGAACCTCCGATAGCGATCCGGTCGATCCGGCCGGGAGGCTTCGGGGATGGCAGAACGTGTCGATCGCCGACGCAAGCCTTCTTCCGTCCACAGTCGGGGAGTCACCACAAGAGACCATCATGGCGATCAGCACTCTGGTCGCCCGGACGGTCGCCGAACGGTCAAGCACTCGCTGAAGCGCGCTGCTGCACCACTCTGCGCTGAACGACCACACTGATGGCAGCCAAGGCCCACGCCACCGTGGCCGTCGTAATGGCCAGCGACTGTGGTCCAGCCGCTCCCAGGGTCGAGCCCAGCACGATCACCGCCACTGCGCCAACCCATAGGGTGAGAGCAGCCCACCGCTGGCTAGCCGCCAACTGGCTATAGAGAATGACCTGAACGACACCGAACCCAGTTCCGGTCAGGGCGAACACCCAGACGTAGGCACTGATGGGCGTGTACGAGGGCCCTGCGACTGCATTGACGGCCAACGTGGGGAACAACCAGCACGCCGTCACTGCGACCAGACCGATCACGGTGACGAGCACCACCGCCTTCGTCCGTATCCCGCGGGCGGTGTCACGCACCATATGTGGGAACGCGGTAATCACCACAGCGGTTGATAAGAAGAAGACGATGCGCGTGATCAGTGCTCCCGCCGCGTAGAGTCCCGCGTCCTCTCCCGTGAAGTGCGTGCGGGCCACGAGGACATCCACATTCGTGAGGGCGTACAAAGCAATCAGAGAGTGAGCGGCATGGCCAACCTCGCCGAGGAACTGCGCGGGCCCATCGGTGTCCTTTGCGAAGTCTCTGAACGGGCGGACGAACGGGATCCCCACCGCCGCACCCACCGCGGCACCGATTGCCGATCCCATGACAGCGGCGAACGCACTCTGGTACATGACCGCTCCCGCGATTCCGAAGGAGGCCCGGCAGCCGGCTGACACCGCGTACAGAACGGCAAGCCGACCGTGCATCTGAGCGCCCTGCAGGAGTCCGAGCTGCCGGAAGGTGATGGCCAGTGGCACCAGAGTCGCCGCAGTCAGTAGCAGCGGCCACCAACTGTCGAACTGCAGGAGGTGGGCTAGAAGTGGGGTCATCAGTACCACGACGAGCATCGCGATCCCGCCAACCTGCACGCCGATCCAGCGGCTCACAGTCTCGTGGCTGCCCCCGGCCGCCACATGCCGCGCGACCACCACCTGCAGTGCTAAGGCCGTGGTGCTCGCGATGAGCAAGATCACTGACAAGGCGCCGAAGGCTCCATACTCACTCGGCCCCAGGGAACGCGCTGAGACCAACATGAGCAGCCAGGCAGCCGCCTGCGCGAGCATCATTCCGACACCAACGACGGCGACGCTCTTGAGGGCACCGAAGTTGGACACCACTGTGCGATCCAGCGTCGCTTTGGTCGACAAGGGCCCTCTCCACCTAATACGGTTACTGCTGGTTCAGCGTAGCGTTGGAGTACCAGTGCCGAGGCCAGACCTGCCGAGGACCGGCGGGTTGTGACCCCCGCGGGTCACAACGGTTCACGAAGCGCTCGCCCGACCCTCCAGTTCTCTCGCATCATTGATCGCATGCCGCGTGGATTTCTCCATCAGTGGTTCGATGAACCTACAGCTCAGGTAGGAGATCCCAAGCATGATCGCGATCATCCCCAGGTAACCCGCGAGCCCGGGATCGATTCTGTAATGAACCAGGGCCAGATTGGTGACCATGAAGAACGGTATGTGCACGAGGTACACCGAGTAGGAGATCTCCCCCATCCACGCGACAGCGCCCCGATCCCAGCGTGTGACCCCCAAGGAACCATCGGGCAACGCTAGTCCCATCAGGACCAGGTAGCCCCCAATAAGACTCAGTGCAAGATAGGCCAACCCGCTGAAGTCAGGAAGTGCTTGGGGCAGTACTGCCATGGCGACCGCGGAGAACCACAACACGGCGATCGCCACCCACTTGCGCTGCGGCAGTACCGGGGCGGTGAACCGTCGCCAGTCGGTCACTGATGTGATCTTCCAGACCAGGAGACCGACCAGCAGTCCGTCGTAGCGGAACAGCCAGGCCACCTCGCCACCGAATCGCCACACCACTGACAGAGCCAACAGACCCAATACGAAGGGCCAGAACCAGCGACGCAAACCAAACCAAGCAAGAGGCAAGAGAACGTAGAACTGGGCTTCGACGCTCAGCGACCAGTAATAGCCCAGAATGTCCGGGGCGCTGGCCTGTTCGAAGTTACGGAGAAATGTTAGCGAGGTGAAGAACTTGAAGAAGGCGTCCCGCTGATCCAAGAAGCCCGCACGACCTGCCAGGGTCACTCCGAGGATGAAGGTGACGACAGCCCAGAAGAACGCCGCCGGGATCAATCGGCTGAACCGGCGACGATAGAAGATCGACGTCTCGAGCAGCGGCCACTGCGGATCCGCGCGCGCCAGGAAGATGCGTCCCATGAGATATCCGGAGAGGACGAAGAAGAGGTCGACTCCCACCGGAGGGTGGATCCACGTCGAGAAGCTTGTCCCAGTACAGGGCGTCCTGCGGCAACAACAGTGCCCGGACGTGAACGACCAGCACCAGGAGGATCGCGATCCCGCGCACCACCTGGAGATTCTGGTTCTTCTGACCCTTGCTCACGGCCAACCCTTCAACCCGCCGGACCGACAATTGTCATTCTTCGTCGCCGAACCTAACCAACCGTATGACGGTGCAGCAGAAGCATGGGCGCCACGACGGTGGCGCTGAAGGTCAGCTGCTGCGGCGCAGCAGCACAACCGGCTCACTGTTCCTGCACGCTGAACGGCGCAACCAGGGGGCCTGCCCACGGCACCGCGAGGAGTGGCAGGCGGGTACTTCCGGTATGCCAGGGTCGAGGCGAATCCCTGGCCGCAGCACTAGCCTCGACGCGATACTCGCCAGTGGACAATGCGAGGCCGGGCACCTCGAAGCGCAGAGTCCGTTCGCCGTCTATCCCAAGCGCGATCCCGGCTTCGGCACTTGACATCGTGACCAGCGGGCCACCACCTTCTGTTTCGAGGACCACGCGGGCCTCAAAGTCATCGGCATTCCCTGAGAAGGTGGCCGTGACAGTGACCGAAGTGATCCCCTCCAACGTCACGGCCTCGGCCCGCACATCCACCACTTCAACCGGGGGTGACCAGTCGGCCTGCTCCGGCGGATGACCAAGCCTCTCCCGAAAGTCCGCGATCACCTTCCCCGGTTCCCCGTCCCCCACAAGGTGTCCGTGATCCAGCAGTACCACCCGGTCGCAGAACTCCTCCACCTGGCGCATGTCATGGGTCACCAGCACGATCGTGCGGCCCTCTCTGCTGGAAACGCCGAACCACATCCAGGCACTTGCGTTGGAAGGCCTCGTCACCGACGGCGAGGACTTCGTCGACCAGCAGGATATCGGGTTCTGCGTAGATCGCCACCGCGAATCCGAGCCGCACGAACATGCCACTGGAGTAGAACTTCATCGGCGTGTCGATGAACTGCTCGACCCCGCTGAAATCGACGATCTCATCGAACCGTTCGCGTGCCACATCGCGAGGGATACCCAGCACATCGGCGTTGAGAAAGACGTTCTCCCGACCGGTCAGGTCGTGGTGGAAGCCCGCGCCGAGTTCGAGAAGGGCGGCGAGGCTGCCACGGCGGCGCACTTCCCCGCGGGTGGGGGTCAAGACCCCCCCGACAATCTTCGAGAAGTGTGCTCTTGCCTGAACCGTTGTGCCCGATCAGGCCCACCGTCGAGCCGGAGGCGATCTCGAAATTGACGTCATCGAGAGCGAGGAAGTCTTCCTTCGTGGCGTGCCGGCGCAGCACTTTGGTCACGAACAGACCGCGCAGGGTCTTCTCGTGGCGCAGCGAGAACTTCTGCGTCACGTGGTCGACCTCGAGGGCAGCCGGTCGGCTCACAACTCCGCCGCAAAGTTCTCTTGAAGGCGGTTGAACACCCTCTGTGCAAGCCACACCAGCAGCGCGCACACGGCCACGGTCCCCCACAGACGCACCGCGAATACGGAGTCGAAATACTCCGTCGGTGGCTGACCTGGCCACGCCCCCTGCTGGAAGGCCACGGCGGCGGCCGCCAATGGATTGGCCATATAAATGTCGAAGACCCAGTCCGGCATGCCGCGGTCCGCGAAGGTCTGTTGGACGGTCCACCATCCGTAAAGGATCGGCGTCAGCCAGAAGAGCAGCAGCAAGCCCACGTCGACGATGAACTGAACGTCGCGCACGTACACGTTCAAGGCCCCGAGCAGCATGCCGGCAGCTAGGCCCAAAAGCACCACGATAAGCATCGCCGGGATCACGAAGGCCACGTCGCCCGGGCTGGGCCACTCCCGGGCCACGGCCAGTGCCAGAACCAGAACCACTGCCTGGAAGAAGAAGTTGACAAGCGCGACGCCGGTGGTCGAAAGCGGCAACAATTCGCGTCGTAAGGCCACCTTCTTGACCAAAGGTGCATTCCACAGAATCGAAGTGGTTCCCATGGTCACGGCCTCACTGAAGAGCCCGAAGATCATCAGGCCACAGAATACAAAGAAGCCGAAGTCGGGAATCGCGTCTCCGAAGCCCAAGAAGACCCCCAGGACCAGCCCGTACACCCCGAGCTGCACCAGCGGTTTGATCATCGTCCAGAGGATTCCCAGTACCGATCCTCGGTAGCGAATGCTCAGTTCCTTGCGCACCAAACTGCCGAGCAACAATCGCGACTTCCACACATCGGCCACAGCAGACCAGAACCCGCGCCAGAACGGCTCCCGCCGATTGACGACCTCCACCGTGCTCACATCTGTCACCATATGCGTCCGGTGACCCAGTCCCCGGCAGGTGCAGGACACAATAGCCCTCGTGATCGTGGTGCTGCACCCCTCCGACGAGTTGTACGGCGCCGACCGTGTCCTGCTGTCCGTGGTCGAACAGATCCGCGTTAACCACCAGGTCGAAGTCTGGCTGCCAACGGACGTCGATTACCCAGCCCGCAGCCTCAGTCACTTGTTCGCCACGCGGGGAGTTACGGTCGCCTTCAAGTCCCTGCCCGTCCTGCGAAGGGCTTACGCCAACCTCCGCGATTTGCCGGCCGTCGGGCGTCGGGGCGCGCACCTCGCCTCCTCGCTGACCCACACCCGGCCCAAGGCTCTTTACGTCAACACCTCCGCGTTGGCTCCGGCCGTCCCGATCGCGGCCGCCCTCGGGATCCCGGCAACACTGCACGTCCACGAGACCTGGGGTGCATTCGAGCGGCGGGTGCTGACTCACTTGTGCACGCCCGCCGACACCATCGTGACGGTAGGAGCGGCCACTCGGGCGGCCCTTCCGGAGGTCCTTCGCCGACGAGCTGTGATCCGGCGGCACACAGTGCAGGCCCAGCCCGAGGATCCCGACAGATCCCGGACGCTGCGTGCCGTCGCAGGTGGCGCACCCCTGATCCTCTACGCCGGCCGGTGGACCCCGGGCAAAGGCATTGCCGAGTTGCTCATGGCCCTGCGCGGCTCGGAAACCCATCTCCTGCTGCTGGGTGGGCCGCCACCGTCTGGACGCAGTGTCGACGTGCGCGCGGCCATCGAAGCCGCGGGGGTCGCCTCGCAGGTTCACACCATCGGGGAGGTCGAGGATGTGTGGCCCTACATCTACGCCAGTGATGCGGTGGCCGTTCCGAGTATTCACCCCGAGAGCTACCCGACCATCGCATTGGAGGCAATAGCTGCCGGACGCCCGGTGCTGGCCAGCCGGATAGGTGGCCTGCCCGAGATCGTGACCCCGGGCCGGGGATGGTTGTTGCCGCCTGGCGACATTCCGGCATGGGCCGAGCACCTCAAGGCCTTGGAGGAAGTGCCTGATCTGCAACAATGACCGGGTGCCCGGACTCGCAGCGCAAGCCAACGCCGTCGCTGCAGTGGTTGTCACCTACAACCGCCGAGCTCTCCTTGAGGAATGCCTGGCCGCGATCGAGGCCCAGACACACAGGCCGGACCTGATCCTGGTCATTGACAATGCCTCAACCGATGACACCGCCGAGCACCTGCAGCAGCGCAGTTGGCTGATCCCGCACCGTGTGCACACCTTGCCCCGCAATTTCGGCGGGGCGATGGGCTTCGCTGTAGGTATCGAGGCCGCGCTGGCCGCAGGCGCAGATTCCGTGTGGCTCATGGACGACGACGCCATCGCCACACCGAGCGCCCTGGAGTACCTCATCGAGGACACCAAAGTGGCCTCGCGCGGTGGTCGTCAGCCCAGCTTCGCGTGCTCGATGGTTGTGTGGAGTGACGGGAGTGTCGCCCGCATGAACATTCCGCGGGCAAACGCCATCTGGAACGAAACGGCTGCCGGTATCGGCCGAGCCGTCGTCGACGTCGACAGCACTTCATTCGTGTCCGTCTTGATTCCCTCCGAGCACATCCGGGCCGTCGGGCTGCCTCACATCGGCTACTTCAAGTGGTACGACGACACCGAATACACACTTCGATTGCGAGGCATCTACGGCCCCGGCATCTGCAGCATGAACAGCGTGGTCAAGCACCTTTCCAAGCACAACGATGGTGCTCTGCCTTGGCAGGCCACAGAGACAGACGCCGTCGATCACGCGCGCGCGCTGCGTAACCGTGTGAGCGCCTCGATGTCCGTGCGTGATGTCCGCGGAATCCTATCGGTGACCCGCGACGCCGCCATGGCCGCTACCAGCGCCCAGCCCGCCCGCCTGCGCCTGCGCCTGCTGGCGGGTTACGTTTCCGGCTACCTCTACCGGCCACCCGTTCTTCCAGCCGACCCGCCGCGACGCTGATGGTCGATGTCCAGCCCACCCCGACCACAACCGCCCGCAAGGAGGTCGGCGGCTTCCTCGTCGTCGGCATCCTCGCCGTGCTGCTCGACTTCGCCCTCTTCAACGCCCTCCTGCTGATCAACTGGCCCGTCTGGGCGGCCAATGCGGTGGCGCTGTTCGTGTCAATGACATTCGCCTTCGTCGGCAACTACAAGTGGACCTTCGCCCACCGCCAGATCAAGTCGCTGGCCCACGCCTACTCGGCCTTCGCGGGGATCAACCTGCTCGCCGTCGCCTTCATCGAGGCCGTCGTGGTGGCCGTCGAGGTCGCCTGGGAACCCAGCACGCTGTGGCTCAACGTCGTCAAGGCCGCGGCCACCGCGATCGCGACGATCGGGCGCTTCTTCGCCTACAAGAAGTGGGTCTTCTTCTAGGCCCGGTGCGGCGAAGTGACGATCACCCAGGTAAACGCCCCAAGGCCGCCTTACCCACCCGCAGCACCCCCTGCTTGACCGTCGACCGGTGGTGGCTCGGGCCGTCCAGTCCAACCTCCCCG
>CAVSZD010000013.1:0-22253 GCA_963732355.1 uncultured Actinomycetota bacterium | reverse complement strand
CGGCACCACGGTCACCGCCAGCGAGGCGAACCAGTGCCGCAAGACATGGAACGCACCATTGATGCCCACGTGGTACTGAGGCAATCTGTAGCCTTGCCACGAGTGCCTTCTGACGCCTCAGCATCGCCACGACCTCCGGCGCCGGAGCTCTCAAGGCGTGGGATGAGTAGTGCGCCCCGGCTCACCCAAGGGACTCATCCAGGGCGACATCACGCAGCCACGAATTCCGACGTCGGCGAGGCAACGGTGCTCGGCAACTGCCGGGTCGAGGTGAGCGAGAGCAGCGCGAGGACCCCGGTGGCCAACAGACCCAGCTTCAACGACTGCAACTGTGCGTCCTCGTACCCCGCCACGATCGCATCGGTCTCCTGTTGGTCGATGCCGGCACTCGCGGCAGCCTCTGCGATCTGATCGGAGGAGACGAAGTCCAGTCCGGTGCCCGCAGCAACTCCCACCTGCTCGGCGACCGCCGCGGTGATCCGGTCGTCCTCCTGGACGTTCTTGACGAACCCGGCGGTCAGCCCCGACGGGACGACGGCGCCGATCAACGCGACGCCCAGCGACGAACCCAGTTGCTGACCGGTGTGCTGCAGCCCACCAGCCTCCCCCCGGCCGGATGCATCGACCGACGACTGCACCACGTTTCCCAACTGGGAGACGATCAAGCCCATTCCGACGCCGAGAACGGCCATTGACCAAGCGAAGGCACTTGGGGATGGTTGGCACCCAAGGACTCCCCGGTGACACCGTTCGGTTTCTCACTGACCCCGTTTGTGGTACTGGGCGGCGCGATGCTGCTCTGGGGTTCGTCTCCTGGCAGCACCACCGGGACACGCCGATCCGTGACGCCGACTCCATACCGACGTCGCCGGGGATCGACAGCCGCAGGCTCGGGCCGATCCGGTTAGGGTGCCGCCATTCAGGAGTCGACCGCCTTGGTGATGTCGCCGGTGCCCTCTTCCAGGGCCTTGACGACCGCGTCGTAGTCGCCCTTGTCGATGGCCCTATTGGTCTTCTTCACGGCCTTGGTGACCGCGGCATCGATCCGGTCCAGGTACAGGTCGTCGATGACGGCCACGATCGCCGACGAGTTCACGGGCAGCCACTCCTCAGCGTCGAGGCCGATCGTCTTCTCATCGTGACGCTTCATGATCTTGCCGACGCCTGCACCGATACCTGCGCCAACCGCGGTGGCCGCCAGAAGCGGCGGGGCGAACAGCCCGACGACCAGTCCGAGCCCACCACCCAGGATGGCGCCGCCGCCCACCGGACCGGCACCGTGCTCCTTGGCCGTGACCTTCCCGGCCGAGTCCCGGTCGAGCACCTGTGCCGCCACGACGGCGGTGTCACCCAGGTTCCTGATGGCTTCGTAGTCCTCGCTTGCTGAAGCGTCGTCGCCGTAGGAGGCCACGTACAAGATGTAGTTCCGTTCTGCCATTTCCAACCTCCGTCGTCTGGCCCGGCCGAGGATCGGCCGAATCACGTCATCAGCGACACCCGCGGCACACATGCCTGAGTCCAGGCAGGTCGGGGCCGGCGGTCACCGCCTGAACGCTACGGGCACCGCGCGGGGGGCCGCCTCACCCGATGTGGATGACTCCCTCCGCACACCATGCGGCAGAGGATCGGGCGGACTGTCGGTGATCCTACTGATGCGGACACAGCCGTTCTTCCCCTGCACCGGCTGCGCATGACGGGACCTCGGGCGCTGACATCGACCCCGACGACCCAGCACTTCTTGGTGGTGCACAGAAGTCCCTGCGACCCGGTCTCGGCGGACCTGACCGCGTCGATCGTCCCGGGTCACAGCGCCCAGGCAGTGCTCGAGCTACTCCGGGACGCAAGGAGTGCGTTACGGCAGTGCGACCACAGCGCGAATGGTTACGCTGCCACCCCCGCTGAGAGGCCTCCTCGAATACGCCCTTCCGTCGCTACGGCTGAGGTTGAGTCCACGGTTGTGGTGTATGGATGACCGGGTTCGACGTGGTGCCGCACCTGGTGCGGTCGACGGTGAGAGATCCGCAGGGGGCTTGCCCGCGACGGATCACTCACTTGGCCAGCACGTTGGCAATGGCCAACAGGGTCATGTCCAGTCCGCCGAATCTGGCTTGCTGGGGCGCTGACCCTCCCTCGACATAGTTGAGGTCCAGTAGCGCGGCCCGTTCATGTCGACGGCAATGGCGCCCCAACGCGCCTTGATCGCATCGGCATCCAGGGCTTTCACTGCCCGGCCGGGCAGTCGTTGAGATCGATCGTGTTGTAGACGGCAGCATGCAGCGAGATCAGCGGCCCCTTCGCCAGCAGCACCTCACAGTAGCGGTTGTTGTGCAGATCGGCCACGACGCCACGGGGATCCTGCACGACCTCATCCGGGATCGCTGCCGAGTCCCGGTCGCGCAGAACGACGTATCCGGCGACTGCGACGAGTAGCAGGCTCAGTGCAAAGGCGATCCACGGCCATTTCCGGCGCTCGATAGGCGTTGTGTCGCGTTCCGCGTCCGGACACACGACATTCACCCTGTTGTGCCAGGGTGACACGATTGACGTCGGAGAGGGGAAGTGATGAGCCGTAAGCCCACCGCAGAACACGAGAGGCTCGCCCAGGCCACCGGCAAGGCCGAGGCGGACCTGTTCACCGCCAACCCGTGGTATGAGTGGGGCCCGTACCTCAGTGAGCGGGCCTGGGGCACAGTTCGAGAGGACTACTCGCGTGGCGGCGATGCGTGGACGTACTTCCCGCACGACCATGCCCGCTCGCGGGCTTACCGGTGGAACGAAGACGGGATGGCCGGTATCAGCGACGTCCACCATGAGTTGTGCCTGTCGCTCGCGCTGTGGAACGGCCGCGATCCCATCCTCAAGGAGCGGATGTTCGGTCTTGCCGGTCCGCAAGGTAACCACGGCGAGGATGTCAAGGAGTACTGGTGGTACCTCGACGGGCTACCCAGTCATGCGCTGCTGAAATGGCGGTACCACTACCCCCAGCAGGAGTTCCCCTACTCCGCCCTGGTCAACCACGGCCGCGGTCTGGCCGACCCCGAGTTGGAACTTCTTGACACCGGCGTATTCGACGATGACCGCTATTGGGCGGTGGATGTGACCTACGCCAAGGCGTCGCCGACTGATGTCACCATGCGCATCGAGGTGACGAACCACGGCCCGGACACCGAGACGCTGGACCTCCTGCCGACGCTGTGGTTCCGGAACACATGGTCATGGGAGCCGGGCCGGCAGCGTCCGCGGCTGAGTTGGTCCGGCGATGGGCTGCTGGTTGCTGACCACCCGCTGGCGGGATACCGGCTGGACCCGTTGCCGGGCCCCGACGGGAGCCCGCCCGAGGCGCTGTTCTGCGAGAACGAGACCAACGTCGCGCGAGTCTTCGGTGGCGACGCGACGACGCAGTTTCCCAAGGACGGGATCAACGACCACGTGGTCTCGGGTGCGGCCACAGTCAATCCCGAGCAGGTCGGGAGCAAGGCGGCTCTGCGATACCGGGTGACGGTGCCGCCGGGGGAGACCGCCGAAGTCTGGTTGCGGCTGCACGGACCAGACCAGGGGCCTACGGACGGCACGGCCATGCGACGCACGGTGGCAGCGCGAGAGCGCGACGCCACCGAGTTCTACGACGCACTCGCGCCAACTGGTACCCCACCCGAGAAGATGCGGATCCTCAGACAGGCCAGCGCTGGACTGGTGTGGAGCAAGCAGATGTATCCGTACAACGTCAGCCGCTGGCTGGACGGCGATCCGGGGATGCCGGCACCACCGCCGGAACGACTGTACGCACGCAACTGCGGCTGGCGACATATGGACGCTTTCGATGTGCTTGCCATGCCGGACCCGTGGGAGTACCCGTGGTTCGCCGCGTGGGATCTCGGCTTCCACGCGATCGCGTGGGCACACCTCGATCCGGCCTTCGCGAAGTACCAGTTATTGGTGCTCCTGCGCGAATGGTTCCAGCACCCGAACGGGGCGATGCCTGCGTACGAGTGGAACTTCGACGACGTCAACCCACCGGTACACGTGATGGCGGCGCTGCGCGTGTTCAACATCGACGGCGGGCAGGACGTGGAGTTCCTTGAACGTGTCTTCCAGAAGTTGGTCGTCAATTTCACGTGGTGGGTGAATCGGGAGGATCCCGACGGCAACAATGTGTTCAGCGGCGGCTTCCTCGGCCTGGACAACATCAGTCCCATCGACCGCTCCCACCTGCCCGAGGGGGTCACCCTTGAGCAGGCCGATGGCACGGCGTGGATGGCGTACTACGCCATGTCCATGCTCATCATCGCCGTGGTCCTGTACCAGCAGAACCCGGTCTACGAGGACATGGTCATCAAGTTCCTCGAGCATTTCCTGCAGATCTCGCAGGCGTTGTCGGACCAAGGGCTGTACGACCCCGAGGACTTCTTCTTCTACGACCGACTGCAGTTCGCTTCCGGTCAGGTCGAGCCCGTCAAGGTCCGCAGTATCGCGGGGCTGATCCCGATGCTGCCGGCGGTCGGATTGCCGATCGGCGACCCACGTGTTACCCCAGGCTTGCGTCATCGAGTCAGCAGGATCCGGCAGAAGTGGGTCGAGCGAGGTGGTGACCTGATCGGCCGGGTGCGCCACGAAGGCGATCGCAGCCGGATCCTGGTTTCGGTGGTGGGTCCCGATTCGCTGTCTGCGGCCCTGCGCAGCTTCTTCGACGAGGACGCTTTCTTGTCGCCGTACGGGCTTCGGTCGGTCTCGAAGGAATACGACGGCAACCCGTTCACCATGCCGGGGATCCCCGGTGCGACCATCGACTACCAACCGGCGGAGTCCCCCACCGGAATGTTCGGCGGCAACTCCAACTGGCGTGGACCGATCTGGGCCCCCGTCAACTACTTGGCCATGCGCCAGTTCACGCTGCTCCACAGGTTCTTCGGTGACGATGTCACCGTGGAGTATCCGACGGGGTCCGGTGAGCAGCGCAACTACGCACAGATCGCCCAGGATCTCGCAGACCGCTTCGTCGCGATCTGGCTGCCTGGACCGGATGGACGCCGGCCGGTGTACGGCGACATCTCGCGGTTCCAGGAGGACCCTGCGTGGAAGGACAACCTGTTGTTCTACGAGTACTTCCACGGTGACAACGGTGCCGGGCTCGGTGCCTCGCACCAGACGGGGTGGACGGCTGTGGTGGTGGATCTCCTGCTCGACCCGCCGGGCAGCTCCCATGCAGTGCCTGGGTGGTGAGCAAGTACCCGCGGGCCTAGGGTCACTGCGTGGGTCCATCATCCTGCTCACACTCGCTGCCGTGGTTGTGCTGTTCGTGTGAAACAGGTTCCCCGACGAGGTGGTGGCCATCGGCGCCGCGTTGGCCCTGTCCGCGACCGGGGTGACCACCCGGGTGGAGCAGGAACTGGTCAACCGAAGGGGGTCCGGCATGCGCAAGTTCCCGGTGCTCACCATGCTGCTGGCGGCTTCGCTCACCGCGCTCATCGGTCTAAACGGGACCAGGCAGAAGCCGTCGAAACAGTCGGTGCAGCAGCAGGTCCATCGAGCGAAGCGGTTGGTTGGGGGTTCGAATCCCTCCGGGCGCGCTTTCGTGGGGGGAAGTCCGTGCGGCCAGCTGACCTGGACCGCGCGAACCCGGTCACTGCAACTCGAGAATGGCGGCACCGCCCAGTCCTGAGGCCGCCAGATGTCTTCAGGAGCTGCACCATCATTCGGTCTGCGCTCATTGACAGCGAAAAGGTCCTGACGACAGGCTCGCAAGAGTGCTCTGACTAAGAGCTTTGCGAGCCGTAGGAGGACAAGTGGACAAGGCAACGACGCGCCTACTTTGGGCCGGAGTAGCCGCTGCCGTCTGGTACACCGCCGTAGTGCTGATCGGGGCACTGGCGACCCCCGGCTACAGCCACATTGGCGAGCACGTGAGCACGTTGTACCAGTCGGGTGCGCCCAACGGGGCGTGGATCGCCGCACTGTTCGCCGTCTACAACCTCCTCATCCTGGCGTTCGGGGTCGGGGTCTTTCGCTTGGTCTCCAATCGCGGCGGCGTGCGCCGGAGGATTGGTCAAGTGGGCGGCGTCGCTCTTGCGCTCACCGCGATCGCAGGCGTCATGGACGTCGTGTTCCGGCAGGACCCGATCGGCTCGCCGGCCACGACAGCCGGCAAGCTGCACATTGCCTTCGCAGGCCTCGCCTCGCTGCTCACGATCCTGGCCATCGCGCTCGTCGCCAGTTGGGCCCTCGCCCGATCAGAACTGCGGGGATTCGGCTGGTACTCCGTCGTGACACTGGTCGTGATCGTGGTGTCAGGTCCGGTCGCCGCCGTTGCCACGGCAGGCCTGTGGCCGACGATGGGCCTGCTCGAGCGGATCCCCATTTTCGGTTTCGTCCAGTGGGCCGCCATCACGTCGATCATCCTCTCCCGCTGGCAGCCTGTCTCTGAAGATCCAGCCAGCGCGGCCTCCGTGCGCACGTAGTTGATCGACTGGGCGAACAGAGTCTTGAGCCGCGCGGTGGTCGCGTTCGGGTCAGTCCGGCGCCGTGCGCGCCTGCGCTAGCAGTTCGCGCACCAGCCACGCCTTGCCGTTGGTGTAGGCCTCCCTGTCGGCGGCCAGCAGCGGAGCCAGGCGCCGCTTCTCCGCCGCGTAGCGCTGCGCCTGATCTGGGTGCGAGCGTAGGTAGTCTCGAAGGTCGACATGGTCGCGGTGGGGTGGCGAGTCGAGCACGACGAGGTATAGGTGGTGCTCGGGCAGTCCCGGCACCGGGCAGAACGCTTCACGGCCCCGGATGCCCAGGTCCCCGAGATGCCGGTGACCGAGCGCCCCCAGGGCGGCCACCGCGCGCGTAACCGCCGCTTCGTCCCTCACCACTACGTCGACGTCGATGATGGGCTTCGCAGCCAAGCCCGGGATAGCTGTGCTGCCCACGTGCTCGATGCACACGGCGAGGGAGGCCACGGACGGCCACAAGTGCCTGCGCAGGGCCTCGAAAGCGGAAGGCCACTCTTGGTCGTAGTCCACAACCACCGAGGACCCGTGGACCCGCGTGCCTGGGCTGCCCGGGTCCGCAGATGACCCCACAGCCGCGGCAGGCGAACCCTGCTGGTCGTCGCATCGGCTGGCCACGGCCGCACCCTACTGACGCGGCGGGGGACGTTGAGCCCGCCAGGCTCGATGATTGCGTTTGCCTTCTTCAGAGTCCGTCTTCGTCCGGCCTGACTATCGCGGCAGCCCTCGACTCGCTCGCCGTTGAAGGGGCGCACCAGCCTGACCGCGGCCGCCCGTGGTTTCCACCATCCGTGATATCACCTGATACCAGGAGGTGATCAGTCATGGCTGACGTTCTGATCCCCGATGTGCCTGACGCGGTGCTGGTTGCAGTGGACGCGCATGCGGCGCGTTTAGGTCTGTCCCGGGTCGAGTACATAGTGGGCGGTGAGGTTCAGGGCGAAGCGGGAGTGGTCGTCGAGCCAGGACAGGATCTCCACGCCGGTGCCGTCGGCCAGCGCCCAGTGCGTGAAGTCGGCCTGCCAGCACTCGTTGGGTAGATCGGCCTCGAACCGCAGGTGGCTGGACCGGGGTCGCTTGCGTGGCTGGGCGGTGACCAGCCCGGCTCTGGTCAGGATCCGCCAGATCGTCGCCGGTGACGGGGCCTGCAACCCTTCTACGCGCAGATACGCGGCGATGGTCACCGGCCCGGCGTCCAACCCGTGACCGGTGAGTTCCTTGCGTAGGGCGATGGTCCGGGCCACGATCTGCTCGCTGGTCGCGTTCGGGTTGGTCTTCGGGCGGGTGGACTGTTTCTCGATCGCCGGCCAACCCCCGGCACGCCACCGGGCCACGAGTTTCCCGACCCACACCCTAGAGATCCCGTACTGCCGGGCCACCGATCCGTGGGATTGTCCGGCCAGTACCGCTTCAACGATGACCCGGTTCTTCGACATCCCTGAAGGGTTGGATCCCCTGACGCCAACCGGCTGGTTGGGGGTTCGAACCCTTCGGGCGCGCTGGTGTGCGCAAGCCCGACATTTGGGCACGGCCCGGGTCACGACCCTAGTTCGACGGGGGTCCAGACCGGCCAGTCCGGGGAGCCGACGAGCAGGCCGTACTCGTAACTGGCGATCAGCTGAAGCGGCGTCGCTGCGAGGGTGTTGTCGTAGACGTAGGTGCGCTCGGCCAGAACACGTGCCTGGGCCACGAGGGTCCACAGCCGGTGATATCGCTCGCGGATCTTCTCCTCGGGCACGCTATGCCCCCCACGGCGAACGCGGTCGCGCACCCTTGCCACCGTGAGGCCTTCCGGGACGAGGACGACGTGCAGGTTCACGTGGTACCCCGCGGCCTGGGCGTCGTGGATGAGGGCGAGCTTGCTCGGGTGGCTGAATACGGTTTCGGTGATAAACGAGGTGCGAGCCGCTATCAGCTCCTGGCGTTGCTGGGCAGCGACCTGGGACGCCTCGTAGGCGTGCTCAGCCTGGGCCAACGGCCACCGCAGAGCCGCGATGACATCTGCATTCACGAATGGCAGGCGGGTGACGGGGGCGATAACGCGGGTGGCCAGCGTGGTCTTGCCGGCACCGTTCGGTCCTGCAATCAGGTGCAGGACCGGGTCGGGGGACGCCACGGCAGTATCGGGTCAGCGCCTGCCGCGGCGATGGCGCGACGAAGCCGTAGCTCCCGGGCCGCCGCGCTCGACGGTGCGACCCTGGCGGTCGGCCTCCACCCAGGTGTCGCCAGCGGCGATTAACTCGTCCTCAAGGTTGAGGCCCATGCGCAGTTCGGCCATCCGCTCGCCCCACTCGGCACGCACGACGGCCTGCTCCCGGGCACTGAGCTCGTCATAGGACGCGCGACCGGCCAGAACCCCGGCGATATCGCGAACGCTGACGGCCCGGGAGGCCTCGAGCTCACGGCCGATCCGCGCCCAATGGTTTATCTGCTGGGCGGCGCTGCGGCTGAGGGCCTCCCCCGCAGACTTCGCCGCGGCGAACAGATCCTCGTCGATGCGGGTCGGTGCACTGGTGGCCATGACTCCTCCTGGATCAGACCTCCACTGTAGCAGCCTGCTACACGCTGGTGACGGTGGCCCGTTTTGGCCGGATCCGCTCTTGGGCACCGACCGGTCGGATGATCAACCTCTCGTCAGGCGCGGCAACATTTCCTGTCGGCCTCGACAATGACCGCACCGTGACCTCCGCCCACCTTCCGGCCGCGGTCGCTTCAACCCCTCATCACGGGCACGTTGCCCCGGAGCTGGTGAAGCCACCGCCGGTGGGCACGGTGTTCAGCGCCTCACCAGACGGCGTACCACCTGCACTGTTGCGGCCAGTAATGAATGCCACGACCGCGGCGTTATCGTTGTTCGCCCCCGCGTAGCCGGGCAGGCGAATCGTGGTCGCTTGGCGCTGCCGGAGCCGGAAGTCGTAGTCCGTGCCGTTCCCGCTGGCAGAGATGGTGTTGGCAAGGCTGCCTGTACCACCGATCACGGCGCATGCGGTGAAACTGTCGCCGACCGAGGTCCCGACGTTGAAGTGGATACCGTTCTTTGGCAGCACCGCCGTACTGCCGGTGTTGCCTGGCTGCTCGATTACGTTCCCCGTGATCGTGGTGTTGATGTTGCCCGACGTGGAGGTGGCGCCACCGCCGGCCACCACGTTGATGCCGTGCTCGTTGTAGCCACGGATCTGATTGTCCGTCACGCCCCAGGTCATCGTCCCTTGGCCCAGGTTCTGCAACTTGAGCCCCGATCCCTCCGCAGATCCAGAGTTCTGAACGCCCGCGACTCCGATCCTGTTGTTCGAGAAGGTACCCGTCTGAGTCGAGGAACCTGCGGTCTTGACGACAAGGACGCCGATGCCAACGGCGTCTCGGAACGTGTTGCTCTGGATGTCCATCGTGGTGTTGCCACCTGCGCCACTCGACAGAGTCAGCCCACCGCCGCCCGTGACGATTCCTGGGTTGTTGTTCTGGAAGGTGCTTCCAGAGATGACCAGGTCACCGGATCCCGAGCCGTTGTGGCTGTAGTCGACCAGGTCGCCGCGAGCCCCGGTGAATGCACTGTCCTGGATCGTCGCCTTCAGCGCGCCCGCAGTGGACTCGGACTCGAGGTGAATCGCGTCATTACCCTCGGTGCCATTGTTCAGACCGATATTCACCCGGGTCAGGGTTATCCGATCAAGCGATCCGGCGGAGTTCGTCACCGAGAGGTTGTCCTCGCGTCCGCCGCTGACATGGGTGTCGGTGATGTCCGCCGAACCAGTTAGGTTGACGAACCTGATCGACGAGTCGTCGAACGGCGTTGCGCCGTTGGTCCCGTTCGTGCCCTTGATGACGCTGTTGGCCAGAGTGAAGCCTGAGACATCGGTGCCGCGAATGGCGTAGTTGGAGTTGTCCTGAATGAGCATCCGGGTCAGCGACGGCGCCTTTGTGTTCTTGAGCACGATCCCGGTGCCAACAGGTGAACTGGACGAGTCATCGGCACCCGTGGAGTTCAGGATGGACCCGCCTGAGCAGCCACTGGTATCACCCGAGGTGCAGGTTCCACCAGCACCGGTCACAGTCAAGCCAGCTGTTGAGCCGGTGTTGTCCAGAACGATGCCCTTGGTGGCGCCGTTCGTGGAGATACTGCGGAACTTGATCCCGTTGGCGCCGATGGTCGTGTTGACCACCTGTAGGGCCGTACCGGTCGTCGTGGTCAGCGTGTTGGCGCTGTTTGTCACATTCACAGTGCCGCCGCCAGTGGCAGCGAACGCCGTGGAGGTACCCGTGTTGAGATCTAACGCGCCGCTGAGGTTGATCGTGCCGCCGGTGTTCCCAGTCAGGGTGATGCCGCCACCGGCGTCATTACCATCGGTGATCTGCCCGGAAAGGGTGACGACCCCACCGGAGCGGTTGGTGATTTCAACCGAGGCCCCGCCGCCATTCGCGATGTCTCCCGCGTAGTCGACCGTCCCGCTACCGCTGTCGAGATCGAAGGCGATCCCATTGGCGCCGGCGATGGTGCCGCCCGTGGCACTGAACGTGCCACTCCCCATTGCGGCGAGGTTGATGCCGTCATCAGAGCTGTTCGTCGAACTCACGTTGTCGAACGCCAGCGATGCTCCTGAGCTGCCCGTGACATCGACGGCCGGTCCCCCGGTGGCATTCAGTGTCGCAGAACCCGCCGCAGGCACAGTGACCGAGCCCGAGTTGGACAACTTGAATGCGGGCGCAGCACCATTGGTGGTCAGCGCCAGATCACGGAACTGCGTGGGACCCGTGACGTTGGTTAGGCTCACACCGCCGTTGCTTGACCCGGTCACCGTGATCGAGTCGAACTCACTGTCGGTCAGAGTGGTGCCGCTGACGTCGAGCCCCGGAGCCCCATTACTGACGATGGACACCGTGCCCGAGCTCGCGAAGACGACCTTCCCGGCATTGGTGAGTTGCACACCTTTGCCCTGTGAAGTGGAGACGCTCAGATTGGAGATGCTCGTAGTACCCGTGGTGCCACTCAGCTCGAGACCCGGCTGCGTGCCGGCAGTCCCCGTGTCGTTAACGACTACGTCGCTGATGGTGGGGGCGTCGACCCCGGTATCGCCGCTGAGCCCACCGCCGGTACCGGAGGGGTCGAGCGCGAGACCGGTCACGGTGGCCTTCGAGGCCAGGGTGACGACGTCCTTGTTGCTGGCGGTCAGTGTCGGCCGCTTGCCTGGCGTGGCGGGGTAAAGGTCGAACGTTGCGAGGCTGCCAGCGCCATCCGGGTCCAGAGTGAGCCCCGAGACCTCCCCGATGAGACGCTCGGAGTTGTTCATGATGTAGCCGCTACCGAGGCCGGTGCTGGTGTCGTTGCCGTCGAAGACGAACGTGGTGTCCCCAGTTCCGGAGGCGGTTTCTGCCTTGGCGAGGGTGTCGAAGGGTTTCGCGGATGTGCCGTCGCCAGCCGCACCAGCGGTGTTGTCGACGTACCAGACCTGACCGGCGAGGGGCAGGTTCAGCGTGCCCGTGCTGTTCGCGACTGTGCTCGCGGTGCACGGGGACGCATCGCAGACCCGGTAGGTGAAACTGTCTGTCTCTCCCGTGACGCCAGCGGGGGGCTCATAGGCAAATGTGCCATCAGCCTTGATCGTGATGCGGCCACCCTTCTCGGTGGCGGCATCGCTGACCGCCTGCACCAACAGTTCGACGGCGGGCGTGTCGGGGTCCGTGTCGTTGGTTAGGACCGAGCCAGTGGCCACGCGGCCCGCTTTTCCGGGCGGGCGAGTCACACTCACGAAGAGTGCGGTGTTGCCCACCGCATCAAACCTGTCGGTGTTCGCGGTCGGCGCGTCCGAGACCCCCGTGATGGTCAGCGTCACTGTCGCGGTGGAGTCAGCGCCTGCGCCGTCGGCCATGGTGTAGGTGAACGAGTCGGTGTCCAACTGCCCGGCCGACAAACTCTGGAAGACGTTGCCCGGATTGTAGGTATAGCCACCATTGGCGGTGATCGTGACGGACGCCCCCTTGGCGCTGGTTCCCGTCAATGTCGTTGAACCGTTCAACTTGGTCACGGTCTTCGTGTCGCCTGGGTCCTTGTCGGTGTCATTGGTCAGCACGCCCGCTGCCGGGACGGTGAGGGTTGTGTCCTCGTCCGTGGTGCCGGAGTCGTTGACGGCGGTCGGCGCGTCGTTAACGCAGGTGACGGTCATGGAGACGGTCGCCTCAGAACCACCGTTGATCTTGTAGGTGAACGTGTCCGCAGGCGATCCGCCGTTGCAGTAGTCGGCATCGGGCCGGTACGTCAAACCAGTCCCGCCACCCGTGACGGCCACACTGCCGTCGCCGGGCTGGGTCACCGCGTCAATGGAAAGGGGCCCGCCGTCGGCATTGTTGTCGTTGGCCAGCACATCCACCGCAGTGGCCGCAGCATCCTCAGCCACGGTCGCAGCGTCGTTGACAGCCGTCGGCGGGTCGTCGACGCAGGTAACCGTCATGGACACAGTCGCAGTCGAACCACCCTTGAGGGTGTAGGTGAAGGTGTCCTTAGGAGATCCGCCATTGCAGTAGTCGGCCTTCGGCTCGTACGTCAGGCCCGTCCCACCACCCGTGATGGCCACGGTGCCGTCGGCAGGCTGCGTCACCGACTCAATGGCAAACTCCCCGCCGTCAGCGTTGAGGTCGTTGGCCAACACATCCACTTCGGCGGCCGCAGCGTCCTCAGCCACAGTCGCCGAATCATCCACGGCTGTGGGCGGGTCATCAGCACAGACGACACGCACGGACACGGTCGCTTCAGAACCGCCGTTCAGCGTGTACTTGAACGTGTCTTTGGTCAAGGCGCCGTTGCAGTAGTCGGCCTTCGGCTGGTACGTGAGACCCGTCCCACCGCCAGTGATGACCACGGTGCCGTCGCCAGGCTGCGTCACCGACTTGACTGTGAGCTCCCCGCCGTCCGGGTCTGTGTCGTTGGCCAGCACATCCACCGCTGTGGCCGCAGCGTCCTCGGTAACAGTCGCTGAGTCGTCCACTGCCGTCGGCGGATCGTCGACGCAGGTAACCGTCATAGACACGGTCGCGGTCGAACCTCCGTTGAGGGTGTAGTCGAACGTGTCCTCAGGCGATCCGTCGTTGCAGTAGTCGGCATCCGGGCGGTACGTCAGACCCGTGCCACCGCCCGTGATGGCTACGGTGCCGTTGGCTGGCTTCGTCACTGACTCGATGGAGAGGGGCCCGCCGTCCGGGTCGGTGTCGTTGGCAAGCACATCCACGGCAGTTGCCGCAGCATCCTCAGTCACAGTCGCTGAGTCAGCCACGGCCGTCGGAGGGTCGTCGTCGCAAGTGACGGTCACGGACACGGTTGCTTTGGAACCACCCTTGAGGGTGTAGTCGAACGTGTCCTTCGGCGATCCGTCGTTGCAGTAGTCGGCGTCCGGCTGGTAGGTAAGCCCTGTCCCACCGCCCGTGATGGCCACGGTGCCGTCGCCTGGCTGCGTCACCGAATCGATCGAAAGGGGCCCGCTGTCGCCAGCATCGTCATTGGCCAGCACATCCACCGCGGTAGCGGCAGCGTCCTCATCCACCGTCGCAGAGTCGTCGACAGCTTCGGCTGGATCGTCCACGCAGGTAACCGTCATGGACACAGTCGCGGTTGAACCACCGTTGAGGGTGTACTTGAACGTGTCTTTCGGCGACCCGTCGTTGCAGTAGTTCTTGTCCGGCTGGTACGTCAGGCCCTTCCCATCGCCCGTGATGACCACGGTGCCGTCGGCGGGCTGCGTCACTGACTCGACGGCGAGCTTCCCACCGTCGGCGTTGAGGTCGTTGGCCAGCACATCCACCGCGGTGGCCGCATCGTCCTCAGTCACGGTCGCCGAGTCGTCTACACCGGTCGGCGGGTCATCGGGGGTGATGGGCAGCTGGCCAGCCCCATCGACGGAGATGGTGAAGACCTTCGTCTCCCGAGCTCCCCAGTGGTCGGTGACACGAACACGGATTGAGTAGCTCTTCTTGGTGCCAGCGTCAGTTGGCTCGCGGGTCACAAGGCGTCGGCCGTCGATGTCGAACGCCTGATTGTCCTGCGCGCCGGCACCCTCGACCAGCCGGAATGTGAGCTCGTCGCCAGGATTGGGGTCGACTGCGGCCAGGACACCCACCTTGGTGCCTGCAGGCTCTCCGTCGCTCAGGGTGGACTTCGACAGGGTCAGATCGGTGGGCCCGACGTTGTCGGGGTATTCCTCACAGGAGAACGTCACGCGGTCCTTGACGTCGGCGCGGGCACGATCGAAGACGCCGGGGCCGCAGTAGAGCTTGTCCACGAACGCGCTGCCATCACGAGCATCCAGCCGGTCGGCGCCAGAGCCGCCCTCGAGACGGTCCGAGCCCTTCCCGCCGTCGAGATCGTCCGCAGCGGCGCCACCTTGCACGGTGTCGCGGCCGGCACCACCATCGGCTTCGTCAGGGCCTTTGCCGCCGTTGACGACGTCGCGCCCCTTGCCTCCGTTGAGAAGGTCGGAGCCCTTGAGCCCATTGAGGTCGTCGTCGCCTACACCGCCATCAAGATCATCACGGCCGGCACTTCCCCCGCGCAGGAAGTCGTCGCCCCCCTCCCCGCGCAGTTGGTCGTCTCCGGGGCCTCCGCGCAGCACGTCGTCGCCGGCACCGCCCAAGAGCACGTCGTTTCCGCCGCGTCCACACAACACGTCAGCACCGGGCGTACCCACCATCACGTCGTCTCGCGGGCTGCCGATGATCGTGCATTCCGGCTTGTCCACTATCGAGATCTGAGCCGCGGGTGTCACAGTCGCAGCAGGCAGCGAGGAAGCCCCGCTACCCATCAGACCCAGCATGAGGATTGAGGCCAACAATGGCCGGGCCACCTTCATCAGATGGCTCCCTTCACGGAACGGTTGATGATGGCCTGGTACGTCATCAGCGAGGCGTCATCAGGGACGAGAAACAGGGGTGTCTTGGCGAATCCGGATCGCTTCAAGATGTACGTGCCTTGGGGCGGTCCTTCTGCCGTTGCGCGGAAGGTCAAGGCGAAGGCGTCATCGTCGTCGGCTAATCCACCGGCCAGGTCGCTGATCCTGGTCAGGGTCATCGAGGCGCTGTGGACATCGTCGGCGACATCGAAGGGGTGATTCAGGAGCGGACCGAAGCGGGAGCGCGCGTAGAGGTTCGTGACCGGCGCGACGGCCAACGGCGCCAGCATGAGAGTGAGCGCACCAGCCTTGAGGAGGTTTCGGCGGGAGAGGTCGGTCATGTGCTCTTCCTTGATGTGTGCGCGGACGCCGATACGATCGGCTGGTGGCAGACCTTCAGTGGTTCACGTGCGAGGACTTCATCGACTTGGTTGGGCAGGCCTTCGACGTCGCGGCGGGCGATGGATCCTCCCACGCGCTGCGACTCGTCCAAGCGACCGAAGGCGGAGAGGTGGGCGGACCGGGTCCCGAAGGGCAGGTGCGCCAGCAGTTCTCCCTGGTCTTCCTGGGGAGTGTTAACCCGGTGCTCGCTCAGGGCACCTACCGGCTGAGCCATCCGCAGTTGGGCGAACTTGAGCTCTTTCTGGTCCCCCTCGGCCCCACCCCGGAAGGGATGCGGTACGAAGCTGCTTTCGCGTGATTGTCCTTTGGTCAGTGTCATGACGGGGTCCACTCCATCCGGCGGTACGGACCCCGCCTAGCGGCCTCCACGAAACCCAACCGGTTGTACAGACTCTCCGCGCGATTGGCGATCTCCACGTGAATGGTGAGCCTACGACCGGAGTCGGTCGCTTCGTCCATGAGTTCGGCGAGTAGACCGCTGCCTATTCCTGCGCCCCGGGCCTCCGGCAGCAACGAGATGTCGACGATTCTGATCTCGGTGGGTCGTCGGTCGACGTACAGCCGGCCCACCGGTCGCCCCTGCAGCTCGATGACGTCAAAGGTGCCGTTGGGGTTGATCCGGTGGTATTCGGCGTGCTGCGCATCGAACTGCATCCGAACGAAGGCCTCCTGCTGCCCTTCCTCCCACCTGACCATGGCGAGTTCCTCCGCCCGGACGGACCCATAGAGATCCACCAGGAACTCGCGGTCATCGTCTGTGACAGGACGCAGGTGGACGGATCCACGACCGGTCTGGATGGTTGTCACGTTCATGTCCTCGGCGGGAAGACGCCCTGCAGCGCGATGCAGAAGTAGAAGGTCAAGTAGGGCTGCATGTTGTTGTGGGGCTGGTCACCGCCGGTCACCGTCATGACGTCGTCAGCCAGTTGTGTGTCAGGTGTTGACTGGTACAGGGCCCCACCGGACGACAACGCCAGACTGGCATTTTCATTCGGGACGTTGGTGTCCCCGACATCAATGGTGTCTGCGCTGAGCGCATGTGTGTGAGAGGGCACCTCGGATTCCAGCAGGGAGACAGTCTCGACGCCTCCCCTCTCGCCGAGGTCATGCAGGCTGAGCCCCGGCCCCTGACCCGGCTGCATCGGCACAGCACCCTGCAGGTCTGGCAGGGCGAAGTTCGACTTCCCATTCCCGCCATAGGTCGTACCGAGCAGCGAGAACAGCGCTGTGTTCTGCGACAGAGGCAGCAACTGACCGTCACACCACGCCCAACCCCTGGGCGCGAAGTTGAACGGGAAGATGCGAATCTCTGCGACGAATGGGTCAGCCATTGATGCTCCTAGGTTGGGGAGGGGAAGATCCCGAAGAGCGAGATGATGAAGTTGACGCACAGGTACGGCTGCAAGTTGCTGTGGGGCTGACTGCCTCCGACAGAA
Source organism: uncultured Actinomycetota bacterium (assembly GCA_963732355.1). Taxonomy (GTDB): domain Bacteria; phylum Actinomycetota; class Actinomycetes; order S36-B12; family UBA10799; genus JADKAV01. The sequence goes on along the minus strand of CAVSZD010000013.1, from coordinate 5,060 downwards.
CCCACGGCTTCGGCTCGAAAGGTGCCACCAGCAGGTGCCTGATTGATGTACGGCGCGATGTTGCGTGACTGTGCGAGGCGGTTGCCGGCCGGACTCGACTGAGCCCCGGTGCCTGGTGGCGGTGAGGCCGTGGGAGTGCGAGGGATCTGGCTCCGGGTCAGCGTCACCTCTTCTGCGCCACCGACCTCGGCAAGGATGAAGCCGTTGCCCTGGTGCATCGGAATGCGCCCTCGAAGATCCGGCAGGGCGTACGTCTCCTGGCCGTTGCCCCCATACGTCGTGCCGATCAATTGGAACAGAGTTTCGTACTCCGAAATGGGCAGTAGTTGTCCCTCGCAGAACATCCATCCCGCCGGGGCGAAGTTCCCCGCGAACATCCTGATCTCTCCGACGTAAGGCTGTGCCATGTCAACCGTTCCTCAGGTGGGGGAGGGGAAAATGCCCTGCAAAGCGATGCAGAAGCTGATGGTCAGGAACGGCTGGAGTGTTGAGGTGGGCCTGACTACCGCCGACGCTCTGGACGGTCCCCGGATGCAGCGTGGTGTCTGCCCCGGTCCGGCCGTACACGTTGTTGGCCCCGCCAAGAACGTTGCCACTCGGGGACGCGGAACCACCCGTCGCGGCGCTTGCGGCATTCACGGCATGCCTGTGCGTCCGGGAGTTCATCGACCGAGAGTGTGTGTGCCTGCTCTCCCCCGCGTTCGCCCAGGACATGGCTGGACCCGACGTGGATGGGTACGCGACCCCGCATGTCGGGGAGGGCGAAATTCGTGCGACCGTCCCCTCCGAACGTTGTGCCCAGCAAAGAGAAGAGCGCCTGGTTCTGGTTGATCGGCAGCAGTTGGCCGTTGCACAGCGCCCACCCCTTGGGAGGAAAGACGAAAGACATCAGCCGGATCTCGGACAGGAACGGCTCAGCCACGGGGATCCTCTCCTACTGCCTGTCGCAGGGCGCCGACTGTCGTCGGCCCACCTCAGCCATCCCCCAACCGAAGCCGATGACCACCGTACCGCCTGCGGCACACAAGTGATCATCGACTGAAAGGACTATAGCCGCGCCTTTGGCGGACATCTGCGCCGGTATCGCTCGAGCGGCCGATGACGCTGGAGACCGACGTTGCCACGACTTGCCTGGGAAAATGCTTGGTTAGGGTTCGAATCCCTTCGGGCGAACTAGCGGTGGTGGCCAGGGACCTGACACCTCGGACATGCTGCCATCCCACGACGCGGAAGGTTCAAGCACAAGACTGACGTCGTGAGCTGCGCCCGAACTGAACCTGCGAGGGGGCTACATCCGCGGGACCGGGGTCTTCAGACGATCATTAAGATCATTCAGCGGGCGGCCCAGGCGTAACGACGCACACAGGTACTTGAACAATTGCCCGCCATGCCGCTGACACCACGGCAACGTGATTCGCACGACGGTGTAGGTGTACGCGATTGTCGCCGTGGGCGCAGAGTCGGAGTTGAATGGGCACGCCATTTCCTGGTACTGAACCTCGAACCTGCCGCCTTTCCGGGGGAAGAACCCGCCTGGAGAGTGGGCTAGGAATGCGGGAAGGCTTTGGGTATCGAGCATTCCGATCGAGACGAACAATTCGTCGCCGAAGCGCCCGTCACCGTCGACATCTCGAGGTGGGCCTTTGTAGCGGGTCAGATTCCCGGAGACCAGAGTCTCGCCGGATCGCGGGATAAGAGGCGACTCTTCGTCGCAGCCGAGCAAGGATCGACCGCTGAAATTGCCCTGCCCCTTGAGCGGCTGGCACGCCTTCCCACACGAACCCCGATCCTTCAAGTTGAGGACCGCATAGGCGTCATACTCCTCATCCTGAATGGGACCGGGCATGAGCCGGTCGAAGTGCACCTTGACGAGGTACATGTACCTCAGCTTCTGCTTCGCCTTCACGCGCTGGGGAGCCGACTGGGCATAAGACCCTCGGAGTTGAGCGTTCTGGTCGGAGCGCGACTCGGCGAGGCTCGACAGACCGAAGTCGTGCGCCGCGGCAGGCAACGCCGGCGACAGCAAGGCCAAGCAACAAGCTAGGGAAACCCCGAGTCGCACGTCCATGGCGGGACGCTAACACCAGTCGACGTCGGCTCACATCAGTCCAAAGGAGGACATCGGTGCCTTCCTCTGGGCAATGCGCGAGTTCGAGCGGTCCCTGTCCTGCGTCGGCGGTTGGGCGGATACGTCCCTTGTTGGGTTCGTCCACCCCACGGCCATAGACCGCGAACGTCGGCACCTGCACCTCGACCAGGTGACGCCCCCTGCCAAGTCCCAGCGAACCGGGGGCGTAGGTCTTTTAGGCCACCGGCACAGTGTTCGTGACGTTGGTTCGTCACCGATCCTGGTTGGTGATCGGACACCACCGTCACCGCGACGGGGATGCCATCGCTCAGCTACTGCCGACAGCTTCGCCTTGGGGTAGCGGCAGGCTGCCGGTTCGGCGGCTCAGCGACGGTACTTCAACGAACCGTTGACGGCGATCTTCATCGTCTTACCCATGGAGTCGCTGAAGGTCTTCGTGCACTTGAAGTCGAACCGCTTCTTCTTGTTGTTCCACTTGCCAAGGAGTGGGGCTTGCCAGGCCGAGAGCTTAAGCCCATCTGGCACGCACAGCCAGTCTCTCTCGTACTGGGACGTCGTGGTGCTACCCACCATCGCGAAGGAGTTGGTAGAACTGCCCGCCTGACAGCCGTTCACTCCAAAACCCTTCTGGACCGTACTAGTCTCACCACGAGCGGTGGCTAAGGCTGAGAACGAGATGCCCTTGGTACGCCGGTCGATCACCAGCACGTCATCATTCGGTTTGTACTGCCCGAAGATTTGCAGATGGTAGGGCACGATGTTCCCGGCGGAGGCGTTGTCCTGCGCGGTCGTCTCGCAGATCACCTGACCGAAATAGTGATCGCGCGCCACCGAGGTCGCGGTATAGGTGTACGAGAACGGCGCACGCGACGGCTTGAAGCCGTATCTGCGAGTCATCGATGGATCTCTGACCGAGTCCACTCTGAGGCTGAAGTTCTCCTCGACGGTGCTCTCAGAAGAGAATCCAAACTGCGGAAACTCCAGCTCGCGCTCCGTCGTCCATACCGTCCAACTGATGCTGCCTTCGAGCCCCTGCTGCTTTGGTCTCTCGACCGGCGCCGCGGAAGCAGTTCCGGCAACGAGGGGCAATGGCAGCACGGCGACGCCCATTAGGGCAGCGAACCGCCGCGTGTTTGCAGGACCAAGCCCCCGAGGCATCCGGCCCGATCCAGCCAATGTGGTGGTTGTCCTCGTGCGCATGGCGCCTCCTCGGCAGAATGCTGACGCTACTGCAGCAGGGTTGCCTCGACAACATCCCGACACCCGGTCGAACCGAAGAGATGAGGCCTCGGTGTCAGCGTTCCGGCGTCCGGAATGCCCAGTGATACCCGGCACCGCCGGCGTTCTTGAGTAGCTAGTTCTTCTTCAGCCTCTTGAAGTCCCACTGCCCCGTGCGCTCCCGACCGAGTCAGCGGCGTTCTTGGCCCGCACAGCGGTCAAGCCCTTAAAGGCCACCGGCCACCCGCTGCCGAGCGTTGTGAGCGGGTCCCAGGGCGACTTACTCGCCGAGTTGGTTCAACTCCGCCTGCAAGGTCAGCCGTCAGCAGGTCAAGGTCGGGGGTCACCGCTGGGTCCGCGGTCACCGTGACGGCGAGGGTTCCCGCGTAGGAAAGCGCGGCGAAGGTGACCGTGACATTGCCTCCCCCGCCGACTGCCAACGGCAGCATCCGCACGATCGGCGCCCCTGCCAACGTCACCCGCTGGCCAGGTCCTCGCAGGTTCGTCAGCACCGTGTGCAGATAACGCTGACGGCGCATGTACCACCCGTAGAATCCGAGGCCCACCATCGCCCGGACAGCGGGCGCGGCCACGAAAAGTGCCGCCGGTTGCATCACAGCGGCTTTGCGCTCCTGCATGATCCCCGCGACTCGTTCGAGCCGCTCGTGCGGTGCGCCGCCACCTGGGACGCGAGCCCGGGCCTCCGTGAAGGCATTGCCCACGTCGTCTGCGGTCGTTCCCCGCCGCACGGCCACCGGCACCGCGAGTACCAGGTCCGGGGGATCTTCCCCGCGACGCTGCAGGCATGTGTGCAGTGCGCCAGCGACGGCGCTCACGAGGGCGTCGTTGACCGTGGCGTCGGCGAGGTGCGCGGACGCGCGGATCGCGTCAAGGTCGCCGGTGGCCACGGTCACGCGCCGACGTGTCGGCCGGTCGGTGTCAAAAGCGAGCAGGGAGAGGCCCTGCCGACTCGTGGCACTGTGCGCATCCTGCCGTTTTCGGTGAGGCCGATCGGCGCAGCATGTCCCGGGACCTTGGACAGACCCTGCACCCGGGTCGTCCAGGCCTCCGCGGCCAGTTCCCTGCGAGAGGGCGCGGGGACAGGGAACTCCCGGTCCGGCAACTGGCGGCGACCCGTCCACCAATGCACCCAGGACAGCCAGCCCGCCTACCCCGTCGGCGAGTGCGTGCTGGGCAACGACCACCAGTGCGACCCGCCCACCTGCCAGACCGGTGATGAAACGCGCCGCCCAAAGTGGACGGTCCAGCGGCAGTGGAGCAAAGCAGCAACTCCGCGGCGGCGGCGAGCATTTCGGTCTCACCGCCCGGAGGTGCACACGCCACGACGTCAATGTGCCGCTCGACAGCGAAACCGGCGTCATCGACCCAGATCGGCCGTCCGCAGCCCGGCGGCACCCGTTGGATGCGCTGGCGCAGCCGAGGCACGGCGGGGATGCGGGACGGCCACCAGCCTGACCGCAGCCGCCGCGTCGAAAGGGCCGTCCGGGTCCAATACCAGGACCACGCCGAACTGCTCCGGGACGGATGCTCTCTGCAGCGCCAGGAACATCAAGTCAGCCGGGCCCGCCCGCTCGATCCGGTGCCCTCCGCGACCCGTTCCCACACCTCAACCGTACGCTTACGACCTCGTCGTGACACCGCTGTGGAAAGCCGCGCGGACCGCCCACCCAACTGCCGCCCCAGGTTGCATCTTGATGGCTAAGTTACTTGCATCTTGATGCTATCCTCGGAG
>CAVSZD010000012.1:0-10819 GCA_963732355.1 uncultured Actinomycetota bacterium | reverse complement strand
CAGAGCCTGAGCGACCCCCGGGCTGACAAGGCCCAGTTCGTCGACGACCGTGAAATCCGGGCCCAGGCGCATTCCGAACGACCCGGGTTCTGGCATCAGGATGGTGGCTCCGCCTGGTGACTCGGCCTTGATGAAGTCGGCGGCCTGCTCGTAGGCGTGGATGTGCGGCTTGAGGTTCGGGGTGTTCAACCAGGTTCCGATCGCGGGTGTCTGCCCGACGAGTGCCAGCGCACAGACTCCGACCGCCAGCCAGCCGAACCGCAGTCCTGCCAGGTTGGACCAGCCCACGAACGCGGCGAGGAACAGCGCGAAGAACAGCGGGGTGGCGTACCAGAACCAGAACGTGACTCCGATTGCGGTGTAGAACGCGGCTGCCCCCATGGTGAAGCCGAGCCACACGATCAGCAGGAACAAGGCCTGCCGTGTGGGCCGGATGAAAGCTGCGACCAGGCCCACGCCAGCCAGCGTCAGGCCGAGGACACCGAGGAATCCGAGCAGGTAGGTCCACAGTTGGTCCGGGCCGTAGATAGGCCAGTAGCCGAGGCCGACCTGGGCTCGCTTTGCGTCCAGCGTTCCCGGGACGACGGTTGAGAACTGCCACAAAAGGAACCCCACCCAGACCAGCAACGGAAGGATGTACCCGAGCAGATAGCGACGCAGTTCCCGTGACCGCAGGAAAGCGCCGAAGCCGGTACCGAGGCTCACCCACATGCACAACCCGGCGAGTGCGGCCAGCAGTGCCGCGTCTGGACGGAAGGTCGTTGCCACGGCCAGCAGGATGCCGCCAAGCAGGGGCTTGGACCAGTAACCCAGGCACATCGTTCCCAGCAGGCCGACGGCCAGGAAGGGGACAGTCTCATGGCCGGCGACCTGACTGAAAGGTCCGAGGGTGAAAGCGGCGACGGTGAAGATGGCACTGATCAGCCAACGTCGGGATCCCGGGACGCCGCGGGCGATGGTGGGCAGGCATGCCGCGAGTGCGACCACCCCCAGGGTGGTCAGCGCGACCGAGAGTTTCGGGATGGCTGAACCCATGAGCATGTGCAGCAGTCCGAGCGTCGTGGCGTACCCGGCGGCAGTCGTGCCGAAGAACCGTTCGCCCGGGTTGAAGACCAGCCCGTAGCCATCAGCGAAGTTCTGTGCGTACCGGTAGGAGATGAAGGAGTCGTCGAGGCCGTAGTCGATGTTGTGACGTAGGAAGAGCAGCGCCCACACCGCGACGAAAAGGGTGTATCCGAGGGGCCAAAACAGCGACTTCCGACCGGGCCGTTCGGGCGTCGTGGTCGGTGCAGGCGGCGCCTGTTCGGTGGTTGACATGCGGCCCCCCGGGAATCTTCTCGACTAGCGACAATGGTGGCACGACGTGCATAGGGGACAGTCGCAGGTGGTCATCTGACCACAGCACTCAAGTCGACCTGGCGCGTAGAGTCGCTACATGCTTCGTCGTCTGCTCCCGCCACTGGTCGTGGCCGTTGCCATTTCGAGCGCTGCCCCTGCGTTGGCCGATACAACGACCGTCAGAGTCGCCCACGGCGCGGTCTCTGCACAAATGATTCCTGTCACACCCGGAACGCCCAGTGCTGGGGATCTGCGCACGTACCACGTCGAGCTGACGAAGCCGGGCAAGGCCAAGCGGATCGGCTTTCTGACGGGGTCACTGCTGACGACCGCAGTTGGCAAACCGAGTGCCGGCAAGGAGTACCGCACCGCGGACCTTGTCTTCACGGTCGGCAAGCCGGCCGACCAACTGGTGGTGGGTGGCGTCGCGGTTTACGAGCAGGCCGCTCCGACCGTCGCCCTGCGAACGTCGGTCGTCCGTCCAGTCGTGGGCGGTTCGGGGCGATACACCGGTGCGCGCGGGTGGTGCAAGTCGATACACCTCAAGGACGGCACGTGGCGTCACGTCTTCCACTTCAGGACCATCCGATGACGGACAAGGTTCGCCACATATGTCCCCTGTGTGAAGCCACCTGTGGACTGGAGATCACGGTTTCCGACGGCCGTGTCACCGGCGTGAGGGGCGACGCCGAGGACGTCTTCAGCAAGGGCTTCATCTGTCCCAAGGGGGTCGCGATCGGTGATCTGCAGGAGGACCCGGCTCGGCTACGCACCCCGATGGTCCGTGAGGGCGGGCGCCTGCGGGAGGCGACTTGGGATGAAGCGTTCGACCGCATTCGCGCGGGCTTGGCCGAAGTGATCGAGCAATCCGGCTCGAACGCCGTGGGGGTCTACCTGGGGAACCCGAACGCGCACAACGTCACAAGCACCTTCTACCTGCCAGCGCTTGTAAGGGCCCTTGGCACCCGCTACCGCTTTTCCGCCAGCACAGTTGACCAGATGCCGCAGCAGGTGGCGCTTGGACTGATGTACGGAACCGAGCTGTCCGTGCCGGTGCCGGACATTGACCGTACGGATCTGTTCGTGGTGATCGGTGGCAACCCGCTTGTGTCCAACGGTTCAATGATGACGGTCCCGGACATGCCTGGGCGGCTGCGTGCGCTGCGCGCGCGGGGCGGTCGGTTGGTCGTGGTCGACCCCGTGCGCACGCGGACTGCGGACGCTGCCGATGAGCACCTGGCGATCCACCCCGGCACCGACGTTCTGCTGCTCGCCGGGATCGTGCACTGCCTGTTCGCCGAGGGACTGATCGACCTTGCGGCGGCCACCCCTTGGGTCGACGAGCAGGCAATTGAACAGCTGCGGGAACTGGTTGCGCCGTTCGGCGCTGAGGCCGTCGCCGGGCCGACCGGCCTGCCCGCCGAGAAGATCGCGGCGCTGAGCAGCCAGATCGCTGGGGCGGATTCTGCCGCGGTCTACGGACGGATGGGAACGTCCACATCGGGTTTCCCGGTGGACGGCGAGCCCAGCTCCTTCGGCACGCTGGCCTCTTGGCTGATCGCGGTCATCAACGTGCTCACCGGCAACCTCGACCGACCCGGTGGCGTGATGTTCCCGCTGCCGCCAGCCGGAGGGCCCACAACTTTCGGGGAGTCCGGCCGTGGGCGCGGGGTGCGTGTGCCTGGCAGCCAGCGGACCCGGGTACGGGGCCTCCCCAGTGTCCTTGGCGAGTTTCCCGTCGCGGTACTGGCCGAGGAGATCGACACCCCCGACCCGGACACCGGCGAGCGCTTGCGTGCGCTGATCACGGTGGCCGGGAACCCGGTGGTTTCGACGCCCGCGGCCGACCGGCTCGACCGGGCGATCGCGGGTCTGGACCTGCTGGTGTGCCTCGACTCCTACATCACTGAGACCTCTCGGCACGCCGACGTGATCCTGCCCTCGGCGCCACCTCTGACGCGTAGCCATTACGACGTGGTGTTCGGTTCTCTGGCCGTGCGTAATACGGCGCGCTGGTCGCCGGCGGTCTTTGAACTCGTTGGTGAGGAGCGTGATGAGGGCGAGGTGCTCTTGGCTTTGGCGGGCATTGCGGCGGCCGTTGTCAACCGCGGTCCGGAGCCCACCGTTGCGCAGTTGGACGACCTTGTGGCCTTTGAGGTCGCTCGGCGTGCCTGCTCGGACTCCGCCAGCCGTGCCCACGGTCGTGAGCCGGCGGAGTTGCTGGCGGCGGTCACCCCCCGCCGTGGCGTGGCGCGGTTAGTGGACCTGTCCCTGCGTAGTGGACCGTACGGCGACGGTTTCGGCGACCACCCGGGCGGGCTGACTTTGGAAATGCTGGAGGCTGCGCCGTCAGGCATTGACTTCGGCACCCTTGAACCCCGATTGCCGGAGGTGTTGCGGACCCCCTCGGGCCGGATCGAACTGGTACCCCCGCAACTTGTTGTCGAGGCACAGCGGTTGGCCGATGCCTTGGACCGGGTGGCCGTTCCCGACCTGGTTCTAGTCGGCAGGCGGCAGTTAAGGACCAACAACTCGTGGCTACGCACGCTGCCCCGTCTCACCGGCGGATCGAGTCGCTGCACAGCTCAGCTGAACCCCCGAGACGCGGCCGCCGAGGGTCTGTCCGACGGCGACAGTGCGACTCTGACGTCAGCCGCGGGGAGTGTCGAAGTGGTGGTGGAGGTGACTGACGCGGTGATGCCGGGGGTGGTCTGCCTGCCTCACGGTTGGGCCCGGGCGCACCCAGCGACGTGGTCCGACGACGCCACCTCCGGAGCGAACGCGAACACTCTCACCCCGGCTGTCGGCCTAGATCCGTTATCGGGCACGGCTGTGCTCAATGCCATCCCGGTGCGGATCGCTCGATAGGGACCGGTGTTGTTTTCGGGCGACTGAGTTGTCGGTTTCCAGCTTTGCTTGCGGCGGTGGGGGCGGCGGCGGGGGTTGGCTCCCCCCCCCAACCCCACTCAGCACACCGCAAACCGGTACCCCGGCCGTCCGGCAGGTCGCAGCGCCCTATCCCGCAGGACGATCGGGATCCGGTCGGAGTGACTGCGGCATGCCTCTTCGAAGTCGGAGCGCCGGTACTCGATCTCGATGACCCGGTCGTTGTAGGCGTCGAGGAACCTGTCGCATTCGTCGTAGCGCTGGCATTCCTCCACGATCGCGAAGTCGAAGAAACCCCGACCCACCAACGAAGCAGCGTTCTTCTGAGCGAAGGCAATCCCCGCCCCGTGCGCGATGCCCGCGAGGCGCCGGGCGAGCGCGGTGTTGCCCCGGGCAGTCAGGAGACCGCGGCTGCGTGTCCACGAGTCGAGGTTGTCGGCCTCCACCGCCGAGTACCCCCGACTCGCGCAAGAACGGATCCACGGCGCCATGATCCGCGTGATGGCCTGGCGCTTCGCCCGGGAGCGGGTGTCGAGCAGCATCTCCCGAGGCCAACCGGGATCGACCACAGGTTCGCCACCTCGGCGCAAGATCAACCGCGGGTGCTGCTTCAACCACTTTCCACGGTCCTCGGGCTGGGTCTGGAATCCGTTGAAGTAGCAAATCGAGTAGGCGCCGTCTGCTGGCTCTTCGCGCCAGTCTCGCGCCACGACGCCAACGCTGGCCGCGGGTGGGTACGCACCGCCCAGTTGGTAATCAGCGTCGGTGTCCACCGGCGGCAGAACGATGGCAAGTGCCAGAAGCGCGCCAATCACGCCCCGATCATTCCATCTGGGCCAAGGCGGACGGCACCACCGGGGAACTGGTCGCCACCACTCGATCGCGCCCAGCCCTCTTCGCCTCGTACAGGGCTCGGTCCGCTCGCGCCACCACCTCGTCGGCGTCGTCACCGGCCTCAGCCACGGCGGCACCGATGCTCAACCTGGGCGTGAGCACGTGCTGTTCCATTCGGAACGTGACGCCCACCTCGCGGCGAACCTTCTCAGCGACCTGGGCGGCCTCCTCCAGGCCGTTGATCTGAGTGAGGAGAACCAAGAATTCGTCACCACCCATACGTCCCACTGTGTCGGCCTCACGCAGGCACCGCTGGATGCGCCGCGACACCTCGATGAGCAGCGCGTCGCCCACGGGGTGCCCGTAGGTGTCGTTGACGTGCTTGAAGTTGTCAAGATCGCAGTACAGGACGCCCAGCCGCTGACCGGTGCGTGGGGGATGGGACAGCACCGAGTGCATGGTCTGCAGCACCGCACGACGGTTCTTCAGGTCCGTCAACGGATCGTGGTGGGCGTGGAAATCGAGGAGTGAATGGGCCTGCCGGGCCTCGGTGATGTCGAGGAACTGGGCAACGAAGGTGGCGTGGTCCCCGTGCTCGCCCTTGACCGCAGCAATGGCGTTCTGAACCCAGACCACCGCCCCTGATGAATCCACCACCCGCTTCTCGCGAGTCACCGAGTCGACTGCGCCGAGGTGCAGCAGGTTCCACATCTCCATGTCGACATGGCGATCTCCCGGGTGGGTAAGGGACGTGATCCGCTGGCCCAACAACGAGTGTTCATCCACCTTCAACATCCCGCTCAGGGCGCCGTTGACCTGCAGCAGTTTGCCCTGTCGATCGATCAAGGCCATACCGATCGGCGTGGCTCGCATCGCAGTCCGGAACCTCTCCTCGCTTGTGGTCAATGCCTTGCGGGCACGCGTCTCGGCGTCGACGTCGCGCAGGCGCACGACACGCACGAGGTTCCCGTCGAGATCTGTTGCGGAGCTGGCCGTGGCGTCCACCCATAACCAGTTGCCGTCGTTACACCTGACCCGGAACAGCCCGCCGGCCTTGCTACCGACCGTGGCGGTGGCCGTCAGAACATCGTTGACAGCGTCCCAGTCGAAGTCGGAGACGAATGCGCTGATGGGCTGGCCGAGGACCTCGTCGCGGTCCCAGCCCAGGGTGTCCTGCACCGACGGGGATGCCCACTGCAGGAATCCATCACCGGACACCTTCAGAACGACATCGGAGGTGTTCTCTGCCAGCAGTTGGTAGTGCTGGCGAGATTCCGCGAGTTGCCGGCGACCGGCCACGAGTTCGCTGATGTCCACGATCTGTGCGATCAGGTAGAGGACCCGGCCGTTGCTGTCGCGTACACCTGAGACCGACAAATCGCCCCAGACGGTGGAACCATCCGGCCGGATGAACCGCTTGGATAGCCGGTAGCTGTCCTTGCTGCCGTCCAAGATGGTTCTGAACATGGCCATATCGGTGGCCAGGTCATCGGGGTGCGTCAACTCCATCCACGTGGCTGACAGCAGGTCGGCTTCGTCGCGGCCGAGGAAGTGGCACATCGCCGGGTTCGCGCTGAGCAGGGTCCCGTCGGGTGCTGTGAGATTCATGGCCACAGGGGCGTGCAAGGTCACCATCCGCAGGCGTTCCTCGTTCGCAGAGACCTCGGCCGCTGCCTTGAAGTCGTGAGTCACATCCCGCCAGGTGAACGCGATGCCGTCCTCCACCTTGACCATGCTCGCGTCGTAGCGGCGGTCGTCCTGGCTGATCTGGTTGAACAACTCCTGGGCCTTGAACAGCAGGGGTTGTCCGGTGGTGATCACCTGTTCGGCCCAGGCCAGGACCCGGTCGGTGCCCTGTCCGGCGAACAGTGACCACAGGCTGCTGCCCAGTAGGCGGCCGCGCTCGATCTGCAGGTAGTCGGCGGCCGCCTTGTTGCACTCGAGGTATTCCAGATCCACGAAGGCCCCGGATTCGTCGCGGATAGCACCCCACAGCACGTGCGGATCCAGCGAGGAATCAAGGATCGCGCGTAACCGATCCTTCTCCGACCAAACCCCGGCGGCGAGCGCTTCCCGTTCGCCTGCGCCCGGACCGCCTACTTCCTGGCTCATGAGGACTTTTCGGCATAACCCGGTTGGTCCTTGATCGCCGTTTCGGAGGTTCGACGCGTCGGCTGCGCCTCATCGATCGGGGGTCAGCGCGGCCCGAAGATGAAGGTCTGGACCTTGCGCAGGACCTTGATCGAAGGACCGTAGCCCTTGGCCGGCGCGGAGCGGATCTGTAGACGCTCCCCGCATGACCCGGCCCCTGCGTAGAAGAAGTCCACTATCAACTCACCTCGGATGATCTTCTTACCGCGTTTGCCGGTGAACGTGCTGCGCTGACGAAGGTAGTTCTCGCCGATGGTCTGAATGCCCCCGACATTGGTGTACTTCGCACCCTTCAAAGGAAAGCTGTACAGACCGAAATTCTCAGCCGCGCCAGCTAGTGAAGCGTTGCGGAAGTAGGCGAAGAACTCGTCGCTGGTGGACCAATAGCCCGGGTAGACACAAGGAGCCGCGCTGGCGCCGTAGTGCAGGAAGCGCTCCCCAGTTGGTGATCCGACAAGCAGGTCGTTGGCCCCGTCGGAGGCAACCCAGTCCTGCGGCCCGTACCAGGTCCAGTGCGTCAGTTCGTGCCGCACGAAATTGCGTGGGATGTCAGGGTCGGCAGCGTCTGCTGGCGCAGAAAGGGGCAGTGCCAGGGACACCGCAGCAAGCGCAGCGATGCTGGTCCGTTTGAACATGCGGCAAGCGTACGCCTGGTGAATCGCACACGGAAGGTTGTACAGGTGGCCGAGCACCGTCGGCCTCGGGCCAATGTCCCAGAAGGGGGTTCTGCCGGGCCCGACAGTGAAGGGTTGCAGTGGGGTATGCCGTTGCCAGTTCGGCTGACCGTTGAGACGAGGCACGCCTGGATGCACTCGCAGCGCACACGGGCCGCTCCAAGCCTTCTCCGTACGCCAGGCAATTGCTGCGCACCTGGATGAGCTTGAAGAGCGGCACTGGCGGATGAAGCGGTCCGGGAGTGGGAGGCCTCTGCGAAGAAGTCCCGACCTGCGCGCGAGCTCTGGGATGAATCGGACGTGTGGGTCGATTGGGGCTTGAACCTCACCGCAGTTCGACAAGGCACTCGGCAACCCCGATCCACAGGGGCTATGCCTGTACGACCTGAGGACCGTCCCGCTTGGAGGCGGCCCTCAGGTCGTTGATGGTGGCCCCAGCGGGATGGTCGGTGACCGGCTGGGGTGGGTTGCGATCTCTCGGGTCAGATCTGGTCTTTGACGGCCTGCGCGGCCTGGTCGACTGCCGGGTCGATCTGGTCGGGGGTCTTCTCCTTGACCGTTTCCGCGACCTTGTCGATCGCCTCATCTGTCGCGCCGCTGCCGCCCAAAGTCTCCTTGGCCTTGTTGACCATGTCGTCGATGCCCATGCGTGATCCTCTCGGTGGAACGCCAGGCGTGGGCGCCCAGCGTGCGGTAAGGCTTACATGATCTGCGCCATGATGCACCCGCAACCGCTGAGTGCTTGGAGGCTCCAGACGTCTAGGGCCGGGACTCTCAGGATGCTCATCTCGACGCCTCCGGATCTCGGGCTCCCAGAGCCTCGGCCGATGCGATGCACTCGACGAGGCGCCGCTTCTCAAGGGCTACGTAGCCGCCCTTGGCCTAGTTGGCAAAGCCGTGGCCGGAAGCAAAGTTGGATTCAGGCAACTGAGTAGTCGAAAAACATCAACGCGTTAGTGAGGTGGCGGAACGCACAGCGAGCTTGGGTGTCTGTCGGTCGCAAACACGAGAATGCCTAAGGCATAGGGACTTTCAGCGTCGGTCGGAGAGACTCGTACAACATAGCCGCACGGCGCACCACGTGGCGAAGGCGTGACCTGCGCTGACCGCCTCCAGCGAAGTACGGTTGTGACGAGTACTTCTCGTTCCTGGCCGGGGCCGGTCGCAGTGAACGACTACGGGTGGCCATCGTCCCGCGCGGGTTGTCAGCGCAGGAAATCTCCGCTGCCACTGCTCGTCGGGAAATGCCGAGTCACTCGGGCTGTGGTCTGGGATGGGGCGCTCGTGGAGGGCCATGCGACCACGTGAGGAGCGGGCAATGACCAGCGACCGGTTCGACCAAGAGCAGATGTTCCAGTGGATCAAGGATCAGGTGAGCATGGGCGCTCGCCGCGCGGGAAGTGCGGCGGACCGGCGGAACGAGGACTACATCGAGGCGCATCTGCGCGATTTCGGCTTGAGAGGTTCGTCGGGAGCCCATCCCCATCACCCACTGGGCTGCCCAGACACCTCGGTGGAGATCGATGACGGCTCAGGCTTCAAGCGGGTGGACGCCTTTCCGATCCCCTACTCGGCGTTCACGGCGCCGGAGGGCAAGGAAGCCCGACTTGTCTTCGCCGATCGGGACACGCTGTGGCACCGGGCCGACTGGGAGGGCGCCATCGTGGTCACGGAGATCGGCTTCCCGGAGTTGGATGTGAAGCTGCTCAGGAAGTTCAGCCTCGGCCAGTACGATCCCGACGGCAGCCTCGACTTGGTCAAGCACCCCGCCACGTGGGTCCGCCTTGGGTGGCATCTCTACCACCTGGCTGCCAAGCGGGGAGCCGTGGGTTTCATCGGCATCGTGAAGGATCAGCCTGGGGGAAGTTGCCACATGTACGCCCCGTACGGGTTCCGGGAGAAGGACATCTCGACAAGCCGATCCCTGGGTTCTGGGTCGGCCGGGCTGAGGCGTCGTGGCTGCGCAAGGCGGCCGAGAGCGGCGCCGCCAAGGCCCGCCTGTGCCTCGCGGATCCGAGAACCGGCAACGATGCACAACATCGTGGGCGAGGTCCCGGCTCAAGCGACGAGACCATCGTCTGACCTGCCACCACGACTCGCCCTTCGACTCGCCCGTCGAGGACGCCAGCGGTGTGGCTGTGGTGCTCGCCCTCGCCCGGCACTTCGCCCAGCGCAGGGCGCTGAAGCGCCGACTGGTCGTCGTGCTCACCGCGGGGCACTTCACGGATCTTGGGCACCGGACCTTCATCGAGAAGCACCAGGATGACGTCGTCAAGCACACAGCGCTGGAGATCACCATCGAGCACATCGCCCTCGAGGCCATCGAGGACGAAGAGCACCGGCTGGTCCCCTCGAGGACAACCCGAGGCGGCGGGCGTTTCGTGCCCATGAACCGCACTGTGACGGATCTGCTCCTGGACGCTGCCAAGACCCACGAGCTCAGCCGCACTCTTCTGCTCCGAGCCGAGGGACCGCTGGGCGATTACCCTCCCACCGATGGCGGCGACTGGTACGCCGCCGGGTGCCGGTCGTCAACTACATCACCAATCCGGTGTACCTGCTCACCGACGACGACGCCTCGAGTTCGTGGCCAAGGACCGACTGCCCAAGGTTGCCGGCACCTTCGCGGACTCATCGAGTCGATCGACAACGTGCCCAGGACTCCATAGGCGCAGTGGATTCCCGGCGCTACCTGTACGCGATGAAGCTGCTCAAGCACGTCAGCCGTGCCAGGAGACCTCTTCGGCACCAGACCCGTGTATTGAGGGCTGGTCGGTTCTGTAGGCGCGCCATGGGAATTGCCGTGTCGGTCTGAACGCTCGGCTGTCACCATCAGGACTCAAGGGCCCCTTCCTGTGGGGCAGCAGCAGCGCCATGGCGAGGACGGAGCAAGTGGAGTCTGCCGTTGGCGTTTGACCAGAGTCGTCGCGAACCCA
>CAVSZD010000011.1:0-548249 GCA_963732355.1 uncultured Actinomycetota bacterium | reverse complement strand
AAACGCGCAACTGAGTTGCCGCATTCCAGCTTTGCTTGTTGAGGTGGCGGCGGGTCGACCGGCGGGCGTTGGGGCGAGTCCCGCGTGGGCGCAGGCGTACGCTGTTCCCCGTGCGGAGCGGCCTGTGATTTCCCTGATCTGGCGATTCCTGCGTCCCTACCGGTCGGCCTTGATCATCGTCGTGGTGCTGCTGACCGCCCAGGTGATCGCGAACCTCTACCTGCCCTTCCTCAACGCCGACATCATCAACAAGGGCGTCATCACCGGCGACGTCGGTTACATCGTTCGGCTCGGCGCGATCATGCTGGCCATCTCTTTCGGCCTCGCGGTCATCTCGGTGATCGCGGTCTACTTCTCGGCGCGCACGGCCATGGCGTTCGGCCGGGATGTGCGCGCGGACCTGTTCCGATCGGTCGAGCGGTTCTCCCTGCGCGAGGTCAACGAGTTCGGGGCGCCGTCGTTGATCACGCGGACCACCAACGACGTGCAGCAGGTGCAGATGCTCGTGCTGACGAGTATGACGATGATGGTGGCCGCGCCCTTGACCATGATCGGCGGGGTGATCATGGCCCTGCGCACCAACGTTCAACTGTCCGGGCTGCTGCTGGTGATCATCCCGGTCATGGCCATTGTCATCGGTGTGCTGGTCGCCAAGATGGTGCCCCTGTTCCGGTCCATGCAGGTCAAGATCGACCGCATCAACTCGGTGCTGCGCGAGAACCTCGCGGGCATCCGGGTGATCCGGGCCTTCGTGCGGACCGAGCATGAGCAGGAGCGCTTCGCCGGGGCCAATGAGGACCTGACCGACGTCTCGCTGCGGGTGACCCGGCTGTTCGCACTGACCATGCCGGCGTTGATGCTGATCTTCAACCTTTCGTCCGTGGCGATCATCTGGTTCGGCGGGCATCTCGTCGATGACGGCAGCATGCAGATCGGCGACCTCACGGCGTTCCTGAGCTACATGATGCAGATCCTGTTCTCAGTGATGATGGCCGTGATGTTGATGATCATGGTTCCGCGCGCAGCGGCTTCGGCCGAGCGGATCGGCGCGGTCCTGGACACCGACCCGCAGGTCACCGATCCGGCCGTGGCCCAGTTGCCGCAAGAGCGGCGCGGGGTGGTGGAGTTCCGCGACGTGGAGTTCGGCTACCCCGGCGCTGAGGACCCGGTGTTGTGCGGAGTCAACCTCACTATCGAGCCCGGCCAGACCACCGCGATCGTGGGATCGACCGGCGCGGGCAAGACCACCTTGGTCAACCTCATCCCGCGCCTTTACGACGTCACCGGCGGACAGGTTCTCGTGGACGGGGTGGACGTGCGGGAGTTCGCCCAGGAGGACCTGTGGACCTACATCGGTCTGGTCCCGCAGAAGTCGTTCCTGTTCAGCGGGACCGTGGGGTCCAACGTGCGTTTCGGACAGCCCGACGCCGACGACGATCAGGTGTGGGAGGCCTTGACCGTCGCCCAGGCTGAACCCTTTGTGCGGAGCATGCCCGAGTTGCTCGACGCGCCCATCGACCAGGGCGGGACCAACGTCTCCGGCGGACAGCGGCAGCGGTTGAGCATCGCGCGGGCGCTGGTCCGACCGTGTCCGATCTACATCTTCGACGACTCGTTCTCCGCGCTGGACTACGCGACCGATGCCCGGCTGCGCGCGGCTTTGAGCAGCCGGACGCGCCACGCTGCGGTGATCATCGTGGCGCAGCGGGTGAGCACGATCCGCAGTGCCGACCAGATCGTGGTGCTCGACGGCGGCCGGGTCGTGGGAGTGGGGACGCACGCCGAGCTGATGGACACCTGTGAGACCTACCAGGAGATCGTGTACTCGCAGTTGACCGCGGCGGAGGCGGCATCATGATCACCTCGGGCCCCGGTTGTCGCGAAGTCACGCCGACCCGCCAGCGTGTCCGGGTAACTTCGCAACGGCGGCGAGAAGGCGGAGGCTGTGGGCGGCCGTGGCGCCGGCCCGGCGGGAAGCCCGAGGTCCACCTCATGGCGATGACCCGACCCGGCCCAGCCCCGGTCCCCGACCAGGCGGTCCCATGGGCGGCGGCCCCGGCGGCCTGGGCATGACCCTGCCGGCGGAGAAGGCGCGCAACTTCAAGGCCACGTTCGGGCGCCTGCTGAACCGGCTTCGCCCCGAACGGTTGATCATCGTCGTGGTCCTGGCGCTCGCGGTGGTCAGTGTCTTCTTCCAGGTGCTCGGCCCGTGGCTGCTCGGGCAGGCCACCAACGTGATCTTCGCCGGTGTGGTTGGCCAGCAGATCCCACCGGGCGTCTCGCAGGAGCAGGCGGTCGAGGGGTTGCGCGCGCAAGGGCAGACCCAGCAGGCCGAGATGCTGGCGTCGATGACGGTGTCAGACGGCGTCGACTTCACCGAACTCGGCCGGATCATCGCGCTGGTCATCGTCGTGTACTTCATCAGTTCGGTGTTCTCCTGGGGGCAGAACTACCTGATGGCCGGCGTCACCCAGCGCACCATGTACCGGCTGCGCGAGGACGTGGATCTCAAACTCGGCCGCCTGCCGCTGAAGTACTTCGACACCCACCCGCGCGGTGACCTGCTCAGCCGCGTCACCAACGACATCGACAACATCGCCACCACGATGCAGCAGACCATGACCCAGGCGATCACCAGCATCATGAGCGTGATCGGCGTGCTGGCGATGATGTTCTGGATCTCCCCGATCCTGGCGCTGGTCTCGCTATTGACCGTGCCCTTGTCGTTCGCGGTCACGATCTTCATCGCCAAGCGGTCGCAGGGTCAGTTCGTCGGCCAGTGGAAGTGGACCGGCAAGGTCAATGGGCACATCGAGGAGATGTTCACCGGGCACGAACTGGTCAAGGTATTCGGCCACCGGCCCAAGGCGATCGAGGAATTCGACGAGGCCAATGCGCAGATGTATGCCTCGAGCTTCCGCGCGCAGTTCATCTCCGGGATCATCCAGCCGGCGATGATGTTCATCGCGAACCTCAACTACGTGGCCATCGCGGTGATCGGCGGGCTGCGTGTGGCCAACGGGCAGATGTCGCTGGGTGACGTCCAGGCCTTCATCCAGTACTCCCGTCAGTTCACGATGCCGATCACCCAACTGGCGTCGGTGACCAACCTGGCCCAGTCCGGGATCGCCTCGGCCGAGCGGGTGTTCGAACTGCTCGACGCCGAGGAGCAGAGCCCCGAAGCCGACGAGGGCCAGCGGTTGGAACGCCCGCGAGGCCATGTGGAACTGCGCGACGTCTCCTTCCAGTACGTCGAGGACAAGCCCCTGATCTCCGGGTTGAACCTGGAGGTGCAGCCGGGCGAAGCGGTCGCGATCGTCGGGCCGACCGGGGCGGGCAAGACCACGCTGGTCAACCTGCTGATGCGTTTCTACGACGTCGATTCCGGGTCCATCGTTCTGGACGGTGTGCCGGTGATGGAGATGGACCGCGACGACGTGCGGCGCTGCTTCGGCATGGTGCTGCAGGACACGTGGCTGTTCGCCGGGACGATCCGGGACAACATCGCGTACGGGGCCGAGGGTGCCACCGAGGAGCAGGTCATGGCCGCGGCGAAGGCTGCGCGCGTCGACCACTTCGTGCGGACCATGCCCGACGGTTACGACACCGAACTCGACGATGAGGCGAGCAACCTGTCGGCCGGGGAGAAGCAGCTGCTCACTATTGCGCGAGCGTTCTTGGCCAACCGCCCGATCCTGATCCTGGACGAGGCCACGAGTTCGGTGGATACCCGCACCGAGGTCCTGATCCAGCAGGCGATGGCGCTATTGCGCGAAGGCCGGACCTCGTTCGTGATCGCCCACCGGCTGAGCACCATTCGCGACGCCGACATCATCCTGGTCATGGACGCCGGGCAGATCGTGGAGCAGGGCACCCACGAGGAGTTGATGGACGCGCAGGGCTTCTACTACAACCTGTACCAGTCGCAGTTCCTGGCCAGCTTCGATGAGAGCGCGGACGTGCCGGTCTGAGTCGAGTGTCGCGTTGTTGCGACCCTCCCGCCGCGACTGTCGCGTTGTTGGTAGTTTGCCGGCCTCAAAACCGCAACAGCGCAACACTGGCCGGGGAGGGGCGGTAACAACGCAACATTTGGGGGCTATCCCCGTGAGAAACCTCTAGTCTGAGCGCCATGAGTGACACGCAGCCCGCCGTCACGGCGCTGGAGGAACCGACTCGATCTGTGCACGGGGCGTTCCTGGCCTCCATGGCTTTGGCCAACCTCGGCATCATGCTCGCATTCTTCGCACCCTTGCAGAGCCTGCTGCCGCGCATGTCCGAGCAGATCGCCGGAGCGGACGGCAAGGAGACCGCACTGGCAGTCGTCACCGGCATCGGCGTGATCGGCTCGGTGATCGGGAACCCGCTGGCAGGTGCGTTGTCCGACCGCACGACCTCGCGCTTCGGACGGCGGCGGCCCTGGATGCTCGGGGGCTCGTTGCTCGGGTTCGTCGGGCTGGTGCTGATGCCTAACATGACCAGCATCGTCACGCTGACGATCGTGTGGCTGGCCGTGCAGTTCGCCGTCAACGCCGCGTACGCCGGTCTGACCGCCACCATCCCCGACCAGGTCCCGGTGCGCCAACGTGGTGTGGCCTCCGGTTTGGTCGGGTTGGCGCAGGCGCTCGGCCCAGTGGTCGGCGTCGGGCTTGTGTCGTTCGTGGTCGTGTCGTTGACCGGCGGTTCTTACTTGACCGCGGTGCTGTTCGTGCTTCTGGTGCTGCCGATCATCTTCGTGCTCAAGGACCCGCAACTGCCCGAGGACCAGAAACCGCCTTTCCACCTTGGCGCTTTCGTCAAGAGTTTCTGGGTGTCGCCCAAGGCCCACCCCGACTTCGGCTGGGCGTGGTTGGCGCGGTTCCTGGTCTCGTTGAGCATCGCGATGGCCACCATCTACCTGTTGTTCTTCCTGACCGACCACCTCGGCTTTGACGATGAGACTGCAGGCGAGCGTCAGACCGTGCTACTGGCGCTGTATGCCGGGGGCACCATGCTCACCGCCGTGATCGGGGGGTACGTGTCCGACCGGATGGGCAAGCGCAAGATGTTCGTGATCATCGCGTCGTTCATCATCGCGCTGGCCGGGTTCATCCTGGCGTTCGTGCCCAAGGGCCAGGACGGCTGGGGGATCACCATGATCGCCGCGCTCATCCTGGGCATCGGCTACGGCTGGTACCTGGCCGTGGACCAGGCCTTGATCACGCAGGTCCTGCCGACCGCCGGCGACCGCGCGAAGGACCTCGGTGTGATCAACATCGCCAACTCCATGCCGCAGGTGCTCGCCCCGGTGATGGCCGCGGTCCTGGTCACCCAGCTCGGTGGCTACACCTCGCTGTTCCTGGGCGTGGCGATCATCACCATCGCCGGCGCCATCGCCATCGTGCCGATCAAGTCGGTTCCGTAGGTTGACCAGCCGGTTGGTTAGAGGTTGTGGTCCTCGTTAGCGAATCCACGCGTGTTTTCGCTAACCAACAGCACAACCTCTACCCAAGTGGGATGCGGTGGTTGTTCGCCGACCAACTGGGTCCACACTTCCTCGACGACTGGGACGGTCCGGTTCTGCTTGTGGAGTCGCGGGCGGTGCTGCGCAGGAAGCGTTACCACCATGCCAAGGCCCAGCTCGTGCTGTCGGCTCTGCGTCACCGGGCCGCTGAACTGGGTGACCGGGCGGTGTTCATCCAGGCAGACACCTACGCCGACGCACTGGCTCAGGTCGGGGGGGTCCACGTCATCCACCCAACCTCGCGCGCCGCTTTGGCATTCGTTCAAGCGAGGGGTCTCGAGGTGCTCCCTGCCCGGGGGTTCGCGACGACCGGCGAGCAGTTCGAACGCTGGACCGGCGGCAAGCCGCTGATGGAGCGTTTCTACCGCCGGGCCCGGGCGCACACCGGTGTGCTGATGGACTCCGGCGAGCCCACCGGCGGGCGGTGGAACTTCGACGCGGACAACCGGGAACCGCCCCCGCGCGGGGCCACGACCTTGGGCGTTCCGGACCCGTGGTGGCCCGAAGAGGACGAGATCGATGCGCAGGTGCGCGCGGATCTGACCGCGATCGACACCGTTGGCCAGCCGGGTCCGCGCCACTTCGCGGTAACACCAACCGAAGCCCAAGCGGCGCTGGACACCTTCCTGCGCGACCGGCTACCGACCTTCGGCGCGCACGAGGACGCGATGTTGACCGGCGATGCCTGGATGTCCCACTCGTTGCTTTCGGTACCGCTCAACCTCGGGTTGCTCGACCCGCTGGAAGTGGTGCGCGCGGCCGAGGAGCAGTACCGCGCGGGCCGTGCCCCGCTGGCCGCGGTTGAGGGTTTCATCCGGCAGGTGCTCGGCTGGCGGGAGTACATGTGGCACCTCTATTGGTGGCTGCCCGACGACTACCGCGGACCGCAACGCCCTGGGCGCGAACCGTCCGCTGCCGGACTGGTGGCAGGACCTCGACGCTATTGGCGCGAACTGTGTGGATCAAACCTTGGCCCAGGTGCGCGAAACCGGTTGGGCCCACCACATCCAGCGGCTCATGGTCCTGGGTTCGTGGGCGCTGCAGCGCGGGTACCACCCGGGCGAGCTCACCGACTGGTTCCACCGGGTATTCGTCGACGGGTACGACTGGGTGATGCTGGCCAACGTCGTGGGTATGTCGCAGCACGCCGACGGCGGGGTCGTGGCCACCAAGCCGTACACCTCCGGCGGGGCGTACATCAAACGCATGAGCGACTACTGCGCGGGCTGCCAGTTCAAGCCCACCGAGCGGACCGGGGAGCGGGCGTGCCCTTTCACCGCAGGGTATTGGGACTTCTTGGCGCGCAACCAAACCGAACTGTCGACCAACCACCGGATGAAACAGCCGCTGGCCGGCCTGCGGCGATTGGCTGACCTCGACGAGGTTCGCGCGACGGCGGCGAACTTCGACTGAGTTCCGCGTGGACCGGTGGCGGATCGGCAACGCCGGCCGGCGCCCAGCCTGTCATCGAATCCGCGCTGTCCGGATTTGCAGGCTCATTCGGCCTTGCGGGCGCCGGTCGTGGGGGACGGCGGCAGCGCGGCCATGATCAACCTGCAAATCCGGACACCACACAGCCCGAACGCGACCACGGCAGGATCCGTGGTCATTCGTCGGCGCCCGGGCATCGCCAAAGCGATGGCGACGGGGTGCCTCAAACCGCCAGCAGCACCTTGCCGAAGTGCCCGGATTCCGACAGCAGCCTGTGGGCGTCTTCGGCCTGAGCCAAAGGCAGTACCCGGTCAACCACGGGCTTGATCGCCCCGGTGGCGTACAGCGGCCAGACGTCGCGCACGACGGCCGAGCAGATCTGCGCCTTCTGGGCGTCGCTTCGGGTGCGCAGTGAGGTCGCGGTCACCGAGCCGCGGCGGCTCAACAGCGACCCCAGGTTGAGCTCGGCCTTGACCCCGCCCTGCAACCCGATGACGACCAACCGCCCGCCGTCGGCCAGTGCTGAGACGTTGCGCTCCAAGTACTTCGCGCCGACCACGTCCAAGATGACGTCGACCGGTTGCGGCAGCGCCTCGACGAAGTCCTGCTCGCGGTAGTTGATCAACACCTCGGCGCCCAGTTCGGCGCAGCGCGCCAGTTTCTCGTCGCTACCGGCGGTGACCGCCACCCGCGCCCCGATCGCCCGCGCCCACTGGATGGCGAACGTGCCGATGCCCGAACCGCCGCCGTGGATGAGCACCCACTCGCCGGGTTGCAGGTGAGCGGTCATGGCGAGGTTGGAGTACACCGTGCAGGCGACCTCGGGGATCGCAGCGGCGGTGACCAGATCTACCCCTGGTGGCAGCGGCATCACCTGTCCAACGGGGACGGCCACCTTCTGTGCGTAACCGCCGCCTGCCAACAAGGCGCACGCCGGCTCGCCGTCCAGCCTCCCCGAAACCTCGAGGCCGAGAATGTCGCTCACTCCCGGCGGGGGTGGGTAGAAGCCCTGGCGCTGCAGCAGATCAGCCCGGTTGACCCCGGCTGCGACCACGTCGAGCACGACCTCCCCGGTCCGGGCTTGCGGGTCGGGGACTTCGGTCAGGGTCATGTGTTCGGGGCCAACCGCGATCGCCTTCACGGATTCGAGGTTAGCCCGTGTCACGCAGGGCAATCGACTATGCGCGCGCAGTAGCCTTTCCCAAGCGATCGAGGGAGGCACCCAATGTCCAACGAAAACGGCATGCCAGGTCCGCAAGGCGGTCAGCCACCGGGCGGGATGCCACCGGGCGGGATGCCACCGCAGGGGCCTCCCGGTGGGTTCCCGCCCCCCGGTGGGCAGCCACCCCAGCCCCACCCGCCCGGCTACGGCCCCCAGGGCCAGCCGCCGCAGGGGCCACCGCCGGGCTACCGCCCGCCCGGTCCTCCCGTTCCCAGCGCCCCCGTGCCTGCCCCCGAACCCGAGCCGACTGCCAAATCCGGCGTCGGCTGGAAGGTCGCGACCGGTGTCTGCGCGTTGTTGGCCGTGGGTGCTTTCGCTTGGGGGTTCATGCAGAAGAGCGACGCGGACAAAGCCCAGCAGGCCAACGCGGCCGCGCTTGAGTCGGTACAGCAGCAACTGGCGGACTCCCAGAAGGAGGACGAGGAACTGAAGAGCGAACTGGCCGCGGCCCAGGCTGCCCACCAGAAGGTTGAGGCGAAGTACAAGACCAAGGCGCGCGACCTCAAGAACGAGACCTCGCAGTTGAAGTCGCTCGAGAACAAGGCGCAGCAGGCCGCAGCCACTGCAGCCAAGACCAACGCCACGCTCAAGCAGGAACTCGCCTCCGCCCAGTCGCAGGCGGCGCTGGCGACAAAGTGCGCGCAGGTGCTGGCCACCGGCATGCAGGTCATCTACGACGCACCGACCCCGGAGAAGGTCATGAACGACGTGGCCAAGGAGATGCAGAGGGCTTCCGAGAGCTGCCAAGGAGTTGTGACCGTCGGCTGAGGGCTTCCAGCCCGCCGTTGTTGCGAGGTTCCCGGGACACGCCAGCGTTTCCGGCGAACCTCGTAACAACCGGCGATGGCGGCCTCTGACCTGCGTTGGCGGGCCCTGAACCTAACCCCCACACTTGAATTATGAGTATCTACGACTTCAAAGTGTCCGCACGCGACGGTTCCCAGGTGGATCTGTCCGAGTACAAGGGCAAACCGCTGGTCATCGTCAACACCGCCAGCAAGTGCGGCCTCACCCCGCAGTTCGAGGGCCTGGAAGCCCTGTACCAGGAGTTCAAGGACGACGGCCTGACGATCATCGGCTTCCCGTGCAACCAGTTCGCCAACCAGGACCCCGGCACCAACGAGGAGATCGCGGAGTTCTGCCAGCTCAACTACGGCGTGAGCTTCCCGATGATGGCCAAGATCGACGTCAATGGTGACGACGCGGACCCAGTCTTCAAGTGGCTTACGTCCGAGGCGCCCGGCTTCCTGGGCATGAAGGCGATCAAGTGGAACTTCACGAAGTTCCTGATCGGCCCCGACGGCGAGGTCGTCGAGCGGTTCAGCCCCAAGGACGAGCCCGAGAAGATGCGCGGGGCGATCGAGAAGGTTCTGTCCTAATCTCGCCACATGCGAGTTGTGGTCTGCCCCGACAAGTTCGCCGGCACCCTGAGCGCGGTCGAGGCGGCCCACGCGATCGCACAAGGCTGGCGCCGGGCCAGACCTGAAGACGAGGTGCGCGAGATCCCGCTGGCCGACGGTGGACCCGGTTTCGTGGAAGTTCTGCACGCGAACCTCGGCGGTGAACTGCGCGCCGAGCAGGTGCAGGACCCACTCGGCCGCCCGGTTGAAGCTGCGTGGCTCGAGGTCGGGGAAACCGCGTACGTAGAGGCGGCACAAGCCAACGGCCTCGCGCTGTTGGGCGACTCGGAACGTGACCCCTGGCTAACCACCACCTTCGGTGTGGGTCAGCTCATCGCGGCAGCGCGGGGCCACCGGATCGTGGTCGGGCTTGGCGGTTCCGGCACGAACGACGGCGGCAAGGGTGCGGTGGAAGCTTTGGGCGCACCCGTGCCCGATCTGCTGCTGGCCACCGACGTGGACTCCCCCCTGCTCGGACCGCACGGCGCCACTTACGGTTTCGCGGTCCAGAAGGGCGCGCGCCCCGAGGACCTGCCTGCGCTTGAGCAATGGATGACCCAGTGGGCGGCCCAGGATCCGGAGCTGGCACAAGCCCCCGGCTCTGGAGCTGCAGGCGGGCTCGGTTTCGGGCTGATGCTCATGGGTGGACGCCGCGTTTCGGGCATCGATGTCGTCATGGAAGCCGTCGGTCTGGCGCAGGCCTGTGCCGACGCCGACCTGGTGATCACCGGTGAGGGCAAGTTCGACTGGCAATCCCTGCACGGCAAGGTCGTCAGTGGTGTGCGCGCGGTGGCGCCCCAACTCGTGGTTCTGGCAGGCGAGGTCGCGCTTGACGATTCGCCGGTGCCGGCCTATTCGCTGATCGACGAGGTCGGGCGAGAGCGGGCGTTCGCGGACCCGGCTGGGGCGCTGTTCGAACTGGCTCAGCGGGTGGGGACCGCGCACACGTCGGTGCGGCCGAACCACTCGTAACGGTTGGCCGCGACCCAGTCGTAGACCGCATCTCGGACCGGTCGCGGCACGATGCGCAGGACCCGCAACGCGGGCCATGGCTGGCGCAGGTGACGGGCCAATTGCAGTACCGCCGCGGACTTCGTGTATTCAACGCCGTCGTCCACGACGACGACAGTCGCCTGATCGGCGTCAGGGTTCGCGACGTAGTCCAAGGTGCCCGGCCGGGCATGCCGCTGCAGGAACCGGACTGTGCGGTTGCACAGCACGCAGTACCCGTCGAAGACAACCGTTGCCATATCCCGATTGTCCGTCCGAGTGCCGTGTCAGGCCAGTGGAGCTTCGGTGAACGACACCGCGAACGCGCGGCACCAGACAACAACCCGCCAGTCCTGCGCTGTGTCCACGCTGCTCGGCACGGCGTACTGCTGATCGCCCTTGTTCCCCTTCAGCGCGCCCAGATCCACGGCTCCTTTGTCGCTGCCGGCAGGTGCATCGGCGGGTACGAGGTAGACCAGCAGGTCCGGGCCGTTGTCGGTCTGGAAGTCGGTGAACGTCAGTGCGGTCTCGCCGTCGGCCTTCACCAGTGAGGCTTTACCGCGGCCAGGATGGGCGGCGGCTTCGAACTGCCCGGTTGCCAGGGTCGTCGCACCGGTCTGCACGGAGGCGACCTGCTCGTCGACGGTGTTCGAGGTGACCAGCGGCAGACCCAGCCAGATTCCGGCCGCGCCGGCGGTGAGCACGAAGGGCACGGCCAGCCACACCAGCAGGTCGCGCCGGCGCCGCACTACCAGCATCAGCACCACCGCCAGGACCGCGAAGAAGATGGTCGTCACGACGATCGCCTGGATGTCGGAGCTGGCCAAGCGGCCGAAGATGAAGACTCCAGCGACCACGGCTGCGACCACGGCAACGGCGCTGAGGACTTTGACGATCACGGTGGCTATTCGCACTACGCGCCGTTTCGGATTGCCGGTCGGGGGAACCGGCGGCACAGTAGGAGGATGCTTGGTAGGCCCAAACGTGATCCAGTCGGCCCCGGTCAAGAGTCGGTGTGGGACTACCCACGCCCTCCGGCCGTTGCCCAGAGTGACGAACTTGTACGAGTCATGCACGCCGGTGTGCTGCTGGCCGAGAGTAAGCGGACGTTGCGAGTCCTTGAGACCTCCCATGCGCCGGCGTACTACATCCCGGCGAGCGACGTGGACTGGTCACACCTGCAAGAGGCTCCGCACCGCACAGTCTGCGAGTACAAGGGTGTAGCCAGTTACGCCGACCTGACGTTGCCCGGCGAGGTTGCGGTGCGCCAGGTCTGCTGGTGGTACCCGAAACCCGCACCGGGTTACGAGGACCTGGTCAATGCGGTGTGTTTCTACCCGCAACGGGTTGATCAGTGCGAAGTCGCCGGCGAGGTGGTCACCCCACTGGCGAGCAAGTTCTACGGCGACTGGCCGACCTCGCGGATCGCCGGGCCGTACAAGGGAGCGCCGGGCACCGAGTTCTGGTGAGGTCGAGCCGCCGCCGTGCCCCCGTAGGCGTCCTGGTTAGAGGTTGTGCTGTTGGTTAGCGAATCCACGCGTTGTTTCGCTAACCAACAGCACAACCTCTAACGCGGGCGCCTTTGCCGGCGATGACGAGCCACCCCCAACCGCGTCGCCGACGCCGAACGCCGGCATCGCGTTCTTCTTCACCGCGCTGTTGATCTATTCCGCCTTGAAATGACGCCCGCCGTGCAAAACTACGGTTCGTGATCTGGAAACGGTCCAAGTTCTACCGGTTGTGGGTGGTCGGCGGGCTTGCCCTCATCGTGTTCATCGTCGTGCGGGTGGGGATCAACACCAAGCCCGGTGACGAACCGCCCTACCTGACCTTCGGCATTGCGATCGGTGTGTACCTGCTGGGGATCATCGTCATGCAGGCGGTCAGCCTGGGCCGGACCGATCCGACCCCCGAGGTGCCCGTCACCGGAGACGGGCTGCTGCCGACCACGACCGAGGGCATGCAAGCGATGCTCACTCTGCCAGGCGCGGACGGCCAGCGTTCCAAGGCCGGCGCCGAACGTGCTCACCGGCAGTCGATCGGCCTGTTCATCCCCACGGCACTTATGGCCATCCTGCTGCCTCTCGGGGGTTGGCTGTACATCTCCGGAACCGTGACCGAGGTCTGGCAGCCGTTCGGCGAGACCGGCATCGGCATCCCGATCGCGGCGCTGCCCGGCTTGGCGATGGTCGTCGTGATGGCGCTGATGCTGCCGTTCAACATGAAGCGCGGGCGGGAGGCCGTCGACGACATCAACTCCGGGCTGGGGTTG
Source organism: uncultured Actinomycetota bacterium (assembly GCA_963732355.1). Taxonomy (GTDB): domain Bacteria; phylum Actinomycetota; class Actinomycetes; order S36-B12; family UBA10799; genus JADKAV01. The sequence continues at coordinate 535,434 of CAVSZD010000011.1, read as the reverse complement.
AAGATCAGCGCACTGCCGCAGTCCATCCTGCTGCCGCGCATCGGCACGGACGGGATCGGTCACCACATCGTCGGTCCGACCACCATGGAGGGCACGCGCTACGGCCGGCACGTCGTGGTCGACGCGTATTCGGGAAGTACCGCGGTGCTCGTGGGCGTGGCCACGCAGCCGTTCGAGCTCAAGGGCGCGGACGGCGCGGTGCAGGCCGACGGGCAGGTGCCGGGGTGGGTGTCGGGGGTGCTCGCGCAGGTGCCGTCGGACCCGCGATGGCACAAGGTCAAGGTCGTCGGCGGGCCGCAGGGGATCCGCGCGGACCGCAAGGGTTCGGCCCTGGATTCCGACTGGATGCTGGACCTGTGGCTGGCCGAGCGGCTGGCCGACGCCGCACAACCGTGAGGCTGCACCTGCCATCCTGAGACCGTGACGAATCAGGGGAGTCCGGCGCGGGCCAGGGCAGTTCTATGGACGTTGATCGCTGTGGCCGCGGTGGCCAACCTGAACCTCTCGGTGGCCAATGTGGCCTTGCCTTCCATCGGCCGGGCTTTCGACGCCAGCCAGACGTCGCTGAACATGATCGCGGTCGGGTTCTCCCTGGGGCTTGCGGCTTCGGTGCTTTACCTGGGGGCGGTGGGCGACCACTACGGACGCAAGTTGCTGCTCCTGCTCGGGACTGCGCTGTCGATCCCGGCGGCGATCCTGGCTGGGCTCGCCTGGTCGGAGACCGTGCTGATCTTCAGCCGGGTGTTCGGGGGTGTCAGCGCCGGGATGGCGTTCCCCACGACGCTGGCCTTGATCACCGCGTTATGGGCGGACGGTCCCGCGCGTACTGCAGCGATCGCCAAGTGGTCGGCCATCGGTGGCGGGCTGATGGTGCTGGGACCCCTGGCCGCCGGATGGCTGCTCGAGCACTACTGGTGGGGTTCGGTGTTCCTGATCACGGTCCCGCTGGCGGCCGGCGCGTTCGTGCTCGCCTGGGTGCTCATCCCCGCGCACGTCAACGAGACGTCCGAGCCGGTGGATCACCGCGGCGGCATCCTGTCCGTGGTCATGATCGCGGCCCTCGTGCTCGGGATCAACTTCGCGCCGGTGCCCGGTGGGTTGGCCTTGGCCGTCGGGTTCGGCGTACTCGCGGTGGTCGCAGCGCTGTGGTTCATTCGTCGCCAACGCCGCGCACCCAATCCGCTGTACGACCTCGACGTGGCCAAGCGGAGGTTGTTCTGGGTGGCGGCTCTGGCCGGGATCATTGTCTTCGGCACGCTCATGGGCACGATGTACGTGGGTCAGCAGTTCATGCAGAACGTGCTGGGCTACGACACTCTCAGCGCGGGCGCCTCGGTGATCCCGATGTCGCTGGCGATGGTGGCGGTGGCAGGGCTGTCGGCCAGGATGGTCGGCAATATCGGCTCGCGCTTGACCCTGATGATCGGATACGTCTGCTTCGTCGCGGGCTTCGTCGTGATGCTGATCCTCTGGGATGTGCAGACCTCCTACTGGGCGGTCGCGCTGGCTTACACGTTGGTGGGCCTGGGGGTCGGCTTCTGCGGGACGCCGGCATCGCACTCGCTGACCGCGTCGGTGCCGGTGCACAGGGCCGGCATGGCGTCGGCCACGGCCGATCTTCAGCGCGACCTCGGGGGCGCGGTCATGCAGTCGCTGCTCGGTGTGTTGCTCACCTTTGGTTACGCAGCGTCAATGGCAGCGGCAATTGCCCAAGCCCCCAACAGCTCTCAGATCAATGACACGACGGTCACCCAATTGCAGAAGTCGTACTCCGGCGCCGAGGAGATCGCGCAGCAGTATCCGCAGTACGCGGATGCGATCACGAACGCGGCCAAAGATGCCTTTTTGCAGGGTGCGAACTGGGCATATGCCGCCGGAATCCTGGCCATCGTCGTGGGCGCCCTCGTGACCTGGTTCATGTATCCGGGCAAGCAGGGAGAGCAAGAACTGCTCACGCGAGTACCAGGCTGCGGACGCCGATTCGGTGGCGAGCACTACTTCGTGACCAGTCAAGCCGCTGGGTGATCTTCGCCGCCCACCGAATTCTACGATTGCGGCATGGGTTGGCAATGGAGTGCATACGGCATCGCGCTACTGATCGCTGCCTGCTTTCTCATCGTCGCGTTGGTCATGGTCTGGCCGCGTCGACGTGCGGTCGGGGGACGTCCACTGGTCGGTCTGCTGGTGGCGATGCTGATCTGGACACTGGCTTACGCCTTCGAGGCCATGGTGGTCAGCGTCCCGGCGAAGATCACGTTCGGGACGCTTGGATACCCCGGAGCGATGGCCGTCCCCGTGTTCTTCTTCCTCTTTGTCGTCGAGTACACGCAGAGTGAGCGGTGGGCGCCCAAGCCGCGGTGGGTGCTGTGGGTCATCCCGGCGCTGTGCGTGTTGTCGGCGGTCACCAATGCCTTCCACCACGAGTTGTGGACCGAGTTCATCCTGGAGCCCGGCAACATTCTGGAGTACAAGCACGGCCCGGTGTTCCTGCTGGTCATCGGATACAGCTACGCCTTGCTTCTCGGCAGCCTCGCGATCATGGTCGCGGCCTTTGCACGCCACGACGCCAACTACCGCGCGCAGTTCGCCGCGGTCCTGGTTCTGGCGATGTTCCCCATCCTCGGCTCGGTGGCCTACGTCTTCGGCTTCAGCCCCTTCCCCGCGCAGGATCCGGCGCCCATCGCCTTTGCCATCACCGCAGTCGGGATGGCGTGGAGCCTGTTGCGGCAGGGGTTGTTGACGGTTGTCCCGATCGCGCAGGAGTCGGTTCTGCAGAACCTGCACGACGCCGTGCTCGTCCTGGATTCCACCGATCGGGTGGCCGTGGCCAACAAGGCCTTCTTCGCCTGGCTGGGCATCGACGCCGCGATCGTCGGCAAGCCTGTCCTGGAGGTTCTGGCGCCATGGCCGGGCCTCGTGCGCGCGGTCTTCAGCGAGTTCGACGAGGAAGAGGTCCTGCTCGATCACCCCTCGTGGCGCCACATCGACGTGCGGCGTTCGGTGGTCAAGGACGACCGCGGCCGGGTGCGCGGACGGGTGCTGGTGTTGCGTGACATAAACGCGCTGCGGCTGGCCGAACTGGAGTTGCGCGACGCGAACGAGAAGTTGACCGCGCAGTTGGTGACCATCCAGAACCTGCAGGAGGGTTTGCGCGAGCAGGCTCTGCGTGATCCGCTCACGGGCCTCTACAACCGTCGCTACCTCGAGGAGACGATGGGCCGCGAGCTTGCCCGTTCCCAGCGCGATGACGCGCCGCTGAGTTTTGTGATGATCGACCTCGACCACTTCAAGTCGCTCAACGACGAGCACGGGCACGCGGCCGGGGATCAGGTTCTTCGCTGGTTCGGTGACCTGCTTCTGGTCAAGCTGCGTCCCGGCGACATCGCGTGCCGGTATGGCGGGGAGGAGTTCGTGATCTTGATGCCGTCGGCGCCGCGCGAGGTGGCCTTGCAGCGCTGCGAGGACCTGCGGGTGGCATTCACGAGCCTGGTAGCGAATGCCTCCGGCAACCGCTATCCGAACGTAACGTTGTCGGCTGGTTTGGCGGTCTCACCGCGGGACGCATCGACGACCAACGAGTTGCGCCGGTGCGCTGATGTGGCCATGTACGCGGCCAAGCGGGCGGGACGCAACCAGGTGCGTGAGTACAGCCCCACCATTCCGGCGAATGCGTTGATCGAGTAGGGGTCGGCGGCTGGGGCTGCCGGGCCGGCGCTCTTGGCTGGTTCGTCACCGAAAGGCGTGTGGCTGGTGCTTTTGGTGAAGAACGGGCCTGTGGGTGGTCGGTTTGTCACCGAAAGGCGTGGGACCTACGGCTGCGGCGGTCCCCAGAAGAACATGTCGAACCGATCGGCCCCCGCGGCCACGGCTTCGGCGTACATGAACGATCCGTCGTAGAGCGGCTCGTTGAGGATGATCCCGTCGAGGCCCTCGGGCACGAGTTCGTGCAGTTCGTGAAGGTCGTCGAGGTGCTTGACGCCCCCGTTGGCCACGACCGCGCTGCTGGTGTTGTCGCAGAACTCGGCCAGCAGGTGCCGGTCCTCGTGGCGCCAGTGGTGGTGGGTGACGACGTCGCTGACCAGGTAACGCTTGCAGCCGGCCTGATCGAGGGTGACCGCAACGGCCAGAGCGTCGGCCTCGCGGACGTCGAAACTCACGGCCAGCAGATCCCCGTGGGCGGCCAACGCGTTCTGGGTCCACGTCAGGTCCGTGGGCTCGATCACCACGCGGCTGGGCTTGGCGTGCAGAGCGGCCTCGAGGCCGGCCTGGCTTGAGACTCCCGCGGCCAGCTGCACGTGGGCACTGTGGGCAGCCGCGATGGAGGCGAAGTTGTCGCCCTGGCCGGATGCCGCGTCCATGTCCTCAACGTGGACCCAGGAGGCGCCTTGCTCGGCCCACGCCTCGATCGCCTGCTGGGCTGTGCCGTACTCGGGTTCTGATCCCGGGACGAGGGGGAGTTGGGCGCGCCCGCCGGAAACGGTGACCTGGGGCAGCAGTGCCAAGGGGTACAGACTCATGGCCGCAAGCCTAGTCGGCGCTGGTGGGCGGACGCCGCGACGCCTTGATCTGTGAGCGCTTGCGTTTGGCGTCGAGGCGGCGGGTGACCGAAGCGCCACTGGGCCGGGTGCGCCGGCGCTTTCGCTTGGGCGTCAAGGCCGACACGATCCTGCGCGCCAAACGGTGCCGAGCGGCCTGACGGTTCTGCAGTTGGGAGCGGTGCTCGGAAGCGACGACCACGATCGGCGAACGCAGGAAGTGACGTTGGTAAGCGGTCAAGTGCGCGGACTTGCGTGGATCCCACGTGAGCTCGACGCGGGAGTCGGATGTGTTGACCGACTGACCACCGGGCCCCGAGGAACGGCTGAAGCGCCAGTGCAACTCGCTGGCCGGGATCGTCAGGTCATCGGTGACCCACAGGTCGGAGGTGGGATCAACCATCGGCCACCACCCAGGTGTCGACGCGTACGTCGTGAGGCTGCGCCAATACGTCGTTCACGACCTCATCCGACCAGACAAGAGCCACGGTTCGCGCCCCCGGGACCGTGGGCAGGAACCGGTCGTAGTAGCCGCCCCCTTGGCCAAGGCGCAGGCCATCGGGAGTAACCGCCATCGCCGGCACAATGACCGCAGCCACCGCTGGCAGCGTGACAGCGTTGGGCGGCGGCGCCGTCTGTCCCGGAACTCCCCAGGCCATCCAGGGGCGGGCGGAATGCGCACTCACCCATTCCAGGGATCCGCCGGGCAGCGCGACCGGCAGGAACACCGAATCGCCTCGGGCCAGGAGCGCTTCGATCAAGGCGTCGGTCGGCGGTTCGCCGGGCAGTGCCACATAGCAGCACACCGCACCCCGCGGCACTGCGTCCAGAACCGTGGCAACGTAACCGGCGGCAACCTGGTGGCCGCGCTTGCGACCTTCGCGCACCCGGGCGCGCAGCCCCGCCTTGTCCATGCCGCAAGGCTAGGCGAATGCGGCCCGGCGAGGGTCAGCCGAAGAGGCTACCGAGGTGCGCGTCGACGGCGCTGGTCGTGTCGACCGTCGCCAGATCGGCAGCGCTGACCGGCTCCTCGCGCAGCAGCGTCACCTCGTCCATCGTGGCCGTCACAGGGGGACTGAGGAACCGCGACGGTTGCGCCCAGGAGTGGCGGTCCCCGGATGGTCGATGGTGGTAGCGCAGCGGCACGTACACCTCGAGGTTGCGTCGTGGTCGGGTCACGGCGACGTAGAACAACCGGCGCTCCTCCTCCAGGCCGTGTTTGTCGGTCAGGGCCATGTCCGAGGGGATGTTTCCGTCGGCGGCATGGATCACGTGAACCACATCCCACTCCAGGCCCTTGGCCGAATGCATGGTGCTGATCACCAGCCAGTCCTCGTCGATCGTCGGTGTGCCGGCGAGGTCCCCGGTCGAACGCGGTGGTTCCAGCGCATGATCGGCGGCCACGTCGGACAGTCGCGGAAGGGTCGCTGCCGCCTCGACCAGCACGTCGAGGTCGGCCAGCCTCTCCTCCGCGTTGTCGTACGCGGCCCGGACCAGGGGAACCATCGCCTGCCGCAATGGTTCGGCCTCCTTAGTCGCAACGGCACGCGCCACGGCCTCGGCCGATGGGTGCGAACTGGCGGGAAGTTCGGCCAGCGCCAGCGGCCAGCGCAGCATCACCTCGCTGTCCTCTCCGTCCTCGAGCAGACCCAGGGCCGTGACCGCCCGTTTGGCCTTGGCCGGGCCCACACCGGGCAGCAGTTGCAGCACCCTGAACCAGGCCACCTCGTCGCGTGGGTTGTCCGCGATCCGGAAGGCAGCCAACAGATCCTTCACGTGCGCAGCCTCGAGGTAGCGCAAGCCGCCGTACTTCACGAACGGGATCCCGCGCCGTCCGAGCTCGATCTCCAACCGGTCGCTGTGGTGTGCCGCGCGCACAAGCACGGCCTGTTCCTTCAGTTCAACGCCCTCCTCGCGCCGGGCCAGCACCCGCTCGCAAACCAGGGTGCTCTGGTGGTCCTCATCGGCGCAGCGGACCAATCGCGGCGTGATGCCCGGCTCGGTAGTCGCCGCGCGCAACCGCGTCGAGAAGCCAGAGGGCGCCTCATCGGCAAGTGCGTTGGCCATGTTCAGGATGCTCTGCGACGAGCGGTAGTTCACCGTAAGAGCCAGCGTCTGCGCACCGGGAAAGTCGAGCTCGAAATCCAGGATGTGCTTGGGGTCGGAGGCCCGGAACGAGTAGATCGCCTGGGCGTCGTCCCCAACCACGGTGATGCGCGGATCATGTGCGCGCAGCAGCTGCAGGACCTCCACCTGCAGGGCGTTGACGTCCTGGTACTCGTCGACGATCACGTGGTCGTAGACCGCCGCCAGCGATTGGCCCACGAGATCATCGCGCAACGCCTGACGCCAATGCAGCAGCAGGTCGTCGAAATCGAGAAGCCCGAGCCGGCGCTTGCGGCCCAGGTAGGCCTTGCAGACCTCGCCGATCGGCTCAACCATGTCGCTTGCCCACGGCGCCATCGTGGTCACGACCTCGCCGATCGGGGTGCCGGTGTCCACGGCGCGGGAGTAGAAGTCGAGCAGCGTGCTCTTGCGCGGGAAGCGCCGCCCCATCGGGAGTTGTTTGACGATGTCGTCGCGCACGACGTCCATCACGTCTGCGGCGTCCGACGGGTCCAGCACGCTGAAACCCTCGGGCAGACCGAGTCGGGTGGCGTGCTGACGCAAGGTCCGATGGGCCACGGAGTGGAACGTGCCCCCCGAGACGCGCCCCGACCTGATCCCCGCGCGCACAAGCCGCGCATGGCTGCGATCGACCATCTGCCGGGCGGCACGGCGGGTGAACGTGAGCAGCAGAATCCTTTCGGCGGGGATCCCGTCGGCGACCAGGCGTGCGACCCGTCCGCTCAACGCAGTCGTCTTTCCCGTGCCGGCACCGGCCAGCACGCGCAGCGGCCCGCCGTCGAACCGTGCGACCGCTCGTTGCTCGTCGTTGAGGTCTGCCAGGAGATCGTCTACGTACATGCGTTCGATAGTACGGCAGAGGGGTGACAATCCCGGGTGACTGCGCCGACTCGACGGGCATGGGCAGCAGTTCCAGCACTAACTTCGGGAACAAGTCCAATTGAAGGAGTCGCATGTCCAAGAAGATCTCCCGGATCGACAAGTACGCAGCCAGCCCGGCGGCGATCCTCGCCATGTTGCAGGACCCCGACTATGTCGCGGCCAAGTACCCGGCGCTCGGTGACGTGGCCAACGAAGTGCTCACCCACGACCTGACCGACGGTGGTCTGGTCCTGAAGGTGGACAGAGAGGTGCCCTCGGACCTGCCCGACTTCGCCAAGAAGATCCTCGGTGAGACCAACCACCTGGTGCAGAACGAGACGTGGACCCCTGATGGCGATGGCTACAAGTGCGACCTGCACATCGACGCGCCCGGCAAGCCACTGGGGATCACGGGAACCCTGAAGATCAAGCCGACTGGCGCGGACACCAGCGACTGGCACGTCGACATGGAGGTCAAAGCGAGCATCCCGCTGGTCGGAGGCAAACTCGAGGGTTCGGTCGTGAAGGAAACGCTGGCGAGCCTCGACAAGGAGTACGCGTTCAACCAGGACTGGCTGGCCAATCACTGACAGTTGCTCGACCCGTACCATCGTCGGGTGAGAGCCCTACTTCTGGAGAACATCCACCCGGACGGTGCGTCGGCGCTCGAACGCGCAGGTTTCGCCGTCGAAATGCTGGACCGCGCGCTCGAGGGTGAGGAGTTGACTCAGCGCTTGCAAGGGGTACACCTGCTGGGGATCCGGTCCAAGTCGCAGGTCAGTGCAGAGCACCTGGCCGGTGCCGATTCGCTGCTCGCAGTGGGAGCGTTCTGCATCGGCACCGATCAGATCGATCACGCAGCCGCAGCGGACTTGGGCATCGCAGTGTTCAACGCCCCGTACTCCAACACACGCTCTGTGGTGGAACTCGCGCTGGCCGAGATCATCGCCCTGACCCGCGGCCTGGCCGAGAAGAACCGCATGATGCACGACGGCGTGTGGGACAAGTCGGCGGCTGGCGCGCACGAGGTACGCGGGCGCAACCTGGGCATCGTCGGCTACGGGAACATCGGCGCCCAGTTGTCGGTCCTGGCAGAAGCGCTGGGCATGAACGTCTACTTCTACGACACCGTCGACAAGCTGGCTCTTGGCAACGCGCGCCGCTGCTCGAGCTTGAACGAGTTGCTGTCAGTGGCCGACGTGGTGACGTTGCACGTGGACGGCCGCAAGGGCAACGCCGGGCTGTTCGGTCCGGCGCAGTTTGCGGCCATGAAGCAGGGGTCGGTCTTCTTGAACCTGTCGCGGGGTTTCGTCATCGACACCGGGTCCCTGCGCGAACGGCTCGACAGCGGCCACATCGTCGGGGCCGCGGTGGATGTCTTCCCCGTCGAGCCGAGCAGTCGCGGCGAGGAGTTCCGCAATGAACTGCGGGGTCTGCCCAACGTCATCCTGACCCCCCACATCGGCGGGTCGACGCTGGAGGCCCAGCAGGACATCGGCCGATTCGTCGCCGGCAAGTTGATCGACTTCGTTGCCGCCGGTTCAACCGAGCTCAGTGTGAACCTCCCGCCGCTGAGTCTGCCCGAGCATGCCGGAACCCACCGCCTCGCCCACCTGCACCACAACGTCCCCGGCGTGCTGGCCGCGATCAACTCAGTGCTCGCCGACCACGGAGTCAACGTGGAGGGGCAGTTGCTGGGCACCCGCGGCGACTCTGGTTATGTGCTCACCGACATCGGCGTCGACTACCCCGACGAGGTGCTCGAGCAGTTGCGGCAATTGCCGCAGACAGTGCGGCTTCGCGTTCTGTACTGACGTATCACGCGGTGATACTCCGTGATACATGACTGAGGTTTCGATCCGTGAACTACGCAATGAGGGCGGGAGCGTGGTCGAGCGTGTCCTGCGCGGTGAACTCGTCACGATCACCAGATCCGGTACGCCCGTGGCTCGGCTGGAACCGATCGGTCGCGCGCCGCTGAGTTCTCGGGAACTGGTCAAGCGCTGGCAACGGGTTGCTGTGGTGGACATCGACGGACTGCGCGCCGACGTGGCTGGGGTCCTGGACGCCCGCTTGTGAAGGGGTTGCTGGACACGTCCGTAGTGGTTGCGCTCAGTCAGGTCGACGAGCAGCAGTTGCCTGACCAGCCGTTGGTGAGCGCAGTCACTCTCGCGGAGTTGTCCGTGGGTCCGTTGGTTGCCGCCCACTCCGCGGAAGCTGCCCGGCGACAGGTGGTGCTGCAGCAGGTGGAGGCCGACTTCGACCCGCTGCCCTTCGATGCCTCCTGCGCTCGGGCCTTCGCGTGGTCGTGGCGTCCCTGCGCTCATCGAACCGGACTGTGGCCCTCATCGCCGCCACCGCTCTGGCCAACGGGCTACCGCTCTACACCGCCAACCCGAGGGACGTGGCAGGCATCGAGAACCTCGAAGTGCGAGCGGTCAGCCTTGAGTCGGGCTTGGGTTAAGGAGCGAGTCCGGCAAATCGGCGACAAGATCGCGTCGTTAGCCTTGAGGCATGCGTTCAGCGGTTGCCGCGGGAAGTCCCGGCACGGTCGAGGTGGCGCTGGCGGTTCTTGCGGCCGGCGGCAACGCGGTGGATGCCGCAGTCGGTGCCGCTTTCGCAATGCCGGTCACCGAACCTGGTCTGGCCAGTCTGGCGGGCGGCGGTTTCATGATGCTGCGCGACCCCGACGGGGCGACCCACCTCATCGACTTCTTCGCCGCAGTGCCCAGCCCGCACGACCGGAAGGTTCACGAGGTCGTGACCGTCGAGTTCTCAGGCGCTGTGCAGGACTTCACGATTGGGCCCTCGACTGTTGCAGTGCCCGGGGTGCTGAGTGGTCTGTTGCACGCCCACGCCGCTCACGGACGGTTGTCACGCGAGGACATGTTGGGCCCGGCTCAAGCGCTGGTGCGTCGTGGCTCGGCTTTGACCGCCACTCAGGCGCTGGTTCTGCGCCTCATCGGCCCAATCGTCACCTCGACGCCGGAAGCAGCGGCGATCTACGCCCCGGGTGGCAGGCTGCTCGCCGAGGCAGACGTGATGCGCAACGCGGCTTACGCGCACTTCCTGGACGAGATCGCTGCCGGCCTGTCGGGCTTGCCTGCTGAGGGTCCCTTGCTTGAGGAGGACTTGGCCGGCTACCGCGTCTTCGAGCGCGAACCGCTTCGCGTCGAACTTCCGGGCGGGACCCTGTTCACCAACCCGCCGCCGTCGTTGGGCGGGTCGATCATCGCCGCCGCACTTGCGCAACTGCCCTCGTCGCCGACTGCTCTGGACCTGCTTGAGGCATTGCGCGACGCCACCGAGCAGAGCAAGACGCTGGCCCCGACATCGGTGCGCGGAACGACCCACATCAGCGTCACCGACGGGGTGCAGTCGGTGGCCATGACGGTGTCAAACGGCAGTTGCTCCGGGGTGATGCTCGGGGACACCGGAGTGCAGCTGAACAACATGATGGGCGAGAGCGACCTGCATCCCGACGGCTTCGATGCGCCCGTCGGGTCGCGCATCCGGTCCATGATGGCGCCCAGCCTTGTGGAGCGCGACGGGGTCGTTACGGCGCTGGGCACAGGCGGCAGTGAGAGGATCCGCAGCGCGATGACCCGGGTGGTTGCGGGGCTGCTGCGCGGTGTGCCGATGAAGCAAGCCATCGATCTGCCGCGGGTGCACATGGACAACGCCGGGGTGGTGCAGGTGGAACCGGGATTCGCGCCCGCGGAACTGGCCGCCCTACCTGAACCCGTGTCCCACTGGCGCCACGAGGACTTCTACTTCGGGGGAGTGCACGCGGTGTCCAGCGACGGTCTGGCAGCCGCGGATACTCGCCGTGGTGGGGATACCGGGCGGTTGTAGCTGGGGGCTGCGGGTGGCGGCCGCAGCGCCGGCGCGGGCGTTGTTGTGAACGTGCGCTTTGGTTGTCGGTTTCCAGCTTTGCCTTCGGCGGGTGGCGGGCGCGGCGCGGGCGTGTTGTGAACGTGCGCTTTGGTTGTCGGTTTCCAGCTTTGCCTTCGGGCGGGTGGGCGCCGCGGCGCGGGGTTGTTGTGAACGTGCGCTTTGGTTGTCGGTTTCCAGCTTTGCCTTCGGGCGGGTGGCGTGCGCGGCGCGGGCGTTGTTGTGAACGTGCGCTTTGGTTGTCGGTTTCCAGCTTTGCCTTCGGGCGGGTGGGCGCGCGCGGCGCGGGGTTGTTGTGAATGTGCGCTTTGGTTGTCGGTTTCCAGCTTTGCCTTCGGCGGGTGGCAGCCGCGGCGGCGCGGGCTTGTTGTGAACGTGCGCTTTGGTTGTCGGTTTCCAGCTTTGCCTTCGGGCGGGTGGGCGCCGCGGCGCAGGGTTGTTGTGAACGTGCGCTTTGGTTGCCGGTTTCCAGCTTTGCCTTCGGGCGGGTGGGCGGCGCGCGGCGCAGGGTTGTTGTGAACGTGCGCTTTGGTTGTCGGTTTCCAGCTTTGCCTTCGGGCGGGTGGCAGTGAGTGGCCTGCCTACCGCATGTCGGAGGAGGTCATGCCCAACGAAGCGCGAGCCGCCTCAAGCCTTGCAACCGGAACCCGGAACGGCGAGCAGGACACATAGTCAAGCCCGGCGTCGTGGAAGAAGTGGACCGACTGCGGATCCCCGCCGTGCTCGCCGCAGACCCCGAGGTGCAATTCGGGCCGAACCGCGCGTCCTTCGGCGGCGGCCAGTTCGACCAGCCGGCCGACACCATCGACGTCGATGCTCTCGAACGGCGAAACCGGGAAGACTCCCTTGTCCATGTAGAGCGAGAAGAACCCGGACTCGACGTCGTCGCGGCTGAAGCCCCAGGTGGTCTGGGTCAGGTCGTTGGTGCCGAACGAGAAGAACTCCGCGCTCTTGGCGATCTCGCCGGCGGTCAACGCAGCACGTGGCAACTCGATCATGGTGCCGATCGGGAAGCGCAAGGTGCAGCCGTGCTTGCTTGCGACGTCGGCGAGGACCTGGGAGGCCTCGTCGATGATCAGTTCGAGCTCGTGCACAGACCCGACCAGGGGAATCATGATCTCGGCCTGCGGATCGCCACCGAGTCGTTGGCGGAAGCACGCGGCCTCGGCGATCGCCCGCACCTGCAGCGCGAACAAACCCTGCACGACCAGACCCAGGCGCACGCCGCGCAAGCCCAGCATCGGGTTGGACTCGTGCAGTCGGCGCACGGCGCGCAACAAACGCAGGTCGTCCTCGTTCGGCTTGCCCTGCTCCTCGGCGACGGCAACCCGTACCGACAGGTCGGTCAGGTCGGGCAGGAACTCGTGCAGCGGCGGGTCGAGCAGCCGGATCGTCACCGGCAACCCATCCATCACCTCGAGGATCCGGATGAAGTCCTTGCGCTGCAACGGCAGCAGGGCCGCTAGAGCCGCCTCACGGTCCTCGTCGGTCTCGGCCAGGATCAACTTCTCCACGTACTGTTTGCGGTCGCCGAGGAACATGTGCTCGGTACGGCACAAGCCGATCCCCTGGCTGCCCATCCGGCGGCCCCGGGCAGCGTCCTCAGGAGTGTCGGCATTGGCGCGCACGCGCAGCCGTCGGACCTCGTCGGCGTGCAGCATGATCCGGTCCACAGCATTCACAAGGTCGCGCGTGGGCTGGTCTGCCTGGTCAAGTGCGGCGTCGATGCCGGCGTCGAAGTACTCCACCACCGGCGACGGGCGCACATCCACCTGGCCGTTGAAAACCTCGCCGGTCGAGCCGTCGATGGAGATCACAGAACCCTCTGTCAGCGTTGTGCCGTCCGGCAGCTGCACCGTACGAGCAACTGAGTCGATCTCGATGGTCTCCGTGCCGCAAACGGCGGTCTTGCCCATGCCTCGTGCGACCACGGCGGCGTGTGACGTCTTACCGCCCCGCGTGGTCAGGATCCCCGCCGAGGCAACCATGCCCGGCAGATCGTCGGGGTTGGTTTCGCGGCGTACAAGGATCACGTCGCGGCCCTCTTCGGCGGCTGTGACAGCGGCGTCGGAGGTGAACACGATCTGCCCGACTGCCGCGCCGGGGGAGGCCGCGGTGCCCTTGGCGACAGCCTTGGGAGCGTGCGAGCGGTCGAACTGCGGGAACATCAACTGGCCCAATTGCGGACCTGAGACGCGGCGAGTCGCCTCGTCCATATCAATGAGGCCTTCGTCCACGAGTTGTACTGCGATGCGGAAGGCCGCTGCTGCCGTGCGCTTGCCGACGCGGGTCTGCAACATCCACAACTTGTCGCGCTCGATCGTGAACTCGATGTCGCAGAGATCCCGATAGTGCTGTTCGAGGGTGTGCATGATCGTCATGAGTTCTTCGTACGGCCCGGGCTCGAGTTTCTCCAGGTCGGCCAGCGACAAGGTGTTGCGAATGCCGGACACGACGTCCTCACCCTGTGCGGACTCGAGGTAGTCGCCGTACACGCCGGGGGCGCCGGAGGCCGGGTCACGGGTGAACGCGACGCCGGTGCCTGAGTGCTCGCCGGAGTTGCCGAACACCATGACCTGCACGTTGACGGCAGTACCGAGGTCGCTGGGGATGTGTTCCTGACGCCGGTAGAGCTGGGCGCGTGGGGTGTTCCATGACCGGAAGACGGCCTCGATCGCACCGAGCAACTGGTCGCGCGGATCCTGCGGGAAGTGAGCCCCGTGCGAGGAGATGATGTCCTCGTACCGAGCGACCAGGCCCTTGAGCGCCTCGGCCGGGATCTCGACGTCCGAGGTGACGCCGGTGTCGACCATGACGTCGGCCAGTGCTTCGGCGAAGAGGTCGCCGTCGAGGTCCAGGACGGTCTTACCGAACATCTGGATCAGCCGCCGGTAGGAGTCCCAAGCGAAACGCTCGTTGCCCGACTGCGCGGCCAAGCCATGCACCGACTCGTCATTCAGCCCGATGTTCAGGACGGTCTCCATCATGCCGGGCATCGAGAACTTGGCCCCTGAGCGCACCGAGAGCAGCAGCGGGTCGCTGGAGTCACCGAGTTGGCGGCCCATCTTCTCCTCAAGCGCGGTGATTGCCGCACGCGCTTCTTCGAGCAGCTGACGCGGTGTCGAGCCCGTCTCCAGATACCTGCGACAAGCCTCTGTCGTGATGGTGAAGCCCGGCGGCACGGGCAGCCCGAGGTTGGTCATCTCAGCAAGGTTGGCCCCCTTGCCACCCAGCAGATCCTTCAGATCCTTGTTGCCCTCTGCGAACGCGTACACCATCTTCTCGGTCATGAGGCCCATTCTGCCGAGCGAGGCAAGCCTTAGCGAAACGGAGGTGGTCAATACCCGCTATGGGTATCAGTCGGTGGCCACGTAGCGGGGGTAGGTGGCCTTTGCCGCGCGGGCCTGGCCGAGGTCCAGATCCACGCTCACAACGGGCTCCGCGGGGGTGGTGATGGCCAGTTGCAGGCCTTCGGGGTCGAAGGCCCAACCCGTCGCGCCCATCGTGGCTTCGGGCAACGCCTCCGCGCGGTTGCTCGATAGGCAGAAGGCCCCGGAAGTGACAGCGTGTGTGGCGGCGCCGGCCAACCACTTGTCGGTGGTCTCGATCGGGGTCGCGCGGGGAACCAGGACGAGGTCGACGTCGGGGTAAGCGTGCTGGGTGAACCACATCTCGGTGCAGACACTGACCCCGATGCGGCCCACGGGTGTATTGAACGCGTCGAACTGCCTCGGCCCTCGCTGGTACCAGCTGGCTTCCCAGTAGCCGGGTTCGTCGGGCAGGTAGGTCTTGGTGTGGACGATCTGCAGACCGTCGCGGGCGGTCCAGCAGAACGCGTCGTTGAAACGACCTCGCTCATCGGTGCGCGCCAAGGTTCCGACGATGACCTGCGCGTTGAGGTCGGCCAGCCGTTCGGGGAACTGCTGTGCGGCGGCGGTCTCCCACGCTGCCGGGTCCACCGGCCGATCCGCGCACAACCACGGGGCAAGCGCCAATTCGGGCAGCAGCAGCAAGTCGACCGGCTCGATGGCGCGCAGTGTGTGCCAGGTGGTGTTCGGGTCGGAGCAATCGATGCCGAGGATCGCCGCCTTCAACGGTGCGCCCTGGTCTCGGCGCGGCTCAAGGCATCACCGATCGCGACGCCTGCCGGTTGCGAGGCCAAATAGTGCGTCTCGCCGTGCATCCCCAGTCCAAGGCTCGCGAACACGTCGATGGCCTGTGGGTACCAGAGGTGGATGCCGTCGCCGCCCGTGACCCAGTCGCCCTTGTTGACCAGGTTCACCCAGGTGGTGACCATGCCGGTCGGGAAGTGTCCGCGGAAGTCGGCCAGGGTGTCGCGCCAGCCGCGACGGGCCATGGGGCTGCCTATCGTGAGCAGCAGTTCGACGTGGGTGTCCTTCGGCAGGTAGTGCATTAGGTCGTAGGCCACGACCGCGCCGAGGCTGTGGGCCACGATGATCAGATCGCCCTTGGGTAGTTGTTCCAGGCAGCGCGCGCGCACCGCCGCACGCACTTCCGGCTGAGCCCTATAGCGCTGGATCTCCGGCATCCTGCTCATCAGGAAACGCGTGACCAGTTCCTTGGGGAAGAAGTCGTACGGGCTGGTCGGTCGTGTGGTGAACGGGTGCATGGACAGCCGGACCATACGTTGGTGGCGCTGGAAGTTGGCGCCCGGCTCTGCCGCTTCGATGGCACGGTCGGGCATTGACGACAGGACGTCGTGCAGGACGTCTGAGTAGTCGAGCTCAACTATGTCGACGTCGGGTAGCGCGTCGCGATGGGCTTTGAGCAGGCCCTCATCGACCGCGCCCACCCAGTCGCCGCTATCGGCGAACCGGCCATGGATGAACACCAGGGACGCGTCCACCTCGTCAGTCTATCTCCGGGGTTGTTCAGACCAGTTCGTAGTCGCCGGCTTCGACGAGTGCGGACCGCACGGCGTCGTCGGCTAGCGGCGCATCGGCGGTGACCGTGACTTTGGAAATCCCCTCGGGGTCAAGGTCGACTTCCACGCCTTGAACGCCGTCGATGGCGCCGAGTTCTTCCTTGACCGCGTGGACGCAGTGGTTACACGTCATCCCACGTACTTGTAGTTGTTGCTCGCTCATGAGCGGACCAACCTCGCAATCGCTGCCGAAATTTCCATGACCTTCGCCTCTGGGTCCACGCCGTCCTGGCTCGCCTCGCGCACGCACGTCTGCAGGTGCTGCTCGACGAGCTGGATGGCGAAGGACTCCAGGGCGCGAGTGGTGGCCGACACCTGCGTGAGAACGTCCACGCAGTCGTTGTCGTCCTCGATCAGCCTCTGCAACCCGCGCACTTGACCCTCGATTCGGCGCAGCCGATGGATCTGGGCCTTCTTGGTCTGTTCGTCGGTCTGCATACGGGCCTCCTCACCGTGCAGAACAGGATACTCACACGGGGTATTCCGCGGGCGGGGGCTGGCGGGGGCCGGGGGCTTGGCCGCCGTGCCGCACGCCGCCGCCGCCGCAGCCGCGCCGCCGCCCCGCCGCCGTCCGCCGCCGCCGTTGGTTAGAGGTTGTGCTGTTGGTTAGCGAATCCACGCGTGTTTTCGCTAACCAACAGCACAACCTCTAACGCGGGCGGTGCGGGCATGGTTGAACGCGGGCGGTGCGGGCATGGTTGAACGCGCGCGGTGCGGGCATGGTTGAACGCCGGCGGTGCGGGCATGGTTGAACGCGCGCGGCGCGGGCATGGTTGAACGCCGGCGGTTCAACCGGGGGAGTCGCTACTGGCAACCACCTCGGGCACATCCCCGGCGGCTCGGTCCCAGCGCTGCAGAGCCCACGCCGCGAGGAAGCCGACCGCAACGCCGACGATTGTGAAGAGCACCCGTTCGGCGGTGGCAGAGATCCCCTCGGCCTCGTCGCCAATAGTGGTGAAGATCAGCAGCATCGGGGTCAGGAACAGCGTCTGCAAGAAGTAGTTGCCGCTCATCGAGTAGGCGGCCAACAGCGGCAGGCACGCGGCCGCGACCAGCAGCGCTCCCCAGGTGGGCAGCGCGACGATGACGGCGAACGCCAGCACCGCGCCGAACAACGTCCCCAACAACCGGTCGCGCAACGTGGTGGATCGCTGATCAGGCAGCGGCCGCAACGCCACCACCAGCGTGACCGTGACCCAGTAACCGTGGTTGATGTTGTTGGCCAAGGCCCAGTAGATCGTGATCGCGCTCATCACCCCCAGCACCACCGCGTGCCGCCAAGCCACCCCCGTCGGCACAGGGATCGGCTCAGCCTCGAACTTGAACAGTCGTGTGAGCAGCCACCCGAACAACCCGCCGAGCAGCAGGTACACGAAGGTTTCCTGCCAGGTGATGACCAATGAGGTGGGTCCGAAGATGATCACGATCGCCGGGGCCAGGGTCATCAGTCCCGCAGAATGCTGGTTGGTCACGGCGAGCAGCAAGGCGGACAACAGCATGAGTCCGGCGATGAGCAGGGGGCTGTCGTCGGCGGCAGTGGCCATTGCGCCCAGTGCGGCAGCCAGGAAGGCCGAGCCGATCCCCTGGGCATTGGTCGCGAAGGGGGTAACGGCCATCGTGAAGCCAGCCGCGATCCCGAAGGCCATGCCGGCTGTATTCCCGCCGATGCTGGTGGCGATCGATGCCGGGATCATGATCGCCACCAGCAGGATGAGGGCGAACTTGATCGTCCCCTCGGCAGGTTTGGTGAACATCGACATCAGGGGATTGTGGCCTTGAGCGCCGCGAAGTCGTGTGTGTTGAGGCTCGAGTAGCGCACGGCGAAGTCGGTGACCGCCTCCTCGAACGTCTCCTCGTCGCCCATGTAGCCGGCGATCAGGGAGGCTTTGCCGCTGCGGGCGTGCGCCCGCGCCAGCACCGAGCCGCAGATCCGCGCGTAAACGTTAAGGGCGTCTGGGGACATCCCCACGGTCTCAATCGAGCCCTTCATGTCGCGCAACTGCCGGACGTAAAAGTCCAGGTCGCCGGCGTTGCACCATCCTAGGAACGGGTCCCCCGTGGCCTGCATCACCCGCTGTCCCACGACAACCCGCTTGCCGGCGTTCTGGAACTGGCTGGCAGACGTGTAGGGCTCGAGCACTGACTGTTGGGCCTGCTTGATCTGCAGGATCAGCGGCTCCTCGTCACCGGACTGCATGAGCAGCACGATCGCACGGGTGCCGACGCTGCCCACTCCGACGACCTTGTGGGCGATGTCGAGGAATGAGAAACGGGTCAGTAGTGCGATCCGGTCCGGAGGCAGCGTTGCCAGGTACTGGGCGTAGATCTCGGCCATCTCGTTGTTGACCCGATCCCGGTCGTCTTGCGGAACGGGCACCAGCAACGGTGGGTCGGCCAGGAACCGGCGCTGCCCGTCGACCACTTCGGTGAGTTTGGCCACGGCGCTGTCGCCGCTGCGCTTGGAGGCCTTTTCGCCCGCCTTCTTGGCCGTCTTGCCCAGAGCGGAGTCCTTCACCGCGGCCAGCAGGTCACTGAAGTCCACCGTGGCGAACCACACGTCCAGCGTCTTCATCTGCGACAACTTCTGCATCGTCTGGCGGTAGGCCCGCACCCCCGCCAGCGTGGCCTTGCGGATCTGCTTGTCCTTGTGATCGTTGGCCTGACCTGCCACCACGAGGCTGGCTGCCAGGCGCTTGACATCCCACTCGAAGGGGCCCGGGTTGGTCTCATCGAAGTCGTTGAGGTCGAAGACGAGATCGCGCTCCGGGGAGGCGAACATTCCGAAGTTGGCCACATGGGCATCGCCGCACAGCTGCACGTTGATGCCCGACTGCGGGGTCCGGTGCAGGTCATCGGCCATGATCAAGGCAGCGCCGCGCAGGAACGCGAAGGCATCGGTGGTCATCCGCTCATGCCGCAGCGTGATGAGGCCCGGTAGCCGGGATGCCTCCTGGGAGGCCAGCAGCGCAATCGGGTCCGATCGGTTCTCCAGACTGGGCGTCTGTGCGAGAGCCTCCAGCGGACGTTCCCTGCGAACTTGCTCGCCGAGGGTCCTGCGCTCATCCCGGCTCGGACGCGGGTTGTTGAAGAAGGCCAGCACCTCCGGCGCTGTGGTCGGGGTGGGAGATTCGCTCACTTGTTGTTCCTTTCAGCTCGTCGTTGCCAGATCTTGTCGAGTTCCACGATGACCGCGAACCCTAGGGCCAACCCCAAGCACACCAACCACTGGCCGCCGGTCAGCGCCACGGTGTCCAACCACGCCTGCAGGAAGCCGAGTTCCGTACTCAGCAGCATGATCAGCACCGCTAGCAGGGTAAGCGCCAATGGCCGCAGGAAGGGTGCCGCGAAGGACGCCCCCGGCGTCCGGTGCATCGTGAAGCCGGCAAAAGCAGTACCCAGACCCATGACGAGAAATCCCATGGTGACCGGGGTCGATGCACCTGAGATGCTCGGATCCCCGGGACCGAACGCGACCGCACCGATGGACAGAACGCCCAGTAGCAGGCCCAGGATGATCCATCGCGGGCCGGTCACCTTGTCCATGATCCGGGCCTTCGGGTCGCGCGGAGGCCGTTGCATGACAGCCGGATCTGGCGGATCCAGACTGATGATGATCACGGGGATGACCGCGATGACGAAGTTGAGGAACAGCACCTGCAGGGGAAGCATCGCCACGCCGTCATTGATGTTGAACGCAGTGGCGATCAAGAACATGGACACCAGTCCGAAGAGCTGGGTCATCTGGTAGCCGATGTAGGCGGTGATCCGCGAGAAGATGCTGCGACCGAGCGAGATCGCGTGGACCAGGGTCGCGAAGTTGTCGTCGGTGAGCACCATTCGAGCGGCCTGCTTCGTGACCTCGCTGCCCGACCCCATGGCCACTCCGATGTCGGCCTGTTTCAGAGCGGCCGCGTCGTTGACCGCGTCGCCGGTCATGGCTACCACCATGCCCTGCGACTGCATCAACTGGACCAGCCGGAGTTTGTCCTGCGGCGAGACGCGGCCGAAGACATGCAGTTCGTCCAGTTCGGCCTTGATCTGCTCGTCGCTGGCAGCGGCGAACTGGGTGCCGGTCAGTCCTCCCGCCCCCAATCCCAACTGGGCTCCGATCGCTTCGGCGGTGATCAGGTGGTCACCGGTGATCATCCGCACATCGATGCCGGCCCCACGGGCCACCTTGACCGCGTCGATCGCCTCGGGGCGAAGCGGGTCGATGATCCCGACCAGCGCTACGAACACCAACTCCTCGACGAAGGAGATCGGGTCGTCGATCAGGGCGCCTTCCTGCTCATCAGGCACAACCCGCAAAGCCAACGCGAGTACCCGCAGCCCCCGGCTTGCCAATTCGTCGTTGGCGGCGTCGATCTCGTCGCGGTGACCGGCGATGTCCTCGGTGTGGCCATCGGCCATCAGCACCCGAGTGGTCCGGTTCAAGACGACGTCCGGACCGCCCTTGACCAACCCGACGATCCTGCTCGAACCCGCCAGGGGCAAACGGTGGAAGGTGGCCATGAACTTGTAGTCGGAGTCGAACGGGACTGTTGCCAACCGGGGGTAGGCGCGGCGGGTCTCGGTCACCGAGACACCGAGTTTCTCGGCGAGCACCACGACGGCCAGTTCGGTCGGGTCGCCGACGACCTCTGCGCCGTTAACCGTCGCGTCGCTGGCCAGTGCGCTGACGTAGGCGACTGTGGTCATGTCGACCGGGTCGGTCCCGGCCACGCCACGGGTCTGCCCGGTGGTCGAGTACCCCTCACCGCTGACGGTGAACCACTGGTTCTGGGTGAAGACCGCACGGGCGGTCATCTGGTTCAGGGTCAGCGTGCCGGTCTTGTCGGTGTTGATCTGGCTGGTGGATCCGAGGGTCTCGACATCGGTCAGGGAGCGCACAATGGCCTTGGCGCCGGCGAGCTCCTTGGCGCCCACCGCGAGCATCGACTGCACGAATGTGGGCAGTCCGGTCGGGATCGCAGAGATCGCCATCGAGATCCCCAGCAGCATCAGGTCGGCGAACGGTAGACCGCGAAACAGGCCCACTGCGAGGATGATCGCCAAGGCCCCCCAGGCAACCAGCGCGATCTTCTTGGTGAGGTCGTCCAGCTGCATCTGCAGCGGCGAACGCGTGCGGTTGACGTTGCTGAGCATGTCGGCGATCCGGCCGACTTCGGTGTTCATCCCAGTGGCTGTTACGACCATCCGGGCCGAACCGCGCGTGACGGAGGTGTTCTGGAAGAGCATCGAGGACTGGTCGCCAAGCGGTACATCGTCACCCTCAACCGGGTGCGCGCCCTTCATGACCGGCACACTCTCCCCGGTCAGGGCCGCTTCCTGGGTCTCAAGTGATGCGCTGCTGATGATCCGGCCGTCTGCGGCGAGGATGTCGCCAGCCTCGACCAGCACGACGTCGCCAGGCACAAGGCTGGCCGCTTCCACCTGCTGGGTTGTGCCATCGCGCACGACCTTCGCCTGCGGGACCTGCAGCTGCGCCAAGGCGGCCACGGAGGCCTGCGCCTTCATCTCCTGGTTGGTGCCGAGTACGACGTTCAACGCGATCAGGGCGATGACGACCCAGGCCGTCGAAGGCTGGGCGATCACGAACGACACGGCCGCGACGGCGACCAGCATCAAGGTCATCGGGTCACGGAACTGGGACAGGGCCACTTGCCAGAGCGAGGGTGCCTTCTCCTTGGCCAGTGTGTTGGGCCCGTAGATCTTGGTCGCCTCGGCGACCTGGGCGCTGGTCAGGCCGTCGACTGGATCTGAACGCAATTCGTGCGCGACGTCCGTCACCTCCTGCGCGTATAAGGCTGCGACGGTGGCGGTGGTGGACACAATGACTCCTTAGCGTGACTAAGACGTGGTTCGACTGGGCGGCGGGCCACTTCCAGCGTCCCCCCATTTCGGCCAACTCGTAGTGCCCCAATTCCGACCTGTGGGGCCCGACTGGTTGTTTGGGAACCTGTTTCACCCGCATGGGGCGACCACGTCAAGGCGGGGTGGTTACCCTATCGGGGTGACACGTGTGCGCGACGACAGGTCGTTTCGACTGTCAGCACCGCCTCTGCCGCCTGATGTCGTAGCCAGACCCCGACTGGTCGACCACTTGCTCGCCACGCCGCCCGGGGGTTCATGCCTGATCGTCGCCGCCCCCGGATACGGCGCCACAACGCTTCTTGCGCAGGCTGCGAACCGCAGCGCCGACCGTGTCGCGTGGTTGAGTCTGGACGCGACGATGAACGACGAGCAGGCCTGCGAGCTGCTGGCGGCAGGGGTGGGTGCGATGGGTACCGGCTTCGACGTCGACGCACTGCTCGACGCGATCGCCGACGAGGCACGCATCTGGTTGGTGGTGGACGGGTTGTGCCCCGCCAAGCATCCTCGGCTCAGCGAGGTGGTGACCCTGCTCTCGAGCAGATTGCCAGCGTCTGCCCGCCTGGCGGTCAGCGCCCACCGCCGGTTGGCCGGGATGCCGCGAGCTCAGCGGATCGAGGAGGCCGACCTCGCGTTCGAAGACGACGAAGCGGTCGAGCTCCTCCTGGGCATGGAGCCCGGGCTCGAGATCGAGCAGACATCGATGATCGTCCAGGCCTCGGAGGGGTGGGCCAGCGCTCTTGTGGCGGGCGCTCGTCATGCCCGTGGAGCGGGCGGTGCTCGTTGGCTGCTCGAGGCGGGGGCCTCGGTGCTCTTCGGGGACTGGTTCGCCTCACTGGATCCCCAGTACCGGACTCTGCTGGAGGCAACCGCGGGGCTCGACCTGCTCTGCGGTGGCCTTGTCGAAGCCGTCACGCAGGACCCGGAAGCGGCGCACAAGTTGCTGGACCTCGACGCCGATCACGCCTACCTGCTGGCCGTCAGTGCGCCGACAGGCCATACCGGTCGATGGTGGCGCCGGCACGGGTTGCTGACCACGTTCCTTCAGATGCGACTTGCAGCCAGCAGTGTCCGCCAGCATTCCCTGGCAGCCGACTGGTTCATTGAGAAGGTCGACATCGACGCCGCCATGCACCATCTGATCGCCGCGGGACGTCCCCGCGACGCCGGCGAGTTGCTGACCGCCCATGAGTCCGCACTCCTCAGCGAGGGCCGGGCCGACCAGGTCCTCGACTGGTACGGACGTATCCCGTCGACGGTGGACAACCTGGTCGTGAGTTCGCTGAGGGTCGGCTGGGGGCAGGTGCTGACCGGCGACGTCAGGGGGGCGGACTCCACTCTGGCCGCGCTCAAGGCGGAGTTGACGCAACGGCAGCGCTTGACCGATCTCGCGTCCTTGCCGGATGACGTGGACCTGTCGGCTGCCTTGTGGGATTCGGAGACCGCCCTGCTGAGCGCCTACCTGGCCGGGTCCCACGCGGATCCCGCCACCATGGTCAGGGCCGGTCGTCTGGCGATGAATGCGCCCGTGGATGCCCGTACTCGGGATGCCAATCAGTTGGCACCTCTGCTGGTCATCCGGGGTTACCTCTGGTCTGGACAACCGGATGCGGCAACAGCTGTTCTGCATTCCATCGAGGACATGCCTTTCGCCAACGACGTGATCCGGGAGGCGCAACTGAACGGTCTGCGCGCCGTGCTGGATGCCGTTGTCGGCCGTGTGCGCATGGCTGGCACCCGCGTTGAAGCGTCTCTGTCCTGGTTGCGCAAGGCCGGGCTGGACCCGGTTGCTGTGGTTCAGTTCGCACCTCTACAGGCGCAGGCGCTAGTGGAGTTGGAGTCCGGTGATGCGCCCGGCGCTATCGAGAAGGCGGGCCTTGTCGTGGAGGCCGCCGAGGCCGTCGGCAACAAGGGTGAGGTTGTCTGGGCACTGTCCACAATTGCTCGAGCGCACTTGCTGATGGGTGACTCCGCAGCGGCCCTCCGGACCCTGGGGCGGGCGGGTTCGATTGCGATCGCCGAATGTCCGGGATCGGCAATGATGGTCGTGCTGGACCAGGTTCAGGCCATGGCCCACCTCGCTGCCGGGGACCGGATGCGCGCCGAACGGATCATCCAACAGCTACCGCCGTCGGACGCGAGGACGCTGCTCGCCGCGCGATCGGGGTTGGACCGACAGCCGGGCATTACCCGCCGGGCGCTCGACAGCGTGCATGGCAAGGCTGCACGCATTCAGGCGGAGAAGCACCTGCTGCTCGCCGCGGTTCAAAGGAGCGCGAGCCGTCGGATGGCTCAAGGCCACCTGCGCCGCGCGGCTCAAATCGCGCACAAGAACGGGATCGCTCAGCTGTTGCACCCGTCGATACCGGGCATGCTCGAATTCGCCCAGGAGACCGCCCTTGAGGAGCAGGACGACAACCTGCTGTGGTTGATGCAGGTGCGGCCTGCCCGGAAGTCGCAGACGCCACAAAGCAGCTGGGCGGCGAATCTGAGTCGAGGGGAACTGCAGTTGGTTGCTCTGCTGCCGACGCGGGCGAAGAACGCCGAGATCGCAGAGACCCTTGGGGTGTCGATCAACACGGTGAAGACAAGGTTGCGCCGGCTGTACGCCAAACTCGGGGCGAGCAATCGCGACGAAGCGATCTCCAGGGCCCGCGAGCGCGGTCTGGTGCAGTAGCGGCTACACGGTCGTCTGCTGACGAGTGAAAGACTGAGGTGTGCGCGATCTGGAGCAGGCACTGCGACTCACACCCGACTCGGACGGCTGGACCGCGGAGGTGCCGCCCGGCTGGGCGCAGGGCAGAACCACCTTCGGAGGGTTGGTCGCCGCCTTCCTGGCCCGGGGAGCCCAAGCCGCCTGTGAACGCCGGATCCGCAGCATGGACACCTACTTCTTGGAGCCCGTGGGACCCGGCCCGATCCGGTTGGCTGTCGAGAGCGCCCGGCACGGCAAACACCTGACCCACCTTGAGGTCGGCATGTACTCCCAGGACACCCGGGTGGCGGTGGCCCGGTTCATCCATGCGGACGAGGTGGCAGGCCCGCTGGACGTGGTGCCCGAGGCGCCCGGTTTGGAGAAGGAGTTCGACGACGCCCCTGAGATGCCATTCCTCGAGGGGATCATGCCCGAGTTCCTGCAGAACATGCAGATACTGCTCGGCGAGGGAGACCTGCCTATGAGCGGCTCGGCGCGGGCGGTGGCCGGCGGTTTCGTGCGCAACCGGGGGCCCGCGCGGGGGGTCGCAGCGCTGCTCACGCATGCCGACGCCTGGCCCCCGCCCCAGTTGGCCATGGTCAAAGTCCCGACACCGGCGAGCAGTGTGCGGTGGCATATCGCGTTCCACGCCGACGTGGACGAAATCGATGGGCAGCAGTGGTCCTGGCTGCGCGCCGAGGCGTCATGGCGCAGCGGTCCGTTGTCGACGGTGGTCGGGACGCTGGTGCGTGAGGGCAGGCCCGTGGCCTACACCGAGCAGACGATTGTGATGTACAGCTGAATCAGGCCAGGTGCAGGTGGCCGTCGATGTCCACCTCCAGGTGCTTGATGTGACCGAGTCCGGGCAACGGGACGTGGATGTCGGAGAACCGGGAGGTTCCGCGGACCTCCAGAGCGCCGTCGGAGGTCTCGGTTCGCTTCAAGTCCAGCGGCACCTCGATGTTGCCCGCGGTCGCCCGACCGCTGAAGGTGTCGCCATCGCGGGTGCCGGAGAACGTGAGCGTGCCTTGGGTGATCTGGTGGATCAGGGCGTGCAGTTCCGGGTCCAGCAGTGGGTTGCCGGTCGCGACCTTGTCGATGCGCACCGTGAACTCGAGGTCTGAGGCCGACAGTCGCCCGCCCACGACCGGTGCGCTGGCATGGATGCTCAGCAGGCCGATCCGGTTGGTCCTGATGTGCATGGTTCCGCTGTCGCCGAGTTTGGAGGAATCCGCCACGCAAGGGACTCTACGTGCAAGTGGGCACTGGCGCTGTCACACTCGGAGCATGCTGAGCCGGCGTTCGGCGCCCGGATGGCTGGTGGTCTACGTCGTAGTCGCCGGTCTCAATGCGATCGCCGCTTTCGCTGATCTTTCTCTTCTCGCCACTGCGACCAAGCCACTACTCATGCCCGCGCTGCTGGGTTTGTTCGTCTCGAGTCTGGACGGTCTGGTCCATCCCCTGGCTACGTGGGTGAAACGCGCACTGGTCTTCTCGTGGGCCGGAGACGTGCTGCTGATGGGTGAGGGCGACGGGTTCTTCGTCCTGGGCCTGCTGGGTTTCCTGGCGGCTCAGATCTGCTACGTGATCGGCTTCCGGCCCAGCGCCGCACTCGGGCCTTTGCGCACGCGGCCGTGGTTGGCGATCCCGTATGTGGTGTACGGCGTGGGCCTGTTGTGGGCGTTGTTGCCGGACTTGGACGCACTGTTGATCCCGGTTGTGATCTACGCCGCGACGCTGGTGGCTATGGCCGTGCTGGCGACCGGGGTGTCGCCGACGACTGCCGTGGGGGCCATCCTGTTCCTCATCTCGGACAGCCTTCTCGCGTCTACGGAACTGTCCGACATCCTGCCCACGGCAGCCGCGCAGTGGATCATGCCCACCTACCTGCTCGGGCAGTTGCTGATCGTTCTCGGTGTGCTGCAACACCTGGGGCGGTCGACGTCCGTGCGTTCGCCGGTCGCCCACCGGGCGTAGGCAGCTGCGGGCCCTTAGAGAAGTGACGGGCCGGTCGCGACGCCGTGCCCGATCTCCTTGAACCGCTCCTGTGATGCGACGACCTCGCGTTCAGCTGCCTCGCGGCCCTCCCACGTTGCGCCCTCCACGGACTTCCCGGGCTCGAGGTCTTTGTACACCTCGAAGAAGTGCTGCACCTCGAGGCGGTCGAACTCGGCCATGTGGTAGATGTCGCGCAGGTGGTCCAGACGGGGGTCTGCCACTGGTACGCAGATCAACTTGTCGTCGCCGCCGGCTTCGTCGGTCATGCGGAACATGCCGATAGTCCGGCAGCGGATCAGGCAGCCGGGGAAGGTCGGCTCCTCCAGAAGTACGAGGGCGTCGAGCGGGTCCCCGTCCTCCCCGAGCGTGTTATCGACGAAGCCGTAGTCGTGCGGGTACCGAGTAGAGGTGAACAGCATCCGGTCGAGCATGATCCGGCCTGATTCGTGGTCAACCTCGTACTTGTTCCGACTACCTGCGGGGATCTCGATGGTCACGTCGAATTCCACTGTCGCTCCTGACTGTCCGGTTCGTGTGGCCTAGTGTTCACCACGTGAGGGTGCCGAAGCCTGCTCAAGCGGGAATGTTGGCCCTCGTGGTGTGCATGTCGGCACCTGTACAACATGCCTCAGCTGCGCCGGATGTGCCACCCGACTACGTGGTGCTGGAACCGATCGACGCCATTGCGCCTGTGGATCAGCGGCTGCTGGCACGCCGGATTGATGCGGCATGGGCCGATCCTGCGCTCGGTTTGAACAAGGCGCTGGCGATCGATGCCTTCCAGAGCCCGCCGCAGCCGGAGGTCCAGCGCAATGGTTCCGCGCCGCTCATGCCCGCGTCGACGACCAAGCTGCTCACGGCTGCCGCAGTGCTTGAGGCGTTGGGGCCGCAGACCAGATTCCGCACTACTGTCACGCGCGCCGGCCGGCAGATCTTCCTGGTGGGTGGCGGAGACCCCCAACTGACGACGCAACCGGTCGCCACCGGCGGTGAACGCGGACGCGTCCTTGTCGCGGCTGGCCCGGTTGACGGCGCAGGCCTTGACCGACGAGGGCATCGATTCGGTCAAACTGCGCTTCGACGCGACCTTGTTCTCCGGCCCGGCAGTGCAGCCGTTCTGGAAGCCGGATTTCCTCGAGATCGGGGTGGTTGCGCCGATCAGCGCCCTATCCGTCGACGACGGGCGCTTGAACCCGTTGGCGTCCCCCCGATCGCCAGATCCAGCGTTCACGGCGGCACAGGATTTCGGGCGGTTGCTCACCGCCCGCGGGATCGACGTTGAGGGTGAACCGGTCGCGGCCGCCTTTCAGGGAGAACAGATCGCGGCTGTGGAGTCAGCGCCGCTGGCCGACCTGGTCGAGCACATGCTGCTGACCTCGGACAACACCGAGGCGGAGATCCTGGGTCATCAGATCGGCCTGGAGGTCCTGGGCGACCCGACCTTCAGTGGTGGTGCGAGGGCGACGTTACAGGTCCTCAAGGGCCTTGATATCGACGTCGCCGGAACGGTTCTCAACGACAACAGTGGCCTTTCGCGGGCCAATCGGATCAGCCCGCAGACTCTGCTCGCGGTGTTGCGCGCGGCCATCGAAACCGATCCGGAACGACTGTGGCCGGTCTACACGGGTCTTCCAGTTGCCGGCTTCGACGGGTCACTGGCGGCCCGGTTCTCCCAGCCCAGCGCCCGGGCAGCTCGCGGCACGGTGACCGGCAAGACCGGGACGTTGACGGGAACCTCGACCTTGGCCGGGCTGGTCGTCAACCGCGATCAGCAACTCCTGTTGTACGCCGCCATGACAAACGACGTGAACCAGTTCGCGGCCTCTCCGGCCATCGACGACGTCATCGCCCGCATAGCCGGCTGCCGCTGCGCCGGGTGAGGTTCAGGAACTGCCGGACTTGCGACGGAACATCTTGTCGCTGGAGACCGGACCGTGGGTGTTTGCCCCGGAGCCCTTGGCGTGGTCCTCGTGCTCGACACCCTTGTCGTGCGGCTTCTTACGGTCGAGTGCCTCGCGCATCTTGGCCTTGATGTCCTCGTTGTCACTCACGTTCACTCCTCGCCTCAGTTCCTAAGCCTAGTCCGCGGGTAGCGCCGATCGGCGCGTGCGCTGCGCCTTCTGGTGACGTTTGGACCACTGAGTGGTCGATTCTTCACCGAAAGACGGCTGGCGGAGGTGGTCCGGACGGCTGGCGGAGGTGGTCCGGACGGCTGGCGGAGGTGGTCCGGACGGCTGGCGGAGGTGGTCCTAGATCAGCGTCTGTACGGCGGCATGCAGGTCCTCGGGACGTCCGGGTTGCACCACATGGCTCAGTGTCAAGCGCACGACCGCGTCCACTCTTGCCGGTAAAGCGCTGCCACCGAGTTCCGGGTACTTGGCCAGCAGGGAGGCCTCGACCCGGGCGGCCGCGGTGGTGATCAAGGGCTGGGACGCAGACGTGAGCAGGGGAAGCAGCGGCGACGGGCTGCCTGCTGCGGCGGACAGGGCGGCGCGCAGCAGCGGGTTGGTATCTGCGAGATCGAGCACCGCTTGTGCGGCGAGTGAGGCCGATTCAGCGGGAGTCTCTCCGTGCGCGATGCCCTCGTCAACGGCGTCAAGGAAGCGCAGGAGTTCACGTGCAATAAGCGCCTGCGCCACCTGTTCCTTGGAACCGAACTCGTTGTACACGCTCTGTCGGCTCACCCCAGCGGCGGCGCCGATGCGAGCCATGGTGATCGCCTGCCAGCCCTGCTCGGCGGTGATCGTCCAGGCCGCGTCGAGAACGCGTTCGCGGGTGTTCACGCCTCGACGAAGTCGATCTTCTCGCGCACACCACAGTCGGGACAGGCCCAGTCGTCGGGAACCTCGGTCCACGGTGTGCCTGCGGCGAAGCCTTCGCGGGGATCGCCTGCCTGCTCGTCGTAGACGTAGTCGCAACTGTCGCAGCGGTAGCGGCTCATGCCGTGGAGCCCACCGGGTATTTGGCCAGCACCTTGTCTCGCTTGGCGGGCTGGATGTTGGCCAGGCTCATGTCGCCGTCGAAGTGGGTCAGCACGCGGGGGTCCATAACGCGGTACCACAGCGGCGGGACGAGGGCGATGAGCATCATCCCGGCGTAGCCCGTGGGCAGCACCGGCGCCTCCTCGACGTCGCGCAGTGCTTGGTAACGCCGGGTGGGATTGGCGTGGTGATCACTGTGGCGTTGCAGGTGATAGAGCAGCACGTTGGTGGCGATGTTGTTGCTGTTCCAACTGTGGCTGGCGCGGACCCGCTCGAACCGTCCGGTGTGCTCCTTGCGCCGAAGCATCCCGTAGTGCTCGAGGTAGTTGACGGTCTCGAGAAGCACAATGCCCACGAGCGCCTGCAGCAACAGGTACGGCAGGATCCCGATGCCGAACACCAGAAGCAGAACCGTCCACAGCACCGCAGACATCAGCCACGCGTTCAGCACGTCGTTGCGGATCGACCAGTGGCTCTCGTCGCGACGCTTGAAACGCGGTTGCTCGAGGCGCCACGCGCTCTGCAGACTCCCGACCACCGTGCGGGGCAGGAACGTGTAGAGGTTCTCGCCGACCCGGCTGCTGGCGGGGTCGACCGGCGTTGCCACCCGCACGTGATGACCGCGGTTGTGCTCGATGTAGAAGTGGCCGTAGAACGACTGCGCGAGGGCGATCTTGGCCAGCCAGCGCTCCACCTTCTCCTTCTTGTGGCCGAGCTCGTGTGCGGTATTGATCCCGATCCCGGCGACCATCCCCACAGTCAGGGCAAGGCCGATCTTGTCGGAGACGTTGAGAGTGGTGCCGGCCCAAAGCCAGCAAGCCCAGACCAGAGCGACGTACTGCAACGGCAGGTACAGGTAAGTGATCCAGCGGTAGTACTTGTCGGCCTCCAGCGCGGCGATCATGTCGTCGGGCGGGTTGGAGCGGTCGATGCCCGCGAGCAGGTCCAGCAGGGGGATGATGCCGAAGATCAGGATCGGGCCGATGTACCAGAAGATGCCCCACCCGGTCACTGTGGCCAGCGCGCCGCCGGCGAACGGGAAGAGCGGAACGATCAGGCCGAATAGCCACAAGTAGCGCTTGTGGTCTTTCCAGGTCTGCGTCATACGTCGAACCTCCTGAGGTTTACAGGAGAGTACCTTTTGTAAACCTTAGAGGTCAAGGCTTTCGTTGAAGAAGCCGACGACGCGTTCCGTCCACGCGGATGCGTCCGTAGTCAGCCCGCCGATGTGGCCGGAGCCGGAGATGACCCAGGTCTGGGCCTGGGTGCCCTCGGAGATGTAGGCGGTCGCCAAAGCCTCGTCCTGCACCGTGCCGGCGGCGATGAGCAGCACCGGCCGGGGGCTGATCGCGCGCACCGCTTCGGCAAGTGGTGTGGGCGGGTCCGGCTCGGCGAGCAGATCGACCAGCGCGAACCGGGGTGCGTTGAGGACTTCCTGAAGGCTCCCACGCCAGCCGAACTCGTCGGACAGCCAGGCGTAGTCCGCGCCCGTGCGGTGGGTTGCTCCCTCTGCGGCCACCGCGGCGATCCGGGGGTCGGCCCCAGCGGCTCCGAGCACCTGCTCCCCGCCCATGCTCAACCCCAGGGCGCCAATTCGCGAGACACCCGCGGCCACCAGGAAGTCGACAGCGCCGCAGACGTCCTCATCGCCGGCCCACCCGAGGTCCATCGCCACTCCTTCGCTTTGTCCATGGCCGCGCGGGTCGTAGAGCAGCACCGCGAAACCGCTGTCGGCCAGTGCTTGCGCTTGCCCTAGCGCTCCTGAGCGTGACGACCCGGAACCGGGCACCACCACGACGCCCGCGGCGTTGTTCCCGGGGGTGTACCAACCACTTAAGGTCACACCGTCGCGGGCGGGGAAACTCACCTCGCTCCAGCCAGCCGGAGTCGCTGACGTGACGGCGGCCCGTGGCGGGTCGGTGGCCGCCAGCGGGATCGTGAGTGTGAAGATGCCAAAGGCAGCGACGAGTGCGGCGATCAGCCCGAATAGGGTCTTGCCCCACCAGCGCCACCCGGCCACGGCGTGAGCCAGACCAATGACGATGAGCGCCAGCCCCGCTGCTGCAGCTGCCACCGCCAGCCACGCGAGCGGGTCGGCTTGGCCCGCGGCCACGAATCGCAGGCCGCGGGCGATTCCGAATGACACGCCCACCATGCCCAGCGCCATTGCAGCGAATCCCGAGGGGCGGCGTCCGGTGCCCAGCACTGCTGCATAAAGCAGGACGACCGCCCCCAACAGTACGAAGCGTCCGAGACCATCGCGGGGGATCAGCAGGCAGAGTGCGGAGGAGATAGCGATGACCGTCGCGGCGATCGCGGCCGGCCATCCGGACCAGTTTTTGGCCCTGCTCACGGTTGTCAGTCTACGACGGTGCTGGTCTAGGCTTGCCCCATGCAGATCGAGATCAAGCACTCCCCAGCGTTCGCCAGCGCCACTGTCATGTTGGCCCCCAATGAGCAGGTAAAAGCCGAAGCTGGCGCCATGATCCTCAAGACGCCCAGCGTCAATATTGAGACCAGCACGCAGGGTGGCTTCATGAAGGGCCTGCGCCGTTCGCTGGGTGGCGAGTCCTTCTTCATGAACACCTTCACCGCCGGACCCGAGGGTGGTGAGGTGGCTTTTGCTCCCGACCTGGCCGGCGACATCGTCACCTGGACCCTGTCCGGGCAGACGGTCTTCCTGCAGTCCGGCGCCTACCTGGCCTCGGCGATAGGGGTTGAGGTTGACAGCAAGTGGGGCGGCGCCAAGACCTTCTTCAGCGGCGAGGGTCTGATCGTGTTGAAGGTGAGCGGGCACGGCGAGGTTCTCGTGTCCTCGTACGGCGCCATCGAGTCCCGTGAGTTGAAGGCTGGCGAGATGATCTCGGTGGACACTGGGCACGTCGTGGCCTGGTCGGACGGTGTCACCTACCAGGTGCGCAAGGTGGGCGGCTGGAAGTCGACCATGCTTTCGGGCGAGGGTTTGGTTGTGGACCTCACCGGGCCCGGCGTTGTCTACACCCAGAGCCGCAGCCCCGAGGCGTTCCTCGGCTGGCTGATCCCCAAGCTTCCGTCCCAATCCAACAGCTGATCAGGCGGGCCGGGGCACCCGGGGAGTCAGTATCCCCGGGTGGTCCGGCGGCAGCGAGCGCTTGATCACCCACCAGCTTGCGGCGATCACAAGCAGCACCATCGGCCAGCCCAGCAGCACCCGCGAGATTCCCAGGCCGACCAGGTTGTCTGTGAGGTACAGCGGGGTGTTGACTGCGGCGCGGACCACGAATGAGCCCGCCCAGATCCAGGACGCTTGACTGTAGGCGCGCATGAGGTCCGGGTCCTGGCGCCATGAGGTCTTCTGCCGTAAAGCGAACCCGAGCGTGACGCCCAGCAACGGCCACCGGGCCAGGATCGAGGCAGCCCAGATGAGTGCGGAGGCGATGTTGGCCAGCAGGCTGGGTAGGAAGTAGTCAACGGCGTCGCCTGTGCGGGCGGCCACCACCGCGGCGATCGCCACTGCTGCCAGGCCCCCGACGACGCGCACCGGTTTCTCGCGGCGAACCAGTCGGGCTGCGGCGAGCACAGCGGCGGTGCCCAGCGCCGCGAGCAGGCCCACCCGCAGGTCCGAGCCGGTGAGCAGATAGGTCGTGACGAACACGACGCTGGGCAAGGCCGACTCGAGTGCGCCACGCGTTCCGCCCAGCAGGTCGTGCAGGGGATTCGTTGTGGTCACGGTTCCATTTTCGCTGACGGGTCGGTGTTGGGTGTGGCTGCGGTGGTGGGTTTGGGGGCTGCCGGCGGGGCAATGTTGGAAACAGGCAACTGGGTGGTCGGTTTGGGTCCGCCGACAGGCAAAGCTGGAATCAGGCAACTGGGTGGTCGGTTTTCAACACGGGTGTGGTGGGCCGGGCTTGCTGCCGGGGGCAAAGCTGGAAACAGGCAACTGGGTGGTCGGTTTTCAACACGGGTGTGGTGGGCCGGGCCTGCTGCCGGGGGCAAAGCTGGAATCAGGCAACTGGGTGGTCGGTTTGCAGCACGGGTGTGGTGGGCCGGGCCTGCCGCCGGGGGCAAAGCTGGAATCAGGCAACTGGGTGGTCGGTTTTCAACATGGGTGTGGTGGGCCGGGCCTGCCGCCACAAACCAACCTCGCCCCCGTCAGCCAACCCCCGCCAACCGGTAGAGTCAACCTTGAGTCGAGGAGGATTCTATGAACGCGCTGATCGTCGCCACAGTGCTGCTGGTGATCGTAGTTGGGTCGATCATCGTGTGGGCCGGGGAGTTCGGCAAGGGCGCAGATGCGGCGAAGTCGGGCCTGCTGTTGGTGGTGCTCTCGCTGATCTCCGGTTACGTCGTGGCTCTCGCTTCGGGGTCGATGTAGCGGGTCCGGCGTTCGGGGCGCGACCCCGACCTGCGCGGCGTTACCGTGCGAAGCATGAGCGTCTCAGGTTCCAGAACAGTCACTATCAACGCCCCCTTGGACAAGGTCCTCGACACCGTGCGCGATGTCGCTGGCCAGGTGAACTGGTGGCCGGGCACCATCTCCGCCGAGGTCACTGAGACCGATGACCAGGGCCGGGTGAAAAGGGCGGCGCTGGTCAACGATGTGAAGGTCGCCAAGGACACCTTCGACATCGACTACGCCCACACCGACGATGGCATGACGTGGTCGCTGGCCGCGCCCAGCAAGGCGCAGAAGGCCCAGACCGGTTCCTGGCAACTGACCGCCGACGGTGACAAGACCGAGGCGACCTTGAGCCTCACTCTGGACGTCTCGCTGCCGCTGCCCGGGTTCGTGCAGAAGAAGGTCCTCAACGACACGCTCAAGGGCGCGACCGAAGGCCTGAAGAAGTACCTCGCGGGTTAGTGGCTACAGGCCGGGGTCACGGCCTGTGACCGCTCGGTAGAGTTCGCGGGCCTCGTGCCCGAACAGGGCGGGCAGGCGCTGCGCGTCAGGCATGAGTTTCTCATCGGTGCCAAAACCAACGTGCACCCGGCCGTTGTAGCTGAACATGCAGATTGTCATGGGCTGGTCGCCGGAACTGGGGGCCCAGCCGAGCATCGAATCCACGGGAGTTCCGGCCAGTGCGACCTGGGTCTTGGGCCCGGGCACATTGGTCAGCACACCGACAGCCTTGTTGGCCACGAAGTTCGTCAAGAACACGCTGAGCCGCTCGGGGGACTCCGAGACGATCCTCTGCACGCCGAAAGTCATGACCGCCTCATGGGAGTTCTTGATCTTGTTGATCCGGCGGTTCACCTCCTGTAGGCGTTGTTTCGGGTCGTCGATGTTCAAGGGCATTTCGAAGGCGATCAACGCGAAGTGGTTGCCGAGTTCCTCGGGCATCTTGGCGTCGAAGGGTTTGAGACTCACAGGGATCATCCACATGACCTGGGAGATCCGCTCGTCGTGTTCGGCCAGGTACGCCTGCAGGGTGCCCGCGACGATCGTCAACAGCACGTCGTTGACGGTCGTGCGCGAGCGTCGGCTGATGTCCTTGATCTTGTCCAGCGAGAACGCGTCCATCCAGTGCGCCGACTTCTCAATGCCGGGGGTGCCACTCCAGACGGTGTGCACGCTCGGGCGCGACAATCCAATCTTGGCCACCGAAGACATGGTGTTGGTCGCGTCCTCAGGGACGGGCGTGTACGCCGCGAAGACGTCGAGGAGTTTGCCGGGGTCCCCGACGATGTCCAGTGCCTCGTCCAGCATGGCCTGACTGCGGGTAGCCGCCTCCACGACCGCGTCCTTGACCTGCCCGGGTGCGGCAACCAGTGCCCCCGGGATCGCTTTCGCGGTTCCGACGGGATCGGTGACGGCTGCCGCCACCTGACCGGCGGCCTGCTTGCCTGCCTCTGCTGCTGCGTCGACATTGGCCCGCACCGTGTCGGCGGCGTCCCGGGTTCCGGCCGCGGCCTTCTGCGTGGCCGCCGTGACGCTCGCGCGAGTCTTGTCCAGGGCGCTGGCCGATTCCCGTGACGGGTCCCCTTGACGCCCGCGCCCAACGGTTGCCCCGACTTCGGCCTCCCCGTCGATGGGGTCGCACAGCCCGAAGATGACCTGGGTCAGCCGCACGCCGTCGGCGATGGAGTGGTGGATGCGGCTCAGAATCGCAGCCCCCAGGTCGTTGCCGTCCTCATCCACCACCGAGTCGATGAAGTGGAATTGCCACAGCGGTTTCGAGCGGCTAAGGGGTTTGCTGCGCTGACCGGCCACGTACTGCTGCACGTCGTCGAGGGTCAGAGGCTGGGGGAGATCCGGTTGGATCAAGTGGTTCTCGATGTCGAAGGCGGGGTCCTGCCTCCAGACGTATCCGTCCTTGTTCTTGACCGCTTTGGCCGAGAACACGGGGAACTTCGAGACCATACGCTCATCGATGACCGCCGCAACCGCGTCCCAGTCCGGCGCCTCGCGGAACCAGAGCAGCGAATCGATGATCATCAAGTTGTTCGGCCGGTCCATGTTCAGCCAAAGGGCATCCTGGACGCTGATCGGCATGTCGGTCATGGGCAGAACGTAACAGCCGCGGCGGTGGTCGTGATCACTGCAACTGCAACAGAATCTTGCCGCGGGCCTGCCTGCCTTCCAGAGCGTTCAAGGCCGCGCCGACCTCGTCAAGCCCGACGGTCCGGTCGATGAGCGGCTGTAGCGCGCCAAGCCGCAGCATCGGCAGCAGGTCCGCCCACTGCTCCTGCAGGTACTCCAGGTGCGGGAGCCAGAACGCGCCCCAGCCCACACCGACCACCGAGATGTTGTTCAGCAGCAGGCGGTTCACCTTGACGGTTGGAATCTCGCCCGCAGTGAAACCGATCACCAGCAGGCGGCCCTCTGGAGCCAAGCAGCGCAATGAGTCCGTCATCCGGTCCCCGCCGACAGGGTCGACCACGATGTCCACGCCTCGGCCGTCCGTGAGCCGCTTGACCTCGGTCAGGAAGCCGTCGGCGAGCACGCAGTGGTCGGCCCCGGCCAACTCGGCAGTCGCCGCCTTGGCGGGGTCCGAAACGACGGCGATGACCTTTGCGCCCTGGGCCTTGGCGAACTGGATGGCGGCGGTGCCGATCCCGCCTGCGGCGCCATGTACCAGGACGGTCTCACCTGCGGCGAGCCGTGCGCGACGGGCCAGTGCGAAGTGCACGGTCAAGTAGTTCATCGGCAGTCCGGCTGCGGCGTCCAGCTCCACTTCGTCGGGCAGGGCGAACACCATGCGCGGATCGGTCGCCACGACCTGCGCGAAACCGCCCAGACCGGGGAAGGCCGCCACCCGATCGCCGGGCGCGAAGCCACTACTCAGGGGTGCTGAGCGGACTACGCCTGACACTTCGCTGCCCGGGATGAACGGCGGCGGGGGTTTGATCTGGTACAGCCCGCGTGTGAGTAGCACGTCCGGGAACGTGACGCCCGCACAGGCAACCTCGATAACCACCTGTTCGGGTGTGGCGGTCGGCTCGGCGACCTCTCGAACCTCGACGTGATCGGGGCCGTCGAGGGTGACTACTTGTGCTGCGCGCATGCTCCGAGCCTAGGCGCTGCCCTGGCGCAGGTGGGCCCGGCGTACAACGATGGGGGCGTGGCAAACCGACTCGCGAATGCGATCTCGCCCTACTTGCGTCAGCACCAGGACAACCCCGTCGAGTGGTGGCAGTGGGAGGACGCGGCCTTTGACGAAGCTCGCGAGCGCGACGTGCCCGTTCTGCTCAGCGTCGGGTACGCCGCGTGCCATTGGTGTCATGTCATGGCACACGAGTCCTTCGAGGACCCCGTAACGGCCGAGTACATGAACGAGCACTTCGTGAGCATCAAGGTCGACCGGGAGGAACGCCCGGACCTCGACGCTGTCTACATGGCCGCCACCACAGCGCTGACCGGGCAAGGCGGCTGGCCGATGACCGTGTTCCTCGACCACGACCGTCAGCCCTTCTACGCCGGCACCTATTTCCCGCCCGAACCGCGCAGCGGCATGCCCAGTTTCCGGCTGGTTCTCGAGGCCATAGCCGACGCCTGGGTGGAGCGCCGCGAAGACATCGCGGGGACAGCGGCCAAGGTCAGGAGTCGGCTCGCCGGGGGACTGCCCGAGGCTAAGGCCGTGAACGCCGAGACCTCCGATCGCGCGCTGCAGGTGCTCGGATCGACCTTCGACTCCCGTTTCGGGGGTTTCGGTGGAGCGCCCAAATTCCCGCAGCCGATGGTGTACGAATACCTGCTGCGACGCTACGCGCGCTGCGGGGACCAGGTGGCGTTGCAGATGGTGGAGACCACCCTCACTCGGATGGCCACAGGCGGCATATACGACCAACTGGCTGGGGGTTTCGCCCGCTACAGTGTCGACTCCCGATGGCTGGTGCCGCACTTCGAGAAGATGCTCTACGACAACGCACTGCTGATGCGGGTGTACCTGCATTGGTGGCGCGCGACCGGCTCGGCACTGGCGCGGCGGGTGGTGGAGGAGACCGCGCACTTCCTGTTGACCGAGATGCTCACGCCCGAGGGCGGTTTCGCGGCGTCGCTGGACGCGGATTCGGAGGGCCGTGAGGGCGCGTTCTATGTGTGGACCCCCGAGCAGGTGCTGGCCGCTGGCGGCGATCCGGACCTTTTGGGGGTGAGCGCCCAAGGAACCTTCGAGCACGGGACGTCTGTCCTGCAGTTGCTCTCTGAACCCGGTCCCGACTGGCCGGAGGTGCGTGCACGGATGGCGCAGGAGCGGGAGTTGAGGCCGCGACCGGCGCGCGACGACAAGGTGGTTCTCGCCTGGAACGCTTGGACGGTCAGCGCCCTGGCGGAGGCGGGCGCCCTGTTCGACCGGCCGGAATGGGTCGAGGCGGCTGTGCGCTGCCGGGACTTTGTGTGGTCCACGCATGTGCACGAGGGGCAGTTGTACCGGATCTCACGCGACGGTATGCGTGGCAATGCGCTGGCGGTTCTTGAGGATCATGCGGCGCTGGCGCTGGCCGAATTCACGCTTGCCGGGGTCGCCGGGGGCGAGTCGACCGCCGGTTTGGAACTGGTCGAAGAGTTGGGGCCGGCCTTCCTGGACCAGGGCCGGGACTCGTTGGCAGGTGACGTGCTGGCCACGGGTCCGGATCTGTTCGACAACGCCACACCGTCCGGTTGGAGCCTTGCCGCCGACGCGTTGCTGACCGCCTCGGCTTTGACCTCGGCGCCGACACTTCGGGATCGCGCCGAGCAAGTGTTGGGCCAAGCCGCACACCTGGGCGGTCACCCGCAGTTCTGGGGCCACGGGTTGTCGGTGCTTGAGGCGCTATTGGATGGGCCGCGCGAGGTCGCCGTGATCGCCGACGTCGGCTCACCCATGCACCGTGTCGCCCTCTCTGCCACGGCCCCCGGTGCAGTGGTCGCGCTGAGCGGGCCCTTGACAGTGGGTCGGCCCAAGGTGGACGGGCTGGAAACGGCTTACGTGTGCCGGGGGTTCGTGTGTGAGGCCCCGACAACCGATCCCGAGGTTCTGGCCGGGCAGGTGCTCGCGCTGGGGGGTTCTGCGGCGGTGCTTTGGGCTAGGGGGTTCTGGGGCGTTGGTTAGAGGTTGTGCTGTTGGTTAGAGAAACAACGCGTGGTTTCGCTAACCAACAGCACAACCTCTAACCAGGACGCTTCGGCGCTGCCGGGGCGGCCGGTCCCACCCAGTCGAGCGGGCCGGCGCTAACCAACAGGACGGCTGGCCGGTCCCAGCCAGTCGAGCATCGCAGCGGTGACCTGCTCGGGAGCTTCGTTCTGCACGAAGTGCCCCGCCTGCTCGATCAGTACCAGCTTCGGCTCGTTGCCGTATGCGATGGCGCGTCGCAGCGACTGCGGCGCGATGGACTCCAGTCCGATGAACTGGTCCTCCACACCCCAGATGATCAAGATCGGCAGCGCGATCGGTGGAAGCTTGCGCGTAGCCCTGGGGTGGCGCAGTGCACCGCGGTACCAGTTCACCGGACCTGTCGCGTCGGCTGGCGTTGCGAAGGCGGCGCGGTACGGGGCGAGGTTCTCGTCGTTCCAGACGCTGCGGTTGAAGGAACCGCCGACGATGGCCCCGGGCATGTGCTTGACGACGAACTTCTCGGGGATCGCCGGCAGTTGGAACAAGAACATGTACCAGGACTTCAGCATCTGCGACGGGTTGGTCGTCAGTTCGTGCGCCAACACCGCGGGCGGCGGGCAGTTCATGATGATCAAGCGGTCAACCCGTTCGGGAAAGAGGTGGGCTACGGTCCAAGCCGCCCCACCTCCCCAGTCATGGCCCACGACGACGGCCTTCTCCGCGCCCATCGCGTCGATCATCGCGACGGCATCGGCCGCGAGGTCGGCGGTCGCGTAAGAGCCGTCCTTGACCGAGCCGGCGTAACCCCGCTGGTTTGGGGCCAAAACCCGGTACCCCGCCTCGACCAGCGCGGGGATCTGGTTGTGCCACGAGACGTTCAACTCGGGAAAACCGTGAAGCAGGAGGACCAAAGGCCCGTTCTCGGGGCCTTCGATGATGGACTCGAAGTCACCGCGGTCGGTGTGCAGCAGGGTCATGGCCCCATCGTCTCACCGATGCATCGCCGCCCATATGTGCGAGGCGTGCATTCGCCAGCTATTCGCTGCGTGCCGGTGGACTCGACCCCCGCGGCATCACCCAAGCACGTCAGCCACCCGCGGCAGCACCTCGCCGATGGGATCGCGGAGCGCCACATCGGCCTGCTCGTCGTAGGGGGTGGGGCTGGCATTGATGATCGCCAAATGCCGGGGCATATCTGCAAGTCCCGCGGCGGGCATCACCTGCAACGTTGTTCCGATGGCCACGAGCAGATCAGCGGTCCGCGCGGCCTTGATCGCGGCGTCGAGAATGGACGCGTCGAGGTGCTGGCCGAAGGAGATCG
Source organism: uncultured Actinomycetota bacterium (assembly GCA_963732355.1). Taxonomy (GTDB): domain Bacteria; phylum Actinomycetota; class Actinomycetes; order S36-B12; family UBA10799; genus JADKAV01. Next base: position 494,694 of record CAVSZD010000011.1, on the reverse strand, counting down.
TGGCCGTCTTGAGGATCCCGCCGCACACCAAGCATCGCGGATCGGCCTCCTCGCGCTGCATCGTGATCAGCGTCGGCGTGCGATCCCCGCAAGACAGACACTCGATCTCCCAGATGGTTCCGTGCAACTCGAGGACATCGGTGGATCCGGCCAGTTGGTGCAGACCGTCGATGTTCTGGGTGATGATCGGCCCGAGCCGACCGGCCCTTTGCAAGTCGGTAAGTGCCAGGTGGCCGGGGTTGGGCTGTGCGTTCCAAACCGGATGGTTGCGTCGGCCTTCCCACGCGCGCAGGCGGATCTGCGGGTCGTTGAGGTACGACTCGATGTCGAACATCGCAGCGGAGTCAGGATTCTTGGTCCACAGCCCGTTGGGCCCGCGGAAGTCGGGTATTCCGCTGTCTGTCGAGGTACCTGCGCCAGAGAGGACGACGACGCGCTCGCAGCGACCCCAAAGGGCGATGAGGTCGTCGATGGTGGACATGTCTTCAAGGTACCTGCGTCGCAGTTAGCCCGGTTGCGGTTAGCAGGTGCTTCGGCCTCTTGCGCGCAGTGGGTCGGCTTCGGAGTGCCACTACACGTGGGAGTCGTCATCGGAACCTCACGCCAACGCTGACTCGCCATCGAAATCAGTTGGGCGCACGAAAGTGACAGCATCCGAAGCGTAGTTCAGGTATTTCCATCTTCGTGCGGCTCGGGGGCTGGCGATGTCCTGAGATGTCTGTCTCTATCTCGCAACAAGGTGGCATCGGGCCGGTGGTCGTGCCACTTTCGAGCGGCCCACCGGTGTCCGGTGCACCGGCGTCGGCGGCACTGCAGCCGTGACCCGTGGCATGGCGAAGAGCGCGCTTGCTGGCTGGCGGCTGTCCGGATTTGCAGGTTGATCAAAGCCACTACGTGAGCGCTCCTCGGGGAATTCGTGCTGTGGGCTGTATGAGCCTGCAGATCCGGACACGGCTCGAACGCCAGCACCCCTACACGGCGCCGATACCCAGCAAATCGTCGTTCCAGCGCACCCCCGCACCCGAAATGCCGGTCCTTAGTGGGCGGAATCCACAACCGCGCAGCAGTCAGGTCGCGGACACCCGACTCAACCCGTGCGTGGCTCCCGCCAGCGGCTGACAACTCGCGAGGTGATCAGCACCAGAACCGCACCGACCGCGCCGATGACAACCGTGGCCACGCCTTCCTTGTCGGGCGAGAGGCTCAAGGCGAACAGTTGCGACAGCACAGGGATGAACAGCACAAGCAGGAACGCTGCGATCATCGAACCCACGATGGCCGCGCGGATCGGGTTCATGGGCCGAGCGGATACGGCCAGGACCGTGATCGTGACCATGAACAACGCAATAGTGGCGTCCACGCGTGCCTCCTCCACGTCGCGCAGTTGCAGTGCCGCGTAGTAGGCGGCAAAAGCCGTTGCCGCGGCGATGGCTCCGCAGGGCACGGCGAAAACCATCACCCGCTTGAAGAAACCCGGCCGGAAGCGTTCGGTGTTGGGCATCAGCGCCAGGAAGAAACCCGGGATCCCGATCGTCAGTGCGCTGATGAGAGTGAGATGCCGGGGCAGGAACGGGAACGGAACGGCGGACAGTCCGGTCGCCAGTGCGAGCAGCAGCGCATACATGCTCTTGGTCAGGAAGACGTCCGACACGCGCTCGATGTTGCCCAGGATTCGTCTGCCTTCGGCCACGACTGATGGCAGGCTGGACCACTTGCTGTCCATGAGAACGATCTGTGCCACAGCCCGGGTTGCAGACGAGCCTGAACCCATCGCGATCCCCAGGTCCGCGCGCTTGAGTGCGAGTACGTCGTTGACCCCGTCGCCGGTCATCGCCACCGTGTGTCCATTGGTTCGCAGGGCGTCGACCATGTCCTGCTTCTGGTCGGGATTGACCCGCCCGAAGACGCTGGCCTCCTCCACGGCGGCCACCGGGTCCTGCCGGCGCGCATCCACCGGGTTGTCGGCGCCGGGCACACCGGCACGAGCGGCTATCGCCCCGACCGTCTCGGCGTTGTCCCCGGAGATGACCTTGAGCGCCACTCCTTGCTCCAAGAAGTAGTCAACGGTCTCGGCGGCATCGGTTCGCAGTTGCTGATCGATGACGATCAGTGCCTGCGGTTGGACCTCCGGCAATGGTTCATCGGCCCTCACCGCTGCGTCAGCTCGGGCCAGCAGCAGGACCCTGGCCCCGGTCGCCGACCACTTCCGGGTGTCCACGGATTCGTCCACCACGTCGGGGGCGCCGATCACGTACCAGGCGTCGCCGATAAGCCCGGCCGACCACTTGCGTGCGGAGGAGAACGGGATGCTCTGCACAACAGGCGGGCCACCGGTGTACTCCCGGGCAACGGCCAGCATCGTCGGGTTCGGGTGTTCCTCGGCCGACGCGAGGGCCGCCAGAACGGGTCCCGGGTCGGTGTCGCCGAGACGCACGACCTCTTCGACAGACATGCCAGGCGCGGTCAACGTCCCGGTCTTGTCCACGCACACGATGTCGACCCGCGCCAGCGTCTCGACGGCGGGCATGTCCTGCACCAGCGCCTGTCGTTGCGCCAGGCGCAGTACGCCTACGGCCATGGCGATGCTGGTCAGCAGCACCAAGCCCTCCGGCACCATCGTCACAACTCCGGCGATTGCCCCGCGCACGGCCTCCTTGAGGGTTTGGTCTGCCAACAACTGGCTGTAGGTCAGCAGGGCTCCGACCGGGATCAGGGCGAAGCTGATGTAGCGGATGAACCGGTTGATCGAGTCGCGCAACTCAGAACTGGTGCGCTGGAACTGGCGGGCCTGTTCGGTCAGGCGGCCTGCGAAGGACTCGGCGCCGACGCGGGTCACCGTATAGGTCGCTGATCCGGACACGACGAACGAGCCCGACATCAGTTCGTCTCCCGCGGCCTTGGCCATGGGGTCCGCCTCGCCGGTCAGAAGGCTCTCGTCGACCTCGAGGCCAGTGGCGCGCAGGACTACCCCGTCGACGGCGATCTGGTCTCCCGAGGAGAGCAGTGCGAGGTCATCGACCACGAGCTCGCGCAGGCCGATCTCGGTCTCCACGCCATCTCGGACGACGATAGGTCGGGCTTCGTTCAATACGGACAACTTCGCCAATACGCGCGCGCTGCGGTACTCCTGGATCGTGCCGATGAGCGAGTTGGCCACGATCACGAAACCGAACAGCGCGTCCTGCCAAGGGGCGACGAAGATCATGACCGCCCACAGCGACCCGATCAAAGCGTTGAAAGGGGTGAGTATGTTCGCGGCCAGGATGCTGCCGAGGCTGCGACTGCCCTTGTCGCGGACATCGTTGACTCGTCCGTCGGCAACACGCTCGCGGACTTGGGCGCTGGTCAGGCCCCGTTGGTTGAGGGACGTATCGATAGCCCCACGGTAGTGATTCTCAGTCGATGACCGCAGGTGTGGGATGTTCGGCCCGGCTCAACAGGGCCATGGTGATTCCGGCGAGCACCATGATCGCTCCGAGGATCTGAATCAAACCTAGGCGCTCGTCGAACCACCACCAGCCGATGACCGCCGACCCCACCGGCTCCAGCATCGCCAGTACGCTCACCGTGGTCGCCGGCAGCCAGCGCATGGCTGCTGTCTCCGAGGCGAACGGGACAACGGTTCCCAGGCTCACTATCCAGAGGAGCAGCAGGCCGATCGGCACGACGATCGCGCCGAGGGCTTCTGGAAGGGTCACCTGCGTGCCGAGGGGGACCTCCCAGATCCCGACGATCCGCGGGACGAAGAACGCCGCTGCTGCCCAGCCCACCGCGGCGATCGTGAATCCCCAGAAGCTGACCACGAAAGGGTCATGATCGGCCACGAGTCGCTCGCCCACGACGAAGTACACCGCGAAGCACAAGCCGGCGAGGAACGCGCTGATGAGACCTATCGGGTCGAGATCGGCGAACTGCGCGCCAGCCACCACAGCCAAGCCGACCAGCGTGATGACCAGTGCGGGCCACAGGATCGGCTTGACCGGTTGGTGCTGCACGAAGCGGGCCCATAGGGCGACCCACAAGGGGGCGAGGAACTCGATCAGGATCGCAAGACCGATGGGGATCCGGGCGATCGCTTCGAAGTAGAAGGACTGCAAGAGCCCGAGCCCGACCAGCCCGTAAAGCAGGAAGCTGGGCCAGTCCTTGCGGCCCACGCCAAGCCGCCCCCAGCGTCCGGTGAGCGCGATGATGACCGCAAGTAGGACGGCCGCACCGATCGCGCGCAATTCCGCCAGCGTCCACGCGCCGATGCCGTTTTCGAGAACCAGCCTGGACACTCCGGCGTTCACGGAGAAGCCGACCACCCCCACGAGGACCAGCGCATAGCCCAACTGGTGTTTGGAGGTCCCTCTCACGGCGCGCTGCGCAGCCAGTCTTCGAGCACCGCGCGGCAGGCCAGGACCTGTTCGGTGGGGACCTGCTCGTCGTCGCTGTGTGCCAGTGCGGCGTCACCCGGGCCGTATTGCACGGTGGGGATGCCGGCGGCGACCAACTGCCGCAGATCCGAACCGTAGGTCACCCCGACGACCTTCGGCTGCTCGCCCAATACCGCTTGGTGTGATTCCGCCAGATTTAGCACCAGCGGATCGTCGACTGGTGTCGAGCCTGAGGCGAAACGCCCGCCGAACCACTCGACACGAGCCCCAGTCGCGACCAGCGCGGATTCGAAGGTCACCATCGCCGCTTGGACCGACTCGCCAAGCATTACTCCGTAGCGGCCCTCGAGGGCGATGTCGGCCATGACGGTCGAGGGCCAGTCACCGCCCTGGATGCGCCCGATGCTGATGGGGTAGGCGATCGGCCAGCTGGCCAGAACTTCGGGCACGTTCTGGCTGCGGGCCGCCTCGAGTTTTCGCAGTCGGTCCAAGACCTCGGGAACCGCCTCGAGCGCGCTGTGCCCGTCCCAGCGACGAGCGCCGTGAGCCGCGACACCGGGCAGCGTGATCCGGAAGGTCAACGAACCGGCGTTGGCTGGAACGATCGCGAGGTCGGTTGGTTCGGGAATGACACAGGCCCTTGCGTGCAAGCCGTGCTGCAAAGCGAGGAAGGCGCCAATTCCGCCGTCCTCCTCGCCGCTCACCGCGCAGACAGCAACATCGCCACCGGCAGCCTTGGCGGCGTACATGCCTGCTACCAACCCGGCCTTCATGTCCACGCTTCCCCGACCGACGATGTGATCATCTGTGAAGCCCGGTTGTGAGCCTCCCGGGACCACATCGGTGTGGCCCAGGATCAACCGTGCCCCACTGCTGCCCGGGGGTTTGCCGATCACTCCGGTCACCGATGTGCGCCCGACCTCCATCTGTGGGTAGTCAGGTTCCCCGGCGAACGTGTGCGGGTCGTCCTCCCAGACTTCGACCTCCCAGCCCCAGGTCTTCAGCTTCTCCGCGACCCACAGTTGCGCGTGGTGTTCTTCGGGGGTGCCTCCGACTGAGGCGATGTCGAGAAACTCGAGTAGATCGGCGAACAGGGGCTCCACGGGTCCAGCCTGCCAGCAGGGGCGTTTGTGCTGGTCGGCCGGAGGGGCCGCGGTGTTGGATTTCGACAAGCTGGTTGCCGGTTTCCAGCTTTGCTTGCCGGCGGGGGGTCGGCCGGCGGGGGCGGTGTTGGATTTCGACAAGCTGGTTGCCGGTTTCCAGCTTTGCTTGTGGCGGGGGTCCCGGCGGGGCGGTGTTGGATTTCGACAAGCTGGTTGCCGGTTTCCAGCTTTGCTTGCCGGCGGGGGGTTTCCCGGCGGGCGGTGTTGGATTTCGACAAGCTGGTTGCCGGTTTCCAGCTTTGCTTGTGGGCGGGGGGTTGCCCGGCGGCCGCGGGGGTCAAGGGCACAACCCAGCCAGAACTTGACATATGCACCAAATTTCAGGAAACTTACTACAAGCGAAGGGGAGTATCCACCTCGCGGATGTCGTCAGTCCGGCCCACAGCCCGGCATCCGCGGACCTCACGGTCAGGAAAGACCTTCGGAAACGCTCAACCTGAAGGAGTTCTTGACCGTGGACGTCCCCCTGTGGGCCTGGTTCGCAGTGCTCGGCGTGATCCTCGTGATGCTCGCCATCGATCTGTTCGCGCACCGAGATGCGCATGTCATCGGCGTCAAAGAGGCCGCCGCCTGGTCTGCCCTCTGGGTGGCGCTCGGCGTGGCGTTCGGCGGCGTCATCTGGTGGTGGGTGGGCTCCGAGTTCGCCGGTCAGTACTACGCCGGCTATCTCATCGAGAAGTCGCTGGCGATCGACAACGTTTTCGTCTGGGCCATCATCTTCAGCTACTTCGCCGTGCCTCGGCAGTACCAGCACCGGGTGTTGTTCTACGGTGTCATCGGCGCCCTGATCTTCCGTGGCGCGTTCATCGCGGCGGGCTCGGCTCTCATCGCGTCGTTCGCGTGGATCCTGTACCTTTTCGGCGCCTTCCTGCTGGTCACCGGTTACACGATGATCAAGAAGCGGGCCGACCACATCGACCCCTCGAAGTCGAAGGTCGTGGCGTTGTTCAAGCGCTTCGTGCCCACGACCGACGAGTACGACGGCCAGAAGTTCCTGACCCGGCGCAACGGTGCGCTGGTCGCCACGCCGCTGCTGCTGGTTCTGGTCCTGGTCGAGACGACCGACATCATCTTCGCGGTGGACTCGATCCCGGCCATCTTCGCGGTGACCCAGGAACCGTTCCTGGTGTTCACTGCGAACGCCTTCGCGATCCTGGGACTGCGTGCGATGTACTTCCTGCTGGCTGACCTGATGCACAGGTTCGTCTACCTCAAGCTGGGCCTGGGCTTGGTGCTCATCTGGGTCGGCGTGAAGCTGGTGCTGCAGGTGGATATCTACAAGATGCCCACCTGGCTGAGCCTGGGAGTGGTTGCGGTGATCATCGCAGTCAGCATCGCGGCAAGCCTCATCTCAACCCGAAATGGTGAATCCCCGCCGGAAATCGGTAGTGTTGCCGATGGTGATGGGAGGCCAGTTGATGGCGCTGGAGCGCAGGCGGTGGACGTTTCTGACGAACCACGGGCACGTGCTGATCTACGTGAACCGAAACCCTGATGCAAGGGTCCGGGACATTGCGACGGCCGTGGGAATCACCGAACGTGCTGCGCAGACGATCCTCGCCGATCTTGAAGGCGACGGGTACCTGCGCAAGACCAAGGTGGGGCGACGCAACACGTACAGCGTCAACGCCAGCGGCGAGTTCCGGCACCCTGAGGAGGTCGGACACCGGATCGGCGACCTGTTGAACCTGTTCGCCTGATCCATGCCGATAGTCGAGCGCAACCCGCTACCAAGGGTGCCGCTTAGCGACCAGGGGCGAACTACACGAATGGCTGGCGGTCAATCACGCCAGCCATTCGGGTTTCTGGCTGGTTCAGAGACGACCCGCCGCGGGTGGCCCCGAGATCGCCTATGAGGACATCGTGGAGGAATGCCTGATTTTCGGGTGGATCGACAGCACTATCCAGAGTTTCGACGATGAGCGCAGCGGGATCCGGTTGACCCCGCGCAAGCCCGACAGTGTTTGGTCGGCGCCTAACAAGGTCCGCCTGGCTCGATTGCTGCAGGCCGGACTCATGCAGGCGGCGGGGCTCCGAGCGGTTGAGGTCGCCCAGGCGAATGGCATGTACACCTTCCTGGATGATGTGGACGCCTTGGTCGTACCTGAGGACTTGGCACAGGCTTTGAGCGGCTGCCGGGATGCGTTCGACAGCCTGACCGTCGGCAGGCGTAAGCAGGCTCTCTATTGGGTCAAGTCGGCCAAGCGGCCCGCCACCCGCAGCGACCGCATCGCGAAGATCGCGGAGGCGGCCAGCAAGGGCGAGTCAGTCTTTTGAGCTGGTTGCCCCAGTGGCCCGCAGCAGTTGCCCGGTCTGATCGAACAGCGCCGTCCAGTCTGTCAGCCACGTCGCAATGACCGGGCGTGGGTCCGAACCACTGCCATGCCAGTCGTCCGCGCCCGCAAGAACCTCGTCGATTCCGGCCCGTAGGGTCTGCACCGGTCCAGAGATGACGAATGGGGGAAACCCGGAGTCTAGGGAGGCGGCCACCGAATCGTCGTCGAAGGTGGGCATCTGGTTGCACATGCTGTCGGTAGCTTCCATCAATTCGCCGCGCACGTGGTTGGTCCCGGCCAGCAGTGGCCCCACCAGCGCAGTGGGGATGGGACGCTGATCCCCGCGCACAGCCACGATCTCCTCGGCCTGTGGCATCAACCGGGCGGCGAAATCAACGTGGCTGATGCTGTTGGCCAGCGCTGTCCATTGACCGACCGCAACCGTCTTGGGGGGTCTCTGCGCGATCGACAGGTCCAGTGCTTCTTGGGCCCTGTCGATGGTGTTGTGCGAACGCTGCCTGAACTCGGCCAGCAGGCGGTCGTCGATGGCACCCCCAGCCATCCAGTCCGACGACGCAACGTAGTAGTCGCACGCCGCGACCATGGCTTCCCGCAGGCGGGTGAAGAGAGTTTCGATCACACCGCGGGGCCAGATCAAAAGGCTGACGACAAGGCTCACCAACAGCCCAAGGCCCACGTCGATCAGCCGCGCTTCCGCGGTGTCGAGGCGCGGCGGACTCATGATCGCGAACATCACGATGACCACGAAACTGAAGCCCGCCTGGCCCAAGGCGAACGACAACGTGCCGGGGGTGTAGGCCGCCCAGAACAAAGCGAGCGGGAACAGGACCCACCAGACCGCGGTGTTTCCTTCGATCAGCCAGATGCAGGCCGCGCTCAGCGCCACGCCGGCGGTGGTACCGATCAGTGCCTGCTTGGCAGTCCGGCCGGTTCCCAGGGCGTCGAAGCGCAAAGCGCTCAAGGTTCCCAGCACGATCCAGAACGGGTGCTGCAACGACACCGACTTGGCCACGGCGATTGACAGCGAAAGAGCAATCGCCGAACGGACGGCGCTGCGGAACCACGGCGAACTCCACGACAGATGAGCGGTGATTCGTTCGGTCTTGGACGGCGGTTTCGCGGGAGTCATGGTGGAGCGCATCGGGGGGTCGGCGTATTCGTCGCCCGGACGGCCCGACACGGCAATCGTCTGGTCGGTGATCCTCGATGTGATCAGCGTGGTGATCCGCAGGGGAAAGGTGTCCTCGATCTGTTCGCGAAGGTAGCTGGGGTCGCGGGTGGTGCGGTTTGCGGCCAGCCAGTCGGACATCTCGTCGAGGTTCTGTCCGCGGACCTGGAACAGGACCTCCGACGAAAGCGGTTCCTTACCGCCTCGCAGCCGGTCAGCACACCGGCGCAACGACGTGCTCACAACCGAGCACAGCCTTCCGGTCATTTCCTGAAGGTCCGGGTCCTTGTGATCGGACACATCCTCCCAGCGCTGCAGGTAACGCAGCCGGCTCGCCTCGTCGACCAGTTCGGCCAAAGCACGGTCCGAACTGGTCACACCGCTGGGGCGCAGCAGATTCCCGTCGTACTTGGCGTGAAGACTTTCAACCGCGGCCGTGACCTTCTGCCGGGCAGCAGTGAGCTCCGCCGGGCCACCTTGTTCCACCCACCGGATGTCCGAGGCGTCGGCGACGGCCTCGAGCAGGTCGGCGATCAGGCTCCGGATGGGCATGTTGATGTGCGCCGGCCACAGGAACACGGCAGACAGTGCGGCCATCAAGCCGCCGATGCACCATGACACGACGTCGGGCCAGACCACAGAGGGGGTCGAGGCCGTGAGCGCCAAGACCGTGGCCAGAAGCAGAACGGATTGGGAGGAGGCGATGAGCCCCCGCAACAGGGCCAGCAGCCCCACCACGAGGGTCACGATGGCCATGGTCAGGATCGACGCCCAGCGGTACTGGCCCGCGTAGGCGCCGATTATCACCAGGGGCACGCCCGTGGCGGTGGCGGCGATGTAGGCGATGAACCGCTGCTTCAGTGGGCCCCCGTAGTCGGAGAAGACCAACAGCGCCAGGCTGGCGAAGGCGCCCATCAGCGCTCCCTGGGAGACCCACGGCAACTGCAGCAGAACGGCCAGCGTCACGGGCACGACAATCGCCACCCGCGTTGCTCGCCGCAAAGCCCGCTTTCCTGGGTCCTTGATCACCATGGTTGGCAGTCCAACGGGCGTCCGGGCACTTGGTTAGAGGGCGTGCGTTGGTTAGCGAATCCACGCGTGGTTTCCGCTAACCAACAGCACAACCTCTCACCAACAGCCAAGCCGGGCGCACGGCCGATCACCGAAGCCGTTGGCGGGTGCTCAAGCATTGGGGCAGCCTACTGCTCACACGAGCACGAACGCTCCGCGAATTTGACCGGCTTCGAGTCGTTCCAAGGCGGCTGGCGCCCCCTCGCGCGCCACCACCTCGGTCTGTGTGCGCACCTTGGCAGGGCCGACGAGGTCGAGGAACTCCCGCACGTCCTGGCGGGTCACATTGGCCACCGAGCGCAGACTGCGTTCCCACCACAGATCGTCGTAATCGAGTTGCGGGATCCGATCGAGGTGGATGGCGTTGATGGCGACGGTCGCGCCCTTGTCAAGTGCCTTGAGCGCCGAGACCACCACCTCGCCGCTTGGGGCGAAAGTGACGGCCGCATCCAGCGGGGTTGGAACCGCGCGGTCGTAGGTGCCGGCCCATGTGGCGCCCAGTTCGAGGGCCCGCTGCACCTCGGCGTCGGACCTGGTCACCACGTATGTTTCGGCGCCCCAGAACCTGGCCACTTGTAGCGCGATCGTCGCCGACGCGCCGAACCCGTAGAGGCCCACCCGCATGCCTTCGCGGTCAGGACCGACTCCGGCGACTTTGAGGCTGCGGTAACCGATGACTCCGCCGCACAGAAGCGGTGCGATGTGCGTGGGGTCGCCGCTGGGCAGTGGGTGGACGAAGTCTTTGTGCGCGGTGACGAGTTCGGCATATCCGCCGTCGCGGTCCCACCCGGTGAATCGTGCGTGGTCGCACAGGTTCTCCCGGCCGGTCCGGCAGAAGACGCAGACTCCGCACGCTTGCGCCAGCCACACCAAACCCACTCGCTGGCCGCTCAAGGGACCAGGCGTGAGGACCTCTCCGACGACCTGATGCCCCGGGATCAGCGGCAACCGGTGGGCGGGCAGGTCCCCCCGCAGGATCTGCAGGTCGGTTCGACACACCGCGCACGCCTCGACTCGTATCAGCACTTCGTCGGGTCCAGGTTGCGGGTCCGGCCGGTCGCCTGCGGAGATCTGGTCGATCCCGGTGATGGTCACTGCGCGCATGGGTTCAGTCTTGCGCGTGCAAGTGGCCCCGTCACCTAGTCGCAGCGCGCGTGAGTCGGTCGCGCACTGCCAGAGCCAGAGCCGAGTCGTCAGCCGGACCAATCGCCCAGAGGTCCGTGAGCCCGGCGGCGTCCGCGTCCCGCAGCGCCCGGTAGAGCACTACGGCGAACTCGCGAGTCGTTGCCGGTGCCGCCAGTCGTACGACACCGGGTGGGGTCGCCACGCCGGCGGGGGCGAGCAGTCCTGCCCCCGCAGAGGGTTCGCCGCTCAGGTGCACGCGGGCCACGGGGGCGTAATGGGAAGCGAGCCCGCCCGGTGCTCGCACCGCGGAGGGGGCGCTCGACACGACAAGCCCTGTCACACGCTGCACGTCTGCCGGTTCCACGGCGCCCCAGCGCAGAACCCGGGGTGCGTCGCCGGTGCAGTCCAGAATCGTCGACTCAACGCCGACCGGGCAAGATCCGCCGTCAAGGATGAGATCGAGCCCGGGTTCGAGCCGCTCCCCGATGTCGGCCAGCACGTCGGCCGCGCTGGTCGGAGAGACCTGTCCGAAGCGGTTCGCGCTCGGCGCCGCCACAGGTCCGGCGGCCTCCACCAGGGCCAGCGCAACCGGGTGTGCCGGGCACCGCAGTCCCACCGTGTCCTGTCCACCGGTGACGTAGCGGGGGACCGTCGGTGCCGCCGGGATCACCAGCGTCAAAGGCCCGGGCCATAAGGCCTGCGCCAGCTCGAGGGCGTAAGAGGGAGGATCCGCACCCCAGTCCGCGAGCGACGCGGCAGAGGCCACATGCACGATGACTGGGTGATCCGCGGGCCGGCCCTTGACCTCGAACACCCGCCGCACGGCCGCAGGATCGCTGGCCAGGGCGGCCAGCCCGTAGACGGTTTCCGTGGGCAGTCCCACGAGACCGTGTCGTTGGAGCGCCGAGGTTGCAGCCGCTACGGCGTCTTGGTCGACCGCGCCATCGTGCCAGGCAGGTAGCGGCCTCACAGCGTCACCGGGCACAGCCATCTATCCACCACATTGCTCCTGATCCTTGTGCAATTGTCGCGCTCGATCGTTCCCACAGCATCGATCTGGGTCTGATCCGGACCGGTCACGACCCATACACTCTGCGCGGCGTCCAACTGCGTCTTCAGCCACCCCAGCATCGCTGTGCCGGTGAAGTCCTTTTGCACGACGTGGACCGGGACTCCTTCAGGCAGGTTGCCCGGCAGCAGGAAGGTGCTCGGGTATTGCCCGTCGACAATCACTGCGTCGCCGGGCTGGACCCGCGAGAACGCGCCCGGTTCCACCTGGTACCACTGGGATGTGAACTCGACGCGCCTGCCGGAGGCCGATTGGGTGAGCCCTCCAGCTGCGATCGCCAGCGCAAGGCCGACAGCGACGGTCACCCGGGGTTTGGTCACCAGACTGATCGCCCAGATCGCGATCACCGCGGCCAACATTTCCGCCGGTATCGCGTAACGGATGACGCCGAACACCGCCAGCCAGACCGCAAGCCCGCTGATGGTGAAGGCCACAACTGCCCCGCCTTCAGCGGTGACTCGCTTGTGCAGCACGGCGATCACGACCAGGGCGACCACCAGCAGCAGCCATCGCGGGTCGCGAACCGGAAGATCCAGCACTCGGGCTTGACCAGTGGCCATTTCCCAGGGCCATGTGAGCCAGCCGAGCGGACCGCTCACGCCGTAGCGCTCGTCGGTCAGGTTGTCGGCCGGATACCAGGGGCTGGCGAACAGGGAGTTCCAGAACGGGAAGACGGGACTGTCGTAGGTGCGCAGCAGACTCAAGGCCCAGGCGGCGCCGGTGATCAACCAGCCGAGCGCCGCGCCAGCAACCCAGATTCCGCTTCGACGCAAGCGATGATCGGGCAGGATCAGCACTGCGATCAATGCCGCAAGTGCGAAGGGCGCGCTGGTGTACTTGAGTCCGACGGCAGCTCCTGCCAGCAGTCCGGCGGCCAATGTGGGCCAGGTTTCGGCGCGCAGGATCAGCAGCAACCCGGCCAACAACATCGCGGCCAGGAGCACGTCGCTGTAGCTGGTTCCCACTTCGCTGCGGAAAGCCGCACCAACGACTGCGAGCAGTGCGGCGACGGTGCTCGTCGCGATCTGCCAGCCGCCGGAGTAGGGGAGCACTCGCATTGCGATGCGGCGCGTGAACACCGCTGCCAAGCCGGCGATGGCGCCCAGCGCTGCCTGGGCCGCAACCGGTGGCAGCGCGTTCACCAATAGGTAGAAGGGGATCTGCGGAAGTGGGTTCTGGAACCGGCCGCCGTAGAGGTCAGGATCGGTGAAGCCACCGTGGAACAGTTGCCAGGGGTACCAGTAGTGGTACTGCAGTTGGTCCCAGTTGGCGTCCTGCTCCAGCAGGGCGGCGACGCCGGCACAGGCGGCGACCAGCAGCAGATCCACAAGAACGCCCCAACGCCGCACTCGGCCATTGTTCACCAGGGGCGCCGGCGTGCTGTCGGCGTGGGAGGGCCGACCGGGGGCCGTGTTGTTTTCCGGCGATCTAGTTGTCGGTTTCCAGCTTTGCTTGTCGGGCGGGAGGGCCGACCGGGGGCCGTGTTGTTTTCCGGCGATCTAGTTGTCGGTTTCCAGCTTTGCTTGTCGGCGTCGACCCAAGCCAAACCAGCCAACCGCTAGGAGCGGTAGACGTAGACCGGTGTGCCGACCGGCGTGGTCTTGTACAGACTGCGGGCGTCCTTGTAGACGCGGATGTTCACGCAACCGAGTGACGCGCCGTTGTAGCCGTCGCGGTGGAAGCCCGGCGAGTAGTGAACGGCTTGGCCGCCACTGAAGAACATCGAGTACGGCATCGGGGTGCCGGCCAGGTCGCTAATCAGATAACGGATCTTTGAGAAGACGCGGAATTGGCCGTTGCGGGTGGGGGTCTGCTCGGATCCGAAACGCACGTCTGTGACCAGTTTCTGCTTGCCGTTGGTCATCTGGCGCAGAACCAGCTGGGTCTTGTCGATACACAGCACCTTGTTACTGGTGCGGCAGATCTTGGGCAGCTTTCCATTGCCGTACAGCTTCTTCAACCTCAGGGCTGGGCTCTGGGTCACCTTGCCGGTGGGCCAATAGCCGAACTTGTCCTGGAAAGATTTGTAGGCTTTGCGGGTCTGCTCGTCGAAGACGCCGTTGACAGGCGCGGGTTTGCCGACCCCGTTCAACTGCTGCTGGATCGTCGTGACGGACTTGCCCTCCATGCCGGCCTTGATCTTGGCCTTGCCCTTGTAAACCAGCGAAAGAGGGGGTGCCTTCTTCACGGGTGGCTCTGTGGGGGTGGTCGTGGGGGTCGGCGTGGGCACGGGCGTGTCCTCTGCGGGCATGAGCAGGACAACTGCGGCGAGGGCGTCGATCACACTTCCAGTGTCGCCCGAGCGCGCTGGCTAATCAACACCGCCTTCGGATGATGGCTGCGCCTAGCCTGTTGGCGTGGGCGAAAAGCGTGGCGAACCGGTCGATCCTGACGCTTCCCCCTTCGATGTCAAAGTCCACGGGCAGCGAGTCTGGGACCTGGTGCTGGTGATTGCCGCAGGTGGGGCGTTGGGCGGGGCTCTGCGCTACCTGGTCAATGAAGCGGTGCCCGCGAGTGGTTTCCCGTGGGCCACATTCATCGAGAACGTGACCGGCTGCTTCCTATTGGGCGCGCTCATGGTCTATCTGCTGGACGTCTGGAGCCCCAATCGCTACCTGCGGCCTTTCCTGGCAGTGGGGGTACTCGGGGGGTTCACGACGTTTTCGGCGTACACGGTCGAAACTCGGGCACTCCTGGCCGAGGGCCGTGGCCCTGCCGCATTGGCCTACCTCTTCGGCAGCCTCCTGGCTGGGCTCGCGGGCACCTGGCTGGGCATCACCGCTGCCCGCGTTTTGAACAAGGAGGCACGATGAAACTGCAAGGTGCGGCCGTGCGGCTGACGATCTTCGTAGGAGAGTCCGATCAATACCACCACCGCCCTGTCTACACCGAGATCGTGCACAGGGCCCATGCGGCGGGTCTCGCGGGAGCCAGCGTCCTGCGCGGGATCGAAGGCTATGGGGCGTCATCGCGAATCCACACGAACCGCCTGCTCAGCCTCAGTGAGGACCTTCCGGTGGCGGTCGTCATCGTCGACACGAAGCAGCGAGTCGACGCCTTCCTGCCAGAGCTCGACGATCTCATCACCGAGGGCCTGGTGATCGTGGATCCGGTGGACGTGATCAAGTACGTGGGCCGTTCGTGACTCTGCTGCTGGTCATGGCCGGGGCGGCGCTCGGGGCGCCGAGTCGCTGGCTGCTCGACCGCTTCGTGCAACGCCGTCACGACAGTGTGTTCCCGTGGGGCACATTTGTGATCAATGTGCTCGGCTCTGCATTGCTGGGATTCATCCTCGGCGCCGGTGCGCCCCGCGAGGTGGTCCTCCTGCTGGGCACGGGGTTCTGCGGCGGTTTCACCACATTCAGCACGTTCGGGTACGAGACCATCCGCCTTGTCGAGGAGGGATCCGGCACGCAAGCATTGCTCAACGTCGGCGCCTCACTGGCTCGCCGGTTTGGCCGCGGCGTCGGCCGGTTGGTACGCCGGTCTCGCCCTTCTGGGCTGAACCTCAGCCCATCCGTCCGATGATCAGATCAGCCACCAGTCCCGTCCAGCCAGTCTGGTGGCTGGCCCCGAGGCCAGCGCCATTGTCGCCGTGGAAGTACTCGTAGTAGTACGGAGCGAAGTTCCAGCGAGGGTCGGTCTGGAACTTGTCGGTGTCACCGAAAACCGGGCGTCGTCCATCAGGGCCGGGCAAGAAGACACTGATCAGGCGCCTGCGCAGTTCCTCGGCGACCTCGCGCATATTGGCCATGTCGCCGCTGCCGGTCGGGCATTCCACCTGGAAGGTGTCGCCGAGGTACATGTAGTAGCGCTCAAGGGCCTCGATGACCAAGTGGTTGATCGGGAACCAGACCGGCCCGCGCCAGTTGGAGTTGCCACCGTAGAGGGGCGACTGCGACTCGGCCGGTTCGTAGTCGACGCTGAACGTGTGACCGTCGATGGCCACGCTGAAGGGGGCGGCCTGGTGCCGCTTCGACAGACTGCGCAGCCCGTGGGGCGACAGGAAGGAGTCCTCGCTGAGCACCTCGAGCATGACCCGGCGCAGACGCTCAGGGTCGAGAACGGTGAGCAACAACTTGTGCTGCTCGGGGGAGCGGTAGACGAAACCGGCGCGTCCCGAGTCGATCGTGTCCAAACCCCGGCGGCGCAGGAAATCCGCGAACCGCTCGTAGAGTCGCGCGTTGCGTTCCAGGGCCCTGTCCGTCTCGATCCAGGCTGCGGCCAGGATCGGGATGAGCCCCACTATCGAGCGCACGCGCAACGGTTCCTTCGAGCCGTCGGGACGCAGCAGCTGGTCGTAGAAGAAACCCTCCTGCCAGTCCCACATGCCACTGCTGGCCATGCCGTCGGTGATGGCTGCGAAGTGCTCAGCGAACTTCAGTGCCATCGCGTCGTAGACCGCATCGTGCTCGGCCAGCCGAAGCGCCACCCGCAGCATGCTCAAGCAGTAGAACGCCATCCAGGCCGTGCCGTCGGCCTGCTCCAGGCGGCACCCTTCTGGCAGCTCTGATCGGTTGATGGGGCCTACGTTGTCCAGCCCCAGGAACCCGCCCTGGAACACGTTGTTGCCATCGGCGTCCACGCGGTTGACCCACCAGGTGAAGTTCATCAGCAGCTTCTGGAACACCTCGGCCAGGAAGTCGTAGTCGTCGGCGCCGTCGATCTCGAAGACCCGCAATGCCGCCCATGCGTGCACCGGGGGGTTGGTGTCGCTGAAGTTCCACTCGTAGGCGGGCAGCGCGCCGTTGGGGTGCATGTACCACTCGCGGCACATCAGCAGCAGCTGGTACTTCGCATAACCGGGGTCCACATGTGTGAACACGACCGTGTGGAAGGCCAAATCCCACGCGGCGAACCAGGGGTACTCCCAGGAATCTGGCATGGAGATGACGTCGTAGGCGTCGACGTGCTGCCAATTGTGATTGCGCCGGGTGTCCGGCGGCGGGGGGACGGGCTCGTCGGGGTCGCCAGCCAGCCAGCGCTGAATGTCGTAGCGGTAGAACTGCTTGCTCCAGATCATGCCCGCGAAGGCCATTCGCATGGCCTGCAGTTCGTCTGAGGGGCAGTTGTCCGGCGCCAGATCTCCGTAGAACTCATCGGCTTCAGACAGTCGGGTGGCGAACAACTCGTCGAAGTCGCTGGTCAGTGCCTGCGGATCACGACGGTTCTCCGGCGACTTCCAGAGCCGCAGGCGGATCTCCTGGGTTTCGCCGGGCGCCACCGTCAGCCGGTACCACCACGCCCCTTTCGTCCCGCGGTTCTCGGGGTTGACGCTCGGCTCGCCCAAGCGGACATGCCGGTCGATGCCGTCCTTCGGGAAATCGGTGATGTTCTCAGCCCCGAACAGCAGTTGCTCGTTGGTCTCGTTGTGACAGCACAGCGGCGTGGGCATTGAACCGTCCGGCAAGGGACCCGGATCCAGGTGGTAGGTCCCCGAGCGCCAATGGGTAGCGATCATCGCGCCGCCGTCGACGCGCAACTCCGGTACCGGGTGGCCGCGACCCCATCCCCACGTGTTGCGGAACCACAGTGTGGGCAGCAGATCCAGGGTGGCCTCGTCGGGGCCGGCGTTGGTCACTTTGATCCGGATGCTGATGTCGGTGGGTGTCGCCTTGGCGTAGTCCACGTCGACGACCCAATAGCGGTTCTCGTCGAAGATCCCGGTGTCGATGAGTTCGTACTCGGGGTCCGTACGGTCGCGTTCGGCGTTGGTCTTGAGCAGGTCGTCGTAAGGAAACTCGCCTTGCGGATAGTGGTAACGCCATTGAAGCCAGGCGTGCGAGGGCAGGGCATCGCGGTACCAGTAGTACTCCTTGACGTCCTCGCCGTGATTGCCCTGGGTGCTGTCGAGGCCGTACAGGCGCTCCTTGAGGATCGGGTCCTTGCCGTTCCATAGACCCAGGGAGAAGCAGGTGTCCTGCAGGAGGTCGCTCAGTCCGGCCAGGCCGTCCTCGCTCCAGCGGAAGGTTCGCGCGTGGGCGTGTTCGAAGGGGAAGTACTTCCAGGCGTCACCGTCGGTGGAGTAGTCCTCCCGGACGGTGCCCCAACCCCGCTCGGACAGGTACGGTCCCCACTGGTACCACGGTCCGGCTTGCTCCGGGCCACCGGCGATCCCGCCTGCCTGCTTCATCCGCTCGTACTCGCTCACCCGGTGAAGGGTAGTCGCGCGGGGTGGGCGGTGGCGCGGTTCGCGTCTGAGCGTCAACCACACCCGCGGTGGAACCGCTCTTGGCGCGTTGGGTGGGGTTCGTGCAGTTGGTTGACGTTCTGTCGCGCGACGAACCTCAACCAACTACCTGAGCGTCACCCAACTACCCGAGCGTCAACCAACGGCCGGTGGCCCCGGTGCGCCCACCCAACGACCGTCGGCGTTCACCCAGGGCGAAGTTGGGAAGCACATAAGACCGGTCGTCGTTGTCGTAGGTCAAGGTTAGAGTGATGAATCAAGCGTCTGATGGGAGCTAACGGATGTTCGAGAGGTTTACCGACCGGGCCCGTCGAGTGGTCGTGCTCGCGCAAGAAGAGGCGCGCATGCTCAACCACAACTACATCGGGACCGAACACATCCTGCTGGGTCTGATCCACGAGGGTGAGGGCGTGGCTGCCAAGGCGCTTGAGAGCCTCAACATCTCGCTCGACGGTGTGCGCCAGCAGGTCGAGGAGATGATCGGGCAGGGTCAGCAGGCCCCGAGCGGTCACATCCCCTTCACGCCACGCGCGAAGAAGGTCCTGGAGCTGTCCCTGCGCGAGGCACTGCAGCTCGGACACAACTACATCGGCACCGAACACATCCTGCTCGGGCTGATCCGCGAGGGTGAGGGGGTCGCGGCCCAGGTGCTGGTCAAACTCGGCGCCGACCTCAACAAGGTCCGTCAGCAGGTCATCCAGCTGCTTTCCGGTTACCAGGGCAAGGAGCCAGCCACCGCCGGTGGCCCGCAGGAGGGCACGCCGTCGTCGTCACTGGTGCTCGACCAGTTCGGCCGCAACCTGACCCAAGCCGCCAGAGAGGCCAAACTCGACCCGGTCATCGGGCGCGAGAAGGAGATCGAGCGGGTCATGCAGGTGCTCTCGCGGCGCACCAAGAACAACCCGGTGCTGATCGGGGAGCCCGGCGTCGGCAAGACCGCGGTGGTCGAGGGCCTGGCTCAGATGATCGTGCGCAACGAGGTGCCCGAGACGCTCAAGGACAAGCAGCTCTACACCCTCGACCTCGGCGCGCTGGTCGCTGGCAGTCGCTACCGCGGTGACTTCGAGGAGCGCCTGAAGAAGGTGCTCAAGGAGATCCGTACCCGCGGGGACATCATCCTGTTCATCGACGAGATGCACACGTTAGTGGGTGCCGGTGCCGCAGAAGGTGCCATTGACGCGGCGAGCATCCTGAAGCCGATGCTGGCCCGCGGCGAACTGCAGACCATCGGTGCCACGACCCTTGACGAGTACCGCAAGTACGTCGAGAAGGACGCGGCCCTCGAGCGCCGGTTCCAGCCCATCCAGGTGAGCGAGCCGACGCTGGCCCACACGATCGAGATCCTCAAGGGTCTGCGCGACCGCTACGAGAACCACCACCGTGTGACGATCACCGACAGCGCGCTGGTTGCTTCGGCGACTCTGGCCGACCGTTACATCAACGACCGGTTCCTTCCGGACAAGGCGATCGACCTGATCGATGAGGCGGGTTCGCGCCTGCGCATCCGTCGCATGACCGCCCCGCCGGATCTGCGCGAACTCGACGAGCGGATCGCCGGGGTGCGCAGGGAGAAGGAGTCCGCGATCGACGCGCAGGACTTCGAGAAGGCAGCGTCACTTCGGGACAACGAGAAGAAGCTCATGGCCGAGCGCGTCGAACGCGAACGGCAGTGGAAGGCCGGCGACATGGATGTTGTCGCGCAGGTCGACGAGGAACTCATCGCCGAGGTGCTGGCCACTGCTACTGGCATCCCGATCTTCAAGCTCACCGAGGAGGAGTCGCAGCGCCTGCTCAAGATGGAGGACGAACTGCACAAGCGGGTGATCGGCCAAGAACAGGCCATCCACGCGCTGTCGCAGGCGATTCGCCGCACACGGGCCGGGTTGAAGGACCCGAAGCGCCCGGGTGGTTCGTTCATCTTCGCCGGGCCGTCGGGTGTCGGGAAGACCGAGCTGTCCAAGACGCTGGCCGAGTTCCTGTTCGGTGATGAGGACAGCCTCATCAGCCTGGACATGAGCGAGTTCTCCGAGAAGCACACTGTTTCCCGGTTGTTCGGGTCACCTCCCGGCTACGTCGGTTACGACGAGGGCGGGCAGTTGACCGAGAAGGTCCGGCGCAAGCCATTCTCGGTGGTGCTCTTCGACGAGGTCGAAAAGGCCCACCCCGACATCTTCAACTCTTTGTTGCAGATCCTCGAGGACGGTCGATTGACCGACTCGCAGGGCCGAGTGGTGGACTTCAAGAACACCGTGATCATCATGACCACGAACCTGGGTACCCGCGACATCGCGCGTGGGATCAACCTCGGGTTCGCCAACGAGGACGACACGAAGACCTCGTACGAGCGGATGAAGGCCAAGGTCAACGACGAGCTGAAGAGTCACTTCCGCCCGGAGTTCCTCAACCGCATCGACGACATCATCGTGTTCCACCAGTTGACCCGCGAGGAGATCGTCCAGATCGTCGACCTGATGATCGCCAAGTTGGACGAGCGCTTGCGGGACAAGGACATGGGCATCGAGTTGACCCAGCCGGCCAAGGACGCGCTTGCGATCCGGGGCTACGACCCGGTGCTGGGTGCGCGGCCTTTGCGTCGCACGATCCAGCGCGACATTGAGGATGCCTTGAGCGAGAAGATCCTCTTCGGTGAGATCGGGCCCGGACAGATCGTAGTCGTGGACGCTGAGGGGGTGGGCGCCGAGGCGGTGTTCACCTTCGAGGGCACCACTGCAGCCACGGCCCCGGACGTGCCTCCGGTCGAAGCCGCAGAAGGCTGATCCCCTCCTGGTTAGAGGTTGTGCTGTTGGTTAGCGAATCCACGCGTTGTTTTGCTAACGAACAGCACAACCTCTAACGCGGGCACCTAGTCCGGCAGCGACCACAAGTCGTCCCGTACGACGAGACCGTCCGCGAGCAAGCCGTCCAGGGCGCGCTGCAGTTGGTCCGGGTCCGGCCAGTCGAACGTCTCAGCGGGGCCGCTGCGCAGGGTTTGAAGAACCGTCCCGCGCGCCTGCCGGTCGGTGCCTTCGTAGGCCTGGGTCCGTGTGGTTCGTGGTCCGGGAACCCAGTCGCAGTCATTGGCCAAGGGGCACATGCTGCAGCTTGGTCTTTGGGAGGTGCAGACCAGGGCCCCGAACTCCATCGACGCTGCCGCCCACAAGGGGGCCGGGACTTCCAGCCGAGCGTGCACCTGCTCGGCGAGGGCTCGTTCTGCGGCGCTGAAGGACGGCGCCGGATCGGAGCCGGTGAACAGTCGCACCAGGAACCTTCGCACGTTCACATCGACCACTACGGACGCATGACCGTAGGCGAAGGCCGCCACCGCCGCGGCGGTGTATTCGCCCACCCCCGGGAGTTCGCGCAGTGCAGCCTCAGTGTCGGGGACTCGCCCCTGATGGTGGTCGCGCATGATGATCGCGGCCTCGTGCATGCGCTTGGCTCGTCGCGGGTAGCCGAGCCGGCCCCAAGCTCGGATGGCTTCCCCGACGGAGTCGTCGGCCAGCGATGTTGGGGTCGGCCAGCGCAACCGCCAGGAACTCCATGCGGGCAGGACACGCGAAACCGGTGTCTGCTGGAGCATGATCTCGCTGACGTACACACCCCACGGGTCGGTCGAACGCCACGGCAGATCCCTGCGGTGCTCGCCGAACCACTGCGTCACGACCCGATCGACATGTGCCATCCGCGCCATTCTCGCCTCTATGCCTATCCGGGCAAACGGGCCACCCCCGCCCGGTGGAGCCTTGGGCGCCGCCGCTTACCGTGGCTGTCATGAGTTCGTTGTTGAATCCCGTGGGCCCGGAGCCGGCCAGCGTTTACTGGCGCCGCCGGATCATTGTGATTCTGGGTGTCCTGGTGGTTCTGGCGCTGGTGTGGTGGCTGATTTCCCCAGGCGGATCCTCGGCGCCGACGTCGGCCAGTGCCAGTCCCTCGCCCCTTCCGACTCTTTCGCCGACGACCTCGGCGTCACCCTCTGGGTCGCCATCGCCGGCGGTTTCCGGCGCCGCATGCCTGGACGACGACGTGGCTGTGACCGTCTCCATGACCCAGCAGAGCTACCCTGTGGGCAGCCCGGTCGAGTTCGTGATGAAGATCAGCAACCTCGGTGCCGCTCCTTGTGCGCGAGATGTGGGACCTGCGGCCAACACATTCACCGTCAAGTCCGGCGGCTTCGACGTGTGGTCCTCAGACGCATGCACCGAGCCGGGGGAGTCGCAGGTCGAGGAGATCCCCGCCGGTGAGGCCTTCGCGGTCAAGGGCACTTGGGACAGCACGGTGACGGCCAACGGCTGCGCCAACCCGACCGCTGCTCAGGCTGGTGCCTACCAGGTTGAGGCGACCAACGGTGAGGTCCCCAGCACTGCCTTGAGCTTCAGCCTGAGCTGACCTACTGGTAGCGGTCCAGGATCGAGGACTCCGCCAACCGGGACAACGCATCACGCACGCTGCGCGCTCGGGTCTCGCCGACCCCGTCCACCGACTGCAGATCGTCGATCGACGCAGCCAGTAACTTCTGCAGACTGCCGAAGTGCTCGATCATGCGTTGAACAACTGGGTCGGGCAGACGCGGCACCCGGCCGAGAAGTCTGTACCCGCGCGGACTCAGTGGTTGGTCCAGGCCCTCGTTGTCGCTGGCGATACCCATGAGTTCGGCCAGTTCCGCCAGGTCCACCAGCGAGGAATCGGCTGTCTCGTCCAGCACGGCGATTGTTGCCGCATGGTCGTCGGCGTCCGGCAGGTAATCCTGCAGCAACAGCACCTGGTCCGACGAGACCCCACTGACCACCTCCTGGAGCTGCAGATCCAGGAGGCGGCCCTCAACGCCGAGCTCCACGACGTAGTCGTCGATCTCCGCGGACATCCGGCGTACCATCTCCAGACGCTGGGTCACGAGCAGTACATCGCGCACGGTCACCAGGTCTTCGACCTCCAGGGCCGAGAGAGTGGCACTCACCTCATCCAGGCGCTGCCGGTACCGCTCGAGGGTGGCAAGAGCCTGATTGGCCTTCCCGAGGATCGCTGTTGGGTCCTCAAGCACCTTGCGCTGCCCGTCGAAGTACAGCGCGATCGTCTCCATCGACTTGCTCACGCTGATCACAGGGAAACCGGTCTGGACCGCGACCCGCTCGGCCGTGCGATGTCTGGTTCCTGTTTCCTGGGTCGGGATGCTCGGATCGGGCATCAGTTGCACGGCTGCGCGCACGATTCGCGTGGCGTTGCGGTCCAAGATGACCGCACCATCCATCTTCGCCAACTCCCGTAGCCCGGTGGAGGTGAATTCCACGTCCATACCGAAACCGCCACCAGACATCTGCTCGACGACCTCGTTGTGGCCCAAAACGATGAGACCGCCTGTGCGGCCCCTCAAGATCCTTTCGAGGCCTTCGCGCAAGTCTGTGCCGGGGGCAACTTGGGACAAAGCCGCGCGCATCGGGGCGACTCGATCCATGGACACTCCCTCTTCGGCTTTGAGGTGATTATCCCCCTGCCGGATCAGAAGGGCGCGTTGACCGGCTGCGGTTCTGCTCGCGAGGCTCGTCCGGGCGTCGCCGCTATCACGTCCAGCAGGTCCGTCAGCCTGTGGATCGGCAGCACATCCAGTCCCGCTGCTGCTCGCACCACCTCGGGATGGCCCCCGGCATCAGCCGGGATCACCACCGTCCTGAAGCCCAGGCGGGCCGCCTCGGCCACTCGCTTGGACAAGCCCGGGACAACCCGCAGATCACCGGACAGCGTGACCTCGCCGATCGCCACAGTGTCCGGCCACAGCGGCGTGTCAAGGCGGGCGGAGGCCACGGCCAGACACACTGCGAGGTCCGCGCCCGGATCACTCAGCCGTGCGCCCCCCACGGTTGCCGCGTAAACGTCACGGTTGCTCAGCGACAGCCTTCCGGCCTTCTCGGTCACGGTGACCAGCATCGTTGTCCGGTTGAGTTCCAGACCGGTAGCCGATCGTCGGGGCGCAGGCGCGGCCGTTGGCGCCACCAGTGCCTGGATCTCAGCCAACATCGGGCGACGTCCTTCGAGCGTGACTGTCAGACACGACCCCGGCACGGGTTGTTCGCGGACCTTCCGGAACAAGAAGGACGGGTCGGCGACCTCTCGTAGGCCGTCCTCATCGTGCTCGAAGCAGGCCACCTCGTCGGTCGGCCCGAACCTGTTCTTCACCGATCTCAGCATTCGCAGCGCCGAGGTCCGGTCGCCCTCGAACGTCACGACGGTGTCGACCAGATGCTCAAGCGCCCTCGGACCGGCTACGGAATTCTCACGCGTCGACTGGCCGACCAGCAGGGTCGGTAGGTTGCGGCTCTTGGCCCACTGCGTGATCACCTGAGTGACCTCGTGAACCTGGGCGACGCCGCCTGCGCGGGAGTCGATCGACGAGGTGGCGATCGTCTGCACCGAGTCAACGATCAGAAGGGCCGGTTTGACCTCAGCCAGATGAGCCAGCAGTTGTTCCAGTTCGGTCTCGTCGGCGATCAGCAGGTTCTGGTGGAGTGCGCCGATTCGTTGAGCCCGCAAGGCGATCTGCTCGGCGGACTCCTCGCCGGAGACGTAAAGGACTGTGCCGTTGACCTGTGCGAAGCGGTGCCCCACATCCAGCAACAGCGTGGACTTCCCGACACCGGGTTCGCCCGCCACCAGAACCACCTGCCCGGACACCAGCCCGCCGCCCAGAACCCGGTCGAACTCGCCGACGCCGGTGCTTAGCCGACGGTGATGCTCCCCGCGCAGGTCCACCACGGGACGTGCGGAACGGTTGGGTGCTCCGGCCGGACCGCGGGTCTTGGAACCGGCCTTCGGCCGACTCTGGCTGACGCTCTCGGTCAGAGTCGCGAACTCATCGCAAGATGGGCACTTACCCATCCACTTGGGCGTGCGGTTGCCGCAGGCGCTGCATTGGAACTCTGACTTGGGCACGTCGGCAACACTAGGCGCGGGGTGCGACACGAGCGGTTTGGCGCGCGGGACTCTGGGGATAACCGTCGGCGAGGCGCGTTGGTTGCGGTCGGCGAGGCGCGTTGGTTAGAGGTTGTGGTCCGCGTTAGCGAATCCACGCGTTGAAACGCTAACGAACAGCACAACCTCTAACCAGGACGGATGCGGGGGTGACCAGGACGGATGCGGCGGTGACCGGACGGATGCGGTGGCCAGGACGGGTGCGGGGGTGGCCAGGACGGATGCGGGGGTGACCAGGACGGGTGCGGGTGGGCAGGGCCCCGCCGCCCGCCGACGCCACACCTCAGGGCGGGTCTGCCGGGTGACGGGCGACGTCGGTGCCCTTTCTCCGATTGCGTTCGCGCAACTCACACGCCTGTACCAGGACGTCGTAGGCTGCGCGCCCCATCATCTCGACCAGCCCGTCGCGCTCCGTGACGTAGACGGGCTCGGGCGCTACGTGGGCCTCGGTGTTCGAGGAGCAGTACCAGTTCAGGTCGTGCCCACCCGGGCCCCAACCGCGACGGTCGTACTCACCGATCCCCACGACCAGGACCGTGGTGCCGTCGGGGCGTTCCACATGGTCGAAGGTGCGCCGGATGGGTAGTTGCCAGCAGACGTCGGGCTTGGACTGCACCGGGGAAACACCTTCGCGCACGGCCAGCGCGTGCAACGCGCATCCGGTCGGGCCCTCGAATTCCGGGCGGTTCAAGAAGATGCAGGCACCATCGACGACCCGGGTCTGCTTGCTGCCCTCGGGGTCCTTCATCACAAAACCCTTTCGTGCGGCGACGTCGCGGTACTGCCAGTCGGCGTCGGTGAGCTTCTCGGCCCACTTCTCCACGCGTCGACGGTCGTCCTTGTCGCTGAAATGGGCTCCGAGGGTGCAGCAACCCCCATCGGGCATGTGCGCGGAGATTCCGCCGCAGCCTCGGCCGAAGATGCACGTCCATCGACTGGTCAACCAGGTGAGATCGCATCGGAACAACTTCTCGGGGTCGGCTGGGTCTGGGAACTCGAACCAGTCGCGGGGGAAGTCCAGGGAAACCTCGGGCACCGGCCCAGACTACGAGGCATACGCTTGAAGAATGCGACTAGGCGTGCTGGACATCGGTTCGAACACCGCGCACCTGCTGGTCGTGGACGCCCACCATGGCGCCGCCCCGGTGCCTGCGCTGTCGCACAAGGTCGAACTGCGCCTGGCCGAGCACCTGCTGCCGGACGGGTCGATCGATGGTGCCGCCACCGACGCCTTGGTCACGTTCATCGAGCGGGCCCTGCAAACAGCTGAGGACGTCGGAGTCACCGACATCATGGCGTTCGCGACCAGTGCCATCAGGGAGGCGCCCAACGGCACAGAAGTCCTCGAGGAAGTGAAGCGCCGTACGGATGTCGATGTCGACCTCATGAGCGGGGAGCGCGAATCGCGTGTCACGTTCTTGGCCGTCCGTCGCTGGTTCGGATGGTCCAGCGGCCGGTTGCTGGTCGTCGACATCGGCGGCGGCTCCCTGGAGATGGCCAGCGGTGCCGACGAGGACCCCGACGTCGCACTTTCGCTTCCCCTGGGCGCCGGGCGGTTGACCCGGGCATGGCTGTCCGACGATCCGCCCAAGGCCTCCCAGTTGAAGGAACTGCGCAGACACGTCCGGGCGGAGGTCGCCGATGTGGTGGGTCGCTTGACCCGCTTTGGAGTCCCCGAACTGTCGGTGGCCACGAGTAAGACCTTCAAACAGTTGGCGCGCATCACCGGTGCTCCTTCCAGCGCCGAGGGGCTCTACGTGCGACGTTCCCTGGATCGGGAAGGCCTTGCCGAGTGGTTGCCGAAACTGGCCAAGATGGAAGCCGCCAAGCGCGCGCAACTGCCTGGGGTCTCCACCGGTCGGGCTGCGCAGTTGGTAGCCGGTGCTGTCGTGGCTCAGGCAGTGATGGACATATTCGGGGTCGAGGAATTGACGATCTGCCCGTGGGCGTTGCGCGAGGGTGTGATCCTCGAGCGTCTCGACACCCTGCAGGAGTAGAGGCGCCAAAGGTGGGTCGTTGTCAGCGGCCACGGGTGGGGCTTGTCAGACTGGGACAGTGACCAAAGGCGCGCGACGGCCCAGGATCAGGGTGGCCCTGTCCAGCGTCTCTGTGTATCCCGAATCCACTGCCGCCGCTTTCGAGATGGCCTCCCGGCTGGGTTACGACGGCGTCGAAGTGATGGTCATGAACGACACGGTCTCTCAGGACCCTGATGCACTGCGCCGCTTGTCGGAGCACTACGCGACGCCGATCCTCGCAGTGCACGCACCTTGCCTGCTGATCACCCAGCGGGTCTGGGGGACCGACCCATGGGCCAAATTGGTACGTGCCCGTTCGGCGGCCGAAACGCTCGGGGCCGACACCGTCGTTGTGCATCCGCCGTTTCGCTGGCAGCGCGATTACGCCCGGGAGTTCTTGCGGGGACTACGCCGAATGCAGGACGAGACCGACATCCGGTTCGCGGTTGAGAACATGTATCCGTGGCGGGCTGGTGGGCGGGAGTTGGCGGCGTACTCGCCGGGTTGGGACGTTCGCGATGAGGACTACCCGCACACCACCCTTGACCTGTCCCACACAGCAGTCAGCGGGACCGATCCACTTCGCATGGCCCGCGACCTCGGATCATCGTTGGCCCACATCCATCTCGCCGACGGAAGTGGGAGTAACCGCGACGAGCACCTGATCCCTGGCAGGGGGATGCAACCGTGCGGTCCGGTCCTGGAAACCTTGGCCGGACAAGGATTTGATGGCGTCGTGGTCGTCGAGGTGAGCACCAGGAAGGCCGCGAACCGCACGGAACGTGAGCGCGACCTCGTTGAGGCCCTGGCGTTCGCACGACTACACCTCGACGTCCCCTGAAGCGGTCCGCTGCCGACGGTCTGTGAATCGCATGGTCGGGCAATAGGCTGTTGCCATGGGAACTGACGACGTTCGTGAAGCTGTGCTCGACGCAGCCAGGGCGGCATTCCATGCCCGCGGTTACGTGCGCACATCGGTGAAAGGGGTCGCCGCAGCCGCTGGGGTAGCGCCGGAGGTGGTCAACCGCTACTGGAATTCCAAGGAGTCGCTGTTCGCCGCCGCCATGCGTCTACCGTTCGACCCGGCTTCTGCAGTCCCCGAACTGGTGGCGCCGGGCCTGGACGGAATGGGTGAGCGTCTGACGCGCGCAACCTTCGACCTGTTGTCCGACGAGCAGAGCCGCAACGACTTCATCGCGCTGTTCCAGGCCGGCGCCTCGGCAACCAAGGCCGCCAAAGGGATGCAGGACTTCATCGAGCGCTCATTTGTGGACCGGCTCGTACGCGTGCTCGGAGTGCCGGACGCGCGATTGCGGGTCAACATGATCGTGTCGTACTTGATCGGCGTGGCGACCACGCGCTACATCCTGCGTCTTGAGCCGGTCGCATCGATGCCGGAGGACGACTTGGTCAAACTGGTGGCCCCCACCATTCAGAACTGGCTCGACCCGACCAAACCCCTTCGTCCTTCTAAGTCGGCCAAGCCCACCGCTGTGCCAAATCGGGCCAGCGGCGGATAACCTGACTACCGAATACACCCAGGGAGGTCATGCGTGATCCGTCGAGCCTTGTTGAGCCTTTCGCGGCAGAAGAAGATCCAGGAGATTTCGGCAAACGCGCCAATATCCCGATCGGTCGTTTCCCGGTTCGTGGCCGGCGAGACCGAGGACGATGCGGTTCGCGCAGCTGGGGATCTGGCCGGTGAGGGGCTACTCAGCACGATCGACCATCTGGGCGAGGACACCCTGGACCGGGCCCAGGCCGACTACACCCGCGAGGCGTATCTGCGTCTGCTGAAGGGGTTGAACGAGGCGGGATTGTCGGCGGCAGCGGAGGTCTCCGTGAAGCTGTCAGCCGTCGGTCAGGCTCTGCCCGGCGACGGCGAGCACATCGCTCTGGAGAATGCTCGCGCGATCTGTCAAATGGCCACAGACGTTGGAACCACGGTCACTCTGGACATGGAGGACCACACCACGACTGACTCGACCTTGGGCATCTTGTCGCAATTGCGCCAGGACTTCCCCAAGACCGGCGCGGTCCTACAGGCGTACCTCTACCGCACGGAGCAGGACTGCCGCGATCTTGCCTACGAAGGGTCGCGAATCCGCTTGTGCAAGGGCGCTTACAAGGAGCCCGAGTCAGTGGCATTCCAGGCCAAGGATGACGTCGACAAGGCCTATGTCCGCTGTATGCGGATTCTGTTCGACTCCCAGTGTTACCCCATGATCGCCTCGCATGACCCGCGGCTCGTGGAGATCGCCGGGGCGCTGGCGACACGTGCCGACCGGGCGAAAGGCACATATGAGCACCAGATGCTCTACGGGGTACGCCCCGATGAGCAGCGCCGGCTGGCCAAGGCCGGTGAGCGGATGCGGGTTTACATCCCGTATGGCGCTGAGTGGTACGGCTACATGGTCCGCCGGATGGCGGAGAAGCCGGCCAACATGGCGCTGTTTGTGAAGTCCTTGACCTCGAAGGGCTGATAGGGCCGCGGTTTGGTTGGCGGCCCCGGTTGAACCGTTGGGGGATTTCGGCGAGTTAGTCGCCGGTTTCCAGCTTTGCCTGCCGGGGCCGGGGCCGTGGCCGGTTTGGCGGGCGGCCCGGTTGAACCGTTGGGGGATTTCGGCGAGTTAGTCGCCGGTTTCCAGCTTTGCTTGCCGGGGCCGGGCGTGTGGTTGGCGGTGCGGTTGAACCGCCCCGCTGAAATCCGAAGACCTGCTACTGCACGGCGGACGCGATCTCCTGGGCGGGTCCCGAACGACGGCGCGCGATCAGTTTCCCCAACTCCCAGAGGACCAACAGGACCACCGCTGGGGCCGCCCCGATCAGCCACTGGGTGCTGGTCAGCGCGTCGGTCTTCAACAGGTCCGTGAGGACACCTCCCCTTGCGATCAGGACCGCGAGCGCGATCTCCACGAGGGCCGTGATGTTCAAGGCGGCGTTGTCGAACGTCTCCACCCGCACGGCAGTGCCCTTCTGATCACGGCTCTCAAAGGCGGCGACCACGAGCATCGTGGAGAACGCCACCAGGCCCATCGTGCTGCCGATCTCGACCTTGTCGAACTGGTTCTCCCCTAACACGATGATGGCGTTGATCGAGACCGCCATGAACAGCCCGGTCAGGCCCACGGTCGTGATGACGGCCGGGGACATGATCGAGGCGGCGCGCGGGCGCGGCTTGCGCAGCATGAGCCCGGGGGTCTCCTTGTCCAGACCCAGCGCGATGCCGACCGGGGCGGTGATCAGGAAGTTGATCCACAGGATCTGGGTGGCGGAGAACGGCTGCCCAGCGGCGATGTTCAGGATGCTGGCCATGAGGAACGTCACGACGTAGGTGACCAGCGCGATCAGCATGAACCGGATGTACTTGAGCATGTTGTCGTAGAGTTTGCGGCCCTCGGACACCGCCCGCACGATCGTGGCGAAGTTGTCGTCGGTGAGGATCATCCGACTGGCGTTCTTCGCCACCTGAGTGCCGGAGCCCATCGCGATGCCGATGTCGGCGGCCTTGATCGCTGGGGCGTCGTTCACCCCGTCACCGGTCATGGCCACGACCTCGTCCTTCTTGCGCAGGGTCTCCACCATCAGGACCTTGTGCTCCGGGGCCACCCGGCCGACCACACCGATGTCGTCGATGCGGCGCAGGCGCTCCTCCTCGGACATGGCCGCCAACTCGGTGCCCAGGATCGCCTCCCCGGGGATGCCGAGCTGCTTGGCGACCGCGGCGCCCGTGACCACGTCGTCGCCGGTCACCATGCGCACCCGGATGTTGGCCGACTGCGCGTCCCGCACGGCGTCCATGGACTCGTTGCGCGGCGGATCGATCATCCCGACCAGGGCCGTCATCCGCAGATCGGTGATCATGGCCAGCAGGTCGCCCTCGGGGTCGAACGACCCGGGATCGATGTCCTTGACCGCTGCTGCCATCACCCGCAGACCCTTGCCGCCCAGCCGCTGCATCTGCTCGTCCGCGCGCTGGTTGGCATCGTCGGTCCAGGCAA
Source organism: uncultured Actinomycetota bacterium (assembly GCA_963732355.1). Classification (GTDB taxonomy): domain Bacteria; phylum Actinomycetota; class Actinomycetes; order S36-B12; family UBA10799; genus JADKAV01. The sequence goes on along the minus strand of CAVSZD010000011.1, from coordinate 463,256 downwards.
CCTCCTCGCCGTTGGCCAATGCCGACGTGGCCTTGGCGATCACCGCGGGGCCGGCGCCCTTGACGAAGACCCGCACCACCGGGTTCCCGGAGTCGTCCTTCGCCTGACAGAACACGGCCATGAACTTGTACGTGGGGTCGAACGGAAGGGTTGCAAGCCTTGGGTACTGCTCCTGGGTGCCCTCGGCGTCCACCTTCGCTTTGTGGCCGAGCACCAGCAGCGCGCCTTCGGTCGGATCCCCGACCACCTTGCCGTCGACGAGTTTGGCGTCGTTGCAGATAAGGAACGGCAGGATGGCCGCCTCGATGGTGTTGGCGTTCCCAGCCGTGTGCTCGATATCCCCGGTGAGGCCGTAGCCCATGCCGGTCACCGCGTAGCGATCCGTAGGGTCGATCACCTCGACGACCGTGACCTGGTTCATCGTCAGCGTGCCGGTTTTGTCGGAGTTGATGGCCGAGGTCGAACCCAGCGTCTCGACCGAGTCCAGGCTCTTCACAACTGCGCCGTGCTGAGCCAGTTTCGTGGAGCCGGTCGAGAGGATCACCTGCAGGACGGTGGGCATCGCCATCGGGACCGCGGCGAGCGCCAAGGCGATCGCGGTGGTGAAGATGACCTGGGTGGACTCACCCCGGGAGATCCCCAGGGCGAACATGATCGCGATGGTGAGTCCGGCGGCCCCAGCGATCCACAGCGTCAGGGTGTCCAGCTGGGCGGTGAGCGGGGTCCTGAGCGTCGGGGCCGATTTCAGCATGCCGGAGATCTTGCCGACGGCCGTGTCGGCACCCGTGCCGGTGATGATCATCACCCCGCTGCCATGCGTGACCGGGGTGTTCATGAACGCCATGTTCACCTGGTCGCCCAGCACTGGATTCGCGTCGGTGATGACATCTGTGCTCTTGGACGCCGGAACGCTCTCGCCGGTCAGCGCCGACTCATCGATCTGCAGGGACGTGGCTTCGAGCAGCCTGCCGTCGGCGCACACATCGTCGCCGGCAGAGAGCAGGACGACGTCACCGACAACCACCTGGTCGGCGTCGACCTTCACCTCCGTGCCGTCCCGGCGGACCCTGGCCGAGGTCTTCAACATCGATTGCAGGGCATTCATGGCACTCTCGGCCTTGCCCTGCTGGCGCAGTCCGCCTAGTGCGTTGAGAGCGGTGATCAGCAGTACCACCAGGCCGGTGGTGACCTGCCCGATCAGGATCGACGCCACCGCCGCCCCGACCAGGATGATCTGCATGTAGCTCTTGTACTGGGCCAGGAACCGCCTCCAACCCGGCGCCGGCTTCTCGGCCGGCAGGGCATTGGGCCCGTTCTGTTTGAGCAGTTCGGCGGCCTTGCCGGCCGACAGGCCCTGTGCCGGATCCACCTCGAGTCGCTGGACCACCTCATCGGCGGACAGTCCGTACCACTGCACGGCCCCGGACGTTGCGGTGTCCGGTGCGGCCTCGCTCTGCGTCATCGTCGGCTCCTCCCTGAGCGCCTCTGCGCGATCAGTCTCTTCGGTTCATCGTGTCGGCGGCCCGGGTGGGCGTTGCCAGCCACAGCCCGGCGCCCTGACTCCCCGCTGACATCCGAGGTCCAGCATCGGCGCTCAGAAGGGTGTCGGGATGCGGTGCAGCGGCATGTCGGGCTCGACGTACCCGCGGGGGGTCGGCTTCCTGGGCATCTTCGTCTGCGGCGGCGGCAGGGGCTCGTAAGGGACCTGGCTGAGCAGGTGCGAGATGATGTTCAGCCGGCCGCGCTTCTTGTCGTCGTTGTCGACCACAAACCACGGCGCCCAGGACGTGTCCGTGGCTGCGAGCATGGCGTCCCGCGCCCGGCAGTACTGGTAGTGGCGACTGTAGGACTTCAGGTCCGTCGGGGACAGCTTCCATACCTTGCGCGGGTCGTCGATCCGGTTGCCCAGCCGCCGGGTCTGCTCGGCAACGCTCACGTTGAGCCAGTACTTGAGCAGGATGATCCCGTTGTCGACCATGGCCCTCTCGACCGCCGGAGTCATCTCCAGGAACCTGTTGGTCTGCTCCTGGGTGCAGTACCCCATCACCGGCTCGACGCCGGCCCGGTTATACCAACTGCGGTCGAAGATCGCGACCTCGCCGGCCGACGGGAAGTGCGCCATATAGCGCTGGACGTACATCTGGGACTTCTCGCGCTCGGTCGGGGCGGGCAGCGCGATGTGCTTGAACACCCGCGGGCTGGTGCGCTCGGTGATGCGGCGGATCGTACCGCCCTTGCCCGCCGAGTCCAGGCCCTCGAAAACGATGCAGATCTTCGCCCCTGAAGCCTTGACCCACTCCTGCATGGCCACCAGTTCGCCCTGCAGCACCCGCATGTGCTGCTCGTATTCCTTGTTCTTCATCTTCGGCGGTGGACCGGAGGCCTGCGTGTCGGCTGGTGCCGGATCCTTGTGCTTCTTGTGCTTCTTGCCCATGATCGCCACTCCTCGCGTTGGCAGGTGCAGAGCTGCGGAACCAAGGGCCCGCCAACCCCACCTCACCGCCGAGACTACTTCCGGATCGCGATCGTGAGGTTCACCCTTGGCGGGTGAGCGGCCGCGCGGGTGGCGTCCTGCCACTGGTGGATCAAGAGGCAGCGCCAACCAGTTCGGTGCGCAGATCGGCTTCTCACAGCAGGTGTAGGTGGGGCTCGCGCGGGAAATCCGGACCCCCCCAACAGGCAAACCCGTCGCATTCTGCAGCAGCCTCTTAGTTGCCGGTTTCCAGCTTTGCTGCCGGGGCGTCGGCTGGTTTGGCGGCCCGGTTGAACCGGTGGGGGATTTCGGCGATCTAGTTGCCGGTTTCCAGCTTTGCTTGCCGGGGCGCGGGCTGCACCCCGGCGCCCCGGACCGCAGCCGGAGGCCCCGTCCAGATCAACCCTTGGCCAACTCCACAGACCGGTTGCGGGCGGCCTCCAGCGCGGACAGGAACGCCGCGCGGACCTTGTGGTCCTCAAGCACGCGCAGGGCTGCGGCGGTCGTACCGGCCGGTGACGTCACGTTCTCCCGAAGCACGACCGGGTGCTCGCCGGTTTCGCGCAGCATCGTGGCTGCACCGTAAACGGTCTGCAGCGTCAACTCCGTGGCCAAGCGGCGCGGCAGCCCAAGACCGACGCCGGCCTCGATCATGGCCTCGACGGTGTAGAAGATGTAGGCCGGTCCGGAGCCGGAGATGGCGGTCACCGCGTCCTGCTGCTTCTCAGGGACCTCGACGACCTTGCCGACGCAGCCCATCAGCCGAACCGCGTGGGCCACGTGCGCCTTCGTGCAGTGCGCACCCGGCGAGACCGCAGACATGCCTTGGTCGACCAGTGCTGGCGTGTTGGGCATCACCCGCACAACCGGGGTGCCTTCGGGCAGGCGCTCCTCAAGGCTGGCTGTCGTGACTCCTGCAGCAAGCGAGACCACCAGCGCCCCGGGCTTCAGTTCGGCACCGACCTCCTCGGCGACGGCGAAGATGTCCTGCGGCTTGACCACCAGCACCACGACGTCGGCCTCGCGGGCCGCCTCGGCGTTGGTGGCGATTGAGACGCCGTAACGGTCCTGCAACTCCGCGCAGCGGTCCTGGCGTTTGTCGGCGACCACGAAGGTGTCGCCCATGCGGTCACCTCGCAGCAACCCCGACAGCAGAGCCTCACCCATGACACCGGCACCAACGACCGCAACCACACCCATGGGCGACACCGTAACAAGCCCCGGTCAGACCACCGTGGTGACGATGGCGCAGTAGCAGAGAATCGTGAGCAGATCCTGGATCACGGTGGACAACGGACCCGATCCGTAGGCGGGGTCACGACCGAACCTGCTGAACACGAACGGAAGTGCCATCGCGATGACCGAGGCGACCGCGCAAGACACGAAGAGCGCCAGACCGACGGCCAGCATGATCTGCACGTCCCCGAACACCAGCGCCCCGAGCGGGACGAACAACACGGCCACGACCGTGCCGATGATCAGGCCGGTAAGGGCTTCCTTGGGGGCCACCTGCCGCACCCCCACCCCGACTGAGAGTCCGCGGACCACAACGGTCTCGGTCTGCGTGCCCACCGCATCGGCCATGTAGACCACGCCGGGCAGGAAGAACGCCACAATCACTTGCTTGCTGATGTCATCCTCGTAGCCCGCGACCACCAAGGCCGAGACCATCGCGCCGGCCAGGCCGACCAGTAGCCACGGGATCCGGTGGGCCACACGTCGCGGTACCGACTCGATGGTCGCCGTCCGGACCTGCTCGGTGTCATGAACCACACCGGCCAGCCTGGACAAGTCCTCCTCGTGCTCTTCAAGCAACACGTTGAGCATGTCGCTGGGCGTGACGATCCCCAAGTAGTGCCCGTCATCGTCGATGATCGCCAGCGCCTCGTGCCCGCGCTGGACCATGTTCCAAGCGGCCACCTCCTGGTCGGTGTCCCGGTGGGCCGTCGGCGGTTGGGAGTCCATCACGCTGGCGACTGTTACGCCGGCGTCGGCGGCCAGTACGTCCTCGATGGTGATCAGGCCCAGCAACCGGTCGCCTGCGCACACCGCGAGGGTGTCTAGGTCGGCGAAACGGTGTCCGATCAGTGCGGCCCGCACCTCGCCGATGGTCTGCTCGGCCGACAGGCTTGGGTCCGCCGCGACGCGACCGCGCCAGAACCGACTCCGGATGTGCTTCGATGATGCTCATGACCACCAGTCTGCCCTTGCGGCGGATGGGTTTGAGCTGACCGATTACCTACCCACACAATCGGAATCTGAGTAGCGTTGCGAGCATGAGCCATCGCGTCGCTTTCGTCTGGGACGACGATCTGCGGCACTACGATTTCGGCCCGGGTCACCCCTTGGCGCCGCTGCGGGTGCAGCTGGCTTACAGGCTCTCGCGCGACCTCGGACTGCTGGAAAACGAGAACCTCACGGTCGTGAAGCCGGCGGAAATGCCCGAGGGGCTGCTGGAGAGCATCCACACCGCCGACTTCATCGAGGCGGTGCGCAATGAGACGGCGGGCGGCCACGGACTCGGGACCGACGACGTGCCGACATTCGCTGATATGCACGTCCACGCCGAGCGTGTGTGTGCAGCCTCCTTGGCAGTCACCCAAGCGGTCTATCGCGATGAGGCAGATCACGGGATCAACTTCGCAGGGGGACTGCACCATTCCATGCCCGACCGGGCGTCGGGGTTCTGCGTTTACAACGACCTGGCCACCTCGATCAAGTGGCTGTTGGACCAGGGGGTCGAACGGGTCGCATACGTCGATGTGGATGTCCACCACGGTGACGGTGTGCAGCAGCACTTCTGGGACGATCCGCGGGTCCTGACCATCTCACTGCACGAGAGTCCTCGCACATTGTTCCCCGGCACGGGATGGCCCACGGAGATCGGCGGGTCCGATGCCGAGGGTTCAGCGATCAATGTCGCCTTGCCACCGGGGACCGCCGACAACGCCTGGCTGCGGGCGTTCGAGGCCGTCGTGCCGCAGGCGTTGCGGGCGTTCGAACCGCAGTTCATGGTGACCCAGCAGGGGTGCGACAGCCACTTCTCCGACCCATTGGCCCACATGGCGTTGAGCATTGAGGGGCAGCGGATGTCCTACAGGGCTCTGCACCGCTTGGCGCACGCCCACGCCCAGGGTCGCTGGATCGCAACGGGCGGTGGGGGTTACGAGTGGGTGGACGTGGTCCCGCTGGCCTGGACTCACCTGCTCGCCGAGGCTCTGAACGCGCCGATTGATCCCACCGACCCCACTCCGGAGGCGTTCCGCAACCTGATCTCGAAGGTTCTGCAGCGCGACCCGCCACTGACGATGGGTGACGGCCGGGATCCGTGGGTCCGTAGCTGGGAGACGGGGTACAACCCCGACGATCCGGTGGATGCGGCGGTCCTGTCGGCTCGCAGGGCTGCCTTTCCGCACCTGGGAATCGACCCAGACCCCGACCCGATGTTCTGATCCGACTACCCTGGGGGAAACGTCACAGGAGGCCTGAATGGGTTCGGTTGTCAAGAAGCGCCGCAAGCGGATGGCGAAGAAGAAGCATCGCAAGCTGCTGCGCAAGACCCGCGTCCAGCGCCGCAACAAGAAGTAGGTAACCGATGGGTCAGGTCGTCCTGGTCACCGGAGTCTCCCGCTACCTCGGCGGCCGGATGGCACAGATCCTCACCCAGGACCCGAAGGTCGATCGGGTGATCGGTGTGGACGTGGTGGCCCCACGTCAGGAGATCGGTGGCGCCGAGTTCGTCCGCGCCGACATCCGTAACCCCATCATCGCGAAGGTCATCGACGCCGCCGAGGTTGACACCGTGGTCCACATGGGGGTCATTGCCACGCCCATGCAGGCCGGTGGCCGGATGTCGATGAAAGAGATCAACGTCATCGGCACGATGCAGTTGCTGGCGGCCTGTCAGAAGTCGCCGACCGTGCGCAAACTCGTTGTGAAGTCCACTTCGTCGGTGTACGGGGCCGGGCCCAAGGACCCCGCAATGTTCACCGAGGAGATGGAGCCCAAACACGCCCCCACCTCGGGCTGGGCCAAGGACAGCGTCGAGGTCGAAGGGTACGTGCGAGGGTTCGCGCGGCGCCGCCCCGATGTGCTGGTCACAACCTTGCGTTTCGCCAACTACTTCGGTCCGCGGGTGCAGACCCCGATGGCCACCTACTTCTCGCTGCCGGTCATCCCGGTCGTGCTCGGGTTCGACGCCCGCATGCAGTTCATCCACGAGGACGACGGCCTCGACGCGTTGCGCCGCGCCACGATCGAGGAGCACCCGGGAACCTTCAATGTGGCTGGCGACGGCGTCATCCTGGTCTCGCAGGCTGCGCGACGCGCGGGCCGGCCGGTGATCCCCATCGCGGGGCCTTTTGCGTTCTCGGTCGGCGCCTTCTTCCGGCGGCTGGGCCTGGCAGACTTCAGCCCCGAGCAGGTGCGGTTCCTGACCTATGGACGGGGCATCGACACCAGTCGCATGCGCACCGAGTTCGGTTTTGTCCCCCAGCACACGACCAGCGAGACCTTCGACTCGTTCGTCGAGGCGCGCAACCTCAACCGTCTGCTGCCGCCCGAGCGGGTTGAGAACATCGAGGATCAACTTCTGTCGCTGCTGACCGGAAAGGATTGAACCGGTGCCCGACGCACGAGTCATCCCTTTGAAGGGCAAGGACCCCAAGAAGAAGAAACCGACTGCGCGCAAGACTGCACCCCGCGCTGGTGCGCGCGCCAGTCGGGGCAGCACCGCACCCGCGCAGGACGTGGCCACGGACGCCACGCCGCTTCCCGGCACCGAGGAGCACGTCGACTGGGACACCCGCGTGGCTGGTGCCTTGGCCTTCCTGCGCAGGCGGATCACTGGTGACTACAAGGTCGACGACTTCGGTTTCGACGCCGAACTCACCGACCGCGTCCTGCTGGCCCCGTTCCGGCCGCTGTACAAACGGTGGTTCCGCATCGAGACCCGCGGTTTGGAGAACATCCCGGACGAAGGCGGCGCGCTGCTCGTGGCCAACCACTCCGGCACGGTCGCGATCGACTCGATGATGACCCAGTTGGCCATTTGGGACCACCACCCCGCGCACCGGAAGTTGCGCATGCTGGGTGCCGATTTCGTGTTCCAGCTCCCCGTTGTCGCTGAGTTGTCGCGCAAGGCCGGCCACACCCTGGCTTGTGCCCCAGACGCCGAGCGGTTGCTCTCATCCGGTGAGCTCGTGGGGGTTTGGCCCGAGGGCTTCAAGGGAGTGGGCAAACCTTTCAGCGAGAGGTACAAGCTGCAGCGGTTCGGCCGTGGCGGTTTCGTCGCAGCGGCGTTGCGCACCAAGACGCCGATCATTCCGTGCTCCATCGTGGGCGCAGAGGAGATCTATCCGATCATCGGGAACGCTCGGCTGATGGCCAGGCTGCTCGGAGCGCCGTACTTCCCGATCACGCCGACGTTCCCGCTGCTCGGTCCGTTGGGACTGGTGCCGCTGCCCAGCAAGTGGATCATCGAGTTCGGCGAGCCCATCCGCACCGACGACTTCCCAGAATCCGCGGCCGATGACCCGATGCTGGTCTTCGACCTCACCGACCAGGTGCGCGAGACCATCCAGCAGACGCTCTACCGCTTGTTGGTGGCCCGCCGGTCGGTGTTCTTCTAGGCGGCCACCGGGCCCCAGCCACCCGGGCTCGGTGCGCTTCGCCGGGCCCCAGCCAAACCGGCCCGCCGGGAACCGCGGGCCCCGGCCAAACCGGCCCGCGTTAGAGGTTGTGCGGTTGGTTAGAGAAACAACGCGTGGATTCGCTAACCAGGACCACAACCTCTAACCAGGACGCCCGGTGGAACCGCGGGCCTCAGCCACCCGGGCCCGGTGCGCTTCGCCGGGCCCCAGCCAAACCGGCCCGACCGGGAACCGCGGTCCTCAGCCGACCCGGGCCCCGGCCAAACCGGCCCGCGTTAGAGGTTGTGCGGTTGGTTAGAGAAACAACGCGTGGATTCGCTAACCAACAGCACAACCTCTAACCAACGGCCTCCGGAGGCCAGGATTGCGAGCCGGTCCAAGCCCCCAAGCCTCCAAGCCCCCTAGGCCCGCAGCGCCCGACGCGCCATCACGGCGCCCACTGCCACCCCGGTCGCAAGCCCAGCCGCGCCCACTGCGGGGGCGGTGACCTTCACCACGCGGCGGGTCGTGCGGTAGTCCCGCACGGTCCAACCGTTACGTCGTGCGTGCTGGCGCAGTGCGCGGTCCGGGTTGACCGCCACCGGAATACCGACCAAGGACAGCAGCGGGATGTCGTTGGAGGAGTCGGAGTACGCCGCGCAGCGGCTCAGGTCCAAGCCCTCGCGCTGCGCCAGGGCGGTCACCGCCTCGGCCTTGGCCTCCCCGTGCAGCGGTTTGCCCACCAGCCGGCCGGTATACACACCGTGGATCTGCTCGGAGACGGTCCCCAACGCCCCTGAAAGTCCGAGGTGCTCGGCGATGAGTTCGGCCAGTTCAATGGGTGCGGCTGAAACCAGCCACACTCGTTGACCGGCGTCCATGTGGCCTTGCGCCAAGGCGACTGTGCCCGGCCAGAACCGATCGATCATGTACTCGTTGAAGATCTCGCGGGTCAATGTCACAAGCTCGGCCTGGTTGCGGCCCTTCACCAGCGACAAGGCCTCGGAGGTCACATCGCGCATGTCGTCGGCGTCCTCTTTGCCGACCACGATGAAACGCGTTTGCTTCCACACGAAGTCCAGGATCTGGCCGCGCGAGAGGTACTTGTGCTTGGCCAGTCCGCGCGCCCAATGAAACATCGAAGCGCCATGGATCAGGGTGTTGTCGATGTCGAAGAAGGCCGCGCTGGACGGGTCCAGAGCCGGGACCGACGGCTCGGAGATCTCGGCTGTCTGCCAGCCCGGTTCCTCGCCGTCACCTAACGTCACCTCTGCAGGCTAGCGAAGTGCGCCATGTGTAAGACTTCGGGCGTGGTGGCCAACCTTGCCGATCTCGTGCGGGCCGCGGCCGAATCGCGGCCCCGGCACCCCGCCGTGGTGACCGAGGACCGGATGACGACCTGGAGTGAGGTCGACTGGCAGGTTCGGGCTGTGGCCAGCGGTTTGATCTCCAAGGGCTTCGACCGGGGAACCCGGATCGGGCTCATGGCCCACAACGGCCTGGAGTTCATCACCACGTACTTCGGGATCTTGCGCGCCGGCATGGTGGCTGTTCCGCTCAACACCGGCTACACCGCCCACGAACTGTCCCGCGTTGTCGAAGAGGCCGACGTCCGGCTGGTGGTGGCCGACGCCGATGTGGCCGGCGTGGTGGGCCAGGTCGAGGGCCTGGAGGTACTGGTTCCGGGCAGCGAGGCCTGGCGCCGGTTCACGGTGGGCAGTTCGCCGCTGCCGGTCGACCCGACAGATCCGGAATCACTGGCCGTGCTGCTGTTCACCTCTGGGACGAGTTCACGTCCCAAGGCCGCAATGCTGACCCACAGGGCGCTGCTGGCCAACGTTGAGCAACTCACGCAACTGCAGGACCCCCCGGCGATGACCCCCGACGATGTCGTTCTCAGCGTCTTGCCGCTCTTCCACATCTACGCGCTCAATGCCACGCTCGCTCTGGTCGCCCGCCACGGTGCCACGATCGTGCTCACATCGCGCTTCGATCCGGCGCTGGCCCTGGAGGCAATTCACCGGCACAAAGTCACCAACGTCGCCGGTGCCCCTCCGATGTACGTGGCCTGGTCGGCCCAAGATGGTCTGGCCGCGGCGCTGCAGGGTGTTCGCATGCTCGTTTCGGGGGCGGCGCCCTTGCCGCGCAACGTGATGGAGCAGTTCGAGACATCTGACCGGTCAGCCGATCTGGGAGGGCTACGGCATGACCGAGTGCTCCCCGGTGATCGCCGCGAGCCTGGTCTCCGGGCGGCCCAAGGCCGGGTTCGTCGGGCAGCCGCTGCCGGGCATCGAGATCGAACTGCGCGACGAGCACGGGGAGGTCGTCGAAGAAGGCGACCCGGGCGAGATCTTCGTGCGCGGCCCGAATCTGTTCAACGGCTATTGGCCCGACGGGGCGGACGGCCCCGATGAGCAGGGCTGGTTCGGCACCGGGGACGTGGCCTATGCCGACGATGAGGGTGATTTGCGCCTCGTCGACCGGCGCCGAGAGTTGATCATCGTTAGCGGTTTCAACGTCTACCCGCGCGAGGTCGAGGACGTGCTGCTGGGTATGGACGGGGTCCTCGAGGTCGCGGTCATGGGAGTCACGCACCCGTACACCGGCGAGGCGGTGAAGGCGTTCGTGGTCGCGGACACCGAAGTCACCAGCGAGGCCATTCTTGATTTCGCGCGGGTCCGGCTGGCCCGGTTCAAGTGCCCCACGATCGTCGAGGTGGTCGCCGACCTGCCGCACTCGGTGACGGGCAAGGTGAGCAAGGCGCGGCTGCGCGAGGATCACCCCGGGGAGAGCACCTGAGCGCGCGGGTGGTGCTGATCGGCAAGCCCGGGTGCCATTTGTGTGACGTGGCACGCGAGGTGATCGAAACGGTCTGCGCCGAGACCGACACCCATTGGACTGAGTTGTCGATCTTTGACGACCCCCGCCTGGCAGCCGCCTACTCCGACCAGATCCCGGTGGTTCTGGTGGACGGTGCGGTCCACGACATCTTCCGGGTCAATCCCGGGCGATTGCGCGCAGCTCTGTCGGCCTGACACAAGCGTCCGCAATCCGAACGTCTACGCCCGATTGTCATTGTGGCTGATGCTTGTGAAATCGGTAGCATGGAGGAGCCCCCACAAGCAGACAGGTGACAGATGTCCATGCCGCGACTACGACGACGTTCGTTGCCGGATGCGACCATCGCCCGCCTGCCGCAGTACCTGCGTTGCCTGCATCAATTGGAGAACGCCGGCATCCAGACGGTGCACAGCGCCGATCTCGCTGCGAACGTCGGGGTCAGCCCGGCGGTCGTCCGCCGTGATCTGAGCTACGTGGGCAGTTACGGGACCCGCGGGGTCGGCTATCCAGTCTCAGAACTGCGAGAGAGCGTCAATGTCGCCCTCGGTCTGGCCGACGAGCATCCCATGGTCATTGTGGGGATCGGGCACATGGGCCGGGCCCTGGCTGGCTATAGCGGCTTCGTCGAGCGCGGATTGCGGGTCGTCGGGCTGTTCGACGCCGACCTCGACCTTGTGGGTGGCAAGGCCGGCAACCCGGACGTGGAGCTGATTGAGATCCGTCCACTGTCCGAACTCGACAGTTTCATCAAGGACCACCAAGTGGCCATCGGCGTGATCGCCACCCCGGCGGCGGCGGCCCAATCGGTTGCCGACCAGCTGGTGCAGGCGGGCGTCACCAGCCTTCTCAACCTCTCTGCCGGGCACTTGAGCGTTCCCGATCACGTGGTCGTGCGCCCCGTGGACCTTGCCACCGAGATCCAGATCCTTGCAGTGCACGCGGTCCAAAGGCGGTCCCGATGAGTCTTCTGGTCGTCGGCGTGAGCCACCACAGCGCGCCCATGGAGGTTCTGGAGAAGGTCGCCGCCGCGGATGCCGAATCGGCGCTGCCGATGCTCGCCGGAGCCGACGCGGTCGCTGAGGCGTTGCTGCTGTCGACCTGCAACCGGATCGAGGTCTACACCGAGGTCTCCCGGTTCCATGCGGCCGTCGAAGCCGTGACGGTGGTGCTGGCCAAAAGTGCGGGCCTGTCGGTCGAGGAACTCTCCAAACATCTCTACGTGCACTACGAGGACGCAGCCGTGCGCCATGCGTTGCGGGTTACCAGTGGCCTCGACTCCATGGTCCTCGGCGATGAACAGATCCTGGGGCAGTTCCGCGAGGCGTTCAAGACGGCCGTGGACCAAGGCCAAGCGGGCCGCAACCTGCACGATCTGGCCCAGACTGCCCTGCGGGTGGGCAAGCGCGTCCAGACCGACACCGGCATCGGCCGGCACGGGGCGTCGGTGGTCGAGGTGGCGCTCGAACGGGCTGAGGCTCACTTCGGTTCGCTGCATGAGCGCAACGTCGTGATCCTCGGCTCAGGATCGATGTCGTCGCTGGCGGCGTCGGTTAGCAGCGCCCGCGGGGCCCGGGTGACGATCGTGGGCAGAACAGCAGCCTCCGTGCACCGGCTGGCCGAAGCGGTCGGTGGGCAGGGCAAACAACTTGTCGATCTCGACGATCAGTTGCGCACCGCCGACGTGGTCGTGAGCGCCACCGGGGCGACCGGACTGTTGATCACCGCGGACCACTTGCAGCGCGTGCTCGACGGGGTGGACACGGACGTGTTCTTCTGTGATCTCGCGCTGCCCCACGACACAGATCCGGCCATCGCCGGAATCCCCGGAGTGCAACGGCTCGACCTCGCAGGTATCGCCGAACTGCCGCAGGCCAGGGTCGCCGGTGAGTCCGTGAGTTCGGCCGAGCACATCGTGATGGACGCGACAAGTGAGTTCGTGGCCCGACAGACAAGTGCCCGCGTGGAACCGGTGGTCGTGGCACTTCGCTCGCGCGCCGAGGAAGTCGTCGAGAGCGAACTGGAGAGGTTGCGCCTGCGCGGCGCGAATCTCACAGACGAGCAGTTCAAGGAGATCGCGCATTCGATGCGGCGGGTGGTGGCCACTTTGCTGCACACCCCGACTGTGCGCATGAAGGAGTTCGCGATCGACCCTGGTGGTGACCGTTACGCGGCCGCTCTGCACGCCCTTTTCGACCTCGACCCACAGGCCGTTGCGGCGTTGACCGACCCACGGGGCCCGAGTGCCTGACATCAAAGTGGCCACGCGGGCCAGTGCCTTGGCGCGCGCCCAGACGGCGTGGGTGCGCGCACGTATCGAGGCTGCGACGACTTTGAACGCCTCCGAGGTCCTCGTCACTTCCGAGGGCGACACCTCGCGAGCGGCCCTGACCTCGTTCGGCGGCCAAGGTGTGTTCGTGGCTGCGGTGCGCGAAGCGGTCGTGGAAGGCCGCGCTGATGTGGCAGTTCATTCGATGAAGGACCTACCCACCGCGAACGACCCACGCACGACGATCGTGTCGATACCGCAGCGCGAGGACGTGCGTGACTTCATGGTGACCAGTGCGACCGACCTGGCCGCTCTGCCGGACGGGGCGACGGTCGCAACTGGTTCCCCGCGACGTGTGGCGTACCTGCGCCGGGCTCGCCCCGACCTTCAGATCGTGGGCATCCGCGGCAACGTGGACAGCAGGGTGAACGCGGCGCAATCCGGCCAGGTCGACGCGGTCGTGATCGCCGTAGCCGGGCTGAACCGGCTCGGTCTGCGCCCGCCGGGTTTCGTTCTGGAGCCGGTCACGATGCTGCCAGCCGTGGGCCAAGGCGCGCTGGCGGTGGAGATGCGAGTGGATGATCCGCGGCTCGAAGCGGTTGCCACCCTCGACCACGCGGCCAGCCGCGCCGGTGTCATTGCCGAACGGGCTTTGCTCGCGGGGCTGCGTGCGGGTTGCAGCGCGCCGGTCGGGGTGCTGACCGAGGTCGGCCCCGACACCGTCTCACTGCGAGCGGCCGTGCTGTCAGAGGACGGCTCACAGATGTACGAATGCACAACGACCGGTTCGTGGTTCGACGCGCACAGCGTCGGGCTACGGGCCGCCGACACCCTGATCGGGCAAGGCGCCGGTCGCATACTCAGGAGAGAAACATGAGGAATCGAAAGAACCTGCCAGCCATCGCGCTCATCGCGGCCGGAGCAGGAGACCCCGAGTTGTTGTCAGTGCGCGGCGCGTCGCTGCTCGCCGCTGCGCAGGTCGTCGTGTGTGACCCCGAGGTCATGGGCCTGGTCGAGGGCCACGACGTCGAAATCCTGGACATCCCGACGACGGCTATCGACGCCCCCACCGTGGCTAAGAGTCTCGTCGAGCAGGCACGTGCCGGACGCCGGGCGGTGCGACTTTACGCAGGGGACCCGTTGCTCGACGGGCGCGCCAGTGCCGAGGCCAAGGTCATCCACCGTGCGAAAGCCCCCTTCGAGATCCTTCCCTCAGCCGCTGACGTGACCGGTGTGGCCGCCTACGCCGGCATCGGCCTGGTGGGACCCAAGTCCAAGCAACTGCGGGTCGTGGATCTTCTGTCGGGTGAGGTGGATTCTGAAACGCTTGCCGACGCATCGGCGACCGTGGTGGTTCGCAACGCGGCCGATTCTGCCGCTGGGATAGCGAAAGCAGCCCTCGCGGCAGGGCGCACGCCGTCGACCGGGATGGTCGTCGTCAGAGGTGGTACCACGGTCGAGCAGCAGACGATCGTGACCACGTTGGGAGAGGCCGCGGCCGACCTGAAGGCCGCGAAGCTGACCGGCAACGGCGACGTGTACATCGGGGACGCGGTCGGTTCGGCCAGCAATCTGGGCTGGTTCGAAAGCCGGCCCCTGTTCGGCTGGCGAGTACTGGTGCCGCGCACGAAGGACCAGGCCGGCGAACTGTCCGCGCAACTGCGACTGTTCGGGGCCGTGCCCGGTCGAGGTTCCGACGATCAGCGTGGAGCCGCCACGCACTCCTCAGCAGATGGAGCGGGCGATCGAGGGCATCGAATCCGGGCGTTACCAGTGGATCGCGTTCACCAGCGTCAACGCCGTGCGTTCCATCCGGGAGCGCTTTGAGCAGCGAGGACTGGACGCCCGTCACCTGGCCGGGCTGAAGATCGCTGCCATCGGGGAGTCGACCGCAGCGGCACTTCAGGAGTTCGGTGTGCGCGCGGACCTGGTTCCGCCTGCCGACGCGCAGTCGTCGGTGGGTCTGCTCGAGGTCTGGCCGGACCGCGACCCTGAGCTCGACCCGATCGGCCGGGTGTTCTTGCCCCGCGCCGACATCGCAACCGAGAAACTGGTTGCCGGCCTCGAGGAGCTGGGCTGGGAGGTCGACGACATCACCGCCTACCGGACCGTTCGGGCGGCACCGCCTGCGGCACACATCCGCGAAGCCATCAAGACCGGTGGCTTCGACGCGGTCGTCTTCACTTCGTCGAGCACCGTGCGCAACCTCGTCGGCATCGCGGGCAAACCCCACGCCACAACGGTGATCGCTGCCATCGGCCCGGAGACGGCCGCCACTGCCACCGAGCACGGGTTGAAGGTGTCGGTACAGCCCGCTCAAGCCAAGATCGACGCGCTGGTAGCGGCGTTGGCAGATCACGGTGAAACGTTGCGGCAGACCGCCCTCGATAGTGGCGAGCGCACTTGGCGGCCGTCCAAGCGCAGGGGCGCGGGACGCCGGCGCGCGGCCAAGGCATGATCCGGCCGCGTCGGCTGCGGGCCAACGCTGCGGTTCGGCGACTGGTCAGCGAGACCCGGGTTCACCCGGCGCAACTGGTGCTGCCTGTGTTCGTGGCTGAGTCGTTGACGAGCCCACGCGCGATCAGCTCGATGCCCGGGGTGTACCAGCAGACGTTGCAGACTCTGCCCGACGTGGTCGACGAAGCCGCTCGGGCAGGTCTGGGCGGCGTCATGCTCTTCGGCGTGCCCGCGCACAAAGACGCCATCGGATCCTCGGGCACCGACCCGCAGGGCATTCTTGCGCGATCCGTCGAGGTGGCAGTGCAGGCGTCGGCCGGCAGGCTGGTGGTGCAGGTCGACCTGTGTCTGGATGAGTTCACAGACCACGGCCACTGCGGGGTCCTTCGCGACGGCGAAGTCGACAACGACGCCACGCTGGTCCGCTACCAGCAGATGGCAGTGGTCCTTGCCGCAGCCGGGGCGGACATGCTCGGGCTCAGCGGCATGATGGACGGCCAGGTGGCGGCCGTGCGCGAGGCGCTGGATTCGGAAGGCTTCATCAACACCGCGATCTTGGGTTACACCGCGAAGTACGCCACGGCGTTGTACGGGCCTTTCCGGGAGGCGGTCGACAGCACGTTCGAAGGCAACCGGCGCACCTATCAGCAGGACGTCGGCAACTCCAGGGAGTCCCTGCGCGAATTGGACCTGGACCTCGCCGAGGGCGCCGACGTCGTGATGGTCAAACCGGCTTTCCTGGACATCGTTGCTGCGGTTGCGCAGTCGAGCACAGTCCCGGTGGCCGTCTACCAGGTGTCCGGCGAATACGCGATGCTCGAGGCTGCTGCTGAGCGCGGTTGGATCGACCGCGAGCAGGTGATCCTGGAGTCCATCACCGGATGTGTAAGGGCCGGGGCGGATATCGTCCTCACCTATTGGGCGCTGGAGGCGGCTCAGTTGCTCAGGTGAGGGTGTCATTGCGGCCGCGAGGAGCGTATTCTTGCTCCAACTCAAGGAGGGTGCCATGCGCCGGACAACCGCGCTCGCAGTAACCGTTCCCCTGATCGCCGCGCCGATCGCCTTTGTAGGACCTGCGAATGCTGCGGGCACGGTGAAGATCCCCAAGCTGGAACGCAACATCAAGCGGGGCTTCAACACGCAGGCGGACATCAACGTCACCGTGAAATGCCCGAACAAGGTCACCTGGGTCAAGGGCAAGATCTTCTTCTGCAAGGCGACCGAGCACCACTGGGACCAAGTACCGGGTGCAGGTGAAGCTCGGCAGTGAGTCCTCGGCCAACCTGAACTGGAAGGTCGTCTCCTGACGCGTGCTCGTCACAGACCTGACTGTCGGGGGACTGCGGTCATACAGCCCTGATCCGACGACCGTCGAACTCGCACCCCTGACGCTGGTCTTCGGTCCGAACTCCGCGGGCAAGAGCAGTCTGCTGTCCGTGTTACCGATGCTCCAGCAGACCGCTGCGCGCCCGGAGATCCTGAACATGTCCGGCGAACTCGTCGAGGGTGGCACGTTCAGGATGGCGATCCACCATCACGATGAGTCACTGCCTATGACCTTGGGATTCGGCTGGACCACCCCGCAAGGGGCACGCCACGCGGCTACCGGGGTCTTCCACTGGGACCCGCAGCGCCGCGCGGCGTTGCGGACGCGACTTGAGGTGGACGACGGTCGCGAAAAGGGCTTTGTCAGCGGGCCGCGGCCCTGGGCGGGTCAACCTGGTGCCCCGTTGGCTCGCGAACTTGCTCCGGAGATCTATGACGTGCTCAGCCACGTCTACTTCCTGGGGCCGATGCGCGCCCAAGCCAAGCGCACGACCGTGGTTGGTCAGGGCGGCGACAAGTATGTGGGTCCGGCCGGGGAACGCATGGTCGAACTGCTCCACGACGAGGACGCCCTCCTCGCGCAGGTCAACGCGTGGTGCCAGCGGCTGGGTCTCGGCTACCGAGTCCGGATGCTGGCCCCCGTGTCGCACGACATCGTGATCTCGGCCGGTGACTTCACGGTGCTCGCGCTCGAGGACGTCCGCCACGATCCGCCGGTACTGGTGTCCCCGCGGGCGGTGGGATACGGGGTGGGGCAACTGCTACCGGTGATCACGCAGTGTTGTGTGAGCGATGGCGGGATGATCATCGTGGAACAGCCGGAGGTGCACCTGCACCCGCGGTTGCAGTCGGCGGTGGGTGACCTGTTCATAGACACGGTCACATCCGGGCGTGGACAACTGCTGATCGAAACCCACTCGGAACACCTGGTGCTGCGGATTCTGCGCAGGATCCGAGAAGGTTCTTTCTCGGCTACCGACCTGCGAATCCTCTACGTCGACCTGCACGACGATGCGGCGGTCTTCGTGCGGAACTTGGAGGTCAGCGATCGTGGGGAATTGATCGACGGCTGGCCGGGGGACTTCTTCGAGGAGCGGCTGGCCGAAGTGCTTCCGGGGTGGTCGTGAGCGCCCGCTCTGTGTTCGGGGTGAGCATCAGCGGGGCGGCGCTGCAGGAGCGCGCCGATGATCCAGCCCTACGACGGGCGCTTCACGAGGAGTTGCTCGAGGACCTGAGCGTGCACGGCCACTTGGTCTTCACCTGCGCCGAGGACCTGGAGGTCTTCGTGCAAGCCGTGCGGGAGATGCCAACGTCCCTGGCCAAGTCCTGGGAGGCGATCCTCTCTTCACGAAGAGTGAGCGTGGAGGTCGCCGATCCTTCTCTGCGCCCCGGGCTCGGGGAGTTGCTGGACTCCGCAGTTCTGGAGACGCGCCTGGCCCCAACGGTGTCGCTGGTACTGGTGGAAGCCGACCAGGCCGAACTGCTCGGTGTTCCCATCGACGAGTTCTCCGCCCAGACCCCGGGCGGGCTGATCGAGATCGGCCGGATCGCGACTGCGGGGCGCACGTCCACGGTGTTGGCGGCGCGCCAGGTCCTCGAAGCCCCTTTGCGCGAGGGCGGGAATCGCGAAGTGGAGTGGGAGCAGCGGTTCGGTCCGCTTGTGCAGTCGTCCACCCCGATCGTGATCTATGACAAGTACGCGGGCCAGCAGGTAGCGCGCCGCTATGTGCACCAGACCCAGAACGGCGACGGTCTGAGCTGGTTCCTCTCACGCGTCGGCATGCATCCCGGTCGCAAGGTCCGGGTGATCACCGCGGTGACCGACGTCCGGGCCAAGAACGGCGACCGTTTCGACGAGGAAGTCATGTCGCTGGCGTTCGGACGCCTCTTGCAGGCCCTCGTCCGCCAGGTCAGCCTCGACCTGGTCCTTGTCCCCGAGCGCGTGCGAGGTCACGGGAAGGTCGAGCGGTTCGGCCACGACCGCCACATCCGATTCGGGGATCGCGCGGTACTGGCCCTGGGCACCGGCCTGCAAGCCTTCGCGACCACGCACTTCCCCGAGACGATCACGGTGGCCGGACTGCCCGTGGCCGACGCCAGAGTCCGCGAGGAACGGGCGACCAAAGCCGCCATACGCCCACCTGCCGGTGGCTGGCTCGGCTGGATCCACGAAGCCGCTACCGGCGCTTGACGCGGAACTTCGCCTTGGCCGGCGTGGGGTCGGCCGTGCCGCCAAGCACCGCCCGAACCCGGAAGGTGTACTTGCCCGGCTTGACCTTCAGCGACTTGGGCGAGGAGCACGGCACCCAGCCCCGCTTGTTCAGCCGGCACTGGAACGTCGCCCCGGTTGTCCCGGTGAAACGCACCTTGACCTTGGCGCGGGCCTTACCGGTGCGCACCACCTTCTTGGGGGCCTTGGTGATGCTGGTGTCCAGCGCAGGGTTCGGGGTGGGGTTCGGTGGTGCCGGCGGGTTCACGCCGGAAACGCGGGCGACCTTGTCGCTTGTGTCCAAGGTGACCCACAAAGTGTTGTTGGGCCCGCCCGTCAGTTGGCGCGGACCGGTGTTCGCGGCGATGGGCAGGGTGGAGTAGGCGCCATCGGGGGTCAATCGTCCGAGGTCGTTGGTTCCGAACTGGGCGAACCAATACGCCTGGTCGGCCCCGAACGCCACCCCGGTGGGATCCGCTAGGGGCGTCGCAGTCGCCTGGGCAGGTCCCGGGTCCGCGATGCGGCCAACCTCCTGGGGATTCGCGATCGGGTTGCTGTACGCAACCTGGCCGTTGGGCCCAGCAGCGATTCCCTGGGGGCCGCCACCGGTGGGGAAGGGCGTGGCCACGCCAGCCGGGGTGACACGCACAACCCGCTGACCACCGATTCCGTCGGCCACCCAGAGGTTGCCGTCGGTCCCAGCGGTGATCCAGCGGGCCTGGGTCAGAACCGTGAACGATGTGGCACCAGCCGGGTTGGCAGGAGGAATCTTGACGAGTTTTGTCTCCGAACCGGTCCACAGGTTCGCATCGGGTCCGACGGTGATGGCCCGGGCGTCCGTGATGGCCGCTATCGGGGTGGCCACGGCACTGCCTGGGTCGGCCGGTGAGAACTTCGCCACCCCGCCGTTCTGAGTCACCCACAGGTTTCCGTCCGGACCGGCTGTGATTCCGGTGGGGTCTGTGATCGCTGCAGGGTCGTACTCGGTGACCACGCCGTCGGGGGTGATCTTCGCCAGGTCGTTGGTGACGCCCGAGTCAAGGGTCAGCCAGATGTTGGAGTCCGGTCCAACAGTGATCTGATTGTTGGTGCCCACCCCCGTCACCTGGAACTGCCCGTCGACGACTGGATCGGCTGAGGCGGGCGCGGCCGCAAGCGGAAGGGCCAAGGCGGTTGCGCCGAGCGCAATCAAGGTTCGGGACATGTGCGTAGTAAACCGTGCCGACGCGGCTGTGCCAACCTCCGTTCAGCCGGTCATCGTGTCCACGCCACGCGTGCGATCTGCCTCGGGGTGCCCAAAACCAGACGTACGATGGGGAATCTGTTGTCATGTGCGTTCGTGAGGAGAGGTCAGGGTGTCTGTCGCGGTGGTGCCCAAGCACGTAACCGACGTGCGCCGGGCCTCACCCAAGATGGGCTACATCCCCGGTCTTGACGGGATCCGGGCCATCGCGGTGCTGGCCGTTCTGCTCTACCACTCAGGTCTGGCCGCGGTACCCGGTGGTTTCCTCGGTGTCGATGTGTTCTTCGTACTGTCCGGATTCTTGATCAGCAGCCTTCTGCTGCAGGAGATCGAACACACATCCTCGGTCTCGTTCGGCCAGTTCTACCTTCGCCGGGCACGTCGACTGCTGCCGGCGTTGTTCGCCACCCTGGCCCTGTCTGCCGTCCTCGTGCTGCTCTTCGCCAGGGACGCGGCAGCCCAGTTCCGTGAGGACGCCATCGCCTCTGCGGCCTACGTGACGAACTGGTGGTACATCGCCTCGGACCTCTCCTACTTCGAGGCCATGGGCAGACCCCCGATGCTGCAGCACCTGTGGTCGCTGGCCGTCGAGGAGCAGTTCTATCTGCTCTGGCCACTTGCCCTCGTGCTGTTGTACCGGTGGCGCGGCAGGCCCGGTGTGGGCCGGGTGGCGTTGATCGTGTCGCTGGTCTCGACGATGATCATGGCTATCGGTTCGTTCGCCTGGAATCTGCCTGCAGCAGGTGACGCGAGTCGCCTGTACTTCGGCACCGACACCCACTGCATGGGACTTCTTCTGGGTGCTGCTCTGGCCACGGTCTGGCGACCGGGTGCATTGCCCCATCGGGTCGCGGGCCCAGCGAAGTTGATCCTGTGGGCCGTGGCGCTGGGGGCGGTGGGCTGGCTGTTCTGGATCTTCCACACGGTTTCCCAGGACAGTGCCTGGCTGTACCGAGGCGGCTTCCTTGTAGTCTCCGCGCTGACCGCGGTGGCCATTGCTGCGGCCACCCATCCGGCTTTCGGGTTCGGTGCGCTGCTCGCGGTGCAGCCGATGCGCTACATAGGAGAGCGCTCGTATGGCCTTTACCTCTACCACTGGCCGATCTTCGTGGTCACCCGCCCCGGTATCGACTTGCCCTTCGAGGGCCTCCCCGCGTGGATCCTGCGAATGGGCCTCACCTTCGGGGTCGCCGAGATCTCCTACCGCTACCTCGAGATGCCAATCCGCCGGGGGGCTTTGGCCGCTGCTTGGAAGCGGTGGCGCGAGCGCGGGGCCACCTACGCCGGCGCCCGAGCGGCGGGAGTCGCGGCTGGCTTTGCGGCGGTTGTGTTCGCGACCGGAACCGCCTTGGCGGCCATCCCTGCGCCCAGCGCCGACGACTACCTGCACGGACTCGAGTCCGTCGGGCAGGACTTGAGCGCTGAGCAGTCGACTTCGGAGCAGAGCCAGGACTCAGCGGATTCGTTGCCGCCCGCGCCGGTCGCTCGTGGTGCCGACCTCTCGCAGCGGCCCATGACCGCCATCGGTGACTCAGTGATGCTCGGAGCCAGTGGGGCTTTGGAGAGCGCCTTTGACACGACGGTCGACGCGGCCGTTTCCAGGCAGTTTCCGCAGATCGTCCAACGCATCGAGGCGCGAAAGGCCGCCGGACAGTTGCGTGACGTGGTCGTGATCCATGCCGGGACGAACGGCACCGCCTACTGGGACATGCTGAAGAACACCCTCGACGGGCTGACGGACAAGCAGGTCGTGCTGGTGACAGTCCACACGCCCAACACCTGGGAAGAGGACTCCAACCGCAACATCCGGGGCATGGCCAACCAGTTCGACAACGTGCGGATCGCCGACTGGGCCGTGGCTGCGGAGGGCCACCGTGAGTACTTCGTCTACGACGGCACACACCTGACCACTGAGGGAATCAAGACCTACGTCGATGTCATCCGCACCGCGCTGGAAGGTGACGGGAGCGTCCCAGTGGAACAGGCCACCACAGGCTGATCCACAGCGGTGCGCCGGGATGTCGGCACCCTGGTTACGCTCGAGGTGATGCTTCGAATCACCCTGCGCAGCCTGGCTGCCCACAAACTGCGGCTGCTGCTCACTGCGGCAGCCGTCTTCCTCGGCGTCGCGTTCGTGACCGGCATGCTGATGCTCACGAACACGTTGGACCGTACGTTCACGGACATCTTCGAAAGCAATGCACAGGACGTGCTGGTAACGCGCACGACGGCGGTGTCGGAGGACATAACGCAGAGCACTGGTGATGATCAGGTTCAGCTCATCGGGCAGGACGTTGTCGATGTGGTGGCCGCGGTCGAGGGTGTCAACAAGGCCGGTGGTTCGATCTTCCAGAACGGGGCCTACCTGCTGGACGCAGAAGGCGATGTGGTGGGCGGCAACGGTCCGCCATCGGCTGGAACCAACTGGCAGCCCGACCCAGATCTGAAAGTCGCGAACATCACCCAGGGCCAGGCGCCACAGAGCGACCGGGAGATTGTCGTTGACGAGGTGTCCTTCCCCAAGCTGGACATCCCGATCGGCGGCGAGGTGACGATGGTGACTCCAACGGGTCGGATCAAAGTCGACCTCGTCGGAGTCTTCAAGTACGGAGAGACCGGGGGACTGGCGGGGGCGACCATCACCGCCTTCACCGCCGATCGAGCCCAGGAGTTGTTCACCGAACCGGGCAAGTGGCAGTTCATCGAGGTTGCAGTGCAGGACGGTTTCACCGATGAACAGGTGGCCCAGAACATTGCAGGTGAACTTGGGGACGGCTTCACGGTCAAGACCCGGGCCCAGCAGGTCGAGGAGTCCAGCGACGCCCTTGCGCAGGGCCTGGGGTTCATCACCTACGCGCTGGTGGGTTTCGCGGGGATCTCATTGTTCGTCGCGGCCTTCCTGATCTACAACACGTTCGCGATGCTGGTCGCTCAGCGTGGCCGTGAGATGGCCCTACTGCGCGCTGTCGGCGTATCGCGTCGGCAAGTGCTCACCTCTGTGCTGCTGGAAGCGGTGGTGCTGGCCCTTATCTCAGCGGTGATCGGCATCGGCCTGGGCTACGTCATCGCCCTGCTCTTGGTCGCCCTGCTCGGCCAGATCGGACTCTCCCTGACCTCGGGGGTGGCGTTGACCGGGCAAGCTGTCGTCTGGGCGGGTGTCCTGGCAGTTGTGGTAACGGTGGTGTCGGCGCTGCTGCCTGCGCTGCGGGCGGCACGCACCCCACCGATCGCGGCCCTGCGGGAGGCATCCAGTCCGGTCGAGAAGCCGGGCAAGATCCGCACTGCTCTCGGGTTGCTGCTGCTGATTGCCTCGGCCGCCGGCTTGGCGTCCGCCTACGGCTCCGACCCGCAGATCCAGCTGGTCGCGCTTTCCGCGCTCGGTCTGCTCGTGGCGGTTGTCATGCTCTCCCCGGTGCTGGCGATCCTCGTGGCCAGGGTCGCTTCCGCGGTTCTGGGTGCGACCGGAGTGTCGGGGCGCCTTGCCGGACGCAACGCCGAGCGTGGGCCGCGCCGGGTGGCCGCGACCGCCTCCGCGCTGTTGATCGGGCTTGCTCTGGTCACGACGGTTGCGGTTGTGGTTGCGTCGGCCAGGGAGTCGATCAACCAGCTGATCGACCGTGCTTTCGGCGCCGACTACGTGGTGGCCACCGCGACCGGCAACCCGTTCAGCACCAACATCGCCAGCCAGCTGCGCGAACTCCCCGAGGTTGAGTATGTCGTCAGCCAATCGGCCGGACCCGCACGCGTGGACGGCGAGGACCAGCTCATCTCCGCGGCCGGAGGTGGACCCATCTCGAGTGTCTTCGACCTCAACGTGACAGCGGGGCAGGTGGGAGAGCTGACCCAGGGCACAGCGATCGCGGACAGTGAATGGGCCGCTGATGCCGGGGTCGGCGTCGGAGACCGGGTGACCGCCTTGTTCCCCAGCGGGCAGTCGCGGTCCTTCACAGTGCAGGGCATCTTCGAGCCGCCCGACGCGGGATTGATCAGTGGTTTGGTCATTCCCAAGGAGGACTACCGGGCAGTCGGCGGTGCATCCCAGGACACACTTCTCTATGTGGTGCTCGACCCGGGTGCCGATACCGCGACTGCCTTGTCTGCAGTGGAATCGGTGACCGATGAGAACCCGTTGTTGCAGGTCCTCGACCAGGCGTCGATCAAGGAGCAGAACTCCCAGACGATCAACCAGCTGCTCTACCTCATCTACGGGATGTTGGCGCTGTCCATCCTGATCGCAGCGCTCGGCGTGGTGAACACAATGGCCTTGTCGGTGCTCGAACGCACCCGTGAGATTGGCCTACTGCGTGCGGTCGGTGCCTCCCGAAGACAAGTGAGACGCATGATCCGTTGGGAGGCGGTGCTTGTCGCCATTACCGGCGCGGTTGCCGGCATCATCGTTGGTCTGCTGGCGGGGACAAGTCTTCGCGCCGCCTTGTCTGACGACGGGATCGAGGTGCTGGTGATCCCGATGGCGACCCTGCTGGTCATCCTCGGTTTGGCCATCGTGATCGGTGTGCTGGCTGCCGTTGTGCCGGCGCGCCGCGCGGCCCGCCTGGATATTCTGGCTGCGATCGCCGACGAGTAGGGGTCAGGCCTTCCAGATACTGGCGTCGCGCAGCCCTTTGAGCGTGCCCGCCGCGATGGCCGCCCACCCGATGGCCAGGGTCACGGTCGCGATCCAGGCCAGCACCGTGAGCAGGCCGACGTCCCACGCCTGCGCGAGCGCAGTGGTGGCTACGGTCCAGGCGCCGAACGGGAAGATGAAACCCCACCAAGCCAGCGAGAATCCGATCGTCTCGTAGCCCCGGCGCAGGACCATGATCGCTGCGACCAGCCACCACAGCCCGAAGCCCCACATCATGGTGGCGGCGGCCAGGAATGCCGGATTGCCCGGTCCACCGAGGCGTAGCAGGTCCAGGCCCAGCAGGCCGGCCGGGCCGATCCCGATCACCAGCGTTGGAGCCAGGGCTGCCGGCGGCAGGGGGTGGGTGATCGTGCGCAGGAACAACGCCGCAGTGACCAGGAAGTAGAGCACCGCGCCGATCCCCAGCATCGCCCAGGCGATGACCAGCAGCGTCTCGGCTACTCCGGGGAGTTCAGCGGCGAGGGGCACCAGCGCCAGTGGAACGATGATCGTGACGACCGGCGGGATGAACCACGCGCCCGTGATGTGCTCCATGGGTGTGCCTTCGCCGGTGAACAGATTGGCCATGAACTCCCAGCCGATCACCAGAGCCAGCACAGCGCCGATTGTCGTCAGGGTCGCCACCACTACGAGCAGTGGCGTCTCAGGGAGCCAGCCTTCACCCACCCGGGCGAGGGCGACGGCCCATGCCAGAATCCCGCCGGCCGCCGTGGCTGTCATGCCGCCCTTGACGGGGTGGCGCAGATCCGCCGCGGCCGCGTTCCAGTGACGGATCCAACGCGCTGCAGTGAGCGAAAGCACCAACACGGCCAGCATTGACGCAACGATCAGCATCATTCTTGACAGCCATGGCCACCAGCCGATGACGGCCATTGAAGTGGCCACGATCGAGGTGCCCATCACCGAGGCGCCCCAGGCTGGTGCGAACGACTCGAGCCGGAACTTCAGCGGTTGCTGTGCTCGGACTCCCTCGGGGGCAGGCTGATGCTGCATGTCATCTCTCCTCGTAGTCGAATGAGCAGCGCCCAGGCCAGCAGCGCCAGACCGGCCAGTGCGAGCCAGGGCTGAAGCGGGGCGAAGAATGTGATCGCCCCCGTACTGCCCAGCGCAATGAGGGCCAGCTTGTTGCAGACCGGGCAGCCGATGGCCAGGTACGACAGAAACGCGCCCAATGTGCCGCGCTTGTCGAGGCCCTGCGGACTGCCATCGGTGACGTAGGTCGCGGTCAAGAGGCCAGTGAGGGCAGCAGTGGCGACCAGGACCTCCATAGCCCAATCCGTCGGCCCGATGCTGCGACCGAACACCGGGTTGGGGATCACTGCGGTTGTCAGTCCCAAGGTGAGGAAGGTGGCCGCTGCGACAGCGACGGCGACTATCCAGCGGCGGACGCTCCATTGTGCGAAGGCGGTCAAGGGACAGATGGGCATGGTCCCAATATACCCGGCGGGGGTATCAATGCGCGACCGGCCGGCGCGCGCCCTTCTCCACCAAGATCAGGCTGAGGGTGACGCTGACTGCGATTACGTTGGTGATGATCATGGGCACGTCTGGTCGCGCAAGCCCGTACGCGAGCCACAGCGATTGACCTGCCAGAAGCAGGCCGAGCGTGGCCATCGACACCTCGGACACCATGCCAGCCCTGCGCCGCTGGACGGACTCGATCAACTGCGGAACGGTGGTCAGAATGCCACACAGGACGCCGATGCTGGAGGGGACCACAGCGGGGGCGCGCTGCAGGATCAATACCGCCGCCACGACGGCCGCCAGTGGCCCGACTATGGCCACGGCCAGCGCCCAGCCCCGCTGGCGGCGAAGTAACAGCATGATCACCGGCAGCGTCGTGGCTACGAAAGTCAGGTTGCCGATGATGATCGCCGGGGCGCCAAGGATGAGCCCGTACGCCAGCCACGCGACCCCCGACAATCCGAAGATGCACCACGTCAAGAGGCTTACACCGGCCGCGCTTCGGTCCCGGACGATGCGAGCGATCTGGGGCAGCGACATGGACGTCATGAGCACGGCCCCTGCGTACCCGAACCATTCAGCGTCCATCGCTCCAACCTAACGGCGCCGGGCTTGCGTCGCGGAACCCGTGGTCCCGGCGGTGTGGGAAACCGGCCACTGAGTTGCTTGTTTCCAGCTTTGCTTGGCGCGGCGGGGGTTGGCTGTGGGGCGGTGTGGGAAACCGGCCACTGAGTTGCTTGTTTTGTATGTGTCGTCCAGCTTCGTGTTGGCAGGCGGCCGGGGGTTGCCGAGGGCTGGCTGGCCAAGGCGATCGGGCCCCTGGGGATCCTGAACCGACGCGCCAGGCGGGTGAGTGACGGATCTTGGTGTGCAGGGATGATCAGTCCGCGAAGCCGTCTCGATGGAGGCCAGCATCACTTGCCGGGATCGGGTGTGGCCGGGCGTAGTGTGATGAACCGTGCCAGCCGTGAGCGTCTGCCGAGTTCAGCCGGTCTCCAGGGCCTCGCGGGCCTGGATCGATGCATCTGGAAATCGCCGCCTGTTTCCAGCTTTGCTTGCTTGTTTCCAGCTTTGCTTGGCGCGGCGGGGGTTGGCTGTGGGGCGGTGTGGGAAACCGGCCACTGAGTGGCTTGTTTCCAGCTTTGCTTGGCGGGCGGCGGTTGAGCCACAACGACCAGCGGTACATTGGGACCACAAGGGGAGCTCGGGCAGCCGGGCTGAGAGGGTCACCGAATGCGTGACCGACCCGCCGAACCTGATCTGGGTAATGCCAGCGGAGGAATTGTGAAGAGACTGCTACTCCTACCGGTTTTGTTGATCATCGCTGCCTGCTCATCGGCGCCGGCTGCACCACCCGCAGCCCCAACCGAGGTCGTACTCCTGACACACGACTCCTTCGCGATGTCCAAGGCGGTCCTGGCCGATTTCGAGCGGGACACCGGGTACGAGGTCAAGATCGTGCAGAACGGTGACACCGGACAGTTGGTCAACACCGCGGTCCTGTCCGCCGGCGCACCGCAGGGCGACGTGTTGTTCGGCGTGGACAACACGTTTCTGAGCCGGGCTGCGAAGGCCGGGGTCTTCTCCGACTACACCGCGCCGAACGCCCCCGCCGACCTGGTGCAACCCGGCGTCACCCCGATCGACACGGGCGCGGTGTGCCTGAACTACGACGTGGAGTTCTTCGCAGACAAGCAACCGCCGCGCACACCCTCCGACCTCGTGAAGCCGGAGTTCAAGGACCTCACGGTGGTGCAGAACCCGGCCACATCCTCGCCCGGTCTGGCGTTCCTGCTGAGCTCCATCGCGAGGCAGCCGAACTGGGCGCAGTACTGGCAGGGGCTCAAGGAGAACGGCGTCAAGGTGGTCGACAGCTGGGAGAACGCCTACTACCAGCAGTTCTCCGGCGGCTCCGGCGAAGGCACTCGGCCAATCGTTGTGTCCTACTCCACCAGTCCGGCGGCCGAGTCCATGTTCAGCAAGGACCCGGGCAGTGCGCCCCCGACTGCCAACGTGGACTCGGACTGCTTCCAGCAGGTCGAGTACGCGGGGGTACTCGCGGGTGCTGCCAACCCGCAGGGTGCCCAGGCCCTCATCGACTTCATGCTGTCCGCGCCGTTCCAGAACCAAGTCGGTGAGCAGATGTTCGTCTACCCGGTCATGCCTGAGGCCAAGGTGCCTGCTGCCTTCACCAAGTACTCCGCGCCACCCACCGACCCCGTGGTCATGGATCCGGGGGAGATCATGGAGAACCGGGACGAATGGATAGACCAATGGTCGTCCATCATGGGTCAGTAAGGGCCGGGCGCAACGCGCTGCTCCTCTTCCCGCTGGTCTTCCTGCTGCTGCTCTTCATCGTCCCGGTGGCCGCAGTCATCCGCGCGGGGCTGGCCGAGGGTGCTTCGCAACTGTGGGCAACTCTGATCGCGCCGGGCACCTGGCGGATCCTGGGCTTCACTGCACTGCAGGCAGGCTTGTCGACTGTGGCCACCCTGGTCATCGCGATGCCCGCCGCGTACGTGCTTGCGGTCTTCCGGTTTCCCGGGCGGTCGGTCCTCCGGGCGCTGGTCCTAGTGCCTTTCGTCATGCCCACCGTCGTCGTGGGCGCGGCCTTCCTGGCTCTTGTCGGGCCGAACGGAATGCTGGGCATCGACTTGTCGGGATCGCTGTGGGGTTTGGTGCTTGCCCACATGTTCCTCAACATGGCTGTGGTCATCAGGGTGGTGGGAAGCGCCTTGTCCGGCCTGGATCCTGATCTGAACTCCGCGGCCCGGGTTCTCGGGGCTTCCCGGTGGGAGGCGTTCGCGCGGGTCAGCTGGCCGTTGGTCAAACCGTCCGTGCGCGCCAGTGCCGCGATCGTCTTCCTCTTCTGCTTCACGTCCTTCGGAGTGGTCCAAGTGCTCGGGTCCGGGCAGTTGCGCACGCTCGAGGTCGAGATCTACCGGCGAACCGCCCTGCTGCTCGACCTGCCGGCCGCTGCGGCGCTGTCGCTGCTGCAGTTGCTGGCGGTGGTGGCGATGCTCCTGGTCCTCGGTGGTAGCCGCGGTACCTCAACCTCTGCGGCTGTGGACGTAGCGCGCCGACCGCGGGGCGCTGAACGGCCAATAGTGCTCACGGTGGCCATCCTCACGGGAGCCTTGGTGCTCCTGCCTCTGGCCGTCGTGCTCGCCCGTTCTGTTGTCATCAACGGCACGTTCAGCCTGGCCGGCTGGCAGACGCTGTTCAGCGACTCCGGCAGCACCAATTCGGTGGATCCGTGGGCAGCCGTCCTGGCTTCACTGCGCACCGCCACGGCGGCTACCCTTCTCGCCGTGCTCGTGGGTGGTTCGGCAGCGCTTGGTCTGGCCTGGTCGCGGCGGGGCCGTTGGCTGGGCTCGATCGATGCACTGCTGCTGCTGCCCTTGGGAACATCGGCGGTCACCGTCGGGCTGGGCATGTTGCTGGCCTTCGGGCGCCCGCCAGTGGACCTGCGCAACACCGGGCTGCTCATCGTTCTGGCCCAAACGCTGGTCGCGGTTCCCTTCGTTGTGCGGGTGCTCACACCGGCGCTTGAGAACTTCGACGGCCGGTTCCTGGAGGTCGCCGCAGTGCTTGGCCGCAGCCCGGCCAACGCCGTTCGCACCGTGGCCGTCCCCTTGGTGCTGCCGGCCTTCGCCGTGGCCGTCGGGTTCGCATTCGCCGTCACCATCGGTGAGTTCGGCGCGACCGTCTTCCTGGCGAGCCCCGCGGATCCGACCCTTCCAGTGGCGATCTCGCGACTTCTCGCCCGGCCAGGGGAATTGACCGTGGCTGCGGCCTATGCCGCGGGGGCCTTGCTCATGATGATCACTGTGTTGGTCGTCGTCCTGGTCGACCGAGTCCGGCTGGGAAAGGCGGTGGTGTTCTGATGCTGCGGGTAGAGCAACTGCGCGTCGAGTACGACCGGACCCCGGTGCTGCGTGGCATGGATCTCGATGTCGATGCCGGGGAGATTGTGTGTGTGCTTGGTCCCAGCGGCGGAGGCAAGTCAACCCTGCTCAGGGCCATCGCCGGCCTGCTGGATTACGAGGGCCAGATCGGGATCAGCGGCGGGTCCGTGGACGGGCTTCCACCCGACAAGCGCGGCCTGGGGATGATGTTCCAGGACAGTTTGTTGTTCCCCCATTTAGATGTGGCGGCCAATGTCGGTTTTGGGATCCGGCCCAAAGATCCCCAGCGCGTTGAGCAGTTGCTGGAACTGGTGGGACTAACGGGCTTCGGTGCCCGCTCGGTGGACACGCTCAGCGGAGGTCAGGCCCAGCGCGTGGCACTGGCGCGGGCCTTGGCGCCGGGCCCCGAGGTGCTTCTGCTCGATGAGCCCTTCGGCGCGTTGGATGCGGTGCTCAAGGCCGAACTCGTGCTCGACGTGCAACGACTGCTGCGGGCGACAGGAGTCACCGTCCTCGCGGTCACGCACGATCGGCATGAGGCCTTCACCCTCGCCGACAGGGTCGCGGTGTTGCGCGAAGGTGTGCTCGTTCAGGTTGGAACACCACAGCGGCTCTGGGAAGAGCCAGTGGATGCCTACGTCGCCAGACTGGTCGGGTTGTCCGTACTCGACGGCACCCCGTACCCGCCCGAAGCCCTGCGCCAGCGACCAGGTGGGCGTTGGGCGTTAGAGGTCACCGGCCATACATTCAGCGCGGGGCGTTACCTGGTGACCGGGACAGTCGCCGGCGAGACTGTGACCTACGCGCACGAAGGAACTCTGCCCTACGTGGGCGCGATCATCGGACTGGAACCGGTTTGAGTCGCTACGGTTCACCCGTGGACCCCGTTCGCCGTACAGAGACCTGGTTCGCCCGAAACGGCCTGCCCCAGTTCGTGGATGACTACAGTTCGGCCGAACACATCTGGACCCGGGCGCTGCCCGCGATGGTGGTGATCGCCGCCGTCCAGCTCATCTCTGCGCTCGATGCGGCAATAACTGGGGTCACTCCGGCCCTGCCGCTCTTGACGCTGGTTGTGGCGGGGCTGGTCCTCTTGGCGGTGGGGTTGTGGTCGAAGTATCGGCGGGGATACTGGTTCGCTCCTTCGGACCGGGTCGGCTGGCCGGTGCTCGTCGGCTTCCTGCTGGTCGGCGTCATCGACGACGTCATTGAGACGGCCGAGGGAGGCAACGTAACCGCTGGCAGCATTGCTGCGGCCTTGGTCCTGCAGCTCGTACTTCTGGGGATCATCTACGTCGTGACGCGGTTCGCAATGATCTCGATGTTCGTTTGGGGAATCCGGCAGACGATGCGCAGCGCGGGCGATCTCTACGTAGTGGCCACGAAGGCGCTTCCGCTGCTGCTGATCGTTCTGATCGTGCTGTTCATCAACACGGAGGTATGGCAGGTTTCCGCCACATTGGACTCCACGTTGCTGTGGGCCAGTTCCGGGCTCTTGCTGCTCCTGGGTCTGCTGGTCACGCTGGAACGCACGCGCGACCAGATCGCGGCTCTCGATCAGGCCTCCGATATGCATAAGATCCGGCAGTCGTGTGAGGACAGCCCCATGGCCCAACAAGCCCATGACTTGACGCAAGCGGCCGATCCGCGTCTGGGTCGCGCGCAGAAGCGCAACCTTCTTGTCGCTGCCATCGCCACCCAGGCCATTCAAGCCGCACTGATCGGGCTGCTGGTGTGGCTGTTCTTCATCGTCTTCGGAGTGATCGCGATCAACGCTTCGATCCAGCAGACGTGGATCGGGGATCTTGGGCCGGTGGACGTCTTCTGGACGGTTGGCGGCGACCATGTGCTCTCGCGAGCGCTCATCCGGGTGTCCACTTTCCTCGGCGCCTTCGCCGCCTTCTACACGACCGTTTATGCGGCCACTGATGACGTGTACCGGGCCTCCTTCACCGACGATGTCGGGGCGTCCCTGCAGCAAGCGGTGGATGTGCGCCGCGTCTACCTGACGGTCAAAGGCCAGCCGGGTGCGTGACCGGGACGACTCCGGCCGGCCACGCAATGCCCGCCCTCGCGACGAGCTTGGGCGCCCGCTTGAGCCCGGGGCGACCGGGGTCGCGCCACTGCCCGACGACATCGACCCGCATCCCGGGGCAGTGGTGTCGCTGGCCACCGAACTGCTCGATCGGGGTCTTCCGTTCCAGGCCCACGAGGTGCTTGAAACGGCCTGGAAGGACAGTGAACCACCGGCCCGGGCAGCTTGGCAGGGCATGGCCCAGTTGGCAGTGGCGCTCACCCACGCCCTGCGCATGAACCCTTCCGGAGCGCGGCGGTTGCGTCAGCGCGCACGGGCCAACCTCACCGAAGGACAGCTGCCGAGCCTGGCTGAACCGCTGCGAGAACGCCTTGAGGACGAGCTGGGTCGGGCGCTGGAACCGTAAGGGGCGTTGGTTAGAGGTTGTGGTCCTGGTTAGCGAAAACACGCGTGGATTCGCTAACCAACCGCACAACCTCTAACCAGGGCACGGGACTCAGCCGTTCATCCGCTTGTAGAAACCTTTGACCGATCCGTACAGCTTGCGGTACTCGGCAAAGTTCGCGGCGTAGACCTCCCGCTCACCGGGAACGGGTTCGAACACCTTGGCCACGGGGACGGTCTGCGCGGCCTGCTCCAGCGTCAATTCGCCCAAGCACACCCGGGCCCACATAGCCACTCCGCGCAATTGCGCATTGAGCGGATCCGCGACCTGCTCGATGCGCCGGTCGAGGGTGGAAGCGATGATCGAACACCAAAGATCGGATTGCGCCCCGCCGCCCAGGATCCGGATGCTGGGGACGGTGCGCTTGAGGTACTTCTCGTAGTAGACAAACAGCCAGTTGATGTTCAAGGCCACGCCCTCCATGACCGCGCGCACCATCATCGCCCTGTCGCTGCGGAAGGAGAGGTTGAGGAACGCCGCCCGCAGATGCTTGTCCTCCACCGGCGAGCGCTCCCCGGCCAGCCAAGGCGTGAAGATCAGGCCTTCACAGCCTGCCGGGGCGGTCGCGGCCAGTTCGGTGAGCGCTTCGTAGGTCGGCTGTTCGCCCACGGGTGCTGCTCCATCGGCGCCGATCCCGC
Organism: uncultured Actinomycetota bacterium; assembly: GCA_963732355.1. Lineage (GTDB taxonomy): Bacteria > Actinomycetota > Actinomycetes > S36-B12 > UBA10799 > JADKAV01. The sequence continues at coordinate 429,676 of CAVSZD010000011.1, read as the reverse complement.
TGCCGCCCCCCATGAGCCCGTCCGATGGCGCGATGATCTGTTCGCGCAACCACGACAGCGCAGCGCCGCCGGTTTCGATGTTGTTGCCCACGATGTTCATCTCGGGGCTCAGTCCGGGCAGCGTCGCGATCGAACGCAGGATGTCGGTGCGTTTGAACGGCACTGGTGCTGAGAACCAGGCCGTGGTTGAGACGGCCAGATGTGTCTCGAAGGCCTTCACCGCGCCACTCCCGATGATCGCAGCGTGCACGTCGGGGATGCCGCAGGCCACAGGGACGCCGGGCTTGAGGCCCAGGCGCGCGGCCATGTCTGGCAGCAGTGGGCCTTGAACCGAACCCGTGGGAATCAGCTCGGGCAGAAGAGCACGCTTGCGACCGGATCGCTCGACCAGAGAATCGACGTAACCGAAGGGTGCCCCGATGTGGTTGTCGGTCAACCACGAGGCGGTCATTGACGCTGGCGTGGCGACGGTGCGCCCGGTCAGAAGGAAGCCCAGGTAGTCGACAGGTTCCAGCAGCACCCGACTGCGTTCACCGATGTCGGACAGTTCGTTCTGCAGCAGCAGCGCATGCCCAGTCGGGTCGGCGCCCGCCGGGTTCGGGGCCCCGCCGGTGATGCGCAACCAGGGCAGCACCTTCTGCGGGGCGTAGCCGCCGACACTCACCGGCCCGCCGATGATGCGCGCCACGTTGCGCCGTGAGCGCGTGTCCGACCAGAGGATGACTGGACCGGCGGGGTTATCGTCCGGTCCGACCGGCACCGTTGACCCCCACTGTCCCGTGATTCCGATGGCGTGCAGATCGTCGGGGTCCACCTTGGCCGTCACATCGGCGATTGCGGCCTTCAGCGCGATCTCCCACTCGATCGCGTCCTGAGTCGCGGTACCGTCGCGGCCGACGTAGACCGACACCGGTTTGAAGCAGGTGGCCAGGATCTCGCCGGACAACTCAACAGCGGCGACCTTGGGCCCGCCGTTTCCAAGGTCGATCGCCAGGACCCACGTCATTCCGGCGCGACCTCGTGCATCGCGTCGAGCACCCCCGACATCAAAGTGTTGATCGTCTGGTTGCCCTGCGGGGTCCCTCCGAAGCCGTACATGGCACCGCTCTCCGCGGGTGTGCCGGCGTTGGCCACGGCGTAGTCGACGGCCGCCTGAAGGTCGGCCAGGAACGCTTGGGCCACGCCCGCTTTCGTGTTGGGGCGGGTCACGCAGAAGTGCAAGGCCGCGGGCAGTTGCAGCGCATTCATCCGCCAACCGGACTTCTTCAAGGCGTCGTTGACCAAATAGATGTCCAGGTCGTCGCGGTCGGACATGAACGCGACGAGGAACTTCGGATCGCCTATGACCTTGAGTCCGTCGATGGCGTCCACGCCGTCCTTGATCGCGCTGGCGGTCTCGAGGATGCCTTGTGCCGCCGCAAGGTACCCGGAGCGGCCTGTGGTGACCATGGCGGCCCAGGTGGAGGCGATCAGGCCACCGGATCGCGAACCCGCCAGCCCTGGCGACAGGTACAACCCGCCGGGCCAGTCCGGGTAGGTGAAGTACTGGTGGCGGCGCAGATCCTTGTTCCTGTAGAGCAACGTCGAGGTGCCCTTCAGGGAGTATCCGTACTTGTGGGTGTCAGCAGAGATCGAGGTGACGCCGGGCACGCGGAAATCCCAGGTCGGGATGTCGTAGCCGAGAGCCTCTGCCCACGGCCACACCAAGCCGCCCAGGCAACCGTCCACATGCATTCCGATGCCGCGTTGCGCAGCAAGGGCGGCGATTTCTTCGATGGGGTCGATGAGGCCGTGACCGTAGTCGCCAGCCGAGCCCACAAGTGCGATGGTCTGGTCGTCGATCAGATCGGCCATGGCCGCCACATCCGCGGTGTACGCATCGGTCAGCGGGGCGTGGCGGACCTCGATGTCCATCCAGTAGGCGCCCTTATCCAATGCCACATGCGCGGTGATGGGCATCACGACGTTGGGTTTGGTGACCCCGCGTTCACGGGCCATCTCCCGGTAGGTGAACAGGGCGGTGATCAGGCTCTCGGACCCGCCGCTGGTGACCACGCCGCAGGCGTTCGCGTCACCGTTGAGCAGGTCGAGGACCATCGCCACGATCTCGGCCTCGAACTTGGTCGCGGACGGATACATGTCGCGCTGAAGCACGTTGGCGTGGGAGAACCGGGAGAAGACCTCGCCCAGGTAGGCGTAGTGGTCGTGGTCACCGGAGTAGAGGCTGCCACTGACCTTGCCTTCGTCGCCCACGGAGTCCTCGCGCTGGGCCATCGAGGTGATCTCGGCCAGCACCTCCGCGCGGTCGCGGGGCTCGTCGGGGATGCGCCGGTAATTGGTTGTCTGCTTGCGGTAGGGATAGAACCCGTCAATGAAGTCGTCGAACTCGCTCACGCTGCTGACATTACGCCGCGCACAAGCGTGAACCCCGCCGGAGTTGTGAAGTCATGCCGGGAAACCTTGCCTGCAACGCGGCCGTGCCACCGCAGCGTCGCGGGGCACCAACTGGCACTCTGTTGCCATGCGCAAAGCCGTACCGCTCGTGCTCATGATCGTCGGCATCGTCATGTTCGCGCTTGGGATCGCCAACGCGGTGGGTGGCTTCACCTCGTCGGTCACGTCCATCGCCAACTCCACTCTGATCGGATCGCCCTTCACGACTCCGGGTAGTTCTTCCACCCAGCTCGAGCCCGGCACCTACGTCGTGTACGAGAACATCGGGTTCCAAGGTTCTCGTCCCGGGTTCGTCACGGCCGACCCTGACTCGATCACCGTGTCGGGACCGGGTGGTGACGTGGTCACGACCTGCGTGTCGTGTGGAAACGCGAGCTCGACCTTGACGCTGGGTTCCACGACCTACATCGGCGTCGTGTCGTTCCAGGTCGCCGATGCGGGGGAGTACACAGTGGCCTCCGACGACGACACCGGGGCGCAACTGGTACTCGGTCCGTCTCTGGCCGACGCGATCGGTGGGATCTTCGGCAGCCTAGGTGGGATCTTCGGTTGGACCGGTGTCGCGATCCTAGGTGCGGTCCTGGGGTTCGCCGGCCTGATCTGGCTGATCGTCGCCGCGGTCACGGGCGGTTCGAAGCCGCCGCCGGTCGCGGGCATCCCGTACTACGATCCCGCGGCGCCGGGCCAGGCGCAGGTGTCCTACCAGGCGCCCACGGCGGTGGGTTCGTGGTACCCGGATCCCGAGGACCCGAGCCAATTGCGGTGGTGGGACGGCCGACAGTGGACGGATCAGCGGCGCCCTCGGATGTAGGCACGGCGATTGGATCCTGTGTAGAGTCGCCCCCTAAACCCTTGGGAGGCGTTGTGAAGAAGTTGTTGGGAATTGTCGTGGTCGTCCCACTCGTATTCGGCGGACTGGCCGCGTGTGGGGGCAGTGACAGCTCCACTTCGCAGACCTCTGCTGCTGCCACTGCGGCTGAAACCACGGCTGAGGCCAGCCCCGCGATGACGGAGGACTCGACTCAGACCAGTTCTAACGTTGACGCCTACTGTCAGCAGGTCGACGAGGCTGTGGCGCTCGTCGACGAGTACGTCGCTGATCCCACCCCTGGCACTGAGGCCGAACTCCTGCAGCTCCAGGAGGAACTGGTGGAGTCAGCCTCCCAGATCACCCAGGAGCTCATTGACGACCCTTCGAAGAACGCAAAGGTCGAAGAGTGCACAGCGAGGCTCCAAGAGGCATCGAGTGCGCTAGCGCCCTGATCAGCGCTGCTCAAGATCAGTCAAGTTCGGCTGCTCAACACGCAAACCCATCGTCACCCCGCCAGCCCCACCCGTACTGACGCCACTGGCAGAAGGCACCCTCGGACGTAAGTACGGCACTCGGCGAGCCGTTCAGTTGTGCCGTTGAAGCATTGATCTTGTGTAGAGTCGGCCCACCACATCCTCGGGAGGCGTTATGAAGAAATTGTTCGGAATTGTCGTGGTCGTTCCGCTCTTATTCGGCGGACTGGCTGCGTGTGGGGGCAGTGACAGCTCCACCTCGGAGACCACTGCTGCTGCAACTCCGGCTGAAACCACGGCTGAGGCCAGCCCCGCGATGACGGAGGACTCGACTGAGACCACCTCCGCGGTCGACGAGTACTGCCAGCAGGTCGACGAGTACGCGGCAGCCGCGAAGGAACTCATCGCGGACCCGACCTCTGGCGACGCGACTGAACTCCAGCAGCAAGCACAGGAGCTGCAGGACGCGGCCTCGAACCTGACCCAAGAGCTCATCGACGACCCGTCGAAGGCCGAGCAGGTCCAGGAGTGCACCACGAAACTCCAAGAGGCACTGGCCGGCTAAAGGCACAACCGCACCACCGAGGAGGGGATCCGGAGCCATCCGGGTCCCCTCCTCTGGTGTGTTCGGTGGCCATGTGGGAAACCGGCGATTGGTTTGCCGGTTTCCAGCTTTGCCTGTTTGGGGGTGCGGTGGTGCCGGTGGCCATGTTGGATTTCGGTGATTGGTTTGCCGGTTTCCAGCTTTGCCTCTTTGGGTCCCGGTGCTGCCGGTGGCCATGTTGGATTTCGGCCATTGGTTTGCCGGTTTCCAGCTTTGCCTCTTTGGGTCCCGGTGTTGCGGGAGGCCATGTTGGATTTCGGCCATTGGTTTGCCGGTTTCCAGCTTTGGTTGGCCTTGGACCGCCAGCGGACAGCCCGGGGTACCCCTCGTTATTACTAGCCAGTAACATAGCCCTCACGCGGCTGCGCGTCGGAGCGCAAACGCCATCTTCAGGAGGCTCGATTTGACCAGCGAAGCTTACATCTACGAGGCGATCCGCACCCCCAGAGGCCGAGGCAAGGCCAACGGTTCCCTGCACGGGGTCAAGCCCGTCACCCTGGTGACCGGCCTGATCGACGAACTGCGCAGCCGCCACCCCGGGATGGACCCCAACGCCATTGACGATCTCGTGCTCGGCTGCGTGACGCCCGTGGGCGACCAGGGTGCCGACATCGCCAAGACGGCCGCAATCTTCGCCGGGCTGCCCGACACCGTCGCTGGCACTCAGGTCAACCGCTTCTGTGCCTCCGCGCTGGAAGCCGTCAACATCGCCGCACAGAAGGTCCGTTCCGGATGGGACAACCTGATCATTGCCGGTGGCGTCGAGTGCATGAGCCGCGTTCCGATGGGCTCCGACGGCGGGGCCTGGGCCATGGACCCGGAGACCGCCTACGACACCTACTTCGTGCCGCAGGGCATCAGCGCCGACCTCATCGCCACCACGGAAGGATTCACACGCGACGACGTGGACTCCTACGCCGTCCAGTCCCAGCAGCGTTCCGCCGCCGCGTGGGCCGCGGGCAACTTCGCCAAGTCCGTCGTCCCGGTCAAGGACCGCAACGGCGTGATCCTGCTCGACCACGACGAGCACATGCGCCCCGATACAACCGTGGAGTCGTTGGGCAAGCTCAAGCCTTCCTTCGCGGGCATCGGCGAGATGGGCGGCTTCGACGCCGTCGCCCTGCAGAAGTTCCACTGGGTCGAGAAGATCAACCACGTCCACACCCCCGGCAACTCCTCGGGAATCGTCGACGGCGCCGCACTGGTGGTTGTCGGCAACGAGCAGGTCGGCAAGGACTTCGGCATGGCCCCGCGTGCGCGCATCGTGGCCACCGCAGTCTCCGGCGCCGACCCGACGATCATGCTGACCGGCCCGACCCCGGCCACGCAGAAGGCGCTCAAGACCGCGGGCCTGACCGTGGACGACATCGACGTGTGGGAGCTGAACGAGGCCTTCGCCGCGGTTGTCCTCAAGTGGGTCAAGGACTTCGACCTGCCCATGGAGAAGGTCAACATCAACGGTGGCGCGATCGCCATGGGCCACCCGCTCGGCGCCACCGGCGCGATGATCCTCGGAACCGTCGTCGACGAGCTCGAGCGCTCAGGCGGACGCTACGGGCTGGTCACGTTGTGCATCGGTGGCGGCATGGGTCTGGCCACGATCGTCGAGCGGGTCTGAGGAGAACACGGATGACGAACATGATTGCTTGGGACAAGGACGCCGACGGCATCGTCACGTTGACGATGGATGACCCGGACCAGGGCGCCAACACGATGAATGCAACTTTCCAGAGCAGCTTCGCCGAGACGGTGAACCGCCTGGTGGCGCAGAAGGACGAGATCACCGGTGTGGTGCTCACGTCGGGCAAGAAGACGTTCTTCGCGGGTGGTGACTTGACGATTCTGAGCCAGGCCACACCGGAGCATGCCGAGGAACTCACGGCCCAACTGCAGGATTTCAAGGCGCTCACCCGCAAGCTCGAGACTCTGGGTAAGCCAGTGGTTGCGGCCATCAACGGCGCGGCGCTCGGCGGCGGTCTTGAGATCGCTCTGTCCTGCCACCACCGCGTGGCTCTCGATGTGAAGGGCAGCGAGATCGGCCTGCCCGAGGTGTCGCTGGGCCTGCTTCCCGGCGGCGGCGGTGTCGCGCGCACGGTGCGGATGTTCGGTCTGCAGAAGGCCTTGATGGAGATCCTGCTGCAAGGCCAGCGACGCAAGCCGGCAGCCGCCCTCGAGGTCGGCCTTGTGGACGAGTTGGTGAGCGACCCGGCTGAGCTCATCCCGACGGCGAAAGCTTGGGTGAAGGCCAATCCCGAAGCCCATCAGCCGTGGGACGACAAGGGTTACAGGATTCCCGGCGGCACACCCTCGAACCCCAAGTTCGCCGCGATGCTGCCGGCGTTCCCCGCGAACCTGCGCAAGCAGATCAAGGGCGCCCCGATGCCCGGCCCCGAGGCGATCATGGCCGCCGCGGTCGAGGGATCCCAGGTCGACATCGACAACGCCCTGCTGATCGAGACGCAGTACTTCGTCAACCTCGCCACAGGTCAGGTCAGCAAGAACATGATCAAGGCGTTCTTCTTCGACCTGCAGGGGATCATGAAGGGCGGCAGTCGCCCCGAAGGCTACGAGAAGTACACGGCCAAGAAGATCGTGATCCTCGGCGCCGGGATGATGGGCGCAGGCATCGCCTACGTGTCCGCACGCTCCGGCATGGAGGTCATCCTCAAGGACGTCTCCTTGGAGTCCGCGCAGAAGGGCAAGGCCTACAGCGAGAAGCTGCTGGCCAAGGCCGTCAGCCGCGGGAAGATGACCCAAGAGGCTGCCGACGAGGTGCTTGCGCGGATCACCGCGACGGACAACCCCGCCGACGCGAAGGGTGCGGACCTGCTGATCGAGGCCGTGTTCGAGGACCCGGCGTTGAAGCACAAGGTCTACGCCGAGATCGAGCCGTTCATGGCTGAGGGCTCACTGTTGGCCTCGAACACCTCGACATTGCCGGTCACCGGTCTGGCCGAGGGCATCACGCGCCCGGCGGACTTCATCGGGATGCACTTCTTCTCACCGGTGGACAAGATGCCGCTGCTGGAGATCGTCGTCGGCGAACAGACCTCGGACGAGGCGATCGCCAAGGCCGTGGATGTCGCGCTGCAGATCAAGAAGACCCCGATCGTGGTCAACGACAGCCGGGGGTTCTTCACCAGCCGGGTCATCGGCACGTTCATGGGTGAGGCGGCCGCGATGCTGGGCGAGGGTGTGCCTGCCCAAAGCATCGAGCAGGCCGCGTTGCAGGCCGGGTACCCGACCGGTCCGCTCGCGCTGTTCGACGAGGTGAGCTTGACATTGGCCCGCCGGATCCGTGAGGCGTCCCGCGAGGCTGCGGCAGCCGAGGGCTGGGACTTCCCGGACCACCCGTCGTACCCGGTGATCGACTTGATGGTCGTCGACTACGAACGCGGTGGCCGTGCGGCTGGCGCCGGGTTCTACGACTACGTGGACGGCAAGCGCCAGGGACTGTGGTCCGGTCTTGCGCAGACATGGGGTTCGGACATCGACCCGCAGTCGATCGACCTGACCGAACTGCAGGAGCGCATGCTGTTCGTCGAGGCCATCGACTCGGTGCGCTGCTTCGATGAAGGGGTCCTGCGCAACGTGCCGGACGCCAACATCGGGTCGATTTTCGGCATCGGTTTCCCGCCCTGGACCGGAGGTGTGCTGCAGTACATCAACTCCTACGGGTTGACCCAGTTCGTTGACCGCGCACGTGAATTGGAGGCCAAGTACGGGCCGAGGTTCGCGCCGCCGGCCTCCCTGGTCGAGCGCGCCGAGAAGGGCGAGCTGTACATCTGAGGCTCTGTGCAGAGGGGGTCGGGCCGTTGGGTCCGGCTCCCTCTGCTTTCCCGCACTAGGGTTCCCTCATGGCGTCTGCATGGACCCGCAATTTCTACCTCCGCGAGGGCGACGGGGCAGCCTTCGACCGCGTCATCTTCTTCTCCGATGCGGTCTTCGCCATCGCCTTGACCTTGGCGGCGGTGGAGATCGGCATTCCCGAGGTGGACGGTGATCCCAACTCGGTGTCCGCGCTGTGGGACGCGGTGGTCGACAAGGGCCCGGCAGTGACTGCCTTTGTGGTCGCCTTCATCTGGGTTGCGATCTACTGGCGGGCCAATCACCGGTTCGTGATGACGTTGCGAGGGATGGACTCCCGTTATGTACTCGCCACTCTGATCTACCTGGCCCTGATTGCTCTGCTGCCGATTCCGGCCGGGTTGCTGGGGGAGTTCTGGGGCAACCCGCTGGCGGTGTCGTTGTTCTCCGTGTACGCCGCCGCCGTGAGTGCGATGGAAGTTGCCTTGTTCGCGGTGGCCTTCAAGGGCAAACTGTTCCTGGCACAGCCGAGCCGGGACTTCGCCCGGCTCCAGGTCCTGGGATCACTCTCGCCGGTGTTCGTCTTCCTCACCTCGATACCCCTGGCATTCGTCTCCACGACGTTGGCGCTTGTGTGGTGGGTGGTGGGTTCGGTCGCGGTCGGCCAGTTGTTGAGCAGGGTGACGGCGCAACCCCCGCAGGACCCGAGCTGATGCTCGCGTTGGCTCCCGGCCCAGGACCCGAGCCGGCCCGCGTTGGCTCCCGGCCCAGGACCCGAGGCCGCGCCCGCGTTAGAGGTTGTGCTGTTGGTTAGCAAAAACACGCGTGGATTCGCTAACCAACAGCACAACCTCTAACCAGGGCGCCGGGCGGGTGAGGCCGTCGGTACTCAGGGCGCGAGGGCGCAGGGCGCCACGGCGGGCGGCGATGGGCCACCGGGCGCCGCCTGGCACGGCTCGTGCGACGATCGGTTCATGGATCGCAGTGCCAGCGCGGCGTGGATGGATCGTGCCAAGGCGGTGACCCCCGGCGGTGTCAACTCCCCGGTCCGGGCGTTCCGCGCGGTCGGCGGCCACCCGGTCTTCTTCACCAGCGGCAGCGGCCCGAGGGTGAGCGATGTCGACGGCAACACCTACGTCGATCTGGTCGGCCAGTGGGGCCCGGCGCTGCTGGGCCACGCCCACCCGGCGGTCATTGAGGCGGTCCGCGGATCTGCCGCGCGCGGCCTAGGATTCGGCGCGCCGCACCCCAACGAGGTGGAACTGGCCGAACTGATCACAAGCCGGGTCGCGCCGGTGGAGCAGGTGCGCCTGGTCAATTCCGGCACCGAAGCCACCATGAGCGCGATCCGGGTGGCTAGGGGCTTCACCGGCAGGGATGTGATCGTCAAGTTCGCGGGCTGCTACCACGGTCACTCGGACTCGCTGCTGGCCGCAGCCGGCAGCGGGGTGGCGACCCTGGGCCTGCCCGACAGCGCCGGAGTCACCAAGGACCAGACGGCCGAAACGATCGTGGTTCCCTACAACGACCTTGCTGCCCTGACCGCGGCCTTCGAGCAGCACGAGGTGGCTGCGGTCATCACCGAGGCGGTGCCCGCCAACATGGGCGTCGTCCCACCCGCGCCCGGCTTCAGCCAAGGCCTGGCCGACCTGTGCAAGAGTCACGGCGCGCTGCTGATCAGCGACGAGGTGATGACGGGATTCCGGGTGTCGTCTGCTGGCTGGTTCGGCATCGAGGCGATCCCCGCGGATCTCTACACGTTCGGCAAGGTGATCGGGGGAGGGTTGCCGGTTGCCGCGTTCGGAGGCCGCGCGGATGTGATGGCCATGCTGGCGCCGGTCGGTCCGGTCTACCAGGCGGGCACGTTGTCGGGCAACCCCGTCGCGACCGCTGCCGGACTGGCAATGCTTCGCCATGCGGACTACCCGGCTGTTAACGCCGCGGCCGATGCCGTGATCGAGATGACCGGAGAGGCATTGACGGCAGCCGGGGTCGAGCACAGGATGCAACGGGCCGGCAACCTCTTCAGTTTCTTCTTCCGCGCCCAGCCGGTGTCCAACTACGACCAGGCCCAGCAGCAGAACACTAAGGCCTTCGCCGCGTTCCACGCCGGGATGCTCGACGCGGGAGTCAGCCTGCCACCGTCGGCGTTCGAAGCGTGGTTCGTCAGCAGCGCACACGATGCCCAGGCCCTCGACGAGGTCCGGCAGGCGCTACCGGGAGCCGCTGCTGCTGCCGCACGAGTCCAGGAGGAGTCGCGATGAGCGAGCGCACCACCGTCCACCTATTGCGCCACGGTGAGGTCTACAACCCGGACAAGATCCTTTACGGGCGTCTGCCCGACTTCCACCTTTCCGACCTTGGGCGGGACATGGCTGACCTGGCCGCCGCTGCCTTGAGCGCGCGCGACATCGTCGAGGTCGTCTCGTCCCCCCTGGACCGGGCGCGGGAGACCGCCGAACCGATCGTCGAGACGCTGAACCTGACGCCGATCATCGATGAGCGAATCATCGAGGCCGACAACGTGTTCGAGGGTCAGAGGGTCTCCGTGGGTGACGGCGTTCTGCGTCAGCCGCGCGCCTGGCGCCACCTCTACAACCCGTTCAAACCGTCGTGGGGAGAGCCCTACGTGGACGTCGCCGCCCGAATGCGAGCGGCCGTCACCGATGCCAAGCGCCGTGTCCGCGGTCATGAGGCAGTGCTGGTCAGTCACCAGTTGCCCGTATGGATCTCCCGTCTTGATGCCGAAGGGCGCTCGTTCGTGCACGACCCGCGCAAGCGCCAGTGCAACCTCGCGTCCTTGACCTCGCTGACCTTCGACGACGACCGATTGATCTCGATCGTGTACACCGAGCCGGCGGCGGCCCTGTACCCGGCATCCACGAAGGGGGTCGGTGCGTAGGTGCGCGCGCGTTTCACTCTGATCGGGTCGGGACTGCTCCTGGCTGTTTCTGTGCTGACCGGATGCTCGCAGGAGTCGGCCGATGTGGGCGATTCCGCCGGTTTTGTCGCCGGGGACGGCTCGTCGGTGATCTTGCCCGTCGAAGAGCGCAAACCGGCCCCGGTTCTGACTGGCACCGATCTGAATGGTGAGCCGGTGGATACCGCCGAATGGCTCGGAGCGCCGGGGGTCATCAACGTGTGGGCCTCGTGGTGTGCCCCGTGCCGCGCTGAGGCTCCCGAACTGGTGGCGGTCAGCGAGCAGAACCCCAAGGTCAATTTCTTGGGCCTCGACACCCGTGACACCGACGGTGCTGCCCGGGCGTTCATCGAGAAATACGGGATCACCTACCCGAACCTGCCCGACCCCAACGGTCAACTGGTGCTGAAGTTCTCCGACAGCCTCCCGCCTCAGGCCATTCCGTCGACCCTGCTCATCGACAGCGAAGGCCGGGTGGCCGGGCGCTTCCTCGGGGCCGTGGATGCCGGCGAACTCGACTCAGCTCTGCAGGACCTGAGTGCTGAGGCCGGAGGTTCGCCGTGAGCGTCGCGGAGACGGTGACCGGCGGTTCGTTGCTGCTGGCAGTGCCACTGGCGGTGCTTGCCGGATTCGTGTCGTTCGCCTCCCCTTGCGTCCTTCCGCTTGTGCCCGGGTACGTCGGGGTTGTCACCGGCGTCACGGGCGCCGAGCTCGAGGAGCAGCAGACTCCTGCCCACAGCAAGATCCTCACAGGTGTGGGGCTCTTCATCCTCGGCTTCTCACTGGTCTTCATCTCCTACGGTGCGCTTCTGGGCTACGCCGGTGAGGTCCTCCTGCAGTACCAGGAGCCGATCCAGCGGGCGCTCGGAGTGGTCATCATCGTGCTCGGCGTCGGTTTCATGGGTGCGTTCCCGTGGCTGCAGCGAGAAGTGCGCTGGCACGTCTCGCCGAACCTGGGGATCTGGACCGCGCCCGTGCTCGGTGTGCTCTTCGGTCTCGGCTGGACCCCGTGCATCGGCCCGACGCTGGCGGCTGTGCAGGCGCTGGTGTTCTCTGAGGGCTCGGCCTTGCGCGGGGCGTTGCTGTCTTTGGCCTACTGCATTGGACTGGGCGTGCCGTTCCTCATCATTGCGCTGGCGTTCCGCCGGATGGCTGGCACCGTTTCGTGGCTGCGCCGGCACTCCCTGTGGGTGCTGCGGTTCGGGGGAGCGACCCTCATCATCATCGGGGTGCTGCTGGTGACCGGACTGTGGAACGAGATCTCGGTCTGGATGCGGGTGTGGGCTGGGGCGTTCGAGGTGGGTCTGTGACAGCCACCGTCGAACGTGCGCCCAGCACCGGTGGACCCCGCCTTGGTTTCACCGGCTGGTTGCGCTGGGGTTGGCGCACGCTGACGAGCATGCGCACGGCCTTGGTCCTGCTGCTCCTGCTGGCCCTGGCCAGCATCCCTGGTTCGGTGTTCCCGCAGCGCGGCACGGACGCCGCCGCCGTCGAGGACTACTTGACTGCCAACCCCGGCCTGGGTGCCTGGCTGGACCGTTTCGGGATGTTCGACGTCTTCGCCGCACCCTGGTTCGCCGCCATCTATCTGCTGCTGTGCGTGTCCTTGATCGGCTGCATCATCCCGCGCAGTCATGACTTCATCAAGGCCGCCAGGATGCCCCCGCCAGCGGCGCCGTCCCGGCTTTCGCGCATGCCCGCGTACACCGAGGTCGCCAGCGGTCCGGACGCACTGGCAACCGCCGAATCGCACCTGCGCAACCACCGTTGGCGGGTGCGCCGTGACGGCGATTCGCTAGCGGCCGAGAAGGGGTACTTGCACGAGGTCGGGAACCTGCTGTTCCACCTCTGCTTCATCTTCCTGCTGCTGGCAGTGGCGGCGGGCGGTCTGTTCGGGTGGTCGGCCAAAGTCATCGTGGTGGAGGGCAAGGGTTTCACCGGCTCGCTGACCCAGTTCGACTCATTCCGCAAGGGCCGGTTGGTGAATCCCGACCAGATCGCGCCCTTCTCAGTGGTGCTGAAGGATTTCACGGCGACCTTCCAGGAGTCGGGGCAGCAGCGTGGCGCACCGACCCAGTTCGAGGCCACGGCTGAGGTGACCGACCGTCCCGGCGCCCCGACGACAGAGGAGCAGTTCAGCGTCAACTCGCCGCTGGTGCTGCCCGGAGTCAAGGTGTTCCTCACGGGTCACGGTTACGCCCCCGAGATCAAGATCACCCGGCCGGACGGCACGGTGGTATTCGACGACCCGGTGGTGTTCTTGCCGCGTGACGGCAACCTGACCAGCGCCGGCGTCGTCAAATTGCCCGACTCCGAACCAGGCTTCGCCTTGACGGGGTTGTTCCTACCCACCGCCACGATCGACCCGGTGGCGGGGCCGATCTCGACCTTCCCCAAGGCCGAGGACCCGATGCTGTTCCTGGGGGCATTCACAGGCGACGTCAAGACCGGCGGCAACGTGTACCGGCTCGACACCGAGAACCTACAGCGGATCGGCACGACGTCATTGGCTCCCGGCGAGAGTTGGGAGCTCCCCGATGGGACGACCGTCGAATTCACCGGTTTCCGCGATTTCGCCAATGTCTCGCTGGCCCATGATCCCGGTCGTTGGCTGGCCCTTGTGGCGGCGGCCCTGGTCATCGTCGGCGTGAGCATGTCGCTGTTCTTGCAGCGCCGCAGGCTTTGGGTCCGGGTGTCGGGGCAGGACGATACAGTGGCCGAAGTAGCCGGGTTGAGCAAGTCCGGCGGCGGGCGCGTCCACGATGACGTCCGCGAAATCAGTGCCCTGCTTGAGAAGTCGGAGACGTGAAATGGCCCAACTGAGCAACGCTGCCGTGTACGCGTCGATGCTGGTCTATACCCTTGCGCTGTTTGCGTTTGCGGCGTCCCTTGCCGCCCGCCGGGTGCCGCTGGCCGCCAAGCAGCAGGTGCTCGTGGGTGCCGGTGCCCCAGACACGGAAACGCCCGAACCCGAAGAGCCCGGACGGCGCACGGGGAACATCGCACTTTCGTTGACCTGGCTTGCCACCGTGCTGCTGATCGCGGGCTTCGTCTTCCGCGGTCTTGCGGCGGGCAGGTTCCCGCTGGGCAACATGTACGAGTTCTCCTTGGGGGCGGCGATCGCTGTGGCCCTGGTCTACCTGATCGCGGCCTCCCGCAGCGATCTGCGGTGGCTGGGAGTGTGGGTGGTCGGCGCGGTCCTGCTGACACTCGGAGTGGCGGTGACACTGCTGTACACCGAATCGGCGCAGTTGGTGCCCGCGCTGAAGTCGTGGTGGCTGGTCATCCATGTCAGCGCGGCGGCCATCTCCGGCGGTGCGTTCACGCTGTCCGCAGGTTTCATCGGCGCTTATCTCATCCGCCAGCGCGCCGAGGACCGGGGAACCGCTGACCGTGGTTTGGCCTCCCGGTTGCCCACCGCGGAACGTCTTGACGCGCTTGCCTACCGGACGATCGCGTTCGTGTTCCCGGTCTGGACCTTCGCGGTCATCGCGGGGGCCATCTGGGCTGAGAACGCCTGGGGCCGGTACTGGGGTTGGGACCCCAAGGAGACCTGGGCCTTCATCACGTGGGTCGTGTACGCGGGTTACCTGCACGCCCGTTCGACCGCCGGGTGGAAGGGCCGCAAGGCCGCTGTGATCGGGCTGATCGGGTTTGCGGCCTTCCTGATCAACTACTTCGGAGTCAACTTCTTCGCCAGCGGACTGCACTCGTACTCGGGTGTGTAAGCACCCCACGCACCTTGGTCAGACATCGCCCGCGCCGGTTGCGGCCGCCTGGTTAGAGGTTGTGCGGTTGGTTAGAGAAACAACGCGTGGATTCGCTAACCAACAGCACAACCTCTAACGCGGGCGGTTGGTGGCACCGCGGGCGGTTGTCGGCACCGGGCGGTTCGGCACCGCGGGCCGGCTGGGGCGCTACGGCCGAAGGCCCCGCAGGAAGTCCGGGTCATCGTCCGGGCCGCTGTGGCGTTGCTCGTTGAAGTCCTGCTCCGACCGGCCGATCCACAGCCAGACAGCCGCTCCAAGAACGGGGAGCAGCAGGATCGCCAGGGTCCACAGGAACCGGTTTCCCCCTCGGACATCGACCGCGGGCACTTGCCACAGGTCGATCAGGGCGAAGATCATCAAGCCGAGAGCGGCGACGAGCAGTATCACCTTGACCATGATCCGATCGTACGCCCGCAGGCACAAGTAGGCACCGTATCGCCGGGCCGGCGCAGCACCCGACGTACTCTGGATCAGTGAGCACTGGTCAAGCCTTCGCTGTTTACACAGGACTTCGGGTTCTCCTGCTGCTTGCCGTGGGAGGTCTGCTGTACCTCACCGGCGCGCGGGGTTTCCTGCTGATCCTGCTGTCGTTCCTGGTCAGCGGCGCGTTGAGCCTGGTTTGGCTGGATCGCCCGCGGTCGACGATGAGTGCTGGATTCGGCCGGGTGATGGGCAAGATGAACGACCGAATCGACGCAGCCGCCGCCTCCGAGGACGAGGTCGAGCCGCAGGATGTTATCGAGTTAGAGGAACAGCCCAAGGCCGAGACCGAGCCCGGTCAGAAGTAACGCCAGCGAACTCAGCTGAAGTACTGGGATGAGCCCCTTGCCGTAGGCGTGTTCAAGCACCTCTTGTGATGCCTTAACCGCCGGGATCGCTCCGGCCAGACCAAGCAGTGCCCAGGGTGTGGTGAGGATCGCCGTCCAGGCGACCAGGACAAAAGCGGTGATCTGGCAGCCGGCGAAGAACCATCGGGTCCCGCGGTCGCCCAACCGAACCGCGAGTGTGTGCTTACCTGCCTGCTCATCGAGTTCCCGGTCGCGAAGGTTGTTCGCCACCAGGATCGCCACCGTGAGCAGGCCGATTGGCACCGACACGGCGACCGCGTCCGGCCACACCTCGCCACCGGTGACCAGGGTCGTGCCGCAGACCGCCACGGGGCCGAAGAAGATGAACACGAACAGTTCCCCGAGACCGAGGTAGCCGTACGGCCGGGAGCCGCCGGTGTAGCCGTAGGCGGCCAGCATCGCGGCGGCTCCAACCGCCACCAGCCACCACACCCCGCTGAGCACGATCAGGGCCAGGCCGAACGCGCCAGCCAGAACCAGGCTCACGACAGCGGCGGCCCGGACCTGACTGGCAGGGGCGAGGCCCTGACCGACCAGGCGGACCGGTCCCACTCGCACGTCGTCGGTGCCGCGCACGCCATCGTGGTAGTCGTTGAAGTAGTTGACCCCTATCTGCAGAGCGAGGGCCACCAACAGCGCCAGCACTGCCCGCCCGACCCACCTGCGGGGCGGTCAACGGTGTGCCCGTGAAACCGGTCACGCCAAGCCCCGCCAGCACTGGGGCGAGGGCAGCGGGAAGGGTGCGCGGGCGAGCCCCCTCAACCCATTCGGCGACGCTGGCCACTGGCCCTCCTGAACAACTCCTGACGATCCGGCTTGCCTGTTGGCAGCCGCGGTAACACCTGTGTGGCGTCCTCCACGAAGACCTCAACACGGTAGCCGTCTGCGCCGTCCGGTACAGCGATGGCCACCGCCTCCACCACCCCCGGGGCGCTCATAGCGTCGCGTTCAAAGTCCGCGAGGAAGCGATTCACACCTTTGACCGGCACCTGGTCGTCCTCGCGACCCAAGACGCGTAGCCGATCGCCCTCGAGCACGGCAAGGTCGCCGGTGGGCCACGGGTGCTCGATTGGCGGGCCGGGTACGTAGGTGGCCGCGACGTTGGGACCGTCGATCAGGACCCGTCCGTCGACCAACTCCACGCTGACCCCTGGCCAAGGCAGACCGTCGTAGACACATCCGCCCAGAGTTTCCGTCGCGCCATACGTGGCCACTGCCTTGATGCCCAGGCCGAGGCACTCCTCGCGCAGGCTCTCGGGGAACGGTCCCCCGCCCACCAGGACACATTCCAGCGACTGCAGGAATGCCCGTCCGGGGGCCAAACCCAGCAGCCGTGCGACGTGTGTGCTGACAAGCGACGTCGCCTGTGCGCCACCCGGGTACCAGTCCAAGAACTGCTGGGGGTCGAACTGGGCGCCTGCCCCGGGCCAGACGAGCGGTTCCAGCACGCTGCGGGCCACGGTCATGAAACCTCCGGTCGAGGTCGGTGGCAGAACCACCAGCCACCGCCAACCGGTATCCCCGAGTGAGTCCCGGGCGGCCTGCGCAGCCCAGTCCACCGCGTCGAAGCTGTGTCCGACCGACTTCGACCTCTGCGTGCTCCCCGAGGTGCGCAGAATGACGTCGCAGTCCCCAGCAGTCGCACCCGGCACGACAAGTTGCTGCCTTGTGCGCAGCCGTCGGCGGATCTCTGCGGCGGCCTCCTGCGCGCCGGGCCCGCTCGGCAGTTGGGTCACCCGACCATTGTGGCTACTGGCCCGGCGGCAGTCACGAGCAGTGCTCAGCCATTGCCCTAGCCTTGGGAAATGGACGCGCGCGACCGGCAGTTGTTGCCGTTCCGGCTTCGCCTGCGCACCGCGTTCCGGGGCCTCACACAGCGCCGAGGTTGTCTCATCTCGGGTAGTCGGGGATGGGGGGAGTTCGCCCCGTTCGACGATTACACCGACGAGCAGGCGGGTCGCTGGCTGGCCTGTGCGTTGGAGCAGGCTGATGGTCGGTGGCCGCATCCCGTTCGCGATCACGTCCTGGTCAACGCGATCATCCCGGCCGTCGACCCGGATGAGGCCGTGCGTCTGGCGGTCGGGAGTGGATGCTCGACCATCAAGGTCAAGGTCGGGGACGCCCGGGGCTTCGAGCGGGTCGCCGCGATCCGCGAGGTCCTGCCGGACGCGGCAATCCGCGTCGATGTCAACGCGGGCTGGGATCTCGATGAGGCTGTCCGGCAGCTGCGGCGGATGGCGGCACTGAACCTGGAGTACGCCGAGCAGCCAGTGCGGGCACCTGCGGACATGGCGGCGCTGCGGCGGGCAGTGGATGTCCCCCTGGCCGCTGATGAGTCGATCCGGATCGACCGGCTCTTCGACGAGGTGGCTGGGTTCGCCGATGTCGCGGTGCTCAAAGTCGCACCCCTGGGCGGGGTCGGCGCAACCCTTGAGGTGGCCGACCGGGTCGGCCTGCCGGTGGTCATTTCCAGTGCGCTGGACTCCTCCATGGGCCTGGCGGCATCGGTTGCCGCTGCCTGCAGCCTCGGCTCTGTCCCCCTGGCCTGTGGGCTGGCGACCGGCTCACTTCTGGCACAGGACACCACCGCACCACTGCTTCCCCGGGCTTCGGTCGTCGGGTTCACCGGCTATCCCGAGCCGAGCCCTGACCTTGAGGTCTGCCAGCAGGACGTCCAGATGTGGGCGACCAGGGTGGGCAGGGCCTTCGCCCATGTCACACCGGACGCCCGACGCGGCTGAGGCTGGCATGACCGTGCAGGTCGAGAGCCCAGCGCCCTCATGACAAGGTTGGGGGTGTGAATCCCTCGACTGTGGCGGCGCGCGTCATCATCGACGAGTTCGTCCGTTCGGGAGTCAATGACGTCGTGCTGGCTCCCGGTTCGCGCAGTGCGCCGCTGGCCATTGAGGTGGCCAGGGCCGCTCAGCGCGGCGACCTGACGCTGCACGTGCGCATCGACGAGCGCAGCGCTGGTTTCCTGGCCTTGGGCCTGGCCAAACGCGGCGGCGCTCCGGTCCCGGTCATCACCACGTCCGGAACGGCTGTCGCCAATCTGCTGCCGGCCGTCACGGAGGCTTTCCACAGCAACGTCCCGCTCGTGGTGCTGAGTGCGGACCGTCCAGCGGAACTACGTCGGACCGGGGCCAATCAGACCATCGATCAGGTCCGCCTATTCGACAATGTCGTGCGCTGGTCGGTCGACATCGAGGCGCCCAGTCGGGGTAGGGGCCACGTGGCCTATTGGCGCAGCACGGTGTCGCGTGCCTGCGGGATTGCCACTCACCCGTGGCAGCGCGGACCCGTGCACGTCAACGTGGCGTTCCGGGATCCGCTCGTGCCTGACGGCGATGAAGACTGGGTGGAAACGCTCGCCGGTCACGACGGGATCACTTTTGTCGACGACGAAGGCGATGAAGTCCAGGTCGTGCGCACGTGGACGATGGACCGCCGGATCATGCTCAGTGTGCAGGAACCGATCGACGAAGTGCTCGAGGATCTGGCCGAGGGCGATCTGCCACAGAAGGGGCTGGTCATCGTCGGCGACCTCGACGATCCGGAGGACGCCGCTGCTGCCGTTGAGCTGGCCGAGGCTTGCGGCTGGCCGCTTCACAGCGAACCGACAGGGCAGGCACGGTCCGGGCTGGTTGCGCTTGCCCATGCCAGCCTCCTGACCTCGGATGCCGGCTTCCGTGAAACCCATATCCCCGAGGTCGTCGTCACCGTGGGCAAGGTGGGTCTGAACCGCGGTCTGCTCGCCTTGGTGCGGGCCGCCCGCGTCCACATCCATGCCGAACCGCACCGGGTCCATGACTGGCCAGACCCGACGCGCACGGCGATCGCGGTTCTGGGATCGGTACCTGCGCCACCTGCCAACACCGAAGTGCCGGAATCCAATGACTGGCTTGATGGCTGGCTCATGGCCGATGCCGCGGCTCAGCGGGTCGTGGAGAAAGTACTCGAAAGCCCCGGACCCGAGACGGGGCTGCATGTTGCGCGCGCGCTGTGGCAAGTCGCTGGTGAGGACGACCTGGTCTTTGTCGCGTCCTCGCGGTCCATCCGCGACCTTGAGGCCGTGGCCGGGGTGCGCAACGACGCAGCCTACGTGCTGGCCAACCGGGGCGTGAACGGGATCGACGGCATCGTGTCCACTGCTATAGGCGCAGCCATCGCCCACCAAGGATCCGGCGGCGAGCGAGCGTTCGCGATGCTGGGCGACCTTGCCCTGATGCATGACCTCAATGGGCTGCTCATCGGCCCCGGTGAGCCTCGGCCCAACTTGTGCCTGGTGGTGGTGGACAACAACGGCGGGGGAATCTTCGGCTCGCTGGAGCAGGCCGACGAGTCGTTGGCCGACGTGTACGAGCGTGTGTTCGGCACGCCTCAGGACGTGGACGTGCGGGCATTGCTCGCCGCGCACGGGGTGCCGGTCTTCGACGGTGACGATCTGGCGGCCACGATCACGGCCGCCTCACAGACCCCCGGCATCACCGCGGTGGTCGTGGGTCCGGTGAGCAGGGACCTGGAGGCGCAGTTGTACATGCGAATCCGCGCGGAACTGGCATGAGGATCGCACGAACCCTCAACGGCCCGCCCGGCTCCGGCCATGGCGGCTACGTTGCTGGCAGTTGTGCTGTCCGGCTACCGGGGCAGATCGCCGATGTGTGGCTGCGTGCCCCAGCGCCCCTTGAAGTCGATCTCAAGGAACGGCGCGCTGGCGACCACTTCGAGATATGGCACGACGAGTTGCTCGTGGCGCAGGCCGATCGTGCCCAGGTGCAGCCCGAACCCATTCCCTTCGTCCCGCTCGAGCGGGCCACCGAGGCCCAACGGGGTTTCGCCGGGGCTGTCCCTAATCGTTACGAGACGTGCTTCGGCTGTGGGCGGCTTCGTTCCGATGGCCTGGGCATCCACCCGGGACCGGCCGGCAAGGGTGTCGTGGCCTGTGTTTGGCATCCTCGGGGCCGCGTCGCCGAGGAGTGGGTGTGGACGGCCCTGGACTGCGCCAGCGGTTGGGCGTGGCCGATCGGACAGGCCGACCTGGTAACTGGGCGGCTCACTGGCGGAATGCTGGTGGAGGAGCAACTGGACCCGGTCGGCCCATACGTGGTCGTCGGTGCCCAGCTGGGGGTCTCGGGACGCAAGCACTTCTCCGCCTCGGCGCTGTTCACGGCCTCGGGGTTGCGTGTGGCCTCGCTGAAAGCCACGTGGATCCGCACGGATTGACCTGGGGCGCTGCAGGCGCCGGGTGTCACTGCGCAGTCAGGGCCCAGCGCATCGCGGCCAGTTTGGACTCCGACTCGGCGAACTCCGACTGCGGGTCGGACCCGGCCACGATCCCGCAGCCCGCGTACAACTCGATGCCGTCCGGTCCGAGTTGACCGCAGCGTAGGGCGATCCCGAACTCGCCGTCGCCATTTGCGTCGAACCATCCGACCGGCCCGGCGTACCGGCCGCGGTCGAGCCCCTCGTGGGTGAGGATGTACTGCAGGGCGCGCTCAGTGGGGGTGCCGCACACCGCGGCCGTCGGGTGCAGGGCTCCGGCAATGGCCACCACTGAGGTGTCATCCACCAGCATCGCGTGCACATCGGTGGCCAGGTGCTGCACGTTTGCAAGTCGCAACACACTCGGGCGCGCGGGTACATCAAGGTCGGTGCAGTGCGTCCCCAGAGCTTGGGCTACGGACATCACGGCGTAAGCGTGCTCCTCGCGGGCCTTCTCGGAGGCCACCATGTCGTCGGCCAACTGTCCGCTCTCGCGGTCGTCCGAAGAGCGGGCGACAGTGCCTGCCAGCACCCGGGACATCACCTGCTCACCAGTGCGCCGCACCAGCAGTTCCGGGGTCGCCCCGATCATTCCGTGCACACTGAACGTCCAGCAGTCCGCGTACCGGTCGGCCAGACGGGCCAAGGTCGCGCGCACGTCGATCTCCCCGCTTATCCGCACACCCCGGGCCAGCACGACCTTGTCCAAGACCCCGGCTGAAATGTCCTCAACGGCTGAGGCCACGATCGCCCGATAGTGCTCACCGTCCAGATCCGGTTGGCCTGTTCGTCCGAGCGCGGCGGCCGGGTGAGCAGCCGGCGAGCTCGGGGTGATCGTGGTGATCCACGCCTTACCGTCACGGCGTCCGGCGATCGTGCCCGGAACGGTGACCACCGACTCGTCGTCGGCATCGAAGGAGAAGGAGGCGAACGCCACGGGTCCGGTACCGGGGGCCATGACCTCGTCGTCGATGGTCGCCGACTCGCAGAAGCGCGTCCACCAGCGCTGCGCACGCGCGAACCGCTCCGGGCCCCGCACGGTCGTGGTGGCTGCGACGTCCCAGCCCACGAGGCCGTCGCCCTCGTGAACCCAACTCAACGGTGCGACATCGGCGGGGATGAGGGACAGAAGTTCCGACGGTTCGACCAGGCGCGTGCGCACCTGAATCGATGAGTCTGTCACCTATTTAGGGTAGGCCCGCCGATCATGTGGCGCGAGGGCAAGGGGTGGCAGGGCTCTGAGAGACTGGTCACGTGACACGAGCGGATCTCGACAAACAGCCTGCCGACGTCGCGGGCATGTTCGACCGGGTGGCCCAGCGCTACGACATCACCAACGACGTGCTCGCCTTCGGTCAGACCCGCACATGGCGACGCCTTGTCGCCGATGCCTTGGATGCCGGGCCCGGGATGCGCATCCTGGACCTCGCCGCAGGCACGGGCACCAGCAGCCAGGCTTTCGCCGACCGCGGTGCGCAGGTCGTGCCGTGTGACTTTTCGCTGGGCATGCTGCAGGTCGGGGGAGAGCGGCTGCCCCACCTCCCGTTCGTCGCCGGTGACGGCATGGCGCTGCCCTTCGCCGACGACTCCTTCGATGCGGTGACGATCTCGTTCGGCCTGCGCAACATCCACGACCCGGTCAAGGGCCTGCAGGAGATGCACCGGGTGACCCGTCCCGGTGGGCGGCTGGTGGTCTGTGAGTTCTCCAGTCCGACCTGGGAGCCATTGCGCAAGGTCTACCTCGAGTACCTGATGAAAGCGCTGCCAGCAGTGGCCAAACGGGTCTCGAGCAACGCCGCTGCCTATGAGTACTTGGCCGAGTCAATCGCCGAGTGGCCAGACCAGCAAGCACTTGCCGGGTTACTCCAGGACACCGGTTGGACGAAAGTGGCGTGGCGCAACCTCTCAGGAGGGATCGTGGCGCTGCACAGGGGAGTAGCCTGAATTCGTTCAATCAGGCGAACCGGGAGTGGGTCCATGCGGATTTCAGTAGTTATGGCAGGTGCAGCGTTGGTGCTGGGCCTGGCCGGATGTTCAGGTAGCGCGGAGGTCAGCACCGACTCCGCTTCACCAGCGGCCAGTGCGGAGCAGTCGGTGCCGGCCGATGTTCAGACGTACACAAGTGACAAGTACGGGTTCAGTTTCCAGTACGCGCCGCCCTTCGAGGAGAAGAGCGACGTGACCCTGGACGCCGAAAGTGGGGCCAGCAGCGCCGACTCCGTAGCCGTGTTCGACACCGAGGGCACGCAGGTGGGTGGACAGTACCGCGACGCGTTCGTGGTCAACGTGTACGAGCTGAACACCGAGATCACCTCGGACAACCTCGATGAGGTGCAGACCGAACTCGAGCAGACCGTGATCCCGCAGCTCGAGGCGAGCAGCGAGAACATGCAGATCACCGAACTGACCCCGGCCAGCGTGAACGGAGTCGACGGGTTCAGCGCGGACGCTACCTTCGATGTGGAAGGCACGGCGATGACCTCGCAGTTGTACTTCCTGTTCGATGGGGCGATCGAGTACCAGCTGCTCACCCAGTCAGCCACTGATCGGTGGACTGAACTGCAGCCAACCTTCGACCAGATGGTCAACTCCTTCACGGTGTCCGCGCCAGCGGCAACCGCCGAGTCACCTGCATCCTGAGCTAAGCGCCGGTGGCGGTCCTGCGGGGCCGCCACCGGCGTGCTCGGTGGCTGGTGGCACGACTTAGACTCAACTGGGATGCTCGTGAACCCGTTCACAAGGAGTGTTGATGGATCACCACGGTGACGTGGTCGTAGTCGTGGCAGGGCCCGTCAGATCGACGACCGCCCGCCACCTCGCCCCGGCAAACGGTGGGATCAACGCGACGAACCGGACAGCGCCCCACTCGATGGACACCCGGTCTGGGCCTGCCCCTAGGATTGTCCCGATCGGAAGGAGACGATAGCGATGGGCAATGTGTACCTTCCCATCCTGATCCTGGGACTTCTGGCTTTTGCATTCGCGGCCTTCAGCGTCGGTGTTGCCAGCCTCACCGGTCCTAAGCGCTACAACCGCGCAAAGATGGACGCCTACGAGTGCGGCATCGAGCCCACGCCGCAGCCCATCGGCCGCGGCAAGTTCCCGGTGAAGTACTACCTGACGGCGATGTTGTTCATCATCTTCGACATCGAGATCGTCTTCCTCTATCCGTGGGCCGTCGCATTCGACCAGTTGGCGGCGTTCGGGTTGATCGAGATGTTGTTGTTCATCGCGACCCTGCTGGTGGTCTACGCATATGTGTGGCGCCGCCACGGTTTGGAGTGGGACTGATGGGCATCGAGGAGAAACTGCCGAGCGGCGTCCTGCTGACGACCGTCGAGGCCGTCGCCGGGTACGCGCGCAAGGGTTCTCTGTGGCCGGCCACCTTCGGTCTGGCCTGCTGCGCCATCGAAATGATGGCCACAGGCGCTCCGCGTTACGACCTCGCCCGCTTCGGCATGGAGGTGTTCCGTGCCTCGCCGCGCCAGGCCGACCTCATGATCGTGGCCGGGCGGGTGAGCCAGAAGATGGCGCCGGTACTGCGCCAGATCTACGACCAGATGCCCAACCCCAAGTGGGTGCTGGCCATGGGTGTCTGCTCCTCCAGCGGTGGAATGTTCAACAACTACGCGATCGTCCAGGGTGTGGACCACGTGGTTCCCGTCGACATGTACCTGCCGGGCTGTCCGCCTCGCCCCGAGATGCTCATCGACGCGATCCTGAAGATCCACGACCAGATCCAGCACACCAAGCTCGGCGCCAACCGCGAGCGTGAAGTCCTGGAACTGGAATCCCAAGCGATGGCCGCCGTTCCCACTGAACAGATGAAGGGCCTCATGCGGTGAGTGAGAACTCCGACAACCCCGGTGGGGACCAGATCGTCCCGGCTGGCACCGAGACCCTCGAGGTCCTGTCCACCGGTCAAGGTGCGTTCGGGGTCAGCGGCACACCGGACGTCAGCGGCTACGGCGGCCTGAGTCGCACGACCCACGCGGCGCCGGCGGCAACCCGGCCCTACGGCAGCTGGTTCGACGCGGCCGTAGACACTCTCCAGGACACGCTGGGCACCGATTTCGGCCCGGCGGTGTCGAAGGTCATCATCGAGCACGACCAGCTGCGACTTGAGGTCTCCCGCGAGCACCTGTT
Organism: uncultured Actinomycetota bacterium; assembly: GCA_963732355.1. GTDB lineage: Bacteria > Actinomycetota > Actinomycetes > S36-B12 > UBA10799 > JADKAV01. The sequence continues at coordinate 404,581 of CAVSZD010000011.1, read as the reverse complement.
GAGCTTCATGCAGGTCCTGCGCGACCACCCGGATCTGCGCTTCGAGATGTGCTTGGGCGCCAATGGTGTGCACTGGCCGCAGGACGCCGGCGCTGAACTGCACGTGCATTACCCGATGCTCTCCATGACGCACAACCGCCGGCTCTCGGTCGAGGTGACCTGTCCGGACGAGGACCCACACATCCCGTCGATCGTGGGGATCTACCCGGGCAACAACTGGCATGAGCGGGAGACGTTCGACTTCTTCGGCGTGGTCTTCGATGGGCACCCAGGCCTGACGCGCATCGAGATGCCCGATGACTGGGTGGGCCACCCCCAGCGCAAGGACTATCCGCTGGGCGGCATTCCCGTGGAGTACAAGGGCGCGACGATCCCACCACCTGACGACCGCCGGGAGTACAAGTGAGCGAAGAGGTCATCTACGAGACGGCCGACGAGGCTGGCGCCTACGACACCACCGAGGGCAAGGTCTTCAACGTCAGCGGTGGGGACTGGGCCGAGGTCGAGGGCGACGAGGGCATCGCCCAACGGGTCGTGGTGAACATGGGACCGCAGCACCCCTCCACCCATGGCGTGCTGCGGCTGATCCTGGAACTCGACGGCGAACACGTGACACAGGCCCGTTCCGGGATCGGCTACCTGCACACCGGCATCGAGAAGAACATGGAGTTCCGAACCTGGACCCAGGGGGTCACGTACGTGACCCGCATGGACTACCTGGCACCCATCTTCAACGAGACTGCCTACTGCCTCGGGGTGGAGAAGCTGCTCGGAATCACCGATCAGATCCCCGATCGCGCGACCGTCATCCGGGTGATGCTCATGGAGCTCAACCGGATCTCCTCGCACCTGGTGTGCCTGGCCACCGGCGGTATGGAATTGGGTGCACTCACTGCGATGACGTTCGGCTTCCGGGAGCGCGAGTACATCCTCGACGTTCTGGAGACGATCACCGGACTGCGGATGAACCACGCGTTCATCCGTCCCGGCGGCCTGGCTCAGGATCTGCCGGAGGGCGCCGAGCAGCAGGTCGTCGACCTGGTGAAGTACTTGCGCAAGCGGCTGCCGGACACGGCCAATCTGCTGGTTGACAACTCGATCTGGGTCTCACGCACCGAAGGCGTGGGCTATCTCGACCTCACCGGCTGCATCGCGCTAGGCATGACCGGTCCGGTCCTGCGATCCACCGGTTACCCGTGGGATCTGCGCAAGATGGCGCCGTACTGCAACTACGAGGACTACGAGTTCGAGGTGGTCACGCGGACCTCCTGTGACGCCTACGGTCGTTTCCTGATCCGCCTCGACGAGATGCAGCAGAGCCTGAACATCGTCGAGCAGTGCCTGGACAAGCTGCGCCCAGGCCCCGTCATGGTCGAGGACAAGAAGATCGCCTGGCCGGCACAGTTGGCGATCGGCTCCGACGGGATGGGCAACTCCCTGGAACACATCCGCCACATCATGGGTCAGTCCATGGAGGCGCTCATCCACCACTTCAAACTGGTGACCGAGGGGTTCCGGGTGCCCGCCGGGCAGGCCTACGTCTCGATCGAGGCGCCACGTGGCGAGCTGGGTGTGCACGTCGTCTCCGACGGTGGCACGCGCCCCTACCGGGTTCACTTCCGTGACCCGTCCTTCAACAACCTGCAGGCCGTCCCGGCGATGAGTGAGGGCGGCCAGGTCGCCGACGTGGTGGCGGCCGTGGCAAGCATCGACCCTGTGATGGGTGGAGTGGATCGCTGATGGCACTGACCGAGAAGACCCGCGCGGAGATGGTCGAGTTGGCCTCCCGCTACCCGCATGCGCGCAGCGCGGTGCTGCCGATGCTGCACCTGGTGCAGTCCGAGGACGGCTACGTGACCGGCGACGGCATCATCATGTGTGCCGAGGTGCTGGGCCTGACCACTGCCGAGGTCAAGGCCGTGGCGAGTTTCTACACGATGTTCAAGGACGAGCCGGTCGGGGAGTACCACGTGGGGGTGTGTGTGAACCCGGGCTGCGGAATTCTCGGCGGAGATGCGATCTGGGACGCGCTCACCGGCGAGTTGGGGGTCGGCAACGACGAGGTAACGCAGGACGGCAAGATCTCGCTGGAACGTATCGAATGCCAGGCGGCATGCACGCACGCACCGGTGATGACCGCCAACTGGGAGTTCATGGACAACATGACCCCGACCACCGCCAGGCAACTGGTGGAGGACCTGCGAGCCGGCCGCGAGGTCACCTCCACCCGCGGGCCGGTCATCCGCGACTTCAAAGCCACCGAACGCACCCTGTCGGGCATCGACGACGACGGCTTGGGCGCGGTCCCGGCCACTGACGACCTCATGCTGGCCGGTCTGCGCTACGCCAAGGAACACGGCATGAAAGCCCCGGATGCGGAGGTCATCTGATGGCATTGACACCGGTCATCACAGCCCACTGGGACGAGCCTGATTCCTTCACGCTCGACGGGTACCGCCGCAACGGCGGTTACCAGGCGCTGGGCAAGGCGCTGCAGATGGACCCGGACGCGGTCATCGCGACTGTCAAGGACTCTGGACTGCGCGGGCGCGGTGGCGCGGGCTTCCCGACCGGCCTCAAGTGGAGCTTCGTGCCGCAGAACGACGGCAAGCCGCACTACCTGGTGGTCAACGCCGACGAGTCCGAGCCGGGAGCCTGCAAGGACATCCCGATCATGCTGGCCAACCCGCACGCGCTCATCGAGGGGATCATCATCACCTCGTACGCGATCCGGGCCGACCACGCCTTCATCTACATCCGCGGTGAGGTTCCGCACGTCATCCGACGGGTTTTCGCCGCGGTGCGCGAAGCCCGTGAGGCCGGCTACCTCGGCGACAACATCGCGGGCAGCGGCTTCAACCTCAACCTCGTCGTGCACGCCGGAGCCGGAGCCTACATCTGTGGCGAGGAGACTGCGCTGCTGGACTCCCTGGAGGGCCGGCGCGGGCAGCCGCGACTCAAACCCCCGTTCCCGGCCGTTGCCGGGCTCTACGCATGTCCGACAGTGGTCAACAATGTCGAGACCATCGCGAACGTCCCGTACATCGTCAACAACGGTGTGGACTGGTTCCGGTCCTTCGGCACGGAGAAGTCACCGGGCTTCAAGGTGTTCGCGATCTCCGGTCACGTCGCCCGGCCCGGCATCTACGAGGCACCTCTGGGAACGCCGATGGCCGAGCTGCTGGACTACGCCGGCGGTGTGCGGGAGGGCCATGAACTGAAGTTCTGGTTGCCTGGGGGGTCGTCGGTCCCGATGCTCACACCGGCCCACCTGGACACCCCGATGACCTACGAGGCGATCGCTGAAGCCGGGTCCATGCTCGGCACCGGCACGCCCATGGTCTTCGACGAGACCACCTCGGTGGTACGTGCTGTCACCGGTTGGCTCGACTTCTACAAGCACGAGTCGTGTGGCAAGTGCACGCCGTGCCGGGAAGGCAACTGGTTCATCCACGATCTTCTGCACCGGTTCGACTCCGGCCGCGGCGAGCGTCAGCAGTTGCAGATCCTCGACGACGTCTGCGGCCAGATCCTCGGGCGTTCGTTCTGCGCGCTCGGCGACGCAGCGGCCACCCCGTTCCCGGCGGCCATGAAGTACTTCGCCGAGGAGTTCGAGGCGGGAACCAGTACCGCCAGCAGTGTCGCGTTCGACCCAGCAGCCAGCACGGTCTTCAGTGAGGTGACCGCATGACCGTCACACAGCCCGGCGGCGACGAGATGACAGTGCCTGAAGGGCACGTCGCGTTCAGCATCGACGGGGTCAACATGACCGCCGAGAAGGGCACGCTGATCATCCGGGCGGCCGAACAACTCGGCATCGAGGTCCCGCGGTTCTGCGACCACCCTCTGCTCGAGCCCGTGGCCGCCTGCCGGATGTGCCTGGTCGAGATCGAGGGCCAGCCCAAGCCGCAGCCTGCCTGCGCCATACCGGTCGGCGACAAGATGGTCGTGCGGACTCAGCGCACGTCGCAGGTCGCCGACGACGCCCAGCGCGGCGTGATGGAGTTCCTGCTGCTCAACCACCCGCTCGACTGCCCGATCTGCGACAAGGGTGGGGAGTGCCCCCTGCAGAACCAGGCCATGTCCGCCGGGCGTTCCGAAACCCGGTTCGTGGGCGCCAAGCGGACCTTCCCGAAGCCCATCAACATCAGCGCTCAGATCCTGCTGGACCGCGAACGCTGCGTCTCGTGTGCCAGGTGCACCCGGTTCGCCGACGAGATCGCCGGTGACGCGTTCATCGAACTGCTCGAGCGCGGCGCGAGCCAGCAGGTGGGTATCAGCGAGGACACGCCGTTCGACTCCTACTTCTCCGGTAACACCGTGCAGATCTGCCCGGTCGGCGCCCTGACCAATTCCCGTTACCGCTTCCGGGCCCGGCCGTTCGACCTGGTGTCTGTTCCCACGATCTGTGAGCACTGCGCAAGCGGCTGCTCGTTGCGCACCGACGTGCGCCGAGGTGAGGTCCAGCGCCGCCTGGCAGGCGATGACCCCGCCGTCAACGAGGAATGGAACTGCGACAAGGGCCGGTTCGGCTTCCCGTACCTGACCACGGACAGGATCACCCACCCGTTGGTCCGCGACGAGGACGGCGAACTGCGTGTGGCCTCGTGGCCAGAAGCGCTCGGAATGGCTGCTGACGGACTGGCAGAGGCTGTGGGCAGCGCGGCAGTACTGACCGGCGGCCGGCTCACGGCGGAGGACGCCTACGCGTACGCCAAGTTCGCCAGGGGTGTTCTTCAGACCGACGATGTGGATTTCCGGGCCCGCCCGCACAGTGACGAAGAGGCGCAGTTCCTACGTGCGCTGGTCGCCCGCCGCCAGGGTCCGACCTACGCGGATCTGGACGTCGCCACATCCGTGGTGCTGATCGGGCTGGAGCCCGAGGACGAGTCCCCCATCGTGTTCCTGCGCCTGCGCAAGGCGGCGAACAAGCTGAGCACCAAGGTCTACGCGGTGGCGCCCTGGGCCAGCCCCGGACTGACCAAACTGGGTGCCACGGTGCTGGCGGCGGGCCCCGGGCAGGAGATCGCTGCCCTCACCGGCTCCGAGACCGTCATGGGTGCCCTGCGTGAGCCCGGTGCCGTGATCATGGTGGGCGAGCGAGCCGCTGCCACACCGGGTCTGCTGTCGTGGGTCGCTGCCACCGGCGAGCAGACCGGCGCCGCCATCGCCTGGGTCCCTCGCCGGGCTGGCGAGCGTGGCGCTCTGGATGCGGGTCTGCTGCCCGAGTCCGGGGGGGTGGGCTTCACCGGAGTTATCGCAGCCCTGACCGAAGAGCCCGAGCCGACCACCGAACTCGTGGATACCGACGAGCCGATCGAAGAGCCCGAGCCGGCCTACCGGGCGCTGGTCGTGGCTGGTTTCGACCCCGCGGATGTCCCGGACGGGCAGGCTCTTGTGGCCGGATTCGAGAAGGTCCCGTGTGTGATCGCACTGGCCACCCACCACAACGCCGCCACCCGAGCCGCGGACATCGTCCTGCCGGTTGCAGCGGTCACCGAGAAGGCTGGGTCATACGTGAACTGGGAGGGTCGGCGCAGGGTCTTCCCGCAGGTCTTCCGCGAGTCACTGATCATGACCGATGCCGCAGTGCTGGCAGCGATCGCCGACGAGATGCTGCTCGACTTCGGGGTAAGTGATCCGCAGGCGCTGCGAACTGAGGTCGAGGCGTTGCCGGTGCCAGAGGCACCCGCACCGACCGTGTCCGCTGAGCCGAAGACCCCTCTGGCCACAGGAGAAGCGGTCCTGGCCAGTTGGCGACAGCTCATCGACGACGGCTCAATGCAGAGTGGCGAACCGTACATGGCCGCCACCGCCCGGCCGGCGGTCATCCGGCTGAGCCCGACCAACGCCAGCGATCTCGGCGTTGCGGACGGTGATCCCATCAGCATCAGCACCGACGCCGGTTCCATGACCCTGCCCGCACTCGTCACGGACATGCCGTCGGGCATCGTATGGGCTCCGGCCAACTCGGGTGTGAACGTGCTGGCTGATCTGGGTGTGACCGCGGGCGATACCGTGCGGGTGAGTGTCGGGAGGGCGTCATGAACGTGGCCGGTTTCGGCAGTGACCCGTTCTGGTTGATCTGCCTGAAGGTGCTCGGGCTGTTCATCCTGCTGGTGGTGATCGTGCTTCTCACCATCTGGGCCGAGCGCCGGGTGGTCGCCCGGATGCAGAGCCGCATCGGCCCGAACCGCGTTGGCCCGTTCGGCTTGCTGCAGTCGCTGATGGACGGGTTCAAACTCGCTCTGAAGGAAGAGATCATCCCGCGCAAGGTCGAGCTGGGTGTGTACATCCTGGCCCCGATCCTGTCGGCCGTCCCCGCCTTCTTGGCCTTCGCGGTCATCCCGTTCGGCCCTGAGGTGTCGATCTTCGGGCAGACCACCATGCTGCAGCTGACGGACTTCTCAGTCAGCGTCCTCTACGTGCTTGCCATCGCCTCCATCGGCATCTACGGGATCGTTCTGGCCGGCTGGTCATCGGGCTCGACCTACCCGCTGCTGGGAGGGCTGCGAAGCACCGCCCAGATGATCTCGTACGAGATCGCGATGGGTCTCTCTTTCGTTGCCGTGTTCCTCTTCGCGGGCAGCATGGCGACCTCTGAGATCGTCAACGCCCAGACCAACTTGTGGTACGTGCTTCTGCTGCTGCCGTCCTTCATGATCTACACCACCGCGATGGTGGGCGAGACGAACCGGGCGCCCTTCGACCTGCCCGAGGCCGAGGGTGAACTTGTGGGCGGGTTCCACACCGAGTACTCCTCGCTGAAGTTCGCGATGTTCTTCCTTGCCGAGTACATCAACATGGTGACCGTCTCGGCGCTGGCCACCACGTTGTTCCTGGGCGGTTGGCGAGCGCCGTGGCCGCTGTCGATCTGGGAGGGCGCGAACCAGGGCTGGTGGCCCATGCTCTGGTTCCTGATGAAGGTCTGCGCGTTCATATTCGTGTTCATCTGGCTGCGCGGGACCCTGCCGCGGTTGCGCTACGACCAGTTCATGCGCTTCGGGTGGAAGGTCCTCATCCCCATTTCCCTGGCCTGGATCATCGTGGTCTCGGTGGCCAGATACACCATCGGCCCGGACGGATCGCAGTTGCTGGCGGTCCTTGTGGCAGTCGGTTTCGCAGTCCTACTGCTGATCATCGCCTCGTACTCCGCGCAGATCCGACGCGATCGGCGCGCCGAGGCCCAGGAGGCCGCTGAGGCGTCCTTCATCGCCCCCATCGATCCGTTCGCAGGCGGGCATCCGGTGCCGCCCATGCCCGGGCAGGAACGCCTTGAGCCCAGCGTCGCTCCGGCGCTTGAACAGGAGGCACGCAATGCCTGAGGTCCCGCCAGTGGTGAAAGGCTTCTCCACAACGTTCACGACAATGTTCAGGAAGGTCGTGACCGAGCAGTACCCGGAGGAGAAGGACGAGTTCCCCCCGAAGGCCCGCTACCACGGCCGTCACCAGCTCAACCGGCATCCCGACGGCCTGGAGAAGTGCGTCGGATGTGAGCTGTGCGCCTGGGCGTGCCCCGCGGACGCGATCTTCGTGCAGGGCGCCGACAACACCGACGGTGGGAGGTTCTCGCCGGGGGAGCGCTACGGGCGCGTCTACCAGATCAACTACCTGCGCTGCATCGGCTGCGGATTGTGCATCGAGGCCTGTCCCACACGTGCATTGACGATGATCCACGAGTTCGAACTGGCCGACAACCGCCGTGACAAGCTGATCTACGAGAAGCAGGACCTGCTGGCGCCGTTGTTGCCCGGTATGGTCGACCCGCCCCACGAGATGGTCGAGGGCGCGACCGAGAAGGACTACTACGAGCGCAGGGTCACCGGGGCCGGCGAGCCGTTGAAGGATGCGGTCGAGGGGAGCGCTCTGTGACTTCCACACTCGCCGCACAGAACACCGGGGAGGCTGCGGTGTTCTGGATCTGCGGGGCGCTGGCGGTGCTCGGCGCCTTGGGCATGCTGTTCTCCCGCAAGGCTGTGCACAGCGCGCTGTTCCTGGCCATGACGATGATCAACCTCGCGATCCTGTACGTGAGCCTCTCGGCGCCCTTCCTGGGCATGGTGCAGGTCATTGTGTACACCGGGGCGATCATGATGCTGTTCCTGTTCGTCCTCATGGTCGTGGGCGTCGACTCCTCCGACTCGCTGGTGGAGACCGTCAAAGGTCAGCGGCCGGCAGCGATCCTGTTCGGATTCGGCTTCGCAGTCCTGCTGCTCGGGCTGCTCGGACAAGGCACCTCGGACTTCCCGGTCGGGTCGCTGGACGAGGCGAATTCGGTCAACGGCGGCAACGTGCAAGGGATCGCCGAACAGATCTTCACCCGCTACGTGTTCGCGTTCGAGGTGACCTCGGCGCTTCTGATCACCGCGGCCCTTGGTGCGATGATCCTGACCCATCAGGAGCACTACAAGCCCAAGCCGACCCAGCGCGACTTGTCCGAGGCGAGGTTCGCCGGGGACCACCCCAGCCCGCTTCCGCCCCCGGGCACCTACGCCCGGCACAACGCAGTGGACACTCCTGCGCTGCTGCCCGATGGCACGCCCGCCGATGTCTCGGTGCCGCGGCCGATGGCTCTTCGCAATCCGCAGGTCGACCAGATCGACATCGAGGAGATGGACGAGGTTGTGGCGGGGCACAGCGTCGTCGTCGATGATCTAGAAACCGGTCCGACCACCGATGACACCTCTGGGGAGGAAAGGTGACGACCGACCACTACATCGTCCTTTCGGCGGTGTTGTTCAGCCTCGGTGCATTCGGCATGCTGTTCCGCCGCAACGCCATCGTGGTCTTCATGTGCGTTGAGTTGATGCTCAACGCCTCCAATCTCGCGTTCGTGGCCTTCGCCCGGATGCACGGAAATCTCGAGGGTCAAGTGTTCGCCTTCTTCACGATGGTTGTTGCGGCCGCGGAGGTCGTCGTCGGCCTGGCGATCATCGTCGCCATCTTCCGCACGCGTCGTTCCGCGTCGGTCGACGAGCCAAGTCTGCTGAGGTTCTGATGGGAACCTCACTGCTGTCGGCCGCAGCGCCGAGCATCACCTATGCCCCACCTGAGGGGATCTTCACCTACCTGTGGCTGCTGATCGCGCTGCCCCTGTTCGGAGCGTTCTTCCTGCTCGTCATGGGCAATCGGACCAACGCCTGGGGCCACTACCTGGCCACACTTCTGCCGATCGGGTCGTTCGTGCTCGCCGCGATGATGTGGATGGCCATGCTGGCCCGGCCCTCGGAGGAGCGCGGGGTCATCCAGCACCTCTGGGACTGGGTCATCGTCGGGGACTTCCGGGCCAACGTGGGCCTGCAGATGGATCAGTTGTCGATGACGTTCGTGCTGCTGATCACCGGAGTCGGATCGCTGATCCACATCTACTCGATCGGGTACATGAAGGACGACCCGAAGCGGCGTCTCTTCTTCGCCTACCTGAACCTCTTCGTCGCAGCGATGTTGCTGCTCGTGCTGGCGGACAACTACCTGCTGCTCTATGTCGGCTGGGAGGGGGTCGGTCTGGCCTCGTACCTGTTGATCGGCTTCTGGCAGTACAAGCCGACCGCTGCTGCGGCCGCCAAGAAGGCATTCGTGGTCAACCGGGTGGGTGACTTCGGTCTGTCCGTCGGGATCATGCTCATCTTCGTGACGTTCGGTTCGGTCACGTTCCCGGACGTGTTCGCGCAGGTCGGCGAGACCGACCAGAGTTCGCTGACCTGGATCGGCATCCTGCTGCTGATCGCAGCCTGTGGGAAGTCCGCGCAGGTCCCGCTGCAGTCCTGGCTGCTCGACGCCATGGAGGGCCCGACCCCGGTCTCGGCGCTGATCCACGCAGCCACGATGGTCACCGCCGGCGTGTACCTGATCGTGCGGTCCAACGCGATCTTCGACGCGGCCCCGACAGCGCAACTGCTGGTGGTCATCGTGGGCGCCGTGACCTTGATCTTCGGTGCCATCATCGGTACCGCCAAGGACGAGATCAAGAAGGTCCTCGCGGGATCCACGATGTCGCAGATCGGCTACATGATCCTGGCGGCAGGCCTGGGACCGATCGGGTACGTCTTCGCGATCTTCCACCTGGTCAACCACGGCTTCTTCAAGGCGAACATGTTCCTCGGCGCGGGCTCAGTCATGCACTCCTTCAACAATCAGGAGGACATGCGCCGCTTCGGTGCCATCCGCACGGTCATGGTGATCACCTTCGTGACGTTCGCCGCTGGCTGGCTGGCGATCATGGGTGTGCCACCCTTCTCCGGCTTCTACTCGAAGGACAAGATCATCGAAGCTGCCCTGGCACAGGGATGGATTCCCGGTCTGGCCGCGATGATCGGCGCCGGGATCACTGCGTTCTATATGACCCGACTCTTCACGATGACGTTCCTGGGCAAGGCCCGCTGGACCGAGGACGTGCACCCGCACGAGTCCAGCTCGGTCATGACGATCCCGCTGATCATCCTGGGCCTGTTGTCCGCGGTCAGCGGCTTCGTGCTCGCGTGGAACGGCATGATCGAGAAGTGGTTGGAGCCCGTAACCGGCTTCGAACATCCCGAACCTCCGATACCCATACCGCTCATCAGTGGCATCACCTTGCTGCTGGTGATCGTGGGTGCGCTGCTGGCCTACCAGCAGTACCGGCGCGACGTGCCTGTCACAGCGCCCACATCGGTGTCTCCGCTCACGGTGGCGGCGCGCAAGGACCTCTACGGAGATGCCTTCAATGAGGCGGTCTTCATGCGGCCTGGGCAGTACCTCACCCGGGCGCTGGTCTGGTTCGACAACCGCAGTATCGACGGGTCGCTGCTGGCCATCGGCTCTGCGACCGCGGGACTCTCGGGCCGATTGCGCAAGTGGCAGACCGGCTTCTCGCGTTCCTACGCGATGTCCATGCTGGCCGGAGCGTTCGCGCTCTTCGCCATCATGCTGGTGGTGAGGCTCTGATGAACTGGTTGTTGACCCTGCTCCTGCTGCCTGTGATCGGTGCTGTTGTCGTCGCACTGCTGCCCAAAGAGAAGATCGACCTCGCCAAGCAGCTCGCCCTCGCCTTCAGCATCGCCACCTTGGTGCTCGTTATCGCAATGGCGTTGCAGTTCGACGCCGAGAGCACCGAACCGTTCCAGTTCGTGACCTCCACCCCCTGGATCCGAACCTTCGGGGTGTCCTTCGCACTCGGGGTCGACGGGATCGCGCTGGTCCTGATCGCCATGGCCGCGGTGCTTGTGCCGGTGGTCATCCTGGCCGGCTGGAACGAGGCCGACCACAGCGATGCGACGACCAAGGGCTACTTCGCCCTCATGTTGCTCCTCGAGGCCTGCATGATCGGGGTCTTCGCCTCGATCGACGTGTTCCTGTTCTACGTGTTCTTCGAGGTCATGCTCGTCCCGATGTACTTCATGATCGGCCGGTACGGCGGCGCACGCCGGTCCTACGCCGCAGTGAAGTTCCTGATCGTGAGCCTGTTCGGTGGCCTGTTCATGCTGGCCAGCCTCATCGGGCTGTACGTGGTGGCTCAGCGTGAGATCGGCGCGGGAACGTTCGACTTCCTGACTCTGACGCAGCTCAACATGGACTCCACGACCCAGCGCATGCTGTTCCTCGGCTTCTTCTTCGCATTTGCCGTGAAGGCGCCACTGTGGCCGTTCCACACCTGGTTGCCGGACGCGGCCACGGAGGCCCAGCCGGGAAGCGCGGTGCTTCTCGTCGGGGTCCTGGACAAGGTCGGCACGTTCGGCATGCTGCGTTACTGCCTGCCGATCTTCCCCGAGGCGTCGCAGTTCTACACCCCGATCATCATCGTGATCAGTGTCGTCGGGATCATCTACGGCGCGCTGCTGGCGATCGGCCAGACCGATATCAAGCGGCTCATCGCGTACACGTCGATCAGCCACTTCGGCTTCATCACTTTGGGCATCTTCGCCATGACCAGCCAGGGCCAGAGCGGTTCCACGCTGTACATGATCAACCACGGTTTCTCCACGGCCGCGCTGTTCCTGGTGGCCGGCTTCTTGATGAGCCGTCGCGGGTCCAAACTGGTCGAGGACTACGGAGGCATCTCCAAGGTCGCCCCCTTGCTCGCCGGCTTCTTCCTGATCGCGGGCTTGAGTTCGCTGGCGCTGCCCGGCATGAGCAGCTTTGTGTCCGAGTTCTTAGTGCTCGTGGGGACGTTCGTGCGCTATCCGATCGCAGCCGTGATCGCCACCACCGGCATCATCCTGGCGGCGCTGTACATCCTGTGGCTCTACCAGCGCACCATGACGGGGCCGGTCAAGGAGGGCTGCGAGGACGTCAAGGACCTCACCGGTCGCGAGATCGTGGCGGTCTCGCCGCTGGTCGTGCTGATCCTGGCCCTGGGCGTGTTCCCCGCCCCGGCACTGAACGTGATCAACCCGGCGGTGACCCAGACGCTGGCTGCCGTCGGCGTGATGGACCCGTCAGTGGGGGTGGGCTCCGGCTGCGACCTCGCTGATGGGTGCCGTGCGGAAGGGGAGGGCCAGTGAACGGCGTTGTTGAGACCTTTGCGTCTCCCGAGATCAGATACGGGCTGGTCGCCCCGCTGCTGATCGTGCTCGGCGGTGGGGTCCTGGGCGTGCTCGTGGAGGCCTTTGTGCCCCGCACGAGCCGCAGGTCGATCCAGTTGGGCCTGGTCGCCGTGGTTCTGCTGGCGGCCTTTGTGGCGGTGGTCCGGCTGGCAGGTACGAACGACCTGGCTGCTGAAGGCACGATCGCGGTGGATGGTCCGGCGCTGTTCCTGCAGGGTTCCATCCTGCTGGTGGCCATGGTGTCGGCGCTGCTGATGGCCGAGCGTCAGGTGGACCCTGCCGGGGACGCTTTCGCACCGCAGGCCTCCGCCCTGCCGGGCAGCAACGATGAGAAGGCCTTCACGCAGCAGGGCTGGCTGCAGACCGAGATCTGGCCGCTGTTCCTGTTCAGCGTCGGCGGCATGATGATGTTCTGCTCGGCGAACGATCTGCTGACGATGTTCGTGGCTCTCGAGGTCATGTCCTTGCCGCTGTACCTGATGGCAGGGATGGCGCGCCGCCGGCGCCTGCTGAGCCAGGAAGCCGCGATGAAGTACTTCCTGCTGGGCGCGTACTCATCAGGTTTCTTCGTGTTCGGCGCGGCCATGCTCTACGGCTTCAGCGGGAGCATCACCTTCCCCGGGATCGTGGACAGCATGGCCGCGGACCCCGGCAACAACGGTTTGCTGATCGCTGCAACCGGTCTGCTCTTCGTGGCACTGCTGTTCAAGGTCGGGGCTGTCCCGTTCCACCAGTGGACCCCGGACGTGTACCAAGGGGCGCCGACGCCGGCGACCGCTTTCATGGCATCGGGGGTCAAGATCGCCGCAGTGGGCGCCCTGCTCCGCCTGTCCTACGTGGCGCTCGGCGGGTTGCGCTGGGACTGGCGGCCCCTGATGTGGGCCGTGGCGATCGCCACCATGCTGGTCGGCGCGATCGTGGCGCTGACGCAGACCGACATCAAGCGGATGCTCGCCTACTCGGCCATCGCCAACGCCGGGTTCATGTTGATCGGCGTGCTGGCCACCAACCAGGCGGGCCTGTCGGGGACGATGTTCTACCTGCTGGCCTACGGCTTCAGCACACTGGGCGCTTTCGCGATCGTCACGCTTGTGCGCGACCCGGCCGGAGAAGCCACCAAGCTGTCGCAATGGGCGGGGCTGGCCAAGACATCCCCGCTGGTGGCCGGTGCCATGGCGATTCTGCTGCTGGCGTTCGCAGGCATCCCATTGACCTCGGGTTTCACCAGCAAGTTCGCGGTGTTCCAGGCCGGGATCGCGGGCGGTGCCACGCCGGTGGTCATCGTCGGGGTGTTCGCGTCGGCCATTGCCGCGTTCTTCTACGTTCGGGTGATCGTTCTGATGTTCTTCACCGAACGTGGTGAGGATGCGCCCGCAGTGGTTGTGCCCAGCAGTCTTACCGCGGTGGCGATCGGTGTGACCGTTGCGGTTACCGTGATTCTGGGCGTATTGCCGCAATCCGTGTTGGACTTGGCCTACAAGGCTTCCACGTTCATCAGGTAAGGAGGGAACGGATGCCGAATCTGGCCTTCCTCTCCGACCCGAGTCTGCGTGACGGCTTGCAGGCGCGCCTCCAGCGTGTCGAGGCGCGCCTGAACGAGGCGGTCAAGAGCGACTACCCGTTCGTGACCGAAACCTCCGCGCATCTTGTCGAAGCCGGCGGCAAGCGCTTCCGTCCGCTCATGACACTGCTGTGCGCGGCCTTCGGTGACCCAGACCATGAGGACGTGTACGACGCGGCTACTGTCGTGGAACTGACACACCTTGCCACCCTCTACCACGACGACGTCATGGACGAGGCGCCGATGCGCCGAGGCAGGCCCAGTGCGAACAACCGCTGGGACAACTCAGTGGCCATCCTCACCGGGGACTTTCTGTTCTCCCGGGCTTCGGACATCCTCGCCGACCTCGGGCCGGACGCGGTCCGTATCCAGGCCCGTACGTTCGAGCGCCTTGTGACCGGACAGATCAAGGAGACCGTCGGCCCAGTGGACGGTGAGGATGCTGTGTCGCACCACTTGCAGGTGCTGGCTGACAAGACCGGTTCTCTGATCGCGACGTCGGCGCAGTTCGGAGCGATGTTCGCCGGATGTGACGACTCGACCGTGGATGTGCTGACCCGTTACGGCGAGCGGATCGGTGTGGCCTTCCAGTTGGCCGACGACCTGGTCGACCTGGTCAGCGAGTCTGCAGCTTCGGGCAAGACCCCGGGCACCGACCTCAAGGAGGGTGTGCCCACGCTGGCCGGGTTGATGGTGATGCGCGACCCCGGCCGCGATGACCGACTCGTGGACCTTCTGTCCCGGCCCCTTTCCGACGCGGAGGTCACTGAGGCGTTGGCCCTGCTACGCCCGCATCCGGCTGTCGACCAGGCACGCACAGTGGCCCGGCAGTGGGCTGACGAGGCCCGCGATTGCCTGGTGGGTCTGCCCGCCGGTTCGCCGCGGGATGCCTTGGCATCGGTCTGCGACTACGTGGTCAACCGCACGGGCTGATCAGGGCACCAGCGGGGTCAGGTAGGAACCGGGCACGGCCTGGGGCCGTCAACGGTGATGTAGTCGCTGCCTTGCAGGTCCCATGACCAACATGCGGGCCCTTTGGCGCCGGTCAGATGCCTAACAGGCGCGCTGCCAGGTCGGCCATCACCTCGTCCGCGCCGCCGCCGATCCCCAGGATCCGGGCGTCACGGTAATGCCGTTCGACTTCACCGCGTGCATACCCCATGCCCCCGAAGAGTTGCACCGCGCGATCGGTGACGAAGGCCGCGCAGTTGACCCCGGTCTGCTTGGCGTAGATGGCGTCGAGCACCGTGACCTCGCCACCGTCGGCCAGCGCGTGGACGTACGACCTGGCCACGTCGGTGCGGCGGTTCATCTCGACGAAGGTGTGCCGCACGACCTGTCGGGTGCTCAGTGGCCGGCCGAAGGTCTCCCGCGCCCCGATCCACTCACGGGTCAGGTCTACACATCGGGCGGCTGTGGCGTATCCGCTGACCCCCAACGACAGTCGTTCAGTGGCGAAATGACGGGCAAGTGACGCGAATCCGTCGGCTGTGATCAGTTCCGCCCGGGCGTCCACGAGGCCGAGTTCGGCGGTGTCCGAGCAGTGCCAGCCCATCTTCTCCAGGCGGGTTGTGACCTGGTATCCGCGCTGATCTGTGGGGACCGCGAACAGACCGATCCCGGCTGCGCCCGGCGCCCCCCGCAACCGCGCGGCGACGACCGCAACGTCGGCGCGGGCTCCAGAAGTGATGAAGGTCTTGGAGCCGTTGAGCACCCAGGAGTCACCGGATTCATCGGCCCGGGTCCGCAGATTCGCCACATCGGAACCGCCACCCGGCTCCGTGACCCCGAGGCAGGCGATCTTGTCCCCGGCCAGCACAGGCCGGACCCACTGATCGATGAGGTCTTCGTTGCCCGAGTCGATGATGTGCGGAATGGCGATCCCGTGCGTGAACAGTCCGGCGATCACCCCGCCCGATCCACCCGCGGCCAGAACCGACTCGGTGACCACGATGACATCGCCGAGGTCGCCTCCGGAGCCGCCGACCGCCTCCGGGTAGCCGATCCCGAGCAGGCCGAGTGCCGCGGCCTGCTTGTGCAGGTCGAGAGGGAGTTCACCGTTGGCTTCCCACTCATCGAGGTTGGGGGCGATCTGAGCGGCTGTGAAGTCCCGGACAGTCTGCCCAAGGGCCGCCCGTTCCTCGGTCATGAAGCTCATGCCGCCAGACTACGGCGGTTCGGCGCCGGCTTGGGCCAGTCGGCGTCGCCGGGGGTTGCGGGGGTTGCCGGGTTGTCCCAGGGCCGTCCTGGTTAGAGGTTGTGGTCCTGGTTAGCGAATCCACGTGTTGTTTCTCTAACCAACAGCACAACCTCTAACCAACCGCGTCGAGAGGCCGGCCGGGACCATCGGGACCACCGGGACCACCGGGACCGCCGGGACCATCGGGACCACCGGGACCACCGGGACCACCGGGACCACCGGGACCACCGGGACTGCGGGGTGCCGGGTTGTCCCTTGGCCGTCCTGGTTAGAGGTTGTGGTCCTGGTTAGCGAATCCACGCGTTGTTTCTCTAACCAACAGCACAACCTCTAACGAGCCGCGTCGAGAGGCCCGCCGGGCGGGGCGACCCGAGCCGCCACCACCCACGCCGTTTCCGGGCACACTGGCCAGGTGCGCAAACACTGGGGTTGGGGTAACCAAGAGCAGGCATTGACCGAACAACAAGTGCGCGAGGGGGCTGGGCAAGTCATCGACTATCTCGGGTTCGGTTCACTTGACGTCCGGTGCGCCGTCCCCCTGGAAGCCGCCGCCATGCCAGCGCCGCGCCTGGAGTCTGCCCCTTGCGCCACCACCGACCGGCATGCCCGTGCCACCCATGCCCTGGGCAAGGCCTACCGCGACGTGATCCGCGGGTTCAACGGGCAGTTCGGCTCCGCGCCCGACCTTGTCGCGTACGCCACTGACGAGACCGACGTGGTCACGGTGCTGGAGTGGGCCGAGCAGCACAACGTCGCGGTCATCCCGTACGGAGGTGGGACGAGTGTGGTCGGTGGCATCGAGCCGCGTGGTCTCGATGCGTACAACGGGGTCATCAGCCTCGATCTGAGCAGGATGAACCGGGTGCTTGAGGTGGACGAGGTGAGTCGAGCCGTGCTGGTTCAAGCCGGAGCCGCTGGTCCGGAGGTGGAGGCGCAACTGAAACCGCTGGGCCTGACCACTCGGTTCTTCCCCCAGTCCTTCGAGTTCTCCACTGTCGGGGGTTGGGTCGCCACGCGTGCGGCCGGCCACTACGCCAGCGGGCCGACGCACATCGACGACCTGGTCGAGTCGGTCCGTGGCATCACCCCCATAGGCCTCTGGGAGTCGCGCAGACTCCCCGGGTCCGGGGCGGGACCGAGCCCGGATCGGATGCTCCTGGGAAGTGAGGGCTCGCTCGGGGTGATCACTTCGAGCTGGCTGCGCGTGGTGCCACGCCCGGCGCACAAATCCAGCGCGACTCTGCGGTTCCCGTCCTTCCAGGCGGGGTGCGAGGCGATCCGCACAATCTTGCAGTCGGGGATGACGCCGGCCAACTGTCGTCTCATCGATGGGGCAGAAGCACCCGGAACGGACGAGCGACCCCTTCTGGTGCTGGGGTTCGAGGGCCAAACCCCCGTCGAGACGCAACTGGCCGCTGCCGTTGCCTTGTGCCACCGGTTCGGCGCCGACCAGCAATCCGGCGGCAGCGAGGCCGAATGGCGGGGTGCGTTCATGCAGGCCCCGTACCTGCGCGACCTGCTGGTGAGCCTGGGCATCATGGCCGAGACCTTCGAAACTGCGGTCACCTGGGATCGGCTCTATGCGTTGATCGACCAGGTGCGCGCCACCTGCCAGGCCGCCGTTGAGCAGCTGTGCGGAGTACCCGGCAGGGTCACCTGTCGGCTGACCCACGTGTATCCCGACGGCGCTGCCCCCTACTTCACGGTCCTCGCCCCTGTTCCTGGTGGAGAGGAGATCGCCGTGTGGGACCAGATCAAGACCAGCGTCAGCAGCGCCATCATTGCGGCCGGCGGCACCATCACCCACCATCACGCGGTTGGCCGCGATCATGTTCCCTGGTACGTCGAGCAGCAGTCGCGCCCTTTCGGGCTGGCCCTCGAGGCGACGAAACGCACGCTCGACCCGGCCAGAATCCTCAACCCCGGTGTCCTGGGACTCTGATCGAACCTGAGTCGCAACCATCTCGTGATGTTCCGTCCGGTGTGCGCACCCCCGTTCGAGGTATCTTGCGGCAATGCGCATCGCTTTCCTGTGCACCGCGCTCGTTGTCGCTGGTGCCTCCCCTGCCGTCGCCTCCGAGGCCGCAGCCCCCGCGGACACGACGATCACCGCCTCTTCGTGCTACATCCCGGCGCTCATCGCTCACCGCGGCGGCGGCGGTGTTGGCAAGAACCCGTACGAACTCGAGAACTCCTGGCCGGCCTTCGAGAAGTCCGTCAACCTTGGCGTCAAGGTGCTCGAGACTGACGTGCGCTGGACCAAGGACGGCGTGCCGATCCTCATGCACGACGCGAACCTCAGTCGCACCACCAACGGCAGTGGCAATGTCCAGGACGTCGACATCGCCTACATTCAGAGCCTCGAACTCGACAACGGAGCGGGCAAGATCCCGCTCTTCGAGGAGTTCCTGACCTGGTCCAAGGGCAAGAACGTGCAGGTGTGGCCGGAGTACAAGCCCGAGCCGGCGATCACCCAGCAGGCCTGGATCGACGATTACGCACAGAAGATCAAAGCCAGTGGTGTGGACGCGGTCGTGCCGTCGTTCAACAAGCCGGAGTTGGAGCAGTTCAAGACCCTGCTCCCGGGGTACAACCAGATCTGGTTCCACGACGTGATCAAGTCCGGGTTGAAGGTGACGCCCAGCGACGTCCCCGCCGGTGCTTGGGCCGGACTGATCAACGTTGTGCTGTCCAACGACCCCAAGATCTCCGTTGAGATGGGCAAGGCCGACATCACGCTGTACGCGTGGTTCAACCTCGTGACCAAGGGCGACGACCCGGCCGGCTGGGAGGCCATGGCCAAGCAGGGACCGGCCGGCATCATCACCGACTACCCCGAGCAGTACCAGCAGTGGGCGGCCTCGACGACCTATTGCAAGACGCCCAAGAAGCAGAAGGCCAAGTGCGCCAAGCTGCCGAACAAGTTGCAGGCGGACTCGGCCGTTGTGGTCCTCAAGAGGACCTGCAAGACCAACGCCGGCCAGAAAGTCACGGTCAGCGTCTCCGGGAAGGCCAAACTGCAAAAGGGCAAGAAGGGCAAGGTCACGGTAGTCACCGGCCCCAAGGGCAAGGTGAAGATCACCCTGAACGCCAAGAAGACCGCCAAGTACGCGGCCCTTAAGCAGTCAAAGAGCTACACGCTGAAGTAGACGGGTTGCGTGACCTGGTCGTTGCTGGCGGCCGCGTTGCGCCTGCCTTTCTGCGCGGGCCGGGGGATACTCGCTAGGTGACCAATGTTGTAGCCGTGCACTCGTTCCGTGGGGGCACGGGCAAGAGCAACACCACAGCGAACATCGCAGCCAACTTGGCGTCCAGGGGGGCTCGCGTTGGTGTTGTTGACGCAGATATCCAGAGCCCGGGGATTCACACGTTGTTCGGGTTCGATCAGTCGCTGGACAATACTCTCGACGACTATCTGTGGGGAAAGATCGAGATCACCGACGCGGTCCGCGACGTGTCGGACCAGATCGGAGGGCCAGAGCAAGACGGCGGACAATTGTTCCTGGTGCCGGCGAGTATGCACGCGGCCGACATTGCCCGCATCCTGCGGGACGGCTACGACGTGGTCAGGCTCACCGAGGGCCTGCGGGACCTGTCCGCCTCATTGGACCTGGACTACTTGTTCATCGACACCCACCCGGGTCTCAACGAAGAGACCATGCTGTCCATGACGATCAGCGATGTCCTGCTGCTGCTTCTGCGCCCGGACAAGCAGGACTTCCAGGGCACAGCGGTAACGGTTGACATCGCACGCAGGCTCTCCGTACCCAAACTCCTGCTGGTACTCAACAAAGTCCCGGATGTGGTTGATCTCGACGATCTAGGCGCACAGATGGAGCAGGCGTATTCCACGCCCACGGCTGCCTTTCTCCCGCTCTCCACTGATGTGGCCGTCAACGCTTCTGCAGCGCTCTTCAGCCTCACCCACCCGGAGCATCCCTGGTCACAAGGCATTCGCCAGGTTGTCGACAGTCTTCAGGGTGGCGTCGCGGGGCAAAGCCCGCGTTAGTTCATGAGCGACGTGAGCCCCAGGCGCCGATGGCGCTTCCCCATGCGGTGGAAGTTGCTCACGGCCTTCGTTTCGGCATTCACCGTGGTCTTCGTGGCAATTGCGTTCTGGGTGGTCCACTATGCAGGCGATGCGGCCTCGAACCGACTGGCCGACCAGTTGCTTGAAGCCGCCGAGGGCGCCAGCGAAGCGTTACCGGTAGGCCCAGTCGCCAAGGTGATCGCCCTGCCGCCCGACTCCGACCCGACCCAGAACCCCGCGTATGAACGTCTGACTGAGGACCTGGCGGCGGTGGTTGCGATCTTCCCTTCGGCTGAGCCAATCATCTACACAGCCGAGGATGGCAAGTTGACCTACCTGGTCGGGGATCAGCCGTTTCGCGAGCCTGTTGCCCAGACCCAGTCACCCTCGACCGTGGAGTTCATGCAGAAAGGGCTGTCAGAGACCACGCTGCAGCCGACCAACACCGATGGCTCAGGCACATGGATCTCCGCGTACAGCCCGATCGTCGACGAGAATGGCGAGAAGATCGCCGCTGTTGGGATCGACTACTCGGTCGCCTATGTTCAAGAAGTCCGAGAGCGCGCGCGGGTACAGGTCTTCCCCGTCCTGGCGGTGAGTTACGTGTCGTTGATCGTGCTGGTCCTGATCGTGTCGACCCTCATGGTCCGGCCACTGCAACGCCTCACACTGGCCACGAAGCGGGTCGCTGCTGGGGAGTATGACCTTGACCTGGGCGCCATCGGCGCAGAAGGCCGATTCGCAGACGAGATGTCGGATCTGGCCGACTCGTTCGCAGTGATGGCCACCAAGGTCGCTGCCCGGGAGCGTGCCTTGACCAAGGAGGTGCAGCGACTTCAGGTCGAGATCGACACGACGAAGCGGGAAGAGTCGGTGCGCGAGATCACTGAGACCGACTTCTTCGCAGACCTGGCCGCAAAAGCCGAGCAACTGCGTTCCACGATGCGCCCTGACCAGTAGGACGTGCCTGCTGGGCCATGTTGACGACAGGCAACTGGTTTGCCGGTTTTCAGCTTTGCCTGCTGCGGTGCGGCGGCCGCGGATGGGCGGTGTGGCAGGGCGGCGATTTAGTTGCCGGTTTTCAGCTTTGCCTGCGAATGGCGCTGGTAGCTCCCCGCCGGTCAGTCCTCCAGGATGAAGACCGGCGCCCCGCTCGCTCCACCGCTGACGTTGGTGATCCACGACCCTTCGGGTGCCAACCGCATCGCGTACCCGGCCATCGTGTCGCCACACATCAACGGATCCACGTCGCCGTTGAACCCACGCAGCGGGAACCCTTCCTCGAGAACTGAGTACTCCTCGGTGACGATGGGCACGCGCTGTTGGGCCACATGTCCGCCCGCCGCTGCCCGGTCGATGACCGCGGCCCACGAATCCGTGGTGTGCATCCACCCGAGCTCTACGCCGGATCCGCCGTACCCGTCCGTGGGTTTGATGACGCTTTGCTCCCGGTTGGCGGCCAAGTACCCCAGCAGGTCGACGGCACTGCCGCTCGGGTCGGTCGAACGACCCGCCGCCACAAGGCGGGTCCAGGGCAGGTGTGCGCGGGCCAGGGTCAACTGCTCCGGGGTCACGTCGATGTCAACCGCCGGATCGGTAGCCATCGCAAAGAGTGACTTCATGCCGAAGAGACCGGACTGCAGACTGGTGATCATGCACAGGGACTCGGCGCGCAGAGCGGCCTTGATCCCGTCGAGCCGATCGCCGAGGTACTCCAGCATCGGGGTGAAGAACGCCCGCACCAGCACATCGACGGGCTGTCCGTTGAGGCGTGCACGCCCCTGCGAGTACACGACCTCACCGGGGTCGGCCACCTGGATCTCGATGTTCCGGGCGGCGGCCAGGTCGCACAGGTAGGTGATCGCGCGGGAGGCGACGGCCGTGAGCTCCCGCGGTAGGGCCATAACCGTGAACGGCAAGCCCGTGCCGCCGAAGTCGTGCCAGGTCTTCACCATGACGTCCAGCAAGTCCTGACCGACGGTGGTCGTCCGGAACGGGAACCGTGCGGCGAAGTCGCCGGCGATGTCGGCCTGGGACATCAAGGCGGCCGACACGTCCGAGTCGAACACGCCACCCGGCAGACCGCCGTTGAACTCGAGCACTTGGAGCCCATCGGCGGTCCGGACGCCGTCAAGCCGGCCGAACACGATCGGGTCCGGGTACCCGGCGGGGAGTGTGAAGAGGTCTGCGTCGGGCAGCTCGTCCAGCCAACCGGGGATGTAGCGGTCCTGCAGCGCGCGGTCGGCGAGCACCTGCTGTCCACAAGCCGCCAAGGTGGCGAGGACCGCGGAACTGACGGCTTGGTCGGCGGCGAAATCGGTCTCGGTCAGCATCGCCGGCTCAGCGACGATCATCGCGGGCTCGTCGTGATAGACGAAGCCCAATGTCCGCTGCTGATCCAACAACCTTTGCGTCCAGGTGGCGCTGTCGGCGATACCGGCCTGCAATTCCCGCCAGTAGGCGAGGGGTTCATTCATGGCTGCGCCTCCGCATCGACTTGAGATCCGGCTTCCACACTTCTGGGTAGCCACCGCCAGACGATCGCGGCTAACACCACCAGCACAATACCGGCGAGGATCAGGGTCAAGCGGAATCCGGCGACGTACGCGTCACGAGCGGCATTGGCAAGGCCGGCCACGTCGAGGCGCTGCGCGACGTTCAGCGCGCCACCGATGCTCTGCGTGGCGTCGAGAGCATCCTGTTCGCTTAGCCCCGCGGTGGCCGGCGAGAGGTCCGTCCGGTACTTCACAGCCAGCAATGTCCCGTAGGCGGCTACTCCGAACGCAAGGCCGAAGCGCATGGCCATCCCATTGATCGCCGAGCCCACGCTGCGCCTGTCCTCGGGGTAGTTGCTCACGGAGGCATGGGTCATGAGGGCGGGGGCCACACCCATGACGCCGGTGAGGATCAAGCCGAGGATGAGAACCGGGTAGAAGGGGTAGCGTCCTCCCGAACTTGTGAGCACCAGCCCCACGCCGGTGATGACCAGTGAGATGGCCGTGACGTTGCGGGCACCGAACCGCTTGGCGGTCACGCCGGCCGTCGCCGAACTCACCGTCCACATCAACAGGGCGGGCATCAGGAACAGCCCTGCGGCCAATGCGGAGAAACCCAGTACGAGCTGCACGTATTGGGTGTTCAGGAACAGCAGGCCACCAAGGGTGAACTGGACCGTGAACACCGTCAAGGTAGGGATGAGGAAGGTTCTGCGTTTGACGATCGTGGGGTCGAACAGCGGCTGATCAACTCGGCGCTCCCACACCACCAACGCCACTGTGGCAATCACCCCGACGGCCACTGCTACCCACACCCACACGTCCGGCGATGACGCGACGCTGACGGCCGCATACAGGAACGCCACTCCAGCCACAGCGGTGAGCGCCGCACCCGGGGAGTCCAACGGTTGACGCGGCGCCGGCTCGTCCTTGGGTAGCAGTGCGAAGTTGAGCACGAGTGCAAGGACCAGCATGGGCGCGACGCTCCAGAAAGCGGCGTGCCAACCGAAGGTCACCAGCGCAGCGCCCCCCACCAGCGGTCCCAGCAGAGCGCCGATGGCCTGGGTCCCGCCCATGATCCCGACGGCCGTGCGCTGGTTGGTTCCACGGGTGACGTCGAAAGTCAAGGCCATGGCCGCGGGCATGGCGAGCGCGGAGCCCACGCCGGTCAGAGCCCGAAGCAGGATCAGGATCTCCACACTGTTGGTCATCCCCGAGAGGATCGCTGAGATCAGGAAGACGATGTTGCCGATCATGAGCATCCGCTTGCGGCCCACCCGGTCGCTCCATGCCCCCGCGAAGAGGATGAGCGCCGCCGAAGTCATGGGTGTGGCGTTGACGATCCAGGCTAGTTGGTCGGCCGTGGCCTGCAGTTCGGTGGAGATGGTCGGCAGAGCGACGCTGGCGATCGTCATGTTGAGCGCGATCGCAAGGTAGGTCAGGGCCAGGGGCAGGACACTGAGCGGCAGTCGGGTGCTCTTCTGGTCGCTGTCCGCTGAATCGCTCACCTCAGTCGAGAGCTTCGAAGATGCGCGCCAAGTCCGCTTGCGAACGCTGTCTCTGGGCAGTGTGTTCGCCAGCGCGCCGGGCGTCATCAACCACGAAGTCGCGCAGGAACTCGCCGAGTTCGGAGGCGACGTTGATTTCCTCCGGGTGGACCTCGACGTTATTGAGGCTCTGCAGCAGAAGGACGTCGCCGTCGTCGTACTCCGGGTAGATTCCCGCGAAGGACAGGCCGATCTCCCGCAAACCCGAGCCGAAGTGGCTGGTTCCAGGGTCGGCCATCGGCAGGATCGTGACGATCAACTCGAATCTGTTGAGCCGTAGTTGTCGCAGATGCTGGTCCAAGCCGGCCAGGAAGTCCTCGCCGTAGGACTCGACGAAGATCACCGCGGCGCCTGTCTCATGGCGCAGATCCAACCGGAACCGTGATGGACCCGCTGACGTTTCGACACGGCGCGCGAACTCACCATGCACGGTCCGGGGTAGGTTGCCCTCTCGGTAGATGCGTTCCACCACCTCCCGGTAGGTGGGAGGGACGTGGACCTCGCGGTGGGGAGTTGTGCCGAGCGATCCGTAGAACAGCATCAAGGACTTGCGGGCCTTTTCGTCGGAGTCGAACCCACGGAAGTCCAACTCGTTCGACTGCGCGGCCAGCATCATCCCGGTCTCATGCGCCCCACCGCGCAAGGCGCCCTTCTGGCTGCCCACGTGAACCGTGACGGCCTCCGTGTATTGACCCACGAATCCCAATTCGACAAGCCGCGCGATGTGGGCGAACCCGATCCGCAGGGACAGCTGGTGTTTCCGGTAGACCGGGTCCACGGCGAGCAGACCGATCTTGCTGGTATTGGCGCCGGGGCGGTGCACCTCGCTGGCAAGATGCCCGACGATGCGGCCCTGCGGGGACACTGCCACGGTCGCGATGTGTTGCCCGCTCTGCACACGTTCGGCAAGTCGTTGAGGCTCGTACACGACCGGTGCGTAGTTCACCGTGTAGCCGTAGCAGCGGTAGAACAGTCGCGCCACGCCGACGACGTCCTCGGGGGTTATCGCGCGGATGTCCACGACGACCTGTCCATCGGCGCCGATGGTCGGCGCCACCGTCGGGTGTGCCTCAGTCTCGGCGATGAACTGCGCGTCGTCGTTGATGGTGTCGTACTGCAGACCTTTGGTGATCTCGGTGCGGTTGCCGGCCCGGCCATCGTTGCTGAAGACCAGTCCATCGGCGAAACCGAGACGGACCAGGTCCGCGACCCGTGGCGGGTAGTCGCTGCCGAAGTCCAGCGGAGCGCCTCGATCCTTGAGCACAAGTTTCATGACGCCGGGTTCCCGGTTGATCTCCAGCGTGAGGTCGACGTCCTCCTGACCCGGTTCGAAGGCGTTGTCCAGTACGGCCTCGAGCACCTCAACTGCCAAGGCTCGCAGTCGCACACGGTCCGACGGCGGCAACCCCAGCATGTCCGCGCCGTCCTCGACCAGTCCGGGGGCAAGACTGACGGCCTGCCTGCTGTGGATCTGCAGGCGACACAACGGCTCGGACATCGGACCTCCCTAGGAACTGTTTAGAGGCTAAGGCAGTGTTCGGCTCACACCGTCCATCACACGGGCGCTTCTGCCACCGGCCTCCGGGCGTGGCGCGCGACATCGACTGTGAACACGGTCAGGGCAACCCAAACCAGGGCGAATCCGGCCCAACGCGCTGGTGGCATGTGTTCGCCGAAGTAGGTCACCCCGAGCAGGAACTGGATCACCGGTGCCAGGTACTGCAGCACCCCCAGCACCACCAGAGGCAGGCGGATTGCTGCTGCCCCGAATAGCAGCAGAGGCACGGTCGTTGCGATTCCGGCGGTCATCAACATCGCGGAGTTGCCGGGGGAGTCGCCGAAAGCCAAACCCCCGGTGGCACCCAGTACCGCCAGGTAGACCAGGGCGAACGGCGCCTGAAACGCAGTCTCGACGGTCAGCGCCGGCACCGCAGCGACACCGGCCTGTTTGCGGACCAGGCCGTAGAAGCCGAATGAAAAGGCCAGTATGAGCGCGATCCAGGGAGGCCGGCCGTATGAGAACGTGAGCACGGCCACGGCCAGTGACGCGATGCCGACGGCCACCCACTGGGCGCGCCGCAGGGATTCCCCCAGGACGAATACGCCAAGCGCCACCGAGACCAATGGGTTGATGAAGTATCCCAGCGAAGATTCCACGACGTAGCCGTGGTTGACCGCCCAGATGTAGGTGCCCCAGTTGACGCTGACGAGGGCGGCGGCGGCCAGCAGCAGCAACCGGGTCCTGCGCCCGCTGAACGCTTCACGAACCTGCGACCAGCCCCGCAGCACGATGTTGATCACTGCTAGGAACGCGAAACTCCACACCATGCGGTGCGCCAGGATCTCCCACGAGGAAGCGGGCGCCAGGAGAGGCCAATAGAGCGGGAACAAACCCCAGAGGGTGTAGGCCCCGATCCCGTAGAGCAGACCGGTCCGGTCGGACTTCAGTTCACGGTCCAGGGGTCAGGTCCGGTCAGAAGGGACGCGAGATCGGCATCGGTGGCGGAGTCCGCGACCTGCGAGCGCACGCCTTCGTCGTAGGTCGGTTGTTCGACCTGCCGGAAGATCCCGATCGGCGTGTGGTCCAACTCGGAGCCCGACAGCCGCGACAGGGCGAACGCCAACTGCAGGTCGCTCGGGTCGTGGACCACTGGTTCGCCCGTAGTGGACAGCGCCAACCGGCCCATGTCGTCACGGACCAGGCGCAGGTCGCCGATGGCGATCGGCTCACCCGCCTGCAAACGGATCAAGTGCTCGTCGCGCAGCCCCGGGTCCTTGAGAATCTCGAAGGCGCCGTCGTTGAAGATGTTGCAGTTCTGGTAGATCTCCACCAGGGACGTGCCCCTGTGCGAGGCCGCAGCCCGCAGGACCTCGACCAGGTGCCCCCGGTCGGAGTCGATGGTCCGGGCAACGAACGTGGCCTCCGCCCCGAGGGCCAAGGAGATGGGGTTGAAGGGTCGGTCCACTGATCCCGCCGGGGTGGACTTGGTCACCTTGCCCGGCTCTGAAGTGGGGGAGTACTGCCCTTTGGTCAGGCCGTAGATGCGGTTGTTGAAGAGCAATATCGTCATGTTGACGTTGCGCCGCAGTGCGTGGATCAGATGGTTGCCACCGATCGACAGTGCGTCGCCGTCACCGGTGACCACCCAGACGTCGAGATCGGGGCGGCTCACGGTGAGGCCCGTGGCGATGGCCGGGGCCCGTCCGTGGATGGAATGAAGACCGTAGGTCGAAAGGTAGTACGGGAATCGCGAGGAGCACCCGATGCCGGAGACGAAGACGATGTCCTCGGGTTTGCGCCCCAGTTCGGGCAAGAACGACTGCACGGCGGCCAGGATCGCGTAGTCCCCGCAGCCAGGGCACCAGCGAACCTCTTGGTCGGACTTGAAATCCTTGGCTTTCAGCGGGATCTCGGTCATCGCACCTCCTCCAGCATCTCGTTGATCACGTCCTGCATCTGCGGGGCGGTGAAAGGCAGCCCCCGCACCTGGTTGAAGCCGACTGCATCGACGAGGAATCGCCCGCGCAGGAGCAGGGCCAGTTGTCCGAGGTTCATCTCGGGGACCAGTACCTTGCGGTAGGACTTGAGCACGTCTGCGGTGTTCTTGGGCATGGGGCTGAGGTGGCGCAGGTGGGCCTGGGCGACCTTCTTGCCCTCCTTGCGCACCCGCCGCACGCCCGCGGTGATCGGACCGTACGTGGACCCCCAGCCGATGACCAGCAACTCGGCGTCGCCGGTGGGGTCGTCGACCTCCAGGTCGGGCACGTCGATCCCGTCGATCTTCGCCTGCCGCAGCCGAACCATCTTGTCGTGGTTGTCAGGGTCGTAGGAGATGTTGCCGGTGCGGTCTGCCTTCTCGATGCCGCCAACTCGATGGGCCAGACCCGGTGTGCCTGGGATCGCCCACGGCCGAGCGAGTGTCTGCGGGTCGCGCAGGAAGGGAAGGAACTCGCCGTCCTCGCCGTTTGGCTCTGTCGCGAAGCCGGGGTCGATGGTGGGTAGTGACGCCAGGCTTGGGATCGACCAGGGTTCTTGGCCGTTGGCCAGGTAGCCGTCGGAGAGCAGCAGCACGGGAGTGCGGTAGGTGATGGCGATCCTGGCCGCCTCGATTGCGGCGTCGAAACAGTCGGCCGGCGATTGTGGCGCTACCACGGCAACCGGCGATTCGCCGTTGCGCCCGTAGAGCGCCTGCAGCAGGTCGGCCTGCTCGGTCTTGGTCGGCAGGCCTGTGGAGGGCCCGCCGCGCTGTACGTCCACCACTAGTAACGGCAGTTCCAGTGCCACCGCCAGCCCGATGGTCTCGCTCTTCAGGGCCAGGCCGGGTCCGGACGTGGTCGTCACGCCCAGTGATCCGGCGTAGGCGGCGCCAAGGGCCGCGCCTATCCCGGCGATCTCGTCCTCAGCCTGGAAGGTGGTGACGTTGAATCGTTTCTGGCGGCTGAGCTCGTGCAAGATGTCGCTGGCCGGCGTGATCGGGTACGACCCCAGGAACAGGGGCAGACCCGCCTGATGGGCGGCAGCGATCAGCCCGTAGGACAAGGCCAGGTTGCCGCTGATGTTGCGGTACGTGCCTCGCGGCATCGGAGCCGGATCGACCTCGTAACGGACCACGAAGTCTTCAGTGGTGTCCCCGTAGTTGTACCCGGCGTGCAGCGCGGTGATGTTGGCCTTGAGAATCTCCGGTTTGCGCGCGAACTTCTCGTTGAGGAAGCTCTCTGTGGCCTCGAGATCGCGGTGGTAGAGCCAACTGAGCAGGCCGAGCGCGAACATATTCTTCGCGCGCTCCGCATCCTTCTTACCGAGCCCAGAGCCCGCGAGTGCCTCGACGGTCAGCGAGGTCAGACCGACCGGGTGAACTGAGAAGTTGGAAAGGGTGCCGTCGTCCACCGGGTTGGTCGTCAGCCCGATCTTGGTGAGGTTGCGCTTATTGAACTCGTCGGTGTTGACGATGATCTCCGCCCCCGGCTTGAGCAGCGGCAGGCTGGCCATCAGCGCGGCAGGGTTCATGGCCACCAGCACGTCTGGCGCATCGCCCGGAGTCACGATGTCGTGATCGGCGAAGTGCAGCTGGAAGGCGCTGACCCCAGGCAGTGTCCCTTGTGGCGCCCTGATCTCCGCGGGGAAGTCCGGAAAGGTCGAGAGGTCGTTGCCGTGTGCGGCTGACTCCCAGGTGAACCGGTCGCCGGTCAGTTGCATGCCGTCACCGGAGTCGCCGGCGAAGCGGACAATCACCCTGTTGAGTCGTACGGTCTTCTTCGGTGTCGCGTTTACCACGGCTATCCTTGCTGTTGGTTCCTCATTCAAGTATCTGGCACGATCGGCGGTGCGGGCCACCGCAACGCTAAGCGCTGATCGAACATCGCCGTTCGGCTGAGGCGTGGTGCATGACAACCACGGTACCTGTGGGGCAATACAGTCGGTTGCGTGGATGTCCGCTATCTCAATCTCGCCTGTTGTGGGGTCGAGGCGGGTAGCGCCGCTGCGTCTCGCGCCAGCGAGGACTTGGCCGACATTCCCGGACCCACCGTGGTGGTCGTTGCCGGAACCGTCACCAGTGCGGCCTCCGAGTTGGTGATGCGCGCGATCGAGGCCGTTCCCGAACCCCGGCTCGTCGTGGCCTACGGAGTCTGCACTATGTCGGGGGGACCGTACTGGGACTCTTACGCCGTGCAGCCGGGCATCAAGGCCGATGTCATGGTGCCAGGGTGCCCGCCGCGACCGGAGGCCTTGCGCGATGCGGTTCTGGAGGCGTTGGCATGAGCTGGAGGGAGACTCTCCTGGAGTTGCGCGCCCAGGGCTTCGACGTTCTGGACTGGCTCAGCGCCGTCGAGCAGGAGGGTTCAGTGCGGATCACGGCGTGTTTGCTGAGCAGCGCGGATCCCGACCTGGTTCAGCTTGTGACGACGCCGGCGCCGGTGGCCTCGGTTTCCGACCTCTTTCTCAGCGCCGACTGGCACGAGCGGGAGACCGCCGAGATGTTCGGGGTCGAGTTTGAGGGTCGTGCTGACTGCCTGCCGCTTCTGCTCGAACCGGGATCTCGGCCGCCTCTTCGCAGGGAAACGCCTCTGCCTGCGCGTCTGCAGCCGTGGCCCGGTGCGGTGGACCCCGCCAAACCGAAGCGAACCCAACAACCTCCGGGCACACCATGGCAGTGACACCGCGGGTATCTCTCGAGCTGATTGGCGTGAACTGTACGAGCTGCATGTTGTGCATCCGGGCCTGCCCGGTGTGGTGCTTGGACCTTGAGGCACACCTTGAAGTGCGCGAGGAGGGCGGACGCAAGCGTTCCACGCTGCATTTGGACCGGTTCGTCATCGACTACCGAACCTGCATGATGTGCGGGTTGTGCGTGGACATCTGCCCCTTCGACGCGTTGCTCTGGTCGGATCAGGCTCCCGAGGCGATCTTCAGTTGGGAAGCCGGGACCCCTTGAACCGGCCCGCGTTAGCGGCAAGGCGGCGGGGCCGGCAAGGCGGCGAGGCCGGTGACGCTGCGGATCGGCCCCGGGCGCGGGCGCGGGCTTGAACCGGCCGCGTTAGAGGTTGTGGTCCTGGTTAGCGAATCAACGCGTGGATTCGCTAACCAACAGCACAACCTCTAACCAGGACGCCACGCCGCGGGCAGGACACCGGGCCGCGAGGCGGCGAGGCCGGCGAGGCGGCGAGGCCGGCGAGGCGGCGAGGCCGGCAAGGCGGCGAGGCCCCGGGCGCGGGCGCGGGCTTGAACCGGCCGCGTTAGAGGTTGTGGTCCTCGTTAGCGAATCAACGCGTGGATTCGCTAACCAACAGCACAACCTCTAACCAGGACGCCACGCCCCGCGCCGGACGCCACGCCGCGCGCCGGACGCCACGCCGCGGGCAGGACGCGAGGCCCGGACGCCAAGCCGAACCCACTCAGCGATAGTTGACGAACTGCACAGCGAAATCGAGGTCCTGGTCCTTGACGAGGGCGATGACCTCTTGCAGGGCGTCGCGCGACTTGGCGGACACCCGCAACTCGTCGCCCTGCACCTGAGTCTTCACACCCTTGGGCCCCTCATCGCGGATGATCTTGGCGATCTTCTTGGCGTTCTCGGTGCTCAGCCCGGCCTGGAACGTGCCCGCGATCTTGTACTCCTTGCCCGACAGGCGCGGGTCATCGGCCTTGAATGCCTTGAGTGAGATCTGGCGCTTGATCAGCTTGTCGCGAAACACATCCAGCGCGGCCAAAGCCCGCTCCTCCGTGCCCGCCTCGATCTCCACGGACATCTCACCGGTCCACCGCACACCGGCTCCGGTGTTCTTGAAGTCGAAGCGTTGCGACAGTTCTTTGGCCGCTTGGTTCAGTGCGTTGTCGGCCTCTTGCCGGTCGACCTTGCTCACGATGTCGAAACTGCTGTCTGCCATGCGAGCACAATACTGCGACCGTGTATCCTGCTAACGCACCTTGGCGGGTTGCCCGAGTGGCCAAAGGGAACGGACTGTAAATCCGTCGGCATACGCCTACGCTGGTTCGAACCCAGCACCCGCCACCATCACGTGAACCGGGGCTTGACCCCGGACTCGTTCTTCTGTTCCTGATGACGCGCCAACAGCCATTCGGTGATGTCGGTAGACGCACGCGCGGCACTGATGAAGTAGCCCTGGGCAAGGTCGCAGCCAGCTAGGCGGACCTGGTCGAGGTCGCTGGCCGTCTCCACGCCCTCGGCGACCATGCGCAGGCGCAGACCGTGAGCCAGATGCACTGTGGCCGACAAGATGGAGCGCAGGTCTCCACGCTGTCCCACGCCTGTGACGAAGCCCCGGTCCAATTTCAGTTCGCGCGCGGACAGTCGGCCTATCTGGCTCAAAGAGCTGTAACCGGCGCCGTAATCGTCGATGGACAACTGCACCCCGAGTTCGTGCAATTGCCCTAAGACGGTGTGCACTCGTTCCCGGTCCGCGGTCAGGACGGTCTCTGTGATCTCGAGAGTCAGGCGGTCCGCGGGGATCTGATGGGCGGACAACATCTGCGCGACCTTCAGGGGCAGTGCCCGGTCCATCAGGTTCGTGGCCGACAAGTTCACGGACATCCGCAACTGCAGCCCGGTCTTGTCCCAGGCCCGCAATTGAGCAAGGCTCGTGGCCAGGACGAAGTCGGCCACCGGACGGATCAGTGCGGTCTGCTCGAGCATCGGCAGGAACTGCCCGGCCGGGATGAGACCTCTTTCGGGGTGTTGCCAACGAAGGAGCGCCTCGACGGCTGGAACCTCGTTGGTGAGCACGTCCATCTGAGGTTGGTAGTGGCAGGCGAACTCACCGCGATCCAGACCGCGGCGCAGCTCCTGGATCATCAACAGGCTGCCCTCGTCGTCGGAGTGCCAGCGAGGGTCGTAAACGAGGCTGCCGGCTCGGTCCCGCTTCGCCCGGAACACGGCACGGTCGGCCGTGCGCAGTAATTCGGACAAGGTGGAACCATGGTGGGGATGGAAGGCGATGCCGACGCTGATCTCCACGGCCAACTCGATGCCCGTGGCCCGAAATGGAGTCGCGACGCACCTCTGCAGTCCCTCGGCCGTGGTCGTCGCCTCAAGCAGCCCCGACCCCGGCGGTAGCAGGATCGCGAACTCGTTGTCGCCGAGCCGTGCCACGGTACAGCCCGGACCGACAGTGGCTGCGAAGCGCTCGCCGACCTGTCCGAGCACCTCGTCGCCGGCTTGATGCCCAAGGGTGTCGTTGATCTGCCGGAAATGATCGATGTGCACAAGCAGTAGCGCCTGTTGGTCGGTCAGTTCGCCGTCCAGCGCAAGGGCCAAACCTCGTCGATTGGCCAAACCGGTCACATCGTCGGTGGCAGCTTGGCGCTGCGCCTCGGAGCGTGCTGAGGCCGATCGGAAGGCGAGTACGCTGCGTGCCCCGCCGGCCAGAACAGCTCCGGCGGCCAGCAGCACAGTGGCCAGTGGGACCGGTTGGCGGGTGGCGAACAGCACGATTGCGAACGCGACCATGGTCACGGTCAGCGGCAGCAGCCAGCCTGCGTCGCGGTTGATGGGTCCACGCACTGGGCGCGTCCAGGCCGCCGCGGCCATGAGAAACAGGCTCGTCGGCCAGCCCAGATCGATCAACGAACCGTTGAAGTACGTCTGATCGTCAAGTCCGAAGAGCCACAGGATGTCCGCGATCCACATCAGCGCCGCTCCTGCCAGCAGCAGCCACCACATTGGGCCCGCCGCGCGGCCCAGCAGTGCGACTATCGCGAGCACGAGGCTCAAGAGCAGAAGTGCGGTCAATGGGTCGCTGACCGCAATCACGATCTGCGCCGGTGAGCCCATGACCTCGGCCAACAGATCGGGGACGAGCAAGGATCCGATTGCGCAGCCGGCCAAAGCGATTACCAGGCCGTCGAGCCAGACCGCTGGCACGGCCTGCTGCATCACTGCTGAGGCGAGCAGGAGCACGCCGGCGTACAGAAACGGGTTGGCAAGGATGTACGCCCAGTCGACCCACGCCGCGGGGGTTTCGCTCACATCGGAGGTGGTCACGGTGTAGCCGGCCTCGGCGGTCAGCCAGATCAGGCTTCCGGTCGCGAATGCCCACCAGGCCCAGCGGCTGCGCCCCCCGATGAGTGCCCGGCCGCTGAATGCCACGACCGGCACCACCAGCAGGGTGCAGTAGAGGACGAGGTCACGCGCGGGTATGTACTCGCGGGGCCCTGTGAGCAGCCAGAGCGAGTAAGCGGCGTAGGCGACGACGGCGAGTGCGAACAGGATCAGGATCCATCGTGGCCGGGGCACAACCCATTGCGACCCCTCATTCGGATCTGCTGGCCGTGTCGCCGTCAGCCCCACCCGCCTAGGGTAGTGCGTCACGGGGGCGTTTCGCGGCTATTACGACCCACCGCCATGAGGGCCGGTGGCCGCCACCTTGTACGCTTGAGCAGTTGCCCCTTTAGCTCAGTCGGCAGAGCGTCTCCATGGTAAGGAGAAGGTCTACGGTTCGATTCCGTAAAGGGGCTCGGCCGGGGCCCCAAGGCCTCCCGAGGCGGAGTAGCTCAGCCTGGCAGAGCAAGCGGCTCATAATCGCTGTGTCGCCGGTTCAAGTCCGGCCTCCGCTACAACACCACTATGAAAGGTTCGCCGTGGCGAAATCAGATGTACGCCCCAAGATCACGATGGCGTGTGTGGAGTGCAAGAACCGCAACTACATCACGCGCAAGAACCGGCGTAATGACCCGGACCGTATTGAGCTGAAGAAGTTCTGCCCGACGTGCAAGAAGCACACCGAGCACAAGGAAACTCGCTGACGCTTCCGTCACGGGCGGTAATCATCCCCGGGTCTGCAATTAGGCTGGCAGCATGGCGCTGAACCCCGACTTCATCGGCAAGAGATATCCCGACACTGATCCGTACTTGATCGGCCGCGAGAAGATCCGCGAGTTCGCGATGGCCATTGCGGACACGTCGCCGGTGTTCCACAGTCTGGACGCGGCGCGGGCTCTGGGCTATTCGGATCTGCCGGCCCCACCGACGTTCGCCTTCTCGTTGACGATGAAGGCGATGGCAACTGCCATGTTCGACCCCGAGCTCGGTCTGGACTACGCCAGGGTCGTGCACGGGGAACAGGGCTTCGAGTACAAGCGGCCGATGGTCGCCGGAGACGAAGTGATCGTAAAGTCGTTCATCGCGGACATCGCAACACGGGGCAAGAACGAGTACCTCACGACGCAGGCCGATGTGGTCACCGTCGCCGGGGAGTTGCTCGTGAGCACGCGTAGCGTCATCGCAAGCCGGGGGACCGCGGCATGAACGTCGGAGATGTAGTCGCCGAGAAGACGGTCAAGATCGAGCGCATCAACCTTGTGATGTACGCCGGGGCATCGGGTGATTTCAACCCGATCCACTGGAACGAGCCCTTCGCCAAGGTCGTGGGTCTGCCCGATGTGATCGCCCACGGCATGTACACCCAGGCCCAACTCGGCCGCCTGCTGATGGAGGTGGTTGGCGATCCGGCCCGGATCCTGTCGTTCTCCGTGCGCTTCTCTGCGCCTGTGGTCGTCCCGCAGGACGGCGGGGCGAAGGTCGACCTGTCCGCGACGGTCGAGTCCGTCGACGGCGAAGTCGCGACCCTGACCTTACGGGCGGTGTGCAACGGCGCCGATGTCGTCAAGGGTGCCGTGGCCACCATCCGGGTGGTTTAGTGCGGGCGCTGGCCGAGCTGACCACGCTGGGTCTCGGTGGGCCGGCCGAGGTGTTCGAAGCGTCGACCCAGGCCGAGGTTGTCCGGGTGTTAGGCGAGTACCCGCAGGCCAGGGTGCTGGGCGGCGGGAGCAACATCGTTGTCGCAGATGCCGGGCTCACCGAACCCGTGGTCCATGTCGTGACGCAGGGTTGGACCCAGCACGGCGACCAGTTCATCGTCGCGGCCGGGACGGTCTGGGACCACTTCGTCGAGCAGATGGTGCTCGAAGGCCGCAGCGGCATCGAAGCGCTGTCCGGGATCCCCGGCTCGGTGGGGGCCACGCCCATCCAGAATGTGGGGGCCTACGGCCAGGAGGTCGCGCAGACAATCGCCGGATTGCGTGTGCTCGACCGGCAGACCGGTGAGATCACCACGTGGCCTGCTGAACGCGCCGAATTCGCCTACAGGGACAGCATCTTCAAACGCCAACCGCAGTCCCACGTTATCCTCGCCGTGGCCTTCGAGTTGCCACGTGACGACAGTGCCCCGATCCGCTACGCCGAACTGGCACGCACGCTCGGGGTTGAGGTGGGGGAGCGGGCTGCGGGACCAGCGGTACGCGAGGCGGTGCTGCGCCTGCGACGGGCGAAGGGCATGGTCCTGGACCCGAACGATCGCGATACCTGCAGCGCGGGTTCCTTCTTCACCAACCCGCTCGTGGACGCGGTTCCCGACGGTGCACCCGCGTGGCCGCAGCCAGACGGACGGATCAAGACCAGTGCGGCGTGGCTCATCGAGAATTCCGGCGTCGGCAAGGGGTTCCGGCTACCTGGGTCGCAGGCGGCCGTCTCGTCCAGGCACACCTTGGCACTGACGAACATCGGCGACGCAACCACAAATCAACTGCTCGACCTCGCCCGCGAGATCCGTTCGCGGGTTGTGCGAGCGTTCGGGATCGAACTCAAGCCCGAGCCGGTGTTCTGGGGTTGCTCGCTATGAGCGCGATCGCCTATTCGGACAGCAGCCCGGCGATTCTGCCGACGCCTTCGACCAGATCGTCATCGCCCAGCGCGTAGGACAGGCGCAAGTAGCCCTCGGTCCCGAACGCTTCGCCGGGCACCACTGCCACCTCGACCTCATCGAGGATGATCGCGGCCAGTTCCGCGGAGGTCTGCGGGATGCTGCCGCGGATGTTGCGGCCCAGCACGCCGCGAACGCTGGGGTAGGCGTAGAAGGCACCCTCAGGCACCGGGCAGGTGACCCCTGGGATGGCGTTGAGCATGTCCACGATCGTCAGCCTGCGCCGGTCGAAGGCCTCGCGCATCTGGGCGACCGCCGCAAGGTCACCGGTGACTGCTGCCAGGGCGGCACGCTGGCTGACGTTGGCCACGTTCGACGTGGCGTGGGACTGCAGGTTGGTCGCGGCCTTGACGACATCGGTCGGGCCGATCATCCAGCCCACCCGCCAGCCGGTCATCGCGTAGGTCTTGGCGACGCCGTTGACGATCACGGCGTTGTCTGCGATCTCGGGCACCTGCACGGGCATCGACGAGAACTTCGCCGTGCCGTAAACGAGGTGTTCGTAGATCTCGTCGGTGACCACCCAGATGCCTTTGTCATTCGCCCATTTGCCGATGGCCGTGACCTCATCGGGGGTGTAAACCGCGCCCGTGGGGTTGGACGGGCTGACGAAGACCAACAGCTTGGTCTGCGCTGTGACCGCCGCGTCCAAGTCGGCCACCGAGACCTTGTAGCCGGTGTCCTCGTCGGTGGGGATCACCACAGGCACCCCGCCTGCCAAGCGGATGGACTCGGGGTACGTGGTCCAGTACGGCGCCGGCAGAAGTGCCTCGTCGCCGGGATCGAGCAGGGTCGCGAAGGCGTTGTACAGCGCCTGCTTACCCCCGTTGGTCACCAGCACCTGGCCTGCTTCGACCTCGTAGCCGGAATCGCGCAGGGTCTTCGCGGCGATGGCCTCCCGCAAAGCGGGCAACCCGGCGGCCGGCGTGTAACGGTGCATCGCCGGGTCCTCGCATGCGATCCGCGCCGCCTCGACGATGTAGGCCGGTGTCGGGAAGTCGGGCTCACCGGCGCCGAACCCGATGACTGGCCGACCAGCGGCCTTGAGCGCCTTGGCCTTGGCGTCCACAGCGAGGGTGGCGGACTCGGAGATGCTGCCGATGCGGCGGGAGATACGAGAAAGGGCCATGGCTCTATCGTGCCGAACTCGGTGGGCGGGGTCGACCGGTGGGAGGGCTTCGCGTATCCTGGCATCTGGTGATCCACCGGGTGTGCGTGAGCGTGCCCACTTCCCGCTGGTCCGGGTTGAGAAGGTCATCGTAGGGTCGTAGCTCAATTGGTAGAGTCCCGGTCTCCAAAACCGGTGGTTGGGGGTTCGAGTCCCTCCGGCCCTGCAAGGCGAGGAAAGGAAACGGTTTGTGAGCGAGTCGACCACGGCTGACGACGCTGGTTCGCCTACCCCGAAGCGGGGAGCCAACCAGCAGCAGCGCAAGGGTCTTTTCGCGCGCATGGCCTTGTTCCTGCGCCAGATGGTCGCCGAATTGCGCAAGGTGATCTGGCCTACCCGCAAAGAGTTGATCACCTACACCTGGGTGGTGCTGGTGTTCGTTGTGGTCATGGCAGGACTGATCGCGCTGTTCGATCTGGGCCTTGCCCGAGTGGTGTTCGCCATCTTCGGCGAGTGAGAAGAACAGAGGATATGTCGATGCAGACCCCCGACCAGTGGCCCGCCGATGAGCAGGGCGACTCGGGCACTGAGGAGTTCGCGGCCGTGGAGCTTTCCGACGGAACCACCGTGGTCGAAGAGGTGGACGTCGAGACCGCCGCTGACGGCACCGTGACGACCACGCAGACCGAAGCCATCGCCGAGCCCGACGGCACCGTGACTGTCGATCAGAGCGTCACCACCGGCTTCAGCGACGGCACCGTGACCCAAGAAACCGTTCACACGCAGGTTGATGATGACGGCGTCGTTCACGTGGACGAGACCGAGATCACCGAGACCCCTCACGGCGAGACCATCGTCACCGAGCACTCCGAGGACCTCGTCGAGGAGGTGCTGGTCGACCCGGAGACCGGCGAGATCATCGAGGCCGTCGCCGGGGACGACGAGGAGGAGATCGACCCCGTCGAGGCCTTTCGCGACGAGCAGCTGAGCCTGCCCGGACTGTGGTACGTGGTCCACTCTTACGCCGGCTTCGAGAAGCGGGTCAAGACCAACCTTGAGACCCGCATCAACACCCTCAACATGGAGGACTACATCTTCCAGGTGGAGGTGCCCACCGAAGAGGTCGTCGAGATCAAACAGGGCCAGAAGAAGACCGTCAAGCGCAACAAGTTCCCCGGCTACGTGCTCGTCCGCATGGACTACACCGACGAGAGCTGGGGCGCCGTGCGCCACACGCCGGGTGTCACCGGCTTCGTCGGCAGCGCCCACGAACCCACCCCCTTGACCATCGACGAGGTCGTCCACATTCTGGCGCCCAAGCCGGAGCCGAAGAAGTCCGCGACCGAGCAGCCAGGAGCCGCCACGCTGGGCCAGCAGGCCCAGAGGGTGACCGAGGTGGACTTCGGCGTCGGGGACTCGGTTACAGTTATTGATGGACCCTTCGCGACGTTGCATGCAACGGTCAGCGAAATCAATCTCGATGCCCAGAAGGTCACCGGCCTTGTTGAGATCTTCGGCCGGGAGACCCCGGTGGAACTCAGCTTCAGCCAGATCGAGAAGAACTAGACCAGCAACAACAAAGGAAACGTAATGCCTCCCAAGAAGAAGGTCGCCGGCCTGATCAAACTGCAGATCCAGGCGGGACAGGCCAACCCAGCGCCGCCCGTGGGTCCTGCGCTCGGTCAGCACGGCGTGAACATCATGGAGTTCTGCAAGGCCTACAACGCGGCCACAGAAGCTCAGCGTGGACAGGTCATCCCCGTGGAGATCACGGTTTATGAGGACCGCTCGTTCACGTTCATCACCAAGACGCCACCGGCTGCCAAGCTGATCCTCAAGGCCGCAGGTCTGCAGAAGGGCTCAGGCAACCCGCTGCAGCCAGTCGGCAAGATCAGCAAGGCCCAGGTCAAGGAGATCGCCGAGACCAAGATGGACGACTTGAACGCCAATGACGTGGACGCTGCGATGAACATCATCGCCGGCACCGCACGTTCCATGGGCGTCACCGTCACCGACTGAAACACCCCACGTGGGAGGGGCCGCATCGCCCCGCAGACCACATGACACTAAGGAGCAACGATGCCGCACGGTAAGAACTACAGGAACGCCGCTGAGAAGATCGACCGCGAAAAGATCTACTCGCCGTCCGAAGCCATCGAACTGGTGAAGTCCACCACGAAGAGCAAGTTCGACCCCACGGTCGAGGTGGCGATGCGCCTCGGCGTTGACCCCCGCAAGGCCGACCAGATGGTCCGCGGGACAGTCAACCTTCCGCACGGGACCGGCAAGACCGCCCGCGTGCTCGTGTTCGCCAACGGACCGAAGGCCGAGGAGGCCAAGGCCGCCGGCGCGGACTACGTGGGTTCCGACGAACTGATCGACAAAGTGGCTGGCGGCTGGATCGATTTCGATTCGGTTGTGGCCACACCCGACCTCATGGGCAAGGTCGGCAAGCTCGGCCGAGTACTGGGTCCGCGCGGCCTGATGCCCAACCCGAAGACTGGCACCGTGACGATGGACGTCACCAAGGCCGTCTCGGAGATCAAGGGCGGCAAGATCGAGTTCCGGGTCGACAAGCACTCGAACCTGCACTTCATCATCGGCAAGGCTAGTTTCAGCGAGGAGCAGTTGGGCGACAACTACGCCGCCGCCGTTGACGAGGTCATGCGCCTCAAGCCTTCGGCCGCCAAGGGTCGCTACATCAAGAAGACCACCATCTCCACGACCATGGGTCCGGGGATCCAGGTGGACCCCGCCCGCAGCCGCGACGCCTGACGCAACTCTCTGGATGGAACCCCCGGTCAACTGGCCGGGGGTTTCGTCGTTGGCGGCCCCGGTGCCGGTTCCCCCGCAGAGGCGTTGGTTAGACCCGCGGCCCCGGTGTCGGTTCCCCCGCAGAGGCGTTGGTTAGACCCGCGGCCCCGGTGTCGGTTCCCCCGCAGAGGCGTTGGTTAGAGGTTGTGCTGTTGGTTAGCGAAACAACGCGTGGATTCGCTAACCAACAGCACAACCTCTAACGCGGGCGGTGTCCCA
This sequence comes from uncultured Actinomycetota bacterium, assembly GCA_963732355.1. Taxonomy (GTDB): domain Bacteria; phylum Actinomycetota; class Actinomycetes; order S36-B12; family UBA10799; genus JADKAV01. Next base: position 363,870 of record CAVSZD010000011.1, on the reverse strand, counting down.
CCCACCTCACCAACCCGCCACGGACCTGTGTCACACTGATTGGGAACCACAGACCGCCGGTCGCCGTAGTCCAGGCGTAAACCCTGCGCAGGTACAGCTCCTTCCGAGCCCGGGCCCTGCGTGCCTGGGCTTTCGTCTTCTCGGCGCAGGAAGGAAATCCATGGCAAGGCCCGACAAGCAAGCAGCCGTCACCGAGATCGCGGAACTGTTCCGCAACTCCTCGGCGACTGTGCTGACCGAGTACCGCGGTCTCACGGTCTCCCAGCTCAAGCAGCTGCGTGGGGACCTCGGGGCCAGCACCACATATGCGGTCGTCAAGAACACTCTTACCAAGATCGCCGCGAAGGACGCCGGCGTCGACGGCCTGGACGAGTGGCTGGTCGGCCCGAGCGCCATCGCCTTCGTCGAGGGAGACCCCGTCGAGGCAGCCAAAGGCCTGCGCGCATTCGCCAAGGACCACCCCGCGCTGGTGATCAAGGGCGGGATCATGGACGGCAAGGTCCTGTCCGCAGCTGACATCAGCAAACTGGCCGACCTTGAGTCGCGCGAGGTGCTTCTGGCCAAGATGGCTGGCGCGATGAACGCATCCCTGCAGAGCGCCGTGTCGCTGTTCGCAGCACCCCTGTCTCAGACCGCAAGGCTTGTGGAAGCGTTGCGCGCCAAGGTCGAAGCCGAGGCCCCCGCCGCCGAAGCCGAGGCCCCCGCCGAAGCCGAGGCCCCCGCCGAAGCCGAAACCCCGGCCGCCGAAGCCGAAACCCCGGCCGAAGCCGAACCCCGGCCGAAACCCCGGCTGCCGAAGCAGCCCCCGAATCCGAGTAGATCCCACCAAACTTCCGGCAATACCCGGAGAAACAGAAAGGACGCCGATCATGGCGAAGCTGTCCACCGAAGAGATGCTGGACGCATTCAAGGAAATGACCCTGCTCGAGCTCAGCGAGTTCGTGAAGGAGTTCGAGGAGACCTTCGGCGTGACTGCTGCAGCTCCGGTTGCAGTTGCCGCTGCCCCGGCTGCCGGTGGCGCCGGCGGCGACGCTGGTGCCGTCGAGGAGAAGGACGAGTTCGACGTCATTCTCGAGGCCGCCGGTGACAAGAAGATCCAGGTCATCAAAGAGGTCCGGGCGCTGACCAGCCTCGGTCTCAAAGAGGCCAAGGACCTCGTCGAGGGTGCCCCGAAGGCCGTGCTCGAGAAGGTCAACAAGGACGCGGCCGAGAAGGCGAAGGAAGCCCTCGAGGGCGCCGGCGCCAGCGTCTCGGTCAAGTAGTCCACATCTGCTTTCAGCCGCTGCCGGGGGCCTCTGGTCTTCGGCAGCGGCTGATCGTGTCTTCGCCGTATGCGGGTCTTGCTTGACGTATCCGGCGCACGGGGTGATCATTGGTAGTTGGCCCCCCTATGTTGTCCCTTGAACCACCTCAGTTACTCTGGTGTTCTGCGCATGCCATGGACTAACCGTTTGACGACGACTGTGCGCCTTACGGCGAACGGTACGTCCAGAACGGCGCATTCTGGTGTGCTCTGCCAGCACCCAGCGAGCCTCGGAAGGATCTCACTTGGCCGCCCGCGATAACTCCACCGCCCCAAACCGTGTTTCATTCGGAAAAATCCGCGAACCTCTCGCAGTCCCGGACATGTTGGATCTGCAGACCCAGTCATTCGACTGGTTGCTCGGCAACGATGCCTGGCAGACCCGTGTCCAAGAAGCTGTCGATGCGGGTCGCACGGACATTCCGATGACCAGCGGCCTCGAAGAAATTTTCGAGGAAATCAGCCCCATCGAGGACTTCAGTGGACAAATGTCGCTGTCGTTCCGAGAGCACCGCTTCGAGGAGCCGAAATACACTGAAGCCCAGTGCCGCGAGAAGGACATGACCTTCTCGCAGCCGCTGTTCGTGACCGCCGAGTTCTTCAACTCGGAGACCGGTGAGATCAAGTCGCAGACCGTCTTCATGGGCGACTTCCCACTCATGACGAACAAGGGAACCTTCATCGTCAACGGCACCGAGCGTGTCGTCGTCTCGCAGTTGGTCCGCTCGCCGGGCGTGTACTTCGAGAAGACCGTCGGTAAGGCCCTGGACAAGGACATCTTCTCCGCCAAGATCATCCCCGGCCGAGGTTCGTGGCTGGAGTTCGAGATTGACAAGAAGGACATCGTCAACGTCAAGATCGACCGCAAGCGCAAGCAGCCGGTCACGGTTCTGCTGAAGGCCCTCGGACTGACCTCCGAGGAGATCGCCGAGCGGTTCGGGCAGTACGAGTCCATGCAGCTGACGATGGAGAAGGACGCCATCGGCACGCAGGACGAGGCCTATGTGGACATCTACCGCAAGCTGCGTCCCGGTGAGCCGGCGTCGATCGAGGCTGGTCGTAACCTGCTGGAGAATTTCTACTTCAACCCCAAGCGATACGACATGGCAAAGGTTGGCCGCTACAAGGTCAACAAGAAGCTCGGTCTCAAGGAGGACCCCAGCACGACCGTTCTCACCACCGAGGACATCGTGCGCACGGTCGAGTACCTGGTCCGGTTGCACGCCGGCGAGCAGACCATGCCCGACAGCCCGGTGCTGGTAGAGGTCGACGACATCGACCACTTCGGCAACCGTCGCCTTCGCACGGTCGGTGAGTTGATCCAGGGTCAGATCCGCATGGGACTGTCTCGGATGGAGCGTGTGGTTCGCGAGCGGATGACCACTCAGGACGTCGAGGCCATCACACCTCAGACGCTGATCAACATCCGTCCAGTGGTTGCGGCGCTCAAGGAGTTCTTCGGAACCTCGCAGCTTTCGCAGTTCATGGACCAGACCAACCCGTTGGCCGGACTGACGCACAAGCGTCGCCTGTCCGCACTGGGCCCCGGTGGTCTGTCGCGTGAGCGGGCAGGCTTCGAGGTGCGCGACGTGCACCCGTCGCACTACGGCCGTATGTGCCCGATCGAGACCCCTGAAGGCCCGAACATCGGCCTGATCGGATCGCTGTCGACGTTCGCCCGGGTCAACGCCTTCGGTTTTGTGGAGACCCCCTACCGCAAGGTCGTGGCAGGCAAGGTCACCGACCAGATCGACTACCTGACTGCCGACGAAGAGGATCTGCACGTCATCGCGCAGGCCAACGCCCCGATCGAGGACGATGGCAACTTCATCGAGGAGCGGGTGCTCGTACGTCGCAAGGACGGCGAGGTCGACTACGTGCTGCCTGACGACGTGGACTACATGGACGTCTCGCCGCGACAGATGGTCTCGGTGGCCACGGCCATGATCCCCTTCCTGGAGCACGACGACGCCAACCGCGCGCTCATGGGTTCCAACATGCAGCGTCAGGCTGTGCCGCTGATGCGCAGTGAGGCCCCGCTGGTGGGTACCGGTACCGAGTACCGGGCCGCGAAGGATGCCGGCGACGTTGTTGTCGCGCAGGCATCTGGGGTGGTCTCGGCGGTCAGCGCCGACGCCATCGAGGTGACCCAGGACGACGGACAGGTCTACACCTACCGGGTGTTGAAGTTCCGCCGGTCGAACCAGGGGACCTCGTACAACCAGACCCCGATCGTGAGTCTCGGCGACCGGATCGAGGTGGGCCAGGTCATCGCTGACGGGCCGTGCACCGATCAGGGCGAGCTGGCACTCGGGCGCAACCTGCTGGTCGCGTTCATGCCGTGGGAAGGGCACAACTACGAGGACGCGATCATCTTGTCGCAGCGCCTCGTGCAGGACGACGTGCTCACCTCGATCCACATCGAGGAGCACGAAGTCGACGCCCGCGACACCAAGCTCGGGCCCGAGGAGATCACCCGGGACATCCCGAACATCCCCGAGGAGGTGCTCGCCGATCTCGACGAGCGCGGAATCGTGCGGATCGGTGCCGAGGTCGGTCCCGGCGACATCCTGGTCGGCAAGGTCACACCCAAGGGCGAGACCGAGTTGACCCCGGAAGAGCGACTGGTCCGTGCAATCTTCGGTGAGAAGGCTCGCGAGGTGCGTGACACCTCGATGAAGGTGCCTCACGGCGAGAGCGGTGTGGTCATCGACGTGCGGGTCTTCGACCGCGAAGAGGACGACGAACTGCCCGGCGGGGTCAACCAGCTGGTCAGGGTCTACGTCGCCCAGAAGCGCAAGATCACCCAGGGTGACAAGCTCGCCGGCCGTCACGGGAACAAGGGCGTCATCGCCAAGATCCTGCCCGTGGAGGACATGCCGTTCATGGAGGACGGCACTCCGGTGGACATCGTGCTCAATCCGCTGGGTGTACCCGGTCGTATGAACGTCGGTCAGGTCCTGGAGACCCACCTCGGGTGGGTCGCCCATCAGGGCTGGAACGTCGTCGGCGATCCGGATTGGGCCAAGAACCTGCCCGATGGCGCCCGCTCGGCCCCGCCCAACACACGTGTGGCATCGCCGGTGTTCGACGGCGTGCGCGAGGGCGAGATCGAGGGTCTTCTGGACTCGACACTGCTCGAAGGCGATGAGCCCCGGCTTGTCAACAACGAGGCGAAGGCGAGGCTGTTCGACGGTCGCACCGGCGAGCCCTTCCCGGATCCGGTTTCGGTCGGGTACGTGTACATCCTGAAACTGCTGCACCTGGTGGATGACAAGATCCACGCACGCTCGACGGGTCCCTACTCGATGATCACGCAGCAGCCCCTGGGCGGTAAGGCCCAGTTCGGTGGACAGCGGTTCGGCGAGATGGAGGTCTGGGCCCTCGAGGCCTACGGCGCCGCATACGCGCTGCAGGAGTTGCTCACCATCAAGAGTGACGACGTCCTGGGCCGCGTGAAGGTGTACGAAGCCATCGTCAAGGGTGAGAACATCCCGGAACCTGGTATCCCGGAATCGTTCAAGGTCCTGGTCAAGGAGATGCAGTCACTGTGCCTCAACGTCGAGGTGCTGGCCGGCGACGGCTCAGCCATCGACATGAAGGACACCGACGACGAGTACTTCCGCGCAGCTGAGGAGCTGGGAATCGATCTGTCACGGCGTGAGCCGAGCAGCGTCGAAGAGGTCTGAGGACCGCATCACACAAGCCATCTAGTCCCCCAACGAGACAGCAAAGGACCACCACGTGCTGGACGTGAACTTCTTCGACGAATTGCGCATCGGCCTGGCCACTGGCGACGACATCAGGGCCTGGTCGCACGGCGAGGTGAAGAAACCCGAGACCATCAACTACCGCACGCTCAAGCCCGAGCGTGACGGTCTGTTCTGCGAGAAGATCTTCGGACCGACTCGCGACTGGGAATGCTACTGCGGCAAGTACAAGCGGGTTCGGTACAAGGGCATCATCTGTGAGCGCTGTGGCGTAGAGGTCACACGCTCCAAGGTGCGCCGCGAGCGGATGGGCCACATCGAGCTCGCAGCGCCGGTCGCGCACATCTGGTACTTCAAGGGTGTGCCCAGCCGGTTGAGCCTGCTTCTGGACATCGCTCCCAAGGACCTCGACAAGGTCATCTACTTCGCGGCCTACATGGTCACCGAGGTGGACGAGGAGGCCAGGCACCGCGATCTTGCTTCGCTGGAGACCAAGATCGGGATGTCGCGCAAGCAGTTGGAGAACCGTCGCGACGACGAGATCAACCGCCGCCAGGAGAAGCTCGAGGAGGATCTGGCCCGGCTTGAGGAGGCCGGGGCCAAGGCCGACGCGAAGAAGAAGACCCGCGACGCCGGCGAGCGCGAGATGCGCCAGATCCGCACCCGCTACGAGAAGGAACTCACGCGCCTCGAGGCAGTCTTCGACCGTTTCCGGACCCTCAAGGTCCAGGACCTCGAGGGCGACGAGCAGCTCTACCGCGAGATGCGCGACCGCTTCGGCAACTACTTCAAGGGCTACATGGGCGCCCAAGCCATTCAGGAGCGGCTGCGTACCTTCGACCTCCAAGGTGAGGCTGAGAAGTTGCGCGAGATCGTTCGCACGGGCAAGAGCGCCAAGAAGGTGCGCGCGGTCAAGCGGCTCAAGGTTGTCAGCGCGTTCCTGAACACCAGCAACTCACCGCTGGGAATGGTGCTGGACGCCGTCCCGGTCATCCCGCCGGACCTGCGCCCGATGGTGCAGCTCGACGGTGGCCGGTTCGCCACCTCGGACCTCAACGACCTGTACCGCCGGGTCATCAACCGCAACAACCGGTTGAAGCGACTGCTGGACCTCGGGGCTCCCGAGATCATCGTGAACAACGAGAAGCGCATGTTGCAGGAGGCCGTGGACGCGCTGTTCGACAACGGCCGTCGTGGCCGCCCGGTCACCGGACCTGGCAACCGTGCTCTGAAGTCGCTGTCCGACATGCTCAAGGGCAAGCAGGGCCGGTTCCGCCAGAACCTGCTGGGCAAGCGCGTGGACTACTCGGGCCGTTCGGTCATCGTCGTGGGTCCGCAGTTGCAGTTGCACCAGTGCGGCCTGCCCAAGCAGATGGCCCTGGAGCTCTTCAAGCCGTTCGTGATGAAGCGCCTGGTCGACCTGAACCACGCCCAGAACATCAAGAGCGCCAAGCGCATGGTGGAGCGCCAGCAGCGTCACGAGGTGTGGGACGTCCTCGAAGAGGTCATCACCGAACACCCCGTGCTGCTCAACCGCGCACCCACGTTGCACCGCTTGGGCATCCAGGCCTTCGAGCCGCAGTTGATCGAGGGTAAGGCCATCCAGATCCACCCGCTGGTCTGTACTGCGTTCAACGCGGACTTCGACGGTGACCAGATGGCCGTGCACCTGCCGCTGAGTGCGGAGGCGCAGGCCGAGGCCCGCATCCTCATGCTCTCGAGCAACAACATCTTGTCCCCGGCCAACGGCAAGCCCATCACCACGCCCACCCAGGACATGGTGCTCGGCATCTACTTCCTGACCTCCGAGCGCGAGGGCGCCGCGGGGGAGGGCCGGGCGTTTGCCTCCATAGCCGAGGCGTTGATGGCTCGCGACACGGGGCAGTTGCACGTGCAGGCCCGGATCAAGGTGCGCCTCGACGGTGTGGGCGACGGCAAGCCCGTCGACACCACTTTGGGTCGAGCGCTGTTCAACGAGAACCTGCCGGCCGGCTACGCGTTCGTCAACGAGCAGGTCGACAAGGGCCGACTCAGTGCGTTGGTGAACGATCTCTCCGAGCGGCACAGTAAGTCTGTCGTCGCGCAGACGCTGGACCGGCTCAAGGAGATTGGTTTCCACTGGGCGACCCGTTCGGGTGTCACCGTCGCGATCTCGGACTTCCACGTCCCGGACTCGAAGGCCGAGCTTCTTGCGGCTGCGGAGCAGCGGGCCGAGAAGGTCGAAGTTCAGTTCCACCGCGGCCAGCTCGACGACATCGAGCGTCGCCGCGACCTCGAGAGCATCTGGCGTGAGACCCGTGACGAGGTCTCCGTGGCAATGGCCGAGAACTTCCCGGAGCGCAACCCGGTCTGGATGATGGTCAAGTCCGGAGCCCGCGGAAACATGAACCAGATCAGCCAGATCGCGGGTATGCGCGGACAGGTGGCCGACACCAAGGGCGAGACGATCGCCCGTCCCATCAAGAGCAACTTCCGCGAGGGACTGAGTGTGCTGGAGTACTTCATCTCCACGCACGGCGCTCGTAAGGGACTGGCCGACACGGCGCTGCGGACCGCAGACTCCGGGTACTTGACCCGCCGACTGGTCGACGTGTCGCAGGACGTGATCATCCGTGAGCACGACTGTGGCACCGAGCGCAGCATCGAGGTCGAGATGGCCTCCGATGGGATCTTGGCGGAGAACGCCGACACCTCCGTGGCCACGCGCACGCTGGCCCAGGACGTGGTGGTCGACGGCAAGGTGGCAGCTGAGGCTGGAGTGGACCTTGCGGTTCCGCTGATCGCCTCGCTGGTCGCCCTTGGCGTCGAGAAGGTCAAGGTGCGCAGCGTCATGACCTGCGAGAGCAAGGTCGGGGTGTGCGCTCTTTGCTACGGCCGCTCGCTTGGCCACCGGCAAGCTCGTCGACGTCGGCGAGGCTGTGGGTATCGTCGCGGCCCAGTCCATCGGTGAACCCGGAACCCAGCTGACGATGCGTACCTTCCACACCGGTGGTGTGGCAGGTGAGGACATCACGCACGGTCTTCCGCGTGTGACCGAGTTGTTCGAGGCCCGGACCCCCAAGGGTCTGGCTCCGATCAGCGAGGCGACCGGAACGGTCAGCATCGAGGAGACCGACCGGGCTCGCAAGATCACGGTCACACCGGACGACGGCTCCGAGCCGATCGAGCACCCTGTCTCCAAGAAGGTCAAGCTCGAGGTCGAGGACGGCCAGCACGTCAAGGCCGGCACGAAGCTGACAGCCGGTGTCGAGGACCCCAAGCAGATCCTTCGGATCCTGACTCCGCGTGCAGTGCAGCAGCATCTCGTGGACCAGGTGCAGGCCGTGTACCGTCCGCAGGGTGTGTCGATCCACGACAAGCACATCGAGGTCATCGTCCGCCAGATGCTCAAGCGCGTCACCATCATCGAGCCGGGGAACTCCCCGTTCGTGACCGGCGACGTGGTGGAGATGAGCAACTTCCGCGAGGTCAACCGCCAGGTCGTCACCGATGGTGGCACACCTGCGTCGGGCCGACCGGAGCTCATGGGTATCACCAAGGCGTCACTTGCTACGGAGTCGTGGCTGTCCGCGGCCTCCTTCCAGGAGACCACCCGGGTGCTCACCGAGGCTGCGATCCAGGCCAAGAGCGACCCGTTGCTCGGCTTGAAGGAAAACGTGATCCTCGGAAAGCTGATCCCGGCAGGAACCGGACTCTCCCAGTACCGGAACCTGCAGGTGCAGCCGACCCAGGAGGCCCGCGACGCGGTGTACGCACAGTACCGGGCGTACGACGACTTCTCCTACGGTCACTTCGACGATGTCACCGGGGCCAGCGTCCCGCTTGATGACAGTTACCTCGGAGATCGCGGCGAGTATCGCTGACGATTAGTTGCACAGAAGGCCCCCACCCCGGAATGGGTGGGGGCCTTCTTGTGTCTCGGCCGGGCCGGCCGGTGCACGTGCCCCCGGCCAACCGTTGACGGCTATTCGCGCGCCCAGACGGGCCGGCCTTGGCCCGCGTTAGAGGTTGTGCTGTTCGTTAGCGAAACAACGCGTGGATTCGCTAACCAACAGCACAACCTCTAACCAGCGGTCTCATAGCGCCGCCGTGAAGTTGTCGTAGCGGGCGGTCGTCGCGCTTGCTGAGAACAATCCGGCGTAGGCGCCGCCAGCTGAACTCAGCGAGCAGTTCGAGGTCAGAGTTGTGCCATTGGTGCCGTTGATTGTCGCCGATGCGGGATTACCTGTCGAAGGGTTGTAGGTGAGGGTGATCGTGCGGGTGCCTGTTGAAGCCAGGTTCGCGGAGGTGCTGCACAAGGTTGCGTTGGTGCCATCGATACGGAAGATGGCGAAGCGGTAGCTGCCGGAGTAGTACAAGACCGCTGCCACGCCGCTTGTCCCGCTGGCGTTCGCGCCGCTCAGGACTCCGGCGTTGACCGTGGTTGAATAACCGCTCACAGTCACCCCGACCGTGTTGACTCTGGTAAGCCAACCGACTCGGGCCGCCGACAGCCCACTTCCTGTAGCTCGCGTGACGTAGTCGGAGGTGTTGTTGGACCAGCTGCTATCGGCCGCCCACGTGGGTCCGTTGTCGGTGGCAAACCCGGCGCCTCCGTTGAAGTCCGAAACCTGGCCGTTAAGGGCAACTGTCCCCGAGACGGTGAACGCGTCGCGCAGGCTATTGGTTACCGTCGCGTTGGTAAGCGCTGCTTGTGCGGATCCCGGTGGGGCACTGAGCGTGAATCCGGACAAAGACGCAGAGCCCGCGGCAAATCCGATCACCAGTGCCACCCCGGCGCCCGTCCCCACCAGCCAAGTCCTCATGGGTTTCGCACCAGCAGGTAGACCCGCACGCTATTGGACGCCGGTATGGCGTTGACATCCACCCCGGCCGGGTCGGTGAGCGTACCGCTCGCTGCGGCGGGGAGGTTGCCGTTCCAATTCGCCAGTGATGCGAAGGGGCTGGCGTTGTCAGCGATCGTGAGCCGGAATGGCTTCGCCTGGCAGGCCGCAACGACCGCGGACACCGGTACCTGCCGCACCTGGTAGGAACTTGGAGCCGTGAACTGGCTTCTGGGCGCGGCGATTGCCAGCGGAGGTGTTCCACAGGCAGGTGTCACTGCGACTGATCCAACCTCGACCGGGCTTCCGGTCACTGTAAGCGAAGCCGCTGCAGCACCGCCCACAACGGCTCCCACCAGACACGTCCCCGCCATGAGTGCGATGGCCGGCCAGGTTCTCATCGAATCCCCTTAGTCGTAGACGATCACGGTCAACTGCCGCAGCGAGGCTGAGGTGAGATTGAAGGAAGTGTCAAGGGCCACCGTGGCGCTGGTGCCCGAGTTCGGTGTGAGCCCCGAACCGGCCACTACCTCGACCCCGTTCACATCCGCCAGGACCACTTTGACGGAGCGGTCGAGGCAGCCTCCTTGAAGTCCATCGAGGGTCACCCCGGTTATCTCGTAGCCAGGAATGCTGGGGTCGTAGGCGTACTCCCAGGTGGGTGTCACGGTGGACGACTGACAGGTGGCTGTGGCCGAGCCAGTGACCAAGGAGCCCCCGGCGATGGTGAATGCGGTGGCGAACGCGGCTCCGGCTGTGATCACAAGGATAGCCGCGGCGGCGATGATGGCAGTCCAGGGACGTTTGGCAACCCGGTGTCGGTTCATGGCATCACTGGAAGATCGTGAGGGTGACTTGGTCGATGTTCCTGGCATTCGTAGCACCGAATGTGAAAGTTGCCGTGCCACCAACAACGACCACCGGCCCTCTCTGGGAAACCAGCGCCGCCCCGCTGCTGTCGGCGATCACCAAACCGTAGCGCTGCCCGTTGCAGGCGATGTCGACGTTGGTCAATATCAGTCTCGTCACGGAGAAGGTCGAATCGGCAACTGTCGCACTTCCCTGGAAGCTGGGGCTGCCGGGGTCGTCCCAACTGATCCCCAGCGTCGAGTCGCAGGCAGCGACCACGGTTGAACTTGTGCCAAGACTCCTCGTGTCGAGGACTCCGAGGGTGGCCGCACTCGCGAGTCCGATCGACACTGCCAGCAGGCCCGCACCGAAGGCGAGCACGACGGGACGCCATTGCACCGCGCGCTCCTTTCGGTCACCCCGCGGGAGGATTCTACGCAGAAATGCAGCGCGCGCATCGTTGCCATACGGCCTAGTCCTCAGGCGGTGCTAGATCCGGGATGGCCGGTCCGGTGGGGGGATCCGACAGTGGGTCGCGCGGCCACAGGGCCAGGGTGATCAGCAGCCCGGCCATAGCGGCCAGGAAGATGGGATTACGGGCCACATAGATGACGGCGTATGCCTGTGGTACCCGAGCCCGGACCCGACCATCGATCCATTCAGCGGGAATGAACCACGGATCGCGGAACTCCTGATTGTCGCCCTTTGTCACGTAAGTGCCATCGGCTTGTACATCTACAACGCGGTGCACGACGCGTCCGATAGCGACACCATCGATGTGTGCGCTGTAGACCACGATGTCGCCTGGCTGATACGAGGCCGACCTCTGCGCCACGAGTACATCCCCCGTGTGAAAAGTGGGCTCCATCGACTTGCCGGACACCACAACGGTGCGGAATGCTCCGCCCAGGCTCTGAGGCCACGCCAAGGTGATGGCGCCCAGCATGAATGCCAGACAGGCAAGCCCCGTGATCCAGCGCCACGCCTGCCGCCAGCGATTGGGCGCTGGTCGACGCACCTCGACCTGCGGAGGTTCCGGTGGCAGCATCATGCTTGGCCCCAAGGCGCGGCACCGCAAAGAAGCACCACCAACAAGCGACAGTGCGCATGGCGTAGCGCAGTCGCAATCCGCGATGCTGTGGCGCGATCTCCCCGTACTGAGGTCGGTCATGGAGATCTGGAGGCCCGGCGCAGCGTGTAGTGGCATCAGGATCAGTTGTAGATGGTCACTGTTGTCTGTTGCACCTGCTTGGAGTCAACTGCCGAGCTCAGCGGGACGACGTTGTCGCCCAGGGCAAGGTTGAGTTTCTGCCCCGTGGCCAGAGCCGCGCCACCTGAGTTGCTCGCGACGGCCAAGCGCAGCGTCGCGCCGACGCAAGCACTAGGCACATTCACCACCACGTCCGCGGTGTTGAACGTCGAGTTCGACGGGTTGACAGCACCAACGTAAACCGGGGCTGTGTCGTTCCATTTGACCGTGACATCGTTGGATCCGCAGCCGGCGACCGCCTCTGAGCTGGTGCCCAAGGTCTTAACGCCCAACGTGCCCAACGTCGCAGCAGAGGCAAGAACCCCACCGCTTGCAATGACACCCGCACCCACAGCTAAGGCAATCCTTCTCTTCATCACCGGTCTCCGTTTCTCTACTTGTCGATCGCGACATTAGGGAATCGGGCGCTTCGAGTTTGAACTGAACTGCAATCCGTGATTGCGATTGGGCTGAATGGCCTAATTTGTCCAGGTATTTGATCAGTTGGTCATTACTGAAAGTAATCGGCCGAAACCGAGTTTCACACTTTCGGGTGGACCTCTGGTCGGTACGTGCGTTGGGTGGGGTTCAGGTAGTTGGTTGATGTTCAGGTGGCGACGGGCGTCAACCAACTGCACGGGCGTCAACCAACGGGCTTTGGGCTTGCCGCCTCGGGCCGGTGGGTAGTGCGTTGGGTGGGGTTCAGGTAGTTGGTTGATGTTCAGGTGGCGACGGGCGTCAACCAACTGGCCAGCAAGGATTCGCCGAACCCCGCCTCTCTACTTGACGGCCAGCAACTCCGGGTCGTCGTCGACGATCTCGTCCTCGGCACCCTCGGCTTCCATGTGGACCTCGGGCAAGAAGCCCAACCACCGTGGCAACCACCAGGTCGGGGGACCGATCCAGCTGATGAGGCTGGGCACGAGGATCAGCCTGATGATGAAAGCGTCGACGAGCACGGCTGTGGCCAGTCCGACGCCGAACAGTTTGATGGTGTCCTCCGGTGTGGGGATGAACGCCAGGAAGACGCTGGACATGATCGCCGCCGCGATCGCCACGACTCGGCCCGAGCCCGCCAGACCGCGCCTGACCGCCAACGCGTTGTCCTTGGTGTGGACCCACTCCTCATGCATGCGGCTGACCAGGAAGACCTGGTAGTCCATGGACAATCCGAACAGAATCGCGAACACCATGATCGGCAGGAAGGGCAGGATCGGGCCGGTCCCGGTTACCCCAATCAGGCTTGCCCCCCAGCCCCACTGGAAGATCGCCACCGTCACCCCGAGCGCGGCGCCGAGGCTGAGCAGACTCGTGACCGCACCTATCAAGGGCACCAGCAGCGATCGGAACAGGATCGTCAGCGCGACGAAGCCGAGTCCCACCACGACCGCCAGGAAGATCGGCAGGGCGTCGGACAGGACTTGGGTGAAGTCGGCTGTGACCGCAGTTGCCCCGCCGACATAGGCGCGCATGGTGGTGCCCTGCTCGGCGTTGGGGATGGTGTCGTTACGTAGACGCTTGAGCAGGTCCTCAGTCTCGGGACTCTGCGGGCTGGTCGTCGGAATCACCTGGATCGCGGTGATCGTCTGGTTGGCCGTCACGGAGATCGGGACCATCTCCACGGTGGGGATCGTCCGTTCGACGCCTGGGGTCTCGTTGAGGTCCACGATGAGGCTGCGCAGCGCGTCCTCATCCAGGGCGGACGGTAGTTGCACCGCCACGAAGAACGGCCCGTTGCTGCCGGGGCCGAAACCGTCGGCGAGCAGGTCGTAAGCCGTGCGCGAAGGGGAGCCCACGGGCTGTCCGCTGTCGTCGGGGAAGCCGAGACGGATGCTGAAATAGGGCACGGCCATGATCAGCACAAGCAGCGCCGCACCGACGGTGTAGAGCCACGGACGCTTCTGCAGCCTGCGACCGTAGTGGGCCCAGGCGCCACCCTCGGGGTGCCATTCCTTCTTTTTGCGTGCCCACGGCATCCGCAGACCCAGCGCCTTGTGACCCAGCAATGAAAGCAGCGCCGGCAGCATCCAGACCGCGGACAGCATCACCATGGCGACCGTCAACGACGCTGCCACGGCCAGGCCGTTGAAGAAGCCGATGCCCAGAACGAACAAGCCGAGCAGGGCGATGATGACCGTGGTTCCGGCGAACTGCACTGCGCGCCCGGCGGTGTTGACGGACTCCAGGACGGCGTCCTTGGGGTCGTGCCCGGCCATGACTGCCTGCCGGAACCGGTTGAGGATGAACAGCGCGTAGTCGATCCCGACGCCGAGGCCGATCATGGCAGCCAATGTCGGCGCGAAGGTCGCTACGTTGAAGAAGTTGGCGGTGAACGTCACCAGCGACAGGCCGGCCCCCAGGCCGAAGATGGCGGTGACGATGGGCAAGCCCGCGGCGATAGCCGAACCGAACGCAACGAGCAGAATGATGATCGCCACCAGGATGCCGATTGCCTCGCCCGAGGGCGGCTCCTGACCGGCGAATGCGAGAACCTGACCGTTCGCGCCGATCGTCACACCGTTGGTGCCGTTTGCGGCCTCTACGTCGTCGATGATGGTGCTCGCCGTAGCTGCCGGGACGTCGGTTGCGCTATCGAAGGTGATCGTGGCGTAGGCGACCTGCTTGTCGTCACTGACCGGGGAAGTGGCTTCGATGGCCGCCGCGGTGGCCTTGTCGATTTTCGCCTGGACCTCGGGCGGCAGCGGGAAGGCGTTCTCCTGCTTCTCCTGCGTGGGGCACGAAGGACCGTAGGTGGGTCCGTAAGGCGAGTTGATGCAACTGACGCCTTCGAGGTCGGCGAACTTCTCCATCAACGGGACGACGGTGTCCTTCACGCCAGTCTCGTCGACGGTGCCATTCTCCACACCCCACACCAGCGTGGCGGTGGCCCCTGACGCAGCATTGGCACCGGCGGTCTCGGAGAGCAGGTTCTGGGCCACTTGGGATTCGGTGCCCGGCAGTTCGAAGGAGTCCTTCAGATCCCCGCCGAATCGGCTGCCGAGAACACCGATCACTAGGAAGAGCACGAACCAGGAGATGAGCGCCACTACGGGTTTGCGCACTGCCCAGCGGGCCAGATGTCCCATGAGTCTCCTCAGATCGAATACCAAACGGTATCAATCTGACCGGAGCAAGGGGTCGGCCGGATAGGCCCGTCAGGCTACGTCGACCCGCCAAGTGAATGTGTGCCGCTGTCCGGGCTCCAGTACTCGCAGACCGGCGTCCACGCCCGTCTGCTCCAGGTGGATGGCGTCGGTCGTGCAGGTGTAAGGCTCAATGGCCAGCGCGTCACGTGAGGTGGGGGTGAAGAAGACGTACTCACGCCACTGCGGGTCGCTACTGACGGCCAACGAGGCTGCTGTCGAGATCAGCACAGCGCGCCGGTTCAGGCCTTCGCCGGCGGGAAGGTCGGTGAGCACGTCGTCGAGGTGCTCGTCGCCGATCCGCCGAGGCTTGTTGAAATCGAGCCGCGCCGGGACGGCCACCACCTCCCCGGTTGGGATCATGGTGTCCAGAGTCCAGGCCGCCCGCGCATCGGTGTGCAGCAGCCACTGGTCGAAGGGCCCCGGGACGCGGAAGTACGGATGGAAGCCCAACCCGAAGGGCAAAGGCTCACTGCCCGGACAGAACACCTCCGATGTGACTTCCAGAGCCGCAGGTTCGATCCGGTATGTAACTCGCAGTCCCGCATCGGAGGGCCACATGCCAGCTTGGCCGGGGGCGTCGCGCGAGAGGATCCACTCCCCGGTGATGCTGTCGTCGGCCGTGTCGATCACCACCCAGGGCGTCCGGCACGCAAATCCGTGCAGGCTGGCGCCGGTGGCGGCCTCGGTGACTGGCACTTTGTAGGTCGTGCCGTTCCAGTCGAAGGACGAACCCGCGATGCGGTTGGGCCAGGGAAACAGGATCGGGATGCCACTGTGCGTGGGGCTGCCGTCGGGGAGGAAACCCGCCTCCTGGTGCAGGTAGTCGAAGCCGTCGACGACGAATTCGAAACAGTTGAATCCCATTCCCGGCGCCACCCGCGCGAGCGTCGAGCCGCTGCGGATCTCCAGGACCTCGTCGATCATGCCGCCACCAGTGTTGCCAGAACCGCCAAATCGGCGTCCGACCATGGATCCACGTCCACCGCACTGACCAGCCGTGTGACGGTCCCGTCGGCTTCTGCCTCCACCCAGGCCGCCCGATGCTCCAGACCCAGTTCGGGGACTCCCGGCAGCCACAGGACCCCCGAGGCAGCACCTTCGGCCTCCGGCAGGCTGGGCCGGGTCTCTGCCGGTGGGTGCAGAACGATCAGGGCAGGGGGGCGAGGGTCTGACAGAGAACCGGGACCTGGTGCCCGGTCTCCGATGACTGGCCCGGCGAAGGCCATCACCCCCACGGCAGTTGCCTTCCCGACCTCAGGCCGTTCGTCGGTGGCCTTGAATACCGTCGTCGTGGCGAGCACACCGGGGACCGCCGCGACCCGCACCGCCAGGGCCAGGACCTGTGACCATTCACGGGTGGAATCGGGCCATCGACCGTGCAGTAGGAATCCGGCCAGAGTCAGATCCCGACGATGAAAAGCGGAGATCTCAACGGGCTGCTTGTGCATCGTCGCCTCCGGCCTCTGGAAGGTTCCTGACGCTACGCGCAACGGATGCCGGATTGCAACGTTGCGCGCACCCCAATCAGCCCGCAGGTGCAGGACCCGCGATATCGAAACCGCCATCGCAGGTGAGCACGCTGCCGGTGATGTAGTCGCCGGCTGGCGAGAACAGGAACGCCGCCATGGCTGCCACCTCGTCAGCGGTCTGCAGCCTGCGTGCAGGCAGGTAGGCGCCCACCTGATCGGGCGAGAGCCCGTAACGTTCCCAGGCCGCGGTGTGCACGATGCCGGGTGCGATCGCCACCGCCCGGATGCCCAGTGGCCCCCACTCGACGGCCCAGTTGCGCGTCAATGACTCCATCCCGGCCCGCGCTGCCGACGAGTGGGCCATGAACGGCATACCCCGGTGCGGCGTCATTGTGATCGAGACGATCTTGCCGTAGTGAGCCGGTATGAAGAACCGGTTGGCCACACCGGTGGTGATGTACCAGGGAGCGTCGAGGTTCAGCCGAGTGACGGCCCGGAAGCCTTTGTACGAGATGTCCTGCGCAGCCGCCACGAACTGGCCACCGGCGTTGTTCAGCAGGAAGTCACACCCCTCGAGGCTGTCCAGCATCGTGTCGACCTGATCGGGCTCGCGCAGGTCGGCCACCCGATGGTCGATGCGCCCGGACTCGTGGGCTGCGGTTTGCAGAAGGGCATCCTCGGTGCGTCCCACCACAGTGACTCGCGCCCCGAGGTCCGCGAGCAGTTCGGCACTTGCCCGTCCGATCCCCGAGCCGCCTCCGGTGACCAGCGCACGCCTGCCTTCCAGTGCGTCGGTAGCGAATACTGCGCGTGCGTCCGGTGAGCGAGGAGGGGTCATGGTGGCCGAGGGTAGCGAACTACTGATTGAGCACTCGCCCGTAGTACACCTTGTCGGTGTACACCTTCTCCAGGCTGACGACCCGGCCGGTGCGCGGTGCGTGCCACATCATGCCGTTGCCCGCATAGATGCCCACATGTCCGATGAAGTTGTCCTTGTAGTTGTAGAAGAAGACGAGGTCTCCGGGTTTGGCTTCCGCGGCACTGATGTGACGGCTCTTGTCGTACTGCCACACCGTGTACGCCCCGCCCAGGTCGATGCCGACCTGTTCGTAGACCCACTGGGTGTAACTGCTGCAGTTGAAACCCTGCGAGGGGGAGTAGCCACCAGCCACATACGGGACCCCAGCCTGCGAAGCCGCCACGGCCAGGACCTTCGCGGCGGTGGCACTGCTCGGGGCAGGCAGACCCGTCGTCGGGGGAGCTGCCGGGGCCGGGGCCGGCGGGGTGAAACTGACCTTGCCCACCTTGCGCCAGGTGGCCGCGTCCACGATCCCTGTGACCGACAGCTTGGCCGCGGACTGCAGCGCCTTGACGTAGGCCTGCGTGATCGGGCCGAAGTACCCGGTCTGGGGCTGCACCTTGAGTTCTTGCTGGAGGAAGAGCACCGCGGCGCCGCGGTCGCCGTACTTCAACGTCATCGCCGTCAACGGGTTGGCGTCGGTGGAGCGCTTGGTCCGTTTGGCTGAACGCTTGGCCTGCTTCTTTGCTTTCTTGTTGGCCTTCTTCGCCTTGTTCGCGTGCTTCGCGTTCTTGGTCTGCTTGGCCTTCTTGCGGGTCGCCTTGTGCTGTGAGTCCAGAGAGGCCCATGTGAGCGGTCCGACGACACCGGTCGTCGGGATCGCGTGCTCGCCCTGGTACTTCTTCACCGCCGCGAAGGTCACCGGCCCGAAGAAGCCGGTCTGGGGTGAAATACCCAGCGCCTTCTGGACCCTCTTGACGGCCGGGTGTGACATGCCTTGTGTGAGGATGGGTCCTTCGTTGGCAAATGCCGGAGCGCTCGGTGCCAGCAGTGCCAGAGCGGCAACTGCGGTGATCGCCGTGCGCCTCATCATCGTCCTCCAGGGTTCGTGATTTTCATCGGTACTTGTCGGTGGGAAGTCAAGCGACACGCTTGTAATTTCAGTAACGGAATTGTCACGCTAGCGGAAGTGACTCCCAGATCGCCACCGGACCCCTGGAATGATTCGGAATCTTCGGCGTGTCGCAACGGATTCCTCGAACACATGTGGGAACATCCCGGCCGCGCGTGGTCAGTTCCGGTGCGTCCCGTTTTGCGCGGTTGGACGCCTAGGACACAATGAACGGGTGAGCGGCGAGCTGATCGACACCACTGAGATGTACCTGCGTACCGTCTTCGAACTCGAGGAGGAAGGCACGGTCCCTCTGCGCGCACGCATCGCCGAACGGCTCGGGCAGTCGGGTCCGACGGTTTCGCAGACGGTTGCGCGCATGGAACGAGACGGTCTGGTGGTCGTTTCCGGTGATCGCCACCTCGAACTCACACCTGCCGGCCGGGCGTACGCGGTCTCCGTGATGCGCAAGCACCGTCTGGCCGAGTGTCTGCTCGTCAACGTCATCGGGATGCCCTGGGAGGACGTGCATGCCGAGGCCTGTCGCTGGGAGCACGTGATGAGTGAGGCGGTGGAGCGGCGGATCTGGGATCTGCTGGAACGCCCGACCACATCGCCCTACGGCAACCCCATCCCCGGCCTGGATGAACTCGGCGGCCAGCCCGACCCCGACCTGGCCCCTGCCCGAGCTCTGGCCGAGGTGGCGCGGAGGATCGGGTCCTCGCCGATCCGGGTGCTGGTCCGGCGTATCGACGAGCCACTACAGACCGAACACGAGGTGATGGCGTCCTTGCGCCGCGCCGGCGCCACCCCCGGGGCGACCGTCAAGGTCAGCAGTTCGCCCGGCGGACTGCTGATCGGAAGTGGTGGGGAGTACGCAGAGGTGCCCTTCGGTGTGGCCGAACACATCGCCGTCGAACTGCTCTGATGCCGGACCTGCACTGGTTCCGGCGCGACCTGCGCATCGAGGACAACCCGGCACTGGACGCCGCCGGTCCCGACGCGGTGGCGGTCTTCGTCCACGACCCGCGTCTGGCCGGGATCGGAAAAGTGCGTCAGGAGTACCTGGCAGGTGCGCTCGAGGAACTGGCCGGGATGCGGACCCTGAGCATCAGGCACGGAGATCCGGCTGCCGAGCTGATCGACCTGGCCAGAACCCACGGGGCGCGTCAGGTGTTCTGTACCGGCGACAACACCCCGTTCGCGTCCAATCGTGACGACGCGGTGCAGGCCGGCTTGGCCCGTGAAGGGATCGCCCTGCGGCGTGTGGACAGTCCGTTCGCGGTTCCGCCGGGGGAACTGCGGACCCAGTCCGGTGGCGGCTTCCGGGTGTTCACGCCCTTTTACAAAGCGTGGCTGGCGCGAGGTTGGGCGCCCGTATCCACGGGCGAGACACCCAATTCGGCGCAGCGGCGGTGGCTCGAGTTCCGGGACACCCGCCTGGCCCGGTACAAACAGGACCGCGATTTCCCCGGCGTGGAGGGCACAAGCAGGCTGTCCGCGGCTCTGCATTTCGGCCAGATCCATCCGCGCACGATCCTGGCCCAGATCCCGGATGTCGCGACCAACCCGTTCGCCCGGCAGTTGGCCTGGCGGGAATTCTGTGCGGAGGTCCTCTGGCAGCGCCCGGACGCGGTGTGGTCGAGCCTGGATGAACGCTTCGACACCCATATGCAGTACAGCCAGAACCAGGACCACTTCCGGGCCTGGGCGCAAGGCCGCACGGGGTATCCGTTCGTCGACGCCGGGATGCGGCAACTGCTGGCTGAGGGCTGGATGCACAACCGGGTGCGGATGGTCAGCGCCAGCTTCCTCATCAAGGACCTGCACCTGCCGTGGCAGATGGGTGCTCGCTGGTTCCTGGAGCACCTGGTCGACGCAGACATCGCCAACAACCAGCTCGGGTGGCAGTGGGTGGCAGGCTGCGGGACCGACGCGGCGCCTTACTTCAGGATCTTCAACCCTGTGATCCAGGGTCGGCGCTTCGATCCGCAGGGTGATTACATACGCAAATACGTGCCGGAGTTGGCGGGCCTCGAGGATCCGCACGAGCCCGGGATCCTGGCCCCGGACTATCCGGGCCCGATCGTCGACCATGCCCGCGAACGTGACATCGCGCTTGCCCGGTTCCAGGCGTTGCCCCCCAAGTGAGGGCCCCTGAGCCTGTGTCTGCGGCGCTGCACCGAAACGGTCGTGGTTAGTGGCAGGATGTGAGGATGGACGCGCCGGTGGTCGCGGTTCTGAGCCTCAAGGGTGGGGTCGGCAAGACGACGGTCACCCTTGGACTGGCCAGTGCCGCACGCAATGAGGGCCGCCGCGTTCTGATCGTGGATCTCGATCCGCAGGGCAATGCGACCGCTGGCCTGAACCTTCCGGAACCGCCGAACTTCACCACCTCGGACGTCCTGTACGACGGCAGGATCGGGGTTGGGCTCGAGGCCATCGCGGCCACCGGGTGGGGACCCCTGGTCGATGCAATACCGGCCGAACGTGCCCTCGAGCACCGCGCTGTGCCGTCGGGGACCGACCCGGTGAGAAGACTGCAACGCGCCCTACGAGGGGCCTCGGACGCCTACGACATGATCCTTCTGGACTGCCCGCCCTCGCTAGGGGAACTGACCCGCAACGCCCTGTTCGCGGCCACCCAGGCGGTCGTCGTCACTGAGCCCTCCTACTTCGCAGTCCAGGGTGCGGCTGCGGCCGTCGAGGCCGTCGAGGTGGCCGGCCGGGAGGGCAACAGCTCACTGCAAGTGATCGCCATCGTGCCCAACCGAGCGCGTCCTCGGCTCTCCGAGCACCAGTTCCGGCTCGAGGAGTTGCACACAGTTTTTGGGGCGACGGTGACCGAAGCGATCGGTGAACGCACGGCAATCCAGCAGGCGCAGGGAGCCGGTGTGCCGATCCACGAATGGAAGTCCTCCGGTGCCCGGAGTGCGGCGCGGACCTTCGACGAACTATTGGGCCGTGTGGCCGACATCAGCGGGCAGGCGATGGCAGACATCGCCGCACAGGAGGACTCATGATCAATCCACCCCCACGTCCAGCGCTGCGCAAGGCCCCGGACGCACACGTTCACCCGGTGGCGCCCGTGCCATCGGCCACGGAGGCACCGCAGGTCCCGGCCCAGGCCCGGCGACCCGAATTGCGCCCGGTCGTCGGTTTCGGGGGCAGGACCTCGGACACCTTGGTCCGGAAGACCCCGAAGAAGACCAAGCGCTCGACCCTCGAGGTGAAGGTCCCCAAGCCGGTCCTCAAAGCCGCTCGGCAGCGGGCCAAGAGTCGCGGCGAGCAGCTCGATGAGATCGTCTCCTCAGCCCTTCAGGCCTACACCGAGGCCCGATAACTCAGGGGGCCAGGCGTTCCACCATCCACGCGCTGGGGTCGTCGAGTCCGCCGTCTCCACGCCGTGAGTACCGGATGCGGTCGTGCAGGCGGCTCGGCTGGCCCTGCCAGAACTCCAGCGTTGAGGCCCGGATCACGTAGCCGCCCCAGTGCTGCGGACGCGGCACCTCATCGGGATACGCGGCGGTCACCTGGGCCAACCGGTCGCGCAAGTAGTCGCGGTCGGGGATGACGCGCGACTGTGGCGAGGACCATGCCCCCAGCTGGGCCCCGCGTGGCCTACTGGCGAAGTAGTCGTCGGACTCCGACTCAGCGATCCGCAGCGCGACTCCCGCCACCCGGACCTGGCGGTGCAGCGGCTGCCAGTGGAAACACAGGCCCACTTGGGGGTTCTGATCGATCTGACGTGACTTGTCCGACTCGTAGTTGGTGAAGAAGATGAAGCCGTCGGCCGTGACCTCCTTGCACAGCAAAGTCCGTACATGTGGCTGGCCGTGTTGGTCCACCGTGGCCATGGCCATGGCGTTGGGTTCCTCGATGCCCGCCTCGTCGGCTTCCTCGATCCACCGCCGGAACTGGTCAAGAGGACTGGCCGACAGCCCTGTCTCCTCGAGGGGTCCGACCGTGTAGTCGATCCTGGCTATTGGTTTCATGTGCCTCACCGCCGCGCAAGTTGGCTTTGACTACTAGGTTATTGAGCGAAACGGTTCTCACCAAAGCTGGAAGGTGACCATGAGTGATTTTGTACCGGGCCTCGAGGGCGTCATCGCGTTCGAGACGCAGATCGCCGAACCCGACAAAGAGGGTAGTTCGCTGCGGTACCGCGGCGTTGACATCGAGGACCTCGTCGGCAGGGTGTCGTTCGGTAACGTCTGGGGCTTGCTCGTGGACAACGAGTTCAACCCGGGACTGCCCCCAGCCGAGCAGTTCCCCATCCCGGTCCATTCCGGAGATGTGCGCGTGGACGTGCAGTCCGCCATCGCGATGCTCACTCCGGCTTGGGGCTTGCGCCCGCTTCTGGACATCGACGACGACACCGCTCGCGAGAACCTTTCGCATGTGTCGGTCATGGCGATGAGTTTCGTGGCTCAGTCCGCCCGTGGCCTCGGCCAGCCGATGGTCCCGCAGGCCGAGATCGACAAGGCCCGCACGATCGTCGAGCGGTTCATGGTGCGCTGGCGCGGCGAGCCCAACCCGGCCCACGTGCAAGCCGTCGACGCGTACTTCGTCTCCGCCGCCGAACACGGCATGAATGCTTCGACATTCACCTCCAGGGTCATCGCGTCGACCGGTGCAGACGTCGCAGCAGCCATCTCCGGGGCGATCGGGGCCATGAGCGGCCCCTTGCACGGTGGTGCGCCGAGTCGGGTCCTGGGCATGATCGAGGAGATCGAGCGCAGCGGCGACGCGGATGGCTATGTACGTGGGGTTCTGGATCGAGGGGAGCGCCTCATGGGCTTCGGTCACCGCGTCTATCGCGCTGAGGACCCCCGAGCACGGGTGTTGCGGCGCACTGCACGTGAACTCAACGCCCCCCGCTACGAGGTCGCCCAAGCCCTTGAGCAGGCCGCATTGAGCGAGTTGAAGGCCAGGCGACCTGATCGGGTGCTGGAGACGAACGTGGAGTTCTGGGCGGCGATCGTGCTGGACTTCGCCGAGGTCCCAGCGCACATGTTCAC
The DNA here is from genome assembly GCA_963732355.1 of uncultured Actinomycetota bacterium. Lineage (GTDB taxonomy): Bacteria > Actinomycetota > Actinomycetes > S36-B12 > UBA10799 > JADKAV01. The sequence continues at coordinate 340,390 of CAVSZD010000011.1, read as the reverse complement.
CTCGATGTTCACTTGCGCGCGACTGGCTGGCTGGAGCGCGCACATCCTGGAGCAGAAGCGCACAGGACGGCTGATCCGTCCTTCCGCCCGTTACGTCGGCCCTGCCCCACGGCGGCCCGAGGACGTACCCGGCTGGGACCCGGTCATGGTCGCACCCAGTGGCTACCACCCCGAGGTCGGCTTCCGCGTCGAGTAGCGGCGGCGAGGACCGATCCCTGTACCAGTGAGTGTGCCCTGCGCGTCTAGCCTTGAGGGGTGACTGACCTACAGATCCCCTCCGAGCTCAAACCCGTCGACGGCCGTTTCGGTGCCGGTCCCTCCAAGGTTCGCCAAGCGCAGGTGGAGGCCCTCGCGAGCATGGCCCCCACATACCTGGGGACCTCCCATCGCAAGCCTGGCGTCAAGAACCAGGTGAAGCGGGTGCGCGAGGGCCTGCGGGAACTGTTCAGCCTTCCTGAGGGCTACGAGGTGGTGCTGGGCAATGGCGGGTCGACGGCCTTCTGGGACATCGCTACTTTCGGGCTGATCGAGGATCGTGCCCAGTTCTTGTCGTTCGGTGAGTTCGGGTCGAAATTCGCTAAGGCCGCCTCGACGGCGCCCCACCTCGGCGAACAGGACGTGCGGGTCTTCGAGCCGGGCACAGCCGGTGGGTTCGAGCCGGCAGCGGGTCTGGACGCATACGCCAGCCCGCACAACGAGACCTCGACCGGAGTCGCGATCCAGGCGCTGCGTCCGCAGGGCAGCGCAGAGGCATTGGTCATGTTCGATGCCACGTCGGCTGCTGGCGGCCTTCCGGTCGAGGCCGAGGACTTCGACGTCTACTACTTCGCCCCTCAGAAGTGCTTCGCCTCCGACGGTGGGCTGTGGTTCGCCCTGATGTCTACCGCGTGCTCTTGAACGTGCCGCCACCATCAAGGCGTCGGGGCGCTGGATGCCTGCCTTCCTGGACATCAACATCGCGATCGACAACTCGGTGCAGGAGCAGACCTACAACACGCCGGCGCTGGCGACGATCGCTCTGATGGCCGAACAGGTGGACTGGTTCAACGAGCAGGGCGGATTGGACTGGAGCACGGCTCGCACGGCGCAGAGCTCGGCGATCCTGTACGACTGGGCCGCCCGCACCGACTTCACGTCGGCGTACGTCGCAGATCCGGCATTGAGGTCCGCGGTGATCGGGACCATCGACTTCGACGACGGCGTCGATGCCGCGCAGGTCGCGAAGGTTCTTCGCGCGAACGGGATCGTGGACGTGGAGCCTTACCGCAAAGCTGGGACGCAACCAGCTGCGGGTTGCGATGTTCCCGGCCATCGACCCCTCTGATGTTGCCGCGCTGACCGCGAGCATCGACTGGGTCGTGGGGCAAATGGCCTGACCGGTGTGTCCGGCGTGGGGGTTGACGGCGATGCCGGGATGTCTGCTTAGCCTAGGGGTGTGAGCGACGGCGGATCTGACTACCCAACCATGGCGATACCCCCAGCCGGGGGCCCCGAGCCCGAACCCACCGACAAGAAGCCGTCGAAGATGCCGATCATCATCGCGGTCGTTGCGGCAATTGCACTTGGACTCGCAGCGGGAGCGCTCTGGGCATCGTTGAGCAGTGGCGAGGACCTCGATCCCGCTGAAAGCCCGTCGGCGAGCCCGACGGTCAGCAGGACTGAGTCTGCCTCGCCGGTGACGCCCACGACCGTGGCCCCGACCACGATCGCGCCCACGACCGTCAGCCCGACGCCCACCCCGACCCCGACCCCGACACCGACACCGACGAAGACCAAGAAGCCCAAACCGACGCTCACCACTTCCGGCCCGCCCATCGAGGAGGAGGTCGAACCCACCCAGGCTCCGCCGTCCGCGGTGGCCGGTGAAGGTGGTTTCGAGACTTCCGGCGCACCCTGACAGTGGATCCTCGAACCCGCCGAGCAGTCACGCTGGCCGTGTTGTTCGGACTGATTGTGCTGCTGCTGGTGCTCGCCGCACTCAGATGAGTCCGCAGGCGCCAACCGCACGCTGCCCGGGCCCGGTCAGGTAGTACGGTCGGAGGGTGGATGTGCAACCCATCGATGAGGACGGCGTGTTCGCCGTGACCCTCGGCACCGTGGTGTGGTTGGTGGCATTCGGTGTCTTGTTCGTGTTCTTCGGCAACGACCTGCAGGCGCACAACACGCAATGGTGGCTCTACGTCTGCCTGGTTGGCGCGGCAATGGGGGTCGCCGGCCGCTGGTACACCGTGCGCAGGCGCGAGGCCTACCGGCGATCGAGGTCCACGGATGGATGACAACTTCGAGGATCTCGTGACCATGACCGTGGGACACGATCGCGAACCGGAAGTAGAGATCGAGCAGATCCCTGCCGACCAGTCATGGCCGGTCGACGAGGTGTGCGCCGCGTCAATCGACCTGGCGCGGGCGGCCTTGGTAGCCGAGGCCTCCGAGGACCTCGTCGGAGAACACGTGGGGCTGGTCGCGGACGGTCCACTCGTGGTGACCCATTACTTCCGTGGCAGTGTCCCCGGGTACACCGGGTGGCGCTGGGCAGTCTGCGTCACCCGCGCCCCGGACAGTGACGTCGTGACGGTCGATGAGACTGCCCTGCTGCCCGACGCGGACGCACTGCTGGCCCCTGCCTGGGTTCCGTGGAAGCAGCGCGTCGAGTCCGGGGACATGGGTGCTGGGGACGTGATGGTCACGGAGGCGGATGACCCCCGCCTGGTGGCCGGGATGGCTGAAAACGACGTGCCGGAGTTCGACGACGAACTGCGTCCGCCGCAGTGGGAGATCGGGCTCGGCAGGGTCCGGATCCTCAGCCCGCAGGGCCGACGGGATGCCGCCCAGCGCTGGTACCGGGAGGCTGGCCCGCGGGCGGCCTCGAACCGGACCGGCGATCTGCAGTGTGCGACGTGCGGATTCCTGGTGCTCATCGGCGGACCATTGGGCCAGGGTTTTGGAGCCTGCGCAAACGGGTATTCACCCGCGGACGGCCGGATCGTCGCATTGAACTTCGGGTGTGGCGCGCACAGCGAGATGCCGCAGAGCGCGTCTGTGCAGGTGGCAGAGACCGTGATCGATGAGATCGGCTTCGACGACCTGGGCCCAGCGGAGCCTGAGCCCGACGCCGAGCCTGAGCCGACGAGCCGAGCCCGACGCCGAAGCCGGATCCCCAGCTCCTGAACCCGAGCCCGTCGAGCAGCAAGCCAGTGCCGAGGCGTCCGAGACGGCACCTGAGGAGGACCAATGAAGAAGGTCGTGACCGTGGCAGCCGCACTGGCGGCCACCGCAGCGCTCGCTTCGTGCGAGAAACCACCGCCCGGGGTCACGGTGTTCACCGGGACTTCCTCGCAGCGCCTTGCTCCGACCTGCTTCAGCTGGGAAGGTCAGATCGACGCCCAGCAGTGCCTGACCCAGGCGGCTGCGGCAGCCGCGGCAGGACAGACCAAGCGCCTCGAGGTGGTGGCGGAGAACGTGGTCGGGATCAGTGTCGATCCCTCGATCGCCGAGGAGGGCTGGTACCCCACGGTCGCAGGTCAGCGGCTCTCGCAGGAGACGCTGACGACCACGTACTTCCGGTTCACCTTTCCCCGGGTGCCCGCGAACCCACAGGGTTACCCCTTGGCCGTGATTTCCGAGGGCCAGCAGAAGGGTGTTTGGACCGTCCGGATGGATCTGCAGAGCTAGACGTCGAGCTGGTCGGCCACGGCTCGCAGCAGGCGTGCCGTCTTAGCGGCCTTCTCGTCCTCCGGGTAGCGTCCGGCGCGCAGTTGTGAACCCACAGAGTCCAGCAGTTTGATGAGGTCCTCCACGACGGGGCTCATCTGCTCGGCGGGACGGCGGCGGGCCTTCACCACACTCGTGGACGGTTCCAGCAACGTCACCGAAAGTGCTTGCTTGCCCTTGCGCCCGTCGACCACTCCGAACTGGACGCGCGACCCCGGCTTGAGGGTGATGCCGGGTTCCAAGGCGCTGGCATGCACAAAGACCTCGTCCCCGTCCTCGCCGGCCAGGAAGCCGAAGCCCTTCTCGGTGTCGAACCATTTGACAGTGCCGGAGGGCATGACTGAACTCCTCTTTCATTTGCGAAAACACCAGTCTACCCGCGGCCCGTTCGCGCCGTTCCCGGGTTTGTCCGCTCAGTAGTCGCCTGTGGCGCTACCACCGCTGAGGACTTCGGCCGTGCCCGAAAGGCCCAATCGGGAGGCTCCCGCTTCGACCATGGCGACAGCGGCGTCCCAGGACCGGATACCGCCGCTCGCCTTGACGCCCAGAGCATCCCCAACCGTCTGGCGCATCAGGGCCACAGCATGTTCGGTGGCACCCCCGGCGGGATGGAACCCGGTGGAGGTTTTGACGAAGTCGGCACCGACTCCGGCGCAGATGGTGCAGACCTCCACGATCTGCTGGTCGGTCAGGGCTGCCGACTCGATGATTACTTTGAGGATGGAACCGGGAATGGCTTCGCGCACGGCACTCACGTCGGCTTGTACCGCCGCCCAGTCGCCGGCGATCGCGTTGCCGATGTCCAGGACCATGTCCACCTCTTCGGCGCCATCGGTCACAGCGCGCGCAGCCTCGGTGGCCTTGATGCCGGCCTTGTGTTTGCCGCTCGGGAACCCACACACGGTGGCCACGTGCACACCGTGCAACCAGTCGGCCGGGACAGGCAGGAACGAAGGGGAGACGCACACGCTGTAGACGCCGAGCGCCACAGCTTGTGCGCAGTGGATCTCCAGGTCGGCGGTCGTGGTCTCGGGCTTCAGAATGGTGTGGTCCACCATGCCGGCCATTTGGGCTGGGGTGATCATCATGTCCTCTCGTCAGAACGCTATGAACTCTAGGCGGTTTCCGAACGGGTCGTCGGTGTGGAATCGCCTCACGTCCGGCACGTCAGGGGAGAATTCGACATCGTGGCCGGCGGTCCTCAGTCGCGCCACCAACGCGTCGAAGTCGCGGACCATGATGGCCGGATGGGCTTGAGCAGCGGGCTGGAACTGCTTCCAGATCCCCAGATGCAGATTGAGGGCCTCGCCGCTGAGCCACAATCCGCCGCTTCCGGCCAGGGCCAATGGCTTGGGCGTCTCGATCAATCCGACCACATCGACCCAGAAGTGCCGGGCGACAGATTCGCCGCCTTCCGGGATGGCCAGTTGAACGTGGTCGAGTGCGAAGTCCGGCTGCGCCGCCGCCGTGACGTCGTCGACGATGAGCAGATCCGCACCCTGTTCGAACCGGTCGGTCATGATCTCCAACGCGGTGTCCCGGTCTTCCGGATCGAGATCAGAGGCGCCGGTCCAGACCACCAGAACCGGCTTGCTGCTGCTCACGAACTCCGTCAGGCTCTCCTCGAAAGCGTCCCAGTTGGCACCCGTGTATGCCGGGAACCCCAGGTCGCGAGCACATGCCGCCAGGAAACTCGCCTTGTCCGGTGCGCCCCGCGTGTCCAGCACGACGACCTGCGGGGGGCTCATGTGGTCACCTCGCTGAACGAGTCGTAGTGGTCATCGGTGTAGAAGAAGACCTGGTCCTCACCCACGACGAACCGCCGGGCCCCACGGTCATCCGAACCCGGGGTCTCGACGGTGTATTCGCGGTACCAGCCGTAGTCCTTCTGAGGCAGGATCCGTTCCCGGTTTCCGAAGACCTGCCCATCCTGGGAGTACTCGAAGGGGCCGCCCTCGAGGATGAGCGCATGGGTCTGCTGCGCCTCAAGCGGTAGGCTCGCGAGCCTCACGGTGGGCAGCCCGCTGTCCGTAGACGGTCCATCGGACACGACTGTGGCCGTCGGGGAGACCGTGCCCGTGGCCTGTGGCTCATCACCTGTCCCGGTGAGGCTCACAAAGAGCCAGCCCACAGCGACCACCAATGCTGCGACAGCGACGAGGGCCTTGGCATTTTTCATATGTCGGCCAGGAACTGTTCTAGTCCGGTTCGCAGAATCGCCATGCGGTTTCGGGCGCTGTCCTTGTCACGAGCCAGGTCGCCGGTGTGTTCCACAACCTCCAGGTAGACCTTCAACTTCGCTTCAGTGCCGCTGGGTCGGGCCACCACGCGACCCCCGCCTCCTAGTTGTAGCCGCAGCCCCTCCGTGGGGGGAAGCCCTGTCACTTCGCTGTCGGTCAGGTCCTGCACACCGGCGAGGTCGACGATGGCCTCCTGGGGGCGCGCTGCCAGTGCCGCGAGCGCCCGATCGCGGTCGGAGAGGTCTTGCACGCGGATGCTGATCTGGTCGGTCAGGTATACGCCATGCTCTGCGGCCAGGGCATCGAGCTGATCCGCGATCGTCCGGCCCTGCTGCTGCAGGTGGGCTGCCAGTTCCAGCATCCGCACCGAGGCGCTGATGCCGTCCTTGTCGCGCACCGCGTCCGGATCCACGCAGTAACCCAGGGCCTCCTCGTAGCCGAAGACGATGTCCTCAGGACGGGTGATCCATTTGAACCCCGTCAGTGTCTGGCGGAAATCCAGACCCGCGGCCCCGGCCACGCTCGAGAGCATCGAACTGGACACGATGGTGGTGACCAGACAGCCCGCGGCTGGCGCCCGGTTAGCCGTCCACCAGCCCAGCAGCACGCCGACTTCGTCACCGCGCAACATCCGGTATCCGGAGTCGGTTGGGATCCCGACTGCGCAGCGATCAGCGTCTGGATCGTTGGCGATGATCAGATGCGCACCGACCCGCTCGGCGGTAGCCAGGGCAAGGTCCATCGCCCCGGGTTCCTCCGGGTTCGGAAAGGCCACCGTGGGAAAATTCGGGTCAGGTTCGAACTGCTCGGCGACGGGGTGCAACTCGACGAACCCGAGACGGTCGCAGACGGTTTCGAACAGCCCGCCCCCGACCCCATGCATCGCTGAATAGACGACTGTGAGCTGCGAACCGGTCGTCATCTCCGGGTCGGCCAGGGACACGACCCGGTCCAAGTAGGAGTCGACGACGGCCTCGTCCAGACGCACCCAGTCATCGGACTGCGGGATGCTGGCGAAGTCGGGCTGGACGGCGATTCGTTCGGAGATCTGCGCATCCGCCGGGGCCACGATCTGCATCCCGTCGCCCAGGTACACCTTGTAGCCGTTGTCCTCGGGAGGGTTGTGGCTTGCCGTCACGACAACGCCGGCGTCCGCGCCCCTCGCCTTGATCGCATAAGCCAGCACCGGGGTGGGAAGGCGGCGCGGCAGTACCTCAGCGCGCAGGCCCGCACCAGCGGCAATCGCCGCGGTCAGTTCGGCGAACGCCTCGCTGTTGTGGCGGGCGTCGTAGCCGATGACGATCGAGGAGCCGCCGGTGTCCTTGAGGTACTGGCACAGACCGGCCGCAGCCTTGGCCACCACGATGTGGTTCATGGCTGCTGGGCCCGGGCCCAGCGGTCCGCGAAGCCCTGCGGTGCCGAACGTCAAGGGCCCGGCGAACGCCGCAGCGAGCCGCTCTTGATCATCAGTGTCGAGCCAGCCTTGCAGCTCGGCCCGGGTCCGGGGGTCGGGGTCCTCGGCCAGCCAGGCGAGGGCCTGTGCGCGCACGTCGTTCACATCGACTCCAGGATGCCCTTGAGCAGATCACCCAGACGGGAGGCCGCATCCTTGCCTGCCTGCAACACCTCGCCGTGGTGCAGGGCCTCGCCGGTGAGACCCGCTGCGGCATTGGTGACCAGCGACATCCCAAGAATCTCCATGCCGGCCGACTTCGCGGCAACCGCCTCGAGGACCGTGGACATACCCACAAGGTCCGCACCGAGGATCCCCGCCATGCGCACCTCGGCCGGCGTCTCATACTGCGGTCCAGGGAACTGCGCGTAGACGCCTTCGTCCAGGGTCGGATCAACGGTGCGCGCGAGATCTCGAAGGCGCCGTGAGTACACCTCAGTCAGATCCACGAAATCAGCCCCCACCAAAGGGGTGGCAGCCGTGAGGTTCAGGTGGTCGCAGATCAGTACCGGAGTGCCGGGCGCCCACTGGGGGTTCAGCCCCCCGCAGCCGTTGGTCAGCACCAGCACCGAACAGCCTGCCGCGGCCGCGGTACGCACGCCGTGCACGACCGACGCCACGCCCCTGCCCTCGTAGTAGTGGGTGCGTCCTGAGAACAGCAGGATGTCCTTGTCCCCGGCACGAACGCTGCGAAGAGCGCCCGAGTGTCCGGCGACTGCTGAGGCGGAGAACCCCGGGAGCTGTTCGTACGGGATCTCGGCGGTGATCGGGAAGGCGTCGGCGGCGGCGTTCCATCCGCTGCCGAGTACAACGGCCACCTGATGTGAGGCGATGCCGGTGCGGGCTGCGATTTCGGCAGCGGCTTGCGCAGCGATTTCCTGTGGTGAAGTCACGCGCACAACACTAGGCGTTGGGCCCGACATTAGGCACCCGAGAACCGATCGTTTCCGGTTGCCGAACCCTCAGGAGCAGGGCCTCATCCGCAGGTCATGCACGTAGTCCTCGGGAGCCCCCGCCTTCTCGGCGGCATCCGAGATGATGCCCAGGTAGCGCGCCGAGGGCAGGCCACCCTCGTAGTCGTTCAGCACGTACAGCCACGCGACGGCCTCGCCGTCGAGGGTCTGGACCCGCACCCGGATCTTCTCGTAGATGCCGAGTTCGGTGCCCTCCCACTGGTCCATGAGGTGCTCATCCACGCGATTCACGTCGTACAGCATCACGAACACCTGGCTACCCGGGGACTCCACGACCGTGGCCAGGGCTCCCTCCCACCCGATGTCCGCGCCGCCGAAGGTCAGCCGCCATCCGTCGAGCCAGCCGACTCCCGCAGCAGGCGAGTGTGGGGCGATTTCGAGCATGCGATCGGGATCCAGGCTCGAACCGTAGGCCGCGTACAAGGTCACGCAGGCAGACTAGCGCCGGACCTGGCGCCGACACCGACAAGGGGACAGAATCTGCGATGTGGTGGTTTAGTCGGGAGATGAGCAACACCGAAGACGCGCCACTCGAAAGCCCCTGTCCGCGACGCACCGAGGAGTCGCCGCAGTCGATGCTGCTGGAACCTCGCGAGGTTCCACTCGGTGGGCCGCGGGCGATGACAGTCCGGCGGACGTTGCCGCACAAACAGATCAGGACGGTGGGTGCCTGGTGTTTCGTGGACCACTACGGTCCTGATCCGGTCAGCATGGCCGTGCCGCCACATCCCCACATCGGGCTGCAGACCGTCTCCTGGCTGTTGGAAGGACAGGTGGAACACCGGGACAGCCTGGGCAGTCTGCAGCGTGTTCGACCGGGCGAGCTGAACCTGATGAGCGCTGGGTACGGTATCGCCCACTCGGAGTACTCCGTGGGGACTGGGCCCTTGCACGGTGTCCAGTTGTGGGTGGCCCTTCCCGATTCCACTCGCGACGAGCAACCGCGGTTCGAGCACCATCACGATCTGCCTGAGGTGTTCCTGGGTTCGACCCGGTGCCAGGTCATCGTGGGTGAATTCGCAGGGGAGCGCTCCCCGGCAGGCATCGAGTCTGCCTTGACCGGCGTTGAGGTGGCCATCGTCGAGGGGGCGCGCCTGCCCCTCCGAGCGGATTACGAATACGCGGTGCTGGCCCTCGACACCGACATCGAGGTGGGTGAGCGCCGTGTGCCCAGGGGTGCGATGCAGTACCTGGGATGGGGCGCAGATTCCGTGCCGGTGAGTGGCACCGGCCGCGCCCTGCTGCTGGGCGGGGAGCCCTTGGCCCAGGACCTGCTGATGTGGTGGAACTTCGTGGGACGCTCCCACGATGAGATCGAGCGGGCCCGAGAGCAGTGGGAGTCCGGCGACGAGCGGTTCGGCGATGTGCCCGGCGACCACCGGCCGCGTCTGCCTGCCCCCGCGCTGCCGTCGGTGGCGCTGAAACCCCGGCCGCCGCGACGCTGAGCCTTTCAGGCCTGCATGAGGTCGCCGTACTCCTGCAAGCGCGCGATGGTCTCGCTGAATAGGAACTGCTCATCGAGGCCGGACCGCACCTCGTCCCAGGTCACCGGGGTGGCTGCGAACGGAAGATCCTTGCCGCGTAGCGAGTAGGGAGTGATAGTCGTCTTCGCGGGGTTGTTCTGGCTCCAGTCGATGAAGACCCGGTGCTCACGTTTGGACTTGGTCATCGTGGCGACGACCTTGTCCGGATGCCGGGCCGTGAGATCCGCGGCCATTGATCGCGCGTAGTTCAGGACGGCCCCGGGATCCATGGGCTCTGGGAACTCGACGTAGACCTGCATCCCCTTGGAGCCGCTCGTGACGGGAATGCCATGCATTCCGTCGGCCGACAGGTATTCGTCGACGAGAAGCGCCACCTGGCAACACCGTGACAAGCCCGCGCCGGGTCCCGGGTCGAGATCCACGACCAGCCTGTCCACGGCGCCCGGTGTGCGCCACTGGGGGGTATGCAGTTCCAGGGCGTTGTTCTGGGCCGACCAGACCACCGCGGCCACCTCGTCGAAGACCGGGTAGCGGATGGAATTGACCAGCATTTGCGGAATCCAGTCCGGAATTCCCTCAGGTGCGTTCTTCTCGAAGAACGACTGGGCGCCCACACCGTGTGGGAAACGGATGCGGGTGACGGGCCGACCCGAGGTCTGCCCGACCACTGCGGCGCCGACGCTCGCGTAATAGTCGATAACCTGCGATTTGGAAATGCCCAGCGATGGGTACATGGTCTTCGTCAGGCTGGTCAGCCGCACCTGGCGGCCGTCGACTTGCGCGACGATCGCGGACATACTTCGACCCTAGTAACGGTTCGTGAATGATGCAGCACGCTTCATGATTGCCAGTAGGTGAACACTGTGGGTAGGCGGACTTCTGCCCCGGTACTGGCATGGAACGCCTGTGACAGAGCATGCTAGGGGCGTGCGTGCGATTTGGAAGGGCTCTGTGTCGTTCGGGCTCGTGTCGGTCCCGGTGAAGGCCTACACGGCCACGGAGGACCACGACGTCCGATTCCATCAGGTACATGCCCTCGACAACGGCCGGATCAAGTACAACCGCGTCTGCCGTGAGTGCGGGAACGTGCTGGAACTCGCCGAGATCTCCAAGGCCTACCAGGTGCCCAACGGGCCCTTGGTGATCTTCGACGAGGAGGACTTCGCGAGTCTGCCGGTGTCGTCGTCCAAGGAGATCGACGTGGTGGAGTTCGTCCCCTCGTCCCAGGTCGATCCGGTCCGCTTCGACAAGGCCTACCTGCTGGAACCCGAGGAACGTGCGCTGAAACCGTACGTGCTGCTGCGCAAGACCCTCGAGGACACCGACCTGACCGCGATCGTCCAGGTGAGCCTGCGCCAGAAGCAGCAACTCGGGGTTCTGCGGGTGCGCGAGGACGTGCTGATGTTGCAGACGATGTTGTGGCCAGACGAGGTGCGCGCGGCCAGGTTCGACGTGCTGGATCAGCAGGTGGACATCCGGCCACAGGAGTTGTCGATGGCTGCGTCCTTGGTCGAATCGCTGGCCGGCGACTTCGACCCCGAGCAATACCACGACGGCTACCGGGAGCAGCTGCTCGCGCTCATCGACGCGAAAGTCCACGGAGGCCAGGGTGTGGTCGCTGCGCAGGAGCCGGGTGCCAAGGGTGGTGAGGTCGTGGATCTGCTGACGGCTCTGCGTGAGTCCTTAGCCCGGGCGGGGAATGCCCCGGCGAAGAAGGCACCGGCCAAGAAGACACCGGCCAAGAAGACACCAGCCAAGAAGGCCGCCGCGAAGAAAGCCCCCGCCAAGAAGACGGCGGCTGTCAAGAAGACGGCGGCTGTCAAGAAGGCCCCTGCGAAGAAAGCCCCAGCTAACAAGACACCAGCCAAGAAGACCCCCGCCAAGCGCGCAAGGAAGACCGCGTGAGCCCGGAACCCAAGTCGGTCGTCATTCTGGGGGGAGGTCCAGCCGGGTACGAGGCAGCGCTGGTGGCCGCGCAGTTCGGCGCCCGCGTGAGCGTTGTCGAGGACACTGGCATGGGCGGGGCAGCGGTCTTGACGGACTGCGTGCCGAGCAAGACCCTGATTGCCACTGCTGAGCGCGTTGGCCGGGCGAACATCTCCGGCCAGCTCGGGGTGCGCGTGTCCGGGGAGGTCCCCGGCCCCAGGACCGTGAGCGTCGACTTCCCTCTGCTGAACGAGCGCGTTCTGGACCTCGCCGTGGCCCAGAGCGTGGACATCGCCCGACGGTTGCGTGACGCCGGAGTGGAAATCATCGACGACCGGGCCCGGTTGGTGGCCAAGGACACTGTGGAGGTCGGTGAACGGCTGCTACGTGCCGATGTGATCCTGCTGGCCACCGGTGCCCGGCCCCGGGAGCTGGCAACCGCCATCCCGGATGGTCGCCGGATCTTGACCTGGAAGCAGCTCTACAGCCTCACCGAGCTTCCCGAGCGGCTTATCGTCGTCGGATCGGGGGTCACGGGGGCCGAGTTCGCTGGTGCCTACACGTCGCTGGGCAGCCAGGTGGTCCTGGTGTCATCGCGAGAGCGGGTGCTGCCGACCCAGGATCCGGATGCGGCCGAGGTTCTGGAGGTCGTCCTGCAGCAGCGGGGGATGGAACTCGCACCGCAGACCCGCGCCGAGTCGGTCGAGGCCACCGAACACGGGGTCATCGTGACGTTGCAGGACGGCACCCAACTGGCCGGCACCCATTGCCTGATGGCCGTGGGCGCTGTTCCGAACACCACGGATCTCGGATGTGAACAGGTGGGCGTTGACCTCGACGAGGGCGGCTACATCCGCGTGGACCGGGTCTCGCGCACGAGCGTCAATGGTGTGTATGCCGCTGGCGACTGCACTGGTGTGCTGCCTCTGGCCAACGTGGCCGCCATGCAGGGCAGGATCGCGATGTGGCACGCACTCGGCGAGGCGGTCTCACCACTGGATCTCAAGGTCGTGAGCAGCAACGTCTTCACAGACCCGCAGATCGCCAGCGTCGGGGTCACCCAGGCGGAGGTTGATTCTGGAATCGCGAGGGCGCACGGGATCAAACTGCCGCTGTCCACGAACGCCCGGGCGAAGATGCAGGGTTTCGAGGACGGTTTCGTCAAGATCTTCTGCCGGGTCTCAGGAACCGTCGTCGGGGCCGTGATCGTGGCGCCGAATGCCAGCGAGTTGATCTACCCGCTGGCACTGGCGGTGGATCTTGGGCTCAACGTCGACGACCTCGCCACGACGTTCACGGTCTATCCCTCACTGAGTGGTTCGATCGCCGAGGCCGCCAGGCGACTGCACAGCACGGACTGAATCGCCCGGCTCACCAGCCCCCGAAGTCGCCACCGCCGAAGTCTCCGCCTCCGAAGTCGCCACCGCCGAAGTCCCCGCCACCGAAGTCGGAGCCGCCGCCGCCACCGTCGCCGCCCCAGCCACCGCCGTACATCATCGGCCCGGTCATCATGTTGCCCAGCATGGTGCCGACCAGGATGGTGGAGAAGAGGTCCATGCCGCTGTTGCCGTAGTAGCCGCTGGCATACCCGCCGTACTGCGAACCGGCCTGCCAGTACGGCTGCCGTGCGCCGTTGGCTGCAGTCACCAGGCGGACATCGGGGTCTAGGCCGTCATCGACGGATGCTGCACACGCCGCGCAGGCGGGTACATCGCGGGCGGTGTTCGTGCCCATGGGGATGTAGGACACATCCTTCACGCTCAGGCCGTGGCGAGGGTCGAAGAAGCATGGAGGCCGCCGGTCGGGCAGGGGCTCACCGGCCAGCCGGGACTGCACGCAGGCCACCCGGAAGCGGCCCTCGTCCAAAGCCTCGGTGACGGTGGCTGCCTCAGCGGGGTTACGCATCGTGTCCGAGGCCCGCTTGGCCTTGTCGTACTGGTCGAGGGCAGCCATCCAGTCCGCGCGGTTGTCCTCGGTGGAAATTGCTGAGGAGTCCACCGAATCCAGCGACTCCCCGAACGCGGTGATGTCCTCGTCGATCGTTTCCTTGACCGAGGCCAGGGCCTGGGCGTCGGCCTTGTTGCGCTTGCGCTTGCCCATGTAGAACAGACCCCCGACGCCCACGGCCACAGCGCCGAGTACGAGCACTGGGAGTAGCGCGTTGCCGCCGGACTCCTGCGAGGTCGTGTCCGTGGTCGTGACTGTGCCGCCGGAGTCGATGGTTGCGACGTTGCTCACGTACTGGCTGAGGACCGCGAAGACGCCATTGTCGCGTTGCTGCTGGAATGCCGAGGTGGCTGCGGCCGGAGTGGTGGATCGGAACTCGCCTCCCACCACGGCGGCATACGATCCCGGCTCGCCGACGTTGCTGCGCAGGTAGGTCACGACGTCTTCGGTGGACTGCCCACCCTTGACGGCCTCGGGCAGGATGGCGATGAACACCGAGGACCCGCTGGTCGCGATCTGGTCGCGCAGATCCTGGGCCTCGGAGTCAGTGAGGGCGTTCTCCGCCTCGGGGTCGTTGTAGACCGGATCGGACTGCAGCGAAGTAACCACGTCGTCGATCGTCGTGGCGGATGCCGGCGCGACCATGAGTCCCAAGAACACGACCGAGAAAATCGTTATGAGTACCCGTCTCATGGCTGGCCTCCAGATTGGCTAGTCCTTGATCTCGCAGAGAACTGTCCCTGTAGGTACCGTAGCCCCGATTTCGGCATTCAGCCCAGTGACAGTGCCCGCTTTGTGCGCGTTGAGAGGCTGTTCCATCTTCATGGCCTCAAGCACGACGATCAGTTCGCCGGCCTCGACGGTTTGTCCCTCTTCGACCGCGACCTTGACGATCGTCCCCTGCATCGGGGCGGTCAGGGAGTCCCCGCCGGCGCCGCCGCTGCCGGATTTCTTGGCGCGTTTCGCTGCGCGCTTGGCGCCACCCCCGGCGGGAGCTGCTGCACCCACGCTCAAAGCTGCGGGAAGGGTGACCTCGATGCGTTTGCCACCCACCTCGACGGTCACGGCCTGACGCTCGCCCTCGGACTCCTCAGCCTCCTGCGTGCCCCCGTAGGGCGGGATCTGGTTGTCGAAACCGGTCTCGATCCAGCGAGTATGCACGCTGAATTCCTGCTTTGGATCCAGCGGTGCGAACGCCGGGTCCTCGACGACCACCCGATGGAATGTCAGAGCGGTGGCGATGCCTTCGATCTCGAACTCGGCGAGGGCACGGCGGGAACGCTCTAGAGCCTGCTGGCGGTCGGCGCCGGTCACAATGAGCTTGGCCAGCAGTGAGTCGAAGTTGCCGCCGATCACATCGCCTGTGGTGAACCCTGCGTCGAGGCGCACGCCAGGCCCGGACGGAGGCTTCCAGACGGTCAGCACGCCGGGCGCGGGCAGGAAGTTGCGCCCAGGGTCCTCGCCGTTGATCCGGAACTCGAACGAGTGCCCACGCAGTGGCGGGTCTTCGTACCCGAGCGCCTCACCGTCGGCGATCCGGAACTGTTCGCGCACGAGGTCTATGCCAGCGACTTCCTCGGACACCGGGTGCTCGACCTGTAGCCGGGTGTTGACCTCGAGGAAGGAGATGGTGCCGTCCTGCCCGACGAGGAACTCGCAGGTTCCGGCGCCGACGTAGCCGGCCTCTTTGACGATCGCCTTACTGGCCCGGTACAACTCAGCCACCTGCGCGTCGGAAAGGAACGGCGCGGGCGCCTCCTCGACGAGTTTCTGGTGGCGGCGCTGCAGCGAGCAGTCGCGAGTGGACACGACCACGACGTTGCCGTGGATATCGGCCAGCACCTGCGTCTCGACGTGCCGGGGGTTGTCCAGGTACCGCTCGACGAAGCACTCTCCGCGACCGAATGCGGCTACGGCCTCACGCACAGCCGAGTCGTAGAGTTCGCCGACCTCTTCAAGATTGCGGGCCACCTTCAGACCGCGTCCGCCGCCTCCGAAAGCAGCCTTGATCGCGATCGGCAGTCCGTTCTCCTTGGCGAACTCGACGACCTCGTCGGCCCCAGAGACGGGGTCGGGTGTGCCTGCGACCAGCGGGGCGCCGGCGCGTTGGGCGATGTGGCGTGCGGACACCTTGTCGCCCAGGGAACGGATGGCGGAGGGCGGCGGGCCGATCCAGATGAGCCCGGCGTCGATCACGGCCTGGGCGAAGTCGGCGTTCTCGCTCAGGAATCCGTATCCGGGGTGAACGGCGTCGGCTCCGCTGCGTTTGGCAGCATCGAGCAACTTGTCCACGACCAGGTACGTCTCGGCGGCGGTTTCACCGTCCAGGCTGTAAGCCTCATCGGCTGCCTTCACGTGCTGGGCGTCCCGGTCGGAGTTCGCGTAGACGGCCACACTGGCCAGTCCCGCATCCCGACAGGCACGCGCGACCCGGATGGCGATTTCCCCACGGTTGGCAATCAGGACTTTGCGCACAACTTGAGTCTAGGAGTAGGCCCGTCGTCCCCACGTGCGGGGCTGACCTGCCGTCACCTGCGGTTGGTTAGAGGTTGTGCTGTTGGTTAGCGAATCCACGCGTTGTTCCGCTAACCAACAGCACAACCTCTAACGCGGGCCCCGTGCGTACGATCGGCTCATGCGTCTGATCCTGGCCTCCGCCTCGCCTTCGAGATTGCGTCTGCTGCGCGCCGCGGGGATCGATCCCGAGGTGGTCGTCAGTGCGGTGGACGAGGAGGAACTGGCCGCCACCATGCCGTTGGCCGATCCACAGGAACTGGCCGTGGCACTTGCCCAGGCCAAGGCCCAAGACGTGGCCGCGCGGCGCCCGGGGGAACTGGTCCTGGGCGCCGATTCGGTACTCGACGTGCAGGGCAAGAGCCTGGGCAAACCCTTGCTGGCCGACGTTGCGATCGCGCGTTGGCGCGATATGCGGGGCCGATCCGGGCGACTGATCACCGGCCACTGCCTCATCCATCCCAGCGGGATGCTCACTGCGGCCGCGACCACGACGGTGCACTTCGCCGAACCCGACGACGAGGAGATCCGGGCCTATGTGGCAACCGGTGAGCCGCTCAACGTGGCCGGTGGTTTCACGCTGGACGGGTACGGCTCGGCGTTCGTCGAAGGGATCGAGGGCGACCCCGCCAACGTGGTCGGCCTGGGGATACCACTGCTTCGCACAATGGTGCGCGAGGCAGGCCTGGAGTGGACCGCGTTGTGGAACTACGCCCCGGTGACCGTCAGGTGACCTGACTCGTCGCGGCTGTACCGGAGCCGGTTCTCGACGACCTCTTCGCCGTCATAGGCGATCGGGACCTCCAGATCGTCCCAGCACGCCATTACGACGGCTTGACCGTCAAGGCGGTGCATGGGGCGCAGTTGCTCGTCGCTGTCCACGACCCGTCCGTCGATGTGGAACTCCAACCGAGGGGCCGTGACCCGTACCCAATCAGGCCGGGTGACGACCTTGACCCCCTTGGACGGTGTGCGTCGGACCTTGGGCCGGACAGCAACGATGTCGTCGGCCTGCACGGGGCCGATGAACCAGTGACCGTCCTTGCGCTCGGCCGGGACGAGTTCGTCTGCCCTCGCCTGGGCCAGCGCCACACTGATCGGCGCCGACTCCAGGCGTGCCGTGCGCGATGCCAGACGGGGCCAGCCGCTCAGTTCGGACTCCAGGTCCGCGGAGATGAACTCCTGGGCGATTTCAGCCGTGGCTTGCACGTAGGCCGTCTGGCGCTCAGGGGGCATGTGCGGAAGTTGGCGCGGTCCGAGGTAACGCAGCAGTTTGCGTCGGTACAGGTCCACGATGATCTCGTCGGCATGCTGAGGGAGCTGACGAGCCGAGGCCATGATGTTGGCCACACTGCGCCCGTGGGCCAGCGGATCGCGCGGCGCGTAGGAGATGTTGGTGCCCTCGCGGCCCATGTAGTGATACCCGAGCCGATCACCGAACCGGCTGACCCGTCCGCCGCCGACGTAGGCCCGGGCGACAAGTTGGCCGTCCTCCAGCGGGACCCGATCCTCGGTGAATCGCAGGCCCAGCCCCTCGAAGTACGACCGGCGGAACAGTTTGTGCGGTGTCAGGCTCTGAAAGGCTTCGCGCTGGTCGAGATCCACGTTGCTCTCGTAGACCGACTCACGTGCCGAGAATGCGTGCCCCTCGGCGATCACGACCGGCAGCACGACATCGCTGTCGTGGCTGTCGGCGAATCCGACCAAGTCGGCCAGAAGTGTGGGTTCACACCAGTCATCGGCATCGGCGAAGAACAGGTAGCGGCTCTCGCTCAAGTCGATCCCCACGTTGCGGGGGCGTCCAGGCCAGCCGGAGTTGGGCTGGTGCAGGACATGGAAGCGCTCATCGGAGGCCGCGATCTTGTCGCACAACCGCTCCGAGCCGTCGGTAGATCCGTCATCCACCAGCCACACGTCGAACGAACCGGAAGTCTGCTTGCGCAGGCTGTCGATCAACTCGGGCAGGTAGGGGCCCTTGTTGAACACCGGGACGATCACGCTGACGTCGATCACGACCGGGGCAATCCTGATCGCCACCAGGCGCCTGGGCCTGGAGGAAGTGTGACGCGGTTGGCCGGAGTCGCCCAGTTGGAGGTTTCGACCGGTGCCGTCGGCCCGGGTGCCCCCGCGGCTGCGGTCAGCAGCGAGACGACCACCGCCAGTTCCTCTTCGCTGGGGTTGCCGTGCACCACCTCGAAGCGCGTGCTCACAGGGGGATGTTCCCATGCTTTTTCGGCGGGAGCATCTCGCGCTTGGTCCGCAAGGCCCGTAGCGCCTGCACGACCTGGGATCGGGTCTCGTGCGGCATGATCACCCGATCGACGTACCCGCGGTCGGCGGCCAGGTAGGGATTGGCCAGCGCGTTGTTGTACTCATCGATCAGTCGTGCGCGCTCCGCCTCCGGATCCTTGGCTGCCGCGACCTCCTTGCGGTACAGGATGTTTACCGCGCCTTGTGCACCCATCACGGCAATCTGACCGGTAGGCCAGGACAACTCGACATCGGCGCCCAGGTGCTTGGAACCCATGACGACGTACGCGCCGCCATAGGCCTTCCTGGTGATGATCGTGACCTTCGGGACTGTCGCCTCCCCGTAGGCGTAGATCAGCTTGGCGCCGCGGCGGATGATGCCGTTCCACTCCTGATCAGTGCCGGGCAGGAAGCCGGGCACGTCGACGAAAGTGATCACGGGGATGTTGAAGGCATCGCAGGTGCGCACGAACCGGGAGGCCTTCTCGCTGGCATCGATGTCCAGAGTCCCCGCGAACTGCATGGGCTGGTTTGCGACCACACCCACCGATCGGCCCTCGACGCGACCGAAACCGATCACCATGTTGGGTGCCCACAGTGGCTGCACCTCGAGGAACTCCTCATCGTCGAGGACATGCTCGATCACGGTCTTGATGTCGTAGGGCTGGTTGGGGGAGTCCGGGATGATCGTATCGAGTTCCCGGTCGCTGTCGGAGATCTCGAGGTCGGCCGGGTTGTCGAACACAGGTGCCGGATCCATGTTGTTGCTGGGCATGTAGCTGAGCAGGTTCTTGACGATGTCCAGGGCGTCCTGCTCGTCGGAACCCATGAAGTGCGCCACGCCGGACTTGCTGTTGTGGGTGCGCGCACCGCCGAGTTCTTCGAACTCCACGTCCTCGCCGGTGACGGTCTTGATGACGTCCGGGCCGGTGATGAACATGTGCGAGGTCTTGTCGACCATCACGGTGAAGTCCGTGATCGCCGGGGAGTAAACAGCCCCGCCGGCGCACGGGCCCATGATCAGGGAGATCTGTGGGATGACCCCGGATGCGTGCACGTTTCGCTGGAAGATCTCCCCGTAGAGCCCGAGCGACACCACACCCTCCTGGATGCGTGCGCCACCGGAGTCGTTGATTCCCACGACAGGTACGCCGGTGGCCATGGCCATGTCCATGACCTTGACGATCTTCTCGCCGAACACCTCGCCGAGGGATCCGCCGAACACGGTGAAGTCCTGCGCGAAGACGCACACGGGCCGCCCGTCGATCGTGCCGTATCCGGTGACCACGCCGTCGCCATAGGGTCGGGTCTTCTCGAGGCCGAAGTTGTTGGAGCGGTGCCTGGCCAGCTCGTCGAGTTCCACGAAGGAGCCCTCGTCCATCAACCACTCGATGCGCTCCCGGGCGGTCATCTTCCCCTTGGAGTGCTGCTTGTCGATGCCGCGCTGACCACCTGCCACAGCGGCCACTTCCCGGCGAGCGGCCAGGTCGGCCAGCTTCCCGGCGGTGGTAGTGAGGTCCGGAGTCGATTCTGCCGATTGGGCGCTCATGGGATTCACGGTAGCAACGCGGGCTATGACCGAACCCATGCGGTGACCTCGCGGCCTTGCCCGATGGCGGGTCATGTGGGAATGCGGCAACTGAGCTGCCAGGAATCCACCATTGGTCGCTGTGAATGGCCCAGGCCGGCTCCCCGGCGCTACCGTGTGCGCCGTGACGCAAAGCGACTTCCCTGTGACCAGCGACGTGTGTACCGAGTTTGGGTGGCCTCCACCCTCGGTGGTGCAGACAACGGCCTCGACCAACGCCGACCTCATCTCCGTGTCGGGAAACGGTCTGATCCGCGTTGCGCACGAACAGACAGCAGGCAAGGGCCGATTGGGTAGGGACTGGGTCAGCCGCCCTGGTGACGGGCTGACCTTCTCGGTGCGACTGGAGGTGCCGCCGACGGTCTCGGCGTGGGGATGGTTGCCGCTGATGGCAGGGCTGGCAGTTGCCGATGCGGTGCGGGCCAGTGGCGTCGAACAGATCGGTGTCAAATGGCCCAACGACGTGGTCGCCTCCGGTGGCAAGGTGGCCGGCATCTTGTCGGTGCGGGATGGGTCCTCAGCCATCGTGGGAATCGGGATCAACCTTGACTTCGCGGGAATGCGCCCGGATGTGCACGCAGTGAGCGTGGCCGAACTCGGCGGTGATGCCGATGCCGACCGGATCCTGGCAACGGTGATCAGGGGCCTGCACGAGTGGTTGCGCCGTTTTGTCGAAGCTGCGGGCGATGCCGATCGCTGTGGTCTCATCCAGGCCTACTGCGACCAGTGCGTGACGATGGATCGGTCGGTCACGGTCGCCGGGGTGGGCGACACGTTCCAAGGCCATGTGACCGGGATCGACGCGACCGGGCAACTGGTCGTGCGCACGCAGGACGGCAGCGTGCGCCGAGTTGCTGCCGCGGATGTCAGCTTGCGGGCGTGATCTTTGCCCTCGGGCATGGCACGATCTGCGTATGGGATACCCAACAGATCTCCTTGGTGACGACGAGCAGGTGCAATTCGAGCTCAGACCTGCCCGGAAGACCCTCATCTGGCCGATCGTCTGGTTGTTGGTCATCATCGCGCTCTTCGCGTTCCTGATGGGCCGGATCAACTCCTGGTTCGACGGCACGACAGGCACGGTCATGATCTGGGCGATGGTCGTGGTTGCAGTGATCGCGTTGGTGATCCTGGTGATTCGGCCCGTCGTCTACTGGTGGACCACGCAGTACGTTTTCACGAACCGCCGGATCATCATCAGGACCGGGGTCATCGCTCGGCGCGGGCGCGACATGCCGCTTTCGAAGGTCAACGACGTTTCCTTCGACCACACGATCTGGGAGCGGATGCTCAACTGCGGCACTCTTATGGTCGAAAGTGCTGCCGAGAACGGGCAGTTGGTCATCGAGAACATCCCTGACGTGGAGAAGGTGCAGCGGGAGGTCTACCGGCTGCACGACGAGGATGACGCGTTTCGTCGGGCGCGCAGCAAGGGTGTGGATCCCACCCCGCCCACGAATGAATCGTGACTGGGTCCGACGGGGCGGACAACCCACCGAAGCACCACAAGGTCATCAACGAACTGCAGCAGAGCCTGCTGGGCGGGCCGTTCAAGTACACCCGTGATGAGGTGGCCGCCGATGCGGGTGTGCCGTTGGAGGCGGCGCGGGTCCTGTGGCGTTCCATGGGTTACGCCGATGTCGGCGACGCGGTTGCCTTCACCGAGGAGGACGTGTCGGCACTGCACCGGATGCTGCACCTGATCAGCGTCGGCAACCTCGACCCCGACACCGCCAATGATCTGGTGCGTGGGCTGGGCCAGTCGACCGCGCGCCTGGCTGACTGGCAGATCAACAGTCTGGCGGGTCTGCTGGAGCGTCAAGGTGTCATCGACGCCGCCGACGGCCTGGCGGCGCGGACCCTCGGGGAGTTCGGTGACGAGCTGAACAAACTGATGCCCGACCTTGAGGAACTGCTCGTGTACGTGTGGCGGCGCGCAATTGCCACCGCAGTCACCCGGGCAGCTGCCGTGGGCGGGGCTTCCCCGGACGGGTCCGAGTCCGGTGTGCTCAGCGTCGGGTTCGCGGACATGGTCGGTTACACCCGGCTGTCCAGAAGGTTGCCCGAGGACGAGTTGGCCCGGTTGGTGCAACGTTTCGAGGCCGTCAGTGCCGACGTGGTGGCCGGCGGCAACGGCCGTCTCGTGAAGACCGTTGGCGACGAGGTCCTGTTCGTGACCACGACTGCCGAGGATGCCGCCAACATCGCCTTGCGGCTGCACGAGACCCATGCCGAGGATGACAGCGTTCCCGAGATGCGCATCGGCATCGCGACCGGCCAGGTCGTGTCGCGCATGGGCGACGTATTCGGCACGACCGTCAACCTTGCCAGCAGACTCACCGCCATGGCCAAGCCCGGGGCGACGTTGGTGGATGCGGAGACGAAGGACGCCCTTGAGGGAGATCTGAGGTTCGGGTTGCGGGGTCAACGGGGCCGACCCGTGCGGGGTTTGGGTGTGATGCGCCCCTACACCTTGAGACGGGGACAGTAACGCGGGTGCCGCTGCCCATACGCTACTGGTGTGGAGGATTTGACGAGTCTGTCTGAGCAGGTCAAGGCCGGCGGTGCCCCGAAGTACCACACGGCCAACGCGCGGCGCGGGAAGATGTTCGCACGTGAACGCATCGACAGATTGGTTGACGCGGGTTCTTTCATCGAAGACGGTCTGTACGCCAACGTGAAGGCCGAAGGTCTGCCCGCCGACGGAGTTGTGACCGGGACAGCCACCATCGACGGCCGCGAGGTCTGCTTGATGGCCAACGACTCGACCGTGAAGGCCGGCTCGTGGGGCGCGCGGACCGTTGAGAAGATCATCCGCATCATTGAGGTGGCGCTGAAGACCGGGGTTCCGATGGTCTACCTCGTCGACTCGGCCGGCGCCCGGATCACCGACCAGGTCGACCTCTTCCCAGGCCGACGTGGCGCGGGCAAGATCTTCCACACTCAGGTCAAGGCCAGCGGAGCGATCCCGCAGGTGTGCGCGCTGTTCGGACCGTCGGCGGCCGGAGGGGCCTACATCCCTGCCTTCTGCGACATCGTGATCATGGTCGAGGGCAACGCGAGCATGTATCTGGCCAGCGACCGCATGGTGCAGATGGTCACCGGCGAGAAGACCACCTTGGAGGAAATGGGCGGCGCGCGTGTGCACTGCGTGGATTCAGGGGTGGGCCACATGCTGGTCAAGAGCGAGGCGGACGCGCTGCTCGGAGTGCGCAGATATCTGAGTTACCTGCCCGCCAATTGGGAGCAGGCAGCGCCGGCCGCCGCCCCGGCCGAACCCGGGAACGTCGATCTGCGGGCATTGGTCCCCGAGTCCGAGCGGCAATCCTTCGACATGTACCGCTACATCCGGGGGCTGGTCGACGCCGATTCCTTCTTCGAGATCCACGCGTTGTGGGCCACCGAGTTGATCGTCGGGTTCGCCCGGCTCGACGGCGAGGTGGTGGGGATCGTGGCCAACAACTCGATGTCCAAAGGTGGGGCGCTGTTCGTGGACTCCGCGGACAAGGCCTCCCGGTTCGTACAATTGTGCGATGCCTTTAACGTTCCGCTCGTGTTCCTGTCCGATGTTCCGGGGTTCATGGTGGGCACCCAGGTCGAGAAGCAGGGGATCATCCGTCACGGCGCGAAGATGATCACCGCAATCAGTGAGGCGACCGTGCCGAAGTTCTGCGTGGTTGTGCGCAAGGCCTACGGGGCCGGGCTGTACGCAATGGCCGGGCCCGGCTTCGACCCTGACGCAACCATCGCCCTGCCCACGGCGAAGATCGCTGTGATGGGCGCCGAGGCCGCGGTGAACGCCGTTTATGCGAACAAGATCGCGGCCCTGGAGACTGAGAACGAGCGCACCAAGTTCATCCTGACGATGCGCGAGGAGTACGAGCAGGACATCGACGTCATGCGCCTTGCCTCGGAGTTGGTGGTGGACGCTGTGATCGAGCCCGAGGACCTGCGCGCGGAGTTGATCACCCGGATCGCCAGAGCCCGCACCAAGGACCGGTCCTTCTCACGTCGGCGGCACGGGGTCACCCCGGTTTAGGGCCCGGTCTCAAGTGTGGGCCCGGCCTCAGTGGTGGACCCCGCCTCAGGTGGGCCCGGCCTCAGTGTGGGCCCGGCCTCAACCAGGCCCTGGTTAGAGGTTGTGCTGTTGGTTAGAGAATCCACGCGTTGTTTCGCTAACCAACAGCACAACCTCTAACGCGGGCGGGTTCGGCAACGCGGGCGGGTTCGGCAACGCGGGCGGGTTCGGCAACGCGGGCGGGTTCGGCAACGCGGGCGGGTTCGGCAACGCGGGCGGGTTCGGCAACGCGGGCGGGATTGGCCCGACCGCCGGACCTCGGCGTGCCTGCTCCGCCGGGTGGCCGTACCGTGGTGCAATGCCTCAGCCGTGGGACGATGTCGATCAACTCTCGTCGACGTGGGATCAAGCCGTTGGAAGCCACGTCGCGCCCCTGGGCAGTTCCCTGCGGGAGGACCTGTCGCACCGGTGGGTGCGGTTCCATACGCTGCCCGGCGGGGAGCGCATCGCCCGCACGGTTCCGCAGCGCCGCGAAGTCCTCAACCGATACCGGTCCGTGCTCGACGCGTTGGGCGAACCCGAGTTGGTGACCACCTGCGGCTGGGCGGCCAAGGCGCCGGCAGCGCGCCATCCAGACCTGGCTGAACTGATGCCCGCCTCACCGTGGACAAGTGTGCCCGCCGAGAGGGCGACGACGGTCTACGCGACCCAGGTGAATTCCCAGGCGGTGGGGGCACAGGAGGCGCTGGATGCCCTGCTGCTCGACTGGGTGGCTGACGACCGGACCGCCGAAGTCATCGTGGCCCCGCGGACCTTCGAATGGCTGGTGCACCCGTATGACGGGGGCATCGATGTCATCGCCGGTGATGAACAGCAGCGCGACGAGCTCAAGCAGCGTTTCGCGCAGTGGCTTTCACAATTGCCCAGCGGTCTGTGAGAGACCTCAGACCATCGACTCGTCGGCGACGACACTCTCGGGCAACTCGGGGAAGACCCACTTGCGGTAGGACCAGAACCTGAACAGCGTTCCCAGGCCCAGGCCGATTACGTTGGCTGAGATGTTGTCGGCCAAGGGGCTGGTTAGTCCTAATGCGTAGTGGCTGAACCACAGGCAGCTCAACGTGATCATCAGGGCGATGCCGTTGAGCAGGAAGAACAGGAAGTACTCGCGGGCGTAGCTGGTGCGGCCGCGGTCCGAGAAGGTCCAGATCCGGTTGCCGATGTAGGCCACGGTTGTGGCCACGATCACGGAGATCACCTTGGCGGTCAAAGGCTTGTCGTAGAAGGGGCCCTCGCCGCCCGCGTAACGAAGAAGGTTGAACACCCCGACGTCAACCACCAACGCGACCAGACCGACCACACCGAACTTGGCGATCTGGTGGACAAGGTCCTCGAAGCGCAGCCAGATGGCTTTGAGGGCAACGGGGGAACTCACCTCCTCAGGGTAACTGCACGGATGGGTAACTAGTGTGGATCTCAGCCGTGATTTTGCTCACCGAAGGCGGATCGATATGGACCTGCGACTTTCTGAGGAACACGAGGCGTTGCGCAAGACAGTGGCGCAGTTCGCCCAGGACGCTGTTGCCCCTGTCATTGGGGATTACTACATGCGAGGTGAGTTCCCGTATCCGCTCATCGAGCAGATGGCCCAAATGGGGCTGTTCGGCCTGCCGTTCCCCCAGGAATACGGCGGGATGGACGGGGACTACACCGCCTTGTGCGTGGCCATCGAGGAACTCGCCCGGGTCGACTCGTCGATTGCGATCACGCTGGAGGCGGCCGTCAGCCTGGGCGCCATGCCGATCTTCCGGTTCGGCACCGAGGAGCTGAAGCGCAAGTGGTTGCCGGAACTGACCTCGGGGCGGATGCTCGGGGCATTCGGTCTGACTGAACCAGCGGCTGGCTCCGACGCCGGGGGCACCCGGACCACGGCCCGCCTCGATGGCGATGAGTGGGTCATCAACGGCAGCAAAGCCTTCATCACCAACTCCGGTACCGATATCACCGGGCTCATCACCGTCACTGCCGTCACCGGCGAGACCGACCGCGGTAAGGAGATCTCCAGCATCCTGGTTCCGGCCGGAACGCCGGGCTTGAGCGTGTCCGAGCCCTACAAGAAGGTCGGGTGGGACGCATCGGACACCCGCGAGGTGTCGCTGGTCGACGTGCGTGTGCCCGCGACGAACCTGGTCGGGCAGCGCGGACGTGGCTATGCGCAGTTCCTGTCCATCCTCGATGAGGGCCGGATCGCGATCGCCGCACTGGCCACCGGGCTGTCCCAGGGGTGCGTGGACGAGTCCGTGCGCTACGCCCATGAGCGGGAGGCCTTCGGTCGTCCGATCGGGAGCAACCAGGCGATCCAGTTCATGATCGCCGACATGGAGGTGCGTGCTCACCTGTCGCGCCTCGCGTGGAGGGAAGCAGCCGGCCGGATGCAGCGTGGCGAACCCTTCAAGCAGCAGGCGGCGATCGCCAAGTTGTACACATCCGAAGCCGCCATGGACAACGCCAGGTCGGCCACACAGGTCCACGGAGGTTACGGGTTCATGCTCGAGTACCCGGCGGGGCGCTTCTATCGCGACGCGAAGATCCTGGAGATCGGCGAGGGCACCAGCGAGGTGCAACGAATGCTGATCGCCCGCGACCTCGGGTTGCCCGGTGCCTGAACTGCCTGCGGGAACGCCCCGGGTCGGGATCATCGGTGGTGGCCAGCTGGCCCGGATGAGTCAGCAGCCGGCGATCGCGTTGGGCATCCAGTTGCACGTTCTTGCGGACTCCCCGGACGACAGCGCGGCTCAGGTCATCCCGGCGGTGGCGGTGGGTGGTGCCGGCGACCTCGAAGCCATCCTCGAATTGGCCAGGGGGGTCGATGTGGTCACCTTCGACCACGAGCACGTCCCGCGCGAGATTGTCGAAACCCTTGAGGCCGAGGGGATTGCTGTGCACCCCGGATCTGGCGCATTGGCCTTCGCCCAGGACAAGGTGGCGATGCGGCACCGCCTGGAGCAGGCGGGCTTCCCGGTGCCTGCGTGGCAGGTCGTGCAGTCGCCGCATGAGGTGGCGGACTTCGGCTCGGAGTGGCCCAAGGTGCTCAAGGCGTCGAAAGGCGGCTACGACGGCAAGGGGGTCTGGGTCGTCGGATCGCCGGCCGAGGCTGCTGAGGTGATGTCGCACGATCTCGGGCCGGGTGCTGTGTGGCTGGTCGAGGAACTCGTGGGTTTCACCCAGGAGATCGCCGTACAGGTGGCCAGGTCCCCGCACGGACAGGCTGTCGCGTACCCGCCGGTTCGCACTGTGCAGTCCGATGGCATCTGCGTGGAGGTGATTGCCCCCACAACCCCGCACGGGGCGACAGCCGAACAGTCCGAGGAACTCGCGCTGCGCATCGCCAAGGAATTGGGCGTCGTCGGCATGCTGGCCGTGGAACTCTTCGACACCCCCGGTGGGCTGGTCATCAACGAGTTGGCCATGCGCCCGCACAACTCGGGGCACTGGAGCATCGAAGGGGCGCACACCTCACAGTTCGAGAACCACTTGCGCGCAGTGCTCGACCTCCCGCTGGGAGACCCGCGGCCGCGGCAGCCGAAGGCGGTCATGGCCAACGTGCTCGGTGGGGACATCGCTGACCTGCATGCGGCGTACAAACACGTGATGGCCAGGGACCCGGGGTTGAAGGTACATCTGTACGGCAAGGGTGTTCGGCCGGGGCGCAAAGTGGGGCACGTGACCGTCTTGGGCACCGACGAGCAGGAACTGTTGGAAAGGGCCAGACACGCGGCCGACTACTTCCAAGGAGTCATCGATGAGTGATCCGCAAGTCGCTGTGGTCATGGGCAGCGATTCGGACTGGCCGGTCATGTCCGCAGCCGTGGAGGCCTGTCAGGAGTTGGGCGTCGCATGTCTGGCCGATGTCGTCTCGGCACACAGGATGCCCGAGGAGATGCTGGACTTCGGGCGGACCGCTGCCGATCGTGGACTCAAGGTGATCATCGCCGGGGCGGGCGGAGCAGCACACCTCCCGGGCATGCTGGCCGCAGTCACCCCACTCCCGGTGATTGGGGTTCCGGTGCCTCTGGCCAGGCTCGACGGCCTCGACTCGCTGCTGTCAATCGTGCAGATGCCCGCGGGGGTCCCGGTGGCGACCGTGGCCATCGGAAACGCCCGCAATGCCGGCCTGTTGGCGGTGCGGATCCTCGCGGTCAGCGACCCGGTCCTGTCCACTCGCATGGTGGAGTTCCAACGTGCCCTGCGCGAAAGCGCCGCAGCCAAGGGCGAGTCGGTCCGAAAGGGCGTCAAGTGAACGGGGACTCATGCCGGCTGCCGGGCCAGTCCGGTCCCCAACGGGACCCAGAGCTGTACGGTGACGACGACCTCGTCGCGCGGCTGCTGGCTGATGCCCAAACCTGGTTCATCGTCGGCCTGAGTGACAACCGGGCGCGGGCCGCCTACGGTGTTGCGGATTTCCTCAACCGCAAAGGCCGGTCCATCACGCCGATCCATCCGCGCACCGAGGACATCTTCGGAGAGCGGGCGTTCGCGACCGTGCAGCAGGCCGCTGCTTTGCTCGGACCCCCGGACGTGGTCGATTGCTTCGTGCGTAGCGAGTTGGTGGGTCCGGTGGTGGACGCGGCCATCGAGGTGGGCGCGGGCGCGGTGTGGCTGCAGTTCGATGTGATCGACGAGGCCGCTGCCGTGCGAGCCAGGAATGCGGGACTCGCCGTGGTGATGGACCGGTGTCCAGCGGCGGACTGGCCGCGGCTGGGACCTGCCGCTTGACGGATCAGTGCTTGAACGTGGCTACCAGCACGGCGCGCGCAATGGTGTGGGCCGTGAGGTTGAAGCCGACGATCGCTGCTGGGGTGTCGGGCGCCAGGTCCAGCTGATCGACATCCAGGGCATGGATCGCGAAGAAGTAGCGATGGTCGTGATCTCCTGGCGGCGGCGCCGCACCTCCGTAGCCGAACGACCCGTAGTCGGTGCGGAACTGCACGACCCCTTCGGGCATCCCCGAGCCGTCCGCGGCGCCCGCCCCGGGTGCCAGTGAAGTGACCGACGCGGGGATGTTGACAGCCAGCCAGTGCCACCAGCCACTGTGGGTGGGGGCGTCAGGGTCGAAGCAGGTGACCGCGAAACTCCTGGTCTCTGAGGGAAAGCCCGACCAGGACAGTTGCGGCGATATGTCAGCGCCCCCAGCGCTGGTATGCACGTGCCCCATGGGCAACAACTGCCCGTCTGCGATGTCCTCGCTGGTCACCGTGAAGGAGGGCACCTCAGGCAGAGATTCGTAAGGCCCCCCGGGCCGACTGCGCTTGAGTTCCATACCTCGATCCTAAACCTGCTCAGGGCCGTGCAGGTGCCGTCTGAATCAGTCGCCGTAGCCCGTTCGTACGATGGTTGCGGGAACGATCGGAGAAGAACATGGACGATGTCTACCGCCTGCCCGAGGAGCACCGCGAGCTGCAGAACGCCGTGCGCGCACTGGCCACGGACAAGATCGCGCCGCGGGCCGCTGAGATCGATGACACGGGGGAGTTCCCGTGGGATGTCTACGAGGCGTTGGCTGCCAGCGGCTTCCATGCCATCCACATCCCCGAGGAGTACGGGGGAAGCGGTGGGGACAACCTGGCCTCGTGCATCGTGATCGAAGAGGTCGCCCGCGTCTGCGGTTCGTCCTCGTTGATCCCGGCAGTGAACAAACTTGGGACCACCCCGTTGCTCGTCGGCGGGGACGAGGACCTCAAGCAGCGCTATCTGCCGCAGGTTGCCAGCGGCGAGGCGATGTTCTCCTATGCGCTCAGTGAACCGGAGGCCGGCAGCGACGCAGCGAGCATGAAGAGTCGTGCGGTCAAGCAGGGGGACACCTGGGTGCTCAACGGCGCGAAGCGCTGGATCACCGGCGCGGGGGTTTCGAAGTACTACACGGTCATGGCCTCAACCGATCCCGGTTCCGGGCCCAAGGGCATAAGCGCTTTTGTCGTTCACGCCGATGACCCCGGGTTCTCCTTGGGCGCCCCGGAGCGCAAGCTCGGCATCAAGGGCTCCCCGACACGTGAGCTGTATTTCGACAATGTTGAACTGCCCGTCGACCGCATGATCGGTGGTGAGGGCACGGGTTGGGCCACGGCCATGAAAACCCTCGACCTCACCCGCATCTGCATCGGCGCACAGGCCGTCGGCATGGCCCAAGGGGCGTTGGACCTGGCGATCGACTACGCCAAGGAGCGCAAGCAGTTCGGCAAGGCGATCGCCGAGTTCCAGGGAATCCAGTTCATGCTCGCCGACATGGCCATGCAGGTCGAGGCAGCGCGTCAACTGGTGTACTTCGCCGCGGCCTCCGGTGAGCGTGGCGACGAGCGAACGACCTTCCTGGGCAGCGCGGCCAAGTGCCTGGCGTCGGACACTGCCATGAAGGTCACGGTGGACGTTGTGCAGATCCTCGGTGGCTACGGCTACGTCAAGGACTACGCCGCCGAGCGGTTCATGCGCGATGCGAAGATCACCCAGATCTACGAGGGCACCAACCAGATCCAGCGGCTGGTCATGGCGCGGAATCTGCTGAAGTAGGCGCCGCTTGTTGCGTTGTTGCGGTCCCGCCTCCTCGGTTGTTGCGTTGGTGCTGGTTTGGGACAGAGGAAACAGCAACAACGCAACAACTGGCCGGAGTTGACCGCAACAACGCGACAGCCGGCGGTCCGGCCTCAGCTACAGAGGTCGTCCGCGGCTGTGCGGGGTTTCTCCGGGGCGGTCGGGTCGGCGACCGACACTGCCGTAACCCCGGAGTAGTCGGTGCCGATGGTGACCCGGAACGTTGAACCGAGCCCGGGAACCTCGACCAGTTCCGCTTCCGGCAGGGCGGCCTCTAAGGTCTTGAGGGAGACGTCGTAACCGGGGTCGTACTCCACGGTCGTTTCGGTGAGAGTGCCGGGGACCGGAGGGCCGACCAGGGAGTAGCCCGCCACCTCGAAGTCATCCTGGGCACGCAGGGCGGCATCACCGCTGGCGAGTAGTTGCACGCGGATGCTCGACGGCGCAACCTCAACCTTCGGGGCTGAGGGCCGGTCGGGGATCTCGGTGTCGTTGGCCAGGGCGGTGAAGATGGCTTGCGATCCAGGTGCGTCCCACACAACCACATTGCCGATCGCGCCCATCGGCTTCTCGCCGGCCACCGGAACCGTGCGGAAAGTCACGTTCGAGGGATCGATCTGGGCCAGGCGTTTGGTCAGTTCCATGACCTGCGAGTTGTCCAAGGTCTGGTCCACCCGCATGCTGCCCAGCATCGCGTCCACGAAGGCCGTAGCCCGGGCAGGATCGAGCAGCACTGCCGAACTGGCGGCCTTGTTCACCATGCTCGCCACGAAACTCTGCTGGCGTTTCATCCGTCCGATGTCGGCGGTGGGGTCGAACTCGCGCGCCCGCACGTAGGCCAGGGCGTCGCGACCCTTCAGGGTCGAACGTCCCGCGGCCAGTTGCAGCCCTGACGGCGGGTCGTAGATGTCCGCCGGTACGCAGACCTCGACCCCATCCAGGGCATTGACCATGCGCACGAACCCGGCGAAGTTGACCTCGAGGTAGTGATCGATGGAGACGCCGGTTGCCTGCTCAACCGCGGCGACCAGAAGTGGCGCGCCACCGTAGGCGTATGCGCTGTTGAGCTTCTGCTCGGACTGCGGCTGTTCAACGCCGTCGGCATCGGTGTAGGCGGGAATCGTGACCAGGGAATCCCGTGGCAGGCTCACCACGCTGACCGATCCGTCGCGGCTCACGTGAGCCAGCATCATGGTGTCCGTGCGCTGCCCGTAGACGTCCCAGCCGGTGTGCAGGCGCCGCACTTGACGATCGGACAGCCCATCGCGGCTGTCGGAACCCACCACGAGGAAGGTCAGAGGATCTCCGCTGCGGGGTGCCGATCGGCCGTCGGCGAAGGCGTCGATGCGCTGGACCTGTCCGGCATAGTGACGCACCGTGGCCCACGCCGCACCGCTTCCCAGCAGGATGGCGGCGGCGCAAATCGCGGCGAACAAGCGCGCGAAACGACGGAACTGCACCGATGAGACCCCTTCATTGCAACGAGTTCCACCGTAACTTCGCTGATGGCCAAACCCGGGCATCCGATCGGCCGCGTGTCTGCAGGGCGTAGCGTCTGTGCTGATGAACGACACCTGGCCGCCGGTGGCCGTGATCATGCCGGTTCTCAACGAGGAACTGCACCTGGAACAGGCGGTGGGTGCCATCACCGCGCAGGACTACCCGGGCGAGTTGCAGATCGCCCTGGCACTCGGACCGTCCACGGATGCGACCGATGACCTCGCCCGTTCGTTGCAGGCCCAGGACCCGCGCATCGTGCTGGTGGACAACCCCACGGGCAAGACCCCTGCGGGGCTGAATGCGGCCCTTGCAGCCACAACCCATCCGATCGTGGTCCGGGTGGACGGCCACGCTTTATTGCCGCGGGACTACATCAGCACCGCCGTCGAGGTGCTGCAGCGCACAGGTGCCGACAATGTCGGCGGGGTGATGGCCGCGGAGGGGACCACTGACTTCGAGAAGGCGGTGGCGTGTGCCATGCGTTCGCCGCTGGGGGTGGGGGCAGCGTCGTTCCACACCGGTGGGCAGGAAGGCCCGGCGCTCACCGTTTACCTCGGGGCATTCCGCCGGGACGCGCTCGAACGGGTGGGGGGTTACGACGAGGCGTACGTGCGCGCCCAGGACTGGGAGATGAACCATCGGATCCGCGAGTCCGGTGGCAAGATCTGGTTCACCCCGAACATGCAGGTCACCTACCGGCCACGGCCCACGGTCAGGGCCTTGGCAAAGCAATACCTGCACTACGGCCGCTGGCGCCGGGAGATCATGCGTCAACACCCCGAGACGGTGAGCGCCCGCTACCTGGCTCCGCCGGTGGCGGTGACGCTCATCGCCGGAGGCCTCGCGGTCGCGGCAGTGGGGGCGCTGGCCGGTCAACGTCGCGCGTGGCTGGGTGCGGTTCCGGCAGCGGGATACCTTGCAGCGGTCACCGCAGGTGGACTGACGATCGGTGCCGGCCAACCCGCCCCGGTGCGCGTGCGGGTGCCTGTGGCACTTGTGACGATGCACATGAGTTGGGGTGTGGGCTTCCTGACCAGCCCGGGAGATCTTCGGCCGTGACCGACGTGACGGCGGTCGTCTGCGCCTTCGGGCACCAGCCCCACCTGGGTGAGGTCATTGCGGCGCTGCAGGCCTCGCGTGGGGTGGACCTTGAGGTGGTCGTGGTCGACAACGGCAGCCCTGACTGTGCTGGTCTGTCCGGCGTGCGGGTCATCCATCCGGGGACCAACACTGGGTTCGCAGGCGGTGTGAACATCGGTGCTCGCGCCGCCAGCTCGCCGGTCGTGGTGTTCGTCAACAGCGACGCCATCGTGGACCCCGACTGCCTGGCGCTGTTACGGGACCGGCTCACGGACCCGGCCGTGACCCTTGTCGGCGCAACCATCGTCCTGGCCGATGAACCGGACACGGTGAACTCGTGGGGTAACCCCGTTCACGTCCTCGGCTTCTCGTGGGCCGGTGGGTACGGTCATCCCCTTCACGAGGCTGAAAGCGGGACCCGGGCCAGCGTTTCGGGAGCCGTCTTCGCGGTGCGCAGGTCCGACTTCTTGACCCTTGGCGGCATGGACGAGCGGTACTTCATGTATGGCGAGGACGTGGACCTGTCGCTGCGTGCCTGGCTGTCCGGCGGATCTGTGGAGGTGCTCGCCGCTGCCACGGCCACCCACCATTACGACTTCGCGCGCAACCCCGGCAAACTCGGCCTGCTCGAGCGCAACCGCCTGATCACGGTCCTCACTAGCTACCGCCTGCGGACACTGCTGGGGCTTGCGCCGCTGCTGGTGGCCGCCGAGGCGGCCCTGGTTCTGCGCAGTCGGCGCGAGGGGTGGGCCGACCAGAAGATCCAGGGGTGGCGATGGCTGCTGGGCCACCGCACCTATCTACGACGAAGGCGCAACCGATTGCAGGGCACGCGCCGGATATCCGACGCGGACCTCCTGGACCACTTGAGTCTGTCCCTGGACCCGCCGCCGCGGTTCGGCATGGGAATCGAGCCCGCCTGGCAGTCCGCGATCAACGCCTACTGGCACACGGTGGGAGCCTGGGTCAAGGACTGAACCGGTCCCAGGTCTGGGCCGTGGCCCTCACATTCACCGACTACAGTCGTGGTGATGGGGCTCAGTGTTGTCGTCGCCTGCCACAACGTGGCGGAGTTCCTCCCCGCCTGCCTCGATTCCCTCCTGGCGCAGGAGGAGGCGGCGACCCAAGTCATCCTGGTGAATGACGGTTCGTCGGACTCAACGGGTGCTATCTGCGCGCACTACGCCGAGGCCAACCCGGGGTGGATGGTGGTGGACGGTCCGGGCAGCGGTCCGGGTGGCGCGCGAAACCTTGGCTTGGCGCACGTCACCGAGGATCACCTGGCTTTTGTCGACGGCGACGACCTGCTCCCGCCCGACGGTTTCCGGGTACTGATGAGCAGCCTGCGCAAGACAGGCTCGGACATCGCTGTCGGGGATGTTCAGCGGTACGACGGTGTGCACCTGACCCCGAGTGGGCCGCACCGCAACGCCATCCTGGGAACCCGGCTGCGCACGACGATCACGCGCACGCCGAGCCTCATGTACGACACGACATCCTGGAACAAGGTGTTCCGCACAGCGTTCTGGCGGGAGACCGGCCTGGGTTTCAAGCCGCTGGTCACCTACGAAGACCTCCCGGTCATGATCGCGGCCCACGTGCGGGCACGGGCCGTGGACGTGCTGAAGACACCCGTGTACTACTGGCGTCGCCGCATCGACTCCAATGCTTCCATCACCCAGCGCCGCGGCGAGGTCGACAACCTGCGCGACCGGATGGACGCGATCGACGAGGTCTGCGCCCTGCTCGCCGACGACGAGTTCCTCAAGCAGACCCACGACCGCAAGGTCCTCACGTTCGACATCCCGCTCTACCTGCCCAATTACCCGGCCGCCTCCCAGGCTTACCAGCGCCTCTTCATCGAACGGGTGGGGGCGTTTCTGCGCGCGAGTTCGCCTGAGGTGATGGCCGAACTCCCGCCCCGCGACCGGGTCCGGTACTGGTTGATCGAGCAGGGACAACACGAACAGCTGCTGGAGTTCCTGGAGTACGAACGCGACCCGTACGCGCTGCGCAAGACGGTCCCTGGAGACGGTGTCACGTATGCGGATCTGCCGTTTCTCGGTCAGCCGGGATATCCCCGCGAACTGTACGAATGGGGACAGGCCCAGCCGGTCGCCTCCGAGGTGGAGCAGGCCAGTTGGACTGAAGAGGGCCTGGCCATTTCTGGGTACGCCTATCTGGAAGGCATCGACTCGGGTGGGCCGGACCAGCGAAAGCTGCGGATACGAGTAGTCGGCGGGGATGCGCCTTTCAGCGTCGCAGTCAAGTGGCACAACCGTGCGGACCTGACGGCCAAGGAGTTCAACGCGGACGTCACCTACGACAACGTCGGGTTGTCCTTCACGGTGCCCGTCGCCGACCTGCCGGCCGAGGGCCTGATGCGCGTCGACGTTGACGTCACGGCTCCGGGTGGCCGGCGTCGGGTGCCTCTGTCGGGAACTTACGACGGAGCCGCCCAGCTGCCCAGACGGACCGTTCTGCCCGATGGGCGCATCGCTGTGTTGCGCTGGCGCGGTGAACCGCTGGGGCTGGCGGTGCATCGGCCCCAGCCACTGGTCACCGGCGTCGAGATCCCCAGGCCGGGTCTTTTGCGTGTGCATTTCGACGGCGCATTGCCCGGCGCACGGGTCCTTGCTCGACGCCGTGACGACTTCGAGGAGGTCAGCGCCGAACATTCCACGGCCGTGGATCTCGATGTGTCGCAGATGCCGAGGCTGGAGTCTGCCGAGGTGACCGAGTTCGATGTGCTCGTGGTGGCGGATTGGACTGAAGAGCCGCAGCCCGCGCTCGTAGCCCCGCAACTCACGGAGATACTGCAGGTTCAGGCCGGCCAGGAGTACCACGCCCGCGCGGGTGTGACCGGAGGTTTGCAGATCACCGTGCGTGAGCCGCGGCCGCGGCTGTTGCAGTGGCGGATTGCCGGCGGCGATCTGCACCTGACCGGTGACCGGGCCTCTGGGTTGACCGTGCTGGCCCTGGAGAACCGAAACGGGCTTCGCAGCGAGTATCCGGTGACCCTCAACGGTGAGCAGTGGCAGGTGAGCCTGCCGGCTGATGATCGCGACGCCGCTGACGGGGTCGCCCATCTCGCCCCGGGCCGCTGGAGCCTGCTGAGCCAGGACGGAGTCCCCGTGCATGTCGCTGAGACCACCAGGGCACGGATGGTGTCCCAGGAGTGGCTTGGGCTGCGCGGCGGCGTCAAGATCGGCGTGCGGGCACGGCGGGCTGCCACCGCGTACATCGTGTTGGACCCGTCAGGGGACATCCGGCCCCCCGGATTGCACGGCCGGGCGCACATCATCGATACGTACTACCCCAAGCGGCGTTCCCGGCGTACACGCAAGACCATTCTTTTCGAGAATTGGAAAGGCAAGCAGTACAGCGACAACCTGCGCGCCATCGACGAGGAACTCCAGCGCCGGAAGGACCGCCGCCGCAGGGTGTGGGTGGTGCGCGATCTCGGGGTCCGGATGCCGAAGGGTGTACAGACCGTCCTGAGGTTCAGCCCGGAGTACTACGACCTATTGGCCCGATCGCGTTGGATCATCTCCAACGACTCGATCGACCAGAGTTTCGTCAAGCGCGACGATCAGACCTACCTGCAGACCTGGCACGGGACCCCCTTGAAGAAGGTTGGGCAGGACATCGAGAAGGTCAACTTCGCGCGCAAGGGGTATCTCGAGACCTTCGCCGCGGAAGCGGCCAAGTGGAACTACCTGGTCAGCCCCAATGCGTACTCCACCCAGATCATGGCGCGGTCGTTCGGCGTGCCCACGGCAAACATCCTGGCCACCGGGTATCCGCGCAACGACCTCTTCTACAGACCCGAGCGTCATGCCCGCGCTGCTGGCGCCCGCGCGCGACTCGGGCTTCGCGAGGACCAGCAGGTGATCCTCTATGCCCCGACCTGGCGTGACGACCGCTACGACGACCGGGGTCGTTACCTGTTCGACCTCAAGCTCAACGTGGAGATGCTGCGCGAGCGGTTCGGTGACACGCATGTCCTGTTGCTGCGCGGACACCACCTGCAGGCCACACGGGCCGGGATTGTGGATGGTGGGGGTTTTGTGCGCAACGTCTCGACCTACCCGGATATCGCCGATCTCTACCTGCTCGCCGACGTGCTGATCACCGACTACTCCTCGGTCATGTTCGACTTCGCGAACACCGGCCGCCCGATGATCTTCTACACCTGGGACCTGGACGACTACCGGGACCGCTTGCGCGGGTTCTACTTCGACCTAACCGCGGACCCGCCTGGTCCGGTCTGCCGTACGTCCGGGGAGGTCTTGGACGCGTTGGTCCAAATCGGCGACGTGCAGCAGCAGTTCGCCGGAGCCTACAGCCGGTTTCGGGAGCAGTTCTGTGCGTGGGAGGACGGCAACGCTTCGGCGCGGGTCATCGATGCGGCCTTGGGTTGATCCCTGGCGCAGCCGGGTCGATGTCCCCGTGGCGCTGCTGCTGACGGTCGTAACGCTCGCAGTCGCCTGGGTTTTTCGCACGGTCCTTGTCACCTCGGATCCCTGGCACTACGCGATGTCCGCTCTGGACTTCGGCACCCACGAGTGGATCCCCTCCGGGCTGACCCGATGGGGGATCATCGTGCCCCTGGTGCCGGTGGCCGCCGTTTTCGGTTACACCCTTGCGACCTTCTACGCTTTCGCGTTCCTGGCCACTGCGCTGGTCGTGCCAGTCGTCTACGTGCTGTCCAGGGCGGTGGGTCCGGCCGCCGTCGCTGCCTTGACCGCCGTGGCCTTCGTCGCGCAGCCGTTGACCTTCATCAACCTGAGCCGCGGCTACCCGGACCTGATGGCAATCGCGCTCAACGGTTTGACCCTGATTCTCGTGCTGCTTGCCCGCGACCGTGACCGAATCTGGCCGCTGCTGCTGGCAGGCCTCGTCGCGGGTTGGGCGTTCGAAGTGCGCGAGACCACGCTGTTCACCTGGCCGCTCTTCGCCTTCCTCATCTGGGGGCTGTCGCGGCGTTGGCGGGGATACTTGGCGGTCCTGCCCGGCCTTGTCGCTTGGGCTGCGCTGGACGTCGGCCTGTCCTGGCTGACGTTGTCGGACCCTTGGGCTAAGTTCCACGTACTGACCGGTTCGGACCTCAACGACTCGACCTCACCCTTGGATGGCGCGTATCTGGGGCAGAGCCGGTGGTGGTACGTCGCGCGCCTGCCTGTGGCCATGTGGGAGGAGCCGTGGGGATGGGTGTTGCTGGTGGTTGCCGCATTGGGCATCATCGGCGGACTCTGGCTGCGCGCCCGGGTGGGGTTGTATGTGGTGTGGGCGCTTCTGCCCGCGGGGCTGCTGATACTGCAGGCAGGGGTGCTCGACCCGGCCCATCCCAGCGTCCGCGTGGATGTGCCGCGCTACTGGTTGGCGTTCATGCCGGGGCTGACCATCGCGGCCGTGGCGTTGTGCGCCCAGTTTGCTGCGCGACTGCGCTTGCCGGGGTGGCTGGGTGCCGCCGCACTTGCGGTGCTCGTGCTGGTGCCTGGTGTCCGGTTCGCCACCACCGAACCGACATTCCACCCCAACAGCGGTGACCTGCCCTACGAGACCGTCAGGAACCTCCCGGAGGGCCCGCAGGTCTTCACAGACGGACGCACCGTGCGCATTCTTCCGGTCTACGCCGAGAGCCTCGATCGGGATGTGGACCTGCGTGACTTCACCCGCGGCGCGAAGCCGGAGCCGGGCCAGTACGTGCTGATCTTCAGCGACACCGACGAGACCTGCGAGTTCTGCAAGCTCGACTACGACCTGTGGAAGGCCGAGGGCAACGAGTTGCCGTTGGACACCTACGCATTGCGCTGGACTTCGGCCGACGGCAAAGCGCGGTTGTACCAGGTGCAGTGATCGCCCCGGCCTAGACTCCGGTGTTATGGCATCTTCGATCACTCCCATCGGCATGGGCGAGGTCCTGTTGCATGTCGGGGTGCACAAGACCGGAACCACCGCGTTGCAGGTGGCGCTCGCGGACGCCCGTGGCGATCTCGAGCAGCACGGTGTGCGGTACCCCGGCAATTCCCGCTATCAGCACAAGGCGATCCTCGGTGGGGCCGGACGTGTCTACGGGTGGCAGGACGCCGGCGCCCAGGAGGTGCCACGCAAACCGTGGGACACGCTGGTCAAGCAGTCGAAATACAAGGGCCGCACCATCATCAGCAGCGAGTTCCTCGACAACGTTGAGCCCGAGACCGCCGAACGGATGATCGCCGATCTGGGCGGACCGCAGCGGGTGACCGTGGTGGTGACGTTGCGGTCCATCGGCGCGATCCTGCCCTCGGCCTGGCAGCAGCGCCTGAAGTCCGGCTACAGCGCGCCCTACAACCAGTTTCTGAAGGCGATCTTCGCCCAGAAGCGCAACAAGCGCGCCGACCGGTTCTGGTACCGCCACGACCAGATCGAGCAGGTCCGCAGGTGGGCCGGGATTGTGGGCGTGGATCGCACCTACGCCGTGATCGTGCCGGACGGCGACCGGTTGGCGATCTTCAAGGCTTTCGAGGGTCTGCTGGACTTGCCTGACGGCTTCCTGTCCGGGCGCAAGGTGGCGGTGGCCAACCGTTCGATGACAGCAGGGGAGGCGGAGTTCCTGCGCAAGCTCAACAAGCAGGTCAGCCGCGACCTTACCTGGGACCAGTACTCGTCCAAGGTGCGTGAAGGGATTGTCCTGACGATGGTCGAGGGCCGCAGGCCCGACCCCGACGAGTTGCGGATCCAGACCCCGGCTTGGGCCGCCGAACATGCCCAGCAGTACGGCCAGCGATTCGCGGAGGGGATCCCGGCCCTGGGTGTGAACGTCATCGGCGATCCCGCAGCGCTGGCCAAACGGCCCAAATCCGGGCCGTACCACCGGGCCAAGGTCATGCCGCTGGACGCTGCCGTCGCCGGAGCAGCCGGACTTGTGCGCTACGAGACCACGCCACCGGAAGTCAGCCGCAAGCAGGCCCTGCGGACGCTGACCCGTTGGTCGCGGGGCAAAAGCGCCGCCACGCCTGCGCCCGAACCGCAGGCCTGAGCCGCGCTTCGTAGAATTGGTTTCTATGGAGTCATCGATCACCCCCATAGGCAACGGCGAAGTCCTTCTGCACGTGGGGCTGCACAAGACCGGCACGACCGCTTTGCAGGTGGCGCTGGCCGAGGCGCGTGGGCCGCTCGAGGAGAACGGGGTGCGTTACCCCGGCAAAGGTCTTTACCACCACAAGGCGATCCTGGCCGGGGCCGACCGTCCCTACGGCTGGCGCGGGAACGGCGCGCGGATCACGCCCAAGAAACACTGGAAGCGGCTGCTCAAAGAGGTGGACTACCCGGGCCGTGTGATCATCAGCAGCGAGTTCCTCGACGACGTGAAGCCCGAGGTGGGGGCGCGCATCGTTGAGGACCTCGGCGGCACGCAGAAGGTGAGCGTCGTGGTCACACTGCGGGCCATCGGCTCGATCCTTCCCTCCGCCTGGCAGCAGCAGGTCAAGTCCGGCATGACGATCCGGTACGAGCAGTGGCTCGAGAAGGTCCTCTCCGATGAGGCCTCATCGCGTTCGGACCACTTCTGGTGGCGACACGACCAGGTGCAGCAGGTCAAGCGCTGGGCCGACATCGTCGGTGCCGACCGGACCTATGCGGTCGTCCTGGCCGAGGGAGATCGCAACGCCATCTTCAACGCCTTCGAAGGATTGCTGGGTCTTGACGAGGGCATGCTCGCCGCCCATCAAGGGCTTCTGGCGAACCGCTCCATGACCGCTGCCGAGGCGGAGTTCGTGCGCCGGTTGAACAAGGAACTCGTCGGGCAGATGTCCTGGGACGAGTTCAGCAGCCTCGTGCGCCGCGGGCTGGTCCTGAACATGGTCGAAAAGCGCACACCGGGTCCGGACGAGGCCAAGGTGCAAACGCCCAAGTGGGCCGCCGAGCGGGCTGCGGCCTTGGGCCAGGGTTTTGCGGACGGGCTTGGCGCTCTCGGCGTCAACGTGATCGGCGATCCCCAGGCGCTGGCCGCCGAACCCCGATCGGGCGCCGACGACCCGCAGCAGGCTCTGGACATGGATGCCGCGGTGGCTGCCGCGATCGGTGTGGTCACCGAGTCGTTGGCCCAGCGGCGGGCCCTTGTCGAGCAGGCGCAGGTGGAACAGGCTGCAGCCCCTGTGTCGGCCCCCCAGCGCCGCTGGTCGGCCAAGGGTGTGGCCCGCGCGATGAAGCGTGGCGTCTCGGGCTGATCAAGCCCTGGTTAGAGGTTGTGCCGTTGGTTAGCGAAACAACGCGTGGATTCGCTAACGAGGACCACAACCTCTAACGAGGCCTAACTCTCGAACTCGATCTCTTCGAGTTCGGTGATGTCGCGGTGGGCGTCGCTGGGCCCGTTGTCGGCAGGTTTTTCGCCGGGCAACTCGGCCATCAACCGGTCTCGCTCTTCGCGCAACTCCCGGCATGCTTGCAGGAAGGCCGCGGTGGGGGCACCAGGGGTCGTGTCGCCGAAGTAGTAGGTGACCCAGTGCTCACGCTGTTCTGCAAGGCCCGGGTCGGCGATGACATCGTCGAGGACCGCCACGATCTCCCCGGCCCTCTTGGCGGGCAGCAGGTCCAAGGTCGCGAGGTAGCCAGCGTCGGGCAGCACGGCGTTGCGGGACGCCGGCTTAGTGACCAGCAGCGGTTTGCCCGTGGCCAGCCAGTCGAGGGCGGCCGCGCTGACGTCGGTGATACAGACGTCAGCCTTCTGCAACTGCCAGTCGAAAGTGGGCGTCTGGTCGAAGACGTGGCCCGCGGTGGGGTCGGTGAGGTTCGCCTGGGAGATCAGCATCGCGATCTCCTCGCTGGCGGCCTTGTGATCGGCCGAAACCACGCCTGTGCGCGGGTGTGAGCGCACGATGACCCGATGCCGGCCGGAGGCCAACAACGCCCGGGTCATGGCGACCCCATGTGAGGCCAAGGACCCGTAGCTCATGCTCGGGCGATCGCCTTCCCACGTGGGGGCGTAGAAGACCACCGTCCGTTCGTCGTCTGGAAGTGCCGGGCCGCCAGTCGCGACTGTGTCCAACTGGGGCCGGCCGATGCGCTTTGTGCGTGTTTCCACGTCATAACCCATAAGCGCCTGGCTGAGTCGGTTCGCCGCGGCGTCACCGGCGATGAAGGCGTAGTCGTAGCACTTCATCTGACCCGAGGTCATATACGACTTGTCACTCTCGCCGTGACTGATGAACACGTGCAGCATCGTGGAGAACCGCATCATCTGGAAGTTGCGGGTGTTCTGGTTGACATAGAGCACGGTCTTGAAGCGCTGGCGGTTGACCAGGTTCTCGATGTCTTCGATGCGTCCGCCGTAGACCACGGGGACCGGCGATTCTTCGAGAAGGGCCAAGGCGGACGAGACCGACCGGCACACCAGAACCACCGGTGACTGCTCATTGAGCGCCTTGAGCGGCTCGTACCACTGCCGGAGCTGGTACATGTTCACGATGCCGTCGGCGTAGTAGACCATCGTCTCGAAGTGGTCGTCGGGCAGGGACCGGTCGCCGGTCTGGTTCTCCCATGCGGCGAGCATCTGCCCTGAATTGCGGGAATTCCACACACGGCGCACGGCCCAATAGATGTTCTTGGCCTTGCTGGGCATGCCGAAATCATATCAAGGCGCGGTCAGCCCCAATTGCCGTCCAGCCTTCGCGGCTGTCGCGAAGTTGCCGGGACGCGCTGCGCGGGTTCTAGGGGTCGGCGCAACCTCGCGACAATGGGCGCGTAGGGCATGGACGTCGGACGGAACCGCCGGGCCCGGGCTCAACTGCATTTGCGACTGCGGAACCGTCCGTATCCGTAGCAGTCGATCACGCGGGCGTCGAAGGACCGCAGCGCCACGAGGTCGCCGGTGTTGTTCAGGATCGAGTGGTGCATCCCGAAGAAGCGGGTCGCTGCATGGTCCTGTCCCTTGCCGATCCGCACCGTCAGGCTGGCGCCAGGAGCCAGGGTGTCGGCAGATCCGAATTCGCGGGTCCAGCCGCCGATGCGGATCTCGTAGCCGATCATCGAGTAGGCCTCCGAGCCGCTGTTGCGGATGCGTACGTACTCCTGGTTGGGTTTGCTCACCTCATTGCCCGGCGGGTCGTCGCGCACCTTGGTGATCTCGACGGCACCGGTGCGGGGATCTTCACACGAACCCAGGCATGGGTACACGTAGTAGGCGCGCACGTTGCCCTGCTTGTCGATGAGGTACGCCCCGTCGCCCATGTAGTCGTCGGTCACGCCGAGGTTGCTGAACACCGGGCGTTTACGGCCCCAGTAGAAGGTGTTGGAGCTGTGTCGTCCTTGGCCCACCCGCACGATCAGGGCATCGTTGGGCGCGATCGACACGCCATCGGGGAAACGCAGCCAGTGCAGACTGCCATCGCGCAGGCTCCAGCCGGAAAGGTCCGCGACGGTGTCCGTGGACATGTTGGCGATGCGGATGTACTCGCCGTTGACGTTCTGCCAGTCGTTGCCGCTCGGGTCCGACTGGATCCACATCTGCAGTGGGACGCCGGCTGAGTACTTCGTGCCGCAGTTCGTCGGATCCCAGATGTTGCGGCCCTCGGCCTGCGCCGCCTCACTGAGTTCGCGGTACTGCAGGTTGTGAGCTGGCTCGGTCTTCTTCGGGAACCATTGCCCCCACCCGCGACGCAGCATCTCAGCGGCCAGGTCGATCCAGCCGCCATTGGCGTCCTGAACATAGACGGTGCGCAGTTTGCGGTCCCGTTGGGTGTCGCGCGTGTCGTGCGCGGAGGCCAGTACGGCCCGTCTGCCCTCAGCGATGTCCACCAGCACGGACTGGGCCAGGTCGCCGTTGCACTCCCCGGCGTGGAAGCCCTTGCGCGACACCTCCGGTGCCTGTACTCCGATCAGGCGGATGACGTCGTAGTTGTTGGTCCTGCGGTTGTCGGTGTTTGCGAATCGCAGAGTGTCGCCGTCGGTGACCCGGGCCACGAAGCCGCGCTCCCGGACAACCTCTCCGGCACGTAATGGGGGGCCGTCGTCGGCCATCGCCGGCGTTGGTACGACCAAGCCGACGGCGAGAACTGCAGCACCGATCAAGTACTTCACAATTGCTCCATCGACCGTTGCAGGTCAGGAATTGAGCCTAGAGGCGCGCGTCATTCACCCGATCGAGGTCCGCCTCGAAGTCGATCTCCACCGCGAACAGGTCGGAGATGTCGACCGGGGTGAACCTGATCCCGTGTCTTTCGATGGCCAGTTCTATGCCGCGCTCGAAGTAGTCCTGCTCGTTACATGCCACAAGACACTCGATGAGACGGGCTTTGTCCTTGGCGGACACGAGGTTGATCCCCACGGCCTCGCCCAGTGCGTTCTCCACCTTCTTGCTGAGCAGGTCGACGTAGCCGTCGGCGTCGACGGTGTACTTGACCTCCTCCTCGGCGACGGTGGCCGTGTTGACACAGATCACGTTGTCCCCGCGCAGGATGTTGCTCTCAAGCCGGGCGAGCACCTGCGGATCGAACACGACATCGCCGTTCATCCACAACACCGGGCCCTCGGCGGAGGACTCTAGGGCCTTGAGCAGGCTCTTGGAGGTGTTAGTGGTGTCGAAGTTCTCGTTGTAGACGAACAGGCCGTCGGGGAACGCCTCGAGGATCGACTCGAGCTTGAATCCCACGACGGTGATGACTTTGGCCTGGTCTCCGAACACCGCT
This sequence comes from uncultured Actinomycetota bacterium, assembly GCA_963732355.1. Lineage (GTDB taxonomy): Bacteria > Actinomycetota > Actinomycetes > S36-B12 > UBA10799 > JADKAV01. The sequence goes on along the minus strand of CAVSZD010000011.1, from coordinate 295,451 downwards.
GCGATGTTCTCGCGCTGCTGGCCCATGATGCTGCGACCGTCGTGGAGTTTGGTCAATGGTTTCGGCCAGGGCCTGCCGAGGCGGGTGCCCATACCTGCGGCCAGGATCGCCACCTGGATCGTCATGGGCAAACACTCCGTTCGTCGGGTTCGGGGACAATCGTACCCTTGCACGTGAGCCGCGGGCCTGCTCCCACCCGGCTGCTATTGTGCGCCCGTGAGCGTCGCTGCGAAGGCCGGCCGAGTGGTTCGGACCGAGTATCTGAGGGTGCGACGGGCATCCCGCGACGCAAAGGACCGCAGGTTCTTGCAGGCGCAACCAGCCGTTGTCCCACCCGCCACCGTCATGGCGCACTTCGCCGACGAGGACCCCGATCTGTACCTCTACCAATTGCGTCAGTGGTACGAGCCGCTTGTCGCTCTCGGAGAGGTGATTCCTACGGTCATCTCCGTGCGCAAGGCAACCATCGCCAGGGTGATTGCCCAGGAGTGCTCCTTGCCCGTGGTGTACATGCGCAACCTGCACGACATGGAGAACTACATGACTGCCGCCGATCCGCGGGTGGTCCTGTACGTCAACCAGTCGGTGCGCAATTTCCAGCTCATGCGATACGGCCGGGCGGCGCACGTCTTCATCTCGCACGGCGAGAGCGAGAAGGGCTACATGTCCAGCGGTCAACTGCGCGCCTACGACTTCGCCTTCATCGCGGGGCAGGCCGCTTATGAGCGGATCCTGGGCTCGCTGCCCATGTACGATCCGGCTATCCGGACCCGCCAGATCGGCAGGCCGCAGCTGGACTTCCTGCCTGCCGACTGCAGCGGACGCTCGGATGTGCGCACGGTGTTCTACGCGCCGACGTGGGAGGGCGACCGGCCCTCGATGGCATACGGATCCATCGAATCCTCCGGCCGTCAGATCGTAGCCAGTCTGCTGGCGGCCGGCTACCGCGTGATCTACCGACCGCACCCGTTGTCGGGGACTCACTCACCGGGCTATGGCGTGGCCGACAAGCAGATCCGGGCGACTCTGGACCGGGCCAACGCGGAACTGCAGCCCGGTCGTCGCGCACACGTGATCGACACGGCCGGCAAGATCGACTGGCAGATCGCCGAGTCCGATGTGGCGATCCTGGACAACTCTGCGATGGCCTTCGACTGGTTGGTCACCGGCAAGCCGCTGATCGTCACCATCCCCGCCTCGGAGTCGGCTGTCGGCGCCCACAGCAACTTCCTGTCGGCCTGCTATCGCCTTTCGGCGGGGGACGCGGGTGCGGCGGCGGCACTGGTCGGTCGTGCGCTGGAGTCGGACACGCTGCGCGATGAGCGGGGTTACTGGGTGCAGCGGCACTTCGGCGATGTGTACCGCCGGTGCATCCACCCAGCGGTTCATCGATGCGACCCGCGAGGTGGCAGCGTACGGCGCCGCCCAGGTGGCGCAGGTCGAAAGCCGCGGGGGCGGGACGGCTTAAGGCCTAAGCGGTGGCTTTGGGTGACCAGCGGACTACGCAGTGGGCCCGCAGTCACCGAAAGGCGGGCCGGTTGGGCTGAGCCGGCCTACACCACCGGCGGCCGGCCGTAGCGGGCCATCTCCCAGACAGTCGACCACGCAACCGGTCGCCGGAGCCCCGGATCGTCCGACCAGCCCTCCCGAAAGCCCGACCACCAGGCACCCCATGCCTGTCCGTCGCCGCGCGAGCGGATCCGCTGCACGGCCGTCCAGGTCGCGATGTAGGGAATCCCGACCGCCCAAGGCAGGTTCCTGCGGGCCAGCCACACCCGGTTGCGCGCGTTGAGCCGGTAGTACTCGTCGTGGCGGCGCGGGTCGATCACCGGATGGTGAGCCACGAGATCACCGGCGTACCAGACGATGCGGTCGCAGTCCCAGACCCGCCAGGCCAACTCGATGCCCTCGTGGGCGTAAAAGAACGGGTCGGGCCAGCCGCCGGTGCAATCGAAGACGTCGCGCGGGATCGCAACCGCCCCTTCCCAAACGCTGAAGACCGCACTGCTGTGCCGGGGATCGCCCTTATGCATGCGCGGGATCCAGCGAGTGGGATCACCGGCCGAGTCAGGATCCGTCACACGCGGCTGTATGAGGCCGAACCGCGGGTTCGCCTCGAACATCGCGGAGATCCGGGCCAGTGTGTCGACCTCCGGCAGCCAGGCATCGTCGTCAAGGAAGAAGATCATCGGTGCGGTGGTGGCCTCGACGCCGGCATTACGCCCGGCGGGGATCCCAACGTTTTCCGATAGGCCGAGACCTTGGACCCCGGCGGGCAGGTCCGTGGGTTCCCAGCCGTTGCCCACCACGAGGACCTCGCATATCACGCCCCGCTGGGCCAGAACCGAATCGATGGCTCGGCGCAACTCGACGGGCCGCAGCCCCTGGGTGAGCAGCACCACGGCGTAGTCGGTGGACATCAACTCACGCAGATGGACGAATCAGCGGTCTTCGGCGCGGACGTGTCGGCCGGATCCTTCTTCTGCTTCTTGGTGATGACGGGCTTGATCGAGGTGAAGTCCGTGCCGACCTTCAGCACGACGGTGGTGCCTGCCGACGTCTTGACCTTGGTCTCGGTTGCCCCGGCGGCGTAGGCCAGCGTGCGAGCCGCCTCCGCCTTGTCGGGTGCATACGTCAGGCTCGTCGTCGTGACGTCGGTGTCGCTGCCGCGGGTCCCGACGACGTTGTAGCCCTGCGCCTGTAGTTCCTCGGCCACCTTGAGTGCGAAGTTCGGCTGCGGCGTGCCGTTGACCACGACGACGTCGATGGCCTCGGGCGGAACGGTCAAGGGATCCTGGCCAGGCGGTACCGTGGCAGGTTCTGGCCATGGCCTGTCGTTGATGATCGCCTTGAACATCTTCTCGGACTTGACCGGGTCCCAGGACACGGTGGACATGTCGGAGTTGTAGGTGAACGGGACCGTCACGAACGTCACGTCCGACGGGCGGATGTCCACCATCGACTCAGCTATCTGCTGGATCGACTTGAGGCTGGAGAGGTTCTGGTCGGTGGTCAGCGACTTCGTGCCGGCGTCCAGAAGGTTGAAGAGTTTGATGGGGTTGGTGAGCACACCGGCGCTGGTGACCTTACGGATCATCGAGGAGATGAAGTCCTGCTGGCGTTGGATCCGCTGGATGTCGCTGCCGTCCCCGAGGGTCTCGCGGGCCCGCACGAAAGCCAGGGCGTCCTCGCCACTGATGGTCTGCTTGCCGGCCGGCAGGTTCAGCCGCGAGTGGTAGTCGTTGACCGGCTCGCGCAGGCAGACCTCAACCCCGCCGACGGCATCGACCATCTTCTTGAAACCGTTGAAGTCGACGACTACGAAGTGATCGACGTAGATGCCTGTTAGTTGTTCGACGGCCTTGATTGTGCAGCCCGGACCGCCGATGTCGAAGGCTTCGTTGAACCGGCCGGTGTACCCGCCCTGGGCGACCCCCTGGCTGTTCTTGCAGGTGGGCAGTGTCACCAGCGAGTCGCGCGGGATGCTCATCCCGAGCGCGCGTGTTCGGTCACCGGAGATGTGGAACAACAAGGTCGTGTCGCTGCGCTGCCCCTCGATGCCGGCGTTGGCCGAGTTGCCGTACTTCTTATTGTTGCCCTTGCCGGTGCGGCTGTCCGAGCCCATGACCAGGACATTGATCGGTTCGGTCGGAGAAGCCTCTTTGACCGGCCGGGTTCCGAGCTGGTCGGTGGTGTCGAGAGTGTTGATGTTGCTGTCGAGGCGGTTGTACAGCACGGCTCCGGCGGCAGCAGCACCCGTGGCCACGAGGACCATCGACGACGCGATTCCGGCGAGCACGCGCGGCCAACGACGGCGTCGAGCAGTCATCGTCCTCCGATCCTCAGAGTTCCAGGGTACAGGTGGGGTTTTGGCTTTCGGTTAACCTGTGATCAATACCGCATTCGTGTGTTGAGCCAAGGCAATCGGTTGCCTGCGACACGCGTCCGATATGTGAACAGTTTTGCCGCAAACGGCCCGGGGTTGCGTCTCTTGGACGCGGGTCGTGGTCACCCTGGTTCCTGCAGTTTGATCCGCTCGTCCCGAGAGGTTGGTGCTTGTCTTGCGCTCGCGGTTGAGTTTGGTCGTGACAGCGGTCTTGGCCGTGGTCGTCGCGCTACCTGTGGTCAGCATGCCCGGTTCCTCCCCGCGGCCGGTGCCCACACGGGTGCAGACCCTGTCCCTGGATGGCATCTCGATGGGCGGCAGCCGCGGAATGTCCGGGGTCGAGCAGCCCACCGCATCGCGCAGCTCGGTCGTCGAGACCAAGCCGTTCGAACTGGTCGGATTGTCCTGGGACGAGGCGCCATCGCCCGGTTCACTGGTCAAGGTCCGGGTCCGTGAGCAGGACGGCTGGACGCCGTGGCTGCACATCCCCTTCCACGACGACCATGGCCCCGATCCGGCCTCCGGCGAGGCTGAGGATGCCCGTTCGGGCACGGATCCCATGCTGACCGGGCGCTCCGACGCCGTACAGGTCTGGGTCCAGACCCCCGACGGCCAAGCTCCGCCGAACACCGAGGTGCACCTGGTCGACACCGACGACGTGGGAGTTCAACAGAGCCCACTGGCGCAGGCCGCTGCCGCACCGGGAATGCCGCCGATCGTCACCCGTGCCCAGTGGGGTGCCGATGAGAGCATGCGCAACCGGGATCCGATCTACTCCAATGCGGTCAAGGTCGGCTTCGTCCACCACACAGTCTCGAGCAGCACCTACAGCGCCGAGCAGGCCGCCGCGCAGGTCCGCAATCTGTACGCCTGGTACACGGAGGGCCTGAAGTACTCCGACATGGCCTACAACTTCCTCGTGGACCGCTTCGGCACCCTGTACGAGGGCCGGTACGGCGGTATGAACAGGCCCGTGGTGGGTGGTCACACGGCCGGGTTGAACACCGACAGTTTCGCGGTGTCCGCGATGGGCAACTTCGAGGAGTACAACCCCTCCGACGAGAAGATGGACGCGATCAAGGAGTCGATCGCCCAACTCATGGCGTGGAAGCTCGGGCTCACCAAACGAGACCCGGGCGGCAAGGACACGCTGGTGAGCAATGGTTCGCTGGGCAGCGGATATTGGGAGGCCGGTGAGACAGCAACCTTGAACCGGGTTTCCGGGCACAAGGACGCCGGGAACACAGCCTGTCCCGGTAAGTACCTGTATGCCCAGGTCGGCGCCATCCGGGCGCGCGCCGCGCAGATCTATCGCTCAGGTGGCGTGCCGCCGCCCGACATCCCGGACCTGCTCACCCCGGATCCGGTCAGCGACGAGTTCCACTTCCGCGGCTCGGGTTCGGGCGACGGTGTCGGCGTGCCCAAGGCGGGTGTTCTCGGACAAGCGCGCCAGGGCAAGAAGGCCGCCGCGATACTGCGTCACTACTTGACCGGGGTGGCCGTCGATCCCGCTGACGACAGCCGCGTTCTCTGGGTGATGCTCGCTCGACGTGCGCAATTGCCCGTGAGCACGCAGGCGCTCGTCAGAGGCGGTGGCTCGTTCAAGGTCTCAGCGGGTAAGCAAGCCCTGGTCGGTGACAAGGGGACACGTGCACGCCTGCGGGTCGAAGGTGACCAGGTGATCGTCGAGCGCAAGGCCGGTAAGAAGTGGCAGAGAGCGGCCTCGGGCACTCGCGTCTCGGTCCGCTGGGCGGGCACGCGCACGGCCGGAAAGTTGGGTAGCTCGGCCACCGCCGTGCGGATCGGCGACGACCTCGTGCGCGCCGGTGCCGTGCGGGTCAGCGTTCGTGACGGCGTCCTGCAGGCGGTGGCCCTGGTGCGCGTGCACGACGAATACCTGCCCTACGTGACACCACCCACCCCCGGCTGGCCGGATCAGGGACAACGAGTCATGGCCGTGATCGCGCGATCGGCGGCACTGGCCAAGCAGTGGGACCCGAAGTGCGGCTGCCACATCGGCGACGAGGGTTTCCTGGGTCAGAAGGCGACTTCGGCCAGGGGCCACCAGCAGTGGCGCAAGGCGGTCTCTGCCACGGCCTCGTCGGCCGACAAGGGGCTCGTCGCCTCGTACGAGTCGGCACCCCTGGAAGTTCCAGTGTTCGAAGCCAGTGGTGGGGCGACGCTGAACGCCTCAGACGTCTGGGGCAAGGACCTTGCGTGGGCCCGCAGCGTCGACGACTCCTGGAGCCTGCGCAAGCGCAACTCGCCGTACGCGTCGTGGGAGATGCAGACGCGGCCACAGGCCGACGTGGCAGCACTGTTCGGCCTGCCCGATGTCGTCCAGCTCGATCTGCGTAGCCGGCTGACCGGGGGAGCGGTTGCCACCGCCATCGCCACCAGTTCCGGCGGGCAGACCTCCTCGATCTCCGGGGAGAGGTTGCGCACAGGCTTGAAGTTGCCCTCGGCGTACATCGCGCGCGGCGTCACGCAGGCCCCAACCACGGCCACTGCGCTGTCGACGTCGCTAGCTGCGGGTCGCGGCGGTGCGCCGGTGGTCGTTGCAGCCAGCGACACCACAGTCGTGGCGCTCGCAGCGGCCTTCGCGGGGGCTCAAGGCCGCCCCGTCTACGCGATCGGTGGGAGCGGTCCTGACGCTGCAGCGCGCAAGGCACTGAAGCCGGCCAGGACGCTGACGGCCGTGGGTGCCTTCAGCCCGAAGGCACTTAAGGCCGTCGCGAAGTTGGCCAAGGTACGCCGTGTGCGGGCAGACTCCGTGGGCGCCTTGTCCTTGGCTCTGGCCCGCGCCGGACAACACTCAACTCGGCGCGCGGTCTTCGTCGGACGCGCCGACAACCCGTCGGCCATGGCAAGCGCCGCCATGGGGGCTGTACGGGCCAAGGGCTACTTGTTGGCCGTCGGGGAGATCCCGTCGGCTGCTTCGGTCAAGTTCGTCAAGGCAAACGGCACCCGCACGGTCGTGGTGGCCGGACGCAAGGAACTGTCCAACCGCGCGGCGGCGGCGCTGAGACGCCCGGTTCGCCTGGCCACGCAGAAGCCGGTCCTGCGAGCGGCGCGGATCGCCCGGCTGGGCTCTCGGCGAGGCGAAGCGATCCTGGTGGACTCCCAGCGGCCCATGGCTGCGGCGGTCGCGGCGGGCACGGGGCGGGCGGTGCTGATAGTGACGAGCGGCAAAGGCAACGGGGCCGGTCTGCGTTTCCTGCAGAGCAGCCCGGCCATTGCCGACGTGCGGACTGTGGGTGTGGCCACCCGGGTGCTTTCGGCAGCCCGACGGGCTTAGCGCCGCCAGACCGCGATCAATGCGCGACTGCGGTCGTCTGCTCCTGGCCGGACGAATCGGCGTATACCACCGCCGCGTCCACAGCGATAGCACCGGCGATCGTGGCCAACGTGCCACTCAGATCACGAACCGGAAGGTTCGTCAGCAACCTTCCCCCGGCCACCAAGCCGACGTCGCGGGCGTAACTGGCGGCCTCGGCCAGCAGGTCGGTGGCAACAGGTCCTCCTGCCATTGCGCCCATGGGTGGCGCTGGCAGCACAAGTTGGTCGGGCATGACGCGGACGTCAGCCGGGAAGTTCCACTCGGCCTGTGTACCAACCGGCGGCGCCGCCATGCCGAACGGATCGGCGACAACCAGCACATCCGGGTCACCCTCAGTAGCCACCGTGAGGTCTGCATCGCCGAAGCTCACGTGTGCGCCGGCCTCCCACACGGCCACCAGCCAGACAGCGGACATCCAGTGCAGGGGCAACGCCAGACCAATGGTGTCGCCGACATCCACATCGGCCTCGAGGCGCAGGAAGTTCACGGTCTTCGTGACCCAATTGTCGAAGGTCACGTGGGACAACTCGACCCGGCCTTGCGTGCAGTCGGTGATCAGTGGAGAGGAGCCATGGCTGCGCAGTGAGCTCAAGCGGGCTTCGCGCAGGGAGGACACGTTGTGATGTTAAGTCACCTGCCACGTGTGCTCCCTGGCAGACTGTGGCGGTGCTCGAGTCGATTCTGTTGGTGGGCGGCAAGGGGACCCGACTGCGGCCCTTGACCATCAATACCCCCAAGCCGATGCTGCCGGTCGCCGGGGTTCCCTTCACCGAGCACCAGATCGCCATCGCGCGGGCCGCTGGCGTGACGCGGGTCGCGCTGGGCACCTCCTATCGCGCCGAGGTCTTCAGCGACTACTTCGGCGACGGTTCGGATTTCGGGGTGGCCCTGGACTACCGGGTGGAGAGCGAGCCCCTGGGCACGGGCGGAGCAATCCGCAACGCCGCCGATGCTCTGACGTGCGGCCCCGACGACCCGGTGGTGGTGTTCAACGGGGACATCCTCACGGGTCTGGACATCCCGGCACTGGTGGGGGCGTGGGAGGAGTCGAACGCCGATGTGGCGCTGTACCTGACCCGGGTGGACGATCCGCGGGCTTTCGGGCTGGTGCCCACGGTGGGTGATCGGGTCACGGCCTTCCTGGAGAAGCCGCAGACGCCCGAGGAGATCGTCACCGACCAGATCAACGCCGGCTGCTACATCTTTCGCCGCAGTGTGATCGATGAGATCCCGCCGGGCCGGCCGGTCAGTGTGGAGCGCGAGACATTCCCGCAGTTGCTCGCGGCCGGCAGGACGGTTGTCGGCTGGGTCGACCCGGGCTACTGGCTGGATCTGGGGACCCCGCTGGCCTTCGCGAAAGGAAGTGCCGACATCGTGACCGGGGCGGTGGCGTCACCGGCGCTGGTGGGCGGCACGGGCGACTCCTGGATCGCCGCCGATGCCGCCGTCGCGGGTGCCTGCAGCGCAGGCACGGCGGTGGGCCGAGGGGCCGTCGTGGGTGCCGGGTCCAGCGTCATGGGTTCGGTGTTGTTCGACGGTGCGCAGGTCGGCCGGGACGTCATCGTGCAGGACAGCATCATCGGCGCCGGTGCCGACATCGGCGACGGTTGCGTGTTGCGATCCGTGGTCGTCGGCGACGGGGCCCGGATCGGCGCGGGCAATGAGCTGCTCGATGGGGTGCGGGTCTGGCCCGATGTGGTCATGGGCGACTGCGCGGTGCGCTTCAGTTCCGACCAGTAGGCCTTCAGCGCACGAGCCAATGTGCGCCGAGTTCGGCGCTTGGCCGCTTCGGCGCCGGTGCTGCCGGCCAGCCGATCGCGACAGCTCCCAGTGGCTGCCACGTGCTCGGGATGTCAAGGGCGGCGGCCACCACCGGTGGACAGAAGACGGTGCTGGAGATCCACGCCGAACCCAAACCGGATGCGGACAAAGCCACGAGCAGGTTCTCCACCGCTGCGCCGCCGGCCACTAGGAACAGATCGCGCTCGAAACCGTTGCGGCGCTCATCGGGGTAGGTGTGGGTCGCACCGTTGAGTTCGCTGAAGGCCAGAACCACCTCGGGGGCATCCCGCAGGACGTCTCCTCTACGCACCCGCTTGGCGATGGCGTCCTGGCTGAATCCGTCGGCGGCCAAGTCCGCCACCCACTGCTCGAGCATCGCGTCCAGCACCTGCTGGCGCGACTCCCGCAGCAGCACGAACCGCCACGGCCGGGTGTGGTGCGGGCTCGGGGCTGTGCAGGCAGCCTCGACGGCGTTCTCGATCAGTTCCAAGGGCACTGGTTCGTTGGTGAACGCACGCACGGTTCGCCGACCAGTCACGACGCTCTCGCGGGCCATCTTGGTGCCCAGACTGAAGAGGTCCTCGTCGCATGGCCGGATCAGGTCCGCAGCGCTGCCCGGCCCCGTGAGACGCAGCCCGCGCACGACCGCCACCGGGGTGCGCCCGGTCTTGCCTTTGACCAGGTCCGCTGCCGCTGCGATCTCATCGGCGACGCCGACCTGGGTCATCTCCAGGGTCTGGCCGTTGTCGTCGGGGGTTCCGCGAAGATCCACCAATGGTGTGATGCCGTGGCTGCCGAGCGCGAAATCGGTGACCCCGATCCGCCACGGCCGGCCTGCTGAATCGGTGATCACCACGGCCAGTCCTGTGGCTTCGGCCAAGGCGCGGGCACTCCCATCTGGGTCGCGTGGCAGTCGCAGGACCCCAGGGGTGTTGGACCGGTCGACTCCCGCGGAGGCCATGACGACCCCCAGATGGTTCTCCACGATCCGCAGATCGCCGCGCTGCGCCACAGTGCGCACGGTGTCGGCCTCGATGGCGCCGTCCCGGTCGGAGGCCCATTGCCCCTCGACCTTGCTGATGACCTTCGAACTGACGACCAGGATGTCCCCGGGTGATGTGCCTGCGCTCCCATCTGGCCAGAGCAGTCCAGCAAGTGCGTTGCGCAGAACCGCAACCAGGTCGGTGTTCTGGTCGAACTCGGGCAGGCCGGGAACCGCGACGACCTGCATCACAGGACGAGTCCGACCGTCTCGGTTGCGAGGCTGGCGGCCGCCCGTTCGTCGATCATCAGGGTCGAGGTCGCCAGGCTCGACCGGACTGTCAGCGGCGGTGCGTCACCGCGCTCGTACACCCATGCGTCGAGAATCCCGCCGTCGGCCCCGGGCGCCGTAGTGCTCAGCCACTCCTGCAGCGGTCGGCTCGACGCCGATGGTTGTAAGGCACGTGTCGGCCATCCCCTTCACCGGCCGGCCGCCGATGATCCCCGAAACACCGACCACCGGGGCCGGTCCGTTCACGAGAGCATCGCGTACGCCGGCAACCGAAAGGATCGGGCCGATGCTGACCACGGGGTTCGAGGGTGGCAGCACCACGACGTCTGCCTGGCCGATGGCCTCGAGCACCCCAGGTGCGGCGCTCGCTTCGTCGATGCCCACGAAGCGGAACTCCAGCGCGGGCAACTGCGCCCGGTGCTGAACCCACCACTGCTGGAAGTGCATCGCGTAGGTTCGGTCCCCGTCGCGCACGACCACGTGCGTCTCCACGCGGTCGTCGGTCATTGGCAGCAGTTGCACGCCTGGCTGCCAGCGACGGCACAAAGCCGCGGTTATCTCCGACAGCGGGAAGCCGCCATTGATCAACTGGGTGCGGACCAGGTGGGTGGCGATGTCGCGGTCGCCGAGGGTGAACCACAGCGGATCGAATTCGTAGGCCCGCAGTTCCGTGAGCACGCCGTACGTCTCCTCGCCCCGACCCCAGCCCCGTTCGGTGTCGATACCGCCGCCGAGGGTGTACATCACGGTGTCCAGGTCCGGGCAGACCTTCAAACCGTGCAGCCAGATGTCGTCGGCTGTGTTTCCGATGACCGAGATGTCGGATTGGGGAAAGGCCGTCCGAAGACCCTGCAGGAACCGGGCGCCACCTACGCCACCGGCAAGGACCGTGATCCGCATCCCAACACCCCTTCAGAACCGCTCGTTTAGGCTTCAGGGGTGACTCTACGTCGGGTGCTGGCCCGTGCCGAACGCGCCGTTTCCCTCGACGTGGGCGAGGTCGAGGGACTTCTGGGTGCCCGTGATGACGACCTGGAAGCGTTGTGCGCCATTGCCGCAGGCATGCGCGACCGCAGTTCCGCCACGGTGACCTACTCGCCCAAGGTGTTCATCCCGGTGACCCACCTGTGCCGCGACCGATGCCACTACTGCACGTTCGCGACCGATCCGGCGAGTCTGCGAGAGCTGGGACGAACCCCCTTCCTCGAGATCGACGAAGCGGTGGCCGTCGCAGCCCGGGGGGCCCGCGCCGGTTGCGCGGAGGCGCTGCTGACGCTGGGCGACACACCCGAGGATCGTTGGCCCGCGGCCCGGCAGTGGCTCGACGAACGCGGCTTCGACAGCACCTCCGACTACGTGCGGGCGGTGGCCATTGCGATCCTGGAGGGCACCGGCCTGCTGCCCCACGCCAATCCAGGGGTCATGACCTGGGACCAGATGACCCGGCTACGGCCTGTCGCCCCGAGCATGGGCATGATGCTGGAGACCACCTCGCAACGACTGTTCAACACGCCGGGCGCGGTGCACTACGGCTCCCCGGACAAGGACCCGAAGGTCAGGTTGCGGGTGCTGCGCGAGGCCGGCCGACTGGCGATCCCGTTCACAACGGGTCTGCTGATCGGGATCGGCGAGACCTTGGCCGAGCGGGCCGAGTCGCTGCTGGCCCTGCGTTCGGTCGAGCGGGAGTTCCACGGGATCCAAGAAGTCATCATCCAGAACTTCCGGGCGAAGCCGGGCACCGCGATGGCTGGCGCGCCGGATGCCGACATGCAGCAGTACCGGGCTGCCATCGCTACAGCGCGGGTCGTTCTCGGGACCTCGGTTCACTTGCAGGCGCCGCCGAACCTGTCCGATGAATCCGAGTTGGCCGGCCTGCTCGGCGCCGGGATCGACGATTGGGGCGGGGTCAGCCCCGTGACGGCGGACTTCGTCAACCCCGAGCGGCCGTGGCCGAGCATCGAGGTCCTGCGCGAGGTCACGGCCGCGGCCGGGCTGGATCTGCGCCCCCGCTTGACGATTCACCCCGAGTTCATCGCCCGCGGTGACGCCTGGCTGGACCCGCGGCTAAAACCTTTCGTGGCGGCGCTGGCCGACCCGAGCGGGCTGCTCGATCCGCTGCAGCGTCCTGTCCCACGCCCCTGGCAGGAACAGACGGACTACGAAGGGTTCTCCGCGACCGGATCGGGCCGGACCGACCTGGCCGTCACCATCGACATCCGTGGGCGTGACTCCGAGCGCCGTTCGGACTTCGACACCGCCTTCGGTTCCTGGGACGCCTTGCGTGTGGGGGAGGGCCCTGCGGTCCATGTTGGTGATTTCCACAAGGCCCTGGACCTGGCCGGCTCCGACCCCGCCAGGTTGAGCGATGAGTCGAATGAGGAGCTGGCCCTGGCGCTGTTCGCCGCCACCGGCGAGCAGGTCGCAGCGGTGGCCCGGGCCGCCGACGAACTGCGTCGGGCACGGGTCGGCGACGAGGTCACGTACGTCGTGAATCGCAACATCAACTTCACGAACGTCTGCTACACCGGATGCCGGTTCTGCGCCTTCGCCCAGCGCGAGTCCGACGCCGACGCCTTCACCTTGAGCAGCGACGAGATCGCCGGGCGAGTACGGGAGGCGGCGGCGGCCGGAGCGACCGAGATCTGCATGCAGGGTGGCATCCATCCACGCTTGCCCGGCTCTGCCTACTTCGACCTGGCCCGCACGGTGAAAGCTGCCGACCCGGGGATGCATCTGCACGCCTTCAGTCCGATGGAGGTGGTCAACGGTGCGACCCGCTGCGACATCCCGGTGGCCGAGTTCCTGGCCAGGGCCAAGGAGGCTGGCCTGGACTCGATCCCGGGGACAGCTGCTGAGATCCTCGACGACGACGTCCGGTGGGTACTCACGAAGGGCAAACTGCCGACCAGTGCCTGGGTCGAGGTGGTGACCGCCGCGCACGAGGCGGGCCTTCCGTCCAGCTCGACGATGATGTACGGCCATGTGGACACCCCCGTGCACTGGGTCCGCCACCTTCGGCTTCTGCGCAGGATCCAGGAACAGACCAACGGGTTCACCGAGTTCGTGGGGCTGCCGTTCGTACACCACAACGCACCGCTGTACTTGGCTGGCAAGGCCCGGCCGGGTTCCACCCTGCGCGAGGACATCCTGGTGACCGCGATGGCCAGGCTGATGCTCGATCAGGCGATCGAGAACATCCAGGTGTCCTGGGTCAAACTGGGTCCTGCGGGAGCCGCGCACCTGCTCGGCGCCGGGGCCAACGACCTCGGGGGCACCCTGATGGAGGAGACGATCAGCCGGATGGCCGGTTCGGCCCACGGGTCCTCAGTCAGCGTCGCCGACCTGCACGAAATGGCGGCGATGGCCGGGCGCAGCGCCAGGCAACGCACCACGGTGTACGCCCAGGCGCCGGTCCTCGGCGTTATCGGTGACACACAGTGACCTGAGCCGAAATCAGCTTTCCCAGTCGATTTCGGACATTTCATCTTATTTACGGCTTTTCTGCGCCAGTGCGGCGTGTCTGCTTGCAAATCTCCGGTGGTTTTCCACAGATTCTCTCGTCCGAACGGCCCTTTCTTAGGGTTCCGGTTGAGCCGATACTTACGGCCATGTAATTTCATCGGTGTTGTCACTGGTCGCGGGGAAGCCTCCAGGGCAGCGGAACCGAAGTTCAAGAAGCGCACCGGGGCGCGGAAGTGGAGCAAACATGGAGTCGATCGTCAGGTTGCCGATGTCGGAGACCGAAGAACTCAGCTGGCAGGAACGAGCATTGTGTGCGGAGACCGACCCTGAGTCGTTCTTCCCCGAGAAGGGTGGATCCACCCGCGAGGCCAAGCGGATCTGCGGATCCTGCGAGGTGCGGCGGGAATGCCTGGAGTACGCGTTGGAGAACGACGAACGCTTCGGGATCTGGGGCGGGCTCTCCGAGCGTGAGCGCCGACGCCTCAAGCGCGCCGCCGGCTGAGGTCAACTGCGGTCCTTCCCACTTTCTTCCCCGAGAAATCCATACAGACATCCAAAGGGTGGCTCTCCAGCATGGTGAGCCACCCTTTGTCATGTTGTCTTGCCCTCCCGTTAGAGGTTGTGCTGTTGGTTAGCGAATCAACGCGTGGATTCTCTAACCAACAGGACAACCTCTAACCAACAGGCTCTTGGGGTGCCAGACATCCAAAGGGTGGCTCTCCAGCGTGGTGAGCCACCCTTTGTCATACCCCCGGTTAGAGTCGGCCACATGTTGATGCGTGTGGGTCATCGCGCCAGGCAGGATGCACCTGCGCAGCGAGGTCCTGGTGTGGTCTGGTCCTCGGCCTCCGCCCGGGCACGCTCACGCCGGCGCGATCGTCGGGGCCGCGGTGTTCGCGGACCTCTTGCGCCCCGGGCCGTGCCGCTGTCGCGCAGTCGATCCGACGAGTTCGACGAGCAGGTTCTCGTGGCATGGGATCGTCTGGTCGCTGGTCATCCCGAACTTCAGTTCATCGAGGTTGCGGTCAGCGATGTGCCCGAGCCGGATGAGCCGCATCTGGCCGTGTTCGACCCCGCCGATGCGGGGCTCTGCGCACGGATCACTGTCTACCGCTGGGCGCTGGAACTGCGGGCGGGTTCGCCAGCGGCGCGCAACAGGTTGCTCAAGGACGTGCTCGCCGAACTGGCGGGGGTGTTCCTGGGCCGCGCGGCAGATCGGATCGACCCGGAGTACCCGCGTGTCTGAGGCGGGGTCGGCCGGCACCGACGCCTCCGGTTACCGTGTCCACGTGAATGTCCGTAGCTGCTCACGGCCGTCCTGCCGACACCCAGCCGTGTCCACGCTCACCTACGTGTACGCCGAGTCGACCGCGGTGCTTGGCCCCCTGGCGACGTTCGCCGAGCCGCATTCCTACGACCTGTGCGAGGAGCATTCCAACCGTCTGACCGCCCCGCGGGGCTGGGACGTCGTGCGGCTGGATCCGGACCCGGATGCTTTGTTGCCCTCGCACGACGATCTGGCGGCATTGGCCGACGCGGTACGTTCAGCTGCCCGGCCGGCCTCTGCTGCGCCGGTCGTCCACGAAGAATCGGGTCAGCTGACCGTTGGTGGCAAAGGCCACCTGCGCGTGTTGCGTCCGATCGAATAGCCTGACGGCCATGAGTCAAACCCCTGCCGGATTCCCGGCCGATCTGGTGTCTGCGCTGATCAAGGCCTACGACGTGCGGGGTCTTGTTGACGAGCAGCTGACCCCCGACTTCGTCCGTGCTGCTGGGGGCGCCTTCGTCGAGGCGCTCGGTCTGCGCGAGGCAGGTTCGGTCGTGGTGGGCCACGACATGCGGCCATCCTCCCCGGCGTTCGCCGCGGCCTTCGCCGAGGGTGCCACGGCCCATGGTGTTGATGTGATCATGATCGGGCTGTGCTCCACCGACGGGCTGTACTACGCATCGGGAAGCCTCGACCTGCCCGGTGCCATGTTCACTGCGAGCCACAATCCGGCCGAGTACAACGGGATCAAGTTGTGCCGGGCCGGTGCCGCTCCTGTGGGCCAGGACAGCGGGCTTCGTGACATCGCAGACCTTCTGGTGTCAGGGGTCGGCGAGTACCACGGTCCGGTGGGCAAGGTCTCGTCACGGGAGATGTTGCAGGAGTACGCGTCCTACCTGATCGGCCTGGTGCCGCCGCCGACCCGTCGGCTCAAGGTGGTTGCTGACGCGGGAAACGGGATGGCCGGCCTTACGGCGCCCGTGGTTTTCGAGCAATTACCGGTGGACCTCGAGGCACTCTACTTCGAACTGGACGGGTCGTTCCCGAATCACGAGGCCAATCCCATCGATCCGGCCAACCTCGTGGACCTGCAGGCCGCAGTGCGCGAATCCGGGGCCGATCTCGGACTGGCCTTCGATGGTGACGCCGACCGGTGTTTCGTCGTCGACGAGCGCGGTGAACCGGTCAACCCGTCCACGATCACCGGTCTGATCGCGACTCAGGAACTGCGCCGGGTTCCCGGTGCCCCGGTGATCCACAACCTGATCACCTCGCGTGCGGTGCCGGAGATCATCGCTGAGAGCGGCGGTGTCCCGGTCGTCACCCGAGTCGGACACTCGTTCATCAAAGCGACGATGGCCCAGACAGGGGCGGTGTTCGGCGGCGAGCACTCCGGTCACTTCTATTTCAGAGATTTCTGGCGTGCTGACAGCGGAATGCTCGCTGCGCTGCATGTGGTGTCGAGTCTGTCCAATGCAGCAGAGGGCACGACCCTGTCGCAGCTGCTCGCTCCCTACAGCCGGTACACGATGTCCGGTGAGATCAACACCGAGGTCGCCGACCAGGCGGCGGCGATGGCCTCAGTTCGTGCCCACTTCACCGGCCGCGACGTGAGTTTCTCTGATCTCGACGGCCTGACCGTGGATAGTGGCACGTGGTGGGTCAATGTGCGCCCGAGCAACACTGAACCCCTGTTGCGCCTCAACGTGGAGGCTCCCGACGAGGCCCAGATGGCTGCCCTTCGTGACGAGGTGCTGGGGATCTACCGCTGAGCCCCGCGTTGGCCGCCGGCCGCCAGAGGACACCCAATAGGCTGGTGCGGTGAATCTGGACCCACTGCTGTTGGACGTTCTTGCCTGCCCGTGCCCTGCGCACGCACCGGTGAGCCAACGTGACTCCTCGCTTGTCTGCTCGGTGTGCCAGGCCGAGTTCCCGATCCGCGATGGAATCCCGGTGATGCTCATCGACCAGGCGACCCCCGGCCCATCCGGGGTGGTCGGGGAACCTGAGAGCCCGTGAGCCTCGACGACACACTGCTGGACGACCCGGCCGGACTGGTGGGTATCGACGCCCACCGGATGCTGGCCAGCACCGCCTCGGCGGGGGCGGCCGTGCGAGCGGCGCTAAATGCCGATTCCGAATCACTGCTGGAACCACTGGCCGAGCAGGGAAGGCCCCGCAGCCTGATCGTTGTAGGCGCAGGTGGTTCCAGTGCCCCTGGCGAGGTGCTGGCCGCTGTTGCCGGGCGCGGTTCGCCGCTGCCGGTGTTCGCGCTTGGCGGGCCAACCCTGCCCGGCTGGATCGGGCCGATGGACCTGGTGGTCGCCGTTTCGGCCTCGGGAGGTACTCCCGAGGTACTGAGTTTCGTCACAGAGGCTCAGCGCCGCGGAAGTTCAGTGCTGGGGATCGGCGCGTCCGACTCCCCACTGCACGAGGCGTGCTCGCGTACCCGCGGTGTGAGTTTCTGGCCGGTCTCGCGGCGCAGCGCCCTGCAGGACGTGCAGAAGGCGCGCAGTCTGCTCTGGTCGCTGTCCGCGCCTCTGATCCTGCTGGCCGGCCGGATGGGCTTGGTCACCCACGCCAGGCAGGCTCTGGAGGCTGCCGCTGACCGGCTCGACGAGCACTCCATAGCTTTCGGACCCGAGGTTGCGACCGCGGACAATCCGGCGAAGGCGCTGAGCATCCACCTCACCGCCGGGCTGCCGGTCGTCTGGGGCAGCGGCGATGTCGGCGTGGTGGCAGCCCGGCGGCTGGGTCGCCAGCTGGCCGAGAACGCGGACTGGCCCAGCGTGGTGGGGGCGCTGCCCGAGGCGGTGCGCACACACGCCGGACTGCTGCGGGGACCCTGGGCGGTGCGACCCAGTGACGAAGACATATTCCGGGATCGAACCCTGGACGATCAGCCTGCGCCGCGTTTGCGTGTCCTACTGGTCCGCGATGGTGGCGAACACCCCGATACCGCCGCACTCGCCGACGCCGTGGTGCAGACCTGTGAGCGCAACGAGGTCGCCTGCGAGAGCGCTGTCAGCGAGGCCGGGCACGTGGTGGAACAACTGGCCGACCTCATCGGTCTGCTGGATTTCGCCAGTGTGTATGCCGCGCTGATGCAACGCCGGGACCCCTCGTCCAGTGCCGGGGACGTGGACCCGCGGTTCGGCAGTCGCGATCCGCTGCAGGGCAGGTGAGGCGTATGCAGATCGTGAAGGGACACCTGCAGGCCTACGACTGGGGTCCTGTGGACGGGCTGGCCGCCTGGACCGCGGCCACGGGTGGACCACAGGCAGAACTGTGGTTCGGGACCCATCCGAACGGGCCGTCACCGCTACGCGACGCAGACGGGACCGCAAGTACGGCTACCGGCATCCTGACCAAGATCCTCGCCGCAGCGCGGCCTCTGTCCCTGCAGATCCACCCGCGCGAGGATTTCGCCGCCGAGCACTTCGCATCCCAGCGTGGTGACCCCAGCCTGCCAGCGCTGCTGGCTGATCCCTTCGCCAAGGCCGAGATGCTCATCGCAGTGGAACCGTTCGTCATCCTCGAAGGATTTCGCGACCCGGGTGTCAGCGCCGCGGTGTTCGACGATCTCGCCGGACCGCTGATGCCGGCTGCCACGTGCCTGCACGACGGCGATATCGGCCAGGCGATCCGCCACCTGCTGGCGCTGGACCCGGCCGCCGTATCCACCCTTGCCCCCGGCCTGCCCGACGCCTTCGCCCAGGCGGGGCTCAACGAACACGCGCAGCGGGTGATCGGCGAGGTCGTCAACTGCTTCCCGGGTGATCCCGGGGTGTTCGTGGCCGCGATGCTGCACTCACGCACGCTGGCGCCGGGGGAGGCGGTCTACGTCGACCCGGGGACTGTCCACGCCTACGTGCGGGGGACCGGGATCGAGGTCATGACCAACAGCGACAACGTCCTGCGACTCGGGCTGACCAGCAAGGTGGTCGCCGTCGACCCGGCGCTGGAAGCCCTCGATGTGACAGCCCAGCCCCATCCGTGCGTACCGGTGGTGGACCGCGGCACGTTGCGCTTTGCCCATGAGAGCGCACCCTTCGAGGTGACCCTGGTTCACGACGACTGCGTGAATGCGCCTGCCGGGTCTGCCAGGACCATCGTGTGCCTGGCCGGGACCGCCACCACTCAGGCGGGCGTGCTGCGTGCCGGTGAGGCCCTGTTGTTGTCCGGCGACGACGACGCCGTCGATGTCGCGGTGGCTGGCCGGGCGGTCCTGGCCCGGCAGGTCGATCCGCAGCACGTGGCAGGATGACCCAGTGAGCACCGAAGGTGGGACCAAGGCCGTTCTGGCGGCACTTGTGGCCAACGTCGGCATTGCCATCTCCAAGTTCGTGGCGTTCCTGCTCACCGGTTCGTCCTCTTTGCTGTCCGAGGCGATCCACTCCGTGGCCGATAGCGCCAACCAGGTGCTGCTGCTGGTGGGTGGGAAACGGTCCAAACGGGCGGCTGACCCGACCCACCAGTTCGGCTACTCACGTGTGCGCTATGTGTACGCATTCGTCGTGTCCATCGTGCTGTTCCTGGTCGGTGGGATCTTCTCGCTCTACGAGGGCTTCCACAAGTTCACCCACCCCGAGGAACTGCGCGACGTCGGGATCGCGATCGGCGTCCTGCTGATCGCAATCGCGCTGGAAGCCTTCTCCTTCCGGACCGCGATGCGTGAGGCCAACAAGTCCCGAGGACGGCGCACACTGTTCCGGTTTGTCCGCGACGCACGACAGCCGGAACTACCGGTCGTACTGCTCGAGGACTCTGGTGCGCTGATCGGTCTGATGTTCGCCCTGATCGGGGTGGGCATGGCCACAGTCACCGGGGATGGGCGCTGGGACGGACTTGGCGCAATGGCGGTCGGAACCCTGCTCGTGGTCATAGCTGTCTTCCTGGCCTTCGAAATGTCCAGCATGCTGGTGGGGGAGTCGGCCCTGCCGGAGCAGGAGGATGCCTTGCGCGCTGCGCTGGCAGGCACGCAGGCCATCGACAAAGTAATCCACATGAAGACCCTTCATGTAGGGCCCGACGAGTTGCTCGTGGCCGTGAAGGTCGTCTTCGGCGAGGACGACAACGCAGCCCAGATCGCAGCCGGCATCGATGAGGCCGAGGCTGCCATCCGAGCTGCAGTGCCCACGGCCAGATACGTGTACATCGAGCCTGACCTCTACCGCGAGCCGACCGGCGCACAGTCCGGTGAGAAGTGATCCCATGACTAACTCTCTGCCGAGCACCACGGCGCTCCAGTCCCCTTATGAAGGGGCCAGCGACGCTGCCATCGCGGCCTGGTGGCAACGGGTCCCTTTACGCAAGCCGAGTTGGGGATTCCCCGACTTCCTGATCGCTGTGGGACTGTGGCTGGTCCTCAGTGTGGTGTCCGGGGTGCCAATTCTTATGGCACAGGAGGGCACTGCGGTATTCGCGTGGTTGCTGCTTGTCGGGGTCATGCTCCCCTGGCTGGGGATGGGTGGCTGGCCTTGGCTGGTGTCCCGGTTGCGGGGTAACGGGATCCGTCTGGACTTCGGATTGCGGCTGCGGTGGTCCGATGTCGGGTGGGGCCTGCTCTACGGGTTTGCTGCACTCATCGCGGCCTCAATCATCGCCGCTGGGCTCACGGCCCTGTTCGGAGAGTTCGACTCCAGCGCAGGGGAGGTCGCGGCCAACCTCGACGACTTCCCCGTGGCACGCTTCTTCTTCGCGTTGGCAGTCGGTTTCGGGGCGCCCATCGTTGAGGAACTCTGCTACCGGGGACTGCTGCTCACGAGCCTGCTCAAGCGGGGTATGAGCCGCTGGCTTGCCGTGATCATCACGGCGGCCCTGTTCGCAGCGATGCACCTCGAACCGATCCGGTTCGTGCTGCTCTTCGCGATCGGCCTCATCCTGGGGTGGGCGCGCATCCACAGGAACAACACCACGACGGCGATCGTGGCGCACATGACCAACAACATGCCCGGCGCCATCGGGATCCTGTTCCTCCTGGCCTGAATCCCGGCACAACGGCCTTGCACAGGTCCCGCGCAGGGCCGCCATGGTCTGCAATAGTGGGGATGTGAAGGGGCGGATTCTGGTCGTGGACGACGATCCTGCGCTGTCTGAAATGTTGGGCATCGTCCTGCAGGCCGACGGTTTCGAGCCATTCTTCGTGGCCGACGGATCCCGGGCCATGGAAGCTTTCCACCACACCCGACCGGACTTGGTCCTGCTCGACGTGATGCTCCCCGGCAAGGACGGCATCGAGGTGTGCAGGTCCATCCGCGCCGAAAGTGGTGTCCCCATCGTGATGCTGACCGCCAAGACGGACACTGTCGACGTGGTCCTGGGTCTGGAGTCCGGTGCCGACGACTACGTGGTCAAACCCTTCAAGGCCAAGGAACTGGTCGCGCGGATACGCACCCGGCTGCGACGCCTTGAGGACGCCAAACCGGAGATCCTGCACATCGGTGATCTCACAATCGACGTTGCCGGTCACAGCGTGCGCCGAGGTGACAAGACCATCGAACTGACCCCGCTGGAATTCGATCTGCTCGTTTGCCTGACCCGCAAGCCGTGGCAGGTGTTCAGCCGTGAGGTGCTCCTGCAGGAGGTCTGGGGCTACCGGCACCCAGCAGACACCCGCCTGGTCAATGTCCACGTGCAGAGGTTGCGCTCGAAGATCGAGCACGACCCGGAGAACCCGCAACTGGTCCTGACCGTGCGCGGTGTCGGGTACAAGGCGTGCGACGACACGGGCTGATCCGTGTTCTCCGCTCTTCTCCATAGGTGGCGCCGGTCGCTGAGCTTCCGGGTGTTGATGACCACCTTGGTCGTGGCAACCCTGCTCGTTGGGGCGGCACTTGGCCTCCTGCTGGTCCGGGTGACCAATGGCCTCGTGGATGCCAACACCAGCAAGTCCATCGCTGAGGCGAATGTGGGCCTGGCAGCGGCACAGCAGGTGGTTCTGCAGGCCAGTGAGGGTGGGCCGCCGGTTCCCGACGAGGGCCTGGCCGACTCCATCATGAACGCGTTGGTGAACAGCAACGAGGGCGGCTCGTTCGAGGTACTGCTCCTGGACGCCTCAAGTTCGACCGGGGTCGCCCTGCCCGAGCGGGGAACGAACCTGGTGGAAGTAGCCAGTGTGCCGGTCGATCTTCGGGCCCAGGTACGGGCCGAGGGCAAGGAGGTCTGGACCTATACGACCATACGTTCGGTGGATGAACCCGGGGAGCCGGGTCTGGTGGTGGGATCGCTGCTCACCCTCGGTCCCGACAACGCCTACGAGATCTACTACCTGTTCCCGTACGGAGAGCTCCAGCGGGCCTTGGACCTGGTCCGCTCCACGGCCTGGCTGGCTGGCCTGCTGCTGGTCGGGCTGCTGGGCCTGGCTATGTTCCTGGTTGTGCGTCACGTCGTGATGCCGGTACGCCAGGCTGCCCGGACTGCGGAGTTGCTCAGGGCCGGTCACCTCGAACAGCGGTTGCCGGTGCGCGGTGAGGACGATCTTGCGGCACTGGCCTTGGCCTTCAACGACATGGCCGCGTCGCTTCAGACCCAGATCCGGCAGTTGGAGAACCTGTCGCGTCTGCAGCAACGTTTCGTATCCGACGTGTCCCACGAGTTGCGCACGCCGTTGACGACTATCCGGATGGCCTCGGACGTGATCTATGACCAGCGTGAGGACATGCCGCCCGGTCTGCGCCGGAGCAGCGAACTACTGCGTGGTCAACTCGACCGCTTCGAACTGCTGCTCACCGACCTGCTCGAGATCAGCAGGTTCGACGCCGGGGCCGCTGCCCTGGAATCGGAGTCGGTGGACGTGCGCGATGTGGTGCAGCAGGCAGTGGATGCCGCGCAGCCCCTGGCTATGGCGCAGGGCTGCGATCTGCGCACCGAGTTCCCAGCGCAGCCCTGTGTGGTCGCATGTGACCCGCGGCGCATCGAGAGGATCGTTCGCAACCTGCTGAGCAATGCGATCGAACACGGCGAGAGCCAGCCCATCGAGGTCAGGGTCGCGGGCATCGACGAAGCGGTGGCGGTCTCGGTGCGCGATCACGGAAGGGGCCTTGACGACAAGGATCTGGACAGGGTCTTCGACCGCTTCTGGCGGGCGGATCCGGCGCGGGCTCGCACGCTTGGCGGCACCGGGCTGGGCCTGTCCATCGCCTTGGAGGACACTCGCCTGCACGGCGGCAGGCTGGCCGTGTGGGGCAGGCCCGGCCAAGGAGCTCTGTTCCGGCTGACGTTGCCCCGGGTGCCGGACCACCCGTTGCCGGCTGACTCCCCCCTGCCCCTGGATCCCACGCAGGTGCGCCTATGAGAAGCGCAGGGCTCGCAGTGGTCAGCGCCACCCTGGTGGCGCTGGCTGGCTGTGCCCAGGTGCCCACGAGCGGCCCGGTGGTCGAGGTCGATCAGCCTTTGGCCGACGTTGGGGCGAACAGCTTCGTCCGGGTGCTGGCCAGACCCCCCAGCGACGGGATGACCCAGCTCGAGGTGGTGCAGGGGTTCCTTGATGCCGCCTCCGGCTTCGAGGACGACCACGCGGTGGCAAGGCTCTACCTGACCCCGGCGGCGGCCTCAGCGTGGGATCCGCAGTCCGGGGTGCGCGTCTACGGCAACGACACCGACACTCTGACCGGTGCGAACGAGCGGGAGGTCACGCTCAGCGCCGCGGCGGTGGGTGTGATCTCAGAACGGTCGCAGTACGCTCCCAGTCCGCCGGGCGCGCAGGTCAACACCACGTTTCGCCTCGTGCAAGTGGACGGCCAATGGCGCATTGCCGAACTGGATCCGGGCCTGTTGCTCTCGAGAGCGGGCCTGGAGCGCTCCTTCCGGGAGTATCAGACCTACTTCATGGCCCGGCCCGGGGCGATCCTGGCACCGAATCCGGTGCTCATCGCCAGCAGCCAGGGGGATGTGGCTACGGATCTGCTCGAATCGCTGCTGTCGGGTCCGGGCTCCTGGCTGGAGCCGGCGGTCACCACCGCGTTTCCGGAGGGCACGTCGTTGTTGTCCGTGGGTATCTCCGACGGGATCGCGCGGGTGGATCTGAGCCGCGCGGCCAATCTGGCCGACGACCGGGCGCGTCAGGACCTGTCGGCCCAGATCGTCTGGACCCTTCGTCAGGTGCAAGGCCTGCGCGGGGTGATCATCTCGGTTGAGGGACGGCCTTACGAGGTCCCCGGGGAGCAGGCGGTCCAACCGCGAACTGCATGGGCGGGCTTGGATCCCGACGGATTGCCGGGCACCGTGCCCTGG
The DNA here is from genome assembly GCA_963732355.1 of uncultured Actinomycetota bacterium. GTDB lineage: Bacteria > Actinomycetota > Actinomycetes > S36-B12 > UBA10799 > JADKAV01. Next base: position 271,207 of record CAVSZD010000011.1, on the reverse strand, counting down.
TACTTCACCAGGCGTGGTGGCGTGCAGGAGGTTCCCGTCACGGGCGTGGCCGAACAGGTGCCCGGCGCGGCAGGGGTTGCCGATCCGCCGGTCAGCCACCCAGTGATCTCGTTGGACCTCGGCTCCGTGGCTGCCACAGACCCAGCCGGTCAAGCCCTCACCGCGGCACTGGAACCCGGCCAGTCGTGGAGCCGGGCGCGCACCCGGATGACCAGCGAGGGCGGGTCCTGGGACAGGACCGGTGTGCTGTGGTTGCCGGGGCGAGGCGCGTCCGTCCAGGCGGTCAATGTGCTGGGCGCCCGACGGGTGCCGATCCCGCTGACCGATGTCAGTTCGGTTCAGATATCGCGGGACGGATCCAGGGCGCTGGTGGTGGCCGGACCCCGCAACGCAGCGGTGGCCTACCTGCTGCGGATGGACCGCCGCGGTCCGGCGCGGCCCTCCCGGCCGCGGGCGATCTCTACGGGCCCGGTGCGCGCGGCTGCCTGGCTATCGGCAACCCAAGCCGCACTGCTGGTCAAACAACCGGGCCAGCCGGCCCAAGTCGCCACTGTGGACCTGGGGCTGTTCTCGGTGAATCTGCTGGGAGGTCCGCCGCGGGCCCGGTCTGTGGCCGCCGCGCCGGGCCGTCCGCTTCTGTCGGGCACCGCAGACGGGCGAATCTGGCAGTTCAACGGCACTACCTGGGTTCCGACCGCAGCCGGGCGCGACCCCCGTTACCCGGGCTGATCTTTTCCACAGGTCCAGTTGGTCGCTCGCACCGAGTGCATCATCAGATGGTGGGTGCGTGGGCTGATGCCGCGGTTTCGCTGATCTTCGGGTCTGCCTGTGTCGGCTGCTCGGCGCCCGGCCGTGCGTGGTGCCGTGAGTGCGATGCCGAACTGGCAGCTGCGGTGGACCCCGTCGTTCTGGCCACCGACCCGCCGGTGGTGATCGGGTGCCCGTATGAGGGGTGTGTGCCCGAAGCCGTCGTCGGGTACAAGGATCGTGGCGTACGGGCGCTGGGTCCGGTGCTCGCGCAGGTCTTGGCGGCGGGTCTGTTGCTGGTGCTCGCCCAAGACCACGGCGGCCGTGACCCATTGCTGGTGCCCGCACCTTCGACCCCGCAGGCGCTGCGCCGGCGCGGCTTCGACCACACGTGGGAACTGGCGCGGATCGCGGGGGAAGCCGTGGATCTTCAGGCAGTCAGGTTGTTGAGGTCGCGGCGTCGTTCGGATGCTGCCCAACTTTCCTATTCGGCCCGCCGGGTCAATATCGCCGGCACCATGCGTGCGGTTCGGACCGGCGCCGGACCGGTTGTCCTGATCGACGACGTGCGAACCTCAGGGGCAACCTTGGGCGAAGCCGAGCGGGTCCTGGTCGCGGCCGGTTACACAGTGGTGGGCAGAGTCGTGGTGGCGGGGCGGTGATGCTCGACCCGACGTGCGCGGGCTGGCGGCAAAGGGTTAGCGTGAAGACGCCCGGTGTGGGCATACCAAAGGAGGGCTGTCGTGAGCGACGTTGCTGAGATCGTGGTGCACGGCCGACACGTTGAGGTGTCCCGGCGCTTCCGTGAGCACGTACACAGCAAGTTGGAGCGCATCGACAAATTCGGGATCCCGCTGCGGCGGGTGGACGTCGAGGTGTCCAAAGAGGCGAACCCGCGTCTGGCCGACCGAGCCTTCGAGGTCGAACTGACAACCCGGGCCAACGGATCGGTGATCCGCGCAGAAGCCGCCGCATCCGACAAGTACGCGGCCTTGGACATCGCCTACGGACGACTCGAGCAGCGTCTGCGCAGGGCCGCGGACAAGAACCGTTACCACCGCCACGGCGCTGAGTCGCTGCGCAGTCCTCGTGCCGAAGGTTTCGACAATCTCGAGACCCCCGCCGTCGAGGTCGAGGCCGAGGTGGTCGACCTCGATGAGGACACTGTCTGGGAGCAGGGCCCGCTGGTTGTCCGGGAGAAGAGCCACGAGACCGTTCCCATGTCCGTCGAGCAGGCGGTGACTGAGATGGAGATGATCGGCCACGACTTCTTCCTCTTCATCGACGAGAGGTCCGGGGACCCGGCAGTGGTCTACCGTCGCCGCGGGTTCGACTACGGTCTGATCCGGGTGCACACCGCCGACGACGAGCAGCGCGCCGAGGAGTCGGCCTGACCAGCAGCAACACCGTGGTCCATCGCACCTTGGTGATGGACCCGGAGCCCTTGTTCGCCCACGGGATTGTGGCAACCCTGCACGGCATGCTCTCCCCGGAGCCCACCGTCAGCCCGTGGGATGTCTCCGTCGCCTGGCCAGGACCCCACGGCGCGGCCATCGTGGGAGTGCGCCGGCACGTGGCCCAGGACGCCGATGTCGTCATGATGGCTCTGAGGTCTCACACCCCGACCATCGTGATCGGTGTCCCGGGCTCGGACCGGGCGGTTGTGGATCTCGTGCGGGCAGGCGCCAAAGAAGTGCTGGCCCGTGACTGCAGTCCCTCTGACCTGATCCTGGCAGTCCAGTCCCTGCGCCGTGGTCAAGTGACCGTGCGCCAGACGGCTGCCGTGTGTGGTCCCAACGAACCGACTGCCCGCGAACTCGAGGTGACGACGCTGCTGGCCCAGGGGATGAGCAACCGTCAGATCGCAGCCAACTTGTTCATCTCCGAACACACTGTCCGCAACCACCTCGGCCACGTCTTCAACAAACTCGGAGTGTCGTCCCGGACCCAGGCCGTTGTGCGCGCGGGCCAGGTCGGCTGGCTGCGGCTTCCGGGCTGAGCGGCCCCGTTAGACCCAGCCTGGCGGAACCGGCTCGTCCGTGACTTCCCAGCCTTGTGCGCGCAAGTACCGCTGGGCGGCGTCGACGGCCGCTTCAGGTGCGTCCTGACCGACCACATGCACCCCGGCCAGCGACTGCAGGGCGAGGATGTACCCGTTGTCGTTGCCGCCCACCGCGCTGCGGGCCACCCAGACGGCGACTGCACTGCTGCCCGCGGGACGCAGGTCAGCCGGCAGGGCTTCTGGATCCAGGGGCTGGACCTGCCACTGTCCGGCCACCAGTTCGGCCACCACTGGCTGCCGGGTCCAGCCACCGATCACAGAGTCGACCAGGCGCCCTCGCTGGACCAGTCCTTGTCGGCGGACACCTTCGATGCGGAACCCGGCTCTGGCCGCCACGCGCACCGACGCTTCGTTACCGCTCAATGCCTCCCAGTCGATGCGCTGGTATCCGGCGCGCTGACACTCGTCGCGCACGGCGATCAGTGCCGCGGTCGCCACACCGCGCCCGCGGGCCCACGGCGCCACCCAGTAGCCGACCTCGGTCTTGGGCCCCGGCATCGTCGCCATGGTGTTGCGCAGTCCGATAACTCCGGCCAGCCCGTCGACGTCCATGACCCACACGTGGTCCTCCCCAGCCCGCGACCGGATGAACTCCCGGGCGTCGGCCAGCGAGTACGGCACCGGGACCTGGGTCCACCGGGCGATTTCGGGGTCTACGCACGCTTTGGCGATGGGCTGCGCGTCACTGTCAGCCAGGGGTCGCAGTGTGCCCTGGGCGAAGTCGATGGTGTTGCGGATCACGACCCCATCCCACCACCAACGTCGTCACGTAACATGCAATGGTGCGAGTTCTAGACAAGATCCTCCGGGCCGGTGAAGGCAAAGTCCTGCGCAAGCTGAAAGGCATCAGCGTGCAGGTGAACGCCCTTGAGGACGACTTCCGCGCCATGAGCGACGAAGAGTTGCGTGGCCAGACCGTTGAGTTCCGGCAACGCCTTGATGCCGGGGAGACCCTCGACGACCTGCTGCCGGAGGCTTTCGCCGTCGTGCGGGAGGCCGCGCTGCGCACCCTGGGGCAGAGGCACTACGACGTGCAGATCATGGGTGGTGCGGCCCTTCATCTCGGCAACATCGCCGAGATGAAGACCGGTGAGGGTAAGACGCTGGTCTCGACGCTGCCTGCCTACTTGAACGCGTTATCCGGCAAAGGTGTGCATGTCGTCACCGTGAACGACTACCTGGCCGAGCGCGACTCCGCCTGGATGGGCCGCGTCCACCGCTTCCTGGGACTGGACGTCGGCTGCATCCTGGCCCAGATGACCCCCGAGCAGCGTCGCGAGGCGTACGGCGCGGACATCACCTACGGCACGAACAACGAGTTCGGCTTCGACTACCTGCGCGACAACATGGCCTGGACCGTCGATGAGATGGTCCAGCGCGGTCACAACTTCGCGATCGTCGACGAGGTGGACTCGATCCTCATCGATGAGGCGCGTACTCCTTTGATCATCAGTGGTCCGGCCGACCAGTCCCCGAAGTGGTACGCCGACTTCGCCAAACTCGTCAAGCGGCTGAAGAAGGACGAGGACTACGAGGTCGACATCAAGAAGCGGACCGTGGGGATCCTGGACGCCGGTGTGGAGAAGGTCGAGGACTGGCTCGGGGTCGAGAACCTGTACGAGACGGTCAACACCCCACTGGTCGGCTTCCTGAACAACGCCATCCGGGCCAAGGAGTTGTTCGAGAAGGACAAGGAGTACGTCGTGACCAGCGGCGAGGTGCTCATCGTCGACGAGCACACCGGCCGCATCCTCGCGGGCCGCCGCTACAACGAAGGCCTGCACCAGGCGATCGAGGCGAAGGAGGGGGTGGAGATCAAGGCTGAGAACCAGACCCTGGCCACGATCACGCTGCAGAACTTCTTCCGCATGTACGACAAGCTCTCGGGCATGACCGGTACGGCCATGACCGAGGCCGCGGAGTTCAACCAGATCTACAAACTGGGCGTCGTGCCCATCCCCACGAACAAGGACAACGTCCGCGTCGATCTCGCCGATGTCATCTACCGGACCGAATCGGCCAAGTTCGCCGCGGTCGTGGAGGACATCCAGGAGTGCCAGGAGAAGGGCCAGCCGGTCCTGGTCGGCACGGCCAGTGTCGAGAAGAGCGAGATCCTGTCGGCGTTGCTGAAGAAGTCGGGGGTCCGCCACGAGGTCCTCAACGCCAAGTACCACGAGCGGGAGGCGTCCATCGTCGCCGAGGCCGGGCGCAAGGGCGCCGTGACCGTGGCCACGAACATGGCCGGACGTGGAACCGACATCATGCTCGGTGGCAACCCGGAGATGCTGGCCACCGCCGACCTTGAGGCTCGCGGACTGGACCCGGTCGAGACCCCCGATGACTACGAGGCGGCTTGGCCCGACGCGTTGGCAAAGGCAGAGGAGTCGGTGAAGTCCGAGCACGACGAGGTCACCGAACTCGGAGGCCTGTACGTACTGGCCACCGAGCGCCACGAGTCCCGGCGCATCGACAACCAGTTGCGCGGTCGTGCCGCACGCCAGGGTGACCCGGGCACCACCCGGTTCTACCTGTCGCTCGAGGACGACCTGATGAAGCGGTTCAACGCGACCATGGTCGACGCCTTCCTCACCCGGTTCAACGTGCCCGACGACGTCCCGATCGAGGCCAAGATGGTCTCGCGGGCGATCGCGAGTGCCCAGGGGCAGGTCGAGGCCCAGAACTTCGAGATCCGCAAGAACGTCCTGAAGTACGACGAGGTCCTCAACCGGCAGCGCCAGGTCGTTTACGCAGAGCGTCAGCGTGTGCTGCACGGGGAGAACCTCGAGGACGAGGTCCGTACCTTCCTGGACGACACCATCGCTGGGGCCGTGACCAACTACACCAGCGAGGGCTACCCGGAGGAGTGGGATCTCGACCAGCTGTGGACGCAGCTGGAGACGCTGTACCCGGTCGGGACATCGGTGTCGGCCCTTGAGCAGGAGGCCGGCGGCGACCGCTCCGGACTGACCTCCGACCTGCTGACCCGGGCACTGCAGGACGATGCGCAGGCGGCCTACGACCGGCGCGCCGAAGAACTCGGTGACCCGGTGATCCGTGAACTCGAGCGGCAGGTCATCCTCAACGTGCTCGACCGCAAGTGGCGCGAGCACCTCTACGAGATGGACTACCTGCAAGAGGGCATCGGCCTTCGGGCCATGGCCCAGCGCGACCCTCTGGTGGAGTACCAGAAGGAGGGCTACGACCTGTTCGTGGCCATGATGAACGGGATCAAGGAGGAGACGGTCGGCTACATGTTCCATGTGCAGCCCACCGTCGCCGGCGAAGAGGACGACGACGAAGAAGAGGCCGAGACACCCGACACCGCTGCCCCCGCGCTCCTGGCCCCCGGTCTGACGCAGGAGCGCCCGCAGCAGGTCCAGTACTCCGCGCCGACCCTGGACGAGGATGTGCCCGCCCACGTCGAACGCGGCACCCTCGGCGTCAGGCGTCGGCTCGTGACACCGACCCGAAGTTCGCCAACGTCTCGCGCAACGCTCCGTGCCCGTGTGGCTCGGGCAAGAAGTTCAAGCGCTGCCACGGGGATCCGCGCAACGCTGCCTGATCAGACGACCAGAAGGCAGACGACCCGCCACCGGTCCGATCGCCGGTGCAGGCGCAGTGCCACGGCTCGGGTGCGCTGTTCGCACTTGACCACTGCGGCGACCTCGACGCTCTGGTCGGTGAGGGCCTGAGTGCGAACGCTGACCACTCGCCCGCCGGTGAGGCGTTTGTCGGCCTCGCATGTTCGCAACGCGGAGAAGACTGCGGGCGAAAGTACCCGCACCAGGGTTGCTGCCGAACGTTGCCCGGCCAGGACCTCGACCAGGCATTGCGTCAGGCGTTTCACCCACACCTCGTCCGGGCCGGGCGGCTGATCGTCGGTGACGAGCCGTAGATGGCGGGTGCGCGGTGGCTGGGTTGCGGGCTCCCAGGCATCGCATGGAAAGGCTTGGGCAAGGGCACGTGTGTTCATTTGATCTCATTTGGCGTCGTTTGATGTCGTTTGATTCAGATCTTATGCCTATTGCGACCACTGGTTTAGCCTGTTGTGGATATGGACGACCACTGGAGCGAACTCACCGACATCGAGGTGCAGGTGACGGCCAGCGACCGGCTGGATCTGCACTACGAGCACCGCGACGCCCTGGAGGTCCAGCGGGGTTCGTGGATGTTGCGCGACTACCTGGGCGGGTACGTCGATCTCGAGGCCGAGGTGTCGGGACGGACTCTGCGTGGGCAGTTGCTTGCGGTGGGCGACGACTGGTTCCAGATTCCCAGTGCGCTGGTGCGCGCGCAGGCATGCGCGGCCATCCGAACCGGTAGCCGAGCCGACCAGCGGGTGCCGGCCAGCCCGCTGACCTTCAGGCAGGCCCTGCGCCATCTGGCCGGGCGTATCCCGCGCGAAGTGCTGCTGGCTGACGGGGGAAGCCGCATCGTGCAATTGGAGTGGATCGCCCAGGACTTCGCGCACGTGCGCTGCGAAGGTCGGCCCGAGTTGCTACCTCTTCGGCAGGTCGCCGCCGTGCTCGGCCGCGTCGAGATCCCCGTCGGCTAACATCGCGGCGGTCTTCTCGTAGGCACGTTGGATGTAGTCCTCGAGTTCGGTGGCCTCCACCCGCCACTGGCCCCGGCCGCCGACCTTGATCGCGCGCAGTTCCCCGGACCTGACCAGGGCGTAGGTCTGAGCCGAGGAGATGTTCAGAGTCTCCGCGACGTCGGCCAGAGTGAGGAAGCGCACGAGGGGAATGATCCCACAGGGACATAATGACCGCAGAGTCGAAACTCGGACCTGGGGAAAACGTGACGTTGACGATCGTGCTCGGGCGGACCGGCAAGTTGTGGGAGGACTTGCTGACCGCAGATGCGCAGGCGGCTGGCCTGCCCGTCGTGGCTTGCCGCACCATGGTCGAAGTCCTGCTTCGTTGTGAGAATGACCCGGTCGGTCTGGTGGTCCTGCCCGAGGACCTGCCGCGCCTGCATGAGGGCCTGTCCCGGCTGCGATCGCTCGCCCCGGTCGTCGTGGTCGGAGAAACCGGCGACTGCCCTGCCCATGAAGCCGACCTGAACCGCCTTCTGCGGGCGGTGGGCGAACCTGCACCCGCACCCGGCGCTGTGGTCACGGTGTGGGGCCCACCGGGATCGTGGGGTGTCACGACCGTGGCGTGTGCTCTGGCCGAAGCCCTCACGACATCGGCGCCCACCCTGCTGCTCGACGCCAATGTCCACGCCGCTGGCATCGGGGATCGATTCGGTCTGCCCATCGGCGGCCTGTTGCGGGCCTGCCTGGCCGTCGACCGCGGCGTGGACGATCTCGCCAGCGCCACTGTCGGCTCCGGCTTGCAGGTGCTCACCGGAGTGGAACCCGTCGCCTACCCGGCCGTGCACCCAGGTGCCTTCGCGCAGGTCCTGGCCACTGCCCGCAGGCGCTACCGGCACGTGATAGTCGATGTGGACAGCGCGGTCGATCCGGGTGCCGACATCGGCCTTGTGCCCGACTGGACCACCGCCACGATGATCGCCCTGGGAACCGCCCAGCACGTCGTCATCGTGGTGGGTGACACCGAGGTCGCCCAGCAGCGTCTCTGGCGAAGCCTGCCCGCGGTCGTGGAGACCGTGACCGGCACCGTGACCGTTGTGATCAACAAGTGCGCCGATCCGCGCGCGGCAACCGCCCGGGTAGCAGACCGGCTCGGCCAGTTCCTGCCCCAAGCGGCGGTCGGCTTCCTGGGGGATCCGCTCCGGGCCGACGCCCTTGGCCCCATCGTGTCTGAAGTGGCCCGATAACCTGGGCATATGCCGCTCTCAGGACTGATCGTCGACTGGGGCGGGGTGCTCACCGTCGGGATGCCTGAGGCGATGGGGGCGTGGGCCGCCGAGGAGCAGATCGACATCACGGCCTTCATCGAGGTCATGCGCGAATGGCTGGGCCGCGATTACGCGATCGAAGCCGCCTACAACCCGATCCATGCGTTGGAGCGCGGCGAGATGCAGGTTCCGCAGTTCGAGGAGCACTTGGCCGACTCCCTGACCACCCGCACCGGGCAGACCGTCGCCGCAGCCGGACTGCTGGACCGCATGTTCAAGTTCTTCCGGCACAGCCCGGACATGATCGCCTACGTGCGCCGGGCCAAGGAGCAGGGCATCCGCACCGCACTGCTGAGCAACTCCTGGGGCAACAACTATCCGACCGACCTGTTCGACGGCATGTTCGACGCTGTCGTGATCTCCGGTGAGGTCGGGATGCGCAAGCCGGACGCCCAGATCTACCAGCACACCCTGGAGGCCATCGGGCTCGCCGCTGAGCAGTGTGTGTTCGTCGATGACCTTATGCCCAACATCGTGGCGGCCCGAGACCTCGGCCTGGTCGGTGTGCACCACACGGACTACGCGACGACCGCCGCCGAACTCGATGTCCTCTTCGGCGTGGATCTGTCGCGCTGATGGGACCGCGGGCCGGGCGCGGCGAGTGGAACAATGGGAAACGCCCGACCAGAAAGGCAGGGACGCAGTGCCGGACCGACTGAGCGCATTGGATGTCTCCTTCCTGTATCTGGAGGATGAGACCACCCCGATGCACGTGGGTGAGGTGCTCGTCTTCCAGGCCCCCGACACGGGTTTCGACTACGACCGGCTGGTGACTCTGATCCGCCGCCGGATCGCTTTCGTGCCCCGCTACCGCCAGCGGATCCGCTGGGTGCCGGGGCGGCTGGCCAACCCGGTGTGGGTCGACGACCAGGACTTCGATGTTGCGTTCCACGTGCGCCGCTCGGCGCTGCCCTCGCCTGGCACCGATGGCCAGTTGCGGGAGCTGGCAGCCCGGATCATGAGCCGCCCGCTGGACCGCGCGCGGCCGCTGTGGGAGGTGTACCTGGTCGAAGGCCTCGAGGGAGGCCGGTTCGCCATCCTCACCAAGACCCACCACGCCATGATCGACGGGACCGCGGCCGTCGACATCGGCCAGGTGATCCTGGACAACACCGCAGACCCCAAGCCCACCCCTGATCTGCACTGGAACCCTTCCCAGGAGCCCAGTGGGGCAGAGCTGGTCGCGGGCGCGGTCGTGGAGACCATCCGGCGCCCGGCGGTGGTGGTAGACGGTGCCCGCAAGAGCTTCAACGACTTCAGCCAGTCGGCCTCGGGGGTGCTCCGGCAGGCAGGGGGTCTGGTCACCGCCTTGTGGTCGGCGGCCCGTCCGCCCGCTGAGAGCCCGCTGAATGTACCGATCGGCGCGCAGCGGCGGTTCGGCACGGCCACGCTGGACCTCGAGGACTTCAAGCGGATCAGGCGCCAGCACGGCGGCACCGTGAACGATGTGGTTCTGGCCGTGATCGCCGGTGCGCTGCGGGCCTGGCTCATGACCCGCCAGGAAACCGTGGGCACCCGGCACACCATCCGGGCCATGGTCCCGGTCAGCGTCCACGACATCGATCAGCGCCGGCCTGGCAACCGGGTGGCGGCGTTCCTCGTCGATCTGCCCACTGGCGAGCCGGATCCCGTGGTGCGGCTCAACCGGATCAGCTTCGAGATGGGTCAGCACAAAGAGGGCGGCCACATGGTCGGTGCTCAGAGCATCGTCGCGCTGACTGGTTTCGCGCCCCCCACACTGCACGCGATGGGAGCGAGGGTGGCCGGAGACCTGTCCCGGCGGGTGTCCAACGTCGTGGTGACCAACGTGCCCGGACCCCAGACGCCGCTCTATGTGGCCGGAGCCCAGTTGCTGGGTGCCTACCCGGTGCTGCCGCTGGTCAAGGGTATGGCCGTCACCATCGGGCTCACCTCGTACAACGGCGGGGTGTTCTTCGGACTGAACGCCGATCGTGACGCGATGGATGACATCGACGTGCTCACGGCCTGCCTCTCAGAGGCCATGGACGAGCTGCTCGAAACGACACGACGCACGCGTACGCGAGCAAAACGCGTCCGAAGGGACTAACGTTCCGCCGAGTAGCGTTATCACGATTGCGCAGCAGACTGATCCTCGATTGGAGGCTGAAGAAGGCGATGGCCTCACGAACTGGTCCGCGACGCGGACTCGTACTCGGTGGCGGCGGCATCCTCGGTGCGGCCTGGATGGTTGGGGCGCTCAAGGCGCTCGAGGATCTGCACGGCTTCGACCCCCGCGACTCCGACTACATCGTCGGGACCTCAGCCGGTTCGGTCCTGTCCGCGCTGCTCGGCGCTGGTGTCAGTGTCGAGCAATTGATCGATCATCAACGGGGCAAGGCCATCAACGACGGTCCTCTGGCCGGGTACTCGTGGGACTACGAGAAAGCAACTGGCAGCCACCGCCCGGGGCTGCCGAGGCTGCTCGGACCGGGTAGCGGGAAGCTGATCCGGCGCACGCTGACCGGCGGGGCGCGCAAGATGCCGCCCACCGCGGTCCTCTCGGCGTTCCTGCCGGCGGGCAAGGGCTCGTTGCAGCGGGTGGGGCATCTGGTGGAGGCGTTCACACCCTTCGGTGAGTGGTCACCGCACGACAACGTGTGGATCGTGGCGCTGGACTACGAAAGTGGTCGCCGGGTCGCCTTCGGTCATGACAACGCTCCCGAAGTGGCCCTGTCTGACGCGGTCATGGCAAGTTGTGCGATCCCTGGCTGGTTCCGCCCGATGGAGATCGCCGGACGCACCTACATCGACGGCGGTGCCTGGTCGGCGACCTCAGCGGACCTCTTGGCGGGCCTGGACCTCGACGAGGTCTACGTCCTGGCTCCGATGCTGTCCTTCGCCATGGACCAACCGGACACCATGCTGGGTCGGGTGGAGCGCCGCTGGCGGGTCCAGGTGACCAAGCGCTGCCTGCACGAAGTGGACAAACTGCGCGCCGGTGGTGCTGATGTCACGATCCTGGGCCCCGGCCCGGAGGATCTTGAGGCGATGGGCGCCAACGTCATGGATAACAGTCGTCGCATGGCAGTGCTGGAGACCTCGCTGCAGACGTCCGCGGAAGCCCTGCGCGACCCCGACCGCGTCGGTCCGGACCACTTGGCCGACGTCAGTTGATCCGCGCCTACATCCCCAGCACACTGCCCGAGGTCCTCGCCTGGTACCGGGAAGGCTCGGTGCCTTCAGGCACTGCGATGAACGGTGTTACCACCGCTCTGCGGGCACAGAACCCCGAAGCCGATGAAGAGGAGCTTGAGTTCCTCGCGACGAAGGCTGCCGAAGAGGTGTCGACCGTTTCTGCCATGACCTCCGGTCGGCGCAGGGCGACCATCGCGGTGGATGTGACACCTGAGTCCGCCCAGGTCAGCCCGGGCGGATTGACCTCGATGACCGCGACATCGGACATACCCGTGGCCGACTGGGCGGCATTGTTCGTCGACGACCTTGAGTGGTACGCCGTGGACGAGATCGGGCACCTGCAGTAACCGCACATCGAAACGCATCAGATGGAAGTATCGGGGCATGGACGCAGTGACCGAGATCCCCCAGATTGAGAACGAACCCAACCGTCTGTACGAACCGGGTTCCCCGCATCGCGCATCCCTGCAGGCGCGCCTGGCGCAGTTGCAGAGCCAGGGGTCGATGGACCTGCCGATGAACATCGACGGCAAATGGACCATGGGTGGCGGGTCGCGGCTCAAGGTGGTGCAGCCGCACGCGCACTCCCGGGTCCTTGGTTCGATGAAGAACGCCACCCGCAAGGACGCGGCGTCGGCGCTCGAGGCGGCGAAGAAGGCCGCGCCGGGTTGGCGGGCGATGTCCTGGGACGACCGGGCGGCCATCTTCCTGAAGGCCGCCGATCTTCTGGCCGGACCCTGGCGGGACACCCTCAACGCCGCCACCATGCTCGGGCAGTCCAAGACCGCCTTCCAGGCTGAGATCGACTCCGCCTGCGAACTCATCGACTTCCTTCGTTTCAACGTCAAGTTCGCCGACGCAATCCTGCGCGAGCAGCCGGCCTCCTCACCCGGTGTCTGGAACCAGACCGACCACCGGCCCCTGGAGGGTTTTGTCTACGCGGTCACGCCCTTCAACTTCACGGCCATCGCAGGGAACCTTCCGACCGCGCCGGCCATGATGGGCAACGTCGTGGTCTGGAAACCCGCGCCTACCCAGCAGTTCGCCGCGCACTACATCATGGAACTCCTGCTGGAGGCGGGACTTCCCCCGGGCGTGATCAACATGGTGACCGGTGACGGCATCGCAGTCTCGGACGTGGCTTTGTACGACCCCGATCTCGCAGGCATCCACTTCACTGGTTCCACGCCGGTGTTCCATCTGCTGTGGCGCACCGTGGGCGAGAACATCGACAAGTACCGCACCTACCCGCGACTGGTCGGCGAGACCGGTGGGAAGGACTTCGTCTTCGCCCATCCTTCGGCCGATCCCGACGTCCTCACGACCGCCCTGATCCGCGGGGCTTACGAATTCCAGGGGCAGAAGTGCTCGGCAGCCAGCCGCGCGTATATCCCGCGCAGCGTGTGGAAGGTCATGAAGGACGACTTCCTGGACAAGGTCGAGAACCTTTCGATGGGACCGACGACCGACTTCAGCAACTTCATGTCCGCGGTGATCGACGCGAAGTCCTTCGCCAAGGTCTCCTCGGCCATTGACCGGGCGAAGAAGAACCCGGATGTCTCGGTTGTCGCCGGTGGCACCTACGACGACAGCGAGGGGTACTTCATCCGCCCGACAGTGGCTCTCAGCAAGGACCCTGGCAACGAGTTCTTCACCGACGAGTACTTCGGGCCGCTGCTCGGTGTGCACGTCTACGACGACCGGCGCTACGCCACCGCACTCGAGCAGATGGAGGGCATCGCGAAGTACGCCCTGACCGGTGCGTTCATTTCGCAGGACCGTGCTGCCATCGCACACGCCCGGGAGTTCCTGCGTTACGCGGCCGGCAACTTCTACATCAACGACAAGCCCACGGGGGCCGTTGTGGGCCAGCAGCCCTTCGGCGGCGGAAGGGCATCCGGGACCAACGACAAGGCCGGTGCGGCGCAGAACCTGATGCGATGGACCAGTTCCAGGTCCATCAAGGAGACGTTCGTCCCGGCGACCGATCACAACCACCCCCACATGAAGTAGGCAGAGAACCGTGGCAGAAGATGCACTGACCGAATTGCTCGAAGCGGCCCACGAGGTGGCCGGGCGTTCACAACCCGCCGAGTTCGAGGTCGACCTGGCCGACTTCTTGCCTCGTTTCTACGAGGACGTCGCACCCGACGATCTGATCGGCAAGGACCCGATCGACGTCGTCGGACCGGCAACTCACATGTTGCGTCTGGCCGCGGTCCGCCCGCAGGGCACCGCCGTCGTGGACGTCTTCACCCCGACGGTCGCGGCCAACGAGTGGACATGTGGGCATACGGTGGTCGAGGTCATCACCGATGACATGCCGTTCCTGCTGGACTCAGTGGTCGCGGCCATCACCCAGGCGGGTCGCTCGCTGCACATGGTGGCGCACCCCATCTACTCGGTGCGCCGCGACGTGGCCGGGGGCCTGCAGGCCGTTCTGCCGAATCCCGTTGACGAGTCGGCCCCCGACGTGATCCGGGAGTCGTGGATCCACCTCGAGATCGACCTGGACAGCGACCCTGCGCGCCATGAGGAACTCAAGTCGATCCTGCTGAAAGTCCTGCGCGACGTCCGGGAGGCGGTGGAGGACTGGCAGCGGATGACCGCGCAGGCGCTCGCCCTTGCTGATGAGTTGCGTGCGAGCCCGCCGCCGTCGGTGCCCGATGGGTACGCAGAGGAGGCAGCCGAGTTCCTCCAGTGGCTGGCGGAGGGCAACTACACGTTCCTGGGCTACCGCATGTACGACCTGGTGCGCGACCCCGACCCCACGCGCGCTGGTCAGTCAGCCCGGCACAGGTCTGGGGCTGCTGCGCTCGGACCGGGTCCAGTCGCAGTCCTTCTCCGAGATGCCGCCGGCGGTCCGGGCTCATGCCGCCGAACCGCGGGTGCTGGTTCTGACCAAGGCCAACTCCCGCTCCACAGTCCACCGGCCGGTCCACTTGGACTACGTCGGGGTCAAGCGGTTCGACGCCGATGGCCAGGTCATCGGTGAGCACCGATTCATCGGACTTTTCACGTCCAGCACCTACAACCAGTCGGTCACCCAGATTCCCGTGCTGCGCCGGCGTGTGGATGAGTTGTTCGAACTCAGCGGATTCGGCCCCGGCACGCACAGTGGCAAGGACCTCCTGCAGTTCTGCGAGATCTACCCGCGCGACGACTTCTTCCAGACCGATGCCGAGGAGTTGTTCCCCATCGCGCGGGCCGTGCTGCAGATCCATCAACGTCGTCAGACTCGACTGTTCTCGCGCCGGGACAGGTATGGCCGGTACGTGTCGTGCCTGGTGTACCTGCCGCGTGACAGGTACAACACCCACGTTCGGGAACGGGTGCAGTCGAAGTTGCTGGCCGCCTACGGTGGTGAGTCCGTCGATCACACCGCACTGCTGACCGAGTCCGTGCTCGCCCGGCTCCACATCGTGGTCCACATGCCCCGGGCAGTTCCAATCCCCGACGTCGATGAGGCAGCACTGGAGGCCGAACTGGCCCAGGCAGTGCAGTCCTGGGACGACCATCTGACGGCGTCCCTGGTCACCGCCGTCGGCGAGGAGCGGGCGGGCAGCCTGCTGGGCAAGTTCGGCGGCACCTTCCCGGAGGCGTACAAGGAAGACGCGGCGGCCCGGGAGGCGGTCGCCGACATCGTGAACCTCGACGCCCTCGGTGATGCCGGGATCTCTGTGTCACTGGCATTGCCAGCTGTCGTGACATCCCTGCGGGATCGCCGGTTCACGATCTACCGGGCGGGCCCCCCGGTCTCGCTGGCATCGGTCATCCCGATCCTGAACGGCTTCGGGGTGGAGGTGCTCGACGAGCGTCCCTACAACGTGACCGGGCGCGATGGCGTATCGCGGCACATCTACGACTTCGGGCTTCGACTGCCGGATGAAGAGATGCCCAACGACGCCACGTTCACCCAGCGCTTCAGCGAGGCGTTCCTGGCGTGCTGGGGCATGCAGGCCGATGCGGACGGGCTGAACACACTGGTGACCACCGGCGGACTCGACTGGCGCGAGGTCGCCGCCGTCCGGGCCTGGGTGGAGTACGCCCGTCAGATCGGGACTCCGTTCTCCGCGCAATACATGACCGAGGTCCTCGTCAGTCACACCGAGATCGTGAGGTTGCTGGTCGACCTGTTCGAGGCGCGCCATCATCCGGCCAACTTCGACGACAAGCTGGCCAAGTCCTTGCATCAGGAAGTTCTGACGGCCCTTGATTCGGTGGCCTCACTGGACGACGACAGGGTGATCCGGCAGTTGCTCGGCATCATCCTGGCGATCCTGCGGACGAACTACTACCAGAGTGTCGACGGCAAGGCCAAGTCCTGGCTCTCGTTCAAGATCGACCCGCGCGAAGTTCCGGGGATGCCGCTGCCCAGACCCATGTTCGAGATCTTCGTGACCTCGCCGCGAGTGTCCGGGGTGCACCTGCGCTTCGGCAAGGTCGCGCGCGGAGGGCTGCGCTGGAGCGACCGCCGCGAGGACTTCCGGACCGAGGTGCTGGGGCTGGTCAAAGCCCAGATGGTCAAGAACTCCGTGATCGTCCCGGTCGGTTCCAAGGGAGGGTTCATCGTCAAGAACCCGCCGCCGATGAGCAACCGCGAAGCATTCATGGCCGAGGGCATCGACTGCTACAAGACGTTCATCTCGGGCTTGCTGGATCTCACGGACAACCTCGTCGACGGCGAGGTCGTACCGCCGGCCGATCTTCATCGGCGCGACGGCGACGACACGTATTTGGTGGTTGCGGCCGACAAGGGAACAGCGACGTTCTCGGACATCGCCAACTCGAAGGCGCTGGAGTACGGGTTCTGGCTCGGCGACGCATTCGCCTCCGGTGGTTCGGTGGGCTACGACCACAAGGCGATGGGCATCACCGCCCGGGGGGCCTGGGAAGCGGTCAAGCGGCACTTCCTGGAGATGGGCGTGGACACCCAGAGCCAGGACTTCACCGTGGTGGGCGTCGGCGACATGAGCGGCGACGTCTTCGGCAACGGCATGCTTCTCAGCGAGCACATCAGGCTGGTCGCGGCCTTCGACCACCGCGACATCTTCCTGGACCCCGATCCGGATGCGGCGAAGTCGTTCAAGGAGCGCAAGCGCCTGTTCGAACTGAGTCGTTCCAGCTGGGCCGACTACAACGAGAAGCTCATCAGTTCCGGTGGCGGTGTCTACTCGAGATCCCTGAAATCCGTCCCGATCAGCAAACAGGTGCGCAAGGTCCTCGGGATCGCCGAGGGTGTGAAGAGCATGACTCCCAACGATCTGCTGCATGCCATCCTGCAAGCCCCGGTGGATCTGCTTTGGAACGGCGGCATCGGGACCTACGTCAGGTCGGCGACGGAGAGCAACTCCGAGGTCGGCGACAAGGCCAACGACGCGATTCGGGTCACGGGCTCACAATTGCGCTGCAAGGTGGTGGGGGAGGGCGGCAACCTTGGGCTGACCCAGTTGGGACGCATCGAAGCCGCCGAGAACGGCGTGCAGCTCAACACCGATGCCATCGACAACTCAGCAGGTGTGGACACCAGTGACCACGAGGTCAACATCAAGATCCTGCTCGACCGGATCGTGGCCGTGGGTGACCTGACCACCAAGCAGCGCAACGAGTTGCTGGCCGCCATGACCGAGGATGTCGGGGATCTGGTTCTGGCCAACAACTACTGGCAGAACATGTTGCTCAGCAACGGGCGGTCGCAACGGGGAGCCCTGTTGCCGGTCCATCAACGTGTCATGTCGGCGCTGGAGGCCCGCGGTCTGCTCGACCGTCAGATCGAGTTCCTACCGACCGACGATCAGATCACCGAGCGCATCAAGTTGGGGACCGGGCTGAGTTCCCCGGAGTTGTCGGTGCTGCTGGCCTGGTCGAAGATCGCGCTCACCGATGATCTGATGGCGACTTCGGTGGACGCCGACGGCTGGGCGAAGGATGCGTTGGCCGAATACTTCCCGCCGGACCTGCGTTCGCGTTACGGCGATCGGCTCGATGAACATCCGTTGCGCAAGGAGATCGTCATCACGATGCTCGCCAACGACATCGTGAACCACGGCGGCATCACGTTCGTGCACCGTGCAGTGGAGGAGACCGGCGCGTCGATCGAGGAGATCGCCAGGGCCTATGTGGCCGTGCGCCAGATCTTCGATCTCGACGGGATCTGGCAGGAGATCGAGGCATTGGACCGGGTCGCTCCGACCGCGGCCCAGAACGCCCTGTACCTGGAGGTCCGGCGGTTGCTCGACCGCTCGGTGCGGTGGGTCCTGACGACCCGCGGCGGTGTGCTCGACGTATCCAAGCTCATCGAGGGTGTGCATCCGGTCGTGCACGCTCTGACCGCCAAGGTGCCCGACTACTTGCGCGGGACCGAGCAGCAGCGACTGAAGGACCGTGCCGACGACTTCGTGGCCCTCGGTGCTCCGGAGCCACTGGCAATTCGTGTGGCCGCCTGCCTGGACCAGTACTCGCTGCTCGACGTAGCCGATATCGCCGCGCGCGAGAAGGAGGACCCGGCCTCTGTCGCGGACCTCTACTTCGCAGTGTCCGAACGCTTCGGCGTCGATGCTCTGCTGATGCAGATCTCCAACCTGGACCGCGCTGATCGCTGGTCGGCATTGGCCCGAGGTGCTGTCCGGCAGGATCTGTACGCCGCCCAGGCCGGTCTCACTGTCAGGGTTCTGAGGCGCACCGATGCGGCACTGCCTCCCGAAGAGCGGGTCGCGGAGTTCGAGAAAGCCAACCCCGAGGGTATGGCGAGGGCACGCGGGACGTTGGACGAGATCCGGGCCTCCGGGCCGCCGAGCCTGGCGACGGTGTCAGTTGCGTTGCGACTGCTGCGCAACGTCTCCCAGCAGGGTGTGTGATTCAGTCCACGCCCGCCTGGCGGAACTGCACGCTCATGCGCGGACCTGCGTGGGAGACCTTGGGGACCGCGTGTTCCCAGGTCGTCTGACAAGTGCCGCCCATGACGAACAGATCGCCGTGACCGACGTTGAAGGACAGGCTGCTGCCCCCGCCGCGGGGACGTAACTGCAGCGGGCGTGCCTGGCCCAGGGACACGATCGCGATCACGGTCTGTTCGCGATGTTGGCCGATCGTGTCGCCGTGCCAGGCGACGCTGTCGCGCCCATCGCGGTACCAGCACAAACCCGCAGTCGTGAACGGCTCCGGGCCGTAGTGGGCGTTCAGGGCATCGAACGCGCGCACCAGGCTGGGGTGGGGCAGAGCGGCGGGGTTGCGGCACCACGCGGTCAGCCTGGGCACGTCCACAACCTTGTCGTACATAGGTCGGGAATCCTGACGCCAGGGGACATGTTCGGTGAGCACGTCGAAGATCTCGACGTCGTCGCTGACCCAGCCGGCGAGATGATCCACCCAGGCTCCGGCACCCAGGTCGGTGCGCCGCAAGGACGACAGTCGGGCGGGGTCCGCGCTGTGACTGTCCAGACGGATGCTTGCTTGCACATGGCCACTGTATGTCGAACAGATGTACGTATCAAGATCCATGACGTACGGTGGTGCGATGAAACACCTGGTTCTGCCCGCAGCGCTGATGGCGCTGGTGGCCGCCGGTGCGACTCCGGCAGCGGCTGATGAGCCAGCGCCCGTGGTTGCCCCCGCGACGCTGATGGCCCCTACCGGCGTGACCGGTCAGCAGTCCGGGACCGGTCTGGTCGTCTCGTGGGAGCCCGTCGCGGGTGCCACGTCGTACACCGCCACGGCTGATCCCTCTGGACAGACGTGTGAGTCGGCGACCCCCACCTGCTTCTTCGACTCCTTGCCCGACCGCACCAGCTATAGCTTCACGGTTACGGCCACCGACGGCGTCACCACCAGTGAGCCGTCCATTCCCAGCGGTCTGATCCGGCTTAGGGCCGTGCTCGCCGAGCCGATCTTCCCCAGCGCGAAGGTGCTCGTCGGGCGCTCCGCCCAGGGGCGCAAGATCTGGGCGGTGCGGCAGGGCAACCCGCTGGCGGTGACGGTGCTTCTCTCCGTCGGCCAGATGCACGGCAGTGAGCCAGCGGGGCTTCGGGTTACCGACCGGATCCGAAAGCGCACGATCGCGCAGGACAGCGATTACCAGTTGTGGACGATCCGGACCATGAACCCCGACGGGGCGGCGAGGGGCGACCGCTACAACGCCCGAGGGGTGGACCTGAACCGCAACTTCCCGGGGACCTGGTCGGCGCGGCAGTACCGCTCCGGCCGAGCGGCCGGCAGTGAACCCGAGACCAAAGCGATGATGCGGTTCATCCAGAGGTTGCAGCCGACGGGTACTTTGAGTTTCCACCAGCCGTGGGACACGGTGCTCAGTGTGTGTGACCAGCGCTCCGTGTTCTGGGTCCGGCGCACGGCCGACCTCATCGGCCTGAAGCAGCCTGGCCGGCCCACCAACTGCGGGAAATGGTATCCGGGCACGATGAGCCGCTGGACCGCCCGCAACACCCAGGGATGGTTCGTCACCGTTGAACTGGCGCCCAGTTACCGACTCGGGGCGCAGGTGCCCAAAGCGGCATCAGCTGTTGTGCGCATCGCCGAGGAACTCGCGGCCAAGCCCGAATTGCTGGCACTTTAGGCTGCGATGGGTAGGGTATGGCCCATGACTCAGAGCCCCGAGCCCCAGCAGAACCCGCAGAGCAGCAGCGTCCCCCCGCCCCCGCCCCCTCCGGCGCCGGCCCCCGTTCAATCGGCGCCGGCAGGTGTGCCCATGTACCCGGACGGGAAGCCCATGGTCGACTCCGAAGGTCGCCCCGCCTCACCGAAGTCGCGCCTGGCTGCAGTCCTGCTGTGTGCGCTTGGCTTCGTCCTTGTCGCAGGCATCCACCGCTTCTACGTCGGCAAGATCGGTACCGGCGTTCTGTGGCTGTTGACCGGCGGCCTGTTCGGGATCGGCACGCTGATCGACTTCATCATGATCCTGGTGGGTGCGTTCAAGGACAAGCAGGAGAGGTACGTCGCAAACTGGTAGCGCGGCCACGGTTACCCTACGAAGGTGGCCGACCTTGACATTGCCGAACAGATAGCCGCCATCGACGCTGTGCTGCAGCAGATCGAGGCGGTCATAGATGTTCCCCGGCTCGAGGTTGACATCTCCGAACTTGAGCAGCAGGCCTCGGCGCCGAACCTTTGGGACGACCCGGAAGAGGCACAGGCGATCACCTCGCGGTTGTCGTACCTGCAGCAGGAGCGGCGCAAGGTCATGGTCCTGCGTCAGCGTGTCGACGACCTGCCGATCCTGGTCGAACTGGCCCAAGCCGAAGCCGATGCCAGCGCGATGGAAGAGGCGCAACGCGAGTTGGCGTCCCTGCACGCCGAGATCACCGAGTTCGAGGTCAGGACCCTGCTGTCCGGTGAGTACGACGAACGCGAGGCGTTGGTGTCGATCCGCTCGGGCGCCGGCGGGGTCGATGCGGCCGACTGGGCGGAGATGCTCCTGCGCATGTACGGGCGCTACTGCGAGCGCCATGGCTGGTCGGTGGAGGTCTACGAGACCTCCTACGCCGAAGAGGCCGGCATCAAGTCAGCGACCTTCGCGGTCAAGGCGCCGTTCGCATACGGCACGCTCAGCGTCGAGCAGGGCACCCACCGGCTCGTGCGGATCAGTCCCTTCGACAACCAGGGCCGTCGCCAGACCTCCTTCGCCGAGGTCGAGGTGATCCCTGTGGTCGAGAAGACCGAGAGCATCGAGATCCCCGAGGACGAACTTCGGGTGGACGTCTACCGTTCATCCGGGCCCGGGGGGCAGGGCGTCAACACCACGGACTCAGCGGTGCGTCTGACCCACCTGCCCACCGGGATCGTCGTGAGCTGCCAGAACGAGCGCTCGCAGTTGCAGAACAAGGCCACGGCGATGGCGGTCCTGCAGGCGAAGTTGCTCGAACGTCAGCGGCAGGAGGAGCAGGCCAAGATGGACGCCCTCAAGGGGGATTCCTCGGGCTCATGGGGCAACCAGATGCGCTCGTATGTTCTGCACCCTTACCAGATGGTCAAGGACCTGCGGACCGAGGTTGAGACCGGCAACACGGCTGCGGTTCTCGACGGCGAGATCGACGAGTTCGTCGAGGCGGGCATCCGCTGGCGGCGCCAGCAGCAGTCCCCGAACTGATTCTGACCTTCTGCTTACGGCGATCCTGACCGGCGTTGCGAGCAGCCGTGCCTAGACTTGACCAGTCAGGGCCAACACACCAGGTGGGGACAATTGATCACCTTCGAGCGCGTCACCAAGCGCTACGACAAGCGCAACCGCCCAGCGCTCCAAGACATCTCCATGCATGTCGATCCCGGTGAATTCGTGTTCCTGGTAGGGACGTCTGGATCCGGGAAATCCACCTTTCTGCGGCTCATCCTGCGTGAGGAGAAGCCCACAGTGGGCCGCGTCGTTGTGGCGGGCAAGGACGTGGGCAAGCTCTCGCGCTGGAAGGTGCCGCAACTGCGCCGGAGCATGGGGGCCGTGTTTCAGGACTTCCGGCTCCTGCAGAACAAGACCGTCTACCAGAACGTCGCCTTCACCTTGCAGGTGCTGGGCCGCAAGAACGCAGTCATCGAGCGGTCGGTCCCCGAGGTCCTCGACCTCGTCGGGCTGGCTGACAAGATGGGCCGTTTCCCCGATCAGCTCTCGGGAGGTGAGCAGCAGCGGGTAGCCATCGCGCGCGCTTTCGTCAACCGTCCGGCGCTGCTGCTGGCCGACGAGCCGACGGGCAACCTTGACCCCGCCACCAGCGTCGGGATCATGAAATTGCTCGACCGGATCAACCGGGTGGGCACCACGGTGATCATGGCCACGCACGACGCGGCCATCGTCGACCAGATGCGAAAACGCGTGATCGAACTGGATGCCGGTGTCATGGTCCGCGACGAGGCGCGCGGTGTGTACGGGCAGGATCACCAGCCGTGAAGCTTCGATTCATTCTCAGCGAGACCTTCCAGGGGCTTCGCCGCAATCTCACGATGACCTTCGCCGTGATCATCACGGTGGCCGTCTCTTTGACGCTCTTCGGTGCCGGGTTGCTGGTTCGGGCGCAGGTCGACTCCATGAAGGACTTCTGGTACGACCGCGTCGAGGTGTCGATCTTCTTGTGCGGGGCGAATTCGGCGGAGCCGGCCTGTGCCTTGGGGGCCGTCACCCCGGAGGTCCGCGCCGAGATCGAGCAGGAATTGAACGCCCTGCGCCCGCTGGTCCAGGACATCTACTACGAGTCCAAAGAAGAGGCCTACCAGCACTTCATCGAGCAGTTCGCCGATTCGCCGATCGCGCAGAACGTCACGCCGGATGCCTTGCCGGAGTCCTTCCGGGTCAAGTTGTCCGATCCGACCAAGTACGAGGTGATCGCCGCGGCCTTCGCGGGTCGCCCCGGTGTCGAACAGGTCCAGGACCAGCGCCAGCTGCTTGATCGGTTCTTCCGATTACTGAACGGTTTGCAAGTCATCGCACTGTCCGTCGCGGTGGCGATGCTGGTGGTCACGGCTTTGCTTGTGATCAACACGATCAGAGTCGCCGCCCACGCCCGCCGTCGAGAGGTCGGGATCATGCGGCTGGTGGGGGCCAGCAACTTCATGATCAGGATGCCGTTCCTGTTGGAAGCTGCCTTCTCGGCGGCTGTGGGCGGACTCATCGCGGTCGGGGCCATCGTGGCAACCAAGGTCTTCTTGATCGACAACGTCCTGGCGCCGTCGTACCAGTTCACGGCTTTCGTGTCGTGGGACCAGGTAATCCTGATCCTGCCGGTGGTGTTCTTCACGGGAATTCTTATCGCTGCCATTGCAGCCGCGCTCACATTGCGCCGATATCTGAAGGTGTGAAGGTACCCTTGGAGGACCATGTCCAGAATGTCCAATAGACCATCGCGTGGGGCACGACTCGTGGCCGCGTCGATGGTGATTGGGCTGGGAGTGGGTTCGGTGGTCCTGCCGGTGCAGGCGGAGGACATCAATCAGCAGGTCGAAGAAGCACTCGATGATCTGGCCTCGGCGGACAAGAAGGTCGCAGCGGCGATCGACAAACTCGATGTCGCACAGGAGCAGTTGCCAGCAGCGCGCAAAGAGTTGGCCGGGGCACAGGCCGAGTTGACCGCGGCCCAAGAGCGCAAGGCCGCTGCCGATCGCAAGGTTGCCGTGGCGATCGCGAAGGTCGCGCAGGCCAAGCAGGAGATCGCGGAGACCGAGCAGCAGATCGCGTTCCTCGAGCAGCGGATCGGCCTGATGGCCCGACAGGTCTACACCCAGGGTGGGGCCATGTCCGAGGTCGAGATCCTGCTCGACTCGAGTGACCCGGGCGACTTCGCCTCCCGCATGGAGACGCTGCGTTCGATCGCCCAGGGCAACAACAACACGCTGTCTGACCTCGACGCGGCCAAAGCCCAGCTGAACCTGCGCCTTGCCAGCTTGAAGACGCTGGAGCAGGAGGCGGAGCAGGCCCAGGGCGAAGCGCAGGCGCTCGTGGATGAGGCCGCCCAGGCGAAGGCGAAGGCGGACGCGGCGAAGGCCAAGATCGACGAGTTGGTGGCGTCTAGAGCATCTGCGTTGCGCGATGCCAAGCAGAGGCGCGACGCCGTCAAGAAGCAATACCGGCAGTACAAGGCGGAGCAGGCCAGAATCGCAGCGATCGCCCGGGCGGCTGCGGCGAAAGCATCGCAGGGACAAGCGGGCGTACCGATCAACATCGGTGCTGGCGGCCTGGCCTGGCCGACTCCGGGCGCGTCAGTCGTGCAGAACGTGGGCCCGCGAATCCACCCCGTCTACGGCTATCGGTCATGCCACACCGGTACGGACATCGGTGCCGGGCAGGGCGCCCCTATCTACTCTGCAGCGGACGGTGTGGTCGTCTCGGTCGAGAACGGCGGACCTTATGGATTGCACACTCTGGTCCAGCACGGCTCCGGGATTTCCACGATGTACGCACACCAGTCCGCGGCGCTGGTCTCGGCCGGCCAGAAGGTCAAGCAGGGCCAACTGATCGGACGGGTCGGTGCCACCGGATGGGTCACTGGCCCACACCTGCACTACGAAGTGCACGTCAATGGCACCCCCTATGACCCGATGGGCTGGTACGGCGGGGCCAAGGTTCCCGTACGGTGCTGATGTGGTGAAGGAAACCGGCGAGAAGGTCATCGCGATGAACCGCCGCGCCCGCCACGACTATGCGATCGAGGACACCTGGGAGGCCGGGCTGGTCCTGCAGGGCACCGAGGTGAAGTCCCTGCGTGCGGGCCGGGCGTCCCTGGTCGACGGTTACGCCGAGGTGCGCGACGGCGAGGTCTGGCTGATGGGTGTGCACATCCCTGAGTACGACCAAGGGACGTGGACCAACCATGAACCCCGCCGACCGCGCAAGTTGCTCCTGCACGCCCACGAGATCAACCGCCTGATCGGCAAGACCAAGCAGAGCGGTCTGACCCTCGTACCCATGAAGCTGTACTTCAAGGACGGCAAGGCCAAAGTGGAGATCGGTCTGGGCCGGGGCAAGAAGAGCCACGACAAACGCCAGGACATCGCCGCGCGTGAGGCAAAGCGTGACGCTGAGCGAGCGGTGGCTGCGGCCCGGCGCAGTGCTCACTGACGACGACCTTCCCGCCCTGTGGCAGGAGCTCGGGATCCCGGGCGTCATCGACGTCCACACCCACTTCTTGCCCGCGGCGGTGATGAGCGCCGTATGGAGTTATTTCGACGAGGCGCCCCGCAACTACGGCGTGGAGTGGCCGATCGAGTACCGCTGGAGCGACGACGAGCGCATCGCACACCTGCGGCGCATGGGTGTGCTGCGGTTCACCGCCCTGGTCTACGCACACAAGCCGGACATGGCTGCCTGGCTCTCGCGGTGGGCGTTGGACTTCGCAGCGCAAGTGCCGGGCTGTGTGCCGACTGCGACGTTCTATCCCGAATCCGACTGCCGCGCATTACGTCGCTGCAAGCCTGGAACGGGGCGCGCAGCTGTTCAAACTTCATCTGCAAGTGGGCGACTTCGACCCGCGCGACCCGCTGCTGGAAGAGGTGTGGGGCCTCATCGCCGACGCCGGTGTGCCGGTGCTGGTCCACTGCGGATCAGCCCCGCTACCCGGCAGGTTCACCGGCCCCGGTCCGATCGGCGAGGTCCTAACCCGGCATCCCGGACTCAACGTGATCATCGCCCATCTCGGGGCTGGGGAGTTCGAGGCGTTTCTGGGCATGGCGCGGCGGCGGCCGAGAACCTGGCTGGACACCACCATGGGTCTGACCGACTTCATGCAGGGCATGGCGGCGTTCCCGCCTGGCCTGCTTCCAGTCCTGCGTGACCTCTGCTCACAGGGCAAGGTCCTGTTTGGATCCGACTTCCCGAACATCCCCTATCCGTTCGCCCACCAGGTCCAGGTGCTGCTTGATGCCGGCCTCGACATGCCCGAGGTGCTGTGGGGCGCGCCGGCTCGCCTGTTCGGCTCGGCTCAGTACTCCGGGTCGTTGTAGTTCCACGGGTAGGTCGTGTGCTCGGTTCCGAGCGGGCTGGTCCAGGTCATCGATCCGTCAGTGTTGTTCCGGCACATCCATCCCGAGTGGGTCTTCACCCGGTGGTGCCCGCGACAACCCGGTGCCAGGTTCGAGGGTTGCGTGCCTCCAACCGGCCAGGCGGTGACGTGGTCGGTGTCGGTGTGTTTTGCACTCGTGCTGCATCCAGGAAAGCGGCACCGACGATCGCGAGCACGGACCGCGCGCTTCATCGCATCGGGGATCCGGTAGCTCTTCGTCGACATCTCCGTCAGAGTCCCAGTGACCGGATCGGTGATCAGGCGTCGCCAGCGTGCATCCCGGCTCAGGGCCAGGGCGCGGGCGTATTCGCCGTCGACCGCCCCGAAGCCCTCCACGCTCGCGCCGCTCTCCTGAAGAGCGGCCAGTGTCTCGGCGGAGATGACCACGTCGACATTGACGAGCAGCCGGGTGTTTCTGGCCAGGATCTCTGCCAGTGCATCCACCCGCTTCTGGTCCAACGTTCGCTCGTCGGCGTACGTCCGGGCCAGATCGTCCAACGCGGTCAGCAGGATGTGGGCAGTTCCCGAAGGCAGGTAACCGTGCAGATCGGCCATCCCGTGTTCGCGAGGTTCGATGGCCAGGTACCGCTTGTCCCAGGCCTTGGCCTTCTGCTTCTCCTGCTCCTCGATGGCCAGGTCGGGCCGATAGTCGACCAAGAGCCTCGTCAGGTGCCGTCGCGTCTGGTACGCGGTGTGCTCAGTCGCGTACTCGATCGCCCGGGCCTCCATCTCCTCCCGATCAGGGTCCGGCACGGCCTCGAGTGCTTCGGATATCAGCCGGGCCCGAGTGGCGTCGATCCGGCCGTTGGCCAGCGCCGTCCAGACCTTCGGCCTCGTGCACACCGACGTACTGGCGTCCATCAGCAGACTCGCAGACCGGCTGGAAGTCACAGTGATCGCGGCGACAGTCTGCGTTGCCCCGGACAGTCGGAATCCCATTGCCTCCACCCGGTCCTGGACCGACATCACCACGGCCGCGCGCACTGCGTGTGCGTGGCGAAGCAGACATTCGGCATCTTCCAGGGCATCGGCCAGGTCCAGGTCGGCCAGTTCCCCCAGTTCGGCGAGTAGATCGCCGAGGTCTGCCACCGGTCCGGGTGGCGCGGTTCCGAAATCCCTCATAGGCAAATCATCGAACAGGGGTATGACAAAACCGCCAGCACTTCACACGGTTGTGGATACTCGCGCTTTCGACCCCTTCAGGTACTTGCCGAGACTGGTGCGCATGGTGGTCGTCGCGTCCAGGACGTAGTTCTGGCGCATCCGCCACGGCGCCCGCGCGCCCTGTCGTGGCAACTGGTCGGCCGCACGTTGGATGTAACCGGCCTGCAGATCCAACAGGGGCCTCGCGTCGAGTTCCTTGTGGGGTTCGGGCACGATCGTGTCGAAACCTTCGCGGCTCATCCAATTGAGGACTTTGCACACCAGTCGCGAGGTCAGATCCGCGCGCAGTGTCCAGGACGCGTTCGTGTAGCCCACCGCGATGGCGAAATTCGGCAGCCCCGTGAGCATCGCCCCCAGCAGGACGTACTGCTCGTTGATGTCGACAGGTTGGCCGTCGACGGTGGGTGCGATACCGCCGTTGGGTTGCAGGACCAGGCCGGTGGCGGTGACGACGATGTCCGCTTCGAGCACCCGCCCCGATGCAAGCCGGACGCCGGTTGCGACGAAAGTGTCGATCTGATCGGTGACCACATCGGCCTTGCCCGACTTGATCACCTCGAACAGATCGCCGTTGGGCGCCACACAAACCCTCTGGTCCCACACGTTGTAGCGAGGCGTGAAGTGCTCGTCCACGAGGCTTTGATCATCCAGGGCCTTGACCGCCAGCCCGCGCAGGAACTTGCCCGCACGGTCCGGGTAGCGCCGCGAGAACTGGTAGAAGGCTGTGCTCAAGGTGATGTTCTTGGCGCGGATCAACCTGTGGGCGGCCCGCGCCGGCAGGTACCGACGTGCCACGTCGGCAAGCGTGTCATCGGCGGGTAATGGACTGATCCAGGTGGGGGAGCGCTGCAGCATGGTGATGTGCTCGACGTCCGGGGCCATCGCCGGGATCAGCGTCACAGCGGTCGCACCCGATCCGATGACGACCACGCGCTTGCCCTTGTAGTCGAGGTCCTCGGGCCAGAACTGTGGATGGACCACCGGGCCCTGGAAGTCCTCGATCCCGGGAAAGTCAGGCAGGTAAGCCCGTTCGTAGCTGTAGTAGCCCGAACAGGCGTATAGGAAGCGCGCGGTGAGCTGGCGGCCGTCGGCGATCGTCACCGTCCACACAGCGCGGTCGGTGTCGAAGTCGGCTGCGACCATCTTGGAGTTGAACTGGATGTGGCGATCGATCCCGAACTCGGCGGCGGTCTGCTCTATGTAGGCCTTGATGGACGCGCCGTCGGCCAGCGCCAGGGGCTCGCGCCACGGGTTGAACTGGAAGCCGAACGTGAACAGGTCCGAATCCGACCGGATCCCCGGGTAGCGGAAGAGGTCCCAGGTTCCGCCGATGGCGTCGCGAGCCTCCAGGATCGTGTAGCTGCGCTCGGGGCAAAGGGTCTGCAGCCGATAGCCGGCATCGATCCCGGACAAGCCCGCCCCGACCACGATCACATCCACGTCAACGGCCATTTCCCCAGTCTGGCCGGAATACCCGGATGCCGCGTGGCGTTTTCCCAGTAGACCGGTGTCGAAGGGCATCGGTACTGTGCAAGTACAACTCAACAGGGGGTGAACGGTTTCGACAGCGGATGCTTCGACGAGAGAAGCGGGCTGAGGACGACGGTTATCTCATTAACGATCCGTCAAAAACACAAGTGCCGATACTAATCGCGCTGACTTCGCCCTCGCTGCCTAAGCGAGCGTGAGTCCGTCGGCCTACGGGTGCCTTCCCCGTAGTCCCCGGCGTCATTCAGAAGGCTTGCTGAGCGCCCCGGTCGCGGGGGCGTGAGGGACTCCAACAGTGACGTAGGCCGTGTTGGCGGATGGGTCGCACGAACCCGCCAGGCTGAATGCACCACAAAGCGACTGCGCCCGGAGAATGCTCCGATTTGCACCGTTGGACCCGGGTTCGATTCCCGGCACCTCCACAAAGAGAAAGACCCCCAATGCTTCTGGGGGTCTTTCTCTTTGTTCGGGTTTGCGCTGTCGGGAATCGGGAGGAGCCGGCCGGAGGTCGGCGACGGCTCCCGGCACCTCCACAAAGAGAAAGACCCCCAATGCTTCTGGGGGTTTTTCTCTTTGTTCGGGTTTGCGCTGTCGGGAATCGGGAGGAGCCGGCCGGAGGTCGGCGACGGCTCCCGGCACCTCCACAAAGCCACAGACCTCGCGGTTGTCGCGAAGTTACCGGGACACGCCAACGCGGGTTCAAGGGGTCGGCGAAACTTCGCGACAACCGCAGGTGTCTGGCGTGGGCACCACCGAGCGCCTACCCCCAGGGCAGAGCCCGTCGAACCGAGCCGAACACCGACGCGCCCACCCGGACGCCGGCGGTGACGGGCTTGCGGTTGAGCAGGTCCACCACGGTATCCAACGTCGTCCAGTTGATCTTCCCCTGGGAGAACAGAGCCGCCGCGCGCAGTGGCATTTCGTTCAGCGACCGCTCGTACATCCGCGCCACGGCCGGATCGTCGGGGTCGGTCTCGATCCCTCCGAACCGCTGCATGGCGGCCTTGATCGCCCTGCCGAACCGCTGCCCCTGGATCTCCCCAACCGTGCTGACCCGGGTGAACGGTTCGACCGGGACCGGAGTTGGAATCTCCCGGCCCAGACGTGCTGCAAACGCCGCATCGGAAGCAGCGACCAAATCGGTGTCGGCCGGCTCGGGCGCATCGCTCACACCATCGATGAGGATCACTGTGGTCGTGCCCACGATGTCCTCGGATGAACGGCCGACCTCAATGTCGAACTCCCCGGCCGGAACGCTCCAGTTCGCACCTTCCACGTCGTAGAAGGCGAACGCCCGCGGACCGAGTTCGATGCTGACCGTGGTCGTTTCACTCGGCTCCAGCCACACCTTGGAGAAGCCCCGCAACTCACGTCGCGGGCGAGCGACTACCCCGGTCCGGTCGTGCAGGTAGACCTGCACGACGTCCGATCCTGCGCGATCGCCGACGTTCGTGACCTGGACCGAGACCTTGACCGACTGGCCTTCACCGATCCGACGCTTGCTGACACGGGTGCGGCTGTACTCGAACTCGGTGTAGCTCAGGCCGTACCCGAACGCGAACAGCGGCTCGATCCCGGCCGTGGTGGTGTGCCGGTAGCCGACTGCCAGACCCTCGCGGTACTCGACCTGCCGCGGCTCGCCAGGGAAGTAGGGGTCCGCGGCCAGATCGGTCTGGAACATCGGGAAGGTCTCGGCCAGTCGCCCGCCCGGCTCGGCGTCTCCGAACACGACGTCCAACAGTGCAGCGCCGCTGGCCTGTCCTCCGAGGTAGGCCTCCAGGATTGCCGCGGGCTGATCGATCCAAGGCATGGCCACGGGTGCCCCATTGGACAACGCCACAATTGTGCGGGGGTTGGCTGCGCACACAGCCGCAATGAGGTTGTCGTGTTGGCGGGGAAGCCGCAGATCGTCGCGGTCGAAGCCTTCGCTTTCGTACACACCGGGCAGGCCGACCATCAAAACCACCACGTCGGCTGCCCGAGCGACCTCCACGGCCTCCTCGATCAGGCTCTGGTCGCGTTCGGACGAGCTCGGGTCGTAACCGGCCGCGTAGCGCACGTCCAGCCCTCGGTCCAAAGCTGCGTCCCACGCGGTCGTGACCTTCAGGGCGTTGACCTGTGAACTACCCGCACCCTGGTACCGCGGCGACTGCGCGAACGCACCGATCAGGGCCACGGACTCGTCACCGGTCAGGGGAAGCAGTCCGTCGTTGCGCAGCAAGACCGTCCCCTCGGCGCCAGCGAGACGAGCAAGAGCGTCATGCGCTTCGAGATCGGCGGGTTCTGGACGCACGGCGCTGGCGGCAACGAGGTCCAGCACTCGCTGAGCACTGCGGGTCAGATCGGCCGTGGCCAGGCGGCCTTCCTGCAGTGCGCTCATCACGTCGGCATCCGAGATACCCCCGCTTCCGGGCATCTCCAAGTCCATGCCAGCCTGCAGTCCGACGACCCGGTCGTTGGTCGCACCCCAATCGCTCATCACGACCCCGTCGAAACCCCACTCGTCGCGCAGGATCTCGGTGAGCAAGCGGTGGTGGTCGGTCGCGTACGTGCCGTTGACGAGGTTGTAGCTGGCCATCACCGTGCGTGGGTTCGCATGCTCGACGGCGTACTCGAATCCGGCGAGGTAGAGCTCGCGCAAGGTCCGTTCATCGACCACCGCGTCGACAACGAAACGGTGGGACTCCTGGTTGTTGACCGCATAGTGCTTCAGGCAGGCTGCAACACCGCGGCTCTGAATGCCGCGGACCATGGCTGCCGCCATCCGTCCGCTGACCAGCGGGTCCTCCGAGAAGTACTCGAAGTTCCGGCCGCACAACGGATGCCGCTTGATGTTCAACCCGGGTCCGAGAACGACCGAGACGCCTTGGGTGACCGCTTCGGCCGCCACTGCCGCACCCACCTGCAGCGCCAGTTCTTCGTTCCACGTGCTGGCCAGGGTGACAGCCGTCGGGAAGCAGGTGGCGGGCCGACTCGCTCCGATACCCAAGTGATCGCTGTCGGTGGCCTGGACGCGCAGCCCGTGCGGGCCGTCGCTGAGCAGGATTGCGGGCACCCCCCTGCGCAGAAGAGGCTGGGTGTGCCAGAAATCGCTGCCGGACAGCAGCGAGATCTGCTCAGTCAGCGTGAGGTCCGCAGCATCGGTCACATTCGTCTCCCAGATTTGGCTGGTTCGAACCTAACCCTTGCCCTGAGCAACCAGCGTCCGTGGGTCTGGAGCTCCGGCAGGGCCGGCTACAGAAAGTGACACTGCGTGTCGCAGCGCAATCAACAGGTGTGAGCACTGCCTGTGTTCCTAGCCTCGTGGAAGGGGAATAGCCCCTTTCTGGGAGGAATGGAGAACCAATGATCAACACCCGCAGGCTGATGGCGACAAGCGCGGCAGTGGCCGTCACCGCTGGAACACTCATGGCTGGTGCCGGCGCGGCGAACGCTGCGAGCGACCCGGACTTCACGAAGGTCAAGGCACCGAAGACGGTCATGGCAGGGGAGACCTTCCTCATCAAGTGCCAATTGACGAAGTCCAACAACTGGACTGGCGCGAAGGCGTCCCTGCTGGAGAAGGGCGCCTCGGTCAACGCCCACCGGAAGGTGTCGGCCTCAGGTGACTGCAGCATGCACGTGGTGCTGAACGCTGTCGGCGCGCGCAAGGTGAAGGTCGTCGTCGAGCAGAACCTCGGTGCCATCGAGACCAAGTGGTTGAAGATCAACGTCCAATAGCGATCCAAGCAGGAAGGGCCCCGCAGCGTGAATGAACGCCGCGGGGCCCTTCCGCGTTACGTGCGGATTTGTCACAGGCTGTTCATACACTGCCGGTCGTGGACCCCATCACAAATCCGTATGCTCCCGGCGCGGGCACGCGACCCTACGAACTGGTCGGGCGCGAAGTCTTGCTGGCGGCTTTCGACGTCGCCATCCAGCGGTCGCAGATCCGATTGCCGGCGCGCAGCATGGTCCTCTACGGCTTGCGTGGTGTGGGCAAGACCGTGTTGCTAAACGAGTTCAGCCGAACAGCGGGTGAACGGCGGTGGATCACCATCGATGTCGAGGCCCAAGCCGGTGAGTCACTGGTGCCCGCTCTTACCCGGGCCATCTTCAACAGCCTGCGGGAGGCGGGCGGGGCCTGGTCGGCAGAGGCCCTTTCCTGGGCGCGACGTGTGTTCAAAGCCTTCAGCATCAAGGCCGACCCTGGAACGGGTTCCTACTCCTTCGGTCTGGACATCGAGCCTGCCCGTGGGTATGCCGACAGTGGGGATCTCGAGCGTGACATGCCGGAGATGCTTACCGAGCTTGCCACGTTGGCAGGCCACCACGGCACGGGCGTTCTACTGACCATCGACGAGATGCAGGAGGCCGATGACCAGGTCCTGCGGGCCCTGAACACGACCGTGCACCGCCTCGGGCAGGGCGTCGAGCCTCGGCCTTTCCTGTTCGTGGGCGCTGGACTTCCCTCCCTGCGCCGGATCGTGGCCGAGGCCACCTCGTACGCCGAACGGCTATTCGACTACCGGCATATCGACCGCCTGGACGAGCCGGCGATCCGGTTGGCGCTGGAGCGACCAGCCGCCGCTTTGGGGGTGGCCTGGGACGGTGCGGCGATGGCCGAGGCTGTGGAGTTCAGCCGCGGGTATCCCTACTTCGTGCAGGTGTTCGCGGCTCATGCCTGGGATGTTGCGGCAGGTTCCCGGATTGCGCTGTCCGACGCCGAAATGGCGGCGCACCGTGCCAGACAGGAGCTCGATGTCGGCCTGTACGCCACGCGGTGGCAACGGGCGACCCGCGCTGAGCAGCGGTTCATGCAGGCCATGGCCGACCTGGCTACGGATGGTCCGGTTGGCATGTCCGAATTGGCTGTTGCCATGGGCCGGGCGAAGGTGTCGCAGTTGTCCCCGGCCCGCAACCAGCTGATCAGCAAGGGGTTGGTCTACACCCCCGATCGGGGTGAGGTCGCGTTCACGGTCCCTGGGATGTCTGACTTCGTGGCGCGCCAGGCTGTGCGCTGAACTACGGTTGGCAGCCATGACCGATCCTCAGGAGGAATTGCAGCAGCGCCGCGCCTGGACCCAGGATGGAGCCCGTCCGGAGAAGGTGGCGGCTCGTCATGCCGGTGGTGGCCGAACCGCCCGGGAGAACCTCGACGACCTGCTGGATCCGGGATCCTGGGTGGAGTACGGGGGCCTGGCCACTGCGGCGCAGGAGCAACGGCTAAGCCCGCAGGAGCTGATGGCCAAGAGCCCTGCCGACGGTTTGATCGCGGGGATCGGCCAAGGTAGATGGTCGGGGTTGCGCAGTGCTCTCCTACGACTACCTGGTCATGGCCGGCACCCAGGGCATCCGGGGTCATCACAAGTCCGACCGGCTACTCGGGCTGGTGCAGAGCCTGAAACTTGCCCGCCGTCGTCTTCGCCGAGGGTGGCGGCGGTCGGCCCACGGATACCGACTACCCGGTCGTGTCCGCCTTGGACGTGCGCACGTTCACCCTCTGGGCCGGGTTGTCCGGGGTGGTGCCCCGAATCGCGGTGGTGGCGGGCCGCTGCTTCGCCGGCAACGCCGTGATCGCGGGGAGCTCGGACATCCTTGTGGCAACCCGTGATTCGACGATGGGCGTCGCGGGCCCGGCCATGATCGCCGGGGCGGGGCTGGGGGAGTACCGGGCGGAGGAGATCGGGCCTGCGGATGTGATGGCCGGCAACGGGGTCATCGACATTCTCGTGGACGATGAGGCTCAGGCCGTCCGCACGGTCAAGAAACTGCTGGGGCTGTTCGCTGGTCCGGCTGCTGCCGGTGGCGCGCCCGACCAGGCGGATCTGCGTGCGATCCTGCCTGAACGCGAGCGCAGTGCCTACGACGTGCGACCCGTCATCGAGACCCTGGCTGACTTCGATTCAGTCGTGCACCTACGTGAGGGGTACGCACCCGAGATGGTGACTGCCCTCGGTCGTCTCGACGGGCGGCCGGTGGGATTCCTGGCGAATCAGACGCTGCACATGGCCGGGGCGATCACCGCGGATGCCGCAGACAAGGCAGCACGTTTCGTGCAACTGTGCGATGCGTTCGGCATCCCGCTGGTGTCGTTGGTCGACACCCCGGGCATCATGGCCGGGCCCGAGGCGGAGAGGACCGCGATCCTGCGCCATGCTTCGCGCCTGCTGGTGGCCACGGCCCGTATGTCGGTCCCCTTGGTCGGGGTCGTGCTCAGGCGTGGCTACGGTTTGGGCGCTCAGGCCATGTTGGGCGGCAGCACCAAGGAGCCCTTGATGACGCTCGCCTGGCCCTCGGCGCACATGGGGCCGATGGGCTTGGAAGGGGCTGTGCGACTGGCCATGGGCAAGCAACTGGATGCCATCGCCGATCCGCAGGAGCGCTCGCAGCGCCTCGCCGAGGCGACACAGGCCTACCGTGAGCACGTCACCGGGTTCAACGTCGCGCGGGTTTTTGAGATCGACGACGTGATCGACCCGGCCCAAACCCGAGCAGTGATCTCGTCGCTGCTGGCGGTGGCGCCAACACGGCCCAGCGGCCGGGTGATCGACACCTGGTGAGCCGAATCACTGGACGGGCTGGTGTGCCCCGATCCAGTCGCGGATCTCTGACGGGGGCATGGGCCTGGCCCAGTAGAACCCCTGTGCCACGCGGCCCCCGAGCTTGGTCAACTCACGGAGTTGGCGTTCGTCCTCGACCCCTTCCGCGATGACGTCCAGGCGCAAGGCCTCGGCGAGTTTGAGGATCGCATCGACGATCGGGCGATCCGAAGCGCCGTCGCGGCCTGCGAGTTCGCTGACGAAAGACCGGTCGATCTTGACCGTCGTCACCGGCAGTCGTTTGAGATAGGACAGCGACGAGTAGCCGGTGCCGAAATCATCCACGGCCAGGCTCAGTCCCAGCGCCCGCAACGCCGTGAGGGTGTCGACGATCGGTTCGAGGTCGTTCATGACCGCCGATTCGGTGATCTCAAGCTGGACAGCTGAGGCAGGGATCCCGGTGCTCTCCAGTGAATGCTTGACCCGTTCCACCAGGCCGCGGGCCAGCAGCTGCCGAGCGGAGATGTTCACCGCCACATACAGATCGCGCGCCTCGGGCAGTTCCTGGCGCCAGGCCTGCATCTGTGCCAGGGCGGTGTCCAGCACCCAATAACCCATGGGCACGATGAGGCCGGTCTCTTCGGCAGCGGCGATGAACATGCCCGGTTCCTGCTGTCCCCGGTGCGGATCGTCCCACCGGATGAGCGCCTCCATGCCCACCGGCCCACCGGTGGTCACGTCCACGATCGGTTGGTAGACGACTCGGAACTCTTGGTCATCCAGTGCTCGGCGCAGACCCACCGCATCCTGCAGTCTGTCGTCAGCTTCCTTGTGCATGTCCTCGTGAAACAGCACGACCTGATTGCGGCCACGCGCTTTGGCTCTGTACATGGCGGCGTCGGCGTCGCGCAGCAACGTGTGTGGCTCAGACAGGTCGTCCGCGAGAGCCACTCCGATGCTCGCGGTGACCGTCACGTGCCGCTGGTGCGAGGTGAAGGGGTGATGAAGTGCGTTCGTGATCCGGGAGGTGAGCGCGCCGACCTCGTCGCCATCCACGCCTTCACAAACGACGACAAATTCGTCTCCACCGAACCGCGCCAGAGTGTCGCCCGATCGCACCGCCGCCTGTAGTCGGGTGGCTACCTCGACGAGCAGAGCATCGCCTGCATGATGTCCGAGGCTGTCATTGACCACTTTGAAGAGATCTAGGTCCAAGAACATGACCACGACGCCGCCGCCTGCCCGGTCCGATCGGGCAAGGGCTTGCTCGATGCGGTCGCTGAGCAGTAGCCGGTTGGGTAAGCCGGTCAGTGGGTCGTGCAGGGCCTGGTACTCCTGTTCACGCGACATCTGGGCGGCCTTCTGCACGGCAAGCAGTGGCAGCAGCAGCAAGGGCAGCAGGGTCCACGAGTAGGCGTGTGCAACCGCCACGATCGCGATCAGGGGGGACAGGGCCAGCACAGCCAGCACTGAGACGGTGTAAAACCAGAACTCATCGGAGAATGCCTCCCACCAGGTCTGGTCGTAGTACTGGGCAAGTCCGGAGACCAGTGCCAGGTTGACCAAGTGGTAGACGATCCAGGACGACCCGATCCACCAGAGATCGGTCCCGGACAGGCTTGAGTTTTCGGCGAGGGGTGAGGGGGTCACGCCTGCGGCAACCATGACCAACCACGCGGCGGTGAGGCTGCACACGTCTTGCCCCACGTTGAAAAGAATCTTCCAGAGCGGCTTGCGCTGCAGCAGTTCGGACAGCAAGACCGCGCCCGCGTGCAGAGCGACTGCCGGATAGAGCCCCCACAGGTACATAGCAGCGAACACGAACGCCAGTGAGATCGACACTGGGTTGCCGACCAAGCGGGTCATCACAATCGGGCGCAACTCGCTCAGGACGATGACCGCCGCGATCATGAGCAGCGGCATTCCCATGGCCTTCAGGGCCGCAGGGTTCAACTGCGACAAACACACGAGCACAACGGCCCAGCCCAGCCACGTACAGCCCTGCCAGGTCAGGGAGAACAGGCTTGGCCTCCATAAGGATGGGCGTGTGCGGGTATCGGTTGCCAAGAATGACCTCCCCTCGTTTCTGCTGAAATTACCCGCAGTACCGGTGTGACTCTCGCTGGCCGATCCCGGGGCGCCAACGCGGCCGATCCGCCTACGCACAGCGACGGGGCGGCGGGCCAACGGCCCTGTTGCTGGCAATCGCACCGGGTGCTTGTCTGGGGGTGTGAACAGTTGCCCGATGTTTCCCCTGGGATCGGTCTTGTTCCCCCATATGCCCTTGGCCCTGCGGCTGTTCGAGCCGCGCTACCTGCGCATGCTCGGCGATCTGTTGGAGGAGGACTCTCCGGAATTCGGTGTTGTGCTCATCGAGCGCGGTCACGAGGTGGGCGGCGGAGACCATCGGTTCGAAGTGGGGGCACTCGCGCGGGTTCTGCAGGTGGAGGCACACGAGGGGTTCATGAGTCTGATCGCTGTGGGCGGCCAGCGGTTCCGCGTGCGGGAGTGGTTGGGGGAGCAGCCCTACCCCCGGGCCGATCTGGAACTACTGCCCACCTTGGAATGGGACGATGCGTGGCTGCCACTACGGATCAGCGTGGAGGAGAAAGTGCGCGCGGCGCTGACACTGGTGGGAGGCGCGCTGGAGGAGCTCTCGGAGGATCCGATCGGTCGTTGTTGGCAACTGGCCGGTGTCGCGCCGCTTGGCCCGCTGGATCATGTCGACCTGCTCGGCCGCAGCACTGCCGAGGAGCTCCTGGAGGCGACCGGCGCGATGGTTGACGACCTGCTGATCACGTTGCGCCTCGAGGGCGGGGGCTGAAGCAGGACTCCTCCGAACGGAGGATGACACCGGCCCAAATTTCATGTCACTGTAATTGACATGAAAAGCGCGACGGTCCGTCCCTACCGGATGACGGCGAGGGCCGAAGCTGCCGAGCGCACCGGCGAGCGGATCCTCGAGGCCGCGACCGAACTGTTCTGGGAGAGGCTCTCCACCGACATCAGCCTCGAGGAGGTGGCTGAGCGTTCGGCGGTCTCGGTCCGCACCGTCATCCGCCGGTTCGGCACGAAGGAACAACTCTTTGCCGCTTCCAGCCAATGGGCTTCCGATCAGGTCGGCAACCAGCGCGATCAAGCGGTCGCCGGCGACATCACGGGTGCGGTTTCCGTGCTCATGGACCACTACGAGCAGTACGGCCGCAGGGTCCTGGGACTTCTGGCGGCGGAGTCTTCAATGGCGGCGCTGACCCCCATTGTGGAACAGGGACGTGAAGTCCACTGGGCCTGGTGTGAGCGCGTGTTCGCGCCCTTCCTCGAAGGCCTGGATGTTCAGGCCCGCCGCCTGCGTCTGGCCCAGTACGTCGCGATGTGTGATGTCTACACCTGGAAACTGCTGCGGATCGACTCGCGCCTGTCGCGGCCACAGACCCAAGTCGCACTCGTTGAAATGCTCACCGCAATCACTGAGGAGTCCTGATGGCACGAATCCTGGCTTACACGTCGCCCGCGAAGGGCCATCTGTATCCGCTGATGGCCATCCTTCTCCAGTTGCGAGAGAGGGGTCACGAAGTCCACGTGCGCACTCTGGCCTCGCAGGTTGCTGCGCTGCGCGAGCTCGGCCTTGACGCGCAGCCCGTCTCACCCGAGGTCGAGGCGATCGAACTGGTCGACTGGAACCAGCGCACACCACAGAAGGCGCTCATGGCTGCGGTCAGCACCTTCGTCGCAAGGGCCCGCTACGACGCACCGGACCTCCAACACGCGATCGCCCAGGTGAGCGCGGACGCCGTGATCGTGGACATCAACTCGTGGGGTGCGCTGGCTGCTGCGGAGCAGTGGGGTGGCAGATGGTCGGCCTTCTGCCCGTATCCCTTGGCCCTTCGATCGCCCGACGTGCCCCCTTACGGCCCAGGGCTAACGCCGGCTCACAACTTTGCAGGCCGACTGCGCGACGTCGCGCTGCGCCCGCTTGTGAACGGCACCTTGGAGCGCAAGATGCTGCCGGGTATCAACGAGGTCCGTGCTCAGATCGGCCTGGCACATCTGGCCCACCTCGATGACCAGTTCCGTCGCCCTCCTCTGCTGCTGTACCTCACCTCTGAGCCCTTCGAGTACCCACGGGATTGGCCCGACAACGTGGTCATGGTCGGCCCCTGCGAATGGGAGCCACCCGCCCCGACACCCGATTGGCTTGACGCGATACAGGAGCCGATCGTGCTGGTGACGACGTCCTCGGAGTTTCAGGACGACGGCAAGCTGGTGACGGCCGCGCTCAAGGCGTTCGCCGGACGCCCGGTGCATGTCGTTGCGACCGTGCCCTCCGGGGACCCTTCAGCCTTCGACGTCCCGCGCAATGCTCACGTCGTGCCCTTCGCGCCACATGGTCTGCTGCTCGACCGGGCGGTGTGTGCCATCACGCACGCCGGGATGGGAGCGACACAGAAAGCGTTGGCCCGCGGGGTGCCGGTTGTGGCTGTTCCCTTCGGCAGGGATCAGGCCGAGGTCGCCCGGCGTGTGGAGGTTGCCGGCGCGGGAGTCCGGCTGCCGGCCCGACGTCTTAGCCCTCAGCGGATTCGTGCTGCTTTCGACAGTGCCCGCGCGTGTCAGCCCGGAGCCGCGGCGGTAGCGCGGGGGTATCGCAAGGCGGGCGGGGCCTCGGCTGCTGCCGATGCGGTCGACGCGCAACTACTCGTCAGGGCTTAGCGCGAATTGCGCGGCGGCCTGTGCGTGCAGCTTGGCTGTGGGGAAGAAGGGTACCGGGAGGTCTTCGGGGCCAACGAGCAGTTCGATCTCAGTGCACGCCGCGATGATCCCTTGCGCGCCCCGTTCGACCAATCGGTCGATCGCGCCCAGGTACGCCTTCTTCGACACGGGGTCGATGATGCCGCGAACCAACTGCTGGTAGATGACCTCGTGGATCTTGGTGCGGTCCGGCTCGTCGGGCACGATCACGTCGAGGCCGCCTGCGGCCAGGCGTCCGGCATAGAAGTCCTGTTCCATCGTGTACCGGGTCCCCAGCACCCCGACCCGTCGCAGACCCTCGCGGTGCACCGCAGCGGTCGTTGCGTCCGCGATGTGCAGTAACGGGATGTCGACCGCCACTTCGATTCGGTCGGCGACCGTGTGCATCGTGTTGGTGCACAGGATCAAGGCATCGGCTCCCGCTTGCTGGAGGCTCCAGGCGGCATCGGCCAGAAGTTCCCCGGCCTCGTCCCAGGCTTGGGTCTGCTGTAGCTTCTCGATGTCGGCGAAGTTGAAGGACCGGATGATCAAGTCGGCTGAGGCGACACCTCCCAGTCGGTCTCGCACCATCTCGTTGATCCAGCGTTCGTACTCGATCGACGATTCCCACGACATCCCGCCCAGCAGGCCCAGACGTTTCATGGCGCCAACTTAGGCTCGGGGAATGGTGGACCTCTCTTTGGGCTGGCGCACGGATCTTGATGTCCTGGCTGCCAGCGGCTCAGCGGTGACCCTTCACGGCGGCCACATCGTTGTGACGACACCCGACAACCCGGGATTCCATTGGGGCAACTTCATCTTGGTGACCGACGGTGACCTCGCATCAGACCCCTTGCGCTGCGTCGACCTCTTCCGCAGGTCGTTGCCCCATGCCCGCCACCTGGCCATCGGCCTTGCGCAAGCTCCCGCACCGGGCTGGGCGACCCTCGATGTCGTCATCGAGCGCGACGAGGTACTCGCCAGTTCAGCGCCACCGCAGTCGATGCCCCTGGTCGACGGTTACACGAGCAGGATCCTGGATGGTGAGGCGGACTGGGAGGCCTGCGTACAGGCCGAACTGCGCGAGCAGGTTCGCGCCGGCGGTGTGGTGGACGCCGACTTCGAGCGCTACGTGCGGGGCCGGATGCGTGCCCGGGCGCGGCTGAGTTACTCCGGGCAGGCGGCGTACTTCGGTGCGTTCCACGACAGTTCGTTGGTGGCCGACCTCGGCATTGTGGTGATTGAAGATCGTGCCCGATACCAAAGCGTCACTACGGCTTTCGATCACCGGCGCCAGGGGCTGGCCTCGCACCTGCTCGCAGAGGCTGGACAGTGGGCGGGGCTGCGTGGTGTGCAGTCCTGGGTGATCCTGGCTGAGCCGGACAGTGCGGCCAGACGCCTGTACGCACGATTGGGATTCCAGCCTGCTGACGAGTCGTTCCAGGTCGTATTCAGCGACCTTCTTCGAGGACTGAAATGGGTGCGAAGTTCAGTGCTGGCCTGCTGCCTTGGCGTCCAGGACCGGAGGTCTTCCTCGTTCACATGGCCGGGCCCTATTGGGCTCACAAGGAGGACGGGGCGTGGTCGGTGGCCAAGGGCGAGTACGACCCCGCCGTTGAGGATCCACGGGAGGTCGCGGCGCGGGAGTTCGCTGAGGAAGTGGGCATGCCCGCTCCCGTCGGCCAGTGGTTGGACCTGGGGGTGATCCGCATGCCCAGCGGGAAGCGGGTCCGCACATACGCAGTGGCAACCGAGGCTGACTTGCACTTCGTGTCCAGCAACCTCTTCGAGTTGGAATGGCCGCCCGGGTCCGGACAGGTTCAGCAGTTCCCGGAGACCGACCGAGCGCAATGGTGGGACCTGACCCGGGCCCGGACCAAGCTGGTCGCCGGGCAGTTGCCCATCCTGGATCTGCTGGAGGCGGCGCTGAAGGAGGCTCCTGGTTAGCGGGTCTCGCCGCCGCCCGGCCGCCTCGCCCCGCCTCGCCCGCCTCACCCGCCTCCCCCGCCTCCCCGCCTCCGCGTTAGAGGTTGTGCTGTTGGTTAGCGAATCCACACGTTGTTTCGCTAACCAACAGCACAACCTCTAACCAGGACGGGTTGGGGCCTCTAACCAGGACGGGTTGGGGCCTCTAACCAGGACGGGTTGGGGCGACCAGGCGGGTTGGGCAGGGTTCAAGCCCGACCGGTCTCGACCCTGGCCGCCCGGCGCGACCACACTTCGACGTCGGACCGGCCCGGTCCGGCAGTCTGTGCCACCACCTGGATCGTCAACCCGTCCAGCAAGGCCAGCAGCCGCCAGGCCGAGGCACGTGGATCGGGACATACGAACTCGCCAGCGGCCACCCCGTCACGCAGAATCTCCTCGATCAGTTGTTGCCAGCCTGCGTTGAGTCGGGCCGCGATATCCCGCACGGCGGGGT
Organism: uncultured Actinomycetota bacterium; assembly: GCA_963732355.1. GTDB lineage: Bacteria > Actinomycetota > Actinomycetes > S36-B12 > UBA10799 > JADKAV01. The sequence goes on along the minus strand of CAVSZD010000011.1, from coordinate 228,568 downwards.
GCCGCGCCGAACTGCTCCAGGCATCCATCCACCACTGGAACTGCCAGGCGTCGTGGGCGGGCTGGAACTCATCAACGATCGCATCGAGGCGTTCGGCGGGAGTCTTCTGCGAACCCACGAGCTCGCGAGCCCGCTGAAGGTCCTCGGCGGCGACCCGTTCGAAGGCGGCCGCCATGAGGTCGTCGTAACTTGTGAAGTAGTGGTGCATGAGGCCGGTGCTGACCCCGGCCTCTGCAGCCACCGTGCGGGTGCTCGACTCGAGCATCCCGTTACTGCGGATGGCGCGCACTGCCGCGGCGATCAGCGATTCCCGCCGGTCGCCGGCCGACATGTGCACCTGGTTGGTCATCCACGCACTCCACTGGGTTCCTGCTGGGTGATGCAGTGGACGTTACCGCCACCGAGCAGGATCTCCCGTCCCGGCACTGTGGCGATCTCGCGGTCTGGAAAGAGCCGCTTGTACGCCAGGATCGCGTCCTCGTCATGGGGATCGTCGAAAACCGGCAGAACCACCACGCCATTGCCGATGAATGAGTTCACGTACGACCCGGCCAGCCGCTCACCTTCGACTCGAGGCTGCACGCCAGGGACATGATCAACCCCGGCCGCCTCCTCAGCGGTGATGTGGATGGGTCCGGGCTGGTGTAGCTTCACCACCTCCAGGGTCCGGCCGCGAGCATCGGTCTCGCTCTGGAGCACCCGCAGCGCCTCGTTGCTGATCTCCCACTGCGGATCGTTCTCGTCGTCGGTCCAGGTGAGCATCACGACCCCAGGGGCGGCGAAGCGCGCGAAGTTGTCCACGTGCCCGTCGGTCTCGTCGAGGTAGACACCGCGAGGCAGCCAGATCACCTTGTCGGCGCCGAGGTACTCGCACAGGTTGTACTCGATGTCCCGCTTGGTCAGCTCGGGATTGCGGTTGTGGTTGAGCAGGCACTCCTCGGTCGTCAGAATCGTGCCTTGACCGTCCACGTCGATCGAGCCGCCCTCGAGGACGAAGTCCGCGCGGTACATCGGCACACCCTCCATCTCGAGGACCTTGCGGGCCACCAAGTCGTCGTGGTCCCAGGGGAAGTACAAGCCCCCCTCCAGGCCGCCCCAGGCGTTGAACCTCCAATCCACACCGCGTAACTCACCGGCGTGGTTGATGACGAACGTCGGCCCAGTGTCGCGCATCCAGGAGTCGTCGGTGGTCATCTCCACCTCCCGGATGTTGGCCGGAAGGTGCTCGCGGGCGTTGACGTACTGCTGCCCGGAGACCACCATCGTCAACGGTTCGTGCTCGCAGATCACCTGCGCGACCTTGCTGAAGGCCTCTTGAGCCGGCTTGCCACCGAGGCGCCAGTTGTCGGGCCGCTCGGGCCAGACCATCCAGCAATTGCACTGCCGTTCCCATTCGGCCGGCATCCGGAAGCCGTCGGCCTTCGGGGTGCTCGTCAGGATCCTGGTCATCAGCGCTCGCCCCCGTGTGGCTGGTAGCTGCGCTCGATGCCCTCGGCAGTGTCGGGTGCGGTGCCGTCCAGCTCGACCTGCGCGGATGCCTCCGGGTGCACGTGGTCCTTCCAGCGCGGCGACATTGCCACGAAGATCTCCTGGGCGATGACAGTGGCTGCCAACCCGCCGGCGATCAGCCAGGTGGTGGTCGCGTCGAACTCCACCCACGGGTTCCACATGAAGAAGAACACCGCTGCGGCCAGCAGGACCAGTACGAGCACCGCTGACAGCCAAGCACCGGTCCTGCCGCCAGGAACGCGGTAAGGACGGTGGGCGTCGGCGTCGATCCGGCGCAACCTCACGAACGCCAGCGACATCGCGACGTAGGGGAGCAGGAACACGATCGAACTGAATGCGAACAGACTCCAGAACAGTGAGTCGATGTCACCGTTGGTCACCGAGAACAGCACGCCGTAGATCAGCGTGATCGCGGCACTGACCAACGCGGTCAGGCCGGCTGCGCCTACCGGAGTGCGGTGCTTGGCGCTCATCCGCTTGAAGACCGGCGGCAGGTCCCCCTGCTCGGAGGCCTCGGCGGCGGCGCGGTTGGCCCCGATGGTCCAGGGGATCAATGCGGCGAAGAAGGCGTAAAGGATGCCGATGCCGACGATGGTGATGAGCACCCCGGAGCCGAACACGGCCCTCAACACGTCCATCAGCCCACTGGTCTCGGAGATCTCCTCGGCCGGCATCACGACCTGCATGCCGACGGTTGAGATGAGGTAGAACGCGCCGATCAGCACACCGGCGATCACGATGGTCCGCGGAACGTCGCGACGCGGGTTGCGCATCTCGTTGCTCGCGCTGCTCATGAGTTCGAAACCGAGGAAGTTGTAGATGATGATCGGCAGTGCCAGCGCCACGGAGGAAACGGTCGGCACCATGTTCGTGCCTGACCATTCGGTGGCCGATCCATCGGTGGTCCACGCCACGACTCCCGCGATGCCGATCAGCACGATGACTCCCACCGTGATGATGGCGCCCAGGTTGGATACCCACTTACCGGTGTCCAAAGTCAGGACGTTGACCATCCAGTTGATTCCGATAAGCACCATCGCGATGCCCACCTGCGGCCAGAAGCCGAGGTCCGGGAAGAACATGTCGGACTGAGCACCACGGAGAACATCAAGTAGACCGATGGCACCCACAGTGCGACGTTGAGCCAGTACCACCAGGAGACGCGTGTTCCCCAGCGGTTGCCGAAGGCGCGCACGATCCAGGAGTAGATGCCGCCGGTGTCGGGGTAGGTCGACCCCAGCTCGGCGGTCATGAGCCCGTACGGCAGGAAGAACAGCACGATCATCAGCACGGTCCACACGATCGCCGATGGACCGATCTGCGCGGTGAGCGTGACCTGACTCAATAGCAGGATCGCGCACACGCTGAAGAGGATCATGTCGAACATGCGCAGGGCGCGGGGGGCTGTGGTTTGACTGGCTTGCCCAGTCGAAGTGCTCATTGTGCTCACCTCTGGACGGCGTCGTGAAGGAAGGACTCGATGCGACCCTCGTGGTAGGCGCGCAGCGCCGTCGTGGGGAGCTCGAGGTTGGGGGTGATGTACCAGGCGAGCAGGCCCTTTTCAGTGTGCAGGCGGTTCTCACTCTGGTCGTAAATGATCGACTGCGGGGAGTCCATCACCTCGTCGGTGGCCTCCACGCCCCGAGAGGCGGGCAGGCAGTGCATGAACTTCGCGTGCTCAGGCGCGCGAGCCATGAGTTGGGCGTTGACCTGGTAGCGCGGCTTGAACGCCTTGACGCGCTCGGGGATCTCGTCCTCCTGGCCGAACCACCACCACAGGTCGGTGTAGATGAAGTCGGCGTTGACGACGGCCTCTTCGACGTTCTCGGTCTCGAAGTAGCGACCGCCGTACAACTCCTCGTTGCGGGCGATCTCGTCGAGCACTGTGGGCCATTGGGCCTTGATGCCGTACTGCTCGGGGCGGGCGTGGATGAACGTGCCGCCGAGCATCGTGACGATCTGCGCGGTGGAGGTGCAGACGTTGGTGGCGTCGCCGACGAAGACCACGGTGATCTCCGAGAACGGCTTCTCGCTGTGCTCGGTCATTGTGAACGCATCACAGACGGCTTGCGTCGGGTGGTTGTAGTCGGTGAGGCCGTTGATCACCGGCACCGCGGCGTGCTCGGCGAAGTCGGTTACCGTCTCGTGCTTGAACGCCCTGATCTCGACGGCGTCGACCATACGGGACAGGACCTGCGCGGTGTCCTTGATGTTCTCCTTGGCGCCCAAGTGGATCTCGCCGGGCTTCAGGTACAGCGCGTGGCCGCCGAGTTTGGTCATGGCGACCTCGAAGGATACGCGCGTGCGGGTCGAGGCCTCTTCGAAGATCATTCCCAGTGACGCGCCTTCGAGCAGGCGTGGGCATGCGTTCTGCTTGTCCGCCTGCTTGAGCAGGGCGATGAGATCCATTTGGGCGCGGATCGTGTCTGGCCCGAGGTCCTGGGTGTCGATGAAGTTGCGAGGTGTTCGCATGAAATGGACAACCTTCCGGTAGGTAGGTCGTCGAAGGGGGCAGACTCCGCAGGTGGTCGGACCCACCCCGGTCGGCGGTTCCCTGGTTGTGGGAACACCTCTACTGTAACCCCTACTTGAGCAAGTGCTCAACTAGGGTGTGCACAACATCGAGCCATGTGTCGGACCCGCGTTCTACGGTGAGGATTGAGGAAGGGGACGACGATGCGCGAAGACCCGGTGAGGCCGGACCCGATCGCGGGTCAGGCCCTGGCGCCGGTGCTGGTGAACATCGAGTCCCTGCTCGACCCGTACGTCCTGATGGACAGCGTGCGTGACCAGCAGCGCCGGATCGTGGACTTCCGGTACCGCGCGCTCAATGAGGCTGCGCGTAAGGAATACGGCCTGTCCCGCGACGAGATCGTGGGGCACAGCCTGCTCGAGCTGCACAGCCGCACCGGCGACGCAGTCCTGTTTGACTACTTCGTGCAAACGGTCGAGACCGGTGAGTCGCTCGAGCTCGACGACTTCGGGTTCGTCGACACACCGCCCGACGGGGATCTTCGCTACTACGACATCAGTGCCTGCAAAGTGGGCGACGGTCTCGGCTGTTCCTGGTGGGACGTCACGCAGCGTTACGAGCGAGATCGGGACATCGCGAGGGCCGAGACCCAGTTACGCGCCACGCTGGACTCGCTGCTGGACCCCAACGAGATGTTCATGCCGCTGCGGGACGCGCATGGAGACGTCGTTGATCTCATTTACACCCGTGTCAACTCCGCCAGTTGTCGGTACCTGGGCCGCACCCCCGAGCAGTTGATCGGGCACCGACTGCATGAGGTGTGGACGGGGCAAGCGGCCGATTTGGTCCTGAGACTTGGGAAGTCGGTCCTGGAGACCGGGCAATCCGTTGATCTCGATGAACAGGTAGTCATCGGCCCGGACGGTTCGCGGCGGATCTACGACGTGCGCGGGGTTGCGGTGGATGATGGTGTGAACTTCACCTACCGAGACGTGACCGGGAGGGTGACGGCGTCGCAGGAGATCGCCGAGTCGCGCGAGCACTACCGGCTGCTTGCGGAGAACGCCTCAGAGTTGGTCTTCCAGACCGGCCCCGACGGTCGCATCGAGTGGGCGAGCCCGTCCACCGAGAGAGTTGTCGGTTTCACCCCGGATGTCTTCGTCGGCACACCCATGTCGGACTTCGTCCACCCCCAGGACCTTGAGCGGGTCAGGCAGACGCAGCGCGAGCTGATCGCTGATGGCCAGTACTTCGGGCGCATCGAACTGCGTTTGGCTACCGCTGATGGCCAGTGGCGCTGGATGAGCGTGCTGGGCAGGGCGCTCGTAGACGACGACGGTCGCCTGATCGGCGGGGTCGACGCTATGCGCGACATTCAAGCCCAGCGTGACGCGCAACTCGCGCTGGCTGAGTCCGAGGAACGTTTCCGGCGCTCGATGATGGATGCTGGCATCGGCATGGCCATCGTCGCCCCTGACGGCTCCTTTCAGAGTGTGAATCCGACGATTTGCGAGATCCTGGGGCGCGATGAGAAGTTGCTGATGAAGTCCAGCTGGCAAGAGCTCACCCACCCCGATGACCTTGATTCGGACGCCGAGCTGGTGCAGCAGATCGCCGATGGCCACCGCGAAACGTACCGATTGGCCAAGCGTTACTTGCGGCCGGACGGCGACGTCGTCTGGGCCGACTTGACGGTGTCCTGCGTGCGCGACGAGACAGGCAATGTGCGCTACTTCATCTCTCAGATCGTGGACATCACGTCCATGGTCGAAGCTCAGAATGCGTTGACCCGGTCCGAGGAGCACTACCGGATGATGGCTGAGAACTCCTCAGATGTCGTCTTCCGCTCGTCTCCCACGGGGATTCTGGAGTGGATCTCGCCGTCGGTCACCGACGTCATGGGCTGGCCGGTGGACGAAGTGCTCGGAGAACCCATGGGCAGATATGTGATGTCGCAGGATCTGCCGGATTCCGCGCGAGTCAGGATCGACCACGACGAACCGGTGGACTTCGAAGGTCGCTGCCGTAAGGCCGATGGAACCTACATCTGGATGGACGTGGCGTCCCGACCATTGATCAATGATGAGGGGACGGTAATGGGCCGGGTCGGACGACTGCGCAACGTGCAGGCCGAGCACGTGGCCAGAGAAGCCCTGCGCTCCAGCGAGGAACGGTTCCGGGCGGCCATGGACTCGGCCCCATCGGGCATGGCCGTGATCGGTCTCGACAGGGAGTTCCTGGAGGTCAATCCGGCACTGTGCCAACTGCTCGGCCGGCCCGAGCGGTGGTTGCTCGGACATACGATCGCCGATGTTCTCGATCCGCTCGACGACGACGTCGACCGCCGCCTGCGCGCCCAGGTGCTGGCCGGCCAGGCGGGCTCACTGAGCCGCGACCACCAGATGGTGCGCTCTGACGGTGAGCGGCTCACCGTGGAGCAGTCGATCGGGGTATTGCGGGACGGTCAAGGCCGCGCCACCGCGTTCGTGTCGCAGTTCGCCGATGTCACAGAGGCTCGGCAGACCCGCGAGCAGTTGCGCTTCATGGCCACCCACGACTCCCTCACGGAACTGTTGAACCGGCGCGAACTGGTGACCAGAGTCTCTGGGGTGCTGGGTCGTACCCAGCGAACAGGTGTGAACGTGGGCGTCCTATTCATCGACCTCGACGGTCTCAAACCGCTCAACGACACCTTCGGTCATGCTGTGGGCGACGAGATCATCATCACCGTGGCACGCCGGATCAAGAGGCAGGTCCGAGCCAACGACATTCTCGCTCGGTTCGGGGGCGACGAATTCGTCCTCGTGCTTCCGGCCATCCACACTGTGCAGGACGCGCAGGGGGTCGCCGAGATGCTGCACGCGAGCGTGGGTGCGCCGATGCTGATCGAGGGTCACAGCATCACGGTGACGTTGAGCATCGGCGTGACGGTCGTGCGCCCGGGGGAGGATCCGGACGCAGCGATGCGTCAGGCGGATTCGGCGCTTTACAGGGCCAAACGGGAGGGTCGCGCCCGTACCGTCGTGTACGACCCCGACTACGTCGATCCGTGAGCGCAGGTCACACCCGGATAACAGGCCGGGCGGGTTCGCCCGGCTCGGGTTAGTCTTCCGAACATGCGCAGAGGACTTCGATTTGTGATGCCGGTAGCGATGGCTATGTCGGTGATGGCCGCTCCGGCGATCGCCCACGCCGACACGGTGTGGTTGTGCCGACCGGGAGCCAGTCCGAATCCGTGCAAGAGTTCGCTGAAGACCACCGTCAAGACCGTTGGCAAGCCCACAAAGGTAGTCAAGCCGAAGGCCGTGAAGAGGCCGAAGTTCGACTGCTTCTACGTGTACCCGACCGTCAGCGAGCAGGCGACTGTGGTCGCCAACCTGAACATCGATCCGGTCGAGGTGGCGATCGCCCAGCATCAGGCCGCCCGCTTCAGCCAGGTGTGTGACGTGTACGCACCCATGTACCGCCAGATCACCCTCAAGTCGATCCTCGGCGGCGGGTTGGCGACCCCCGAGGACCGGGAGTTCGGCTACGCCGACGTGCTGGCCGCCTGGCAGGAGTACCGTGCGACCAACCCGGGCCGCGGCTTCATCCTGATCGGGCACTCGCAGGGTTCCGGGGTTCTGAAGCGGCTGATCCGCGAAGAGATCGAACCCGACCCCACCGCGCGCTCCCAGATGGTGTCGGCATTGCTGACCGGCAGCACCGTGGCTGTGCCCAAGGGCAAGGACGTGGGCGGTGACTTCAGCCAGATCCCGGTCTGCACGCGTAACAAGCAGATCAACTGCATCATCAGCTACGCGACGTTCAGTCAGAAGCCGCCGGACGACAGCCTTTTCGGCCGGGTTCGGGTGGTACCCGGCGGGCCGTTGCAGGAGGGCGTGGAGTACGAGGCGGCCTGCACCAACCCGGCGGCGCTGAAGGGCGGCTCGGCACCGCTGGACTCGATCTTGCGAACCTCCGGAATCCCCGGTCTGCTCGGGGCCGCGTCGTTCGTCCTGTACGGCGGCAAGCCGCCGACGGCCAAGACCCCATGGCTGAAGCCGAAGGACCGGTACACCGGCAAGTGCATGACCTCGAACGGGGCCAACGTGCTGCGGGTCAAGGGTGTCGGTGACGCACGCAAACTCACCGGTTCCCCCAACCCCGGTTGGGGCCTGCACCTGATCGACATCAACATTGTTCTCGGTGACTTGATCGACGTCGTGCGCAGCCAGCAGAAGGCCTACTCCGCTCGGTGAGCTCGTTTCGGCCCTTGGTCCGCGAGGAGGTCGACGTTCTCGTCGACTGGGCGGCAGCTGAGGGCTGGAACCCAGGCCAGGATGCGGACGCCTTCTGGGCCACGGATCCGGATGGTTTCGTCGGGCTGGACCTCGATGGGCAGCTGGCCGGCGGGGGTGCGGTGATCGACTACGGAACCCTCGGCTTCATGGGTCTGTTCATCGTCAAGCCCGAGCACCGAGGGGCCGGGATCGGTCACCGGCTTTGGTACTACCGACGGGATCTGCTGCTGGAGCGCCTGCCACCGGGTGCGCCCCTGGCGATGGACGGCGTGAAGGCGATGGAGCCGTTCTACGCGGCCGGTGGATTCCGGACCGCCCACGATCAGCACCGCATGCGCCTGGTGGCGGTACATGATCGAGTCGACCCTCATGTGCGTGAGCTGTCCGGGCCGGTGGGCAGCGTCGGCCAGTACGACGCCCGGTGTTTCGGCGCCAGTCGGCCGCGATTCCTGCGCCCCTGGTTGATCCAGGAGGATCATTACGCAGTCGCGTATCTCGACGATCGCCTGCGCGGCTACGCGGTTATCCGGCCCTGCCGTAGCGGCTACAAGGTCGGGCCTCTCTTCGCTGACGATGTGGGGTATGCCCAGGCACTGTTGGGGGCGTTGATGGCTCACGTTCCGCCTGGTTGCGAGGTCTTCATTGACGTGCCGGACGTCAACGCACCTGCCATGCGCTGGGCTGCCGAACTCGGTGGCCAGGAAGTGTTCTCCTGCGCGCGGATGTACTACGGGCGGCCGCCAGCGACTGATTGGTCGCGGGTGTTCGGGGTCACCACCTTGGAACTCGGCTGACACGGATGTGACCCCGGTCACGGGGCGGGCGTGTCCGAGGTCACGTATGGCTGTCGGCTCCTGAGGGCATGACGAGGGTGTCAAGAGATCCAAACCCTCAGGAGCCCAAGACAATGAACGCCAAGATCCTCGTCGCCGGTGCGGTCGCACTGCCGGTCATGCTGACCGGCTTCGCCGCGGCCCCGGCCTCTGCCGCCCCCGTGACCCCGTCGTCGGTGTCCGCTGTGGCCGCGGCCAAGGAGAAGCAGAAGAACAAGAAGCGCACCGCCGCAAAGAAGCGCAGCTCCCGTGCCGCTGGTGTGTCCATGCGGACCAAGGGGACCCGTTACAGCCCCACGAAGGCGGCCAATCGTCTCGAGGCCTGGGCCAAACGCGGCACCAGCGGGTATCACAACCAGTGCCTTCGCTTGGCCGACAACGCCTACCAGCCCAACGGCAACCGCACCAGCACTGCTCTGAACCAGTGGCAGCGGGCCAAGAAGAAGGGCTACGGCCACTCTGGCAACCGCAAACCCCCGGTTGGTGCGCAGATGTTCTGGCGAACCTCCAACCCCGCCGGCCACATCGCAACCTACGTCGGTAACGGCAAGGCCGTGACCAACATGCCCGGCGGCAAGGTCAAGAAGGTCAACTGGAAGATGATGAACTCCTGGGGCAAGTACCTCGGGTGGGCCGAACCGTACTACGGCTAATCCCGCCAAACGATGGCCCGGCACCGAACTGGTGCCGGGCCATCGTCATGTCCGTGACGTGGGCCACACGGATTGCGTGAGTTAGTTCACGAGTAGGCGCCGGCGAGGTCGGGCATGACGTGGATGCAAGGTCTTTCTCAACAAATTTTGGAGTTGAATCCGATGCAGCGCAGCACCGTCTCAATGGTGGCAAGCGCACTCACCCTGCCGCTCTTCGCCACGTCTGTGGCCGCGATGACCCCGCAGACCCCCGCACTTCCAGCCAGCAACATCTCGTCGGTCAGCGCCGTGGGTGCCCCGACCCTACAAGTCGGTGGGGACACCGACTTCCAGCAGGCAGCTGGCTGGGCCAAGAAGGACAGTATCCGTGAACAGAAGCGCGCCGCCCGCAGCGCCGGGCTTCGCACATACGGCACTGCCAACACCGCGAAGCAGGCTGTGAGCACTCTCAAGGCGTGGGCGAATCAGGGGATGGGCGGCTACCCCAACCTGTGCCTGAAGCTTGCCGATGACGCCTACGGTGGCTCCAACCGGACGACCACAGCCCTAGCCCAATGGAGCCGCGCGAAGGCCGCTGGTGTGGGTCACCCGGACAGCCGCGACATCCCTGTCGGGGCCCAGATGTTCTGGCAGACCTCTCACCCGGCCGGTCACATCGCCACGTATGTGGGCGACGGCAAGGTCGTCACCAACATGCCCGGCGGCAGCGTCGAGATCGTCGATTGGCACGAACTCAACGAGTGGGGCCCTTACCTCGGCTGGGCCAACCCGTATTACGGCTCGTAGTTCAGCAGACGAGGCCAGGCACGTTTCGGGCAATATTGGGACGTGAATGGCTCGTTCTTGAGCAGGTGGTTACCCGGATTGGGTGACCACCTGCAGCCATTTGGGCGGCACAACCTGATCGCCGGTTTGACCGTCACTGCCTATCTCGTCCCACAGGTCATGGCCTACGCGATCATCGCTGGGCTCTCGCCGGTGACCGGGCTATGGGGAGCCCTGATCGCCCTTCCCGTCTACGCGCTGCTCGGGACATCCCGATGGCTGAGTTTCGGTCCCGAGTCCAGTGTGGCGGTGATGGCCTCGGCACTGATCGTGCCTTTGGTCGCGGCCGGACAAGCCACGCCTGCCACCGCCGCAGCGGCCCTGGCGTTGGCCGTCGGGCTGGCCGGGCTAGTGGCGGGCATCCTGCGGCTTTCGTTCATCGCCGACCTGCTCTCACGGCCCATCCTGGTTGGGTACATGGCTGGTATCGCGGTGTTGATGATCAACAGCCAGATCGATCGAGTGCTGGGCACCTCAACGCCAGACTCGGACACGGTCTTCGAGCACGGCCTGTTGCTTCTGGACGCGAGTCCGCAATGGTCAGCCATGATGACCGCCGGCTGTGTTCTCGTGAGCCTGGTGATTGCCAGTCGCACGAGGTGGCGGGCGTTCGCGCCACTGATCTCTCTGTTTCTCGGGGTGGTTGTCGCCTGGCTACTCAACGTCACAGGAAACGCGGTCGAACTGTTGGGGGACATCCCGGCCGGGCTACCTTCGCCGAAGATCCCCGCAATGCCGGTGGACGTTCTACCCGAGATTGCGCTGGCGGCACTGGGGGTGCTCATCGTGGCATATGCCGACTCGACCTTGACCGGCAGATCCTTCCACCGCCTCGATGATCCGCCGCTCAAGCCGGCCACCGAACTGCGGGCGCTGTCGTTTGCAAACATCGGCTCCGGGCTCTTCCAGGGGATGCCCGTCTCGACCAGTGGCAGCCGCTCAGCTGTGGCCAGGGCATCGGGGGCCACCTCGCAGGGCTACTCGATCGCCGCCGCGCTGTTCCTGGCGATCGTGCTCCTTGTGGCCGGACCGATCCTCGAGGTGGTGCCACAGGCGGCGCTCGGCGCGCTGGTCGTCTACGCGGCGATCCTGCTGATCGATGTGAACGACTTCCGGCGGCTCTGGCGGTTCCGGCGCTCGGAGTTCTGGGTGGCGACAACCACCACCGCCGGTGTGCTGGTGTTCGGTGTCCTGTACGGCGTGCTGATCGCGGTGGCGCTGTCGGTCCTTCTGCTTCTGGTCGAGGTCGCCCGTCCGCACTTCGCCGCGCTGGGGTTTGTCCCTGGTCTGGCGGGGATGCATGACATCGGTGATTTTGACAACGCAGAGGAGGAGCCGGGGCTTCTGATCTTCCGTTACGACTCGCCGCTCTTCTTCGCCAACGCCGACCACTTCTTGGCCAAGGCGCGCGAGATGATCGGCGAGCGGATGCCTGGCCTGCAATGGTTCGCGCTGCAATGCGAGGCAATCATCGAGATCGACTCCACTGGGGTCGACGCCGTGGAGGCGTTGGCCGAGGAGTTGCGTGCCGCCGGTGTGCACTTCGTCCTGGTGCGGGCAAAGAGCGAATTGGTGGAGGAGTTGCAGAGCGCGGGCACGCTCGACCTGATCGGTGGCGAGCACGTCTACCCGACACTGCCGACGTTGGTCGAGGCCTACCGGTCGGCACGGGCCTAGTGGCTTTGCGGCCCGCGTTAGAGGTTGTGCTCCTGGTTAGCGAATCCACGCGTTGTTTCGCTAACCAACAGCACAACCTCTAACCAACGGTTCGCCGGACATGTCATGGCATAGCGTTTGCCCGTGACGATGAAGCCGGCGACCCGCCTCGCGCTGCTCAGCGCGTTGCGCTGGTTCCCGGTCGGTTTGGTGATCCCGGTCCTGATCCTGATGCTCGGGGCCCGCGGGCTGCCGATCGACCGGGTGGGGCAGGTCATGGCGCTGTACGGGGTCGTCACGTTGAGCCTGGAGTTGCCGACCGGTGGTCTGGCTGACACCTGGGGCCGTCGCCGTGTGGTCATGATCTCCGGGCTGGTCAATGCCGTGGCCCTGCTGACTTTGGGCCTCTCTGGGCAGATGGGCGTGATCCTCGCCGCAACCGCGGCGCTGGGGGCAGCCCGCGCTCTGTCGTCGGGCCCGCTCGAGTCGTGGTTCGTGGACGGTTTCGCCGAAAGCACCGACCCAGCCGTTGAAGTGGGGCTGGCCCGTGGGCAGATCGCAGAGTCCCTCGCCCTGGGGTTGGGCAGCATCATCGGCGGGTTCCTCCCGCGCCTGGCGACTGCTCTGCCGGCCGACGGGCAGGGTGTGATCGCGTTGTCCATCCCGTTCTTCTGCGCTTCGGCGGTGACCCTGGTCTTCGTCGTGGCCGCTGCGGTGTTGCTGCGCCATGAGCCGGCTGCCGAGGCCGACTCGGGTCTGGCCGGCACGGTCCTGGCGGCGACCCGATCGGCGATCACCCAGCCGGGCGTGCGCCGCGTGATGCTCGTGGCGGCAGCGCTCGGCGTGATCCTCAGCGGTGTCGAACTCCTTGAGCCCCAACCGCTTCAATGCGCTGGTATCGGACCCGACCGCGGTGTCCGGGATCTACGGTGTCCTCACAGCGTCAGCCTTCGCAGTGGCGGCGGCCGGTGCGGCCCTCAGTACCCGCATCCCTGGTCCGCGGGTGCGGCTGGCAACCCTTGCCTTCCTGCTGATCGCTGTTGCCGTCCTCGCCATCTCGGTCCCCTCCGTGCTGGTCGCCTCGGGCGGCTTTCTGCTCGTCTACCTGGGGATCGGGCTGCAAGGTCCGGTGATGGCGGGGTTGTTGCACGCCCGTGTGGATTCGGCGGTGCGAGCGACGATGCTGTCGGTGGAAAGCCTCGCCCTGCAGGCCGGTGGTGCGCTCACCAATCTCGTGGTTGGCGCGGTCGTTGCTGGGCTCGGGTTCGCGGCCGGTTTCGCGATGATCGCACTGGCCGCACTGGTCGCTTCGTTACTACTTGTCCGGGATGCCCGATCTGTACCGCCGCCTTTGTGACCAAGATCACCAACATTTCACAACGCAACGTTGCGGATCATGGCTGACTGGAGATCATGAACCGCATTTTGTGCGGGGGGATGATCGTTGCCACGGTATTCGCTGCCAGCCCCGCGCTGGCCGATACCAACGTCGGCGTGGGCAGTGAAGCAGAAGCCGCATGGTCGATCGTCGCTCGGGAGCGGCCAGTCTCGCGCAGCGAAGTCATGCGCCCGACCGGAACAACCCGAACGCCTCAGCAAGCAGTCAAATACCTGCGCGAACTGGCGCAGGACAAGACGACCGGCTACTGGGGTCAGTGTCTGAAGCTGGCCGATGACGCCTACATGCCCAAAGGCCCTCGACTGTCCAATGCCTTCGCCCAGTGGCACCGGGCCAAAGATGCCGACATTGCACACTTGAAGGATCCAGAACCGCCCATCGGTGCGCAGATGTTCTGGGACCCCGGTCACTCGTCCGGACACATCGCCACATACGTCGGTGACGACAAGGCCGTGACCAACATGCCGGACGGCTCCGTCAAGGAGATCAACTGGCGCAAGATGAACGACTGGGGTCCTTACCTCGGCTGGGCCCCGCCGTACTACAAGTAATCCACAGATTCAGTCAGGGCACTTCCGCTTAAACCTGGACTGACGTAGTCCTTGGAGCATGCCTCTCAGCGCCGATGTCGACGGAACGCTGGTGTGCGCGCCCCTACTCGATTCGAACGCTTGGGCAGGGCTGCGTGGACACGACATCCGTCTGACCCCGTGTGGGCACAAAGGCTTCCCCCGGGTGTCCCCTTTGGGGACCCAGCACTTCGTGCACGAGAGTCAGTGCGCAGCCCACAGACCCGAATCGGCCGAACATCTGCACGGCAAGGCCGTCGCGCTGCAAGCCGCGGCAGCAGCGGGTTGGCAGTCGGCCGCTGAGGTTCCGGGGGAGGGCTTTATCGCCGATGTCCTCGCGCGCAAGGGTGATACCACCGTGGCGCTGGAGGTGCAGAGGTCACGTCAGACTCTGCGCGAATACCAGCGGCGTCAGAGTGTGTACGCGAACGCGGGCATCCGCTGCGTCTGGTTCGTACGCCAGGTCCCCGCCGGATACGAGATGGGCAAGCAGTTGCCGGTCTTCGCCGTCACGCAGTGGTCGGCCGAGCCAGTCACCCGGGTGTGCGGACGAAGCGTGGCCCTGCGCACTCTCGTGCAGGCCTTGCTGAGCGGGACGTGCGCCTGGCAGGAATCGATTCCGGCCACCCAGATCGTCTCCAACGGAATCCGAATCATGTGCCCGGCATGCGGGGCGTGCCGCCAAGTCGAGGTTTCGCGCTGGCTGGAGGGCACGTGTGGCTGCGGTTTGCCGGTGAGGCGACCGGGCTTGGTGACCAGGCCGACCAAGACTGCGGCTTGTTGCGGCTACTGGGGTCCGGGCTGGCCGTTGGACGGGACAGAACGCTCTTGGCGCAGTGACCAACCGATCCCCGCCGGGCACTGGTGTCTAGCGCTTGAGGGTGCCGTCCGCCACCAGCGCGGCACGGGTGAGCGTGTCAACGGCGCCGGTGACCGGCAGTGACTTGCCGCGTTGGTAGTCGGCCACCGCTCGCATGGTCAGCGGCCCGAAGTAGCTGTTGGCCGACTCGACGCCCAGGGCCTTCTGCACAGTCAGAACCTCGCCGGACTCACTGCCCCTCCACAGCAGTGGCCCGGACTTGCCAGCAGTGCGCGTCAGTGGCGGCGGGGAACTGCAAGGACGGTTCGTCGGGTCCGAGCGGCGATGCAACGGTGCGGGTTCGCCCTGGTAGGGCCGACAGGGTCCGTAGTCCTCCCGGGCTGGTGTGCCGTCCCAGAAACTGGTCTTGCCGAAGGCGCCCGCCCACGAGAAGGAGAAGTGGACATGGTCGGTGTGCGGGTTGGAGTTGGACAGCCGGCGCCAGCCCTCCGATGCGCGGTACGAACCCCAGATCCGCTTGTTGTAGCCGATGTACATGATCCCGAGCCGGCGTGCCCAATAGGCCTGCTCGCCGTCCGGGCCCTTGGCCATGAGCCAGTTCAATAGATCGGTGGCCGCTGCGAATTCCTTGGGATCCTTGACGTCCGCGTGCCAGTCCCAGGCCCGGCCATCGAGGTGCTCGCTGATCCCGTCGTCGGTGCAGTCGCGCTCGGATCCCCAGTCCTGGGTCTGCGGGTAGGTCTTCATCACCAGGTCACGGAATTGGCGGATGCCTTTGCGCCATTTGGGGTCGCAACTGGTCTGGGGGACGTAGGCAGCAAAACCTTCGACCTCGCCGGCCGGTTTGGCGTACTGTCCGAGGCCGCCCGGGCTTGACTTGGGAACCGGGGATGAGGTGGGTTCGCCGGCACTGGGCAGGGTGGCCATAACGGGCGCAACTGCCAGGCAGATCAGGCCCGCCGCAATAGCTGACTTCATCACACCCCTCCTTCGGCACACAGCGCGTCAGACCTTACAGATGTGGCCTTCCGCACGCCAACGGAGCACCGTCCGGCGGTGGGTGAACGCCGGGTGACTGCCCCGACCCCAAGGGTGCGTGCGACCGGGTGGCATGGCATTGTTGAACACAGGCCTCGCGCAGCCTTCGGCGCCCGATTCGCGCCTTAGTCCCGTACCGCGCGGAGACGGAGTGCACTGATGACCATTGCTGGTTTGGAAAACCCGCCCACCAAGAACAAGAAGCTGCTCGAGTGGGTCGAGGAGGTCGCAAACCTGACCCAACCCGACCGCGTCGAATGGTGTGACGGTTCGCAGGCCGAGTGGGAGCGGATGACGCAGGCCCTCGTGGACAGCGGCACGTTCACCCGGCTCAACCCCGAGCTGCGGCCCAACTCCTTCCTTGCCCGCTCGGACCCCTCCGACGTCGCGCGCGTCGAAGACCGCACCTTCATCTGTTCGCTGCGCGAGCAGGATGCCGGTCCCACGAACAACTGGCAGGAACCCGCCGAGATGCGTGTCACGCTCAAGGAGCTCTTCGCGGGCTGCATGCGCGGACGCACGATGTACGTCATCCCGTTCTCGATGGGTCCTCTCGGATCGCGCATCTCGCAACTCGGTGTCGAGCTGACCGACTCTCCCTATGTGGTGGCCAACATGCGGATCATGACCCGCATGGGCCAAGCCGCACTCGACCTGATCGGTGAGGACGGCGACTTCGTCCCCGCACTGCACTCTGTCGGGTACCCGTTGGTAGACGCCGACGGCAACTCCCGCGAGGACGTCGCGTGGCCGTGCAACGACACCAAGTACATCGTGCACTTCCCCGAGACCCGCGAGATCTGGTCGTACGGATCCGGCTACGGCGGAAACGCCCTGCTGGGCAAGAAGTGCTTCGCTCTGCGGATCGCGTCGGCGATGGCGCGCGACGAGGGCTGGATGGCCGAGCACATGCTGATCCTGAAACTCACCGCGCCCGACGGCGACGTCAAGTACATCACCGCTGCCTTCCCGAGCGCGTGCGGCAAGACGAACCTCGCCATGCTCGAGCCGACCGTTCCGGGTTGGAAGGTCGAGACCGTCGGTGACGACATCGCCTGGATGCGCTTCGGTGACGATGGCCGGCTTTACGCGATCAACCCGGAGGCGGGCTTCTTCGGGGTCGCGCCGGGAACCGGCTTGAAGACCAACGCCAACGCTGTGAAGTCGCTGTACGCGAACAGCATCTACACCAACGTGGCGCTGACCGACGACGGTGACATCTGGTGGGAGGGCCTGACCGACGAGGCCCCGGCGCACCTGATCGACTGGAAGGGCCGGGACTGGACCCCCGACTCCGACGAGCCGAGCAGCCACCCGAACGCCCGGTTTACCGCCCCGGCATCGCAGTGCCCCTCGATCGCTCCCAACTGGGAGGACCCGGCGGGTGTGCCGATCTCGGCGATCCTGTTCGGTGGCCGCCGCGCCACCAACGTGCCGCTGGTCAACGAAGCGCGCGACTGGGCACACGGTGTGTTCATCGGCGCGACGGTCTCCTCGGAGATGACCGCGGCTGCGGTCGGCGGGATGGGCCAATTGCGCCGCGACCCCTTCGCCATGCTCCCGTTCTGCGGGTACAACATGGCCGACTACTGGGGCCACTGGCTCAAGATCGGCGCGACCGCCGACCCGGAGAAGTTGCCGAAGATCTACCAGGTCAACTGGTTCCGCAAGGATGAGAACGGCAAGTTCATCTGGCCCGGATTCGGCGAGAACTCCCGCGTGCTGGCTTGGATCGTCGAGCGCGTCGAAGGTCGCACCGACGCCGAGGCGACCGCGATCGGTGCCAAACCCAAGGACGGCGACCTGTACGTCGACGGTCTGGGCATGTCCGACGAGCAGCTCACCGAACTGTTCGCAGTGGACCCGCAGAGCTGGCTGGCCGAGTGCGACCTCACCGAGGAGTACTTCGACAAGTTCGGCGACCGGGTTCCGCAGGCTCTTCGCGACGAACTGGCCGCCCTTCGCCAGCGCCTCGAGGCAGCGCAGGTCTAATCTGATCAGCCCAGAAGGGGCGCCCGGGCATCGACTCGGGCGCCCCTTCTGCGTGCTCGGCGGTTCGAACAGCGGGAACCAGCCGCCGTTTGTGGCGTTGTTACGGTGGGGGACCGCGACTGTGGTCTTGTTGCTGGTTTTCGGGCTTGTAACCGGCAACGACGCAACATTCGAGAACGGGGAACCGTAACAACGCGACAACCGGGGTACCAAGGCATCGCCCTAGTGTTGTTACGGCCGAGGAATCCGGGCGGCCGCGATGCGCACGATGACCGCGGCCACCAGGGCGGACACCCCAGCCGTGAACCACATCAACGACCAGTCGCGGTTGGCCAATACGCCCAGGGTCAGCGGTCCGATCAGCAGCCCCCCGGCGACCCCGGTCTGGGCTACCCCGCTGGCTGCGGCAGTGGCGCTGGGGAACCGGCGCGCGACAGCCAGATGCTGCAGTCCCGGCCAGCCCCACCCGAAGGCGTTGGCCACGACCAGACCGACCACGAACAGGGCCTGGTTGCCCGCCGCCATCAGGAACCACCCTGCCGCCCCGGCGACGCACAACCCGCTCACCGCGAGCAGTGGGTCGAAGTCCCGGCGATCCGCTGCGACTCCGGCGCCAAGCCGGATCGCCAACCCGGCCATCCCGCCCACGGCCACCAGGTAGCCGGCGGCGGCTTCGCCCAAACCAGCCTCAACACCACCCGCTGCCCCGAGGGCGCCGATGGAGGTCGCGGCCAGCACAGCAGCGATCATCCCGGCGGCCAGCAGCCACAACGACTTCAGTTGTCCCGGTGGAACCCGTTGCTCGCTGCGGGCGGCTGTTGCGGGACGGTCCGCCGGGACGAGCAACACCGCCCCGAGCGCTGCCACGGCAGCCAGGACGTAAGCGAAACGCCATCCGACTGTCAGGGCGATCAGCGGCACGGCCAGACCACCCAGCATGGTCGCCAGTGGGATCCCGGACTGCTTTATGCCGAAGCCCAATCCGTAGCGCGACGGTCGAACCTGGGCTGCCACCAGCGCGTTGCCGGCGGGCTGCCCGATGGCGTTACCCAGCCCGCCCACCAGCAAACCGCCTGCCAGCATCGCCACGGACCTGCTGGCGGAGCAGATCACCAGCGCTGTGCAGGAAGCACCTGTGGCCACCCATAGGCTGCGGCGGATACCCAGCCGCCTGACTTGTCGGCCCAGGGGAGCGCTGCCCAAAGATGTGGCGATTGCGAACACCGACGCCAGTGCGCCGATGGACGCCGGGTTGATGTTGAAGTCACGGCCGATCTGCACCGACATAGCGCCGGTCAGGAACAGAGCCAGTACGCCCATGAGATTGACGGCCACCGCGGCGAGCACTGCGCGGCGGCCGGTTGTCACGCAGTCAGGCTATGGCCCACGGGTTCACCGCGGTGTTCCAGGAACACATGAAGCGGCGGCCCGGATTGTCCCGGACCGCCGCTTCGCGTGGCTGATACTTGCAATCAGTCCCCGATCGTGGCCACCATGATCGCCTTGATGGTGTGCAGACGGTTCTCTGCCTGGTCGAACGCGATGTTCGCATCCGACTCGAACACGTCGTTGGTGACCTCGAGGCCGTTGTCCATGCCGGTGGACGCGGCAACGTCCTTGCCGACCTTCGTGTTCGTGTCGTGGAAGGCGGGCAGGCAGTGCATGAACTTGGCGTTCTTGTTGCCCGTCTTCTCCAGTGCTGCGGCGTTGACCTGGTACGGCTTGAGCAGCTTCACGCGCTCATCCCAGACCTCCTTTGGCTCACCCATCGACACCCACACGTCGGTGTGGAAGTAGTCCGAGCCGGGGATCGCCTCGTCGGGATCGGCGGTGAGCATGACCCGTGCCCCGGAACGCTCAGCGCGCTCGTGGGCGGCATCCTGGACCTCCTGGGAGGGCCAGAGATCCTCGGGGGAACAGATGCGCACGTCGGCGCCCATGATTGCGCCCATGATCAGCAGCGAGTTGCCCATGTTCGAGCGGGCGTCACCCATGTAGGTGTAGGTGATGTCCTGGATCGGGCGGCCACCGCCGTGCTCGATCATGGTCAGGAAGTCGGCCAGCATCTGAGTGGGGTGCCACTCGTCGGTCAGCCCGTTCCAGACCGGTACGTCGGAGAACTCGGCCAGCTCCTCGACGTTGGTCTGCGCGCTGCCGCGGTACTCGATGCCGTCGTAGAAGCGCGATAGCACACGGGCGGTGTCGGCAATGGACTCTTTGTGGCCCATCTGCGACCCGCTCGGGTCCAGGTAGGTGACGCCGGCGCCCTGGTCGTAGGCGCCGACCTCGAACGCGCAGCGGGTACGGGTGGAGGTCTTCTCGAAAATCAGGGCGACGTTCTTGCCCTTCATCCGCTGACGCTCGTTACCGGTGTACTTGGCCCGCTTGAGGTCACGCGACAGGTCGAGCAGGAACTGCAGTTCTTTCTGAGTGAAGTCAAGTTCCTTGAGGAAGTCGCGATTGCGAAGGTTGACAGGCACTACATCTCCTTAGTTTCTTGTGATGGGTGAACATGTGTGTGGGGTGACCGGTCGGCCACCCCACACATCTGGTTATTCGGCTGGGCCGCGAACGATCGGGCAGCTCATGCAGCGCGGGCCACCTCGGCCACGGCCGAGTTCGGAGCCCACGATCGTGACGATCTCGATCCCCTGCTTGCGCAGGAAGGTGTTGGTCGTCGTGTTGCGCTCGTACCCGAAGATGACTCCGGGGGCCACGGCAAGGAAGTTGTTGCCGTCATCCCACTGCTCGCGCTGGGCACCGAGTTCGTCGATCGGTGTCTTGAGGACGCGGATCTCGGGTACCCCGACTGCGTCGGCCACCACAGGCCACATCTCGTCGTTCTCCTGCACGGTGAACTCGCCGCTGTCGCCGATCGGCTCGAGCGTGTACGAGCGCAGGTGGTCCGGCAGGTACGGGTAGCAGGAGAAGGCATCCTTGTCGATCATGGTCATCGCGGTGTCGAGGTGCATGAACGCACGCGTCTTCGGCAGCTCGACGACGATCACCTTATTGATCTTGCCCTGCCCGTACTTGAAGTACTTACGTGCCAGGACCTCAACACCCTGCGGTGTCGTGCGCTCGCCCATGCCGATCATGATGGCGCCGTTGCCGATGACCAGGATGTCGCCACCCTCGACCGTTGCCGGCTCGTGGTGCTCATCGTCATTGCCGTAGTAGTAGTTCAACCCGGCGTCCTTGAACCGCGGGTGGAAGTTCCAGATGGTCCGCGAGTGCAGGGTCTCCCGCTTACGGGCTGGCTTGGCCATCGGGTTCACGCTCAGGCCGTCGTAGGCGAAGGCAGTGTTGTCCCGCTGGAACAGGTGGTTGGGAAGCGGGGTCAGGATGAAGTCGTAGTCATCCAGGTAGCTCCAGAGCAGGCTCTGGGTGTTGGGCAGGTGCAGGTCCTTCTTCAGCACGCCGCCGATCAATGCCTCCGACAGCAACTCGGACTCCTGCTGCATGACCAGCTCGGACAACGGCTCGTCCAGCGCCGGGCCGACCTGGGTAGCACTGGTCAGGCGCTCGTCCAGGAACTCCCGGGCACCGGGCTGTTCGAGGGCTTCCTTGAGAAGGGTCTGGAAGTGCAGGACCTCGATGCCCTTCTCCCTCAGTTTCTGTGAGAAGGCGTCGTGCTCCTCGCGCGCGCGGGCAGCCCACATGACGTCGTCGAACAACAGGTCTTCGACGTTCGATGGGGTGAGGCGCGCCAACTCCAAACCTGGACGATGAACGATCACCGTCTCGAGTCGGCCCACCTCTGAATCGACGTGGTACTCAGACATTCACGATTCCCTTCGTGGTGATCCCGCTGTCCGCGGGCTGCCTCCGAGTCTGGTAAAGAACTCGTGGCCATGCCAACCGGAGGAGCACCTTGAATGGGCTAATTGGTCAATTCGGGGTGACTTGTTGGTCTTGATCGGGCGAATTGGCTACATTCTCACGCTCAACGTGGCGACTTGAGCGTGTTGGGCGAGACAACGCCGGTCGCGATTTGCTAGCAAGGTGTCGCACGCTGCTACCAATCGGCAGGTGACGACACATTTGGAGAGATGATGGCATCCGACACCGCACCACCGGTGGAATCAGAGCCGGAAAAGAAGAAGGGCTTCAAGTTCCCGACCGCGTACACGGTGCTGTTCTTTGTGCTGCTGCTGGTCTTCGCCTTGACCTTCGTGATCAAACCCGGCGCCTACCAGTACGTCTCCTGCGACGGGGATAGCGCGAAACCGGTCCCGGGCTCGTACTCCCAGACGGAGAACGAAGCTTCGTTCAAGGACCGCTTGTACGACCTCTGGATTTCGCCGGTCAACGGCCTCTACGGCATCCGGGAGTTGTCGGAGCCGGTTGAGGACGTCCCCCCGGCCGACCAGGCCGCAGCCGACAAGCTGTGTGATGGTCTGCCCGCCGAACTCGTCACCGCACCTGGGAACACGGGCCCGTACAACGACGGTTCTCTGTTCGGTGCCGCCGCGGTCTTCTTCTTCGTGCTGGCCATCGGTGCGTTCATCACCGTCACCATCAAGACCGGGGCGCTGGACGCGGGTATAGCCAGGCTGACGCACAGATACCGGACCAGGGCGAATGTACTGATAATCGTGCTGATGCTGGTGTTCTCCTTAGGAGGCACCACATATGGCATGGCAGAAGAGACACTGGGCTTCTACGCACTGATAGTGCCGATCTTCGTGGCCCTCGGGTATGACCGATTGCTCGGAGCAGTCGTCATCTTGGTCGGGGCAGGGACGGGGACCATGGCGTCCACCGTCAACCCGTTCGCGACCGGTGTTGCCTCTGACGGTGCAGGGATCGCCCTCGGCGACGGCATCGGACTGCGGGTGCTGATGTACATCGTCCTGACGGCGACCTCGATCGTTTTCGTCCTGCGCTACGCGAAGAAGATCAAGGGTCACCCGGAGAAGATGCTGGTGCCCTGGACCGACGAGGACAAAGCATTGGAGAGCGAGTCCGAGGGCGAACCGCCGGAGATGACCGGCCAGCAGAAGTTGGTCATCTGGATCTTCATGCTGACGTTCGTGGTCATGATCTACTCGGTGATCCCGTGGTCGGACTTCTTCGCCTCGATGGAGCGGTTCACTTGGGCCTGGTACTTCCCCGAGTTGGCAGCGCTGTTCCTGGTCGCTGCGATCATCATCGGCCTGATCGGCAGACTCGGTGAGGAGGGGATGGTCAACGCCATCATCTCCGGCATGGGTGACTTCATCGGAGCGGCGTTCATCATCGCGTTCGCCCGTGGTGTCACGGTGGTGATGAACAACTCCGGCATCACCGACACTGTGTTGCACTCCTTGGAGAGCTTGGTCACCGACCTGTCCGGTGCCCTCTTTGCGGTGATGATGTTC
Source organism: uncultured Actinomycetota bacterium (assembly GCA_963732355.1). GTDB lineage: Bacteria > Actinomycetota > Actinomycetes > S36-B12 > UBA10799 > JADKAV01. Next base: position 205,155 of record CAVSZD010000011.1, on the reverse strand, counting down.
ATCGTCAACATCCCGCTGGCGTTCCTGGTCCCGTCGTCCTCGGGTCACGCGACCCTGGCGATGCCGATCATGGCGCCCCTGGGTGACTTCGCCGGCGTGAGTCGCGCGATCGTGGTCACCGCCTACCAGTCGGCCTCGGGATGGGTGAACCTGTTCACGCCCACCTCCGCGATCGTCATGGGTGGTCTGGCCATCGCCAAGGTCCGCTACGACCGCTACCTGAAGTGGGTGTGGCCGCTGCTGACCGCACTGTTCGTGCTGACGTGCCTGCTGCTGGCGCTCGGGACTGCGGTCCCGGCACTTGGCGGCTGAGGTCTGAGCCCCTTCGAACAGCGGCGGCCCTCCACACGGATGTGGGGGGCCGCCGCTGTTCGTGTCGCGCGTGTCGCGGGCAACTAGGCTGACGGTCATGAGTGGTGCTGCGAAGAGCAACGTCTTGATGTTCCTGGCCGCGATGTGTGCACTCGGGACACTGTGGATCGGGGTCGTGGCAGTGACCCAGGCGAGTCCGCTCTACGGGCTCATCGCACTTCTGTTGGCGGTGGCCACTGTGGTGTCGTTCCGGGCCTACCGAGCGGTCCTGCGGCAAATGGATGAAGCCGAAGGCCGGACATGACAAGACGCCGCCAGTCGTGACCGGCGGCGTCTTGGAAGAAGCTTAGGAAACGACCCCGAGGGCTCCGGGGGACACGGCCGCTGAGATCTCCGCTGCTGCTGCGATGGCACCCTCGCCACGCTGCCGCGGGAACTGAGCCAGTGTGATGCGCACGTAGACACGTTCGCGCTCTTCCTCGGTCAAGCCGCCCCATACCCCGTACGGCTCACGGGCACGGATGGCGTAATCGGCGCACTCGATACGCACGTTGCAACTGGCGCACACCGCCTTGGCGGCGCGATCCCTGCGCAGCCGGGCAAGGCCCCGCTCGTTCTGAGGGTGGAAGAACAGTTCCGGATCGGCCTCTCGACAAGAGCCGACTTCCTGCCAATCCCATGTGGCATCTGCTGGGACTTGTGACAGAGGTTGTTGCGGCATACTCAAAAACCTTTCCAATCGGCCGGCGCATTTTGCGACGGCACTCACCCCGTGCGATGAGCGGAAATACCTCCGGGTCCCGTTCCCCCATTCAGTGGAATCGGAACAAGCTAACCACGACTTGAACGCTACTCACAGTGAACGGTGGGGGCATCGTCCGTTCGGATGGTCTAGCCATCAACCGTTCGATGGCATTATGCGCAGAGTAATCACCGATACGTCAAGTACCACGCCGAATCTCTCACAAGATGGGATCGCGACCACGTAGCGTCACATATGCACATTTGGGGCACCCGCGTCACCTTGCTGTGACCTCTCACGCTGCGTTATGGGATAGGGCCTAACGGGTGTGATGCACGTCACGTAGACTCATCCGTATGGCTGGAACCGAGTCCCCCCTTGAGAGCCCTGGTCTGTCCGGGGACACGCTGGTAGAAAGCGATCCCCGCCTGGAAGAAGGCGATCACGAGCGTTTCGCGCACTACGTGAAGAAGGACAAGATCCTGCAGAGCGCTGTGATGGGAGAACCGGTGATCGCCTTGTGCGGCAAGGTCTGGGTGCCCAACCGTGACCCCTCCCGGTTCCCGGTGTGCCCGACCTGCGAGGCCATCTTCAAAGGTCTTCCGACCGGCGGCGACGAGCCGGCCTGAGCTTTCATCGCTCCTGGTTAGAGGTTGTGCTGTTGGTTAGCGAAACAACGCGTGGATTCGCTAACCAACAGGACAACCTCTAACCAAGTACCCCAACAAACCGGCCGACACCGCGCCTAGGTGGTTCTCATTGTCGCGATAGCGAGAGACAGTGGTGGGGATGACTGCTGAGACTTCGCAGACGCTGGATCGTGGACTGACGCTGCTGACGCTACTGGCCGACAACCCGGAAGGGATGCGGGTCAGCGAGATCGCCACTGAACTGGGCATCGGGCGCACTGTGGTCTACCGGCTCGTGGTCACCCTGGAGAAGCACGCGCTACTGCGCAGAGCATCCGACGGCCGATGCCACGTCGGGCTCGGCCTGATCGGTCTTGCCCGCCAGGTGCAACCACTGCTGCGTGAGGCGGCATTGCCGCCATTGCGCCGGCTGGCCGACACCACAACAGCCACTGCACACCTGAGCATCACTGACGGTGCCGACGGCCTGGTGGTCGTGGCCGTGTCCGAACCTCCGCGTGCGGAGGTATTCGTCGGGGTGCGGGTGGGTTCACGTACCGGCCTGGAGGACAGTGCTGCCGGTCAAGCGGTCCTGCTCGCGCGCAGGGGCGACAACCGGCCGGTGGTCACACCCGCGCGGGGTAGCGGTGCTGTGGCGTCGGCCGCAGCCGCACTGTCAGTGCCTGGGATCGAAGCGGTGGTCGGCCTGTATGTCCTGGGCTCACCTGACGAGGTTGTCCTGGGTGAACTCGTAGCCGCGCGCGACGCCATCGCCTCACGCCTTCGCTGAGGCGGCTCAGCCGGAAACGTCGGGTGGCGAACCGGTCTTCTGATTGGGTCCCCAGCATCCGTTCACTGTGGCGACCAGACCATCAACCGCCTGCCGGGTGGACAGCGGGCTGTAGTTCTGGGGGCGGTCGTTCACCAGTGCCGAGAAGGCACGCAACTGACCGTCGGCGCCTTCGGTGTAACCGGACAACCCGATCGTGTCGAACAGGGTGCCGGTCTTGGCGTGCACCTTGCCGGCCGCGCATCGGCTCGGGTACGTCGTGTAGCGCGCAGCGCTCGGTGCCAGGGTCCCGGTGCGCCCGCCAACCGGCAGGGCATCGAAGAACGACGCGAACTCTGGGTACTTCTTGGTGTCGAGGGCCAGTTGCAGGGCGTCGGTGAGGAAGCGGGCGGTGAGCCGGTCGTCGCGTGACACGCCGCTGCCGTCGAGCAGGCGCAGGGAGTCGGTGTTGAGTCCGAGTTCGCGCATGGTGTCGCGGGCGGCCAGCCGGGCGCCCTTCCAGCTGCCTTTGCGACCGCGTTCGACGGCGACCTGGCGGTAGAGCATCTCAGCGATGTTGTTCTCGCTGACCTGCAGCATGTAGCGCACTTGGGTCGCAACGGTGTCACCCGTGACCTCGGCAGCCACCGGGTCCTCGGGCTGTGCGTCCAAGCGCCCGGAGAGTTTCGCCTTAACGCCGTTGGAACGAACGGCCGCAGCGAAGATCGCACCTGCTTCTTGCGCACTGTCCCACTGGTAGACCCCGATCCGGCCCAATGCGCGCACCGGGCGAACGATGCTGGGCTGGTAGGAGCCGGTCCACCCCGGGCCGGTCGAGGGCGAGGCGTACAGGGAGTCGTCGATGAAGACCTTGATGGCCGGCCGGGTCTTTGCTGGCACCACCAGGTCACACGGTCGCTTCGGGGTGGACTTGCGGGTCTTTCCATTCACGGTGCACGAAGCAGGCCGGTAGGAGGGCGGCTGCACGAGGTCGGGAAGCAGCCCGTTGCGCCGCACGTACTTGGCGGTGGCTTTGGCCAGACGGGTCAGACCGGTCACTCCCAAGGTCGTGTCGCCGCCGCCACGCAGGATCAACTGTCCGGGCTGCGGTGCCAGGACGTCAGTGGTCATCCGGGTCTGCGGGCCCAGCACGTGCAACGCGCTCAGCGCAGTGACGATCTTCATGTTCGAGGCGGGGCGCATCGGCTCGGTGGCCATGCGCGAGAACACAGGCTCGCCGCTGGTCGTGTCGACCACATCGAAGGCGAACTGGTCACCGATGCGGGGGTTGTTGATGCGTAGGGGGACCAAGAACGCGATGGTGGCGTTGGCCTGACGGCTGCTGACACTGGCGCTCAGGCGCGCTGCGTCGGCGGCGGCTTGGGCGCGATCGGCCAGCGAATCCCCGTCGGCGAGCGCGGGGTTGGCGGCCAGAGCGACCATTGCGGTAGCCGAAACCAGGGCGATGCGGGTGCGCATGGGAGTACACGGTAGCCCGTCAAGGCCCACGCGGGTCCACGGTGGGCGACCCGCAGGCGCGGTAGTCACCCTTTCGGATGTATTACCCTGGTTCGCGCCCGAAAGTCGGACGTGGGATTCATCTGTCGGCTGCCCGGACTACACTGATGTGAGACGCAGGTCATGTAATCCATGTTGCCTGCCGATATGGCGGTAACGAGAGGCCTGGGGAGGCTTGATGATGCGTCGTGGCGCTGCTGTCGCCTCCGCGGTTGTGGCGGGATGCCTGACCGCCTCTGCGCTGGTGCCCGCCCAAGCCGCTGACGAGCCCCGTCGCTTCATGTCCGGGTGGTTGCCCTACTGGTCCACTTCGACCTCCACCACAAGCTTCCTGACGAACTCCGACGTGTTCAGCGACATCTCCCCGTTCTGGCACGACGCGCGCTGGGACGGCTCGAAGGTGTACATCCACAATCACCTGTCACCGACCGCGCAGGCAGCCGCGCTGGCCAAGTTGCGCGGACAGGACGTCAAGGTCCTGCCTTCGATCACCGATGGCTCCGGCAAGGCCCGGATGGCCACGACCCTGAGTTCCCCGGCCAAGCGCACAGCCCACGTCAAGGAGATCGTCGCCCTGGTCCTGGCCAACGGCTACGACGGGATCGACCTCGACTACGAGACGTTCGCCTTCACCGACGGCACGTCCTCCTGGGCCAGTACGCGACCCAACTGGGTGGCCTTCCTCAAGGAGCTCGGCACGGCCCTGCATGCCGAAGGCAAACTGCTCGCGGTGACCGTGCCCCCGACCTACAACTCCAACAAGGACAGCACCAGCGGTTACTGGGTCTACGACTACCCGGCCATCGGGCAGTACGCGGACCTCCTGCGGATCATGGCCTACGACTACTCCGTGGGCAGCCCGGGACCGATCGCCCCGTTGGCATGGGTACAGAAGGTCGCGGCCTACGCGCCCTCGGTCGTGCCCGCCGGCAAGGTGCAACTCGGGATACCTGTGTACGGGCGCAACTGGCACACCGGTACCACGGGCAAGTGCCCCGTGGGCCAGGACATCAAGAACTCGAACTTCTCGATGACCTCTGCATCTGCGCTGGCTTCCTTGGCCGCTGACGGCGTCGCGCCCAGCCAGATCAGCCGGGACTCATCGGGGGAGATGAACGTCTCCTACAACATCGTCTACAAGGGGCTGAACGCCAAGGGCGACAAGACCGAGTGCACGGTCGGGCGTCGGGCATACTTCGCCGATGCCAAGTCCGTGGCCGACCGGGTCCGAGTGGCCCGCTCCCAGGGTCTGGCCGGGGCAGCACTGTGGACCATCGGCGGCGAGTCTGCGGATCAGTGGCCGGCGGTGCGCGACGCGGTGGGTGTGCAGAAGGCGAACCCCGGCGCGCGCAAGAGCGGCAACGTCAAGATCGGGGCCCCCAAGTTCGTGACCAAGGGCCAGGAGGCCTCCTTCACCGCGCAGGTCAGCGTCGACGGCCAGCCCGACGGCGGCGGCGAGGCTGTGCTGCTGGTCAACCCGCAAGGCAAGGGCGGCTGGCGGCAGGCGGCTACGGAGTCCGTGCCCAAGAGCGGTCAAGTGGTCTTCACGCACGCTCCGAAGCGCACCAGCGCCTTCCGGGTCAAGGTTTCCAGCAGCGGCAACCGCAAGGCCGCCCGCAGCGCAGTGGTCCAGACCCGAGTGCGGGCAGCAGTCAGCGTCAACTCCTCGATCGTGGCCTTCACCGGCCAGAAGGTGCGCCTGTCTGGCACGGTCCTGCCAGCCCGGTCGCGCGTCAAGGTCGTGCGTCAGCGTCTGGTTGAAGGCAAGTGGGTCTCTCTGGGATCGGCTCGCACAAACCGTTCAGGCGAGTACCAGTTCAAGGTCATCCCGACGGTCAAGAACGGCAGTTACACCTATCGTGTGGTGTCCCAGCCCTTCGACGGGTACGCCCGCGGGGTCAGTTCGACGGTCAGCTTCCGCGCTCGCTAGTCGCCATACAGGCCGGCGGCAGTTCGAACCACCGCAGGTGCTCGAATTCTCCTGACATCTGCGCTGCGCGATGGATCTGGGGTTCGGCCCGGCTCGCCAGGAGCGCCTTCGCGTGTTCCAGATAGCCGGCCAGAACCGTCTCGTCGGCTTTGTCCTCGTGGTGCGGGTAGGTCATGACGCCGTCGATGTACTGAACCTGACTCAAGCGCAGCGGCGGTTCCACCGGCCCGTCCTTGTGCCGCCACAGCCCGCTCATGGGTTCGAACCGGTAGTCCTCGATCAGCCGGTACCCCTGATCGGCGACCAACTCGACGGCTGCCAGAACGTACTCGAACACGGTCTCGGAGATGAAGTAGTTGAAGTTCACCCGCACCCATCCGGGCTTGATCCCTTCGCATCCGCTCACGATCTGGGACTGGAACTCATGGGACTGGTCGAGGTCGATACCCAGCAGCCGGTGTCCATACGGCCCGGCGCACGAGCAGCCGCCGCGCGCCTGGATCCCGAACAGGTCGTTGAGGATCGCGACCACCAGGTTGTGATGCAGGAACAGGTGGTCCGGACGGCGCACGACGAAGCTCACGATGGAGAGGCGCTTAGCCGATCGGTTGCCGAGAATCTCGATGTTCGGATGCCGGTCCCAGGCGCTGATCGCCCGGCGCACGAAGTCCTCCTCGTGAGCCCGGATCGTGTCGCACCCGACCGCCTCCTTGAGCTGGAAGACCAGCCCCGCCCGGATTGACTCGACGATCGCCGGGGTGCCGGCTTCCTCGCGTAGCTCGATCTGAGACAGGTAGAGGTGGTCCTCAGGATTCACGAACGCCACGGTTCCGCCTCCGACCGACTCGGGCACGCTGTTCTGCACGATGTCGCGGCGCACCACGAGTAGCCCAGGGGTTCCTGGTCCGCCGATGAACTTGTGCGGGCTCAAGAAGATGGCGTCTGCGTAGGCGAGGTCCTCGGGCGGGTTCATATCGATGTCGACGTACGGCGCCGCTGCGGCGTAGTCCCAGAAGGCCAGCGCCCCGTGCTCGTGCAGGATGCGGGAGATCCCCGAGGTGTCGGTCATGATGCCAGTGACGTTGCTGGCCGCGCTGAAGGAGCCGATCTTCAATGGCCTGTCTGCGTATTCAATGAGGGCTGCGCGCAGACCTTGGGTGTCTATGTGGCCGTCGATGTCCTCGGGAATGGTCACGACAGTGGCGATGGATTCCCGCCACGGCAGTTCGTTGCTGTGATGTTCGTACGGTCCGACGAACACGACGGGTCTGTCCTGCATCCGGATGTGCTCTGAGAGGCCGAACCGGGCGTCGAGGTCCGCGGGGATCCGCAGGTTCAGCATGCCGACGAGTTTGTTGATGGCAGCGGTCGATCCCGATCCGCAGAAGATCACAGCGGCGTCGTCGGCGTTGAGTGCTGAAGAGATGATCGCCCTCGCGTCCTCGCGCAGACGGCTGGTCTGCAGTCCCGTCCCCGAACTCTCGGTGTGGGTGTTGGCGTAGCGCGGCAGCACCTCGTCACGGATGAACGACTCCAGGAAACCCAGCGCACGCCCACTGGCGGTGTAGTCGGCGTAGGTGACCCGTCGTGGGCCGTACGGGCCGGGCATGACCTGGTCGTCGCCGATGACGGCGTCACGGATCAGCTGCAGCAGCGGCGGTTCGGGCAGGCCGGGCGCGGGCGATTCGGCATCCATGTCCGAAACGCTACTGCGCTGCTGGCGACGCGGTCTCCCCTCGCGGCCCGCGACAGTGGGAGAATCACCGGTGATGAGCATCGCCCCGGCCGAATTGGAGTCCCCGAAGAGCAGTCTCGCCCCGGATTCACCGTGGGTGTGCCTGGTCTGGAACGACCCCATCAACCTGATGAGCTACGTGACGTATGTCTTCATGTCCTACTTCGGGTACTCCCGGGAGAAGTCCGAATCGCTGATGTGGGACGTGCATTCCAAAGGCCGCGCGGTGGTCAACGCCGGCAGTCGTGAGCAGATGGAGCGCGACGCCACGGCTATGCACGAGTACGGTCTGTGGGCAACAGTGCAGAAGGACGACTGATGGGAAAGCCCTTCAAGGTCAAGCGTGGGAACCTGGTCGCCAGGTTGTCTGAGCAGGAGCGGGCCGTGCTGGCTTTCGTCTGCGACGAATTGACACTACTGCTCGCCGACCCGACTGCGGACTCAGATGTCCCCGATTGGGCCAGGGAACTCGGCCTGTCCGGGATGGGGGAGCAGCGGTCGGCTCCCAGGGATCCGGTGGTGGCCAGGCTGCTGCCGAATGCGTATGAGGACGCTGAGCGGGCCTCGGAGTTCCGGCGGCTCACCGAGGCGGGCCTTCGTGCCACGAAGCTGGCCAACGTCGCCACCGTGCGCGAACGGCTCAGCCGCGATCCCATGGTCATCACCGACGAGGTGCGCGCGTGGCTGGCCTTCCTGGCCGACGCCCGGCTCATGCTCGGCACCCGGCTGGAGGTGTCCGAGGATGACCCGATGCTGCCCAGCGACGACCCGGAGAAGAACCTGTACGTCTACTTGGGCTATCTGCAGCAGTCGCTGGTGGAGGAGTTGATGGGCTGAGCGCTGCGGCACAATGGTGGCGTGCTGAAGATCCGCCGTGAACTAGTCGACGCCATGGTCGACCACGCCCGTGAGGACCACCCGGACGAGGCGTGCGGGGTGATCGCGGGACCAGTCGGTTCGGACAGTCCGCAGCGCTTCATCCCGATGGTCAACGCCGCCCGCTCGACCACGTTTTACGAGTTCGACTCCACGGACCTGCTGCGCCTCTACCGGGAGATGGACTCCCGCGACGAGGAACCGGTCGTCATCTACCACTCCCACACCGCGACCGCGCCATTTCCGTCGCGCACGGACATCAGTTACGCCTCTGAGCCGAACGCACATTACGTGCTCATCTCCACCCGCGAGGCTGCCGCGGAGGTCCGCAGTTTCCGCATCATCGATTCAGAGGTGACCGAGGAGATTGTCGAGATCGACGAGTCCGTACCCTAGTGATTATGGCTATTGACGTTCAGATCCCCACAATCCTGCGCACCTACACTGGTGGTGAGAAGACGGTCAGTGCCGATGGCGCTACGTTGGCCGATCTGGTCGCCGATCTCGATGCGAAATACCCCGGTCTGAAGGACCGCGTGGTCGACGACGCAGGTCTGCGCCGCTTCGTCAACGTGTACCTGAATGACGAGGACGTCCGCTTCCTTGACGGATTGTCCACCAGCCTCTCCGACGGCGACTCGGTGACGATTCTGCCGGCGGTTGCTGGCGGCTGACTTGCGCTACCAGAACCTCTTGGCCTCTGTCGGCCAAACCCCCATCGTCGGTCTGCCGCGGCTGAGCCCCGCCGCTGATGTGCGGCTGTGGGCGAAACTGGAGGACCGCAACCCCACCGGATCGGTCAAGGACCGTGCGGCCCTGGCCATGATCAACCGCGCCGAGGCCGAAGGTGTGCTGACCCCCGGGGCGACGATCCTTGAGCCCACGAGCGGCAACACCGGGATCTCCTTGGCGATGGTTGCCCGTCAGCGGGGGTACCAGCTCATCTGCGTGATGCCGGAGAACACCTCCTTCGAACGCACCCAGCTGCTGCGGATGTGGGGCGCTGAGATCGTCTACTCCCCGGCCCAGGGCGGTTCGAACGAGGCGGTGCGGGTGGCCAAGGACCTGTCCGCGCGCCACCCCGACTGGGTGATGCTCTACCAGTACGGCAACGCTGCCAATGCCCAGGCGCACTACGAGACCACCGGCCCGGAGATTCTCAACGACCTGCCTGAGATCACCCATTTCGTGGCAGGTCTGGGCACGACCGGCACACTGATGGGCGTGGGCCGCTTCCTGCGCGAGCACAAACCGGGGGTCCAGATCGTCGCGGCCGAACCCCGCTACGGGGAACTGGTCTACGGTCTGCGCAACCTTGACGAGGGATTCGTCCCCGAGTTGTACGACGCGTCGGTGCTGACCTCGCGATACTCCGTCGGTCCGCACGACGCGCTCATGCGCACCCGGCAACTCCTGCACGAGGAGGGTATCTTCGCGGGTATCTCCACCGGCGCGATCCTGCACGCCGCGCTCGGGCTTGCCGACAAGGCCGCAGGATCACACGAACCGGCCGATATCTGCCTGATCGTCTGCGACGGCGGCTGGAAGTACTTGTCCACGGGCGCGTACGAAGGCTCACTTGAGGACGCCGAGCAGGCCATCTCGGGGCAACTATGGGCGTGAGCCCTGATGCCCCTCTGGGTATCTTCGACTCCGGCGTAGGTGGGCTGACGGTCGCGCGCGCGGTGTTCGACCAGTTGCCCCACGAGGCTGTGGTGTATGTCGGGGACACAGCTCGCGGACCGTATGGGCCGCTGCCCCTGGCGCAGGTGCGGGCCTACGCATTGGACATCATGGACCATCTTGTGGAACACGGTGTCAAGGCCTTGGTGATCGCCTGCAACTCGGCAAGCGCTGCGGTTCTGCGCGACGCCCGCGAGCGGTACGACGTTCCCGTGATCGAGGTGATCCAGCCGGCAGTGCGCCGCGCCGCGCGGGTCACCGGCAACGACCGGGTCGCGGTCATCGGCACTCAGGCAACGGTCACGTCCGGGGCCTATGAGGACGCGTTCGCGGCCGCGCCCGAGGTCGAACTGTTCATGCAGGCCTGCCCGCGGTTCGTCGAGTTCGTCGAAGCAGGCATCACCGGTGGTCCTGAGTTGTTGCGCGTGGCCCAGGAGTACCTGGAGCCGCTGAAGGCAGCCGAGGTTGACACGCTCGTGCTCGGCTGCACGCACTACCCACTACTGACCGGTGTCATCCAATGGGTGATGGGCGACGAGGTGGTGCTGGTGTCCAGCGCTGAGGAGACCGCCAAGGACGTCTACAAGACCCTGGCCGCCCACGGCCTGCTGCGTGACTCGGCGTTGCCGGAGCCCCAACATCGGTTCCTGGCCACCGGTGATCCCGACGCGTTCGCGATGATGGGCCGGAGGTTTCTCGGCCCGGAGGTCAGAGAGGTCCATTCGGCGGTGGAGGTGGTTTCGTGAAGTTGACCGTGGTCGGTTGCTCCGGTTCGTTCCCGGGCCCCGACAGTCCTGCCTCCTGCTACCTGCTGGAGCATGACGGAGCCAGGATCCTGCTCGACCTGGGCAACGGCGCCCTTGGTGCGCTGCAGCGGTACGCCGACATCTACGCGATTGACGCGGTTCTGCTCTCGCACCTGCACGTCGACCACTGCATCGACCTGTGTTCCTACTACGTGGCGCGCAAGTACCACCCGGGCGGGGCGCATCAGCGGATCCCGGTGTTCGGTCCCTCGGGCACGGCCGACCGCATGGCCGCCGCTTATGGACTCCCCGTCAAACCGGGGATGCACGACGAGTTCAACTTCATGCGCCACGACCCGGACCCGACAATGGTGGGACCGTTCCGGATCGAGACCGTGCGGGTCGCTCACCCGGTCGAGACCTACGCGATCAAGGTCAGCGCGGGGGGCAGATCTCTGGTCTATTCAGGGGACACCGGGCCCACGCCCGCGCTGGTGGACATCGCCCGCGGTGCGGATCTGGCGTTGTTCGAGGCATCCTTCGTCGACCAGCCGGACAACCCCGTGGACCTGCACATGACCGGTGGCCAGGCGGCCGAGCATGCGTCGCGCGCAGGTGTTGGACGCCTTGTCCTGACGCACCTTGTGGCGTGGAATGACACAGCCCGGGTGGTCGACGAGGCGGCTGCGGTCTACGACGGGGAGCTCATCGTGGCGAGCAGCGGCCTGCAGGTCGAGGTTTAGCGGGGCGGTCGGTGTTGCCAGGTCGCCATGGGTCGTCCTCGCGGCGGCCTGCGGGCTGCGGGTCGAGGTTGAACCGGGCGGTCGGCTTTCATGGGCCGTCATGGGCCGTTGTGCGGCCGTTGGTTAGAGGTTGTGCTGTTGGTTAGCGAATCCACGCGTGTATTCGCTAACGAGGACCACAACCTCTAACCAGGACGTCCGGCGACGTCCGGCGGGGTCCGGCGACGTCCGGCGGGGTCCGGCGGAGTCCGGCGCGGCCGCGGGTCGAGGTTGAACCGGGCGGTCGGAGGCGGCACAAGGCCAAGCCGTCGCGGCTCAGTACAGTCGCCTCATGTCACGTTCTGACGGCCGGACCGCCGACCAACTGCGCCCCATCCGCTTCCACCGAGGCTGGCAGGACAATGGGGAAGGCTCATGCCTGATCGAGTTCGGGCGCACCCGGGTGCTGTGCGTGGCCTCGTTCACCGCAGGGGTACCGCGCTGGCGCCGGGACTCGGGCAAAGGCTGGATCACCGCGGAGTACGCGATGCTTCCCCGTTCAACCGACACCCGCGGCTCCCGCGAGTCGATCAAGGGCCGGCCCGGCGGGCGCACCCAGGAGATCTCGCGGCTCATCGGCCGGGCGTTGCGCGCCAGCATCGACGACGAAGCGCTGGGTGAGAACACGATCCAGGTGGACTGCGACGTGCTGCAGGCTGACGGGGGCACCCGGACGGCGGCCATCACCGGGGCTTACGTGGCCGTGGCCGATGCTTGCAGATGGGCGCAGCAAGAGGGGTTGCTCAAGTCCTGGCCGCTGCAGACCTCGGTAGCCGCAGTCAGTGTCGGTGTGGTCGAGGGTGAACCAAGACTGGACCTCCACTACGACGACGACGTCAATGCCGACACTGACATGAACGTGGTGATGACAGGCGACGGCAGGTTCGTCGAAGTGCAGGGAACGGCCGAAGGGGAGCCGTTCGAACGCGAACTGCTGGACGAATTGCTGGTGCTGGCCGCCGGCGGTTGTGCCGAACTCACCCGCCTTCAGGAGTTGGCCCTGAGCCTGGACAGCCCGGCGACCGGGTTGTTGATTGACGGCGAACCCGCGCTGGTCTCCGGCGGTGCCACCCCGGGCGGACCTGCATGACCCTGGTGCTGGCCACCCGCAACCGGCTCAAACTGGCCGAGTTGCGCACGATTCTGCAGGAGGCCGGGCTCACCGAGGAGGTACTCGACCTCGACGACGTGCACGTGCCCGACACCCGCGAGACCGGCGTTACGTTCGCAGAGAACGCCCTGCTCAAAGCCCGCGCAGTGGTCGCCGCTACCGGCAAGCCCGCGATCGCCGACGACTCCGGGCTCGCGGTCGAAGTCCTTGGTGGATGTCCGGGGGTGTTCTCCGCGCGCTGGGCCGGGTCACACGGCGACGACGCCACCAACCTGAAACTGCTGCTGGACCAGATCGGCGATGTCGGCCCCGAGCACCGGGCGGCGAAGTTCGTGTGCGCGGCGGTCCTGGTGTGGCCGGACGGCCGTGAGGTGGTCGAGATCGGCGAGGTCGAGGGGACGCTGACCTACCAGCCCCGCGGCGAGAACGGTTTCGGTTACGACCCCATCTTCGAAGTGCAGACCGCCGACGGCCCGCGCACGACAGCGGAGTTGTCGGCGGCGGAAAAGCACGCGATCAGCCATCGGGGCAAGGCCTTCCGGGCATTGGTGACCAAGCACTTGGTGGCGGGAGTCTGAGAGGCGTTTAGGGTTGGGGCATGACCCTGAACCTGCAGTGGCAGGACCCCTCTGTCCGCGCACAGGATGATTTCTACCGGCACTGGCTGGGGACGTGGCTGGAAGACTTCGAGATCCCCGAGGACAAGGCCGAGTTCGCGTCCTTCACCGATCTGCATGACACCGCTCAGGAACGGCTGCGCGCGATCATCGACGAGTTGTCGGCGGAGCAGCCGGATCCGGCCAGCAACGCCGGTCGGATCGCTGTGCTGTTCAACGCCTTCATGGACCTCGAGCAGATCGACCAGGTGGGCCTTGAGCCGATCGCTGACCTGTTCGCGGCAGTCGACGAACTCACCGATGCGGCCGACCTGCCCGAACTGATCGCCCGCCTCGAGCGCGTCGGTGTCGGGTCGCCGCTGGGTGGGGCGATCCATCAGGACAACCGCGACTCGACGAAGTACGTGCTGGACATGTGGCAGAGCGGGCTGGGAATGCCCGACCGGGACTACTACCTCGAGGAGGGTTTCGCTGCGCAGCGCAAGGCTTACATTGAACACGTCGCCTCGATGCTGGAGCGCACGGGCCTGGGGGGCACCGCGGACGCCGACCGGATCGTGGCGCTGGAGACCCGGCTGGCCCAGGCGCATTGGACCCAGGTCGCCAATCGCGATCCGGTCAAGACTTACAACCAGTACGCGTTGGCCGAGTTGTCCGCCCTCACACCCGGTTACGACTGGCAGACCTACCTGCGCGTCATCGGCGTGGCCGGGCGCATCGAGACGCTGAACATCGCGCAACCGGACTACGCGGTTGCTTATGCGAATCTGCTCTCCGAGGTGAGCCTGGACGACTGGAAGCCTTACCTGCGCTGGCGCATTCTCAATGCATTCACCGGTCTGCTGTCCGAAGAGACGGTGCAAGCGTCCTTCGAGTTCTACGGCAAGGTCCTGCGCGGTGTCCCGCAGATGCGGCCCCGCTGGAAGCGTGGCGTCGACCTTGTCGAAGGCATGGTCGGGGAGGCGCTGGGCCAGGAGTACGTCGCCCGGTACTTCCCGCCGGAGAACAAAGCCCGAATGGTAGAACTGGTCGACAACCTGCTGGTGGCGTTCGAGTCCTCGATCGACGGCCTGGACTGGATGACCGACCAGACCAAGCGCGAGGCACACGCCAAACTTGCCAAGTTCACCGCCAAGATCGGTTACCCGGATGTCTGGAAGGACTACTCCAGCATGCTGTTGGTGCCCGGCGACCTGATCGCGTCGGTGCGCGCCGCACGCGAGTGGCACCACGACTACGAGGTCAACAAACTCGGCGGGCCAGTGGACCGCAACGAATGGCACATGCACCCGCAGACGGTGAACGCCTACTACAACCCCGAGATGAACGAGATCGTCTTCCCCGCGGCCATCCTGCAGCCGCCCTTCTTCGACATGGCCGCCGACGATGCGATCAACTACGGTGCGATCGGGGCAGTCATCGGACACGAGATCTCCCACGGGTTCGACGACCAGGGCTGCCAGTTCGATGGGGAGGGAAACCTGCGGAACTGGTGGACGGACGCCGACCACGAAGCGTTCTCGGGGCGCACGCGCGCGCTCATCGACCAGTACGCCGAGTACGAACCGGTCGACGGTTACCCGGTCAACGGTGAGCTGACCTTGGGCGAGAACATCGCCGACGTTTCCGGACTCGCCGTCGCCTATCGTGCCTACCAACTCTCATTGGATGGCAAGCCAGCCGACGTCATCGACGGTTTGAGTGGGGAGCAGCGGTTCTTCGTCGGCTTCACCCACGTGTGGCGAGCGAAGACCCGCCCGGAGGAGACGATTCGACGGATCACGATCGACCCGCACTCACCGCCGGAGTTCCGGGTGTTCGGAACGCTGGTCAACACCGACGCCTTCTTCGAGGCGTTCGGGGTCGCCCCGGGTGACGGCATGTGGCGCGACCCCGACGCGCGTGTACGGATCTGGTAGGTGGGCACCGACGACAAGGACGACGCCTTCTACCAGCCGTGGGACGACCCACAGCGCGACTATGCGCCGGCTTCTCCGCCGACCTCCCACACCGGCCCGGCGGGCGAGGTCGAGAAGGTCGTCCTCGGCGCCGGCCGGTTCGTGGACCGGGCCCAGTCTCGTTTCGCGCCAGTGGCCTTCGGTTACGCGGTGTTCAAGAAGTACGCCGACGACGAGGGCAGTCGGCTGGCGGCCATGCTGGCCTACTACTTCTTCTTGAGCATCTTCCCGCTGGCGATCGGTGGGTACGCGGTGTTGCGGACCCTTGCCGAGAACAACCCCGAGGCGGTCAACAACCTGGTGGAGCAGGTCGTACCGCCGGAGTACCAGCAGCAGATCATCGACTCCTACGCAACGCTGCCCAGCGGGGGTGCGGCGTTCTGGGTGGCGCTGATCGGTCTGCTCATCGCCGGGACCGGTGGGGCGTTCGCGCTGTACGCGATGATCAACCAGGTCTTTTGCGTGCCTTACCGTTTCCGCTTCGGGTTCGGGCCGCGGTACTTGCGTGTGCTGCTCGTCGTGCTGATGCTGGGTGTTGCCGTGCTGGTGATCGCCGGGTTCTCGGTGTTCGCCGGACGGTTCATCCCCGTCGCAGCCCAGCAGCCGATCTCGGCGCTGGTCGGCCTGCTCGTCGCTTTCGCGGTGTTGTTCGCGGCACCGAAGGTTCTGGCCCGTCGCACAATTCGCACACCGGAGATCGTGGTGGGCGCGTTGATCGGCGCCACCGCGATCACGGTCATCGTCTCGTTGGCCGGGGTGATCACTGCGCGCTTCCTGAACAACTCCTCGGCGGTCTACGGCGCGATGACGACGGTCGTGGCGTTCATCTCGGTGCTGTTCCTGGTGTCCAACGCCGTGGTGCTCAGCTACGAGATCTCCGTGGTGCGGGCCTGGCGGTTGTGGCCTCGCGGCGTGGACATCAACGTGCTCTTCCCGGCCGACGAACGCGCCTACACGCTGCTTACGCAGATGGATGAGCGTATGCCCTCCCAGCGCAATGGGACCTACTTCGATGCCTCCGGTCACGACGATGAGCGCCGACCGGACTTGGAGGCGTTGATGCGACGCCCCGACGGGGTGCCCCGATCGCCGTACGAGGTGGAAGACGATGTCGCAGGAGCTTGAAGCGTCGCGAGAGGCCCGCGAGTGGTTGCGCGAGGCGGTGACCATGGCCCTTTACATCAGCCTCTCGCTACTCGCGGTCCTCGTCGCGCTGCCCAAAGCGTCCACGGCGGATTCGGACGACCTGTGGCTGACCATCCTGCTCACCGCCGTCGCGCTCCTGCTGGCGCATCAGTTGGCCTTCCGGATTTCCACCAGGTTGGTCAACAAGGGCCTTCTCGACGCGTCCGGAGTGAAACTGCTCGGCGCTCAATTGATCGGTGGGCTTATCGCTGGGGTTGCTGCCACGTTGCCGGTGCTCGTCTTCGGTCCGCAGGCGGTGTGGGCGTCCGAACTGGTGCTGCTGATCTTCGTGGCAGCCACCGGTTATCGCGCCGCCCGATCCGTGCCGGCCAGCCGTGGACGTGCCTTGATGTACGTCGTGTTCGTGGTGCTGGCCGTGGTCGCGGTCCTCTTTGTGAAGTCGCTGGTGGGGCACTAGTGCCGCGCGTCAAACGGCGGTCTGTTGCGTTGTTACGGCAGTGGGAGCGCGAGTGTGGTGTTGTTGCTGGTCTTCTGGCCAGAAACCAGCAACAACGCGACATCACAAAGGTGTGACCCGCAACGACGCGACAATCGGGTTGTGCCCCGAGGTCTCAGCCGAACTCCGAGACCGCCAGGCGCTCGCACGGTGACCAATCCTGGAACGACGAGGTGTCCTCGAGGCGTACCAGGGCACCCTCGATGTCGCCGGGTTTGACCGAGACCCCCAGGTGTGTGAACGGCGTGGCGAACATGCTCAAGGCGCCGACCACCCCCATGGTGAACACCAGGCATGCGCCGATCAGGACCAACGCCGTTCGCGGCCGGTCGGGCAGGCTGATCATCATCAGGGCGGCGAACACGAAGACGCCCAGGTCAATGACGATCCACACGATCAGCGGCAGGTTGAACACAGAGGACAGAATCCGCTTCTGACGGGCGTTCTGCGCCTCCTGGAAGGCAGTCATCATCTGTGCCTGGGCCTCCTGCTGGGTGGAGGTGCGGGTCGGCAGCTCGGCGATGCTGGAGCGAACCTGCCCCGCCCAGGCCGCAGTGTTCTCGTCACCGGTCAGGTCGCCGCTCTCGGCGGACGACCAGGAGTCGGTGGCCACCGAGCGCATCAGGCAGATCGTGTCCCGGCGGACTTCGTCTGCGGGAGAGGTGGGGAAGAAGTCCGCACTCTCGAAGACGTCGGCAAGCGCCACGGCCTCTTCGCGCGCGCTCTGCCGGACCTCCTCGTATACCTGGACCGAGAAGAAGAGCATCAGACCGAGCATGATTCCAAGGACGCCGCTGACGTAGGCCAGTGCGTCGGTGAACATGCCCGACCCGGACTCCTGGCCCTCGACGGCCGGTTCTCGATTCTGCAGATGGCGACGCAACAGGATGCCTGCGCATATGCCCAGCCCTGTGCTGAACAGCAGGCCGAGCCAGTTGAGAACCACCAGAGTCACGCGGACATACTGGCACGGCTTGAGCGGGGGTTGGACGATCGGACGTCAATGCAAACGCGGTCCTGGGTCGCATGTGGCACCTTCATCGCACTGGTCGCGGTCGGCATCGCCGGTGCCGACCAACCGCCGCCCCGTCGGCTTCCTGGTCTGGCTGTTGGTTCCGGTGTCGGGCCGGCCGATCAAGGAGTTCAGGTGATGAGGCCGGTAGGGCCGCTAATGGGTCACCGCAGCCTTGAGGACGACCATGTTCCATCGCGCGCTATCGCCGCGGCGCTCCTTTGCTTCAGTGGACGCCCTTCGACTTGCAGCTCCGACCTCGCCTGCTGGTGGTGTCTGGGGCTGACCGAACCGCAGCCAGACTGACTGACCGCTCAACTCAGCGCGCTAGGATTTGAGCACCGTGCCACGTCGAAGTCGCCTGACGCTGCGCTGGGCGCCAATTGCCCACCAACGTCTGACTCAAGGAGCACCTCATGGACACCTGGCAGTCAACCGGAACCCCTGACTCCTCGGGTAGCGTGCGTGGGCCTCGGACCCCCGCGAAGCGACGATGGGATGGGGCGCTGCGTGTCATGGTGTTCATGGCGGCGGGCTTCCTGCTGGTGGCGTTGTCCGGGTGCAGTGACGATTCAGCCGTGAGCCCGGTGGAGGCCGCGCAGGCGGATGTGACGGCCAAGGAACAGGCACTGGCCGACGCCGAGGCGCAGGCAACATCCACCGCTGACGCGTTCTGCGAAGCGAGCTCCTCTTACATCACAGCGCTGGACCGCTATGGCGACTTGCTCAACGAGACCGCCCCGACTGTGGGCGACGTCAAGGAGGCCGGCAAGGACCTCGCGACGCCTGGTGAGGACGCCAAGGCTGCGGCGGACGCGGCGATCAGCGCCCGGGAACAGGTCACCTCGGCCGAGCAGGACCTCGTCGACGCCGAGGCGGCCCTGGTCGCCGTCGAGGCGTCGGCAGCGGGAGAGACCCCGGCCGAGGTCGAGCCAAGCCAGGTGCCCAGCGCCAAGCCTGCGGCCGATCCGGAGACCGTTGCTCGCGTTGAGCAGGCCGAGGCTGACTTCACCACTGCCCAGTCCGGGATCACCGACGATACGCCGCTGGTGCAGGCGGTCGAGCAGTTCAACGCCGCGGCGGTGGCCCTTGAGGTGTCCTGGCTGGCCCTGTCCGCCGACGCCGGGTGCCCGACGGACGCCCAGCAGGAGGAGGCCGCCGCCGCGGTGGGCGACTATACCGTCGCCCTGCAGAAGGATCTGGCCGACGCCGGCTTCTACGAGGGGAAGGTCGACGGTATCTACGGGCCGGAGACGGTCGCGGCCGTAGAGGCCCTGCAAAAGGCCAACGGGTTGCCCGAGACCGGGACGATGGACAAGGCCACTGAGGAAGCCTTGCGCACGGAACTCGAGGCGGCCGGCGGAACTGCAGCCGATGAGGAGATCGCCTCCACCGCAGCCCTCCAGCAGACCCTGAAACTCGCCGGGTACTGGGACGGTCCCGTCGACGGCCGGTGGACCCCCGAGCTCACCGACGCGCTCAAGGAGGCCCAGAGCGACCTCGGGGTCGAGCCCACCGGAGAGGTGGACGCCGCCACCATCGCCGCCTTTGAAGAGGCTCTTGTCACGGCACAGGCGACACCGGCCCCCAGTGCGTCATCGACCACCTCGACCCGATCCTCCACCAAGCCGTCCGACAAGCCATCAGCTTCGGCCTAGACATCTGCTGGAGCCTGCGCTCGAAGTCAAGGTGCCCGACGTGCTACCCAGCCACCAGCGTTTGGTCCTTCAACCGGTCCACGAGGTGGGTGAGCGGGCTGGGGCTGCGTGACACGTAGCCGCCGGGCCGAGCCCGGACCCAGCCTAGGCGGGTCGTCGTTCCCCCATCCGCATCCACAGACCCACCCGGCCATCGATCGAGGCGATCTTGCCTTCGACCTTGGATCAGATGCACGACGGGTATCGTCCCGTTTCGTCACGCGGACTATCATCGGCGGTCATCCCGAGAATCACCAGCAGTGCCGCAGTCGGGATCCGAAGTGCGCCGCGCCGGATGGCTGTTGGGGCCGGTGGTGTCCGGCCGATCAAGGAGTGGTGGGCAGGCCGACGCGGGCGGCTAGTGGCTCACCGAAGCCTTGAGGACGATCATGGCCACTCCGAGCAGTCCGGTGAACGCGACTGCTGCAACCAGTCGCACACCGACGACCCCGGCGTCGCGGCTGATCCGGTAGCCCTCCAGCAGTAGCGCCGCCGTGGTGGCGTACAGCGCCCAATCCGCAGCCCCCGCGACAGGTTGGCCGACCAGGCCGGCAACGAGCAGCGCCGCGAGCGGTATCAGCGACGCGCTGATGAGCGGTAGACCATCGCGGGCTAACACCGCAGCGGTCCTTCGGTCCAGTGGACGCCGTTCGACTGCCCTTTCTGACATGAAGTGCACGTACGTCTCGGCCAGCCAGTACACCGCCAGGGTCGCCAGCAGTGAAGCTGCAACGGCCCAGAGCCTCTCCTCGGTACCCGAGGTTGCCAGCACGGCACCGGCGATGATCAGGCCGTAGAGTGCCGATGCCCTACGGCGACTGGGGCTGCTGCGCAGTTCGGGCTTGTCGATCCCGGTCACATGTCAATGCTGTCATCACTTGGCCGTTCGTGGATTTGGCGGGGTTCCCACGTTGGCAACGGCAGAGGATGTGTGTTGTCCGGCCTCAAGGTTAGTCTTGCCCGATGAAGGTCATCCTCACTGTCGCCCTGCTCGGCAGCACCTTGACGCTCGGTGCCCTCGGGCCCGCCGGTGCGGATGGCATATGGCTCACCCCGGTCGACATATCGCCCGCAGCCAGTAGTGGCTCCTCTGCGCAGATCGTCAGTTCAGCCGATGGCAAGCGCCTCACCAGTGCCTGGGTCAGCAACGACGGACTTCCAGCAACGTGCCACTGGCTCGTTCAGCACCGATTACGGAGCCACCTGGTCGCCCGCCGTGGCCATCAACAACCCCACCGGAGACTCTTCCGGGATCCAGTTGGCCGGCTCGCTGGACGGTCAGCGAGCCGTTGCGACGTTCGTCGACTTCCAGACACCCGACAAAGAGATCGTCCGAACCGTCACTCTTACGGACGGCGTCTGGGCGCCTCCGGTCGATGTGTCGGCATTGGCATCCTTTCGGGCTGCGCCATCGCCAGCGGTCACGATGTCCGCCGACGGCAGCCGGGTGGTCGTCGTGTTCGCCCAGTTCCAGAACCCAGCCCACCAGATCCAGGCACGCGTATCGACGGACTCCGGTGCCACGTACGCCCCAGCCGTCCCGCTGGCCACGGATGTGACGGTCCCCAGAAGTACCAAGGTGGTGTCGTCGGCCGAATGGTCAGCGGCTCACTGCCTCTGTGGCGGGAGCCCATCGGTGGCCGGGACACCATCCGCGCCTCGTTCTCCACCAATGGTGGCGGGACATGGTCGTCGCCGCAGACGTTGTCCACGCCCGCACGTGACTCCAGCAATCCTGACCTCATGATCGACACCGACGGGTCCCACACCGTCGCGGTGTGGCAGGAATTCGTCGACGTAGGCGTGTCACTGATCCAGACCCGGACTCTGACCGATGGGTTCTGGTCGCCCGCGCAGCGCTCTGTCTCCAGCGGGGCAGAGCAGCACCGCCCCCCAGATCGCCGGAGCCGCGGACGGTTCCCGGGCCACGGTCGTGTGGGCCAACGGCACCACCGTTCAGGCACAAAGTGCGCAGGGTATCGGTGACACGTGGACCGGACCCAGCAGTGTCTCCGAGCCGGGAACGCCCGCCGCCAATCCGGACGTCGCCGCTGGCGTCGACGGAACACGTCTGACTGCGGTGTGGCAGAAGTCCAGCAACCAGATCCTCAGTTCGGACAGCCAGGACGGCGGTGCCACGTGGAGTGTGCCCATCAGTCTGTCTGCTACTGCTGCAGGCACGAAGACCCCGAGGATTGCCGCAGCCCACAGCGGGTTCCGGTTCGCGGCGGTGTGGGTGCGCCCCGATGGTGCAGACGACCGGGTCCAGGCGACGAGCTATTTCGAGGCGCAGTCGCAGGCCATCACATTCGCTCCACCGAATGGACTGACCGTGGGCTCCTCGGCCCCGCTGACCGCGACGGCGACCTCAGGGCTACCCGTGACCCTGGCCAGTGGCACACCTGCCACGTGCACGGTCTCTGGCGGTCAAGTCACCGCCGTCGCGGCGGGCGAGTGTTCGGTCGTCGCCAGCCAGCCCGGCGATGTCGACTTCCTGCCCGCCGCGGATGTCACCCGCACGCTCACCATTGTGCGTGGGGTCCAGAAACTGTCCTGCGCCAAGACACCTCCCGCGAAGTTGAAGAAGCGCGGCAAGACCGTGGTGTTGCCCAAGAACTGCCGCACCGATGCTGGTCAGCGGGTCAGTCTGAAGGTGGACGGCAAGCGTAAGGACCTGCGCAACATCAAGGTTGTCAAGAAGGCCGGCAAGACGGTGATCCGGACGTTCGGCACCCGGGTGCGGTTGACTCTGCGGTACTCCGCCCCCGCCACCGGCGCATTCGATGCGTTCGCGCAGGTTCGGCGCTACCGCACCTGACTGGGTCTTACTGACCTTGGGCGGCGGGACGTCAGCTGCTGGACGCGGCGGGGGTGCAGTAGTCGAGTAGCTCCGGGGGCAGACCGGCGCTGGCAGTTCCGCACACCTCATCGGAGGTGGAGACGTCCCATGATTCGCCGCTGGCCTGCAGGAAGAACACAGTCGGGCCGGGGTTCACCTCGACGGCAGCCCACTGCGTGCCGGAGACGTTCGCGCAGTTGTACTTGACCATCTCGGAACCCTCCGGGATGGCGGCCATGATGGCCCCTTCACTACAAAGGGAGTCAGTGGCTGTGGGTGAGGCGGTCGGTGTGGCTGTGGGCTCGGTGGGTGCCACCGTGGGCGAGGCTACCGGGGTGGTCTCGGCGGGAGTCGCGTCTGAACTCGACGACGAACTCGAGCAGGCGGCTAGAGCGGCGATCGACATAGCCGCGATCAAGACGACGGCGGATCGGGGGCTGGCCATGGGAAGTCTCCTGTCTGGTGGGATCGCGTTCATCATTCCGGCTTGCGGACTGCGGACGTCGAAGGCGCGCGCAGGCGCCCGGCTTGCTGGCAGCACTGACCGGGGTCGTGAGTCAGTGCACGGCGACGAGGGCGGCCATCCGCCTGATTGACGTCCGGAACCCCATACGGGCGGCCGCCGCCAGCGGCTTGGAGAGGAACTGGGGCACGCCGCGCACTTGGATGTCTTCGACCCAGTCGAGGCGTGATGTGCTCTCACCGGTTGAAGTGACGGACAGGTGGACGACCCCGGTCAGCGGGGGCCCGATCTTGGTGATGAGGGCGGTCATGGCCACCGGGTCGAGTTCGTCGACGCGCATGCGGTCGGGCAGTGCCAAGGGGCCGATGCCGGTCGTCGCGACGAATTCGGTACCCGGTCCGCCATCCCCGGTGAGAACCTCGACCCGAGTCAGCGGCACCCAGTTGGCGTGGCCCTTCCAGTCGATCAACTCGGCGAAGACGTCACCTGCCGGCAGGGACAGATGACGCGTGACCTTGAAGTAGACGTTCGCCATGTCTTTGGGCCTCTCGTTGGATGTTGTAAGCCGCACTTAACGGTCGACGACGACCTGACCGTCTCGGACCGACGCGGCCAGGACGGTCAACGGTGCCGGTGACTTGCCCATCGCGATGAGCTTTCTCGACCATTTAGGAGCGGTCACGCCGGCGAAGCCAGGAGTCCAATCGAGGTTCTCCCCGGAGCAGACGTCGAACTGCGAGTTGTGCCACGGGCAGGTGATGACCCCGTCCTCGTATCCGCCACGGGGACCGCGACTGAGGCTGAGTCCGGCATGCGGGCAACGGTCGCTCACGACGCAGACCTCATCGGGGTTCTTCGAGGTGCGGATCACCAGGTACTTCTCGCCGTCGATCGTGACAGGGGTGGGCTTGTCGAGGGGGTATTCGGTGATCGGCCCGAGTTGCGTCTGCATGCCTCCACGCTACCCGTGGTGGAGGCGTCCGCATTCTCGGCTCCTGTTGCGTGAAAGAGGGCCGGCATCGACGGTGACGATCTCCGGTCAGAGCGACTGGAAACTGCAAGACGCCGATCTGTCGATGCTCGACTCCGGCGGGGCTGGCACTGTGACGAAGCAGGCCACGGCCGGGATCTTGCCTGCAGGGCCCGTTGGATGGGGTTCGTGCAGTTGGTTGAGGTTCGTCGCGCGACGAACATCAACCAACTACCCGAGCGTCAACCAACGCCCGGTTGGCGGTGCGCCGCCAGAAGGACGGCGTTCACGATCGTGTCTGGCGCCTTCCATTGCACGTAGTGACTGCTCCCGTTGACCAACACCTGCGCCGTGTTCGGCGAATAGGCGACGAGGGCGTTCTGTGACGAGGTGGCGTCGTCGGCATCGAAAGGTTGAGTCAGGCGCTAGGCGTTCGACAGCCCAGCCGTTGATCACCTACTGTCGGGTCATTGTGCTGCGGCCTCGCGTGGCAGGAGAGGTCGGCGACATGCGCATCGCCAAGGTTCTGACAGTCACGGTGGCCAGCGCGGCGGTGTTGGGTGGGATCCCGTCCGTCCAGGCCTCGGAGCCCGTCAAGAAGCAACCCCCGGCGTCGTTCAGCACGACGATCAAAGAGGGTCGCAAGGCCGTCCGGTCGGAGTTGAAGAAGACCAAGTCGGCCTCGGCGTCAGTGGCGTTGGTATCGGGCGGGAAGACGGTGTGGAGCCAGACGTTCGGTCGGGTCAATAAGGCCGGCAAGAAACCGTCGTCCACGACCCAGTTCGGGATCGGCTCAGTGAGCAAGATGGTGACCGCGACGGCGGTGATGCAGCTGGTGGACCAGGGCAAGGTCTCGCTGGACGCCCCGGTGGTTCGTTATGTGCCGGACTTCTCGATGCTGTCACCGCAGTACAAGCAGATCACCGTTCGGATGCTGCTTAATCACTCCGCCGGGTTGCCGGGAGGGGACCTCGCTAACGCCTGGGGTTATAAGCCGATCCCGTCCTATGCTGAGGGCGTCTTGGCCGGGTTGGCGAACTCGCATCTGAAGACGACTCCGGGTGCGATGAACATCTACTGCAACGACTGCTTCACCTTGGCCGGGGTAGTGGTGGAGCGGGTCTCGGGGGTGTCGTACCAGGACTACGTGAAAGCCAACATCCTGAAGCCGTTGGGCATGAGGCACTCCAGCTACCAGACGTCCGTGCCGGCGCCGGGGACCGTGGCGCCGGTCATCGAAGGCGGGCAGGTCCAGCCGATCGAGATCACCAACTTCTTCGCCTCGGGCGGTTTGATGTCGACGTCCGACGACATGGCCCAATTCGCCAAGGTCTTCACCGGCGACGGTGTCGTGGGCGGCAAGCGGATCCTGTCCAGTTCCGCCATCCAGCAGATGGGTGTGGATCAGGGCACCACCACCCTTCAGGTCGGACCGCCTGCGGGGGGCTTCGGCTTGGGTTGGGACAGCGTGCAGGAACCGGCGTTGAAGTCCGCCGGCGTGCTGGGTTGGACCAAGAACGGCGCGACCACCAACTACAGTGCTCAGTTCGCGATCGCCCCGGATCAGGGTCTGGCGGTCGTAGTGGAAGGCGCCGGCCGTGGTTTCGGCGCGGGGAAAGTCGCACAGACCGTACTGCTCAACGCCCTGGTCGAGACCGGTGCCGTGAAGACGATGCCGAAACAGGTCAGCGGCATGCCCTGCGAAGCAGAAGGCGACGCCGCGGGACATCAAGCGGATCACCGGAACCTTCCTGGCCCGTGGCGAGTCGCTGAAGGTGACCGAGGCGAAGAATCGGTCGCTGAAGCTGGCGACACTGACCGGGGGGAAGTGGGTGAAGGATCCCGGCCGCTACGAGTTGCGCAAGAACGGGGCGTTCTGGTCCACCAACATGCCCGGCACCTCGATCCGGTCGGACAGGGCGTGGGGCCGCACCTACTTGGTGCACCGCAGCATCGGCATGAACGGGACGTACTACTTCGACATGACCCTTGGCCAGCGGATCCGCTCGGGGGGTTCGTTGTCGCCGGCATGGCAGGCCCGGGTGGGCAAGAAGTGGTTGCTGGCCAGCGAGAACCCCAACTCGCTGTGGTGGACCCTGTTCGACACCCCCGCCGTGGAGATCGCGTCGATTCCCGGCCTGTCCGGGTACCTCGTACCCCAAGGCCCTCTGGCCCAAAGCGCTCCCTTCGATGCGACGACCAGTGAAACTGTCGGCACGATGTTCCTGCAGATTCCGATTGAGCGGGGCCGGGACCTGTTCGACTTCGACTTCTCGATGCAGGGCGGCGAGCAGTACTTAAGGTTCGCCAGCAGTGTCCTGCGGCCCGCCGAGACGGTGCCCAGCCTGGCGCCGGGAGGCAACGGGGTCACGATCGGCTCCCGAGCTTTGGCCCAGTGGTACAAGGTTCCGGCAGCCTCGACGTTGACGATCTCCGGTCAGAGCGACTGGAAGCTGTTCGACGCTGACCTGTCGATGATCGACTCCGGAGGCTCTGTCACTGCGACGAAGCAGGCGCCCGCGGGTGCGTACCTGGCGGTCTTCGGCCCGCCGGGGAGCACCGCCACGATAGTGGCTGGTTAGGCCTGCAGGGATTCTGCCGCAGGGCCGAACGACCAGTTGGGCCAGGGGGTTGGAGCCCCGGGCTGTGGTTTCGCCTGCCTTGTTCACAGTGGTTCCCGGCCCGGCCTTGTTGAGCAGGCGACTTACTTCTTCGTGCCAATCGTGGTCACATTCCAAGAGGAGGAATCGGCAGCCATCCCGGTGTGTGGGGCTACTCAACGGAGCACTCGCCCTGCCACCATCCCCTGTGGTCAGGCGCGAGGGCGACTTCTCTCTCGACTCCTGCCTTGATTGCCGCCAGCACGCCGCGCATGTCCTTCAAGAGACCACAACCATGACGGACTCGGACAGCCGCTGCCACAAGGCAAGATCCTCCTCCAGGATGACGAAGCTGAGTTCCGCGTCGCCATCCTCGGGTTCGAACAGCCACGCGATGACCCGACTGTCGTCGGTCTCTGCGCTGCGCCCAAACATGCGCATCTTCACATGGGCCCTGCTGACGATCCCTTCGTCGGGAACGACCTCGGTGTCCCGGTCCACCTCCTCAGCTGAGGTGGGACCCTTGCCGGCAGCCCCGGACGGGTGCACACTTTGGGTGGCCTAACTGGCGCTGCGGATGGGACTTGGTGGCTGCTCTTCACCACCTGCGTCTGACCCGTTGCCGCGACCATTGGAGGCGGCATGGACGAGTCACGAGTTCTTCGGCGCGCCGGATGGGCGGGGGCCGCTTCGGTCGTGCTGCTGGCTGTCGGGGTGGCCCTGACCGCGTTGGTGGGCGTCGACGAACCAGGTGTTTCGGATGCCGCCATCCTCGGGAGGATCGACGATACCCCCAAGCAGATGGCCGCCGGCATCGGGCTGCAAGTGCTCGCCGCAGGGGTTGGGCTGCTGCTCTGGTTCGCCGCCGGCCTGCGGCGGGTGCTGGACCGGCTGTCGGGCGGCGACCCGCTGGCGCACGTGACCGTGCCAGCGGCGGCACTGCTCGGCGGGCTGATGATTGCAGGGGTATCGCTCGATGTTTCGAGCGCGGTCACAGCATTGTGGGACCAGTTCACCCCCGACGCGGACCTCGCTCGCCTGCTCGGAACGGCGGGCGGTCTCGTCGCTTTCACCGGACTGATCGGCGGAGCTGCGATGGTTGCCGTGACCACGCGGATCGCCCAGCAGGCGCACGCCCTGCCGAAGTGGGTCGTATGGGTGTCCTACGCCGTCGCCGGGCTTTGCCTGACCGGATTCTGGAGCGCGGGCATGGCATCCGTGGCCCTCGGGCTGTGGCTTATCGGTGCAGTCATTGGAGTGCTGCGAGTGGCGCGGCGGACATCACCGGAACCGGCCGACACCAGTGTCTGAGGCAACACGAACCTTGAACTCTCGAGAAGGCCATGTATCGGGTGGTGATCCAGCCTCGAATCTGCAGCGGCGGGATCACTTCGAAGTCGTATCACTGCGGCGGTAGGTGGCTGTTGACAGTTGCCACAACGAGGGAAGTGGGGGACTCGATCCTTTCCGAGCATCCTTTCTCGTCGCCTCAGTGCCCTAAGGTTGATGATCTTGGTTCGTGCAGCGGGCTAGTCTGCCGGGCCGATTCTCAACAACAGGTCTATCCAGAGGCATCGCGGTCGGCGCGGAAGTGGCCGCCGAAGATGCGGTGGCCGTACCACCGGTGGCTGCAGGTCAACTGGAGTCGGGGTCGTTTGACTTCACCGATAGCTATGAGCACGACGAAGGCGGCTTCACCCCTGCCTTCGAGGACAACCTCAAGGGTAAGTACACGATCTCCACTGGCACACCACAGACCGGCGGCGAGTTCTTCGGCCTCAAGCAGCGTGCGTGTTCACGTCGACCGTGACCGACCCGGCCACCGGTGATTACTTCACCGAGACGTGGCGCACCTGCTTCCCGTGAGAATACTGGCCAAGCTTGATCGAGGGTGAAGACGGGGTCGTCACCTACAGGACGCACGAATCCGGACATTGGGATATCTTCCGTGACTCGGACGGCACTGTCGTGTACCGCAGTGTGGGGAACGTGGTCTGCGGCACACGCACGACACTGGCGCGGACTCCTAGCAGGGTGGAGTGACCGAATCAGAGGAACTTGACAGAGTCTCCGGCTGGTTCAACAGCTTCGACCTTGACTCCTGCGACATCGCCACGGAGCTCATCGGGGTAGGCGCGGCGGCAGTTTGTCCCCCAACGGGACGACAGCGGGCGCGATCCGGTGGCGGGAACGCGGGGCGGGTTGTCGCGCTGTTACGGGTCGCAACCGCGTGACGTCGCGTTGTTGCTGATTCCTCGCCGGAGATCCTGCAACAACACCGCACTCGCGCTCCCACCGCCGTAACAACGCAACAAACCGCTGCCGATGGACCAGATGGGATCCGTCATCCCGGGTGATTCGTGCATCGCAGCTGTGGGCAAAGGGTTCGATTCGCTCTTGGCAAGGCTGTGTCTGCCTGGTCAGAGGGCTCAGAACGCCAAGTCGGGACTGGACAACGCCGAAGTGACGACGATCTAGTGCAGCGATCTCAGGTTGATGCAGCCGTTCTGCGGCCGCGACCACAGAGGCGCCTGCTGTGCCCAGGGGAAGGTCGCCGTAGCGGGCGACCAACTCGGCGATGCGCGGCCGAGACGGGCTCAGCAATGAGGTTGCCGGAGGCGGATGCCGAGCAGGTAGGTCACCTCAGGATGACGAGAGTGGTACGAGAAGCGGACCCGGGTGGGACTGCAGCAGGTCCAGACATTCTTGTGGGTGTGCGTCGTCGCGGTCGACGTAGGCATGCAGCGGTCCCGCGTCGACGATCAGTGCGATGAGCTGACCTCAGCGGCAAGGATCTCCTCGATCCGGTCCGAGATATCCGACCGTCCGCTCGCCCCTGCGTCCGCGGCCAGTAGACGCTGCTCACCGCGGCGCATCGAGTAGTCTCTCGATCGCCTCGCGGGTCAGTTCGGAGACGGTAATGCCTCTGCGCTGGGCCGCGTGCCGGCGGCGAGCGTCTGGATCGTCGGAGAGTTTGACCGTCGTTCTTTGCATGCATGCCAGCACACCGCTGAGGGATATGACCGCCTGGGAGGTGGCGTTTTGCGTGACGGGTTCTGTTGCGCCAACCTGTCCACCATGAGTGGCATGCGGCGAGTGGTTCTTGAGAGCACGGGATCTTCAAGGCACATGTTCGGGCCGGATTACGGCGTTGTGCTTGCGTGGATTGACGACCAGACACTCCACGCAGCACTTGAGGATTACGGCGATAGTGACTACATGGGTCGGGGTATCGACATCCCTGAGCCGACGCGACTGCTCGAGTGGCTGGTGGATGACAGGTTCTTGGGCGAATGGGAACGATTCGCGTCCTACTGCGATGCCAATGGCATTGTTCTGACTCAGCAACCAGAGGGTCCGCCGACGGCCGAGTGTCGACGTGGGATTCCCCTGACCTGGGTGAACGACTTCGTCTATGCCCACCAAGGAGTATGGGCAGAACCCGCCGTGTGTTACCTGATCGGCGATTGGCGTGCCCTGGTGCTTGTTCTTGTGCGAGATCGTTGTGAGGGCCGGAATGCGTGGAGCCGACTCACGCGGATGCTCGAAGATGCCCAGATCGAGCCGGCGGATCGGTGGCGGGGTTACATCTGACAGGACGCTTGTGCCCCTCTGCCCCATCTGAGCGATTCAGCGCCCGTTGGGTGGGGTTCGTGCAGTTGGTTGATGTCCGTCGCGCGACGAGCGTCAACCAACTGCACGAGCGTCATCCAACGACCAGTTGGGCCAGGGATCGTGCGGGTGGGGAGACTTGAACTCCCACGTCCTAAGACACAGGAACCTAAATCCTGCGCGTCTGCCAATTCCGCCACACCCGCGGCCTTACCAGGGTAATTGCGGGTGCATCGGCCGCGGAGGTCAGATCCCCCGTTCGCGTCAGTAGACCTCTGCTTTGGTTACGACCCCGTCCTCGACGTCGAGGTTGATCCTGTCGGGCCGGAGGTCGTCGGTGATGGTCTGGCCGGTTCCGTCGATGGTCACGACCCGCACCTGCAACCCGGTGCCGGTCACCAGGCGGATGGCGTAGTCCTCGGGCAGGCCCACCAGTGCCGGTGCCAGGGTTTCGGCTGAGGTCTTAGAAGTCTTGAACGTCAGATCTCCGACCTTCAGAACCCTCCCGGTGACGCTCAGTTCGGCACCGACGAGCGATTCGGGGTCGAACTCGTCGCGTTCGCAGCCTGTCAGCAGGCTGCCGGCAGTGATCTCGGTGATGGTGAGTCTGTCGTTGTCTTCCTGCCATGAACCCGCGAAGGCCTGCAGTCCGGTGGAGCCGTAGATCGTCCCATCCATGGCGAACGCCAGCGTTGCGCGGCACAGAGTCAGTTGGTGCGCTCCGATGAACCACTGCCGCATCAGGTCTGTGCTGACCGGTGGGTCACTTACCCGAATAGGGGGCGGATCGGCCGCGTTGGTCGTGCAGCCGGCAAGCAGCGCAACCACGACCAACAACGTCCCCCGAATGTGTCTCACATACTCATATTCCCGGAAGGAGCCTGACTGTTACAGGCGGCGTTCAGATCCCCAGTTCGCTGCGCAGCTTCGCCACGTGGCCCTTGGCCTTGACGTTGTACATCGCGTGCTCGATCTTGCCGTCAGCGTCGATCACGAACGTGGAACGGATCACGCCGACGTACTTCTTGCCGTAAAGGTTCTTCTCACCCCACGCGCCGTAGGCCTCGAGCGCGAGGTGATCCGGGTCGCTGACCAGCGGGAACGTGATGCCGTCGCGTTCGCGGAACTTGGCCAGTTTCTCGGGCTTGTCCGGAGAGATGCCGACAACCTTGATGCCGGCGGCGGCCAGTGCGTCGAGGGAGTCGCGGAAGTCGCAGGCCTGCGTCGTGCAGCCCGGGGTCATGGCGGCCGGGTAGGCGTAGAGGACCAGCGTAGAGCCCGCGAAGTCGGACAGGCTCACGGTGTTTCCTGCGTCATCGGTCAGGCTGAAGTCAGGGGCGGCGGTTCCGGCTTCGAGTCGGACATTTTCGGTCATGTTGGAAAGAATAGGGTTGCCTTACTGGGTCGGCAATCGGGGGGCTAGGGGAACTATTGCGAACCATTCGCAATAAGGGCCTATGCTGGGCGGTATGAATCTGGTGGCCATGCATGTGCCGGACGGTTTCATCGACATTCCAGTCAGCGCGGCCGCTTTTGTCCTCAGTGCCATGATCCTCGCGCTAGCCGTGGTCAAGGCCCGCACGGACCTCGACGACCGGACTGCTCCACTGGCCGGCCTGACCGCCGTCTTCATCTTCGCGGCGCAGATGATCAATTTCCCGGTCGCTGGGGGGACCAGCGGCCACCTGCTGGGCGGCGCGCTTGCGGCAATCCTGGTCGGGCCGTGGGCGGGCATGCTGGTGATCACCGTCGTGCTGGTCGTCCAAGCCCTGCTCTTCGCCGACGGTGGCCTCACAGCGATCGGCATCAACGTGCTCAACATGGGCATCGTGACGGTGGTCGTGGGCTGGCTGGTGTTCCGGCTCGGCGTGCGGTTCGTGCGTTCGGTCAAGGGTGCGGCGATCGTGGCGGGTGCTGCCGCGTTCATCTCGGTGCCGGTATCGGCGATGGCGTTCGTGGTCGAGTATGCGCTCGGCGGGACTGCGCCTGTGTCGTTGACGGCAGTGGCGGCTGCGATGGGTGGTGTGCATGTGCTCATCGGCATCGGCGAGGGGATCATCACCGGCCTGGTGGTGGCAGCGGTTCTCGCGGCCAGGCCGGACATCGTGGCCGGGGTCGCCGGCACACCCTTGGCTCAACCGGTCGCCCGTCCGGAGGTCGTCCCGGCATGAAGCGAATCCTGATCGTCGGTGGGCTGGTCGCCGTCATGCTGGCAGCCGTCTTGAGTTTCTACGCCTCGTCGCAGCCCGACGGGTTGAACAAGGTCGCGGCCGACCAGGGCATCGCGGCCCAGGAGCAGGAGTCGGCCACCTCGACCTCGCCGTTGGCGGGCTACTCGCTGACCGGGGTGGGTGACGAGCGCGTAGGCGGCGCGGCTGCCGGCCTCATCGGTCTGGCTGTGACCGCAGCGGCCGGCTTCGGCTTGTTCTACCTCATCCGGGCGCGTCGGCCCTGAGCCAGACCGGACTCCTGCAACGCGGCTACGTCGACACCGCGTCAGTCACGCACAGGGTCAGCCCCCAGGCCAAACTCGTCGCGATCGTGGCGTTCGTGGTCGTGGTCGTTCTGACCCCCCGGGAGTGGATAGCGGCCTTCGCCGGGTACGCGCTGCTGCTGGTCGCTGTTCTGGCACTGTCGCGGGTGCCCGCTCGCCGCGTGCTCGCCGGCTTGGTGATCGAGGTCCCGTTCGTACTGTTCGCGCTGGTATTGCCCTTCGTCGGGCCCGAGCCCAGCGGCTGGGCTGGACTGTCCGTGCCCGGCACGTGGGCCGCGTGGAACATCCTGGCCAAGGCCACGCTGGGCATGATGGCCGCGACGTTGCTGGCGGCCACCACCTTGCCCGTCGACCTGGTGGCAGGGTTGCAGGCTCTGCGCCTGCCGCAGCCTGTCGTGGCGATCTTCACGTTCTTCGTCCGCTACGTCGACGTGGTCGCCGACCAGTACTCGCGGATGCGTACGGCCCAAGCCGCCCGCGGAATGAGGACGGGGTCGATGCGTTCCTGGCCGGTCCTGGCCTCCGGCTTGGGCGCGCTGTTCGTCCGCTCCTTCGAACGCGGTGAACGTGTGCACCTCGCGCTGGTCAGCCGTGGCTACGACGGACGGCTGCCGGCCCCAGCTGCGGGAAGCGCCGGCTCCTGGTGGCTGGCCGCCGCACTGCCTGCGAGCGCCGCGCTGATCCTGCTGGCCGTGGCGGTCACCGCGTGGTGATCGAACTGGCGGGGGTGGACTACACCTACCCCGATGGGACCCCGGCCCTGCGTGGGGTGAGCCTGGGCATCGACGAGGGGGAGCGGGTCGCCCTGCTCGGTCCCAACGGCGCGGGCAAGACCACCCTCGCGCTGCACCTCAACGGGGTGCTCCGACCGCAGGCGGGCACTGTGTCGGTGGCTGGCGTGGAGGTGCTCCCCGACACGGTGCGGGAAACCCGGCGCATCGTGGGCCTGGTGTTCCAGGACCCCGACGACCAGTTGTTCATGCCGACCGTGCGCCAGGACGTCGCGTTCGGGCCGACGAACTACGCGATGGACGACGTGCCCGCCCGGGTGGACCGTGCTCTGGATGCCGTCGGGATGGCCTCGGCCATCGACCGCGCGCCGCACCACCTGTCCTTCGGGCAGCGCCGGCGGGTGGCCATCGCCACAGTGCTCAGCATGGACCCGCGCATCCTGGTGCTCGACGAACCGAGCTCCAACCTCGACCCCGCGAGCCGCCGGGAACTGGCCGAGGTGTTGACCGGACTCGACGTCACCATGCTGATGGTCACCCACGATCTGCTGTTCGCGTGGCAGTTGTGCCCGCGTTGCATCGTGCTGGCCGACGGCAAGGTCGCCTACGACGGACCGACCCGCGAACTGCTCACCGACGCCGACCTTTTGTCCCGGTTTCGGCTCGAATTGCCCTACGGGGTGATTCTGCGCGCTGAGGGAATAGAGTGAGGCCATGCCTGATTCCGCCGACGCCGTGGTGCCCGCCGGTTCCACCGAGATCGACAAGCAATCGCCGAAGGTCGTCAAAGGCCAGGCCCAGCCCGCGCCGCGTTCCATGGCCGACATCGAGTCGGACATGCAGGCCACTCGCGCCCGCCTGTCGGCCACGCTCGACGAGTTGAAGGTGGCCTCCCAGCCCAAGAACATCGTGAACCGCCAGGTCCAGAAGGTGAAGGCCTTCTACACCGATGAGTACGGCGCAGTGCGGGTGGACCGGGTCGCAGTCACAGCGGGTGTGGTCGTCGGATTCCTGGTCGTGCGTCGCGCCTGGAGGCGGCGCGGCGACTGATGGTCCCCATCAAGTTGCTCCACGACCGGGTTCTGGTCAGCGCCGAGGTCGACGGTGAGCGCCAGTCCACCGGCGGCATTCTGATCCCGGCAACAGCCTCAGTGGGCAAACGTCTGACGTGGGCCACCGTTGTTGCAGCCGGCCCGAACGTGCGTCATATGGCCAACGGCGACCGGGTGTTGTACGAGCCTGAGGACCGCGCGGTGGTCGAACTGCAGGGCAGCAGTTACGTGCTTCTGCGCGAGCGTGACGTGCATGCGGTGGCCGCCGAACACGTGGATCGCGAAGAGACCGGCCTGTATCTCTAAGGGCACTTTGAGCTTCTGAAAGGCCGCTCCCCGTGGGCGCCCAGAAACGCATCGGCTGATATGCTCGTGCACGTTGCGCCGCTAGCTCAATTGGCAGAGCAGCTGGCTCTTAACCAGCGGGTTCGGGGTTCGAGTCCCTGGCGGCGCACCACTCACGGAAGCCGGGCCTTCGGGTCCGGCTTCCGTGATGTTTCAGGACGGACATTCGTTCGGCTCAGTGCCCTCACACATAGAAGTACGGCGGCATCCATCCCAGGTAGGCCGAGTCGGCGAAACCCTCGATGGGCAAGACCGACACAGCCCCGGATGTGGTGGAGACCATGGTGCCGTCCCCAAGTGAGATCGCTATGTGGCCGTGACCTCCGCCGATGGTGCTGGACCACACGACGACCGCACCGCGTGGTGGGGTGCCGGTCCGGTGGTGCAGCGAATCGTCCGAGCCTGTCCACACCTGATGCGCCGAGGCTGGCCCGGACGTGCGGCCGTACGCCAAGTCGACGAACCGCAGGCAGAAGCCGCTGTCCCGGTTGACGCCCACTTGTGAGAGGGCCCAGCGCACGGCAGCTTCCGTGCCGCGGGGGTTGCTGTAACCAGCTGGAAGAAGCGAATCAACGCCGGAGGCTGGCAAGAAGAGGGTGTCGGAGTCTATGGCAGGGGCGGGCGCGGAACTGAGTGTGGCGGCTGCACAGGCGATCGTGAACAAACCGATCAGGCCGCTGAAGAACTTCAGCGCCGGGTTCCATCTGCGAGTCGTGGATCCAGAGCGCAACGATCCGGTTGTCTGCGTGGCGCGTCCGCGAGGCGGCATCGGGTGGTGTCCATGAGCCGACTGTGCATGACTTCGGGACCTCTGGAGCCAGTTGTCCACATGTCCACACCTTGGTCGGCTCGCGCATTTGAGAACCATGGCAGCGTCAGAGTGGACGAAGGAGGCCGCTGATGAGTGTTCAAGTGCTTATGTCGGTGCTGGCAGACCTGACCAATCCGGCGCCGGCAGCACCTGCCGAAGTGACCGCGCAGTGGTCCAAGATCATGAGCCTGGCCAAGTGGGCAGCCTTTGCCGCGGGTGCGGTCGGTCTAGTGGCCGCTGGGGTGATGATGAGCCTCGGACGTCGACACCGGTCGAACGCGGCGGCTGACGGGGCGGCCGGGATCCCCTGGGTGATCGGCGGGCTATCAACCGTTGCGCTTGCCGTGCCTCTCGTGAACCTGTTCATGTGATGACGTCGCCAAACCCACCCGGTGCACTGGATGCCTCCTTTGTGACGCTTGTCGACTGGGTGCTCGGCTGGTGGGTTGGTGGCGAAGATCCGGGGTGGGCGATGGTGGGCCGCGAGGTTGCGCAGGTGCGTCCCGTGAGCAGATGGTTGGCATTCTGCGTACTCGCTGTGACCCTTGTGATCGCGGGGTTACAAGTCGCGCTCAAGCGCAGAGGTGAGCCGGTGGCAGATGTGATGGCCGGCGCGGCCCGAACCCTGCTGGCACTGACGGCCGGCTGGTTGCTTGTGGCCGCGGCTTGGGCGATGTCGGATGCCCTAGCCCGATGGCTGATAGGTCGAAGAACGGCTGCCCCTGCTGTGGGCCAGGCACTTGCAGCGGCCATACCTCAGGTAGATCCGTTGTTGGCGAGCACCCTGTGCATCGTCGGGATCGGTGGCTGTTTGGGGTTCACCGCGGTCTGCCTGGCTCGCGTGGTGATCGTGATCGTGGTGGCTTTTCTCATGCCTGCGGCTGCGGCCCTGCCCATCGGGCTCTGGCGTGCTCTTCTCGCGTGGCTGGTCGCGGTGGTGCTTGCGAAACCCGTAAACGCGGTGGTCTACCGGGTTGGCCACAACCTCATCACTGCGGAGAAGGATCCGCTTGTCGTGCTGCTGGCTGCGGCCCTGATGTTCATCCTGGCGGCCGCGATGGTGCCGATCCTGGGCCGCCTGCTGCAGGCAGCGGTCAAGCCATGACCACTCCGACCCGGACCTACGGGGGGTGGCGTGAGCGCAGGGGCTTTGGTCTCGCGGGCCTCGGTGGAACGCAGACATCAGTGGCTCTCGTCGCGGTGGTCATCCTGCTGGCCATGGCTGCGGTCAATCCCTCCCTGCTGGTCGTGATGGGGATCCCGCTGGCAGTCGCAGGTGCCTTGGTCGCATTGCGGGTCCGTGGCGAGCCACTGGTCGCCGCTCTCGGCAGGCGCGTGATGTGGCCTGTGGCAAAGCGCCGAGGCTGGACCCACCACGATGGGTTGCGTCAGCCAGGTTTGCCGGGGGTGCTCAGCGGCATTCGCATGCTCGAGTGCCAAGCAGTCGATGGGAAGAGTGTTGCGCTGGCCTGGGACCGTAGCCGGTCAACCCTCACGGCGGTGTTTCCCGTGGATCCGGCAGGGGCCGAACTCGTCGACGACCATGAGATGGAACAGCGGGCGGGCAGTTGGCGTGATTGGCTGACCCAGCTCGGCTACCTGCCGGACTTGGCCCATGTGGCGGTGGTTGTGGCATCTGGGCCATTGGCTCACGCCCCGCCAGCAGTCGGCATGGAAGAAACAGTTGTGGCATCGGTCTGCCGCGAACTGGGCGATGCGGACGGGACCTACACGGGCTCGCGGACCGTGGTCAGCGTCACTGTCCGCATCCGGGGCAGGAACAGCGTTCAGGACGCTGCTAGTGGGCTGCTTGACACCGTCGATGTCCTGGGCAAGTCCTTGGCCGCCTGTGCTGTGATTGTGCACCCCGTCTTGGACATGGCTCGAATGGTCCAGTGGACCCGTTCGGTCTTCGACCCGGCTGTCACTTCTGGCTCGGATGCCTGGACCGACGCGCGTCCGACGGCAGTCGTGGAGCACTGGGACTGCTATCAGCACGAGGACTGGGTCTCGGGCGCGTATTGCTGGGACGAGCCTCCTGATGAGCGCATTCCCGTCCAGGCCCTTGCGCGTCTGCTTGGTGCCTCGAGCTACCACAAGCGCATCTGCATTGTCTACGAGCCGGTTCCAGCCCCCCAGACTGCGCGAGACGTAGAGCGGCAGTCACAGGCAGCACGGTTCAGATCCCAGTACCGGCGCCGGCTCGGTCGTGACGAAACGGCCAGGGATCGTGTGGATCTGGACCGTGCGCAGGCAACAGCCGACGACGAGGCGACCGGTGCTGGCGTTGTCGATGTGAGCCTGTATGCCGTGATCACGGCTCACACGGCCGATGAGTTGCGCCGGTGCGCCACAGATCTGGAGAACCGAGCTGGGCAGATGCGCCTTCGACTGCGGCGCAATTACGGCTCCCAAGCGTCCGGATTCGCGGCCACGATCGGTCTCGGTTACGTTCCTGGCCGGTCCTTCTAAAGATGGGCAGAGGCTCCGCGTGGGTACGCCCATCGCCGCGGTTCACGGCGAGTACGGCCACCGCCAGCGGTTTCTTCCCGTTCGTGGCGGGGGCGGGTGCTCCCGTTTCCGGGGTGCCGGTGGGTCGGCACCTGATGTGGGGGGAGCCGGTAGGTCTGGACCCGTTCGCCTGGTTGGCTCAGGGGATCGTGACCAACACCGGCATGTTTCAGCTCGGGCAGCCTGGCACCGGGAAGTCTGCTTTCGCAAAGAGGCAAATCGTGGGGCTGGTGGCACGCGGTGTCCGGCCTGTGGTTGCCGCAGATCCGAAGGGGGAGTACGCCGATCTGGTGCGAAGCATCGGTGGACAAGTGATCAGGCTGGGTCCGGGTCTGGACCGACTCAACCCGCTGGCCATCGGCGGCGAAAGTGTGGGCCCGCAGGCCCGCTCGCGCACGCTGTCGCTGTTGCAGGCGCTGTGCACCGTTGCCCGGCAAGCCCCCCTCAATAACGCGGAACAAGTAGTGCTCGCCTCCGGGGTGGATGTCCTCTCCAACGGTCGGTGCTGAGCCCGTTCTGCCCGATCTCCTGGGCTTGTTGAAGCGCCCGACCGAAGAGATGTTGCGTGCCGCGGATGTGGCCAGTGGTGACTTGTACGACGCCCTGACGAGGGAACTGCGGTGGACTCTGGCGCTACTTTGCGATGGCCCTTTGAGGGGCGTCTTCGACGGGCCGAACAGCGTGGTCCTTGATCCTGCTGCTCAGGCTGTGGCGGTCGATCTGAGTGCGGTTGCCGATGAGGCGCTGCTTGCCGCCACGATGCTGACTGGGTGGCACTGGGGGCAAGCTGCTGTGGCCCAGACCCCCGGCAGATCTCTGCTGGTGATGGATGAACTGTGGCGCGCGCTGCGCGGCGGGCCGGGTCTGGTCGACGATGCGGACGCGCTTACGCGGATGAACCGCAGTCGGGGGATCGCGAGCCTCATGATTACTCATTCGATGCGGGACCTCGAAGCCCTGCCGAACCAAGAGGACGTGGCCAAAGCCAGGGGGTTCGTCGAACGAAGTGCGATCGTGGTGCTGTCCGGGCTGCCGCGCCGTGAACTCGAAGCGGTCGCGCAGGTGGTGCCGATGAGCCGCGCTGAAATCGCCCTTGTGAGTGGTTGGGCCAGTCCGCAAGGCTGGCGTCCGGGGCGGCGACATCCAGGCAGAGGCAAGT
This sequence comes from uncultured Actinomycetota bacterium, assembly GCA_963732355.1. GTDB lineage: Bacteria > Actinomycetota > Actinomycetes > S36-B12 > UBA10799 > JADKAV01. The sequence continues at coordinate 165,809 of CAVSZD010000011.1, read as the reverse complement.
ACCTGATCAAGACCGGCCATGGCCCGGGACTGCCCGTTGCTATGGGTCTGACCCCGACCGAGGCGACCCTGTATGACACCGACCCCCGTTAGCGCTACAACCGAATCGCAGCGGCCCGCTTCGGGTAGTACCGGTAGGACGCGGCGCGTTCGAACGGCAGCAGTCGTTTCGTACCCCGCGCGCGCTGCACGATGCGCACCCGCATCGGTTTGTCCGAGCGCATGATCACGTGGGCAATTCCCTTGCGCTTCACGACGCGGCACCGGTATTGCTTGCGCAGGTTCTGGTCGGTCCCGACCTGCTTGCACTGGGCCACGGTGATCAGCCGGCGCCCCTGCACGGTCAGCGGTGGGCGGATCGGCTGCTGGCTGCGCAACTTGCCGGGCAGAGCGCGCTTCACGGTCTGCGAGCGGCGCGGGATCTTCGTGACCTCGGTGTCACCGCTCTTCTCGACAGATGCGTTGTCCTCGGCGCCGGCACGCGAGCAGCCGGGGCTCATGGCCGGGTCGTTCCAGAGGCGATCCCAGTTACCCGAGAAGGAGTCCGCCACCGCGTTGTCAGTGAACTGCACGAACGTCTCGTCGTTGCGGCGCAGTGCGTTCGCCGTGAAGTTGTGGCTGCCCATCCAGGTGATCCGCTGGTTGAGCCCGCCGCTGTAGGAGCCGTCGATCAGGATGTACTTGGCGTGAATCGTCACGCGGTCCTTGGTCGGGGCCGGTGCGATCCGCACGTTCACCCGTTCCGGTTCCAGCGATTCGCAGAAGGCCGCGGAGATGGTGTCCTGCCGGGCGAGCACCTGGACGTTGCAGCCGGCGAAGGCCATGTCGCGTAGAGCATCGCGCACCGGCTTGCGTGAGAAGAACGCGGCCATCACCCGGACCGTGGTCGGCTGGGCTGCGCAGTCGGCCGAGCGCAGGGCAGCGGCGACCGTGTCGGTCTTGTCGGTGCGGGGGAAGAAGTGGGCGGTCACCGGACCTGAGGTCACCGGTCCGCGGTAGCCGGCGTAGTTGTTGTTCTCCACCCGCAGTTCGTTGTAGAGGTCGTCGAAGTAGCCGACGTACTGGTCGTAGGTGGGCTGGTCGCCGCGGATGATGACCGCGGCGTTGTAGGCGCTGTCGCCGCTGCCGTCCGGGCGCAGGTTGCCGGTGCTTTGGAAGACCACGTCCTGAGCGGCACCGGTCGGGAGAACGTCGCGAACTTGTTGTGGTTGATGCTGTCGGGGGCATCTGTGATGCACGACCGGTTGCACTGATCGGCGAAGGAGTCCCCGGCGCTTCCCAGGGTCTCGGCCAGCCGGGCGTAGGCAGCGTCGATGGCGGCGTTCTTCTTGGGCTTCTGCCCGTCGCCGCTGTCGAGCACGACGCGCACATTGACCCCGCGGCCGTAGGCCTGCAGGAGTGCGTCGAGGGCCGGGTGGTTGGTCTGCATCACGAAGTACGACATCGAGATCGATGCCTGTGCCGGGGTCTCGTCGATCAGTTTCACCAGGGCGTCGCTGATCGACAGATCCGGGGTCCCGGGGATCGGGTAGTTGAAGACGACCTCGAGGCCTTCGGTCGGTCCGGTGGGTTCGGGAGTGGGGGTCTGGGTCGGCTCAGGTGAGGCGGTGGGCGGGTCCACGGGCGGCGGCCCGGCGGCCAGGGAGGGCCCGGTCACGGCCAGGACGGCAGCCATCGCGGCTGCGACCAGCGACCACCAGATCCTGCTTCCCATTCGGTCAGTCTCTCACGCGGTCGTTCGGCGCCTGTGTCCATCCGCGCTGCGTAGACTCACTGGCATGGACGCCGACCAGATCGAAGAGGGCCGCCGCCGCTGGGAGCAGCGCTACGCGCAAGCCAAGAAACGGGCCGCCGACTTCACGACCTTGAGCGGGGTTGAGGTCGATCCGGTCTACGGTCCGACCGCGCCGACGCCGGGGTTCGAGTCCGTCGGCTGGCCCGGGGAGTTCCCCTTCACCCGCGGTTTGTACGCCACCGGCTACCGCGGCCGGCCTTGGACCATCAGGCAGTTCGCGGGTTTCGGCAACGCCGAGCAGACCAACGCCCGGTACAAGATGCTGCTGGCCGCCGGCGGGGGCGGTTTGAGTGTGGCCTTCGACATGCCCACACTCATGGGCCGCGACTCCGACGACGACCGGGCTCTCGGCGAAGTCGGGCACTGTGGGGTCGCAATCGATTCGGCCGCGGACATGGATGTGTTGTTCTCGGGGATTCCGCTGGGTGAGACGACCACCTCGATGACGATTTCCGGACCCGCGGTGCCGATCTTCTGCATGTACCTGGTGGCCGCCGAACGGCAGGGGTTCGCACCCGGGCAGCTGGACGGGACCTTGCAGACCGACATCTTCAAGGAGTACATCGCGCAGAAGGAGTGGATCTTCGGCCCCGAGCCGCATCTGCGTCTGATCGGCGACCTGATGGAGTACACGGACGCGCATATGCCCCGGTACAAGCCGCTGAGCGTTTCGGGTTACCACATCCGGGAGGCCGGCGCGACGGCCGCGCAGGAGCTGGCTTTCACTCTGGCGGACGGGTTCGGGTACGTGGAACTGGGCATGAGCCGGGGCTTGGACGTCGACCGGTTCGCCCCCGGGCTGAGCTTCTTCTTCGACGCCCATCTGGACTTCTTCGAGGAGATCGCGAAGTTCCGGGCAGCGCGGCGGATCTGGGCGCGTTGGTTGCGCGACCGCTACGGCGCCACGACCGAGCGCGCGCAGTGGCTGCGGTTCCACACCCAGACCGCCGGGGTCTCCTTGACCGCGCAGCAGCCGGACAACAACGTGGTGCGCACCGCGATCGAGGCGTTGAGCGCGGTGCTGGGTGGGACGAACTCCCTGCACACCAATGCGCTGGACGAGGTGCTGGCACTGCCCAGCGAGAAGGCTGCGGAGATCGCCTTGCGCACCCAGCAGGTGATCATGGAGGAGACCGGGGTGGCCAATGTTGCCGACCCTTTGGGCGGCTCCTGGTACGTCGAGGCTCTGACTGACAAGATCGAGCAGGAGGCTGAGCGGATCTTCGCGCGCATCGAGGACATGGGCGGCGACGGCACGATCATGTCGGGGCTGCTGCGCGGGATCGATGACGGCTGGTTCACCGGGGAGATCGCGGACTCCGCTTTCGCTTACCAGCGTTCGTTGGAAAAGGGCGACAAACATCAGGTCGGCGTGACCGGGCACACCGAGACCATCGAAGCGCCCCTGGAAATCATGCGGGTGAGTCACGAGGTGGAAGCGGCACAGGTGGCGTTGCTGGGGCAGCGCAAGGCGGGGCGGGACCGAGGTGGCGGTTGAGCAGGCTCTGCGGGCGCTGCGGGTTGCCGCCGAGGGGGACCAGAACATGGTCCCGGTGATGATCGAAGCGGCTCGGTGTGAGGCGACGCTGGGTGAGATCTGTGATGTGCTGCGCGAGCAGTGGGGCGAGTACACCGAGCCGGCGCGGATCTAGTGCGTAACGTCCGGCCAGGCGAGGCCCGCAGGTGCGTTGGTTAGAGGTTGTGGTCCTGGTTAGCGAATCCACGCGTTGTTTCGCTAACGAACAGCACAACCTCTAACGAGGACGCTGTCGGGGCGGCGCTGCCTGGGGCAAGCCGGCCCCTGGGTGGGTTGGTTGGCCAGGCGGGCCCGCAGGTGCGTTGGTTAGAGGTTGTGGTCCTGGTTAGCGAATCCACGCGTTGTTTCGCTAACGAACAGCACAACCTCTAACGAGGACGCTGTCGGGGCGGGGTGTACCGGCGATGCCCGCGGACGCCCAGGAGGCAACCCGCTACTCGCAGGGAGGCAATCCCCGGTACAGGTACCTCGTGATCTGCATGAAGTGCGTCATGAATTCGCGGTCCGGGGGTAGTTGTCGGATCACGATGTGGTGGATCAACGTCCCGAGCATCACGTCGTAGGAGAACTCAATGGGCGCGCTGTCGCTGGCCTGGCCGTTGGATTGAGCTTCGGCAATGATCGCCGCGACCTGATCGCGCACCGGCATCAGGACTTCCCGGGTGAAGCGTTCATGGATCTCGGGGTTGCCGGCTGCAGCTGCGGAGACCGCCAGGAAGGATGCCTGTGCCCCACGCGAGGCGAAGGCCTCCTCGAAAAGGTTCACCCCTTCCTGGGTGACACCTTCGACGCTGGTGTAGTCCGGTGGTTGTGCGACCAGCGCTGCCACGGCCGCTACCGCGAGGTCGAGTTTTGTCGGATAGCGCCGGTACACGGTGGTCTTGGCGACGCCGGCCTTCTGGGCGGTGCCTTCGACGGTGAGGTTGGCCAGACCGCCTTCGGCCATGAGGTCACGCGCAGCGGCCAGGATTGCCGTGTCTGCTTGGGGATCCCGGGGGCGGCCGGGTTTACCCGTGGAAGAACTCATTCCCAGAATTCTATAACGGTTCGCTGCGGAGCGGATCATCCCATGACATGTCAGCGGCAGGATGGGGCCGTGGCTCGCGATCGATCACCGCTGTCAGCCATGAGGTTCGTTGTCGGCTTCGGGCTGGTGGCTGCGTTGGCCGACATCGTCTACGAAGGGGCGCGCAGCATCTACGGGCCGTTCCTGGGCTCGTTGGGTGCCTCGGCGCTGGTGGTGAGTGTGGTCACCGGCGGTGGTGAGGCCATCGCGCTGATCATGCGATTGTTCTTCGGCCGGATCGCCGACCGTCGTGATCGCCGCTGGTCATTGGCCATCGTGGGGTACTCGCTGACCGCGTTGAGCGTCCCGCTGCTCGGGTTGACAGGCAGCCTGTGGGTCGCCTGCGGTTTCATCCTGATCGAACGGCTGGGCAAAGCCGTGCGCTCTCCGGCCAAGGACGCCATGCTGGCCCAGGCCGGGACCGTAACAGGCAGGGGCTGGGCCTTCGGGATCCATGAGGCGATGGATCAGACCGGGGCTTTCCTCGGGCCGTTGCTCGTGGCGGCGTCCTTCGCCCTCACCGGTTCGTTCGGACCGGGGTTCCTGCTGCTGGCGATACCCGGGGTTGCCGTCATGGTGCTGCTGTTCGCGCTGCGCCGACGGGTTCCCGATGTGGGCATCTACGAACCCGAGACGGCCGAGGACCAACAGGGGTCAAGCCTCAGGCCCGCGCTGCCCTCCGCCTTCTGGATCTACCTGGTCTTCAGTTGCCTGGTCATGGGCGGGTACGCCACGTTCGGGTTGCTGTCGTTCCACCTGTCGCAGAACCAGCTGCTCCCGGTGGCCGCAGTGCCCGTGGTCTACGCGGTAGCCATGGCTGTGGATGCCGTCGCCGCGCTAGGGGCCGGGCGCTGGTACGACCGCGTCGGGATCGGCGGCCTGGCGGTGCTGCCCGTGCTGGTGGCTGCCGTGGCCTGGCTGGGTTTCGCCGGTACCGCACTGCCAGCGGTCGTCGGTGTCCTGGTGTGGGGTGCGGCGATGGGAGTGCAGGAGAGCACGATGCGCGCGGCCGTCGCCGACCTCGTTCCCGATTCAGCCAGGGGTAGCGCGTATGGGGTGTTCACCGCCGCGCTGGGGGTCGCGTGGCTGGCCGGCAGCCTGTTGATCGGTGTTCTGTACGAGCAGTCCACAGTCCTGGTGGCTGTGGTCGTCACGGGTATCGAGGCAGTCGCGCTGTTGACCTTCTTCGCGCTGAAACCGCACCAGCGCCACGCCCGCAGTGTTGCCGAACGGTCGAACGGGGGTGATGCGGGCCAGGGATCAGGTGCGTGACAATAGGACCATGACGACTCAGCCCAACCCGAACCTCGCTCTGCGCGGCGCAGTGGACCTCGGCGCTCTGGCGGCCGCCCGTGAGGCCCAGCAACAGGCGCAGGCGCGCCAGGCCGACCCCAACGCTTCCAAGGTCATCATCGACGTGACCGAAGCGACTTTCGAAACAGCAGTCATCGGGGTATCGCAGAGTGTCCCGGTGGTCGTGGACCTATGGGCCTCATGGTGCGGGCCGTGCAAGCAGTTGAGCCCGATCCTGGAGAAGTTGGCCGTGGAGTACGCCGGTCAGTGGATCCTGGCCAAGGTCGACGTCGACGCCGAGCAGCAGATCGCCGCAGCCTTCCGCGTCCAGTCGATCCCTTCGATCGTGGCCGTGATCAAGGGCCAGGTCCTGCCGCTGTTCCAGGGTGCGCTGCCCGAACCGCAGGTGCGCCAGTACATCGACGAACTGCTGCGGGTCGCCTCGGAGGCTGGACTGGGCGCTGCGGCGGGTGAGGTCCAAGAGCCGGCGGCCGAGCCCGAGGAGGACCCGCGGTGGGACCAGGCTGCCGACGCCATCGAGGCCGGGCAGTGGGACGAGGCAGTTGCGCTGTACGAGCAGTTGCGCGTCGTCGATCCGGAGCAGGCCGCCGCCGCGCTGGCGCAAGTCGCGCTCGTGCGTCGAACCGATGGGGTGGACCCGGCTGCAGCTCTGGCTGAAGCGGACGCCGACCCCATGGACCTTGCCAAGGCCAGTGTCGCGGCGGACGTCGAGGTGGCCAGGGGCGCGCCCGAGGTGGCGTTCGCTCGGTTGCTGAAGATCGTGCGCGGGACGCAAGGGGATGAGCGGGCAGCAGCGCGCCAGGTCCTCGTGGATCTGTTCGCCCTGGTCGGGGACTCCGATCCGGCGGTGATCAAGGCGCGCACCCAACTGGCCAACGCCTTGTTCTGAGCCTGGCTCAGCCCAGGACCGTCTTCAGTCGCTCTTCGCGCAGCGCCGTCACTTCAGCCTCTTCGATGAACTCGAGCTGACGGCCCACGGCCCAACCCAGGATGATGTCGGCGATCTGCGGGTTACGGGCAAGACACGGTCCGTGCAGGTAGGTGCCGATGATGTGTCCGCTGGTCGCCCCCTCCGACCCGTCGCCGTTGCCGACCCCGGAGCGCACCATTCCCAAAGGCGAGGCGTCCGGACCCAGGTGGGTTGCGCCCGCGTGGTTCTCGTACCCGGTGAGGATCTGGTCGAGCGGGTCCTTGGCGGTCGCGGCCAACTCCCCGACCGCGCGCTTGGGCAGGCGATCCGTGCGGATGTCCAGGATCCCCAGGCCAGCCGTCGGGGTGCTCGTGGAGTCGGGGAAGAACTCGCCGAGAAGTTGGTAGCCGGCGCAGATCGCGAGCACCGCAGATCCGTGGTCAACAGCTCGGGCAAGAGCGCCATCCTCGCGCAGGGCGTTGGCGGCCGCCGTTTGAGCTCCGTCCTCACCGCCGCCGAGGACGTAGATGTCCGCGGACTCCGGGACGGGATCGCCCGGTTCCACGACCACCACATCGATCCCGATCCCGTGCAGCGCGCCGCGATGGCGCAGAGCCATGACGTTGCCGCCGTCGCCGTAGGTGCCCAGAAGGTTCGGGTAGATGGATGCCAGAGTCAGTGTGCTCATTGCTGGTCCGCCGTCGTCCGCAGGTGGTGGAAGGCCGTGTAGGTCGCCGCGCAGTCGACCACGTCGAGTTCGCGCATGCCCTCAGGAAGAGGCGCGCCAGGGGCGTAGGGATTCTCGATCACCACATGGTCGACCTCGGCGTGCAGCAGCCGCACCGCGAGGTCCCGGCGCCGGTCCCCGGTCGCCACGACGGTGCGCCCGCGCAGGCGTTCGAAGGGGACATCCCACAGCCACGAAGGGTCGCGGCCGTCGGCGGCGTTGGAGTTGATGGTCACGATCACCGGTGTGGGTGCCGGGGGCATCACGTCGACGAGTTCGGACCAGCCTGCGGGGTTCTTGGCCAGCAGCAGGCGGATGGTCAACTCGCCCACCTTGACGACTGCGTACCGGCCAGAGACTGACTGCACAGTCGCCATCCGCCGGGCGGACTCCGCGGGGTCCAGGCCCAGCGCAACGGTGGCAACCAGAGCCAGCGCGCCATTGGCAGCGTTGAACCGGCCCGGCAGTTGCAGGTGCAGTTCGTAGCGCTGGTCGTCGGGTCCGTGCACGATCCCGAATTCGCCGTTGTACTCCAGCTCCCACTGCGTCTCGGGCCGTGCGAAGCCGCATTGCGGGCAGGACCAGGTCGCGTCGTCGCGAGCCAGAAGAGCGCCGCAGTCAAGGCATACCGCCGAGTCAGCTGTCCAAACCTGGCCGGCACCGACCCAGATCACGTTCGGCGCGTGCCGGGCGGACCAGGCGATGGACGGGTCGTCGGCATTGGCGACAACGGTGGTGGAGGTCGCCCCGACCAACATGTCCCGCCACTTGCGGGCCACCATTGCGGTTTCGTTCATCCGGTCGAGCTGGTCCCGGCTGAGATTGCCCAGCAGCAGGGTCTTGGGGTGGGTGGCCGCGAAGATCGCCGGCAGGTAGGCCTCGTCAACCTCCAGCACTGCGCGGGCAACCGGATCGCCGCTGGCCAGCGTCACCGCCACTCCGGAGGTCATGTTGGCCCCGGTGTGCTGGCTGATCACCGGACCCGCCTGCTCCACGGCGGTGGCGAGCAGTCGGGTGGTGGAGGTCTTGCCGTTGGTCGCGCTTACCAGCGCATCGACCCGGTCGTGAGCCAGGTCGGCGATCGCGTTCGGGGCGAGTCGGAGGATGACGCGGCCACCGATGACCATCCCCTCACCGCGGCCCATCCGGCGCGACAGCGATGAGGTCAGAAGGCCCAGTCGGGCTGCGGCCCGGGTTCGTGCGGACACAGTCACATCAGCGACTCTACTGTGCGCTGTACACGGCTGCGAACCGTCTGTCAGGCTCGCAGGGTGCCCGTTCCCGAGCAGGTCTCTTGGTCAGCGGACTTCCCGCCGCTGCGTGCTCACCAACAGGCTGCGCTGTCGGCGTTCCGCGCCAGCCCGGGGGATTCGCGCTACCAGTTCATCCTTCCGCCGGGCTCCGGCAAGACCCTTCTGGGTGCGGTCATCGCGGCCGAATTGGGACGCAAGACCCTGGTCCTCGTGCCCAACACGGCGATCGCCGCCCAGTGGCTGGGGCTGTGGCAGAGCGCGGGTATTCCTGTGGGGGAGGACCGCAGTCTGGCCACCGATGTCACCGTGCTCACCTACCAGGCAATCGCCACGTTCGACGACGACATCGAGCAAGGAACCCCGATCGCAAGGTTGCACGCCAACGCCCGGGTGACGATCGACGCGCTCAAAGCCGACCCCGAGGTGACCTTGATCCTCGACGAGGCTCACCACTTGGCTGCCACCTGGGGTGAACTGCTTGCGCAGATCCTGGACGAGATCGGCGATGGCCCGGTCGTGGTCGCGCTGACTGCCACACCGCGAGACTCGCTGTCGCATGACGAGGCACTGCTGGTCGACAAGTTGTTCGGGCCTGTGCGATACGCGATCAGCACCCCGGCCCTTGTCCGAGATGCCGTGCTCGCGCCCTACCGGGAACTGGTGTGGTTCACCGAACCAACCCCTGCCGAGCGGGAGTACCTGCAGCAGGCGGCGGTCCGGTGGCAGGAGTTGGTGGCGTCGGTGATGTCCCCGGGGTTCGCGACGACGGGCCTTCTGGAATACCTGGACCGGGCGTGGGTCGTCCACGAAGGAGTCTCCTGGTCGCATGTCGAGAAGTCCCGTCCGGAGCTATCGCGGGCCCTTCTGCGCGCGGCGCACAACCAACTGATCGCTGTGCCCGCCGGAGCGCGACTGCGCGACGAGCACCGGCAACCGATGGCCGTCGAGGACTGGGTCGCGATCTTGTCCGACTATGGACGAACGGTGCTGGCGGCCCCCGATCCCCCCGAGTCCGGGTGGGAGCAGCTGCGGGCGGGTTTGCGTTCGGTCGGTTGGACTCTCACCCGCAATGGTGCGCGGCGCGGTCAGTCGTCGGTGGATCGGGTCCTGGCCCGCTCCGGGGCGAAAGCCGCGGCAGCCGGCTACCTCGTGGCCCAGGAGTACCTGGTGCGCGGACCGGACCTGCACGCGGTGGTGCTCACCGACTTCGAGAACGTCACGGCCACACCGCCGGCTGACATCGCGTCGGTATTGGCTGCCCAGGCGGGTTCGGCGTGGGAGGCGCTTGCCCGGATCCAGGCCGACAACCCGACCCTGCGCGTCGTGCTGGTCACCGGTTCGTCGGTGGGGGGCACGCGCGAGGTGTTGGAACGTGTGCGCTTGCCGGGGCATGCGGTGGTGGATCGGCCTGACGGTCTCGCGCGGATCGAGGGTTCCTGGACGCCGCGGGTATGGGTGGCCCACGTCACGAAGCTGTTCCAATCCGGCGACGTTGATGTGCTGGTCGGGACCCGCGGTTTGCTGGGGGAGGGCTGGGACGCGCCAGCCGCCAACGTGTTGGTGGACCTTACGGCCGCGACCACTTCGACCGCCGTCGTGCAGATCCGGGGCAGGGCGATCAGGCGCGATCCGCAGCGGGTGGACAAGGTGGCCCACGTCTGGTCGGTGACGTGTGTCCACGACGAGCATCCGCGCGGTGATCTTGACTACCGCCGGCTTGTGGCTAAGCATCGTGGCTACCTCGCGCCGGATGTTGAGGGGCGCATTGTCGCCGGGGTTGAGCACCTTGATGATCGGTGCGGAGCCTATGCGCCGCCGGTGGCGGCCGATCGGGCTGCGATCAATGCGGTTTCGCTGGATCTGGCTGGGCGGCTCGAGCAGAGCAGGACCGCCTGGCAGGTGGGGACGCCGTACCGCGACGTGACTGAGGTGGCGGTGCGGGTGCGCCCGTCGCGCGAGGTCTCACTCGGCGTTCCCGAGCCTGCGGTGCGGGTTTGGCAAGGTTGGCCGTTTGCAGCAGGCACGGCGGGTGGGGTGGGCCTTGGTGCGGTTGCAGTCGCGGCGCAGATGCCGACGGCTGCCTCTGCGGCGGCGGTTGTGGCCGGATCCGGGTTGGGCTGGGGTGCACAGGCGCTCTGGCGCAGAGTGCGGGCCTCGCGGATCGCCGCGAACCTGGGCGCCGACGGGATGCTGCTGGCGTTCGGGCGAGCGGTTGCGGAGGCGATGGTCCCAGGTTGGGCGCAGCGGGTGCAGGTTGTCCCGGGGGCATCCGGGGAGTGGAGCGTGCGGCTTGCCGACAGCGCGGCTGCTGACTCCGCCCGGTTCGCCGAAGCGGTTGAGCAGGTCCTGAGCCCGGTGGACTATCCGCGGTATTTGATCTCTCGGAGCATCGGATCCGGCCGGGCAGTCATGTGGCACGCAGTACCGGATCAGTTCGGGGTCAACAAGACCGCGGCCCAGGCCTACGCCGAGCAGTGGTCCCGGTTCGTCTCCCGCGGTCAGTTGCTCTACACGGGCGCGGTCGAGGGGTCCGCGGTCGCCGAAACCGTCCGCGGGCTTGACCCGATGGACGTGGCCACCGCCATGTACTCGCAGTGGGGTTGATCTAACCCGCGGGCCTTCGCGCAGCCCGCGTTAGAGGTTGTGCTGTTCGTTAGAGAAACAACGCGTGGATTCGCTAACCAACAGCACAACCTCTAACCAGGGCGGGTTTGCCCCGGCCCCGGCCCTGCGGCTGCGGCTCACTGCGGTCGCAACCAGACCGCGCCGAGCGGAGGCACCGACATCCGGGCGCTGAACGGCCGGCCGTGCCACTCGACGGGTTCGCCCTCAACCGATCCGAGATTGCCAACGCCACTGCCTCCGTATTCCAGGGCGTCGGTGTTCAGCACCTCGCTCCACGTACCGTCGACGGGCAGACCGACTCGGTAGTCATGGTGCGGGACGGCGCTGAAGTTGACCACGCACACGAGTAGTTCGCCGTCCTTGCCACGGCGCAACCACGAGAAGGTGTTGCCCGATGCGTCGTTGGCATCGATCCACTCGAAGCCCATGGGGTCGATGTCCATGCTCCACAACGCGGGATGGGCGCGGTACTCGGCGTTCAGGTCGCTGACCAGGCGCGAGAGTGCTGCGTGGTCGGGCTGGTCGAGCAGCCACCAGTCAAGGCTGCGGCCCTCGGACCACTCCGACTCCTGGCCGAACTCCGAGCCCATGAACAGCAACTGTTTGCCGGGATGGGCCCACATGTAGGCAAGGAAGGCCCGCAGGTTGGCCCGCCGCTGCCAGTGGTCACCGGGCATCTTGCCCAATAGTGAGCCCTTGCCGTGGACGACTTCGTCATGGGAGATCGGCAGGACGTAGTTCTCGCTCCACGCGTACACCAAGGCGAACGTCATCTCGTTGTGGTGCCACTGGCGATGGATCGGGTCGCGGTGGACGTACCCCAGCGAGTCGTGCATCCATCCCATGTTCCACTTCAGGCCGAAGCCCAGTCCGCCCAAGTGGGTGGCCCGCGTGACGCCTGGCCACGCGGTGGACTCCTCGGCAACCGTGAATGCTCCCGGGACCCGCTTGTAGACGGTGGCGTTCATCTCCTGGATGAACTGGACGGCATCCAGGTTTTCGCGACCCCCGTAGGCGTTGGGCGACCATTCGCCCTCGTTGCGCGAGTAGTCCAGGTAGAGCATCGAGGCCACGGCATCGACGCGCAGCCCGTCGATGTGGAACTCGTCGCACCAGTACACGGCGTTGGCCACCAGGAAGTTGCGAACCTCTGGGCGCCCGAAGTCGAAGACGAAGGTTCCCCAATCGGGGTGCTCGCCGCGGCGTGGGTCCGCGTGCTCGTACAAAGGCGTGCCGTCGAAGCGGGCGAGCGCGAACTCATCCTTGGGGAAGTGAGCCGGCACCCAGTCCACCAGCACGCCGATGCCGGCCTGGTGCAGGCGGTCGACCAGGTATCGGAAGTCGTCCGGGGTCCCGAACCGTGCGGTGGGCGCGTAATAGGCGCTGACCTGGTATCCCCACGACCCGCCGAAGGGATGTTCCATCACGGGCAGCAGTTCAACGTGGGTGAATCCGTGTGCCACAACGTAGTCGGTGAGTTCCTCGGCCAACTGCCGGTAGGACAAGCCTTGTCGCCAGGAGCCCAGGTGGACCTCATAGATGCTCATGGGCGACTCGTGGGCCGGCCGTTGCGGGCGTTCCTGCAGCCAGTTGCTGTCGCCCCATTCGTAGTTGGAGTCGAACACGACTGAGGCAGTTGCGGGCGGGATCTCCGTGGCCTGAGCCATTGGGTCTGCCTTGAGTCGCCGCACGCCGTCGCGACCGATGATCTCGAACTTGTAGCGGGTGCCCGCGCCGATCTCCGGGACGAACACCTCCCAGACCCCACTCGACCCCAATGACCTCATGGGGGTCGCAGTCCCGTTCCAGTAGTTGAAGTCGCCCACCACGCGTACGCCCTGCGCATTGGGTGCCCACACCGCGAAGGCAACGCCGTGCACCGGTCCGTTCGCCGTCTCGTAGCGGTGTACGTGCGCACCGAGCACCGTCCACAATTCCTCGTGCCTGCCCTCTGCGATGAGGTGCTGGTCGATGTCGCCGAGGGTCGGCAGGAAGCGGTAGGGGTCGTCGGCCGGGATCTTGTCCCCGCCGTATGCCACCGCCAATCGGTAGTCGGGCACGTCGGGGTCCGGCAGTTCCACCACCCAGACGCCGGAATACTCGTGGTCCATCGCGAACACCTGCTCACCCACCACGACGTCCACAGCAGTGGCGTCCGGGCGAAGCACGCGCACCGTCACCCCGCTGGCGTCCGGGTGGGCGCCGAGGATCTCGTGCGGCTGGGAGTGGGTGCCGTCCACGAGGGCTGCAAGGGCTTGCGAATCCACGGTGATCATCAGATGACTCCAGGTCGGACCGACATGATGTGAGCGCAGGACAGGTGTGGGTCGAGGCGTACGAAGTTCGTCGCAGACCACGAGAAACTCTGGCCGCTGATGAGGTCCTGGGCCACGAACCGGTCATGCCAGTCAAGGCCCAGTGCGGGCATGTCCAGGTGCAGTGTGGCCTCGCGAGGTCCGAACGGGTCGAGTGTCACGACCACGATGACCGTGTCGGCGCCGTCGCGTTTGCTGAACGCGATCATCCGGTCGGAGTCGATCTGGTGGAAGACGATATGGCGCAACTGCTGAAGTGCCCGGTGGTGTCTGCGGATGTCATTGAGGCTGGTGATGTAGGGAGCCAGTGACTGCTCGGAGCGCCAATCGCGCGGGCGGTACTGGTACTTCTCGGAGTCGAGGTACTCCTCGCTGCCGGGACGCACGGCGACATGTTCGAAGAGTTCGTACCCGCTGTAGACACCCCAGGTCGGGGCCAACGTCGCCGCGAGCGTGGCGCGGATCGCGAACGCCGCAGGCCCGCCGTATTGCAGGTAGGCGTGCAGGATGTCCGGGGTGTTGACGAAGAAGTTCGGCCGCATGTACGCCGACGCCGGTCCGGACAGTTCCCGCATGTACTCCTGCAACTCGGCCTTCTCGTTGCGCCAGGTGAAGTATGTGTACGACTGGTCGAACCCCACCTCCGCCAGCGCGCGCATCATGGGCGGGCGGGTGAACGCCTCGGCCAGAAAGAGGACGTCCGGGTCCGTGCGCTTGATCTCGTTGATGACGTGGTCCCAGAAGCGCACGGGTTTGGTGTGGGGGTTGTCCACCCGGAAGATCCGCACATCGTGGTCCATCCAGTAGCGGATGACCCGCAGGACCTCGGCGATCAGCCCGGCGGGGTCGCCGTCGAACCACATGGGGTAGATGTCCTGGTACTTCTTCGGCGGGTTCTCGGCGTAGGCAATCGAACCATCTGCTCGCACGGTGAACCACGGCTTGCCGGCCACCGCCCAAGGGTGGTCGGGAGCGACCTGCAACGCCAGATCCAGAGCCACCTCCATGTTCAGGTCCCGGGCACGTGCCACGAACTCGTCGAAGTCCGCAATCGAACCGAGGTCGGGATTGACCGCGTCATGACCGCCATCGGAGGAGCCGATCGCCCAGGGCGATCCGGGGTCGGCCGGACCGGGTTCGAGGGTGTTGTTCGGACCCTTGCGGTTGACGGTTCCTACCGGGTGGATGGGCGGCAGGTAGACCACGTCAAAGCCCATGGCTGCGATGCCCGGGAGGCGTTTGGCGGCATCCTTGAAGGTTCCGCTGCGGGGTGGGTCGAGACTGGCTCCCTCGCTGCGGGGGAAGAACTCGTACCACGAGCCGAACAGTGCGCGCCGGCGGTCGGCGTACACCGGCCATGGGCCGCATTGGGTTTCCAGGTCGCGGATCGGGTGCTCGCGCAACATCTTCCACAGTGTCTCGTCCAAGCCGGCGGCAAGGCGCTGGGCGGCGGTAAGGGCGGGGTCACGCAAGCCGGTGATCGCTTTGCTGATGAGGGTCTGGTCGGGGACGTCCGCGCGACTGAGGATGCGGGCGCCCTCCTCGAGTTCGAGTTCAACGTCGACCCCGGCTGGGATCTTCACCTCGGCTCGGTGGCGCCATGTTCCCAGGATGTCGCTGTACGTCGCGATGCTGAACGTCCACGCGCCCTCTGTGTTGGGCCGGAAGTTGCCGTCCCAAATGTCAGTGCCGTTGTTGCGTGGGGTCATGGCGCTGCGGACGCTGCGGCCTTGAGAGTCGGTGGCCACCAGATCCACGCCGAGCAGGTCGTGGCCCTCACGGAAGGCCACGCAGTTGACCATCACGAGTTCCCCGACGGCCGCTTTCACAGGTCGCCGCCCACCTTCGACCCGTGGCCACACGTCCATGACCGGGAATCGGGTGGTGAGGGTCTCTGGTGGCATCAGGTTGTTCGACGGAAGTTTCGACCAGAATTCCTCGGCGGCGGCAGAGGGGGCGCCGGAGCCTTCGATGGGATTGTCGCGCACGGTTTCGACGGTAGTCCTAGATGAGTTCCCATGTGTCTCGTGGTGGGTGTGGTGCGGGTGGTGCGGGTGGTGCGGGTGGTGCGGGTGGTGCGGGTGGTGCGGGTGGTGCGGGTGGTGCGGGTGGTGCGGGTGGTGCGGGTGGTCCGGGTGGTGCGGGTGGTCCGGGTGGTGCGGGTGGTGCGGGTGGTCCGGGTGGTCCGGGTGGTCCGGGTGGTCCGGGTTAGAGGTTGTGCTGTTGGTTAGAGAAACAACGCGTGGATTCGCTAACCAACAGCACAACCTCTAACCAACGCGGTTTTGCCGGCGCCACGCGGTTTTGCCGGCGCCCCAGGTTTTGCCGGCGCCAACGCGGTTTTGCCGGCGCCAACGCGGTTTTGCCGGCGCGGCGCCGGGGCCGCCCGCAGCTACGTACTCGCCGACGGCTCCTCGGGCAGCACTTCAGCAACCACGATCGAGTAGCACGGCACCTTGACGCCGGCTGCGGGATCGACTCCAGCCAAGGTCACGTCCTCGCTGGCAAGCACAACCCGCGCGGCCACGGGGAAGGTCATCGCCACCGGATCCGGTCCGGTGTTGAGGCACAACAACACCGAGGGGTCGCCCTTGAACATGGCCTGCACCACGCGCACGTCGGGGTCGTTCCACTGCTCGGAAGTCAGGACCGTGCCCTCCTCGTTGAACCAGTGCAGGTCTTCCGGTGACGGGTGGACCTCAGGGCGCAGGACCGGGTATCGATCCCGGATCTGAATGAGCAGTTTCGTCCACTCGATCAAGTCGGTGTCCAATGCCGACCAGTCGGTCCAGGACAGTTCGTTGTCCTGGCAGTACACGTTGTTGTTGCCTTGCTGGGTCCGTCCGGACTCGTCACCGGAAAGGATCATCGGCGTCCCTGCGGAAAGAATGAGCGTGGCCAGCAATGAGCGTTGGCGGGCCCGTCGGTTGGTCAGGACCGCGGCGTCGTCGGTCGGACCCTCGGCCCCTCCGTTCCAACTGCGGTTGTCGTTGCTGCCGTCCCGGTTGTCCTCACCGTTGGCCTCGTTGTGCTTGTCGTTGTAAGCGACGAGGTCGGCGAGCGTGAACCCGTCGTGGGCGGTGATGAAGTTGATCGAGTGGTAGGGCCGGCGGCCGTTGTGGGCGAAACGATCTGCGGACCCGGTGAGCCGGGCACCGAGTTCCGACAACGAACCGATGGAGCGCCAGGTATCGCGCACGGTGCCCCGGAATACGTCGTTCCATTCCGCCCAAGGCCCCGGGAAGTTGCCTGCCTGGTATCCGCCGATGCCGATGTCCCAGGGCTCGGCGATGAGCTTCACCTGCGAGAGGATGGGATCGGCCGTCATCCCGGACAGAACCGGGGCCCAGGTGGTCACCATCGAGGATGTGCGCGCCAAGGTCGAGGCGAGATCGAAACGGAAGCCGTCCACGTGCAACTCGTCGACCCAGTAGCGCAAGGACGACAGGATCAACTCGACCATCCGGGGCGACTCCGCGCGGATGGCGTTGCCACAACCCGTGGGGTTGTCGTACATCCCGCCCTCGAGCATCCAATAGGTGTCAGCGTTGGCCGAGCCCTTCCAAGCCAGGGTCGGTCCGAGGTGATCGCCTTCGGCCGTGTGGTTGTAGACGACGTCCACGATGACTTCGAGCCCGGCTTCGTGCATGGCGTCGACCATGTCCCGGAACTCAGCGATCTGCTGGCCGCGCTCGCCGTGGGCTGCGTAGGCGGCGTGCGGAGCGAAGTAGCCGACCGGGTTGTACCCCCAGTAGTTGGTCAATCCGCGGCCCAGCAGCATGGGCTCGGGCACGAAGTGCTGGACCGGAAGTAGTTCGACGGTCGTCACGCCGAGGTCGACGAGGTAGTCGATGGCGGCCGGCGTCCCCAGTCCCGCGTAGGTGCCGCGCAATTCCTCGGGCACGTCGGGGTGCATTGCCGTGAAACCCTTGACGTGCGTTTCGTAGATGATGGTCCGGTCCCAGGGCACCCGCGGCCGGTTGTTGGGTCCCGGTGAAAGTGGGGGCACGTACACGCTGTGGGGCACGTAGGGGGCCGAGTCCACGTCGTCGGGGATATCCGGGTCGTGCATCTGGTAGGAGTGGATCGCGTCGTGGACCTGCAACTGTCCGGTGATGGCCAATGCGTAGGGGTCCAGCAGGAGTTTGGCGGGGTTCAGCCGCAGACCGAACTCCGGTTCCCACGGTCCGGTGACCCGGAATCCGTAGGTGGTGCCCGACGCCGGCTCGGGTAGCGATGCGATCCAGTGGCCGTACGGGCCGGATTGCAGGTCGATCTTCGTGCCTGCCTCGAGGAACTCGAGTACGACCGCCTCAGCTGCGGGTGCGAAGTAGTTGACCGTCGCTCTGCCGGAATGTTCGGGGTCCGGGCGCAGACCCATCGGGGGCAGACCTTCAGGCGTGCGCATGTTCCTCCTGTCGGCAGACCTCTCGACGGCGAGGTCCTGAGTGGAGGTTAGCCTGCCTGTGGGGCTCAGGGAGGACAGGTGGGTGTTGTGACCGGTGACAGCAAGACCGAAGTGACTCTTGAGGTTGTTGACGGCGTGGGCGTCATCAGACTGAACCGTCCACCCATGAACGCCCTGTCTGCCCAGGTCCAGACCGGCTTCGCGCAGGCCGCCCGTGAGGCCGATCAGCGACGCGACATCGCGGCCGTGGTGATCTACGGCGGGCCAAAGGTGTTCGCAGCCGGGGCAGACGTCAAGGAGATGGCCGACTGGGATCACCGGACGATGGTCGAACGCTCCTCGGCTCTTCAGGCCACGTTCGCCGCGGTCACCGAGATAGGCAAACCCACGATCGCGGCCATCACCGGCTACGCCCTCGGCGGGGGTCTCGAACTGGCCCTGTGCTGCGATTTCAGGGTGTGTTCCGACAGTGCCAAACTAGGCCTTCCGGAGATCCAGCTCGGCATCATCCCGGGCGCGGGAGGAACTCAGCGCCTCTCACGGCTGATTGGGCCGGCGAAGGCCAAGGAGATGATCTTCTCCGGCCGTCACGTGCGCGCCGAGGAAGCCGAACGGATCGGCCTGGTCGACGCCGTGGTCCCCGCCGATGAGGTCTACGAGAGGGCCGTTGAGTGGGCTTCCCGCTATGTTGGCGGTCCAGCACTGGCGTTGCGGGCGGCCAAGACCGCGGTCGACAGGGGGCTGGAGGTCGACCTCCGGACCGGCTTGGAGATCGAGCGCATGCAGTTCGCGGGGCTGTTCGCCACGGCCGATCGCACTATTGGTATGGGCTCGTTCTTGGAGTCGGGTCCGGGCAAGGCGAAGTTCGAGGGACGATAAGGCACATGACCCCACCGACTGCTGAGCAGGTCGCGCAGGCTTTCGACGACCCGAAACTGGCCAACCTGCTGTACCACGACTGGGAGGCCGACACTTATGACAACAAGTGGTCGATCTCCTTCGATGAGCGTTGCATCACCTACGCCCGGGACCGCTTCGTCAACGTCGCCGGCGAGCAGGGCTGGCCGTACGACACCGCGCTCGAACTCGGGTGCGGCACCGGGTTCTTCCTGCTCAACCTGAAACTGGCCGGCGTGCTCGACGAGGGCCACGTCACCGACCTGTCGCCCGGAATGGTGGAAGTCGCCAAGCGCAATGGCGCCAACCTCGGCTTCGATCTCGAGGGCAGGGTCGCGGACGCCGAAACCCTGCCCTACCCCGACGACACCTTCGACCTGGTGATCGGGCACGCGGTCCTGCACCACATCCCGGACCTCGAGCAGGCGATGTCCGAAGTGCTGAGGGTGCTAAAGCCCGGCGGCCGCTTCGTGTTCGCCGGCGAGCCCACCGCCAAGGGGGACTTCCTGGCCCGCAAGCTGTCCCAGATCACGTGGAAGGCAGCCAAGCGGATCACCCACCTGCCAGGACTGCGCGACAAGTACGCACTCGGGCAGGTCGAACTCGACGCGTCCTCGCGCGCGGCCGTGCTGGAGGCCGTGGTCGACATCCACACGTTCGACCCGGAGCAATTGCGCAGGCTGTGTGTGCGCGCCGGAGCGATCGACGTGCGGACAGTCACTGAGGAGTTGACCTCGTCCTGGTTCGGCTGGCCCATCCGCACAGTGGAGGCTGCCGTCAAGCCCGGGTCCCTGGGCATGAAGTGGGCGTACTTCGCCTACGGGACTTGGTTGGGGCTATCGGCGCTGGACGCGAAGGTGATGAGCCGGATCGTGCCCGCCCAGTACTTCTACAACGTCAGCATCACCGGAACCAAGGCGTGAGCCGGGATCCCCGCAACGCACGATTCCTCACCTGGTCCTCGATCAGGTGGATCTTCCGCAACAGGGCTTGGAGTCCGTGGTACCTGGTGCGCTACTGGCGCTTCTTCTGGCTCAAGGTCCGCAACCCGCACATCATCACCGAAGGTTTCGTGTTCATCGGTCGCCGCAGCGAGTTGTATGCGCGCAAGGGCTACGGACAACTGATCCTCGGACGCTGGGTGCACGTCGGGGAGGACAACAGGCTGCGGGTGCACGAGGGGACATTGCGGGTGGGGGACAAGACCGTCTTCGGGCGGGACAACACCATCAACGCGTACCTGGACATCGAGATCGGCGGCAGTTGCATCGTGGCTGACTGGGTGTACATCTGCGATTTCGACCATGTCTTCGAGGACGTGATGGCGCCCATCAAGGACCAGGGCCTGGTCAAGAGCCCGGTACGCATCGGGCCCGACTGCTGGCTGGGTACGAAGGTCACGGTGACTCGGGGAACTTTCGTCGGTCCCGGATGTGTGCTGGCGGCGAACTCGGTGGTGCGTGGGGTCATCCCGCCCAAATCCGTGGTCGGCGGCGTGCCGGGGCGCATCATCAAGGACCGGCAAGCGGCCTACGACGCTGCTGCGGCGCGGCGTGCGGCCCTGGCCGATATCGCGCGCAAGACCCGGGTCGCGGCCCAGGAGCACAGCGACTCGTCGTGACGTCGCAGTCAGCGAGGTCCGGGGGACGCGGGGTGTGTGCGACCCGGCTCGGGCGATAAGCCGCTATCTTGGCAGGGTGACTGGGGCTGCCGGGTTCGACGCCCTCGAGGCTGCACTGCCCGATATGACCCATGTGAACGACCAGGCCGATGACTCATACTGCTTGGTCGTGGTTCCCAGCATGTCCTTCGATCAGCAGTTGCTGCAGAACGTCGTCGGTGTCGAGCACTATGAAGAACGCCTGCTGGCACTGCTGCTGCAGTTGCACACCCCGACCATGCGTCTGGTCTTCTGCTCGAGTGCCCGGATTCCCGAGGTGGTCGTCGAGTACTACTTGAACCTCATCCCTGGTGTCCCGGTCTCGCATTCGCGGGCGCGATTGACCATGATCAGCTGTGATGATCTGTCATCACGACCGCTGACCGAGAAGCTGCTGGAACGCCCGGGACGCATGCGGGAGATCAAAGCGGCGATCGACGTGAGTTCCGACGCCGGACTGGTGTGCATGAACACCACGGCCCTCGAGCGCAAACTGGCCGAGGAACTCGACGTGACTCTCTTGGGCAACCCCCCGGCGCTGGACCATCTGGGCAGCAAGTCGGGCAGTCGCAAGGTCTTCCGGGAGGCCCGGATCGACCTGCCGAGGGGTTTCGAGAACCTTTCCTCAATGGACGAGGTGGCAACTTCCCTCGCAGCGCTCAAGCGGGATCTGCCGCACCTGCACTCAGGCGTGGTCAAGCTTGAGGAAGGGTTCTCCGGAGAGGGCAACGCGCTCTACCGCTATGAGAACGGCGAGACCGAAGAGGCGATCAGGCAGGCATTGCCGACGGCCTTGAAGTTCCAGGCCCGCTCGGAGACGTACCCGACGTTCAGCAGGCGCTTCGAGCAAATGGGCGGAATCGTCGAAGAGTTCGTGGAAGGGGTCAGCGCTTCACCCTCCGGGCAGGGGTACATCGGTCCGGACGGGGACGTGCGTCCACTGTCCACGCATGATCAGTTGCTCGGCGGTGCCGACGGGCAGGTGTTCGAAGGTTCGACCTTCCCAGCGGACCTCCGCTACCGCCACCGCGTCCAGGAGGCCACGATCGAGGTTGGCCGGGTGCTGCAACGACTTGGTGCGCGCGGACGATATGCCGTGGATTTCGTGGAGGCCGGGGAGCGTCTGAGTGCCATCGAGATCAACCTGCGCAAGGGCGGGACCACGCACCCGATGCTGACGCTCTCGGTGATCACCGAAGGGCGCTACGACCCACTGCAGGGGGTGTTCCGCGGGGCCAACGGCGTCCAGAAGTGCTACTACGCCACCGACAACCTGCACTCGGACAACTACCGTGGCCTTTCGGTCTCCGACCTTCTGAATGCCGCGGTGAACCGGCGGATGACCTTCGACCCGGTCACCGAGCGCGGGTGTGTATTCCACATGCTGGGTGCTCTGTCGGAGTACGGCAAGGTCGGAGTCACATGCATCGCGGACAGCCTGGGACAAGCGATCGACGATTATCGCGAAGTTGTTGGCATGATGGATGCCCTTGGCGGACAGTGAGGCGGAGGACAGATGTGCGGTTGTTTCGTAGTTGCCCTGGGTGCATTCTTCCCCCGGATCGCGCTGGTGCTGTTGTGGGTGTTCGGTGACACCGTCGAGAAGGCCTTCAACGGCGAATGGGTCATCCCGCTGATCGGGATCATCTTCTTGCCCTTCACGACACTGAGTTACGTGCTTCTCAACTGGTGGCTGGGCTCCGTGACCGGATTCACCTGGTTCTTCGTCGCCCTTGCCTTCTTGGCCGACATCGGCTCCTACGCCAGTTCGGCCCGGGCACGCAGTTATGGGACGAGCTGAACCCTCACCAGATCCGGCCCGCCGTGATGGGTGCGTGCCGCGCGGGGTGCGGACGGCGCGCGGCGCACGCGTAGACGTCTGAAGTCGCTTCGGCGATGCGGGCCCACGTGTATTCGGCCAAGGCATCACTGGCTGCATCTCGTCGGGCGACGGTGCCTGCCGGGTCCGCGCAGGCAGCCAGCACCTGCGCTGCCAGGTCCTGTGGGTCGTTGGGCTGGCAGCGCCTGCCACGCTCGTGGGTGACGAACTCTGCCAAGCCGCCTGTGTCGCCGACGATCAGCGGCACACCCATGGCCGCACCTTCCAGGGCGACGATGCCGAAGGGTTCGTAGGAGCTGGGGGCCAGCAGCAGATCCGAGGACGCGTACAACTGGCGCAGACGTTGCTCATCGACATGACCCCACATGGACACGTGGTCTGACAGTCCGAGGTCGGCGATCCGTGATGCGACGGCTGCTGTCTGTCCGCCGGTCCCGATGATCCGTAAGGTCGCGGCCGGGTGTTCGCGCACGATCTCGGACATAGCATCCACGGCGACGAAGACACCCTTCTCCCATTCGATGCGACCGACGAAGGTCAGCCGTGGCGTGCCGGTCAGCAGTTCGGCGGGCACCTGTACGTCCGCGGAGTAGGCGGCGGTGTCGATCCCGTTGGGTACCACAGTCAAGTGATGGGGGTCCGCGTCGTGTCCCCGCATCACCTCCTCGGCCATCGACTGGGAGCAGACGATGAGTTCATCGGCCTCGTCGGCCAGCCACTGCTCGACCAGATGCACCGAGGCCGACACCGGGTCCGGCAGCCATCCGCCGTGACGGCCCGCCTCCGTCGCGTGCAGGGTGGCCACCAGCGGAGCTTGCAGTGACGCTGCCGCTCTGCTTCCGGCGCGCCCGACCACCCAGTCGTGGGCATGTACGACGTCTGCTTGCGCCAATCGCGTGCCCGCGAACCCGATCCGGTCGTCGAGTGCGCCGACCCAGGTCAGCAGCGAGGGCAAGTGGTAGGGGAAGGGTCCGTCGGGTGACACCCTCACAACGTGCACGCCAGATTCGGTGACGGCTTCCGGTCCGTGGCCGGAAGGGGCCTGTGTCACGACGGTGACCTCGTCACCCTGGGCGGCCTGCGCGGCAGCCAGCGCTTCGACGTGTCTGCCGAGTCCGCCGTAGACGATCGGCGGGTATTCCCAGGAAAGGTGGACGATGTGTCTCACAGCAGGCGTGGGTCGATGTGGGCGAAAGGCCTCTGGCCGTCGGTGATGATCGGCCGACCGGTCTCAATGGCGTCGGCGATCCGATGGAACTCGCTGTGATGGCCGTTGTGGCGGGTCGTCGCATATTGCGCCGCGCTGTCCTTGCTCACCATGAAGGCCCAGTCGCTGGAGAGGGCCAGAAGGGCTTGCGTGGCCAGGTCCCGAAGACGGTCATCGCGTGCTTTTGGATCGGCGGTCTTGAGCCAGCGCCGCATGAGTTCGTCGTTGTCATCCACCATCGACTCCACGGCGGGACCCGCCCACACGTGGAAGTCCTTGCCCGTGCCCCAGGAACCCTCCTGTGGATCGATGCGCCCTGCGGGACTCATGGCGGCGCGGGACAGCGTGGTGACCTCAATCCCGGCTTCCGGCAGAAGTGTCAACACCGCCTCCAGCCACGCAGGTCCCTCATGCCACCAGTGACCGAACAGTTCGGTGTCGTAGGCCGCGACGACCAATGGGTCGACGACGGTGTCGCGCAGGTCCAGCAGGCGTCGGCGCACGACCTCGACGAAGTCGCGGGCGTCACGGGCCACGGCGGCGGCTGCCGCAGCAGGATCGTAGGCGGCTTTGCGGGTGCCGTG
Source organism: uncultured Actinomycetota bacterium (assembly GCA_963732355.1). Classification (GTDB taxonomy): domain Bacteria; phylum Actinomycetota; class Actinomycetes; order S36-B12; family UBA10799; genus JADKAV01. The sequence continues at coordinate 141,672 of CAVSZD010000011.1, read as the reverse complement.
GATCCCGGAGGAGGTGACGCGTCTCGTGCGGAAGCCGAGATCATCCACGACGTGGAAGTCGCGGTACTCGTGGTGGCCGGGGTAGCCCTTGCGTGGCGACCACACCCGGTAGGTCACGTCGAGGTCGCGCCCGAAGGTCACGACGTCGGAGTCGCCAACCGTCCACGCGCTGCTTGTCGGGCGGCCCACGTGCAACATCGTTGGTCCGTCCATCAGGAAATGACCCACACCTTGACGCGCGTACAGCCGCTCCAGGCCCGGGCGGTAGCCGCATTCTGGCGCCCAGATCCCCGTTGATCCCTGCCCGAAGCGGACGGCGTGGTCGTCCAAGCCGGTGCGCAGGGCGAAGTCTGCGACCCGCTCGTCGAGCAGGGGTTGGAACGGGTGAGTTGCGGGCCCGGCCAGCAACTCCACAACTCCCGCGTCCGCCAGCCGTCTGAACGCGGGGGAGAAGCCGGCCTTGTGAGTGGTCTGCAGCGCCTCGAGTGTGGCCCTGGCCCGGCTGGCCTCGCGGTCACCCGCCGCCGGGTCACGCTCGCCCAGTTCCTGGGCTCGCCACATCCAGTCCGCGACCCAGGTGCTTGCGTCCTCGAGTGCGGCAGGGTCGTCGAGTTGGGCAGCCAGCACCGGGGTGATGCCGATCGTGACCAGGTCACGCGCACCCTTGGCGGCCAGTCGATCCAGCACCTCAAGAACGGGCACGTAGCTCGACGCGATCGCTTGGTACAGCCATTCCTCACCCACCGGCCAGGTGCCATGCCCCCGCAGCCAGGGCAGGTGGCTGTGCAGCACCAGCGCGAACCGCCCGATCATCGCGCCACCACCACGAGGTCCAAGCAGTCCGGGCTGGCCGCTGAAATCTCGAAGTCCTCGGCCGTCACCGAGGAGACGAACCGTTCGAGTTCATCCGGCCAGTGCCCCGACAGCGCCGCATCGATCTGCTCGGCGATCAGACCGGGACGTGATCGCAGACGCGGGCCGTTGTGCACCCCGAACATCTCGATCTGTGTGAAACCCGCTTCCCGCAGCAGATCGTGCAGCTGGTCGGCGTCGAACTCCTCGACGTGAAACGGGTTGGTGGGTTTCTGCCCGCGGCCCAGGCCCGGCGAGAAGGTCAGGCGGTTCGGCGTGCTCAGGCAGGTCCAGTCGGCCATCCGGCGAACTTGGGAGAGGAACTCGGGCAGCGCCCACAGGTGTTCGATCACCTGCAGGCTGACCACGGCGTCCACCGTGGCGAACGGAAGGGCGGCAAGGTTGGCGCGCACATGCGGCAGCGGATAGGTCGCGGCGCTGTGTTCGATGGCGGTTGCGTCGTAGTCGACAGCGATGACCCGGGCACCGGCGGCGTGCAGGGCTGCAGCGCCGTATCCCTCACCGGATCCAGCCTCCACAACCGTCTGGCCGCTGCAACGAGGGGCCAGCCAGCGGTAGACCACTTCGTGGCGAGCGAACCAGTACTGCTCACGTGCCACGCCGGGAACGGTGCGTTCGCCGGTCAGCGGCAGAGAAGCAGTCACACGATTCAGGCTACGTGGCCGCCTTCGCCGCACCGGCGTGGCCGGGGTCACTGGGGCAGAGGGGGGCTGAAATGCGCACTTACTACTCGTGAGTAACATAGGGACAAGTGCCGATGGCGACAGCTGTCGGTAACGCGCACCCGAGGAGGTCGACCGCGCCCATGAAGATCGTCGTCTGCGTCAAGCAGGTCCCCGACACCTGGTCGGAGAAGAAGCTCGACCCGACCACGAAGACCCTTGACCGGGAATCCGTGGACGGAGTCATGAACGAACTCGACGAGTACGCCGTCGAGGAAGCATTGAAGATCGCCGAGGCCACCAGCGGTGAGGTCACCGTGCTATCTATGGGTCCCGCGCAGTCCACCGAGACGATCCGCAAGGCGCTGAGCATGGGCGCCGACGCCGGTATCCACATTCTCGACGACGGCCTCGCCGGTTCGGATGCCGTCGCCACCTCGCTGGCCATCGCCAAGGTCCTCGAAGGCCGCGGCGCCGACCTGATCATCTTCGGGTCCGAATCGACCGACGCCCGCATGAGCGTTGTCCCCGCGATGGTGGCAGAGCGCCTCGGTGTGGCCCAGTTGACGTTCGCGAACAAGGTTGAGGCGCCCGGCGACGGCAGCGTCAAGGCCCACAGGCTCACCGACTACGGCTACGACGTGGTCGAGGCCAGCACCCCAGCGGTGATCTCGGTTGTGGAGAAGATCAACGAGCCGCGCTACCCCTCCTTCAAGGGCATCATGGCCGCGAAGAAGAAGCCGGTCGAGACCATCAGCTTGGCCGATGCGGGCATCGAGGCTGGTGTTGTTGGTCTGGGCGCGGCGTGGAGCGAGGTCGCAGACTTCGCAGCGGCCCCCGCGCGTGCGGCGGGAACCGTCGTCACCGACGAGGGCAACGGCGGCGTGAAGATCGCTGACTACCTGTCCGAGCAGAAGTTCATCTAGGGAGAACGAGACAATGGCTGAAATCCTGGTATTGGTCGACCACGTCGACGGCTCGGTCAAGAAGACTGCACTGGAACTGCTGACGATGGCCCGCGCCCTGGGCGAGCCGTCGGCGGTGTTCGTGGGCGGTGGCATCGACTCCGCCGCTGCGACGCTGGCTGAGTACGGCGCCGTGAACATCTACGTGGCTGACGACGCCGCCTTGACCGGGCATGTCGTCGCACCGAAGGCCGAGTTGCTTGCGCAGCTGGTCACGGAGAAGTCACCTGCCGCAGTGCTCATCACCTCCAGCGCCGAAGGCAAAGAGATCGCTGGCAGGTTGGCCGTCAAGGCCAACAGCGGCGTCATCACCGACGCTGTGGCCGTGTCGCCCGAACTCGTGGCCACGCAGTCGATCTTCGGCGGCTCCACCATCGTGCAGTCCAAGGTCACGACCGGAACCCCGGTCATCACGGTGCGTCCGAACTCCACCGCCCCCGTGGCAGCGCCGGCCGCAGGCACCCGCTCCGACGTGAGCGTGGCCTTGAGCCCAGCTGCCACCGCGGCGAAGATCGTGGACCGTGTCGAGGAGGAGAAGGGGGCGCGCCCGGAACTGACCGAGGCCGCCGTCGTCGTCTCCGGTGGTCGCGGCGTCGGTGGACCGGAGGGCTTCGAGGTCATCGAGAAGCTCGCCGACTCCCTCGGTGCTGCGGTTGGCGCCTCGCGTGCCGCCACGGATGCCGGCTGGTACCCCCATCAGTACCAGGTGGGTCAGACCGGCAAGACCGTGTCGCCGCAGTTGTACATCGCCAACGGCATTTCAGGGGCGATCCAGCACCGCGCCGGCATGCAGACCTCGAAGACGATCATCGTGGTCAACAAGGACCCTGAGGCCCCGATCTTCGAACTCGCAGACTACGGCGTGGTTGGCGACCTGTTCGAGGTCGTCCCGCAACTGACCGACGAGATCGGCAAGCGCAAGGGCTGATCGGTAGTTCTGCGAACCCCGCCACCTGAGCCCGGCTCGGTGGCGGGGTTCGCTGTTGTTCGGGGGCTGGCGGGCGGCAACCGGTCCACCGGCGCCACCGGCGTTAGAGGTTGTGCTGTTGGTTAGAGGTTGTGCTGTTGGTTAGAGAATCCACGCGTTGTTTCGCTAACCAACCGCACAACCTCTAACCGGGGCGTCGGTGGGCTTCAACCGGGGCGTCGGTGGGCTTCAACCGGGGCGTCGGTGGGCTTCAACCGGGGCGTCGGCGGGCCTCAACCGGGGCGTCGGCGGGCCTCAACCGGGGCGTCGGCGGGCCTCAACCGGGGCGTCGGCGGGCCCGCCCGAGCCCCGACATCCGCGACCCGCCGATGTTGCCTCGGAGTTAATGTCGTACCCGCGGGTTAGCCTCGGGCGTAAGTCACGCGAGTTCTTCCCCATCGCGTGGCCCCAAGAGTTGTCCGGTGCATTGGGGTTTGCTGTGGTCTTCCCGACGATCGAGTTCGCGGCGTTCTTCGTCGTGGTGCTGCTGACGTCGTGGTTGCTCATGCCCACCCCCAAGTACTGGAAACCGTTCATCTTCGCCGCATCGCTTGCGTTCTACGCGGCTGCGGACTGGCGCTGGGTCTTCCTGCTGCTTGCCTCGATCATCGTCAATCAGGTCGCCGCCACGGTCATCTCGAAGCGCGAGCGAGGCCAGCCGAGTCGTAAGGCCGTTCTCATCGCTGCGGTCACGGTCAACCTCGCCTTGCTCGGGGTGTTCAAGTACCTGGGCTTCTTCGTGGACAGCGTCAACAGTCTGGTGAACGCCTTCGGCCTCGAAGGTGAGCAGCAGGTCCTTGAGTTGGCCCTGCCCGTTGGCATCTCGTTCTTCACGTTCCAGGCGATCAGCTACGTCGTGGACGTGTACCGGGAGAAGGCCCCGCTGGCCAAACCCATCGACACGGCCGTCTACCTGTCCTTCTTCCCGCATCTGGTCGCCGGACCCATCGTGCGGGCCACGGAGTTCATCCCCCAGCTGGCCACCCCACGCAGTCCGCGCAACATCCCTGCCGCGCCGGCTTTGTTCCTCATCGGTGGCGGTCTGATCAAAAAGGTGGTGCTGGCCGACTTCCTCGCGGTGAACCTCGTGGACCCGGTCTTCGGCAGCCCGCAGGCATTTGGTGCAGTCGATACCGGCCTGGCGATCGTCGGCTATGCCGCGCAGATCTACTGCGACTTCTCCGGATACACCGACATCGCCATCGGCCTCGCAATGCTGCTGGGTTTCTGGTTCCCGCAGAACTTCGACCAGCCCTACCGGGCACTGAGCCTGCAGGAGTTCTGGCACCGCTGGCACATGACGTTGTCCCGGTGGCTGCGTGACTACCTGTACATCCCCTTGGGAGGCAGCCGCAAGGGACCGCGGCGCACCACGATCAACCTGATGATCACCATGATCCTCGGTGGGCTGTGGCACGGGGCCGCATGGACCTTCGTGATCTGGGGGACGATGCATGGCAGCGGGCTCGCCTTCGAGCGTTGGGCGCGCGAACGTGTCACGAAGTTGCGCGGCGGCGGCGGCTCGCAGATCGACCTGCGCGACCCTGCTCCCGGGGAACCGGTCCCGGGCGGATCGGCCGACCTGACGACCACCACGGTGATGGTCAAGCCAAAACCTCGCATCGATGCGGTCATCACGGCTCGTTACCCGAAGCCCGTGATGTGGCTGGCGACCTTCGGCTTCGTCTGCGTGGCCTGGGTGTTCTTCCGCTCCCCGGATGTGGGTACGGCGCTCACAGTGCTGTCCCGGCTCGTGGTGGGCTGGACCACGGCCGTCACGCTTGCCACGCCGGCGGTGCTGGTCGCACTGGCCGTCGCCATGAGCACCCAGGTGACTCCGGCCCGGTTCTGGGACCGGATGGCGGTGCAGTTCGCAAGGCTGCCGTACTGGGCCCAGGGCATCGCTTTCGGTGTCTTCCTGATCGTCATCGACACACTCGTGGGCCAGCAGGGCGTGGCCCCCTTCATCTACTTCCAGTTCTAGGACGATGCCATGACCGATGTCATTCATGACTCACCCGAGGTGGAACAACCGCCGACCCCCAAACGCAACCGGTCGGACAGTTACCACCCCGCCATGCACGGATTCGAGGGTCGGCGGATGCCGGCAGGGCACATCTGGATGGTCGTGGTCATCGCGTTGTTGATCGCTGTTGTTTTCAACTCCGGAGGTTTCCTGCGCGACGCCAACGGCATGCGTCCCGGGGTCCTGCGCACCGTGATGGTCGGGATCGCCACCCCCATTGACGCTGTGGCGGGCTGGTTGCACCTCGATGCGGGCCAGCAAGCCTTCGCAGGCCTGCTGGGCCAGCAGACCGATGAGGCCGACGGTGCTGCGCTGGTCGGCGACGAACCAGTGCCCGAACCCACAGTTGCTCCCACCCTGCCCAGCACCACCGTCCCCACGGCCGCTGACCCGCTCAAGATCCTGGTCATCGGCGACTCCCTGTCGACGTTCGTCGGTCAACAGATGTCGGCGTTGCTGGCGGATTCGAAGACGGCGACTGTCAAGTCCGTGTGGCGCAACGGCACGGGGCTGACCAATCCCGCCTTCTTCAACTGGGAGGCTGGGGCGCGGTCCATCATGCGTGATGAACAGCCCGACGCAGTCGTTGTGCTGATCGGCGGAAACGAGCGCAACGACATGACAGTCGGTGGGCGCACGCTGACCCCTGGCACGCCCGAATGGGAGAGGGAGTACGAGCGCAGGGCGCGGGTCGTGATGCGGGCAATCATGGCCGAAGGTGCGCAACGGGTGTTTTGGTCCGGGCCACCCACAGCGCGCGATCCGCAGTGGAACTCGGTCTACGCCGACGTCAACGCGGCGCTGTCCAGGGCGGCATCTGCAGTGCCCGGTGTTGAGTACGTCGACCTGTACGACGAGAGCCAGCCCTTCTCCATGGAGGACACGATCGACGGTGAACAGGTGCTCGCCCGGCAGCGCGACGGAATCCACTGGACCTACCCCGGATCGCTACCTGCCGCACGCCAGCAGGTGGCCGCACTGGAGACGGTTTATGGTGATTTCTTGAGGTCTCGATCCACCACCACGGAGGTCACCAGTGACGCGCAGCCAACGACCGGGGCCGAATCTCCAGGACCCTGAGAAATTCGCCAGGGAATTCACCGAGGAGTTGCGGTTCGGGCAGGGCGTGGACTACGTCCGGGCCACTGACACCGACCTCTACATGGCTCTCGCGCGAACGGTCAGACAGGCCATGATCTCGCGCTGGATCCAGACCCTCGACACCCAGATGGCTCGCAATGCCAAGGTCGTGGTCTACCTATCGGCGGAGTACCTTCTGGGCAGGCAACTGGACAACGCACTGCTGGCCACCAACCTGCAGGCGACCGCGCGGCACGCCCTCGCCTCGCTGGACCTCGAACTGGACACGCTGCGCGAGTACGAGGTCGAGCCTGGTTTGGGCAACGGTGGTCTGGGACGTCTGGCCGCCTGCTTCCTGGACTCGTTGGCCACCATGGCCATTCCGGCGGTCGGCTACGGTATCCGCTACGAGTACGGCATCTTCCAGCAGCAGTTCAACGAGCAGGGCCGGCAGGTCGAGGTCCCGGACTCCTGGCTGCGGCGCGGAAACCCCTGGGAGTTCCCGCACCCGGAGATGTCGGTGGACGTGGGCTTCGGAGGCACGGTCAAGCACAACGGCACTGAGCGCGCGGTCTGGACCCCGGAGGTCAACGTCGTCGCGGTTCCGTACAACTACATGGTTCCCGGCTATCGATCCGAGGCAGTGAACACGCTGCGGCTCTGGCAGGCGCAGGCAGCGCAGAACCTCGACCTGCTGGAGTTCAACTCCGGTGATTTCGAGGGTGCCGTGCGGACCCAGACCGAGGCCGAGTCGATCTCGAAGATCCTGTACCCGGAGGACTCGACACCCCAGGGCAAGAGGTTGCGCCTGCAGCAGCAGTACTTCTTCGTGGCTGCGTCGATCCACGACTTCATCCACAACGTGCTGCCCGGCGACTTCGACCTGCGGCGTCTGCACGAGCGGGTGGTCTTCCAGCTCAACGACACCCATCCGGTGATCGCCATCCCGGAGTTGATGCGCGTGCTGATCGACGCCAATGGCCTGGGTTGGGACGAGGCCTGGGAGGTGACCCGCAAGTGCTTCGCCTACACCTGTCACACGCTGCTCCCCGAGGCACTGGAGGTCTGGCCCGTCGATCTGCTGGAAGATCTGCTGCCGAGGCACATGGAGATCATCTACAAGATCAATTCAAGGTTTCTGGAAGACATCGCCGACGCGTTCCCGGGCAACGACTGGCGGGTCCGGCGAATGTCGATCATCGAGGAGCACCCTGTTAGGGCGGTCCGGATGGCCTATCTGGCGACCGTTGGATCCAGCAAGGTCAACGGGGTCGCCGAGCTGCACAGCAAGCTGCTGCGCGAGCGTGTCCTGCCGGACTTCGCCGAGCTGTATCCCGACCGCTTCACCAACGTCACCAACGGCGTGACCCCGAGACGCTTCCTCAAGCTGTCCAACCCGGAACTCTCCGCACTCATCACCTACAAGATCGGCAACGACTGGGTGACCAACCTCGAGGAGTTGCGCGAACTCGACCAGTACGCCGACGACCCGAAGTTCGTGGCGACCGTCGGCCGGATCAAGCGTGAGAACAAGGTGCGCCTGGCCGAGGTCCTGAAGAAGCGCGACGGCATCGTGCTGAACGTGGACTCCATGTTCGACGTGATGGTCAAACGCCTTCACGAGTACAAGCGCCAGTTGCTCAAACTTCTTCATGTCGTCGTGCTGCACCAGCGGATCCAGGACGGTCAGACGATCGCGCCGAGGACTGTCATCTTCGGGGCCAAGGCGGCCCCCGGATATGTCATGGCCAAGGAGATCATCGGTTTGATCAACTCGGTCGCCGCCACCATCGACGCAGATCCAAAGGCGCGCGGACTGCTGCAGATCGTGTTCCCTCCCAACTACAACGTGACACTTGCAGAGTCGCTCATCCCGGCAGCCGACCTGTCCGAGCAGATCTCGTTGGCGGGTAAGGAGGCCTCGGGCACCGGGAACATGAAGTTCGCGCTGAACGGTGCCTTGACCGTGGGAACGCTCGATGGGGCGAACGTGGAGATCCGTGACCTGGTGGGACCGGACAACTTCTTCCTGTTCGGCATGACCGAGGAGGAGGCCACCGGCCTTCGCGATTCCGGGTACTCGCCGATGTGGTATTTCGAGAACGATCCGGTGCTGCACCGGGCCCTTGAGGCGATCAGCCACGGCGACTACTCGGGCGGGCAGGGCTTCGCCTACGGTCACGTCGTGGACTCGCTACTCACCGATGACCCGTACATGGTGCTGGCGGACTTCGCGTCGTACATCGCAGCGCAGGACGAGGTCGAGAAGGTGTGGGCCGACCCCCAGCAGTGGGGGACCATGGTCGTGCACAACATCGCGCGATCGGGGTTCTTCTCCTCCGATCGCTCCATCCAGGACTACCTCGACCGCGTCTGGCACGCGCCCTCGGTGCCGGTCCACAAGTAAGCGGGGCTGCGAGGCCCACCTACCATGTTGAGGTGCACTACCTCGACCACGCCGCGACCACGGCACTTCGTCCCGAAGCGCTGGCGGCTATGCGCCAGCAGTGGGAGCACGTGGGCAATCCGTCCAGTTTGCACACCGCCGGCCGGCAGGCCAGGGCAGTCGTGGAGGAGTCGCGTGAACTGATCGCATCCCTCTTGGGCGTGAAGCCAGCAGATGTGGTGTTCACCTCCGGTGGCACGGAGGCTGACAATCTGGGGGTCAAGGGAATCGCCCGGGCCAGTGGCAAGCAGCGCGTCCTTGTCAGCGCGGTGGAGCATCACGCGGTGCTTGATCCCGCAGATGCCTTGGCCGAAGAGGGCTTCGCGGTGGAGCGCATCAGGGTCGACAGCCTCGGTCGGGTGGACCTGGATGCTCTGGAAGAAATGCTGGGACCCGACGTCGCGCTGGTGGCCGTCATGTATGCCAACAACGAGGTCGGGACCATTCAACCGATCGCCGAAGTCGCTGCGCTGTGCGCCGCGCGCGGCGTGCGGTTTCACACCGACGCTGTGCAGGCACTCGGGCAGCTGGACATGGATCTCGACGGTGTTGAGTCGGTGGCGCTGTCGGCGCACAAGGTCGGGGGGCCGGTCGGTGTCGGAGCCTTGGTCCTGGACAGGTCGGTGCACGTCCAAGCGCTGATCCACGGTGGTGGGCAGGAGCGCGACATTCGATCCGGAACGGTCGACGCGGCCGGAATCGCGGGGTTCGCGGCGGCTCTTGCTGCGCCCAAGCCAGACCTGGTACCTCTTCGCGACGACCTGATCGCCGCAGTCTTCGCCGCGGTCCCCGGCGCGGTGCTCAACGGCGATCCTGTGCAGCGATTGCCGAACAACGCCCACTTCAGCTTTCCGGGTTGTCCCGGCGACGCGCTGCTCATGCTGCTGGATGCAGCAGGTATCGCGGTGTCGACCGGCTCTGCCTGCACGGCAGGTATCCCGCAGCCAAGCCATGTCCTATTGGCCATGGGCGCCGACGAGGCCTCGGCCAGTTCGTCCTTGCGCTTCTCGTTGGGGTGGAACTCCACTGCGGCGGATGTTGACGCGCTCGCGGCCGCGCTGCCGGCGGCTGTCGAGCGGGCCCGGCGGGCCGGGAGTCTGTCGTGATGCGGGTGGTTGCCGCGATGTCGGGCGGCGTCGATTCCGCAGTTGCTGCTGCCCGCCTGATCGACGCCGGCCACGACGTGACCGGGGTTCATCTGGCGCTCGCGGAGAAGAGATATGCCGGCGGGGGCCGGGGCTGCTGCACTCTGGAGGACGTCCACGACGCGCGTCGGGCAGCCGACCTGCTGGGCATCCCGTTCTACGTCTGGGACTTCGCGGCGCGGTTTCAGGAGACGGTGCTCGACGACTTCCTGCACGAGTACGCGCAAGGCCGCACTCCCAACCCCTGCGTGAGCTGCAACCAGCACATCAAGTTCGCCGCTGTGCTGGAACGGGCGCAGGCGCTGGGCTTCGACGCGGTCGGCACGGGTCATTACGCACAACTGGTCGACGGCGAGGGCGGCATTGAACTTCACCGGGCGATCGACCCGGACAAAGACCAGTCGTACGTCCTCGGAGTGCTCGATGCCGCGCAGTTGGCAGGCTCGTTGTTCCCGCTTGGGGACAGTCTCAAGGCTGATGTGCGCCGAGAGGCCGCGGAGCGTGGGTTGCTGGTGGCAGACAAGCCCGATAGTCACGACATCTGCTTCATCCCCGACGGTGACACCCGCGGTTTCCTGGCTGAACGGCTCGGCGGTCAGGACGGGCCTATCGTCGATGTGACCACTGGCGAGCAGATCGGATCGCACCACGGCGCGGTCGGCTTCACCATCGGTCAGCGCCGGGGCCTCAATCTGCAGCAGCCCGCGGCCGACGGCCAGGCCCGCTACATCGTGGACGTTGATCTGGGGGTAAACACCGTATTCGTCGGCCCGCCAAGGCTCTTGCGGGTGAAGGCCTTGGAACTCGACCGGCTCCGTTGGGCAGGCGAGCCGCTGGCAGTCCGGGATGTCGACGTGCAGATCCGCGCACACGGTGAACCGGTCCCGGCCCGGTACGACTCGGGCACGGTTGAATTGCTGGAGGAGCTCTCCGGTGTTGCGCCGGGTCAGATCGCCGTGCTCTACGCCGGCACGCGGGTGCTGGGGTCCGGCCGGATCACGCGCACGCTTTGATTTGTCTCACGCGGCGGTTCTGCTCCCGAACATTCGGCTCAGGTCCATGGGCATGGGTGTCTTGAGGTCGAACGCGGCGCTGACCATCCGCAGGGTGGATGCCACCACGATGCACAGAATCTCGGCCACGAAGAGGTCGCCGCCGAACCAGAAGACGCCCATGAAGGTCAAGGCCCCCATCAGCGCCGCGAATGCCAGCCATTGACCTGGCAGGAGCAGGCTCACCTGCTCCCCGCAGAAGATGTCGCGCAGCACCCCGCCGCCAGTCGCGGTGATCACGGCGACCAGCACCGCTGACCCGAACCCCAGACCGTTGCCCAATGCCTTGGTGGCACCCACGAGGACCCAAACCCCGATGAACAGGCCGTCGATGACGTCGAGCAGGATCGATGCCCGTGTGAAGAAGCGCGAGAAGAACCAGCCGAAGGTCGCGCCGACGATCGCGTAGATCAAGAACGTAGGCGAGGTGAGGAAGACCGGAGGTCCGGACACGAGGACGATGTCGCGGATCACACCGCCGCCAAGTGCACCGAAGAACGCCACGACCAGGATCCCCATGACATCCATCTGACGGCGCCGAGCATGCAGGGCCCCAGAGATCGCGCCGACTGTGATCGCCAGTGCGTCGATCGAACTCGGCAGGGCCAGGGACGCGACGTCAGCCATCCTTGTCGTCCTGGCTGCTCCAGTAGGACCAGACCCGGTCGGAGACGTCCTGGGCAGGTCGGGTCTCAAGGTCGAGGCGCAGGGCCACGACGCGGGTTCCGAACACCGTCAGGATCACCAGGATCTGGGACAGCAGAGCTTGCCCGGTCCAGGCCTCCAAAGCCACGTACAGGATCGAACCACCCAGCGCGATGATGCCGAGGAACACCCCGGGGCGCAGTATCTGGGGTGCGTCACCGCCGAGGATGTCGCGGAAGAGAGGGCCCGCGGTTGCGACGATCGTGCCCACCGCGATGGCGGACAGCGCGCCGAGACCCGCCCGCAGGGCGCTGTCTGTGCCCACCGTGGCCAGCAGGCCCATCGCCAGGGCCTCGAGAGCGAGCAGAGCGCGGTCGAACCGGGCGATGTAGCCGGCGAAGAAGAAGCCGATGACCGCAGCCCCGGTGGCGCACCAGATGAACGTGGAGTCGCGCAGCACGATGGGGCCACGCGCCAGGAGGATGTCGCGTAAGAGCAAGCCGCCCAGACCTGCGGTGATCGACAGTGTCAGGACGCCGATCACGTCGAACCCGCGGCGGGCCGCATACGTCGCCCCCGCCACACCTCCCACCACGACTGCCAGGTACAGGGTCCACACCGGCAGTTCGGGAACACCTGTGTAGACCTCCGGCATGCCACCACGCTATCGCGGGTGTGTGCGACCATGAGCCGTGCCGATCCCACTGAACTCGCCCGTGACCCTGACCGGCGTCGGATCCGTACCAGGCACGCAGGTGAAGGATTGGCCCGCCCGGATCAGCGATCAACTCCCCGGCTTGCCCCATGTGCCGGAGTTGCCGCAGAGAGGTCCGGGCGCGGACATGATCGGGCGCACCCTTGCGCTGCTGTGCGACGTGGCCCCCGATTTCAGTGCATCCACCACCGTGACCGGGTGGGAGTTGACCGCCGCCCAGCGTGACATGCGCCGGGCGCGCTCACTTCTGGGCGAGGACCTCGACGCGGTCGAGAACAGTTGGCAGGGTCACACCGGCCTGGCCAAGCAACAGCTGGCAGGGCCGTACACCTTGGCGGCATCGGTGGAGCGCAAGGGCCGCAAGTTGCTTGCCGACGTAGGACTGGTCCGCGACCTTGTTCAGGCCTGGCGGCACATGCTCACCCAGCACCGGGAGGATCTGCAGCGCAGGGTCGGGGCGCAGTGGCTGATCCAGATGGATGAGCCGTCCTTGCCCGCAGTGGTCGCCGGCACCGTCCGGACCATCAGTGGTTTCTCCGCGTACCCTTCGATCGAGGTGGATCTGGCACTCGGGGCGGACCTGCTGCACTGCTGCGCACCGGGGGTGCCGCTGGCCCGCGTGCGGTCGGTCCCGGGGCTGCTCTTCGACCTCTCGTTGCATGAGAACGCTGACGACGAAGCGCTGGCCGAGTTGTCCACAGCCGGAACAACGTTGGGTTTCGGGGTGTCACCGGATGCAGGTAGCGTCCGGGGTGTGCTGGATTTCTTCGACCGGACCGGACTGGCGCCGAATCCGTTGCTGGTCACGCCGCCCTGCGGAATGGTTGGTGACTACCGGCCCTGGCGTCCGGTAGTGGAGGCCCTGAACGAGAGGTTGGGCTGATGCCCGGGCCGACTCAAGCGCAGCGGCATCGTTGGGAGCAGTTGGTGGACCGCATCGAGGCGGCCCGCACCGAGTACTACCAGAAGGACGCGCCGACGCTGTCTGATGCGGAGTACGACGCACTTTTCGCTGAGCTGCAGCAGTTGGAGTCGCAGCGCCCGGAGTTGCAGAAGGCCGACTCACCGACCCAGACGGTGGGTGGGGACCGCTCGGAGATGTTCGAGCCGGTCAATCATCTGCAACCGATGATGAGTCTGGACAACGCCTTCGGGATCGAGGAGTTCAGGGCGTGGGTTGTGCGGATCGAGAAGGATCTGGGTGAGGTCCCGCAGCTTCTGTGTGAGTTGAAGATCGACGGGCTGGCTGTGGACCTGGTCTACCGGCATGGACGGCTGGCGACTCTGGCCACCCGCGGTGATGGCCGGGTGGGGGAGGACGTGACCTACAACGCCCGGTTCATCCCTGGAATCCCGACAGTGCTCGTGGGGGCGCCGGCGCTGGTGGAGGTGCGCGGCGAGGTGTACTTCCCGGTCGCGGAGTTCGCCGAACTCAACGCACAGATGTTGGATCTGGGCCGTTCGCCGTTCGCCAACCCGCGCAATGCGGGTGCCGGCACGTTGCGCCAGCGGGTGGACCGGCGGCAGGCTGAGATCGCGGCGCGTGAGCGTGCCGGACGCAATGTGTCCGACAAGGCCTTGGCCGAATTGCAGCGCGGGATCGACGCGCTGGGCAGGCTGCGGCTGATCGTGCACGGTCTGGGCCAGATGGAGGGGTCGCGCCCGCAACGGTTGTCGCAGGCGTACGAGGCGATGCGAGGCTGGGGTCTGCCCACCTCGACGCGGGTGCAGGTCGCGGCCACCCCGGCCGATGCTGAGGCTTACGTGTTGAGTTACGAGGCCCGTCGGCACAGCCTCGACCATGAGATCGACGGCGTGGTCGTCAAGATCGACGAGTTGGACATCCAGGCGCGGCTCGGCGCGACCTCGCGGGCGCCCCGCTGGGCGATCGCGGTCAAGTACCCCCCGGAGGTGGTGCGCACGCGGTTGGTGGACATCGCGGTGAATGTCGGTCGCACCGGCAGGGTGACCCCGTTCGCGGTGATGGAACCGGTCAAGGTGTCGGGCACGACCGTGTCGATGGCCACGCTGCACAACGCCCAGGAGGTCAAACGCAAGGGTGTTCTCATCGGTGACCTGGTTTTCCTGCGCAAGGCCGGGGAGATCATCCCCGAGGTGATCGGGCCGGTCGTGGAGGAGCGGACCGGTAGTGAGCGGGAGTTCGTCATGCCCACCGCGTGCCCATCGTGCGGGACCGCGCTCGCCCCGGCCAAAGAAGGTGACGTCGACATCCGCTGTCCCAACGCCCGATCCTGCCCCTCGCAACTGCGTGAGCGGCTCAACCACGTCGGATCCCGGGGTGCTCTGGACATCGAGGGTCTGGGCTGGAAGGCGTCGATGGCGCTACTCGACGATCGCCTGGTCCACGACGAAGGGGACCTGTTCGACCTGGACGAGGCGGCGCTGCTGGGATCGGCCTTCTTCACCCGGGCTGGGGACGAGCTGACCGAGAACGCCCGCGTCCTGCTGGCTCAGCTCGAGGCCGCCAAGTCACGACCGCTGTGGCGGGTCCTGGTCGCTCTGTCCATCCGTCACGTCGGTCCCACTGCGGCCCAGGCGCTGGCGCGCGAGTTGGGAAGCATGGACGCCATTCGGGCGGCGGGCGCCGAGCAGTTGAGCTCTGTCGACGGGGTGGGTCCCACCATCGCAGCGGCTCTGCACGAGTGGTTCGCGGTGGACTGGCACGCCCACGTGGTCGACAAGTGGGCGGCTGCCGGGGTCCGAATGGCCGACGAGGCTGCGCAGGGGCCGCGGCCGCTGGCCGGCAAGACCGTGGTGATCACCGGCACGTTGTCGCAGTGGAGCCGGGATGGGCTGACCGAACGGCTGCAGGAACTCGGCGCCAAGGTAACCGGTTCGGTGTCGAAGAAGACGGACTTCCTGATCGCTGGCGAGAACGCCGGGTCAAAATACGCGAAGGCCGAATCGCTGGGCGTGACCATCCTGACCGAGGACCGGCTCGGGGAACTCGGCGTCGAGTTGTAGGACCCGGATCAGGCGCGCTCTTCCGCGATTGAGTTGCCGCCGTCGACCACGAGGCATTGGCCCGTCGTGTAGGAGGAACCGGGTGTCGCGAACCAGCCGATGGCCGCGGCCACCTCCTGGGGAGAGGCGCTGCGCCCAATAGGCGTGGATCGGCCTTGGCGTGCCTCGTCGTCGGTCTGGGAACCCGTTGCGATCCATCCAGGTGCCACGGCGTTGACGGTGATCCCGGCGGATGCCAGGTCCACCGCCAGCGCCCGGGTGAGCCCGACCATGCCGGCCTTGGCTGCGGCGTAGACGGGGTCGTTGCGCATGGCCATCACGGGCCCGGTCACGCTCGCAACATTGACGATGCGTCCCCAGCCTCCGGCGCGCATCCCCTCAATGACGTGGCGGCAGACCAGGAACGCTGTGTCCAGATTGCGTTGCATGCCCGCGCGCCAGGTCTGCAGAGACATCGATTCGGCCGAACCTGATTCGAAGCCGGTACCGACGCTGATCATCCCGGCGTTATTGACCAGGATGTCCACCGTGGAAGGAAGGGTCGCCACCTGCGCGTCATCGGTGAGGTCGGCGACGACGGCGTCTGCACGGGCGCCTGCCTGTCGTAGTTCTTCGGCCCGCTCGTGGATCCGGTCTGTCGTGGAGGTGATCATCACGTGCGCGCCCAATCCCGCCAGCAGTGTCGCGGTCGCGAAGCCGATCCCGTCGGGGGAACCCGCACCCGTGATCAGGGCTGTGCGGCCTGTGAGGTCGAAGACATCCATGATCGCAGGATAGTTGCGCCGGCAGAAGGGCTCGCCTGGTCGGCGGGTCACCGGGGTCCAAGGGTCGCTCCGTAGACTTGGCCCATGCCCGCAATCTCCCGCGACGAAGTCGCGCACCTGGCGCGTCTTGCCCGGCTCGACCTCGACGATCACGAGTTGAGCCACTACGCCGAACAACTCGACGTGATCCTGACGGCGGTGACCCGGGTCGGTGAGGTCGCCGCGAACGACGTCGTGCCGATGTCTCACCCCGTGGCCATCAGCAACGTCTTCCGCACCGATGAACGTGGTCCCACGCTCAATGCTGAAGAAGCTCTCTCGGCGGCACCGGCCGTCGAGGAACAGCGATTCAGGGTCCCGCGAATTCTGGACGAGGAGTAACCGATGTCCTTCGTCTACACGAACGCGATCGAACTCGCGCAGGGCATCGCGTCGGGGCAGTTCTCCGCCCGCGAGGTCACCACGGACTTCCTGGACCGCATCGCGGCCACCGATGAGCAGTACAACGCCTTCTTGGCCGTCGACACTCCCGGCGCGTTGGCTGCCGCTGACGCCGTCGACGCCGCGCGTGCGCAAGGCCAGCCCCTCGGTCTGCTCGCAGGTGTCCCGGTTGCTGTGAAGGACGTCATCACGACCCGCGGCCTGGCCACCACCTGTGGGTCCAAGATGCTTGAGGGCTGGCTTCCGCAGTACGACGCCACCGTCACCACGAACCTGCGCGAGGCAGGGGCGGTGATCGTGGGCAAGACCAACATGGATGAGTTCGCGATGGGTTCGTCCACCGAGAACAGCGCCTTCGGCCCGACCCGCAATCCCTGGGACCCGGCCAGGATCCCGGGAGGTTCCAGCGGTGGATCGGCGGTCGCTGTGGCTGCCCGGCAGGCGCCGCTATCGATCGGCACGGACACCGGCGGCTCCATCCGCCAGCCCGCAGCCATGACCGGAGTGGTCGGCGTCAAGCCCACGTACGGCGCGGTTTCGCGTTACGGCTTGGTTGCGCTTGCCTCGTCCTTGGACCAGGCGGGACCGTTCGCGACGAATGTGGCCGACGCCGCTCTGCTGCACTCGGTGATCGCTGGGCATGACCCCAAGGACTCGACGTCCATCGACGCCCCCGTCCCCGATGTGCTTACGGCCGCTCGTAACGCCGACGTGCGAGGCATGCGGATCGGCGTGGTCAAGCAGTTGACGGGGGAGGGTTTCCAGCGCGAGGTACGTGAACTCTTCGGTAAGTCCCTGGACCTGCTCAGTGACGCCGGCGCGGAGATCGTGGAGGTCTCCTGCCCGCACTTCGAGTACGCACTGGCCGCCTATTACCTCATCCTGCCCAGTGAGTGCTCCTCCAACCTGGCCAAATTCGATGCCATGCGCTACGGCCTGCGGGTGGGCGACGACGGGTCGGCTTCTGTCGAGCAGGTCATGGCCATGACCCGGGAAGCGGGCTTCGGCCCAGAGGTGAAGCGCCGGATCATGCTGGGCACATACGCGCTGTCCAGCGGCTATTACGACGCCTACTACGGACAGGCCCAGAAGGTCCGCACACTCATCGCCCGCGACTTCGCCGAGGCGTTCGAAGTCGCTGACGTGCTGGCGACCCCGACCGCCCCGACCACGGCGTTCCTGCTAGGCGAGAAGGTCGATGACCCGCTGAGCATGTACTTGCAGGACATCGCCACCATCCCTGCCAACCTCGCCGGGATCCCCGGTATGTCGCTACCGGTCGGGCTGGACGACGCGGGCCTTCCCGTGGGCCTGCAGTTCATGGCCCCGGCGCTGGCCGACGATCGTCTCTACACCGCCGGCGGTGCCCTGGAAGCAGCAATCGGATGGGAGGCGCGCCCGTGAACTACGAGAACGCAGTGGCGAAGTACGACCCGGTGCTCGGCCTCGAGGTCCATGTGGAACTGAACACCGAGACGAAGATGTTCTGCGGGTGCCCGACGACTTTCGGGGGTGAGCCGAACACCCAGGTGTGCCCGGTGTGCCTGGGGCTGCCGGGGTCATTGCCGGTGGTCAACGCCAAGGCGGTGGAGTCGGCCATGCGCATCGGCCTGGCGCTCAACTGCCGGATCGCACCCTGGTCGAGGTTCGCGCGCAAGAACTACTTCTACCCCGACATGCCCAAGAACTACCAGATCTCCCAGTACGACGAGCCCATCGCCATCGACGGTTACCTGGACATCGAGGTCGACGGCCAGGAATACCGGATCGGGATCGAGCGTGCCCACATGGAGGAGGACACCGGCAAGTCCCTGCACATGGGTGGTGCCACCGGTCGCATCCATGGCGCGGACTACTCGTTGGTGGATTACAACCGTGCCGGTATCCCGTTGATCGAGATCGTCACCAAGCCGATCACCGGTGCCGGCGACAAGGCGCCGGAGGTGGCCCGCGCCTACGTGAGTGCGCTGCGGGACCTGCTGCGGGCACTGCAGGTCTCGGACGTGCGGATGGAACAGGGTTCGTTGCGCTGTGACGCGAACGTGTCCTTGCGTCTCGGCGTGGATGTACCGTTCGGGACCCGTACCGAGACCAAGAACGTCAACTCGCTGCGTTCGGTCGAGCGTGCCGTGCGCTACGAGATCGAGCGGCAGGCCGACGTCCTCGATGCCGGGGGCACCATCGTGCAGGAGACCAGGCACTGGCATGAGGACACGGGCAAGACCACCTCGGGCCGGATCAAGGAAGAAGCCGAGGACTACCGCTACTTCCCCGAACCCGACCTCGCCCCCGTGGCCCCATCCGATGAATGGGTCGAACAGTTGCGCGCGACGTTGCCGGAGCCGCCTGCGGCCCGGCGCGCACGGCTCCAGGCCGACTGGGGGTTCACCGACCTCGAGATGCGAGACGTGGTCAACGCCGAAGCAGTCGGCCTGATCGAGTCCACGGTGGCTGCTGGTGCCTCGGCGTCCGGGGCCAAGAAGTGGTGGCTGGGCGAGCTGGCCCGCCGCAGTAACGACTCCGGTGTGGCACTGGAGGACCTCGGGATCGACGCCACTGGTGTGGCGCGGATCGAGACGCTCATCGCGACGGGATCGCTCAACGACAAGATGGCTCGGCAGGTCATCGACGGCATCCTGGCCGGCGAGGGCACAGCCGACGAGGTCGTCGCCAAGCGCGGCCTGGCGCTGGTCAGCGACGACGGGGCGTTGACCGTTGCCGTTGACGAGGCGATCGCCGCCAATTCCGATGCGGCTGACAAGGTGCGAGCGGGCAAGCAGGCCGCTGTCGGGGCGCTGGTAGGGGCGGTCATGAAAGCCACCCGTGGTCAGGCGGATGCTGCTCGGGTCAAGGAATTGCTGCTCGAAAGGCTAAGTGCGCAGGAGTGACCAACGTGCAGGTATGGCTGGACTCCGTTCCGCTGTTCCCGCTCATCGGCTTGGCGGGTGTGCTCATCACCGCGGTGTTCGCACGCCGGATCGCCGCGCTGACAGGGCTCGGGGTGCCTCTCGTGCTCGGCCTCGGCTTCAGTCTGAGCCTCATCGCTGCTGCGACCTTGAGTCCGGCGCCGCTGGGCCTGTCCGGAGCCTGTCTGCGGGACGTCGATTCTCCCCTCGGGCGGGGGCTGCTCGTGCGCTCCGACCGGATGCTCAACACGTGGCTGTTCGTCCCGCTGGGTCTGTTCGCCGGGGCTGCAGCAGTACGCCGGGCCTGGGTGCTGCTCGCAGCGTTCGCGGTCCCCTTCGTGGTCGAAGGGCTTCAGCGCCTGCTGCCGGTGCTGGGACGTCGCTGTCAGTTCCAGGACCTCGTGGACAACATGTGGGGGCTGATCCTCGGGGCTCTCGTCGGGTTCGGGATCGCCGTTCTGGGCAGCCGGGCTGAGCGGACCCGCCGATGAGCGACGTCCCCGGCGAGCGTGACGAGGCGGTCCTGGAAGTCGTCCGCCACATTCCGCCCGGACGACTGGTCGCCTACGGGGACGTGGCCTTGATCGTCGCCGAACTGGGGATCCCTTGCACCGCCCGGCAGGCCGCAGCCACCTTGAGTCACTTCGGGTCCGGGGCGCCATGGTGGCGCGTGGTCCAGGCGGCCGGGACGCTGGCTGAACCTGTGGCAGCCTCAGCCGGTGAGCGGCTGATCGCGGAGGGGGTTCCAGTGGTCGGCGCAAGGGTGCCCTTGCGTCAACTGCGCTGGACTCCGGACGCCGCCGAGTTCGCCGCGATCGCTGCCGACTTCGGCGGCGCAGCACCGTAGGCCGTGCGACGATGGCGTGGTGATCGACGTCTCGCCCGAGCGTTTCGAGCAACTTGTCGCAGCTGCCGTGGATGTGATTCCTGATGAACTTGCGTCGATGATCGACAACGTCGTCATCGTCATCGAGGACGAGGCGCCAGCCGATGACCCGGGCTTGCTGGGGCTCTACGAAGGCATCCCGCTGACGCAACGCGATTCCTGGTACGTGGCGGCGATGCCCGACCGGATCCGGATCTTCCGCCGGCCCATTCTGCGGATGTGCCAGTCGCAGGCCGAGGTCGTCAAGGAAGTGCACATCACAGTCGTTCACGAGATCGCGCATCATTTCGGTATCGATGACGACAAACTGCACGAACTGGGCGTCGGCTAGTTCCCAAAAGTGAAGGTTCAGTTTACACTTTGACTCATGAGCGATGAATTGAGAGCAGTTCTGGAAGATGTAGCCACCGGAAAGATCACAGCAGACGAGGCGTCGACCAAGATCCAGGAACTACAGCGGCCCGCCGGCGAGGTCATGGTCAACGACACCCCCGTGGCCCGTATTGTCATCAAGGCCGGAGCCGTGCGGCTCAGGGTGACCGGCGACCCGGCCATGGCCGAGGCTGTGGCGGAGGGCCCGCACAGTGTGACCCGCGACGGGGACGCCTTGGTGATCACCACGGACAACGGCGGTGACTACACGGTCGATCCTCCGCGTTCGGCGTTCATGAACTGGGTCGGGCAAATGGTCAATCGGGTCGGTGCCACGTTGGATGTGCGGGTCAACCCGGATCTTCCGGTCCAGATCCTGCTCGTCGGAGGCCCGCTGGACGTCAACGGAATCCGAGCCGGTGCGTCCGTTGGGGTCGAGGCGGGCTCAGCGACCCTGTCCGGGTCCGGACCGCTGCTTCTGGATGTCTCCAGCGGTAGTGGCAAGGTCGATTGGACGTTCACAGGGCAGTCCCGCGTACGCGCCGACATGGGTTCGGTCAGCGTCACGGTGCGTCCCGATTCCGATGTCGTCGTCACGGCTGACACCTCGATCGGGCAAGCAGTCGTGAAGTCGCACATGGGCAACCTCAAGGCACCGCAGGACGGCTCGACGCCCGGTGTCACGGTGGGCCACGGCAACGGATCCTTGACGGTCAGTTCACGAATGGGCTCGGCACAGGTGACGGTCGCATGACTGATCTTCCGGCGCCGCCTTCGACCTGCCCGGTGTGCCGGGACCAGTTGCTCACGACGCGTTTGAGTTGTCCGTCCTGCCACACGGAGATCTCAGGCACCTTCGCGCAATGCGGCTTCTGTCAGTTGAGCGGGGAGGACCAGGAACTGCTCGAGGTGTTCCTGCGCTCGCGCGGCAACATGCGCGACGTGCAGGCCCACTTGGAGGTCTCCTACCCGACCGCGCGCCAGCGGTTCAACGAGCTGCTCGGCCGGCTCGGACTCGACGAGCCCGTGGTGGACACCGACGCGGTCGTGAAGGACCTGGCCGCAGGGCTGATCAGCGTGGATGAGGCTCAGGCACTACTCAAGCCGAAGGGGCAGTCCTAAGAGGTCAGGACTCACCCTCGCGCTTGGCGCGGTCAGCCGCTTCCTTCTCGCGCATGGCAGTCAGGGTGGGTGCGCCGCCCCCGAAACGCGCCGGCCACCACCATTGGCCAGGTTCGGGTTTGGGCTCGTAGTTCTCGATCGTCTGCTCGTACAGGCCTTGCATTGCGGCGCGCAGCGCGGCCGTTGCCTCCACAGGGTCGTCCTGTTCGGTGACGGTGATGGGCTCACCAACCATCAGAGAAATCACAGTCCCGCGAGTCATTTCGCGCTTGTGGCCTTTGGTCCACAGGCGCTGACCACCGAAAGTGATCATTGGCACGATAGGTACGCGTGCCTCGGCGGCCATGCGCACCGCGCCGGTCTTGAAATCCTTCACCTCGAACGACTGGCTGATCGTCGCCTCCGGGAAGACGCCGACCACCTCGCCCTTGCGTAGCCACTGCGTCGCCTGCTCGAGGGATCCGGCACCCGATGCCCGGTCCACTGGTATGTGGTGCATGGACTTCATGAGCGGACCGGACACCGGGTTGTCGAACGTGGACTTCTTGGCCATGAACCGCACGAGGCGCTTCGAGGGACGTGCGGCGTATCCGCAGAAGATGAAGTCGAGGTACGACACGTGGTTGCTGGCCAGCACCACCCCACCGGAGCGCGGGATGTGCTCACCGCCGGTCAGGCGGAAGTGGATGTTGAAGGCCCGGAACGAGGTGTACGCCGCGAGGACGATCGGCGGGTAGGTGATATCCAGCACGAGCCCAACGCTAGTTCACGGCTCACCTTCGGTGCCCCGGGAAAGGCCGAAGAGGTGGGTCTGGATCCAGTCCTTGACCGGCTTTTGGCGCCGTTGCCAGCGTTGGTCGCGCTTCTGGGCGGCGGCCAACTTCTTCGGCGATTCCTTGTAGCGCAGATGGGCCCAGGGGGAGTTGGCCCTGGCCAACCGCGACATGCCGACCCAGGCAAAGGGGATGAGCAGCAGGGCCAGGGCCGCCATCCAGAGTTTGCCCTTCAGGATTGTCACGGCCACAGGTAACATCCAGCCGGCCACGAAGATCAGCCCAGAGGCAAAGCTGGCCCAGAACCCGACCACGTCATCAGAAGCGGGCTGGTTCGGAGCGATGATCAGCAGAGCGCAGAACATCACCACCGCCGCCAGGACGATCGCGTCAGCAGACAGTCGGCCCTCTTCGCTCCAGTAGACGTCGTCCATATGCAGGACCATCGCGAACTCGTCGAGGACCAGCGCGGCACCGATCCCGAACATCAGCCCGGCGACCTGACGCCAGATGCCGTCCGAGCCCGAGCCGAGTGCCAGGACGCCTCCGAACA
The DNA here is from genome assembly GCA_963732355.1 of uncultured Actinomycetota bacterium. Classification (GTDB taxonomy): domain Bacteria; phylum Actinomycetota; class Actinomycetes; order S36-B12; family UBA10799; genus JADKAV01. The sequence goes on along the minus strand of CAVSZD010000011.1, from coordinate 118,294 downwards.
GCAGAATGATCAGCCCGGGTACGACGTGGTGGATGTGCGTGTCGCCGGCCGAAACGTTTCCGAAGGGCCCGCGCCCAGCCCGGATCATGCGCGTGATCATCCGCGTGACAAGGAACGTGACCAGGAAAGCCACTAGGGCGAACAGCATCGGTTGGCGCCCGGGTTCCAGGATTTCGCGGGAATACCAGCCAAGCATGAGTCTGAGCCTAGATGTTGGCGAAACAAAACTGCAGGTGAACTAGGGGTGCACGTCCGCCATGCGGCGGGTGCATTCGCGTACATTCGGGTGAAGTGTCTTTCACTTGAAGGGGTGTTCGGGCGATGGCTGATGCGACAGGCGACAAGATCGCCCTGGCGCGCGATCCGCGCACTCCAGGAAAGACCCTTTCCAAGCTCGCCAGCCACAAGAGCTGGTCGGTGCGTGCCGACGTCGCCAGCAACCCGCGAACCCCCTCCAAGGCATTGCAGAAGATGGCCGATGACAAGCGGTGGGAGGTCAGGACCGAGGTTGCCCTGAACCCGCACACTCCGGCCAGGGTGTTGGAAACCTTGGCCCATGACGAGATTAAGGCCGTGCGAACAGCCGTGGCGATCAACCCCCAGGCACCGTCTGCGGCTCTGCGCCGACTGGCCAAGGACAAGACCACGGTGGTGCGACTGCGAGTCGCTGAGAACCGCGCTGCACCCAGTGGCGTAGTACGCAGGCTCGTGGCCGATGAGGAGCGCGAGGTGCGCCGAGCGGCTGAGGAGAACCACCGAAGCCCTAAGAAGGTCAAGTAGAACCCCGATGCGCCTTTCCGAGATGACCGCGGCCCAGATCGCCGGTCTGACCTGGATGGTCCGTCCCGAACCTCTGATCAATGCGCCCTTCCCGTCGCCAGTGATCGCCGACCCGTCGTTTCTGCCGCCGGACCAGACGCCTGGAGGCGAATGGCGAATGTGGGCACATTCACTTCTCGGCCTGCATGCTTACCGCAGTGACGACGGCATCGATTGGCGCTCCTCGGCGACAGTCACCCGAAACGCGCTGAGACCGCACATCGTGGCATTGGACTCTGCGGATTTCCGGCTCAGTTACGAGAAGACGCGACTGTTTCTTCCCATCGGCCTGCCCTGGCACTCGTGGATCGAGTCCCGGCGCAGTGATGACCTGCAGCAGTGGAGCCAGCCTTCGACCCTGCTACGCCCGAGCTTGCAGTGGCATCGAACCGGACGCAGCCAGGCTGTGTCCAACCCGTGCCTGGTCGCCCAGCCCGACGGTGGTTGGCGGCTCTACTACTCGGCGGGTCTCACACAGTTGACCGACTGCGGCTTCCCGGAGCCGACCTACATCGGCGTTGCCGAAGGTCCTGGCCCTGACGGGCCGTTCACCCCCATGAACAAGCCCTTGCTCGGCCCTGGCGACGGACCGGCATCCTTGTGCGCCGGGGCGATCAAAGTGCTGGCCTGCAGCGACGGTTGGGTCGGGTTCCAGAACGCGATCACCTGGGACGGCACCCACTCGGGCTCACAGATCTGGGTGCTGGGCTCTGCTGACGGCCTGGAATGGCAGGTGCTTGCCGACCGGCCGGCTCTGGCCCCCCGGGGCTCGGGATGGATGGCCACGCACGTCTACGCGTTGGACGTGCGTGACACCCCTGTCGGGCCGCGTATGTACTTCAATGCCCGCGACGGGTATCACTGGACCCGCGGACGCGAGCGGATCGGTGTCGCAACACCGGCGTGAGTAGCGCAGGAGAGGGCGAAGGTTTGTGCCCCCGAGGCGATTCGAACGCCTGCGCATGGCTCCGGAGGCCACTGCTCTATCCCCTGAGCTACGGGGGCCGCAGGGTTCTCCCAGACTAGCAACGCCGGTACTGACCGACGTCGAGCGGATCGGGCAGTACCGTCGTTATGTGCGTTGGCCCTTGATCGTGTGTGTCGGCTTGCTTGCCGGCTGCCAGCAATTGCAGCCGACCCCGCACCCGACCGAACTGCCAGGTCCGGTGGTGGCCGGTGAGCCCAGCGACCCCATCGCGGTGTCGGGGCAACAATGGCAGGTCTGCACGGGCAAACAACGCCGCCAGTACCCACCCGTGCTCGATGAGCCCGCAGCCAATTACTACGCCGGTCCGTGGTGCCAGAGTGCCGACGGTGGCACCCGCTACATGTGGATCTACGCAGAACCACTGTTTCCCGGCGAATCGCCCGAGGACGTCCGGGGTTACGTCAACCAGGATGCGAGCCTGCTCGTGCGTGCATTGCGCACTACGGGCTACGCGCAGGTGCGCGCAGGTGACAAGGGTGAGGACGTGTTCCACGAAGCGCGCCGACCCACGTCACCGAATCTTGTGAGTATCGCCGTACTGGGTGACGACCCCCCGCCGGAGGGCCAGGCGTACGTCGGCAGCAACCCGTTGCGGGTGACTGTGGCCGTGCGTAAGGCTGCGCCCGGGGATACGCCGCGCCCCAGCCCGTAACCTGGGAACATGACCCCCGACGCGCTCGCCGCCGCCATCAGTGCCGTCCTCGCCGATGTCCCGGAGTTGTCCGGGCAGACCCCGCCGGTCAAGGTGGAGCGTCCGAAGAACCGCGAGCACGGGGACTACGCGACGAACGTCGCACTCGTGGCGGCCAAAGGCGCTGGTGTGCCACCGCGGGACCTCGCCGCCAAGATCGTGGCACTGCTCGAAGCCAACCCCAGCATCGCCGCCCTCGAGATCGCCGGACCGGGCTTCATCAACATCACGCTGGCCGCCGACTCCGCGGGTCAGATCGCCGCGTCGATCGTTGAGCAGGGCAGCACCTACGGATACATCGAGGCGCTGGTGGGTACCAACATCAACCTTGAGTTCATATCCGCGAACCCGACGGGGCCACTGCACTTGGGACACACGCGGTGGGCGGCGGTGGGTGATGCCATGGCGCGGGTGCTGGCCGCCGCAGGCGCGCAGGTCACCCGCGAGTTCTACGTCAACGACCGCGGCGTGCAGATGGACAAGTTCGGTATGTCCCTGGAGGCCTCTGCCCTGGGTCGTGAAGTCCCCGAGGGCGGATATCAGGGGGACTACATCCACGTCCTTGCGCGCCAGATCGTCGACAACGATCCCGCGATCCTGGAACTGCCGGATGACCGCCGGTGGGTCGCCTTCCGGGAAGCCGGGTACGCGCTGCAATTGCAGCAGCAGAAGGACACTCTCGACCATTTCCGTACCCACTTCGACGTCTGGTACTCCGAACGCTCTCTGCATGAGTCCGGCGCGGTGGATCGCGGCATGGCCAAACTGCGCGGGCAGGGCCACGTGTTTGAACTCGATGGGGCCGTGTGGCTGCGCACCTCCGACTTCGACGACGACAAGGACCGGGTGCTGATCAAAGCCGACGGCGAGCTGACCTACTTCGCCTCCGACACCGCGTACTACGTCGACAAGCGCGACCGTGGTTTCGACATCTGTGTCTACCTGTTGGGCGCCGACCACCACGGCTATGTGAATCGGCTCCGGGCCGTGGCAGCGTGCGCAGGCGACAACCCCGATTACAACATCGAGATCCTTATCGGCCAGCTGGTGAAGATGTTCAAAGGTGGCCAGGAGGTGCGGTTGTCCAAGCGGGCGGGCGCCATGGTGACCCTCGAGGACCTCGTGGACGAGGTCGGCGTCGATGCTGCCCGGTACACCCTGATTCGCTACCCGGCTGACTCGCCGCTGACGATGGACCTCGACCTGCTTGTCCAGCGCACCAATGAGAACCCGGTCTATTACGTGCAATACGCCCACGCCCGGATCTCCTCGGTGTTGCGCAATGCCGCCGACCTGGGAATCGACTGGCGTTCAGCCGAATTCGATCCAGGGCTGCTGGTGCACGAGAAGGAGTCGGCACTGCTGGGTGCCCTTGCGGAGTTTCCGCGTGTCATCGCAACGGCCGCTGAGTTGCGCGAACCGCACAGGGTGTCGCGCTACCTGGAAGAAGTGGCCACCGCCTACCACAAGTTCTACGACTCCTGCCGGGTCCTGCCGCGTGCCGACGAGCAACTCGAGCCGCTGCACATCGCGCGGCTGTGGCTGTGCGCGGCTGCCCGCCAAGTGGTCGCCAACGGGCTGGACCTGTGCGGGGTCAGCGCGCCGGAGCGGATGTAAGCCGTGGCGCGCTCGGCCTTGATCACCGGAGCCTCATCGGGGATCGGACTGGCGACCGCTCGACTGCTGCACAGTCGCGGCTACAGAGTCGCGCTGGTGGCCAGGACCGCGGGCACATTGCAGGATGTGGCGGCCGACCTGGGGGAGGGTGCGTTCGCGTTCCCGTGCGATGTCGGGAAGCTCGACAGTCTGCCGAATCTGGTGGAGAACGTGGTCGAGTCGCTCGGGTCGATCGACGTCCTGGTCAACAACGCCGGCGTGCACCACCGGGGTTCGATGCTACGGCACAGCCCCGAAGAGTTGGCCCAGATGATCGTGGTCAACACCGCCGCGCCCATCGCGCTGAGCCGGATCGTCGTCGATCACATGTTGCCCGGCTCGGTGATTGTGAACGTCGCCAGCCTTGCCGGGAAGGTTCCGGTGCCCGGCAGTGCCACGTACTCCGGGAGTAAGGCGGGTCTGCGATTCTGGGCGCTTTCGGCCGCCGAGGACCTCGCACAGCTGGGGGTGCGGGTGGTGAATGTGAACCCCGGTCCAGTCGACTCGGGTTTCTTCGACCACGACATCGACAACGTCTCGCCCATCACGTTCAGCCAGCCCATGAGCACGGTGGAGCAGGTCGCGCAGGCCGTGCTGAGCGCCATTGATTCCGAGGCGTCGCCGATGGAGATCGATCTGCCCTACGCCTCGGGCAAACTCGCGACCCTTGGGTACATCGCCCCACCGGTTCGACGCATCCTGCGCCCAGCGCTGGAGAAGCGTGGTGCCAAGGTCAAGGAGCAACTCAAGCGAGACAAAGGTCAGGGCTGAGGCTGCCCGCTGGTTGCACTGCACCTAGCCTGAACCCATGCCAGCACACCCCGCCGGACCCCGGCATGAAGACGTCGTCCACGGCACTTCTCTGGGAGAGGCGCCGGCGGACCTCAACGCCCTGGTTCCCGCGGTATGGCCGCTCACGGCCAGCCGGGCGGGAGGAGTCCTCCAGATCGGGTCCGTCGCGGTGACCCGGGCCGTCGAGCAGTACGGATCACCGGTGTTCATTCTTGACGAGGAGCACTTCCGTATCGCCGCGCGCACCTATGCAACGGCCTACGCCGATGCCGACGTGTATTACGCCGCTAAGGCCTTTCTGAGCGGCCGGGTGGCGCGCTGGGCCGATGAGGAGGGCCTGCGCATCGACGTGTGCACGATGGGGGAGATGGAGGTCGCCCTGCGTGCCGGGGTCGCCGCCGAACACATCCTCTTCCACGGCAACAACAAGAGCGTGGCCGAACTGCGTCGGGCCCTTGAAGCCGGCATCGGCAGGATCGTCGTCGACTCCGTACTGGAAATCGAACGGCTGGCAGTCCTGGCAGCCGAGCTCGGCGTTCAGCCCCGGGTTCTCGTGAGGGTCACCGTCGGGGTCGAGGCGCACACCCACGAGTTCATAGCGACCGCCCATGAGGACCAGAAATTCGGCTTCGCCTTGGCTGGGGGAGTGGCTGCGCAGGCTGCCCGGATGGTGGCGGACTCGCCGGCTATGGAACTGATCGGCTTGCACAGCCACATCGGCTCCCAGATCTTCGACGCCTCCGGTTTCGAGGTGGCCGCACATCGCATGGCCGCGTTGGTGGCCGAACTCGTCACGGCTGGGCACGCCATCGGCGAGTTGAACCTCGGCGGCGGGATGGGTATCGCTTACACGGTTGACGACGACCCGCCCCGCGTCCAGGAGATGGCGGCGCAGTTGGTGGCGATCGTTGCACGGGAGTGCGAACTGGCCGGAGTCCCCACGCCGCGATTGGCGGTGGAGCCGGGTAGGGCCATTGTGGGCAGCGCCGGGATCACGGTTTACGAGGTCGGAACCGTCAAGGACGTCGACCTCGGTGGTCGCAGTCGCAGGTACATCTCGGTTGACGGCGGCATGAGCGACAACATCCGCACTGCCCTGTACGGCGCGGATTACACAGTCGTTATGGCCAACCGGGAGTCCGACGCCGAGCCGGTTCTGTGCCGGGTGGTCGGCAAGCACTGCGAAAGCGGCGATGTGGTGGTGCGTGATGCGTGGCTGCCGGCAGATGTGCGCCCCGGTGACCTTCTCGCAGTCGCCGCGACCGGCGCCTATTGCCGCAGCATGGCCAGCAACTACAACTATGTGCTCGAAGCCGGCGGTCGTGGCGGCGTCGTCAGGAGCAGTGCTCGGTGGTGCTGCGCAGGGAGACCCTTGAGGACCTGTTGGCCGCCGACGTTGGCTTTCGACGTGAGGCTGAGCTTCGGTCGCGCCGACTGTTGTGGTGTTGCGGTTGATCCGCGACCGATGTCGCGTTGTTGTCGGTTTCCCGGGCCAAAACCAGCAACAGTGCAACACTCGCCGCGAGCCGACAGTAACAACGCAACACCAACGGGCCCAGGCGCAGCAACCCCGGTTCAGGCGTGGACGAACGGATCCCGGGATAGCCGATCTGCCTCATCGCGGCACCAGAGGCCAACCAGCCCGCGGTAGTGCTCGATGAACCCGTCCTGTTCATGGGCAGGGAAGGTCTGGCGAACAGTTTCGACGATGATGCGATCCATCCCTGGCCCGGAGAACCACTCCAGGGCCATTTCGTCGAAGTGGCGAAGGCGGGAGTCGCACCAGTCGTAGTACTGGTCGGTTTCGAAGAAGGAGTCAGCCAGTCCTCTGTACTGTGCCAACTTCTGCTCATAGTCCAGATCGTCGCGGTCGGCGATCCGGAAGTACGCGTCGGTTTCAAGATCCACGCTGGGTCGCCGGCCGGTGACCAAGCAGTAGGCGCTCCACTTAACCAGAGCCTTCATGGCCCAGGGGAAGTAGTAGTGAAGAGAGGTCACAGCCACGTCGGGACAAGCGTTGGCGTAGTCGATCGGGTACACCTGATCCGGTTGGCCATCGGTTCCGAACTTGACCAGCATCTCGCAGGAGTTGAACTCCCAGCGGAAGAACGCGTTCACTGTCCGGTTGATGGTGACGCACTCGTCGCCGGCCTGTTGGGTCAGGAAGTCGTGGGACACCTCGTAGCGGTCGTGCATGGGTCGCTCCGGGCGGTAGCGCATGACCATGGTCTCCGGGCCGATCGACAAGGAGCGGGCGAATACGTCGTGCTCCTCCGAGGCCTGCAGATGCATCAACATCTCGCCGGAGTCGTCGTAGGCGCGCATCAGCGTTTGGGGGTCGTCCACGCGGGAGACCCCTCGCCAGCCGCCTCCGTCGAAGGGCTTCATGTAGAGCGGGTAACCGACCCGTTCAGCAATGTCAGGCAGGTTGAAAGGGCGGTTGTACCGCTGTGCGGTGTAGGCCCAACGCGCGTTCTCCAGCGGGTTCTTCAACGGCACCAGGACGGTGTCCGGGATCTTCAAGCCCAAGCGCATCATGGCGCAGTAGGCCGAGTGTTTCTCCATGGACTGGAACGTGAATGGACTGTTCAAGAGGTACACGTCGTCCATCAGCGAGATCTTCTTGAGCCATTCGCGCGGCACGTAGTACCAATAGGCCAAGCGGTCGATCACGAGTTGGTGACGGGGCTTGTCACGAAGATTGAACGGCTCAATGGTGACCCGTTCGGTGTTCAGAGTGTGGGTCGTTCCGCGGCCGTCGTTGACCGGACCCATCGTCGCAACCAGCGCCTCGAATGCGGCGGGCCAGTCGTTCTCGGTGCCGAGCAGCAGTCCGACAAGGTGCGAGCGCGTCGTGGAATGCATGGGGTCTCCTATCCGCCGAACGTTGCGAGGTACTTGGCCGCCTGGCGGCACCACGAGGGCCAGTCGTGGGGGCTGTCCGCGCCCCAGATGTCCAGACCGCAGCCGATCTGCTTGGAGCGCAGCAGTTCGCCGAACGCGACGGTGGACGGCAGAGCCTGGCTCGGCCAGTCCTCCCACGGTCCAGTGCCCACGACCAGTTGGATGAAGACGTTGTGCCGCAGCCACTGCAGATGATCTCCGTCGGCGTTGGCGATGTAGGCGAACGGGTTGTTGAAGTAGACGGTGTCGCCCTGTTCTCCCCAGCCGTGCCAGGTAGTGGGGTCGTAATTCCCTGAGAGGCCGAGTGCGTAGGGGAAGAGATCGGCACGCCGCAGGGCGAAGTTGACAGCGTGGTAGGCACCCATGCTTGCGCCGGCGGTGGCAATGTCGATGGGACCCCCGCTGTCGTGATGGATCGCTTCGACGACGTCATAGCAGATCCAGCCGTGATAGCGCTCGTGGTTGCGCGCGCGCTCGCTCAAGAGGTGCACTGCGGTTGGACCAGGCGCTGTGATCGTAGGACGGAACGCAGTAGACCTTGATCCGGCCCGCCTCGATCGGCTCGGCGAGGGCGTGGATCATCGCGTGGTTCTCCAGGTCCCAGGCCGACCCGCCCTCAGCTGGGAAGAACAGGACGGGCACCCCCCAGTGGCCGTAGACCAGGACCGTTGCCTCACCGCCCAACGTAGGGGCCGGAATGGTCCACACCTCGCGCCTCATAGCGGCCAAGTCTGTCGGCTAGAGCCGTGGTTCGCTCGCCCACGCTTTCGACAACAAGACCGCCAGTGCCGGGTCCAGGCAGTCGCGCCATGCGGTGTAGTTGTGGCCGTCACGGTTCTCGATCAGGCTGACGTCCGCGCCTGCCGAGCGCAGTCGTGACGCGAAGAGACGGTTGTTGTCGAGGTTCTCCTCGCCGGTCCCGCAGGTCATCGCCACACCGGTCCCCGACAGCCCCGTCGAGTCGGCGGTGGCATCCTCGACGAAACGGCACACGCGCTCGTAATGGCCAAATCTCTGCTCATGGGCGTCGTAGCGCGCAGTGAAGAACGAACCGGACTGCAACAAGAGCCCCGCAAAACGGCCCGGGTGGGTGACTGCGGCGTGCATGAGCGCCAGAGCGCCGAGGCTGGCACCCAGACCGACCAAACCGGGGGCCGTATTGAACTGAGAGCACACTCGCGGCAGGGCGTGCTCCATCAAGGCCCGGGCGTAGCCGGGGGAGGCCGAGTAGCTGCGATCGCGGTCCACCGGCTTGAGCAGCAGCACCCGGCAGAGCAGTCCGGCTTGGTCGCGCCAAAGCCAACCGAGGTAGGACAGCAGTCCGGCCAGATCCACGTATTCGGGGCCATCGTGGACCACGAGCAGCGGGAGCTGATCCTCACTGAGGCTGCCCGCGGGCACCCACAAATCGCCGGTGAGCACGATCTGCGCGGCGTTGTCGGTCACCAGCAGCGGCTCAGTGGCACCATTCGGAACCGCCTGACCCAGCCAGGTCGGCGGCCGGTACTGGGCGAACTCGACAACCGAGTGGTCTCCGAATACCCCGCGCGCGAACGATGGGTTCCCAGGGTCACGACACATGAAGTCGGCCCCGTTCGGGCCCGTTGCCGAGATCAGATACTCCATGCGGTCCACCGGGGGCCGGGGGATCCGGCACACCCAACGTCCGTCGCGTCGGTGGAACCGGGTGTCGGCGCCGAAGTCGCGAAGGTGGAACCACAGGTGCCGCGGAGTCCAGGGCACCTCATCCCCGACGACGAACAGGACTTCGTCCTCACCCACAGTGGGGCCGGCGGTGAAGTCGACCGGGAGGATCATGGGTCCAGTGTGCACGCCGCTGAGGCCTGCAGAAGTGCGCACGTCGTTCATGGAACACTAGGGGCGTGTCAGATTCTGTGCGTGTCGCGCTGCTCGGCGGAGGGACGGTGGGCTCCCAGGTCGCCCGCCTCATGGCTGATTCGGCCGAGGACCTCTCTTCCCGGGTCGGGGCCCCATTGGAGTTGGTCGGGGTCGCAGTGCGCGATGTCGACAAACCCCGGCCCGGCATACCGTCGCATTTGCTGACCGACGACCCGCTTGCGCTGGTGTCCCGAGACGACGTGGACATCGTCGTCGAGGTGATGGGTGGCATCGAGCCAACCAAAGGACTGCTCGAGACTGCCTTGTCCAACGGCGCGAGCGTGATCACAGCCAACAAGGCGCTGCTCAGCGAACATGCCGCGGGTCTTCACGAGATCGCCCATGCCCATGGCGTGGACCTCTTCTACGAGGCAGCAGTGGCCGGTGCGATCCCGTTGCTGCGACCCCTGCGCGAGTCCTTGGCCGGGGATCGTGTGATCCGGGTGCTCGGGATCGTCAACGGTACGACCAACTACATCCTCACCAAGATGGACGAGGAGGGCGCCGACTACGCCGAGGTCCTCGCGGAGGCCCAGCGGCTCGGGTACGCCGAAGCCGATCCCACTGCCGACGTCGAAGGCCACGACGCGGCGGCCAAAGCGGCCATCCTCGCCACCCTCGCCTTCCACTCGAGCGTGACCATGTCCGACGTCTACTGCGAGGGGATCAGTTCGGTCACCCTCGCCGACGTGGACGCCGCGCGTGACCTCGGCTTTGTCATCAAACTGCTCGCGGTCGCCGAGCGCACCGCCGACGGTCGCGGAATCGTCACCCGGGTACACCCGGCGATGGTCGCCCGCTCCCACCCGTTGGCCAGTGTGCGGGACGCGTTCAACGCGGTGTTCGTGGAGGCCGAGTCGGCGGGTCAGATGATGTTCTACGGCCGGGGTGCAGGCGGGGAACCCACAGCCAGTGCCGTGCTCGGCGACCTTGTGACGGCTGCTCGCAACCGCCGGGCGGGGGCGGCAGGCCAGGCCCAGTCGGTCTATGCCGGTCTCACCCCGCGGCCCATCGGCGAGGCGATAACCCGCTACACCGTGAACCTCGACGTCGCCGACCGGCCAGGTGTCCTGGCTCAGATCGCCACCTGCTTCGGCCACCACGATGTGTCCATCCAAACCGTGCGCCAGGACACCGATGAGCAGACCGGCCGGGCGGCACTTCTGATCCGTACGCACGCCGCCGACGAAGCGCACCTCGCGGCGACCGTGGATGCCCTGCGCGATCTCGACAGCGTCAACGAGGTGGTTGCCGTGATGCGGGTGGAGGGCGACGAATGAGCGCCCACGTCTGGCGCGGGGTGATCGAGGAGTACCGCGATCGCCTACCCGTGGATGCGCACACTCCGGTGATCACCTTGCGCGAGGGCGGCACGCCACTGGTTCGTGCCGATCAGGTCAGCCAGATGACTGGCTGTGAGGTGTACCTCAAGGTCGAGGGGGCGAACCCCACGGGCTCGTTCAAGGACCGGGGCATGACCATGGCGATCTCGATCGCGGCCCAAGAGGGCGCAAAGGCCGTCATCTGTGCCTCGACCGGCAACACCAGCGCAAGCGCGGCAGCCTATGCAGTCCGAGCCGGGATGGTGTGTGCAGTGCTGGTGCCCGCGGGCAAGATCGCGATGGGCAAACTCGCGCAGGCACTTGTGCATGGCGCGCGCCTTCTGCAGGTCGACGGCAACTTCGACGACTGCCTCACCCTGGCACGGGAGCTCTCCGAGGACTACCCGGTCGCACTGGTCAACAGCGTCAATCCGGTGCGCATCGAGGGCCAGAAGACAGCAAGCTTCGAGATTGTCGATCAGCTCGGGTCCGCGCCGGACATCCACTGCCTGCCGGTGGGCAACGCCGGGAACATCACGGCCTACTGGAAGGGCTATAGGGAGTACGGCACAAGCCCCAGGATGTGGGGATTCCAGGCAGCGGGTGCGGCACCCATCGTGCGCGGCGCGCCTGTGCTGCGCCCGCAGACCATCGCCACCGCGATCCGGATCGGCAACCCCGCATCGTGGTCCTTGGCCGAAGCGGCCCGGGACGAGTCATCCGGAGTCATCGAGATGGTGACCGACCGGCAGATCCTGAGTGCGTACAAACTGCTCGCCGCCGGAGAGGGTGTCTTTGTGGAACCGGCCTCGGCCGCCGGTGTGGCTGGTCTGCTCGCCAAGCACGCCGCGGGCGAACTCGACCCCGGTCAGACGATCGTGTGCACGGTGACCGGAAATGGGCTCAAAGACCCACAGTGGGCGATCTCGGGTGCCCCGCAGCCGGTCAAGATCGCCATCGATGCGCAAGCGGCTGCCGCCCAGCTGGACCTCATCTGATGATCCTGGTCGAGCCGCCGGCCACGAGCGCGAACCTCGGCCCTGGATTCGACTGCCTGGGGCTGGCCCTCGAACTGCGCGACCGGGTGAGCTTCGAACCGGCGCAGGCGACGAGCGTGCACGTGTCCGGAGAAGGCGCCGGTGAAGTCAATCGCGGTCCTGACCACCTCGTGCTTGCCACGTTCAGGCATGCATTCGAGGCCAGCGGACTGCCAGTCCCGGAAGTCCGCGTCGACTGCCACAACCGCATCCCCCATGGTCGCGGCCTTGGTAGTTCATCAGCGGCGATCGTGGCTGGGCTGGCCGGAGCCCGGGCGATGGGCGCGTACATGGACGACGAGGAGTTGCTGGCGCTAGCCACCAGCATCGAGGGGCACCCGGACAACGTCGCCCCGGCCTTGCTCGGCGGCCTCACCGTGGCCTGGATGCAGCAGGGTCAAGGGGCCGCGGTGAGTCTGGCACCGGCCGCCGGGCTGAGCGTCACTGTCGCTGTGCCGGAGCAGCGCCTGCCGACCACGACTGCCCGCTCCTTGCTGCCCAGCGAGATCCCATTCCACGACGCGGTCCACGCAGCAGGCCGCGCGGCCCTAGCGGTGGCTGCGTTCACATCGCGCCCCGACCTGCTCATGGCCGCAACTGAGGACCGCCTTCATCAGGACTACCGCCGGGCCGCCTACCCGAGATCGTGGGAACTTGTCCAGGAACTGCGCGAACGTGGAGTGGCAGCGGCGATCTCGGGTGCAGGACCCAGCGTCATCGCATTCGGTGTCACGGACCTGCCCGAGGACTGGCGAAGGCTCGAACTTCAGGTCGCCACCCAGGGGGTGCGGGTCAGCTCGCCTTGATGCCGGGCACCTCGCGGGGCACCTTGCCGGTCATCTTCAGGACCCCGCACATCATCCTGTGGCCGCCGTCGGAGGTGTCGCCGAACATGAGCGGGCAGCCTCCGTCGATCACCAGCACGCCGGCTTCTCGGCCGATCCGGGTTGCATCTTCGCTGACGCTTCCCTTGCCGAACGCCCGATGCATCCAGACGTACTGGATGCCTTGATCCACGACCTGTTGCATCGTTGCCGATGCGCGCTCAGCGCTGGTGGCGATGACAACCGCCTCCACGCCCCCGGGGATGGACCCCAGGTCCGGGTAGGCCGGGTCGCCTTCGACGGTCTGCGCGTTCGGGTTCACCGCGAACACCGTGTATCCGCGCTCACGCAACCGGGTGTACACGGCGTTGCTGCCATGGCCTGCAGGCTTACTCGATACCCCGGTGACCGCGATCCGCTTCTTGCTCAAGAACTCATGGGCTGCATCTGCGACCTTCACAGAACACCTCCGCAAGACATCACTCCAGATTAGGCTCGCGGCGTGTCGATCACGTGGTCGCTTCCGTGGCATGTAATCCGGGTGTTACAGTAAGGGCAGCCAGGGCGTTACATTCTCGTGGCGAATCAACCGGGGTGACTCGAATCGCCCCTTCACCTCTGAACCTGACGCCTTGTGACAATACCTGTCCGTTGTGAACGGCAATCACAAATCCGTTCACCTGTTGGGCTTCATGCCCCGACGTCCATGAAAGGACGTGTCAGTTGACTGACACCACTATCGAAGAACGATCCACCGGCAAGCGTCGCGGTCTGTCCGGCATGCTGCTGGCCGACCTGCGGAAGATGGCTTCCGACAAGGGGATCTCCGGCGCTTCCTCCATGCGCAAGAGCGAACTCATCGCCGCACTGGGTGGGGCCAACCCGACTGCCGCCCCCAAGCAGCAACTGGAGCAGGAAACCCGGGAGGCCGCCGAGGCTCCCGTTGGCGGGTCCGCCGAGGCCGCCGATGTCCCTGTTCCCAAGACCGAGCGGTCCAACGCCGAGCAGAACAAGTCCGAGCAGAACCCCGAGAACAAAGACGGTGGCAACCGGCAGCGCGAGAACCGCGACGGTGGCAACCGGCAGCGCGAGAACCGCGACGGTGGCAACCGTGAGGACGGCAACCGCGACGGTGGCAACCGGCAGCGCGAGAACCGCGAGGGTGGCAACCGTGAGGACGGCAACCGCGACGGTGGCAACCGGAACCGTCGCCGCCGCGGCCGTGACCGCAACCGCGATCGTGACCGTGACCGTCGCCGCGACGACTCCGAGCCGGAGGTGACCGAGGACGAGGTGCTGGTGCCTGTGGCCGGCATCCTCGACGTGCTCGACAACTACGCTTTCCTGCGCACGACCGGGTACCTGCCCGGACAGACCGACGCCTACCTGAGCCTTGGTCTGGTCAAGAAGTATGACTTGCGCAAGGGTGACCACATCGTGGGGGCGATCCGCCCGCAGCGCGACAGCGAGCAGAACTCGCGTCAGAAGTACAACCCGTTGGTCCGCATCGACAAGGTGAACGGCCTGGACCCGGACCAGTCGACTGAGCGCAAGGAGTTCGGCAAGCTCACCCCGCTGTACCCGCAGCAGCGCTTGCGTTTGGAGGGGGAGAACAACAACCTCACCACCCGCATCATCGACCTCGTGGCCCCCATCGGGAAGGGCCAGCGCGGCCTGATCGTTTCACCGCCCAAGGCCGGTAAGACGATGGTTCTGCAGCGCATCGCCAACGCCATCACGGAGAACAACCCCGAGGTTCACCTCATGGTCGTGCTGGTCGACGAGCGCCCCGAAGAAGTCACCGACATGAAGCGTTCGGTGAAGGGCGAGGTCATCGCCTCGACCTTCGACCGGCCTGCCGAGGACCACACCACCGTGGCCGAACTGGCGATCGAGCGCGCCAAGCGCCTCGTGGAGATGGGTCAGGACGTGGTCGTCCTGCTCGACTCCATGACCCGCCTGGGCCGTGCCTACAACCTGTCGGCGCCGGCTTCCGGACGAATCCTGTCTGGTGGTGTCGACTCGGCTGCGCTCTACCCGCCCAAGAAGTTCTTCGGTGCCGCCCGCAACATCGAAGAGGGTGGCTCGCTGACCATCATCGCCACAGCGCTGGTCGAAACCGGCTCGCGCATGGACGAGGTCATCTTCGAGGAGTTCAAGGGCACGGGCAACATGGAACTCAAGCTCGACCGGCGCCTCGCGGACAAGCGGGTCTTCCCGGCTGTCGACGTGGACGCCTCTGGTACGCGCAAGGAAGAGCTCCTCATGACGCCAGAGGAACTCAAGATCGTCTGGAAGTTGCGTCGGGTGTTGCACGCACTGGACACCCAGCAGGGCATCGAGTTGCTCCTCAGCAAGCTGCGTGAGACGACCAGCAACTACGAGTTCCTGCGCCAGGTGCAGCAGACCACCCCGGCGGGCCTCGAGGCTGAAGCCCCCAGTGGTGAGTTGATCTGACCGGACGGTTGAGGGTGGCGCCCGGACCGGGCGCTACGATGCCGAGATGATCAATCTCCGGCGGTGGTTGCTACTACCTCTGGTTGCGGCTTTCCTCATAGCGGGGATGGCACCAGCATCGGCAGATCGATCAGTGCCGATCAAGGGCTTCAAGGCCCGCGATCTGGCCGTCCAGGTCGGCACGTCGTGGCAGGTTTCAGCCACTGTCGGTCGAACCAAGGGTCGGCTGGTGCTGCTGCAGCGTGGCACCAGCGAGTACGGGAAGTTCAAGACCGTCAAACGCCTGCGGACCGGCAAGCGTGGACGTATCGAGTACACCGTCCCCGCCCCCGAACTGGGCCGGGCCTACTGGCAGTTGTTCGTCCCAGCGACCAAGCGCACGTACCCGGAGATCAGCTACTCCCGGCGGGTCGATGTCACCGATCTGTTCCCGAAGACCCTCGCGGGTACCTTCGGCACGAGGTTCGGTCTTGAGAAGTTCATTCAGCAGGCAACTGGCAACGTTGTCTTCACGTTTGATCGTGAGTCCTCAGACGCCGACAAGGTTGTCTACCGGGTTGCATCACTGAGCATGGACTACAACGCAGCCGACCTTGAAGCCGGTGACTATTGCGAGTATTCCGGCGGCGGCAACCTGGTGGATCCGGTGATGGCCCACAACGACCTGGTGATTTCACGCTCACGGGCTGACTCCGGTTGGGCGTGGAGCGCCCGGATCGGCCTGGAGGGTTCGCCCAGAGCGGCCGATCTGAACTTTTTCGAAGCGTGCGGTGGGAAGCAGTCGACGCTGGTGGACTACGGGTGGTTCGGCTACACCGAGGGCTTCGGGCTCATGTACATCGGGGAATTCGAGGACACAGGCATCCTGGAACCGGTCACGCAGGATCTGGCTGTGCTCACAGGAACGCGCAGTTCCGCCCTCGACGGCATTGACCGCCAGTGGTCGCTGGAACTGGCTGGCAGAGATCTTGCCCCCCGCTGAGGTGCGGGGAATACCTCCGCGGGACCCACGGTTACACTTGATTGAGCCCCGGTTCACGCTGCGTTGATTCGGCGACCCGGGACCATCAAAGGAGAATCATGAAGCCCGATATCCACCCCGAGTACGTCGACACCACTGTCACCTGCTCGTGCGGAAACACCTTCACCACCCGCAGCACCGCCAAGAACGGCGTGATCCACGCGGATGTGTGCAACAAATGCCACCCGTTCTACACGGGCAAGCAGAAGATTCTGGACACCGGCGGCCGCGTCGCCAAGTTCGAGAAGCGCTTCGGCAAGCAGACCTCCAAGTAAGTGTTCGAACGGGTCAGCGTTCTCGTCGAGGAGATGCAGGAGTTGGAAGGCCAACTCGCAGATCCCTCGCTACACGCTGACCCCGTTCGAGCTCGCACGGTTGGCAAACGGCACGCCCAACTGCGCCCGATCGTTGAGATCTACGAGCGCTGGCTGCGTCTTTCCGAGGACGAGCAGGCCGCTCTGGAACTTGCGGAAGCCGATGCCGGGTTTGCCGCGGAGGCCGAGCAGTTGGCCCTCGAGCGCGAGAAGGTGGCCGAGCGGCTCAGCGAGTTGCTCGTGCCGCGTGACCCGCTCGACGATTCCGATGCGATCCTCGAGATCAAGGCCGGTGAGGGCGGCGATGAGTCTGCGCTCTTCGCAGGCGACCTGATGCGGATGTACGACCGCTACGCCCAGGCCCGCGGTTGGCGCGTGGAGGTCATCGACCTCGAGGAGACCAACCTCGGTGGGGTCAAGGACGCGACAATCTCGATCAAGGCCAAGGGTCGCACCGAAGTGGACGACATGCCGTTCGCCCGGCTCAAATGGGAAGCGGGCGTTCACCGGGTGCAGCGGGTGCCGGTCACCGAGTCACAGGGGCGCATCCACACGTCCGCGGCCGGTGTGCTGGTCTTCCCCGAGACCGAGGACGTCGAGATCACCATCGACCCCAACGACTTGCGCATCGACGTCTACCGTTCCTCGGGACCTGGCGGTCAGAGCGTCAACACAACGGACTCCGCTGTGCGCATCACCCACTTGCCCACCGGCGTTGTGGTCTCGTGCCAGAACGAGAAGTCGCAGCTGCAGAACAAGGAGCAGGCCATGCGGATCCTTCGGGCAAGGCTGGTCGCGCTTGCCGAGGAGGAGAAGGCCGCCGAGGCTTCTGCCACCCGCAAGGAACAGGTCCGCACTGTGGACCGCTCCGAGCGGGTCCGGACCTACAACTTCCCGGAGAACCGGCTCTCCGATCACCGCACCGGGTTCAAGGCCTACAACCTTGACCAAGTTCTGGCCGGTGAGCTCGATCCTGTGATCACCAGTTGCCTGGAAGCCGATCTCAACCAGCGGTTGGAGTCGGCGGAGTCGGTGTGAGCGTTCGCCGGGATGTGGCTGAACGCCTGCGTGCCGCTGGTGTTGCGTCGCCTGAGGCCGATGCCGAGCAGCTCATCGAGTTCGTGGTCGGTCGCCGGGGGTTCGACCCGCGGTTGACACCTGCCCAGATAGCCCAACTCGAGGCTTTGGTCGACGCTCGCTGCAAGCGGGTTCCCCTGCAGCACCTCACCGGGTCTGCAGGTTTCCGGTACCTGGATATTGAGGTGGGACCGGGAGTGTTCATCCCGAGACCCGAGACCGAAGTGCTGGTGGACATCGCGCTGCAGCACCGGTTCGACTCGGCAGTCGACTTGTGTACGGGCAGTGGTGCCATCGCTTTGAGCCTTGCTACTGAAACACGGGCGCGCGTGGTTGCGGTCGAGAAGGATCCGGCAGCGCTGGAGTGGGCCCAGCGCAATGTCGGCTCCCGGGTTCAGTTGCGCCGCGCCGATGTGTGCACCGACGACCTGCGCGAGTTGGGGCCTGTGGACCTGGTGGTGAGCAACCCCCCATATATCCCCGAGGGCATGGTGCCCCGCGACCCGGAAGTGGCCCTGCATGATCCGGCCGTGGCCCTGTTCGGAGGTCTGGACGGCCTGGATGTGGTCCGCTGCGTCATCTCCCAGGCGCGGCGCATGCTGGCTCCCGGCGGGCGGGTGCTCATCGAGCACGGGGAGTTGCAAGCTGCCCAGATCCGCGAACTTCTCCAGGGATTTGATGCTGTGACCACCTGGCAGGACTTGACTGGGCGGGATCGGGTGACCGGGGGCCGGCTGGTCAGCCCAGAGCCTCCAGAATCGCTTCGGCCGCAATAGCGCCCTCCCGCACCACCTCGACCCCTGTGCGCAGATCCACCACGGTCGATGTTGGCCCGCCTTGAAGTTCGCCTGCGTCCAGACCGATAGCTATCGAGGCCGTGTCACACTGCGCCAAAGACGTGGCCTGCGGCTGTCCGGCGACCTGGGCCCCGGTTGCAGCCAGAGGGCCGACGGTTGCGATCAATTCCAGCAGCCATGGGTGCAGCGGCATCCTGATCGCAACCGCATCCGAAACCCCCGCGTCCCATGCCAAGGACAACTGGGGCTTGCCGATCAACGTCAGCGGCCCGGGCCAGAATCGGCGCGCCAGAACCTCTGCATCACGCGGCACCCGGCCCCATAGTGCGTGCAGGGTTGTGCGCCGGTCGATGAACACCGGAACCGCAGCACCGGCTGGAACTTGCCGGGCCTCACGCAATCGGGCCAGGCCGGGCAGGGAGAAGGCGTCGGCCACAACGGCGTAGTGCAGGTCCGCCGGGGCCAACACGAGTCGCCCGGAGCGCATCGAGGTCGCCGCCGCGCGCGTCCCGGAAGCACGGGAGACCGCGTCGTCGCCTGCGTATGTGCGCATCACACGTCGATTGTTGCAGCCGCGGCTGTGCATAGGGTGCCTCGCGGAAGCCCTGGTTAGAGGTTGTGCTGTTGGTTAGCGAAAACACGCGTGGATTCTCTAACCAACAGCACAACCTCTAACGCGGGCAGGCCAGGCCGGGACGGGCGGGCCCCACGCCCCCACGCCGGGCCGCCATCAACGCGGCAGCGGCAACCAGCACCCTTACACTGGGCGAAGACATGTCGTCAGGAGAACTCATGACCAACGTCCCGTTCTGGGGTCCCGATTTCGCCATGCTCGAAGCGGAGGATCCGGAGATCGCCGGGATCCTGCTCAGCGAGTTGGACCGGTTGCGCAGTGGCCTGCAGCTGATCGCCAGCGAGAACTTCACAAGTCCGGCGGTTCTGGCCGCGCTCGGTTCGACGCTGAGCAACAAGTACGCCGAGGGCTACCCCGGACGGCGGTATTACGGTGGCTGCGCGGAGGTCGACAAGGCCGAGGTGATCGGCATCGAGCGCGCAAAGGAGCTGTTCGACGCCGACCACGCGAATCTGCAGCCGCACTCGGGCGCTTCGGCGAACATCGCGGTGTATGGCGCGTTCGTCAAGCCCGGCGAGAAGGTCCTCGCGATGAGCCTGCCGCACGGCGGTCACCTGACCCACGGCACGAAGGTCTCGTTCTCGGGCAAGTGGTTCGACGCGGTCCACTACGGCGTCGACAAGCAGACTGAGGACATCGACTACGACCAGGTCCGCGACCTGGCTCGCGAGCACCAGCCAAAGATGATCATCTGTGGTGGTTCGGCAATCCCGCGCCTCATCGACTTCGCGGCCTTCCGCGAGATCGCCGACGAGGTCGGTGCGATCCTCATGGTCGATGCCGCCCACTTCATCGGACTGGTCGCCGGCAAGGCCATCCCGAGTCCGGTTCCGTATGCGGACGTGGTCACGTTCACCACGCACAAGGTCCTGCGCGGCCCACGTGGCGGCATGATCCTGAGCAAGGCCGAACACGCCGCGGCCATCGACAAGGGTGTCTTCCCGATGATGCAAGGGGGGCCGCTGATGCATGCAGTGGCCGCCAAGGCCGTGGCGCTCAAGGAGGCCGCGACTCCGGCCTACCAGCAGTACGCCCGCGATGTCATCGAGAACGCCAGAGCGCTGACGGCGGCGTTGGAGGCCGAGGGGATGCGGGCAGTGACCGGCGGCACGGACACGCACCTGGCGCTGCTCGACCTGGCGCCGATGGGTGTCACCGGCGCGGAAGCCGAGCAGCGTTGTGACGCCGCCGGAATCGTGCTGAACAAGAACGCGATCCCGTTCGATCCGCAGCCCCCGAGTGTGGCCAGCGGTATCCGGGTCGGCTCGCCGAGTGTCACCACCCAGGGGATGGGGGTGGCCCAGATGAAGGAGA
This sequence comes from uncultured Actinomycetota bacterium, assembly GCA_963732355.1. Taxonomy (GTDB): domain Bacteria; phylum Actinomycetota; class Actinomycetes; order S36-B12; family UBA10799; genus JADKAV01. Next base: position 97,748 of record CAVSZD010000011.1, on the reverse strand, counting down.
TCGGCGCACTCATCGCCCGAGCAGTGCGGGAGCCGGAAGCCGGTGCCGAGGTCCGGCAAGCGGTGGACTCCCTGGTGACCGAGTTCCCGGCGTACCCGTTCGGCTGACACCACCGACGTGCGGGAGTACCTGCTCTGCTTCCTGGTCGCCGTTGCGGTGACCTACTTGCTCACCCCTCCAGTGCGCAGACTGGCGATCAAGGCCAAGGCCATGGCCGAGGTGCGCGACCGGGACATCCACGCCACCCCGACACCGCGCTGGGGAGGCCTTGCCATGTACGGCGGCTTCCTGGCAGGAATGCTGATCGCCAGTCAATTGCCGCAACTGCGCGTGGTCTTCAGCGGCAACCGCCAGGCCCTGGCGCTGGTCGTGGGCGCGACACTGATCGTCGGCTTGGGCTTACTGGACGACCGGTTCGGCCTGGATGCGCCCACGAAGTTCGCGGGCCAGGTTCTGGCCGCCGGTTCCATGGCCTTCCTGGGGATCCAGATGGTGTGGCTGCCCATCGGGGGCACCCTGGTCCTGGACCCGCTGACCAGCGTGCTGCTGACCGTCCTGTTCGTGGTCCTGACGATCAACGCCATCAACTTCGTCGACGGCCTCGACGGCCTGGCCGCCGGGATTGTGGCCATCGCGGCGGCGGCGTTCTTCGTCTACGCCTTCCTGCTCTCCGTGGAGTTCGGGTTCGACCGGGCGACGTTGGCCGCGCTGATCTGCGCTCTTCTGGCGGGGATCTGCATCGGCTTCCTGCCGCACAACCTCAACCCGGCCAAGTTGTTCATGGGCGACACCGGATCGATGCTCATAGGCCTGCTGCTGGCGGCCAGTGCGATCACGCTGTCCGGACGGGTGGATCCCAGCGCGGTAAGGGGTGAGTTGCTGCTGCCGGCGATCCTGCCGTTGCTGCTCCCGCTGGCGGTGATCGCGATTCCCTTGATCGATGTCGTGATGGCAATCGTGCGCCGAACGCGCAGGGGCCGCAGCCCGTTCGCCCCCGACAAGGAGCACCTGCACCACAGGTTGATCGAACTGGGCCATTCGCAGCGTCGCGCAGTGAGTCTGATGCATGCCTGGACGGCCTTGATCGCATTCTCTGCGGTGGCTGTTGCACTGATCCCGTGGCCGATGGCGCTGGTCATCTTCCTGATGGGGCTGGCCGGGCTCGCCTTCATGGTGTCCAGACCTGGGACCGCCGCACCGGGCAACTAGGCGCCGTCTGACCAGCGGTCGGCGTCCGCGAGTCGCACTCGTGTCCGTATTTGCAGGCTCATAGCGCAGTTAGCCGGGGTCTGCCGAGGGGAGCAGTACCTGCACAGCAGGATGAGCCTGCAAAATCGGACAGCACATCGAAGACGAGACCGCCGGGCAAACGTCAACCGCCCGGGTCCGAGGCCGCGGTTCTGGCGATTTACCCAACGGTTACAGTTGTAGAGATATGAATCCCGATTCGCCTATGGCAGCCAATGGCCTCATCAGGCCTGTGATCGGCACCGCGCTTGCCGGGATTCTGGGAACAGTCGTCGGAGCAATCGTGGCCGGTGTGCCCGGGGTGATTGCCGGTGTCATGGCGACCGCCGTCGTGCTCTTGTTCTTCGGTTTGGGACAGTTGGCAATCCAGAAGGTCATGGCCAACAATCCGGCACTCGGGCTCAACATGGCGCTCGGGGTCTACCTCGGCCAGATCATCTTCTTGTTCATCCTGTTGGCCCTGCTTCGCGGTGCCACGTTCTTCGACCCACAGGTCTTCGCGGGCGTGATCGTGGTGTGTGCCCTGGTGTGGACCGGGCTCATCGTCGTGCAGTTGTCCAAGCGTCCTACTGCCTATGTGGAACCGGAATCCACACTCGGGCTGTCCGACGACCCAGAGGTCGTCGCCAGACTGCGAAAGCCCGGCTCATGAACGCGGCGGGCGGCGCATTGACTGTCGGGGGGTGCTGGTAGGTTGAGCGCGAACATGAAACCTTCACCAACCCCCGTCGACCGCGATGCGCCCAACGTGGCGTGGACGGTCCTCAACAACCTGATCGCCGGCGTTTTGATCTACGGCGGTCTTGGTTTCCTGATCGGGATGTACTTCGACAATCAGTCGGTGGGACTAGCGATCGGTGCGGTGTTCGGACTCGTGGCCAGTACTTACCTGATCTTCTATCGCCTACGGCAGTTGGATGGCGGTCCTAGTACACAGCGGGAGGCGTAGTGCAGGGCGCAGTCGTTCCCATGGCCGAGATCGAGCCGGGGTGTCACCTCGGCAATGATTCCGGGTGCGGTTTCCCCGCTCCCGACGCCTCGATCTTCGACATCGAACCGTACTTCGGGCAGTTCACCAAGCCGGTGTTCCTGCTCCTGCTCGGCTCGCTGCTCATCATCGTCTTCTTCTTGATCGCGTTCCGTCGCCCACAGCTGATCCCGAGCAAACTGCAAAGCATCGGCGAGATGGGCTACCTGTTCATCCGCGACGGCATCAGCCGAGAGGTGATCGGCAAGGACGGCGATCGGTTCGTTCCCCTGCTCTTCAGCATCTTCTTCTTCGTGTGGATCGGTAACCTCTGGGGCATCATTCCCGGGGCCCAGTTCCCTGTGAACTCCCGGTTCGCCTTCCCTGTGGGGCTGGCGATCATGGTGTGGATCATCTACATGTACCTGGGGATGCGCCACCAGGGTCCAGTCAAGTTCTTCACGAACATGATGTTCCCGCCCGGGATGCCCAAGCCGATCTACGTGATCCTGGCCCCGATCGAGCTGATCTCCAATGTGCTGGTCCGCCCAGTCACGCTGTCCATCCGGTTGTTCGCAAACATGTTCGCCGGCCACTTGCTGCTGACGGTCTTCACCGTCGCCACGTTCTACCTGGCCAGCCCGTCGGTCATCGGCATCCTGGGTTCGGCGACTTCGTTCTTGATGACCATCATCTTCACCGCCTTCGAAGCCCTGATCCAGGCTTTGCAGGCGTACATCTTCACGCTGCTGACCGCGGTGTACATCGCCGGATCACTGCACGCCGAACACTGACCGCAACGCAACATGAGACGTACCCCCAACAGGGGGTCCGAGAAGGAGAAGGAACCGACATGCTGGATGTGCTTGCCGAAGTATCGATCAGCGGCTCACTGGGAAGTATCGGGTACGGTCTGGCCGCCATCGGCCCCGGCATCGGTATCGGAATCATCTTCGGTAACGGTGTCCAGGCGATCGCTCGCCAGCCCGAGGCCTACGGTGTGATCCGCCAGAACATGCTGCTCGGGTTCGCCCTTGCTGAGGCGCTGGCGCTGCTGGGCTTCGTCGCCCCGTTCGTCTTCGGCGCATAAGGAACTTTCGCCATGACGTGGATGCTTGCTGCCGAAGAAGGCGGAAGCAACGTGCTGCGCATCCCGATGTTCGAGTTCGTCATCGGGTTGGTGGCGTTCTTCATCGTGTTCGGGGTGCTGGCCAAGGTCGCCCTGCCCAAGATCAAGGAGACGCTCGAGGAGCGTGCCGACGTGATCGAAGGCGGGATCAAGCGCGCCGAGGAGGCGCAGGCCGAGGCACAACGCACGCTTGAGCAGTACCAGGAGCAGATGGCCGCCGCCCGGGCCGAAGTCGCAGAGATCCGTCAGCAGGCCGAGGCCGAGCGCGCATCTGTGATGGAGGAGTCCCGTAAGGCAGCTGAAGCTCAGGCTGCTCAGATCGCCGCCAACGCGACTGCCCAGATCGAGGCCGAGAAGGCCAAGGCCCTTGCTGACCTGCGCAGGTCCATGGGCGGGGTCGCGACGGATCTGGCCGGACGTATCGTCGGTGAGTCGTTGACCGATGACGCACGCGCCGCATCGGTCGTCGACCGGTTCATCGCCGAACTCGAGCAGGCCAGCCCGAACGGCGGGCAGAACTGATGATCGGGGCCAGTCGCACGTCCATGGCAGCGCTACGGGAGGCCGTGAACGCGCGCTTCGACAGCGCTGACGAGGCTGCTCTGGCCACGGATGGTCAGTCCGTCTTGTCGTTCGCATCCCTGCTCGGTCATGAGCGCACGCTTCGGCAGACGCTGGCCGATGGCGCCTTGGAGTCCGCCGCGAAGCAGGCACTGCTGCAGCGGCTGCTCGGCGAAAAGATGTCGCAGTCGGCACTCTCGCTCATCTCTGAGACGGCCTCGCACCGTTGGTCCAGCGACGCGGACCTGGTCGATGCACTTGATGAGACCGGGCAGAGCCTGTTGCTGATGTCCGCGGAGAAGCAGGGCCGCCTCGACCGGGTCGAGGAAGAGATCTTCCGGTTCGGTCGCATCATCGACTCGAACCCCGACCTGCAGATGGCTTTGACCAATCCCGCTGTGGACGAGGCCAGCAAGGCCGCGATCACCTCGGATCTGCTCGACGGTAAGGCTGACCCCATCACGGTCAGTCTCTTGCAGTCCGTGACCACCGAACTGCATGGACGCCCGGTCCAGACAGCGGTGTCGGACTTGAGCACCCTGGCTGCGGCTCGCCGCGGGCGTGTGGTGGCCGAGGTCCGCAGCGCACGTGCCTTGTCCGAGGAGCAGTCGTCGCGATTGGTCGCAGCGCTCGGGCGTCTGCACAACCGCGATGTGCAACTCAATGTGACTGTCGACCCCTCCATCATGGGTGGCCTGGAAGTTCGGGTCGGCGATGAAGTGATCGACGCAACTCTTTCCACCCGCTTGGAGGCGGCACGCCGCCGCCTCACCCACTGACGAAGAACTAGCAACGAGAGGCACTGATCATGACCGAACTTTCGATCTCGCCGGAGGAGATCCGCGCTGCGATCGAGGCCAACGTCTCGTCGTTCAGCCCGGAGAATGCCCGCGAGGAAGTCGGCCGTGTCGTGGAGACCGGTGACGGCATCGCCCGCGTCGAAGGCCTGCACTCGGCGATGACCAACGAGCTGCTCGAGTTCGAGGGCGGCCTGCTGGGTCTGGCGCTGAACCTCGACGTGCGTGAGATCGGTGTCGTTCTTCTCGGTGACGGCAGCGACATCGAGGAGGGCCAGACGGTGCGTCGCACCGGCCGAGTCCTGTCGGTGCCTGTCGGTGATGGCTTCCTCGGTCGGGTTGTGGACCCGCTGGGCAAGCCGATCGACGGCCTCGGGGACATCGTGGCGGAGACCGATCGTGCCCTTGAGCTGCAGGCGCCCACGGTGGTGGAACGCCAGCCGGTCAAGGAGCCCATGTTGACCGGGCTCAAGGCCGTAGATGCCATGACGGCCATCGGCCGCGGGCAGCGCCAGCTGATCATTGGTGACCGCCAGACCGGCAAGACCGCGATCGCGCTGGACACGATCCTCAACCAGAAGTCCAACTGGGAGTCCGGCGACCCGAAGAAGCAGGTCAAGTGCATCTACGTAGCCATCGGCCAGAAGGGCTCCACGATCGCCGCTGTGCGCGGTGCGCTTGAGGAATTCGGCGCGCTGCAGTACACGACCATCGTGGCAGCCCCTGCCTCTGACTCGGCCGGCTTCAAGTACCTGGCGCCTTACACCGGCTCGGCCATCGGCCAGCACTGGATGTACAACGGCCAGCACGTCTTGATCATCTTTGATGACCTGTCCAAGCAGGCCGAGGCCTACCGCGCAGTCTCTTTGCTGCTGCGCCGTCCGCCGGGCCGCGAGGCGTACCCCGGTGACGTCTTCTACCTGCACTCCCGGCTGCTCGAGCGTTGCGCGAAGCTCTCCGACGAGATGGGCGCCGGTTCGATGACCGGGTTGCCGATCATCGAGACGAAGGCCAACGACGTCTCCGCCTACATCCCCACCAACGTCATCTCCATCACCGACGGGCAGTGCTTCCTGGAGTCCGACCTGTTCAACTCCGGGGTCCGCCCGGCGATCAACGTCGGTATCTCCGTTTCGCGTGTCGGTGGTTCCGCGCAGCCCAAGGCGATGCGCAAGGTTGCGGGAAGTCTGCGACTGGACCTGGCCCAGTTCCGCGAGCTGGAGGCGTTCGCCGCCTTCGGCTCGGACCTGGACAAGGCCTCCAAGGCCCAGCTCGAGCGTGGCTCCCGGCTGGTCGAGTTGCTCAAGCAGCCGCAGTACCAGCCCTTCTCCCTCGAACGTGGTGTCGTCTCGGTGTGGGCTGGAACCTCCGGTCAACTCGATGAGGTCCCGATCGAGGACATCAAGCGCTTCGAGAGCGAACTGCTTGAGAACATCGAGTCCCAGCACGGCGGTCTGCTGGCCACGATCCGGGAGACCGGCGAGCTTTCCGACGACACGGTCGCCGGGCTCGAAAAGGCTGTCGACGGCTTCAAGAAGACGTTCATGACCAGCGAAGGACATCTACTGGTCAAGGACATGCCCGTCGAGGCGCTGGCCGAAGAGGACATCCAGGTCGCTCAGGTGACTCGTCAGGTGCGCGGCTGAGCCATGGGTGCACAACTTCGCATCTTCCGTCGCCGGATCCGATCGGTCCAGGCGACCAAGAAGATCACCAAAGCGATGGAACTGATCGCGTCGTCGCGCATCGTCAAGGCCCAGCAGCAGGTGCAGGCCACCGAGCCCTATGCCCGGGAGTTGCTGCAGGCTGTCGGTCTCGCGGCTTCGCACACCAAGGGCAGTCACCCGCTGACGGCCCAGGCGCGGCTCCAGCAGCGCGCTGCCATGCTGCTGGTCACGGCTGACCGGGGTCTGGCCGGGGCGTACTCTGTGAACGCGATCAAAGAGGGCGAGCGGCTCATTGAGCTGATGCGCACCGAACGGAACATGGAGGTTGTGCCCTTCATCGTCGGGCGCAAGGGGCTTGGCTTCTACAAGTTCCGTGAGCGCGAGATCGCCGACAGCTGGACCGGTTTCACCGACGCCCCCACCTACGAGGACGCCAAACCGATCGCGAAAGCGCTGCTTGACCGGTTCCTCATGAAGACCGAAGACGGTGGTGCGGACGAGATCAACCTGATCTACACCCGCTATTTCAACCGTGGCCGCCAAGAGGTCCAGGTCGTCAGGATTCTTCCCTTGGAGGTCGTCGAGGAGGTCGTGGACACGTCCGCGTCCAACATCACCGGCGGTGACGACGCCGGTGGTAAGCCCGTGTGGCCCTTGTACGACTTCGAGCCCAGCCCCGAAGAAGTGCTCGATGCGTTGTTGCCCAAGTACGTGGAGTACCTGGTCTACGCGGCGCTGCTGCAGTCGGCCGCATCCGAGCACGCAGCCCGTCAGCGGGCGATGAAGTCGGCGACGGACAACGCCGACGAACTCATGAAGTCCCTCACCCGTCAAGCCAACCAGGCCCGCCAGGCCGAGATCACCCAGGAAATCAGCGAGATCGTCGGTGGTGCCGACGCGCTGGCCTCCGCAACCTCAGGGAGCTGAAACACATGACCGCGACACCAGACACGATTGCCGGAGTCGGCCGCGTCGCCCGCGTCACCGGACCGGTCGTCGACGTCGAGTTCCCGGCCGAGCAGATGCCCGAGTTGTTCAACGCACTGCATGTCGACGTCACGTTCGACGCAGGCGAGGGCGATGTCGAGCACCGCATGCTGACCCTGGAGGTCGCCCAGCACATCGGCGACAACATGGTCCGCGCCATTTCCATGCAGCCCACCGATGGACTCATCCGCGGTTCCGAGGTGCGCGACACCGGCGACGCGATCACGGTGCCCGTGGGCGACATCACGCTGGGACACGTGTGGAACACCCTGGGCAAGCCGCTGGACGTCGAGGAATCCTCGTTGCAGATCACGGATCGCCGCGGCATCCATGCGCAGGCTCCGAACTTCGACCAGCTCGAGTCCAAGACCGAGGTGTTCTGGACCGGCATCAAGGTCATCGACCTGCTCACCCCGTACGTCAAGGGTGGCAAGATCGGTCTGTTCGGTGGAGCCGGTGTCGGTAAGACCGTCTTGATCCAGGAGATGATCTACCGCGTCGCCGAGAACTTCTCGGGTGTTTCGGTGTTCGCCGGGGTGGGGGAGCGCACCCGTGAGGGCAACGACCTCTTCCTGGAGATGACCGAGTCCGGCGTCATCAACAAGACCGCGCTGGTCTTCGGCCAGATGGACGAGCCGCCCGGCACGCGTCTTCGGGTTGCGCTGACCGCGTTGACGATGGCCGAGTATTTCCGCGACGTGCAGAAGCAGGACGTGCTGCTGTTCATCGACAACATCTTCCGGTTCACCCAGGCCGGTTCCGAGGTCTCGACGCTGCTGGGCCGCATGCCTTCCGCGGTGGGCTACCAGCCGACCCTGGCCGACGAGATGGGCCAATTGCAGGAGCGGATCACCTCGACCCGCGGCCACTCGATCACCTCGCTGCAGGCCATTTACGTGCCTGCTGACGACTTGACCGACCCCGCGCCGGCCACAACCTTCGCGCACCTGGATGCGACCACGACCCTGTCGCGGCCGATTTCCGAGTTGGGCATCTACCCTGCGGTGGATCCGCTGGACTCCACTTCGCGCATTCTTGACCCCCGCTACATCGGCGACGAGCACTACGCCGTGGCGGCCAGGGTCAAGGAGATCCTGCAGAGGTACAAGGACCTGCAGGACATCATCGCGATCCTCGGTATTGACGAGCTCTCCGAAGAGGACAAGATCCTCGTCAACCGGGCCCGTCGTATTCAGCGGTTCCTGAGCCAGAACATGTTCGTGGCCGAGGCCTTCACCGGCCAGCCAGGTTCCTTCGTTCCGGTCGAGGAGACCATCGCTTCGTTCAAGTCCTTGGCCGATGGTGAGTACGACCACATCCCCGAGCAAGCCTTCTTCATGTGTGGTGGCATCGAGGACGTCGAGCGCAACGCGGCGAAGCTGGCCAAGTAGTCATGGCGACCCTCAACGTGGCCATGGTGTCCACCCGGCGCAACGTCTGGGAGGGCGAGGCGAAGCTGGTGGTCCTGCGGACCCTTGATGGGGAGACCGGCATCATGCCCGGGCACTCGCCGTTGATGGGAATGCTGGCTGACGGCCCCATCCTCATCCGCCCGGTCGAGGGCGAGGACGTACGTGCGTACATCCACGAGGGTTTCGCCACAGTCGACAGCGACCGGGTGATCATCCTGGCTGAGTGGTTGGAGCTCGCCTCGGAGATCGATGTCCGGCAGGCGGAGCAGGAGCTCGACGAGGCCCGCAAGAAGGGCACAGAGTCCGAGGTGCGCAAGCAGGAGGGCCGCCTACAGGTGGCTGTGGGTCCGCGCCACTGACCTGTTCGACCTCGCCGGGCGGCTGGGGCGCGCCGGTAGGCAAAGTGCGAAACCGGCAACCCAGTTGCCTGAAACCAGCAGGGGTTCGGCCGGACCCACCGGCGCCACGAGGCAAAGTGCGAAACCGGCAACCCAGTTGCCTGAAAACAGCAGGGGTTCGGCCGGACCCACCCGCGCCACGAGGCAAAGTGCGAAACCGGCAACCCAGTTGCCCGAAAACAGCAGGGGTTCGGCCGGACCGCGCCGCGTAGGCAAAGTGCGAAACCGGCAACCCAGTTGCCTGAAAACAGCAGGGGTTCGGCTGGGCGCGCCACGAGGCAAAGTGCGAAACCGGCAACCCAGTTGCCTGAAAACAGCAGGGGTTCGGCCGGACCCACCCGCGCCACGAGGCAAAGTGCGAAACCGGCAACCCAGTCGCCTGAAAACAGCAGGGGTTCGGCCGGACCCACCCGCGCCGCGTAGGCAAAGTGCGAAACCGGCAACCCAGTTGCCTGAAAACAGCAGGGGTTCGGCCGGACCCACCGGCGCCACGAGGCAAAGTGCGAAACCGGCAACCCAGTTGCCTGAAAACAGCAGGGGCTCGGCCGGACCCACCCGCGCCCCCGCAACCCCGCCCGACTACCGATCCCCGCCCGGCACCCACAACACGTCGCCGCCGGGGTTGGCGACCCTGGACAGGATGAACAACAGGTCCGACAACCGGTTCAGGTAGTGGGTCGTCAAGGGGTTCATCGAGTCGCCGTACTCGCCAATGGCCAACCATGTGGCCCGCTCCGCGCGCCGCGCGACGGTCCGCGCGACGTGCAGCAACGCCGAGGCCTTCGTCCCGCCCGGCAGGATGAACGAGCGCAATGCGGGTAGATCGGCGTTGAACCGGTCGCAATCGGCCTCGAGGCGGTCGATGTAGTCCTGAGTGACACGTAAGGCAGGCCCGTCCCCGCCCAACGGTGTGCACAGATCCGCGCCCACATCGAACAGTTCGTTCTGTATACGCGACAGGACCTCGACCAGGTCCGCGGCAGGCTCCCCAACCGCGAGTACGACCCCGATCGCGCTATTGGCCTCGTCGACATCGGCATACGCCTCAAGTCGGGGGTCGGTCTTGGAGGTCCGGCTGAAATCGCCCAGCGCGGTTGTCCCGTCATCGCCGGTACGGGTATAGATCCGCGTCAGGTTCACCATGCTTTTGACCCTAAGGCAGAATGACGAACATGGTGGATGTGCCCGAGATTAGCCTCACTTCGCGCGTGGCAACGATGGCTTCGATGGCCAGCATTGGCATGTCATATCAGCCCGGATTGCTGCCCCGCAGCGTTGGGGATCAAGCGATCCTTACCGGACTGACCAGCGCGGTCAACTACGGCTTGGTCGCAACCACCGGTGCAGCAGTCGAAGGCTTCGCCACAGCAGTTGTCGGCCATGAACGTATGCAACGCCCTGGTGTCGCCGCGGCCACGCACGCCATCGCTCACGCTGGAGCTGCGGCCGGTGGGGTCGCGATCTGGCGCCTGCTGCCACGTCGCCCCGGCGAGCCCGTAAAGCGGGCGGCACTTCGAAGTGGCGCGTGGATCACGGCCCTGACCGGTGTCACGGGTTTGTTGGCGGCAGGGACTCTGGGTGCTGCTGAATTGCTGGAGGCGCGCACGGGGCGCAGTTTCCGACGCTTCGTCGGGCCCGCGATGCTGACGCTGGCCACTGCGGCGGCGGTGGGGCTGACAGCGCGCAATCGTCGCGATGCCAAACGCGACCTGCTCCCGCCTCCGACCGACCCGCTGCCGTTGTCCTCGCAAGCCGCTGCCTACGAGGAACGTCAGGCTGCCAAGTACGAGAAGGTCCCGCCTCTGAGCAGGTCCTTGCTCTTCGGTGCTGGTGTCAGCGCGGGCCTGCAGGGAGCCGCGTTCGTGGAGTCGCTGGCATCCGAAGGCATCGCGCACGGCATCCGCAGGGTGGCACCCTCGCTGGCGCCGTTTGCGAACCTGATCGGTCATGCTGCCACCCTGGGTGCGGTGACCGGGGTCGCCGTGGTGGGTCTGGAATACGTCAACAGGCAGGCTGACGCCGGTGGTGCCGCGATCGAGGCTGCGTACAACAAGCAGCCGACAATGCTGACGGTGTCCGGTGGGCCCGGCTCGCAGGTCCCATTCGACACTTTGAGCCGTGAAGGCCGTCGTGTGGTCAACATGGCACTGTCAGCTGCTGAGATCACAGAGGTAACCGGCAAACCGGCTATGGACCCGATCCGGGCATTCGTCGGCCTTGCTTCCGCGAGTCTGGTCGACGAGCGGGTCGACATCCTGATGCGCGAACTTGAGGACCTGGGGGCGTTCGAGCGCAAGGTTCTGTGCTTCTGTTCTCCGACCGGGACCGGGTATCTGAACTACGCCATGATGGAGTCGTTGGAATACCTGACCGGTGGCGACTGCGCGACCTTCGCGTTGCAGTATTCGCTGCGGCCGTCCTTCATCGCCCTGGACCGCGTCTCGATGGGCCGGGAGCAGAACCGCGCGATGTTGCACGCGTTGACGTGGCGACTGCGAGCCATTCCGGAAGAGAAGCGCCCCAAGCTCGTGGTTTTCGGGGAATCCCTGGGTGCGCACACGATGCAGGATGCGTTCCTGCACGAAGGCATGAGCGGTTTCGCGCGGGCGGGCGTGCAGCGTGCGCTGTTCATCGGCACCCCGGCCGGCAGCGGCTGGGCTGCCCGCTGGCGCACCGACCCGGCCCGCCGGGACCCGGACGGCCGTGTGGTCGAGGTGGCCAGCATGGAGGAGTTCGAGGCACTTCCCGAGCAGGTCCGTGCCGACGCCAGGATCTTCCTGGTGAGCCACCACGAGGACCCCATTGTGAAGTTCAGCCCGGAGGTGGCCGTGGATGTCCCCGCCTGGCTGCAGGAACCTCGCGAACCGGGCATCCCGAGGGGTATCCGCTGGCGACCGGTGGGCACGTTCATCAACATCGGGGTCGATCTCAAGAACAGCACCGACGTCGTTCCTGGCGTCTTTGTTGCTCGTGGACACGACTATCGGGCGGATCTGGCGGGTTTCACCTCCCTGGCCTTCGACTTGCCGACTGACGACGCGACGATGCTGGAGATCGAGCGGGCCCTGCGCGCTCGGGAACTCGAGTGGGCGACCGACCGTGTGCAGGCCGAGCAGTTGCAGCGCGCCAGCGAGGCTCTGCAGCGCCAACTGAACCAATGGGGGATCTCAGACAGTTCCTCGTCCACCACCGCACCCGTCGCATAACCCGTGACCCTCGACCTCGTCGTCCTGGGCTTGTTGATCATTGTCAACGTCCTGAACCACTCGCCGTACGTGGCGGAGAGGTGGTACGTGCCCACGGGGGTGCTCGGCAGTGTCCTGATCGTGTGGATCGGCTACAGATCGGGGGTCTCGCTGACAGATATCGGGCTGGGTCCCGACTCGTGGGTCAAGGGGTTGGTGTGGTCTGCCGGCTGCATCGGGCTGGTCACCCTGGTGTACGTCATCGGTGGGTCGATGACATTCACACGGCGCTTCCTGGCCGACGATCGTGCGGTGCTCGGCCCCAAGACTCTGCTCTACAAGACCTTGATCAATGTCCCGCTCGGCACGGTCCTGTTCGAGGAGCTGGCCTTCCGTGGAGTCGGCTTGGTGTTGCTGTCCGACTGGCTACCCCTGTGGCAGGCGGTTCTGGCCTCGAGTGTGTTGTTCGGCTTCTGGCACATCCTGCCCAGCTTGGTGATGCACGATGCCAACGCCGCAGTAGGGGATCTGCTCGGCGGGGGGATCTGGGGCCGGATCCAGTCGGTCGTGTTCACTGTTGCTGGGACCGCCGTGGCCGGGGTGGTCTTCTGCGGTCTGCGGATCTACTCCGGGTCGTTGCTCACTCCGATGGCACTGCACTGGGCGATCAACGGGCTCGGCTTCATCGCCGCAAGCTGGGTACATCGCCGCGCCGGGCGCCTCTGAGGCGAACTTCCGAGTGCGGCCAACCTGCCCCCACGCCCGGAAAGCCGGACGTATCCTGTGGCAGTGACATTTGAGGTGGTTGGCGGCAATCGGCTTGCTGGGACGGTGCGGGTGCCCGGAGCCAAGAACAGCATCCTGAAGCTCATGGCAGCGGCTCTGCTGGCCAAGGGACCCACCACTTTGACCGAGGTTCCCGACATCCTCGACGTGACCATCATGGCGGAGTTGTTGCGCAGGCTCGGGTGTTCCGTGGAACACGACCACATCGCCGGCACGGTGGTCATCGACGTTCCGGAACAACTCGGGCACCAAGCCGACTACGACCTCGTGCGCAAGATGCGCGCTTCGATCTGCGTGCTCGGGCCATTGGTGGCCCGGGTAGGTGCGGCTGACGTTGCGCTACCCGGAGGCGACGCGATCGGCAGCCGCGGGCTGGATATGCACGTGAACGGGCTGACCAGGCTGGGGGCGGAGGTCACCAGCGAGCACGGTTTCCTGATCGCCAAAGCCGGCCAGTTGCACGGCGCGTCGATCTGGCTGGACTTCCCCAGCGTGGGAGCCACTGAGAACCTGCTGATGGCAGCGGTGCTGGCCAAAGGCACGACTGTGATCGACAATGCCGCGCGCGAACCCGAGATCGTGGACATCTGCGAGATGCTGATCGAGATGGGCGCGCAGATCGGCGGCGTCGGGTCGTCGACCTTGGAGATCGAAGGTGTCGAGTTCCTGGATCCTGTGACCCACCGAACAGTGCCGGACCGAATCGTGGCCGGGACTTGGGCGGTGGCAGCTGTCATGACCCAGGGGGACTTGGTCGTCGACCAGGGGATCTCGAAGCACTTGGAGATCGCACTGGACAAACTGGTGTCCGCAGGCGCCATGGTCGAGGTCCTCGCCCACGGGTTCCGCGTCAGCATGGATCGGCGCCCCAAGTCCGTGGACATCGTGACGTTGCCGTATCCGGGCTTCGCCACGGACCTGCAGCCGCAATTCATCGCCCTCAATGCAATCGCCGAGGGGGCGGCCATGGTCACGGAGAACCTGTTCGAGGCGCGATTCCGTTTCGTCCATGAATTGACCCGGCTCGGCGCCGACGTTCACACCGACGGCCACCACGCCCTGGTGCGTGGCCGCTCCAGGCTGTCCGGTGCTCCGGTCGAAGCCACCGACGTCAGGGCCGGCGCCGGCTTGGTTCTGGCCGGCCTTGTGGCCGAGGGCACCACCACGGTGCACGAGACCCATCACATCGACCGCGGCTACGCAGGTTTCATCGACGCGCTGTGCTCAGTAGGAGCCGAGGTCAGGCGCCTCCCTGATTGAGTAGTTCGAGGGCACGGTCGCGGTCCTTCTTCCACACCATCAACTGCGGTCCTTCTGTGGTGCGCACAAGATTCACCTTCACGCCTTGGTCCACCAGCATCCGGCGCTGCATCTCGGCCCGCACGTAATCCTGGGCGGCCGCGACGGGAACCATCAGCCCGTACTGGTCAGGACGGCCGGGCGTCGGTTCGTCGGCCACCAGTGAACCGCCCCGGCTGAACGCCCAGCGCAGCAGAAGGATCATGACGGCCATGATCACCAGCGCGACCAGTGGGCCGAACATGAACGAGTACGTTGACCACGCCGGCACCGTTCCATTCTGCGCCCCTCCGGGGACTCGCGCATCTGCCCGGCGCTAGCCTCGAACCATGAGGATCGCAGTGGTGGGTGCAGGGCTGATGGGCGCGGGAATTGCGCAGGTATGCGCCGTTGCAGGCCATGATGTGGTGCTGCAGGATGTCGGCTCGGATGCATTGGACCGGGGTCGGGCTGGGATCGAGAAGTCCTTGTCCAGGTTCGCCGAGAAGGGCAAACTGACCGCTGATGAGGCGCAGGCCGCTTTGGGGCGTGTTACGACCACGACCGACCTCGACGCCATCGCCGACTCCGAAGTTGTCGTGGAGGCAGTGTTCGAGAAGTTCGACATCAAGGCGGAGGTGTTCCGTCGCCTCGACCAAGTGTGTGCGCCGGACGCACTGCTGGCAACCAACACCTCGGCCATCCCGATCACGTCGATCGCGGCGGTCACGAGTCGGCCCGAGCAGGTCGTCGGAACCCACTTCTTCTCCCCGGTACCCATGATGAAGTTGTGCGAACTGGTCCGCGGGTACAAGACCAGTGACGAGTCGATGTCGCGCGCGCAGGACTTCGCCGAAGGGGTCGGCAAGACCGTCGTGGTGGTCAACCGGGACGTGGCCGGCTTCGTGACCACCCGCTTGATCACGGCTTTGGCCATGGAGGCAATCGCCCTTGTTGAGTCCGGAGTCGCCACAGCCGAGGATGTGGACACGGCCTGCCGGCTGGGCTTCGGGCACGCCATGGGGCCACTGCAGACTGCCGACATGACCGGTGTCGACATCATCCTGAACGCGACGTCAAACATCTACGCAGACACTCAGGACGAGAAGTTCAACCCGCCGGAGATCCTGCAGCGCATGGTCACTGCTGGAGACCTCGGCCGGAAGTCCGGCAAGGGCTTCTACGACTACACATGAGTCGCTGATGCGTTTGGTTGTGGCGAACTGCCAGGTCGATTACGTCGGAAGGCTCTCGGCGCATCTTCCGATGGCCCGACGGTTGCTGCTGCTCAAGGCCGATGGATCGGTCTGCGTCCACGCCGACGACCGGGCGTACAAACCGCTCAACTGGATGACCCCGCCGTGCACCCTGGTCGAGTCGCACGACGATGATCACACGATCTGGGAGGTCACCAACAAGGCCGGCGAGCGCCTCATCATCCGCATCGACGGGATCGAACACGACTGGTCGGGCAAGTTCGGCCAGGACCCCGGCTTGATCAAGGACGGCGTTGAGGCGCATCTGCAGGAACTGCTGGCCGAGCAGGTGAGCACGTTCGGTCAGGGTTGGACGCTGGTCCGCCGGGAGTACCCGACCGCGATCGGACCGGTGGACCTGCTGTGCCGCGACGAGGCCGGCGCCGCTGTGGCCATCGAGGTCAAGCGGCGCGGGGAGATCGACGGAGTTGAGCAACTGACCCGCTATCTGGAACTGCTGAACCGGGATCCGCTGCTGGCCCCGGTTTCGGGGGTATTCGTCGCCCAGGAGATCAAGCCGCAGGCTCGAACACTGGCCCAGGACCGGGGGATCCGCTGTGTGGTGGTCGACTACGACCACCTGCGGGGGTTCGACGATGAGCAGTCACGGTTGTTCTGACCGGGGACCGGCGGGTCGGGGACTCCGCCGGGGTGCCCGCGTTAGAGGTTGTGCTGTTGGTTAGCGAAACAACGTGTGGATTCGCTAACGCGGACCACAACCTCTAACCAGGACCCGGTTTGCCGGTTTGGGGGACCGGCGGTTTGGGGGACCGGCGGGTCGGAGACCGCGGGCGGGGACTGCGGCGGGGACTGCGCCGGGGTGCCCGCGTTAGAGGTTGTGCTGTTGGTTAGCGAAACAACGCGTGGATTCGCTAACGCGGACCACAACCTCTAACCAGGACCCGGTTTGCCGGACCGCCGGACCGCAGCCCGGGCGTGCGGCTACAGGTCCACTGCCCAGTGGGTGTAGGAGCGCTCGACACTCATGCCCAAGCGCTGGTAGACCTCAAGCACACCTGCGTTGGAGTCGGTTGACAGCCGCACGCGTTCGTAGCCGGACTCAAAAGCCCGGGCCCGCGCGGCCGAGAGCAGTTCTCGCGCCAGACCCTGGCCCCGGAAGTGCTCGGCCACTGCCAGTTTGTCCACCCAGATCTCGTCGGCATCGACAAGGAAGGCTGCCGCGGCCACCTGTCCGTCACGCTGCACAACCAGAAGGTCCTCCGCGACGAATCCCTGGCGCAGCACGGTGGTGGCACGCCAGCGGTCCAAGGAGACCGGGGTCCTGTCGGCGTGTTCGCCGAATGCCTGCTCCAGTAACTGAAGTGCGGCATCGGTGTCCAGCGCGGCGTGGGCGGTGTGTTCCAGCGGGGCGGCGTCGATGGTCAACACCCAGGACTCGTACCGGGGGGTGTAGCCGTGGGCCTGGAAAAGTTGCGCAACCTCGGTGCGGCGGTCGTCGATCGTCTGACCCGTGCGGTCAGCCCCGAGCTGACGCGCCCGCCAGGACGACCACCGGAGCAACCAGGTGCCGATGCCCTGACCGCGAGCGTCGGGATGCACATCCGCCCAGCGCTTCCGGGCGTCCCAGATCAGTGCCCACGCGACGATTCGGCCGTCCTGCACCACGACCGTGGCATCGCGGTCCCGGTCTGCCCCCGCTAGGTCCGCGACCACGTCGGCGACCTCGAGCATCACCTCACCGCTGTCGGCGAGTTCGCACGCATTGACCATCGCGACGACCTCTTGGATGTCGTCGTCGAACAGGGGTCGGGCGTGCCACACCCACCTATTGTCGCCGATGACCGACTTGGCAGACTGGGCACCATGGCGCAGAACACAGTGGCAATCGTCGGGGTGGGGACTGTTGGGACCCAGGTGGCCAGACTGGCCGCTGAGGCGGGCTGGCAGGTTGTTGCGATCGAGAAGGACGAGGTGACTGCCCAATCGGCCTCCGAGCGGGCGGGCCTACCAGTCGGAACCTCGCTGAAGGACGCCGGGCCAGCGGCCATTGTGATCGAGTGCCTTCCCGAGAAGCACGACCTCAAGCACGCCGTCATCGGTGAACTGGGTGCGATCGTGGCCGACGATGCGGTTCTCGTGACAACCGCGACCGCGCTGTCGGTCACCGATCTGGCCCTGAGTTCGGGACGGCCGAACCGGGTCCTCGGACTCGCGTTGCCGCACGACCCCGCGCGAACTCACGCGGAGATCGTGCGTCCTGATTTCGCCGACCTGGACACCGTCGAGGCCGTGCAGGCATTCCTGACCGCGGCCGGCCGTGACGCAACAGTCGTGCGGTCCAAGCCCGGCTACATCGCTGATGGTCTGCTCTTCGGCTACCTCAACCACGCCGTGAACATGTACGAGTCGGGCTATGCGAGCCGCGACGACATCGATGCGGCCATGCGCTTCGGATGCGGCTACCCGATCGGCCCACTGGCGCTACTGGACAAGATCGGCATCGACACCACCTACGACGTGCTGGACGCCCTCTACGCCAGCACAGGTCGGCGCCTGCACGCCCCCGCACCGATCCTCAAGCAGATGATCGCGGCCGGGCACACCGGCGAGAAGGCCGGACGCGGCTTCTACGACCACGCCGACGAGGCGGGGTCGAGCGAGCAAGTCGGCGAGGTCACGCTGCGCCCAGTCTCGACCGTTGGGGTCGTGGGCACCGGGACGATGGCTTCGGGGATCGTCGAGGTGTTCGCCAAGAGCGGCTACAACGTGGTCTTCGTCGCCCGCAGCGATGAGAAGCTCGCCGGGGTGCGGGCCGCCGTCACCAAGTCTTTGGGCAGGGCCGTCACCAAGGGCAAGATGACCGAAGCTGTCCGCGATGAGGTGCTGGGCCGGATCACCGGCGCCACCGAGCGCGAAGCCCTCGCCGATGTGGACCTCGTGGTGGAGGCCATTGTCGAGAACCTCGACGTCAAGCTCGAGCTCTTCTGCGACCTCGACCGGATCTGCAAGCCGGGCGCGATCCTGGCCACAACGACCTCGTCGCTACCCGTGGTGGAGATGGCAGCGGTCACTGATCGTCCCGGCGACGTCGTGGGAATGCACTTCTTCAACCCCGCTCCGATCATGAAGCTGGTCGAGGTGGTCAGCCCGGTTACAACTGCGCAAGATGTCACGGACACGGTCGTCGACCTGTGCACGAAGATCGGCAAACACCCCGTCAAGTGCGGCGACCGGGCCGGGTTCATCGTCAATGCTCTGCTGTTCCCATATCTGAACGATGCGGTCCTTCTGCTCGAGTCGCACTACGCAACTGCCGACGAGATCGACACGGTCATGACCAAGGGCGCAGGACTTCCGCTCGGCCCCTTCGCGCTGCTGGATGTCGTCGGCAACGACGTGTCACTGGCCATCGAGCAAACACTGCACGGCGAGTTCCGCCTGCCGGAGTTGGCGCCGGCCCGCCTGCTTGAGCAGATGGTCGAGGCGGGCTACCTGGGACGCAAGAGTGGGCGCGGCTTCCGCGTCTACGGCTGAGCCACCGGCTCTAGGCTGGGTCCATGGCCCGCCGCAACCGTCGTCGTGAGGATGAGTTGCGGCCATTGGGTGCGGGGTTCGGCAATAGGCGGCAGGAGGGCGATTACATCGTCCAGAACGTCTCCACTGAGCAGGCGGCGAAGCCCTACATCTGCCCGGGCTGCAATCAGCAGATCCGGACAGGCGTGGCGCACGTGGTGGCGTGGCCCAAGTTCGCAGGACCCGAGGACCGCAGACACTGGCACAGCCCGTGCTGGGCACGCGCCCGTCACTCGATGTGAGTCGTCACCGGTGTCGGTAGTTCCATGGTCCTGCCCACGGTGCACAGACGGTCGTGGGAGCGCTGGACGGCATCGGGAAGCACAGCACGCGCGGCGTCGCCTGCTGTGCCCTCGGGGAACCTCAACCTGAACGTGAGGGTGACATCGGCCAAGCGGTTGCCTTGCGCCGGGTCTTTGACCTTCTCGGCCTCGACCACCACCTCGAAGGAATCCGGATTGGCACGCCGTGAGGTGAGGTAGTCAACGTCGATCGCGGTGCAACCCCCGAGTGCTGCGAGCAGGAGTTCGACGGCGCTGAACTCGTCGTCGCCCTCGCCGAATTCCAGTGTGGCTCCGGATTCGGCAATGGCCTTGTACCGGCCGAGGGCCGTGCGGGTGATGCTGACGCGGGACATGGGAACCATCATGGTCGTTGCTCACTGGGATTCACGCATTGTGATCGGATTCGCACGGGTGGCTTCCGCGAGTGCCGATTACGTACCCTGACCTGGGAGGCCAGCGTGCTCGAAGACGTGTATCGCACCATCCTGGAACAGATGGAGGACGGGGTTTACTTCGTCGATCGGGACAGGCGCATAACGTACTGGAACACGGGGGCTGAACGGATCACGGGCTACGAGGCCCACGAGGTGCTGGAGCACTCGTGCTCGGAGGGCATCCTGCGCCATGTCAGTGAGGGTGGCTACCAACTCTGCCTGCACGGGTGCCCTCTGGCCGGGGTCATGAAGGACGGCAAGGCCCGTGAGGCGCAGGTCTATCTGCATCACAAAGAGGGGCACCGGGTGCCTGTCCTGGTCAAGGGCAGCCCGATCCACGACGAACACGGGGAGATCGTCGGTTCGGTGGAGGTGTTCCATCGTCGGCCGTCGACGCGTTTCGCACAGCTTTCCGACCGTGAGCGGCAAGAGGATGCCTACATCGATGTCCTGACAGGGCTGGGCAATCGGCGTTTCGGAGAGGAGCACCTCGCGCCCCTTGAAGCCGCGGTTGCGGCAGCCACTGCTTCGCTGGGCCTGGTGTTCATCGACGTGGATCACTTCAAAGAGATCAACGACACCTACGGCCACCAAGTGGGCGACGCAGTTCTGCGAATGGTGGGGCAGAGCCTCGCGAACGGGCTGCGCAACTCCGACTGGCCTGTGCGCTGGGGTGGTGAGGAGTTCCTGATAATCCTGCCCGGAGTGGATGACGACGGGTTGGCTGTCACCGCTGAGCGGTTGCGGATGCTGGTCGAGCACTCCTGGATTCAGCTGCCCGACACGCAAGTCCGGGTCACCATTTCGGCCGGTGCGGTGCTCATGGGAGCAACCGAGACCAGGGACGAGGCAGTGAACCGGGCCGATCGCCTGATGTATGCGAGCAAGCAGGCCGGACGCAACCTGGTTACCTGCGAGAGTGGCTCCCTGCCCCGGCGCGGGCAGATTCCCTTGGTGGGAATCACAAGGCCCTGGGAGATGGGCGAACTCGACCTGGATCACCGCGAGACGTAGACCGTAACGCGGGGATCAGCACTTCAGACTCGTCATACCCCGGGAGTACGTTGGAGGTATGGCGGCGGTCATTGATGTACGCGGCGTAGTGAAGAGGTTCGGCAGCACAACGGCCCTGGATGGGCTCGATCTTCAGGTCGAGCAGGGGGAGGTGCACGCGTTCTTGGGGCCGAACGGTGCCGGGAAGACCACGACCCTGAGGGTTCTGCTGGGCCTGCTCCGCATCGATGCCGGGAAGATCACCATGCTGGGCGGTGACCCCTGGACCGACGCAGTTGAGCTTCACCGACGCGTTGCCTACGTCCCGGGTGAGGTGAACCTGTGGCCGCAATTGACCGGGGGTGAGGTGATCGACCTGCTAGGGCGCCTGCACGGCGGCCTGGACCCAGCGCGGCGAGCGCGCTACATAGAGATGTTCGAACTCGACCCGACCAAGAAAGCCCGGGCGTACTCGAAGGGCAACCGTCAGAAGGTCGCGCTGATCGCCGCCCTGGCTACCGACGTACCCCTGTTGCTGCTGGACGAGCCCACTTCCGGTCTCGATCCGCTGATGGATGCCCGGTTCCGGGATTGCGTGCGTCATTTCCGCGAAGGGGGTGGGACCGTGCTGCTGAGCAGCCACATCCTCAGCGAGGCGGAGGCACTGTCCGACCGGGTGACCATCATCCGCAACGGCAAGGCCATGGAAAGCGGCACGCTGGCCCAGTTGCGACACTTGGCCCGTACCAAGATCCGGGCAACCGTGGATCGTGTCCCCGAACACCTGGCTGACGTGCCAGGCGTGTACGACGTGCAGATCGCCGGTGACGCGATCACCTGCGAAGTGGATGAGGCGGGGATGGGACCGGCAATGGCGGTTCTGGCTGATGGGGGCCTGAGAGCGCTCAACAGTCAGCAGCCGACGCTCGAGGAGGTGTTCCTCAAGCATTACCAGGACGCTGCCGCCGATGCCTGACACATTCGCCGGCACCGGCACTCTCATGCGCCTGGCACTGCGGCGCGACCGGATTCTGCTGCCCGCCTGGATTCTGGGCTTCGCCGCCATGACCGGACTGTCGGCCAGCGCCACAGTGGGTCTCTACCCGGATGAATCCCAGCGTATTGCCGCCGCAGAGGCGGTGAACTCCGCCAGCGCGTTGGTCGCCTTGTACGGCCCGGTGTACGACCCCACGTCGTTGGGGGAGTTGTCGATGTTCAAACTGACGGCTTTCGGCGCAGCCCTCACGGCGGTCCTGATGGCTTTCGTGGTCGTGCGGCACACACGGGCCGACGAGGAGGCGGGTCGCCTGGAACTGATGGCTTCCGGCAGGGTCGGGCGGTCGGCTCCGTTGGCTGCGGCGCTGCTGGTGGCTGTCGGGGCGAGCCTGACCCTCGGCCTGCTCAGCGCCCTCGCGCTGATCGCCTCTGGGCTTGCCGTCGCCGGTTCGTTCGCGTTCGGTCTCGGCTGGGCCATGACCGGTGTCGCCTTCGCCGGGGTGGCTGGTGTCTGCGCGCAACTGACCACGGGTGCGCGCGCTGCCCGGGGGCTTGCGCTGATCGCCGTCGCCTTCGCCTATGCAGTGCGTGCCCTTGC
This sequence comes from uncultured Actinomycetota bacterium, assembly GCA_963732355.1. Classification (GTDB taxonomy): domain Bacteria; phylum Actinomycetota; class Actinomycetes; order S36-B12; family UBA10799; genus JADKAV01. Next base: position 75,238 of record CAVSZD010000011.1, on the reverse strand, counting down.
GGACATCTCGGCGGGATCCTGGCTGTCGTGGTTGTCCCCCATCGGCTGGATGCAACAGGTGCGCGCGTACGCGGGCGACCGCTGGTGGGTGCTGCTGCTCCCGCTGGCGATGACTGCCATATGTGTGCCCGCTGCGTTCGTCCTGCGAGGTCGTCGAGACCTGGATGCCGGGCTTATCAAGGACCGGCCGGGTCCGGCGCAGGGCAGCCTCGAAGGCACTTTCGGTCTGGCCTGGCGCCTTCAGCGAGGGACCCTGCTGGCCTGGGTTCTCACCGTCGGGGTCTTCGGACTGCTCCTGGGCTCGATCTCCGACTCCGTCACCGGTTTCCTCGACTCTCCGCGGGCCGCGGAGTTCTTGGGCAAGCTCGGTGGTACCGATGCCCTGGCCGACGCCTTTCTTGCCACCGAGTTGAGCATCATGGGCATTCTCGTGTCCGCCTACGGGGTGTCGGCGGCACTGCGCTTGCACACCGAGGAGACAGAGGGCCACGCGGAGTTGCTGCTCTCGACGCCCACCTCGAGGATCCGGTGGGCAGCCAGTCACACCGTGATCGCTTTGCTCGGGACGGCCGCGATCCTGCTGTTGAGCGGGCTGGCCATGGGGGTGGGCAACGCACTGGTGATGAGCACCACGTCACGCATCGCCGATCTGGTGCTGGCCGCTGCGGTCCGGATCCCGGCGGCCTGGGTCATGACCGGTGTTGTGCTGCTGCTGTTCGGGTGGCTGCCTCGCTGGGTCCAGCTCGCCTGGCTGGTGTTCGTTGTGGCCTTCGCTGTGGGTGAGTTCGGGCCCTTGTGGAATGCACCGCAGTGGCTCATGGATCTCTCGCCATTCGTGCATACGCCCCGGTTGCCAGCCGTCGAGGCACCCTTGTCGGGTCTGATCCCGCTGAGCGTGCTTGCCGTACTCATGTTGGTCGTGGGTTTCGTGGGGTGGCACCGCCGGGATCTGCACCCTTGAACCGCTGGGTAGGCTGCTGGCGTGGAGCGGATCGCGGCGAACTCGGTGCTGCCCGCCCATCGTGAACCGCTGACCCTGCGCACCGCAGACGGGTTGAACCTCGTCGGTGAGCTTGCTACGCCGGTTGGACGCACCCCCGCTGCCACGATGGTCTGTCTGCACCCGCTGCCCACCCACGGCGGGATGATGGACTCCCATCTGTTCCGCAAGGCCGCATGGCGGCTGCCCGCTCTGGCCGATATCGCCGTTCTGCGTTTCAACACCCGCGGGACGACCAGTGCCGCAGGTACTTCCGAGGGTGCTTTCGACGAATGTGTGGGCGAAGGCCTGGATCTGCGCGCAGCCATCTCCGCTGCCGTCGAACGGTCCCTGCCCCGGATCTGGCTGGTGGGGTGGAGCTTCGGAACCGATGTCGTGCTCAAACACGGTCTGCTGCAGCAGGTCGAGGGCGCTCTGCTGCTGAGCCCACCGTTGCGTTACTCGACAGCCGTCGACCTGCAGCCGTGGGCGGATGACGGCAGACCCATGGTGGTCATGGTGCCGGAGTTCGACGACTTCCTGCCGCCCGCCGCCGCCGAGCCCGCCTTCGCGGCAGTGCCGCAGGTGCAGTTCATCGCCGTGCCCGGTGCCAAACATCTGTGGGTCGGCGAGAAGTACGCCAGCCTTGTTCTCAATCAGATCGCGTCGACCTTGACAGGTGTGGCGACCCAGCTGCCGTCCGAATGGGACGGCCCGATGAGTAAGTGGAGTGACCTATGAACCAACTCGAGGGCAAGAAGGCGATCGTCACGGGAGCCTCGCGCGGGATCGGCCGCGACATCGCGATCGAATATGCGCGCCAGGGTGCGGACGTGGCGCTGATCGCGCGCAGCCAGGCCCTGCTCGAACAGGTCGCGTCAGAGATCGAAGCCACTGGGCACAAGGCCGTCGTGCAGGTGGCCGATGTGACCGACGAGCAGCAGATCGCCGCAGCGGTGGAGCAGGCGACGTCCGAACTGGGAGGCGTCGACATCGTCGTCAACAACGCTGGCGGAAACAGCTTCTCCGCGCCGGTCGTCGGGATGCGGTTCTCAGGCTGGCAGAAGACCCAACGTCTCAACGTCGAGTCCGCGGTGCACGTGCTGCAGGCTGTAGGTCCGGTGTTACTGGGACAGAAGTCCGGCTCTGTCATCAACCTGGCCAGCGTGGCGGGGCTGCGTGGTGCCCCGCTGATGAGCCACTACGGGGCGGCGAAGGCCGCGATCATCTCCTTGACCCGTTCGGTCGCAGTGGAGTGGGCTTGGGCCAACGTTCGCGTGAACACGTTGCTCCCGGGCTGGATCGAGACCGACCTGACCCAGTTCCTGCGCGATGCACCGGACGCGGGTGCGGGGGCGCTGGCGCGTGTTCCTATGCAGCGGTGGGGACAGCCGGCCGAGATCGCGGCCGGAGCCGTGTTCCTGGCATCGGATGCATCCTCGTTCATGACAGGCCAAGAACTGATCCTCGATGGCGGGCTCTCAGCAATGCCGTGAGGGCCGAATAGCACCCCCGAGTTGCCCGCACTGTATTCGGTTGGTCAGTCTTGAGCTATGGCGAAAACTATTGACAGCGTGCGAGACGGCATCGGGACCATCGAGGGGGCCTTGGCATCGGCCGACCGGGCTGTGATTTCGGCAGACCACGTCATCTCCGGGGCGGACAAGATGCTGGTTCGCGCCGACGAGACCTTGGATCTGGCGCAGCGGGGGATCGAGCAGACCAAGCGGGCGTTCCCGAAGTTCGTGCTCGGTGTCGCGTTGGTGGGAATTGGCGTGGCGGTCGCGGTGGCGATCCGGAAGTCGCGCGCGGCCAGGGCGGCGGCCGAGCCGCAGATCTTGGAGCAGCCGGAGCAACCTGAGCAGCCGGAGCAGCCGGAGCCTGCGGCTGGGCTCCCGGAAGAAACCGCATGACCTCACACGTCGTCCTTCTGCACGCATTCCCTGTCAACCGTCATCTTTGGGACTCCCAGGTGGAGTACCTGACCAAGGCCGGCTACAAAGTGCTTGCACCCGACCTCGCCGGCTTCGGTGAGTCCAGGCGTCCTGAGCAACCCACGCTGGCGCTAATGGCCGAGCAGGCGCTGGCCCATGTCAGCGGACCGACCGTGTTCGCCGGATTGTCCATGGGCGGGTACATCCTGATGGAGATCCTGCGACAAGCACCGGACATGGTGACCGGGGCGATCTTCATGGACACCAAGGCGAGCCCGGACACCGACGAGGGCCGGGCTTTGCGCATGCGGATCGTGGACGAGGTCCTTGCCGCAGGGCACACCACCGAGCTGGCCGACGCCATGTTGCCGAACCTCCTGGGGCGCACCACGATGGCTGAACGTCCCGACGTCGTGGCGAAGGTGCGTCGTTGGATCGAGAGTGCACCGCCCGAGGCGGTCGCATCGGCGCAACGTGCCATGGCCGATCGTCCCGACTCGATTCCCACACTGCGCACCTACGAAGGCCCGGCGGTGGTTCTGTGGGGATCGCAGGACACCATCGCACCCAAAGCCGACCAGCAGGCCATGCTCGCGGTCATGCCGCAGGCTTCGGCACGCGAGATCCCCGACAGCGGGCACTTGAGCGCGGTCGAGACGCCGGAGGCGGTCAACGATGTGCTGCTGGAGGTGCTCAGCGACTGGCACGTCTGACCTAGGCTGGGCCCTGTGCCCGCCCTGGTCGTAACCGACTCCCTGACGATCCGCAAGGGTGACAACACCATCCTCGATCGGGTCAGCCTGGGTCTTTCCGATGGTGACCGGATCGGGGTCGTCGGACGCAACGGGGCGGGGAAGTCGACACTGCTGCGCGGATTGGCCGGAGTTGATCCCCCCGATGCCGGACGGGTGACGCTGGCGGGCGGCACGACTGTGCGCCTGGTCACCCAGCAGGACGAACTTCCCGACGCGACGGTCCAGCAGTTCGTGGTCGGGCATGGGCCCACGCACGAGTGGGCCTCCGACCCGCGCATCCGGGCCGTGATCGCGGGCCTGCTGGACCCTGAATGGATGCAGTCCTCCACCCGTGAACTCAGCGGCGGGATGGCGCGCAGGGCCTCACTGGCGGCGGCGCTTGTCGCTGCTCCGGACGTGCTGATGCTCGACGAGCCGACCAACCACTTGGACATCGAGGCCATCGGTTGGCTGGCCGACTACTTGAAGGCATGGCCGGCTGGACGCCGGGCGATCGTCGTGGTCACCCATGATCGCTGGTTCCTCGATGAAGTCACCGATCGCACCTGGGAGGTCGGTCGGGGGGCGGTCGAGCAGTACGAGGGCGGGTACGCGTCCTATGTGCTGGCCAAGGCCGAGCGGGTCGCTCAGGAACAGGCCAGCGAAGCCCGGCGCCGCAACCTGCTGCGCAAGGAACTGGCGTGGCTGCGTCGCGGCCCGCCGGCCCGAACCTCAAAACCCAAGTTCCGCCAGGACGCCGCACTCGAACTCATCGCCGAGGAACCAGCTCCGCGAGACCGGCTTGCGCTGAAGCAGGTGAGCATGTCCCGACTGGGCAAGCAGGTCCTAGACCTGCACGAGGTCACGCTGCGTCCTGCCCCTGAGGCACCCGATGTCCTGCAGGCGCAGACCTGGGGACTGGGCCCCGGAGAGCGCATCGGGATCCTTGGACCCAACGGCGCCGGCAAGACCACTCTGTTGCGCCTGCTCGACGGGGACCTCGAAGTCACCAGCGGTCGGGTCAAGCGGGGGAAGACGGTGCACACCGCCCTGGTCGATCAGTCCCTGCCCGAACTGGCACCTGAGGAGCGCGTGCTCCCGTGGCTGCAACAGATGGGCAACCGGATCGAGGTGGCCGGCGGACAGGATCTCACCGCCTCACAACTTCTGGAGCAGTTCGGCTTCGCCGGGGACGCCCCCTGGAAGCGGCTCAAGGACCTGTCCGGCGGGGAGCTGCGTCGGCTGCACCTGCTGCGCACGTTCTTGTCCGGGGCGAACGTCATCATGCTCGACGAGCCCACCAACGATCTCGACACCGAAACACTCACAGTGCTCGAGGACGTGCTCGACTCCTGGCCGGGGACTCTGGTGGTGGTGTCACACGACCGCTACTTCCTCGAACGGGTTTGCGACGACCTATGGGCTCTGCGTGACGGTCGGCTCCAGCACCTGCCTGCCGGGATCGAGCAGTACTTGCAACCGGAGCGTTCGGCATCCCCGGAATCGAAGCCGAAGGGCGCCGACAGCAGGGCAGCGCGCAAAGAACTGGCCCGGGTTGAGCGCGAGATGGCCAAAGCCGCCGGCCGCATTGAGGTGGTGCATGCGCAGATGGCTGAGGCCGCCACCGACTCTGAACAGCTGGTCGAGCTCGGGGTCCGGTTGCGGGTCGCCGAGGCCGACCTGGCCGCAGCGGAGGAGCAGTGGCTCGCACTGGCTGAATCCGTCGAGTGAGGCGCTGCGTGCGCTAGCGTGCCGACATGAGTCTTGAGCCAGTGAAACGCCCCGCAAGCGTCTCCTTCGTCGTGTTCCTCACCTGGGTCGTCGCCTTGCTGACGATCATCGACGGGATTGTGGTTCTTCTGGCCAGTGATGCCACCCTCATCGCTGCCGGCGTGAACCCGAACAACGCCACCACCACCGGCTGGGTCGCCATCGTCATTGGCATCGTGATCGCCCTGTTCGCCTCCGCGCTCGGCAAAGGAAGCGGCTTCGCCAGACTGCTCATCAGCCTGCTGATGGTTCTGAGGCTGGCGTTGGGTCTATTCGGCATGGTGGTCTTCTGGGGAAGCACCTTCTTCTGGTCGGCGCTCTTCCTGGCCATCCTGGCGCTGTTGATCCTCTACCTGCTGTGGAACGCGAAGGCCGCTGCCTGGTTCGCGGCCCGCTGACTAGCGGCTGATCACCTTGTCGGGGATCAGCCGCACGACGACCCGGACGTTGTCCGTACCGTCGTCAGCGGGGTAGCGGTCCCACCCCTGGTAGGAGCCGGCGAACTTGTCGATCAGTTCTCGGCCGCCCTCTGTGGTCATCTCGACGTGGCCCCGGATCTCCACGTAGCTGTACGGCTGATCCATGTCGTAGACCAGCACAGTGCAGCGGGGGTCGCGCACCAGGTTGCGGTGCTTGCGCCTGCCTTCCACGGTCGACATCAGCAGATCGTCACCTTCGCGTTCGAACCACACGACGCTGCTCTGCGGGCGCCCGTCCGGCTCGACCGTGGAGATCACGGCGAACTGCTTTGGCTTGTCCAGCAGCGCTTTGGCCTTGTCGTCGAGCATCAGGTGTTCCGGAACCGGTTGATCTGCGTTTCGAACTTCGCCCGCTTCTCGCTGTCGCGCACGCCCAGACCCTCCTCAGGGGCCAGGCACAACACGCCGACCTTGCCCTGGTGCTGGTTGCTGTGGACCTCGAACGCGGCCTGACCCGTTTCGGCCAGCGGGAAACTCTTGCTCAGGGTCGGGTGGATCATGCCCTTGTCGATGAGCCGGTTGGCTTCGTACGACTCCTTGTAGTTGGCGAAGTGCGACCCGATGATCCGCTTCAGGTTCATCCACAGGTAGCGGTTGTCGTACTCGTGCATGTAGCCCGACGTGGACGCGCAGGTGGCGATGGTGCCACCCTTCTTCGTCACGTAGACGCTGGCACCGAACGTCTCACGGCCGGGGTGTTCGTAGACGATGTCGACGTCCTCGCCTCCGGTCAGCTCACGGATCTTCTTCCCGAGGCGCTGCCATTCGCGCGGATCCTGGGTGTTCTCGTCCTTCCAGAACTTGTAGCCCTCGGCGTTGCGGTCGATGATGAACTCCGCGCCCATCGCCCGGCAGATGTCCGCCTTCTCGGGACTGGACACCACGCAGACCGGGATGGCCCCACCGTTCAGTGCGTACTGGGTGGCGTAGGAGCCGAGGCCGCCGGAAGCACCCCAGATGAGCACGACGTCGCCCTGCTTCATGCCTGCCCCGTTGCGCGAGACGAGCTGGCGGTAGGCGGTCGAGTTCACCAGGCCGGGGGCTGCGGCCTCTTCCCAGGTGAGGTGCGCGGGCTTGGGCATCAACTGGTTGGACTTGACCAGCGCAATATGAGCGAGGCCGCCGAAGTTGGTCTCGAAACCCCAGATCCGCTGTTCCGGGTCCATCATCGTGTCGTTGTGCCCGGCGGGGTTCTCCAACTCGACGCTCAGGCAGTGGGCAACTACCTCGTCGCCGGACTTCCAAGCATTGACGCCCGGCCCGGTGCGCAGCACGACGCCGGCAAGGTCGGACCCGATGATGTGGTACGGCAGGTCGTGGCGCTTGGCCAGTTCATGGGTGCGGCCGTAGCGCTCGAGGAAGCCGAACGTCGGGACCGGTTCGAAGATCGATGTCCACACGGTGTTGTAGTTGATCGACGAAGCCATGACGGCAACCAGTGCCTCGCCCGGACCGAGTTCGGGCACTGGGACCTCGTCGAGGTGCAACGACTTGCGGGGGTCCTTCTCGCGGGTCGGCAGCCCGGCGAACATGTCCACGTCTTCCTTGTGGACAGTGATGGCCTGGTAGGACTCCGGAATCTCGATTGACGCGAAATCCTCCGCTGGTGCGTCGTTGAGGATGGCGTCGAGGATGTTCTGCATCGCTACTCCCATTCGTGAACCTACTTTCACGCTAATGGGTCACATTCCGTCACCGGCAGGAGGGTCGCGGGCGCTCTTTGGGTGTTTCGACGATGCGAAACGCATCGTGGGCCCGGTTGGAGCAGACAGCGTCAGTGGCCCTCGCCGGGCTCCACGAGCTCGACCAGCACGCCACCGCAATCCTTCGGATGCGCGAAGTTGACCCGTGAACCGGCGGTTCCCCGTTTGGGCTGGTCGTAAAGCATCCGAACACCGGCCGCGCGAAGTTCGTCGGCAGCGACCTCGATGTCCGTGACCCGATAGGCCATCTGCTGGATTCCCTCGCCGCTGCGGGCCAGGAACTTGCCGATGGGGGAGTCGTCCGACAGCGGTGCCAGCAACTGCACACAGGAACCGCTGTCACCGACGGCCATCATGGCCTCGCGCACGCCCTGCTCCTCGTTGACCTCTTCATGCACCAGTTCCATCCCAAAGGCGTCCTGGTAGAAGGCGATTGCCTTGTCGAGGTCGCGTACAGCCAGTCCAACGTGGTCGATCGCAGTCAAAAAACCCATGGCGATATCGTGTCACTAGGCGTATACCACCCGATTCAGGAGGTCTGTCATGGCCGGAAACGTCATTGTTGCTGGAGCCCGTACCCCGATGGGGCGTCTGCTCGGATCCCTCAAGGGGTTCTCAGCCGCAGACCTCGGTGGATTCGCGATCAAGGGTGCGCTCGAGCGTTCCGGTGTGACGCCCGAACAGGTCGACTACGTGATCATGGGCCACGTCCTGCAGGCCGGGGGCGGCCAGATCACCGCCCGTCAGGCAGCCGTCAACGCTGGTATCGGGATGGATGTCCCCGCGCTGACCATCAACAAGGTCTGCCTGTCCGGTCTCGACGCGATCGCGCTGGCCGACCAGCTCATCCGCGCCGGGGAGTTCGAGATCGTGGTCGCCGGCGGCATGGAGTCCATGACCAACGCCCCTCACCTGCTCATGGGTTCGCGCGAGGGTGTCAAGTACGGCGATTGGAAGGTCATCGACTCGATGGCTTTCGACGGCCTCACCTGCGCCTTCGACCAGTGCGCCATGGGCGAGTCCACCGAGGGTTACAACGCTCAGTATCCCGCGCTGACCCGTGATCGGCAGGACACCTTCGCGGCCCGGTCCCACCAGTTGGCTGCGATCGCCGAGAAGAACGGCGCGTTCGCCGAGGAGATCGTGGCTGTGGAGATCCCGCAGCGCAAGGGCGACCCCATTGTGTTCGCCACCGATGAGGGCGTGCGCGCGGACACCACCGCCGAGAGCCTGAGCCGTTTGCGCCCGGCCTTCGCCAAGGACGGCTCCATCACTGCGGGCAACGCATCGCAGATCTCCGACGGCGCTGCCGCGGTGGTTGTCATGTCCAAGGCCAAGGCTGAGGAACTCGGACTCCCGTGGCTTGCCGAGATCGGTGCGCACGGTGTCGTCGCGGGCCCCGACGCCTCACTGCAGTTGCAGCCGGCGCAGGCCGTCAAGGCGGCGTGCGCGAAGGAGGGCATCTCGGTTGCAGACCTCGATCTGCTGGAGCTCAACGAGGCCTTCGCCGCGGTGGGCCTTGCCTCCACTGATGACTTGGGCGTCTCTGAGGACATCGTCAACGTAAACGGCGGCGCCATCGCCCTGGGCCACCCGCTGGGGATGTCGGGTGCCCGGCTGGTGCTCTCACTGGCGCTGGAGTTGAAGCGTCGTGGCGGCGGTATCGGTGCGGCCGCCTTGTGCGGTGGTGGGGGTCAGGGCGATGCCCTGATCGTGCGCGTTCCGTAGGTGCAGTTGGTCGACGCGGCCCGCGCCGGTGACACGCGGGCCATCGCTCGGTTGCTGACGCTGGTCGAGAGTGGCTCCGCCGGTCTGCGGGAGATCAGCGCCGGGCTCATGGCTCACGTGGGGCACGCACATATTGTCGGCATCACCGGCTCACCCGGGGTGGGTAAGTCGACGACGACCTCGGCCATGACCCAGGCGTTGCGCGCGCAGGGCAGAACCGTTGCCGTGCTGGCAGTGGATCCAAGCTCCCCCTTCTCTGGCGGGGCGCTGCTCGGTGACCGTGTCCGGATGCAGAGTCATGCCACTGATGACGGGGTCTTCATCCGCTCGATGGCATCACGCGGGCATCTCGGAGGGCTGTCGGCCGCGACACCGCAGGCGCTTCGGGTGCTGGATGCCTGCGGATTCGATGTCGTGCTTCTCGAAACCGTGGGGGTCGGCCAGTCCGAGGTCGAGGTGGTTGGCCAGGCCGACACGATCGTCGTACTTGTGGCACCTGGCATGGGTGACGGTGTCCAGGCGGCCAAAGCCGGAATCCTGGAGATCGGGGACGTCTTTGTGGTGAACAAGGCCGACCGGGAGGGAGCGCCAGCCACCGCCCGGGAACTGCGGGCCATGATCGCATTGGGTCACCGGCACCCAGAGGCGTGGATGCCGCGGGTCCTCCCCGCGGTGGCGACACGGGCGGAGGGGATCCCGGAACTGCTCACCGTCGTAGATGAGCATCGCCAGTGGGCGCGCTCGTCCGGAGACCTGGAGCAGCGTCGACTGCAGCGGGTGGTCCGTGAGATCGAGGCCCTCGCGGTCGACAAGCTTCGAGAACGGCTCGGGAATGCCGAGGAACTCGCCCGGGCTGTTCTGGCCGGAGGGATCGACCCCTACCGGGCTGCGGAGATGCTCACCGACTCACTGTGACCGTCCTGGTGGTTACAGGGCTGGTCACGCCCTGGCCGACCACCCGGATCTGAACCGACTGTCGGCCTGGCCGCACGGCGAACACGGCTGCGGGTTTGGTGACGACCAGCCATTCACCGGGTTTCTGCCCTGCCCGGCGCAGACGAACCCAGTAGGCCGAGGCCTTGGGCACGGGTTTCCATCGCACCTTGATCTGGCCGTCCGCCGTCACTATCCGCAGGCCCTTCAGTGCCGCTGGGGCAGCACCTGGTTGAGGGCTCACGGGTGCCGAACCTGGGGACATGGCACCAGTGCCGATTGTGTTAGTGGCTCGCAGCGTCACGCTGTAATCGGTGCCGGGCTTCAACCCGCGAATCAAGCATGACGTCGATGCCGTGGCACACGTTCTTCCTCCCGGCCAGGCAGTTGCGACGTACTGCTTCACTTGTGCCCCGCCGTCGTCGAGCGGTGGTGCCCAAGTGACGCGAAGGCTGGAGGGTCGCGCTTTCACCCGCAGTGCCCTCGGGGCGCTCGGCAGCCCTGCGGGTGTGACGGTGCGCGAAGGAGCCGAGGCAGTACTGGGGCCTGCGCTCGACCGGGCAACCACCGAAACCGTGTACTGAGTGCCGTTGCGCAGTCGTGGAATCGTGCATCCCAGGTCAGCGGTCGAACAGCTGAGACCGCCGGGCCGCGCGGTGGCTGTGTACTCGACAACATCCTCAGTCACCGACGCCGACCAGGTCGCGTCCACGGACCGGTCGCCCCGGGCCACCCGCACATTGGAGACCGGCGCCGGTGTGGCTGCCGACGGGCTCACCTGTTGACTCGGAGCGGCGACAGGGCTGGTACCCACGCGATTTGTCGCCGCAACCGTGAAGCGGTACCCGACGCCGTTGTCCAAGCCGGTCACGGTGCAACTGGTCCCTGTGGTGGCACACGTCGCTGCCCCCGGCGAGGCCGTGACCACGAATCCGGTGATCGGTGTGCCCCCGTCACTGTCCGGCCACGACCATCCCACTAGAGCGCTTCGGTTGCCGGATGTGGCCGTTACCTCGCGCGGGGCCGACGGTGGGTCCAGCAGTGTCAGATCCCGCACCGCGGGACCCGACAACACGACTGCGGCCTCCGCGGTCGTATTACCGTTGGCAGTGCTCACCGAATACCCGCCTGGCGGCACCTGCAGGGCGAACTTGCCCTCCGCATCTGTCTGCACACCGGGGGCATAACCGGGTTCAGCGTCACGACGAGCTGTCACGAGGGCAGCCGGGACCGGTGCCCCGTTGCGGCGGCGCACAGATCCCGTCAGTGTCGTGGCCTGGTCCAGTTGCAGGCCCAGAAGGTGGACATCGCAGGTCGCAGCGTCTGCGGGGTTACATCCCGGGGCGTCCCCGAATTGGACTTGGGCGGCGTTGCTGGCAACGTATTGGCTCGGCCAGTACTCCGGGGTGAATCCGGATCGCTCTGCCCGGATCACGTAGCGCCCGTAAGGCAGACCCGAGAGCCTGGTAGTAGTTCGAGGTGGCTGGGTTGCCGTAGGGGGACAGCAACACTGTGGCGCCCGTCTGAACGTTCTCAGCGGTGACCGTCGCTCCAGCAAGGGCCGTGGTGTTGCCTGCGATCCAATGGGCATCCACCTGAACCCCGAGCGTGCCGGTACCGACAGCTTGAACAGCGCTCAGTGGCAGTAGGCAGATGGCGAGGAGCAGGGTGAGAACCGTCCAGAGACGAGTGCCGATGGGGAAGGTCGTCATGGCGCATCAATCTGTGTGGGAGAAACGGGGTTGGGTGGTATTTCGGGTCCGACTGGGTTCTGGGTGGCTGGCTCGGACTCGGGTGCCGGGGCCGGAACCGTTGTGGTCGTGGTCGTGGTCGTGGACGTCGCGGACGGATTGGTTGCAGTCGCGATCCAGTCCTGGGAGGCGGGGGTGTCAACTGTCCGTGCAGCGTGGCGCGCGGCCGAGTCGAGGTTGGCCCGTGTCGCGGCCACCATGACATGGGTCACGCGCGGTCGTGGCACGAAGGCTGCGTGTTCTGCGGTTGCCATGAGCACAATCCTGGGCGGCTGGTCTGACACGCGAACGGGTGGTTGCGAGACCTGTGGATGATCTGGGCGTACGACCACGGTTATCCCCAGGGCGACGAGCAGAGCGATCCCGAAAGCGGGCAGGATTCGCACGCGACGAACCGGACTTTTGGCCGGCGTGGCAGGCTCCACGCCGAGGATGCGGATGCGGGCGTTGCCGCGAGGTGGGCTCGAAGGAAGACGCGACATCGACGATTCCCCCCGGAAGCGACAGTTGGCTGCCCAAACTGTACCCCGCGGCTAGGCTTGGCCCGCAGGAGGTTGTGGATATGTCAGTGGTGGTGGGGTACGACGGTTCACCGGCTTCGCGGGCGGCTCTCATGCTGGCCGCCGAGGAAGCGCGGCTGCGAGGCCTGGATGTGGACGTTGTCACCGCCTGGGAACAGCCCACTGTCGACATCGGCATGGGGATGGGTGCCGCCGTCGATCCCCGGATGGCGCAGATCCTGCAGGAGCGGGCCGCGCAGATGGCTGCTGGAGCGGCTGCGGAACTGCTGGGAATGAAGGTTCAAGCAGCAGGGCAAGGAGCGCCCGGTCCGGCCGCGGCCGCACTGGTGCAGCGCAGCATCGACGCTGACCTTGTCGTGGTGGGTGCCACTGATCACGGGGTCATGGGCGAACTGCTCGCAGGGGCCACATCGCAGCAGGTGGCCGCCCATGCAGTTTGCCCAGTGATCTGCACGCGTGAGCCGGCCCCGGATACAGGCTTGCTGGTGGTGGGCATCGACGGGTCCCCACAGTCGGCTCGAGCTCTCGACTTCGCCTTCGACGAAGCCAGTCGGCGGGCATGGGCGCTGAAGGCGGTCCATGCCTGGGATGTCTCGGTGATCGGCTTCGACGTCGAGGATTCCACCTACCCGCACGGCGGGATCCTGGACGACATCCGCGATGTTGAAACGCGCCTCGGTGCCGAGGTGTTGGCTGGTCACCGTGCGCGTTACCCCGACGTCGAGGTGGAGTCGGTGATCGAGCGTGGTCCGGCCCCCCGGGTCCTCGTGGATGCCGCAGCCGGTGCCCAGATGCTGGTCGTCGGATCGCGCGGGCGTGGGGGCTTCAAGGCGCTTGTGCTGGGATCGGTGAGTCACAAGGTCCTGCACCATGCACCCTGCAGCGTGGCCATAGTGCACTGAGGCGTGAACCGGTCGTTGAGCCTGCTTATTCAGGTCCTTCCCTTGGCCCTCTGGGCGGCCATGAGCCCCACTCTCCCGGCCCATCGAGTTGGTCCTTGGAAACGGACCGCTACTCATCCAGAAGTGCGTCGCCGAGTCCCTCCAGCGTGCGCTCGATTCCCTGGATGAACGCGGGCAGGTCGCGCACCGTGTCGTAGTCGGCGGTCACTCCGAAGTTGATGATGCCGTTGTACGAGACGATCGCGGTGGAGATACGCACGCCTGGGCCGAGGGGAACGAACGGCACGAGTGTTCGCAGCTGTCGGCCCAGTAGGTACAGGGGGATCTGAGGCCCCGGGACATTGGTGGTCACGGTGTCGAACGCGCGCAGGTCGACATTGGCAGCCACTCGCCCCGCGGCTGCGAACAGCATCGGTGGGACGAAGTCGGCCAGCCCGATGATCGAGTCCACGGTCAGGGGGGTCCCGCTGCGCTTGACCCGGTCCATCTGGCGGGTCATGGCCACGAGTCGCTCGACCGGGTCAGCGACCCCGACCGGAAGTTGGGCGAACATGGCTGAGACCTCGTTGCCGCCACTGGAGTCCCCGGGCCGGCGCATGGACACCGGGATCATCGTCTGGATCTCCACCGTCTGCGGGTCGGTGCCGCGCTCCAGCAGCAGTTCGCGGAAACCTCCACTGACAGCAGTAAGGATCACGTCATTGACCGTGCCCCCGAAGCGGTTCTTGGCCGCCTTGAGTGTGGAGAGGTCGCCGGCTGCCCACGCCCACCGTCGATGCGGCCCGATGGGACCGCCCATGGCCGTGTCGGTTGAAATCAGCCGGCTGCCGAGGTTGGTGCTGCCCATCGCGCGGGCTCCGAGGTGCTCGGCCAACTCCCGCGGGCTGCCCAGTCGGCCCAGGATCCGGCCGAGGTGCACACCGGGCCGCCGAACCGAGTCCACCATCGCGTCGGTCAACAACTCGACGGTGCCCGGTGAGGGATCCGGGGTCCAAGTGCTCGCAGCATTCACGCGCTCTTCCGCGTCGGTGTCGAGAATGACCTCCATGATGTCGTGGCCGGAGAGTCCATCGATCATCGCGTGATGGGCCTTGTTGATCAGCGCCCACCGTCCCTTGGCCAGACCCTCGACCAACCACATCTCCCACAGCGGACGATCCAGATCGAGGCGCTGGGACAGAAGCCGACTGGCAAGCCGTTCCACCTGCTCGGCCTTGCCCGGCTTTGGTACTGCGGTATGCCGGACGTGGAACTCCATCTCGAAGTTCTCGTCGTCCACCCAGACCGGCTGACCCAGGTCCAGCGGCACAGATTGGATCCGCTGGCGGTACCTCGGTACCTGGTCCAAGCGGGAATCAAGGTAGGCGCACAACTGGTCGTAGGAGGGTGCCGGGCCCTCGAAGACCATCAACCCCCCGATGTGCATCGGCTGTCCGTCACGTTCCAGCAGCAGGAACGTCGTGTCGAGCGGGGTCAGGCGATCAGGCATCAAACCTCCATGTGGGGCGCGGCCCCAGCGTAGTTCAGGCAAGCGCGGCGGCAGTGGCCACTTCTGGGTTGGCATCCATCCATTGCAGAATCGTCTCGGCGGTCATCTCGGGTTCCTGGATCTGCGGGGCATGTCCGACCTCCTCGATCAGCCGGAAGGTCCACTCTGGGCGTCTGGCAGCCGTTGCCACCGCCGACCGGGCAGAGACCACACGATCCTGGCCGCCATGGATGAGCAGCACCGGCATTTCCAAGTCACGCAGGCGACGCACGTAGTTGCGCCCCTGGCTCATCAACACCACCGACCGGGCGGCCTCCACGAGGTGGCGGGCAGTGCCACCGAACTGCTTGCGTATCTGGGCCTGTGCGACGGCGGCATCGAAGGCCTCCTTGGGCAGGCGGGTCGGGTCCACGCTGACCACCGCCAGCATCCGGGCGACTTGCGCCTCGGCTGAGGCCAAGCGGGTCCACAGATTGACGATCATGGCACCGACTCCCGGGGTCGAGAGCACGGCGAATTCAAGAACCATCCGAAGGTCGCCGACCATCAGACCCGCCGCGGGCAGCGCGGGCGCGATGAGCACAACTCCCGCAGCCGTGCGCGGGGCGGAGGTGGCCTGCACGACGGCCAGCAGCCCGCCCATCGAGTTGCCCATCAGCACAGCAGGCGAGCCGGTCACCTCCGTCAAGAACCGGTGAATGATGTGCTGGTTGGCATGCACGCTGGTCGAGCGGCGGCCCGCCTCGGTCAGGCCGTGGCCGGGTAGGTCGAGCGCGACGACCCGGCAGCGGTGTGTCAGGTGCGGCGCGATTAGGTCCCAGTTGAGTGCTGAGCCACCCAGGCCGTGAATGCACACGATCAGGGGGCCGCCGTCGGGGCCGCCGTAGTCGCGGTAGTGAACGGGGCCGTCGATGTCGACCCAATGGTCGGTTCCGGTGCTTTCGTTAGTGCGCAGGCTCACGTTCTCACCTAAGCACGGCGAAACCGGCGCGGTCCGCCGGACCATTGTGCGACATCACACATACTTGCGACGGTCACGACCGCGATTACCGGGTAACCGCCGGTGGTGGGGTGGTCGGGTCCAAGGATGATCGGCAGACCGTTGGGAGGCAACTGGAGGGCGCCCAGCACCATCGGTTTGCTGGGCAAGTTCGACACGGCCACCGGCAGCGGACTGCCCGCCAGTCGCACGCCGATGCGGTCCGACTGCGGGTCGAGGTCCCAGGGCTGATTCGACAGGGCGGCCAACACCAACTCGTCGCCGTCCGGGCCCGGCAGGATCTCGAACTCGCGCCCCGGCTCGATCGGTGCCACGTGATCGACGTGCGGATGCCTGCTGCGTTCACGCCCGCTTCGCAGAATGTCACCGACCGCCAAGGGGGGAGGTCCGATCCGGCCGAGCGTGTCGTAGGACCGAGAGCCCAGGACCGGCGATGTGCTCAGGCCGCCGGACATCGCCAGGTAGTAGCGAATGCCCAGACGTGGTGGGCCGAGCCGGACCACGTCGCCGGTGGCCAGGTGCAGCGGTGTGTTGGTTGAGTGGGGCCGGCCATTAACGATCACCGGGCCGATCGCGCCGGTGATCGCGATGGTGAGATGACGCAGAGCAGTGGTTGTCAGTCCGCCGCCGAGGCACTCCAGACCCGCAGCGTCCGGCACATTGCCCACCAGGCGGTTGGCCAGACGCCAAGCCCGTTTGTCGAATGCGCCAGCCCGTCCGACCCCGAGGTGCGCGTAGCCCGCTCTCCCTAGGTCTTGACTCGTCGTCAAGGGCCCGGTCTCAAGAACCCGCAGCGCCTCGCTCACGTGAATCTCACGGTGTCGCCGGGCTGCAGCAGGGACGGCGGATCCTGGTCCGGGGAGAACAACCGCTTTGCGCAACGGCCGACCAGGTGCCAGCCGCCTGGCGAGGCATTCGGGTAGACCGCGCAGTACCCGGCAGCGATGGCGATCGAGCCTGCAGGCACGCTTGCCCGCGGCCTATCCCGGCGCGGCAGATGTAGGCGCTCGTCCAGTCCGGTCAGGTATCCGAAACCGGGTGCGAATCCGATGAACGCCACCGTGAGAGTGGTGGCCTTCAGCGTGGCGATCACCTCCACCGAGGACATCCCGGCGGACCGGGCCACCTCGTCCAGATCCGGGCCGTCCCACTGCGCGGGAAGTATCAGCGGATCGACGTGTGGGTCGCCGATGCAGGACCTCGGGCAGGTTGCGCAGGACGTCCTCGACAGCCGCATCTGTGCCCCGCAGAAGGACATGTTGCTGTCCGGGCACCACATCGTCAAGGCGGCGGGCATCGATGACCGCTGCCAGAGCGATCGGATCCTGCGTGCTGAGAAGCCAACCGTCTTCGCCGAAGCGGACGACCTTCATGGGCCGGCCTGTACACGCACGCCAGTTGCATCCAGATGTGTCCGGATGCGGTGGGCCAACTCGGCGGCACCGGCGGTGTCGGAATGCAGACAAACAGATTCCGCGCGCATCGCGATGAGCCGCCCGTCGGCCGTGACGACCTCTCCCCGGGCCAGGGCGACGACTTGGTCGATCACCGCGTCGCCCTGCGTCAGAACCGCGCCGGGCTCATGGCGGGGTACCAGCTCGCCATCGCCGCGGTAGGCGCGGTCGGCGAAGCCTTCGGTGATCGCTGTGAGGCCCTCTCTCCCGGCGAGTTTGAGGAAAAGTGAGCCGGGCTGGCCCATCAACGCCAGGCGGTTGCCCAGTTGTTGGCTGGCGTCGACGACCGCTGCCACGATCGCTTCAGCGACGAACGGGTCGGTGGCACCAGCGTGATACAGAGCGCCGTGGGGTTTGACGTACTCGACGGGCGCGCGGCTGCACGAGGCGAGCCGGAGGATCTGGTCGCGAACCTGTGCGCTGAGAACCGTGGGATCGACATCCTGGCGAGTGCGGCCGAATCCGTCCCGATCCAGGTAGGAGGGATGAGCCCCGATGCGCACCCGCTGCGATGCAGCCAGGGTCGCGACCCGGGTCATGCTCTGGTCATCGCCAGCGTGACCTCCGCAAGCGATGTTGACACTGGTGACCACCTCGATGATCGCCTCGTCGAGGTCCGGGGCCATCTCCCCGACATCGGCGTTGAGATCGATCGTCCTCACAACTGCGATCGTGCCGCATCCTGGGCCCAGATCAAGGGCCAATTGGTCACCGACGTGCGTACACGAGGTCGATCGCCCGGCGGCCGTGCCGCTCGCCGGCGATTTCATACTTGGTCCGGGGGCGCTGCGCAACCCGCGCCCCGTCGTGCTGTTTCTCGAAGCGCGCATCCCGAGACAGCACGTGACGGGTGTGCTCGGCGTACTCGGGGATGTCCGTGGCTACGTGCAAGGTGCCGCCGGGTTCGAGTGCACTGCCGGCGGCCTGGGTGAACTCGCGCCGGATGAGGCGCCGTTTATGGTGTCGGGCCTTCGGCCATGGGTCTGGAAAGAAGACCAGGATCTGGGCCAGGCAGCCGTCCGGCAGCTGGGACAGGAAGGCCAATGCGTCGCCGTGCAACACCCGGACGTTGCTGATGGCGCGGGCTTCCATCTGCAGCAGTGTCCGGGCGATTCCCTTGGTGTGCACGTCGGCTGCGATGTAGTCGGTGTGCGGATTTTCGGCCGCAAGTTGGAGAACGGTGTCGCCGACTCCGCTGCCGATCTCCAGGACCCTCGTAGCAGAGCGGCCGAACGCCGCGTCCAGATCGATCGGATCCGGCCACGTGGCGAGGTCCAGACCGGCGTGCCTTTCCAGGGCGGTGCGTTGATTGGCGGACAGACGTCCTCGCCGCGCGTGGTAGCTGCGGATGGGCTCGACCACGCGTAGAACCGTATCGCTAGAATGTTGGAGACTCCGCAACTGGCGGGGTCTTTTGGTGGGTGTAGCTCAGCCGGTAGAGCACCTGGTTGTGGTCCAGGGGGTCGCGGGTTCAAGTCCCGTCACTCACCCCATGAAATACGGACCTGGCACGCTTGCCGGGTCCGTATTTCATTTGGAGGGGTACTGCGGGACTTGGGAGGAGGTCGCCGGAGGCGGCCGACGGCTCCCGTCACTCACCCCATGAAATACGGACCTGGCACGCTTGCCGGGTCCGTATTTCATTTGGAGGGGTACTGCGGGACTTGGGAGGAGGTCGCCGGAGGTCGTCCCTGACTAGGAGCTCGTCGTGATCGTTGGGGCTGGCCACATGAGCAATCTCGAGTGGCCCGTACAGGTCAATGCCGCTTTTCGCGAGGTGTTGCAGACTCCTCGCAATCCGACCCAATCGGCGCGATGATGGAGTCGGGTCGGGTCGTGGGTCTGGCCCCTGGGAGTGATGATGGAAGCCTTCGAGGTGCCCTCGTCCGGTCCCCGGAATGCGAAGCCCGCGGGGTCACCCCGGAGTGGCTGGCGCAGACCGGCCATAGCCGGAGCGTTCGCGTTCTGGTCAGCCAACCTCGTTATCTCGTTGACCCCGATCGCCGCGGCGTACCGGTCCGCATTGTCGATCAGTTATGTGCCGATGCTTGTGCAGGCGGCGGTCGGGGGGCTGCTCATCGCCAGCGTCGTGGCTCTGGTGCTCATGCGATACCCGCGGAGGGTCCCCGGAAGCGATCCGCTGAGCCAAGCGCTGTGGCTCAGCGCGGCCGCCGTCGTCCTGCTCACCCTGTTGGTCGAGGTGCCTTCGAAGCTGGGATCGGGAGTGTCGGACCCCGGCCACTGGTTGTTCGTGGCCACGGTGTTCAACGTGATCCGCGTAATGGCCCTCGGACTGGCAGTCGGGCTGGTCACCCGGGCAGGGCAGGCTGAAGCGGATTGTCAGGCAAGGGTGACAGAAGGAGGGGTGCTGCCGTGATCGGAACAGCATGGCCACGGACCGCAGTCGCTCGCTGGGCGGGTGGCCTGTATCTGGCCTACGTCCTGGCGAACGTACTCGCCAGCCAACTCGGGCACATCGGGCTCAGCGACGCGGACACGCTGCGCGCGACCATCACAGACAGCGAGGCTCTGTTCCGGCTGGGGCTGGTCTCAGCGATCGGCTCTGCGCTGCTGTTCGTCCTCACCGCCTGGGCGCTGTATGTGCTTCTTCGCCCAGTCAACGAACCGCTTGCCCTGCTCCTGCTCGTGCTCAACGCGATCGGAGTGGCGGTGCAGTGTGCGAGCTACCTGCCCCTCTTCACCGTTCTCGCGCACAGTGACGCTGTGGGGCTCACCGGTCCGCAACTCGACTCTCTGGCGATGTTGTCGGTCACCACCCACCAGACCAGTTTCATCATGGCGCAGGTGTTCTTCTCCGCATGGCTGTTCCCTCTGGGCTGGCTCGTCCTCCGTTCGGGGTTCCTGCCTCGGTTCCTCGGTTGGCTCCTGCTGCTCGACGGCGTCGCGGTCCTCGTCTGGTTCCTGCAGGCACTCCTCGCGCCCGGATACCCCGCGATCAGTTACCCATCCTGGGCGATCGGCTTCATCGCCGAGGTCGGCCTCGGGTTCTGGCTGCTCATCAAGGGCGTTCCTCCAGAGCAATCCACGTAGTGGCGAGAATCCCTTGCACCACGCAGACCCGATCGGCGGCTCAGGGAAGCCGGGACGAATCCTCCCAGATGTTGATGCCTGCGTCGGCGGCGAACTGATCGATGGCCGCGAGTTCCTCCTGGCTGAACGCGGTGTTCTGCACGGCTGCGAGTGTTTCCTGCAGCTGCTCGACACTGCTCGCGCCGATCAGCGTCGTCGTCATCCGGTCATCGCGCAGCGTCCATGCCACTGCCATCTGTGCCAGCGTCTGCCCCCGCGCCTGCGCGATCTTGGCCAACCCACGCACCGAGTCGCGGTAGGAATCAGTCAGCCAGGCGGGATCCAGTGAGGCGTCGCGCGACGCCCGGGAATCGGCCGGGATGCCGTCGAGGTATCTGGTCGTGAGCATCCCTTGGGCCAGTGGACTGAAACCGATGCACCCCACGCCGAGTTCGCCCAAGGTGTCGATCAGTCCATCCTCGATCCAGCGATTGAGCATCGAGTAGGAAGGCTGGTGGATCAGCAGCGGCACACCCATCTCGGACAGGATCTGCGCGGCTCGGCGCGTCCGTGACGGCGAGTAGGAGGAGATGCCTGCGTAGAGGGCTTTGCCCTGGTGAACCGCGGAGGCCAGGGCGCCCATGGTCTCCTCCAGGGGGGTGTCCCCGTCGGCGCGGTGGCTGTAGAAGATGTCCACGTAGTCAAGGCCGAGCCGTTCGAGGCTGTCGTCCAGACTCGCGAGCAAGTACTTGCGTGACCCGAGGAAACCGTATGGCCCGGGCCACATGTCCCATCCGGCCTTGGTTGAGATGATCAACTCGTTTCGAAGTGTGCTGAAGTCCTCGCGCAAGATGCGCCCGACGTTGGTCTCCGTGCTGCCGTGCGGCGGTCCGTAGTTGTTGGCGAGGTCGAAATGCGTGATCCCTGCGTCGAATGCCGCTCGCATGATGGCTCGCTGGGTGGCGATCGGGGTGGTGTCCCCGAAGTTGTGCCAGAAGCCCAGCGTGATGGCGGGCAGGGTCAGCCCGGATTGTCCGCACCGGCGTTGTGGCATGCGCCCGTCGTAGCGGTTCGGGTCGGGTACGTACTGATCCAGAGGAGCCATGCTCTGATCCTTCCACGAGTGCCCGGTCAGGGGTACGACTGTTGGTGGTGGGGCAGGGCAAGCCGATCTGCCGCACCCTTGCGCAGCGAACGGGCCAGCCTGGCCGGCGTCTGGCAGGCTGGGTAGATGATGGAAGCCTCGTGGCGAAGTATCGCGTCGCCCTGGTCGGTGTTGTCGGCTCTCTCGGTCGCGTCCGCGCTCAGCGTGCTCAGCGCCGGCAGCGTGGCATCAATCGCCTCGGCTGGTTCGTTTCTCAGCATCGGCTCGAGCGGGTCGGTACTCAGCATCGGCTCGACCGGCTCGGTGCTCTCGATCGGAGCCTCTGGAGGTGCCCTACAGATTGGGCGCCGGATGAAGGCGATCGGCTAGGTCTGCGGGTCGGTGCTGATCATGACCGACTCCCGGTAGTAGGCCAGTTCTGCGATCGAATCCAGAGTGTCCCCGAGCGCACGGTGATTCCCGGTCTTACGCGGCGCGCTGTAGTAGGCCTTGGGGTACCAGCGACGCACGAGTTCCTTGATCGAGGACACATCCACCACGCGGTAGTGCAGGTAGGCGTCGAGATCGGGCATGAAGCGTGCCAGGAAACTGCGGTCGACGTAGATGCTGGACCCGCACAGGGGCGCCTTGCGGGCAGTCGCGATATGCGATTTCACATAGTCGAGGACGGCGCGCTGGGCCTCCTGCACATCCACCCCGCCGGGGATCTCCGGCAACAGCCCCGACTCGGTGTGCATCGTGCGCACGATCTCCGGCATATGCGCCAAGGCCTGTTCCGACGGCCGAATCACCAAAGTCACGCCCTCATCCAGAGGTGTGAGGTCGGCCTCGGTCACCACACAGGCGATCTCGACAAGTTCATCGGCTTCGAGGTCCAGGCCGGTCATCTCGCAGTCCAGCCAAACGAGGCGGTCACCCGGGTTGTTCGTCACGCGCACAGCCTAGTGGGCGTTCTCACTGAGGGCGGAACGGCCAGTCGTCGTCCGTGCCGACAGGCGGCAGGTCGGCCGGTGGGGTGTCGGGGATCGGTGGGGCATCGACCGTTGCTGCCTCAACTGCCGGTGCTGCGGCCTCGACGGGATGCAAGCGTCGCCAGGCCACCGCAACCGCAGCCGCGGCGATGACGGCCAGAAGACCCCAACCGGCCAGGCTGCTTGCTGTGCCGGACTGCTGCGAGCCGGGCATCGTGTAGATGTATGCCACCCGCCCGGCCGCCCCGTCAGGTGCGCCGTACGGCAGCGCATCGGCGGCGCGTTCCTG
Organism: uncultured Actinomycetota bacterium; assembly: GCA_963732355.1. Lineage (GTDB taxonomy): Bacteria > Actinomycetota > Actinomycetes > S36-B12 > UBA10799 > JADKAV01. The sequence continues at coordinate 52,466 of CAVSZD010000011.1, read as the reverse complement.
GCTCGCGGCCAGATACGCCTTGGCCAGGGCAGGGTCCTTGGAGGCCTTGATCACCTTGTTGAGAACCTCCGCCGTGCCCTGCTCCTGCAGTTGATCCGCCCCGTCCGCGAGTTGGTCTGCACCGCCGGCGGCGCTGTCCACGCCTGCGTCCACCTGGCTGAGGGCATCTCCGACAGCACGGGTGGCCTCTGCCTGCTGGGACGTTCCTTCAGCCAGTTCGCGCCCACCGTCGGCCAACTCTTCAGTGCCTTCTGCCAAGTCGGCCGAACCCTGGGCGAGGTCCTCGGCTCCGTCTGCGAGGTCGTTTAGGCCATCGGCCAGATCCTGAGAGCCGACCGTGAGTTGCTCAGCACCGCCGGCGGACTGCGCAGACCCGTTGGATAGTTTGACCAGGCCGTTGATCGTGGCGGTCAGCCCGTCTGTCAGCGCATTCAGCCCCTCGTAAACGCCGGGTGCGTCCGTGTTGCCGCTGGCCAGGGACACCGAAATCTGGGTCAGGGCCTGATCGACCGCACCCAGCGCCGCCGTGATCCCCTGCAGCGCCAAGGCGACCGCTGCCACCGCGATCGCCTGCGCCGCTGTGCGGGTCGATTGCACGCCCAGGCCCACACTGACATCCGTGGACTTCTGGCGCCGCCGTGCCCGCGTCGGTGACGGCCTGCTGCAAGGTCGCGCACTGGACGGGATTGAGGATCACCGCATCCACGCATGCCTGCTGATAGACCAGTCCGGCCTGGGACTCGGCACTTCCTGCGGCCACTGCTGCCTGCCCACTGTCCGCGGCCAGGGACGCCAGTTTGGTCGCGATGTCCTTGAGATCGTTCTTGATCACAACTGCCCCGGCCGAAGTCAGGCCGGCTGTCTTCTGCAGCGCCCTTACGGCTTGGATCAGGGTACTGGCCTGGGTCGGCGGGAATCCGATGTCAGGATCCGAGGGGGAGCCGATCACGTCGTGCAGTCGCAGCACCGCCTGGGCCAGTTGATCGGAACTGTCGCGGGCCTTGGGCAGGGCATCGGGCTTGAGTAGTTCCTGGATCCCGTCGTACAGGCTCAGCAGCCCCTCCCCGAGTTTCTCGGCGCCATCCTCCAGGGACTTCGCCCCGTCGTAGGCCGACTTTGTGCCCTTTGCTGCCTTGCGTTGACCCTTGGCGAGTTTGTTGGCGCCGCCTGCCAGTTCTCCCTGGCCGTCGGCGAGCTTGTCAGCGCCCTGGGCGAGTTGGCGCGAGCCTGGCACGAGTTTTCCGTTGACCCCGTTGCTGAGTTCGGAGGTTCCCTCGCCGAGTTCCAGCAGACCCCGGCCCAGGTCTGCCGCCCCCGACGCGAGCGTCGTCGCCGACTCGTCGAGCTGGACCAGGCCTTCGGCCAGAACCTCGTTGCCTTCAACACTGGAGGCCAGAAGATCGGAACTGAACCCCAGGGTGGGGTCCTGCGACGACTTGACAGGCAGCACCTGGACGGTGAGCCCCGGGATGGCCAGTGGGTCGCCGGAGACAACCATTCGCGCTTCTTGCTGGTAGTTGCCCATCGGCGGGTAGAGCACCAGGTTCCACTGCAACTGCGTGCGGCCGTCGCTGGTGGTGTTGCGGATTGCCCGGGGCGCCTGCTCAAGTGTCAAACCCTCCGGCAGGGTGGCCACCAGCGTTGCGACGAACGGGGCGAACACCGGCTGCTTCTCGACGGTCCACTTGCCCGAGGCGTCGCGGTATCGGATGGTCGTCTGCTCAGCTGTGGTGTTGGTGACCGTGTAGACGACGGTCATCTCTCCGCTGGCCTGCTCGACGCTGTCCGGCGCCAGCACGGTCGGTCCCTGCCGGTACTCGGCATGCAGTGCCACCGGTAGCGGTTTGTCGAAGCTCGCCCGCGTCGTGACTGTCGTCTGACCGGCGCCCCCGATCTCGATGACCGCGTCCTGACCCTCGACCGCGGGCGCTCCGCGGCGGTCCATATAGACGAGGTCTTTGGTTGAAGACGGGTCCCGCACCAGCCCTTTGGGGTAGTTCCGGGCCACGACGCGGCTGTAGAGGGTGGCATCCACTGGCAGGCCCGAGGCGTCCACATCGGCCACCACGAGTTCCTCGTTCACCAGCGGCGGCTCAGGCGATGCCGCTTGAACCGGGAATGAGGCCGAGATGAGCACACCACCGACGGCAGATGCCATCAGCGGTTTCAGGCGCATCATGGACTCCCGACTCGGATCGGCTCGGCTTCTTCGGGTTCTTCCATCGTGGCGGGTCGGTCCGGGAAAAGGTTGTCGAACACGCTGATCACCAGGATGGTGACCAATGCGGGCAGCAAGCTCGCGCCGAACAGCGAGTCCAGACCCGATCCAGGGCCGGTCAGCAAGTAGCTCACGGCCATCGCCACCGCTCCCAGAACCATGGGTAGCGCGACACTGCGCCCGACGACCAGCACGGCGAGCAGTGCGGTGCCGACGATCGCCCACGCTGTCACCGGGGCGCTGAGGGCCTGGGCCGGTGGCACGAGCGCTTCGAGTATCGAGACGACGATCAGCGCCAGGAGGACGCCGAGGGCGTAACTTGCCGCCCGGATCATGTAAGTACCGCGGCCTCCACCCACGGATCGGGGCAGGAGGCCGAGCACCGCACCGAGCACCGCGCTCATTGCCACCGAGGTCGACGTGACTTCGGGGATGAAGTCCAGTCGCGAGGTCAGCACCCAGGAGACAGTCACTCCCAGCACCGCCCCGATCACCGGAGCCGGCCGGTAGAGAGCCAGTGGCGTGCGACTGGATCGCGGCCGGGTCCGGCTGGCTGCCGCAGCATCCAGCGCCCTCGGGTCACCCTCCACGTGCAAGGTCGGCAGCAGCCGGTCGAGCCAGTCGGGCAGCCACCATGTGCCCTTCTGCGCGAGGACCATGATCGCCGGCACGAGCAGGCAACGCACGATCGTCGCGTCCACGGCCACTGCGGTGGACAGGCCCACGCCGAACATCTTCACGATCGCGTTGTCGGAGAGGATGAAGCTCGCGAAGACAACGACCATGATCAATGCCGCAGCGGTCACGAGCCGGCCGGTGTCGGCGAGCCCACGGCGCACGGCCACGGTCATGTCACCGGTGCGTTCCCAGTGCTCGCGAAACGCTGTGAGCAAGAAGACCTCGTAGTCCATGGACAGGCCGAACAGCACTGCGAACATCATCATCGGCACATAGGACTCGATCGGGACGGGTCCCTCCAAGCCGATCAACTGGGCACCCCAGCCCCATTGGAAGATCACCGTTACCACCCCGTACGCGGCGGCGATCGAGATGAGGTTCATACAGGCGGCTTTGAACGGGATGAGCAGGGACCGGTAGGCCAGCATCAGCAGCAGGAAGGACAAGGTGACGACCCCTGCGATGAAGTACGGCGTGCGAGACGCGATGATCTCCGAGAAGTCCGTGGTGGCAGCGGTGACGCCACCTAGGTGCGAACTGCCACCGGGAACGGCGTTCGGAAGGACGTCGTCGCGCAGTTGGTGCACCAGGTCCTCGGTGAGCGGGTCGGCCGGTCCCCATTCGGGCACGACCCGCACCACGGCAACCCCGCCGTCGGGGCTCACGATCGGCTCATCGGCCGACGCCACCCCCGGTGCGGCAGCCAGCTGCTGCTGAAGGTCCTGCAGACGCGGGTCCTGGATACGCGGATCGGTCCCGTTCTGGGTCTCCGCGTCTTCGGGCGCCTCGGCGATTGCGTGCATCTGGGTGACTACCGCGAAGGGGCCGTTCTGGCCTGGTCCGAAACCTTGTTCGATCAGATCGAACGCCTGTCTCGCGGAAGTCGACTCGGGCAGGATGCCGGCATCGCTGTGCCCCAGGGTCAGCGTCAATGTGGGAGCGGCCATCGCGAGCAGTACGACCGTCGATCCAATCGCGTAGCGCCAGGGTTTGGTGGTTACCGCGTCGGCGAGGCGACCCCAGCCGGTGTGATCGAGGTCCTCGTCGGTCTGCGCCTTCAAGCCCTTCTTGGGCATGACCCGGTGTTTCATGACCCCCAGGATCGCCGGGACCAGCGTGACCGAGGCGAGCACCGCGATCGCCACCACGATGGCCGCCGCATAGCCCAACCAGGCCAGGAAGGAGATCCCGGTCAGCACCAACCCGCACACCGCGGCGATGAGCGTGCTGCCGGCGAACACCATGCCTGCCCCAGCCGTACCGGCGGTGCGCCCGACCGCATCGGGGACGTCATAGCCCTGGTTGAGCAGGGTTCTGTGGCGTATGAGCAGGAAAAGGGCATAGTCGATCCCCACTCCCAGACCGAGCATGGTGCCCAGCGTCGGGGCGACGTCGGGGATGAAGACGAGTCCGCTGAGTAGACCCACGAGAGCAAGTCCCAGGCCCACTGCGAACATCGCGCTCACCAGCGGCACGAAGGTCGCCCCCCAGCGCCGCAGTGTCAGGAAGAGGATCAAGACCGCGGAGATGAGGCCAAGTGCCTCACTCTGGTGGGTTTCCGGTTGTGCCAACTGCCGGGCCAGGAACCCGCCGAGCGCCACATCGACATCACCTGCGGCCGCCTGCGCGGTGGACAGCAACTCTTGTGCCACCCCGACGTCGGTGGCGTAACGCTCGTTGACGACCACCGAGATGATGGCCGTGTGGCCATCGTCGCTGAGCAGGTCGGCGCGATCGCTGGGTGCGGTCACACTGGAGATTTGGGGAAGTGCCGCGACCTGGTCAGCGACGTCCGCGACCAACTGTTCGCCCGCACCGGTACCGAGATCGACATCGGGATCATTCAGGACGATCGGCGTGGCCTCCGCCGAGGACCCGGGGAAGGCCCTGTTCAGCAGGTCCTGGGCCGCTGAGGAGTCGGTCCCTTTGAGGATGAATGAGTCGGTGGAGTCACCCCCGAAAATGCGGTTGGCCCCCATGACGACCAGGGCCACGGCCAACCAGATGCCGATCACCCGCCAGCCGCGCTCAGCGCTTCGGCGGCCGAGTCGGTACAGGAAACCGGTCATGATGGGCCGGCGGTTGCGGGCACCCGGCCAGACTAGTCGTGTGGGGGTCCCTGCGGCCCGGAATGACTGCATGCCATCCTCACAGCAGGAGGTAATGCCATGGAACTGAGTTGTTTCGATGTACTGGTCGCGGACAAGGTTGCCCACGTCAGGCTGAACCGTCCCGATGCCCTCAACACGATGGTCCCCGCCTTCTGGGCGGAGCTGCCCCGGCTGATCGGGGAACTCAGCGATTCCGGCGAGGTGCGCGCCATCGTCATCAGTTCAACGGGCAAGCACTTCAGCGCGGGTATGGATCTGTCGGTCTTCACCAGCAGCGGCTTGTCGATGGACGGAGAACCGGGTCGGCGCAACGCCACGTTCATGCTCCTGGTCAAGCGGCTTCAGCAGAGTTTCACTGCCTTGGAGCAGGCGCGGGTTCCGGTGCTCGTGGCCATTCAGGGCGGCTGCATCGGCGGGGCCGTCGACATGGTGTGCGCGGCGGACATGCGCTACGCCACGGCCGACGCCTACTTCCAGGTGCAGGAGACGAACATCGGGATGACCGCCGATGTCGGCACCCTGCAGCGGCTGCCCAAGTTGATTCCGGACGGGGTGGCCCGGGAACTGGTCTACACCGGCCGGCGGATGAGTGCCGCACGCGCCGCAGAGGTGGGTTTGGTCAACGAGGTGTTCGAGGACCACGACGCGCTGGTGGCCGGGGTGCTGGAGATCGCCGCGGAGATCGCGACCAAGAGCCCGCTGACGCTGTGGGGGGCCAAGGAGGCTCTCGTCTACGCCCGCGATCACGGCGTGCCCGACGCCCTGCACCAGATTTCGCTGTGGCAGACCGGCGCTTTCCAGCCGGCGGACATGATGGAGTCCTTTGGTGCCAAGGCGCAGAAGCGCCCGGCCAACTACGAAGACCTCCCTCCGGCGCCTGCGGGTATCTGAGGCGTGCTGGACTAACGAGCCTCGGCGGGGGAGGATCGCGGCATGAGGATCGCGGTTCTGGGCACTGGCACGGTCGGACGCACGTTGGCATTGGCCCTTGTGGGTCTGGGTCATGACGTGAGCGTCGGAACCCGGGATGTGGCCGCCACCCGCAATCGCAGCGAGGGTGATGTTGCCAGCCTGACCCTGCTGCCCTACTCCCAGGCCGCTGAAGGTGCGCAGTTGGTGGTCAACGCTGTCAGCGGCGCGGCTTCGATGGCCGCGCTTGAGGCCGCCGGTGCAGCCAACCTGGCAGGCAAGACGCTCATCGATGTGTCGAACCCCTTGGACTTCTCCCATGGCTTCCCGCCGTCTCTGTTCGTCAAAGACACTGACTCCCTGGGCGAGCAGATCCAGCGGGCATTCCCAGCAGCCCACGTAGTCAAGACGCTCAACACGCTCACCGCGGAGGTGATGGTTGACCCGTCCCTGCTCGCCGGGTCCACTGCGCTGTTCCTCTCCGGTGATCACCCGCAGGCCAAGCAGCAGGTACGAGAACTGCTTGAGGGCTTCGGCTGGGAGCAGATCATCGATCTGGGTGGTATCGCGACGGCCCGGGGGGTCGAGATGATGCTCCCGATGTGGTTGAACCTGATGAGTGCCCTGGGATCGGCCAAGTTCAACTGGGCCGTAGTCACCGGGGGCGATCACGGAAAGTAGCCGCCAGCGCAGGTCTGCGGTGCGTCGTCGCGGCGGGCGCGTTCGGGGCGCGCCGAAACGATACCGTCCCAGGTATGAGAGCGACTTTCTTCGTGATTCCAGCCGCAGCCGCCCTTCTCCTGGCCGGGTGCTCATCCTCGGAGTCGAGCACGCCGAGCCCTCCAGTGAGTTCGGCTGCGGCCACAAGCTCAGACCCGGGCATGATCGGGCCCATCATGGTCGAGGCCGGCCAGACCGAGGTGGAGGCGACTGTAGGGCGCTCGATCGTGTTCAACGTGGGAGCCGATCCGGGGCAGTGGAACATCGGCAGCAGCGACGAGTCGATCGTCGCGGTGGTTCAAGGAGGCGAACGCGACGGGGCGACGTTCAACCCCGGCGCGGAGGCGCTGAAGGTCGGCGAGGCCACTGTGACCCTTGTCGACACCAAGGGCGAGGACGCCCTCGAGTACAAGATCACAGTCACCGAGTAGCGACGACTGCGCGGAGGCGGCTCGGTCGATGACACATCCAGGGGACACTGCAGACCGGCTGCGCGCAACGCTCGACAGTTTGCTGGATCCGCACGTCGTGCTGACGGCGATGCGCGATGAACGCGGTGAGATCGTCGATTTTGAGTACACAGATGCCAACGCCGCGGCGTGCGTGTACAACGGTCGGTCCTATGACGAACTGATCGGAAGCAGGTTGCTGGGCCTTCTTCCCGGGCATGCCAGCAGTGGCCTCATGGACAAGTACCGGAAGGTGATCGAGACGGGGGAGCCGCTGGTTCTCGACGATTTCGTCTACAAGGTGGAGTTGCACGGCGGACAGGAGCGGCACTTCGACATCCGGGGAGTCCCGTCGGGGGATGACCTCATCTACACATGGCGGGACGTCACAGACAGGGAAATCATGCTTGATGAGTTGCGCACGGCGGAGCGCAACTTCCGGGCATTGGCCGACGCCACCACTGACATGGCCTACCGCACGGATTCCTCCGGGGTGATGACCTGGGTCTCGCCAAGCGCGCAGAGAGTCCTGGGTTGGACCCCGGCCGAACTTGTCGGTCGAACGATTCTGGACCTGAGTGCGGAGTCCGAAGAGGTTGAGGCCCGCAGGCGCACGGAACGGGCGGCCTTCTACGCCAACGACACCGATCCGGTTCCGAACCCCGACGAGGTCTTCTTGCTGCGCACGAAGACCGGTGAGACGATCGCGATGTCGGCCACAGTGGCACGTGATGTGGACACCGAAGGAGAACCGACCGGCGGGCTGCTGGTCGGGCTCAAAGACATCACCGCTCTGCTGGCCGAACAGGAGCTCGCCGAGCAGGAACGACTCAGGGCGGCGCGCCTGCAACTGTCCATGGACGCAGCGGCAATCGGAGTGGCCATCGTCAGCCCGCAAGGTGTGTTCGAGTCGGTCAATCCTGCGCTGGCCGAGATGGTCGGTTATCCCCAGGATCAGATGGTGGGGATGTCCTTCCAGGACATCACACACCCTGACGATCAGGACGCCAGCGCGGCTCTGCTTCAGCGACTGATCGGTGGGGAAACGAGTCACGTGAGCCTGCGCAAGCGGTATGTCACGTCCTCGGGCACCACGCTATGGATTGATCTGGCGGTGGGAGTCGCTCGTACCAAAGAGGCGGCGATCGACCACTTTGTGGCGCAAATGATCGATGTGAGCGCCGAGGTCGAGTATGCCGACGCCCTCGAACGAACGGTCAGACGGTTCCGGCTGTTGGCCGAGAATGCCACAGACGTCGTGTTCGAACTCGACCATGAGTTCGCGATCCTGTGGGTGTCGCCATCGGTCCAGAACGTCTTGGGCTGGAGACCGGAGACTCTGATAGGTCGGTCCGTGGCAGACCTGTTCGAACAGGACTCCGAACCGAGCAGTTTGGCCCGACTCGTCGAGGGCTACTCCGTTGACAACCAGCGCATGCCGTACCGGACAGCGGCAGGGGTTCCTGCGTGGATGTCGGTACTGGCCAGACCAGTCACCGACCCCGATGGCCGCTTCACCGGGGCAATCATCGGACTTCGGGACATCTCCGCTGAGGTCGTCGCCCAGGACGCACTGGCCCAATTGCAGGCCCGCCTGCGACTGGCTGTGGACGCGGCGCCGGCCGGGTTGGCCATCACCGATGCTGACGACTTCCTCATCGACGTCAACCAGGAGTTCTGTCGACTGCTGGGTCGCGCCGAGCCGGCGCTGACCGGGACCAACATCCAGGTGGTCCTGCGAGCCGCCAGTAGCGACCCGTGCACGCCGGACCTGCGTCACGAACACCAGATCTCCACCGACACCGGCTCGCGATGGGTCTCCCACGCTGTGAACCGGGTCCCACCCGGCGGCGACATTGGTGACTACCAGGTCCATCTGCTCGCAGATGTGACCGGCAGCCGGCGACTTCGTGATGAGCTTGCTCATCTGGCCACTCACGACGGCCTGACCGGCGTCGCGAACCGGCGCCAGGTCCTGGACCGGTTCGCGACGATGGCAGACGCATCGGAGGTGAGCATGGGCATTGTCTTCTGTGACGTCGACGGGCTGAAGGCGATCAACGACACCTATGGTCACGCAGCAGGCGACGCAGTGCTGACGGCGGTCGCCGAGCGGCTCGCGCTCGCCATCCGCAGTTACGACGATGTGGGACGAATCGGGGGAGACGAGTTCGTTGTGCTGCTCGATCGGATCACGTCGCGGGAGGATCTGCGCGCCGTGGCTGAGAAGCTGCGCGTGAGCGTTGCTGGATCTGTCGTCGTCCACGGCCGGCGGATCCCGGTGTCGGCCAGTTTCGGGGCTGCTCTTGTCGCCAGGAGCGAGGAGGCCGCCAGTGCATTGGACCGGGCCGACGAGTCCCTCTATCGGGCCAAAGCCGCCGGCCGCGACGCCGTGATTGTCGCCGACTAGGCGCAAAGCAGCGGGGCTTGTGCCACCAGCGGGAGGCATGCGGCACGATGGTCTCACCGAAGTCGATAGGAATCCTCATGCGCCGTTCCCTGTTCCTGCCCGTGGCCGCAGTGGCAGCCCTTGTGCTCTGCGGCTGTGCCAGCGAGGCCGACACCGCGACCTCCAGCCCGTCGGCCAGTCCGGCGGCCGACCTTGACTGCTCGCCCGAGGCTCTACAGACCCTGACCCCGGGGACGCTGACGATCGGCACCGATACCCCGGCCTACCCGCCCTACTTCGAGGACGACGACCCGAGCAATGGCAAGGGCTTCGAGTCCGCCGTGGCCTACGCCGTGGCGGAGAACCTCGGATTCACCCAGGAGCAGGTCACATGGGTGACCGTTCCCTTCAACAAGTCCTACGCGCCGGGGGCCAAGGACTTCGACTTCGACATCAATCAGATCTCGATCACGCCGAAGCGCCAGAAGGCGGTGGACTTCTCCGAGGGGTACTACACGGTAAATCAGGCCGTGGTGGCGCTGGAGGACTCACCGATCGCCGACGCGACCACCCTTGCCGAACTGCAGGACGCCAAGCTCGGCGCACAGGTCGGCACGACCAGCCTCGACTTCATCAACGACCAGATCCAGCCGACCCAGCAGCCGATGGTCTACAACGACACCAACGACGCCAAGAGCGCGCTGGAGGCCGGCCAGATCGATGGGATCGTGGTCGACCTTCCGACTGCTTACTACGTGACGGCTGCCGAGTTCGACAATGCCAAGATCGTCGGTCAGTTCCCGGCTCAGGACGGCGGCGAACAGTTCGGTCTGTTGATGGCCAAGGGCAGCCCGCTCGTCCCGTGCATCAACCAGGCGATCACCTCACTGGATGAGTCCGGGGAACTCCAGGCGATCCAGGATGAGTGGCTCGTGGGTAAGGATGCCCCTTACTTCACCGAGTAGCAGATGACCACACCCGCCGAAGCGCCCTTGGAGGCGCCCGACTTGCCCTACGTCGATCCGGCCAGACGAGCCCGTTCGAGATCGAGGTCCCGACGGGATGCTCTTATCGCCAGCGTCTCGACGGTTCTGGTGTTTGCGATTCTGGGCTACCTCATTACGTCTTCGCCTGGGTGGCCGAAGGTCCAGGAGACGTTCTTCAACTGGGATGAAGCCGTCGCGGCCTGGCCGACCCTGATCAGTGCCTTCGTTCTCAACATCAAGATCTTCTTGGTCGCCGAATTCTTCATCCTGATCCTTGCCCTGCTCATTGCCCTCGGACGTGGCCTGCGGGCCCCTGCTGCGCTGCCGCTGCGGATCATCGCCACGGCCTACGTCGACTTCTTCCGCGGTGTGCCCACGATCCTGGTGATCCTGCTGCTCGGGTTCGGGGTCCCCGCCCTTCAACTCAAGGGCCTGACCAACTCCCCGGTGGTTTGGGGGACTGTGGCCCTCATCTTGAGCTACACGGCATATGTGGCAGAGGTCTACCGGGCTGGCATCGAATCCATCCACCCGTCGCAGCGCGCGGCCGCTCGATCGCTGGGACTGTCGTCGCTGCAGACCACCCGCTACGTCGTCCTTCCCCAAGCGGTGCGCCGCGTCACGCCGCCGTTGCTCAACGACTTCATCGCCCTGCAGAAGGAGACGGCACTAGTCTCGCTGCTCGGTCCGATCGAGGTGCTGCGCGCCGCGCAGATCAGCGCGTCATCGAACTTCAACTACACCGCGTACGTCGTGGCCGCACTGATGTTCGTGGCCATCACCTTGCCGCTCACCAGGTTCACGGACTGGCTGCAGCGCCGTGACATCCGACGCCGGATGGCAGGTGCGCTGTGAGCCTTGTCGAAGTGTCCGGCGTGCACAAGTCGTTCGGTGACCTGTGTGTGTTGCGCGGCCTGGATCTCGTGGTGGACTCACATGAAGTGGTCGTGCTGATCGGAGCCTCCGGCTCGGGCAAGTCGACGTTGCTGCGTTGCATCAACGGCCTTGAGACCGTGGACGCAGGGGAGATCTCGGTTGACCAGATCGAGGTCACAGCCCCCCGCGTGGATCTCGACCAGGTGCGGCGCAGGGTGGGTATCGTCTTTCAGCAGTTCAACCTGTTTCCCCACATGTCCGTGCTCGACAACGTGACCCTTGGGCCTCGCAAGGTTCTGAGACTGCCGCGTGCGGCCGCAGAGGAGCAGGCGCGCGAACTGCTCGGCAGGTTCGGTCTGGCCGGCAAGGCCGACGATTACCCCGACCGGCTCTCAGGCGGCCAGCAACAACGGGTGGCGATCGTGCGGGCTCTTGCGATGAAACCCGAGGTCATGCTCTTCGACGAGGTCACGTCGGCTCTTGACCCGCTACTCGTAGGTGAGGTACTCGACGTCATCCGTGAGTTGAAGGCCGAGGGAATGACCATCGTGATGGCCACTCACGAAATGGCCTTCGCTCAGGAGGTCGCGGATCAGGTCTGTTTCCTTCATGACGGCCGGGTGCTGGAGCAGGCCCCGCCCGCGCAGCTGTTCGGTCAGCCGTCATGCGAACAGACCCGGACCTTCCTGGCTCGGGTGGCGCGGGTCTGAGTTCAGTCGGCGTGAAGGCTGCGGTAGGCCTCAACCGCGGTCGGCAGCGTTGGGTACATGTGGTTCTCGCCGATGAGTTCGGCTACTCCGTGGTCCTGCATCGGGATGAGGACGTCGTTCTTGACCCGTGCCAGCCAGAGTTCGATGCCCCGGTCGTCCAATGAGTTGTGCAGATCCGCCAGAACGTTCAGAGCAGTGGTGTCCAGTTCCACGTTTGCTTCCATATTGAGGATGATCACTTCAGTGTCGGGCTCGACTGCATCGTTGACCTTGTAGAAGAAGTCGTAAGCGTTCATGAAGAACAGGGGAGCGTCGTACCGGAACACCACCAGGCCCGGGATCGTCGAGGGGCTGTCGTAGTCGTCGACGTCGTGCATTCCGGGCAGATTCTCTACGAATCCGAGTACCCCGTCGTGCGGCCGGGCCAGCCGGGCGATGAACTCAACAATGGACAGCACGATGGAGATGAGTACACCGGGGAGAATCCCGAAGACCACCACGCTGATCGCGCAGGCAGCAGCGATGGAGACCTCTGCCAGGCGGAAGTGGGCCAGTGCGCTCCAGGCACCGATGTCTATCAACGTCAGGGCCGCGTACACGATAACGCCGGCGAGGGCGGCGTTGGGAACCGCACCGATGACCCCGGGGATCAGCAAGCGGCCCGGCCAGAATCACCGCGATCACGAAAATCGAGTAGAACCGGGTGGTTGAGCCGGAGGCGTAGGCCAGAGCCGTTCGTGACGAGGACGCCGACATCGGATAGCCACCGGCAAGCCCGCTGGCCAGTTGGGTGCCGGCCAACGCCTTCATCTCGCGACGAGCGTCCGGCTGGGCATCACCGGCGAAGGCACGGGAGGTCACCATCACGTCGGTGAAGGCCACCACGGCGATACTCAAGGCGGGCAGCGCCAGCGCGGCCACGACATCCAGCGATTGCCCCGACAGCCCGATCTCAGGCATGGAGAGGCTGACGGGACCAACATTGGGGATGTCCATGAAGACCCCGACGATGGTGGCTGCGATCAGCCCGAAAAGCGGTCCCGGTATGCGGGGGGAGATCGCACGACAGCCGAACGCCACCGCGACCACCACTGCTGCCACGGCTACCGTTTGCCAGTTCGGCATCTGCCAGTCCGTCGCAAACAGGCCGCCAAGCGAGTCGCCATCGACGTCGTAGCCAAGGATCTTGGACAACTGCGACATGATCATCAACACCGCGACGCCTGTGAGGTATCCGATCAGAATCGGGTTCGACAGCAGATCCGCGAGGAAGGACGCCCGCAAGAGCCAGCCGATCCCAAGGATCACGCCGACAAGGGTTGTCGTGATGGCCAGCGCACTGGTCCAGGGGATGTTGTTCGCTGCTGCGACTGGTCCGACCGCCGCGGCGGCCATCAGCGCCACGGTCGACTCCGGACCCAGCGACATGTAGGGGTTGCGGCCCAGAAGCATGTAGACCACCAGCGGCACGATCGAGATCGTGAGGCTTGCCGATGGCGTGACGCCGGCCAGCGAGCCGTAGGCCATCGCCTGTGGGATCAGGTAGGCGCCCACCGAGATGCCTGCGATGACGTTCCTCGTCGCGAAGATGGAACTCTTGGTCTCCGCGATGAGCTCTGAGTCTGCCGCCACGGGGGAAGAGTAGCGTTCACCACCGATTCATGTTCGGTTCACCTGTGACTCGAACGACAAATGTCGTGTTTTGTCCCGGTTGATTGTTTCGCTGCTGCCTACTTCAGGTTGACCGCAGCGGCGTAGAAGTAGTGGTCCGACTGCCACTTCGGCTGCTTCTTCTGCATCAGCTTGGTGCCATCGATCTTCGTCCAGACCGCCTTTGCCTTGCGGGTCAGGACCAGATCGATGCGCGTGGGGATCACTGGGTCGCCGGAGTCCAGACGCTTACTGCTCTTCAGGGTGCCGGTCTGGCAGCAGGTCGCGCCCACGGCCTTGCCGAACTTGCCTCCGGCCTGTTTCCAGGAGTCCTTGAAGTACTTGCGGGTCAGGTTGCGGTAGGTCGGGCTGTAGTAGCCGTTCGCGTCGCTGTTCAGGTCGCCGGCGAGGATGACGCGGCCTTGAGTCTGGCTGGCCTTCTGCTTGGAGATGGCAAGAAGTTCCTTGCCCTGTGCGACCTGCACCTTCGAGGGCCAGTTGCGGGGCCCGTAAGCGCCCTTCTTGCCCTTCTTGTCCTGGGACTCGACCTCGAGGTGGGAGGTGACCACGCTGACGGGCTTGCCCCGCCAGACGAAGGCCGCTGAGGCCCATCCACGTTCGAAGGACAACTTCGCGTCGGCCACGGTGAAGGTGGTCTGCTTCTGGAAGTTGCCGTGGTCCGCCGTGCCGCTGAAGGTCAGGTCCGTGCTCGCTGTGTTGTACATGATCACGTCGCGGTCCTTGAGCCGCACCTGGCAACGGAAGGCATCCTCGAGGGGCAGGATCTTGTCGCACCCGGGAAGGCTCGGCTTGTAGTACGGGATGCCCAAGGTGGGGGAGTAGCCGATGTCGGCGTTGTCGCTGATGCTGGCCACCTCGAAGGACAGACCTTCGGCCATCAGGGCGTCCTTCAGGATGCTGAGGAACTCGTAACTCGGCAGCGCGACGCCCGTGCTGCTGCTCGCGAGCCACTCGGTCACCTCGTTGAGTGTGATGACGTCGGGGTCCTGCTTCTTGATGGTCTTGGCGATCCACTGTGCTCGCAGCGGGAAGTCGGTCTTGACGGCTGTGTCGTAGACCTTCGCAGCTGCGGGCAGGAACTCGATGATGCCCTTCGTGGCCGCGGTGATCGCGTCGCCCAAAGAACCTCCGAGGTAGAGGTTGAGGGTCATGACCTTCATCGCGGAGTCCGGTAGTGGCTTGCTCGGTGCTGCCGCGGTTGCCGGAGATGCGATCACCCCAGCACCTACCAAGGCAGCCGCGGACAACGTGCAGACAAGTTTCGACGTGGTACTCATTCGACCAACGTAGGCGCTGGCCGGACGCGGTGTCGACCGAATCATCCTTTCAGGAATGGCGTGATGTCCTCGAGTACGTGGATATCTTCGATCGTCGACGGAACTGGCTCGTCGCGGCCGTCAGCGATGCCGCGCATGGTGCGGCGCAGGATCTTGCCGGACCGGGTCTTGGGCAGGCCCGGCACGATGACGACCTCCTTGAGCGCCGCAACCGGCCCGACCTGGTCGCGGACAGTTGCCACCACTTCGCGGGACAACGCGCCGGGGTCGGCGTCTACCCCGGACTTGAGCACGACGAACGCGCGCGGGATCTGACCTTTCATGGCGTCGTGCACACCGATCACGGCGCACTCGGCGACGGCGGGGTGGGTGGCGATCGCGGCTTCGATGACGCCGGTAGACAGGCGGTGGCCGGCAACGTTGATCACATCGTCGGTGCGGCCGAGCACGTAGAGGTAGCCATCGTCGTCGATGTAGCCGCCATCGCCGGTCGTGTAGTAACCGGGAAAGGCTGACAGGTATCCGTTGACATACCGGGTGTCGGCGTTCCATAGAGTCGGCAGCGTTCCGGGGGGCAGTGGGAGTTTGATGACGATGTTGCCTTCCGTGCCTGCCGGGACGGGGTGCCCCTCGCCGTCGAGCACCTGCACGTCGTAGCCCGGCACCGGAACCGACGGCGATCCCTCCTTGAGCGGCAATGGCTGCAGTCCCCGAGGGTTGGCCGCGATCGGCCAGCCCGTCTCGGTCTGCCACCAGTTGTCGACCACGGGCACGCCGAGTGCTTCGGTGGCCCAGTGATAGGTGTCGGGGTCGAGTCGTTCGCCGGCCAGGAAGAGCGCGCGCAGACTGCTGGTTTCGTGGTCGGCGATGAGTGACCCTTGCGGGTCCTCCTTGCGGATGGCACGGATGGCGGTGGGCGCGGTGAACAGCGCCTTCACCCCGTGTTGGGCGATCACCTTCCAGAACGCGCCCGCATCGGGGGTACCCACAGGCTTGCCTTCGTAGAGCACCGTCGTGGCGCCGACGAGCAGAGGTGCGTAAACGATGTAGGAGTGCCCGACGACCCAGCCCACGTCCGAGGCCGCCCACCACGTGTCACCCGGGCCGATGTCGTAGATGTTGGCCATCGACCAGGACAGCGCGACTGCGTGTCCGCCGTTGTCGCGCACCACGCCTTTGGGTTTCCCGGTCGTCCCGGAGGTGTAGAGGATGTAGAGCGGATCTGTTGCGGCGACGGTTGTGCACCCGACCGGCTGCGCGGCTGCGAGCAAGCCGTCCCAGTTGTGGTCCTTCTCGCCCATCTGCGCCAGTAGTTGCGGGCGCTGCAGGATCACGCAGGCCTCCGGGGAGTGGCTGGACAGTTCGAGAGCTTCGTCCAATAGGGGCTTGTAGGGCACGATCCGCGACGGCTCGATGCCGCACGAGGCCGACAAGATCACCTTCGGTTCGGCGTCGTCGATGCGGGCGGCGAGTTCATGGGCTGCGAACCCACCGAAGACCACTGAATGCACAGCACCCAGACGGGCGCAGGCCAGCATGGCGACGACGGCCTGCGGAATCATCGGCATCGACAGCACCACACGATCCCCAGCCACGACTCCGAGGCCGGCCAATACGCCAGCGAACCGGGCAACCTCGTCCTGCAACTGCGAGTAGGTCAAGGTCCGGTCGGTCTGCGTAACCGGGCTGACGTAGTGGATCGCGGGCTGTTCTCCGCGTCCCGCCTCGACATGGCGGTCGACCGCGTTGTAGCAGGTGTTCAGTGTGCCGTCGGAGAACCATCGGTACAGCGGCTCATGGGTCCGATCCAGGATCACAGTCGGTTTGTGTGACCAGGTGATCTCCTCGGCCGCCTGGGCCCAGAAGGCATCGGGGTCGGCAAGGCTTCTTTCATATGTGCTCCGGTAGTCACCCATGCGATCAGTTTGGTGGGTGATCCCAGGAGTTGGAACCACGTGCGACGCCGGGGTGGACGAACGGCAGGTGTGAGCAGACGAGCGGCAGGCATCGCTAGCCGGCCAGCCGTACGCCGACTTGCGCCAGTGACCGTTCACGGTGTTCGGCCTGCGCGGCCACTGCTGCCCGCACGTCACGGCGGCGTAGTGCGGACACCAACTCCTGGTGCTCCCGGCCGATGTGGGTGTGGTTGGCCTCCTGCAGGAAGTACAGGCGTCTATACGCCTGGGTCGCGTCCCACAGGCTGCCGAGCAGGCGACTGAGCCGGGGCATCCCGGCCGCGTCGAATACCGCGAAGTGGAAGGCCCTATTGGTGGCGGCGATGGTCGACAGGTCACCGTCGGCCATCGCTGCCTCGCAGTCCTGCGCCAATGCCGCGATCCGGTCGATGTCAGCATCGCTCAGTTGCGGGCAGGCCAATGCGATTGCCTCATCCTCCAGCAGTTGCCGCAGGCGGTAGACCTCCCGCATGTCCGCGGCGCTCAAGCGAGCGACGAAGTAGCCGCGGTTGGGCTCGTGCACCACTAGGCCCTCGGCGGCCAGTTCGTTGAGGGCCTCGCGCAAAGGGATCCGGCTGACCCCGTAGTGCGCGGCCAGTGACTCCTGCACGATCTTCTGACCTGACACGAGATCGCCGGTGAGCAGGTCCGTGCGGATGCGATCGGCGATGTGCGTCATCGGAACGCGGGCAGACCCGTCAGTGCTTGACCGATCACCAACGTGTGCATCTCGTTGGTCCCCTCGTAGGTGTACACGGACTCCAGGTTGTTCATGTGCCGGATGATGGGGTATTCCAAAGTGATGCCGTTGCCGCCGAGGATGCCGCGGCACTCCCGCGCGATGTTAAGAGCCTCCCGGGCGTTGTTGAGTTTGCCCAGGCTGACCTGCTCGGAGCTGATCTGGTGCTGGTCCTTCAGTCGCCCAAGGTGCAAGGCCAGCAGCATCGCCTTGCCGAGTTCGAGCGCCATGTCGGCGAGCTTCTTCTGCGTGAGCTGGTAGCCGGCGATCGGCCTGTCGAACTGCACACGATCAACGGAGTACGCGATGGTCGTCTCCAGGCAGTCGCGGGCGGCGCCCACTGTTCCGAACGCGATGCCGAAGCGTGCCTCGTTGAGGCAGGAGAGCGGGCCGCGCAGGCCCTTCGCCTCGGGCAAGATCGCGCTGGCCGGCAGTCGAACGTCTTGCAGAACGAGCTCGCTGGTCACTGACGCCCGCAGCGACATCTTCTTGTGGATCTCGTTGGCGGTGAAGCCAGGCGTGTCGGTGGGTAC
This sequence comes from uncultured Actinomycetota bacterium, assembly GCA_963732355.1. Classification (GTDB taxonomy): domain Bacteria; phylum Actinomycetota; class Actinomycetes; order S36-B12; family UBA10799; genus JADKAV01. Next base: position 34,245 of record CAVSZD010000011.1, on the reverse strand, counting down.
CACGAAGCCGCGGATCCCCGCGTCGGTCTGCGCCCAGACGACTGCGACATCGGCCACGTTGCCGTTGGTGATCCACATCTTGGAGCCGTTGAGGACCCAGTCATCGCCGTCACGACGGGCCTGGGTGCGCATGCCGCTGGGGTTGGAGCCGAAGTCGGCCTCAGTCAGCCCGAAGCAGCCGATGGCGCGGCCCGCGGCCATCTCCGGCAACCACCGCTGCTTCTGCTCCTGCGAGCCGAAGTGGTGGATGGCGAACATCGCCAGTGACCCCTGCACGCTGACCAAAGACCGGATCCCGGAGTCCCCGGCCTCTAGCTCAGTGCAAGCCAAGCCGTAGGCCACGGCCGATGTCCCGGCGCATCCGTAACCCTCGAGGTGCATGCCCAGAACCCCGAGATCACCGAGTTCCTGGGCCAACTCCCGGACGGGCAGTGCGCCGGTGTCGAACCAGTCGCCCACGTCGGGCTTGATCCGCTTGTCGACGTAGCTGCGAACGACATCGCGCATTGCGATCTCTTCCTCGGACAGCAACGTGTCGATCGCGAACAGATCCAGGGGAGCGGTGGGCATGATGAGGACTCCTTGTATACAGGTAGCCAAAGTGTATACAAAATGGGGTCTTCAGGGAAGGGGCAGCCTCAAAGGGACTCGCGAGGAACTTCTTGCTTCGTGGCTGTGGTCGCGCGCTGGTGCTGGCGCTTCTGTCGGGCTTCGTCGATCCGGGTCGCTTGGACGACCGCGAACATGAAGAGGACGAAAAGGGCTAGTTGCGGGCTGATCCCCATGGCGGGCCTCCTTTCCGTTCACTTCTAGTTTCGGCCTGCTCGGGGAAATGTATAAGGATCCTGTGGATATCTCTGAGCAGATGTCACACCTCTCAGTGATTGTCGCAGCGTCGTCTTCAGATTCAGGTGAGGTGGTGTCGTGGGCGATTCGCAGGCGGTACATACGGGCGTACGGTGGAGGTGGACAGGGAGTTGCCATGAGCAGCAAGAATTCCAACGCAGGGGCCGCTGGTGGCGGCGCGATCTACGGTTTAGGGATCTTCGGGGCCTGGGTGTTCTTCTTCCAGCAGGCGGACGCATTCTGGGAGTACGTGTGGGCCTTCTTCCAGGGGATCTTCTGGCCCGCCTTCATGGTGTACGAGGTGTTCAAGACTCTCGGCGGCTAGTCGCGCAGGCTTGGTTGCCGGCGGAAGAGCGCCAGCAGCGCGACCATGAGGATCGGCCCCATCGTGAACGTGCCGATCAGCAAGGCCTGGGTCAGGCCGGGATCGAACCACGCCATCTCGACCAGGCCGAAGGCCAGGGTTATGAAGAGGAACCCGTAGATGAGCACGGGAACTGCGGTGATCGCCCGGCCTCCGAGCTCGGCCGGAGCCGGGAACAAGAGCGCGAATGCCGCGACAATAACTGCTGGCACGAGGACCCAGCCCACAAAGTTCTGCAGCGGGATGCCTTGTCCGCCTTGCCATACCTGCAGGTCGGGCAGGTATGGGCCGCCGTCGACCCACCACCACCAGGCTTGCCTGTCCAGGACCTCTTTCCAGACTCCCGACACGGACAACGGGTCGGCCATCAGGTCCCAGGCGGCGGTGACCAGCCCGGTCGCCAAACCGAGCAGCAGCGCGTCGAGCAACCGGTTCAACCTGCCCCGACCGCCGGCGAGCCAGTCGACCATGGCGAAGGCGCTGTAGACAACCGTTCCCCAGACGAACACGATCAGTATCGGGACGCCACCAACCCTTGGCCCCAAACCGCTGGTGTAGTGGTAGGCGCCGAAGATCAATCCGTAGTTGTCGCCGAGGTACTCCGCAACGAACGCCAGGACGGCTGTCAGGGAGAAGAAGCCGACCGTTGCTCTCGGTCCGCGGACGACGACGCAGTGCCACACGCAGATGGCATACAGAGCCATGCTGCCCATCCCTGCAACACGCATCTGCAGACCTGCATTGCCGGTCAAGAAAGTGAAGGTGAAGATCGCGATCGTGATCCCCCACAGCGCCAGCACGATGCCGACCATCGCGCGAGCGGAGCGTGAATGCTGAGCCATTGCGCCTCCCGGCAGGCGGGGATAGCATCAACGCTACTCCCCGGAGCGCATTGTGGGGATCCATTCCGTTCTTCAAGACGTCGTACCCAAAAGGACTCTGGAACAGTGATCGCGGTCAGCGCTGCGACAGACGAGGAAGGTCCCAGTCAATGGCAGTTCAAGGATTGATGCCCCGCGTACTCGCGGGGGTTGTCGCGGGTGGGCTTGTCGCAGCCACCGCAGTGCTGGTGTCCACTCCGGCGCAGGCGCAGGACTACAACACGATCACCTCGTTCGACGGGACACCCATCACCTTCTACTGGTTCCCGGCGATCGGGCTGGCCAATGGGCAGAGCGCTCCGACGGTGTTGCAGGGTCCCGGATTCGGTGGTCAGGCGCAGAGTAACCCGGATGCCAAGGGCGGCGGGTCTATCCCGGGTGTCGGCGATCTGCGCCAGGCCGGATACAACGTTCTGACTTGGAACCCCCGCGGTATCTCTCCGTCGGGAGGCCAGGCCCAACTCAACAACCCCGACTACGAGGGCCGCGACGTCTCGGCGCTGATCAGCTGGGTGGCCGAGCAGTCGCAGGCGCAGCTCGACGCACCAGGTGATCCGCGGGTCGGGATGACCGGTGGTTCCTACGGTGGCGGGATCCAGTTCTCCACGGCGGGAATCGACACACGCGTCGACGTCATCGTCCCGGTGATCGCGTGGAACTCGTTGCAGACCAGCTTGTACAAGAACGACACGATCAAGACCTCTTGGGTCAACGCGCTCATGGTCGGGGCCACGCGTCCGGGCAACACGTTCAGCCCGTCCATCCTCAAGGGCCGTACCCAGTCCCGTAAGGGTTCGACATTCAGCCCCGAAGTCATCAACTTCGCGAAGGCTGCCGGACCCGACCAGGTTCTGTCCCAGATCAAGATCCCGACGTTGATCCTGCAGGGCACGGTCGACAATCTCTTCCCACCCTCAGAGGCGATCGCCAACTACAAGGCACTTCAGGCCAACGGGGTGCCGCTGAAGATGGTGTGGTTCTGCGGGGGGCACGGGATCTGCCTGACCGAGGCCGGTGACCAGAACCTGCCAGTTCAGCAGACCTGGTTGTGGCTCAGCAAGTACCTCAAGGGCGACACCTCGGTGGACACAGGCCCCGGCTTCACGTGGGTCGACCAGCGCGGCCGTTACCGCAGCGCAGCCGAGTACCCGGTCCCCACAGGCAAACTTCAGGTGCAAGGTAAGGGTCGGCTCAAGCTGAGCGACAAGGGCGGCTCCGGGCCCTACACCGGCGAGCTGCCGTCATCGGTCTCGCCGACGTTCTCCCTGGTCCTGCGTCCCACCATCCCGGCGTCCGCCAAGCGCGCAGTAGATGTCACGGTGCGTGCGAAACGTGCCGCGGTAGTTGTGGGAACGCCGAAGTTGCGGCTGGTGTACAAGGGGACTTCGCCGAGTAAGAAGGTACGGGTCCTGGCCCAGTTGGTTGATCGGGACAAGGTGGTCGGCAACCAGATCACACCGGTCCCGGTGATCCTGGATGGGAAGCGGCGCTCCATCACGATCCCGCTGGAGGCGGTGAGTCTCGACATCCGCAAGGGGCAACGCCTCACGCTGCAGATCGTGGCACAGAGCAGCGCCTACAACGTGTTCCCGAAGAGTGGATCGGTGCGGTTCTCGAAGATCAAGCTCAACCTGCCGACCTATGACGGTGGCTGAGTAGGGTGCGTGCTGTCGCGCGCTGGGTGCTTGCGGCATTCCTGGCGGTGGCCGGGGTGGGCCACTTCGCTGCGGCCGACACCTTCCGGGCACAAGTGCCGACCTGGATGCCTGCTCCTGAACTTGTGATCGCGGTATCGGGGGTGATCGAACTGGCTTTCGCCGCGGCGCTGGTGTTTGTTCCGCGCTGGCGCGAACCGGTTGGTTGGTTGCTGGCCGGGTTCTTCATCGTGATCTTCCCCGGCAACATCTCCCAGTTCCTGACTGGCACGGACGCCTTCGGTCTGGACAGTGATGCGGCGCGGGCGCTCCGGTTGTTGTTCCAGCCCGTGCTCGTGGTGTGGGCATTGTGGTGCACGGGGGCGTGGTCCGGTTGGCGCGCGAGGCGGGCGCAGGCCGCGAGTGCCCAGTAGTGCCCCCGTTAGAGGTTGCGCTGTTGGTTAGCAAAAACACGCGTGGATTCGCTAACCAACAGCACAACCTCTAACCAGGACGAATCCGCGGCGGCGTCGTCGTCGGCCGGCGCGAGTCACAGTCCTAGCGGGATCACGTCCCGCGACCCGTCCGGACCGAAATGCTCCAGGTGCACGATCCCGGACTCCCCGCCTGCGCTGACGTTAAGCCGGGCCATGGTCTCGAATGCCAGCGGCAGGAAGTCCACGGGGTCCACGCCCGCTTCTGGCGGCACCACACCAGGTCCGGCAACCTTGCCCCGTTTCATGAGCAGCGCTCCGACTGCCGCGGGGATCCCGGTGCCTTCCCCGGCGCCTGCGGCGCGCGAGGACAGTTGGAAGACGAAGCGGTGCTGTTCGCCGTCCTTGACCCCGCCCACCTCAACTGCCAGGCACCCGGCCGGCCCAGTGACGCCGGCGGCCTCGAGAAACCCCGGACGCTGCTGTTGCAGCAGTGCCACGCTGAGGTCGAGCGGTACGACCTCGGTGCCTGCCACCGACAGCGGCTGCTCACTGCAGGTGCCGGCCCGGACCAGATCCTGGGTGCGCTCGAAGTAGGCCAAGGGGAAGATCACCCCCAGGTTCGTGGCACGGCGCAACCCGGGGAAAGCCCGCGGGAGGGTGATGGTCTCGGGATGCGGGTAAGGGAAGACCGGCATGGTCCCCACGTCACGGAAGTCGAACTCGCGCACGAAGGCTTGACCGTCCGGATGGAGTTGCCGAACCTCCAGAAACGCGCCGTCCACGAACAGCGGTACCGGATTGACCATCGCGTGGATCCGGTGCTTCAGCACTGCGGCACCCTCTTCGGGTTCGCCGCCATGCACATGCATGATGTCGACGGTCTCGACTTGGTCGAGCAACTGATCCGCGCACAGTCGAACGAACACGTTGGCGATGCCGGGGGAGTTGCCCATGCCAAGCAGCGCGGTGACGCCGGCAGCGCGAGCGGCGTCGTCCATCTCGAGCATCAACCGGGTGGGTGCGAGGTCGTCGCAGACGTCGACGTAGTCCACGCCGGCCTCGATCGCGGCGGCCAGAATGGGCGGCCCGAACCGGTAGAAGGGCCCGATGCAATTGACCACCACGGCCGCGCCTTGCATCGCTCCGGCGAGGGACTCGCGGGAGGTCGCGTCGACCGCGACGGCACGTACTGTCGAGTTCGTCGGCGAGCGCCTGCGCACGTCCCAGGTCGAGGTCGGCGATCAGAACGTCCTCACCGGCGGCCGCGAGGGCGCGGGATGCGACGCTTCCGATCCCGCCGCAACCGCCCAGAACCACGATCGCGCTCATCAAGAACCTCCCGCACAGCGGTTGCCGCAATACCGCGACCTAACGACTCTATAGGTGACATGATCTGCGGTGGAGATGACGACAGGGGCAGGACCAGCGGTGATGCGGACCAACCAGCAGCGAAGTCCTCTGGCGCAGACCGATGCGGTTGAACTGCATGCACTGCTCGATGCGGTGCGTGACTTCTCGCATGGCCAGGTCCGCCCATTGGTGGAACGGCCGGAGAGCCCGCTCCCCGTCGGCACGGTGGACACCCTGCTTGATCAGATGGGCGAGCTCGGGCTGCTCACTGGGGACGGCGACCCCGGCCTCGGTCTGTGGGACGACCCGCACGACCCCGCCTCGTGCCGGCTGTCAATGGACCAGCTCGCGGTTGTGGCCGAGGATTCGCCGGGCCTTGCGTTGGCCGCCCATGTGCGCGCGGTGGCAGGTGGGCTTGACCGCCAGGTGGGCGTCATCGGTCAACAGAGCGTGATCACGCTGGAGGGCGGTCCCGGTGTTGCAGCGCGACCGATGGGCGCGGTCCTGGCCGGCCGGAATCTCGGCGCCGACGACGTCAGTCTTCTGAAGGACGTCTGGGGCGCGCCTGCGAAAAGCCCGCGGCTGCTGATCGCCCCCGGACGGTGGGATGCCGTGTGGTGGTTGCAGTGGTCCAGCCAGGGCTTTCAACTGGTCCGGACCGCCCGAGCTGAGTTGTTGGTGCAGCCGGCGCCGGACAGCCATGGCTTCGACGAGTTGGAGACCTCGCTTTGCACCGCCAAAGGCGACAGCTCTCAGACTGCGGTGCCGCTGGTGGACACTCTCACTGTCCACGCGCTGGGGCTATTGACGATCGCGGCCGCAACCGCACGCCGCAGCATCGCTCGGGCTCGCACTTTCGCGCAGACCCGGCGGCAGGGGGGCGAGCTGATCGGGCGTCATGACGCGGTAGCGCAGCTTCTCTCGCGAGCAGAAAACGCCGTGGTCACCACGCAGGCGCTGCTGGACCATGCAGCGGGCATGGATTCCGGGCTGCCGCGGCTGCTTGCTGTCTGGCGTGCCCGCGCACAATGCCACCCGCTGCTGACCGCTGCCGGCAATGACGCGCTGCAGGTCTTCGGGGGCCTGGGTTACATGCGTGATGTCGGTGTGGAGCGCGACCAACGCGACCTGAACTCGCTTAGGCGGCTGGCCGGATCGCCGCCAGAGCTCACTTTGCGCTGTGCGGAGCTCGACGACCCGACCGGCGGCGATACTGCTTCGGCCAAGAACGGTGCACTTCCCGTCGGGCACCCGCTGTCCATCCGTTCGGTCGATGCCGGGCTGCCCAAGACTCTGCACGCCATCTTTGCCGATTCGTCGGCGACTCTGTGGGAGGCGCAGACCCGCCGACTTCCCCGCGGTCTGCAGGCATTGCGCCGGCGGGCCCGTACGTTCGCGCGCACGCAGTTGACCCCTCTGGCACTGGAGATGGACCGTCTGCCCCACTGGCCGGTCGGGCAGACACCGCCGCCGCTTGAACGGCTGTTAAAGACGGCAGGGCGAGGTGGGTGGCTCTCGGACATCCTGCCCAAGCCGATCGGTTCCGGGTCGCCCATGGTCGCCCGGCACCCGCTGCCGTTTGCGGCCAGCCTCAAGGTCGAGGAATTCGCCCGCGTCGACGGTGGTCTGATGCTTCTGCTGTCGGCCAACATGCTCGGTCAGGCGCCTCTCATTCTCAGCGCCGACCCGCGCATCATCTCCCGTCGTCTGCTGCCCGGGATACGTCGCAGCATGTCCGGCGATCCGTACGTGTTCGCCTTCGCCATCACCGAACCCGGCGCCGGCTCCGATGTTGAGGAGGGCCATGGGGCGTCGCTGGCCAAACCCGGGGTCATCGCGCGCAGGGCGCCCGGTGGTTGGGTCCTGAACGGTCGCAAGGTGTACATCAGCGGCGGCGATATTGCGCAGGGGTACACGGTGTTCGCCGCACTTGAGGGCGAGGGCTTCGAGTCATGGACCTGCTTCTTCGTCGAGCGCGACGCCGCAGGTTTCGGTCCGGTGCGCACCGAGTTGAAGATGGGCATGCGCGCCTCTGGAGCGGCTGAACTCGAGTTCGTGGACGTGTTCGTCCCCGACGCCGATGTCGTGGGACGGGTCCGCGGGGGCTGGGCGTTGAATCGGCAAACCCTGAATCTCTCGCGTCTGCCGGTGGCAGCGATGGCCGTGGGTTTCGCCCAGGCGGCGTGCGATATCGCGATGGACTACGCCTTGCGCACAACTACGGGCGGTCGGGCCATCATCGGCCAGCAGAGTGTCCAGTTGGCGCTCGCCGATGCGATAGCCGCCACAAGCAGCATCCGGGCTCAGGTCTGGCAGTCCGCGGGGACCTGGAAGGTCAGCCAGGGCGTCTCGGCTATGAACAAGTTCCATGCCACCGATACCGCCATGCAGGTCATCGACCAGTGTCTTGACCTGCTGGGTCCGAACGGCCTGTTGCACGGCAACAGCCTCGAGAAGGTGTGGCGGGATGCTCGCCTGACGCAGATCTTTGAAGGCACAAACCAGATCAACCGCTTGGCCCTGATGGAGGACATCCAGGACCGGTTCGATCGATCCGCTGAGCCAGGGAGGCCACGATGAAGGAAAAGGGACCGTTCTTCGCTGTTCCGCGCACGACCCTTGAGACCAGTGAGGGTCCTGCGGAGTTCCCCATCCTCTACTACGACACCAGCGTTGTCGTTGCCCTGTTCATGGTGGACCGCGACGCCGCCGACGCTGAGGTACGCGACCAAGGGCTGCGGCTGGCGATGACCAGGGGTGGGAGTTCGGTGGCGTTCATCGCGGGGTACGACTACCGCGTGACCTCGATCGGTCCGTACTTCGAAGTGGGTATCGCCATTCCCGTCGTGCCCGCCGATGCTCCGTCCGGGAACCGCTGGCCACAGGTGCTGCGCGATGTGGACAGTAAGGGGCGCGACCTCGGTTACCACGTATTGCACCTGCCCGTGTCCACCGCGGCGGCGAACGCAGCGGGCCGTGAGGTCTGGGGGCTGCCCAAGTTTGTGACGTCGATGGACGTCAGGCACTCCGGGCGCGACGTGCTTGTGCGAGTCGACGACCCTACGGGCGGTGAACCCATCATGGAGCTGTCCGGCCGGGCTGGGATCGGGGTGCCGGCGCCCAGCTTGCCCATCGTCCTGTATTCGGAATTACACGATGCGATGTTGCGGACCACGGTCAACGTCCGAGGCGGCAACTCCCTGCGCGCAGGGGGTGGGGTCGCGTTGAGGATCGGCGATGGCCAACACCCCATGGCCCAGACCCTGCGCCGGCTTGGGATGGACGGTGCGCGGCCGTTGAGCCTATTGACCACCCATGACTTCCAGTCGCGGCTGAACCTCGGCTCGCCGGTCGGGGCCGTCGCCGAGCCTGCCAGCAGGTCTGGCCAGGTCACTTCCTGAAGACGTTCGGAGAGGACACATGCGGCGAAGGATCATCAACCCCTGGACCTGGCAGGACCGATTCGGATACGTCCAGGCGAACGAGGTGAGCGGTGTTCAGCGCACGCTCTACTGTTCCGGGCAGGCCGCCAACGATGAGCGGGGCGCGGCGGTGATGGCTGGTGATATGCGCGGCCAGATCGGTTTGGCCCTGGACAATCTCGAGGCCGTCCTCGGTGAAGCCGGATTCACCTTGGCCGACATCGTTCGGCTGAGCATCTTCACCACCGACGTTGACAGTTTCCTGGAGAACTACGACGCGTTCACCGGCCGTCTCGCGGACGGCGGGTGCCGGTACGCCGGGTCGCTGATCGGTGTTCAGCGGTTGGCGTTCCCCGAGATGCTGGTCGAGATCGAGGCCACCGCTGTGGCCTAGAGCGCCTGACGCGCGCTTGCGCTGAGCGCGCCTCTGGCGCGAATTGGTCCGAAAAGATGATCATGATCGGGCGGTTCGTAGGCCATAGTTGAAGTCCTCGCGTGCCTGCCAATGGTGCGATTGGGGAGGGATGCAATGAAGTCGATGATCATCGGGGTCGTCGCGGTTGTCATCGCCGGAGTGGGCGCACCTGTCCAGGCCGCCGACGGTGGGCCTTCCGGCACCATCGTCTACACCAAGGACCTCACGGTGTCGGCAATTCCGGCCGATGGGTCCTCGGGTCCCCGCCAACTCACTGCCAACGGGACGCCGGAGTCCAACTACGGCAGCCCGTCGCTCAATGACGCGGGGAGCCTGCTCACGGTGCGAGGTCCTGCCAGCACGGCTCAGCAGTACGACCCAAAGTCGGGGAAACTGCTGAACAGCGGCATCCCTTACATGGACCGAGGTGGGCTGCCATCGGGGCTGGCGGAGGTTGTGGCCAATCCGGCAGGCAACCAGATCGCGTACTCGTACCTCACGTTCTCGGGCTACCCGAGTTGGACCACCGGTACGTGCGTCGGCATCACCGTGCCCGGCGCCACGGTCAACCTGCGCAACTGGTGTGGGTTGTTCAGTCCGAATTGGTGGAATGAGATGTTGATCGTCTCCAACGGCCGAGATGTGGGAATCGCTGACCCGATGTCAGCATCCGGGCCGACCGTGATCCTGCTTCACGATGGGGACTTGTCGTGGACCGCTGGGGAGGTGACCAGGGCAGGTGACGCCATGCTCGTGGTCGGGTCGACCACTACCGACGACTACCTCGACTGGGTGCCGTTGGCCCGGTCCGGGAACTCCCTGACGGTGAAGCCGACGGGTCAGTGCACGGTGCCTGCTAGCAAACCGCAGAGCCCGTCCTTCTCGCCAGATGGGGCGTATCTTCGTGTGGGAGAACTCCGACGGCGTGGCTTTCAGCGCCAAGCCAGATGGCGTGACTCCGGACGGCATGTGCACGTTCGCTGGCGATGCGCAGCCGCAACTGCTGGTCCCCGGCGGTTCGTCGCCCTCGTGGTCCGCAGCCCAAGCATCCAAGGCCAGCGTGACCCGGGTCATCGCGCTCCCGGCCAAGGCGAAGGGCGCCCAAAAGGTCGTATCCAAGTCGCCGAAGGTGTGCAAGATCGTCGGCAAGGGCAAGAAGACCAAGGTGAAGGTGCTGCGAAATGGTCGCTGCAAACTCAAGGTCACGCGCGCCAAGAAGACCAAGATGGTCGTCTTCAAAGTCACTGCTTGAGGCGAGCGGTGAGCCGAGTTGGAGGCGCCGTGTGGGTCGCAGCGGGTATACAGTGCGGCAATGCGCTCAAAGATGATCCTTCTGGCGGCCGGTGCCCTGGTTGCGTCGGCCTCCCTTTCTGCTTGCTCCGCCTCAGAGCTTGATGTCGACAAACTGCAGAGCACCATCTCCACGGAGATGCAGAGTCAACTCGACCTGTCGGCGGCTCCCACCGTGACCTGTCCGAACCCGATCCCGATCGAGACAGGCAAGGTCTCGACCTGCACGGCCGAACTCGACGGTGAGTCCGTCAACGTCGAGGTGACGCAGACCGACGATCAGGGCAATGTGACCTGGAAGACCGTCTAGTTGGGGGGCAACGCCCCTGCGGCAGCCGGTAGGCAGCCCCTCCCGGTCTGAGAAGACGGAGATCCATGAGCGGCACCAACTCCGATGCGCTGACTGAGGCTGACAGTCACGACCTGATCCGCGTGCGCGGGGCGCGTGAGAACAACCTCAAGAACGTCGACCTTGAGATCCCCAAGCGGCGGCTGACCGTGTTCACCGGCGTCTCGGGCTCGGGAAAGAGTTCGCTGGTCTTCGGCACCATCGCCGCGGAGTCGCAGAGGTTGATCAACGAGACGTACAGCGCGTTCCTGCAGGGATTCATGCCCAGCCTGTCCCGTCCCGAAGTGGACCTCCTCGAAGGTTTGACCACGGCGATCATCGTGGACCAGGAGCGGATGGGTTCGAACCCGCGGTCGACAGCCGGAACGGTGACCGACGCCAATGCGATGCTGCGCATTCTGTTCAGCCGACTCGGGCAGCCCCACATCGGCCCGCCGAACGCCTACTCGTTCAACATTCCGTCGGTGCGGGCCAGCGGCGCCATCACGGTTGAACGAGGCGAGGGCAAGACCCGCACAGAGAAGGCCAGCTTCACCAGACTCGGTGGGATGTGCCCGCGTTGCGAGGGGATGGGTTCGGTCACCGACTTCGACCTCACCGCGCTCTACGACGACAGCCTGTCGCTGAATGAAGGCGCCCTCAAGATCCCCGGCTACAGCATGGAGGGCTGGTACGGACGGATCTTCCGTGGGTGCGGCTTCTTCGACGCGGACAAGCCGATCTCCGAGTTCACCAAGCGCCAGCTGCAGGACCTGCTCTACAAGGAGCCGACCAAGATCAAGGTCGAAGGGGTCAACGTCACCTACGAAGGTCTGATCCCGAAGATCCAGAAGTCCTTCCTGTCCAAGGATGTCGACGCCATGCAGCCGCACATCCGCGCGTTCGTCGAGCGGGCTATCACGTTCACGGTCTGCCCCGAGTGTGGCGGGACGAGACTGAGTGAGGGTGCTCGTTCCTCGAAGATCAAGGGCATCAGCATCGCCGACGCGTGCCGGATGCAGATCAGTGATTTGGCCACATGGGTGCGGGGCTTGGATGAGCCGTCCGTCGCACCTTTGCTTATCGGACTGCAGCACCTGCTCGACTCCTTCACCGAGATCGGTCTGGGCTACCTGTCCCTGGACAGGCCGGCAGGCACATTGTCCGGCGGCGAGGCGCAGCGGACCAAGATGATTCGCCATCTCGGGTCCTCGCTGACCGATGTCACCTACGTCTTCGACGAGCCGACAATCGGGCTGCACCCGCACGACATCCAGCAGATGAACGGCTTGCTGTTACGACTGCGGGACAAGGGCAACACGGTGCTGGTCGTCGAACACAAGCCGGAGACCATCGCCATCGCCGATCATGTGGTGGATCTTGGTCCCGGTGCGGGGACCGGCGGCGGGACCGTGTGCTTCGAGGGCTCAGTGGAGGGCCTGCGGGCCAGCGGCACGATCACGGGATGCCACCTGGATGACCGGGCGCACCTGAAGGATGCGGTGCGTCCAGCCACCGCCGCGCTCGAGATCCGCGGTGCGAACACGAACAACCTCGCCGATGTCGACGTGGACATCCCGCTGGGTGTGCTGTGCGTGATCACCGGCGTGGCAGGTTCGGGGAAGAGTTCGCTCATCCATGGTTCCATGGCCAAGCGCGAGGACGTGGTGACCGTCGACCAGTCGGCGATCAAGGGTTCCCGGCGCAGCAATCCCGCCACCTACACGGGACTGTTGGACCCGATCCGCAAGGCGTTCGCCAAGGCCAATGGTGTGAAGCCGGCACTCTTCAGTTCCAACTCCGAGGGAGCGTGTCCAACCTGCAACGGGGCGGGGGTCATCTACACCGAACTCGGTGTCATGGCCACGGTCGAATCGACCTGTGAGGAATGTGAGGGCAAGCGGTTCCAAGCGTCCGTGCTCGAGTACAGGCTGGGAGGCTTGAACATCGCGGAAGTGCTCGCGCTGCCAGTGACCGGAGCACTCGACTACTTCGAAGCAGGGGAGGCGCGCACGCCGGCCGCACACAAGATTCTTGAACGGCTCGCCGATGTCGGCCTGGGGTACCTCACATTGGGCCAGCCGCTCACAACCTTGTCCGGGGGCGAACGGCAGCGGCTGAAACTCGCCACCCGCATGGGCGAAAAGGGTGGGGTCTACGTTCTCGACGAACCGACGATCGGTCTTCACCTGGCCGACGTCGAACAACTGCTTGGACTTCTCGACCGGCTGGTCGACTCCGGCAAGTCCGTCATCGTCATCGAACACCACCAAGCTGTGATGGCCCACGCCGACTGGATCATCGACCTCGGTCCGGGCGCCGGACATGACGGCGGACGGATAGTTTTCGAAGGCACGCCCGCCGCCCTCATCGCCGATCGATCGACACTGACCGGTCAACATCTCGCGGCGTACGTCGAGTCGTGACCGAGTCGAGCGGGTTGCAGCGTCTCGCGGTCTACGGGACATTGGCACCCGGACGCGTGAACCATCACCACCTCGCGGACTTGGCCGGGCACTGGGTGTCAGGCCAAGTCCGGGGCCATCTCGTGGAGGGCGGGTGGGGTTCCGCGCTTGGATACCCGGCGATCACCCTGGACCCCGATGGACCGATCGTCGAGGTGCAGGTCCTCGAATCGGACGAGTTGTCGGCACACTGGGCACGGCTCGACGAGTTCGAGGGTGAGGCCTACAGGCGCACGGTCACCTCTGTGCGCACCAAGGATGGACCGGTCGATGCGTACATATACGAGCTCGTGGGGTAGCGCCGATCAGGCAGACAGGCAGGTGGCCACTGCTGTGATCGTTTGTGCCGCTCCAGAGACGTTTCGGTAGGTGACGTCCCAACCGTTGCCGGCGGGCAAGGACCGCACCAACAGGTTCAGATCATTGCCACCCAGTGTCGTGGTGCCGCCGCCGCTGAGCATCTGAGTGCCGGTCGGGCACACGACAGCAACGCTGGCTGTGGTGTTGTTCGCGATCCCGGCGCCGTTGGTGACGGTCTGAGTTGGTCCCAGTTGCTTGGCCTTCACGCGTCTTCGGCGATCTTGGGACTCGTAACCGCGCCTCGGCGATCTTGGCAGTGGTGATCGCGTTGTCCGCCACTGACTGTGCCAAGAGGACTTCGAGGGTCGGGGCCCTGTCCGTGATCGCCTTGTTCGCCTGGTTCGTCGCGATCTTGCGGACCTTTGACTTGCTCAGGGCTTGGAGACTGGAATCGGGACCGTCGGGCGCGGCCATCGCTGTACCGCCGGCAACTATGGTGAGCGCGGCGAACGAGACCACCAACGCCGGGGATGGCCGGAGTTTCGAGAGTTTGTCGAACATGAGTGCCTACCTTGTACGTGGTTCCACCGTCGGGTGACGGCGGTAAGGGCAGCCTTGCCAAGGACCGTCACGGCCGCGTCACGCCGTTGTCACCGACTCGGCTGAGGAAGTCCGGACCGAACGTGGGATGCGTTCAACCGGACGTCGACGCACGATGGGGGTGGCCGATCAGGGGGTGCCAAGGTGGCACACAGCGCAACGGGAACGTTCCCCGACGACGGCAGTGACCCCTCATTGCGGGCCTTCCTTCCCGTCTCGCAACCGTCCGGGCGCACGTTGCTGACGCTGCTCGGGGGCTTCTCGCTCACGGTCGACGACCGGGCTGTTGAACTCACTCCGGTCACCGAACGACTAGTGGCGCTGCTGGCTCTCGCCGGTCGTTCCAGCCGTTCACGGGTCGCAGGCACACTGTGGCCGGACTCATCGCAACGTCGTGCGTCGGCCTGCTTGCGCTCCGGGGTCTGGCGTGTGAACCGCGCGGCCAGCGGACTCATCGCCGCGACGCGGTTCACACTCGACGTGCGCCCGGAAGTCGAGGTGGATGTGCAGCGATACGTCCACATGGCGACCAGCGCCCTGGACTCCGGCAGCACTACGCCGGCCACTGATGCCTTGGGCGCTCTCGGGCATGGCGGCGAACTGCTGCCGGACTGGGACGATGACTGGCTTCTGGCAGACCGGGAACGCCTGCGTCAACTGCGCCTGCACATGCTGGAGGAGCAGGCAGAACGCCTCGCCCGGGCGCGGAACTACGCACTGGCTCTGGACGCCGCCTTGACGGCTCTCGTCGCTGACCCCGTCCGAGAGAGCGCCTACCGCACGATCATGCGGATCCACCTCGCGGAGGGCAACGCCTCAGAAGCCCGCAGGGCCTACCTGGCCTGCCGGACCGCCTTGCGCAGGGATCTCGGGGTCGAGCCGTCAGATGTCACCACACGCATGCTGGGGGCGATCGTCGCCCGCTCCAGCTAGCGAACCCGTTTGGTCACGCACGTGGGGCCCGAAGTACTGACTGGATTCACTGCCCACACGCACAATCGCACTCGCGAACCCTTGGCGAACCGACCGGTGAACCGGGCGTTGGTGGCTTGCACGCTGGAGTGTTTGGAGCGACCGCTGCGGATGGCGACCCGGACGCGGTAGCGCTCAGCGCCTGCGACAGAACGCCACTTCGCCTTGAGTGCCTTCCTGGTGGCCTTGACTCGCAGTCCCGCGGGCCGTTGGAGCGTGGCTGGGATGGGCGGCGGTGCGGTTGTCGTGGGCGCGAGGCTGAAGGAAACCGGACCCAAGGACGGACCTGTACCGACAACATTGACCGCCGCCACGGTCAGGCGGTGGGTGGTGGCGCTGAGTCCGGTCAACGTGAACGTCTGGTCGGGGCTTGCGGCCACCTCGGTCCATGCGCCGTCGTCGAGGGTGTACCGGAACGCTTGAGGCCGCACCGTCTCAATCGGGTCCGTGATGACCTGTACCTGAACCGAGTCACCGCTAGTGCGGACCCGGACGTCCAGTGGTGCCAGCGGGAGTCTGACGGGATTCCCCGGGAACTGTGCGAGTACTTCACCCGGACTCACGAAGTCGTACCCGAGAGCGGTAATGCCATCCACAGTCTCGGCCAGCAAGGCGGGGTCAAGGAAGGCGTGGAAGAAGAAGGAGGCATAACCGTCACGCACCACCAGGTTCTTGGCGGCCCGGTCGATGATCTCGGTGGGCAGGATCGGGGGATGGTTGTTCGAGGTGGTCAGGCGCACGTTGCCGAGGTTCTCGGGGATGATGCGCGAGCCGTACACATCGGTGACCTCGTAGGGGAAGAACTGCCCAGCGAACCGTGCATGGTCCGGCCCCGTTCCCGTGTAACCGGCGAAGTAGAGACCTCGCTCGTAGCGTGCTGCGTAATGCGTAGCAGCGGCGTAGTCCGGCGTCGACGCGGCGTAGTGCGGGAACTCGAAGACCCCTGGGACCGGCAGGCCCGCGGCCAGCATCGCTTCACCCCCGGCCTGCATTCGCTGGAGTGCCCACGGTTCGGAATCGCCGGCCACAGGCCCAGTCATGATCACATCGTCGGTTCCTTGATCAACATATGCGGCGAAGAACTCGAAATCCTCGCCGGTGACCCCGTTGTAGGGATTCGGATGGGTGCCGAACTGGTGGGTGTACCCGTGCTGGATCAGCGTGGCACCGTGCTCGACCATGTACTTCAATGCAGCGACCACATCTGGTCGTTCGGCCAGCGTGACCCGTTTGGCCTGACCTGGATCGACGAACACGGGGATGACGCCAACGCTGAACGCGATGCCGCGACCATGCAGCAGGTCAGCAATTGCGCGGAGGTGGGCTGGATCGGCCATCGGTGAGACATCTTCGATCCGCACCATCGCGCGGTGTCGCTCCTGGGCGCCGGGGTCCAGCAGGTCGAACAAGAGGTCGCCGAGGATCAGGTAACGGTCGGACTCGTCGATGTGGGTCAGCGGCACCTCACCGACATAGGTCAAGTGCCCGGACCTGATGGCCCAAGGAAACGAAGTCCCGTCGCTACGGTTGCCCTGCGCCACGACCGTCGCCTTGCCGGAGGGCTCCACGATCAGGTCCATGACACTGCCTATGTTGTGGGTGGTGTCCCGGTCCAGGCTGCGCCCTTTGTATGTCACGGAGCTGACCGGACGATTGTCGAATGCCCGGTACTGCCAGCCGTACTGGTGGACGAAGAAGCCGGGTATGGCGTCGACCGCCGCCCGGTCATGCAACTGCGGGAGGTTGTCGCCCAGCCATAGGACCCGGGTGGTGTCGGCCAGCACATCGTCAAGGAAGGCTTGCGGCAGAGGTTCGCCGTGGCTGCTGCCGATGTAGACGACCCCGCTGTGGGCCGCCATCCGCCCCGCCTCGTAGTCGGTCACCGGCATCGCTTCGAACTCACCGAAGTGCGTGGTCAAGTTGCCCACCATCTGGGCGTACAACTCGCCGAGGTGGCCCCAGGCTCCGCTGGAGTCGTAGAGCACCAGAGCCTTGCGCGGTTCTGAGCCTTGGGTCTGGCTGGGCGCGGACAGAGTGGCGAACAGCAGACCGAGCACGCCGAGGAACCCGGTCAACACGAACCGGACTCTTGTCATTTGTACCCCCGGACGCCGCGCGGATGGCTCTGCACTATTTGTCGGCAGGAAACGGGGCCTTCCGAAGCCCAGGATCTCTACGGGTCCTCGAGGGTGGTTCTGTACTTGTGGCCGCGGGGACTGGTCCACTCCAGGGCCGCGTTTGGCCCGGCGCGGACCTTCCAGGTGGTGTGGGTCTTCAGGCGGTGGTGATAGCGGCACAGACAGGCAAGGTTGGTGTCTGTCGTGGCACCGACGGGGTGGGGGATCAGGTGGTCGAGGTCGCAGTTGGCTGCGGGGCGCCGGCATCCCGGGAAGCGGCAGTGACGGTCCCGGGTCTTCACCCAGCGGGTCAGCCCGATGCCGGGACGGTAGGCGATCCGCGCGGCCGGCGGTGGGCGGAGGATCGTGTGGGGGGCGCCGTCGCACAGGTCGGTCGCGTGCTCGGCCGACAGCGGCCCATAGCCGGCTAGTTCCGGCCCGTTTGCGGTGATCAGCACCTGCACGGGCACCGCCTGCCCGGGCAGAGTGCCGGTGATCCTGGCGACCAGCGCGTCGGCCCGGGCGGCGTCGATGCCGTCTTCGTGCTGGATCAGGTTGGTGTTGAGTGCGTCGAGGCAGGCGCGGGCTTCCTCTGCGGTGAGGTAGGCCCCGAGGGTGGCCATGCCATCGGCCTCGGGCTGTATCCAGACCCGCCGGTTGGTGCGGGCGACCCGTCGGCGTTTTGCGGCGGCCTGCTCATCGAGTCGGGCCACCTGGCGGGCAAGCCATGCGCGCAACTGGCCGCGTGTGTGGTTTGCCGCGTAGTCGACGGCCATCTCGGCCAGCATCGTGCGAAGTTCATCGCGCAGCCCACAGCTGCCGTTTGCGATCTCCTGGGCCTTGCCGAGGTCGATGATCCCGTCGGCCATCGCGGTCAGCACGTCGGGCAGGTTGTCGTGCAGGTCATGGGCCAGGTCCACCCGCCGCGAGGCGGTGGCCGGGGTCCAGGACAGGGCGCAGGCGATCTCGGCGGGGGCGGGGTCGCATAGTTGTCCGCGGGGGTCGAATACTGCCGGGAGCTCTTCGCACACCTGCTGGATGGCGGCCAACTGGCGGGCGTGGGCATGTGCGATCACCGTCTCACACGCCCTGGCGACCAGCAAAGGGTCGGCATCGGCGTGCTGCATCACCTCCACAGCTTCGACCACCACCTGATTCATAACGACACGTTAGAACGGGGGTATGACAAGAGTTGTCTCCTGACGAATCCGTGTGGATAGACTCACCACTTCGGTCTCATCCGCCATAAATGTGAGGTTCTACATGCGTCGCAAGCACTCGATCATCGTTGGAGCGTTCGTTGCGTTGGCCGTGGTGGCGGGGTGCTCCTCGGGCAGTGACCCGGATGCGTCGGCCTCGCCGGCCGCGTCCGCTCCGGCGTATCAGGCCAGCCTCGAACAGCAGATCCCCGAGGTCATGAAGGCCAACGCGATCCCAGGGGTCGGCATCCTCATCAGGTCGCGCGACCAAGGGGACTGGCAGGCGACATTCGGGACCGCGGATCTGGAGCAGGAGGTTCCGGTGAGCCTGGACGACACCTTCCGGATCGGCAGCAACACCAAGACCATGACCTCGACCGTGATCCTGCAATTGGCCCAAGAGGGCAAGCTCGCCCTCGACGACCCGATCTCGAAGTACGTGAAAGGTGTGCCCAACGGCGACGAGATCACCATCGCGAACCTGTCGGAGATGCGCAGCGGCTTGTTCAGCTACACCTTTGACAAGAAGTTCAACGAGACGCTGGACAAAGAGCCGCAGAAGGCCTGGACGCCACAGGAACTGTTGGACATCGCGTTCTCGCAGAAGCAGAACGGGAAGCCCGGCCAGGAGTACGACTACTCCAACACCAACATCGTCCTTCTGGGCGTGGTCATCGAGAAGCTCACCGGGATGTCGGCCACGCAGGCCTTCGAGGAACGGATCTACAAGCCGCTGGGCCTGACCCGCACAGCGCTGCCGCTGCCCGACGAGTCGACGCTTGCCCGATCCCCACCCGCAGGGATACCAGTTCGGCACGAACGTGGAAACCATCGAGTCGTATGCGGTGCCGAAGGCTGATTTGTCGGCGGCGCTGGACGGCTCGCTGAAGCCGATCGACTACACCGATGCCAACCCTTCCTGGGCATGGACCGCGGGCGGCGCGATCTCGACGGCCGACGAGTTGGCCACCTACGTTGACGCGCTTGTCGACGGCGGCCTGCTGGATGCAGAGATGCAGAAAACCCGGA
Organism: uncultured Actinomycetota bacterium; assembly: GCA_963732355.1. Lineage (GTDB taxonomy): Bacteria > Actinomycetota > Actinomycetes > S36-B12 > UBA10799 > JADKAV01. The sequence continues at coordinate 14,596 of CAVSZD010000011.1, read as the reverse complement.
TGGATAGCATTCAACCGATCGCTCCGGGAGCACCGGTGAGTTATGGCTTGGGTATCGCGCAGTTCGCCCCGAACCTGTTCGGCCACGATGGGCAACTACCCGGCTTCTCATCGTTCATGGCGCGCGACTCCGAGGACCAGAACACGATCATCATCTTCGCCAACCTGTCCGCCTCGCCGGTGGATGGCGAGAACGCCGCAGTGGTCCTTGGCAAGACAGTGATCGCCGCTCTGTACGGAGCTTCGGCGGTACCCGGCGGTGACCCCGCGGGGGCGCCGACCGGGGCGACACCGAGCGGCTGAGGCATCTGGGGTGTAGGGCTAGTCGCCTCGTGAAGGTCGGTTGGGGGGCGACGCCGTCACGGCAAGTCTCTAACCTCGTGCCTGCCCGGGGCCACGCGACAACCACCCTGCTAATCATGAAGCGCCACTAACCGCGCATCTCCTGCATGACGACCAGCGATCGCGACTGCACCTCGCGGAATGCGCCAGCTTGGACATCGACAGGTTCGGCATCGGCCGGCCAACAGGCGGTGTCGAAAACCAGGCGCCAACGGGTGTTGGAAGTGCGCCCGGGCACGAGGCAGGTGGCGGGCAACTCCGAAGCGTTGAAGAACAGCGCGAACGAAGAGTCCCGCAGCGGCTGGCCGAACCGATCGCGCTCGTTGAGGGCCGCGCCGTTGAGGACCACCGTCAGCGTCTTGGCATAACCCACCTGCCAGTCCTGATCGGTCATCGGATCTCCGGTAGGCCGAAGCCACGATATGTCCGGAACCTGATCCCAGGACTCGATGCGCCGGCCCTGGAAGAACCGCTGGCGCCGGAAGACCGGGTGCCGCCGGCGCAACGCCGTGAGCAGGCGGGTGAACTCCAGAAGGCCGCGATCCGGGTTCTGCCAGTCCACCCAGGTCAGCTCGTTGTCCTGGCAGTAGGCGTTGTTGTTGCCGCGCTGGGTCCGGCCCAGTTCGTCGCCGTGCAGGATCATCGGCACGCCTTGGCTGAGCAGCAGTGTGGCCATGAGGTTGCGCTGCTGACGCGAGCGCAACTGCGCCACTGCCGGGTCGTCGGTCGGACCTTCGACCCCGCAGTTCCAGGAGCGGTTGTGGCTCTCCCCGTCCCGGTTGGCCTCACCGTTGGCCTCGTTGTGCTTGTCGTTGTAGGAGACCAGGTCGCGCAGGGGGAAGCCGTCATGGGCGGTGATGAAGTTGATGGAAGCGTGCGGGCTGCGGCCGTCGTCGAGGTACAGGTCCGATGAGCCAGTGAACCGGCTGGCGAACTCCGGCAGCGATGCTGGCTCCCCGCGCCAATAGTCGCGTGCGATGTCGCGGTACTTGCCGTTCCACTCGGTCCACAGCGCCGGGAAATTGCCGACCTGGTAACCGCCCTCGCCGAGGTCCCACGGTTCGGCGATGAGCTTCACCTGCGAGACCACGGGATCCTGCTGCACCAACTCGAAGAACGTCGACAGCCGGTCGACGCTGCCGAACTCGCGGGCCAGGCTGGATGCGAGGTCGAAGCGGAATCCGTCCACGTGCATCTCACTGACCCAGTAGCGCAGCGAGTCCATGACCAACTGCAACGCGTGCGGGTCACCAGCGTTCAGTGAGTTACCCGTTCCTGTGGTGTCGAAGTAGTGCCGGGGATTGTCGTCGACGAGACGGTAGTAGTTGGCGTTGGCAATCCCACGGAAAGACAGCGTGGGGCCGTTCTCGTTGCCCTCGGCGGTGTGGTTGTAGACGACGTCGAGGATCACCTCGATGCCTGCCCGGTGCAGTTCGCGGACCATGCCTTTGAACTCGTTGACCTGCTCCCCGAACATGCCGCTGGCGCTGTACTCGTTGTGCGGCGCGAAGAAGCCGATGGTGTTGTAGCCCCAGTAGTTGCGCAGGCCCGATGTGGTCAGGTGTGTGTCCTGCACGAACTGATGGATCGGCATCAGCTCCACCGCGGTCACCCCGAGCCGCTGCAGATAGTCGATCATCACTGGGTGGGCCAGCCCGGCGTAGGTGCCGCGCAGCAGCCGGGGGATCTCAGGGTGGTTGATGGTCAGGCCCTTGACATGCGCCTCGTAGATGATGGTCTCGCTGTACGGCCGGTTCAGCCGCACGTCCCCGCTCCAGTCGAAGTAGGGACTGCACACCACCGAGAGCATCGTGTGCCCCAATGAGTCGGTCGGGTCGAGTTCGTCGGGCTGCCCGAGTCGGTGGCCGAACACCGCTTGCGTGTTCTCGGCCATGCCGATGATCGCTCTGGCGTAAGGGTCCAGCAGCAGCTTGTGTGGGTTGTACCGCTGCCCTCGTGCAGGGTTCCAAGGGCCGTGCACCCGGAAGCCGTAGCGCTGCCCGGGTCCTACCGTCGGCAAGAAGATGTGCCAGACGCCGGCGGTCTTGTCGAGCAGGTCGACCCGTTGCTCGGAGCCATCCTCGTCGATGAGGCACAGCTGAACAGCCTCGGCCTCGTTGGCGAAGAGTGCGAAGTTGGTGCCGAACCCGTTGTACGTGGCTCCGAAGGGGTATCGGGTCCCGGGCCAGCGCAGCCGAGCGGTGAGGGGTGTGTTGCCGGATCCGTCGGGTGCCACAAGCGCAGTCAAACAGGCCGTTAGGGGATCACGCCACCCTGCGCTGGTTGAGGTCGTGAGCAGCGATCGTTGAGCCGCAGAGGGTGCCGTAGGGTTTGTCGCGTGAGGGAGAGGCGATGAACACCGTTGTCTGCGTAGCCACTGCCGCATTCGCAATGGGCTTGCTCTCGGGGGCGCCCGCGAGTGCCACCGAATGTACGTACGCATACAACCCGGACGGGTACCCACAATGGTCGGACTCATGTGAGGCTGTGCTGTCGCCGGGCCGCGTCGGCCCCTTGACGATGGGCAAGACCACCGTCGCGCGAGCGCGCTCCCTGAACTACTTGGCGAAGAACCCGGCGTGCGGCGGCCGAGTGGACGCAGTCGGTGCCGGCCCCGATTGGCGGCGCAAGGACCGCAAGGTCGTCGCATGGCAGGGCAGAGTGACCACCAAGGGTTTGCGCACGGAGGACTCCTTCACGGCTGCCAAGGCGAACTATCCCGGCCTCGAGAGGACCTCTTTCTTGGCCAATCCCTACCTGCCCGGCAAGGGCTGGCGGATCTACTCGACTCGCGGAAAGGCTGGCTGGCTCGACGTGTACGTGGACAGCGTGAACAAGACCATCTCGTGGTTCGCGGTGCGTGCCAAGAGCATCAAGAAGCCAATCAAGAGTTGGTCGCTGGACGGCTGCTGACCGGCCTTTCCAGGGACAGGTGACCCTCGACCCGCGGGTCACCTGTCGCTGACAGCCATTGGGAAGACCCAGTGATGATGTGATGCGCATGGAACACCCCCCTTAGGTGGAGCCGTCCTTCCCAACACGGATACCGACGCCACCGGCACGGGATCCGGCCCGGTCGTCGGACGCGCCACGCTGGAAGGCGGGACTGCTCGTCGTCGGTGATGTCGAAGGGAGGGCCGAGTTGGTCGTCGTTCTGGTCCCGGCCGCGCGGCCCGCCGTCCTGGTTAGAGGTTGTGCTGTTGGTTAGAGAAACAACGCGTGGATTCTCTAACCAACAGCACAACCTCTAACCAACGGCTACGAGGCCCCGGCAGCTTCTCGCTGTTCTTGGACGGCGTCACGGACATGGCGGCGCTGCTGGGTCTCCGGAACGGAGTAGCGCACCTCGGTGTGCACCAGCATGTCCCAGAGGCTGCGTCGTTTGGCGTCGAAGAGTGAGACAGCACCCGTCACGATCCAGAAGACCAGCCCGATCATCCCCACCCAAGCGCGCACCATTGCTCGCACAAATCCGGGCCGTCTCCCATCCGGGGTGCACACGCGGATCCCCACGATGCCCATTCCCAAAGACCTGCCGAGCGCCCAGTAACAGAAACCCAGGTAGGTGGGTATGACCGCAGCGGCAATGGTGACGAGGGTGAGCGCCAGCCATGCCGGCGGCGACCCCGAGAACAACGAATCCAGCACGCCGGCAATCGTTGAAAAGAGGACCGTGTTGAGGTAGCCCACGACGAGAAGATCAATCCCCAAGCCCAATAGCCGAGTCACAGCTCCGGCGTAGGTGAAACTCCGCCCGGGCGGAGCGGGTGGCGCGGGCAAGGCCCGCCAAATGGCCCGTTGATTCGACAGGTCATCCAGGGCCAGTCGCACGGGCTTGGTGTCATCAGGGGATGTTTCGGCGAGTACGAGTTCCAGGGCAGTCTCAGCCACGGGACGCGGCGGCCGTCGCAGCACACGTCGTCCCACGCCGTCCACCAGCGAATCGACACCCGCCAAGGTCCCACGGAATCCCTCGATCGCGTCGAGGAAGAGGCCCTGGCTCTGCTCCCGGATCAGATCCCGGATACGCGGGTCGTCCACGATGTCGTCAAGTACCTGCGGCACAACCTCCTGGCGGATCTTGGGCATGAGGGCGTCGACGAGTTGGGGTGCGATGTCGTTCTCGATGCGGGGCATGAGGGCGTCGAGCAGGTCGGGGGCGACTTGGTCGCGGATCTTGGGCATGAGGGCGTCGACGAGTTGGGGTGCGATGTCGTTCTGGATGCGGGGCATGAGCGCGTCGAGCAGGTCGGGGGCGACTTGGTCGCGGATCTTGGGCATGAGGGCGTCGACGAGTTGGGGTGCGATGTCGTTCTTGGATGCGGGGCATGAGGGCGTCGAGTAGGTCGGGGGCGACTTGGTCGCGGATCTTGGGCATGAGGGCGTCGACGAGTTGGGGTGCGATGTCGTTCTCGATGCGGGGCATGAGGGCGTCGAGCAGGTCGGGGGCGACTTGGTCGCGGATCTTGGGCATGAGGGCGTCGACGAGTTGGGGTGCGATCGTCTGCTCGAGATACGGAGTCAAGCCGTCCACAATCTGCGGCACGAGTTGTTGCTGCAGGTACGGCTGCATGTCGCTCAGCAGACGGGGCAACAAGTCATCCACGAGTCGAGGCGTGACCCCTGCGACGACCTCGGGCACCGTGACTTCAACCAGGTGCTCAGACACACCGTCCACCACCACAGGGACGGTCACCGTTGTCAGGTGCTTGGTGAGACCGTCCAGGACTTCGGGAACCAGTTCGTCAGTGAGGTAAGGGGTGATGCCCTCCACGATTCTGGGAATCGCTTCTGCGATCAGGTACGGCTCAAGGTCCTCGATGACCTGCTGCGCGGTCGCATTTGTCGCCTCAAGGGCCACCTCGCCCACGGAATGACCGACACGGCCCACCGTTGCGTCGAAAGCACTATCGGCGACGTCGCGTGCGCCCTCGGCGGCGCGGCGCACAACTGAGCGCAGTCCGCGGTCGGCGTCCGGTGGCGGCGTCATTCTGGCAGGCTACGCCTCCGGACGCGCGAGTGCCGGTTTCGCCGCGGGGTGCATCGGATCGATTTTGACCCGCCTTAAGAGTGATGAACAGGTCCGCACAGCCTGTCCCAGTGACTTCGCAACAATGGGCGACCAAACGCCAACTCCGTGCCGTACCCAGGAATTCGCTGAGTTCATCCTGGGTGAGGGTGTCTGAGCCGCTGATGCCCTATCGATCGGCGAGGTTCAGTTCGCCTTCCTGACGAACACGGCGACCTGACGGATGGAGCGCATGGAGAAGGTCTGCCCTTCGAACTCCTCGAAGCCCGCACTGCCGATCCCCTTAGTCGGGATGGTCACCTGGATCGTCTCGGTTCCCGACTTCGACGTCGAGCCCTTCTTCGGCCCTGAGGTGTAGCCGGCTTCGGCCAGCAGCATCGAACTGACATTGTCGTTATTCAAGACCGCGCTCACCTGCACCCCGCAGATCCTCCAGCCGTCCTTGACCTGCCACGACACGTAAGGCGCGGTGGTGCGAATCGTGAACGTGACCGCCTTCTGCTTGCTGCCCTTGATGAGGTCCGGCTCGCCAGCGATGGGGGTGGAAGACGCTGTCCGTGCCGTTGCGGTCTTCGTGCAGCCGTGCCAGGAATAGGTGGGGCTGGGATAGCCGAGGAAGTACCCCGCGTTCGCGGTGGGGGGAAGCTTGTCGTTCTCGGGGTTGCTCTTGGCTGCGGCGGCGGGTGCCAGCGTCAGGGACATCGCGAACACGAGCACGGCGGTTGGCTTGATCATGGCTCGAGGGTAGGCGCACCGGTGCCTGTGGCGCCATCCCTGGGAAGCGCTCGTGCCGGATGCGCCTTGAGATCCTCAGCCAGGCGTGCCAACGGTCACCTGTATGAGTTCGGGCTACTGCGCGACCGCTCCTGGCCGGATGCGCCTTGAGATCCTCAGCCGGGCGTGCCAACGGTCACCTGTATGAGTTCGGGCTACTCCGCGACGAGTTAGGACTTCAGTCACCTGATCGACCCGGAACACCTGCTTGTAGTGGCGCTGTCACGGCAGTGATCCAAAGCATGGCCGCCATGTCCGGCGGTCGCGGCGCCTAGGATCGAAGTGTGGGACTACGCGAATCCAATATCGACCAACTTGACGGCGGCATCTTCGACGTATTGATCGTCGGGGGCGGGATCAACGGTGCGGTTTCAGCCGCGGCCCTGGCATCGAGGGGTGCGCGGGTTGCCGTGATCGACAAGGGTGACTTTGCAGCATTCACCTCGATGCAGTCGAGCAATCTCGTGTGGGGCGGCTTCAAGTACCTCGAGAACTACGAGATCAAACTGGTGCGCGATCTGTGCAAGTCGCGCAACCACCTGATCAAGGCCTACCCGGAGAATCTCAAGGAGATCCGGTTCATGGCGGCGCTGGACGAGAACTCGCCGTACTCGCCCCCATTCGCGGGGCTTGGGGCCACTGCCTATTGGGTCATCGGCAACGGCTTCACCAAGCCACCCAAGGTGTTGAGCACTGACAAGATCCGCGAGCGCGAGCCCATCGTGCGCACCGACAACCTGCTCGGTGGGATCGAGTACTCCGACGCCTACATCGTCGACAACGACTCCCGGTTCGTGTTCGGGTTCATTCGTTCGGCGCTCAATTCCGGAGCGACCTGCGCTAATTACGTCTCCTTCGAATCGGCTGAGCGCGACGGTGACCGCTGGCGCGTGCAGATGCGCGACGTGGACACCGGAGCTGAGTTCGCAGCCACGGCGAAGATCATCGTCAACGCTGCCGGTCCCTTCGTCGATCCGATCAACGAGGCCCATGGAATCCGCACCAAGCACAAGATCGTCTTCTCCAAGGGCATCCACCTGATCGTCCCGCGGCTGGCCAAACAGGAGCGGGTGCTCGCGTTCTTCGACGACACCCAGCGGCTGTTCTACGTGATCCCGATGGGCACCCGTTCCATGATCGGCACGACCGACGACCGGGTGGTCGACCCTGTCACCGACGTGACCGACGAGGACCGCGACTTCCTGCTCAACCAGATCAACGAGCGCTTGGACCTGCAGACGCCGCTCTCGCCGCGCGACATCATCTCGACCCGGTGTGGGGTGCGTCCTTTGGTGGTCGAGACCGACAACACCACCTCCGAGCAGACGGACTGGACCTCGCTGTCGCGTAAACACGCGCTCGAGGTTGATGCGGCCCGTTCGTGGGTGACGGTCTTCGGCGGCAAGCTCACGGACTGCGTGAACATCGGCAACGAGGTCAGTGCGTTGGTCAAGAAGCTCGGCATCCCGCTGACCAAGGACAGGAAGTCCTGGTACGGCGAGCCCCCGAAGGCCACCCGTGAGGAGTTCCTGCGGCAGGCCCGGTTGATGGGGCTGGATCACATCACCACGCGGGCCAGTTTCGAGACGCTGTCGACGCGTTTGTGGCGGCGCTACGGTTTGCGCGCCTTCGCCATGTTGGAAGCCATGCGCGACGACCCGTCGATGGCCGACGACGTCATCGAGGACGCCGACTACGTGCGGGTGGAGCTGCACTACGCGGCGAAGACCGAGATGATCACCAAGCTCGACGACTTCCTACGCCGGCGCAGCAAGATCGCCCTCGTGCTCGACCACGATGAGGTGCGCGACGCCGACGGGATTCACGAGGCGTGCGAGTTGCTGTTCGGCGAGGACGCTCAACGCCGCTTCGACGAGTACTTCACGCCTGAGCGCAGGGAGCAACTGCTGGCCTACCGCGAACCCAGCGAGGCGTTCCCCGAGGGCTGATTGCAGCCGGGGACCGACAGAATCCACCTGAGGATAAGTGACCTACTTGGGGGCAGCGACCCGGCAAAGGCGGTCGGCGTTATCGAACAGCGCCCTGCGGGTCAGGTGCGCCGCCACAATCGCGCTCACAGCCGCAGCCGCGAGGAGCATGTACATGACGACGATCTGGTAGCGGATCGCGACGATGGGTTCCACGCCAGCCAGGATCAGTCCCGTCATCGCTCCCGGCAGGGCGATAAGGCCAACGACCTTGGTGGAGTCGATCGCGGGCAGAAGGGCGGTCTTGACGCCCTGCCGCAGGTGCGGGGTCATCGCCTCGCTCGCGGTCATACCCAGGGCCAGGCGCGCTTCGATGTCGGGACGCTGCTGGTGGGCGATGTCGGCCAGTCGTCGCATCGTCAGGTTGGTGGCAGTCATAGAGCCGCTGACGACCATGCCCCCGACCGGTACCACCACCGAAGGTGTCGGCTCGATGACGCCCAGTACCAGCAGGACACCCAACGTGGTCGCCACGCCGGCGCCCACGGCGATCCAGGCGGTGGGGCGTCGCCGAGGTAGTTCGGGGGACCGTCCGGCGGCAACGAATCCTGCGATCACGACCATCCCTGTCACCCAGGCCAAGGCCCCGAGTAGCCCGGCGCGATCGAACAGGATCGTGAGCAGAGCGCCGACAGCGAGAAGTTGGACGAATGCGCGCAAGGCTGCCCAGACGAGATCGCGCGTGAGGCCCAACCGGGCCCAGGACGATGCCAGCACGGCAATGCCCACCAGCAGCACTGATGCGGCGACTCCGAGCCAGTCGGGGATCTGAGGGGAGGCAGTCATCGCAGATACCGCACGTCTCCCGGCTCGCCGCGTTCGACCAACCGGCCGCTTTCGAGGACCAGAACCTTGTCAGCGAGCTCCACAACGCGGTTCAGGTCATGGCTGACTAGAACAACAGTCAGGTCTTCTGTGACCAGCGATCGGATGACGTCGTCCACGGCCTCTGCCGAGTGCTCATCCAATGCGCTCGTGGGCTCGTCCAGCAGCAGAACGTCCGGAGCGACCGCCAGTGACCGGGCGAGGGCCAGGCGCTGCTGCTCACCGCCGGACAGTGTCGTTGTTGCTCGATCCAGCGCTACGTCCTGCAACGCCACCCGCTGCAGCAGTTGCAGCACTGCGGCATCGGTGAGGTCGGGACAGGCGACGCGAACCTCCTGGCCGACGCTGGGCGTGAGCATTGTCGGTCGTTGCGCCACAAGACCGACCCGGCGGCGCAGGGCGTGGACGTCGTAGGACTCCAGGGGGCGCCCATCCAGCCGGATCCTGCCCTCGGTGGGTTCCTCGAAGCGGTTGAGCAGGCGCAGGAAGGTGGACTTGCCCGAGCCGCTGGCACCGATGATTGCTGTGGTGGCGCCCTTGTGGATGTGGTCACTGACTCCGTCGACGATGCGGTGGCCGTCACGTTCCAAAGCCACATCGTCGAAGGAGAACGCCTCTGCCAGGGCCATGCGTCCAGTCTGTCAGCCCGGCTGTGGCAGATCACAGTCCCAGCGCCGCGAGCCAGGACAAACCCCGGTCGAACTCGGGCTCTGATCAGGTATTTTGATGCCTTGTCACGGACTGTATCTCAGCCCCCGAAGGTACAATGGAAGTGGGGAAATTCCCTCCTGTTGAAGTTCGAGAGGGGGATCGATCATGGCGACGTTGACGCGCAGCATCACGATCAAGGCACCGGTGGACAAGGTGTTCGACCTCGCGATGGACGTGGGGAAGTTCTGGGCCTGCTCGCCCGAGGTGGCGCTCAGGGACGTGCAGTTGAAGCGGGACGGCGTGGGGACCAGTGCTGAGATCTGGACGCATGGTCTGGGTGTGCATTTCCAGGGACACATCGAGTACACAGAGGTGATCCCGCCGGAGAAGATCGTTGCCCAGGTCGTATTCGGTCCAGAGAAGCCGGTGTGGATATTCACGTTCAAGGCCGCTGATGGCGCCACGATCATGACCGGCCAGGGGGAGTGGCATGTCAAAGCACCTGCTGTGGGCAAGACCCTGGAGGGCTGGATGGCCAAGAGTCACGAGGGGTTCCTCGAGACCCTATTGGCCAACTTCAAAGCCCTTGCCGAGGCCGCGTAGCAGCAGTAGCGCAGGGCTTAGGACTCGTGCCAACGCGGAGGTGAGGTCTGTGGATCATGAGTTTTCTGCACAAGCCGCTGCCGATCAACACGGGCGAGGAGACCTGACCGGTTGACACGGTCGGCGTCAGGAAGTGGCGTCGGCGAGGTCCGTTCTGCCGGTGAGCACGTCGTGTTCGAGGATCTGCGCGGTTCGCTCCGGTTCCTCGAACACCGGACTGTGAGCCGATTCCTCGAAGCTGTAGAAGCCGACTTGGGGTGCCCGAAGGCTGTGGGCGTAGGCCTTGGCCTGACTGTAGGAAACGGTGCGGTCGTGGACGCCGTGCAAGAAGTACGCGGGAATCTGCAACTCTGGAATCAGCGCGGCGAGGTCAGTGGCCAACATCTCGTCCCAGAGGCCGAACCTGCCGGAGAACCGCTTGCCCCGCCACAGATTCACCTTCTCCTGCCACGTGTACCCGGAGAACCGCAACGACGTTAGGAACAGCCCGGTCACCACCGATCGCATGTCGTGTGTCGTACCGACTCCGAGTCGGTGCATGGCTGGGTCACGCAATGCCATGTATGCGCGGGGCAGCGGTGGCTGAGGACCGATCGGTGCCTTCTCCAGCCGTCGAACCATACGTCGGTCGCCGTTCGTGCGATACCTCTCCAGCATGTACGCATAGGCTTCTCGCTCCGACTCGATCTGGTGGGTGATCTGGCCCATACCGATGTATGCGTGGAAGAGTTCGGGCGACTGCGCGGCGGCCTGCAGACCGATGAAGCTGCCCCACGAATGGGCTAGCACGTAGATCTTCTCTGTCCTGAATCGGCCTTGCAGCCACCGGCTGACCGCGAGCGTGTCGGCCACCAACTGCTCCACGGTCATCGTCTTCGCCGCGATGGTCGGGTCGAAGGACAGGCCGGCCCCGCGTTGATCCCACCAAGCGACGGTGAAGGACTGGTCAAGGCGTGTCGGGTATCGCTGCGTCAGCCAGAACTCCGGCATACCGGGTCCGCCGTGGATGAACAGCAGGACCGGTCGATCCGGGTGCTGGCATTGGAGGACGAGCCCTTGGTCGATGCCGCGCAGTGGGATCCTGATCTTGTGCGCGCCGACGCCGCGGCGGCGGGTTCGATCGGGCACCGGCAGCCTCCTCACATCCTTGGCCGCATCGTAGCCGCGAGTCGGTCAGGGCGTTGGCGTCCACTGGGCGGCTAACGTGGAGATCATGAGCACCTCAACCGCTGGCGCGCCAGCCCCTGAAGCCGTCGAGCCAGGCCGATTGACCCGTCTACGCCGCTACAACATCGTGGTCGGGCTGATCCTGCTCGTACAGGCGGTGGCGGTGTTCGCGCTCTCCAACGACTTCACCCTGCCGGTCACCGCCTCCTATCTCGAGGGACCCCCCGGGACCACCCCGGGTGCGCCGGTCACGTTGCTGGATACCCCGATCGGGCTGGGAGTGGCTGGGTTCCTGGCCCTGTCCGGGATCGCGCTGCTGATCGTCGCAACGATCTGGTCTAAGGGGTATGCCGCGGATCTGGCACGTCAGCGCAACCGCGCCCGCTGGGTCGAGTACGCCCTCACCTCGTCGATGATGATCGTGCTGATCGCCCAAATCACGGGTCTGACCGACGTTGCTGCCCTCGCGGCGATCTTCGCGGTGAACGCGGCGATGATCTTCTTCGGCTGGTTGCAGGAGGACTACGAAAGGCCTGGCGGCGGGTTCCTGCCGTTCATCTTCGGATCCATGGTGGGGATCGTCCCGTGGCTGATCATCGCGTTCTTCGTAGTCGCTCCCGGTTCGACGTCCTCAGCCGAACCGCCAGGCTTCGTCTACGGGATCATCGTGTCGCTGTTCCTCTTCTTCAATGTCTTCGCCCTGGTCCAGTACCTGCAGTACAAGCAGGTCGGGCGCTGGGCTGACTACCTTGCCGGGGAACGTACGTACATCACGTTGAGCCTGGTCGCGAAGTCGTTGTTGGCCTGGCAGGTTTTCGCCGGCACACTCGCTGGCTGATTCGCCTCCCGAGATTCCTATCATGGCGGCGTGAATTGGGATCGGCGTTCGGTCGCGCCGCTGCTGATCGGCGGGGTTGTGGCCGGTTACGGAGTCGGTTATCGCCTTGGCCGCACTTCTGGATCAACCAGAGCCGAGCGGACCCGGCACCTCCCAGGCGATGAATGATCGCGAGCACCATGCGGCCACCTTGGACGCGCCACCGGAGCAGGTGTGGCCGTGGTTGACCCAGGTCGGCTGGCACCGCGGCGGCTGGTACACACCACGATGGGTGGACAAGGTGCTCTGACCCGCGGGATGTTCAAGGGTTTGAATGCCCGCGTTAGCAGGAGTTGACGTTCCGATCGACCCCATGGCCTCAAGTCCGGCCCAGTCCCGTAACGACTCGGCAACGGCTATAGGTCCAAGCCGAACCCGAACGTACCGTGGGCATATGCGAAAGATGGCACTGATTGTCGCCTGTGGGGTCGGCCTGTCCGGGATCGGCGTTCCGGCAGCGAGTGCCGTCACGACCCGCGACCTCTACATGGTGAAGAACGTCGAGTACATCGATGACGGCTTGTACGTGGGCGAGTTCGCCGCATTGCGCAAGACCGGCAGGAAGGTCGTCGGTGCGCTCGGCGCCTTCAGCAGCGAGTACGTCTGCTTCCGGGGCAAGATCCGCGACGGGAAACTGCGTGGGTTCATTGATGGCTCCTTCGGTGAGGCTCCCACCAAGTACGTCGTGAAGTGGAAGGGCACTGGCTCGATGCAGCGCATCAAGGGCTTCTCGCCGATCAGCAAAGCGCAGATGTCGGTGTACGGAGGCAGCGACCCGTCCTTCATGATCGAGAACTGCGCCAACGGCTGATCCACCGGTCACGCCGCGGCTGGTGTCTCCTCGGGGATCTCACCCATCCGCGCCAAGGCGACTGACCCCGCGATCGCGACGAGCATGCCCGCGGTTGCCACCACCTCGAACCCAGGCCGTACCCGGTCACCGAGGAAAGCCAGACCGATCAGCGACGGGACCACGGTCTCGGCCACCACCATTGCAGCCGTTGCCTGAGTGACCCCGCCGCGCTGCAGGGCCGTGGCCAGAGCCAGCAGTGACACCCCACCGGCGGCGACCAAACCATAGGCCGACGGGTCGGTCAGCACGCCGGTCACGGACAGCGGTTGGTCGAGGGTGCGGGTTGCGATCCCGACCAGACCGAACCCCAGACCTGCCAAACCGCCGAGGGCAGTGACCGCCGACCGCCCCCGGAGCCGGGCTGCCACTGCGGTCGCGATGAGAAGGCCGATCGCGGCCACGAGCGGTAGCCATTTCTGGGTCTCCGTAAGCGCGACGTCGCGGTCGGGTCCGGCAGAAAGACCCACCGCCAGCAGACCGACAGTCACCGCTGCCACCCCGAGCCACTCGCCGCGGGACAGTGGGATGCGTAGCCAGGTGGCCGCGGCGACGGCGGTGACTGCCAGGGCCCCGGCAGTGAACGCTTCGACGACGAAGAGCGGCAGGCTCTGCAGGGCAATCACGGTGAGCACGTAGCCGAAACCATCCAAGCCAAGGCCGGCCAAGTAGGGCGTGGACCGTAGGAGTCGCACGATGAGACCCGGGTCCAAGCCATCGCGGCTTTCGGTCTTCTTGGCTCCAACCGACTGCAACACCGTGGCCAGGCCGTAACTCACGGTGATCCCCGCCGCGGCCAGCAGGGACAAGTTCACTCGGCGAGGCTATCGGTTGTGAGGCCCCGCCTGCTCATGCCAATGGGTTGAACCACCGGCACTGACCGAACCGTGCGAAGTCGCTGTCATTGCTGGCCACCGCCACCCCGTGTTCGATGGCGATCGCGGCAAGTTGTGCGTCGGGAATCAGGTTTCCGGTGACACCGCCGGCAAGGAGGTCGCCAAGGATCTGCGATGTTCGCTCTCCTGCCGGGGGGATCCACACCTGTGGTTGGGCGAGCCAGTCGCGCACGAACCTCCAGGCCGTTGACGAGTCCAGCGGATTGGCCGTTACCCGCGGATGGGTGACGATCCGTAGGAACGCCCCAATCGTCTGCCAGGGCAACCCGATCCGCCGTGGTCCGGTCATGGTCTGCTCGAGCCAGTCTGACGCGACACGGTGGTGGGGGCTCTTGCTGTCCACTGCGTAAAGGAGCAGGTTGGCGTCAATGATCATTACTGTCCAAGATCTCCAGCACCTCCGCGACATTGCTCACGTCGATTCGCAAGCCGAGGGCCGCCGATTGCTGCCGGAAAGGCCGCGCTGCCGGTTGGCGTGCCATACCTGCCCGGACCAGTTCGTTGACTGCCGCGCTCAGCCCGATTCCGCGTTCAAGACGCAATCGCTCGACCTCAGCCGCCACGTCGTCGCTTAGGGTCACGGTGGTGCGCACGC
>CAVSZD010000010.1:0-510010 GCA_963732355.1 uncultured Actinomycetota bacterium | reverse complement strand
CGCCGCCCCGGACGGTGACAGCAACCGCAGGCAACGGACAGATCGTGGTGTCCTGGCAGGAGCCACTCTTCACCGGAGGTCAGTCGATCACTGGCTACACCGCGAGCACTGCGCCCGGAGGCGCAACATGCACAACCACCGGTGCCACGACCTGCACGATAACGGGACTGACCAACGGCACCGCCTATACCGCCACAGTTCGAGCGACCAACAGCATCGGCACGTCCGCGCCGTCCGTCGCCTCCTCGGCGGTCACACCACAGGCTCCGGTAACACCGCAGCCCATCACCCCGACCCCAGGAAAGCCCGCCAAAGTGAAATCAAAGGTGAGCAAGGGCAAGGTCAGAATCACCTGGAAGGCAGTGTCTGGGGCCACGGAGTACAGACTGCGTATCTCCAAGCCAGGTGCCAAGAAGTACAAGGCGTGGATCACCACGTCCAAGACAGCCTTTAAGGCCAAGGTGAAGAAGGGCAAGAAGTACCGGTTCCAGGTCGGCGCTGTTGGGGCGGGCGGCCCGGGACCCACAGCCACCATCCGATTCAAAGGGAAGTGAGTCCCGATCCTCGCCGCGCTACAGGATGTTCACCGCGTAGGCGATGACGAGCGCGCCCAGTGCCAGCGAGGTCAAGGACTCGGAGATCATCATCAACTTCGCCCAGGGCCGGATCGCTGAGACATCGGTGGGGCTGAAGGCGAGCGCGGTGTTGAACGACAGGGCCACGTAGTCGACGAACTGCGGGTACCAGCCATCTGGGACGGGGTCGCCCATCGAGTGCTCCGGGAAGACAAACGCTGGTGTGATCGTTGTGTCGGCGTTGGCTCGAGCAGCCGCGCCGCCTGCGTCGAGATCCCAGAACCAGAGGGCGTAGGCCACGACATTTGACACCCAGATGATCCCGCCGATGGCCAACAACTGACCCGCGCTGTCGAATGACGCTTGGGTCAGGATGCCAACCACCAGCCGTACTGCTTGGAAGGCCGTGGCCAAGGTGATGGTGGCGATCATCAAGCCGGTCGTCACCCGTAGCCAGCGGCGCTGCCGGTCGATTCGGCCCGGGTCCCCGACGATGAGCACGATGAGGAACACAGCCAAGAAAGTGGGGTACACGAAGTACAACCCGGGGAACATCCGGAAGTCCTGGGGCAGTAGTTCGAAGAGGAACCCGACAACCATCACGGCGAGGGCCATCGGCCAGCGCCGCTCTGCGCGCATCCGAGGCTCGGACGATGGTGCTGGCTGCGTCACAGGTGCTCCCGATTCATGGCCGAGATCGAGGTTCCGATCACGAGTACCGAGACTGTCATGTGTGTGATCCGTGTGCGCGTTATGGCACACCCGAGCATGCCGCAGGTCGTGGTGGCGAAGCAGCCCATGGCGCGCGTTGGTTGACGTTCAGGCAGTTCGGTGGGGTTCGGGTAGTTGGTTGATGCCTGTCGCGACCTGAACCTCAACCAACTACCCGAGCGTCAACCAACGAGACCCTGCCCGCAGTGCCTTGCGACCTGGCCCAACCCATTTCACCGCCGGCGGAACTGGTTGAGGCTCACAACGATGCTCCCACCGGGGTGTAACAGTTACACCCCACAGAGCGAGCGCGGACATCACAGACCGCGTTTACCGTGGAAACTATGACTTCTGACAGAACGTCCACGACCAGCGCCGAAAGCGCCTCGGTGGAGCAGACCGGTTTGCGCGGGTTTCTGAACAAGGGCGGAGTGTGGCGTTTCGTCGCGTTCATGCTTGTTTACCTGGTCATCTACGTCGGCGTCGGCCGGCTCACCCTGATTTTCGCCCGTGACCTCGCCGAACAGCCGGTGCTCAGCAGCGTGTCCACGGTGTTCATCCAGCTCACCCTCGGTCTGATCGTGGGCGCTGTCATCCTCATCGCCACCATCACCTACATGGGATGGACCAGCGAACTCTTCGCGCGCCAGAGCATCTACCGCTCGTGGTGGATGTGGCTGGGCCCCGTCGTGGTAGTCATACCGATCGTGCTGCGCGTCCTGGGCATCGATTGGGGCAGGAATGCGTTGCCCGTTGTCATCCTGGTGATGGCGACGGGTTTGCTGATCGGGTTCGTCGAGGAACTCATGTACCGCGGGATCGGTGTCAAGATGCTGCGCGACGGTGGACACGGCGAGTTTGCTGTCGCCGCGCTGACATCGCTTCTCTTCGCCCTGTCTCACAGCGTCAACCTCTTCAGCGGCCAGTCGATCGCCTCTGTCGCTCCTACCGTGGGCTACACCTTCGCTTTCGGGGTGCTGATGTACCTCACGTTGCGCTCGGTGGGCTTCCTGGTCGCCGCGATGATCCTGCATGGGCTCACCGATCCCACCACGATCCTGGCGACCGGCGGTATCGACGAGATCACCGCGGGAGGTAGCGACAACAGCCTCCTGACCGGGGCTGGCGCCTTCACACTCGTCCTCATTGTGGTTGGCGTGGTCCTGCTTCTCTTCGTGCGCGGACGGGTGCAGGGATCGGCGCCCGCCAGCAGTTGAAGACGGTCTGGCACACCGGGCTTCGCTCGAGCTTCACTGGCCGCCTGGGAAGACCCCGACTCTGACTGATGCTTCTCCGGTGCCTCGCAACCGGCGTAGGGTGGGCCGCCTATCCGGCGAAGCCACCCGATACGGGAGCCCCGGGCAACTGTCTGGCAGAGGGCGTGCAGCATGTTCTCGAAAACCGCCGTGGCCCTGTTGAGCGGTGTGGCGGTGGCCGGATCTGTTCTCCTCGCGCCGACTGTCGTGGCCGCCCCAACACCGGTAGCAGTCGACACGACCGGACTGCTGGCGGGCAGGACCGTCACTGCGATCCACCGCCAACGGGTCCCACACGGCGATTTTGACCGCTGCGGTGCCGCAACCGCCGGCCGCGGGCCTTCCCGCCTCGAGCCTGCGTTGGGTGGGGTTTGGGTAGTTGGTTGACGCCTGTCGGGCGACGAACCTCAACCAACTACCCAAACGTCAACCAACGGCGTCGGCGGTGAGCGGGACGCGGCGCCAATGTCAGCCGTTCGTGGCTGTCCATGCCGCACCTGACTGCCGCATACTCGGTTGCAGCGGGGCGTGACCACGCTCGCGGATTGGATACAGCAATGAGCATGCACAAGATCTTGGCGCTGGGTGCCACGGCCGCAGTCGCTGGCGGCGCGCTAGTCATGGGCGCTGGAGCTGCGAACGCAGCTGGGGACCCCGACTTCAAGAAGCTCTCGGCGCCGGCCAGCGTCACTGCGGGTCAGCTCTTCGGCATCAAATGCCAACTCAACCCCAAGGTCAACTGGTCGGGCGCCGTCGCACAACTGGCTCAGAAGAAGGCAACGATCAATGCCAAACGTGACGTCTCCGCGGGCGGAAACTGCAGCATGCGCATCGTTCTATCAGCGACGGGCAAGCAGAAGATCCGGGTGATCGTCACCCAGAACGGCGGCGCGCTGGAGTCCTCCTGGCTCACGATCAGGGTCAAGCCGGCCTCCTGACTTTGGATTTCGGGCGCCGCGGCCCGGGATTGTTGCGTTGTCACGGGTCCAATCGTCCAATGGTGTGTTGTTGCTGGTTTCGGGCGTAGACGGCGTCAACAACGCAACAACCGCCTACCCGGACCTGCAACAACGCGACAACTCACGTGGCGGGCCAGCGCTGATCTGCAGCGCACGCTGAAACCCGGACTTCTGACGCCCGGCGGGTCGAGTTCAGCCGAAGATGGGATCACTCACCTGCCAGACTTTCCAGCATGGCTTCGCGCGCTTACCAACAGCCAGCGTCCTTCATCAGCGCAGACGGGCGATGGCCTCAAGGACCATTCGTCCAGAATCGCCCCGTCTATGCCATCGTGACCGCCCGACTCGTAAGCACGCTGCAGGCCGAGATGACCCGGCGGGGACTCTCGTTGCGGGCCGTCGCGACCCCAGCCGGGATCGACGCCACCAGCCTCTCGCGTCTGATCACTGGCAAGGTTGTCCCGGATCTGGCCACCATCGCCAACCTGGAAGCAGCGCTCGACATCGACCTGTGGCCCGGACGGGTGTAACAAATGGTCCGCCCCCGGGAATAGAGGTATGTGATGGGCGACCAATCCCGCGATGCGACATGGTTCGAGGCGATGTACCGGCGTTGTGCGCCAGCCGTCCTCGCCTACTCTCGACGTCGGCTTATGCATCAACAAGACAGCGAGGACGTCGTGGTCGAGGTCTTCGCCACGGCATGGCGGCGCAGGGATGATCTGCCGGCTGAGGAGTTGCCGTGGTTGTACGCCACGGCAGCCCACACCATCGCCCACACGAAGCGAGCTGCGCAACGTAGGACACGACTGAACGCCAAACTCGCGGCACACGAGCTCGGGCCATCAATCGAAGACCGGTCCAGTGACGCATTGGATGCCCACACCGGACTGGCCGATGCCCTGGAGCAACTCTCCGAGCATGATCAGGAGGTTCTGCGCCTGTGGGCCTGGGAGGGCCTCGATTCCTCCGACTTGGCTGTTGCACTCGGTTGCGAGCCGAACGCCGCGCGCACTCGGCTGCATCGGGCGAAAACCCGTCTGCGCACCTTCCTGACCGCTCCGACCGCACAAGGAGACCTGGCATGAAGACTGACTTCACCGACGAGCAACTACGCGCGGCCTTGCAAACCCTGGACCCGTACCCTGGCGACGACTCCGGCCAAACAGAGGATGAACTCTGGGCGCGCTTGGATCTGCACGAGCAGCGTGAGACACCGCGTCGGCGCTGGCCACAGATCGCCGCGGCCGCCTGCCTCGGAGCCGCACTGACAGTCGGAGCCGTTGCGGTGGCCGACCAATTCAGTGGCACCACTACGGCCGACAGTGCACCTCAATCCACGACGGTCGCACCGGAATCCATGGCCGATGCGCCGGTGAGCGAGTCCGCGAAGGCGCCCGCAGATTCCGCCCAAGAACCAAGGTTGCTGGCCCGGGATGCATCTGGGGTGGTGGCGACCGAGGATGTTCGGGAGGCGCGCGACTCCTTCGTGCGCACTGTTGAAGAACTCGGCGGGCGTATCACCAGCGAGACCGTCACCACGGACGGCAGCGGCGTCACTGGTGGCTCCCCCGATATCGCCGTGTACCCACCGGTGCCGGTCAGCCCTGGCATCAACGTGTCCGTTGAGGTCCCCGCCCAGGCCTACGACGAAGCCGTGGGCGCCATCCCCGCGCTGGGCGAGGTCATCCAGTTCAGTTCATCCTCAGTTGATGTCGGCGCGGAGATCTCGGATGTGCGGGCCCGGGTTTCGGCACTTCGGGCATCGGTCGCCACGCTGCAGGACTTGCTCGGCGAAGCGACCTCCATCTCCGAGGTGATCCGGTTGGAGAACGCCATCACCGATCGGCAGTCCGAACTCGACGGGCTGATCGCCCAACAGCGCTATCTGGAGAACCAGGTCGCCCAGGCAAGAATCGCCGTGGAGTTCATCACGCTCGACGATGCAGCGGCACGGTACGGCGAGCAGACCACGGCCTGGGAACGTGTGACCGAAGCACTGGGGCGGGCCTGGCTATGGGTCGGCTGGATCTTCCTGATCACCAGCCCCGTGTGGATCGTGCTACTGGTCTGGTGGGTCCGGCGCCGCCGCCGTTCATGAGTGCGCCGACCCGCCCGCGTTAGAGGTTGTGCTGTTGGTTAGCGAATCAACGTGTGTTTTCGCTAACCAACAGCACAACCTCTAACCAGGAGCCACGGAGCCGACTAGCTGACCCTCCACAGGCGGCTCTGGCTGAACGCCTTGAACCCTTGAACCCCGGGTGCTCGCAGTGAGATACGCACGAAGAGTTTCTTGGACTTACCCGTGGTGCGGATGACCACCCGTCCGGACTTCGAGGTCACACGTGCCTGCGACCGCTTCTTGCCCATCTTTGCGCGGCTGGTCCCCCAGGAAACCTTCACAGAAGCTGTTTGTCCGGCGTTGGTCACCACGGGGCGCTTCAGTAAGGTCGTCCGGCCCTTCTGCCGGATCCTCTCAGGCAGTTTCACCGACGCGGTCTGAGCTCGCGCTCCGCTGGCAGTGATACTCAGGATCCCCCGCCAGTACCAGCCGATCCCCCGGGTGAGATCGAGGAATTCGTCTGCTCGCGCACACAGATTGCCTGTCAGGGTCGGCGCTGCCGCAGTCCCCGCAACGGCAAAGGTGTTCCCGTTCAAGCCAGATCCCTGACCGCCGCCGATCGCGTCGCTGCCCGCCGATGACAAAGGGGCAGAGCCTGTGATTGTGCATGAGCCGAAGACGCCCGCATCGATGGTGGCCGAAATGGGAACCGTCAGTGTCACCGTCCCCGCCGGGTCGATGGACCCATTGATGTCCGCCCTCTTGACCTGTACCCGGGCAAGTCCACTGGCGAAGGAAAGCCCAGGCCATGACTGTCCCGAAGCTGGCAGTGTGAGGCCCCCACCCGATAGCGAACCGACCATACGAATCTCACCGCCGGATGTCAGGTACGCGTAGTAGGCGCCCCCACCCTTCTTCGGCAGCGCAACATAACTGCAATCAGCGACGAGCGTTTCGCCCACCGGGGTATCAGCGGCGCAGGTCGGCAAAGTCACGGTGGCTGCGCCATCGGTCGGCTGATCGCTGGCGTTGGCCGGCGGCACGGCCAGAAGTCCGGCCGCTAAGGCCAGGGCCACGGGGACGACAAGTTTCACCTGTCTAGCAAACCACGAGTCCGCTAATCGGGTTGTGGCCAACGGCCTTGATGTGACGAAGGTGCACGTGCAGCCCATGCAGGTTGGTGAGTTGCTACGCAGTGGTCCGCTCTGCAACACCTGCACACAGGTTCTCGAACACTGTCGTCTCATAGCCGGCCGCCTGCGAATCCTCAGCCGTGGCACACCGCAGTAGTCCGTCGCTGTGCCGACGACGTGCACGGTGTCGATCTGGTGTTCATCCAGAACCTGCCGCAGTGGCGCCCCACCGGGAGTGAACCCTTCGAAGGCGGAGTTGGCAGGCTTGCCGTCGCCCTTCATGACGTGGACATCGATGAGGTGCACGGTCAAGGGCTCAGTGGTACTGCGCGCCGGGGGTCGTTCTGTACACAGTGCACGGGCCACGTGGTCGTGAAGTTCGGGGCCTCGCCCGGCTCGGCGAAGTGGCCTCCATTGTCAGTGTTGGGTCGGTGCCAGTCCCGCGAGGCCACGATGAGGCGGTACTTGCGATGGTGGAGCTCCAGGTACTCAGCGACATGTTCGACCACCGCTGCACCGCCCTGGACAGCGAGCGCTGCCCCTTCACAGAAGTCGTTGTGCACAATGCCGTGTGCGATGGGTGTTTGGTCATGATGTCTGCCCTTGGCTGAGGACTCATAGGTCGTCACTGAGATTTCGTCGAATCGGGACGGCGAATTGAGCCTGGGAGGCGTGCTTCTGGCTTACGGGCTAGGGCGATGCTCACGGGGAACAACGTCCACGAGCAGATCGTCGATCTCACCGGTAGCCGTCGAGCCAGCCAAGACACTGCGCTCCCCCAGCTTGACCACGACGACCCCACCGAGGATCAGCCCGGCGCCGAGTAGTTGGATCGGTCGGGGTTGCTGGTCCAGCAGGATCCAGGCGAAGGCCAGCCCGGCTGCCACTTCCGACAGGGCCACGAACGAGGCCAAACGCGAGCCGAGATGGCGGGCCGCAGCGATCCCGGTCACGTAGGCAAGAGCAGCTGTGATCAGGCCCAGCGCCAGTACTGGAACCCACCATGGGACTGTCGCGACCGTGAACGTCACATCCGCGGTCGCGAAGTTCAATGGCAGCAACCCGACCACCGCCGCCAGCCCGAAGACAACTGACGCGAACACCAGGCCGCCGGCTGCCAGCGTGATCGGGGGCAGACCGCTGGTGTCGTCGGCCGAGATTACGAAGTATGTGGCTGCCCCGACCATTGCTCCTAGCGCCAGGAGCACACCGATCAGATCCACTCGTGCCCCGCCGATGACATCGAGCAGCAGGACCAAGCCCACGCCTGCGATCGCGGCTCCCAGGAAGGTCAATCGACCGGGCTTCTGCCCACGGGCGGCCCACATGTACAGCACGACGGCCACGGGCGCGGTGTATTCGATGAGCAGTGCGACACCAACGTCGAGTCGGGCCACTGCCAGGAAGTACAGCAATTGAGCACCCGCCACGGCGAGCAGCCCGTAGAGCGCGATGGTGCGTGCGTTCGTCACGAGGAGACGCATTCGGCCGCGAACCGCGAGAAGCCCGGGGACGATCAGCACCAGTGCAGCGATGCCTACGCGCAATGCCACGGCGGCGGCCGGCGACCAACCGGAGTCCATCAGCGCGCGAGCCAGGGATCCCGACAGCCCGAACGATATGGCGGACGTGAGGGCGAGGCCCACCCCCACGCCGGTATTGCGCACAGGGCGCCCGGAGCGTACGTCAGGGGCGTTACTGCTCATGACTTATGACATTAGGCGATTCGAGATAAGGTGTCAAAGTGCTTTTCGCCCCTGACGTCGAAGAAGCCCTCGGTGCAGCCGTGGCCCTGGTCAACTCCGCTGATCCGGAGCGTTTGACCACACTGGAGGAACTCCTGGAGTTCTACGGGGACTGGAACTACACGGGCTCGATGCCTCGCACGGCCCGCGACCTCCAAGCGGTGCGCGCGATCCGGGCCCCGTTACGCGCGTTGCTGACCGCAGACCGCGAGACAGCGGTGGGGCTGGTCAACGCGATACTCGCCGAGCAAAGGGCCATCCCCCGGCTGGTTCGCCACGATCACCTCGACTGGCACATCCACGCGATATCGCGGGACCGTCCGATGGACGAACGGATTCTCGTGGAGACCGCGATGGCGATGGTGGATCTGATCCGGTCCGACGAGTTGAGCAGGCTTCGAATCTGCGCTGCTGACCAGTGCGAAGGCATCGTCTTGGACCTGTCGCGCAACCGTTCCCGAAGGTTTTGCAGTACGACCTGCGGGAACCGGGAGGCACAGGCCGCACACAGGGCCCGGCGCAGGTAAGCCGTCAGTCGCCGGTCAAGTCCCGGACCATGATCCCGTTGAAGTCGACGAACCCGATCCTGGCCCAGTACTTGGATAGCGCCTGGCGGGCAGCGGACCGTTCTTGGAGGTCGGACAGGCCAGGCTGCATGGGGAACAGAGCGGCAACATCAGCCTCAACCCCCAGTGCGTCGACCACCAGTTCGGTGGCCAACAGGCCGTAGCCCGCGCCACGCCAGGTGGGGTCGATCTCCACGTGGTTGACGATTAGGGCCCGCTGATGTTCGAGGTCGTACGCGGCCTGCAATTCGTCGAGGTCGAACGCCTCACCAAGCAACGCGTCCCCGACGATTCTCAGGTCGGGTCCGATCCCGGCCAGTTCGTCCCAGCAAGTGGGTGCGGCAAGATCTGCCGTGACGAAGTCCCCGCGGCCCACGGGGATTCGAAGGGTTTTGGCCAGCAGTCCTCCTACCTCGGGCAGATAGCCCTCGGCGTCGAAGTGGGCCAACTCTGAGAGAACGGCAAGATCGACGTCCGGACCCTCATCAGGTGACCAGCAGACGGCAACCTTGGCTGTGAAGTCCCGAACGGCTTGATGACCTGGGGTGCGGGTCAGATCAGTGCTGAGGGTGACGAGCAGAGTCGGGGCGAGCGCCTCGATGACTGCTTGTTTGCTCGCCTCTGATGCCACTGGGCCACCTTCCCTCTGAGGCAACCGTTCGCGCGCCGGCTGGCGCTACCTTTCCACGGTACGCCGCTGGCTGGCCCTCATCGAGGCAATACGCGCCCGCGTTAGAGGTTGTGGTCCTGGTTAGCGAATCCACGCGTGTTTTCGCTAACGAACCGCACAACCTCTAACCGACAGGCCGAGTCCCTTGGCTCCGACGCCCGCGGCTCCGGCGTCCCCCGACGCCCAGCCCTACGCGCCCGCGTTAGAGGTTGTGGTCCTGGTTAGCGAATCCACGCGTGTTTTCGCTAACGAACCGCACAACCTCTAACGGGGGCATCGGGAGGCGGCGCAGCCGACCACCTCACGCCCAAGAGTGACACGCCGGGAAGCACTAGAGTTCACGTCATGACCCCTGAACAGGCGCAGTACTTCGCGCAGCGATTCGAGGCCGTTGTGAGCAACGTGGAGCGGTTCATCCAGGGCAAGGACGACGTCGTGCGTCTAGCGCTCATCTCGTTGCTCGCCGAGGGCCACCTGCTCATGGAGGACGTCCCTGGTGTGGGTAAGACTTCGCTGGCCCGGTCGCTCAGCGCGTCCCTCGGTCTCACCGGTAGCCGCATCCAGTTCACCCCTGACTTGCTGCCCTCGGACGTCACCGGCGTCACGGTTTTCCACCAGAGCAAGGACACGTTCGAGTTCCACCCTGGTCCGGTGTTCGCCAACGTGGTGCTGGCCGATGAGATCAACCGGGCCTCCCCGAAGACCCAGTCGGCGATGCTCGAAGTGATGGCCGAGCGCACTGTCACCGTGGATGGTCGCAGCCACCCGGTCCCCCGGCCCTTTCTTGTGCTGGCCACCCAGAACCCGGTGGATATGGACGGCACCTACCCCCTTCCTGAGGCGCAACTGGACCGATTCATGATGCGCATCTCCGTGGGATACCCGAACCCCGCCGCGGAGACCCAGATCCTCAAGAACGCGCACGAGGGCCGGCGTCTGGAGGACCTGCGCGCAGTCTCCAACATCGAGGAGGTCACCGGGATGGTCAAGGCCGCTGGCGGCGTTCATGTCGCCGAAAGCGTCATGACCTACATCGTCGGGCTGGTAACGGCCACCCGCAATTCGCCCGGCGTGCGGCTCGGTTCCAGTCCCCGCGGAGGTCTGGCCTTGCTTGCGACAGCCAGGGTCCGGGCCGCCTCCCGCAGCCGTCACTACGTGACTCCCGAGGACGTTGGAGCACTGCTGCAGCCCGTTCTTGCCCACCGCCTGGTCTTGTCGCCCGAAGCCATCGCCGGGGGTGCCACATCCGAACAGGTACTGGCTGAGGCCACGCGTGGGGTACCGGTCCCGCAAGCCTGATCATGTCGCAGACCAAAGAGGAGCCGGTGGTCGTCAAGGCCGCTGACGACGAGCCCGATTCGGTGCGCGAGATCTCGGCGCGCACCAAGGGTCTGCTCATCTGCGTCCCGCTACTGCTGGCCCTTGGTTTCGTGATGGGCTACCCGGCCCTGGTCGCCGTGGCACTGGCCCCACTACTGCTGGTCGCGATCGCGCTGTTCATGGTCGGTCGCCGTCCGGGGGGGAACCTGCGCCGAGCGGTCGAGCCGTCGCAGTTGACCCGCGGTGAGACGGCCACCGCACTGATCACCAGCGTTAACAACCGGGTCACACCGACTGGTGTCGTGGAGGCCATCGACAGCATCGGGGGGCAGCCGGTCGAAATCCTCATTCCGCCAGTTCCACCGCGGCGCGAGGTCACCGTCACCTACAAATTCGTACCCCTGAAACGCGGTGAGCTGAACCTCGGCCCCGTCACCCTCGAACGCCGGGACCCATGGGGCTTGTTCGTGCGCAGAGCGACCGCCTCGGCAACCATGTCCGTGTTGGTGCACCCGCGAGTCCTGCCCGTCGAGATCTCGCTGGCCGGCAACCGGATCGGTCAAGAGGGCGGCACGGCCGACCGGGACGTCCTGGGTTCCAATCAGTTCCACACGCTGCGCGAGTACGTGATCGGCGACGAGTTGCGCCAGATCCATTGGCGCAGTTCGGCGCGTGTGGGCAAATTGATGGTCAAGCAACTTGTCGACAACCCACTGCCCCGGGCTCTGGTGGTACTCGACAACGACATCCGGTCCTACCTGCGCCCCGAGGACTTCGAACAGGCTGTCGACGCCGCCGCCTCGATCGGTTCGGCGATCGTGCAGGCGGGCCTTCCGATCGCCCTACGAACCACCGGCGAGGACGCCGCGGTCGAGGTCGTTCGAGCCGATGACATAACGCAGTTGCTGGACGCCTTGGCCCTTGCGGACCCCCGTGTACTCAAGGTGTCACCCCCCGCCCTTCGCCAGGTGCTGCTCGCGACCCGTTCGACGTCCTTCTTTCTGATCACCGGACCCAAGACCGGACTGGTGCCAAGCGCCATCGCAGCGCTGGGCCTGGTCGGTGAGGGCACGATCGTGCGGATGGGCCAGGACGGTGGCCTCACCCGGCCCAGACGCGGCCTGGTGTTCCGCGACGTGCGCACCTGTGAAGACCTGGCCATTCCGATGCTGCCTGGCGGCCGGGCATGACCAGGATTGATGTCGTCCGGCGCACCGTCGCAGTGGCGATCATGTGCCTGGGTGCCACCGCGGTGTTCATCCGGCTCTTCGGCATCACCCCGGTCCTGGCACGGCTCTTCCCCGTAATCATTCTGTGCTGCGTCGGCTACGCGCTGGGCACCGCTGGCGGTCAGCGGGTCCAGCGCGGCATGGGCGCACTCGTCGGCCTGGTCACCACGGTGATCGGTAGCGTGGTGCTCGGCGCCATGACGATCCCGAATCAGGACGGGAATGTCGGCATCGGCAACTTCTTCGGCGGGCTCGTCGAGGGGTTCGGGCTCATCATCAGTTCGGTCGTGCCCGCACCGGTCAACGCGGAGACCATAACCGCGGCGATCCTGTTGAGCGCCTACGGAACTCTCGTCGCGTGCCTATTGGTGACAACCTTCCTGCCCGCCTCCTCACTGTTGCCTGCCACGGTCATTTTTGTCATGGGACTGATGCTGTCGCAGGGTTCGGCCATCAGCCCCTTGCCGTTCGC
The DNA here is from genome assembly GCA_963732355.1 of uncultured Actinomycetota bacterium. Classification (GTDB taxonomy): domain Bacteria; phylum Actinomycetota; class Actinomycetes; order S36-B12; family UBA10799; genus JADKAV01. The sequence goes on along the minus strand of CAVSZD010000010.1, from coordinate 497,312 downwards.
GGCGGCATTTGTCGCCAGCGTCGTCGCAGGTCTGGCCCTGATGCCGGCCGCCAAGCAACAGAACAAGATCGAGGACGGTGCGGAGTTCGCCGACGTCGAAACCACTGCGCGCCCGGGACGCCCGTTGCGGGTGAGCATGGTGACCATTGCCGCCATCCTGGTCGCGGTAATGGCGGCGGCTCTGGGCCCTGTGACCGGCATCGGCTCTGTGCGCACCGCCTTCGACCCGCACAAGAAAGAGAACTTCCGGCCCGACACAGACCTCGACGGCGACGACGTCGTATCGCTGGCCACAAAGTGGCAGACCTTGCGACGCGAGGAACCGTTCGACGTTTTCACAGTCACCGGCCCCAACATCCCCTCTGCGGTGAACTGGGCCATCAATTCCAAGTTCGACGGGATCGCTTGGAGCAGCCTGACCACGTTCGATCAGGTGGGCGAGCAAGGTATCCCGTACGTGGGCCCCCGTCCCCGGTTCACGATCGATGGAAGCACGGGTTTTGAGACCGGAGCGGGGTTGCCCGGACCATGGTTGCCTGCCAGTTTCAGACCCACCAACGTGACCGGAGCGCTTACCCGGGCCGACCTGGAGGGCACTGTTGTCGCCGGTGACGACAAGGGCGCCGACAAGCAGTACAACGTCGACTTCCGGGCCTTGGCGTTGCGCTCGCTGGCGCCCTTGGACACCGCGCGCCCAGTGGATCGGCCAGAGTTCGGCACGCTGCGGGAACTACCCACCGGCTTCCCCCAGGAGTTGGTCTTCTTCGCCGCCAGCGCCATGACCCGCGGAACCACCCCCTACGAGAAACTCGAGGCGCTCGCAGACATCCTGTCGTCGCCGCCCTACGAGGAGAAGGTCGATTCGGTCGAGAACTCCCTGACGAATGAGGCGCTACTCAATCTTGTTGTCGTGTCCAGAACCGGCACGCAGGCGCAATACGCGACCGCCTTCGCCATGATGGCGCGCAGCCAGGGTTTCCCCACGAGATTGGTCGTCGGCTATTCGACGGCAGGCAAGGCCGACTCCCGGACCATCAAGTCCACCGACGTGCTGATCTACCCCGAGGTGGAACTGACGAAGATCGGGTGGGTGCCGTTCGCCCCCGGGCCCCGGGACCTGGCCCGCGGAGTTCCCGTCGTGCAGCGGTTCAAACCGCCCAAGCAGGAGAAGCCACCCAAGCAGACTCCTACACCGACTCCTACACCAACTCCGACGCCCAGCGAGACTGAGAAACCCGAGGAATCCAGCGGCGGGCCCAACCTCACCGTGTTCCTCGTGCCCTTGCTCGTGGTCCTTCTCCTGGTCGGCTGGCCGCTGCTGGTGTCGTGGCGACGGTCCCGCATCCGCGGCGCGCTGAACACAGGATCCGACGATCAACGTGTGGTCGGCGCCTGGTCCTACGCCCGCTGGTCCTCGCAGCGTCTCGGACAGGCCATGGATGACACCGTCTCACCGGCGACCTACGCAGCCGACCCCAACACAGAGCCGAAACTCGCCTCGTTGGCCGGTCTGGCCGAGACGGCGATGTACGCCCCTGAGCAACTCGGCACGGACCAGGCCAGTCGGGCCTGGGAGATGGCCGACGACGTCGTCGCCGCCCGTGTTCGCCGTTCGGCATGGACACGCAGGCTCCGGTGGTGGCTGATCCCGTCGCGCGGTCCACGCTGATCGGCGGATGCACGGCCGAGACGAACGACCTACCGTGGTAGTCATGCACAAGAGTCCCGCTGATGACACCGCCCAATTCCCGGTCGCCAAGCCCGAACAACAGTGGCGTGCCGAATTGAGCCCTCAGGAGTACCACGTTCTGCGCGAAGCCGGGACCGAGCGGGCTTTCAGCGGCGAGTACACCGACACCGAGGACGTTGGGATCTACTCGTGCCGGGCGTGCGGGGCCGAGCTGTTCCGTTCGTCGGAGAAGTTCCACTCCGGTTGCGGCTGGCCGTCGTTCTTCTCGCCCCTGGCCGGTGACTCCATCGTCGAGATCGAGGACCGGACGCTTGGCATGGTGCGCACAGAGGTCCGGTGCGCTTCCTGCGGTTCGCACCTCGGGCATGTCTTCGCCGGTGAGGGCTACGGGACTCCCACGGACTTGCGCTACTGCATCAACTCGGTGTCGCTGCGACTCGAGCCCGAAGGAACCTGACGCGGTCGGCTACGGCATCCGCTCCAGCAACTCCGGCAGATCCCACCGACGGCCCGTGTAGAACGGGATCTCCTCGCGCACATGCAACCGGGCACGTGACCCGCGCAGGTGACGCATGAGGTCCACGATGCGATGCAACTGCTCTGCCTCGAAGGCCAGCAGCCACTCGTAGTCCGACAGTGCGAACGTGGCGACGGTATTGGCGCGCACGTCGGGATAACCGCGTGCCATCCCGCCGTGCTCGGCCAGCAGTTCCCGCCGCTGCGCGTCGGGCAGCAGGTACCACTCGAAACTACGCACGAACGGGTAGACGCAGACGTAGTCGAGCGCCTGTTCCTCGGCCATGAACGCCGGGATGTGCGACTTGTTGAACTCAGCCGGCCGGTGCAATGCCTGGACCGACCACACGGGCTGCAGACGCTGGCCAAGAGTGGTGGAACGGACTGCGTGATATGCGCCCTGCAGTGTCTCGCTTTCGTCGCTGTGCCACCACACCATCAGATCCGCGTCCGCGCGCAGGCCTCCCACGTCGTACCAACCGCGGGTCACGAGATCACCTTTGACTGCGGCGAGTTCGCGCTCAACCTCTTCGACGAGATCCTGCCGGCGTGGGCCCAGTTGACCGGTCACTGAGAAGACCGAGATCTGCATGTACCGGATCGTGTCGTTGATGCGCCGCGTGGCAGCCGCCTTCGATTCAGCCATGTGCCCATTCTCTCCGTTCTGCCAGTTGCTGCAGCACGGTGCTAACAGCCGCCTGCGCCGAACCGATGCAGGCCGCAATGCCGACCCCTTCATACGCCGCACCACACACGGCCAGTCCGGGACTGTTCAGCAGCCACTCGCGGGCTTCGGCGACCCTGGTCCGGTGGCCCACGTTGTACTGCGGCAGGCCCGTCTCCCAGCGCGTCACACTCTGCAGTGCAGGGCGGCGGGGCAATCCGATGAGGCTGTGGATGTCTTCAGCTGCGGTGCGAGCAAGTTCGGTGTCGGACTGGTTGGCGGTGACCGGGTCGCCGGCACGTCCCAAAGAAGCCCGCAGGATGACCAAGCCGTCAGGCGCTGCACTGCGGGCCTGACGCGAGACCCAACTCCACTTCGAACTCGAGTAGGTCACACCCTTGATCGAGCGACCCTCGACGGGAGGCACCAAGAAACCGCTGCCGTGTAACAGGCGCGCCTCGGCGGCGGGATATCCCAGGGTGACGACCGCGACATCGGCGTACTCGATGGATCGCAATTCATTCGCGGCTGAACTGTTGACCGTCTCGAGCAACGCCCCTGTCACGGGGGCGGGAGTGGCGAACAGAACCGCGTCAGCGGTGTGCGTCACGTATTTGCCGCGCCCGTCCCCAACCACGACATCCCAACGGTTCGCGCGGCTGCGGATCTGCTGCACCACAGCCGAGGTGCGCAGCTCAACACCACGCTCACGTAGACCAGTCACCAATGCCCCTGGCAACTGGCCGACACCACCTTCAAGGCCCACGAAGATCGGTCCTTTGCGCGGACCGGTCGTCTTCCTGCCATCCTCCAACACCGACCGGGCCGACTCGATGGCCGATCGCCGTTGACTGGCCGCGCGGTAGAGCGCCGGCACTGTCATCTGCAGGCTCAGGTGCTCAGAGCGACCGGCGTACACCCCGCCCAGCATCGGTTCGACGAGCCTTTCGGTGACCTCTGTGCCGAGTCTGGTGCTCACGTAGTCCCCGACGGAGACATCACCGTGCAGCATCGTGCGCGGGATCACATGGTCCAGCGGGAGCCGCAGTAGACCCGGCAGCGACAAGATGCCGCTGGCAGCCAGTCTGCGCAGGTCCGTCGGGACTCCGGTGAGCAGGCCGCGCGGAATGGCGCGCATTTTGCCGCGGCTGTAAATCGCGGCTGAGGTGGTCGCCGCAGGAACGGTCTCAAGACCCAGTTCGCGGCACAGGTTGGCGGCCTCGGGACGAGTGGCCAGCATGGCCTCGGCGCCGACATCGACGTTTAGCCCGCCGAACTCCTGGGTCCGCAACTTCCCGCCGAAGTAGTCGGCTGACTCAAGAACGGTGGCGTTGGCCCGAGGCCCGTTCGGACCCTGAGTCAAGAACCAGGCAGCGGCCAGACCACTGATCCCGCCCCCGACGATCACGACATGAGGCAATTCCGGATTCATATCGGCTCCTCTCCCATGGGTTCGCCATAGGTCCGCACAGCGTCCACGGCGGCCGTGACCAGCTCCGCGGGAGTGGTGGGCAGCACCCCGTGACCGAGGTTGAAGATGTGCCCCTTCAGCCCACGTCCGCTGGCAAGCACGCGCTGCACCTCCCTGTCGATGGTCGGCACGTCGGTGAGCAGGACGGTCGGGTCGAGGTTGCCCTGAAGCGGCATGCTGGAACGGATCGCGGGATCCACATCCTGCAGGTCCATTCGGAAGTCGATTCCCAGGACGTCACACCCGGCACCGGCCATCTCGGGGGCCAGGTGGTTGGCGCCCACCGCGAAGTGGACCTTCGGCACGCCGAGATCTGCGACCCGCTCGAACACCGACCGGCTGTGCGGCACCACGTGCTCCACGTAGAGCCGCCGCGGAAGCGCCCCAACCCACGAGTCGAACAACTGGATCGCGCTTGCCCCAGCCAGGATCTGCGTGCGTAGGAAGCCGGCGGCTAGATCCGCCAGGCGGCCCAGCAGATCGCCGAACAATTCGGGCTCCCGCACCATCATCGCCTTGGTCTTCGGCAGGTCCCTGGACGGACCACCTTCGATCAGGTAGGACGCGACAGTGAAAGGCGCTCCTGCGAATCCGATCAGAGGCGTGCCGGCCAGTTCGGCCACACTGTTGGAGACACCGGCAGCGATCGCGTCGAACATGCCCGGCTCCGGTGCGGGGATGCGTTCGAGGTCCGCGCGTGTGAGGAAGGGCTCAGCAACGACCGGTCCGACGCCTGGCGTGATGACGACATCGACGCCGGCCGCCCGGACCGGCACGACGATGTCGCTGAAAAAGATGGCTGCGTCCACGCCGTGCCGGCGAACAGGCTGCAGGGTGATCTCGGCAGTCAGCGCGGGATCGAAGCAGGCATCCAGCATGGGGATGCCGGCACGGACCTCGCGATACTCAGGCAGTGAGCGCCCAGCCTGACGCATGAACCACACAGGTGGACGGTCCACTGGCCGCGCCTGCATCGCGCGGATCAGCCTGCTGTCGACGGTGTTCTGGGCGTGCCACGGGTGGTCTTGAGCAAGTGTCACCCCTTGATCGTGGCATGGTCACGACACGATCAGAGCGACCCCTCCCAATGCCAACGCCGCTGCTACGTACTGGATCTGCGTGAGCCGCTCGCCCAATAGGCGCCACGCGAGCAAGACAGTCACCACCGGGTACACCGAACCGAGCACGGAAACCTGCGAGAGGATCCCCATGGTTGTGGCCAATCCGTAAAGAAGGTTCGCCCACACATCGAACACGCCGATCACGGCCATCAGCCCGAGATCTGCGCGATTCGCGATCCTCTGTCGACGGCCACGCAGCAATGCCAGCAGGGCCACGACGACCAAGATCGTGACCGTGCTCGCCCTCATCGGCGGTCATCGTCATGACCGCCGAGGTCTGAGAACCCAGGGCGATCGCCTGCTGATCAGCGCAAGCAGTCCAGCCACATCAGGACACGCTAGTGAGGTGAACACGCCAACAGCGCGCCGGTGCGACTTATGGTGGCAGCGTGACCACGAACCGCGAGCAGTTCACCGAAGCCGTGACGGCGATCGGTGATGTCGAGGTCCGTCCGGAGATCGAGATCAGCGAAGCGCCCGCACCTGGGCGTTTGGCGCCCTTCGCCCACGCGGTCACCGCCCAGATCGGTCTGGATCCCGAAATCGGTTCGGGTCGATTCGTGCTCCTGCACGACCCGACGCACCCGTCGTCCTGGGACTCCGACTGCAGGGTGGTGGTGTATGTCGAAGCCGATATCGACTCCGAGATGGAGCAGGACCAATTGCTCACCGACGTGGGCTGGACCTGGGTCCAGGAGTGCCTGGCCGATGCCGGGCTCGGCTACATGGCGTTGGGCGGTACCGTGACCGCCACCCGATCCACGTCTTACGAGGCTCTGTCTGCCCGAGGGCACGAGAACAGCATCCAGATTCGTGCGTCCTGGTCACCTGAACGGGTTAGCGACGTCCCCCTGCACTACGGCGTCTGGCTGGACCTAATGCAGACCTGCGCGGGGCTGCCGCCGCATCATCCGGGGGTCAGCCATATAGGTGATATCTCCTGAGCGGACTCCTTGCTGCTCAAGTCGCGCGCCCGCAGCGTCGATGCACTGATTACCACCGGTCCAGGAGGTCATCATGGGTGCTGTCGTTGTACTTCCGACAATGTCCGTGGCCACCCCCCGGCGCACCCGGGTCACGAGCCTGTTCATCGGCGAGAGCCACACCGACGACCTGACGGATGCGGCCAAGAACCTGGGTGCAAGCACGACCGTCATGGGCACCGCCCACGAGGCCAAGCACTACGCAGACCGCAGTTCCGCCCCCGACACCTGCTTCGTGGTGACACCACTGTCCGACGGTCCGGTCCTGCCCCTGATCCGCATGTTGCGTCAGCGCGGATGGCTGCAGGTGGGCGTCCTGTCCGGCAAAGCTGATGCGCGAGCCATCCACTCGGCACTGCTGACCGGGGTCCGGATGGTTGTTGTGCGTCCGGCGGAGTCCCCTGCCGGGCGACGGGTCAATCCCGCGAAGGACGGGATCCGGATAAGTGCTCGCGAACTCGAGGTCCTGACGATGGTCGCCGATGGCCAGACCAACCGCGAGATCGGCGAGCACCTGGGCCTGTCTGCCCTGACGGTCAAGTCGCACTTGGCACGCATCGCCCGCAAACTGGGCTCCGGAGACCGGGCGCAGATGGTGGCAACGGCCATCCGCAAGGGCTACATAGGCTGAGCCTGCACCATCTTGGCCTCCTGCATGCGTAGGTTGGCTTCCGTGAGTACTTCACAGCCAGGGGCTCCCGCAGTGGTGGGCTCCCCGGATGCCCTGCACCACGCTGTGGAGTCGCTTGCAGAGGTGTCTGGTCCTATCGGTGTGGATGCCGAACGGGCTGGAAGTTACCGCTACAGCCAACGCGCCTACCTGATCCAGGTCTACCGGCCAGGGGCACCCGTGCTGTTGCTCGACCCGATCCCACTGTCGGATCTGCGCGAACTGTGCGCGGTCCTCGACGGCGCCGAGTGGGTGATGCAGGCGGCACACAACGACCTTGACTGCCTGGCCGAGATCGGCTTACGCCCCAAGGCTCTCTTCGACACAGAGATCGCCGCCCAGTTGCTGGGCATGGAGAAAGTTGGGCTGGCATCGCTGGTGGAGTCCGAACTCGGACGCACGATGCGAAAATCTCACGGACAGGCCGATTGGTCGCGTCGTCCACTGCGGCCCAGTTGGCTGGACTACGCCGCTCTGGACGTCGAAGTCCTGCCGGACCTGCGTGAGTCTTTGGCCGCACGTCTGCAGGAGGCGGGCAAGACCCAGTGGGCAGCTGCGGAGTTCACCCACCAGATGCGAGAGCGGACCCCACCCGACCTTGAACAGAAGTGGCGACGGGCCAACGGTGCTGGTCGGCTGCGGACTGACCAACAGCGAGGTGCGTTGCGCGCGCTATGGTTCCTGCGCGATGAGCTCGCGCGTGAGCGTGACGTCGCAGTCCATCGAATCCTTCGTGATCCGGTCATGGTCGATCTGGCCAAGGCCTTGCCGGTGGACCGCGAGCAGTTGTCCGCGGTCGGTGGTGTGCCCGAACCGGTGCTGCGTCACCACGCCCGCTGGCTTGCAGCGGTTGCCCAGGGGGCTGCTGATCCAGTGCGACCCCTTCCCCGCACTGATGGCCCCCCCGCCCGCACCCTGAAGGCCTGGGAGCAGCGCGACCCACAAGCTGCCGCGCGGTGGGTTGCCCTGCGGGAGGCCGTGACGCAGCGCGCCCAGGAGCTGGAGGTCTGGACCCAGACACTTCTCGCCCCGGACGTCGTTGCCGACCTTGCGTGGAGTGAGCCGACCGACGTCGCACAGCGCATGCGAGAGCTGGGAGTGCGGGAGTGGCAGATCCAGCAGACCCTGGATCTGTTCGAACCGCAGTAGTCCGGATCGACGTGACGGTACCCCCTCCCGGCATGTTGCTACTGGCGAGTAACATAAGCCCCAAACTGGGTTTCCATATGCCCTGCAGGAGGTCGTGATGCCACAGGCTGGTCGCAATGTCGTTCTCGTAGACGGCGCTCGAACACCGTTCGGCAAGTCCGGGCCCAAGGGCCTCTATGCCGAAACGCGCGCTGACGACATGGTCGTGCGCGTCATCAGGGAATTGCTGCGCCGCAATCCCAACCTGCCGCCTGAGCGCATCGATGAGGTGGCTATCGCCGCGACGACCCAGATCGGCGACCAGGGTCTGACCATCGGAAGAAGCGCTGCGCTGCTGGCGGGCCTGCCCAAGTCGGTACCCGGATACTCGATCGACCGGATGTGCGCAGGCGCGCTGACGGCGGCGACCTCGGTGTCCGCCGGCATCGGTGTGGGTGCCTATGACGTGGCCGTCGCAGCAGGAGTCGAACATATGGGTCGTCACCCGATGGGTGAGGGTGTGGATCCCAACCCGCGCTTCCTGGCGGAGAAGATCGTCGACCCCGAGGCCCTGCTGATGGGCAAGACCGCCGAGAACCTGCACGACCGCTTCCCGCAACTGACCAAGGAGCGCTCCGACGCGTTCGCCGTGGCCTCCCAGGAGAAGACCGCCAAGGCATACGCCGACGGCAAGATCCAGCCCGACCTGGTGCCGATGTCGTTGCGATCGGCTGAGAAGGGCTACGGCCTGGCCACAGTCGACGAGCCCCCGCGTCCGGGGACCTCCATGGAGTCGCTGGCCGCCCTGAAGACTCCCTTCCGTCCGCACGGACGGGTCACTGCCGGAAACGCCGCAGGACTCAACGACGGTGCGACCGGGGCGATCCTGGCTGCCGAGGAGGTGGCCGATGAGTTGGGCCTGGACAAGAAACTGCGCATGGTCTCTTTCGCGTTCGCCGGTGTGGAGCCCGAGGTGATGGGTTACGGCCCGGTTCCGAGCACCGAGAAGGCACTGGCCAAGGCCGGACTCAGCATCGACGACATCGGGATGTTCGAGATCAACGAGGCGTTCGCGGTGCAGGTCCTCAGCTTCCTGGACCACTACGGGATTCCGGACGACGATGCCAGGGTCAACCCCATGGGTGGCGCGATTGCAGTGGGCCACCCACTTGCCTCCAGCGGCATCCGTCTCATGACCTACCTGGCGCGCGACTTCGCCGACCACCCGGAGGTCCAGTACGGCATCACGACCATGTGCATCGGCCTGGGAATGGGCGGCACGGTCATCTGGGAGAACCCCAACTACAAGCAGGAGGCCTGAAGCCATGACCGAGAGCATCTCCAAGCCCATCCCGCAGTCCGCGGAGGACGCTGCCCTGGACGAGTCGATCCAGTTCGCCGACGAAGTTGTGACCCACGCCAAACTGCGGATGGTCGAACTGCCCCTCGGGGCCGGCTCCGCCGCAGTCATCACGTTGGACAACGGGTTCGACCACACCAAGCCGAACACGTTCGGCCCGGGTGGTCTCATCGAACTCAAGCAGGCGATCACCCAGGCGCAGACCGAACCGGGACTCGCGGCGATCTGCGTGGTGGGCAAACCCTTCATCTTCGCCGTGGGCGCCGATCTCAGCGGTGTCCCCCGGCTCACCGACCGCGGTCAAGCCGTGGCGATGGGCAGGCTGGGTCACGAAGTGCTCGGCATGCTCGGGGACTCAAAGGTCCCGACGTTCGCCTTCATCAACGGCGCGGCGATGGGCGGCGGCGTGGAGGTTGCGCTGCACTGCTCGTACCGCACGATCTCATCGGGTGCAGCGGCGTTCAGCCTGCCCGAGGTATTCCTCGGACTGATCCCCGGCTGGGGTGGCGCTTACCTGCTGCCCAACCTGATCGGTGCGCAGAAGGCATGCACCGTCATCGTGGAGAACCCGCTGGCCCAGAACCGGCAGTTGAAGCCCAAGCAGGTACTGGACCTCGGCATCGCTGACGCCATGTTCGAACCGGCCGATTTCCTCGAGGAGTCGCTGACGTGGGCGGCCCGGGTCATCACCGGCGACCTCGTTGTGGAACGCCCGCAGATCGACCGCGGCGCTGCTTGGGACGAGGCCGTGGCCAAGGTCCGTGCCGGCCTCGACGCCCGGCTCAAGGGTGCGACACCAGCGCCATACCGCGCCCTCGACCTCATCGCGGCAGCGAAGACGGCCACTCAGGCCGAGGGCTTCGCCGCCGAGGACGAGGCACTGGCCGACCTCATCATGGGCGACGACCTCCGATCGGGTCTCTACTCGTTCGACCTTGTCCAGAAGCGCGCGAAACGCCCTGTTGGCGCGCCGGACAAGAAGTTGGCGCGCCCTGTCACCAAGGTCGGTGTGGTCGGAGCCGGTCTGATGGCCAGCCAGATGGCGCTTCTGTTCGCACAGCGCCTGCAGGTCCCCGTCGTGATGACCGACCTCGACCAGTCCAGGGTCGACAAGGGCCTGGCCTACGCGCACTCCGAGATCGACAAACTCGCAGCGAAGGGTCGGGTCAACTCCGACAAGGCCAACAGGCTCAAGGCCCTGATCACTGGATCAGCGACCAAAGACGCCTTCGCGGACGCCGACTTCGTGATCGAAGCCGTGTTCGAGGACATGGCGGTCAAGCAGAAGGTGTTTGCCGAGGTCGAGGCTGTGGTACGTCCCGACACGATCCTGGCCACGAACACCTCCTCTTTGTCTGTGACCGAGATGGCCAGCGGACTGGCCCACCCCGAACGGGTCGTGGGGTTCCACTTCTTCAACCCGGTGGCCGTGATGCCGCTGCTGGAGATCGTGCGTGCCGAGCAGACGGACGATCCGACATTGGCCACGGCGTTCGTCGTCGGCAAGTCCCTGAAGAAGTCGTGCGTTCTGGTCAAGGATGCGCCGGCGTTCGTCGTGAACCGACTGCTCACCCGCTTCCTGGGCGAAGTCACGAAGTCGGTGGATGAGGGCACACCCTTCGAGGTGGCTGACAAGGCCCTGGATCCGCTCGGCCTTCCGATGTCGCCGTTCACGTTGCTGCAGCTCGTGGGGCCCGCGGTCGCCTACCACGTCTCAGAGACGATGCACGAGGCCTACCCGGACCGGTTCTACGTCTCGAAGAACTTGAAGAAGGTCGTGGATGCCGGTAAGTCCGCCATCTGGACCTACGATTCCGGTACTCCCGAGGTGGATCCCGAGGTGGCCGCGCTCTTCACGCAAGGTGACGCACCTCTTAGCGAGGAGCAGGTTCGCGACCGGGCGCTCACCGCGCTGGCAGAGGAGATCCGGCTGATGCTCGACGAGGGGGTCGTGGCCGAAGCTCAGGACATCGACCTGTGCATGATCCTGGGTGCCGGGTGGCCCTTCCACCTCGGCGGTGTGACCCCGTACCTGGACCGCGTCGATGTCAGCGAAGAGGTCACCGGTAAGCGGTTCCTGCCTGCCGGGGTGGCAAGTCTGCCGTAGGCGGCACTTCAACGCGTCCCCGACGCCTCCAGAAGGCCTGCGACGGCCTCTGGGGGCGTCGGCACGCTGTTGACGAATCCCTGGACCTCGTCACAGCCCAGTCCGGACAGAATCTGCACCTGCTCGCTGGTCTCCACCCCCGTGGCGATAGCACGTATCCCCAAGTCGTGGGCGACAGTCACGATCGCCGCGACGATCACCAGATCCTCCCGGCTGTCCCCTAGGCCCGTGATCAGGCTGCGGTCGATCTTCACATAGTCGGCCGGGATCACCTTCACCGCGTCAAGCCCGCAGCGACCCGCTGCGAACCCATCAATCCCCACCCGGAAACCGAGTTCGTGCAGACGGTTGAGATTCGCGATGGCATCCCCTTCGTGCAGTTGAGGTGAGTCGGCGACCTCGAAGCACAGCCAGGACGGGTCCGCCCCGTGTTCAGTGACCACGCCAAGCACGTCGTCGGCGAACCCGTCGGCGCACAGCTGGCTCAGAGATGTGTTCAGGTGCACCCGAAGGCGCAGTCCCTGACGTGCCCACTGGGCTTGATCGCGCAGCGCCACCTCCAGCACCCGACGACCGAGTTCGGGCATGAGTCCGTTGTCCTCCGCGGCCCGGATGAAGTCGACCGCTGGCACGGGCGGATCGGCGGAAATGCGCACAAGACCCTCCACAGCGCTCACCTGACCACCGCCCACCGCGGTGATCGGCTGATAGTGGACGCCGATGCCGTCGCCGGCCAGCCGGTCGCGCAATTGGGCGAGAACGTACTGCCGTGACAGGGCAGCACTCTCCAATGCCGGCTGGTAGTGCTCAACGCGGTTGCGCCCCGAGTCCTTGGCGCTGTACATGGCTAGGTCCGCGCGGCGCACCAAGGTCTCAGGGTCTGCCCCGGGGTCGGTTGTCAGGACCACTCCGACGGAGATGCCCAGGCGCACCTCCCGGTCCTGCACCACGAACGGTTCGCGCATTCCGGCCAGAATGCGCTGACCCAATTCGACTGCTTGGTCGGAGTCAGCCAGTCCTTCTGCGACCACTACGAACTCGTCGCCGCCGAGTCGTGCCACGAAACCGGGTTCGCCGACCTCACGTGCCAGCCTTCGCGAAGCCTGCACCAGTACCGCATCCCCGCAACTGTGCCCAAGGGTGTCGTTGACCCCTTTGAACCCGTCGAGGTCGCAGAAGAGTACGGCCAGGACCCTGCCTGTGGTCCACAGTCTGCTGATCGCGGCTTCCAGCAGCGGGTTGAGGGCATGGCGATTGGGCAGTCCCGTGAGCGCGTCATGCTCGGCCTGCTGAATCAAACGTGACTCAGCCGCACGTCGCGCTGTCCGGTCCTCGAAGACCGCGATCGCGAACGCCCCGTCGTAGTCGGTGGCCTGCAGCACCGACACCGTGGCCTGCACCCAGAGCACCTCGCCCGCGCCAGTGATCACCCTGATCTCACGAGACCTGCCGTCGGGCACCAAGTGGTCACCGGGATGCAGGTGGTCGGCCACGTTGGTGCCCCGAAGATCCGGCATGGGCACCGCCAGCAGTTCGGCCATCGCCTGGTTGGCGTCCACGAGTGGACCAATTCCTACCTCGGTCACGGTGAGCCGAGCCATGGCGACCGGCGAGGAGTCGAACATCATTCGCAGGAGGCGGTCACGATGGCGGTGTCCACCGATGTCCAGGGCCACCATCCCCACCGCGCGGGAGTCGCCGGTGTTCGTGGGGAACTTCGAGGCCATCAGCGTCCATCGATGTCCACCGGCGCTGATCGGAAGCGTGAATGCGCGCGAAGTTCCGGTGTCGAGCACGGCGAGGTCCTGTTCCACCATCAGCTGGCCGTGGCGGCCCAACAGGTCCGGCCAGGATCTACCCAGGATCTCGTCGGGTTCGAGCCCGAGCAGACGACTGACAGCCTCAGAGGCGCACACGACGCGACTGGTCCCCGCAGCGTCGTACTGGGTCACTGTCACCAGCGCTGCACTCTCTCGAAGTGCTTCCCCGATTCGATCAGTTCGGGACGCACCCAGCACCGCGAGCACCGCAGCGGCCACTATGACACTTCCCGTCAGGGGCCATGGAGCGGACAGCCAGTCGCCGATGGCGAAGGCAGACAGCGCCAGCACAGCGAACCACGCGCCGTCGATTGGCGGAATCGACCGGACGTCTCCGGCGGTCATGCACTTAAAGTAGCGGGACGACTACTCGCTGTGGTCCAAGCGGCTGGGCGTGTCGGTTTCCAGCGTCTGCTGGCTGGCCGCGACCCAGCCGATGACCTTGTGGCCGATCTGTTGGGCGGTCAGTCCGGTGCGTTCCAGAAGCGCGGGGCGGCTGGCTTGGTCGAGGAACTCCTGGGGGATCCCGATGGTCCTCACCGGGGTCGGGATGCCGGCCTCCTGCAACGCGCCGGTGATCGCAGAACCGACTCCCCCGACGACGCCGTTGTCCTCCAGGGTCACCACCAAACGGTGGGAACTGGCCAACTCGATGACTTCTCGGGGAACTGGCTTCACCCACCGGGGATCGACCACCGTCACCCCGATGTCCTGAGCGGCAAGCCGGGAGGCCACGTCGACACCGACACCTGCCATCGATCCGACGGCCACAACCAGGACGTCGGGTCCCCCGGACTGCGCCAGGATGTCCACAGCCCCGAGCGCTTTGACCGCTGGGATGTCGTCGGGCAGCGAGCCCTTGGGGAAGCGCACAACGGTTGGCGCATCCGGCACGTCGAGGGCTTCCCGGAAGCTCTCGCGAAGACGGGTCCCATCGCGAGGCGCCGCCAGTCGCAAGCCGGGGACCACTTGCAGGATGGACATGTCCCACATCCCGTTGTGACTGGCTCCGTCGTCGCCAGTGATTCCGGCCCTGTCCAAGACGATCGTGATCCCGGCCTTGTGCAGGGCGGCGTCCATCAGAACCTGATCGAAGGCGCGGTTCAGGAATGTCGCGTACAGCGCGATGACCGGGTGCAGTCCGCCCATGGCCATCCCGACAGCACTGGTGACCGCGTGCTGCTCGGCGATCCCGACATCGAAGACCCGCTCAGGGAACGCCTGCTTGGTCGCCGCAAGGCCCGTCGGACCGAGCATTGCCGCGGTGATCGCCACCACGTCGGGTCGCTGGGCTGCCGCCTCGACCATTTCCTCGGAGAAGACAGCGGTCCAGGTCGGTCTCGCCGCTGCCGTGGGACGTCCGGTGACCGGATCGATGACAGGTACACCGTGGAAACGATCGGCCTCGTCTTGTTCGGCGGGCGGGTAACCGTTTCCCTTCTGGGTCAGGACATGCACCAACACCGGACCGTCGTAACCCTTTGCCCGGCGCAGTGCTTGTTCGACGGCATCGAGGTCGTGGCCGGGCACAGGACCCAGGTACTTCAGGCCGAGGTCCTCGAACATCCCCTGCGGCGCAACCATGTCCTTCACGCCCTTCTTCAACCCGTGCAGGGTGTCGAAGGCGGGTCTTCCGACCACCGGTGTCCGGTCCAGAACCCGGCGGCCCCACTCCAGGAACCTCTCGTAGCCACCGGTGGTCCGCAAGGTCGCCAGATGGTTGGCAAGACCACCGATAGTGCGGTCGTAACTTCGCTCGTTGTCGTTGACCACGATCACCATGGAGCGGTTGGAGTCAGCGATGTTGTTCAGCGCCTCCCACGCCATTCCACCGGTGAGCGCACCGTCACCGATCACGGCCACCACCTTGCGCGGACCCAGCAGCCCGCGTGCCTGCCAGGCCTTGGCAAGTCCATCGGCGTACGACAACGAGGTGCTCGCGTGGGAGTTCTCGATCCAGTCGTGCTCGCTTTCGGCGCGACTCGGGTAGCCGGACAGCCCACCCTCCTGACGCAGAGTGTCGAAGCCGGCCTGTCGGCCGGTCAGCAACTTGTGGACGTAGGCCTGGTGACCGGTATCCCACAGAATGGCGTCCTTCGGAGAGTCGAAGACCCTGTGCAGAGCCAGCGTCAGTTCCACCACACCCAGATTCGGACCCAGGTGGCCCCCGGTGCGGGCGACCTTAGCCACGAGGAACTCCCGGATTTCGCCGGCCAACTCCTGGAGTTGGGCGTCATCAAGGGACCTCAGGTCCGCCGGTGTTTGGATCTGCTCAAGCACCTTTTCAGTGTACGGTGACCGTGCCACAGCGCCCATTGACCGCCGCCGTGCCAGGCCCTCGGGTCACAACTTCGGCGTCCACACCCTGCCCCGCAGCGCCTGTTCCACCAGCTCAACCTCACGCACGGTGCGCCGGAACTGCGCGGCAAGTGCTTCCAGAGCCGTCAGACCGGCGTCGATCTCGGCCGGCTCCAGACTGTCGCGCAGACCCGCCCTGGCGCCCCGATACACATCCCGGGTGGCCTCCAGAGTTGCCTGCGACTGACTGCGCGCCGCCATGGCCAGCAGCAGGGGGTGACGGCGCGCTGCCGACAGCCTGTACTCCGGTGGCAACCGATCCAGCAACCATCCGACGACCTGCTCCTCGAATTGCTCCCCCGCGTTCGGGAGGTCGGAGGGCCAACCGGGCGGCGCCGCGCGTGTCACGCCTCGAGCAGCGAACGCAGCACGTATTGCAGGATCCCACCGTTGCGGTAGTAGTCCGCCTCACCGGGCGTATCGATCCTGACCACAGCTTCGAACTCGACGACCCGGTCACCAGAGGTTGCCCGCACCTTGACGGTGGCGGGGATACGCCCCTCGTTGAGGGCGGTCACTCCGGTGACATCGAACGTCTCGTCGCCGGTGAGTCCCAGACTGTCGGCGTTCTCGCCCTCGGGGAACTGCAGGGGCAGCACACCCATCCCGATCAGGTTGGAGCGGTGGATCCGTTCGAACGACTCCGCGATCACGACCTTCACACCCAGCAGCGATGTGCCCTTGGCGGCCCAGTCCCGCGACGAGCCAGAGCCGTACTCGGTCCCGGCCAGGATGACCAGCGGGATGCCCGAGCCGGCGTAGGCCTGGGCGGCTTCGTAGATCGTCGTCTGCGGAGCGCCCGGCGCGGTGAAGTCGACTGTGAATCCGCCCTCGACCCCCGGCACCAGCTGGTTTCGCAGCCGGATGTTGGCGAACGTCCCACGGATCATGACCTCGTGGTTGCCCCGGCGCGAGCCGTAGGAGTTGAAGTCCTTCAACCCGACCCCGTGCTGCGCCAGGTACACCCCGGCCGGGGAATCGGCCTTGATGGCCCCAGCCGGTGAGATGTGGTCGGTCGTGACGGAGTCGCCGAGTTTGGCAAGCACCCGCGCGCCGGTGACGTCGACGACCGGCGCAGGGCTCGGCGCCATGGAGTCGAAGTAGGGAGGCTTGCGCACGTACGTGGAATCCGCATCCCAGTCGAACTGCGAACCGGACGGCGTCGGCAGGTTCTGCCACTTCGCGTCGCCTGCGAACACGTCGGCGTACCGCCGCGCGAACATGTCCTCGTCGATGGCCTGGGCGATGACATCGCTCACTTCGGCGTCGGTCGGCCAGATGTCACGCAGATACACCGGCTCCCCGTCGGTACCGATCCCCAGTGGTTCGTTGACAATGTCAACGTCCATGCGCCCGAGCAGCGCGTAGGCCACCACCAGGGGCGGAGATGCCAGGTAGTTCATCTTCACGTCCGGGTTGATGCGTCCCTCGAAGTTGCGGTTTCCGGACAGCACGGAGACCGCCGCGAGGTCGGCGCCCTGGATGGCCTGGCTCAACTCGGTGGGCAGTGGCCCTGAGTTCCCGATGCAGGTGGTGCAGCCGTAGCCCACCACGTCGAAGCCCAGTTTCTCCAGATAGGGCATCAGGCCGGACTTCTCGTAGTAGTCGGTGACGACCTGCGAGCCAGGTGCGAGCGTGGTCTTGACCCACGGCTTGCGCGTCAGCCCCGCCTCCACGGCCTTCTTGGCCAGCAAGGCAGCCCCGAGCATGACCGACGGGTTGGACGTGTTGGTGCACGAGGTGATGGCAGCGATGACGACCGCGCCGTGTCCCACCGTCACGTCCTGACCCTCGAGGCTCAGGCTGGCTGTGGCTTGCGGGTCGTCGGTGTAGGTCGGCAGGGCCTGCTTGAAAGCGGCCGCGGCGCCGTCCAGAAGCACGCGGTCCTGCGGGCGTTTCGGCCCGGCCAGGCTCGGCACGATCGTCCCAAGGTCCAACTCCAGGTACTCGGAGTAGACCGGCTCCTTGGCCGGGTCGTGCCACAGACCCTGAGCCCGCGCGTAGGCCTCCACCGTGGCGATCTGCTGTTCGCTGCGACCGGTCATGCGCAGGTAAGCCAGTGTCTCGTCGTCGATCGGGAAGATGGCCACCGTGGAGCCGTACTCGGGGCTCATGTTGCCGATGGTCGCGCGGTTGGCCAGCGGCACCGCCGCAACTCCCTGGCCGTAGAACTCGACGAACTTGCCGACCACTCCGTGCTCGCGCAGCATCTGCGTGATGGTGAGCACGAGGTCGGTTGCGGTCGCACCGGCAGGCAACGCGCCGGTGAGTTTGAAACCCACCACCCTGGGGATCAGCATGCTGACCGGCTGTCCGAGCATCGCCGCTTCGGCCTCGATCCCACCGACTCCCCAACCGAGAACCCCGAGGCCGTTCACCATCGTTGTGTGCGAATCGGTCCCTACGCACGTGTCCGGGTAGGCCTGCCCATTGCGCACCATCACGACTCGGGCCAGGTGCTCGATGTTGACCTGGTGGACGATGCCCGTGCCCGGAGGGACGACCCGGAACTCGTCGAACGCGCTCTGGCCCCACCGCAGGAACTGGTAGCGCTCGCGGTTGCGCTCGTACTCCAGCTCCACGTTCAAACGCAGTGCCTGCTCGGTGCCGAAGTAGTCGGCGATGACGCTGTGGTCGATGACGAGCTCAGCAGGGGCCAACGGGTTGATACGGTCAGGGTCGCCGCCCATCTGCGCGAATGCCTCGCGCATGGTCGCGAGGTCCACCACACAGGGAACACCGGTGAAGTCCTGCATGATCACCCGCGCAGGCGTGAACTGGATCTCCTGGCTGGGTTGCTCGCTCGCATCCCAATTGGCAAGCGCTCGGATCTGTTCGGCCGTGACGTTGGCTCCGTCCTCGGTGCGCAAGAGGTTCTCCAGCAGAACCCTGTGCGTGTAGGGAAGACTCAGGTCGCCGAGTGCGTCCAGCCGGAAGATCTCGAAGGACTCATCCCCCACCTGCAAGGTTGACTTGGCACCGAAACTGTCGAGGCTGGCCACGCATTTCTCCCATCGCCGATCCGATGGCCCCAGCCTAGTTGCTCGTCGTTGCGGCCCCGACCATGCCCGACGTCAGGCGACCCCGATTGTCACCTGGGGACTGTGCTTATGGCGGGCCCTCTCCCGGTTTGTGGCGATGTTGAAGCCGCTGGAGCGCGGTTGTTGCACTGTTGCTGCCCTTTCGAGCTGGAAAACAGCAACATGGCGACAACCGGGGACGCGAACCCCCAACAACGCCACAATGGCCGGTCCCGCTTCACCGAACGGTCGGGTTCTGCCCCAGCTGGCCCTTAGCCTCGCAACCTGACGACCGTTTCCACATGGGCAGTGCCTGGGAAGAGGTCGAAGCCCTGCACATGATCGGGAGTGAAGCCGTGCGCGTCGAAGTACTTGAGGTCGCGTGCCAGCGTCGACGGTTCGCACGACACGTACACGACTGTCCGGGCCCCTGTGGCAGCGATGCCCGCCACCACCTGTCGGCCAGCCCCGGCTCGGGGTGGATCGAGCACAACGCAGTCCGCACCCTTGGGTCCTCGGCTGGCCCACACCTTGACGTCCTGTCGCACGACCCGGACTCGGGGGTCGTCGTCAGCATTGCGGACGGCGAACTCGGCGGCCCTGCGGTCACCCTCCACCAGCAGCACCCGTTCCGCACCGGCGTCCAGCAAGCTCAGCCCAAGAACACCCACCCCGGCGTAGAGATCGACAACCCGTTGGCCGGATCCCGCCAGGTCCACAACACAGGTGGCCAGCGTTGCGGCGGCGTCCCGGTGGGACTGCCAGAAGCCATCCACACTGCACAAGAAGTCCCGGCCGAGCACCGAGTGCCGGTGTTCGGCCGGGCCGGTGGCCGACCGACCTTCGGCGCCGGTCACGACAACAGCCCGACCGGCATCGCTGACACTCATGTGTACCGTGGCGCCAGGCGGCCAGTTACGCGCCAGCAGCTCGGGCAAGCCCAGTCGGGGATCGGCCTGCAGGCAGTCGGCCACTGGCACCACGTCGTTAGACCGGGCCGCGTGGAAGCCGGCCCGGCCATGTTCGTCAACGTGCAGGGTCAGCCGAATGCGCCAGCCTTGGTCCACCCCCAGATCTCGGACCTTTAGTCCTGGCCAATCCACCCCGCCCAGTCGGGCCAGAGTCTCGCCCAGGACCTGGGTCTTCAACCGCAGTTGTGTCTCGGGGGTCGCATGCAGCCAGGAGCAGCCGCCACACAACCCCGGTCCGAACCAGGGGCATGGGCTGGCGACCCGGTCCGGGCTCGGGTGGTCGATCACCTCGATCGCATCCGCCCGCCAGAAGCGGGCATCGGCCTGCCCGTCGGTCACCACCGCCTGGACGGTCTCACCGGGCAGACCGTAGCGGGTGAAGACCACACGACCGTCCAAGCGGGCGACGCAGAAGCCCCCGTGGGCAGGCGCTCCCAACTTCAGAACGGCCTCGGCCACGACCTACTCCCGGGTCTGGACGGGCAGACCGCGGTACAGCGCGCCGGGTGCCTCAGCCTCGGCTCTGTCCACCACGCGATCGCTGGACTCCAGCTGCCATGGAACGCTGACCACCATGACACCTGGGGTGAACAGGAGTCGCGATTTCAGGCGCAGCGCACTTTGGTTGTGCAGCAGGTGCTCCCACCAGTGACCCACGACATACTCGGGGACGTAGACGGTCACGAGGTCGCGTGGGCTGTTGCGCCGGATGTTGCGGACGTAGTCCACAACCGGCTTGGTGATCTCCCGGTAGGGACTCTCGAGAACCTTCAGGGTCACGGGGATGTCGCGGCGGTCCCACTCCTCGATGATCGCCTGCGAGTCGCCCGGCGAGACTTCCACGGTGAGGGCTTCCAGGGTGGACGGCCGGGTGGCGCGCGCGTACGACAAAGCTCGCAGTGTGGGCTTGTGGAGCTTCGCCACCAGCACCACCGCGTGGACTCGGGCGGGTAGCAGAAAGCGCTCGTCGTCCTCGGGTGTCAGTTCGATGGCGACCCGCTCGTAGTGCTTCTGGATCGCCTTCATGATGATGAAGAGGACAGGGATCGCGATACACACGATCCAGGCACCGCGGGTGAACTTCGTGGCCAGCACGATGACCAGAACCGAGCCGGTCATCACGAACCCGATCGCGTTGACCACCCGCCTGCGCAGGTAGGAAGTGCGGACGCTGGGATCCTCCTCGGTTCGCAGCAGCCGGGTCCAGTGCCGGATCATGCCCAACTGGCTGAGCGTGAAACTGATGAAAACGCCGACGATGTACAACTGGATCAACGCGGTGACACTGGCGTCGAAGATGTAGACGAGAACGATCGCCATGAACGCCAGCGTGACGATCCCGTTGCTGAAGGCCAGCCGGTCGCCGCGGTTGTGCAACTGCCTGGGCAGGTAGTTGTCCTGGGCCAGGATCGAACCCAGAACCGGGAAGCCGTTGAATGCGGTGTTCGCCGCCAGTACCAGGATCAGCGCCGTCACCGTGGACACGAAGATGAACATCGGCGTGAAGTTGCTGAAGACCGCTTGAGCGATCTGGGCGATCACCGTCTTCTGATCCTGGCCGGCCGGCAGTCCGATGAGGTCCTCGTTGTACTCCGTGACCTTCACCTTGGTGACCAGCGCCAGAATCGTGATCGACATGAACATGGTCACACTGAGCACGCCGAGCATCACCAGACGTGGTCGCCGCGTTCTTTGACTTGGGTTTGCGGAACGCCGGTACCCCGTTTGAGATGGCCTCGACGCCGGTGAGTGCGGTACAGCCGGACGAGAAGGCGCGGGCCAGCAGGAACACCAGTGCCGCGCCGGTGAAGGTCGCCTCCGGTTTGATCTCGTAACCGGCGGACTCGGCCAGGAGTTGATCTCCGGAAGCCAGCCGCACACCGGCGGTCACGATCATCGCGAAGATCCCGAAGATGAACGCATAGGTGGGGATGGCGAAGAGGGTCCCCGACTCCCGTACGCCACGCAGGTTCAGCAGTGTGACGACCACGATCATTCCGATGGTCAGCGCCACGAGGTGCTCCCCGAACCATGGGATCGCCGAAGCGATGTTGGCCGATGCCGCCGACATCGACACGGCCACGGTGAGGATGTAGTCGACGAGCAAGGCGCTGGCCACAGTGAGGCCCGAGTTCGGTCCCAGGTTGGTGGTGACCACTTCATAATCACCGCCACCGCTGGGATAGGCCTGCACGTTCTGCCGGTAGGAGGCCACCACAACCAGCATGACCGCGACCACCCCGAGCGCCACCCAGGGCGAGTAGGCGAAGAATGCCAGACCACCCAGCGACAGAACCAGCAAGATCTCCTGTGTCGCATACGACACCGAGGACAGCGCATCAGAGGCGAACACGGGCAGTGCGATGCGTTTCGGCAGCAGGGTGGCGTGCAGGTTCTCACTGCGCTGGGCCCGGCCGAGCAACATCTCCTTGGGTGAGAGCACGACTTGATCGTAGGACCCCGCCGACCGCCCATGCGCGCAAGGCGGCACTAACTCTGCACCCCGAGCAACACGGGCGGTAGCGTTGAGACGTGCACTTCGTGGTGATGGGATGCGGCCGAGTGGGTTCCCGGCTTGCGCGCAATCTGGACGAGATGGGTCATTCGGTGTCAGTCATCGACCGGCTCGAGTCATCGTTCAGCCGGTTGGGGTCCAAGTTCGAAGGGGCGACCATCCAGGGCATCGGCTTCGACCGTGACACCTTGCTGGCCGCCGGCATCGAACAGGCTCAGGCCTTCGCAGCAGTGAGCAGCGGCGACAACTCCAACATCGTGGCCGCGCGTGTGGCGCGCGAGAAGTTCATGGTCGAGCGGGTCGTGGCTCGCATCTACGACCCGCGTCGGGCCGCCATCTACGCGCGTTTGGGAATCCCGACTGTGGCAACCGTCGCTTGGAGTTCCGAGCAGATCATGCGCCAACTTCTCCCGGGTGATCCCGAGCAGATGTGGATCGACGACACAGGGGCGGCGGTGCTGCACCGGGTGAACCTGCACCGCACGTGGTACGGCCATCGCGCCGAGGATCTGACCTTCGCGCTCCCCTCGCGTGTGGCGATGATCTACCGGGAGGGTGGCGTGGTGGTTCCCACCGCCGACAGCGTTCTGCAGGAGGGCGACGACCCGGTCCTGCTCACGGCCAAGGAGTCGGTTGATCAGGTCAATGAGCACTGCGCAGGGAAGGCGGTGACGCCGGAATGAAGGTCGCAATTGCCGGGGCCGGGAAGGTCGGCAAGTCAATCGCCCGCGAACTGGTCGGTATCGGCCACGAGGTCCTCCTGATCGACCGTGACACCGATATCGTCTCGGGCACCACGATCGAAGGCGCTCAGATAGTCAAGGCCGACGCATGCGAGATGGCGTCCCTCGACCAGGTGGGCCTGGAGCAATGCCAGGTCGTGGTCGCCGCCACCGGCGACGACAAGGTCAACCTCGTCGTTTCACTGCTGGCCAAGACCGAATACGGGGTCCCACGCGTCGTGGCCCGCGTCAACCACCCCAAGAATGAATGGCTGTTCGACAGCATGTGGGGCGTGGATGTGGCGGTGTCGACACCACGCTTGCTGAGCGCCCTGGTTGAAGAGGCAGTGGCGGTGGGCGACCTGGTCCGACTGATGACGTTCCGGCAGAGCAAGACGAACCTCGTCGAGATGACACTGCCTTACGACTCGAACGTGATCGGGCGGGCCGTGGGTGATGTCGTGTGGCCCCCGGACACTGCGTTGGTCGCCATCTTGCGTGAGGACCGGGTGATCCCGCCCAGCGACGACGATCCCCTTGAGGTCGGTGACGAACTGCTCTTCGTGGCCACCGACGAGCAAGAGAAAGCCCTGTCGGACCTTCTGCACTGATCGACGTCCTGCGGACCCGAAACGCTCTCAACCGACTCGGGAACAGGGCTTAGGTCCCTTGACGGGCAGCCCGCCGAGTTCGCCGAGCTCGCCAGCGATCGCTTGACCCGCGGCCCAACCTGACGCGGCCACATCTCCGTAGGTCAGAACCCGCTGCCGTGCCCCTGAATTCAGCGCGCCGTAGGGCGAACCGGTGGCAACCCACACGTCTGCACCCCCCGGCGAGCCCGAGGACACCACGACCCGGGTCCGGCCCGGTCCGACACCTGCGGCCCGAAGGCCCTGCCTCACACCTTCGGCTGCAGCACCGGAGCCCACCACCGTCGCGCCGTTGCCGACCAACGACTGGCAGGTGCCCAGCACGGTGATCCCCGCCTCTGCGGTCTCCCGGGCGATCTTGCGGGTGGTCTTCGTCGATCGGTTTCGTCGGGTATGTGGGAGCCGCCTCGAGAAGGCCGAGGCGCTGCTTGGCCTCCAGAACGTGCAGCACGGCATCGCGCACCCTGGCCGGGCTCAAACCGTTGCCTTGAGCCTGCAGCACCTGCGCCACCGCCCTGGTCGGCTCGTTGGGCATGAGCAGAACGTCCCCGCCGGCCTTGATGACCTCTACCGCCAACTCGGGGCGGCTGGCAACGGCCCCCATACCCAAGGAATCACTGACGACCAAACCGTCGAATCCCATCCGCTTGCGCAGGATCCCGGTGACGATCTTCTTGGACACCGTGGCCGGACGATTGTCGTACGCCGGGACTGTCACATGAGCAACCATGATCGCCGGCACGCCTGCATCAACAGCGTCCTGGAACGGAGGGAGGTCGATCCGGGCCATCTGCTTGCGGGAGTGTGTGACCTTGGCCAGCCCCAGATGGCTGTCTGTGGCAGTGTCGCCATGACCCGGGAAGTGCTTGGCCGTGGAGAGCACGCCGGCTTGGTCGAAACCCTCCACCTGCCCGGCCACCGCGCGTCCCACGATCCCGGGGAAAGCGCCAGGCGACCTGATCCCGATCACCGGGTTGCTGGGGCGCACGTTCACATCCGCGACAGGGGCGAAGTCGATGTTCACACCCGCGGCTGCCAGCCACTGGCCGGTCAGATCGCCCATGGCCGCGGATGCCTCGGTACCTCGCCGCGAGTCACCGGCCACAGCCGCCCCCAGGACCATCGCCCCCGGCAGGGTGACGGGCATGTTCAAACGCCGCACCAGGGTGCCGTTCTCCTGATCCGCACCGATCAACAACGGTGGCAGACCGAGTTGGCGGGCCTCGTCCTGAGCCGCCTTCGCGACTGCGCGCCACTGCTTGGCCGTCCCCGGCGCCATGATGATCAACCCGCCCGGCCGGGTCTGGCGCACCACCGTTCGGGCGCTAGCGGGGTCGAGGTCGTCTATGGAGGGCATGATTAGCTGCCGCACCCTCTGGCCACCGGACATCTGCTGGTAAACACCGGCCACGAGGTCGCTCTGCGCTGGCGGCGAGGTGGAAACCGCCTGTGCTGCCGGATCGGTGGAAGCACCCCCGCCGCACGCCGCCAGAGCCACGACACACCCGACCAGAACCATCTTCTGCACCTGCCAAGCGTAGGTCAGACCACGTGGCCGGATCGCCGAAGACCCGAATCAGCGACAACGAAGCACGCCCGTGAGGCAGAATGAGGTTTGCGAGCGGACACACCCCGTCCGATCCGTTGACGTCCGCCGGAGATCCCGGCCGACATGGAGGTGTCTACATGAGCGTTCTTTCCCAGATCTTCGAGCCCCTCGGGCTGCACACAGCCACGGACCAGGACGCCGAGGTCATCATCCTGCGCGACGTGCCTTCGGCTGAGCTGCTGGGGGCCATCGGTCGGCGCGACCACGCGATCGTCTGCTCCACGAACCCGCAGGCTCTCAATGCCCTCGGAGTGCCCACGACCAGGCTGCCTGCCCGCCCGTCGCACGACCCGCTGGTAGCCGACCCCGTGCACGAAGTGTCTGCCGGAGAACTCGCCTTCCCGCTCGCCGGTGCCTTCGGGATCGAATGTGACGAGGTCTGGGCCACCGCCGATGGGATCCCTGTGGCCGGTAAGGTCGGGCGCGTCGCGGTTCTGGCCGGACGCTGGGAGGATGTCGCAGCCACCGACGACGGAGCGGTCTTCTGGACCGAGACGGTTCTGGACCGCCACGATCCCGACCTGGTGGCATCCGTGCTCTCGGCCTTGACCCGGCCAGGACCGCAGGTGGAACACCCGCCGGTGAGCGTCATCGAGGGTTCGGGTTGGACCGTCCCCGCTGTCCCCGAGGTGGAGATCAACTCCACCGATTTCCTGCGCGCCGTCGCGCACGCCGGACGAACCCTTCCCGAGGCGGTGTTCGAAGCGCTCGTGGACTTCGTCGACGACGCTCCGGCCTCCGGCGCCCTCCTGCTTGAGAACATGCCTCTCGGAGATCTGCCGCCGACCCCGGAGGACCCACTGCTGGCCGACAAGCCCGACCAGGTCTCCGAGTTCACGCTGCTGACCGTGGGCCGCTTGCTCGGGCGTCCTGTGGGCTACCTGCCTGAGCACGGCGGCGACGTGGTGCAGAACATCTCCCCCACCAAGCGCAACGCGGATCGTCAGGTCTCGACGTCGAGCAAATCGATGCTCGAGTTCCATACCGAAGCCGCCTTCCACCCCCACCGCCCCCGTTACCTGCTTCTGCTGTGCCTGCGTGGCGATCCTGCGGCCGCCACGACCCTGTGCAGCATCTCCGCTGTCCTGGACACGCTGACCCCTCGATCACGCGCGGTTCTCTTCCAGCCCCGCTTCACCACTGGCATCGACGAGTCGTACGCCGGCGGACGTTCCGAGGCGCGTTCGGTCCAGCGACCGGTGCTCTACGGTGACCCCGAGAACCCGAAGCTGTGGCTCGATGCCGACCTGATGAGCGGCATCGACCCTGTGGCCCAGGAAGCGTTGGATGAACTGGCCCGCCTCGTGCGCGAGCACGCTACCGGTGTCACGCTCAAGGCAGGTGATCTGCTGGTGGTCGACAACGACATCGCCGTGCACGGGCGTACCCCGTTCAAACCGCGTTTCGATGGCACCGATCGATGGCTGCAGCGGACCTTTGTAGTCGCTGATCACACGGCGGCTGACGGTTCCCGCAACGGGCGGGTCATCACCACGGAGTTCATCGCCTAGCCACGCCGGCCAGCGCGGCCATAGGGTCGAATCGCGGCGACGGCGCAGAGAGGGGCGGCCGGGTGAAGACCGAGAACATCAATCACGCGTTCCTGGATCCGGTGCTGACCGGTGAACAGGTCGACACTTACTACCATTTCGGCGTGGCCAGCGATGACCCGCTCCTGGACGGCCTGCGTGACGTGAAGGCCGTCATCAAAGCGGGTTCCGGTCACCGGATCCATGAGTTCGCGCAGACGTGGAGCGCAATCCACAACGGGGCGCCGATCATCGCGTTTCCCAAGGAGGAACGGTTCGTCACCCGCTACTGCCACGGCGTCCTGTTCGCCTCCCACGGGATGGGTATGCCCAGCGCGAGCATCGCCCTGCAGGAGCTCATGCGAATGGTCTACTTCCTCAAGGCTGGGGACCTCAGCGCACTCGATGAGATCTTCTGGGCCAGGGTGGGCACAAGTGGCGGAGTCGGCCTCGAAGGGGGCAGCATCGTCGCGACCACAGAGGGTGTCATGGCCGACCTTCAGCCCTACCGCGTTCTCAACGGCGGCATGGGCGAGTACTGGTTCGACAGCACCTACCCGCAGGCCGTCATTGACGAGATCGTCGCGGTCAACGAACGTGAGGGGCTCGAAGTCGTGTCGGGCAAGACCGTGGCCGGCAACGAGTTCTTCCTCGAGCAGTTCCGTCTTGATGGCGCTGTCTGCATGGAGACCCCCGAGACCAAGATGGCCTGGCTGGAATGGATCTACGACAACGGGGTGCGCAACATCGAGATGGAGGGCGCCATGATGGCCGGCTACCTCAACCACTGGGGTTTCTCCAAGTTCGCGATGATCTGCACGACCCTTCTGAATCGGCTTCACGGAGACCAAGTCACAGCGACGCCTGCGCAGCTGCACCAGTACAGCGAGGAATCCGGCCAGGCGATGTTCAACTACCTCAAAGCCACCATCGCCTGAGCCGACTTCCGATAGCGCAGATCAGCGTCTGGGCGCAGTGGCCGACCCTCTGGCCTGGGGCAGCCAGCGGGCCACCACCGCCGCCAACACGGCCTTGGCCACGGGTGTGGCCACGAAGTCGTCCATACCCGCCGACATGAACTCCTGCCTGGTCTGTGCCAGGACGTTGGCCGTGAGGTCGAGGCAGCAGTTTGGACAAACGACGCGAAAAGAGTGGGCAGCATCTCTGGAGCGATCCCGATGCCTGAGATGACGCTCCCGCGGGCGGTTCAGGCCTGTTTCAAGAAATCCTCAAGATGCGCGACCGCCGCCGCAGCAGACCGTCCAACCAGAGTTGCACAACCGCTCGAATTCCTCGCGCCGACGCTGTTCGACACGGGTTGGCAGGGTTTGCTCAATCTCGGCTGGGCTGGGATCTCCCGCAGCCCCGGCCTCGTTCATTGGCTCTGGCTGTGGACCGGAACCACCTGCTGGCGACCGGCAGCCCGCATGACGGTGGCTGCGATCAGACCCAGGATTGCAGCATCATCGGCGATGCCCAGGGGTCCCGCGATGATCTCCGGGATGAAGTCGAACGGAGAGATGACGTACAACAAGCCGAGGATGATCATGCTGACTTCGGTCTTCGAAAGACGGTTCATGTTTATATTCTCGGTGACGAACATGATTCTGACAAGACAAATAGTAAGCGGAAGTTTCTATTTGACCAGTTCGCAGAATCCGTAGTGGTTGCCCCGGTCCCAGGCTGCCGCGCCGGGAACGTACCAGGTGCGCAGGGTCCAGCCCTTCTTTCGCAACTTCTGGCAGGCCTTCTGAGTCTTCGAAAGCATCTTCTTGGTCCCCACGTACTGCCCGGACGAGATCCACACCTGGTTGGTCAGTCGCACCGCGTCAGGCTTGCCACATTTCATGCCACTCCAACCAAGCGGGTTCAGGCACACGTAGGGCTTCAACCCGAGTCCCTTGACCGATCCGGTGCGGCCCGCAGCCGCCGTCAGCTTCTGATTGCGGCTCTGCCCCAGACATGCAGCCCAACGCTCCGAGGCGTTCCACTGATCGACGGTTGGCAGCTGAACGTTCAGACGAGCGGAGCGTGGCATGACGTAACTGCTCTTCGGGTACTTGGGCTTGGTCTTGCTCCAGGCATAGTTCACGGCAACCGATTGGCATTCCCGGAAGGCCCACGCCTTCACCGCGTCGGCGGAGTAACCCCCAGCCGCCACGTCGGCGGGGATGGTCACCACACCCAAGACCTCGCCGTTGTGAGCCACCGCGCAGTCGCCGGGGGTGGCGCTGAAGCCACTCTGCACCCACTGGTCGGCTGAGTAGGTGAAACACGTGCTCACCGGCGGCGGGGCCGCCTGGGCCACTGCTGCCATGGCGGGCACCGCAATAGCCGACGCGATGGCCGCTACCCACATCCTGTTCACTGGTTCTCCTCTGACATCCATACAAAAAGCCGGTCGCGCCAAACCCGCGTGCGCGCCTGGGGACACAGCAGGTCATGATCGCGTTTGGTGTCCCACCACTGGGCCACGAGGATGTTGCCACCCTGCACCGAACTGACACGACACATCCGCCGGGCATCTGAGTAGTCGGTCCGGGACCACGGATGCCCACCTGCTGTGCGCCACTCGGGCAGCCCGTAGCGCGCTGAGCCGATGATGTCGCTCCACGGCCCGGGCGAGGTGTAGAAGCCGACATCCAGACCCGCGTCGTCGTAACCGCGCAGGACACCGTCGAGGACCGCCTTGTTGCGCTTGCGTTGCGAGGTCCAGGGCGCCACGGGATAGGGCTCGACATCGACCCAGATGAACGTGTTGGTGAGGCCGACTCGCTGCATCGTCGCCAGGTTGAAGGTGGCCTGCGCGTAGCCGGCGTTACGAAGCCGGTTCGCTCCCGACGTGGGCGCCCAAGGCCCGTCATCACCGTAGGTCTTGATCTGCTTGGCCTTCGGGAACGTGGTCATGGCGTAGGTGCCCACCCACATCCCGCGCTCGGATGCCCACTTGACCTGGCGTGCGATGCAGGGGTTGGGGTAGAAGCCGGGGCCGTTGGTCAGTCCCAGGATCACGAACTTCGCATCGGCGGTCGGCATGGGCAGGCCCTTGGTCCGGCGCGACGGGATACCCATCCCTTTCGGACAGTTCGGCCAGGAGGCATCGGCGCCCTTCACGGGGATCCCATCGGGGTCGGCCGCGGTGACCGCGGTCGCCGGAGCAGCCAGCGTCCCCAACAGGACGACTACCGTCAACAGCCATTTCACGATCTCTACCTCCGGCAATGCCTTCCCAGAAGGGTACTCCAAGGCGACCGGGCGCTCGCTCAGCGCTACTGTTGGGGCCATGTTCGCCGGCATCGAGACCGGGGGCACGAAGACCGTCTGCGCTGTGGGTAGCCCGGATGAAATCGTGGCCCGCACGCAGGTGCCGACCGGCGCTGATCCGCAACACCTGATTGCGGCGTGCGCCGAATTCATCGGTCGATACCCGGTAGAGGGGCTGGGCTTGGGATCCTTCGGTCCGTTCGACACTGACCCCGACTCCCCCAAATTCGGCCACGTCACGACGACTCCGAAACCAGGCTGGGCGGACGCCGATATCGT
The DNA here is from genome assembly GCA_963732355.1 of uncultured Actinomycetota bacterium. GTDB lineage: Bacteria > Actinomycetota > Actinomycetes > S36-B12 > UBA10799 > JADKAV01. Next base: position 466,865 of record CAVSZD010000010.1, on the reverse strand, counting down.
GGGCCAGTTGCAGCGACTGTTGCCAGATGTGCCGATAGCGATCACCTTGGATGTGTCCGCGGCAGCGCTGGGCGAGTTGCACTACGGGGCCGGCCGCGGGGTCTCATCCATGGTGTACGTCACGATCGGGACCGGCATCGGCGCTGGCGTCGTCGTTGATGGCCGGCTGGCAACTACAACCAGACATCCCGAGGCGGGCCACATGCTGATTCCCACCGCCGGGTTGTCGGGGATCTGCCCCTACCACAGCGATTGCCTCGAGGGGCTTGCCAGCGGACCGGCATTGGCGGCCAGAGCCGGTCGGCCGGCCCAGGACCTGCCTGACGATCACCCCGTCTGGGGTGAGCAGGCCTCACTTGTGGCGCGGGGCTTGCACAACCTCGCCCTGACCTACATGCCGCAGCGCGTGGTCATGGGCGGCGGGGTGGGCAGCCGCGAAGTGTTGCACCGACTGGTACCGGCGCTATGGCGCGAGTCCCTCGCCGGGTACATGCCTGTGCCGGATCTGCGGTCCCCAGAACTCGGGACCGACGCCGGCGTGATCGGCGCGCTGCGACTGGCCCGCGATCACAGCCAAGGCTGATGCCAGCCGCCCCAGTGGCGGATCAGGGAATCGGCGGCGCCCGGCCCCCAGCTGCCGGGCTGGTACTGCTGGATCGTGGGTGGCTGGTCCAGCAGCGGCTGCACGATCCGCCACGTCTCCTCCACGGAGTCCTGGCGGGTGAAGTTCGACTGGTCCCCGCGCAACGCCGCGTACAGGAGTTCCTCGTACGGTGTGGGCCCGGCCCCGCCCTCGTCGGCGAAATCCATGTCCAGATGGATCTGGCGAAGGGCGTCGTCGTCAGGGTCGCGGGCGTTCAGCATCAACGACGACCCGGAGTTCGGGTCGATGCGCAGAACCATCTGGTTGGCCGCCAACTTGTGGTTCTTGGAGGTGAACCGCAGTGAGGGGGCCCGCTTGAATACCAGCCGCACCTCCGTAACCTTCTCCGGCAGGCATTTGCCCGTCCTTATGAAGAACGGCACACCAGCCCAGCGCCAGTTGTCGATTTCCAGGCGCAGCGCAACGTAGGTCTCAGTCATCGAGTCCGCGGCAACTCCGTCCACGTCTCGGTAGCCGACGTACTGGCCCCGCACGCAGTGGGCTGGATCGATGTCGGGCATCGACTGGAAGACATCCCACTTGCGGTCGTTGACGATGTCGAGGCTGTGCCCGGAAGGCGGTTCCATCGCCACCATGCTGAGCACCTGCATGAGGTGGTTCTGTACCACGTCGCGCAAAGCTCCCACATCGTCGTAGAAGGATCCCCGGTCAGCCACGTCCAGATCCTCGGCCATGGTGATCTGCACACTGTCCACGTACTTGTTGTTCCACAACGGTTCGAGCATCACATTGGCGAAGCGCAGGTGCAGGATGTCCTCGACCGACATCTTCCCCAGGAAGTGGTCGATGCGGAAGATCTGCGGCTCGTCCAGGTACTGATGCAGTGTGGCGTTCAATTGCTGGGCAGAGGTCGTGTCGTGTCCGAACGGCTTCTCGATTACCACCCTCGAGTTCTGTCGTGAGGCCTGCTGCGTGCAAGCCCTCGACGACCATCGCAAACAAGGAGGGTGGCACCTCGAGGTAGAACATGGGCGCCTTAGCGCGGCCGACAGCGGCTTTGACCTTCGCGTAGGTGGCGTCCTGGGCGAAGTCGCCGCTGACGTAGGAGAGGCGGGCTGCAAACCGGTCGAACACCGCCTCGTCCAAGTCGATGCCCGCGTCCACGACGCACTTGCGCGCATGGCGCACCAAGTGGTCCAGACTCCAGGCGTCTCCTGCCACTCCGACCACTGGCACATCGAGCCGACCCGCGGCTTCCAGCAGGTACAGCGACTTCAGCGTCATCCTCTTGGCCAGGTCCCCGGTGATCCCGAAAACGACCAATGCATCCGAAGCAGTCACGGCGCAGGGTGCTCCGTCACGTTCTGCAAGTACAGGGCCTCGCCGAGCCTGTCGAGCAGTTCGAGCTGGGTCTCCAGATAATCCACGTGTGTTTCCTCGTCCGCGAGGATCGTCTCGAAGAGTTTCGCGGATGTGACGTCCCCGACCGAGCGCATGTAATCGATACCTGCCCGCAACCGCTGCAGAGCCTCGACCTCGATCTGCATGTCGGCTGCGAACTGCTCGGCCACAGTCTGGCCGATCCGGACCGTCCCGAGACGCTGCAGGTTCGGCAGGCCCTCAAGGAACAGGATCCTGTCGATGAGCACCTGCGCGTGATGCATCTCGTCTATGGACTCGTGCTCGGTGTAGGCGGCCAGCTTCGTGAGCCCCCAGTTGTGCTGCATGCGCGCATGCAGGAAGTACTGGTTGATGGCGGTGAGTTCCGCGGTGAGCTGGTCGTTCAGATAGGTGATGACTTGTTGATCGCCTCGCATGGCCGTAAGGCTATCGGCGGATCAGGACCGACTGCTCAGCAGATTGGACTCCAGGGCCGACACCTTGTCGCACAAGGTCTCGCGGCACGAACCACATCCGGTTGAGGCCCCCGTGTGGTCGGCGATGGAGTCGGCGCAACGGTTGCCCAAGTCGAAAGAGCGCTGCACATCGGTGTCCGTCACAGCGTGACATATGCACACATACATCGCCCGGACCTCCTGGTTAGTTAGGTATACCTTACCTAATAGTTCCCATGTCGTGGTACCCGGCCGAACGCGATACGAAACCAGGCTCAGCCAGCGAAGGCGCAGGGTGCCACCAGGCCCCGCCGTGGTCAACTGCGCTAATGGGTACATGCGGATCCGTGTGGCTGACCCCGAAGACCTCCCAGCGATGCTGGCATTCGTCCACGATCTCGCGGTGTACGAGCGGGAACCGGATGCCGTGAAGATGAGCAGCGAACAGCTCCACACCGCCTTGTTCGAGGAACCTGTCCATCTCTTCGCCCACGTGGCCGAGCAGGACTCACGCGTGATCGGTATGGCCGTCTGGTTCCTGAACTTCTCCACCTGGGAAGGCACACACGGCATCTACCTCGAGGACCTTTACGTCGACCCGAATGCCCGTGGCCGGGGGGCCGGGAAAGCACTCCTGTCGGCGCTGGCCGGCATCTGCCTGGAACGCGGATACGCCCGGCTCGAGTGGTCAGTCCTGGACTGGAATGAACCGGCCTTGGGTTTCTACCGCAGTATCGGTGCCGTCGGCATGGATGAGTGGACCGTCCAGCGCATGGACGGCCATGCATTGCGGGCGCTGGCTTAGACCTCCGGCAATGGCCGAGGAGCACGGTCCGCGGGCGCGGACCGCCCGGCGATCGCAGCGGCAACGCGGTGTCCGTGATCATGGCAGTTCTCGATGAACACCCCGAATCTGTCCTGCGTCCCGGCAGTTGCGGTACCCACGACGAAGACGCCGGGCACCGCCGTCGCCATGGTCGAGGCGTCGAACACGGGTGCCGACTGCGGCCCGTCGACCTGGACGCCGAGCATGTGGAAGATCTGCGGATCCTGCAGGTACCCGATCTGCGTGATGACATCGTCCACAGGCACGAAGGGCCCGTTGCGCAACTGAATACCGTCAACCGTGATCTCAGTGATCTCGTCTGGAATATGGCCGACGATGCGCCCTTCTGCCAGCAACGACACCACCTCTGGACGCAGCCAGAATTTCACCCGGTCATGCAGGGCGGGACCGCGATGCACCAGGTGCACCTGGGCACCGACCCGGTAGCAGCGAAGCGCGGATTCGGCTGCTGAGTTCCTGCCACCGACTATTGCGACGCGACGCCCGGCGTAACGATGGGGGTCGTCGAGATGGGCGCGGACATGTGGCAGGGTCTCCCCCGGCACGCCCAAGGTTCGCGGCTCGTGGGTTCCCCCTGTCGCCAGCACCAGCCAGTGTGCCGTGAAGACCTCGCGTCGTCCTGACAGCGTGCGCGTGAAGAGCCGCCGTTCGTCCGGTTGCGCTGCGACTACCTCGGTGAAGGTGTGCACACGGATGCCATGTGTGGCGACGTACTGGCGCAGATAGGCCAGGTACTGCTCACCGGTGAGCTTCTCCTGCCACGGCGCGTCAATGGCGCACCCGCTCAGCTCGAGCCTCTCCGGGGAGGTGAAGAAGCGGGTATGGGCGGGGAACGTCCGGGCGATGGTGGCTCCGATCGGACCGGCGTCCAGGACCGTGACCTCCAAGCCCTCGGCCATCAGGATCGCTGCGGTCTCCAGACCGATGGGTCCCGCCCCCACGACAAGCACGTCCGAGCGAAGTTCCTCCACGAAGCGCAACCATACTCACCAGTAATCGACCGAACGGACCGTTACCCGCCGGTAAGGGTTGGCACGGGTGCTTCAACGTGAACTGATGGGGGCGGAGGCCAACAGACCACGCGAAAGGCACGATCATGAACGCATTCACACCGCCCGAGGTTTTCGATCTCGGAACCGACGAATTGGCGACCAGCAGCACCCTCGAGCACCTCAGCGATGGCGTCGAACAACTCGAGGCCGCGTCCGAGTAGCCGCTACCTCGCAGCGGTCACCGGCGCGCCGACCCAAGGGCGGGCCAAGGAGTCCGCGAAGCGGGTGATGATCGGACCGCTGACGGCCAGCAGCAGGACGTACGTCGTCGCCAGCGGTCCGACATCGGTGAAGCCCGCACTCACCGCCAGGCCGGCGATCACGACACTGAACTCGCCGCGGGCTATCAACACGGTGCCCGCCCGCATCCGGCCCTTGGCCGCGGCTCCTTGGCGCCCGGCCGCGTACCACCCCGTGATCACCTTGGTGATCGCCGTGACGAACGCCAGCAGGGCGGCTTCGGGAAGGACCCCGGGGATAGAGGCCAATGTCGTCTGACTGGCGAAGGCGAGGAAGAACACAGCCGCGAAGAGGTCCCGAAGTGGACTCATCACTTTCCGTGCCCGCTTCGCAGCCCCCGCCGGTATCGCCAGCCCGACCAGGAATGCTCCGACGGCTGACGAGACCCCAGCCATCTCGGCCACACCGGCCACCAACAACGTCAGGCCGAGCACGCGCAGCAGAACCTGCTCGTCGTCCTCGTGGTTGATCAGGCGTTCTGCCAGCCGCTCACCTCGCTGGGCGATCAAGATCACCAGGACGACTGCGGTCACGGCCAGCAGTGCACCCAGACCGCCCGCCAGTAGCCCCCCGCCCACCAGCGCGACACCCAGCACCGGAAGGTATGCGGCCATCGCGACGTCCTCCAGCACCAGGATCGACAGCACTGCAGGGCTCTCCCGGTTGCCCAGTCGCCCCAGATCACCCAGGACTTTCGCCACGATCCCGGAGGAAGAGACCCAGGTGATCCCGGCCAGGGCGGCGCACGCCGCGAGATCCATGCCCAGCGCCAGACCCATGATGAAACCGGGAGGGGCGTTCAGGACGAAGTCCACCACCCCACTCGGCGCATGTCTGCGGATCGAAGCGGTGAACTCCTCGGCTGAGAACTCCAGGCCCAGCGCCAGCATCAGCAGGACCACGCCCACGGCCGCCGCGGAATCGAGGAACGGTTCGGAGGACGTGAGCTCGATAGGGCCACCCTCGGCTATCACCAGTCCGGCAAGCAGGAACAGCGGGGCTGTCGACAGCCCGATCCGCAGAGCCAGTGCCCCTGAGAGGCCGAGCAGGATGAACAGGAACCCCAGCTCGATGAGGAAAGCAGGCTCGCCCTTCATCAGTCAGCGTCGATCAACGCGTGGACTCTGCGAACACCCGACGACGTCCCGATCACCACCAGAATGTCGCCGGCCAGCAGGATTTGTTCGGGCAGTGGTGAGGAGATGACCTCTTCGCCACGAACGACCGCCACGATGCTGGCACCGGTGAGCGTCCGGCAGCGCGTCTGGCCCAGTGTCTCGCCGACGAAGGGCGACGTCGATGGAATCCTGATCTTCTCGGTGTGTAGCCCTGGGATCTCCCGGGTGAGATCGGCCAGCTTTCGAGCGAACCTTGGCGCCCCCAGGATCTCCGAGATGACCTCCCCCTCCTCCTGGGTCAGGTGCGAGATCGTCGATGCGGCATCGGGGTCATCGCGGGAGTACTCGATGATCTCCGACCCTCCGTCGCGGTAGACGATGAGGCCAAGGTGCTGGCCCTGCGCGGTCACCAGTTCGTAGCGAATCCCCACGCCCGGCAAAAGTGTCTCGGAAACCTCCATGCCCTCATCGTGCCGTACGCGCCGGAGGGTACACACCCGAATGGCTCGCACCCGCACCCGTCAGGACTCGCCAGCCTCAACCTCCCGCACATGCATGCCGATGTGTGTTATGTCACAGTGGATCGGTTGCTTGATCAACCACCGACCCGATAACGTCCAGCGACGTGGAGTGCGAAATGCGAGTGATGGCGGTCGCCGCAACCCTTGCGGTGTCGATCGGTGGCCTCACAGCACCGGCGATGGCCGACAGTGGGCCCGCTGACCCGTTCAAGGAGATCGCAACCAAGCCGGTTCGCGAAACGACCACCCTGAAGGGTTTCAAGGCATCGGTTCGTACCACCGTCGACGGCACTGTGCACCGCAATCGCCTGCAGGTGATCGGGGGAACACCCCGCAAGGTCGAGGTGCAATACAGCAGCGACGGAATCACGTGGGTGACCGCCCGCACCAGAACAACCGATGAGACCGGCAGCGTGCGCGTGGCCATGGACGTGGCCCCTGACCGGAACCGGTGGCGAGTCTTCGTCCCTGCCACCGAGGACCACACGAAGGCGCGATCGGGAATCAAGACGTTCGCGGTGCAGGCTCCTGAAAGCGAGTCGACAACCCCGCCCTTCCCCTCCATCACGGGCACGCAGATCGCGGCCAACAAGGCCTACGCCCGCGTCTACATCCTCAACACCTACGGCTGGGGCGACGACCAGTGGCTGTGCCTGGAGCAGTTGTGGACCCGTGAGTCCGGCTGGAACCACCTGGCCGTCAACCCGAGTTCAGGGGCAACCGGGATCCCACAGTCACTACCTGGAGACAAGATGGCAACCGCCGGGGCTGACTGGCGGACCAACCCACAGACCCAGATCCGCTGGGGCGCCTCCTACATCAAGGGCCGCTACGGCGATCCGAAGGGCGCCTGGGCGCACTTCACGACGAAGAACTGGTACTGACCCGGCGCGGTCCCGCTTGACTGGCAAGTGTGGCGTTGTCACCGAGATACTCCACGTAAACCCGTGCCACCCGCTTGGGGCTCACGAACCTGTAGCGCCCGTCCTTTCGCGCGTAGGTGCGTCCGAGCACCCGCCACCGCCCGTCCTTGAAACCGCTGACCTTCACGGTCCCCCGGCCAGCCCACGAGCCAGCCAGGACCTCGCCGCGCACCCGGGTACCAACCGGTGTACGCCGGGCAACGTCGATGGTCGCCGCAGTGACGGCTTTGCTGACCAGGAAACCGACGGCGAAGTCCACCGTCGATAATCCGATCCTGCCGGTGACCTTCGCCGTCCAAGGACCATCACTGTCGGCCGGGCACAGCAAGAGGCCCCCGCCGATCGACTCGGTGCCGAAGCCTGCGAATGCCACCGAGTCCAGTCTCGAACCGGCCGTGGGTCCGGCCTGCACCGCGACCAACCAGCCCACAAGATTCCCGGCGTCGACGTTCACTGTCACAGGCTGGGTCACACATGCGTACCCCGGCCAAACGAGGTCGTTCACCGTCACGGTCACACCATCACTGGAACCACTCCCGGCGTGTGCCGGTGAGGCAACGACCAGGACAGCCGTCAAGCCCACAAGGACTGCTCGCACAGTGCCCCACACTAGCCCTGTTGCTCAGGGCGTTGGGCCTTTGTCGCGCACCGTTCGCACCGATTCCATGGCGTCCTGCAAGTCCTTGAGCCATTCGGCCTCGTGCTGACCGACCAGGCGTACGCACCAGGCCAATGCGTCGGAGCGTGACCGCGCCACGGACGCGGCGACCAACGTGTCGAGCACGACCCGGTCGTCCTGCCGCAGCCGGGTCATGACAGGAACACTCAACCGCGTGAACATGGTCTGCGTCGTAGCGCAACGTGCACCCCAGGCCACCTTGCGACCCGTTGCGTGCTCGAGCTCACGCGCGATGGCGATCCGCTCGTCGCGGGTGTTCTCCCGGAAGCGCGCGATCCGTCCGGCCGCCGCAGTGTCATCGTCGAGTCCCTCGCTGGGCAGCTGGCCGATGATGCTGATCTCCTCGCGGTCCACGACCACGTCGAACTGCTCGAACCAGTCTCCCAAACGACCAGTCAGCCATTTCTCAATCTGTTCTTGTGTAAGCATGTAATTACTGTTGCACGCCGGGCCCGCCCTGACCAGCCGTGTTCACCGCGGGAAGAATCGGAGCCATGCGGACCAATCGCAACCGGATCGAATTCGAAACCCGCCTGATCCGTCGGTACCCGCTACAACCGCATGACCAACGCGACCTTGCCCTCAATGCACGTCGACATGAGGCCGCCCGGCGCGCTGGGTTACCGGTGCCTGCCATCTTGGCCGTGCACGATGAGCCCCCCTTGCATCTGGTGATGGAGCGGGCCAGTGGGACACCGCTGATGGAGACCGAACTGGCCTTACCCGCCCAGGAACGGCTCGGCGAGCAACTGGCCGAGTTCGCAGCGCACATGCGCAGCGTTCGCGATTGGGAATCAATCGGGCCGACCTGGGCCACCTTGTGGGCCGTGCTGGCTCAGGTTGGCGACTCTGCTGCTTGCGACACCGCGGCTGTGACCGCCGCCGAAGTGACCACCACGCTCGTGCACGGTGACCTCAGTGCCGGCAACCTGCTGGTCAGCCCCGACGGAGACCTGGTCGCTGTCATCGACTGGGATGGTGCCGCATTGGCTGATCCGGCCATGGACTGGTCGGCGCTCAACGCCAACTGTGGGCCGGCCGTGGTGAAGGCCTTACGACGTTGCACCCCCGAAGCCGACGAACTCGATCGACGGGCGGGCATCTATCTGGACACCTGGCCGGTGCAGCACGACCTCTGGGAGCAGGGCCGCCATCCCTGGCTATCCGGGGACCGGCCCGTCTCCGAACCGCGTCTTTGAAGCATTGAGCGGATGCTCGGCCCCACGCGGGATGTCGTCCCACGCCCGGGGGTCCTCCAGCGGCTCGATATGGATGCTGACCACCGCGCCCGGGAGTCTCTGCTCTATCTCGTCCTCGACCTGCTGAGCGAGGTCGTGGGCTTCGCGCACGCTGCTCGCGCCGGGCACGAGCATGTGCAGGGACACGAACCGCTGGCGTCCGGCCGCACGGCTCTGCAGCGCGTGGAAGTGGACCGCATCGGATTCGTGCTCCTGAAGAACAGCAACGACCTCGTCGATGTCCGCATCCGAAAGCCGCTCGTCGAGCAGTCCCGAAACCGACTCGCGCAACAAGCCCCAGCCGGTCCACAAGATGTTGGCGCCGACCAGCAACGCGATTACGGGGTCCAGTCGTTCCAACCCGGTCAGCGCGACCGCACCGACTCCGACCACGACGCCGGCGGAAGTCCATACGTCGGTCAGAAGGTGCTTGCCATCAGCGATCAGAACCAATGACCGGTGTTTGCGACCCACCCGAAGCAGCACAAACGCCACTGCCCCGTTGAGGGCCGAGGCGAGCACGGAGATGAGCAGTCCGATCCCGACCTGTTCAAGTGGCTCGGGCGAGAGCAACCGATTGATAGCAGTGGCAATGATCGCCGCAGAGGCGGCCAGGATCAGGAATCCCTCCACCATGGCCGATAGGTATTCGGCCTTGCCGTGCCCGAAATGGTGCTCGGCGTCAGCTGGGCGATTGGCGGCCCGCAAAGCGAAAACGGCGACCAGCGCGGCCCCGATATTGACAGTGGACTCAAGAGCATCTGAGAGCAGGCCCACGGAACCGGTGAGTTGCCACGCCCACGTCTTGAGTCCCAGCACGACGATCCCGGTGGCCACCGAAAGCCATGCAAAACGCTCGAGGTACCTACCGGTCATCGACCCATCCACCGCCAGAGTTCGGACACGGGCACGGATCGGCCAACTCTGGCGCGCAGTCCCCGGTCACTGGTCACAACAAGTGCGTCCTCCAGACTACGCGCTCGCTCGGCGATGGTGTCGTCGCCGGCCGCTGTGGCCCGCACGATCCGGACCAGCGAGTCGGGTCCGGGGTCAGCCATGGCAACCGCTTGCCCCTCCACCACCAATTCCAGGTGCCCGATCAGGGTCGGCTTGTGATCGAGAGGGACGGGCCGGCCCGCGATGGCCCCAACCTGTGCGCTCAGGCGTTCAGCCGCGCCCGCCCGATCGTGCCACCACCCGTCCGGAGTACTGCCGAACACGTTCGCAGCGTCTATCACCAGACTCACCCTGGGCAGGAGTAACTCCGGCAGCGATGCTTCAAACCCGGGATGCAGCCGTATGAGGCCGAGGTCGTCGACACCGACCCAGCGCAATTCAACGCTCTCAGCGTGTGCCGTGACAGGTGGGCGCTCTTGCGCGGTTGCGATCACTGTGTCGTAGTGCCAGTCCGGGTGGGACATGCGATGCACTCCGGCGATTCTCAGCAGATCCGGATCGATTGCGGCTTCCTCGGCGGCTTCCCGCAGAGCTGCGTCGATCACCGACTCATGGGAGTCCCGGGCACCGCCGGGGATCGCCCAACTCCCCCCTTGATGTGCCCACTCGGGTCGCAGTTGGATGAGCACCGCATCATCGACACGAAGGAACAACCCCGCTGCACCGAACTTCCCCCAGTGCCGGTGCCCGCACGCACAGCGCACCCAGCCGTTGCCGTCGTGCTGCACCGGTCAGCGCAGACCAGCGCGACATGCCGGCAGAACGGACTCCAGCGTGTCAGCTGCTTCTGTCGCACCGGTCTCGATGTCGGGGCCTGAATGGATCTGCGCCAGCGCCTTGATCCCGGCCGCAGAGCACGTCTGAGCGTTGGACAACTGGAAGCGGACCGCCGCCGCGCGGGCTCGCGCTTTGCGCGCCGCCGAGTTGGCCTGGCGCGCCGCCTTCTCGGCCACGCGCTGGGACGTCACCTGACGCGCCACGTTGGCCTCCGAGGCAGACAACTGCTTCTTCGTCAGGTCCAGCCTTTGCACGAGCCCCGAGAGGCGCTCCTGGGACGTGGACAACTGGGTCAACAGTTGATCGTTGCGTCGTGTCAGATCGGCGTTTTCCGAGCGCAGGTCCTCAGTGGTGGCTACTGCCGCTGCCTCGTTGGCCTGCGCGTTGTCGAGCCGGCTGCGTAGCACCACGTTGATCAGCAGCAGGGTCAGGGTCAGCACCGCGAGGATTGCCACGGCGACCTGCCACCGACGCACCATGACCTGCCCGCCCGATTGTTGCGGCTCCTCCGCCATCGCTGTCCCTTCGGTCGTTGCCGCCCACGCTACCCGGTGGCCGATTCTGGTCGGTTCGGGCGAGTGTCATCCTTGCTGCTCGATGAGTCCCTCACATCGTGCAACCAGGTACGTGACCGCCGGGCCGAAGAGTTTGAAGGCGGGGTTGGTCGTCTGTCCGTGGTAGTACCGGTACCAGATCTGCTGGGCAATGCCCGCCAGACCGGAACAGGCCGTACACCTCGTAGAACAGCCAGTCTGGACGCTCACGGCCGGCCATCTGGCAGTACTGGTCGACGAACTCGTCGCGGGTCGGCATTCCGGCGGCGTTGCTCGGCTGCCGGCGGAATGCCTGCATCCCGGCGTCGTCGCCGGGTTCGACCCAGTACGCCATCGCCGAACCCAGGTCCATGAATGGATCGCCCACCGTTGCCAGTTCCCAATCGAGCACGGCCTTGATCGTGGACAGGTCGTCGGGATCCAGCACCATGTTGTCGAAGCGCCAGTCGTTGTGGATGACGCATGAACCGACATCATCTGGCTGGCGCGCGGCCAACCAGGCCATGACCGACTCGGCGTCGGGGACGTCCTCTGTCAGTGCCTGCCGGTAGCGCGAACTCCAGCCCTCTACCTGCCGGCGCACGTACCCGTCACCCTTGTTGAACGCGGCCAGCTCCGGTACTGACGCGTCGACCGAGTGCAGTTCCACCAGCGTGGAGATGAACGTGCGCGCCATGGCCGCGACGGGCGCATCGTCGCTGATGTCGCGGCGCAGGATCTCCCCCGAAACGTATTCGCACACAAAGGCAGGCCGGCCGATGGGCGAATCCTGTCCGCCGACCGCGAAGACCTCCGGTACCCGGCTGAACTGAGGCCGAAGCCCTTGCAACAGTCTGGCTTCGCGCGCCATGTCGTGTGCTGAGGCAGCCTTTCGCCCAGCTGGGGAGGTCCGCAGCACCGCTGAACCGCCAGAGCAGTCGAGACGAAAGGTCAGGTTCGAGGCGCCGCCGGAGAACTGCGTCACGCCCTCAAGTGCGCCCAATTGCGGGACCTCACGGCCAAGCCACTGGGCAAGGGCCTCGAGATCGAAGCCATCCTGTTCACGGCCGCGGTACTCAACCATCGACATGTCCTCTCAGTTCCAGTCGTGCCACGTCGCGCAGATGGACCTCATCAGGGCCATCGGCCAATCGCAAGGTGCGCAGGCCGGCCCACATCTGCGCCAGCGGAGTCGTCTGGCTCACACCGGCTCCACCGTGGGTCTGGATTGCGCGATCGACGACGTCCAATGCCATTTGGGGAACGACCGCCTTGATCCCGGCGATCTGCTGGCGGGCGGCTTTCGCGCCCTGCCGGTCGATCACCCACGCTGCGTGCAGCACGAGCAGGCGCGCCTGGTCAATAGCCAAGCGGGACCGTGCGATCCATTCCCGAACCACACCTTGACCTGCCAACGGTTTGTGGAAAGCGACCCGAGACAAGGAGCGCTCGCACATCATGTCCAGCGCCCGCTCGGCCATGCCGATCGCGCGCATGCAGTGGTGCACCCTGCCCGGGCCGAGGCGGGCCTGGGCGATGGCGAAGCCCATGCCCTCCTCGGCGATGAGGTTGGACCGTGGTACCCGGACATCCGAGAACACGATCTCAGCGTGACCTTGCTGCTCGGTGTAACCGAACACCGTGAGGTTGCGCTGCACTCTCACCCCGGCAGCGTTGATGGGGACGAGGACCATGCTCTGCTGCTGGTGGGTAGGCGCCTGCGGATCGGTCTTGCCCATCAGGATCAGCACCTGGCAGCGCGGGTCCATCGCCCCGGTGGTCCACCACTTGCGCCCAGTGATCACGTACTCGTCGCCGTCAGCGGCGATCCGTGTCTCGATGTTGGTGGCGTCCGAGGAGGCAACCCCTGGTTCGGTCATGGCAAAGCCACTGCGAATGTGTCCAGCCATCAGCGGTTCGAGCCACTGCCGCTTCTGTTCGGGCGTCCCGAACATGTGCAGGACCTCCATGTTGCCGGTGTCCGGCGCGCTGCAGTTCAGCGCCTCGGGGGCCAGGTGCGGGCTGCGGCCACTCATTTCCGCCAGCGGTGCGTAGTCGGTGACCGACAGGCCAGATTCGTCGGGGAGGAAGAGATTCCACAACCCGCGTTCGCGTGCCTGGGTCTTCAAGTGCTCGATGATCGGCGGGGGTTCATGAGGTGTGCCCGCACTGGCTGACTGGGCGGTCTGCTCGGCGTACACGGGCTCTGCGGGATATACCTCGGCGTCCATGAACTCGGCGAGCCGATCGAGGTATTGGGCTGCTTTCGGGCTGAGTTCGAAGTCCACCATCTGATCCTATTGGGCCGCCGAAATCCACGGTTAACGCGCGCAAGTGACGCAGTTTCGACAGGATGGCACTATCGGAAAACACTGGAGGAATCGTGGCTGACGACCCGCGCATGGAATGGGCCGACGCAGTGATGTTCGGGGTCGAAGAGGACCCACTATTGCGTTCTGTGATCACCCTGGTGATCCTCCTGGACAGTGAGCCCGACGAGGCGATTGTGCGTGACCGCATCGACCGCATGTCGCGCATGATCCCCAAACTGCGTCAGCGTGCAGTCGGCAATCCGCTCAGCCTCGCGCCACCACGCTGGGAGGTCGACCCCAACTTCGATATCGACTACCACCTGCGCTGGGTCAGCGCCCCGAACGCCGACGGAACCATGCGGCCGGTGTTCACCATGGCCGAGCAGATGGCCGAGGGGGACTTCGACCGTGCTCGACCGCTGTGGGAGATGCTGCTGCTCACCGGCCTGCAGGACGGACAGGCGGCCTTCATCACCAAGATCCACCACTCAGTCACCGACGGCATCGGCGGACTTCAGATGGCAGCGATGTTGTTCGACTTCGACCGTGCCGGTGCCGACCTCGGCCCGATGCCTGACGAACCCACCGGTGAAACGGCGTCGTTCACTGATCGGTTGCGGCAGGGTGTGGATTTCCAGGCGCGCACAACGGTCTCGGACGTGCGCGGCGCCCTGGGATCGGGCACGGAGTTCGTCAAGGACGCGGTCACGGATCCGATCGGCCTGGCCACTTCGGCCGGCGAGATGGCCGCCTCCTTGTCACGCATGCTTGCGCCCGCGTCCGAACCTCTGTCCACGGTGTTCGGCGAGCGTTCGCTGTCGGTCTACTTCGATCTGATCGACGTGCCGCTCGACGACCTCAAGAAGGCCGGCAAGGCGGGGCGTGGAACCCTCAACGACGCGTTCGTGGCCGGGGTCGTCGGTGGACTCCGCCGCTACCACGAGCGGCATGGGACCGTCCCGGATGCCTTGCGCGTGAACATGCCCGTCAACCTGCGCAACCCCGGAGACGCGAACGCTCAGGGCAACGCGTGGGTCCCGGCACGGTTCCCGGTACCGATGAACGAGGCCGACCCCGCCAAGCGCATCCAACAACTGCACCCGGTCTTGCGTCAGGCCCGGACGGAACCCGCCGCAGTTCTCACCGACCAGGTCTTCCGGTTGCTGACGATGCTGCCCCGCAGCATTTCCACAGTCGTGGCCGGCGGACTCATGAAGGGCACTGACTTCGTGGCCACGAATGTCCCCGGACCTCCGATCCCGGTGTATTTCGCGGGCACTCAGATCCTGCGCATGCTCCCTTACGCGCCGAAGGCCGGAGCCGCGGTCAACTGTGCGCTCATGTCGTACAACGGTGTTGCCCAGGTCGGCGTGAACATCGACACACTCGCGGTGCCCGACCCGCAAGAACTGGTCGAAGACCTCAAGGCCGGCATGGCAGAGGTTGTGGCGGTGGGTGCTGTTCCGAAACCGAAGCCCGCCCCAGCGGCGAAAAAGCCGGCAGCGAAGAAGCCGGCAGCGAAGAAGGCTCCGGCGAAGAAGCCGCCGACGAAGAAGCCGGCAGCGAAGAAGGCGCCGACGAAGAAGGTTCCGACGAAGAAGGTTCCGCCCAAGGAGTAGGCAACCCCCGCCCGAGGCAAAGCTGGAAACCGGCAACCAAAGCGCGCGAATCCAACACCGCCCACCGCCGGAGACAACCCCCGCCCGAGGCAAAGCTGGAAACCGGCAACCAAAGCGCGCGAATCCAACACCGCCCACCGCCGGGACAACCCCCGCCCGAGGCAAAGCTGGAAACCGGCAACCAAAGCGCGCGAATCCAACACCGCCCACCGCCGGAGCAACCCCCGCCCGAGGCAAAGCTGGAAACCGGCAACCAAACGCCATCCACGCCAGCCGGGACCCCCGCCCCAAGCACCGGCATCAAAGCGCGCTAACACGGCTCAGCCGACCGCCTTCGAGTTCGGCCCGCTGGCCCCCAGTCAGCTTGAACCGTGACCGGAACTCCTCAAGGAACATCTTGCGGATCGAGTCCATGTCGCTGAGATCCCCCTTGACCAGGTAGCGCTCGAGCACTGACACCCACGCCCAGCCCATGGCCGTGGTCATGCTCGCTGCGACTGTGCCGGAAATGACCATCGCGGCGGGCTGACCGCCGGGAACCACGCGAAGCAGTGACGAGACCATCCAGCGTCCGGCAGTGGTCGCCCCGCTGGACAGCATCAGCGAGCCGACCAGAGACGCCAATTGGGCTGAGGCCAGACGGCTACCGTAAGCGGCCGTGAGGCGAGCGATCATGGCCACTTGAAGCGGGACGAGGATCGCCGCGTCTGAGAACGGAATCGGGGTCGCGCCTGTGGCCAAGGCAGACGACGCGCTCGTTCTAATGATCTTCTTAGCAGCCTGTCTTTTACGCCCCCAGTCCAGCTGCTGCGCGGCCGAAAGCGCAGAGACAGCTACCTCGGGGATGGTGTCGAAGGTCGCATCCAACAACTCCTGCAGACCGAACACCACAGTCCGCAGGAACTGGTCCTCCTTGGCGTTCGTGAGGAAGACCCTGCCGCCTGCGGCCAGGGGCAGACCCAATCCAGCGATGAATCCTGCGAAGTCGAGAGCCTCCTCATGGATCTGGCCCTGCTCGTTGCAGGGGACCTGCGTCAGAACGAAGAGAACCGGCAGACCCAGTTCGACGAGCCGGCGCACGAAGGCGGCCTGATGCTCCTCGAACCGGCGGTCACTCCAGCGCAACGTGTACCACGCGACGTGGATCTGCTCACCCGGCGTGGCCAATCGGGTGGTGGTCACGATGTCCTCGAGCGCTGCCAGAATGCGGTCCCCCGCCTCTCCGGTCTCGAATCCGCGCGAGTCATAGATCCCCAGCACACCGTTGGGGTGCACGTAGTAGTCCAACCCCGTCGTGACCGGGCGCCCGGTCCCGGTGGCAGCGACATCCTCTCCGAAGATGGCGTTGACCAAGGTGCTCTTACCTGTCCCCGTCTTTCCGAAAATGGCCAGGTTGAACCGTCCCAAGGAGTTCAACGCCTGCGCATACTCCTCCCGGTACATCCGGGTCACGTCGGCGTTGGCGAAATCCTTCATGGCCTCAGGCTATGGGTCACTACGGCTCCACGCTCAGAACGGCCACGTCCAGTCCCGAACCTCAGGCATGTCCTCTCCACGCTCACGGATGTAGTGGCGGTGGGCCAGACGCCTGTCGACCATGGCCTGGCGCAGTCCAGCGGCATTAGCGCCGAGCCCGGGCACCCGGTCGATGACGTCGATGACCAGGTGGAAACGATCGATGTCGTTCATCACACACATGTCGAACGGCGTGGTGGTCGTGCCCTCCTCCTTGTAACCGCGCACATGGAAGTTGTCGTGACCGTTGCGCGAATAGGTCAAGCGGTGGATCAGCCAGGGGTACCCGTGGTAGTTGAAGATCACGGGCTTATCGGTGGTGAACAGCGCATCGAACTCGGTGTCCCGCAGGCCGTGCGGGTGTTCGGTATGTGGCACGAGTCGCATCAGGTCCACGACGTTGATGACCCGGACCCGGAGGTCTGGGAGGTGCTCGCGAAGGATCGCCGCCGCCGCTAAGACCTCCAGGGTGGGCACATCCCCGGCACAACCCAGCACAACGTCGGGTTCACCACCGCCGTCGGTGCTGGCCCAGTCGAAGATGCCGATTCCCCGGGTGCAGTGCAACCTGGCCTGCTGGGCGTCCAGGATGTCAAGCACCGGTTGCTTGCCGGCGACAACGACGTTCACGTAATTCTTGCTGCGAAGACAGTGATCCATCGTCGAGAGCAGCGTGTTCGTATCCGGCGGCAGGTAGACCCTGATCACATCGGGCTTCTTGTTCACGACGTGGTCGATGAAGCCGGGGTCCTGGTGGGAGAAACCGTTGTGGTCCTGGCGCCAGACGTGGGAGGTGAGCAGATAGTTCAACGACGCAACCGGTGCGCGCCAGCCGATGTCTCGCGTGGTCTTCAGCCATTTCGCGTGCTGGTTGAACATCGAGTCGACGATATGGATGAACGCCTCGTAACAGCTGAAGAGTCCGTGGCGCCCTGTCAGCAGGTACCCCTCCAGCCAGCCCTGGCAAGTGTGCTCACTCAAGATCTCCATGACCCGTCCGTCAACGGAGAGGCTTGCATCCCACTCCTCGTCGAGGACCTGAGCCTCCCAGCTCTTGCCGGTGACCTCCAGGACACCACCCAACCGGTTCGACTCGGTTTCATCGGGGCCGAAGATCCGGAAGTTGGCGGCCGACAGGTTGTCCCGCATGATGTCCCGCAGGAAACCCCCGAGAACGCGGGTGGGCTCGTGCCAGGTCTTCGCCGGCGAATCCACCGGTACGCAGTAGTCCATCCAGTCGGGGATCCGCAGAGCCGTCATCAGCCGCCCACCGTTCGCATACGGCTGCGCGGACATCCGCTTGGTACCTTCCGGAGCCATCTGCAGCAGATCGGGAGCTGGCCGGCCATCGGTGCCGAACAACTCCTGCGGACGGTAGGACTTCAGCCATTGCTGCAACAACCGCGCGTGTGCAGGGTTGGTGTGGGTGTCGTGCAGCGGGACCTGATGACTGCGCCACGTGCCTTCCACTTGTTTGCCATCCACGGTCGCCGGGCCGGTCCAGCCTTTGGGGCTGCGCAGAACGATCATGGGCCACTGCGGTCGTGTGGTCCTGCCCTCGTCGCGAGCGGCACGCTGGATGGCGTCGATCTCAGACATCGCTGTGTCCAACGTGTGGGCCATGAGTTGGTGCATCTGATCCGGATCGTTGCCTTCGACGAAGTGCGGCTTCCAGCCGTAGCCGACCAACAGCGCAGTGAGCTCCTCGTGCGGGATCCGGGACAGCACCGTGGGATTTGCGATCTTGTAACCGTTGAGGTGCAGAATCGGCAGCACCGCGCCGTCGGTGACCGGATTCAAGAACTTGTTGGAGTGCCAGGAGGTGGCCAACGGGCCCGTCTCTGCCTCGCCGTCCCCGACCACACAAGCGACGACCAGATCTGGATTGTCGAACGCCGCTCCGAACGCGTGCGAGATCGCGTAACCGAGTTCGCCACCCTCGTGTATGGAGCCAGGGGTCTCCGGCGCGACGTGCGACGGGATCCCCCCGGGGAAGGAGAACTGGCGAAACAGCTCGGTCATGCCGACGGCGTCCTGCGACACATCAGGGTAGTAGTGGCTGTAGGTGCCCTCCAGCCAGGCGTTCGCGACCAGGCCCGGCCCCCCATGGCCCGGTCCCGCGATGTAGATCATGTCTGTGCCGTCACGTTTGATCACCCGGTTGAGGTGGGCGTAGACGAAGTTCAGACCGGGCGTCGTTCCCCAATGGCCGAGCAGTCGGGCCTTGATGTCCTCGGCCTTCAGCGGCCGGCGCAGCAGGGCGTTGTCCAGTAGGTAGATCTGCCCCACGGACAAGTAGTTCGCGGCCCGCCACCAGCGGTCAAGGGCCTCCACCTCCGCTGTCGAAAGTGGCGCGGCGCTGACCTTCACGCGATTCGTTGACGGGTTTGTGCGTTTGGTCTTGGAAGCCATGACCCCACCTTGGCAAGCCGGGCTGCTGTTCGCCAGTGGCGGATCAGGACTTGGTGGCTGGTTGGGTTTGTGTTCAGATGGTCCTATGAGCAGCGACGACGACATCGAGCGACTCCTGCGGGAGATCGACGGTGCCACGAGCAGTCAGCCGTCGGCACAACCGCCCGCACGCCGGGAGTCCTCCGAGGTGGCAACCACCAAGAGCGGATCCAGTCAGGCGATGGCTCTGGTCTTCTCAGCGGTCATCGGAATCGTGGGCCTGCTGCTCGGCTTCCTGCCCTGGGTCTCGGGGATCTGGCTGGGCCTGGGCGGTTTCGCTGGCTCCTACTTGGCTCTCACCCTCGGCCGCCGCTTCGGCGGCTGACCTGCGCTGGTCGAACACCGGCTTGAGCAGGCGATAGGTCACATAGGCGCCGAACAGGAACAGCGGCCAGCCCATGAGGATCTTGGCAGTTCCCAAAGCGCCCACCCAGCCCGCGAGGTAGAGCGGCACCTGCACGAGGATGCGCGCGCCGAAGACGAACACCCAGACCCACGTCGCTGCGGCGAAGGTTCGCCGCAGAGCGGGGTCGTCGCGCCAGCCTTTGGGATCGCCGGTAAAGGCGCCGACCACCACTCCCATCAGCGGCCAGCGAACGGCTAAGGAGATGAGGAAGGCGGCACCGTAGGCGACATTGACGATCAGCCCCCATAGAAAGAAGTCGCGTGCCTGTCCCGTCCTCGAACTGACGTAAGCGGAGATGGCAACACCGGCGAAGCCGGCCAGGATCTGAGTCAACGGCTGACGGCGAAACAAGCGCAGTACCAGAATGACCAGACCAGTGGCCAGTGCCGCCAGAAGTGCGGGCTGCAGAACCCGCCCGTTGAGCATGTAGGCGAGAACGAAGACGACCGAGGGCAAAGCGGAGTCGATCATCCCGCGCCAACCGCCCAGGGCGCGCTCGAGCAGTACGGCTTCCGGGTGAGCCTGGCTCACCCGATGCTCGGAATCGTCAGTTCGTACTCAGGGTTGAAGATCACTTTGCGGCCGTCGCGTTCGGCAACCCTGCCCCGGGCGCTGATCCGCCGGCTGGGAACGATGCCGGTCAGTCGGCGGCGACCGAGCCAGACAAGGTGCACGACTCCTGTGTCGTCGGCCACATCGGCCTCGAACGACTCAAGCCCGCCGCTGGGGTGCAGCGTGACGCTGTGCACCCGGCCCGAGACCTCCACGACATCGCCGATAGAGGCATCGCAGATCATCACATGCTGGCACCGCTGGCCGGTGCTCGTGCGTGCACTCCAAGAATTGTCGGGACTCACTGTTCCAGGGTAAGCCCGTAGCCGCTGCAGGACACAATGGAGCCGTGGCAAAGTGCGTACTGCTTCACGGCGCTGGGTCGACCCCCGAATTCGTCGGCCGTGCTTTTGGCCCCCTGGCAGCGGCCCACTCATGGGAACTCATCGCACCTGATGTACGCGGGGCGGACATGGCGCAGATGGTCGATCTGATCGCCCATCTGCGGCCCGGACCTGCTGATGTCGTCGGCGGGGTCTCCTTGGGAGCTCACGCCGCAGCCCGCTTCGCTAGTCGGACGCAGTTCTGCGGCCGACTACTGGCTGTCATGCCGGCTTGGATCGGTGAGCCCGGCGCAGTGGCCTCGCTGACCGCGAACACGGCCAAAGCCATCGGCCGCACTTCCACCGCCGAGGTACTTGCGGGCATCTCCAAAGTGACCGCCGACGACGACTGGATCGTCGCGGAGTTGCGAACCGCCTGGCAGTCGATGGATCCGCAGGATCTGATCGGCGCCCTGTCTGCCGCCGCCGCTCAACCCGCACCTGAGGTTGGCGAACTTGCCCGGATCGTTGCGCGCACAGACATCGTGGCCCTGTTAGACGACCCAACACATCCGGTTTCCGTGGCGCAGGTTTGGCACGACACCATCCCAGGAGCCGAACTGGAACTCCTGCCCCGCGACCTCGATGGGAACGCACCATCCCACCTGGCGGCGCACCTACTGGCTGGGATCAGCGGATCTCGGTGATCTCCGGGCCCCGCTCGAACGGCTCCATGTCCTCGTAGTCCCCGGGCTCGTCGGCCTCTTCGGACTCCTCACCCTCGTCGGGCTCGAGACCCTCCGGGGGGCTCAAGGGAATCAGATCCCCGGGGGCCATCGGCCGCTCGCCACGGTTGACGATGCACCCGGACAGGATGTCCTCGAAGAACTCCCCCATTGCCGGGCTCGTGGCCGCGGCACCCATGAACATCCCCCTGACGAACCAGCGGTTGCCTTCGGCGCCCACAAAACGAGCGACCTGCAAACCCTGGTTACCCTCTGCATCTTGTGCCGGGACCTGTCCGGACAACTCCGGGCCGAAGCGACCCTCCGAGCGACTCATCGTTCCCCCGGCACCGACGATCTCCGCTTCGAGCTCGTCCATCACCTCTGACCAGTATCCGCCCGAGCGCGGGGCAGCAACTGCCATCAACTGCAAAGCGGCCTGCTGCTCCTCAAGGACGACTATCGCCAACGCGAAGGTGTTGTTCTCCTCGTTGTGTCCTTCCAGGTGCAACTGCATGTTGTCGACGATCGGGATCTGCAGGCCCCCGAGGTCCACCCTGGCCAACTCGTCCGCGGGCGCCTCGCTGATGTCGTACGGGCCTTCACCGGATGCCTCTGCGGCTTGGGGTTGTGCCTCGTCGGCGGTCTCGGTGACCTGCGCCGACTCCTGCGCCGACTCCTGCGCCGCCTCGCCTGCATCCTCAGAGGGTGAGCCGCCCTTACGTCGCTTGAACACGTCTTCTCCTAGTGTTGATCCAGTCCACCGTAACGCCCCGACGCCGGTCACTGCGAGCCGCGATGACCGCCCGTCGACCCGAATCCTCCTGTGTCCCTGGCAGAGCCCGGTAACGCTTCAACCTCCACGACGGACACTTCAGGCAACCGCTGCACAATCAACTGGGCGATCCTGTCGCCGCGATGGAAAGTGACCGCGTTCTCAGCGTCGAGGTTGATCAAGCACACCTTGATCTCTCCTCGGTAACCCGCGTCGATCGTCCCCGGGCCGTTGACCACGCCGACCCCGTGGTTGACAGCCAAACCGCTGCGCGGGTGGACGAAGGCCGCATGGCCGTGTGGCAGTGCGATCGCGATCCCCGTGGGCAGCAAGACGCGCTCACCGGGTTCCAGCACTGCATCGACGGCTGTGCACAGGTCCAACCCGGCGTCACCCGGGTGGGCGAATTGCGGCAAGGGCAAGTCCGGATCGAGGCGATGAACGAGCAGGTTCACGGGTTGACCTCCAGGCCGTTGCCGGGTGCGGTTCGTTCCGCAGCCGCCGTACGCACGTCCTCCGGGCGACCGTTGTCCAGGAAGTGCTCCAGGCCCACCTGCAGGAACAGGGCACTGGCAGTCAGCGCCACCGGCCCATCCTGGCCCAGGCGTCCGACAGCTCGGGTGTAGACCTTGCGTCCGAGTTGGCCCACGATCTGCGCATCGATATGCAGCACCGACCCCACCGGCACCGGCCGACGGAAATCGGTCTCCAGACGGGCGGTGACCGCGGGAACCATCAGCAGCCAGTTCAAGGCCCCCAGAGCCTCGTCGAACGCCGTACTGAGCAAGCCGCCGTGGGCCAGCCCCGGGGCACCTTGCTGCAGAGCGGTCACCTCGAACACGGCATGCACGCTCAGCTCCCCAGCAGTGACTCGCATGTGCAGACCAGCGGGGTGCTTGCTTCCGCATCCGTAGCAACGGTCGTAGTGGCTGGGGATCTGTTCACCCACAGCGACGGCCTGTGGATGCCGCGCGGGCATCTGCGCCTGCGGTGGCGGGGCCGTCGGACTCAACGGCCAGATGACATCCTGGCTACCCACGCCATCGAGTCTACGAAGGAGCCCTTCCACCGTTACCAGGCACTCACCGATGGCCACCCCCGGCCGGGTGGCTCGAAGCGCGGTGGACAATCAGGACATGGACTATTCCGAAGTGATCAGGCCGCCTTGGTGGGCCTACGGTGTCTTCGCCGGCCTGGCCGGGCTGTTGTGCTTCACCTTCGCTGCGGTGGTGACCGTGCCTCCGGCCGTGGTGCTCTTCGTGATCATCTGCGGCGCCGGCTTCTGGGTGATCTCGCGGCGCTCGTTGGTGCTACGCGTCGACGACGAGGCACTGCATGTCGGGGACACTTCCATCGCGATCTCTCAGATCGAGGAAGTCACGGCACTGGACGCTGCAGGCGTTCGCATCGCGGCGGGTCCGCAGGCCGACACGCGCGCTCATCTGGTCCTGCGCAACCTCGCGACCAGCACCGGCGTCAAAGTGGATCTGCGTGACGGTGAGGTGCCCTACTGGCTGATCAGTACCGAACATCCAGACCAACTCGCCTCAGCCATCACCACCAAGTGAACCCCTAGTACGCCCAGTGGCCCGATAGGATCACGAGTACGACAACTGGAGGTTGAGTGAACCCGCGAATTCTGACGCCGCTGGTCTCCGCCGGCGCCGCTTGGGCCACGAGAAAGTCCATGAACGCCGTCTACGCGAAGCGTCATGATGGGGCGATACCGACCCGCGACGACACTGATGTTCCGTTCACTCGCGTCCTGGTGTGGGCATTGGCAACTGCGGTTGTCGTGGCCCTCGTGGACGTGGCGATCCAGCAGGCTATGGCCCGCTACCCCGAGAAGCCTCAGATCACCGCCGCCTGATCACCGCCGCGGCTCAGCCTGCACACTCCGTGCAGACGTAGACGCCGTTCTTCTCGGTGGCCAACTGGCTTCGGTGATGCACGAGGAAACACACCGAACAGGTGAACTCATCCTCCTGCTTCGGGACGACCTGGACCGTCAGGGCCTCATTGGACAAGTCAGCTCCAGGCAGTTCGAGGCTCTCCGCGATTTCTGTCTCGTCCTCATCCACCCCACCGGACGCGGTCTTGACACGACCCTGCAACTCCTCGAGGGAGTCCTCCGACATTTCCTCGTCGGTCTTGCGGGGTGCGTCGTAATCGGTAGCCATGCCCTCTTCTCCTGATCGCTTGGTTGCTGCTCTGTCAACACCGGAATGGAGGATTTCATGCCCGGATTCGGACACACCATGCCGTACTGAGGGCAGATGCTGCCACACGGACAGGCAATATGTAACCCCGGGGGTCACAAATCACCTGCTCGGTGACACCCCGCGTGGGTGAAGTTGGATGCCGTCAGGTGAGATGGGCGCATGCCTCTCTACGCTTTGGGCGACCGGGTACCCACCATCGACCCCACCGCCTTCGTGCATCCCGACGCCGTCGTTATCGGTGACGTCCACATCGGCCCCGAATCCTCGATCTGGCCCACGGCGGTCCTGCGCGGCGATCACGGCACCATCCGAGTCGGAGCCCGGACCTCTGTGCAGGACGGCACCATCGTGCACTGCACCCGAACGCTCGACACAGTGATCGGAGATCGTTGCGTGGTGGGTCACAACGTGCATCTGGAAGGTTGCATCATCGAGGACGACTGCCTGATCGGCTCGGGTTCGGTTGTCCTGCACCGCGTCGTCGTGCACAGCCACGCTCTCGTGGGCGCTCAGGCGATGCTGACCAACGGCACCCAGGTGCCCTCCGGAGCCATGGCCCTCGGCGTTCCAGCCAAGATCAAACCCGACGTGATCAAGCCCGGCGACTTCGACGACGCGGTGGCCGTGTACGTGCACAACGCCCACTGGTACAACGCG
The DNA here is from genome assembly GCA_963732355.1 of uncultured Actinomycetota bacterium. Lineage (GTDB taxonomy): Bacteria > Actinomycetota > Actinomycetes > S36-B12 > UBA10799 > JADKAV01. The sequence goes on along the minus strand of CAVSZD010000010.1, from coordinate 441,984 downwards.
GATCTGCGCCGTCTCGACTGAGGACATCAGGTGGGGACTAGCCCAAACCGGTGCCGACCAGCCGTCCGAGCACGTAGGTGACCGCAGCGGCTCCCCCACCGACGAGCAGTTGGCGCGCAGCTGAGCGGAACACCCCCAATCCGGACAGCCGCCCGACGGTTCCGCCCACCAGGACCAGGGCCAGCATGGCCAGCGCTACCGCCAAAGCCAGTGCGGCCGTCCCGGTCAGGAAGAGATATGGGATCACCGGGACCGACGCCCCGACCGCGAAGGAGGCGAAACTTGAGGCGGCCACACGTTTGGGGTTGCCCAACTCGTCCGGATCGAGCCCCAACTCCTCACGCGCCAGGGTGTCCAGGGCGGTCGCCGGGTCGGACATGATCTTGGCCGCTGTGGTCTTTGCTGTCTGTGCGTCCAGGCCCTTGGCCCGGTAGAGCAGTTCGAGTTCGCGCTGCTCCTCCTGGGGCTTCTCCTTCAGTTCACGGGCCTCCAACGCCAACTCCCGACGGAACAGATCCGTCTGGCTGGCCACGCTCACGTATTCCCCGGCCGCCATCGAGAATGCCCCTGCCAGCAGTCCTGCAAGCCCTGCGAAAGCCACAGTGCCACCGCCGACCCCTGAACCCGCGAAACCCATCACGAGTGCCGTATTGGAGACCAACCCATCACTGACCCCGAAGATCGCGGCCCGCAGCGCGCCGGACTTGTCCGTGCGATGCCAGGGCTCAGCCCGGTTTAGCGCACCGCGCACGTCCTCGGGCGCCGACGGGTCAGCCGCACTTGCCAGACCCGCCAGAATCTCCGCGTGTTCGCGCTCGTCGGATGACATGGCCGGAAGCGCGTCGGGTTCGGCGTCGTACAGCCCGGCACCTTCGCGCTCAGCACGCTCCAGATCCCCCAAGACCGCCGAGAGACCCATCTGGCGCGCCCTGGCGACAACTGCCTCGTCATCGGGCGACAACTCCCCCGGATCCTCGGGGATCTCCTGGCCGGCGCTGTGCAACAGGGCCATCCAGTGAGCAGCGTGGCGGTCCTCGATCGCCGCCAGTTCCAGAAGTGCCTCGCGGCGTTCCCCGTCGGTCATGGCGGCCAGAGCCCGATACATCCGTGCGGAAGCCCTTTCGGCGTCCAGGTAACGCACGTAACGCCGCGTCTTGTCAGCCATCGTTTCCCTCCAGCAGGTGCGACCGTACGAGCTCGACCAACGCAGGGTTGCCCGCAAGCGTCATGGCGTCGGTGGCCTCGCCGCCGTCCAGGCCGATCACCGCTGCGCCCGCAGCCCCGCAGATGACGGTGGCGGCTGCCCGGTCCCAGATGTGGGTACCGCGCTCGAAATAGGCGTCGACCAGACCTTGTGCCACCCAGCACATGTCCACCGCTGCCGCCCCAGCACGACGGATATCGCGCACCTGTGGCAGCAGTGCCGCGACCACGGCAGCCTGCTCAGCGCGCACCTCGCTGCGGTAGCCGAACCCGGTGGCCACCAGGGCTTGATCCAGGCTCGAACAGGTCCCGGTCCGGATGGGACTCCCGTTGTGGGTGGCCTCGCCGGGTTCCCCGGCTGTACCTGCCCAGACCGAAGCCAGCGCCGGCGCGTTGACGACTCCCACCTCAGGTCTGCCATCAACGAGTACCCCGACGCTCACACCCCACACGGGCAGTCCATAGAGGTAGTTGACCGTCCCGTCGAGGGGGTCGATCACCCAGGTGACACCGGTGGTCCCCTGCCGCTGCGCGCCCTCCTCACCGATAACGCCGTCGTCGGGACGTTGCCCGAGGATCGTCTCTATCAGCAAGGCCTCACTGCCACGGTCCATCTGGGTGACTACATCGGTGCCCGAACTCTTGGTCGAGACAACCTCGCGACCCGACCAGCCTTCCACCAGGAATTCGGCGGCCCTCTGCGCCGCACTGGTCGCCAGATCCAGAAGTTCACTCATGCCGACTGCTCACACAGCGCGGGGCGCGACTGCCGGGGGTTGGGGCAGCAGCCTTGCATACACGGGGTCGGCAGTGACGTGTCGAAGACGGTCTGAGGCGTCTGAGCCTCACGCACAGCCCGGACCGACTCGGCAAGTCCGAGCACGAACTCCGGATGGACACCCACCGTCGGCACCCTGCTGAAGGCCAAGCCGAGTTCAGCGGCCGTCGCGGCTGCCTCCGTGTCCAGGTCCTGCACGACCTCCATGTGGTCGGACACGAAACCGATCGGTGCCACCACCACCGAGGTCGTACCGGCTCCTGCAAGCCTGGCGAGGTGGTCGTTGATGTCGGGTTCCAGCCAGGGCACCCGCGGTGGCCCCGATCGGGATTGATAGACGAGGTCCCAAGGGTGCCTGCGGCCTGTATGGACCTCAACCTGCTGCATCAGGTAGTCGGCCAAAGCCCGGTGCTGATCGACGTAGCCGTTGGCTTGGGGGCCACTGGCGCTTGCCATCGCCACGGGGATCGAGTGCGTCGTGAAGATCACTTGGCTGGATGGGTCGGCACCTTCGAGGGTCAACAGGAGGTTCTCGAGATTGGCCTTCACGAACCCGGGGTTGTTGTAGTAGGCCGGGATCTTGACCGTTTCGATACCCCGAACGTCGGCCTCGGCCAGATTCTCCCGGTACTGCCTGCATCCGGAGTACGACGAGTACGCGCTGGTGAACACCGCGATTGCACGCTCCACCCCCGCGTCGGCCATCTCGGTGTAGGCGTCGGCCAACCATGGCTGACTGTTCCGGTTGCCCCAGAACACGCGCAGGCCATCTGCATCCAGTTTCGCTTGGAGGGCTTGCTGCAACGCTGCGGTCTGGGCGTTGATGGGTGACACCCCACCGCGGCTGTAGTAGTGCTGAGCCACAGACTGCAGTCGTTCGTCGGGGACATCGCGACCCGCCGTGACCTTGCGCAGGAAGGGCATCACCTCATCCATACCCTCGGGCCCACCGAATGACACCAGCAAGACAGCATCCATAGGCCCATCGTGCCCACACGCTTGCGATGTGTGCACGCCGCCCGCACCCTTCGGCGCTCGCGGGCAGCAAGTAGATTCGGCCACGTGTTGAACCCCTATGGGCAGGTCCTGCGCACCCCGGGGGCCCCCGCCTTCACGACAGCCGGGTTCATCGGCCGGCTTCCGCTGTCCATGATCAGTCTGGGCATCGTGCTCCTGGAAACGTCCAAGGGCGTGTCGTACGGCGTTGCCGGGGCGATTGCTGCGGGGTTCGCGGTGGCGGCCGCCGTGGGTGGGCCTATAGTCAGCGGGTTCGTGGACAGGCACGGTCAGCATCGGGTGCTGCCGTGGGCAGCCGGCGTCTACGCCATCTTCATGGTTGCCCTGCTGGTGGCACTTGACGCGGAGTCACCGCTGTATCTGGTGATCCCGCTGGCCGCGGGTGCGGGTTTCATGATGCCCAATCTGGGTTCGCTGGTCCGGGCTCGCTGGGCGTATGTGCTCCCAGGCTCGGACGGGATCCATGTGGCTTACGCGTGGGAGAGCATCCTCGATGAGGTCGTATTCGTGCTCGGTCCGCCGCTGGCGACGATCCTGGCGCTGCAGGTCGATCCCAGGGCGGCCCTGATCGCCTGCGTCGTACTTGTCATTGTCGGAACCGGATGGCTGTTCCCTCAGCGGCGCACCGAACCCCCTCCGCACGGGCGGGCCAAGCGCAGTGGCCGGCTCGCGGTCCTGGTACCGGGCATGCCCTTCCTCTTCATCACATTCATCTTCGTCGGCGGAATTTTCGGATCCTTTGAAGTGGTGACAGTGGCCTTTGCGCAGGAGCAGTCGGCGACTTCGGCGACCGGTCTGCTCCTGGCCATCTACGCATTCGGTTCGCTGCTCGCGGGCTTCGTGTACGGGGCCTTGCCATCTCCACGGTTCCACGGTCGCCGGATGACCCAGATGCTCAGTCTGATGGCCGTCGTGACCCTGGGTTTCCCGATCGCTTCGAGCGTGGCGGCCCTAGCACCGGTCGCCTTCCTTGCCGGACTGTCGGTGTCCCCCGTGCTCATTTCCGGCACGGCACTGGTCGAGCGGATCGTCCCATCGGCTCAACTGACCGAGGGGATCACCTGGACCTCCACCGGCCTGGGTCTGGGCTTGGCTCTGGCCACTCCGCTCTCGGGTGCGATCATCGACTCCCGTGGGGCGCACGTGGCGTATCTGGTGACCGCCGGGTGCGCCATCTTGGCCTGTGTCACCAGTTGGGCCGGAGCCACTACGGTGCACCGGGCTGAAGTACGCGCGTTGGGCATCATCGCCGCCAAGTCCGGGGCTTGATCATCGGACACGCCGCCGGGCGCGCAGCGGCAGTGTGGGGTGCGGCATCTGCGACACTGAACCAGAAGCCGTTTCGTCTCCTTTGGGGGTTTGCCCACTATGCGGGAACTGCAGTTCGATCGGATGTCCGACGATGGAACCCACTTCGTGCTGCTCGACAGCCGGGGTGTGCACTACGCGTTGCCGATCGACGAGGAACTGGCTGCCTGCGCCCGCCGGGGTCTGCAGCGCACCACCACCCGCCACGAGCCGGGCACGATCACTCCCCGTGACATCCAGGCGCTGGTGAGGCAGGGCATGACCATCGAGGAAGTCACCCAGAGCACCGGTCTGGCGCCCGACTTCGTGCAGCGTTTCGCTGAGCCGGTCGTGGCCGAGATGGACTTCGTGATTCAGCGGGCGCGCCGTCTTTCGATCTACGCAGCTGGTCAGCAGATCGCCGTGGAGGATCTCGTTGATCGCGCAGCGGAGCAGGCCGATGTGCCAACTGAGGAACTGGTCTGGACCTGCCGGAAGACCGAGGACGCCACTTGGCGTATCGACGCCAGCACCGGCGACCGGGACCTGGTGAGCCTGGTCTTCCGGGTCAGCGAAGGCACCGTGACCCCGGCTGACGCTGCAACCGCTGGTCTGCTGCGGGGCAGGCGCGTGGTCGATCTGACCGAGGGTCAGGACGATGGTCGAATTCCCGAGCACTGGGATGCCCAGCACCCAGCGGCCAAGGCGGCCGCTGCTGCTGCTCGCTCACCACGAGTGCCCGATAGCGAACCGATGGCGATGCCCGACGACCCCAGCAGGATCTTCTAGTCAGCGAGGCTGCGAGGTCGCTGCGATCAGCGACGCCGCGAACCGCAGTGTGGCTTCCACGACGTCGTCCCCGTCGGCTGTCCTGGACACCCGAAGACTCCAGTCGTCCACCGCGACGGCCCCCGTGTATCCGTGGTCGGCCTCGCACTGCGGGTCCCCACAGGTCGCCGGTTCGAGATCGATGCGGCTGATGCTGCCCCAATTGACGGTGAGCACCACCTCCGAGGGCAGATCCCCGGGACGGAAATGGGCGGGGTTGTCGACCACCCGCTGCACGACCACCGGACCGATGCGCGAAACGGGGACACTCTCCGTGGCCGATGTCGCTTGCAGGCTGGCCTCAGGCTGACCGTCCGAGTGTTCATCGACATGCACCACGAGCAGGCGTGTGTTCGTCAGCAGCAGGACCGTGATGTGGCGGCGGATCTCATCGGCCCGGTCGAAGGTCGTCTCGTGCTGGACGATGAAGTCGGCGACCTGTTCCTGCCCCAACGCACTGTCGAGGACGTCTTGGACCACGTCCGGGTAGTAGCCGGTGCGTTCGATCGCCTCCCGCAGAGTGGGCCTGGCTGCCGCCGTTGAAGACATGTCCCCCATCTTCGCACTCCGTGTGGCTGTGACGACCCGACACTGCCGCGAATTGTGGGGTTGGCGCGGTCCTTCGAACTCAGCCGGGAAGCCGACGCGCCTCGAGGTCGGCTCGGATGAGGGCCGGACCGCTCCAAGCAGCTGCACCCACGACCGACAGACTGCGACCGGAAACGATGATCGGGTTGAGCTCAAGTCGGGTCAGTTCGGGCAGGTCGTCCGCGAGCTGGCCGACCCGATGGATCAACCCGGCCAGCAACTCGATGTCCACCGGGGGAGAGTCACGGTATCCGAAGAGCAAAGGAGCCGCCTTCGGCGCCTTGATGAGATCGTCCACGTCACGATCGGTCAGTGGCGGAATCCGGTAGCCACGGTCAGCGAGCAGACGTGTCACCTCGCCGGCAATACCGAAGGACACGACTGGGCCGAAGAGGGCGTCCTCTCTGGTCTCCAACACGGTCGCCACGCCCGTGGGTGCCTGCTGCTGCAGGAGCAGGCGTTTCTGGGCTTCTGGGGGCAGCGTGGCGATCATGGACAGATACGCTGTGCGCACCGCTGCCTCGTTCTCCAGGTTGACGCGTACTCCACCGAGGTCGGGGCGATGGACCAGACCTGGGAGGGCGGTCTTCAGCACCACCGGATAGCCCACCTCTGAGGCCACCGCGACCGCCTGCGCCTCGGAGGTGACGAGGTGGGAGTCCCACAGGTGGATGCCGTAGCAGGCGAGCAATTCCTTCAGGTCATCGTTGTCGACCGGCACCAATGCCTGCTCACCATGAGCGATCGTGGCCGACTTGCGGATCTCCCGGATCTTGCGCCGGGCTTGTTCCGGGGCCACGTCGGGCAGTTCCGGCACTGTCCCGCGGGGGGTGTCCAACCACCGCGCGTACACGACCAGGGTGGACAGGGCTTTGACCGCCGGTTCCACCTCGTGAAAGACGGGCACGGAGCCTCGGCCCGGAAGTCCGAATGGACCCGGCAGGTCGATGACCCGCCGGTCGTGCTCCTCGGCCATCAGAACCGCGAGGATCGGCTTGGTGGAGTTCTCAGCCAAGTCCGCGATGGTTTCCCGGACGCTCGGATTCTCGCCACGGATCACCGGCACGTGCAAGACGATGACGGAGTCTGATTCCTCGTCTTCGATTGCTGCGGCCACCGCAGCGCGCAACTCGTCCAGATCGGTCTGGTGGCCCAGCAGGACGGGATCGCCGGCCACATCCAAGCCGTTCGCTTCACATGCGTCCGCGGTCAGGACCCCGAGCGCGTCACTGTTACCCACCACAGCGACGCGACGGCCCTGCGGCAACGGCTGGAAGGTCAGAAGGCTGGCCACGTCGAACAGCTCTGAAAGGGAGTCGACCTGCATGACGCCGGCTTGCTCGAACATGGCGTCTACGGCCGGTCGGGGCAGTGCGGTGCGTCGCACTGTGTGACCGAGGGGCAACGACTGCGAACTGCGTCCGGAACGCACCGCCACGATCGGTTTGCGCGCCCCTAGGCGACGGGCGACCCGGGCGAATTTGCGGGGATTACCGATGCTCTCCAGGTACAGCAGAACCAGGGTGGTGACGTCGTCGTCCTCCCAATATTGCAGGAGGTCGTTCGCGGACACGTCCACACGGTTTCCGGCCGAGACGAACGTGGACACTCCCAAGCCACGTTGCTCCGCGGTCATGAGCAGGGAGAGCCCCAGTGCCCCGGACTGCGCGAAGAACCCGATACGCCCGCGCTGCACATTGGCCGGGATCAGCGAGGCGTTGAGTTGTACGTGCGGATCGGTGTTGATGATGCCCAAGGCGTTCGGCCCGATTATGCGCAGTCCGTTCGCCCGGGCGTGTGCAATGAGCCTCCTCTGGAGCGCACGTCCCGGTTCTCCCGACTCGGCGAACCCTGCGGAGACCACAACAGCGCCGAGGACTCCGGCGTCCCCGCACTCGCTGATCGCCTCGAGAACCTGCTCTGCGGGAAGGGCGATCACGGCCAGATCGATCGGCCCGGGAGCCTGCGCCAGGCTGCGGTAGCACGCGACCCCTTCGATGTTGTCGACCTCCGGATGAATGGCCACGAGTGACCCGGTGAACTCGGCCGAGGCCAGGTTGCGCAGGAGAGTGTTCCCCACAGTCCCTTCCCGACGGCTGGCACCCAGCAGCGCCACAGAACGCGGTGCCAGCAGGGAGGCCACCGAGCGGGCCTCCGAGCGGTGTTCGCGGGCCTGCATGACCTCACGGGAGTCCTGTGTCGGACTGATGTCGAAGTGGAGTTTGACCACGCCTTCGTCCATGGCCTGGGTGGGCTTGTACCCGGCCTCCTCGAACGTGGCAAGCATCCGGCGGTTGCTCGGCAGGACTTCGGCCACGAAGCGGGTGATGCCGCGTTCTCTGGCGGCAGCGGCAAGGTGCTCCAGCAGGATCGAGCCGAGTCCTCGGCCCTGGTGGTCATCGCTGATCACGAAGGCGATCTCGGCCTCGGCCCGGTCGATGCGGTCGTAACGGCCGACCCCGATGATCTCACCGGCCATGACTGCCACGAAGGCCACACGATCAGTGTGATCCACCGTCGTGAAACGGTCGAGGTCCTTGTCGGTCAGTCGCGGATAAGGGGCGAAAAACCGGTAGTAGACCGTTTCGGCCGAGAGCGACTCATGGAACCTGACCAGGGCTTCGCGGTCCGAAGTCCGGATCGGTCTGATGTGACAGATGCGGCCGTCCCGGGCGATGACATCCGCCTCCCAGTGTTCCGGGTATTCGGGGGATCCGGCGGGCATGTCCCCACCGTATCGATCACCGGCCTGGTGTGCCGTTTTGCTGTGGACCGACGCAATGGCACGCGACACGACCTGGATATAATTTGCGGCAGGGAACACTTATCACTATCTTGTCTTCGGCCGATACTTCGGTCGTAAGGCTTTGAACGCTTATCCGGAAACTGTTGGGAGGTGCGAGATGACCGCCGACCTTTTGCTGCTGCAACAAAGGCAGGAGTTGCTCTGCGCGCGCATTGCGAGTACTACTGACCCCTACCTGCGCGAGAACCTTGAGAGTGACCTGCGCGCCATCAACGATCGCATCGCGTCGCTGTCGAGCCCGGCCGCCTGAGGGCGACCATCGGGGTTTCCACACCCCGCCCACACGCACGACCCATTGCGCGGGTTTGTCCGACCCCTGAGTGAGAATGAGGCCCATGGCCTCTGGAACTCTCATCCCTCCCGACGAGGGTCACGTCACCGACATTGACGTATCGGCGGAGATGAAGTCCAGCTTCCTCACCTACGCATACTCAGTCATCTACTCCAGGGCACTGCCCGATGCACGTGACGGCCTCAAACCCGTCCAGCGCCGAATCCTCTACCAGATGGGGCAGATGGGACTCTGGCCCGATCGGGGCCACGTCAAGAGTGCCCGCGTGGTGGGTGAGGTGATGGGTCGGCTGCACCCGCACGGCGAGTCGGCCATCTATGACGCGATCGTGCGCATGGCCCAACCGTTCTCCATGCGCCTGCCGTTCATCGACGGTCACGGGAACTTCGGCTCCCCCGATGACGGTCCCGCGGCCATGCGTTACACCGAGTGCCGGCTTGCACCCCCGGCCCGGCTCATGCTCGCCGGGATCGACGAGGAGGTCGTCGACTTCAGCCCCAACTACGACGGCCGTGAAGTCCAGCCCGACGTCCTGCCTGCTGCCATTCCAGCGCTTCTTGTCAATGGCACCACCGGCATCGCGGTGGGTATGGCCACGAACATGGCCCCTCACAACCTCGTGGAAGTCGTCAGGGCGGCCCGGCACCTGCTCAAGCACCCCAACGCCGAGTTGGACACGCTCATGCGGTTCGTGCCCGGCCCGGATCTGCCCACCGGTGGCCAGATCATCGGTCTGGAAGGGATCCGCGACGCGTACGCCACAGGGCGCGGTTCGTTCAAGATCCGGGCCACAGCGCAGGTGGAGTCGCTCACCCCTCGCAAGCGCGGAATCGTCGTCACCGAGTTCCCGTACAACGTGGGTGCCGAACGCATCATCGAGAAGATCAAGGAGTTGCACAACGCCAAGAAGATCAGCGGCGTTTCCGCGGTGACTGATCTCTCCGATGGCGAACAGGGCACTCGTTTGGTGATCGAAGTGAAGAGCGGCTTCAACCCGGACGCCGTCCTCAGCGATCTGTACCGTCTGACCCCGCTTGAGGACAACTTCACGATCAACGCGGTCTCGCTGGTCGATGGCGCGCCGAAGACCCTGGGACTTCGCGAACTACTGCAGGTCTTCCTCGATCACCGTGTCGTGGTCATCCGCCGGCGAAGCATCTTCCGACTGCGCAAAGCCCAGGAGCGCCTGCACCTGGTCGATGGCCTGCTGATCGCGATCCTCGACATCGACGAGGTGATCCAGGTCATCCGGGGCAGCGACGACACCGCCGCGGCCCGAGAACGACTGATGAGTGTTTTCGATCTGAGCCTTGAGCAGACCAACTACATCCTTGAGATGCCGCTTCGCCGGCTCACCAAGTTCTCGAGGATCGAACTGGAGTCCGAGCGCGACGAGCTCAATGCCACGATCGCGGGCCTCAACGAGTTGCTGGCCAGCGAGGAGGTCCTCAAGAACACCCTCGATGCCGAGTTGGCCGATGTGGCCGACACTTTCGGGACGCCTCGTCGCACGACACTCTTGGACTCTGCCGGACCGTCGCCGCAGGTCGCATCACTGGAGATACCTGACGAGCGCTGCCACGTACTGGTCTCCGTGACAGGCATGGCAGCTCGTACCGGCGGCGACGAGACACCCCACGCCGGCGCCAAGCGGGTGGCCCACGATGCGCTGCTGACGATCGTGCCGACCACCACACGGGGCCAAGTCGGCGTTGTCACTTCCAGCGGCACTCTTCTGCCGCTCGAGGTGGTGGACCTGCCAGCCCTGCCGGACACTGCAGACTCGCCATCCTTGAAGGCCACCGCCGGGCTGCGGGAGTTCCTTCACCTCGACGCGGACACGGCTATCTGCGGGGTTGTCGCATTCGGCAGCACAATCGTGCTCGTCACTGCCACCGGCAAGGTCAAGCGGTTCATCGCCGAACCGTCCTCGAAGGCGGTGATGGCCTTGGACCCCAAGGACCACATCGTGGCGGCGCTGCCGGTGTCGGACAACCAGGATGTCGTCATGATCAGTTCGGCCGGGCAGTTGCTCCGAACACCGGTCGCGGGCATCCCGGTGCAGGGTGCAGGGGCTCGTGGCGTTGCCGGGATGAAGCTCAAGGACGGCGCTGTGGTGGTGTCCGCCGGTGCGGGTGAGCCGACCTCGCTGGTCGTCACTGTTGCCGGTTCTGGAGCGGCGGCAACCAGCGTGAAGGTGACCCCGCTGAGCGAATTCCCGCAGACCGGCCGAGATGGCGTGGGTGTGCGCTGCCACCGGCTGCTGTCCGCCGAGTCCGACCTGCTCACCGCAACCGTCGCAATCACGCCGTTAGCCTGCTCACCGGCTGGCAAACCATTGCCTCTGCCAGCCACGGACAGTCGACGTGATGCCTCTGGCTCGGCCAGTCCGGCGGCCAGAATCCTGTTGGGTTCGGCAGCCCCGCCCCCGGTGGCTGCCGACGGCCTGCTCTTCACGTGAGTTGCTCCGAAGACAGCCTTCGGGCTGATGAGCAGTTGCCAGGAACAGCCACCACTGCATCGTTCATCCTGGCAGTCGAGCAGCCCGGGGCTTTTGCTGGCAGGGAGGCTGCGCTGAGCAGCGGTTTGCCCGTCGAGGTCGGTTCAGCCTTGCTGGAGACAGTCGGCAAGCGGGACGGCAAACTCTTACTGGTGCGCACGCCTGGGCGCCACCCCGACTCGGCCTCGACAGGTCGTCGGGTGTGGTGGTGCTGGACGCGGTATCCCCGACCGACTGTCTGGACCGCGCAGCTGGACGATGTGGCGAGGCTTCCTGCCCTGTGCGACGGGCCACCTGAAGTGCCACCCGTGCCCACCGCCGTCCGGGTCCAAAAGCCCGTCCTGATGGTGTGTACCCACGGCCGCCGGGATGCGTGTTGTGCGACGTCGGGCCGTAAGTTGCTCTCGTCCCTGACGGCTGACACCGACGTCTGGGAGTCATCCCATCAAGGTGGCCACCGTCTGGCGCCGGTTGTACTCGACCTGAACACCGGCTATCAGCATGGTCGGGTGACCTCCGAGCACTTGAGTGCAATCGCCCGGGCTTCGGCACGCGGCCAAGTTCACCTGGCCACCGCACGCGGGCACGTCGGGCTCGCACCCGAACAGCAGGCCGTTGATCTGGCGGTCCGCGATCGCCTCGGGCACCTGGATCTCGACGGGCTGACACTGCATGCCGCACCGGACGGCACGGTGACCGCGGTATGCGCCGACAAGCGGCTGAAGGCCACCGTGCAGCGCGTTCGGATCCCCTCCCGTCCCGAGTCCTGTGGGGGTACACTCACCAGCGGCGAGAACCTCAGAGTTCACCTGACACCTGCGCCCTGATCGGCTGTAGGACCCAGTGGCTCAGGCGTACCCTGGGGCGGGGATACCCGCGCAGATGTCATCGTCGGATAGGCGCAGGCACAGGGTGACACGGGTTCGCCCTTTGAAGGGAGGCACCCATGTTGTCCCAACAGTCACCTCGGCCGTTTGTACGAAGGCTTGTCGCCGTGCTGGCCGGTGTATGGCTGCTCAGCGCCCCGGGCAGTGCTGCGGCGACACCGATCGCAGCACCCCCGCCCACCACCCCGTTGGAGCAGGTGCAGGCCCTCGTACAGCCGGCTGTCGTTTATGAGCAGATCACCTGGACCGGCTATGTCTACGACGAGACGAACAAGGGCTACTTCACAAATGACCCGTTCGTCGCCTCGTTCCAGTGCACCGGCTTCGTGGTCAATCCTGACGGGTACGTGGCCACCGCAGGTCACTGCGTCGACTACGACCAGGCCGTTCGGGAGTCCATCCTGACCCAGGTCGTGGATTGGGCCTACGAGAACGATTACTACGAGGCCAGGCCTTCGCCGGACACAATCTCGACCTTTGCCCAGAACTGGCGCATAGATGGCGCCACGACCGAGGGAACCCCTGACCTGGACGTCTCCGTGGCGTATGGCGTGAGCGTCTCTGGAGAACCCTCGGGCAAGGCCTTGCCAGCCCGTGTCGTAGCAGTACGACCGGTGGATGAGGGCGATGTGGCATTGCTGAAGATCGAGGCGCGGGATCTCACAGTCGTACCCCTCTCGGACAACGCCGATACCGGGGTTGGCACCCAGGTCGTATCGGTGGGCTACCCGGCCTCCGTCGATCTGGTGACAGATGCCAGTTTCAACCCGAGTTTCAAAGAAGGTGCCATCAGCGCGGAGAAGACAGTCGAAGGCGGGCTTCTGCCTGTCTACGAGATCAGTGCGGCGGTGTCGGGCGGGATGAGCGGAGGGCCGACTGTTGGACTAGATGGCGACGTGATCGGGGTCAACAGTTTCAAGATCGAGGGCGAGACCCAGCCGTTCAACTTCGTGCAGCCATCCCAGAATCTGCTAGAACTCATGCGTTCCGAGGGGGTCGAGAACACGCTGGGCAATGTCACGGACCTCTACCGCTCTGGGCTGAGCGCCTACTTCGCAGGTCAGAAGCAGGCGGCCATAGAGGACTTCGAGGCCGTGTTGCAGGTCGTCCCGAGTCATCAGTTCGCCCAGGAGTACCTGCGCAAGGCTCAGGATCTCCCCGGTGGCTCCGGTGGTAGCGCATGGCTGCTCTGGGTCGGCCTGGCGCTGCTCGTCATCGTGTCAGTGGCGGTGGTGGGGGCCGTGTTGGTTCGCAACTCCCGCCGCTCCAAGGCCGACTCGCAGCCGCAACCCCCGCAGGAACAGCAGACCGAGGACACCGAACCCGGCGACGATAGGTTCTGCCCCAATTGCGGAAAACAGCACGAGCAAGACGCGCACTTCTGCCCGAAGTGCGGTCACGTTCTCAGTTGACCGGCTTTGACACCGCCCGGTGAGCTGGCACACGGCGGGCGTGTACCGCGACGGTCCGTGGTCGAAGGTCAGGTTGAGGACCTTCTGATCGGTTCGAGGTCCGGCTGCCGCTGCGTACCAGCCAGGCGGGTTCGGCAAGCCCTTGCGCATCTGTGCCAGCCGCCACGGCCCGTGCTGAGCGCAATTCCCAACGCCGCCGCAGGGCCGCCCCACTCTTCCAGCCGCCACCGAACACGTCCACATTGCACTCGCGGCTTCACCTCTTCGAGGAACTTGCCGGATAGCCTGGAGCCATGGCTGTGCAATCTGGGATGGTCCCGCTCGGGAAACCGGTACCGGATGTCGAGCTGCCTGATTCGGACGGCCACTTGGTGAATTTGCGTTCGGTCTCGCAGGGGGCGCCCTTTCTGGTCGTGTTCGCGTGTAACCACTGCCCCTACGTGCAGTGGCTGGAGGTGATGCTCGGACAGCTGGTGTCGCAATCGGCGCTGGCAACGGTCGCCATCAATTCCAACGATGCCCTGACCTACCCCGACGACGGTCCGGACGGCATGCGCGAGCAGGTCGCCCGGGCGGGTTGGGCCTTCCCGTACTTGGTGGACGAATCCCAGGAAGTCGCGCGGACGTTCGGGGCAGTCTGCACACCGGACTTCTTCCTGTTCGACGCCCAGGGCCTTCTGGCCTATCGCGGCGCATTCGATTCCTCGACCCCCAAGAATGGTCAGCCCCTGACGGGCGAGTTGCTGCGCGGGGCGATTGCAGCAGTCCAGGCCGGCGACCAGGCACCCGAGCCTCAGAGACCTTCGATGGGATGTGGGATCAAGTGGAAGAATCCGTGACACACACGGCTGACATGATCATCATCGGTGCCGGGCCGGTGGGGCTGTATGCCGCCTACTACGCGGGGTTCCGCGGATTCACAACCGTTGTCTGCGACACCCTCCCTGAGATCGGCGGTCAGATCTCTGCGATGTACCCGGAGAAGATGATCTTCGACGTGGCCGGCTTCCCGGAGGTTCGTGGTCGAGACCTCGTGCACGGACTTGCGGAACAGGCAGGTGCCTTCAAACCCAACTACGTGCTGGGCGAACAGGTCATCGAGTATGTCGACACCGGTGAGGGTGTTCAGGTGACCACGGCGGCAGGCTCCCGGATCGATGCCAAGGTGCTAGTGATCACAGCTGGGATCGGCGCGTTCAAGCCCAGACCACTGCCAGCCGCAGACGAATTCCAAGGCGAAGGGATCGTCTTCTTCGTCCCCCAACTCGATGTCCATGCAGGCCAAGATGTGGTCATCGTGGGCGGTGGGGATTCAGCGTTCGACTGGGCACTCTCCCTACACCCCATCGCCCGCAGTGTCACTTTGGTCCACCGCCGCGAGGCCTTCCGTGCCCACGCCGCCACCGTTGACCGGGTTCGTGAACTCGGGGTGCGTCTGGTGACCTCCAGCGAGGTGACCGCGATTATGGGCGAAGGGCGGGTGACCGGTGTGCGAGTTGCCCACAAACAGACGGGCGAGGAACAACACCTGGACGCCGATGCCGTTGTGGCCGCACTCGGTTTCATCGCCTCGATCGGCCCCATGGCGGACTGGGGCCTTGACCTGGAGAAACGACACATCCTGGTGGATACCACCATGGCGACAAACCTTGCACGGGTCTATGCCGCCGGCGACATCGCCACCTACCCAGGCAAAGTGCCGCTGATCAGCGTCGGTTTCGGGGAGGCGGCGCTGGCCGTCAACAACGCGGCACCGCTGATCGACCCCACCCACGGTGTATTCCCAGGTCACTCTTCGGGCGAATCGTCCGGCTAGATACCCTCGAAGTGCCATGGACAACACGACTTTCGACGATGTGATCTCGGGGAACCACCGGTTCGTCGAGGAGTATGAAGGACCGGGACTTTCAGGCCGCGCTGCGAAGGGTCTGGCTCTCATCACATGCATGGACTCGCGTATTGACCCGCTCGCCGTTCTGGGCATGCGGGCCGGCGACATGAAGATCCTGCGCAACGCCGGCGCCCGGGTCACCGACGACGTCTTGCGGACCTTGGTGCTGGCGACCTACTTGTTGGACGTGAAGCGTGTCATCGTGATGCCTCACACCGACTGCCGGATGGCCAAGAGCACCGAATCACAAGTACACGAAACCATCCTGGAACAGTCGGGCGTCGACACCCGATCCCTGGAGTTCCGCACGATCGACGACCCGTTGGACACCCTGGCAGCCGACGTTCAACGCATCCGATCGTTCCCCTTCATCCCCGACGGAATCGTCGTTGCCGGCGGCATGTACGACGTGGATACCGGCAAACTGACGATGTACGACTTCTGAAACCAGGCCGTTTGCGCCGTTGGTTAGAGGTTGTGCTGTTGGTTAGCGTTTCCACGCGTTGTTTCACTAACGAACAGCACAACCTCTAACGCGGGCATCACGGCGGCCTAGACGTCCAACATCTGGCGGTCCAGGCCGTCTGATTCGGCGACGATGAAGCCGCGCCGAGGACCCACGTCGTTTCCCATCAGCAGACCGAAGACATCATTGGCCGCGGAGGCGTCGGAGACCGTCACCCGTCGCAGCTGCCGCTTGCCCGGATCCATCGTGGTCTCTCGCAGTTGTGAGGCGTCCATCTCACCCAGGCCCTTGTACCGCTGAATCGGGTCTTTGACCCTCATGCCCTTCTTCGCCAGATCGGCGACCAAACGGTTCATCTCCGCATCGGAGTAGGTGTAGCGCAGTTCGTTCTTGGCACCCGGCTTGATGATCTCCAGTCGGTGCAGCGGCGGCACCGCGGCGTAGACGCGTCCGGCGTCCAGCAGTGGGGACATGTAGCGGTGGATCAAGGTCAACAGTAGGCACCGGATGTGGGCACCATCCACGTCCGCGTCCGTCATCAGAATGATCTTGCCGTAGCGCACCTGGGCGAGATCGAAACTGCGACCGGTCCCGCCGCCGATCACCTGCAGGATCGAGGCGCATTCGGCATTCTTGAGCATGTCGGCCATAGAGGCCTTCTGGACGTTGAGAATCTTGCCCCGGATCGGCAGGAGTGCCTGGAACTCCGAGTTCCGCGCGGACTTGGCGGTGCCCAGGGCGCTGTCGCCCTCCACAATGAATAGCTCCGTGGAGTCGGTGGCGTTGCTGCGGCAATCGGCCAGTTTCGCCGGGAGGGCCGATGACTCCAGAGCGTTCTTGCGCCGCTGGACGTCACGGGTCTGGCGGGCGGCAAGCCGGGCACGCGCGGCATTGGCGACCTTCTCGAGAGCCGCTTTCGTGCTCGCCTTCTCCCCTCGTGGCGGTTTCGTGAACCACTCGGTGAGCCGCTTTGCGACCACGCGGGACACGATCGCGGACACCTGCGGGGTGCCCAGCACTTCCTTGGTCTGGCCTTCGAACTGGGGCTCGGACAACCGCACGGTAACAACGGCCGTCAGGCCCTCGGTGATGTCGTCCTTGTTGACCGAGTCCTCACTGGCCCGCAGGACCCTCGCGGTCCGTAGTTGCTCGTTGACGGTCTTCGTCAGTGCACGCTCGAAGCCCGCAACGTGGGTGCCACCCTTAGGTGTGGCGATCACGTTGACGAACGATCTGGTCACCGTGTCGTAGCCGGTCCCCCAGCGCATTGCCACCGAAACCACGCAGGTCCGTTCGACGTCCTGGGTGCTCAAATGGCCACGGCCGTCCAGCACGGGCACGTGCTCGGTGAAGTGCCCCTCCCCCTCGAGCCGGATGACCCCCGTGACCGGCTCGTCGTCGGCGAGGAACTCCACATACTCACCGATGCCGCCCTTGAACCGGAAGGTCTCGGAGAGGTGATCCTGGGTTACGCGAACGTCTTCGACGTGCAGCGAAAGGTCCGGCACCAAAAAGGCGGTCTGCCGGGCGCGCTCCCACAAGACATTGCGGTCGAAGGAAGTGTCCTTGGTGAAGATCTGGGGATCCGGCCAGAACCGGATCCGAGTGCCGGTGCGGTTCTTCGGCACCGAACCCCGCGGATGCAGCCCCGCCTTCTTCGTGAACGCCGCGTCGGGGCCGTCCCCGTCGAAGACGCCGGGAACCCCTCGTCGAAACGACATCCCGTACGTCTTGCCTGCCCGATCGACCTCAACATCCAGGCGGGCAGATAGCGCGTTGACGACTGAGGCGCCAACTCCGTGCAGGCCCCCTGTGGCGCCATAGGAACCGCCGCCGAACTTTCCTCCAGCGTGCAGTTTGGTCATTACCAACTCGACACCGGTCAGTCGCGACTTCTTCTGCACATCCACAGGGATGCCCCGACCGTTGTCGCTGACCAGCGCGCTGCCGTCGGGTAAGAGCGTCACCGTCACGGTGTTGCAGAAGCCACCCAGGGCCTCATCGACCGCGTTGTCGATGATCTCCCATACGCAGTGCATGAGTCCGCGCGAATCCGTGGAACCGATGTACATGCCCGGCCGCTTGCGCACAGCGTCCAGACCCTCAAGAACTGTGAGGGCATCAGCGGAGTAGGCGGCTGCTTTGGTGGGCACTCGTCCACAGTAGGGCCCACCACCGACAAGACCGGGCACCTCCCCGCTGGGTGTGGACGATTCGCTGGCGGCGAAACACGACTTATCTCCGATGCGGGAATCACCGATGCCTGTAACAGTGTTGAGTACGGTAGACGTCAATCCGCAAAGGAGGTGGTCCCAGTGGTAACCACACTGTCCCCCAGCCCCTTGACGGCCAGCGACCGGTGTGACCGGTGCGGCGCGCAAGCGTATGTACGAGTGACCCTCACCTCAGGTGGGGAGCTACTCTTCTGCGGTCACCACGCGCGTAAGCACCTTCCGGCGCTTGAGCCGCTCACGGCGCACATTCAGGACGAAACAGAGTCCTTGGAGAACCTGAACTGACCTGCTATCGGGTCAATTCCCCCGGAAATCGGGGGTTCTGCGTTCGCCGAAGGCCTTGATTCCCTCCGCAAGATCCTTGCTGGTCCACGCTCGGGCAACGGTCTCATCGACTCGGTGTGCCACTTCCGGTGGCAGATGAGCGTCGGATAGTTCGGCCAACGCAGCCTTTGTCGCCGCAATAGTCAATGGTGCGTTGCGCACGATCTTCTCCGCCAACAGGCGCGTGGCCGGTTCAAGATCCTCCTCGCGACCGACGATCTGGGTGACCGCGCCGAGTTCGTACGCAGTCTGCATGGTCACCGGTTCGGCCGTCAGAAACATGCGCGCCACCACTTGGGCTGGCAGGCACGCCAGGAAGCGGGCAACGCCTGAGGGCGGGTAGCCCACCCCCAACCGCGCTGGCGTGATGGCCATGCGGGTATCGGCCGTGGCCACGACCAGGTCACAACTGAGGACCAACTCGCAGGCTCCGCCCCAGACGTCCCCGCCGACCTCGGCGATGCTGGCGATCGGCAGCCGGCGGAAATACTCCAGGAATCCCTCCAGCGGATTTGCCCACACGTGCTCGCGAGCCTCGAGCGGGATCTCGCTGATGTCGTGACCACTTGACCAGGTCCCCTTGATGGGCTCGGCTCGCAGAATGACCACCCGCACGCCGTCGAGGACGGCCTTGGTGAGAATTGCGCGGGCTTCCTCGAGCATCGGCGTCGTCAACCGGTTGCGGCTTCCCGGGTCACAGAAGGTCATTCGTAGGACAGTGCCGTCGCTGTCAATTGTCCATTCGCTCACGACAACCGAGTCTAGGGGGCACCCGCCCGGCCGATGGGCACCGCGCACATCGTCAAGGCAGGTCCAGATCGTGCCGAAGTAGCGTCGTGGAGTCCCTGGCAGCTCGGCTGATTGAGCGAGTCGTCGCGCTGGTCGTGGCGGCCTCGGTCGCACTTGCCGCGCCTGGCACGTCATGGGCAACACCGTCCCTACCACCAGAGCTCCTGAGCCCGTCGGCCGGTGAAGTGGTCGATGTCCCGCGACTGGCCTGGCAGTCTGTGCGCGGAGCCAGTCTCTACCGGGTCGAGGTCGCCTCTGATCCGTCATTCACCAATGTGGTTCACACGGCTGTGACACCTGCCAACCGGTACGAGGACACCATGACCTGGCAGCAGGGGGACTACTGGTGGCGGGTGAAGGTGATTGCTCCCTTCAACAGCCGCTACTCACCTGCGCGGTCGGTGAAACGGCAATGGCTGACTTCCAACCGCGGCCGCGTCGCCCGACCCGACGACGTAACGGTCGCCGACTTCTCTTCTGAATCTGGCACTCAGGCGCCGGCAAACGCACTGGAGATCTCCTGGAGCCCGGTGCCAAACGCGGCCTACTACGAAGTCCAGTTCGACGGACGTCCCGAGACCACCTGTGCGACCTGGCACACGACCTTCACGCCGTATCTCAGTGGCTTCTCCTCAGGTGGGACGCAGCCGTGCTACCCCGCTATGGCCCTGGGCACTCACACCGTGCAGGTGCGCGCCGTCGATCAGATTCCCGAACGCGACTCGGTCTTCAGCCTCTGGTCCAGCCAGGCGCGCGGGCCTTCGGAACTGGCGCCAGGGCCGCTGGTGTTCACGGTTGGACCCCCACGTTCCGGCACGGTCGCATCCGGTCCGGCGAACTTGACCGGGCCGGGCAACGCAACCGTCTTCGAGGACGCTCCGGTTCTGAAATGGGATCCGGTCATCGGCGCGACCGAATACCGGGTACTGATCGCGCGCGACCGCGGATTCGGCAAGGTGGTCACGGACCTGCGAACGCCCAATACCAGGTTGATCGCGTCGCTCGAGCCGTCCAAGAGGCCGATTCAGACCTACTACTGGACCGTGCTGCCGTGCTCAGCCAGTGGCGGCGGGGCTGAGCAGTGCCTGGATCCTGGTTCGATCCCCTCGGGCTCTGCTCGCTGGTTCCGCAAGCAGACAGTCAAGGTGGATACGGAATCCACCCATCGCACGGCAGGGCCGTGGAGCCGGTTCGCGTGGCAACCGACAACCACGACCGCCAGCCGTTTTGCGCATCGCACGGGAATCCCGCACGCCTCAACCGCAGGGGTGCTCTGGTACGAGATCGGGCTGCGGGCCCAAGGACAACCATGGAGAGACGGCCGAGTGGTCGTGGTCGATCGCACCCAGTACCTGCCTTCCAACTTGGCCTTCGGGACCCGCTTCGAGTGGCGGGTCCGCCAGGTCGCAGCGACCGGTGCAGGGGCCTGGAGTCCGACTAGGCGGACACGCACCCCCAGGGCGGTCGCCTCCCGGCCCATCGATCTGCGGGCCACCCGCATCGGCGCTCGCGTGGTGATCAACTGGGACCGGCCCCCGAGCGCCTTCTTCCCGGTGGTCGACTACACCGTCTACATCTCACGGGCAGGAGTCCGTTGGCGACCCCTCGTGCAAGTGTCCGAGCCACACGCCGTGATGCGTCTGCGCAAGAACCAGCGGTACTGGTTCATGATCACGGCCAACAACACCGCCGGTGAGAGCCGCCCGACCAAGATCTTCGTTCCGGGATGAGGGGAATGACCATGACAACTCACGTGCGACACCACGTGGCAACAAGCATCGGCATCGTCGTGCTGGCGTTCATCGTGTCGCTTCTCCCCCAGGCCGCGTGGAGTGTTGCACCGCCAGCCCCGACCCCGCTGTCACCGACAGCTGCATCAGTGGTCGACCAGCCGTTGTTCTCCTGGTCTGCGGTGGCAGGCGCCGACTCCTACCAGCTCCAAGTGGCTCTCGACGAAGACTTCCTCACCATGACGGACCCACTCGACGGGACTGAGTTCGATGTGATTGAGGTACAGGGCACCGTATACATCCCGACGTTCAGCTACTCGGCGAAGACCCACTACTGGCGGGTGCGCGCCGTTGACAACAACACTGCTGGCGACTGGAGCCCCGTGACGGCATTCACGCGGCGTTGGACCAATGACGACGAGGCCACTGGGGTCGCGACGGGCCAGCCCGCGTCGAGGGTCGAGAACGTGGAGCTGGTGGACGGCACCGCCGCCAACCGGATTGCGATCACATGGGATCCAGTTCCCGGCGCCTCGGGGTACGAGGTGCAGATCAGCGAGGACGACACGTTCCAGAACACCGCCTCCCCGGCGTGCACCACACCACACACCACGCTGACACCGTGTACTGAGCGGCAAGTACGTGCGCCGGGAGGACCACCTAGTCTCGCTTGTCTGACGCCGGTCGCCGGTGACACTCTAGGCAGTCACAGCCAGCAGCAAGGCTCTTCGAATCGGCTTCGATGTCAAGAGAGTCCGAGTCCGACTATCCGGCTGCCGAAGAGCAGCAGCCTCAGGTCACTGGCCTGTGGTCTGATCAGCGCCGCGAGCCCTCGGAGTCCGATCCCACGCCCCTGACCTTCACTGCGACAGCTCCGCAAGGAACTGGCTCCGTCGGGACTGCCGCCACCCCACTGGCCGGGTCAGGCATCCATGCCGACGTCCCACTGCTGAGTTGGGAACCTGCCACAGCCGCAAACAGTTACCTGGTCGTCATCGCACTTGACCGTGACTTCACCAACAGGGTGGCCACGTTCGCGACTACCGCCGCACACCTTATGCCAGAGGTGACCTTCGACGACGTGAACTCCGGGCAGTCGCTATTACTGGTTCGCGCTCCCCTGCACACAGCCGGATCCGATGGTCGACTGCGACACTGCCGAGCGAACAGCGATCAACCACTCGGACAAGGTGGGGATATTCGGCAAGCGCAGTGTCGCCACAACGGGGCTGGCGGCCAACCTTGGCGACGCCGGTACAAACGTCACCCTGTCTTGGCACGACGCCCTGGCCGCCGCTGATGCTGCCGACCCTGGCTACACCCCGGGCGGGGTCACGGTCTACGACGTGGAGGTGACCAGCGGCGAATGGAAGGCTGCAAGTCAGTACGTCACGGACAACCTCGCGCTGAGCACCTCCCGGCAACCATTGAAACCAGGCAGCTACCACTGGAGAGTCCGACCCCGGGATGGCGGCGACCAACCGTTGAAGTGGGCGTACGGTCCGGACTTCACTATCGCTGGTGGGGCAGTAACACCTGGCCCCGGACCGGTCGAGCCCTCGCCACCTTCGAATCCTGGTCAGCCGCCGGCCCCGCCTGCCCAATCCACCCCACCGACGGTGTACGACGCTCCCCCGGCAGCTGAGCCATCCGCTGCCAAGGTTCCTCCTGCCAAACCCGGTAAGCCGCGTGTACAGGCAACCGCAACCCGCAGATTGAGCGTGAAGTGGTCTGCCGCACAAGCCCTCGGGGTGCCGGTCGCACGGTACATGGTCTATCGATCGAAGGACGGGAAGCGCTACTCCAAGGTTCGGACCACGCAGGGCACCAGCGCGAGCTTCAAAGCTGTCCCGGGCAAGGTGTACTGGTTCGTCGTTGTGGCTGATTCGTCCGCGGGAGAGAGTAAGCCGAGTCGCACAACCCGTTTCCGCATGCCTGCGTGAGCGCCATAGGATTCAGGGACTGTCGATAAAGGACGCCCCTTGGACACTTTGCCTGTGACACCGCGCACGACCCCGCACCGGGAGAAGCACCGCATTCGGTACGACCGGGCGCTGGTTCACTCAGTGCTCGACGAAGCGCTGATCTGCCATCTCGGACTCGACGCCGACGGGCCGCTCACACTGCCGGTGATGCATGCCCGCATTGACGATCACGTGTACATGCACGTCTCCACTGGCTCCGGAATCGCCTCGCGCTGCCCTACCCAGGTCTGTGTCACCGTGACCCTGCTCGATGGCCTGGTCCTGGCCAAGAGCCAGTTCAACCACTCCATGAACTTCCGCTGCGTGGTGATTCGCGGCGAGGCCGAAGTCGTTGAGGACCGAGACGAAGTGGCGCGGGCGCTCGACGCCATCGTCGAAAGGGTCTCTCCGGGGCGCTCGAAGGCCAGCCGTCGGCCAAATCGCAAAGAACTAGCCGCCACCGCAGTTCTGCGGGTGCCGATCTTGGAGGCGTCCGCCAAGATCCGGACGGGGCCACCGGAAGACGAGCCGGAAGACGCCGACCTCCCCTACTGGGCCGGTGTCATCCCATTCACCACTGTCCGCGGGGCGCCCGAACCGACCCCCGAAACAATTACTTCAGGCTGGGAAGCGCCCGCCTAAGGCGGAGGGTTCCTCAAGGTGGGCCGCGACACACCTCGATCGCCGGCACACCGGCTGCCACCACGATCGTGTACCGGCCGTCGTGCAGGTCGTGGTGACAACGCGAACACAAGAGGCACAAGTTCGTCAAGTCAGTCAAACCCCCGTTCTTCCAATGCACGATGTGGTGGGCTTCGCAGAAGCGCGGCGACCGTCCGCAGCGGATACAGCCACGGTCCCGGGCCACGAGCGCGGCCCACTGAGCGGCCGTAGCCCGACGAGCCGACCGACCCATCGCCAGCGGCACGAATGTCCCATTGCGACGGGTTCCGAACACCACGAGACAAGCGACGGCGCAGGAATAGAGCTCGAACTGGCTGGGCGTCAACGGGTGCCCATCTTCCAATTCCGCTCCCTGGCCGCCCGGCAGATCCTCTATCTCCACCAGGATGCTCAACCCGCTAACGCCAGTCGGCCGCGCGTTTGCACACCCGGCCGCAGCCAGGTCCCCAATAGCATCGGCACGTCGCTGCTTGGCCGTGCGAACATCCTCAGGTCCACCCCGGTGAGTGAACGCCGCCAGCGCCTCTGCAAGCCGTCGGCCCTCCACGCTGTCCAGCCAACCATCAAGGCGCCACATGCCGTTGGGAGTCTCCGACAGCGACACACCGCGCTTCTCGCGCTGCGTGGCCACATCCTTCTCCGCGACGTCAGGCGCACACTGCCCGATCAGGACCGACAGCAGCCGCCTCAACTCGGCGGGCTCGATGGTCGCCGCCAGATCTACCAGGGCCTCCTCAAGCACACCGAACCCCTGAATCCGCGCCGCCGCATCCCGCAGTGCTGAGACGTGCAGGCTCGACAAGCGCCCGGCTTGGAAGGCCGCTTCGACGTGGGGCAAGGTACGCAGATCCCGAGCGGTAGCAACGACGGCGGAACCTGCCGCAGGGTTGGCGATGGTCGCGATCGCAACGAGCATTCCGCTTGTACCGGCATGTGCCGATCGGGACAGTTTGCGGGTGTCGACCTCACCAGCCGCTGAAGTCAGCCAGGCATCAATCCGGTTGCGCAGCCTGGCGGCCACAGCCAGCGCCCCGATGAGTTCCTCGGATCCAAGATCGGCAGGCGCCGGAACAGCACCAAGGGCTGCCTCGAGTCCATCCAAAGCGACCGGCCGATCGGAAGGCAGCCTTTCGCGGATGCGGGCGCGCCGAACTGCCGGCTTCGACAATTCGAGAGCATGCATCGCGACCCCCTGGTTCCCCCGTCATCACTTCCTCGTGCTCGCACTCTCGCACAGGGGTACGACAAAACCAGGCGCGCGCTTGTGGATCAGTCCAGGTAGTCGCGCAAGACCTGACTACGTGAGGGGTGGCGCAGTTTGCTCATGGTCTTCGACTCGATCTGACGGATCCGCTCACGAGTCACGCCGTAGACCTTGCCGATCTCGTCCAGAGTCTTGGGCTGGCCGTCCGAGAGCCCGAAACGCATCCGGACGACGCCGGCCTCACGCTCCGAGAGGGTGTCCAGTACGGACTCGAGTTGCTCCTGCAGCAGCGTGAACGAGACGGCATCGGCCGGCACGATCGCCTCGGAGTCCTCGATCAGGTCACCGAACTCGCTGTCCCCGTCCTCGCCGAGAGGCGTCGATAGCGAGATGGGCTCACGGCCGTACTTCTGGACCTCGACGACCTTGTCGGGTGTCATGTCCAGCTCGGCGGCCAGTTCCTCAGGAGTGGGCTCGCGACCGAGGTCCTGCAGCATCTGGCGCTGGACACGCGCCAGTTTGTTGATGACTTCCACCATGTGCACGGGGATACGGATAGTGCGCGCCTGGTCGGCCATGGCACGAGTGATCGCCTGCCGGATCCACCAGGTGGCGTAGGTGGAGAACTTGTAGCCCTTGGTGTAGTCGAACTTCTCCACGGCGCGAATGAGACCGAGGTTTCCCTCTTGGATCAGATCCAGGAACAGCATTCCGCGGCCGGTGTAGCGCTTCGCCAAGCTGACCACCAAGCGAAGGTTCGCCTCCAACAGGTGATTCTTGGCGCGCCGACCGTCCTCGGAGATCCACTCGAGCTTGATGCGGGTCTCGGTGTCCAGTTCTGGGTTGTCCGCCAGTTTCTCTTCGGCGAAGAGTCCCGCCTCGATTCGCTTGGCCAATTCCACTTCCTGCTCGGCGTTGAGCAGGGGGACCTTGCCGATCTGCTTCAGGTAGTCCTTTACGGGGTCGGCCGTGGCCCCGGCCTGGGTGACCTGGGCAACCGGCTCGTCGGAGTCGTCACTATCGGACAGGGTGAAAGTCTGGCCCTCTTTCTCTTTCTCCTTGTCCTTGTCCTCCGCAAGCTGCTTGAGATCCTTCTGGAGGTCGGCCTCCAGACCCTTCTCAAGCACAGCAGCTTCGGTCATCTGCTCAGCACCAACCGCATCCGCGCCAGCCTTGCCAGCGGCTTTCTTGGCCGGGGCCTTCTTTGCGGCCGGGGCCTTCTTGGCCGGAGCCTTGGCAGCGGGAGCCTTCTTGGCCGGCGCCTTGGCAGCGGGAGCCTTCTTCGCCGGCGCCTTCTTCGCGGCCGGGGCCTTCTTCGCGGGCGCCTTCGTGGCGGTCGTGCCCTTCTCTGCGGTCTTCTTGGAAGCGGCCGTGGTGGCGGTAACCACCTTCTTCACCGCAGCCTTCTTCGCTGCTGCGGGCTTGGCGGCGGCCTTCTTGGCAGCCGGTTCGGCCTTCGACTTGACAGTCGGCACGTAACAACCTCTCGTCGAGGATCTCATCGGGGGTGGTCGCAGTCTTGTACGGCTGCTCTCGCCTATTAGAACATTCTGTCACGCCTTCGCTATTCCGACTGCGACCGGCCATTTTCGCCTCCACCCCGTGTCATATCCCCGAAGTACCGATTCCGCTACGACTTGTCGCCGGGTCAGGCGCTGCGCTTCTCCCTGCCGCGCAACACGTCAATGGGAATCTCGCGGCTGATCTTTGCCCAGGTCGTCGGTGGCAGGCCTTGGGACAGGGCGTGACAGACCAGTGGGGCCAGGCTGTTCTCGGGGTCGAAGTCAAGCGCAGCATCGGCGGCAACCAACGCGGAAGCACCATCCCCGTCGGCCCAGGCCAAAAGCGCCAGCGTGGCGGCCACAGGACCGGCAAAGTCCACGGGCAGGTGGATCAATACGTAAGTCAGACGAGTACGGATCGACCCCAGCATCGACTCGGTCCCGTCTTCCCCGCCCAGAATCAGGGCCAGCAGGGGGTCACGCACATGCACGTCGGCACAGGCCCGCGCGAGCAGGACGACCGACTCTGCATCAAGATCCTCACCCGACATCAGGATCGCCAGCGCCTGGGCCTCCATCTCGTCGCGCTTGGTTTCGTAGTCACCAACAACTCGCAGGGTTTCGCCGAGCATCCGCGCCACTGCTTCTGACACGGAATCGTCCACGGGCAGAAGCTGGTCCTCGAGATCATCGCGACGGTTCAGCCGGGTCAGCCCCGCCGCCACGCACTGAGCAATCACAGGGTGATCCTCAAGATCATCCACGGCGGTTCCTTGACCGGCTGTGCAGTCATCACAGGTGCAGTTGACCGACAGGACCCGCCCGCCACAAACCAGCAGGATGTCCGCGACCTCCATCAAGGGCGACAGCACGTCACTGAGCCAGTGCGCGATCCCCACCGCGAGAACCGAGTCGGCCTCATGGGCGTATGCCAGCATCACCAAACGGGCAGGCATGGGCTCCGGCAGGCCCGTGAGGATGCTCTTGAGCCATTCGACGTCGGGACTCCACGGCAGATCGACGCGCATCGTGACGTTCTGTCCCTCGCCATCGATCAGGATCAGGACCAAGGAGTCCTCAGGAGTGAAACCGAGCAGGAACGGGGCCGCTGCGGCGGCGGCCTCCGGGGAGTTGAGAGTGATCGTCATGGCTTCACCCTCGCCGTTTGCCAAG
The DNA here is from genome assembly GCA_963732355.1 of uncultured Actinomycetota bacterium. GTDB lineage: Bacteria > Actinomycetota > Actinomycetes > S36-B12 > UBA10799 > JADKAV01. The sequence continues at coordinate 414,425 of CAVSZD010000010.1, read as the reverse complement.
GCCCTCCGAAAGGCCCTGAACGGATCTGTGGACAGCGCCGCGAGTTATCCCAAACCGTAGTCGGCGTTGGCGATGGCGTGAGCGCTCTGCTCGACTGTGAAGTTCTCGGATCCCCGGATGACCGGCACAAAACCCACCAGCATTCCGTCGGCCATCACCTGAGCCTCAAGTCCTGCGGCAGCGTCCCCGTCCCAGATCGCCTCGCGCCCGCCGGGCAGCACGACCCTGATCGCGGCGTTCTGCAATCCCGTGGGATGGACGTGCGCCATGATTCGCTGTTGCCTCAACAATTCAACGATCTGGTCAGCTTCTGGCGGTTGCATGCTTCTCCTGGCGCATAGGTCGTCCGAAGATGGGGCATTACATGTTGTGAGATGGCCATCCGCGGTAACTCTGATAGGACAAAGGTATGCGCAAGGCAGTCGTACCGCTCATGGTGTCGGCCCTGTTGCTCGGCGTGTCCCCCGCGTTCGCAGCAGGAGCGGACCCCATTGATTCGCCCACGCCAACCCAAGAACCAACTCAGTCCCCAACCCCCGAACCAACACAGGAGCCCACACCCGGGCCCTACGGCATCCCCATGAACGAGAAGATTCGTGAGGATTCCTGGTGCCGGTTGCTGATCTCGAGCAGCAAAGGCGACGCTGCCGACGCGGACTCGATCATGGACGACAACATCGCCAACCTGGGTCAGTACGGGTACTACCGGCTCAGTGCCAACCCGGACTGGAAACCCCAGAGCACGCTGGATTCCTCGGGCAACACACACATCAACGGCCTTTATTGGACTGTTCCGTTGCTCTACACGGGGGCTCGCCGTGGGGATGTCCCGATGGTCGATCGATTTTTCTCACTGATCGGCGACTGGCTGAGCAAGCACAAGAAGAAGAAGACCCGAACCTGGTCGGTGACCCAGCCCATCATCGCCGGCGAGCGGCTCTGGACACTGACGTGTGCGGCAGACATCAGCGATGGGGCACGATTCGTAAAGGCAACCCGCAAGGAAGCCAACACCCAGATCAAGGGCTTCAAAATCGGCGGTGGCACCAACAACACCGGCATCCACTCCCAAGGTTCGGCATTGGCGGCGTTCTGCTACCTGGGTGAGACGGCCAAGATGAACAAGGCGGCGGACAACCTGAACAGGCTGGCCGACTACCTGATCCTGCCCGATGGCAGTGACCGCGAAGGGTCGCCGTGGTACGCCTACTACACCTTGCGACTACTCATGAGACTCGCGCCGATCTATGACCGCTGTGGGGTTCCCTACGATCGGATCTTCACCGCCACCAAGCGACTCGAGCACTTCCTGGCCGTCAGCGTGGACCCCAACTTCCACTTGGCAATGATCGGGGACACCCATCGGGCAAAACTGGCCCCCAAATGGTTCGCTCCTGACTCCGAGGCGCTGTGGGCCGCGACCGAAGGCGCGCAGGGTCAGCCGCCGACCAAGCTCTACGAGGCCTTCAGCGGCGGCTACGTCTTCGGGCGCAACGCCTGGGGAGATGTCGACGGCCACCGCGCCACGTTCTACTCCGTGCGTGTCTCCAGGCCCTACGTCACAGCGCACGTCCACAGCGATCTCGGGTCCGTCACGTTCAACAGTTACGGCTCGGAGTTCATCGGGGATCCAGGGCCCTACCGCTACGACAGTTCAGCCATCCGGGACTACATGGTGAGTCGATCCGGCCATAGCGTGATCCGGATCACGACGCTCAAACCCAAGAAGAAGAAGGCCTCGTCACTTGGCCTTGCTGCGGCACCTCCCACTGCTTCGGAATCCTCAGCAGTGCTCTCCGCCAAGGGTGGTCCTTACGACCAGACCTGCCTGAGGGACCGCACTTACACATCGGCGAAGATCAAGCGCTGCGTCTATTACGACAGCGCGGTCGATGGGCTCGTGGTCGTGGACTCTGTGAAGGCCCTCAAGCGGATACGAGCCGATCAGCGCTGGATGGCACCCAACGGGGTGAACGTCGCCCCATCCTCCAAAGGCGCAACCATGACCACCCCGACGGCGTCGGCACGAATGGTCTTCAAAGGCGGCGGAACGGTCAGGACCTACACCCCCAACGGCAAGCGCTCTGACGGCTGGTTCACCAACGGATACGGCGAGTTGGTCAAGGGCACAGTCCTGCAGAGGCGGACCACCTTGAAGAAGGGCGCCAAACTCACCTGGGTCAGTGTGCTCGCGGCAGGGACGTCGACCCCGACAGTGTCTGTGAAGAAGAACGTCGTCTACGTCACCCGCGAGGGGTCGGCCACCAAGGACTTCCCACTGCCGTAGTTCAGGCCTTCGCATCCTTTGCGGCCATCGTCGCCAGCCCCATCAGCAGTTGCATCGCTACGTCCACGGGCACCGTGTTGACGGGTCCATCGTCCGCGGTCGGCGCTGCCGGCACGATCAGATCCGTGAGGTCACCCTCGACCCTCACCCCAAGATCCTCGATCCCTGCGATCGCAGCACGTGTGCGCTCATCGACCTGCTGCATCGCCCACTGCGGGGTTCGGATCGCGTGCTCATCCATTCCCGGGGAACGCCCGTCCACCAAGCCCCAGAGCGCACCGCGCCGGATCCATTGGTGGTACTGGGCCTGTGGCATCGGCAGTTCCTTCTCTACCCGGACCAGCCATTGGCGCACCAGAGCAGCTTCCTCATACGACAAGGAGCGGTTGGTCTTCGTGGTGACCCGGTCGAGAGTGTCGGGTTCAAGGCCGATGACCTGTTCGGCGTCGCGCAGGATCCGCAGGGGATCACCGGAGTCCACGACGATCACCGCAACCCGGTCCGCCCCGACGACCTCGGCCCAACGTGCAACGAGTGCGGCGTAGTCAAAACGCAACCAGAACGTCGAGTTCTTACCATTGAGGGTCTCGCGCAACCATTCGTCATAGGGCTTCACGACCCGCGACTTGGCGTGCCGCAACGGACCGGGCAACGGCTTGGGTGCACCCGCCTTCAACGACTGCTGCCAGGAACTTGGAAGGATCATGGCCAGTGGGCGCAGCGTCAGCAGGACACGTACCTTCTGGCTGCCGCCGAGATCGTCGACAATCCTTCGAGCGAGTTGCGGATCGGCGTCGGCGAACTGCTCGCTGGACACGACGGCTCGATCCTTACGCCTGCCAACCCGGACGACAAACTGCTCCCAGACCTCCGGCGGGACCGGCGGATCGGCTGGATGTGTTGTTGTGGCAATGCCGAACACTGAGCATGATGGCGCCCAATGTGACGCCTTGCTGCCCGGGTAGAGAACCCCCTGGGCTTTCATCTCAGGCCTCGCCTGCGCCATCGAGTGCTGAAGCGCTGTGGTTCCGGTCTTGGGCGGGCCGATGTGAAGAAGAACTTCGCCGGCTTGCAGGAAGGATGTCATCGAGACCTGATCCTGCCACACGCTGTTGGCCACTGGCAGTAACCTGCTCCTCACACACACGGTCCACGTCCACGATCTGCCCACTCGGAGCAGATGCCCAGTGCCTCAGCTCGAAGCTGCTACCGCCAGCCGGCGCGGATCTTCGCCCCGATGCCGGGCCCGGCCGCGTTAGAGGTTGTGCTGTTGGTTAGCGAAACAACGCGTGGATTCGCTAACCAACAGCACAACCTCTAACCAGGGCACCCGGGCGCCGTCCACCGAAGCTGCCAGTCAGAGATCGGCCTCGATGTGCTCGGTCCGCAGCGGCGTGAGCACCTGACCGCTGCCGGGCGTCCATGAACCTGACAGATTGAGGCTCCACGAAATGGTTGGCGTGATCTTCATGATGCGGCTTGGCCCATTTGGTCCGGGTCGGTCCACAAGTTCGACCCTTCCGTAGATGCGTATGTATCGCGGCGCCCACGGCCGCAGTGACGCCAGGTCGTCAATGACCATCGCGACCCTGTCGTTACCCGACTCCACGTTCTTCGTGCGGCGAGTACGTTCCGGCGCGAAACCGCCGACATAGAAGCGGAATCCGTCGAACTCGAAGGTGACGGGAACCACGTCAGGCTGCATGTCGGGAGAGACTGTGGCCACGCGGGCCAGAGGCTGGCTTCGGATGTACTCGATTTCCATGTCGGTGAAAGCCATGACTACCTCAGATCTCGCGTGCTCGCTGGGAACCCAGCGAACCATGCCATCGGTGGTGTGGGCCAGCCCACCAGAAGCAACTAACACCGGACTTCGGTTGCGGCCACTGCCCCATCTCCACATTTCTCTTGCGCCGCGAAGCTCCCCCTGATCGAACGCCTTCCCCCCCGGCACAACTGGTAGAACGGCGGTGTGCGGGAGAAGGTAGCCGGCCCACCGACCCTCGCAGCGCCGCGTCCACACAGACCGTGGCCTTCTCCCACTACAACAACATCACCGCTCAATTGCCCATCGATCCAGCCACAGGGGAACTGGTAGCCGGCGGCGTCGCACAGCAGGCTGAGCTAGGCATGAACAACATCAAGGCGATTTTGGAAAGCATCGACCACGTAATGGACGATGTCGTCAGAATCACGACTCGTCACTCAGCATCAGTGGCGCACCCCACTTGTTCGAACTGTGCCGAACGGTCGAGGAAACGTTCGGCGTTTGTGACGCTCCCCGCAGTCCGCGTGGCATGAGTGCTCCGGCTAGGAAGACCCGCCCGGAAGGTCATGTCCTCACACGCCGTGATGGGCGCCCGAGCCGCCTAGAGGTGGTACGTGGGGGGCGGCGGTTCCTCATCGGGGATGATCGCCTCCGCCCACCAGGCGGGCGGCTCGGGACGTGTGCTGTAGGTCAGTTCGAGTGTCGACTCCCCGGGGATGGCTGCCACCTGCGGGGCCGCTTGGACCTGCCGCGCGACGACCGCTTCGGGGGTGATGTTGAAGATCGTCAGGTCCTGGGTCTGCACGACGGGTCCGTCGAAGACCGCGCTCACCTCTTCGAGGATGGGCACGACGACCGCGGGGACGAGGAAGGTGTGCCAGAGCGCGCCCATGCGGGGTTGGACGAGCGAGAACACCTTCCCGGCAGTCTTCGGGACGGTATGGGTGGAGGTGACGGTCCGGAGGCGCTCGATGCTGGCACCCGTCACGGCGGCGAGGGTGGCAGCCGATGGGAAGCACTCATGGATGAGCAGGTCCGTGCCCTGGGCGGCGTGGACCAGCGGCCAGCACGGGTGCGTGTCGCCGGAGAAGACCATGCTCACGCCCGCGAAGTCGACGCGGTAGCCGACCGCTCCGTGCAGGTTGTGGATCACCGGGAAGGCGGTGATGGTCACACCGTTCTGCTCGTAGACGACGGACGTGACCGACGCGTCGAACTCCGCCCCGACCAGCACCGCGGACTCGTTCGAGGTGAAGCCGCGGGTGGACTCGGTGTCCCACGCGCACGCCGCCTCGATCGCATCGAGGGCGACCTTCGTGCCGAACTTCGGCTCGGACCCATCGCCGCCCCACACGTGCAACGGCCCCTTGCGCCCGGCCTTGCGGAAACTGCCGAACAGCGTGATCAGGTCGGCGGTGTGGTCGGCGTGCAGGTGGGAGAGGAACACCTTGTCCAGGGAGTTGATGGGTAGGCCCAGGCTCATGAAGTTGGCCAGGGCGCCGCTGCCGACATCGAAGACGAACATGTCGCGCTCCGCGTTGCCCACCTCCACCAGGATGGAGCCGGAAGCCTGCGCCCTCGTCGGCGGCGGATTGCCACTGCCGAGAACCGTCACCCGGATCTCCCCTTCTCGGATCGGCTCCTGCCCGGGCACGTAGACATCCGCGTACGACTGCGTCGGCTGTCCGACGATCGGCGTCGTCGCTATCGCCTTGGTACCACCCAGGTACGCCAGATCGGTGTATGTGGCCGACGTCATCTCAGTCATCACGGTGCTCCCTTCCGACAGCCCTACGCTGTCGATTCCGCCCCACTAACCCCGATCATGTCACTCACCGAGACTTGACAGTCTCGACGGCTCGGTCCATGCCAAGTGAGGCGGAACGCAGACGTGATTGGATGGGCACCCGCCGTGAACTCAACAATCACCTTTGCCCCCGTTGGGCTGAAGGCCGCGATCTTGAACGATCACTCTTACCTCACCACAAGCGTCCGAGAACAACGAGTGCAACTCGAACGCGACATCAAGCGCATGCCAGTAAGCCAAGACAAGATCGGGTCATGGGCAAGACCCTCGCCTGAGTACTCCGTAACGTCATCAACGGACGCCAACACAACACGCACGGCGAGCGCGATCGACCGGCCCTGGGGGACGCCGTGAATCTCGGCCAGCTCACCCCCGACGCACGCACAATAGTCGAGACCTTCGGCGCACCTGGGCCCTCCGCGACGCATTCCCCGAGCTCCAACCCGACGCACGCAATGGCCCCCAACGCCGCTCGTTGGGGGCCATTCCGCGTCCGACAGGAGTACCTGCAAATCGGTGTTACCCGACTTTGATTACGGCGAGACCTGCAAGCACCTGCCAGTTCCGTTGTCTTTCAACTTCGCTTCGCAATCAGCTGCAGCCGCTGGTCGATCCGCATCCTTCACACACGTAGCAGGAACCCGCTGGGCGCATCTTGATCCCGCAGGTCATGCAGAGCGGGGCGTCCGCGGTCTTGCCCGTGATCGCCTCCAGCAGTTCGGCCGAGGAGTGCACTGAGGCCGGGACGCTGGCCGCGCCAGCTTCGTGCTCGGGAGTACCCGCGCCCAGATCCTCGAACACCGGATCTTCGACCACCGCTGTCGGGGACTGTGCCGCGTGACCGGTGGACTCGTTGAGCTGTTCGGCACGCTCCTCCGCGGTGAAGATGCCCAGGGCGGCACGCTTCTCGTAAGGCAGGTGATCCAGTGCAAGGCGCCGGAAGATGTAGTCCATCATCGACTGCGCCATGCGGATGTCGGGATCGTCGGTCATGCCCGAGGGCTCGAACCGCATGTTCACGAACTTCGCCACGTATGCCTCGAGCGGCACCCCGTACTGCAGGGCGATCGAGACCCCGATCGAGAACGCGTCCATCACGCCGGCCAGCGTCGAACCCTGCTTGCCGAGCTTCAGGAACACCTCACCCAGACCGTCGTCCGGGTAGGAGCCTGCCGTCATGTAGCCCTCGGCACCTCCGACACTGAAGGAAATGGTCTGGCTCGGGCGCTTCTTCGGAAGCCGCTTGCGAACCGGACGGTGGTCGACCACGACCTCCGCGGCGGCGGTCTTCTTCTCCGCCTTGCCGTCGGACAGTGGTTGGCCGACCTTGCAGTTGTCCCGGTAGATCGCCAGGGCCTTCAAGCCCGTCTTCCACCCTTGGTAGTAGATCTCCTCGACCTCTTCGATGGTGGCCGACTCGGGCATGTTCACCGTCTTCGAGATCGCCCCGGACAAGAAGGGCTGGACGGCAGCCATCATGCGCACGTGGCCCATGGGGCTGATCGCCCGCTCCCCCATGGCGCAGTCGAAGATCTGGTAGTGCTCCGGCTTGAGCCCCGGCGCATCCACCACGTGACCGTGACCGGCGATGTATTCGACGATCGCCTCGACGGTCTCCTGGGTGTACCCCAGCTTGCCCAGCGCCCGCGGGATCGTCTGGTTGACGATCTGCATCGAGCCGCCGCCGACGAGCTTCTTGAACTTCACCAACGAGAAGTCGGGCTCGATCCCGGTGGTGTCGCAGTCCATCATGAACCCGATCGTGCCGGTGGGCGCCAAGACGCTGGCCTGGGCGTTGCGCCAGCCATTCTTGGCACCGATCGCGTTGCCCTGCTCCCACATCTGCGAAGCCAACTGCAGCACATCGCTGTCCAGCGTTGACACCGAGCGCACACTGTCTGTCGCAGCCGCGTGCTTACGCATCACCCGGGCGTGAGCCGAGGCGTTACGCGCGAAGCCCTGGTATGGGCCGACGACTCCGGCCAGTTCGGCCGAGCGCTTGTAAGCAGCGCCGGTCATCAGACTCGTGATCGAAGCTGCAAGCGCGCGACCACCATCAGAGTCGTAGGGCAAGCCACAGGCCATCAGCAGCGCGCCAAGGTTCGCGTACCCGATGCCAAGTTGGCGGTAGTCACGCGTGGTGGCACCGATCGCCTCGGTCGGGAAGTCCGCGAAACAGATCGAGATGTCCATGGCAGTGATGATCATCTGGACGGCCTTGTTGAACTTCACCGCATCGAAGGAGCCATCCTCCTGCAGGAACTTCATCAAGTTCAAGGACGCGAGGTTACACGAGCTGTTGTCCAGCGACATGTACTCCGAACACGGGTTAGACGCAGTGATGCGGCCCGTCTCCGGGTTGGTGTGCCAGTCGTTGATCGTGTCGTCGTACTGAATCCCCGGGTCGGCACAGGCCCAGGCCGCCTCGGACATGCGGCGGAACAGCTTCTTCGCGTCGATCGTTTCGATGACCTCGCCGGTGGTGCGCGCGCGCAGGCCGAACTCATCGCCGTTCTCCACCGCGCGCATGAACTCATCAGACACACGCACAGAGTTGTTGGCGTTCTGGTACTGGACGCTGTTGATGTCCTTGCCGCCCAGGTCCATGTCGAAGCCCGCGTCCTTCAGGACACGGATCTTGTCCTCCTCGCGGACCTTCGTCTCGATGAACTCCTCGACATCCGGGTGATCCACATCGAGCACGACCATCTTCGCCGCACGCCGCGTGGCGCCACCTGACTTGATGGTGCCGGCAGACGCGTCCGCCCCGCGCATGAAGGAGACTGGGCCGGAGGCTGTTCCACCAGAAGAACGCAACAACTCCTTGCTGGAACGGATGCGGGAGATGTTCAACCCCGCGCCGGAGCCGCCCTTGAAGATCAACCCCTCCTCGCGGTACCAGTTCAGGATCGAGTCCATGGTGTCGTCGACGGCCAGGATGAAGCACGCGCTGACCTGCTGGGGTGCAGTCGTCCCCACGTTGAACCACACCGGGGAGTTGAAGGAGAACACCTGGTTGAGCAACATCCAGGTCAACTCGTGCTCGAACACCTCGGCGTCAGCCTCAGTGGCGAAATAGCCGTGGTCCTTGCCGCCCTTGACGTAGGTCAGCACGACCCGGTCGATGAGCTGCTTGAGACTCCACTCGCGCTGATCAGTACCCAGCGCCCCGCGGAAGTACTTCGTGGTCACGATGGTGGATGCATTGAGCGACCAGAAGGCGGGGAACTCCACACCTCGCTGCTCGAACACGACCTCATCTGTCTTCCAGTTCGTCTGGACGACATCGCGACGCTCCCACTCGACGTCGTCGTAGGGGTGCACCCCAGGCGTCGTGTACAGCCGCTCGATGGTCAAACCCGTGGTCTGCACAGTCACCTCGGCTCCCTTCACGCCTGCAGTGCGCGCCTTCGAAATGGACTGGTCGGTCATGCGTCCTCCTTCTGGACAACAGTGGCGAACGGCACTTTGTGCCCTTCGGTGATATCGATTTGTACGTGTCGGGAGGCTTCCCGACTGGCCTTGAGCAACGCAATTTCCTGTTCGAAGTCCGCCAGACAGTCAAAAGCCCGGTACACCGAGGCGAAACGCAGATAGGCGACCTCGTCGAGATCACGCAACGGGCCGAGGATCGTCAGGCCGATCTCGTGGGCCGGGACCTCGGCACATCCGGAGTCGCGCAGAGCGTCTTCCACCTGCTGGGCGAGTACTGCAAGTTCGTCCTCTGTCACCGGCCGGCCCTGGCAGGCCTTGCGGACACCGGAGACGATCTTGTCGCGTCGGAAGGGCTCGACCACGCCCGACCGCTTCACCACATTCAGTGCTGCCACCTCGATCGTGGTGAACCGACGCTGACAGGCCCCGCATTGCCGGCGCCTGCGCACCGCAGATCCGTCGTCGGCCATCCGGCTGTCAACGACTCTGGAGTCGTCGCTGCGACAGAAGGGGCAGTGCATTTGTTCCCGCTTTCTGGGCTCTGAACCCAACGCCTGTGGATGAAACGGCTGGCTTCCTGGGGGAAACCTGGGCAAAAACTGTGCCGAAACAACCACAACCTGTGGATGAATAACATCGATGTAAGTACTACATGTGGTGGTAACCGTATGCGTCCACCATCGGTTGCGCAAGTACTTTCGCCACAGTGTCGTCAGGACCGACCGAGCGGACGATCCCCCTGCACCAAAACCACCTCACCGACTTGGAGCACATGACCCGGACCGAAGCCGTTGATGCGCTGCAGCTGCATGACAACCTCTCGCGGGTCGTCACCGGCAGACACCTGGGTGGCAATACTCCACAGCGTGTCGCCTGGGGCCACGGTCCAGGCAGGCATGGCCGAGGACTCCACCACGACCGGTCCCGCCGACGAACTCAGCGCGGGTGCCGTGGCTGACGAATTCGGCGCCAGGGCGAACCCGACAAGGGCCAGCACAAAGACCGATGCAACCGCGCAGGCCCATCTGAGCGCAGCGATGTCCCAGAGCCGCTCAGTCGCGTCGCAGGTCTCTGCTGGTGCTGTCGGCCGCGTGACCACAGGCGGCGCCTGGAAGTTGACGCTGCGTCGTGGGCGCCGAAGACGGTCGCTGACCACCTGGGGGGAAGCACTAATGGTAGCCATGTCCAACTCCAATCCTTCGTACAAACGTTCTGATGAACGCATGTTCGATGTCTACCAGATGGGTGCGACACGTTTCCACCCCTATCGAACATATGTTTGAGTTCAGCCTCTGAAATGGCTATGGTGAGCGCAGCGAGACAATCCGCAGCAGGTCACCGGGAGGACAGAATGGCCAGAACCGCAGGCAACAAAAAGGCAACTGAGGGGCAAGGGACACCAGATGTTGTGGAACTCCCAGACGCCGCACCCGGCCGCGACGGTCTGACGGAACGCCAACGCATGATCCTGGTGGAGATCCGGCGGATCGTGGCATCCAGGGGCTATCCCCCGTCGGTGCGCGAGATCGGTGAAATCGTCGGACTGACCAGCCCGTCGAGTGTCAACTACCAACTCAAGGCCCTGGAGCGTAAGGGCTACATACGCCGCGATCCACACCGACCGCGAGCACTGGAAGTGCTGCTCCCCTCCGAGGTGGACCAGACCGACAGTGGCGACGATCGGCCGACACCCAGGTATGTGCCACTCGTGGGGCGCATCGCAGCAGGTGGGCCAATCCTCGCCGAGGAAGCCGTGGAATCGGTGTTCCCGCTACCGGCCGAGCTGGTGGGCGACGGGGAACTCTTCCTGCTCAATGTCGTGGGCGAGTCCATGATCGAGGCAGCCATCTGCGACGGGGACTGGGTGGTGGTGCGCCGCCAGCCTGACGCGGACAACGGCGAGATCGTGGCGGCCTTGCTCGACGACGAGGCAACGGTCAAGACCCTCAAGAGACGCGATGGCCACGTGTGGCTCTTGCCGCACAACCCGGCCTTCGAGCCGATCGATGGTGACCACGCCCAGATTCTGGGCAAGGTGGTCGCGGTACTGCGCCGGGTCTAGTCCTGCTTGTACCCGGCATCCAGCCGGGACAGCGCCTGGGCGACCTTGGCCGGGTCGGTCATGTAGCTCAGCGGGGGCAGACTTCGCCGAAGGTAGCCCCCATATCGGCGGTTGGCCAACCGACTGTCCAGGATCGCCACCACCCCACGGTCAGCATCCGAGCGGATCAGGCGCCCTGCCCCTTGGGCAAGGGTCATGGCGGCCAGCGGCAATGACACCTGCATCCAGCCAGATCCTCCCCGGGAGTCGATCGCCGATTGCCGTGCGCTCACGACCGGGTCCGTGGGCGGCGGGAATGGCAGTTTGTCGATGAGTACCAACGTGCACGCCGGCCCGGGGACATCCACGCCTTGCCATAGGCCCAATGTGCCCACCAGCACACTCTCGTGGCTTTGGGCAAAGGCACGGATGAGCGGCGTGGTGGGCTCCCCCTTGCGCTGTACCAGCAGTTCAGGCACAGCGTCAGCCAGTGCCTCCTGCATCGCATCAACTCCGCGCCAGGACGCCATGAGTACAAGCGCACGGCCACCCGCGGCTGCGACAAGATCACGGGCGACATCCAGGGCGGCCGGTGTCGGCCAGTCAGGACCGGGCGGCGCCAGCCTGTCAGGGACGAACAAAATACCTTGTGCGGAGTAGTCGAACGGACTACCCACGTCCTCACCCTCCCACTCACCAGGGCGAAGACCGAGTTGCTCAGCGATCGTGGCGAAACTGCCCCCGAGTTGCAGCGTGGCCGAGGTGAAAACGGCTGCACGTTCGCCGATGATCCCTTCGCGTACGACCCCGGAGACGTCCAGGGGCAGCACCACCAGACGATCCCCGCGCCGCCACATGACGCTGGACTCATCGGCGCCGAGCAGTTCGCCGGCCGCATCGTGGACCACCTCCACGGAGGCGAGCGCACGCTGCCGGCCGGCCGGATCCGCGTCCGTCGCGCGGCGAAGGGATGCCATCGCCAGACCGCACGCTTCGCGCACTGTGGACAACGCAGTCAGCACCGCACGTGGCAGCTCTGCCACGCGGCGGCCATCCGCGGCATCCCAGATGTTGAATGCGCCCTCCAGTGCGTCCGCCGCATCCTGGATCCGATCCGCCTCGTCAGCGCTGCCAGCGGCCTTGGTGCGTCGCGAAGCCCGCGCCAGCGCTTCAACGGACAGTTCGTCGGTCGCAGCCCGCTGAAGGGCCGCCGGAAGTGCGTGCGCCTCATCCACGATCACCGCATCGTGCTCACCGAGGATGCCCTCCTGCACCGCATTGAGGGCCAACAACGAGTGGTTCGTGATCACAATGTCGGCCGCCCGGGCCGTTGCAATCGCCTTCTCCGCCCAGCACTGCTCGACGAACCCGCAGCCGGAGCCCCTCGAGCATTCCTGAGCGTTCACCGAGAAGGCCTGCCAGACCATTCCCGATACGTCCTCGAGTTCGTCACGGTCACCAGTGGACGTCGTGGCCGCCCACTCGTTGACCCGCAGAGCTTGCTTCTCCGTGGCTGTGCGGTCCAAGGTCTGCTGTTCGGGATCAGCCGCACCACCCGCGGAGCGGGCCAGACACAGGTAATTGCTTCGGCCCTTGAGCGTCGCGAAGCGAACCTCCCGATCCACCATGGGCGTGAGGACTTCGATCATCTTCGGCAGGTCACGTTCGACGAGTTGGTGTTGTAGCGCCAGTGTGGCCGTCGCGACCACCACCCGCGACTGACCGGGATTGGCCTGTGCAGCATGAGCGATCGCCGGGACCAGGTATCCCACCGATTTGCCCGTACCGGTTCCGGCCTGGATGAGCACAGTGCCTTCGCGATCGAGTGCGCGTCCCACCAGCTCGACCATCTCCAGTTGCCCGACCCGGTGCGTTCCGTTCAAGTCGGCCACAACTGCTTCGAGCAACTCCGGCAACTGCTGCATCCGTCGATTGTGTCAGCCGCAGGCCACGGCTATCAGGTGCGTGCCTCGCCTGTGGGTAGTCCACTGGCCCGGGTCATGGCCGCGGCCAGGTCCGCCGGAACTCGCGCGCGCACCGAGGTGCCCGACTCACCGTGCTCCATGTGGACCTCGGTGCCAACCTCGTACACCCGTGACACCAGGTCGCCGCGATCGAACGGCACAGTCAGATCGACCTCGACCATAGGGTCGGGCAGGGATGCGTCGAGGTGCTGCAGCAGTTCGTCGAGGCCCTGCCCTGTCTTGGCGGAAACCTCCAGGCTGTTGGGCAATTCCCGACGGATCTGGGCCAGTGTGTCGGGATCGGCCACATCGACCTTGTTGGCCACAACGAGTTCAGCGGCATCGTGCTGGCGGGTATCGCGCATCGCGTCGCGGACCGCCTGCAACTGGCCCAGCGGATCAGGATCAGTGGCATCGATGACGATCACCAGCAGGTCGCCCGCAGCGACTTCCTCAAGGGTCGACTTGAAAGCCTCCACCAAAGCGTGGGGCAGGTGGCGCACAAAGCCGACGGTGTCGGTCACCGTGAAGTATCGTCCGGATGCGGTCTTGCCCCGCCGCACGGTCGGGTCCAAGGTGGCGAACAGGGCATCGTCGACAAGTTGGCCCGCTCCGGTCAGCCGATTCAGGAGGCTGGATTTCCCGGCGTTCGTGTAGCCGGCCAGCACGACAGAGGGTTCATCGGAGTTGCGCCGCAACGCCGCCTTGGACTCCCGGACCTTGTCGAGCTTGCGCAGTTGGCGCCGTAACCGGCTCATCTGCGATCGGATACGACGCCGATCCGTTTCGATCTTGGTTTCGCCCGGTCCGCGGGCCAGCACGCCTGCACCCTGCTGACTCAACGATTCACCCCACCCACGCAGCCTGGGCAGCATGTACTCCATCTGCGCAAGCGCCACCTGCGCCTTGCCCTCTTTGCTTCGGGCATGGTGGGCGAAGATGTCCAGGATCAGCCAGGTGCGGTCCACGACCTTCACCTTCAACACCGCCTCGAGTTTGCGCAATTGCCCCGGGGTCAGTTCACCGTCACAGATCACGGTGTCGGCCCCCGTGGCCGCCACGATGTCGCGCAACTCCTTGGCCTTACCCGATCCGACGTACGTGGCGGGGTCGGGCACTGAGCGGCGCTGAACAACCCCTTCCAGGACCACCGACCCGGCCGTCTCGGCCAGCCGGGCCAGTTCCTGCAAGGAACGTTCGGCATCCACTGCGCTGCCCTGGGTCCACACCCCGACCAGGACGACGCGCTCAAGCCTGACCTGCCGGTACTCGACCTCGGTGATGTCCTCGAGTTCGGTGGAGAGCCCCGGGACCCGGCGTAGCGCTTGCCGGTCGGCCAGTTGATCCTCGATACGAACGTCTTCTTCAGCCACGCAGCAACTCCGAAAGTTCTAGGGATAGATGGCCCTGCGCAACCAGTTCGGCAGGACCTGTGAGGACCATGGACCCCTGATCAGTGCGGCGTACGCTCAAAGAGCCCCCGGGGACGTCCACTTGGACAATCGCCGGCCCCTCAACGCCCGCCGCGGCCAGAGCGCGGTCGGCCACTGCACAGATGCCGGTCCCACACGATTGGGTTTCGCCCACTCCGCGTTCGTGAACCCGCATCGCCACGTGACGGCCGGGCTCTGCCACGACCACGAACTCCACGTTGACCCCCTGCGGGAAAACTTCCGACTCGACCTGCGGGGCTTCGATCAGGGAACCGGGCGACTCGAGGTCGGCCACGAATACCACTGCGTGCGGATTCGGCATGAAGACCGCCTCGCCTGGCCATTCGTGCCCGTTGGCGCGCACCAGCACGCTCGCGGCTTCGTGCCGGGCCGAACCCATGTCCACACTGATGAGGTCCCCACGCGATCGTGACCCCCCGCTGGCCGCCCCTGGTGGAAATCACGAACTCGGAACTGTCCACCAGCTCGTTCGCCCGAAGGTACGCGGCAAACACGCGGGCGCCGTTGCCGCACATCTCCCCCGTGGAACCATCGGCGTTGTAGTAGTCCATGAACCACAGGCCCTCGGAATCGCGCACCACCCGGATCAGCCCGTCACCGCCGACCCCGGTCCGGCGGTCGCAGATCGCGCGAACGGCTTGCTCCGAGACCGTCAAGTGGTCCTGCGGATCGGGGACCAGGACGAAGTCGTTGCCCGTTCCATGCCCCTTCACGAAGCCAACATGTCGGTCAGTCATATCCCTAGGGTGCCAATGATCTGGCGTGCATGCGATGGGGATTCCACCCACACCACCTGCGGATCACGACGGAACCACGTGCGTTGCCGTCGCGCGAGTCGCCGCGTTGCCACATTTGTTGGCTCCTTCGCGAGCTCGGGGTCGTGTTCAGCCGCCAGCGCGTCGAGGATCTGCCGGTACCCAACGGCCCGGCTCGCCGTACGACTAGGTGCCAGACGCCGTTGCAGGCTCACCACCTCCGCGACGAAACCCTCATCCCACATCTGCTGCACCCGCGCGGAGATCCTCGCGTCCACGATCTGCACACCGGGATCCCACCCGATTCGTACGGAAGGCAACCAGCTGCGTCCGCGCTGCAGTGCGGCCTGAAACGGCTCGCCGGTGATCTCGTTTACCTCCAGCGCACGCACCACCCGGCGGCCATTAGTGGCCGGGATGAGCGACGCGGCCTGCGGGTCAACCTCACTGAGCCTTCGGTGCATGTGCTCGGCACCCACCTGCGCCAACTCATCCTCAAGGCGCGCACGCACCTGCGCGTCAGTGCCTGGGAACCGCAGATCGTCCAGCACTGACTGCACGTACAGGCCTGATCCGCCCGTGAGCAGGACCGGCACCCCCCGGGCTTGGATGGTAGCGATCGTTTCGCGGGCGAGTCGCTGATAGGTGGCCACGTCGACGGACTGCTCGACCTCGATCACATCCAGCAGGTGATGCGGCACCGCTTGGCGGTCGGCGTCACTCGGTTTGGCGGTCCCGATATCCATGCCGCGGTACAGACAGAACGCATCGGCGTTGACGATCTCCATCCCGAATCTCGTCGCGAGCTCCATGGCAAGCTGCGATTTGCCGGCCGCGGTCGGGCCCACGAGCGCCACGACCTGAGCGGCGGGTGGGTTCGACACCCTTCGATTGTCCTACCTATCCTGCAAGAACATCCGAACCGGTAAGGGAGTCAACCGTGGGCGCCTACGACGACGTCAGGAAGCAAGCAGACGAGCTGATCGACAAGGCCAAAGGGGCTGTCGGTGACATCGCGGACACCTCCGCGGACAAGATGGCTGGCGCTGTCGACAAGGTGACGGACCTCATCGACGACAAGACCGGCGGTAGAGCCTCAGCGGCGACGGCAATGCTCGACCAGACCGTTACCGGGGCCCTGGACAAGCTCGGCTCGGCGACGCCGAAGGTCACTTCGCCGAAGAAGGACGAATCCTGAACGCTCGCCTGGCATTCCTGCCCATCACACCCCTGCTGATCCCGCAGATTGCCGCGGGTGCCGCCGTCGAACTCGACGAGCTACGCACGCAGGCCCAGTCCGCGGTTGACTGGGCGCTGGAGGGTGCTGGCTCAACTGCGATCCTCTCGTCGGAACCCTCCTCGGGCACCGACGAGTGGTCTCTGTCCGGTTTCGGGCTCGACATCGGCGATGGGCCGCCGGTTGCTCTGCCGAGGGCCATCGCCCGTTGGCTTCTCCAAGGCCGTCCTGCCGCCGATGTGGACCATCACGCCCAGGATCTGCGGCGTTTCGACGCCGTGCTGGTCATGGGTGACGGCAGTGCAACCCGCAGCGACAAGGCACCCGGCAGCCTGCACCCGTTGGCCCACGACTTCGACGAACAGGTGATCACTTCCCTACGAGCCGGCGACCCAGCCGGACTCGCGCACCTCGACCAGGCGATCGGTGCAGAAGTCCAGGCGGCAGGTACCCAGTCGTGGCGTGCGGTCGGTCGGGCCGTCGAGGACGTCGACGAGGCACACCTTGACTTCCTTGACGACCCGTACTCGGTGCTGTACCTCGTGGCTAGATGGCACGCACGCTGGGCAGGCCCAGCATGACCCCCGGCGTCGGCACCGCTGTCCCCCCCGCGTGCGCATCGCCGCCAGCAGTGCGTTCGACCTGGATCTCCAATGCGTCAGCCACCAGGTGGTGCGGGGCGGCGTAGCTGATGGTTGTCCGCACGAGATCACCCGGACGGGCGCGGTCGTCGGCATCGAGGAAATGAACCAGTCGGCCGTCCTGAGCTCTGCCCGTCTTGCGGTGGGTCGCGGCGTCCTTGCGGCCCTCTCCCACCGAAACCAGTAGTTCCACTTCGCTGCCCACGAGTTTCTTGTTCTCCTGCCACGCGATGTCGTCCACCAGTGCGACGAGTCGTTCGTAGCGTTCCTGGACGACCTCCCGGGGAACTTGGTCGGAGTAGTCAGCAGCGGGTGTGCCCGGGCGTGCGGAGTACTGGAAGGTGAATGCACTGGCGAACCGTGCGGCTTGCACAACCTCCAGGGTCTGCGCGAAGTCGGATTCGGTCTCCCCCGGGAAGCCCACGATGATGTCGGTGGTGATCGCGGCCTGCGGCATGGCCGCACGCACCCGGTCGAGGATCCCCAAGAAGCGGTCGGATCGGTAACTGCGGCGCATCCGTCGCAGGACATCGTCGCTGCCGGACTGCAGAGGCATATGCAGCGACGCCATCACGTTGGGGGTCGTAGCCATCGCGTCGATGACATCGTCGGTGAAGTCCCGGGGATGCGGGCTGGTGAAGCGCACCCTGCGCAACCCCTCGACCTCACCGCATGAGCGCAGCAGGTCTGCGAAGCCGTGGCGGCCCCCGTGGCGGTACGCGTTCACGTTCTGGCCCAGCAGGGTCACTTCCACGACACCGTCGTCAACGAGGGCGCGAACCTCGTCGAGGATCTCCTGCGGCGAGCGGTCCTCCTCCTGACCCCGAAGCGATGGGACGATGCAGAACGTGCACGTGTTGTTGCAGCCGACGCTGATCGCGACCCAGCCGCTGAAGGCCGATTCGCGCCGGGTGGGCAGGTTCGACGGGAACTCGTCGAGCTGCTCCAGGATCTCGACCTGCGCCTCGTTGCGCACGCGCGCCCGCTCCAGAAGTTGCGGAAGCGAACCCAGGTTATGGGTCCCGAACACCACGTCCACCCACGGGGCCTTGTCGACGATCACCGAGCGATCCTTCTGCGCCAGACAACCTCCCACGGCTATCTGCAGGTCCGGGTTGGCCGTCTTCATCGGACGCAGATGACCGAGGTTTCCGTAGAGCCGATTGTCAGCGTTCTCCCGCACGGCACAGGTGTTGAACACGATGAGATCCGGTTGTTGCCCGGAAGCCACGGCGCTGTAACCCGCCTGCTCAAGTAGCCCTGAGAGGCGCTCGGAATCGTGGACGTTCATCTGGCAGCCGTAGGTGCGGACTTCGTAAGTGCGGGACATGGTCTTCCCAGGGTACGACGGCCTCAGGTGCGCTCCTGCCCCACGATCTGCTCCTCGGCCTTACGCACCGCTTCGCGCGCTGTCCCGGGGGAATGCCCCCGGCGCATCAGGAAGTTCAGCAAGCGCTGTTGGTCGCGTCGCGACAGGGGTATCTCGCAGCGAGCGACCCGGGACCTGACCTGTTCGGTCGCGGCCGCCAGGGCTTCATCGGCATCGATGCCTGCCAAGGCCTCATCGATGAGCGGGTCGGGCACCTTGTGCCGCCGCAGTTCCTGACGCAGCGCCATCGGCCCGAGCCCCCGGGAGCGCATCCGTGACTCGACCCACAGCCGCGCATACGTGCGATCATCCAGCAGACCGACCTCGGTGAAACGCTCGACGAGCTGATCGGCGACCTCTTCAGGTACACCGCGATCGAGCAGCGTTGTGTGAATCTCCGCACTCGTGCGTGGTTTCAGGTCGATCTGCTGCAGGGCGATCAACCGCGCGACCTCGTAGGGGTCGGACTCGGGACCTGCGATAGTCACAGATCCAGCGGGCCGGGCTCCGGTGCCGTCAAGTCGACGGTCTCCTCAGCCGGCACATCGAGGCGGGGACCGATGCCTAACTTCTCCTTCAACCGCTTCTCGAGTTCATCGGTCAGATCGGGGTTGTCGCGCAGGAATGCCCGGGCGTTCTCCTTGCCCTGGCCCAACTGATCCCCGTCGTAGGTGTACCAGGCACCGGACTTACGAACCAGCCCCTGTTCGACACCGAGGTCGATGAGCCCGCCCTCCCGGGAGATGCCGATGCCGTAGAGGATGTCGAACTCCGCCTGCTTGAACGGCGGCGCGACCTTGTTCTTCACGACCTTGACCCGCGTGCGGTTGCCGACAGCGTCAGTGCCGTCCTTCAGGGTCTCGATACGCCGGACGTCCAGGCGGATGGACGAGTAGAACTTCAGTGCCCGGCCACCAGTTGTCGTCTCCGGGGAGCCGAACATGACACCGATCTTCTCGCGCAGCTGGTTGATGAAGATCGCTGTGGTGCCCGTCCCCTTCAGCGCACCTGTCATCTTGCGCAGCGCCTGGCTCATCAGGCGCGCCTGCAGGCCGACGTGGCTGTCGCCCATCTCCCCTTCGATCTCAGCGCGTGGAACAAGAGCCGCCACGGAGTCGATCACGATGATGTCGATGGCGCTGGAACGCACGAGCATGTCCGCGATCTCCAGTGCCTGCTCACCGGTGTCCGGCTGGCTGACTAGAAGGGCGTCGATGTCCACACCGAGCTTGCCGGCGTATTCGGGATCAAGGGCGTGTTCGGCGTCGATGAAGGCCGCGATCCCGCCGGCCTTCTGCGCACTGGCGATGGCATGCAAGGCAACCGTGGTCTTACCGCTGGACTCGGGCCCGTAGATCTCCACCACCCGTCCGCGCGGTAAACCGCCGATCCCCAGTGCCAGGTCCAAGGCGATCGACCCCGTGGGGATCACCTCGATGGGGGCCCTGCCCTCATCACCGAGCCGCATCACAGATCCCTTGCCGAACTGCTTGTCGATCTGGGCCAGCGCCTGTTCGAGGGCCTTCTCCCGCTGCGGGGCGGAGTTCTTGGTGTCCTGAGCCATGGTGGTCCTTCCGGGTCGGCGCCGGTTACCCGACGTCATTTGGCAGTCACGGTGACGCTACCTGGGCGGTACGACATTCACGAATGTGACGCGCTCGCTTGTGGGCAACAGTACCGAACGCCTGTTCGATGTGGATAACCGACACGCGGGAATCACCGATAGGTTGCCGGCAACCCCAGATCGGCCACGACCGCGCGCCAGACCGCCTTGGCATCCTCACCATCGGCAAGCGCCTGCTCCACAGTTCGCCCACCCAGACCCGCCAACACATGATCACGGGCCCACGACCCGTAGTAGCCGGGACCGAGGACGTGTTCCATGCGTTCCCAGAAGTCCGTGAGTCTCACCGGGTCAGTGTGCCACTGGCGTGGCACACAACCTGCTGGCACTGTCCGACCTGCGCGGCACAATGGGCAGCGTGACCAAGGCCGCCCCCGAAGCACTCCCGGGCTTCGGGCACGCCACGAGCCGCTGGTTCGAGAGGGCCTTCCAGGCGCCGACCGAGGTTCAGGTGCAAGCGTGGGAGGCGATCGCGACCGGCGAGGACACCCTCGTGGTCTCCCCCACCGGCTCGGGCAAGACATTGGCGGCTTTCCTCTGGGCACTGGACGACCTGTTCGACAGCGAGGACAAAGGCTGTCGCGTTCTCTACATCTCGCCCTTGCGGGCGCTGGCCACAGACGTGGAACGTAACCTGCGGGCGCCACTGGCGGGCATCGACCAGGTAGCCCGATCGCTGGGAGACGATCCCCGAGCCGTGCGCACCGGGATCCGCACCTCCGACACGCCTGCGGCAGACCGGGCCCGTATGGCTCGCACCCCACCCGACATCCTGATCACGACTCCCGAGTCCTTGTTCCTGCTGCTGACCTCAAAAGCCGGCGAGTTCCTGCGTGACGTGCGCACCGTGATCGTCGACGAGATCCACTCCGTGGCCGGGTCGAAGCGCGGCTCTCATCTGAGCCTGTCACTGCAACGTTTGGACCTGCTGACCGGCCACGCCCGCCCAGCGAATCGGGTTGTCGGCCACGGTCACACCTGTCGAAACGGTGGCGCAGTACCTGCACGCGGACGTGCCGGTACGCATCATCAAGCCGGATCTGCACAAGGACATCGATCTGCGCCTGAACGTGCCACTGGCCGACATGACCGTCTTCGACGAGCCGGCCGAGGGGCAGCCCAAACGGGCCTCAATCTGGCCCGCGGTGGAGACCTCCATTCTGTCGCAGATCGAGTCGCACACATCCACGATCGTTTTCACCAACTCCCGACGAGTGTGTGAGAGGCTGTCGAGCCGGCTCAACGAACTAGCCGCCGACGAGTCGCCCGACGACTCGATCCCGGCCCAGATCATGGCCCAGGCCGGAGCCGCTGGTGGCAGTTCGAGTGTCATCGCGCGGGCCCATCACGGCTCGGTCAGCAAGTCCGAAAGAGCGATCATCGAGGACGATCTGAAGTCAGGCCGGTTGCCCGCGGTCGTGGCCACGAGCAGCCTCGAACTGGGCATCGACATGGGCAGCATTGATCTGATGGTGCAGGTCGGTTGCCCGCCCTCTGTCGCCTCCGGCCTTCAACGCCTTGGTCGCGCCGGCCACCGCCTGGATGCGGTGAGCCGCGGGGTGTTCTACCCGACCCACCGGGGCGACCTGCTCGCCACCGCAGTTGCAGTCGAGCGGATGGGCCGCGGCAGCATCGAACCCACCCGGGTCCCTCGCCACCCGCTGGACGTACTGAGCCAGCACATCGTCGCGATGGTCGCTATGCGGGACTGGAATGTCGAAGACTTGTACAGCACGATCACCCGCGCATCTGGGTACACCGACCTGCCGCGCGGCGCCTACGAGGCGGTGCTCGACATGCTCAGCGGCAAGTACCCCTCCGATGACTTCGCGCAGTTACGTCCCCGACTCAATTGGGACCGGGCCACCGACACGCTGACCGGTCGTCGCGGCGCTCAGCGAACAGCGGTCATCTCCGGCGGCACCATCCCCGACCGAGGGCTCTTCCCGGTGTTCATCGTCGGCACGAAGGACAGCCGGGTCGGCGAGCTCGACGAGGAGATGGTTTACGAGTCGCGTGTCGGCGATGTCATCTCGCTGGGTGCCTCGTCGTGGCGCATCGAGGAGATCACTTACGACCGGGTCCTGGTCACCCCGGCCCCCGGCAGGCCGGGCAAACTCCCGTTCTGGCATGCAGATGCGCAGGGACGTTCCTACGAGATGGGTAAGGCCATCGGCTCATTCCTGCGCGAGGTGGAGTCGAGCAACTTGGACTCCCGCCTGGAGGGCGGGGCGGCGGATGGCTTCGCGCGGGACAACCTGCGCGCTTACCTGGTCGAACAGCAGCAGGCCACCAGGGTCTTGCCCACCGATCGACGGATTCTCGTGGAACGCTTCCGCGATGAGATCGGCGACTGGCGGGTGGTCGTGCACGCCCCCTGGGGGGCACGTGTCAACTCGCCGTGGGCGCTGCTCACCGGGTCGGCGATCCGCACCCGCCTGGGTATCGACGCAGACGTCATGGCAACCGACGACGGTATGGTTCTGCGCCTGCTCAACACCGATCAGGACGACCAGTGGTGGGACGGGCTGCTTGAGGCCCTGGTGCCGGACCCGGACGAGTTGACCCGCACGCTCAGCGAACAGATCACCACCAGCGCACTGTTCGCCGCCAAGTTCAGGGAGTGCGCAAGTCGGGCGCTACTTCTGACCCGAAACGCCCCTGGCAAGCGCACACCCCTGTGGCAGCAGCGTCAACGCTCGGCACAGTTGTTGTCTGTGGCTGGACGCTACCCGAGTTTCCCGATGGTTCTGGAAGCGGTCAGGGAGTGTCTCGACGACACCTACGACGTGCCGGCTCTTAGAGAGGTACTGCAGGGACTGCGAGCCGGTCAGATCGAGGTCGACGTCGTGGAGACCGACCGACCGAGTCCCATGGCCCAGACCCAGATGTTCTCCTACGTCTCGGTCTTCATGTACGAGGCGGACAATCCGCTGGGACAGCAAGCCGCGGCGCTGGAACTCGACCACGCCTTGCTCTCCGAGCTTCTGTCCGATGCCGACCTGCGCTCGATCATCCCGCAACAAGCAATCGACGAGGTTGAGGCCGATCTGCAGTGGCGACACGCCGGGCGTATTCGCAGCGCCGACGACTTGGCGGACCTTCTGCGTCACGTGGGCTTCCACACCGATGCCGAACTTGCCGGAAACGATGTGGCCCCGGAGTTCGTCGAGGACCTCATCCGAACCCGTCGCGCATTCCGCGTCAGAGTGGCAGGTCGTGAGGTGGTCGCCGCGGTCGAGGACATGTCCCGTCTGCGCGACGCGCTGGGCGTGGTGCTGCCCCCGGAAGTACCTTTCGCCTTCATCGAGCCGGTCGCCGATCCGGTGGCGGACTTGTTGAGCCGGTTCACGCGCACCCATGGGCCTTTCTCCACTCGAGATCTTGCAGGTCACCTCGGTCTCGGGGAGCGGGTGGCCGAAGCGCTGTTGCAGGAGCGCAAGAAGTCCGGATTGCTGCGGTGGGGACGCTTCACGGCCGCCAACGACCACGGGCAGTGGATCGACCCCGAGGTCCTGCAACGCATCCGTCGACGCGCTGCCGCCATTCTGCGTGGCGCCCAGGAACCTGTGTCGTCGAACAGGTTGTGCGGTTTCCTGCCCCGTTGGCAGAAGGTGACGACCCCCCGCGCTGGCGACTCAGCACTGGCCTCGGCGATCGGGCAACTGGCTGGGTACGTGGCAGCCGCGACCGTCTGGGAACGGGATCTGCTACCGGCCCGGGTGAGCAACTTCCAGACCCACCAGATCGACCGCCTGACCGCCTCCGGTGAATTGACCTGGTGCGGTGCCGGACGGCTGGGTGCAGCCGACGCACTGATCTCGATGGTCCCGGCGGGGATGGAGGACCTGCTGCCGGCCGCTGACCTGGATGAGTTGACTCCCGTCGAGCAGGAGGTTTGGGCGGTCATGGCCGGTGGCGGTGGCTGGTTCTTCCGCGACCTGGTCGTCCGTCTTCCGCACCTGGAACACGATGTTCTCGAACAGGCGCTCTGGGGACTTGTGTGGCGATCGATGGTCACCAACGACTCGCTCGAGCCTTTGCGGCGGTTCGGGCCGCGCCCCGCGTCTCGCGCCCGGCGTCGTGGCCAGCAACTACCCATGCCTGGGCGGTGGTCGGCCGTGCACCGGCCGCAGCGCGCCGACCTTGGACTGGTCTGGGCGCAGACTCTATTGGACCGCTACGGCTTGGTGGACCGCACGGTGGTGGGAAACGAGCGTGTGCCCGGGGGCTTCCACGCGCTCTTCGGGATCCTTCGACGCATGGACGAGGCCGGCTCGTGCCAGCAGGTGTACGCGGTCGACGGACTCGGGGGCGCGCAGTTCGGCACGAACCTGGCGTTGGAACAGCTCAGAGCGGAGCATCGAGAGAACTCGGGGGGCGTTCTTCTCGCCGCCACCGACCCGGCCAATCCTCTGGGTGTAACTGTGGCCTGGCCCCAGACGCCCGGCCCGCGACCACTGCGCAAGGCCGGAGCGTTGGTGTGGCTGGGCTCAGACGGCCCGGACTTCTACCTCGATGCGTCGGGGAGGTCTCTTCTCATGTGGCAGGAGGCCGGTGCAACAGCCAGCGCCTTCGTGGACGCTTTGCGTCGGCGTCGTCCCCGGGTGGGCATTCGTCGGATCAATGGTGTTGATGCCTTCACGGCCGAGCAGACACCGACGCTGGTCGATGCAGGGCTGAAACTGACACCGTCAGGGTTGCGGTGACTACGGAGTTGTTGGTCGTCAGTTGCCGGCGCGGGCGACGTTGTCGCTCACAGAGCGCATGACTTCGGAAAGGGGTACTTCGAGAGCGCCACAGATGGCCGCCAGCAGTTCACTGGAGGCTTCTTTTTGTCCGCGCTCGACTTCGGAGAGATAGCCGAGGGACACACGTGCGGACGTCGAAACATCACGCAAAGTTCGTCCTTGATCCATGCGACGCCGGCGCAATTCATCACCGACAACTTGTCTGAGTACGACCATCACTCCTCCTTCCGTTGCAACGACTGTACGCGAAGGTTGCGTCACGAGCACCTACACGATCCGGTGTTAACCACACATTTACTCCAACGAAACGCCCACACTGGGCTATTCCCGACGGTCGGGCTTATGTGCCCAAGAACTCCATGAGCATCTCCACGGCCAGCTCGCAGGTCTGCTGCCGCACTGCATGTCTGTCGCCGTCGAGAGCCAACTGACGCACACCGTCTTGCGGACCGTCAATTGCGACGAACACGGTGCCGACCGGTTTGTCCTCTTGCTCAGCAGGCCCGGCAACGCCGGTCGTGCTGATGGCCCACGTCGCGCCGAAGATCTCCCGGACACCTCGGGCGAGTTCCCGGGCAGCTTGGGCTGAAACCGCACCATGCGCCGCCAGGGTTGCGGCATCGACGCTGACAACGTCGCGCTTGGCGTCCATCGTGTAAGCAACGATCCCACCGCGCACCACTTTGGACGCCCCCGGAACATCGGTGAGTTCGGCGCACAGAAGCCCGCCGGTCAGCGATTCGACGGTGCAGACCGAATCGCCCCTGCGGGTCAGCTCCGCGATGAGTTCACGAGCCGCCAGCACGTCGAGCCCTCTTCATTGCGGTGCGCTCGCTGTTCTCGCGCAGGCGGACGGCCCTGACGATGTAGTCCAGGCCGGTGAGGATCGTGAGCAGAACAGCGATCAACATGATCGGCCAACGCAGATCCGCAAGCAGACCGGTGACCGGGATGATGTACAAGAAGATCGCCAGCATCTGCGACACGGTCTTCGCCTTGCCGCCCCGGCTCGCGGGGATCACGCCGTGGCGGATCACCACGAACCGGGCCAGGGTGATGCTGATCTCCCGGCCGAGGATGACCACAGTCACCCACCAGGGCAACTCCCCCAGCCAGCTCAGCCCAAGCAAGGCCACACCGGTCAGGGCTTTGTCAGCGATGGGGTCGGCGACCTTGCCGAAGGTGGTGACCAGGTTGCGCGACCGAGCGATTGCACCGTCAGCAAGATCAGTGAGGCTCGCGACGACGAAGACCCCGGCAGCCCACCACCGGGCTTGGGCGGATTCACCGGAGTCGACCAGCAGCAGGTACCCGAAGACCGGAACGAGGAGCAACCGCAGCATCGTGAGCCCATTGGGCAGGTTCCACAGGTTCGAGGGGCTCGGCGGATCGGCCATCGGGTCCGGGATCCCCCACTTGCGGCCCGCCTCAGCCACGCTGCACCTCTGCGATCAAGTCGGCGCCGTCGGTATCGACCACCCGCGCGACGACCACCTCCGCAGTGGGGGAACCCAGCAGCTGCGTCGATCCGTCTTCCGGGCCCTGGAACTGTGTCTTGCCGGCCTCGACGATCACGCGCACCGATTCACCAACCCTCGCTGCAGAACGCTGGGCCATCACTTCATCGGCCACCGAGGCTAGCGCGTCCGTGCGCAGGTCGATCTCGTCGGCGTCCACATGGCCGGGTAGCGAGACAGCTTCAGTCCCCTCCTCATCGGAATAACCGAACACCCCGATCGCATCGAGTTGGGCGAGATTGAGGAATTCGATGAGCATGTCGAAGTCGGCCGGGGTCTCCCCGGGGAAGCCCACAATGAAGTTCGACCGGATTGCGGCCGCCGGATTCGCCTCCCGGATCTGGTCGATGAGGCGCAGGAAATCATCCGAGCCACCGAACCGCCGCATGCGTCGAAGTACGTCGGGGCTTGCGTGCTGGAAGGAGAGGTCGAAGTATGGCGCCACACCGACGGTGCTTGCCACGAGCTGAATCAAGTCGGGCCGCATCTCAGCCGGCTGCAGGTAGGCCACCCGCACACGCTCAAGCCCCTGGGTTCCCGCCAGATCGGCGAGCAGGGACTCCAGCAGCCGTAGATCTCCGAAGTCCTTGCCGTAGGACGTCGAGTTCTCGCTGACCAGGTTCACCTCGAGAACACCTTGACCGACCAGCCAATCGACCTCGTTCACGATGTCGGTCGGTCTGCGCGACACGAACGAGCCCCGGAATGAGGGAATCGCGCAGAACGTGCACCGACGGTCGCACCCGGAGGCCAGTTTGACCGACGCCACGGGACCTTCCTCTAGACGCCGGCGCATGCCGATATGCCCGGGAAGTACCGCCAGGTCGGACGAACGAGCCGTGGGTGCGACTGGCTGCAGTGTGCGCCGGTCGCGGGGCGTATGGGCCGCTGGATGCTCTCCGGCCAGGATGCGGCGCAGCGACTTCGGCAGATCGGGGTAGGCATCGAAGCCCAACACGGCATCCGCTTCGGGCAGCGACGACGCCAACTCCTTGCCATACCGCTCGGCCATACATCCGACAGCCACCACTTTCGCCGGTAGATCGCTGGCGCTCAAGACGGTGTCGATCGAATCGCGTTTGGCTGCCTCGATGAACCCGCAGGTATTCACCACGACCGTGTCCGCCTGGGCCGGATCGGTCACAAGGTCCCAGCCGTCCTGCGCCAATGCACCCGCCAATTCCTCGGAGTCAACCTCGTTGCGGGCGCACCCCAACGTGATGATCGAGACCGAGGGGCGACTCACTGGGTGCCGCCGCCCACCCCGCGCAGATCGGCGATAACGGCCGGGAGGTCATCGGGGGTCACGAGGACCTCCCGAGCCTTGGAACCCTCGCTGGGCCCGACCACGCCACGCACCTCGAGCAGATCCATGAGGCGTCCGGCCTTGGCGAAACCGACCCGGAGCTTGCGCTGCAACATCGACGTCGAGCCGAACTGCGTGCTCACGATGAGTTCCGCTGCTTGGCACACGAGTTCGAGGTCGTCCCCGATGTCACCGTCGATGATCGCTCGCGAGCCCGCAGCCTGCGAGATGTCCTCGCGGTAGACCGGGGCCATCTGTGCGCGGCAATGGGCCACCACGCTGCGGATCTCGTGCTCGGGCACGAACGCACCCTGCAACCGAATGGGCTTACTGGCACCCATCGGCAGGAACAGTCCATCACCTTGGCCGATGAGCTTCTCGGCCCCCGGCTGGTCGAGGATGACCCGGCTGTCGGTCTGACTGGATGTGGAGAAGGCCAGCCGCGACGGCACATTCGCCTTGATCAGACCGGTGACGACGTCAACGCTGGGACGCTGGGTGGCCAGCACCAGGTGGATACCTGCTGCGCGGGCCAACTGCGTGATCCGCACGATCGCATCTTCAACATCGCGTGGCGCCACCATCATCAGGTCTGCGAGTTCGTCCACGATGATCAGCAGGTACGGGTAGGGCTGTAGCGAGCGCTGTGTACCCGGCGGGGGCACAACCGTGCCGGCTGCGACCGCCTTGTTGAAGTCGTCGATGTGGCGGAATCCGTAGGCGGCCAGGTCGTCGTAGCGGGTCTCCATCTCCTTGACAACCCACTGCAGGATGTCGGCTGCCTTCTTCGGATCGGTGACGATCGGGGTGATCAGGTGCGGGATCCCGTCGTAGATGCTCAATTCGACGCGCTTCGGGTCGATCAGCACCATTCGGACCTCGTCGGGCGTGGCGCGGGCCAGAACCGAGGTGATGAGCGTGTTGATGCAGACCGACTTGCCGGCACCGGTCGCTCCAGCGACCAATAGGTGAGGCATCTTCGCAAGATTGCCCACAACGAAGCCGCCCTCGACGTCCTTGCCCAGCCCGATCAGCATCGGGTGCGAGTCCGACTGGGCCTTCCGGCTGCGCAGAACGTCGGACAGGCTCACGTTCTCGCGGTCGGTGTTGGGAATCTCGATGCCGATCGCGGACTTGCCGGGGATGGGCGAAAGGATCCGCACCTCGGGGCTCTTGACCGCGTAGGAGATGTTCTTGCTCAAGGCTGTCACTCGCTCGACCTTGACGGCCGGACCGAGTTCCACCTCGTAGCGCGTGACTGTCGGTCCGCGGCTGAAACCGGTGACTCGCGCATCCACCTCGAACTGGTCCAGGACCGCGGTGAGTGCGGCGACCACCTGATCGTTGGCCGCGGTGGCGGCCTTGTGCGGCGGTCCTGGCTTGAGCAGTTCCAGAGGTGGCAGGCGATAGACCACGTCACCGGACAGGAGTAGTTGCTCAGCCATTGAGAGGTCGAACTCGTCAAACTGCGACGGATCCACCTCGACGGTCAGGTCCTGGGCCATCGCAACCATGGTCGACGGGTCGATCTGCTTGGTGCTGTCGTCGTCGACGAACGGGTCTTTGGGCTCCTGCGACACCGGCGTCACAAAGGCCTCATCGCCGGCGAGGTCCTCGGGGATCTTCTCCGATTCCTTTGCCGAACCGTGACCGAGCCGGGCCTTCATCCAAGCGGTGGCAGCGGTGGTGTCCACCGCCTTCGCGCGGGTCCGCAGATCGGCCACGGAAGTGCCGGTGGCCATCAGCAGACCCGCCGCGAGGACTAGCACCAGGATGACACCGGTCAGGATGGGGCCGAGCAGGGTGAGGAAGGGGATGGTGGCCAGCCACCCGGCCCACCCGCCGCCGGCGCGCATCGCCTGCTGGCCGTCGATGGGTTGAGCCGAACCGTTGAACAGGTGCAGCAGTCCGGCCGCGGCAAGCACAACGAGCAGTCCACCGATGAGGTGATGTGCCTTGAACTTGCGCTCGGGGTGGCGCAGTGTGCGCCACGAAAGCCAGCCCAGGAACAGCGGCACAAGAGCGTCGAGCGAGCCCACAGCACCTGTCACGACGAAGGTGACGGCCGGTTCCAGTCCGCCGTCGGCACCCCACCAGGCAACTGCGGCCACGACCACAGCAAGAAGCAAGTAGAGCAGACCGATGCCGTCGCGCCGGAGGCCTGGATCCAGGTCACGGGCGCTGTGACCAACGCGCCTGGCTGCGCCACCGAGGAAGTGAGCGGCTCCCAGCCAAGCGGCGACCAGAGCGCGCAGCACACCTCGCAGGAAGGCGCTGAAGCCGCCCGACTTCTTGGTGGCCGACGATGACTTCTTCGCCGAAGCGGCAGACTTGCTCGCCGTCTTCTTGGCCGGTGGTCTGGAGCGCGAACTCTTGGAGTTCGGCCGCGAACTGCGGGTGGACGTGCGGGATGCCATGGGGTCCAGCGTATCGGCAGGATCGGACAGCACGGCGCCACGACGATTCGGCGCACGGGCGCGTGTCGCCGCGCCGAATCAGCCCTCGATCACGACGGGGACGATCATGGGCCGGCGTCGGTGCTGACCGCTCACCCACCGTCCGAGCGTGCGCCGGACGACCTGGCCGAGGGCATGCTGATCGGTGACACCCTCCTTGAGGGCAGCGGTGATCTTGTCCGCGATCACGGGCACCACTTCATCGAAGACAGCGTCAGAGTCTGCAAACCCTCGGGCGTGAATCTCCGGTCCACGCAGGATCTTTCGCTCCACGTGATCCACGACGACCACCACCGAGATGAAGCCCTCTTCCCCCAGGATCCGCCGGTCCTTCAAGGATCCTTCGGTAATGTCGCCGACGCTGGCTCCGTCGACATACACATAGCCGCACGGCACCTGGCCCACGATCTGTGCCCTGCCATCAACCAGGTCGATCACAGAGCCGTCTTCGGCGATCACGATCCGATCGGCGTCCACACCCGTGAGCCCGGCCAGGCGCGCGTTCGCATGCAGATGGCGCACCTCACCGTGGACGGGCATAACGTTGGCCGGCTTGACGATGTTGTAGAGATACAGCAGTTCACCGGCCGCCGCGTGCCCGGAGACGTGGACCATGGCGTTGCCCTTGTGCACGACACGGGCACCGGTCGCAGTCAGTCCGTTGATAACACGGTTGACCGCATTCTCGTTTCCGGGGATCAGTGAGGACGCCAGGACCACCGTGTCACCCGGGCCGACCCGGATCTCGTGGTCATGGGCAGCAATCCGCGACAGCACCGCCATCGGCTCCCCCTGCGAGCCGGTGCAGACCAGAACTATCTGGTCGTCCGGGAGTTCGGAGAGCCGATCCACGTTGACCAGGGTGTTGGCGGGCACCTGCAGGTAGCCGAGGTCGCGAGCAACGTTCATGTTGCGCACCATCGAGCGGCCCACGAGCGCGATCTTGCGTCCATTGCGAGTGGCCACGTCGATGACCTGCTGGATCCGGTGCACGTGACTGGCGAAACTGGCGACGATGACCCGCTTTGACGTGCTCACCATGACCTGTTCCAGAGCAGGCAGAATCTCGGCCTCACTGGTGACGAAGCCGCCCACTTCGGCGTTGGTCGAGTCCACCAGCAACAGGTCTACTCCCTCTTGACCGAGCCGGGCCAGTGCCCTCAGATCGGTGATCCGGCCATCCAGCGGGAGTTGATCCATCTTGAAGTCGCCGGTGTGCACGACCCGCCCAGCGGTGGTGTCGATGCAGACAGCCAGGGCATCCGGGATGGAGTGGTTGACCGCGACGAACTCCACCCGGAAGGCCCCGAGCCACTCGGTGTCGCCCTCCTTGACCACCTGCAGGGGCGGCTTCTGGCGATGCTCGCGCAGCTTGGCCTCCAGTAGTGCCAAGGTCAGCCGGGAGCCGTAGATGGGAATGTCGGGGCGTTCACGCAAAAGGAACGGCACGGCACCGATGTGATCTTCATGCCCGTGGGTCAGCACCAGCCCGACGACGTCGGCCAGCCGTTCGCGGATGTACTCGAAGTCGGGCAGGATCAAGTCGACCCCGGGCTGTGATTCCTCGGGGAACAGCACCCCGCAATCGACGATCAGCAACTGCCCGTCGCACTCGAAGACCGTCATGTTGCGGCCGATCTCGCCCAGCCCACCGAGCGCAACGACGCGCAGTGCTCCGGGGGCAAGTGCCGGCACCGGCGTGCTCACCGCCGGGCTCCGAGTGCTTGCACGACTGCGCTGATCTGCGCCTCGCTGGCTGCCACCAAGGGCGAGCGGACGCTGCCCCCTGGCAGCCCTAGCCGATTCAATGCCCCTTTGACCGTCATTACCGCCTGGGTGGCGAAGACCGCTTCTGTGACAGGCAGCGTCGAGAAGTGCAGATCTCGTGCTTGCTTCCAGTCACCGGCCAGGAACGCCTCCCGCATCCTGGCCAGGGCCGATCCGACGAAGTGCCCGATCACGCTGACGAAACCAGTGGCTCCCAGCGACAACAACGGCAGATTCAGTCCGTCCTCGCCTGAGTACCAAAGCAGGTCGGTCTGCGCCATGACCTGTGCGGAAGCGACAAGGTCACCCTTCGCGTCCTTGACGGCTCGAATGTTCGGATGAGCCGCGAGGCTGATCAGCGTGGGTGTGGTGATCTCGGTGGCCGAGCGGCCGGGGATGTCGTACAGCATGACAGGCAGATCGGTGGCCTCGGCGACGGCGGTGAAGTGTGCGAGCAACCCCGCCTGGGGTGGCTTGTTGTAGTAGGGGGTGACTGCCAGCAGACCATGCGCGCCAGCAGCGTTGGCCTGTCTGGCCAGCTCGACGCTGTGGGCCGTGTCGCTTGTTCCGACCCCGGCGATCACCTTGGCCCTGTCGCCCACCGCGTCAACCACGATGCGCACGATCTCAAGCTTCTCGGTGTCCGAGGTGGTCGGCGCCTCACCAGTGGTCCCATTGACAACCAACCCGTCGTTGCCGTTGTCCACCAGGTGTTCAGCCAGAGCGGCAAGCCCCGCAGTATCAAGGTCACCTTCATCGTCGAAGGGGGTGACCATCGCTGTGATCACCGAACCGAAAGTCGACTCCATGACTCCCACGCTACCTTCCGACGCGTTGCCTACGGCGCCACCCGGCCGTTGCGTTCGAAGGCCTCGTGTGTGAGCGGCATGAGTTCGGCCCATCGCTCTTCCATGACGTCGGCCACCATCTCGATCTCCCTTTGCGGGAAGGACGGGAAGGCGGCATCCGGTCGCTTGGTCCGCAGGGACAGGAAGTTCATCAGTGATCGCGCGTTCATGGTCACGTACATCGAGCTGTACGTTCCCACGGGCAGCACGGTCCGGGCCACCTCACGGGCCACGCCTGCATCGAGCATCGCCTGATAGGCCGAGTACGCGCTCAGGCACGCCGCCTTGGTCTGTTCGACTGTGATGCGGTACTGCTCGGGGGTCCCGTCGACGAAGTCGTACGCCCCCGGTTTGCCCTCTTGAACCAGTTTGCGTTCGGGACCGGGAACATAGAACACCGGTCGCAACTCGCGGTAGCGGCCGCTCTCCTCGTTGTACGAGGCGATCCGGTGCCGCATGAACTCGCGGAACACGAAGATCGGCGCGCTCACGAAGAACGTCATCGAGTTGTGCTCGAACGGCGACCCGTGCCGATCACGCATCAAGTAGTTGATCAAACCTTGGGAGCGTTGAGCATCACCATCGACATCGTCGAGGGATGACTCCCCCTTGGTCGACACTCTGGCCGCGAACAGAACATCCGCGTCCTGGGCCGCGGCCCTCACCAGCTCGACCGTCACATCACTGCGAAACTCAACATCTGCCACGAGGACACTCTAGGCAGCAGCGGTGCACTGCCACGGTTGCGGCACGCGGGGGTGTTCGGCCCGCAGCAGAATCGAGGCCGGTCAGCCCTTCTGCTTGGCGACCTCGGCGCGCACGACATCCATGTCGAGTTCCTGCACCTGTCCGATGAGGTCGGCCAGCGCCGGCCCTGGCAGGGCTCCAGGTTGGGCGTACAACAGGATTCCGTCGCGGAAGGCCATGAGGGTGGGGATCGAACTGATCTGTGCCTGCGCGGCCAGCGATTGCTCGGCCTCAGTGTCAACCTTGCCGAACACGATGTCGGGGTGATCCTCGGAGGCCTTCTCGAACACCGGTGCGAACATCCGGCACGGGCCACACCACGCTGCCCAGAAGTCAACAAGAACGATGCCGTTGCCGTCCACGGTGGAAGCAAACGTCTCAGCGGTCAGATCGATGGTTGCCAATGTCTTCTCCTATACCCTATGCAGGTATTCCAACAGAGGCAGTGCGGCGACTATTCCCTGCGGGCCGCGAGCCCGTCCGCGCGGTCGGTTACACCGACACCGACATGGCCCCGGCGCCATTGCTAGCGGTGAGCCGGGTCCCGGCCAGGTGCGTTGGTTAGAGGTTGGGCTGTTGGTTAGCGAAACAACGCGTGGATTCGCTAACCAACAGCACAACCTCTAACGCGGGGCTGTCAGGGACCGTCCTTGGCCGAGGATAACCACCCGCGCAGCCTACCTAGAGCGATGGCGCTGTAAGCCGCAAGTTCGGCACACACCTCACCGGAGGCAAAGTTGGAAACCGGCTATTCAGTGGTCGAAGAACAACATGGCACCGCGGCAAACCACCCCGACGACTAGAGAGTGGCCAGCCAGTTGCGCAGCAACCTGATGCC
The DNA here is from genome assembly GCA_963732355.1 of uncultured Actinomycetota bacterium. GTDB lineage: Bacteria > Actinomycetota > Actinomycetes > S36-B12 > UBA10799 > JADKAV01. Next base: position 379,813 of record CAVSZD010000010.1, on the reverse strand, counting down.
GGCTTCCCCTGACTTCTCCGGGTGGAACTGGGTGGCCGACAGGGGCCCGTTCTCCACCGCGGAGACGAACCGCTGACCATACTCCGTCCAGGTCACCAGCGGAGGTTTGACCGCAGCCGTGCCCGCGTCGCCCAAGTCCAACGACTTGGCAGCGTAGGAGTGGACGAAGTAGAAACGCTGGTGAGCCAACCCGTCGAAGAGCACCGAGTCTGCGGGCGGTTCGACCGTGTTCCAGCCCATGTGCGGGAGGATGGGGGCCTGCAACTGCTCGACGCGACCAGGCCACTGGGCCCAGCCTGGGCTGACCAGTCCGTGCTCCTCGCCAGCCTCGAACATGACCTGCATGCCGACGCAGATACCCAAGACGGGTCTCCCCCCGGCCAGTCTTCGCTCGATCAATCGCGCCCCGCCGATCGCGTGCAGGCCACGGGCGCACGCTTCGAAAGCACCGACGCCGGGCACCACCAAACCGTCAGCGGCTGCCGAGATCTCCGCAGATGCAGTCACCTGAACCGTCGCGCCGGCCGCCTCGAGGGCCCTCTGGGCCGAGCGCAGGTTGCCCGACCCGTAGTCGAGGACGACGACGTTGGTCATGACCCCAACGTGCCCTTCGTCGACGGGATCCCGGTCATGCGGGGATCGAAAGCGACAGCTTGGCGCAGAGCCCGAGCGAAAGCCTTGAACTGGGCTTCGACTATGTGATGGGCGTTGCGCCCCGAGTCCACTCGAAGGTGCAAAGTGATCTGGGCGGTGGCCACTATCGACTCGAAGATGTGTCGCGTCAATGTCGTGTCGTAGGTCCCGATCAGTTCGACGAGCTCCGGCTCGCTGTGCACCAGGTAAGGCCGACCAGACACGTCGACCACGCAAAGCGCCAATGCCTCGTCCAGCGGAATCATCGCGTTGCCGTAGCGCTGGATACCGGCCTTGTCGCCGAGGGCCTCGCGCAGTGCCTGCCCGAGTGCCAATGAAGTGTCCTCCACCGTGTGGTGAGCGTCCACCTCCAGATCGCCGCGGGTCCGCACGGTCAGGTCCAGGCCACCGTGACGGGCCAATTGATCCAGCATGTGGTCGAAGAACGGCACACCTGTGTCCACCTCTGAGCGTCCAGTGCCGTCGAGGTCTATTTCGACCAGGACGTCGCTCTCCTTGGTGGTACGGGCCACGCGGGCGGTTCTGTTCATGCCGTCTCCCTGAGGTCTGTGCAGTGGGTCAGTTCTGAGGCCAGCACCGCCATTTGCTCGTCGGTGCCGATGGTCACGCGAAGCCAGCGCTCAAGGCCCACGTCGCGCACGAGGATGCCAGCGGCCAGCAACCGCTTCCACGCTTGCGGCGGATCGACGAACGGTCCGAGCAGGACGAAGTTCGCATCAGAAGGACGGCAGTGCCAGCCCTGGGCCTCGACCCGAACCACGAACTCGTCGCGTGTCGCGCGTAGGTGTGCCACCTGTTCGGTGAGACGTCCGGCGTGCCCGATGGCCACTGTCGCCGCGCTCTGGGTCAACGATGAAAGGTGGTAGGGAAGCCGCACCAGCAGCAACGCCTCCACGACCGCTGGGTCGCAGGCGAGGTAGCCGACCCGCGCACCCGCGAATGCGAAGGCCTTGCTCATGGTCCGGCTGACCAACAACCTCGGGCGACCTTGCAGCAAGTGGACCGCGCTTGGAACACTGGCGAACTCCGCGTACGCCTCATCGACCACCACGATGCCGTTGTCTTCAGCCACGACTGCTTCATATGCGGCCTCGATGACCGACAACGGCAGTGACTCCCCGGTCGGGTTGTTCGGGCTGCTGAGGAACAAGACGTCCGGCCGGTGCTCCTCGACCGCCGCCACGATCTGCGCCGCGTCCAGGTCCAGGTCATGACGCGCGACCTGGACGAAGGCAGTGCCCGTGGCCCGGCTGATCAGCTCATGCATCGCGTAACCAGGCGTGAAACCCAGCGCGGTGCGCCCAGGGCCACCGAAAGCCTGCAGGATCTGCTGCAGGACCTCATTGGACCCGTTGGCTGCCCACAACTGGTCACTTGAGAGGTCCACTCCCGTTTGAGCGCTCAAATAGCCGGCCAGTGCAGTGCGCAACACGCGGGCATCGCGATCCGGGTAGCGGTTGAGGTCGGGGTCTATGGCCCTCGCGATATCGGCGATCATCTCGGGCGGCGGCGGGTACGGATTCTCATTCGTGTTGAGCCGCACGGGTACATCGATCTGTGGCGCACCGTAGGCCGCACGCCCGATCAACTCCGGGCGCAGGGGAAGGCTCACCGGCTGCTCCGGCGCCGGATCGTCACCGCAGCGGCGTGGGAAGGCAGATCTTCGGCGTTGGCAAGCGCTTCGATGCGATCGGTGACCTCTTCCAGACCCTGCCGGTCGTACTCGACGACCTGCACGCTTCGAAGGAAGGTCGTGACGTTCAAACCACTGGAGTGACAAGCACATCCCGCAGTGGGAAGGACATGGTTGGATCCGGCCAAGTAGTCGCCCAGAGAGACCGGCGTGTAGGCGCCGACGAAGATCGCCCCGGCGTTGCGGATACGCGCAGCGTGCTCGACGGCATCGCGGGTGTGGATCTCCAGGTGCTCAGCGGCGTAGTCATCGGCGATCGCCAGAGCGTGGTCCAGGTCGGCGGTCATGACGATCGCACTCTGCTTGCCGGTCAGGGCCTGCTTGATTCGGTCACCGTGCTTGGCAGCCGGAACCTGTCGCTCAAGTTCGGCCACGACCGCGTCTGCCAAAGCATCCGAATCGGTGATCAGCACCGATGCAGCGACCACGTCGTGCTCGGCCTGCGAGATCAGGTCGGCGGCCACGAACGCTGGTTCGGCTGTGTCGTCGGCCACGATCGCGATCTCGGTGGGACCGGCCTCACTGTCGATCCCGACCTTTCCTTGCAGCAGACGTTTTGCTTCTGTGACGTAGATGTTTCCGGGGCCGGTGATGATGTTCACCGGTTCGACGCTCTCAACCCCGAGGGCCAGCATGGCGATCGCCTGAGCACCACCAGCGGCGTACACCTCATCCACACCCAGCAGCGCACACGCCGCCAGAATCGTGGGGTGCGGCCAGCCTCCGTGGTCAGCCTGAGGCGGGCTGACGACGGCCATTGACTCAACGCCGGCGACGCGTGCCGGCACGACGTTCATGACCACGCTTGATGGGTACACCGCTCGTCCGCCGGGCACGTACAGCCCTACGCGTCGCACAGGCCGCCAGCTCTGCGAGACAACCGCGCCCGGGCCGAGCACTGTTCGGGCGGGGCGCGGCAGTTGGTCGGCATGCACGGTGGTCGTGCGCTCAATGGCAGTGCTCAAAGCTTCACGCACCGCCGGATCAAGTGCGTCCAGGCTCGAGGCGATGACCTCGCGGGGCACGCGCAGAGAAGGCGGGCGCACCCCGTCGAACTTCTCACCGAACTCGAGCACCGCCGCGGCCCCCCGGCTGCGGACCTCGTCGATGATGTGGGTGACTGCGGCAGCTTCACCCTCGGGTAGGGCACGGGGTACGTCGAACGACTCGTCAAGGCGAAGATCGATGCGGCGCAGCATAGGTACATCGTACGGAGGGGTTCCGGGCGCTCCCACCTGACCTTACGTGCCGCGATAGGTTCAGCAGGTGGCTGCGAAGAAGAAGGACAAGGGCCGAGCCGCAACTCGCGCAATGATCGCCCTGACTGAGTCAGGGGTCCCGTTCGCCGTGCACGAGTACCGCCATGACCCCGACGACACCGCCTTCGGCCAAGAAGCGGCCAAAGCACTCAAGCTCGACCCCGACCGGGTCTTCAAGACGCTGGTGGCCGATGTCGAGGGCCAGTTGGTCGTCGCTTGCGTGCCGGTGAGTTCGCAGTTGAGCCTGAAAGCACTGGCGTCGGCCGTCGGTGGGAAGAAGGCGGTCATGGCCGACTCCAAATCAGCAGAGAAGAGCACTGGTTACGTCGTCGGCGGGATCTCCCCGCTTGGCCAGAAGAAGGCCCTGCCCACCGTCATCGATGCTTCAGCCGTCGATCACTCGACGATCTTCGTCTCAGGAGGCAGGCGCGGCGTGGACCTGGAACTCAAGCCGGAGGACCTGATCGCTGCCACCAAGGCCAGGACCGCCCCCATCAAGACCTGACCGGTTCACGGGCGAATGCCGAATAGCCCAGGATCACCAGCAACGCCGAGAAGACACCCAGAAGCAGCACACCGTTGGCGCCGATCGATATTGGAAGCTCGAAGGTGTCGCCGGGAAGGCTCTTGGCTTCTCTGCCGGCCAGCCACCAACCGAGTACCCGCGCGACGGCTGCGCACGTGGCCGCCCCGGCAATGGCTCCAATGACCTGTGACCAGCCCTTCGCGAAGCCTGTGCGCCGTAATCGCATGGTCGCGACCACGCCGATGACCAGACCGACGACCAGCAGCAAAGCGCCCAGGATCAGGTCGGCCACAGCGAAGCCCTGCGGGTAACCCTCAACGAACGAGGTCGTTTCCAGCGACGAAACGACCACGCGTGGCGCCCACCAGATCCAGAAGACCGCAGCCGGTACGCCCATCGCGGCACCCAGAAGAACGTAACGGGCGATCACCCCGACTGGGTTGAAAGGTTCGGTCAGGCCGTCGGTAGGCAATTGGGCCCCAACAGCGCCTTGAGGTCCGCACCCAACGACGGGTCCGCGGAGACCCGGTAAGCCTCATCGAGGCGCAGGACAGTGGTGCGGGTTCCGGTGGCCATTCGTAGATGCACCTCAGTGGCGCCGGGATGTGCGCTCAGCACCACTTTGAGTCGCTCGACCGTGTCGGGCGTGCACTGCTGGGCAGCCACAGTCACCACGAAGGGAGTGTTCCGATCCAGCGACAGGTCCGGCACGGAGACTTCCATCGCCATGAGCCGGGCGGACTCCTCACTGGCATCGAGGCGTCCTTTGACCACGAGGATCGCATCAGTGTGGCAGTACGGCGACACCGTCTCGTACACCTTGGGGAAGACCATTACCGTGATCTCGCCGGTCAGGTCCTCCACCGTCATCTGCGCGTAGGGTTTGCCGCCTTTGGTGATCCGCCGGGCGACCTGCGTGACCAGCCCGGCGACGTTGACGACCTTCCCGTCGGAATTCTCCGACCCCGCCAAATCGGCGATGTTCCCGTCGGCCAGACTGCGCAACTGCGCCTCCAGGCCCAGCAACGGGTGGTCGGAGACGTAAAGCCCGAGCATCTCCCGCTCGTGGGCCAGCAGAACCGACTTCTCCCACTCCCCCACCGGAATCTGCAAATCCATGCCCACGCCCGTCTCGGAGCCCTCTTCCACATCCCCGAAGAGGTCGAACTGTCCGATCGCTTCGGCCCGTTTGGTGCTCAGTGCCTCGTCGACGGCTGCCTCGTGCACCGTCATCAGTCCCCGCCTGGTGTGACCCAGGGAATCGAACGCACCGGCCTTGATCAGCGATTCCACAACACGCTTGTTACATGCGCCAGCCTCCACCTTGGACAGAAAGTCCTTGAAGTCGAGGAAGCGACCCTGCGCCTCCCGGGATCCGATGATCGAGTCGACCACAGCCTCCCCCACGTTGCGCACCGCCGAGAGCCCGAACCGGATGGTATCGCCGACTGCCGTGAACTTCGACTGGGAGTCGTTGACGTCGGGCGGCAGCACCTTGAGACCCATGTGCCGGCACTCGGCCAGGTAGATGGCGCTCTTGTCCTTGTTGTCCTTCACCGATTCCAGCAAGGCAGCCATGTACTCGGTCGGGTAGTTCGCCTTCAGGTAGGCAGTCCAGTAGGACACCAGGCCGTAGCCCGCCGAGTGGGCCTTGTTGAACGCGTAGTCGGCGAACGGGACAAGAATCTCCCACAGAGTGTTGATCGCGGCATCGCCGTATCCGTTGGCCCGCATACCTTCAGCGAACGGCCCGAACTCCTTGTCGAGGATCTCCTTCTTCTTCTTACCCATGGCCCGGCGCAGGAGGTCCGCTTGTCCGAGGCTGTAGCCAGCCACCTTCTGGGCGATCGTCATGACCTGTTCCTGATAGACGATCACGCCATAGGTCTCGTTAAGGATGTCCTCGAGGGAGTCTGCCAGTTCCGGGTGGATCGGGGTGACAGGCTGGCGGCCGTTCTTGCGGTCGGCGTAGTCGTTGTGCGCGTTGGCGCCCATCGGTCCCGGTCGGTACAGCGCCAGCACCGCGCTGATGTCGTCGAAGGAGTCCGGCTTCATGGATCGCAGCAGGGCGCGCATCGGTCCGCCGTCGAGCTGGAACACCCCGAGCGTGTCACCCCGGCCGAGAAGGCGGTAAGCCTCGGCGTTGTCAAGCGGCAGGTCCTCGAGGATCACTTGCTCACCCTTGTTGCGCTCGATGTTCACCAGACAGTCGTCTAGGACTGTGAGGTTGCGAAGCCCCAGGAAGTCCATCTTCAGAAGCCCGAGTTCCTCGCAGGCTCCCATGTCGAACTGGGTGATGATCGACCCGTCGTCGCGCCTCCACAACGGCACGACGTCCAGCAGTTTCGCCCGCGACAGGATGACGCCGGCCGCGTGAACACCTGGCTGGCGCTTCAAACCTTCGAGCCCGCGGGCCGTGGCGACGACCTGTTGAACCTGCGGATCCTCGTCGTGCAGTGTGCGGAAGTCCGCGGCCTCGCCGTAGCGGGGGTGCTTGGGGTCGAAGATCCCGGACAGCGGGATGTCCTTGCCCATCACCGGATCCGGCATGGCTTTGGTGATCTGGTCGGACAGCGCATACGGAAGCCCGAGTGCGCGTGCGGAGTCTTTGATCGCGGCCTTCGCCTTGATCGAGGAGTAGGTGACGATCTGGGCGACCTGATCCTCACCGAACTTCTCAGTCGCGTAGCGGATCATCTCCCCACGGCGGCGCTCGTCGAAGTCCATGTCGATGTCGGGCATCGAGACGCGGTCCGGGTTGAGGAACCGCTCGAAGATCAGTCCGTGTTCCAGCGGGTCCAGTTCGGTGATCCCCATCGCCCATGCGATCAGTGCCCCGGCCGCCGATCCACGACCCGGGCCGACCCGGATGCCATTGCGCTTGGCATAGCGCACCAGGTCCGCGGTCACCAGGAAGTAGCTCGAGTACCCCATCTGGGCGATCACGGACACCTCGTAGGCTGCCTGCTCACGGTGGGTCTGGGGCACGGGGTTCGGCGCAAATCTCTGCTCGAGACCCCGATAGACCTCCTTGGCCATCCACGAGTCCTCGGTCTCGCCCTCGGGCACGTCGAAGCGGGGCATCAGGTTGGCCGAGTCGTCGAACGCCACGTTGCAGCGCTCGGCGATCAGCAGGGTGTTGTCACACGCCTCGGGCAACTCCGACCAGATCGCGCGCATCTGCTCGGCTGGCTTGAGGAAGTACCCGGATCCGTTGAAGCGGAAGCGCTTCTCATCGTTGACCGTCGCCCGGGTGCCGATGCACAGCAGCACGTCGTGGGCGTTGGCATCCTCTTCACGCACATAGTGAAGGTCATTGGTGGCGACCAGCGGGAGGTCCAGCGTCCGCGCGATCTTCAGCAGGTCCTCACGGTGGCGACGCTCGATGTCAAGGCCGTGGTCCATGAGTTCGCAGTAGAAGTTGCCGTGCCCCAGTATGTCGTTGAAATCCGCTGCCGCTGCCAGCGCCCGGTCGTACTGGCCGGCCCGCAGCCACATATTCACCTCGCCGCTGGGACATCCGGTGGTGGCGATCAAACCCTTGCCGAAGCGGTCGAGCAACTCCCGGTCGAACCGCGGTTTGCGGTAGTAGCCCTCCATGCTGGCCAGGCTGGAGAGCCGGAAGAGGTTGTGCATCCCTTCAGTGGTCTCGGCCAGGACGGTCATGTGTGTGTAGGCCTGCTTGCCCTTGATCGTCGGCGTGCCATCCTCTCCGACATCGTCACCTGGGACGTCACCGAAGTCGTAGGGGGCGCGGGTGTGCCGGCCCTGCGGGGCGTAGTACCCCTCGATGCCGATGATGGGCTTGACCCCGTGCTGCTGGCCCTTCTTGTAGAACTCGTAGGCGCCGAACACGTTGCCGTGGTCGGTCATGGCGATGGCTGGCATACCCAGGCGGGCAGCCTCGGCGAACAGGTCGTCCAAGCGCGCGGCACCGTCGAGCATCGAGTACTCGGTGTGCACATGCAGATGGACGAACGAGTCCGGCATTAATCGCCTCCGGGTTGCGATGAGGGGTCTCCAGAGTAAGCCGATGTCCTGACAGGCCACTGGCAAGACTCGCCAACCGGTGGCGGGCAGCCGTCCAACCGCCTCAACCCGGCCCGCGTTAGAGGTTGTGCGGTTCGTTAGCAAAACAACGCGTGGATTCGCTAACCAGGACCACAACCTCTAACCAGGACTCAACCGGCCCGAATCATACCCAAGGCGTGCGACAGATCCACCGGGTATTCGCTGGCAAGACTCGCCAACCGGTGGCGGGCAGCCGTCCAACCGCCTCAACCCGCCCGCGTTAGAGGTTGTGCGGTTCGTTAGCAAAACAACGCGTGGATTCGCTAACCAGGACCACAACCTCTAACCAGGACTCAACCGGCCCGAATCACACCCAAGGCGTGCGCCAGATCCACCGGGTATTCGCTGGCGAAACTGACCACCGCACCGGTACCGGGGTGGCGGAATTCCAGACGGACCGCGTGCAGCCACTGCCGCGTCAGACCGAGCCGGGCGGCAAGTGCGGGATCTGCGCCGTAGACGACGTCACCGCAACATGGATGCCGGATTGCGGACATGTGCACCCGGATCTGATGGGTGCGGCCGGTCTCCAGCCGGATCTGCAGCAGCGAGGCGTACCGATGGCTCTCGAGGGTCTCGTAGTGGGTCACACTCGGGCGACCGTCGGCGGTGACCGCGAATCGGTGCTGGTGGCGTGGGTCCCGGCCGATCGGCGCGTCCACCGTGCCCACCGACGGATCCGGTCGGCCCTGCACCAGAGCGTGGTAGATCTTCTCAACCTCGCGATCCTTGAAAGCACGCTTCAATGCCGAGTACGCGCGCGCTGATTTGGCCACAACCATGACCCCGCTCGTGCCAACATCCAGGCGGTGCACAATTCCCTGGCGCTCGTCGGAACCCACCGGGGCGATCTGGTAACCCGCGCGGGCCAGCGCCCCGACGACCGTGGGCCCCTCCCAACCGGGACTGGCGTGCGCGGCCATCCCCACTGGTTTGTCAACGACGATGATGTCCTCGTCTGCGTACAACACAGGTAGTTCCATGGCCGGTTCGACAGCCACCGGTCGGTCGAGGTCGGTGATCACGATCACCTGGTCGGCGAGCACTCGCGCCGACTTGGGCAGCAACTCTGCGTCCACGGTCACCTGGGCCAGATCCACAAGTTCGGCGGCCCGCGTGCGCGACAGCCCCAACATCCGGGACAGCGCCTGGTCGAGACGTTGCCCGTCGAGGCCCTCGGGCACGTGGTACGTACGCTCGGTCATGCGGCTGCGGACTCCGCCGGTTCATGGCGAGGACGGTCATAAGGAACGTTGAAGAGGCTCAAGGCCACGATGAGGATCGCCGAGGTCACCAGACTCATGTCCGCCACGTTGAACACCGGCCAGTTCGGAAGCCGCAGGAAGTCGACAACATGACCCTGCAAAGGTGCCGGCTCGCGAAGAAGCCGGTCGATGAAGTTGCCCACCGCTCCGCCCAGCATCAGCCCGAGCGCCACCGCCCACCACATCGACACCAGTTTGGTGGACATCCGCAGCAGCACCACGACAACTGCGACCGCCACGAGGCTGAACACGATGGTCGCCCCGCCGCCCAGTCCAAAAGCAGCACCGGGGTTGCGTACGAAACTGAACCGGAGCAGGTCGCCGATGATCTGCCTGTCGGGCTGGCCTTCGAGGGTGGCCACAGCCCACACCTTCGTCAGTTGATCGATCAGGACCACCAATGCTGCGGTACCCCAGGCGACCGGTACTGCTGGATGCCTCATTCCGCCAACGGTAGACCGATCAGCGAATGGGTACGAATAGCGGGTTCACACACCACCCAACTCCTCCCATCGCGCGTTCAACCCCGGCGGCGGATCTCTGACTTCGATCCGCTTGGCGCGCGACGTCTGCCCGGACACGATTCTCACAGCGGACCGGCGCACACCGAGGGCGGCGGCGAGGGCATCCACGACGGCCCGGTTGGCCGCGCCATCGGCAGCAGGGGCACTGACACGCACGACCAGTGCCGGTGGCTCGCCGTGCGTGCCGCCGACCTGGGTGCGCCGCGACCCCGGTTTCGCCCAGACCTGAGCACGGAACACCGAATCACTCATCCGACCACGGTACGGGCGTGCGGGCACTGACGGTCATGCCCCAAGCGCCGACGATACCCTCGTACTACAGCGACGAAGGAGCCGAATGTACCGCGCGGTGCCACCGAAAACAGACCTGCCCGCGATGGAGCGCGAGATCATCGCGTTCTGGCAGGCCAATGACGTGTTCCACCGGTCGCTTCATCAAAGCGCCGAGGGTCCGCTCTGGACGTTCTACGAAGGACCGCCGACCGCCAACGGCACTCCCGGGGTCCACCACGTCGAGGCTCGCGTATTCAAGGATCTGTATCCGCGCTACCGGACCATGAAGGGCTACCACGTTCCGCGCAAGGCCGGGTGGGACTGTCACGGCCTGCCGGTCGAACTGGCGGTCGAACGTGAGCTCGGATTCAACGGCAAACCCGACATCGAGGCCTACGGAATCGCGGCGTTCAACGAGAAGTGCAGGGAATCCGTGCTGCGCCACGTCGACGCCTTCTCCGAGATGACCTCCCGGATGGGCTATTGGGTCGATATGGACCAGGCCTACTGGACGATGTCCGCGGACTACATCGACAGCGTCTGGTGGTCGTTGAAGACGATCTTCGACAAGGGCCTTCTCGAGCAGGATCATCGGGTCTCCCCTTATTGCCCCCGATGCGGCACGACGCTGAGTGACCACGAACTCGCCCAGGGGTACGAGAACGTCGTGGATCCCTCCGTATACGTGACGTGCGAGGTACTCGATGGGCCTCTGGCGCAGCGCCACCCGGGGGTGCAACTACTGGTGTGGACGACCACGCCGTGGACGCTGGTGTCCAACACGGCAGTCGCGGTCTCTCCGGAGGCGACCTACGTCGTGGCGCGTGCTGGCGAGCGGACTCTGGTCGTTGCCGAGGACCTCGTGGTGTCCACCTTGGGCGAGGAAGCGCAGATCCTCGAACGGTTCAGCGGCCGCGACCTTGAGGGCGTGCACTACCGCCGGCCCTTTGACTTGATCGACATCCCGGACGCCCACTTCGTGATCCTCGGGGACTTCGTGACCACCTCCGACGGTTCGGGCATCGTGCACCTGGCGCCGGCTTTCGGCGCCGACGACCTGGCGGTCTGTCGGGCGTACAACCTGCCGGTGGTCAACCCGGTGAATGCGGACGGTCATTTCGCCGCCGATGTTCCCATGGTCGGAGGGCAGTTCTTCAAGCACGCCGACGAGGATCTGGTGGCTGACCTCGCAGCGCGCGATCTGCTGTTCAAGCGGGTTCCCTACGAGCACGCCTACCCGCACTGCTGGCGCTGTCACACCCCGCTGATCTATTACGCGTTGCCGTCCTGGTACATCCGGACCACCGCGATCAAGGATCAGCTGCTGGCCCAGAACGAGGCCACGAACTGGTACCCGCAGACCATCCAGTGGGGGCGTTACGGGGACTGGCTGCGCAACAACATCGACTGGGCCTTGTCCCGCTCGAGGTACTGGGGAACCCCGCTGCCCATCTGGCGATGCGAGAACGACCACCTCACGGCAGTGGGGTCCCGTGCCGAGTTGTCCGGACTTGCCGGCGCGGACGTCAGCGATCTGGATCCGCACAGGCCCTTCGTCGACGACATCACCTTCGAATGTCCGCAATGCGACTCGCTGGCCACCCGCGTGCCGGAAGTGATCGATTGCTGGTACGACTCCGGGGCGATGCCGTTCGCGCAGTTCGGCTACCCGGCGAACAACGCTGAGCAGTTCGAGCAGGCCTACCCGGCGGACTTCATCTGCGAGGCGATCGACCAGACCCGCGGCTGGTTCTACACGCTCATGGCCGTCGGGACACTGGTCACCGGGCAGTCGTCGTACCGCAACGTGCTCTGCCTCGGCCACATCCTCGACTCCGATGGCCGCAAGATGAGCAAGCACCTCGGAAACGTACTTGAGCCGATCCCCTTGATGGACGCCCAGGGCGCAGACGCCCTGCGGTGGTTCATGCTCGCGTCGGGATCGCCCTGGCAGGCGCGTCGAGTGGGAGCCGAAGCCCTGCAGGAAGTTGTGAGCAAGGTTCTGTCGACCCTGTGGAGCACCGCGTCGTTCCAATCGCTCTACGGCGGGCTGTCCGAGTGGAGCCCCGGCCAGACCGGCGAGCCCACGATCATGGACCGCTGGGCACGTTCGCGCACGAGCAGCACTGTGTCCGACGTCGATGCGGCCCTGGACGTCTTCGATTCCCAGACCGCAGGGCGGTTGATCGCAGAACTGATCGACGATCTGTCCAACTGGTACGTCCGCAGATCCCGACGCCGATTCTGGGAAGGGGACCCGGCTGCGCTTCAGACCCTGCACGAGTGTCTTCGTGACATCACCTTGATCATGGCGCCGTTCACTCCGTTCATCACCGAACGGTTGTGGCAGGACCTCTTCGCCACCTCCGAGGGTGTTGACAGCGTGCACCTGGGCATGTGGCCAGAAGTCGATCCGGCGCAGATCGATCCAGAACTTGAGCAGGACATGGCCCTGGTCCGCCGACTGGTCGAACTGGGAAGATCTGCCCGGGCTGAATCAGGAATGAAGACCAGGCAACCGTTGTCGCGGGCGTTGGTGGCCGCCTCGGGCTGGGCCAACCTGGACGAGCAGGCGCGGGCTCAGGTCGCCGAGGAACTGAACGTGCTCAGCCTCGAATCGTTGTCGGACGCCGACGCCCTGATCGACGTCAGCGTCAAACCGAACTTCCGGTCTTTGGGCAAACGGTTCGGCAAGCGCACTCCTGTCATCGCGTCAGCGATCACTGCTGCCGACGCCACCGAACTGGTCGCCGCCGTGCGAGACAATAAGGGTCAAGTAGAGGTTGAGGGCGAATGGATCGAGGTTGGGGACGACGATGTACTCGTCACCGAGGTCCCGCGTGAGGGCTGGACGGTTGCCAGTGGGGGCGGAGAGTCGGTGGCCATCGACCTGCACCTCACCGACCAACTCCTCGTCCTGGGTACCGCCCGCGACCTGGTACGTACGCTGCAGCAAGCCCGCAAGGACGCAGGCTTCGCCGTGACCGACAGGATCACGGTCCTCTGGGAGTCAGATGACGACCTCGTGGTGCAAGCCTTCGCCGATCACGCAGAGATGATCGCACGGGAGGTTCTCGCTACCGAGGTCGTCCAGACGAAGGCGCCAGCAGCCATCGAGGTCGAGGAACCGGATGTAAGGGTGGCGCTGCGCCGTTCCTAAGTCGAGGTGGTCAGAATCGCGCAACGACGGCGATCAGTACCTGCAGGCCGATGAACAGGACCAGGAAAGCCACGTCCAAGGAGATCCCACCGAAACGGATCGGAGGGATGATCCGCCGCAAAGCGTTCAAAGGTGGATCGGTGAGCGTGTAGATGATCTCGGCAATGACCAGGATCAGCCCTTTGGGCTGCCAGTCGCGGGCCAACATCTGCACGATGTCGAATACGAGCCGCGCAATCAGCACCAGCAGGTAAAGCCACAGAACATTGACTATGACGCTGGCGACGGGACTCACAGTCTCACGTTAAGGGATGAGGCTCGAGCGCACAGACGCAGCCACTTCGACCGCTTTCGGGGTGAGCAGGAAGGTCTTTCCGCCGAGGCGTTCAATGCTCCCCTGTAGCCCGAACGTCAACCCCGATGCGAAATCAATCATGCGCTTTGCGTCGTCGGACGTCAGGCCTGACAGATCCATGGAGATGACATCCCCTGCACGAAAACCCTCACCGATCGACTTCACGTCCGAGTACGCCGACGGAGACATGCGCACCACGTCGTAGGCAGCCTCGATCTTGCGCGGACCGGTCAGGGGCACCCCCGGCGCACTCTGTTCCACGGAGAGGCCACCACCGGTGCGGTCTGCAGTGGTGTGCGCGTCACGGGACTTCGGCTCGTCGTAGTCGAATCCGTAGTCATCCTCCTCGGTCAGTCCGAGGTATACGGCTACTTTCTGGCGCAAGTTGCTCACTGCGCTTCTCCTTTGTTGTGCGTTCCACCCTGACTTTGACGGTACCTGACGTCTGGCCGACTACCCATGACAGCCGTGCCAATCCGAAGGTGTGTCGCCCCGTAAGACAACGCCACATCCAGATCTGAACTCATTCCTGCTGAGACGATGTCCGCCCCGGGCACTTGTGCCTGCAATAACGAAGACAGTTGGGCCAGTTCGGCGAAGGCGGGCTCCGGATCCTGTCCCAAAGGCGCTACGCCCATCACTCCGCGCAAACGCAGGGCGGGGGCTCCCCCGACGACCTCGACCAAGTCGAGAAAACCCTGCGGATCGACCCCACCCCTGCCGCCTGCGGGTACCGGATCGAGGTTGACTTGCACTAGCACGTCCTGAACCTTGCCCCGTGCCCCGGCTGCCCGATCCAGCGCAGTGGCCAGCCCTGCCCGGTCCACGGTGTGGACAAGATCGGCGTAGCCGACCACGGACTTGGCCTTATTCGTCTGCAACTGCCCGATGAAGTGCCAGATGAGGTCCAGATCCGCACACTGAAGGCGCTTGGCCGACGCCTCCTGGTCGCGGTTCTCGCCCACGTCGGTGGCCCCAAGACCAGCCAGGCGATGAACGTCCTGAGCGTCGAAGAACTTCGTCACCACGATCAGGGTGGCCAGTGGCCGGCTCAGCGCGGCGCAACGCTCTGCAATGCGTTCGCGGACGACCTTCAGGTTCGCGGCCAACTCGTCGGTGCGCACATCGTTCATGAGAGCCTCCTGCCGATAATCAGGGCCTGACGGCCGGTCACGCCGTCGCGACGGTAGGAGTACAGATCCGGGTCCTCGACAGTGCAACGCCGGTCCCAGGTCGCTGGCACACCACCTGTGCGCAATTGGGCCAACACCCCGGCCCTGACGTCCAGCAGTACCCGGGCTTCGTCGTGGACCACGGCCTCGGGCACCACCGCAGCGACGGCGGCCGCACGTTCGACAGGCACGGCGTAACACTGCGCGCAGATGCTGGGGCCGAGGTGGGCTTCTGCGCCTGTGAGGTCACAGCCGGCGTCCGCCAGGGCATCCAGTGTGGCTGGCACGACCCCAGCGACCAGACCCTTCCAGCCGCAGTGCACAGCCGCCGACCAGCCGTCCGGTGACGCGACCGCCAGCATCACGCAGTCGGCGCCTTGGGCCGCGATTCCGATTCCCGGTGTGCGCGAGATCAAGGCATCCACGCCCTGGACGTCAGCGCCAGCTGAATCGACGCGGGCGACCTCGGCACCGTGGGCAGCAGCAGCGAAGACAACATGCTGAAGGCCCATTCGAGTCGTGAGCTCGGCTCTGTTGGCAGCCACCGCGCGCGGGTCATCACCGACGTGGACCGCCAGATTGTTAGACGCGAACGCCCCCCGGCTCGCCCCGGCCTTTCGGTCGGTGACGAGCCAGGAGGCGTCATGCATCGTTCCAGTGGTCACTTCATGAAGTCGGGGACGTCCAGGTCGTCGGCATCCCGCGACGGGCTGTCCTCGAAGGACACTGCGCGGTTCGCGGGCGTCAACGGACGTCCGATCTCCTCGCCGCGACCGGAGAGGTCGATCGACTCCCCCTGGGACGGCGCAGTGGCGCTGGAGACGAACCCATCGGTCACGCCGGCGCGGTTTCCCGTCGTCAGGCGAGGAAGCGGTGCACCACCGTCGAACCCCGCGGCGATCACCGTGACACGCACCTCGTCGCCGAGAGTGTCGTCGATGACGGTGCCGAAGATGATGTTCGCCTCCGGGTGGGCGGCGTCGGACACCAGTCGAGCGGCATCGGTGATCTCGTGCAGTCCGAGGTCGGCGCCACCGGCAACGCTGAGCAGGACACCGTGCGCCCCCTCGATGCTGGCCTCGAGCAACGGCGAGGAGATAGCCATCTCCGCGGCCACCTGGGCGCGCTCATCCCCGCGCGCCGAACCGATACCCATCAGCGCCGAGCCAGCTCCGGCCATGACCGACTTCACGTCGGCGAAGTCAAGGTTGATCAAACCGGGGGTGGTGATCAGGTCGGTGATGCCGGACACGCCCTGCAACAAGACCTGGTCTGCCTGCTTGAACGCGTCGATCATCGAGATCGTCCGGTCGGCCAGGGCCAGCAGACGGTCGTTCGGGATCACGATCAGGGTGTCGACCTCTTCGCGCAGGGAGTCGATCCCGCTCTCGGCCTGGGTGGCACGACGACGACCTTCGAACATGAACGGGCGGGTGACCACACCAATGGTGAGCGCACCGAGTTCCTTGGCGATGCGCGCGATGACCGGTGCACCTCCAGTGCCGGTACCGCCACCTTCGCCGGCTGTGACGAAGACCATGTCGGCCCCGCGCAGCACCTCGGCGATCTCCTCGGCGTGATCCTCGGCTGCACGACGACCGACCTCGGGGTCGGCGCCCGCGCCCAAGCCACGGGTGAGTTCACGGCCGATGTCCAGCTTCACGTCCGCATCGGACATCAACAGGGCTTGGGCGTCGGTGTTCACAGCGATGAACTCGACGCCCTTGAGGCCGAACTCAATCATGCGGTTCACGGCGTTGACGCCGCCACCGCCGATGCCGACAACTTTGATAACTGCCAGGTAGTTCTGGGGAGCGGCCACCAGAGATCCTTTCTAAGGTCAACGACTGAACTGCCTCTCAGGCTCAGGTCGACCCTGAGAGGGCTGTGACGCCGCGCAGTGCGCAGCACGACATCACGGTGTGCTGGTGCAGTCCCGGCCCTCACAGGCCGGTTGGGGGAAGTAGCCGTTCAGGTGGAGTGTCAACCTCTAGTTGAGGCTTACGTCGCCTCTCTGAACGGGCTCTGCATCGCAGACTAATGGACTGTCGCCTCGACGCAAGCAACTTGGTGCAAGTGGCGCGAGATTTGTGGAAATCACGCGCTGAAAGGGCCCCGGAGACCTCAGATTCGGGGCAAGTCTGACCCTGAATCTAAGGGTGAGGCTATGACGAATCGCCGCATGTCCGGTCGTCGAACAGGAGTCGGCACGCACAGGGGGGCGCGATACCACTTTGGATCGGTGAAAGTGCAAGGTCAGATCATGTCCACCCGATGTACCCAGCATCCGGTCCGTAACCGCTGTTCTGGCGGTCACGGGCCGACAAGGTCCACCTTTGCGCGCCATGGTCCGGGCGTACTCGCGTCGTGATGTGCGGCACAATGAAGTCGCCATGCCTCGATTCCCTGCACTGACCGCCGCCGCTCTGGTGCTGTTGGCCGGGTGCGGTGCACCGGGCGGAGGCGGGGACTCTGTGGCCGTTCACGGTGTGGAGGCGACCAATGCCTTGCCCATCCCCGAACTCCTTGAGGGCTCGAAGCGCTCTGGACAGGTGGTCTACGACCTGCAGGCCCAGCGCGGCAGCACGAATTTCGGTCAGGACGGAGGTTCGGCAGAAACCATCGGGATCAACGGCACCTACTTGGGCCCGACCCTTCGCATGGTCGACGGCCAGCGGGTGCGAGTTCAGCTGACCAACACCTTGGACGAGATGACCACGTTGCACTGGCATGGGATGCACGTGCCGGCCAAGATGGACGGCGGACCGCACTCGATGGTCATGCCCGGTCAAACGTGGACGCCGCACTGGCGCATCGATCAACCGGCGGCCACGCTCTGGTACCACTCCCACCCACACGGACAGACCGCCCAGCAGGTCTACCGCGGGCTGGCGGGGATGATCATCGTTGAGGAGCCGCAGGCACCTGATGTCGGGCTGCCGTCCGACTACGGAGTGGACGACGTACCCCTGATCGTCCAGGACAAGACCTTTCTTCCCGACGGGCAGTTGCTGGTCGATCCGCAAGCCGGGCCATCAACGGGATTCCTGGGCAACACCATCACCACCAACGGGGCGATGGGATCCTACTTCGACGTCACCACAGAGGCGGTTCGGCTGCGGGTCCTCAACGGCTCGAACGCCCGCTTCTACAACTTCGGCTTCGACGACGGCCGCCAGTTCGACCTCGTGGCCACCGATGGCGGGCTGCTTGCAGCTGCCGTGCCCCTGGATCGTGTGCAGCTGGGCCCCGGGGAACGCGCCGAGATCGTCGTGCGGATGAATGCTGGGGAGACTGTGGGTCTCAACAGCACGCCACCCGAACTGGGCACCGGCGACGACGCCCTATACAGCGGTGGCACCTTCGAGGTGCTCCAGTTGCGCGCCGCGCCGACGCTGACAGCTTCCCCACGATTGGCCGCTGAACTCACGCAGATCGAGGCGGCTGATCCCGCCACAGCTGCGACCACCCGGACTTTCCGCATCCAGGGCAGGGCCATCAACGGTCGCCCGATGGCAATGGAGCGCATCGACATGGCGGTCCCAGTGGATCAGACCGAGATCTGGGAGATCACCAACGCCGATCCCCAACCGCACAACTTCCACGCCCACAACGTGCAGTTCCAGGTCCTCTCAGTCGGCGACCGACCCCCAGTACCAGTCCAGTCCGGGTACAAGGACACCGTGTACGTCGCGCCACGCACGACTGTCAGAATCCTTCTGAAGTTCACCGACTACACCGATCCGAACTGGCCGTACATGTTCCACTGCCACCTTCTGCTGCACGAGGACATCGGCGTCATGGGCCAGTTCGTGGTCGTGAAGCCCGGCCAACAGGTAGGGTCGCCGCCGACTACCAACGAACTGTCACACTCTGGCGGCCACGATTCCGCCATGTCGCACTGATCAGCCCGCTTGCGGAACCACCCCTACTGCTGACTCCACCGGCGCCGGGGGCACCGATGGTGTGGGTGTTGGCACCACGGCTTCCGGGCTGGCAGTGGGTGAGGCGAGTGGGTCGTCGGCGGGTTCGTCCGTCGGGGCAGGGGCAACACGACTGGGTTCAGCATCGGCAGTGGCAGGGGTGTCCGGGTTGGAGACGTCGTACCAGCCAGCCTTCACACCCAGCAAGACAGCCAGCACCGAGGACTTGTAGTCGGACTGCCTTGCGTTGCCCCAGTTGACGATCGCATCGGACTTCCTAAGAACGAGCCGGATGGATTCGGGGGTGGCTGCCGAGATCGAGGCGACTTCGGCGCGGACCTCATCGGACATTGCGTTGAGAGCTTGCAGCATCGCGGTGTTCGTGGCCCCGTCTGCGGACTGCTCCATCGTGGGTAGGTCTTTCGGCTTCTGGGCAACGACCGCGAACGGCACACCGTCGGAATCAACCAGTTCCCACGAATCACCAGAGCGCTGCACCACGACTGCCTTGCGTTCGGTGACCTCCAGGATCACCGTGCGGGGCCACGCCCGACGCACGTCCACAGAGGCCAGTTGTGGCAAATCCGCCAGCCGAGCTGTGGCAGCACGCAGATCGACCTTCATCATCGGTGTTCCGGGCTCGATGTCGGCAGCGGCGATGAGTTCGGACTGCGAAAGCGTCGAGGTCCCCTGGACTTCAACGGTCTTCACCCCCATGGCCGAGGTCCAGCCGGCCGCGTAGACCGCAGCGCCGCCAACCAGCGCGATTCCCGCCAGCCCCACAATCACAGGGATTCGCGAACGCCTCGGTGATTCAGGTGCGGTCTCACGCACCTCGTCGGTGACCGTCACGTGCCCACCTCGTCGAACCGGGCGGCAAGCAGATCCAGAACCTCGGGCACGAGCAGGCTGATGTCCCCCGCGCCGAGGGTCATGATGATGTCGCCCGGCTCGGCACCTTCTGCCAAGTGCCCCGCGACCGCGGACCATGAGGGTTCGAAGATCACTTGGGCTGGTTCCAGCGGGACCGCGTCAGCCATTCCCTGCCCACTGGCCCCAGGAATGGGAACCTCACCGGGCGCGAACACTTCGAGGACCACGACGAAGTCTGCGAGGCCCAGCGCTTGGCCGAACTCTTTGAGGTACATGGCCGTGCGGTAGTAGTGGTGTGCCTGGAAGGCCACGCGGATCCGGCCGTTCCCAACCACCGCCCGGGCTGCCCGCAGAGTCGCGGCGATCTCCGTCGGGTGGTGTGCGTAGTCGTCGAAGACCCGCACCCCGCCAACCTCCCCCCGGTACTCGAACCGGCGCCGGGTCCCCAGGAATTGACCCACCCCGGAGACGATCTGCGCCACGGGTAGGCCCAGACCCACGGCCGCAACCATCGCCGCGGTGGCATTGAGCACGTTGTGCATCCCCGCCACACCGACCGAACACGCGACGTCATCGAAGCCCTCGCCACTCACCCTGAACTGCGAACCCGAGGCGCTCAGGTCGTCGACGGTGATCCGGTAGTCACTCTCGGGGGCTGTTCCGTACGTTCGGATGTCGGCACCCGCTGAACGCGCGACAGCAGCCAGGGCTGCAGAACCGGGGTCGTCCTGGCACATGACCACGTAACCCCCGCGGCCGGCGATGGCCATCACGAAGTCGTGGAAGCCGGCGTTCATGGCCTCGGCGGTGCCCCAGTAGTTCAGGTGGTCCGGTTCGATGTTGGTGACAATGCCAACGCGGGCGTCCAGGCGCAGGAAGGAGCCGTCGCTCTCGTCGGCCTCCACCACGAAGGCCCGCCCGGTACCCAGATGTGCGTTTGAGCCTGAGTCGTTGAGTTCACTGCCGATGGCAAACGACGGATCCTGCCCGCATGCCTGTAGGACAACGGTCAAGATCGAGGTCGTTGTGGTCTTACCGTGGGTGCCTGCAACCGCGAGCACATCCTTGCCTGCCATGGTCATCG
Source organism: uncultured Actinomycetota bacterium (assembly GCA_963732355.1). Taxonomy (GTDB): domain Bacteria; phylum Actinomycetota; class Actinomycetes; order S36-B12; family UBA10799; genus JADKAV01. The sequence goes on along the minus strand of CAVSZD010000010.1, from coordinate 358,981 downwards.
CCAAGGCCACGGAACGGTGGATCACCGGAATGTCACGCTCGCGGGCAGCGACGACTTCAACGTTGGAGTCCGAGATAGCGGTGGAAACGATCACGGCCTGAACATCACCGACATTGGCGGGGTCATGGCCCACCGCGCATTGGGCTCCGAGTGCCCGCAATGCGGCGAGCCGGCGGGAGTCTTTGGCGTCCGAGCCACTCACGTGGACCCCGCTGGCCAGCAGCAGCCGGGCCAGCGCGCTCATCCCTGCGCCACCGATCCCCACGATGTGTGCAGACTCACCGATGTGTGCAACAGGCTGTTCGCTCACGTTTGCCCCTTCGCAGCGGCCGCGAACACCATGTCCGCCAACCGGGACGCAGCATCGCGTACCCCGTGGGCGGCAGCGTTGCGCGACATCTGTTCCAGTCTGCCTGCAGAGGCGATGACCGGCAGCACAGCCCCGGCCAGCGTGTCGCCCGTGAGCTCGCTATCCGCGATGAGCAGTCCGCCGTCAGCGTCCACCACAGGCGCGGCGTTGAAACGCTGCTCACCGTTGCCGATCGGAAGCGGCACGTAAACCGCGGGCAGACCCACAGCCGCCAACTCCGCACAGGTCATGGCCCCGGCCCGGCACACCGCCATGTCGGCAGCGGCATACGCGTCGTCCATGCCATCGATGTAGTCCACGCCGTGGTAGCCCTGGACATCTGCCACCGACACCACCTGGTCGGCGTTCTTAGGCCCGTAGGCGTGCAGGATCTGCAGGCCTGCAGCGGTAAGTGCAGGCACGGCCGCCACCGTGGCAGCGTTCAGGGATCGCGCTCCTTGCGAACCGCCGAACACCAGTAGGCACGGCCGGTCCTCATCCAGTGCCCATCGTCGCCGGGCAGAAGCCTGGCGTGCGGAGCGGTCGAGGTGGGCGATGGTGTCACGCAAAGGAATCCCGATGCGAATCGCACCCGGCAGACTGCCGGAAGTGGCCTCGGCGACAAAGGGCGTGAACCGGCGACCGACCTTGTTGGCCAAGCCGGCCTTCGCGTTCGCCTCGTGGACAACGATCGGCACCCGACCACGTGCGGCCAAGTACGCGGGCAGAGCGACAAAACCCCCGAACCCGACCAGCACGTCGGCCCCCCGCTGCTCCAGAACATCCCGACTGCGGCGCACGGCACCGCGCAGCCGGGTGGGCAAGGTGAGCAGGTCGCCGGACGGCCGGCGCGGCAGGGGAACTCGCGGAATGAGGTCGAGTTCGTACCCGCGGGCAGGAACCAGCCTGGTCTCCAGGCCTTCAGCGGTTCCCAGAGCGGTCACCACCGCATCCGGGTCGGCGGCGAGAACCGCATCAGCGAGGTTGAGCGCGGGTTCGACGTGACCGGCGGTCCCGCCGCCTGCCACCACTACCCGCAGTCCCGGACTCAGTGGTACCCCCGGCGCCGCAGCAGGCGGGTGCGCGCGTCGCCCCGACGCGAACGAAGTGCCGTGGCAGCGTGCGGTTCTGCGCGAGCGAAGGCCAAGAGCACACCAATTGCGCACAGGCACATCAACAACGACGAACCCCCGTAGGAGACCATGGGCAACGGCAGTCCCGTGATGGGCAGCAGCCCGAGGACCGCACCAATGTTGACAATTGCCTGCCCCACGATCCAGGCGAGGATGCCGCCGGTCGCCAGTTTCACGAACAAGTCGTCGGAGTTGCGTGCGACCCGCACGGCCACGATCGCGATGATTGCGAACATGCCTAGGACGCTGATGGAGCCGATCAGCCCGAGTTCCTCGCCGACCACAGCGAAGATGAAGTCGGTGTGGGCTTCGGGCAGGCCACCCCATTTCTCTCGACTGGCACCCAAGCCCGTGCCGAACAGACCACCGGTGGACAGCCCGTACTGGCCATGGATGATCTGGTAGCCGGCACCACTGGGGTCGGAGGCCGGATCCAGCCACGTGCGGAATCTCTGCATCCGGTAGGCCACAGTCACCGACGCCAGGGCCACCAGCGCCAGCAGGCCGGCGAACGCGATACCGAAGACCCGAGCTGGAGCACCCACGACGAACAGCAGGCTGGCCAGGATCGGGAACATCACGATCGTCGTGCCGAGGTCACCTTCCATGACGATGAGCACGACGATGGCCCCCCACACCGGGATGAGGGGGATCAGCAGGTGGCGCCACTCGTGGATCACTTTGCGTTTGCGGGTGAGCAGGTCCGCGCCCCACAGGATGATGGCCAACTTCGCCAGTTCACTGGGCTGGAACTGGAAGGGACCGCCGAAACTGATCCAGTTCCGCTGACCGAACACCGTCACCCCGATTCCGGGGACGAAAACAAGCAGCAGCCCGACAAAGGCGGCGATCAGCAGGAACGGCGCGGCCCTGCGAATCCCAGCCACCGAAGACCGCGAGATCACCACCATCGCGGCCAGACCCACGCCGGCGAACATCAGCTGCTTCTGCGTGACGGTGAGGCCCACCCCGTCGCCGGCTGCGTAAGTCACCACATTGCTCGCCGAGAAGACCATGACGATACCCAGAACCAGCAGCAGCATCGTTGTACTGAGCAAGAGGGCGTAGTTGGCTAGCGGGTGGTTCCACCAGCGCCGAAGGGCCTCACCGCCCGGCAGGAGGTGCCACGCCCCGGGGGTTGCTGCAGTTGCGGGGCGTGGGCCCTTTGAGGTGCGGTCGGTGGCCGACATCAGTCGTTCCCCAGCTCAGCTACTGCCGATGCGAAGGCCCGGCCGCGTTGGGCGTAATCGGTGAACATGTCCCAGGAGGCGCACCCCGGAGCCAGAAGAACCGTGTCCCCGGCGCTGGCCAACCGCGCCGCTGTGCGCACCACCTGTTGCATTGCACCAGTGTCCGTGGCGCTCACCTCTTCGACAGGTACATCCGGGGCGTGTCGCTGCAGTGCCTCCCGGATGATCTCCCGATCGGCGCCCAGCAGCACAACCGCTCGCAACCGCTGCGCGTGGCGTTGCACCAGATCGTCGAACGTCTGGCCCTTGGCCAGGCCTCCGGCGATCCACACCACAGGGTCGTAGGCCCGCAAAGACATGTCGGCAGCGTGTGCGTTCGTCGCCTTGGAGTCGTCGATGTAGAGAACCTCGTCAACCCGGCCGACCTCGGCGATGCGGTGTGCGGCCGGGGTGAATGTCCGCAAGCCGTCGCGCACATGTCGCGGATCCACTCCGAAGGAACGAGCCAGTGCAGCCGCCGCCAGCGCGTTGGCGATCTGGTGCGGCACCGCAGGTCGCACGTCGGCCAGAGTGGCCAGTTCCAGGGCGTGGGTGTCGCGCTGGTCCAAGAAGGCCCGGTCGGCGAGGATGTCGTCGACCACGCCCACCTCGGACCTTCCGGGAATCCCGAGCGTGAAGCCGATGGCGCGGCAACCCTCGACCACCTCGGCCTGCTCCACCATCTGCATAGTCATCGGATCCTGGCTGTTGTAGACACAAGCGACCTGGGTGCGTTCATAAACACGCGCCTTCGCCTGACGGTAGGCGTCGAAGGAACCGAAGAAGTCCACATGATCCTCGGCGACGTTGAGGCACGCCGCCGAATGCGGGGACACGGTGTGGATGAACGGCAATTGCGGCGCACCCACCTCGACCGCGAGGACATCGTGGGGTTGCGGGTCCATCACGGTGGCCACCAGGCTCACTCCGATGTTGCCGACGGCGTCGGTTCGTAGTCCTGCGGCGCGCAACATCGACGCGAGCATCAACGTTGTTGTCGTCTTGCCGTTGGTCCCCGTGACGAACAACCATGGCGCTCCCTCGGGGTTGCGCACCCGCCAGGCCAGTTCGAGTTCACCCCAGACCGGCATCCCGGCGGTCAGGGCAGCCTGGATGACCGGAGCACTGGGCGGCAGACCGGGTGACACGACCAACAGGTCCGCGTCAGCAAGTGTGTGCCCGTCACCCAGGACGACCCGCGCGCCGAGGACCTCGAGGATCTGGGCCTTGTTCTGCTGGTCTGGGCCCTGCTTGTCATCGATGACCACAACGTCGGCGCCACGCTCAAGGGCAGCGTCAGCGCAGGAGAAGCCTGCGATCCCGATACCCGCGACGACGATCCGCAATCCCGACCAGTCGTCTTGACCGGGCTCGGGCAGGGCCGTCACAGCCTGATCCACTCGGCGTAGAACAGCGACAGGGCCGCTGCCACGAAAAGGGCCTGGATGATCCAGAAGCGAACAACGATCGTCACCTCACCCCACCCCTTCATCTCGAAATGATGATGCAGTGGCGCCATTCGGAACATGCGTTTACCCGTCAGTTTGAAACTGCCCACTTGGCCGATGACCGACAGCGCGATGATCACGAACAGTCCTGCCATCAGCGGCAGCAACAGTTCGGTGCGGCTGAGCACTGCCAGAGCGGCGATACCTCCGCCCAAGGCCAGGGAACCGGTGTCACCCATGAAGATCTGGGCTGGAGAGGCGTTCCACCACAGGAACCCGACGCACGCCCCGGCCATAGCCGCTGCGACCACTGCGAGGTCCAGTGGATCCCGGACGTCATAACAGCGCACGAACCGGCCGAAGGAGCAGTTCTGCCCGTACTGCCAGACACCGAGCAGCGTGTAGGCCATGAAGGTGATCGCGCTGGCACCGGCCGCCAGACCGTCCAGGCCATCGGTGAGATTGACCGCGTTCGTGGCCGCAGTGATGAGCAACCAGATCCACACGAGCAGCAACGCCGTGGGCAGCACGATCGGGGTGTCGCGCACCAGCGAGATCGCGTTGGATGCCGGCGTGCGCCCATACTCGTCGGGCCACAGCGTCGTGCCGTAGGCGAAAGTCAGAGCGACCACAGCCTGCCCGATCAGCTTGGTCCTCGCCCGGATGCCGGTCGAGCGCTGCTTGAAGATCTTGAGGTAGTCGTCGGCCATCCCCACCAGACCCAGTCCCACGATCAGGTAGATCGCCAGCAGACCGGAGGCGGACGGGATTTGCCATGCGTAGAGGTGCGAGACGGCGTAGCCGAGGACCAACGCGATCAGAATCGCCAGCCCGCCCATGGACGGAGTACCCCGTTTGGCCTCGTGCTCTGGATAAGGCACACCCTCGGTGGACACCCGGATGGCCTGCGAGTACCCGTGGCGCAGGAGAAGCTTGATCAGCAGCGGGGTTCCGAGCAGAGTGACGAGCAGTGCGATGAGCCCGGCGATGACGACCAGTTTCACGAGTCATCCTCCAGCAGTGACGAAGCCACCCGTTCCAGACCGACCGCGCGGGAGGCCTTCACCAGCACCACGTCGCCGGGTTGCACCTGCTCGCGAAGGACCGCGATCGCCTCATCGACATCGGCAACGGCCATGGATTCCCTGCCCCAAGAACCCTCATGTGCCGCACCCATGTGGATGGGACGGGCACCCGAGCCGACCGCGATTAGCCGGGAGATGTTCAAGCGCACGCACAGCCGGCCGATCGCGTCGTGCTCTGCTGCGGAGGTCGGACCCAGTTCACGCATCTCCCCCAGGACTGCCCACGTGGTGCGTCCCCGGCCCATTGACGCAAGCGCCCGCAGTCCAGCGGCCATCGATTCGGGATTCGCGTTGTAGGCGTCGTTGATCACGACGACGCCGTCGGATCGCTCATGGACCTCCATGCGCCACCGACTGTCCAACCGGACTCCCTGCAGGCTTTGGGCTGCCGCCTCGAAGTCGAGCCCCAGAGCAACCGCCGCGGCCACCGCCGCTGCCATGTTCAAACCCTGATGCTCGCCGTGAACCGAAGGCACTACCTTCACTGCTGATCCGTCATAGCCCAACGTGACGTGCGGGATCCCCTCAACGAGGTCCAACTCCGTGATGCGTACCTGCGCTTGCGGGGACTGGCCGAACGTGACCACTCTGCCCGGCGCCTTGGCTGACATCGCCAACACCCGGGGGTCGTCGGCATTGAGCACGGCGACCCCATCCGGACCAAGTGCCGACACAATCTCGGACTTGGCTTCGGCGATGCCGTCCTGACTGCCGAACTCGCTCAGGTGGGCATGGCCGACGTTGAGCGCCAATGCGACGTCCGGCGGGGCGATTCCGCAGAGATAGGCGATGTGCCCGGTTCCACGCGCACCCATTTCCGCCACCAGATACCTCGTTTCCAAGGTCACTTCGAAGACGGTGCGAGGCAGGCCGAGTTCGTTGTTGAAGGAACCCTGGGGCGCCACCGTCGGTCCGAACCCGGACAGCAGAACCCGCAGAAGGTCTTTCGTGCTGGTCTTGCCCGACGACCCGGTCAGCGCCACGACTTTGAGGTCCGGGCATGCCTCGATCACGGCGCGGGCGAGGCGGCCTGCGGCGACCAGAGTGTCATCGACCTCGATGCGGGGTCCAGTGGTAGGGGTGCTTACCAGCGCCGCGAGCGCGCCAGCTTCCAGGGCCGCCTTCACGTGATCGTGGCCGTCGTGGTTCTCGCCGATGACCGCCACGAACAGGCTGTCATTCTCGATCGCACGGGAGTCAGTGCAGACTGCGCTGATCACCATCGACGGGTCGACATCCTGGCACTGCCCGCCTACCGCCTCGGCCACCTCGGCAAGCGTCATGTCGATCATCGGGCACTCCCAAGGGCGTCGCGGGCGACGCGTCGATCATCGAAGTCGTGGATCACACCAGCCACCTCCTGGCCGGCCTCATGACCCTTGCCAAGGATCATGACGCAGTCGTGCGGCCCGGCTGCCGCGATGGCGTCGTGGATCGCGGTGCCCCGATCGCCCTCTTCGCGCACGTCGGCCCCGGAAACCGCACGGGCACCTTCGAGAACCGCGGCTCTGATGGCCGCCGGGTCCTCCGACCGGGGGTTGTCGTCAGTGACGATCAGATGGTCGGCATGTTCCGCGGCGATCCTGCCCATCACGGGCCGCTTCTGCGAATCCCGGTCTCCTCCACAACCCAGCACACACCAGATCTTGCCTTGTGTGAGCGGGCGAACCGACGACAGCGCCCTCTCAACGGCATCCGGGGTATGTGCGTAGTCGACGATGACGGCCGGTTCGTCGGGATTGTCCGAAGTGACGACCTCCATCCGGCCGGGGACGCCGCGGAAGGCGCTGAGCGCCTCCGACACGTCCTTCGCCTCGAACCCCGACGAGGTCAGGACCGCCAGCGCGCACAGGGCGTTGGCCACGTTGAAGCTCCCCGGCGAGCCGACGTCCACCTGCACGCTGCCCTGCGGGTGGACCGCGCGAAACCGGGAACCGCGGGCATGCGACACGATCTCGGTCGCGGTCCAGTCCGCGTCCGGGGTCAAACCGTAGGTCAGAACCGGAACCCCGGCAGTTGTGGCCAGCTCACGGCCCCAGTCATCGTCCACATTGACTACACCGCGCTGACTGTGCTCCTTGGTGAACAGCGATGCCTTCGCATCGAAGTACTCACGCATGGAGGCGTGGAAATCTAGGTGGTCGGGGCTCAGGTTGGTGAACGCTGCCACATCGAACACAACAGAATCCACCCGGCCCAGGGCCAACGCGTGACTGGAGACCTCCATGGCCACCGTGTCCATCCCGGCCCCGACCATGATCGACAGGAGCGCCTGGACGTCGGGGGCCTCGGGCGTGGTGCGCACCGTGGGCAGACGCCGAGACCCGACAAAAGTGCCGGTCGTTCCGATCAAGCCCGACCGCATACCCAGAGCCTCCAAGGCGGCTGCCAGCATGTACGTGACGGTGGTCTTGCCGTTGGTGCCGGTGATCCCGAATGTGCGTAGCGAGCGAGCCGGGTAGCCGTACACCAGGGCGCTGACCGCACCGAGCACCGATCGCGGATCCGGGCACACCAGCACCGGCACCGGCAGATCGGACGTGAACCCCAGACCGTCTTCATCGGTCATCACAGCAGCAGCACCGGCAAAGACCGCGTCTTCGGCGAACCGGGCGCCATGAGTACGCGCCCCGGGCAGCGCCGCGTACAGATCGCCTCGGTGCACGCTGGCCGAACTGAGCGTGACACCGGTCACCTCCCCGGAAACCTCGTCGATCCCCAGCAAAGCGCAGATCTGCTGCAGACCGACCGGCGGTGTCGGCTCTCGTACGAACGCTTCGCCGGCGTCAGTCACGACCGGATTCACTCACCCAGATCCGTGGAGAAGATCGGCATCTGCGGTGATTTCTTCCCCGTCGGCGGCACGTTCATGCCCTGAAGACCATGGACCATCACCTCACGGAAGACCGGGCCGCCGGTGAGACCTCCATACCTGGACTTCTTCGGGTTCTGAACTATGACACCAACGACCAGTTTGGGGTCGTCAGCCGGTGCCACTCCGATGAAAGAGGCGGTCACGGAGTTGTCGTAGCAGCCACACGCATCGTTGATCCGGTACGCCGTGCCCGTCTTACCCGCCACGCGGTAGCCAGGGATGGCTGCCATCTGTGCGGTGCCCTCCTCCCCCACGACCTGTTCCATCATCCGCATCGTCTGCTTGGCCGCTTGTTCGTCGACCACAGGGATGCCCTCCGGCACCTGAGCCGGCTGAACAACGCCCTCGGGACTGATGTAGTTCTTGATCAGGGTGGAAGGCATCCTGACGCCGTCGTTGGCGATCGTGGCGAACACCGAGGTGGCCTGGATGGCGTTGACCGACAGACCCTGACCGAACGCGATCGTCGGGAACGATGTGGGAGACCACTCCGACGGGGGCGGAACGTAGCCATCGGACTCCCCTGGGAACTGCAGGCCGGTCGCCTCACCCACTCCGAACTTCTTGATGTAGTCGTAGAGTTTGTCCCCGCCGATCGTCTCGGCAGCCTCAATTGTGCCGGTGTTCGCGGACTTGGCCAGGATCCCCGCGAGCGTCAACTGGTAGGTCGGGTGGGCATCGTGGTTGCGGAAGACACTGCCGCCACGGGTGAAGCTGTAGGGAACCGTGAAGACCGTCCGCGGTGTGGCGGCCCGCTCGTTGAGAACGGCGGCCATCGTCATCACCTTGCTCGTGGAGCCGGGTTCGAAGACCTCGGTGAGCGCGCGGTTGTTGCGGTTGGCGTCGTTGGCCTGCCCGGGGAAGTTGGGGTTCATCGTGGGCACCGAGGCCAGCGCTTTGATCTCACCGGTTGTCGGGTCGATCGCCACGACGGTCCCGCTATCGGCGTCCACCTCTTTGACTCGGGCTTCGATGGCGCGCTGAGCCACCCACTGCAGGTCGCTGTCGATGGTCAGTTGAACCGATGTGCCGGGCACGGGTTCGCGTTCGCGCTCTGAGCCGGTGGGGATCTGACGGCCACCGATCCCACTTTCGAAGATCTTCTGTCCGTCCTGTCCCCGCAACTCCTTGTCCAGGCCGTACTCCAGGCCCGCCCCTGCTTCGCCGTCCTCGCGCACGTAGCCCAAAATGTTCGCGGCGAGTTCACCCGAGGGGTAGTAACGCTTCGTGGTGCGCTGGCCGAAGATGCCCCGCAGATCCAAGGAGGACACCGCATCCCAGGTTTCCGGGGTGACCTGCTTGGCGATGTAGACGAAGTGCTTGTCGGTCGTCAGCGTCGCGACGATCTGCTCTTTGGGGATGTTCAGGATGGGTGCGAGGTAGTCGGCCGTCGCGTCCTTGTCGGTCACCAGTCGGGGGTCTGCGGTCACATCCACGGCCTGCACCGACTCGGCAAGGGGACGCATCTTGTCGTCGTAGATCGTGCCGCGAGCCGCAGGCAATGTCACAACGGCCGTCCGGTCGGCTACTGCCTCCTCGGCGCGCACCGACCTGTTCAGCAGTTGCAGATCGACCAGCCTCGCGGCGAAGATCGTGAGCACGAACGCGACCACCAGCCCGAGCAACCGCAGCCGCTTGGAGGGGTCACCCGGGGAGAACGTGCGGGCCGGGCCGTCGCCGCCACCGTCGAGCCACCGGTTGAGCCTCGGTGGTCTGGTGGATGTGCTCACGTCGTTTCCTGTGGGTCGAGGATTGCGGGTCAGCGACCCGTGATACCCAAGGGTTGCTCAGTATCGGTTCGTGGCGCGGTTGCCACGCCGGGCGACTGTTCAACAGGTGCCGCTGGTGCTGCCGGAACAGTCGCCGCTGGAGCGAGCGCGGGGTCCGGCGACGGTGCCACCGCTCCCGGAACGACGGGGGTCACTGTGGTGGACAACTGGCCAGTCACCGGATCCAGTGGCGTGCCGGCTGGGTAGGCCTCACCCAGGACCTTGCCGTCAGACAACCTCACGAAGACCGGGGTCGCGGCTGCCACAAGGCCAAGGTCCTTGGCACGCTTGGCCAGGGTGACCGGAGAGGATGCGTTCTGGATCTGGGTACGCAGCAACTGTTCCCTCTGGGCCAGATCAGCGGTCTGGACGCGCAGCTCGTGGACCCGGAAACTGCCCTTGGCCAAGGCGGTGTTGAGAACCAGCAGAACAAGCAGGCCCATACTCATCACAGCCACAGAACCGATCACAAATGCACTGGAACTCATGACGCCGGTGCGACTGGCACGGGCGGCCGGAACGCTGCGCTTGAGCACTGTGCGGCGCGAACCCGCGTGGGGTACGACCGTCATGATGCCTCCCGCAACTTCTCAGCAGCCCGGATCCGGACCGAGCGCGCCCGTGGATTCGCCGTGATTTCCTGCTCCGACGCTACCTCTGAACCGCGCGTTATCAGCCGAAGCCAGGGCCGCGAGTCGGGCGGGATCACGGGCAGATCAACCGGTGCCGAATGCTCGGCCCCCCGCCTGAACACCTGCTTGACCATCTTGTCCTCCAGAGAGTGGTAACTCAAAGCGATTAGGCGTCCGCCTGGACGCAACCGCTGCAATGCTTGGGGAAGTGCCGAGGCGAGGCTGTCCAATTCGGAATTGACCTCGATCCGGATGGCCTGGAACGTTCGCTTGGCCGGATGTCCCTTACGTCGCGCGGCGGCGGGGACCCCCGCCTCCACTGCCGCCACCAGGTCATCGCTGGTGTGCAGCGGCCGTCGGGCCACGATCTCCCGGGCGATCCGGCGAGCGAATCGTTCCTGTCCGTACTGCCACAGCACCCGCGCCAACTCGGACTGCGAGTATGTGTTGAGCACCTGCTCTGCCGTGAGGTCGGCGTCAGTGTCCATGCGCATGTCCAGAGGGGCGGTGCGGGAGTAGGCGAACCCACGGTCGGCCTCGTCGATCTGCATGGACGACACCCCCAGGTCGAACAACACGGCATCGACACGGTCCACAAGCAGGTCGTCGAGCACCTCGGCCATCTGGTCGTACCGCGCGTGCACGATCGTGGCGCGCCCGGGGAATACCTCGAGACGTTCGCGAGCCGCTGCCACGGCTTGGGGGTCGCGGTCCAGGCCGATGACCCTCGTCTGGGCGAATCTCTCAAGCACCGCCGCGCTGTGACCGCCGAGGCCGGTCGTGGCATCCACCATGACAGTCTCCTGATCGTCGGGGTTGAGAAGGGCGGGGCTGAGGAGTTCGAGCACACGCGGCAACGCCACCGGCACGTGGCGTTCGTCCATCTGGCACTCCTGGGTCTCGGTTCACTGCGTCGAGGTCCCCGTCCGCGCGTGAGCGGATGGGGCCACCGTGGGTCCGGGGAAGTGATCCACGATGTCGGTGCGCATCTTCGAACACCGGGTGTAAGGCGTCGGCCGGGGGCCACAGCGCAGTGAGGTTCGTCGGGTCGGGTTGGCGGGGTGAACTCAGAACAGGCCCGGCACCACCTCCTCGGAGAGGGTGGCGAAGTGGTCGTCCTGAGTTGTCAGGTAGTCCTGCCAGGCTTGCTCGTCCCAGATCTCAACGGTGTTGTGATTACCCACGACGACACACTCGCGGTCGAGTCCGGCGTACTCGCGAAGCGAGGCCGGCACGGTGATACGCCCCTGCTTGTCGGGCACTTGATCGAACGCACTGGAGAAGAGCACCCGTGAGTAGGCCCGAACCGACGCATTGGACTGCGATGCCTCGCGGACTCGGGCGGCGGCCGCCTCGAACTCCGCGATTGGCCACAGGACCAAGGACCGGTCCTGTCCCTTCGTGAGGACGACACCTTCGGTGAGACCGGGGCGGAACTTCGCGGGAAGGATGACCCGGCCCTTGTCATCGACCTTGGGGGTGTGCGTGCCCAGGAACATGCCACACCTCCTTCAGTCATCGATCTCGAAGCCCCACAGTACTCCATTTCCCTCCACTAAGCACCACTGAACGCCACAAATCCCCAACGGTCACCCAAAGGGTTCCACCAAAGGCATTTCTTGAAAGTCAGAGCCACACCACAGACGTCGGCAATTACCCGATCAATCGACGCGAACGACCCGGTCGCGCCCCTGCTTCTTCGCCAGGTACATGGCGGTGTCCGCACGCGCCACCAGCGAGTCGACGTCGTCCCCGGGGCGCATCATCGTCAGGCCGACGCTCACCGTCGTCGGCGAACCATCCGCCTCGGGCCGGCTGACGCTGGCCCGGATCTTCTCAGCCACCCCGACCGCCACGTCGAGGTCGCCGATGCCGCGCATGAGCAGCAGTATCTCGTCGCCACCCATCCGGGCCACGATGTCGGAGCTGCGCACACAGCCGAGGATTCTTTCGGCGACCTGGCGCAACACGACGTCCCCAGCGGCATGCCCGAACTGGTCGTTAACCGTCTTGAACCGGTCAACGTCGATGTAGGCCACGGCAAGGCCCTCTGCGTCCCCGCTGCTGATCCATTGCGTCAAACGAGCCAGTGCCTCTCGACGGTTGACCAGTCCGGTGAGGTCGTCGGTGCGGGCCAGCAGGTGCAGAGCCCGCTCTGCCTCCACTTGGGCTTGCACCTCGCGCAGACCCCCGACGTAGGCGATCGGTACGCCTTGCTCGTCACGCACTGGATGAATCGCCACCTCCACCCATACGGCCCGGCCATCAACTCTGTGCAGTTGCGCGCGGACCGTCCTTGCGTGTCCGGTCACGACCAACGAGATCTCCGACAAGATGTCGTCCAGATCCTCCGGTGCGACGAGGTCCCAGCCACTGGTTCCGACAAGTTGAGCGGGCTGCAACCCGAGCAGCGCCTGGACTCCATCGGACACCCATTCAATAGTCCCCCGCTTGTCCGTGCGATACACCACATCGATGGTGTTCTCGGCCACCAGACGGTAGCGGGCCTCGGATTCGGACAGCACCTGCTCGAAATCCATCTGATCCTGGATGTCGCGGGAGATGACGACCATCGCATCCATGTGATCGACGTTGTTGCGCACCGCCCGGGCGGTGGATTCCATCCAGCGGTAACTGCCATCGGAGGCACGCATCCGCAAACGCGTCGCGGCCGTCGCCTCTCCCGAAGCCAAGCGGTCGCGAGTGGCCCGCACCCGGGCGACGTCGTCGGGGTGCACCAGCAGCAGGATTTCGCCAGGGCTCAGATCTGCGGGCCAGCCCAGCACCCGGTGGATCGCCGGGGACACCCACTGGACGTAGCCATCCGGGTCATGAAAGGTCGCGACATCCGAACTCTCCTCCAGCATCAGGCGGTATTTGGCCTGTGAGATCTCCAGGTCACGGGCTGCGCGGTACCTCTCCGACACGTCACTCCACGACAGAGTCACACCATCGCCGGCAGGCATGACCCGCACGTCGAACCGGCCCGGTGGCTGCTGATCTTCCCCATAGGGGTAGTCGGTCAGCACAAGTGGCTGACCCGTCGCGACGACATCCAAGCACATGCCAAGCAGTCCGGTCCGTGCAGTCTGCGGATGCAGAACCGTCATCAACCCGCCCACCACCTGGCTGCGCTCCAGCCGCAGCGCCCGACAGGCTGCCTCGTTGGCCTCGACATACCGAAGGTCCACGACGCAACCGTCGTCGTCCACGACCGCTTCGAGCAGCCCAAGCGGATCTGGCTGGGCATCAAGGGTGGCGCGCAGGATCGCGCGCTCGGCTTCCACATCTGTTGGCCCTGCCGAGGGTGCCGGGGAATTCAGCCGATTGAGAGTCCCGGTGATGCGTTGGAAACCGTCCTGCCCACGGGTCTTCGACGCCCGGTGGGACACCTTGATCGCAGACCCGTCAGGCAGCCTCAACTCCAGGGTTTGGGAAAGGACCTCGCCATCGAGGTGCTCCAGCCCCTCCATCACCTCCTGGCGCGCTTCCGGCTCCAGCAGGTCCCACCAGTAGTCCGTCGACGCCAGCGCGCCCAGGGGTTCCACGGCATGGACCACCTCAAGACGCAGATCAGGGAACATCCGCAGGGTGTAAACGACGTCCTGCAGCGCAAGCACTTGCGAGTCCGTGGACTCCGCGCGCTCGATCATCGACCTCTCCCCTCTCGGGGAACATTACGCTGGATGGCCGCTGGTCACATCAAGACGACGCTCAGACGGCAATCCTGAAACGGTTAACGCAACTCTGATGCTCAGAAACCACGGATTCCGAACCTGATCAAGACCACGTGAGGGCCAGTCTCAGGAATCACGCTCATCGCGACGGTTGCGATCCTGCCAGCGCTGCTCGAAGCGAGCCATGAACCCCGACTGACCCTTGGCGGGTTTGGCTTGCGGGGACTTGGTTGCTGGGCCAGCAGTTTCCGCCGAGGCACTCTTCGGTCCGCTACGCATCCCGGCGATCACCAGGAACACCGCGGCCAGCATCACGAGGAATCCCAAGACGCCCAGAGGCGCCAGACTGGCCGAAACGCCCCACAACATCAGCCCGAGGCCGAGCAGGGCTCCTACGACTCCGAAAACCACCCGACGACGGTCAGCACCGGACGAACCATGCCGCAAGGACGTGGCAAACTTCGGGTCCTCGGCCATGAGGGCCCGCTCCATCTGCTCGAGCAGTCGTTGCTCATGCTCTGAGAGGGGCACGTTCCCTCCTCCGTACTTGAGGTTCGATATGGGTAACGATACGGGTACGTGCCCCGGATGGAAACCCGAGAGGTGCCATAAGTTGCCTCAAGGCTGTCTCAAGGCGTCCGGATCGTCCGAACGGCCCATGTCCAGCAGGCTCGCCGGTCGCACGGCGCCACTGCCGAATCGCGCGACTGCGCGGTCCACGGCGGTCTCCGCCTCACGCCAACCGGCGTCCGGTTCGTCCCAACTGATCTGGTGGCTGGAGCCCGATGCCACCGCCAGTTTCTCCATGCGCACCCCCACCAGACGAAGGCGTGCACGCTGCAATCCCAGCGCGTCGTAGAGCTGCGCGGCCATGGCGTAGATCTCCCGGCCCACGTCGGTGCCTTCGGACAGCGTCTTGGAACGGGTGATCGTGGTGAAGTCGGCGAACCGGACTTTGATCGAGACGGTCCTCCCGACCCATCCGGCGGCCCGCAGTCGCGCTGCCACGCTGTCGGACAGCCCTAGCAGTTGTCGATGGATTAGGTCGGGGTCGTCGACATCGCCGGCAAATGTGTGTTCGGATCCGATACTGCGCTCGGTAACCGCAGGGGTGACTCGCCTACCATCGCGGCCCCAGGCCAACTCGGCCAGATGGTCACCGGCCGCCTGTCCGAGCGCGCGGCGCAGAACAGAACTCGGCAGGTGGGCGACATCGGCCACTGTGCGTACCCCAAGGGCATGTAACTGCTCCTCGGTACGAGGTCCCACTCCCCACAGCGCGCCCACGGGCAATGGGTGCAGAAAAGCGACGATGGCATCGGCGGGAACCAGGAGCATGCCGTCCGGCTTGGCATGGGCGCTGGCGACCTTGGCCACGAACTTGTTGGGCGCTCCCCCCACCGAGCACGTGATGCCCTGCTCGTCGAAGACGCGCGCGCGCAACAACTCGGCGATGTTACTGGGCGAGCCGAACTGGCGGGTGGCCGAACCGATGTCCAGAAAGGCCTCGTCCAGCGAGATCGGCTCGACGAACGGCGTGAAGGCGGCGAAGATCTCCATCACTCCGGCACTGACCCTGGCGTAACGCCGATGGTCCGGACTGATGATCACTGCGTCCGGGCACAGGCGGCGAGCCCGTCCCATCGACATGGCCGCTCGCACTCCGTAGGCACGCGCCTCGTACGTTGCAGACAGCACAACGCCTCGAGATCCTGCGCCGCCGACGATGGCTGGCTTGCCGCGCAGCATGGGACGGCTCAGCAACTCCACCGATGCATAGAACGCATCCATGTCGACGTGCAGGACTGTGCATGTCGAGTCATCCCGGGGGGCTGGAAAGTCCAACCTGCCGGATTCCCGTCTGCTCACGTGTCCTCCTAACCTGCACTGCCAGGGCTCGAGTGCCACAACTTCGGGGGCGACTCCAGCCGTTTCGAGGAGGAGCCGGCTGGCTTGGTGTCAGCGTACGGCGACTGCCGGAATCCGCTGGCGTGAACGAGCACTCTGCGTACCCCTGGATCTGCCTGTCCTGTGTCCTCGGTGGTGTCCTCGAGCCGGCCCGGACCGGCGGTCATCACCACCGGCGCTTCGATGATGGCCCGCACCCCTGCCGCACCCTTGCTACGCCACACGGCATGCAGGTCCGGCAATGGCCAGCACCCGGTCGCCCGTACCGAGATCCCGCGCCGACCTGTGCGCCGGATGACCCCTGTCGCCAGAAGCAACCAGGAGTGGAAGACCGTATGCGCGAATGGCCCCTGGGCATCCTCGAAGAACGTCAGGTCGACCGGTCCAGTGGAGTCGTCCAGGGTCAAGAAGATCACCCGTCGACCACTGCGGATGGGCGGGGTCTGGGTGGCCACTTTGATCCCCGCGACCATTACCTTCGCCTCCGATCGGTGCGTCAATAGATCTTTGGCACGCACAACGCTGAGATCGGCGAACATCGCCTCGTAGAACGAGATCGCATGCCGGGTCACATCCAGGCCCAGGATCTCGACCTCCGCCTCCACCCGGTCGGCGGCCGACATCTCCGGCAACCCGGCAGCCTGCTCGGACTCCGGCATCGGCAACGTCAATTGCGACGACCCGATCGCATAGGTCTTCGGCGCCTGCGACTGGGCCGCCACTCTCCCAGCAAGGCCGACCCCCGCCTCGGGCTGGACCTGTGCCCGCCGCACCCGCCGACGACCGCCTGCCCGGTGCAGATCTGCCACCTGCAGAAGCAGGTCCCGTCGGGTCACCCGCCCGCTGCGGCGGGTACCGGTGATCCCGTAGACCACGTCGAAGGCACCCGTTCGGATCAGACGATCGACCACCGGCCTGGACACTGCGGTCCGGGTCCAGAAGTCGGCCAGATCGATGAAGGGCGCAGCCGTCTGGATCTGCTGGATCTCCGCCTCGCTGATTCCTTTCACATCAGCCAAGGACAGCCGGATCCCATAGACATCGCCCACCTTCTCAACCTGGTACTGCCCGCCGGACTTGTTGATATCCAGTGGCAGCACGGCCACGTCACAGTTGCGGGCCTCGTCCAGGATGAGCCGCTTGGGGTACATGCCGGGGTCATGGGTCAGAACTCCTGCGAGGAAAGCGGCCGGATGATGTCGTTTGAGCCAAGCTGAGTGGTAGGTCGGCAGCGCGAAAGCCGCGGCATGGGCCTTGCAGAACCCGAAACTCGCGAACGCCCGCAGCACCCGCCAGACCTTCTCAACGGTGTCGAGGTCATAACCGTTCTTCAGCGCCAGCGGGACGAACCAGGTCCTGGTCTGGATCTGCCCGTCCGGAGTGCCCAGTTGTCTGCGCACTTCGTCCGCCTCAGCCAATGAGCACCCGGTCATGATCGACACCAGCCGGAGGACCTGTTCGTGGAAGACGACCACGCCGTGGGTCTCGCGCAATGCCGGCTCAAGATCGGGGTGGAACCGCAGGGGTTCACGCCAGCCGTGCCGGGCGGACAGGAACGGGGTGATCATGTCGCTCTTCACAGGGCCGGGCCGGAACAAGGAGATGTCGATGATGAGGTCGTTGAAATCACGCGGCCCGAATTTCCCGATCAGTTCACGTTGACCCGGCGACTCGATCTGGAAACAACCGAGCGTCTTGGCCTTACCGATGAGGTCGAAGGTGTCCTCGTCATCGAAGGGCAGGTCATCCAGGTCGACCGCCACGTCATCCACCCGGCGGATCTCCGCGACCGCATGGGCCATCGCCGATTGCATCCTGATCCCGAGGACGTCGAGTTTCAAGAAGCCCATCGCCTCGACCTCGTCCTTGTCGAACTGGCTCATCGGGAAACCCATCCAACTGGCCTCCACCGGCGTGCGGTCCAACAGCGAGGAGTCGGACAGCAGGACTCCGCAGGGGTGCATCGCGATGTGCCGCGGCAAGCCGTCGAGCGACTCGACGTGGTGGAGGAAACCGTCGAGCATGCCGCGCTCGGCCAATCTTCCGACCACCGAGCTGCGCAGTTCCGGAAGTTCAGCCACAGCGGCCCTGGCTTCGCGGGCGGCGATATGCGGGAACGCCTTGGCGAATTCGTCGATCTCCGCGGCCGGCAGCCCGAGCGCCGCGCCGACATCACGGATCGCGTGCCGGACCTTGTAGGTGTCACGCATGCTCACACAGGCGCTGCGATGGGCCCCGAAACGATCCACGATCCGCCGGTAGATGTCGGTGCGGCGTGCGGACTCCACGTCGATGTCGATGTCGGGCAGCACTCGGCGCAATGGGGACAGGAACCGCTCCATGAGCAGGTCGTGGCGGATCGGATCCACCCCGGAGATGCCGAGCAGGTAGTTGACCAGACTGCCCGCACCGGAACCTCTGGCAGCCACCCGCACCTGCATGGTCCGGATCAGATCCACGACCTCGGCGACGGTGAGGAAATAGCCGGCGAACCCCAGCGTGGAGATGGTGGCCAGTTCCTCGTCGAGGCGGGTCGTGGCCACCCGCACATCCCGGCCGCCGAACCGGCTGTTCAGCGCAGCCTCGCAGCGCGAGCGCAGCAGAACGTCGGCCCGGGTGGCTTCCGCGCGGCGCTGTTCATGCCGGTGACGGCGCGCCGCATACCCAGCCATCACCGGCCCGGTGGGTTCAGCCGGAGCCCGACCGGACAGCAGCACATCCAGTTCCGGGACATGGATGTCCCCGATACCGAAGTCGGCTACCGGGTCCAGCACACACCGTTCGCCCAGGTCATTGGTCACGCCCAGTAGTCGGCTGGCATCCGACCCGGCGATCTGTTCAGCTATCCCCTGCATGTGCGAGGTGGCAGCCAGGAACCCCCCGGAGTTCTCCCGGTCCAGATGTCTGCTGTCCAAGGGCACCAACCTGCGGATGGCGTCGAGCAGATCGGCGGTGGCCGCCTGCCGGGGATGGCAGTACCGCACCGCGTTGGTGAGTACCGCCGGAATCCCCCGGTCCCGGGTGTACTCCCAGGTCCGTCGGGCCATCGCAGTGGACAGATCCGGCCCGGGCCGCTGCTCCCCCCACGCGCGAGGTGGTGTCCGGTGGTTGACGATTCCGACATGGATCCGGTCTCCTGCAACGTGGCGCCATCTGTCCAATAGGCGCTCGGCCAGATCGAAACGGTGACGGCTGATCGCCCGGCCCACTGCCGAATCCGGGCCGAGCACGACCTGCAGGTCGCCGGGCGCCACGAACTCCTCCAGGAGATCCCAGCCGACCACCGGATTACCCCGGGTGCCGGCGATATGGGCCGCTGACACCAGCCGGCTCAGCGCTGACCAACCCCTGCCTCCGCTTGCCAGCAGGACCACCCGCGGATCACGGCTGTCACGCCAGGTGCCGCCCCGGACAGGCGCGCGAACCGCTGCCGGGGCTGGGTCATCGGACGGCTGGGCCAGATCTACGCCGAGAATGCCGGACACCCCTTGCTCCTGGCAGGCCTGCATGAACCGCACCGCTCCATAAAGCCCGTCACGATCCGTAAGCGCCAGCGCCGACTGGTCGAGTTCCACCGCGCGCTGCACCAACTCCCGCGGTGAGCAGACACCGTGGCGCAACGAGTAGAAAGAGGCGACATGCAGGTGAGTGAACATCATCCCGCCGTGCGCCAGGAGGACGGTATGGGCAGGCCCACTTCGAGAATGCCGGCGATCTGCTCCAGGAACGCCTCGGCGTCTCGCATGAGGTCATCAGCCTGCCTCTGGGTGACATGCTCACGGCCGATCTCCACGAAGATCCGGCGTCGGCCGATCGCGTCGAAGTAGGCACACCACTCCCCGAGTTCCGGGGCGATGCCCGGAACCATCTGCCACACACTGCGAATGCGCGCCGACCGGGCGGGCTTCGCCCGGATCGCCAGCAGTGCAGCTCCTGCCCGCAGTGCCGCAACGTGTGCAGCGACATAACGCTGCGAGGGGGTTGCGGCCTGGTAGGCGTCGTCGAGGGCTATCAATGCGGTTCGCAGCAGATCCTTGCCTGCGTAGTTCAGGGCAGCCATGATCCATCCCCTTTCAGTCGAAGGTCCTCAGCAGGAACCATCTGCCAGCCGCTGGATCGAAACTCAGGTCGTACACGCCATCAGCTGCACACCTTCCGGCTGATGCCTCGACCCGCCACATCTGCACATCCTGGCCGCTGGGCGCGGTACCTATGTCCTTCCACCACACCCCGCACCGGTCCCACTGCTGCAGCACCTGTTTCACGCGGTACAAGCGGTCACGCCAGACGAACTGTTCAGGGGCTCCCACCCCTTGCGCGCACTTGACATCGATGACCCCGGCGGACCGGTCATAGGATCGACTCATCACCGCATCTCCCTTGATTTTCGTACTTTTGTTCGATACCAAGCAGAACATTGCCAGAGGGGTACGTCAAGAGATTTTCGAACATGTGTTCGCTGTGGATAACCCGAGCGTTCATCCACCGGTGAGCGTCCGACGCGACCGCCCACAACGTGGCCCCCACCGGCGATACGGTTCTCGTGGAACCGGAGGAGACCGCCATGGTCCAGCAGACCCCACAGCGCACCGAACACCACCTGCGACCAACGGCCTTGGGCACACGGACATGGCTGGGCATCATCATCATCGGCCTGGTCGGGCAGATCGCCTGGACCGTGGAGAACCTCTACCTCAACGTCTTCGTCTACGACACCATCACCGACAACCCCAACGCCATCGCCACCATGGTGGCGCTCAGCGCGGTGTCGGCAACGACCGCCGCGATCCTGATCGGGCCTTTGTCCGACCGCATCGGCAAACGCCGGGTGTTCATAGCCGGTGGTTACCTCTTGTGGGGCGTCTCCACCATGCTGTTCGGCTTTATCACGGTCGATTCGCTGGCCGCCCTGGTACCGGCCGCGAGCGTGGTGGTCGCAACGGTCACAGCGGTGATCCTGCTGGACTGCGTGATGAGCTTCCTGGGAGCCAGCGCCAACGACGCCGCCTTCAACGCCTGGGTCACCGATATCACCTCCCCTGACAACCGTGGCCGGGTCGAGTCGGTCTTGGCCATGCTGCCCCTGATGTCGATGCTGCTCGTGTTCGGAGGCCTCGACGGACTGACCAAGAGCGGCGACTGGCAGTTGTTCTTCCTGGTAACCGGGGCGATCATGATCGTCGCCGGACTCGTCGCGTTGGTGCTGATCCGCGACGTGCCCGGTGAACCTCGCCAGCCTGAGAGCCTCTGGCGCGCGATCGTCCACGGTCTGCGTCCGGACGCCATCCGGGAGAACCCGCCGCTCTACTTGACTCTCGCGGCCTTCGCCATCCTGGGGATCTCCACCCAGGTGTTCCTGCCGTATCTGATCATCTATATCCAGCGCTACCTGCAGATCGAGGCGTACGCCTTGGTCCTGGCCGTCGTGCTCGTGGGTGCGGCGGTGGTCAGCGTGCTGGGAGGACGGATCATCGATCGGGTCGGCAAGGTCAACTTCATGCTTCCGGCGGCGGGAATCTACCTCGTCGGGCTGTTGCTGATGGTGTTCGCACGCGGACTGGTCCCAGTCATCCTGGCCGGCCTGGTCATGATGTCCGGGTTCATGCTGAACATGGCGGTCATCGGCGCGGCGATCCGCGACTACTCCCCGCCGGACCGAGTAGGCATGGTGCAGGGCCTTCGGATGATCGCGATGGTGCTCATCCCCATGGTCATCGGCCCGTTCATCGGTGCCGCGGTGATCTCCAGCGCCGATGAGTACTACGAGGACCTCGGGCAACTCAAACAGGTCCCCACGCCAGCAGTGTTCGTCGCCGCCGCCATCGTCATCGTGCTGATCGTCATCCCAGTCCGCGCACTAAAAGCACGCCAACAGCCGTGAAGCCGGCGCACACGGCCCTGCTCACCATCTGGGGCGAGACGCTGGATGCGGACAACCCGCTGCCCGAACACCCCCGTCCGCAGTTGCGTCGCGCAGAGCACACCAGTCTCAACGGCCCCTGGGCCTACGCGTTCCGTATCAGTGATCGTGAACCGACGGACTGGGACGGTCGCATCGTGGTGCCCTTCTCCCCCGAGTCGCTGCTGTCCGGGGTGGGCAGACAACTGCAGCCGGGGGAACACCTGCACTACCGACGGCCCTTCAGCAGGCCAGAGGACTTGGACGGCAAACGCCTGCTGTTGCATTTCGGCGCAGTGGACCAATGGTGCCGGGTCAGCGTGAACGGGACCGTCGTCGGCGAGCACACGGAAGGCTACCTCCCATTCACCTTCGACATCACCGACACCGTACAAGCCGGGGAGAACTGGCTGCACGTGGTCGTAACCGACCCCACGGACACCGGCGCCGGCACGCGGGGAAAACAGAGACTGCAGCCCGGCGGCATCTGGTACACCGGACAGTCCGGGATCTGGCAGACCGTCTGGTTGGAGGTCGTCGCCGAGCAACATGTTGAGTCGTTGCACCTCGACCCCGATCTGACCGGCTTCACGATCACGGTGTACGTCACCGGTGAGCCTGCCGAAGTCGAGGTGGACATCAGTACACCGGACGGCTTGATCCGTTCACTCAAGGGTCTATCTGGCCAGCCCCTGCGAGTCGATCTTGAAAACCCGCACCTCTGGTCACCGCAGGACCCCTTCCTGTACGACCTCGAGGTGCGCGCAGGCGTCGACCGCGTCTTCAGTTACGTGGGTCTGCGCACGTTCGCCGTCGGAGCCGATGGCGGCGGGACCCCTCGCTTCTTGCTCAACGGCAAGCCGTATTTCCACGCAGGCGTACTTGGATCAGGGCTACTGGTCCGACGGCCTGTACACCGCACCGCATGACGACGCGCTGGTCTACGACATCGCCACCATGAAGGACCTCGGCTTCACCATGCTTCGAAAGCACATCAAGGTGGAGCCGCTGCGTTGGTACTACCACTGCGACCGGATCGGGATGCTGGTCTGGCAGGACATGGTCAACGGGGGCGGCACCTATCGGCGACGCGTGGTGGAGGTGCCCGCTGTCACACCCCTGACCTTCAACGACCGGCACCACCGCCTGTTCGCGCGCGGCGATGTGCAAGCTCGTCAACAGTGGCTGGACGAACTGCAAACGATGATCGAGTTGCTGCACAACGCCACCAGCGTCGCCGTGTGGGTCCCCTTCAACGAGGGCTGGGGGCAGTTCGACGCGAACGACGTTGCCCGGCTCGTCAGCCGCCTTGACCCGAGCCGACCGGTGGACCATGCAAGTGGCTGGCATGACCAGGGCGGTGGCGACGTGCAGAGCCTGCACATCTACTTCCGCCCATTCCGGACACCCCGGCGCCGCGACTCCCGCGTCCTTGCACTCAGCGAGTACGGCGGGTACAGCTGGCGCCTGGCCGACCACAGCGTCAGTCCCGATGAGTTCGGCTACCGCCGCTACGACTCCGCAGCGCAACTCGCAGAGGCGTTCAGAACACTGCACACCGATCAGATCATCCCTGCGATCCCGGCAGGGCTGTCCGCCACGGTTTACACGCAGTTGTCGGACGTGGAGGACGAGACCAACGGCCTGCTCACCTACGACCGCCGCGTCCTGAAGATCCCCGCCGCGCAGGTGCGCTCGGTGATCGAGCGGTTGCGACTAACCGATTGACCGCGGCCAGTGTCACCGTAGGTGGCTGATGACCTCACGACCGAACCGGGTGTCCATCTGCAGGCGCAACTGCGGGTCAGCGTCCAGACCCCCACCCAGAATGATCACATGGTCCAGACCTAAGCCGACGAGTTCTCGCAACCGCTCGACGCACTCGTCCGGCTCGCCGATGACACAGAACCTGTCGATGAAGTCCTGGGGAAGATCCCTGGCCTGCTGCGACGAATGCGCCGAATGCCCGTACAACTCGTAGTCATGGTCGACGGCCTCTACCACCTTGCGGTCCGCCGCATTGAGAACGTCCTCGGCTCCTCGCCGGAAGTGCGTCGAGATACTGGCGTTGCCGCGAACATACTCACGGAGGTCAGTTCGGTTCATCCCAGCAGCGGCCACGATCAGCGCACCGACGGGCACCTCAGGGTCCACCGCGCGCACCTGCTCAAGACCCCACGCGATCTGCTCAGGTTCGGCACCCAGGGACATCGTGACCATGTCCCCCACGCGGGCGGCCAGAGCGAGGTTCTTCGGTCCTGAGGCGAAAACATTGATGGGCACTTGAGCCGGCTGCTCCAACCACGCGACCCGGCTTGACACCTCACCGAACTCCACGTTGTCGCCGCGCAGATAGGCACGTGTGTGCCCGACCAAGGTGGCGAATTCCTCCAGGTGCGGTGGGCGCTCGCCGATCAAGTGCAAGGCCGTATCGCCGCGCGCGACCCCGAGGATCGCGCGGCCGTCGCTGATCATGTCCAAGGTTGCGAAGGCACCGGCCACCACGGCCGGGTTGCGGGTCACCAGATTCGTCACCGCCGTGCCGACGGCCAGCGTGTCCGTCGCACGTGCAGCCATAGTCATGGCCACCACCACATCCGGCGACAGGTTCTGACTGTCCTGCAGCATCAACCCGTCCCAACCGGCCGCCTCCGCCTGCTCCGCCACCACCTCGATCACCTGCGGAAACGAATAGGCGCGCACAAAGAAGCGGGTCACGTCGGCAACCTACAGCGCGACCGTGGTTCGAGGGGCTGCGGGCTGCCCCGAACCTGCCCGCCCGACCCCGAACCTGCCCGCCCGACCCCGAACCTGCCCGCCCGACCCCGAACCTGCCCGCGTTAGAGGTTGTGCTGTTGGTTAGCGAAACAACGCGTGGATTCGCTAACCAACAGCACAACCTCTAACCAGGACGCCGGGGCACACCCGAACACCGAGACCAGGACGCCGGGCACACCCGAACACCGAGACCAGGTGAAGATTGGCGAGTCGAGGAGCGACACCGAAGGCAGACAATAGGGTGAACACATGGACGGGATGCCGGGCGGTGTGCGCAAGGTGCAAGGCGCGCTGGCCGATCTCGGAGTGCGCGACCGAGTGCGGCAACTGCCCGACTCAGCAGCAACGGCGGCCTCTGCGGCTCAGGCGCTGGGTATTGAGAAGTCAGCCATCGCGAACTCGCTGATCTTCGAAGCCGATGGTGAGCCACTGCTGGTGATCATCTCCGGGGCCCACCGGGCCGATCTGCTGAAGCTGGCGGCGTTGACCGACAGCCGGAAGGTCAACCGGGCCGATGCTTCGTTCGTGCGACTGCACACCGGACAGCCCATAGGTGGCGTCTCACCCTTGGGGCATCCGCGACCGATCCCGACACTTGTGGATGTGACGTTGTCGCGCCAGCGGGAGGTGTGGGCCAGCGCCGGGCATCCCCAGTTCGTCTTCAGCACCAGTTACGACGAGATCCTGCGATTGACCGCCGGAAACGCCGGCGAGGTCGGCGAGGCGCCCGCGGAATGAGCGTTGTGCTCGATGTCTGGACCGTGCGCACCTCCGCCGTTGGCCGGGCGTTCTGGAGGATGGCGGCTGATCCTCGCGCGCTCAAAGGACTCCCAGGACTCACGTTCCACAAGTCGCTCGGAACCGGCGCGGGCAGGCGCTTCACCGCAGCCGACGCAGATCTGCGCCAGTGGGCACTGCTGACCTGTTGGACCGATGATGACCGGGCACTGGCGCCCACGCTTGACAGATGGAACCGTCTGGCCACCTCGCACACACGCTTCCAACTGGCCACCATTGCCAGCCATGGCCAGTGGTCCGGCCGGGAGCCATTCCTGGCCGATCCAGAACTGCGCCGGTGGCAGGGACCCGTGGCAGCCGTGACACGTGCCCGGGTCCGACCACAACGGTGGCGCGAGTTCCAGGGCGCGGTCCCGGCTGTCGCGCAGATCATGGACGACTGCCCCGGCTTGCGCTTCCGGATCGGGATCGGGGAAGCACCCATCGGGCTGCAAGGCACGTTCAGCGTTTGGGACTCCGCAGCGGATCTCAAGCAATTCGCGTACGGAACCGATGTGCACCGCCAGGTGATCGACCAGACCCACCGTCGGCAGTGGTACTCCGAGGAACTGTTCGCCAGATTCGCGGTGACGAGCGTCGAGGGGCGCGTCCCTTGGTAACCCGGTCTGTTCGCACCGACCGCCGCTGGCTGCCACTAGTTCTGGTG
Source organism: uncultured Actinomycetota bacterium (assembly GCA_963732355.1). Taxonomy (GTDB): domain Bacteria; phylum Actinomycetota; class Actinomycetes; order S36-B12; family UBA10799; genus JADKAV01. Next base: position 332,755 of record CAVSZD010000010.1, on the reverse strand, counting down.
GCCGCGAGCATCCTGGCCCAGATCATCTGGATCTTGGTCCCAGCTGGTCAAAGGCAGCTAGTCACATCCGCGGTGGTCGTACTGTTCACGGCTGCGAGTCTGAGCCACGCGTACCAACAATTCGGGGCCGGGTGGACCGTCCGTTTCGCAGTTATCAGCGTGGGCTTCGGCCTGGCCATCGAAGTGCTCGGTCACACGACCGACATCCCCTTCGGCCCGTACTCCTATAGCGACGAACTACAGCCGCAGTTCCTCGGCGTTCCCGTGATCGTGCCGCTTGCCTGGCTGATGATGGCCTACCCCTGCCTGGTCCTGGCGCGATGGGTGAGCAAGCGCTGGGCCGTACTTCTGGGGGCGGTCGGGCTCACTACCTGGGACTTCTTCCTCGACCCGCAAATGGTCAATGAGGGCTACTGGATCTGGGAGCGCACACAACCGGCCCTGCCGGGCATTCCAGGAATCCCCGTGCAGAACTACCTCGGCTGGCTGGTGGGAACGCTCATTCTGATGTGGCTGCTCAACCGCTTGCCCAACCCTGAAGTGGATCTCGGCGTGCCTTTGATCCTCTACGGGTGGATGTGGATCGGCGGGGTGATCGCAAACGCTGTGTTCCTGGATCGCCCCGGGGTGGCAGTTGTGGGCGGACTCGGGATGGCGATCCTGGGTGTGCCATCGGCGCTGAAGTGGTGGCGGGAACGGTGAAGCCGCTCCAGTTGGCAACAGGGGTTGCCGCCGGCCTGTGTGTCGCAGCGACCGCACTGAGCCTGGTTAACCTTCGCCATCTGCGCCGTCCGCACAAGGTCGCGAGCGACAGCCAACACATCAGCGTGCTGGTACCTGCACGCAATGAGGCGGGACGGATCGGTCCCACGCTGAGCAGCTTGCAGCGGCTGGAAGGCGTGACACAGATTCTTGTGCTGGACGACAATTCCGACGACGGCACAGCGGAGCTGGTACGCGCGGTCGGACTTGACGTCATCAGCTCAAGCGAAGAGCCGCCGGCCGGGTGGTACGGAAAACCCTGGGCCTGTCAGCGCCTGGCCGAGGCAGCAACCGGCGACGTGCTGGTCTTCATCGATGCGGATGTGGAGCTGGAGCCCCAGGCCGCCATTGCCGCTGCTGGGCTGCTGGACGAGTTGGATCTGGTGTGCCCCTACCCGCGGCAGTTGATCAGCGGGCCGCTTCAGCGTCTGGTCCAGCCGCTACTGCAATGGTCGTGGCTGACGTTCTTGCCGCTGCGGATCTCGGAGACGTCCTCGCATCCACTGCTTTCGGCCGGCAACGGGCAGTTCTTGGTCGCCCGCCGTGATGCCTACTTTGCTGCCGGCGGACACGCTGGCGTGCGGGACGCGGTCCTCGAAGACCTTGAGCTGGTGCGGCGGTTCAAACAGGCCGGCTTCCGCGTGGCGATGGCTGACGGGACCCGGATCGCCGCATGTCGGATGTACACCGATGACGCCGAATTGATCGACGGGTACACGAAGTCGTTGCACGACGCATTTGGCCCCTCTACGGTCGCGTTGTTGTTGTTCATGTATGTGTGGCCACCGCTCGCGGCACTGAGCAGTCCCCACCTGCGACGGGCCGGCCTGCTGGGTTACGCAGCGGCCGTGATCGGGCGATTGGCCGTGTCCCAGCGCACGCAGCAGCGACCGCTGGACACGTTGGCCCACCCGCTCTCAGTGCTCGCTCTGGCCGGGCTCTACGCACGTTCGGTGGTAACCCACCGACGCGGCATGATCACATGGCGGGGGCGCGCGTTGAACTAGGGCAAGACCGCACGGCCGAACCGCACGGGATGACCAGTCGTCGCGGCCCAGTACCGGGTTCCGAACTCCCAGTGCCACCACTCCTGAGGGTGTTGCACGAAACCCGCCCCGGCCATGACTTGTGCCAGCAGCCGGCGCAGTTGCGTGGCCGGTTGCGGCCCGTCCGGTTCCAGAGCGGCTGCCGCAGCCTCGGGCACGAAGGCGTCGAACCGCGTGCCCAGCGACAATGCATGACCGCGCCAGGTCAAGGTGAGGTCCACGGTCGCGCCAGTGGCGTGCGGCGGGCAACGGCGGGGGTCGCGATCGGGGTAGGCCACGAAGCCGGGGGCGAGCGTGGTGTCCTGGTACACCCGGTCGTGCAGCGCGGCCTGCAGACGTGGGTCGCGCCATGCGTCCCACACCGCCAGACCGAAGGGCGCGGGCAGAGCCGCAACGGCTTGTAACAACCTGCTGAAGGCCTCGGGACGCAGCCAGGCGCCGGGCACTGCGTGCGGCCAACCTTCGTGCCAGTAGGCCCCAAGCACCCGGATCCGCGGATGAGACACAGCCACGAGGTCAGCGGACGCCTCGCGAGGCGCGTCGGGCAGGTCCTCGACGTCCGGCCCGGGGATCAACTCGGCCAGGTCCTCGGCCCACGCGCCCAGGCTCAGACCCACGTCGGCAGGCTCAGCACTTGCCCAGGCGTAGTCGGGCAGGGGGTCATCGTCGGATCGCACCGAACCATCCAAGCCTTTCGAAGTCGCCCATGCCCGGTTGGTTAGAGGTTGTGCGGTTCGTTAGCAGAAACACGCATGGATTCGCTAACGAGGACCACAACCTCTAACCGGGACTCAACCGGCCCGAATCACACCCAAGGCGTGCGCCAGATCCACCGGGTAGCCACTGGCAAGACTCGCCAACCGGTGGCGGGCAGCCGTCCAACCGCCTCAACCCACCCGCGTTAGAGGTTGTGCGGTTCGTTAGCAAAACAACGCGTGGATTCGCTAACCAGGACCACAACCTCTAACCAGCGGCCAAGCCGTCCACCCGCTCCACCTCTCGGATCGCTGAACCGGGCCGATAGCCTCGGTGCGTGGCGAGGGTGGCTGTGATCGGCGCCGGCATGGGCGGACTGGCTGTAGCTGCGCGCCTGGCGACCAAGGGCCACGAAGTCACGGTTTTCGAGCAGTCCGAGGCCGCGGGGGGTAAGAACGCAGGCCTGCAGCGCGACGGCTTCCGCTTCGATCTGGGCCCCAGCACCCTGACCTTGCCGGCCGTCTACCGCGACCTGTTCCTCAAGACCGGCCGCAGCCTCGAGGAGTCGGTGGATCTGGTCGAGGTCGAACCAGCGTTCGCCTACCACTTCACCGACGGCACCACCGTCACAATGCCGGGCGCCGGGGTGGGTGCCTGTGCCGCTGCCATGCAGGCTGCACTCGGCGGGGACACTGAACACGAGTGGCGGGCGCTGCTGAAACGCGCCGGTGACATCTGGGGTCTCACGCGTAAGGACATCCTCGGTCGCTCTCTCGACGGGTACCGCGACCTGCTGCCCCTGGCGCGCTCAGCCAACAGCCTGCGCACTGTCGCGCCGTGGCAGACCATGCGCCAACTAGGCAACGCCACGCTGCAGGACCCGCGAGCGCGAATGATCCTGGATCGCTACGCCACGTACACCGGTTCGGACCCGCGTCGCTGTCCGGCGGCATTGGTCACGATCCCGTTCGTCGAACAGACCTTCGGCGTGTGGCACATCGCGGGGGGTTTGCACGTCCTGGCCGAAGCCCTTCACGCGCGCTGTGAGCAGCGCGGAGTCACCTTCCGCTTCGGAACCCGAGTACAGCGCATCACCAGCGAGGAGTCCGGTGTCACGGGCGTAGTGACGGACGCCGGACACGTACCGGCAGACGTCGTGGTCGCCGACGCCGACACCCGCACTGTCTACGCAGAAATGCTGGATGACCACCGGACCCGTTCTCCGCTGCGGCGACTGTCACGGATGCAACCGTCCTTCAGCGGGTTCGTCCTGCTGCTGGCTTTGCGCGGGTCGACACCGGGGATCCGCCATCACAACGTGTGGTTCCCCAAGGACTACGACGCCGAGTTCGACGCACTCTTCAACAAGAACCCTCGTCCAGTGCCCGACCCCACCATCTACGCCTGCGTGCCCGACGACCCGCTGATGCGCCCCGAGGGCCACGAGTCGTGGTTCATCCTGATCAACGCCCCGACCCAGCAGCCCCCCGCGCTCGACTGGGCCATCGAGGGCGAGAGGTACGCCGATCACGTGCTCGAGGTCCTGGCGAATCGCGGGGTCGACGTGCGCAACAGACTCCTGTGGCGAGAGATTCGAACACCGGAGAACCTGCAGAACGCCACTGCATCACCTGGCGGGAGCATCTACGGGCTGTCGAGCAACGGCCGCACCTCGACCGCGCTTAGACCGTCGAACCGCAGCCCCGTGCCTGGACTCTTCCTGGTGGGTGGGTCAGCGCATCCCGGCGGCGGGCTTCCCCTGGTTGGCATGGGTGCAGAGATCGTGGCGGACGAGATCGGCCGGGCTTAGGGGGCGGGTTCGCGATCGTCGAGCCTGCTGTAGGTCATGCGCATCACCTGTGCGAACCCGACGACGGCTACAACCAGTGCGACCCAGCCGCCGATCTGCGCCCACAGGGTTCCGGCGGCAGCGGTGGCGATCAGGAACATCCCGGCGATGAGCACCCGGGTCGGGCGTTCCGACATGCTGATGACGCCGATCTCGGTGAAACCGACCGCCCCCGCCCGGGCGCGGGCATATTCCTGCAGGAATGAGAACAGCGCGGCCGCCACGGCGGGCCAGGGGTTACTGGCAGCCAAACCGAGGGCGACCAGCAAGGCCATGTCCCCCACCCGGTCAACAACGCTGTCGAGGACGTAGCCGAAGTCCGAGGACTTCCCGGTCATGATCGCGACCGCGCCGTCGAGATTGTCCACGATGCCCGCGACGAGCGCCACGAGCCCGGCGGCCAAGTACCACTGCCGGTAGGACAGATACGGCACGCTCAAGGCCACGAACATGCCCAGGATCGTCACTGCGTTGGGAGACAGCCGCAACACCGCAAGCGGTTTGGCCAAGCCGTACGTGACCGTCAGCCAGGTCTGAACCGGGATTGAGGTACGCGGATCCAGCCCGCCGTGCAGGCCAGCCCAGCGCTCGAAGTATTCGCTGCGCGTCACACCGTCAAGCCTAGGTCCCGGTAAACCCGCAACGTCGAGAACGAGCGGTTCAGCGTGTAGAAATGCAGGCCAGGCGCGCCTTCCGACAGCAGCCGTGAACACATCTGCGCTGCGACCTCCACCCCGAGTTCGACCACCGCCTCCGGATCATCGGCGATAGCCTCGAACTGCTCAGTCAACTCCAGCGGCAGCGAGGTTCCTGAAAGCATCGCGAACCGCTGCAGCTGCCCGACGTTCGTGACCGGCATGATCCCCGGGATGATCGGTATCGTCACACCTGCCGCGGTGGCCCGTTCCACGAGTCGCAGGTACGAGTCCACGTCGAAGAAGAACTGCGTCATCGCGAAATCCGCACCGCGGTCCTGCTTGCCCTTGAGTACCTGGACGTCGAAGTCCAGGGACGGCGAACTCGGGTGGACGTCGGGAAATGCCGCGACCCCGACACTGAACCGTCCGAGCCGTTCGACGAGTTCGACGAGTTCGTCGGCGTGCTGCAGACCACCGGCTGTCGGGGTCCATTGCGCCTGCGGCCCACCGGGGGGATCACCGCGCAGGGCCAGCACGTGGTGCACGCCCGCGTCGGCATACGCGGCGACCACTGCACGCAACTCGGACACAGTGGAACCCACACAGGTCAAGTGACCCATAGGCGTCAAGGTCGTCTCGTGGGCGATCTGCTGGGTGATGGCCACAGTCCGGTCACGCGTCGTCCCGCCGGCACCGTAGGTCACGGACACCAGAGTCGGGTTGAGCGGTTCGAGGCGCCGGATCGCATCCCAGAGGTGACGGGTGCCATCGGGGGTCTTCGGCGGGAAGAACTCGAACGAGAACGAGGCTCCACCAGCATCTATGCGCTCACGCACGGTGGATCGGGGCATGGGTCGGATTCTAGGCGGTTGGTCCAACACACTGACGCGGGGCATTTGCCCTGGCGGCGACGCGGCAGATGCCGCAGCAACGATAGGGCCGTAGATTTGAGGTTATGGGCCCAACCACCACCGGGATCGACGCGCAGTTGCGCGATCTGCGCGCAACGTTCGCCGGGATCATCGACGAGTTCGTGCGCGGACAGGTCGATGTGCTGACTTCGATCAGCCCCGACCTGCTGCCGCTGCTGGACACCCTTGAGGATCTACTCCAGGGGGGGAAGCGCCTGCGTCCCACATTCGCCTATTGGGGCTGGCGCAGCGCTGGCGGCCCCGCGGACGGACCCATCATGCACGCGGCGGCCGCCTTGGAGTTCCTGCAGGCGTGTGCTTTGATCCACGACGACGTGATGGACGGTTCCGACACACGCCGTGGCAAGCCAGCAGCACACCGCCGGTTGGCCAGCATGCACCGCTCGAACGGGTACCTGGGCTCTTCGGAGGACTTCGGTGTGGGTTCTGCGATCCTGCTCGGGGACTTGTGCTTGAGCTGGTCGGACGAGATGCTCACATCCAGCGGCCTGGATGAGCAGGCACTGCGGGGGGCTAAACCCATCTTCGATGAGATGCGCACCGAACTGATGGCCGGACAGTACCTCGATCTACTCGAGCAGGTGCGCGGCCAGTACGACCTCGACAGCGCCCTGACCGTCGCGCGCTACAAGTCGGCCAAGTACACCGTCGAACGACCGCTGCACATCGGCGCGGCCGCCGCGGGTGCCGATTCCGCCCACCTGGAGGCCCTGTCCGCATTCGGAATCCCGCTGGGCGAGGCGTTCCAACTGCGCGACGATCTGCTGGGTGTCTTCGGTGACCCCAAGGAAACCGGCAAACCGGCTGGGGATGACCTGCGAGAGGGTAAGCGCACCGCGCTGGTGGCCATCGCCTGGCACAACGCCGATGCCATTTCGCAGGACATGTTGCGCAGGCATCTCGGCGACCCGGCCATAACCCCGCAAATGGTCGAGACCCTGCGGCAGGTGATCACCGATACCGGCGCACAGGCCGCGGTCGAGACCATGATCGATGAACGTTTCGAACAGTGTCAACAGGCGATCGCTGCCATCGACCCCGATGCCGCGACCCGTGCAGCTTTCGAACGGCTCACCGTGCTGGCGACAAGGAGGACGGCCTGATGTTCACCGTGCAAGGGGCGACCCAACGGGTCGTGGTCGTGGGTGCCGGCTTGGCCGGATTGTCTGCGGCGATGAGGCTCGCGGGGGCCGGTCGCGAAGTCGTCGTCCTGGAACGCGAGGACCGGCCCGGGGGCCGAGCCGGACGCCTGGAGATGCAGGGTTTCTCCTTCGACACCGGGCCCACCGTGCTGACGATGCCCGACCTGATCGACGACGCGTTCCGGGCGCTCGGTGAGGACTACCGGGACTGGCTGGACCTGGTGCCCCTGGACCCGGCCTACCGCGCGTTCTACCCGGACGGTTCCACCTTGGACGTCTTCGCGGACCCTGAGCGCATGGCGGCCGAGATCGAGGCCAATCTCGGCGCCGCCGAGGCGGCTGGGTACCGGAGGTTCGTCGACTACGTGGCCACCATGTACCGCTTGGAGATCCGCGACTTCATCGACCGCAACATCGACAGCCCACTGGACCTGGTCACGGCTAACCTGCCCCGCCTGATCGCCCGTGGCGGTTTCGGCCGTCTGCAGCCCAAGGTCAACTCATTCCTCAAGGACCCGCGCACTCAACGGCTCTTCTCATTCCAGGCCATGTACGCCGGCCTGTCGCCCTATAAGGCGCTGGCCCTCTATTCGGTGATCTCCTACATGGACTCCGTGGCCGGGGTCTATCTCCCCCGCGGCGGCATGCACGCCTTGCCGGTCGCCATGGCCGATGCCGCAGTCAAGCACGGCGTGACGATTCACTACGGGGCCACCGTCGAGTCCGTGGAGACGGTTGGCGACCGGGCCACCGCGGTGATCACCACCGATGGGGATCGCTTCCCCGCGGATGCGGTAGTACTCAATCCCGACCTCCCTGTTGCCTACCGGGATCTGCTCGGCCAGCACAAACCCCGCCTCGAGCGTTTGGACTACTCCCCGAGTTGCTGGCTGATGCTGGCCGGCTCCTCAGCCACCTACTCCAAGATCGCCCACCACAACATCCACTTCGGGAAGGCCTGGCGGACCTCCTTCGACGAGGTGCTCTCCGGCGGACTCATGACCGACCCGAGTTTCCTGGTCACCAACCCGAGCCACACGGATCCCTCGCTGGCCCCTGCGGGCAAACAGAGCTATTACGTGCTGTTCATAACCCCCAACACCCGCGGGCACGTCCAGTGGCCGAACCCGGGATTCCGGGAGCGCGCGCTGGAAACCCTGGAGCGGCGTGGCTACGTGGGCTTCTCGGACGCCATTGAAGTCGAGAACATCACCGACCCGGCCGACTGGCAAGCACGGGGCATGGAGGCGGGCGCGCCGTTCAGCGCTGCCCACTCGCTGTTCCAGACCGGGCCATTCCGCTCAGCCAACCACTGGGGGCGCAACGTCGTGTTCACCGGTTCCGGAACCCAGCCAGGCGTCGGGGTACCGATGGTTCTGGTGAGCGGTCGGCTGGCCGCCGAGCGGATCACTGGGCCGGACCCTGACTACCGGTCCGCGGCGTGGCGTTGATTCAGCGCTGCATGATCATTTGATCGAAGCGGGCCTGGGCCGGCCGGTCGACCGGAAGTAGTCCTGGATCATCTGCATCACCGAGAAGCAAGACCCGTTCACGCGGCGAAGCCCACACGATGAGAGCCAGCAGACCGGCCACGACCACCAGTCCCAGGCCGTCACCGAACTCGAACAGCGCATCACTGGTCGCGCTCGTACCCGCCACGCCGTGCAGCGTCAGCACAGCGGTCAGCAACAGGGTCGCATGCAACCAGCGGGCAGCGAGGCCGGCGGCCGCCAGCAGCGGCAACGACCACAGCAGGTACCACGGCTGGACCACGGGACCGAGAACCACCACCACCAGCAACGCAAGGCCCGCCCCGCGCAGTGCCGACCGACCTTTGGGCCGCAGAACCAGCAGTGCCAATATGACTACGGCCGCCAACGTGGCCACCCCTCGGAAGACCGCGACGGCAAGATCCACGTGATCGCCCAGACCGACCGCTCGCACAAGCCCGCCCACGATCATCCCCGCGGCAGTCGGTGGCGAGAGCCAGGTCCGGATGGCACCCGGCGTGGACAGGGCAGCCACCCACCCCAGCCCGGTTCCCGAGAGGACTCCCAAACCCACTACGACGACCGCTGAGATCACCCCCGTGATCAGCCACTTTCGGATCCGCTGCCACCACCCGGCATTGACCCCCGCCCAGATGAGACCGATGAACGGCAGCGCCACAAGGGCTATCGGTTTGACCGCGATTCCAGCCGACAACGCCAGGGTCCCGGCTATCGGGTGGTAGTCGACCGCCCAGAGCAGGCCGACCACGACCGCCGCGGCCATGAGCGCATCGTTGTGCGCTCCTGCGACGAAATGCATGATGACCAGTGGGTTGAGTACCGCCAGCCACAGCGCCTTGGGCTGACTGATCCCGTGGCGGGCGGCCAGGGCAGGCACCGCGACCGCGAGAATCGCCACCGCCAGCATCGCCCACAGCCGAAACGCAATGGCTGCCCACACCGGGTGCGGGCCGACAAACTGCGCCACACCCCTTTCGATGAGCAGGAAGAGCGGGCCGTATGGCGTGGGTGACTCTGCCCACAAGGGGTCCGCGCCGTCATTGAACCAGCCCGACTCTGCGGCCACCCCGACGTCGTAGGGGCTCAAACCCTGAATCAGCAGCTTGCCCTGCGTGAAGTAGGCGTAGGCATCCCGACTGAAGAGCGGTGGCGTAAGTAGTAGAGGCGCCGACCAGGCGAAGAGGGTCCACCAGAGCGCAGACAGGTCCTTGACCCGCCCGCGCAGGACGTCATAGCCCAGGACCAGCCACGCCTGCAGGATCAGAGCCATGCCGACGATCACGCAGAACCGGGCCAGGGCAACCCCAGCCCCGGGAGTGCGAAGGGCCATCACAACAGGGTTGCCGTACAGGGAGGTGTTGACCGGCAGCCAGCCTACGCCCAGGGCTCCGATGGCCACGATGATCGAGCCCACGAGTCCAACCACGACGTAGTGCACGAAGAAGGAGTGCTGACGCCCAGCGTCGGTCACCTCCGTCATGTGTGCCTCCCACGCGGTCATCCTCGCTACAGACGCAGCGGCGTCAAGCGCAATCCTGTCACGAAGGGTTCTTCGCGGGACTGCCCGTTGGGCCACGAAACGGGCACGGTCACAATAGCCGTATGTCGATGCGCGAGTTGACGGCGGCAGGTATCACCGAACCACGCCTGCAACGGTCCTATCTGCGCTGCCGCACGCTGAACGCCCAGCACGGTAAGACCTACTTCCTCGCCACCCGATTGCTGCCCGCTGCGAAGCGACCGTTTGTGCACGCCCTGTACGGCCTGGCCCGCTACGCCGATGAGATCGTCGATGAGATCGACCCCTCGTTCACGCCGGTCCAGCGCGCGGACGCCCTGGCCAGTTGGTCACAAACGTTCATGGCGGATCTGACCCGGGGCCACAGTGACGATCCGATCGCGGCCGCGGCGGTGGACACTGCGACCCGCTGGTCGATACCGCCCGACCACTTCGAGGCCTTCTTCCACTCCATGCGGATGGACTTGACCGTCGAGCAGTACGAGACTTATGAGGCTTTGTCCGAGTACGTCTACGGTTCGGCGGCCGTGATCGGGCTGCAGATGGTGCCCGTGCTGGAACCACGCAGCAAACGCGCCTACGATCACGCCCGCGACCTGGGTATCGCCTTCCAGCTGGCGAACTTCATCCGCGACGTCGGCGAGGATCTCCAGCGGGGCCGCATCTACCTGCCCCTGGACGAACTCGCTGCGCACGGCGTCACCGCGGCTGATGTGAGGGCACGGCGCGTGGACGACAATTGGCGCGAGGCACTGGCCGAGCAGATCGGGCGGGTGAAGATGCTCCAGGCGCGCGCCAATCCGGGGATCGCGATGCTGGCGCCCTCATCCCAGCCATGCATCGAAGCGGCAAGCGACCTCTACTGCGGGATCGTGGACGAGGTAGAGGCCAACAACTACGACGTGTTCACCAAGCGGGCCAGTGTTCCCATGTCACGACGCCTGGCTGTGGCCGGTCCCGCAGCGTTCCGAGCAGTGCGCGCACGACGCTAGCCGAATGCCCGCCCCGAGTTTGGGCGCTCCCGCTCCCACACCGGGGGCCCGGACACCGGCTCGCGCTGGACACCTCGTCTGCCGAACCAGATCCACAAGGCCTGCGACCAGAGCACCATCGCGAACCCGAAGAGCAGATCCTCCACCGGCGCGTACGCCAGGCGGCCGTCACCGATGAACGGCGGGCGGGATCCCTCGGGACTCGAGGAACCGATGATCACCTCCCCGTCATAGTGAACGGTCCCACTGCCGGTGAGCACACCGTTGGAGAGCAACTGGAAGAAGACGATGATCGCGTAGGAGACCCAGAAGACCTTCCTGGTCACCAAGCGGGTGCGCAGCAGCAGGTCAAGGGCCAAAGCGAGGACAACGGCCATCACCGCGATCTGGGTATAGGTCATGGCTGCTCATCACCGGCCGGCCAGCGCCTGACAGCTCGGACGGCCTCAAGGCTGAGGATGCCCGCGATGGGCACCACGATGAAGAACAACAACTCCTCCACCGGCAGGATCCCCAAATTGACCCCGGTCATGCCATGGAAATGCCAGTGCTCACGCGAAATGGCGTACCAGTCCCAAATCACCAGAGGCACGATCGTGAACACAAGGGTGAGCGACAATCGCCGCCACCGCCGGAACACACGGGTCTTGACCACGATCTCCAACCATGCGCTGGCCAGGAAGATCCCAACCAGTACAACCAGGTAGACCATCGACTCAGGCCAGCTTCCCGTGGTCCCAGGAGACGATCCGCTCCAGCGGCAGACTCAGGGCCACCTGTTTCGGGGCCTTCTGCCGGTAGGCCGACTCCAGTGCGGGGATGTGCTCGGGGTCGACGCCCTCGTACTTGACCATCAGCCGGGCGGCCACCCAGCAGATCCGGTCGACGTCTTTGCTGATCTGCAGGTCACCTGTCACCTGGACACCGCGAAGCTCCAGGTAGCGATCCCCGCGCTCCAGCACCAGACAACACCGGGGGTCGCGTTCGGCGTTGATCACCTTCTGGCTGCGGGCGTACGTCCGCATCCAGATCGCACCCTCGTCGACCACGAACCACATGGGAGTTATGTCCGGATAACCGTCGGGGCCATAGAGAGCCAACTGGATGTTCCCGCCGCCAGCGAGGAACTCCTGAACCTCTTCGTCGGACATGGCGATGTCGCTGCGCTGATTGGCCATGACCTCATCATGTACGCCCATTGCGAATCCCGATACCGGGGTCGAACGTACACTCATTAGGTGCGCACCACCTCCGACCTCTGCGGCCGCGTGCTCGACGCGCGATACCGCATCGACAAGGTCGTCGCCACCGGTGGCATGGGCACGGTCTACCAGGGGTTCGACTCCCGCCTCGAACGGGTAGTAGCGGTCAAGGTCATGAACGACGACCTGGTCTACGAACCGGGATTCACCGAGCGGTTCGTGACCGAGGCACGCGCTGCAGCCCGCCTCTCCGACTCACACGTGGTGGCCGTGTACGACCGCGGGCGTTCGGCAGACGCGGTGTACCTGGTCATGGAGTACGTCCCCGGGCGGACTCTGCGCCAGGAACTGACCTGGGGCGGGCGGCTTCCTGTCGCCCGTGCGCTGGACGTGCTGACCTCGGTTCTCAAGGGACTGCAGGCGGCACATTCGGCCGGCTTCGTACACGGCGACATCAAGCCCGAGAACGTGCTGCTCGCCGACCGGGGGGACATCAAGGTCACCGACTTCGGCCTCGCGCGCGCCATCGAGGCGGGAGATCATCGGGCCTCGATGCTGCTGGGAACCGCAGCGTACCTGGCACCTGAACAGGCCTTGGACCGCGTGCCCGATCCCCGCAGCGACCTGTACAGCGCGGGGATCCTGTTGTTCGAGATGCTCACCGGGCACGTACCGTTCCGCGCCGATAGCGCTGACGACGTGCTGGCACTGCATCAGACCCAGAGAGTGCCCGATCCCAGCACGTTCGTGGACGTGGACACCGCAATCGATCAGCTGTGCGAGAAGGCCACCGAGAAGAGCCCTGGCGACCGCTTCCAGAGCGCTACGCAAATGCTCATCGCTGTGGCCAATCTGCGTCGGCAGGCCGATCCCAGCGCACCTGTCCCGGCATTGCGGGCCACCCCACCACCTCCGCCTCCTGTCCCCCGCGCCCCGGAGACCATCGTGGTCGCCAGCGACTTCCCGCCCCCGGTGGCCGAGCCACAACCAACCCTCAAACACGAGGAACCCCCGGCGGCCCCTCAGCCCGCTGTCGCGGTTATGGGTCCTGCGACCAAGGCGCCGGTGAAGAGCACCGTCAAGACCGGCAAGAAGCGTCGCGGACTCTGGGTGGCGCTGCTGGCCCTGTTCGCAGTCGCCGTGGGCTTCGGTGCCTGGCAGCTCGGGACCACCGACACCGTGCGCACACCCAAACTCGTTGGGAAGACTCGCGCCGAGGCACTCTCCTCGTTGCAGAAGGTCGGCCTGTCCATGACGGTGTCCGAGGAGCAGTACTCCGAGAAGCGCGAGGCGGGCACAATCATCAGCAGCGATCCCGGGGCCGGGGCGCGGGTCGAGGCCAACGGGACAGTCGCAGTCATTCTCTCCAAGGGGCCAGAGAGATTCCGGGTTCCGGACGTCAAGGGGATGAGCCAGTCGGGGGCCACATCGGCCTTGGAGTCGGTGAGCCTGCAGGTCGGTCAAGTCATCCAGGACTACAGCCGCAAGGTGCCGGAGGGACAGGTAGTGCGCACCGATCCCGCGGTCGGCACCCCGCTCAAACGCGACACCCCTGTCTCCTTGACGCTGTCACTTGGCCCTGAGCCTGTCGTGGTTCCGGACGTCACAGGCATGACCCTCGACCAGGCCCAGGCCACCCTCATCGGCGGTGGGCTCAAGCCCCGTACGATCGAGCAGTTCGACGAGACGGTGCCGTTCGGACAGGTGATCGGCACCGACCCCGCCGGCGGCACAACGGCCTTCAGGGGCGACCGCGTGCGCATGCTGGTATCCAAGGGCTCCCAGTTCGTGCCCGTGCCCAGCGTCGTGGGGATGGACACCGAATCGGCGCGCACCACGTTGGAGAACGCCGGCTTCGAGGTGGTGACCCAGGAGCAGTTCGGGGTAACGATCGCCAACCGCGTTTTGTCTCAGGACCCTTCCGGGGGAAGCAGCGTCGCCCGGGGCACGCTGATCACGCTCACCATCACCTGAGACCGACCAGCTTTGCCCGCCGACGTTGGTTGGGGCTCGGGTAGTTGGTTGAGGCTCAGGCGACGACGAACGTCAACCAACTACCCGAACGTCAACCAACGCCAAGTTGCGCCGGGCACCCGCGCGTCAACAGGCTTCAGCGCAACCCGTCGAGCCAGTCGGCCACCTCGAACGCCAACTCGAGGCTCTGAACCCGGTTCAGCCGGGGATCGCAGGCGGTCTCGTAGCGGTACGGAAGATCCTGCTCCTGGGGGCCACCGATGCCACCGAGACACTCAGTCACATCGTCACCGGTGAGTTCGATGTGCAGGCCGCCCGGATGGGTTCCCAGGCTGCGATGCACCTCGAAGAACCCGTGCACCTCCGACGAGACGTCCTCGAACTGCCGGGTCTTCACCCCACTGCTGGTTTCGCGGGTGTTGCCGTGCATCGGATCGCAGACCCAGACCACCGGATGGCCGTCGGCGTGAACCTTCTCCACGATCGCGGGAAGGACATCGCTGACCTTGTCGGCGCCCATCCGCGTGATGAACGTGAGCCGGCCGGGCACCCGATCCGGATTGAGGGCCTCGGCCAGAGCCAACGCGTCCTGCGGGCTGGCCGTGGGGCCGATCTTCACGCCGATCGGGTTGTGGATCAGGGACGCGAACTGGACATGCGCGCCATCCAGTTCCCGGGTGCGTTCGCCCACCCACAGGAAGTGGCCTGACACCGAGTACGGACTGCCCGTGCGCGAGTCGATCCGCACCAGCGGGCGCTCGTAGTCCAGCACGAGCGCTTCATGGCTGGCGTAGAAGTCCACCCTGCGGAACTCCTCGGGGTCTGCGCCACAGGCATTCATGAACGCCAGGGCGTTGTCGATCTCGCGTGCGATGCGCTCGTAACGAATACCGGCCTGTGACTCGCGCACGAAGTCCTGATTCCACGCATGGACCTGATGCAGATCCGCGTAACCTCCCTGCGTGAAAGCACGCACGAGGTTCAAGGCCGCACTCGAGGCGTGATAGGCACTCAACAGCCGACCAGGATCCAGTTCGCGTGCCTGGGCCTCAAACACCTGGTCATTGACGCCGTCGCCGAAATAGGAGGGAAGGGTGACAGCGTCGCGCGTTTCGAGTGGCTTGCTGCGCGGCTTGAAGTACTGCCCGGCCATGCGCCCGATCTTCACAACGGGCATCCGAGAGCCGTATGTGAGGACGACCGCCATCTGTAGAACGGTCTTGAGGCGGGCCCGGATGGAGTCGGCCGTGTTGGCCGCGAACGTCTCGGCGCAATCCCCGCCCATGAGCACGAACGCCTCACCGCGCGCTGCTGCCCCGAGGTGTCCCATGAGCTGGTCGCACTCGCCGGCGAACACCAGTGGCGGCACCGTCGCAAGCTCGGCGGTCACCTCCGACAGGCGTTGGGCGTCGGGCCACAACGGCTGTTGCGCAGCAGGCAGATCCGGCCACGTGATCACGTTGTGAGAGGGAAGATCGGACACCCCTGAAGGGTAACCCACTGGCTCAATCGCGACGTCGTGCCGTCTGTGGGCTCACAACGCCTGGGCCGCAGCGGCTGCCTGCACCGATTCTCCCTCGGCGATGACCTGCTTGGCCCGCGATGCGTACAGATCGACGTATTCCTGGCCCGACAACTCCATCAGTTCGTACATGATCTCGTCTGTCATGGAGCGCAGAACAAAACGGTCGTTGTCCATGCCGTCGTAGCGGGAGAAGTCCAGCGGCTTGCCGATCTTGATTCCCACCCGTCGGACGTTGGGGATCTTCTGACCGGCGGGTTGGATCTCGCGAGTCCCGATCATGGCCACCGGGATCACCGGCACTCCGGCTTGCAGCGCCATTCGGGCCACACCGGTCTTCCCGCGGTACAGGCGACCGTCCGGGGAACGTGTGCCTTCCGGGTAGATACCGAGCAGTTCGTTCTCCCCCAGCACTCGCAGCGCGGTGTTGAGGGCTGCGTCACCACCCCCGGAGCGGTCGATCGGGACCTGCCCTACGCCCTTCATGAAGGCCCTCGTGAGCCATCCCTTGATGCCTTTGCCCGTGAAGTACTCGGCCTTCGCCAGGAAGGTTATGTGTCTCTTGCACACGAGGGGCAAGAAGATCGAGTCCGAGAAACTCAGGTGGTTGCTCGCCAGGATGGCGGGGCCGTCGTCGGGGATGTTCTCCAAACCCTCCACCCGGGGCCGGTAGAGAATCCGCAGCCAGGGGCCAAGCAGGATGTACTTGAACACCCAATACAACACTGGCGGCCTCCCGGATCTGTTGGATACGACCCTACGGGCACCTGTGACATCGCGGCAACGACTCCCCGCCAACCTGTGGGCGAACGGACCATTCCGTTACCTTTCGCTGGACTGGGCCTCGTCTCTGCGCTATAGACCGTGAGACGATCGAGACCGGCCGAAAGGAATAGAACGTGCCGCTGCTCACCGGCGCAGAGCCGTTCACCGCCGAAGGTGACCGCCTCGGCTTGCTCGTGCTCCACGGTTTCGGTGGCTCGCCGGACTCGGTGCGGTCCTGGGCGCAGCACCTGGCACAGGCTGGTCACTCTGTGGCCGCACCCCGGCTTCCCGGCCACGGAACCCGCTGGCAGGACCTGAACGTGACCCGCTGGCAGGACTGGTATCAGGAAGCCGAACGCAACCTTGCCTGGCTGCAGACACGCTGCCGCGACGTCGTGATCATGGGATTGGCCAACGGCGCTACGCTGGGCCTGCGTCTCGCCGAGCAGCACGGCGAACAGATCCGGGGGCTGGTGCTCGTCAACCCGGTGGTGCAGAGCGAACGGGTCGAGCGCCGCGTCATTCCCTTCGTGCAAAAGGTACTTCCGGCGATGCCCGCCCTCAACAACGACATCAAGAAACGCGGTGCCAGCCACGCCAGTTACAACCGGATCCCGCTGCGAGCTGCGCACTCCATGACCCAGTTGTGGTCGCTGGTGAAGTCGGACATTCACAAGGTGAATCAGCCGCTGCTGCTGCTGCGCAGTGCCGACGATCATCTGGTGGAACCGTCCAACGCTGCATGGCTGCTGGCCAACGTCGCGAGCACGGATGCCGTCGAGATCCTGCTCGAGGACTCCTACCATGTAGCTACTGTGGACAACGATGCCCCGCTGGTCTTCGAGCAGAGCCTGGAGTTCGCGAGAAGGGTGAGCAGCCGATGAGCAGCAATGAACCCTCGGATGCCGTCCCGTACGACGAGAACGCCTGGGAACGAATCGTGGCCGAATTGGGCGACGGGATGCCGCAGCTTCCCCCTGACCTCCCACCCCCGCCCGAAGAACCGGAGGAGCGCTTCATCCCGCCCGAACCCCCACCTCTGCCGAAGGTCGACATGATCGGAAGGTTGGCTTGGACAGGAACCATCGGGGGGCCATTGCTGCTCTTCGGCGGGGTGCTGGCACCAGGGCTTGTGGGGCCCGCAGCGGTCACCGTGGGCATCGCGGCTTTCGTGCTGGGCTTCCTCACCCTCGTGCTGCGCTCACCGAACGAACCCGAGGACGGCTGGGACGACGGCTCAGCCGTCTGAGACGTGCCTCACCTACTTGGCCCGTGACAGGATTGCGCCCATGACCATCAGCGAAGTCGTTCAGATGCAGGGCCACCTCATCGACTCAGGCCTTCTGAGCAGGGCCCTCGATGACATCCTCGAGTCGGGCGCGGACTACGAGATCTCGGATCTGGTGTTCGGCAAGACCAAGGACGACGAGTCGACCACGCGGATCACGATCACCCACGATGACCCCGAACAGCTCAACGACCTTCTGGTTCGCCTGCAGAGCCACGGTGCGAACCCTGTGGAGACCGCCGATGCGGTCATGGTTCCGGCGCCGATGGACGGGGTCTTCCCGGAGGGCTTCCACTCCAGCACCAACTTCGAGACCTACGTGCGAGTCGATGGCGAGTGGATGCCTGTGAGCAATCCTGAGATGGACTGCGGGCTGGTGCGCCGCGACGGCGTATTCACGACGGTGGCCATGTCCGACGTACTGGCCGAGGAACCCGTGGTCATCGGCTTCATGGGCGTCAAGGTCCTCGTTCCCGCCCCTCCCCGGCCGTCTTCGGAATCCGTCTTCGAGTTCATGAACTCGGTCGTTTCCAGCGAGAAGCCCCAGGCGCTACAGGTCCGGCAGATCGCCGATCAGATGCGTGAGTGCAAGGCTGCGGGCAAGCGCATTCTGTGGGTCGGCGGTCCGGCCATCGTGCACACTGGCAGCGCACCGGCCCTGTCTCGACTGGTCGAGCAGGGATACGTCGACGTCTTGTTCGCGGGCAACGCGCTGGCCGTGCATGACATCGAGTCGAACATCTACGGGACGTCCTTGGGCGTGGACCTCAGCAAGGGCTCCGGCGTCGACCACGGCCACGAGAATCACATCCGGGCAATCAACCGCGTTAGGTTCCACGGTTCGATCGCTGCGGCGGTTGAAGCCGGGACCATCACTGGCGGCCTGATGTACTCCATGGTCAAGGCCGACAAGCCGTTCGTACTCGTCGGGTCGGTGCGTGACGACGGACCCCTGCCGGACGTGTACACCGACGTGATCGAGGGCCAGCGGGCCATGCGGGGGCAGTTGGCCGATGTCGGGTTCTCGATCATGGTCGCCACCATGTTGCACGCCATTGCGACAGGAAACATCCTGCCCGCATCGATTCCCCTGGTCTGCGTGGACATCAATCCGTCCACGGTCACCAAGCTGTCCGACCGCGGCAGCGCGCAGGCCCAAGGTGTGGTCACCGACATCGGCCTGTTCCTCGAACAACTGGCCATGGAACTGACCGGCCGTTCATCGGACTGACTTGGGCCATGTCCGCGCGTACGCGATGATTGCCAGCAGTGCTGCGATCTCAAGAACGCTGCCCAGGATGTAGTAGTAGTTCGTCTCCCCCACGGCCCCTCCGACGACGGTCAGTGCGTACAGCGCCGCGAGGACCACATTGCTCATGCGGGCAACCTTGGCAGGAAGCACCAGCGTGAAGAAGACCATGGCACTCGGGACTGCGATATAGGCGGTGACCGCGAACAAGAACGACTGCCCGACGATGAAGCCCGACATCGTCCCCGTCTCGAGATCCGCGCGAACGTCGGCACGGAAGAGGCTGAACAGGTCCACGTAGACGTAGACGAACAGCATGCTGACCCACAAGGCGGCGATCTTGACACGCACGTTCACGGAGGCGGGTTGAAGTTCAGCCCGCTGAACCTGCGAGGCCGCTGTCTTCGTATGTGTGGACATGGCTGGCTCTTTTCTCTTTGGCTTACTTTGTAATCCTACGCCTTACTTAGTAAGGTGTAAAGCGTGTCCACCCCATCGACCCGTTCACCTCTGACCCGCGACCGGGTGCTGCGCGCAGCTGTCGACATTGCGGATCGGGACGGTTTGAGTGCACTGACGATGCGCCGCCTGGGCAACGAGTTGGGTGTCGAGGCGATGTCGTTGTACAAACATGTGACCAACAAGGCCGACATCCTCGACGGGATCGTGGAACTCATCTGGGGCGAGATCGTGACGCCGCAGCCCACCGACGATTGGAAGGACGCAATGCGCCAGCGGGCGATCTCGGCGCGCGCCGTCCTCCTGGGGCATTCGTGGGCGGTGGGCCTGCTGGAGAGCCGCACCACCATGGGTCCGAAGGTCATGGCCTATGCGGATGCGGTCCTGGGCAACCTGCGTACCGCCGACTTCTCCATCGAGGACGCCGCCCACGCATTCTGGACGGTTGACAGTTTTGTGTACGGTCACGTCATCCAGGAAGCCAGCGTCCGCCCGAGCTCATCGCAGCCCCCTGCAGAGCCAGCCGATCAGTACCGGTACCTCGCTGAGGTCGCACAGCACTCGTTGGAATCCGGATTCAGTTTTGACCGGGAATTCGAGTACGGCCTCGAACTCATCCTCGGCGCACTTGAAAGCGCACACGGATCGGGGACGTAGAGCTCCTGCGCAACACCGGCGCGCCTGCTCACCTGTGCCGCGCCAGGTCCGCCGCACCCACCATGCCGGCCGAGTTGCCCAATTCGGCGACGACCACTTTGGCCATCTCCCTGTGTTCCTTGCCCGTGACCGATTCGGTGAAGGCCCGCACGGTCGCCGCGAGCAGCACGTCGCCAGCCTCGCTGACACCCCCACCGATCACGAAGCACTCCGGATCCAGGATGGCCGTGACGTCGGCCATTCCCTGGCCGAGCCAGCGCGCCACGAAGTCGAACGCGGCCAGCGCCACCGGATCGCCCTCGCGTGCGGCCTTGGTCACATGCACACCCTGGACACCCTCTGGAGTGCCGTCACCGAAGTTGAGCAGGGTCTCGGCCTCAGACCGACGCTCCGATGCGAGGTAGCGGGCTTCCCGCACCAGCGCATTGCCGCTTGCGTACTGCTCCCAGCATCCGCGGTTCCCGCAACCGCAGGGTCTGCCACCGGGCTCCACATTGAGGTGGCCGAACTCCGCAGCCGCCCCCCAACGGCCCCGGTACAGCTGACCGTCCAGCACGATCCCGGCCCCGATCCCGGTACCGACTGTCACGGTGATCACGTAGTCCCGATGACGACCGGCGCCAAACCGGTACTCCCCCCACGCCGCGGCGTTGGCATCATTCTCCACGACCACGGGCAAGCCGACAATGCCTTCCACGGCCATCCGCAGCGGCTCGTCCTTCCACCCCAGGTTGGGCGCGAAGTTGACTCTGGATCGTTTTTCGTCCACGAATCCCGCAGCACCGATCCCCACGGCTTCGATGTCGTACTTGGCGTTCAAGCCCATCACCAGCTCGGCGACGGCCTGTTCGACCTTCTCAGCGTCCCTGCCTGCAGTGGCGACCCGCTGCTTGGCCAGGATCGCGCCCTTCTCATCGACAACTCCGGCAGCGATCTTCGTTCCACCGATGTCCACCCCGACAGTCAGACCCATGTTTGACAGGCTACGCCGGGAGCCGGGTACTAGTCGCCCTCGTCGGTGCGAAGAAACCCCATGAGTGCGGCGTTCACTCCCGCAAGCGCCACGCGCGCCTTCTGGGCGAGTTGCGGATTGGCTGACTCCAGTGCGTCGAGGCCCTGGCACACCGGGCAGTCTGCACAGCGCACTGTCACTTCAACCTCTTCAGCATCCTCGGCCCCATCAACTTCATCCGCCGGCGCCTGGACCGCGGCCAGATAGGCCGAAGCGTTGACCGCCGCTGACTGCGCAAACCCAGCCGCGGTCGCCACGGCCCCCGATTCGACGGCCCAGTCGCGAAGTGCCGCTGCCAGTTTCAGCCCCTCTGCCATCACTGAGTCGACCGGCGGCTCCTGCGGCGTGGAATGCCACCAGGGGGGTTCTTGATATGCCTCGGGACCCTCGCTGTCGGTCATCCTTCGACTCTCTTCTTCAAGCCCTTGAGGGCAGTGTCCACGATGGCTTTCTCCGCCTTGCGCTTGATGGTCCCGATGATCGGGATAGTCAGATCGACCATCAACTGGTACGTGACCTCGCACGAACCATTCCCGAGATCGGTCACCGAATATGTGCCGACCAGGTCCCGCAGAACACTGGATTCGGTGAGGTGCCAGTTCACCTCCCGGTCGCCCCGCCACTGATACGCGATCGTGTATACGTCCTTGATCGGTCCGCTGTCGATGGTCATCTCGACCTCTTTGGGCCGGCCATCGGCAAATGTCGCCAGGATTCGGGTGGCTTTCACATCGGCCCATTCGGGGTAAGTCCCGAGGTCCGCGATCACGCCCATGACGCGCTCGGCTGAAGCGTTGATGATGATGCTCGATTCGGTCTGGTCAGCCACGTCGAATCCTTCGCTCCAGAGCCGTTGTGCAGGCACCGTCCAGCCTACTGCCCCGCCGTATCTGTGGTCGTGGGCACCGGGGCAGCTCCTGCAGCTCTGCCGGATTCCAGTTCGGCCTTCAACGCCCAAACGCTGCGCTTCCAGGCCTTCGCCCTTCCCGCCCGCTCACGAGCCGCCTTGCGCCAGCCCCGCGGCGTGTCCGGCCAGGGAACGGGGGTGCGTCCGTCAGTCGTCGGTTCACCGCGCAGATAGTGATGCAGGATGCACCCATCGGCGAACGGCTCGACCCATATCTCCATCGACCCGACCAGTCCCCCGGTGATGGACCAGCGCTGGCCCAGTAGTCCGCGGTCCATGAATACCTTCATCTGCAGGTCGGGCCACCATTTGGCCCAGTACTGCGGGTCGGCCACAATGGCGGCCAGAACCTGCGGTGTTGCCACCACGAAGGTCTCATCAACCAGGTCGACCCCTGCCATACGACGATCATGCCGCACCGATTGTTGCCGGCTCCAGCGTGGTTCACGCCGATCCGCTGTCGCAATTGCCAGAATTGCGGAACAATGCTGATACGTCGCCAAAGAGTGACACAAATTTCCGGTAGTACGGATCGTGGAGAGGGTCCCCAAACAATGCGCGAAGTTGCCGAAGCACCACTTGTCGCCCCCATCACCTCGGGCAGCCTGACAGACAGCGTCATCCAGCACGCCAAGACGAACGCGAACCGGGTGGCGCTGCGTCGTCGAGTTGGCGAATCCTGGCAGGACGTCACCTCAGCACAGTTCCTCGGCGAGGTCCAAGCGCTGGCCAAAGGTTTGATCGCGGCAGGCATCGCACACGGCGACCGGGTCGCCATCATGTCCGCGACCCGCTACGAGTGGACCTTGGCCGACTACGCCGGATGGTTCGTCGGCGCGACCATGGTGCCCATCTATGAAACATCGTCGGCCGAGCAGGTCGAGTGGATCCTGAGTGACGCGGATTGCGTCGGGGTGTTCCTGGAGACCGACAAGCACCAAGCCGTCTTCGACGAGGTGGCAGACCGGGTACCCACAAAGCACGTCTGGTTGTTCGACCACGGCGCCGTCGACGACCTCGTGGCCCAGGGTGCTGACGTGTCCGATGCCGATCTGGAGACCCGTCGGACCGCAGTCGCCCCCGCCGACATCGCCACCATCATCTACACCTCGGGCACGACCGGCCGGCCCAAGGGCTGCGTGCTCACACACTCGAACATCCGATTCGAGACCGACAATGTCGTGGGCTCGATGCCCGACCTGTTCGACGCGCACGGTTCGACTCTGCTCTTCATCCCGCTTGCACACGTGTTCGGCCGGGTCATCCAGATCGGCTGCATCGAGTCGGGAACGGTCCTGGGACACACTTCGGACGTCAAGAACATCGTCGAGATGCTCGGAGGGTTCCAGCCGACCTTCCTGCTCTCGGTGCCGCGTGTGTTCGAGAAGGTCTTCAACTCCGCTCAGATGAAGGCCACCGCCGATGGCAAGGGCAAGATCTTCGATGCCGCTGCCAGCACTGCAATCGAATACTCCAAGTCCTTGGACACCGGCGGCCCGAGCCTTCTGCTGAAGGTGAAGCACTTCGTCTTCGACAAGCTCGTGTATGGCAAGCTGCGTGGTGCCCTTGGTGGCAAGGTCGAGTACGCGGTCTCCGGCGGGGCTCCGCTGGGGGCTCGCCTAGGACACTTCTTCCGCGGCATCGGCGTCACCATTCTTGAGGGATACGGTCTCACAGAGACCTCGGCGGCAAGCACGATCAACCTGCCGGACGCCATCCGGATCGGCACAGTGGGCCGGCCCATGCCGGGTGCGTCGGTGAAGATCGCCGACGACGGCGAGATCATGCTGCACGGCGCTCAGATCTTCCAGGGGTACTGGAAGAACCAGAAGGCCACCGATGAGGTGCTGGAGAAGGACGGCTGGTTCCACAGCGGCGACATCGGCGAACTCGACAACGACGGGTTCCTGAAGATCACCGGCCGCAAGAAGGAACTGATCGTGACGGCCGGCGGCAAGAACGTCGCGCCGGCTGTTCTCGAGGACCGTATCCGCGCGAACATGCTCGTGAGCCAGTGCATGGTCGTGGGCGACAACAAGCCGTTCATCGCCGCACTGATCACTCTGGATGTCGAGGCCCTGCCCAGTTGGCTCGAGCAGCACAACAAGGCTGTGGACACGCCGCTGGACCAGGTCGCGAAGGACCCCGAGATCGTTGCGGCCGTCCAGTCTGCCGTGGACGAGGCCAACAAAGCAGTCAGCAAGGCGGAGGCGATCAAGAAGTTCCACATCCTCGGTGTCGACTGGACTGAGGAAGGCGGACAACTGACCCCCTCCATGAAGCTCAAGCGCAACGTCGTCATGGGTGAATTCGGCGAGGAGGTCGAGGCTCTGTACTCCTGAGCCCACGACCCGAACGGCCCCCGTCCTCCTAGAGGGTGGGGGCCGTTCGCTTGCCGCTGCCTCGGACACGGCCGAATGGATCATGTTTTGCGGCATAACGTGGTGGAATCGAGCGCGTGGGGACGGTACTGGCGGTAGTAGCCGCGGTGGCAGCGCTGATTGGCATCGCGCTGTGGACACTGCAGCAGCGGCGGCGCAGCGGCGAGGAGTACCGCGCGGCTCATCGTTTACTGAGTCGTCTTCAAACCGTTTCGCGGCAACTTCCGGCGGGCCTCGACGAGGTGGCACTTGCCCAGCAGACCCTCGACGACCTCAGCAAACAGGTACCGTCGCAGCGCTCTGTGCTCTACGTCAATCAGGACGACCAACTGGTGCCCTACGCGGTCAAGGGCGCCGAGCGCAGCCCCTTTCCGGCCATCGACACCTCCCTCACCAGATCACTGGAAGAGGGCAAACCGCTGGCCGGCAAGGGTGTGATCACGAGTACGACCAATCAGGAGGCGCTCATCCCCTTGACGCTGGGCTCGAGGCTGGTGGGGGTGGCAGCTCTGCAGAACGACTCCTCTGCCTTCGACACGGGCACTCTCAAACAGGCCATCCCAGGCGCTCAGGAAGCGGCGCTGCGGATCGACACCGGACGGCTCTTCGCAGACGTTCGAACTGCGGCCACGACCGAGGAACGCAGGCGCCTGGCTCGCGAGATCCACGACGGCATCGCCCAGGAACTCGCGAGTGTGGGTTATGCCTTGGATGTGCTCGTGGCCGATCTCCAGGGCACTCAAGGACAAGCGCTGGCCGACGACATCCGGGCTGAGGTGCGGCGCATAATCACCGAGTTGCGCCTGAGCATTTTTGATCTGCGCGCGGATGTGCAACCCGGCGCCGGGCTAGGTTCTGCCCTAACCAGCTACGTGCAACAAGCTGGCACCGCGGCGGGACTGACCGTCCACCTCGTCATGGATGAGGCCCATGAGCGCTTGGCATTGGCCCAAGAGACAGAGTTGCTTCGAATTGCGCAGGAAGCGGTCACGAACGTGCGTCGCCATGCGGACGCAGACAACCTGTGGGTGACCTGCCGGGTCGATCCGCCCTTCGCGTTCCTGCGCATCGCCGACGACGGCGTGGGCATGGACTCGCCGCGCGAAGACAGCTTCGGGTTGGACATTATGCAGGAAAGGGCGAACCGGATCGGCGCCGAACTGTCCTGGCACCCGCGCGATGGCGGCGGCACGGTCCTAGAGGTGGTATTACAACCACCGGTCGGCGAGAGAGAGGAGTGAGCCCATGGCGATAACTGTGCTCCTCGTCGACGACCACGAACTGATCCGCCAAGGTCTGCGCCGATCCTTCGAGCGGGACGGCGATTTCGAGATCGTGGGCGAGGCAGGTTCTGTCACCGACGCCGAGCGACTGCTGCGGATCACACGTCCTGACGTGATCGTGCTGGATGTCAGACTCCCCGACGGTTCCGGCTTGAAGCTGGCGGCCAGTTCCCGGGAGCGCTACCCCCAACTGGGCATTGTGATCCTGACGATGTACGCCGGGGACGAACAACTCTTCGCCGCACTGGAGGCCGGGGCGTCGGCGTTCGTTCCCAAGAATGCCCCCTCGGACGATGTCGTTGCGGCGGCCCGCCACGCGGCGACAACCCCGCAGGCGTTCACCGCCAAGGACCTGGCAGACGCGATGAAGCGCAAGTTGAGTCCCAGCGGCCCCCAACTCAGTCCGCGCGAACGGGAAGTCCTGCAACTACTGGCCGACGGTCTGGGTGTGGCGCAGATTTCCAGAAGGCTGTTCATCAGCGAGTCGACGACCAAGACCCACATCTCCAAGTTGTACGAGAAGCTCGGGGCGGGCAACCGGGCCCAAGCCCTGATGACCGCCCTGAAACTCGGCCTGTTGCGACAGTCGGACCCGACCGTCTGACCTGCGATACTGGTTCGGACGCGCACCCATTGCGCCAGACCAGCGATCGGAGCCGAGAGTGCAGTTGACACCTCCTGCACGGCACTGGTGGCTGTTACCGACCACGGCATTCGTCCTCACCCGGTTGTGGCTGATCGCCATCCCTTTCGGGCTCATCCCTTACCTGGGTGGGACCCTCGTGATCAACGATGTGACGTTGTATGAGCAATGGGCGGACATCCTGCAGGAAGGTCGCTTCCCCATCGGCGACCCGATGTGGCAGTACCCCCCGCTGGTCGGTCCCCTTCTGGCGGCCGGCGCTCTTATCCCGCCAGACCCCACTCTGGGCCTCGTTCTGCTGATGCTGGCCTTCGACGCCGCCACCTTCGGGGTCCTGATGCGTGCGGTCAAGTCAGGCGCGCAGATCGACGGCGTGTGGGCCTGGATAGCAGCCGGCATGCTGATCGGCCCCGTGTGGCTCACCCGGTTCGACCTGATCCCGGCGTTGTTCGCCGTTCTTGCACTGCTGTGGATGAACCGGCCGGTCCGCTCAGGGGCGATGATCGCCATCGGGGCACTGCTCAAGGTGTGGCCTGTCCTGCTGCTGATCAGCGTGCCCCGGCGCAACCTGGCCAAAGCCGGGGCCTCCTTCGTGGCGACGGCAGGGGCGCTGCTCGGTGTTCTCATCCTGACTATGGACGGCGCGGGGGCGTTCGCGTCGGAGCAGCGTGCGCGCGGTCTGCAGATCGAATCCCTGGCCGCGCTGCCCTTCATGATCGGCCATCACTTCGGATGGGACAGAACCTTCATCTACCGGTACGGGGCCATGGAAGTGGAAGCCCAGGGCGCGGAGTTCATGGCTGCGGCGGTCACGGTGACCGCTCTGGTCGCGCTCGGATCCTTTGCTGTTCTGCGGCTGACCGGCAGGTTGGACCACGCAGTTCCGGCTGACATCGCCCTCGTTGTCGTTCTGGTGTCGATGATCACCTCGAGGGTCTTGTCGCCGCAGTACCTCGTGTGGGTGGCCGCCATCGGGGCTGTGTGCCTGCTGAACCCCAGGACAGTGATGCGACCCATTGTGGCGCTGCTCATGCCGGTGGCGTTGCTGGGTCAGATCCTCTACCCGATGCACTACAACTGGCTGATGTCCGACACTGAATTGCGCGGCCTGGTGCTGCAGGCTCTTCGGATACTGCTGCTGGTCGTGGCCGCGGTATGGGGCTCCTGGCGGCTGCTACGCAGATCCGCTCCCGGCCCGGACATCGGGATCGAGGCCATCGAGCAGGTCCGTCAACCGGCCTGACACCACCGGCCAGGTCCACCGCTGCTCGACCCACTGCCTGCCTCGAGCCCCCATCGTGTGCGCCAGTTCAGAGTCCTTGAGCAGCATCGCGACCCGGTCGGCCACCTGCTGCAGATCCGTTCCGTCCACGACGAAGCCGGTCTCACCGTCGAGGACCGCATCCGGGGCACCCCCGGAATCACCTGCAATCACAGGTAAGCCCACCGCACCGGCCTCGAGGTACACGATCCCAAGACCCTCGACATCCCAGCCGCGGTTACGGGTCCGGCAGGGCATCGCGAACACGTCCCCGGCCGCGTAGTGCCTGGGCAACTCCTCCCACGCCACACTGCCGGTCAGCACGACACTGTCGGCTTGCCCGGTCTCGGCCACAAGGGCGTCCAGGCGCGACCGGTACGGGCCCCCACCGACGATGAGAAGTGCTGCATCGGGCACTTGGCGCTGGATCATCGGCAGCGCCCGAATAAGGGTGTCCTGGCCTTTTCGCGGCATCAACCGTGAGACGCACACAACGACCGGCCGGTCGGCGAGCCCGAGAGCGGCACGCACTGTTGCACCCTCGTCACGCACCCGCGGGTGGAAGCTTTGGGCATCGACTCCTGGCACCAGTCGACGCATGCGTGCCGCGGCCTCCGGGCGCATCGCCGAGGCGATCCGCGACCGGGTGTACTCGCCGAGGTAGGTGACCGTATCCACTGAATCACCGATCGATCGCATCACGGATTTGGCGACCGGTGTCGTCGCCCAAGCCGCCTCATGGCCGTGGGTCATCGCCACGATCGGGCCCATGCCCTGTGACTTCAGTCGGGGGGCCAGTAGACCCAGAGGTGCTGCCGCCCCGAACAGCACCCGATCACACTGGTAGTCGCGCGCGATCTCCCGGGCCTTGTTCAACACCATCGGCTCGGGCAGCATCAGCGAGGTCCGGTGCCGGATGACAGGAAACGGCTGCTCGGCGTCGAACTGTTCGCAGCGCTTCCACTTCGGCGCGTACACCACCACTGAATCGTGTGGCTGGTTCAGCAGAACACCGTGGACGAATGCCTGGATACCGCCTGCGCGCGGGGGGAAGTCATTGGTGATGACCAGGGTTTTGTTCACTCGATCGTTAGAGTTCCGGGCGTCCGGCGCCAGCGAATTCGGCCATGTACTCGTTGGTGAACAGCTTCTCGTAGACGACCCCGTCGCGGGGGCTCTTGGCGTGTACGAAGTATCCGTCCCCGGTGTAGATGCCGGAGTGCTTGCCCGTCCCGTACAGGAACACGACATCCCCGGGGGCCAGCTGTGTGATGTCCACGCGCTCGGTGCGGTCGTACTGACGCTGCACAGAATGAGGAAGATCCACGCCCGCCTCAGCCCATGCCGCCTTCACCAGTCCGGAGGAGTCGAACGAGTCAGGGCCACTGGCACCCGCCTCGAAAGGCTTACCGACCTGACGGATGGCGAACTTGACCACTGGCCGGGTCGTGGATGCAGGCAGTTCTGCGATCGTGTCGACGGCGTCCTCGGCCTGTTGCTGTTGTTGTTCCTGCTGGCGCGCTAGTTCCTCGGCGAGCTGCTGCTGTTGCTCGACCTGCAGTTGCGACAGCAAAGCGGTGGACTCGGCGACCCGGGAGTCGATGGCAGACTTGGCGTCCAACATGTCGTCGCGGGCTTTCTGGGCCTTCCTCTCGGCGCGCTGCAGGGCCAACTCGTCACGGGTCAGTTGCTGTTCGGCCACCTCGGTGCTCACCAACGCCGAGTTCTGCTGTCCGGCGATGATGCGCGCCAGATCCAAGGTCGCCAGCCAGTCGGACGGCTGATCGGCGGCAAGGACCAGCAGCGTCGGGTCGACCCCGCCGTTGCGGTAGATCTGGCTGACCACCATGTCGAGGTTGCGCTGGCTGTCAGTCAATGTCTGGCGGGTCGCCTCAAGCTCGGCCTGCTTGTCGCTCACGGCTGTCTGCGCCTCTTGCCAATCGAGGTTGGCGTCGTTGGCCTCCTCAGCGGCCGCGGCGGCCTGTTGCTGCAGATTGGCCAACTCCGCCTGAACCTGGGCGATCTCCTGCTCGATGTCCGCCGAGGCCGGCACCGAACTGGACCACATCACAGCGCACGACATCCCTGCGACTAGCGCAGCACGGATGCGATACGACCCCATACCACCATTGTGCACCCAACCACCGCGGCACTGCCTCACCTCAGACTGCGCGCACGAAGCGTAACGGCGAGACCAGACCCGTGGCGGCCAGCGCATCGACAGCCGCCACCTCGTCGGCGGTCAACTGTCCGTCACCAGGTGCGTCCAGTAGCGAGGTCACAACACAGTCGGCGCAGGCCGCGGGCCTGGCCGAGCACGAACCACAATCGATCAGCATCTGCCTCTCCTATTCCCTGTCCTGGGTGAGGTTAGACAGAACCTGTGACAAAACCGATCAGCGGCCAGTGTCGCCCAGACCGGGAGCCGACTGCGGGTCACCCATGCGCGACTCCAGCCAGGGCAGCGCAGGGAAGACCTCACGCTGCGAGCCGTCCGCCGACACGACGGTGCGCATGATCGAGCGATCCGTGAGGTTGCGGTGCTGCAAAGCCTCACTCAAGGTCAAAGCCGGACCCACGCAAGTGTCCTCGTAGGCCAGCTCGGCCAACCACTGCGAACGCGTCCGCGAACGGAACCGCTCGACCAACTCGGCGCGCAACTGATCCTGCTTCGCGAGGTCGTACTGGGCGGCTTTCCACTGCGGCAACTGCAGAATGTCCAGGATCCGCCCGAAGAACTTCGGCTCCAGGGCACCGACGGTCAACCAGGTCTCGTCAGCGCACTCGTACACGTCGTAGCAGGCCCAGCGGCCGGTCAGATCCCACGGTGGCTGCGGTGACTGCCCGTTGGCAAGCCAGCCTCCCAGGGGCAACTGCGCGAGAGCCAGTGCCGAGTCCACCATCGTGACTTCGTAGCGCACGAACTGCCCGGCGGCACTCAGGCGCAGGCCGGCCAGCACCGCCAGCGCGGCGTTCAGGCCCGAGGCCAGGTCAGCAACCTGCAGCCCCGGGGCAGAAGGTCTGCCGGCCAGCGTGAGAACCCCGGCGTAGCCCAAGGCGTTGATGTCATGGCCGGGTACCTGCTCCAGATCGCCGCCTGAACCGTAGGCATCGATGCTCACGTGGACCAGGTTCGGTCTGAGTTGCTCGAGTCGTTCCCGACCGAGGCCGAGCCGATCAAGGACCCCCGGCCGAAATGAATCCACCAGGACGTCGGCGCCGGCAACAAGTCCGGCGAACTCCCGGGCACCGTGCTCGTCCTTGAGGTCCACCACGTGGCTTGACTTGCCGCGGTTGAGCTGCACGAAGGCGCCCGACTCCCCCGACGGCAGGTGCGGTGCGACCCAGCGCGTGCCGTCCCCCTCCGGTGCCTCCACCTTGATGACTTCGGCTCCTAGTTCGACCAGGGCCACGGTTGCATAATTGCCGGGCAGCAGCCTGGTCATGTCCAGAACTCGGACCCCGGCCAGAGGCAACTCAGACATCGTCGACCCTCGGGACCTCTTCCACCGAGTCGTCGGCGCCGCACCAGCGACAAGTCACCTTCTCGATGTTGTCGACGAGTGCGGCCTCTTCTTCAATCGTCACCGAACCGC
Source organism: uncultured Actinomycetota bacterium (assembly GCA_963732355.1). GTDB lineage: Bacteria > Actinomycetota > Actinomycetes > S36-B12 > UBA10799 > JADKAV01. The sequence goes on along the minus strand of CAVSZD010000010.1, from coordinate 301,469 downwards.
CGAGATCGAAGTGCCAATACTGCTTGGAACGCGTCGAACGGACCACGTCAAATCTAGTCAGGTTGCCGCAGCGGGAGCACCGCCAGCGCATGGAACTGTCGGGAATCGGGATAGCCACCCATTCACCCTACGCAGGCCAGCACAGCCGGTAAGTGCGCCTACCGCCGTTTGTCGCAACCCTGGCCTAACGTCACCCACATGTCCGCGGTCGCAAAGCAAGATTCGATTCCCGGCGGGCAACTCGACCTCGACCTCGAAGGTCAGTTGCTGGCCAGTACCACGTTCTGCGTCGTCGACCTCGAGACCACCGGCGGTAGTCCGACGCAGGGCCGGATCACCGAGATCGGCGCCGTCAAGGTGCGCGGCGGGGAGGTGCTCGGTGAGTTTCGCTGCTTCGTCGACCCTGGTCAGGCGCTACCTGCCTTCATCACGGTCCTGACCGGGATCACCGACCGGATGCTGGCCGGCGCCCCGTTCGAGGACGAGGCCGTACCCCTGCTGCTCGACTTCCTCGCGGGCTGCGTTTTCGTCGCTCACAACGCCCCCTACGACACGGGCTTCCTCAAGGCGGCCTGCGAGCGCCTCGATCTGCGATGGCCCAACCCCCAGGTGATCGACACCGCCCGACTTGCGCGGTCGCTGCTGACCCGCGACGAAGTTCCCAACCACAAACTGGCAACCTTGGCCCAGCACTTCCACACCAAGGTGCAGCCGACCCACCGCGCCCTTGACGATGCCCGAGCCACCGTCGATGTGCTGCATGGGCTCATCGAGCGCCTCGGAACGGCCGGCGTGTTCACGGTCGAGGAACTGTCGACCTCGATGCGCAAGGTCCCCCGGCAGCGGCGTGACAAACGCCATCTGGCCGAACGTCTTCCAGAGGGTCCCGGGGTGTACGTGTTCCGCGATGCCGATGAACGACCGCTGTATGTGGGCGTCTCGGGCGACATCCGTCGACGCGTGCGTTCGTACTTCACCAGCGCAGAGCAGCGTCCGCGGATGACAGAGATGGTCTCCATCGCACAATCGGTCACCGCTGTACGTTGTTCGACCGATCTTGAGGCGCGGGTGCGTGAGTTACGCCTGATCGCCGAATGGAAACCTCCCTACAACCGTCGTTCGCGGCATCCGGAGAAGAACGTCTGGCTAAAGCTGACCAGAGAGGCCTACCCGCGGCTGTCCGTAGTGCGAGCCGTCGCAGCCGATGAGGTCCTGGGCTCGGTGTACATCGGACCGCTGACCTCTCGTGCGGACGCGCAGGAGGCAGCGGCCGCAATCGCGGAGGCCACTGGACTGCGTTCCTGCACCCAGAGTCTGCGTCCGGGCACGCCCGCTGCGGGTTGTGTCCTGGGACAGATCGGCCGATGTGTGGCCCCCTGCACCGGGCTACTGGATCCGGCCGACTACGCCGCGACCACGCAGGCAGCACGCGAGACGATGCTCGGGGCAAACCCTCTGCTTGAAGCCGGAGTCACTGAACGGATGCGCAACCTTTCCGCTGAGCAGCGCTTCGAGCAGGCTGCGACGTGGCGCGACCGGCTAGAAGCGGCCCAACGCGCCCGCGATACTGCCTCGGAGTTGCGGGTGATCGGCCAACTCCCCCAGATCGTCGCCGCCGCCGCCCGAGCCGGGGGCTGGGACATCCACGTGGTCCGGCACGGACGGCTTGCCGCAGCCCAGTTCTGTCCATCGCATGGGCATCCCCGGCGAGTCGTCGATGCTCTGATCGCCACCGCCGAGCAGGTGCCTGTACCGATCCCACCAGCGACGGCGGCTCTGACTGCTGAGACCCGCCTTCTCCTGCGTTGGCTCGAGAGGGCCCGACCGGTGGCTGTAGAGGGCCAATGGGCCCTTCCGGTCAGGCCCGCAGCGTCCCGGTGACCTCGACCCAGCGCTCAAGCAGGCGCGCGGCCGCCCCGGAGTCGAGAGCCTCGGTCACCCGCTGGACGCCCTCGTCTATGCGAGCCTGCAGACCGGTCGCGGGGTCTCCCACAGCGGCCCAGGCAGCCCAAGCAGCCGCGGCGTTGGCGACCACGACGTCCCGGACAGGACCGCCAGCACCACCGAAGACGTCCCGGGCCAGTTCTGCGTTGCGCACAGCATCCCCGCCGCGCAGCGCCGAGATGGGCGAGCGGGCGACCCCGAACGTCTCCGGGGTGAATGTTGTCGTCGTGACACGTTGCCCGGTGGCGTCCCACACCGCGGTGGGCCCCTCCGTGGTGATCTCATCGAGACCGTCCAGCCCGCGGACCACCAGCGCCTTCACACCCTGCTGGTGCAACACATCAGCCATCACCGACGCCATCGGGTCGAAAGCGCACCCGACAAGTGCCGCTGCTGGCCTCGCAGGGTTGGCCAAGGGCCCGAGGATATTGAAGAAGGTGGGGATGCCCAACTCCTTGCGCGCTTGCGCCGCATGCTTCAGTGCAGGGTGGAAGACCGGGGCGAAGCAGAACGCTATTCCGGTCTGTTCCAAGCAAGGGCCCACCGCAGAGGGCGGCAGGTCCACGACAACACCCAGAGCGGCCAGCACGTCGGCCGAACCCGACTGGGAGGATGCTGCCCGGTTGCCATGTTTGACCACCCGAGCCCCAGCAGCCGCCACCACGACCGCGGACATCGTGGACACGTTCACCGTGTGGGCCCGGTCTCCCCCGGTGCCGACCACGTCCAGAACCGGGCCTTGGACGGTGACCGAGGCTGCGTTCTCGAGCATCACCGACAGCAGATCGCCCATCTCTTCAGGCGTCTCGTCCTTGGCCCGCATGAGGACCGCGAAGGCAGCGATCTGCGCGGGGGTGGCCTCGCCCTGCAGAATCTGGCTCATGGCCCACTGCGTCTGTTCGGGCTGCAGTTGCCTGCGTGCCAACAAAGCGGTCAGAATCTGCGGCCATTCGGTCATACCCGAAGAGTATGCCGAGCGGTTCAGTTCGCTTCGAGTGCGACCCTGCCGCGCAGCAAGTCAGTGACGGTCGTCGCGAAACTCATCGGGTCTATGGGCCGGGACACGACCGCGTCGGCCCGTGACCACGTGGCCAGCCATGCATCAGCCGGACGCGCCACCACGACCAGGATCGGAGGGCCCTTGTACAGTTCATCCTTCAACTGCCGGCAGATCCCCATGCCACCGACTGGGGAAGCCTCCCCGTCCAGGATCAAAAGGTCGAGGTCTCCCGCGTCGGCCGTGCGGATCAGAATGGGCTCGGTTGCGACCTGCGCGTACTCGACCTCGGGGAGTTCACGAGACGGCCTGCGTCCAAGCGCCATCATGATCGTCTGCCGGGAATCGACGTTGTCGCTATAGACCAACACCTTCAACGCGCGCGCCATGGGCACCTCCTGACCCGATGCTAGTAGCAGCGCTGTCCGAGAGCGGCTCCAAGGGCGCCTTGGCGCCTCCAAGGGGCTCCACAAGATCCATTTCAGGGGGGCAAGCAGGTTTTTTCGGCAGAAATGCCACGGATTCGGGGGGTCGTTCGGTTTGGATCGCGTAAACCTGCCAGAATCGCCCCGTGGCTAATGCATCTGCTGTGACAACCCGGCTTGCCCCGGCGGGTCACGTCGACCGGCCGAACAATGTGGCGATCGGGACCATCATCTGGCTCGCCAGCGAATTGATGTTCTTCGCGGCCCTCTTCGCGATGTACTTCACATTGCGCTCGGTCAACCCCGAGATCTGGGCCGTGGACACCTCGATCTTGAACGTTCCGTTCGCGACCATCAACACCACGATCCTGGTTCTCAGTTCGGTGACCTGTCAGATGGGCGTGTTCGCTGCGGAGCGAGGCGATGTGAAGAACCTGCGAAAGTGGTTCATCATCACCTTCATCATGGGCGCGGTCTTCATCGGCGGTCAGGTGACCGAGTACGCCGAACTGGTGCACGAGGGTCTGACGTTGTCATCCTCGCCCTACGGTTCGGTCTTCTACCTGACGACCGGTTTCCACGGCCTGCACGTGACCGGCGGGCTCATCGCCTTCCTGTTCGTCCTGGCGCGGACTTACGCCGCCAAACGATTCACCCATGAACAGGCAACCTCGGCCATCGTCGTGTCCTATTACTGGCACTTCGTCGATGTTGTCTGGATCGCACTGTTCGCCACCATTTACTTGGTCAAGTGATGCGAGGTTCCATGAAGAAGCGCAGTCGACGCCGCTCCCTGGCAGCCGGCCTGCTGATGGGGGGCGCCCTCATCGTGGTCGGATCTGGGTACGCGGTGGTCTCCGCAGAAACCACCCCTGCCCCTCCCCCGGGCACCACGAGTTCGGTCGAGCAACTCCAACTGGGTCGCCAGTTGTTCCTTGAGGGCTGCTCGTCGTGCCACGGCCTCGACGGTGAGGGAATCGCAGCAGACAATGCGACCGGCGGCAATGGCGGGCCGACCCTGATCGGTGTGGGCGAGGCGTCCGTGGACTTCCAGGTCAGCACCGGGCGCATGCCGCTTGCGGTGCCAGAGGCTCAAGCACCCCGCAAGGACGTCATCTACAGCCAGGACGAGATTGCTGCGCTGGCCGCCTACGTGGCCACGCTCGGCCCCGGCCCGGTCAATCCCACCGAGGAGGAACTGAACCTCGAGGACGCCAACATCGCCGAGGGCGGTGAGATCTTCCGGACCAACTGCACCCAGTGCCACAACTTCGCCGGGAGCGGCGGTGCCCTGGCCGACGGCCAGTACGCCCCGAAGATCACCGACTCCACCCCCAAGCAGATCTGGCAGGCCATGGTCACCGGCCCCCAGCAGATGCCTGTGTTCAGCAACGAGACAATCACCCCTGAGGACAAGAAGAACCTCATCGCCTACGTCGAGTCGCTGAAGGTGGAGCCCAACAACGGTGGACTCGGCCTCGGGCGTCTGGGCCCGGTCACCGAAGGACTCTTCGTCTGGACGGCCGGCTTGTTCTTCCTCATCGCAGCCGCAGTATGGATCGGAGCGAAGGTTCGATGACCACTCACGACAACCTGCCCGCGGCTACCGCGAAGGATCAGGCCATCGAGCAGGCGACATCCGCTCTTCCTGCGCACAAACCGCGTCGCACCGATGTGGACCCCCGTGCGGCACGCCGGGCAGAGCGCCAGGTCGCCCTGATGTTCCTGGGTTCCGCGGTGATGACTGTGCTGTTCGTGGTCGCGTTCGTTGCGATCCCCGTGGACCGAAGCGTTTACATCTGGGGCTTCGGGTCGGTGAACGCCAGCAACATCGCCCTGGGAGTCACATTCGGGGCGGCGATCCTTCTCATCGGAGCTGGGGCCATCCACTGGTCCAAGAAGCTCATGAACGAGAAGGAAGTGGTGCAGTTGCGCCACTCGCTGGCTTCCACGCCCGAAGACCGGCAGTCGGCAGTCGAAGCCTTCGATGACTTCTCCGCAGACTCCGGATTCGCCCAGCGCCCGATCATCCGCCGTTCGCTGATCACAGCGATGGCACTGTTCCCGATCCCGATGATCGTCATGCTCCGCGACCTCGGACCCCTGCCGGAGAACGCACTGCGCGAGACCCTGTGGAAGCCCGGCTCCCGCATCATCACCGACCCCACGGGCCGACCGATCCGCCCCACCGACCTTGCCATCGGCGGGCTCATCTCCGCCATGCCTGCCGACCTGCCCTTGGTGCAGGAGGAGGAGGGCAACCTCAACGCTCGGGCGAAGGCTGCGATCATCCTCGTGCGCATGGAACCGCAGGAGATCGTGTCCCAGCAAGGCGACAATTGGGACTACGGCGGCATCCTGGCCTTCTCCAAGATCTGTACCCACGTTGGCTGTCCGATTGCGCTTTACCAGCAGCGGACGCATCATTTGTTGTGTCCCTGTCACCAGTCGACGTTTGATCTGAGTGACGCCGGCAATGTCGTGTTCGGGCCTGCGGCTCGCCGGTTACCGCAACTACCAATAACGATTGATCCAGAAGGGTTCCTCGTCGCGAAGGATAGCTTCGCCGAACCCGTGGGTCCGAGCTTCTGGGAGCGTGGCGACGCATGAGCGCGACGGTGAAAACAGCAGGTAAGACGGTGGGCTGGGTCGATGACCGCCTGGCCTCCAGTAACTTCCTCAAGCGCAGTATGGCCAAGGTCTTCCCCGAACACTGGTCGTTCATGCTCGGCGAGATCGCCCTTTACAGCTTCATCGTCGTGATGCTCTCCGGGGTCTACCTGACCCTTTTCTTCAAGCCATCCATGATCGAGATCGCCTACAACGGCTCATACGTGCCGCTGAAGGGCATCAAGATGTCCGAGGCGTACGCGTCCACACTGGACATCTCCTTCGACATCCGTGGCGGCTTGCTGATGCGCCAGGTGCACCACTGGGCTGCCCTGTTCTTCATCGCCGCGATCTCGGTGCACCTGTGCCGGGTCTTCTTCACCGGGGCCTTCCGCAAACCGCGCGAGATGAACTGGGTCATTGGTGTCGGCCTGCTGACGATGGCTCTGCTGGCTGGATTCGCCGGCTACTCCCTTCCTGACGACCTGCTGTCCGGTACCGGTCTTCGCATCGCCCAGGGAATCATGCTCTCCATCCCCTTGGTCGGCACATACTTGAGCTTCTTCGTCTTCGGCGGGGAATTCCCCGGTACGGACTTCATCAGCCGCCTCTACGCGGTCCACATCCTCGTAGTCCCGGGCTTGATTCTGGCACTTCTGACGGCCCACTTGATCATGGTGTGGTACCAGAAGCACACCCAGTTCCCTGGACCGGGACGGACCAACGACAACGTTGTCGGCTACCGGTTGATGCCTATCTACATGGCCAAGGCGGGCGGCTTCTTCTTCGTCGTCTTCGGCGTCATCACGCTCATCTCCGGGCTGGTCACGATCAACCCGATCTGGCTCTACGGGCCGTACACCCCTGATCAAGTGACTGCGGGGTCGCAGCCTGACTGGTACATCGGCTGGCTTGAGGGTGCCTTGCGGATGATGCCCAACGTCGAATGGGTGATCTTCGGCTACAACCTGAGCTGGAACATCCTGGTCCCGGCAGTGATCATCCCTGGTCTCGTGTTCACCGTCATGGGTCTCTACCCGTGGATCGAACAGTGGGCTACTGGCGACAAGTCCGAGCATCACCTGCTGGACCGTCCCCGCAACGCCCCGGTGCGCACGGCGCTGGGTGCGATGGCCCTGTCGTTCTACGTCCTGCTCTGGATCGGCGGCGGCAACGACCTGATAGCCAAGTTCTTCGACCTCTCGATCAACGGCATCACGTGGATGCTGCGCATTGCGATCTTCGTGGTCCCGCCGCTCGTGTTCATCGCCACTAAGCGCGTCTGTCTGGGCCTGCAGCGTCGCGACCGCGACAAGTTGCTCCACGGTATGGAGACCGGCAACATTCTGCGGCTGCCTCACGGCGAATTCATCGAGATCCACGCCCCCATCTCGGAGGAGGAGCGGGCGGTGCTTATGTCCAAGCCCGATCGTCAACCGCTGCCGATGCCCGAAGAGGTCGACGAGAACGGAGTGGCCCTCAAGGGTGCCCGCGCGAAGCGACTGCAGGCCAAACTCTCCAACTTCTTCTACACGGACAACATCGCGTTGCCAAGTCGCGAGGAGTTGGAAGCTGCGGAAGCACACCTGCGTCACGAGGTTGAGGAAGCCGCACCGGTCATGGAAGAAGACCGGCGACTGGTGCCCGCCCGCGACGGGGCAGTGCTTCACGACCCAGCCAGCGACGAGAACTGAGTCGGCTGGGGGTGCCACTTGGTGCCCGCGTTAGAGGTTGTGCGGTTCGTTAGCGAAACAACGCGTGGATTCGCTAACCAGGACCACAACCTCTAACCAACGCACCAGCCGGCCCGTGAAGGTCGCTAACGCGGGCCTGCAAGCCGGTCGTCCCGCCCGCGTTAGAGGTTGTGCGGTTCGTTAGCGAAACAACGCGTGGATTCGCTAACCAGGACCACAACCTCTAACCAACGCACCAGCCGGCCCGTGAACAAGTACCGTGCGAACCATGTCGCAGATGCGGGACCGTATGCGGGCTGGGGAAATCTATAAGGCCGATGACCCGGACCTGAAGGCGGACTACCTCGCCGCCCAGCGCCTGGTTGCGGCATTCAATGCGACCTCCGCCGACGATCCACAGCAACGTACGAACCTTCTGAGCCAGTTACTGGGATCGTGCGGAGACGCTGTGGTGATCCAGCCTCCGCTGCGCTGCGACTATGGCCAGTACATCCACATCGGGGAAGGCACCTTCGTCAACTACGACGCTGTACTGCTGGACGTGATGCCCATCCGCATCGGAGCGTTCTGTCAGATCGCTCCCCGGGTCCAGATCCTGACAGCCACCCACCCCATGCAAGCGCAACCGCGGCGTCAAGGGTGGGAATCGGGCGCACCTGTCACGATTGGTGACAATGTGTGGCTCGGCGCCGGGGTGATCGTGCTACCCGGGGTCCACATCGGCGATAACACCGTGGTGGGCGCCGGCTCCGTGGTCACCCATGACCTGCCAGCCAACGTCGTCGCAATGGGAACCCCCGCGCGACCTGTCAGGCCCCTGCCGTGAGGCTTTCGCTCTGGACCGGGCCGGTCTTGGAGTTGTCCAGCCAGTCCTTCCAGGACACGTTCCACTCGGTGATGCCATTGCCCAGATCCTGCGGCCGTCCTGTGTTGCGGACGTCGATGACATCCCCGACCTCGGTGTTCTGGAACAGCCAGTAGGCGTTGGCGTCAGACAGCCCGATACAACCGTGGCTCACGTTGGCGTAGCCCTGCGAGCCCACTGACCAGGGCGCAGCGTGCACGAACTCACCGGAGTTGGTGATCCGCATCGCCCAGTTGACATCCAGGCGGTAGTACTCGGGGTCGTCCTCAGATGTGCCACCGGTGGCCGCGTCCATCACCACGAAGTCGAGCTTCTCGGAGATGACCTTCACGCCTTGGCGGGTCTCAAATCCGGGCTTACCGCTGGTTGCGGGGAAGCTCTTGACGATCTTGCCGTTCTTCTTGACCGTCAGTGTGTGCTTGTACGCGTCGTACACAGAGATCATGGAGTCACCGGTGCTGTAGGTGACCTCTGAGTTCGAGGCGCCGTAAGCACCCTTGGCGGTCTTGACGCCCTTGAGCGGCATCGAGACCTCGATCTTGGTGTTCGCCGGCCAGTACTTCTTCGGACGGAATACGACAACCTGGTCGGATTCCCAGCTCCATGCGCCTGTCACGGGCTGCGAAGTCTTGACGACCAGTTGCTCCTCGACCGCCTTCTTGTTCTGCACGGCGGTGTCGAACGTGACCCGAACGGGCATGCCGACACCAACGGTCGTACCGTCGGCGACACTGACCGAACTGATGTTCACCAGCGTCTGCGGGTTCACGGTCTTGAAGGACTGGTCCAGCGTTGTCGGATTGCCAGACTCGTTGGTGGCCGTCGCGTTGACAGTGTAGGTGGATCCGAAAGACAGGGTCTTTGCCTTCGAGGTCCAGGTCGAGCGCTGCTCGTTGTAGGAACCCTTCATCAGGCCCTTCGGACCCTCGACAGACACCTCAGCAAGGGTCCCGTCCTCAGCGACGACCACGATCGGCTGGTTCACGGGCGCCTTGCGCTCCACGGCAGGCAGCACCTGCATCGACACGGCAGACTGCTCCGGCGTCTGGCTGCGCGCGATCAGAGTGGGACCGCACCCCGCTGCGAGAAGGGCCGTGGCCGTCGCGCCGACGATGGCGATGTTCCGCTTACCTGCTGTCATTAAGAAACCTCACTAAGGACCTTGCGTAGATCTTTACGCACGTAGGGGCGTGAGCAAGGGGCAACACGCCGTCAATCCCAGTGTGCCACCAGCAGCGACGTTTCTAAACCCACCGGCGTGTCCCTCTCAAGTGAGCCGCATCACGTTCGGTGCCGTCGATTCCGACATCGACGACAAAAGGGTGTGGCGCCTTTAGTGGGCGAAGTCCTTGCGGTAGTACTCGAAGACGAGTCCCACGATGCTGAACATCAAGAAGATGACACCCGCGAGGGCAAGCCAGGTGGCGAAGATCAGCCCCAGCGCGATCATCATCGAGGACGCTCCCATAGGCAGCGGCCACCACGAGTGAGGGCTGAAGAACCCGTAGTCCGGGTCTGCTTCCTCTTGATTGGCGAAGTGGTCATCCTCGGGACGGTTGTCGAGGCGCTTCGCCGTGTATAGCGCGAAAAAGCCCACCAAGGCCGTCATGAGGCCCGTGAAGGCCAGGAAGGTGGTTCCGGCCCAGTCTCGTGACCAGAACCCGTAGACCACCGTTACGACCGCGAAGAACACCGTACCCGCTGCGAACAGCCAGCCTCCGACCTTCACTGCTCAACACCCTTCTTGCTTCCCGCTCCAACCAGACCGTCGACGACAGTCTCAGAGAGGATCCCCTCGACCTCAGGATGGTGCAGATCGAACGCCGGACGCTCCGAGCGAATCGGGGGCAGGGACACGAAGTTGTGCCGCGGTGGCGGACAACTCGTGGCCCACTCCAGGGACGCGCCCCAGCCCCACGGGTCGTCGACGGTGACGTTCGGGGCGAAGCGCCACGTCTTGTAGACGTTGTAGAGGAAGAACAGGGTCGAGACACCCAGGATGAGCGCACCGAAGGATGAGATCTGGTTCAAGACAGTGAAGCCCTCATCCGGCAGGTAGTCCGCGTAACGCCGCGGCATGCCTTGGGTGCCCAGCCAGTGCTGAACCAGGAACGTGATCTGGAAGCCCCAGAAGAGCAGCCAGAAGTGGATCTTGCCAAGCCGTTCATCGAGCATCTTGCCGGTCATCTTCGGCCACCAGTAGTAGAAGCCGGCGAACATGACGAACACGACGGTCCCGAAGACGGTGTAGTGGAAGTGCGCCACCACGAAGTAGCTGTCCGACAACTGGAAGTCCAGCGGCGGGGAGGCCAGCATGATGCCGGTCACACCACCGAACAGGAACGTGACCAGGAACCCGAGAGTCCAAAGCATGGGCGTCTCGAACGTGATCGAGCCGCCCCACATGGTTCCCACCCAGTTGAAGAACTTCACACCCGTGGGGACCGCGATCAACATCGTCATGAAGGCGAAGAAGGGCAGCAGCACGGCCCCGGTCACATACATGTGGTGGGCCCACACAGCCATGGACAGCCCGGCGATGGCCAGGGTGGCGAAGACCAGGCCCTTGTAGCCGAAGATCGGCTTGCGCGAGAAGACCGGCAGGATCTCGCTGGTGATACCGAAGAACGGCAACGCCAGAACGTAGACCTCCGGATGGCCGAAGAACCAGAACAGGTGCTGCCAGAGGATCGCTCCCCCATTGGCCGCGTCGAAGACCACCGTTCCGAACTGCCTATCGATGAAGGCCACCAGCAGAGACGCCGCGAGCACCGGGAAGACCATCAGGACCAGCACCGAGGTGCTGAGCACGGTCCAGGTGAAGATCGGCATGCGGAACATCGTCATACCGGGTGCACGCATCGTGAAGATGGTCGTCAGGAAGTTCACCGCGCCCAGGATCGTCCCCAGACCACCCATAGCCAGACCCATGAACCACAGGTCGGCACCGGCGCTGGGCGTGAATGCCTCACTCTGCAGCGGGGCGTAGGCGAACCAGCCGAAGTCAGCCGCGCCGCTGGGCACCACGAAACCGAGGGCGGCGGTCATTCCGCCGAAGAAGAACAGCCAGTAGGAGAACATGTTGAGCCGTGGGAACGCAACGTCCGGGGCACCGATCTGCAGCGGCATGATCACGTTGCCGAAGCCGACGAACAGCGGTGTCGCGAACAGGAACAGCATGATCGTGCCGTGCATGGTGAAGAACTGGTTGTACTGGGCGTTCGACAGCAACTGCATGCCGGGCTGCGCCAACTCGGCGCGAATACCGAGGGCCAGCAAACCTGCGATGAGGAAGTAGACGAACGAGGTGATCAGGTACAACTGACCGATGATCTTGTGGTCGGTGGAGGTCACCCACTTGACGACGGTCTGACCCCAGCCCTGTCGCTTCTGCGCCTTGTGAGTCTGCTTGGCCAACTGCTTGGCTGATGCAGCATCCGGCTCACTGGGCCGGATCGGTTCGTCGAGGATTGCCACGTCAGACTCCTTGCGCTGCTTCGGTCGTCCTACCACTTGTCAATTGCCCGAACTGGCCCTTGGCGCGCAGTTCCTCCATGTGGGCGTCGAACTCCTCCTGACTCACGACCTTGACCGTGAACAGCATCCGTGCGTGGTCCACCCCGCACAACTCCGCGCACTTGCCCAGGAAGGTGCCCTCCTTGTTGGGCGTCACTTCGAACTCGTTGGTGCGCCCGGGAACGACGTCCATCTTGAACAAGAACGTGGGGACCCAGAAGGAGTGGATGACATCCGGAGAGGTGAGCTCGAACTTCACCTTCTGATCCACCGGCAACCAGAGGGTCGGGTCGTCTTCAGGCGTGCCGATGTCGTAGGTGTTGGCCTCGACGTAGTTGAAGTTCCACGACCACCGGAAGCCCACGGCATTGACGGTCAGATCCTGGTTGTTCTCGACCGCGGTCAATTCGATCTGATCGCGAGCCGTGAAGTAGAACATCCCGCCGATCATGATCAACGGGATCACCGTGTACATGAGCTCCATCGGCAGGTTGTAGCGGACCTGATCAGGTGCTGGGTCGTTGGCGTGGCGGCGGCGGTAGACGATCACTGACCAGAAGATGAGTCCCCACACCAGGAAGGCGACCGCGAGCGCGGCAATCCACGAGCTGGTCCACAGATGCAGCATCGTGGGGCCCTCTTCGGTGGACGGCGCCGGGTATCCGGCGCGCTTCCAGTCGTCAATCGTGCTCTGGGAACAGCCAGCCAGTACCAGGGCGGAGATGCTGCCCAGCGCTATGACGGCCCCCCGTCTGGTGCGCCCACCCACTGTGATTCGCCTCATTGAACCCTTCCAAGCCGTTCGCCGCACGTAAGAAACGTGCAAGGTTTCAAACGAGACACTAGCGCAATGCCCGCGCCAGTAAAGGCCCGAGGGGCGGTACCTTCCAGTCATGTCGCGATTCGTGCTGGATTGTGCACTTTCACGTCCGGTGAGCGAGCAGGCCGCGGGTTGGCTGAGCGCCTCAGTGCAGCGCGCCTGGGCGCCATCGGGCGCCGGGTACCACGAGGGGAAACGCTCAGACGCCTTGCTGCGGGCAGCCAGTGCGGACATGGCCGCGGCGTTCGGGGCCGCGGCCTGTCAGTTCGAGCCGACCCTGGGCCTGGCTGTGACCCGCGCAGTCGAAGACGCATACGACGCAGGAGTTCATCAAGTGGTGGCAACCACACAAACCGACTCCCTGGAACTGCAACAGGGGTGCCGGTTGGCATCCCAGCAGCTGGGATTGCCCTTCGAGGTCCTGGGGGTTGGCACCGACGCACGGGTGGACCCCGATTCGCTCGCCGGGCTCCAAGGGCCGGCCATTCTCGTGACTGCGGTGGGCAACCAGGAGATAGGTGTCCTGCAGGCGGACCTCGCCCAATGGGCCTCTCAGACCGGTTCAGGGCTTGTCTGGGACGTTTCCACGTGTTTCGGCTGGTCCGACCTGCCAGCGCTCTGGGAGCGCCTGGTGGTCGATCCTCGGGCTTGGGGCGCACCCGCGGGGGCCTGTGCCGCCCTGAGCCCGTCGTCGCGAGCCGCGACAGGCGGGTTCGACAACGTGGCGGCGGCCGTGGCTGCGGCCTTGTGCACCCAGGTCTGGGCCAAGGCCGGGCCCTCATCCGCCTTGACGGCCGGCAGACAGATCCAGCGAATCAAAGAGCGGGTGCTCGCCGAGATCACCGGCGTCGAGGTCCATGGCGGATCTGAGCAGGACCTGCCCCACATCCTCAGCGTGTCGGTCCTCTATGTGGACGCTGAGGCGATCCAGACGGAACTGGATGCCAAAGGTTTCGCGGTTGGCAGTGGATCGGCCTGCGCGTCGAGGTCTGGCTCGCCCAGCCACGTGCTCGCGGCCATCGGGGGCCTCACTGCCGGCAACATCCGGATCGGGCTCCCTCCAGATCTTGGCGACGACGTCGTGGATGCCTTCGTCGATGCGTTGGTGCAGGTTGTGGCGCAGGTACGGGCCCAGATGGGAACCGACGGACTGTGAGCGACCCCACCGTGATCGATGCCCGGGGGACGCGCTGCCCCTATCCGGTGGTGGAACTGGCCCGGGCGGCCACCTCGTCGCGAGCGGTTCTCCTGCTGTCTGACGACCCGGTTTCGCTCACAGATGTTCCAGCCTGGTGCCGAATGAAAGGGGCTCAGCTGGAATCTGTGGAGGATGCCGGCGACCACTGGAGATTCCGGGTGCTCACCACGGGGTAGGTCCGCTCAGAACCTTGCCCAGCCTGTCCAGGTATTCGGCACGAGGGATCTCAACCGCGCCCAGCGTCGACAGGTGCTCAGTCGACCACTGGGTGTCGAGCAAAACCGGGCCAGAATGCGCGCGCAGGTGTTGCACAAGTCCGACCAGAGCAACTTTCGAGGTGTCCCTGGCCGTGTGGAACATGGACTCGCCGGCTACCAGTCCCCCGACGCTGACCACGAACAGACCTCCGACCAACCGGTCCTGGGAGTCGCGCGTCTCCACACTGTGGGCGTAGCCGCGATCGTGCAGTGTCAGGTAGGCATCCCGCAGAGACTCGTCAATCCAGGCTCCGGCCCGCTCAGAGTCCGCGCATCGATCCAGAACCTCCTCAAACTCCTGGTCGAAGACAACGGTGTATTTGCGACAACTCTTTTGCAGGCTTCGAGAGACCCGCAGTCCCTCCAGCGGCAGCACCCCGCGGGGGTCTGGTGACCACCAGGCGTACATGAGCCGGGAGTGAGGCATCGCAAAAAGTCCACGACGATAGCCGTACAACATGAGATCGGCATCGACGTGACGGGTCAGCCCTACGACTTCGTGGGCGGAACTGATGTGTGAGCCCCAGGTTTAGTGGAACGAGTCGCCGCAGGCGCAGGACCCGGTGGCGTTCGGGTTGTCGATGGTGAAGCCCTGCTTGTCGATCTGGTCGACGAAATCGATTGTCGCGCCGCCGAGGTACGGCCCACTCATGCGGTCCACCACGACGGTCACGCCGTTGAAGTCGATCCGGGTGTCGCCGTCCAGAGAACGCTCGTCGAAGAAGAGCTGGTAGCGCAGGCCAGAACAGCCACCGGGCTGAACGGCGATCCGCAGCGCAAGGTCCTCACGGCCCTCCTGCGCGAGCAGTGTGGCCACCTTCTCCGAAGCAGTGTCCGTCAGCGTGACGCCAGTCGCCGCCTCCGCACCCGAAGTGGTTGTCTCAGTGCTCATTCGAACGCTTCCTTTCACCGTTTGCCCTGGTCAACATCGGTTACCAGATGGCCTATTCCCATACTGCCATATTCGGCGTAAGGCAGCCCTAAGCCCGTTCGCCGCCACATCTGGGCCCACTGGCGTGACCGTGACACCATAGGAGCGTGGCGAACACTTTCACTGAACCCGAGCCCTCGGCCCTGCTGCTACTTCTGGGGCAGGGGCAGGACGAACTGAGCGAACGCGGGGTCGACTGCCCCGGGGATCTCCCGGCACCCAGCGACCCCGACCTGATAGCGCGAGCCGCTGCGGCCAAGCAGGCCCTCGGGCAGCGCGCGTTCATCCTGGGCCACCACTACCAGCGCGACGAGGTGATCCAGTTCGCCGACGTGACCGGGGACTCCTTCAAGCTGGCCCAGAAGGCGGCGGCCTCCCCCGGCAGCGAGTTCATCGTCTTCTGCGGTGTGCATTTCATGGCCGAAAGCGCCGACATCCTGACCTCCGATGACCAGTTGGTCGTCCTGCCCGACCTGGCCGCCGGGTGCTCGATGGCGGACATGGCCGCCGCCGATCAGGTTCAGGCGGCCTGGCGCACCCTAGAGTCCGCCGGTGTGGCTGGCTCAACGATCCCGGTGACTTACATGAACTCGACGGCTGCGATCAAGGCCTTCACCGGCGAGCATGCCGGCACGATCTGCACCTCCAGCAACGCCAAGCAGTCCCTGGAGTGGGCGATGAGTCAGGGCGAGAAGGTACTCTTCCTGCCCGACCAGCATCTGGGCCGGAACACCGCAGTTCTCGAACTGGGCATGTCACTGGACGACTGCGTGGTGTTCGACCCGCACAAGCCCGCGGGAGGGCTCACCCGCGAGCAGTTGCAGCGGGCGCAGGTGATCCTTTGGCGCGGCCATTGCAGCGTTCATGGCCGGTTCACCACTGAGAGCGTCGACGAAATCCGGTCAAAAGTCCCCAACATTAACGTTCTGGTTCACCCTGAGTGTCAGCACGAGGTTGTGCTCAAGGCGGACTTCGTCGGTTCGACCGAGTACATCATCAAGACGCTGGACGCCGCCGAGCCAGGAACCGCCTGGGCGATCGGCACGGAACTGAACCTGGTGAGACGCCTGGCCTCCCAGCACCCCGACAAGCAGATCATGTTCTTGGACCGGACCATCTGCTACTGCTCGACGATGAACCGCATCGACCTCCCACACCTGGTGTGGGCGCTTGAGAGCCTGGCTGAGGACAGAATCGTCAACCAGATCGTGGTCGACCCGGACACCTCCCACTGGGCGCGCGTGGCACTCGACCGGATGCTGGCGCTGCCCGGAGTCGGCGCTCGGGACTGAACCCTCTACAGCCCGGGGGCACCCCACACGGGGAACCAGCGGGTCATGTCCTTCTCGATCCTCAGATCGTCCGCCAGCAGGTCCCTCAGTTGCAGTTCCAGAATGTTGTCCCTGCGGGGCTCCGCGACCGGAGCGAACGGGTAGAAGGTTCCCCGCTTGTACAGGTAGACCATCGCGAAATCGTGCGGCTCGCGGTGGAAGCCGACCAGTGAACACAGCAACTGCGGTCCGAATCCCGCGTCCTGGACTGAGACGTTGACGGCGTGAAGCCCGTTGACCAGATCGCTGACATCGGTACTGGCGATGGTGAGCCAGGTATAGCCGAAGGAGTCCTGTGTTACCTCCAGGTCCGGGTTCGAGGTGGCCGTGAGCAGTTGCTCCACGTCGCTGATCACTTGAGCGAACGCCTGTCCCTCGGGTGCTCGAAACGCCACCGAACCACGGCCAGTGGGACTCACTCCCAGAGCTGCTTGCAGCGTTATCGCCGCCGAGGGCACCGCGAACAGGGCATCCAGGTTCGGTTTAGCCGGCTGACTTCGGCCCATGAGCGAGTCGAACAGGCCCATCAGGTGCCCAACTGCGTGGAGATCCTGGCCAACTGCTCCAGTCTCTGTTCCAGTGGCGGGTGGGTGGCGAACAGTGACGCGAGGCTCTTGCCGCCGGCCAGCGCGGGAGCGAAATAGAACGCATTGAACGCCTCGGCCTCGCGCAGGTCGCGCGTGGGGATACTTGCCATGTCGCCGGTGACCTTCTGCAGAGCCGATGCCAGCGCCGTCGGCCGACCGGTCAGTAACGCCCCTGCCCGATCGGCGCTGAGTTCCCGGTAGCGCGACAGCATCCGAGTGAGCAGGAAGCTCACCGCATAGACCAGCGCTGACACCGCCAGAACCGCGACTGTGACCAGCGCGGTGTTCTGGTCGCGACGGTTCCCCATCCCTCCCCACAGAGCCATCCTGGTCAGGAACCCTGCGGCGACCCCTGCCACCGAAGCGACCGTCATCACGAGGACGTCACGATGGGCGACATGGGACAACTCGTGGGACAGCACTCCCTCAAGTTCACCCTCGTCGAGACGACGCAGGAGACCGGTGGTCACACACACGACCGAGCGGTTGGGACTACGGCCAGTGGCGAAGGCGTTGGGCATGTCAACGTCCGCGATGGCGACCCGGGGCTTGGGCATCTCGGCCATGGCACACAGCCGATCCACGATCCCGTGTAACTGCGGCGCCTGTTCGGCAGTGACTTCGTGGGCCCCCATGGAACGCAAGGCGATGCTGTCGGAGAAGTACCACTGAGCGAACAGCAGACCGATGGCGAACACGAGCACGAAGGCGGCGCTGAGGCCTATCGCGATCAGCACCCCGATGAAGAGGACATACAAAAGCCCCAGCAGGAACAAGGTCCCCGTCATACGCGCAGTCAAACCCTTGTCCGAGGCATACCTGGACTTCATGACATGAGTGTCCCATGCGACACGCCCACGCCCCAGACACCGCCCATACGCTCAGCGCGGAATGAACGCCTCAGTCCGGGATCAGGCCTTCGTCGGTGAGCAGCGAGCGCACCTCAGCAACGGTGGCTTCTGCCGCCGGCAACACCACATCGGAGGTCTCCAACGCATCGTCGGGCAGTGCCTGGCCGCTGGCCCGAACACTGTCGAGCAATGCAGCCAGGGCCGCGGGGAACGACTGCTCGTCGTCAAGTGCCTCTTCAAGTGCGTCATCGAGTTCGTTGAGCCGCTCCACGGCGTCAGCGGAGACCTCGTACTGCCCCTCACCCATGATTCGCACGATCATCTCGAACCCCTTCAGCTGCCGTCAGCGGGCTTGGCCACGGGGGCATCGGTGGGTTTGGCCTCCACGGCCGGTGTCGAAGGTGCCTCCACCGCCGACGGTGCAGACCCGCCGGTCAGTTCAGCCTTCATGGCTGCCAGCGTGTCCTCCACCTCAGAGGTGCTGGCCATCCGCTCCAACTCAGCGGTGATCGAGTCCTTGCTGGTCCCGGTGGCGTCGTCGAGGGCCCCCGAGGCCATCAACTCGTCGATGGCGCCGGCCCGGGCCTGCATCGACTGGGTCTTGTCCTCGGCACGCTGGATGGCCATCCCCACATCGCCGAGTTCCTCGGAGATCCCAGAGAACGCCTCGTTGATCTTCGTCTGCGCTTCGGCCGCGGAGTAGGTGGCCTTGATGGTCTCCTTCTTGGTGCGGAAGGCCTCGACCTTGGCCTGCAGACGCTGGGAAGCAGCTGTGAGCTTCTCCTCCTGGTCCTGCAGGGTGGCCAACTGGGTGTGCAGATCGTTCAACTGGGTCGTGAGACCGCTGCGCCGGGTCAGTGCCTCGCGCGCCAGGTCCTCACGACCACCAGCAAGGGCTGCCTTGGCCTGCCCCTCAAGTTTCGCGGACTGCTGATCCAGCTGTCCGATCTGCAGTTCGAGCCGCTTGCGGGAGGTCGCGACATCGGCCACTCCGCGGCGGACCTTCTGCAAGAGGTCCAGTTGCTTCTCGTAGGAGTAGTCGAGGGTCTCCCGCGGATCCTCCGCCCTGTCCAAAGCCTTGTTGGCCTTCGACTTGAAGATCATCGTGAAGCGCTGCCACATCCCCATCGGGTGTTCCCTTCCGTAAGTACTCGTGAGCAAGCCTAGGGGGTAAGGCCGCGAACGCGCATCCGTCGTACAGTGAAGCGGTGTTCGGTTTGGGCAAAAAGGATGATCAACCCCCGGTGGTGGCCGATGAGTCGCTGTCGGTAGTTCACGACGACGTGCCAGCCGGCCAGTCGAGCAAGGGTCGGCCCACGCCGACTCGCAAGGAGGCCGAGGAGGCCCGCCGGCAGGCGTTGAAGGGGCCAACCGACGCCAAGTCCCGCCGCAAACTGGAGCGGGAGCAGCAGCGCGTGGCGCGCATGGCCGCCCGGGACGCCTTGATGGCAGGCGACGAGCGCGCTCTGCCCCCGCGTGACGCCGGACCCGTGAAGAGCTTCGTGCGTGACTACATTGACCGCCGCCGGACGCTGGCCGAGTTCTTCATTCCCCTAGCAGTCGTCGTCCTGATCATTGGCTTGTTCCGCAATCCCCAGATCCAGGTCGTCGTGTCCTTCGTATGGTTCCTGATGCTGGCGCTGCTCGTCGTCGACATGAC
This sequence comes from uncultured Actinomycetota bacterium, assembly GCA_963732355.1. GTDB lineage: Bacteria > Actinomycetota > Actinomycetes > S36-B12 > UBA10799 > JADKAV01. The sequence continues at coordinate 281,783 of CAVSZD010000010.1, read as the reverse complement.
GATCCTGCTCGTGCGCCTGAGCTCGCAGTTGAAGAAGCAGTTCCCGGATCCCGCCGAGCGCAAGGGCGCGATGTTCTACGGCGGGATGCGCGCACTGCAGATCCGTCGCCTGCGGCTCCCACCCCCCAAGATCCGACCTGGCGGGCGGCCTGTGGAGCCCAAGACCAAGAAGCGCGGGTAGTTCTTTCCTGCTGGGGTAGGGCGTCATCTGGGGCATCAGAGAGGATTCGACATGCAACACCGTCACTTGGGCGCAAGCGGCCTGATGGTCAGCGAGATGGCCTTTGGCAACTGGATCACCCACGCGAATCAGGTGGCCGAGGACGCGGCCATTGCCTGCGTCAACGCGGCCCTCGACGTCGGCATCACAACCTTCGACACCGCCGACATCTATGCGGCAACGAAAGCTGAGGAGGTGCTGGGCAAGGCGCTGAAAGGTCAGCGACGCGAGGGTCTTGAGATCTTCACCAAGGTGTACTGGCCGACCGGTCCGGGAATGAACGACCGGGGCCTGTCGCGCAAACACATCCTGGAGTCCTGCAACGGCTCGCTGCGCCGCCTCGGCGTCGACTACATCGACCTGTATCAGGCCCACCGGTACGACTTCGAGACCCCTCTAGAGGAAACCCTGCGGGCTTTCGACGACTTGGTCCGATCGGGCAAGGTCCTCTACGTCGGGGTCTCGGAGTGGACAGCCGGACAAATCGCCGACGCTGTGCGGATCGCCGAGCAGATGGGCTTCGACCGGATCGTGTCCAACCAGCCCCAGTACAGCGCCCTGTACCGAGTGATCGAGGCCGAGGTGATCCCCACCAGCCTCATGCACGGCATCGGCCAGATCGTATGGTCGCCCCTTGCCCAGGGAGTGCTGACCGGCAAGTACAAGCCAGGACAGACACCACCGGAAGGCTCCCGGGCCACCGACCCGATGGGGTCCAACTTCATCAAGCGGCTCATGGCCGATGAGATCTTGACGGCAGTGGCGGGTCTGGAACCGATCGCCGCCGATCATGGCCTGTCCATGGCCCAACTCGGGCTCGCCTGGGTGCTGCAGAACAAAGCGGTGAGTGCAGCGATCATCGGCGCGACCCGACCCGAGCAGATCGTGGACAACGTGAAGGCATCCGGGGTGGTCCTGGACTCGGCGACGATGGCTGCGATCGACGACGTCCTGCGCAATGTGGTCTACCGCGATCCGTCGCTAACCAAGTCGCCCGAGGTCCGGCCATGACCTACACCTGGCGCTACTCCACCGGTGAATCCTCGTCGGAATTCCCCACGCAGGCCGATGCGGAGACGTGGATCGGGGAGGTCTGGGCTGATCTTCTGCAGACCGGGGTCGAGGAGGTCAGCTTGCTGGAGGCAGACCGGATCGTGTACGGGCCGATGAGCCTGCGTCCGGCGACCTGAGCTGCGATGCGACCATTGAGCCATGGGCATCACGAGTAGTGCGCTGAGCAAAGCGCAGGCAGCGGTTTCAAAATCCAAGGCCGAGGTCGACGGTCTGGAAGCCGATCTGGCCAGCGCCAGGAGTCGCTTGAAGTGGGTGCAGACCGGCGATACGGCCGTGGACAAGATCACCGAACCGTTCGCCGACAAAGCGGGCATCGTGCGGCAGCGAACCGAGGCCGCAGTTTCGTCAGCCCAGGCAGATGTCGACGAGATCAGCGCCAAGCTGGAGGCGGCCAAGACCAAGTACGACCTCTCGCTCAAGGCACTCAACGCCCTGCGCAACCTCACTGAGGACTGAGCGCGCGCAGTTGCGCGAACCCGGGTGTTGTGTCACAACACTCACCTGCTTGACTGGACGCGGGGCACCCGCCCCAGCGTTACAAGTGAAATCCAGGGGAAGTCCGGTGTGAGTCCGGCGCTGTCCCGCAACCGTGTTCCCGCCCTCGGGCGGGAGAGTCGGAGCACCTGGCACTTGGAAGCGGCCCGATTCTGTCGAGGTTACGGACGGCCGATGCACCCACGCGTGCCTTGGTCCGTGCGGACCGCTGTATAAGGAGAACGCGTGTTCAGTAAGTCTCTAATCACCCTCGCCGCAGCAAGCGGTTTGGTCATCACCGCCACCCCTGCTCTCGCGTCTGACGCCGGCCTTTACGGCACGTCTGACCCGACGTTCGACGGGGTGTACCGGCAATCACTGTCGATCCTGGCCCTGCAGTCCGCCGGGCAGAAGGTACCGGCCTCCGCAGTGCGCTGGCTCAAGGACCAACAGTGCGCAGACGGGGGTTTCATGGCCTACCGGGCCGATACCAAGGCGCCATGCCAGGCACCCGATGCGATCAATTACGCCGGCCAGGACTCCAACAGCACCGCCTTGGCCCTCGCGGCCCTCAAAGCCACCGGCAACACACCCAAGGCTCGCAAGGCCGCATCGTGGCTGAACGATCGCCGCAACACCGACGGTGGCTGGGCCTATTACCCCGCCGCGGGAGCCACCTCCGACACCAACTCCACGGCGCTGGCCTACGGCGCACTGAAACTGATGAAGCAGCCGCCGGGTGTCAAGTACCTGCGCAGCGTGCAGTTGCGCTGTGACGTCAAGAAGGTCCAGAGAGGCGCGTTCGCATTCGATCCCTCCTTCTTGCAGGCCAACGACAACTCCACCAGCCAGACCGCCTGGATGCTCGGGGGTGGGCTGGCCACTCCCTCGGCTGTCAAGATCGCCAAGGCCACACCCGGCGTCACCTGCCAGGGGCGCAACGCAGCCTCGCTTCACCGTTCGGCGCTGGCCTACCTCGGCAAGCGCATGGTCTCGGTGCGTGGCGATCTTCCTTACGGAGGCGGGTACCCGGGCACGGACTACGCGGGGTCAGCAGCCGCCACGCTTGCATTGGCCAACGCCGGGGTGGGGCGCCAAGCGGTGCGTCAAGGGACCTCCTTCCTGAGCAAGAATGCCAAGACCTGGGTGCGCGCCAACGGCGATGACTCCCCCGGATCGCTGGCCATGTTGCTGCTGGTGGCCGATGCTGCCGGGGAGAACCCTCGCGCCTTCGGCGGCATGAACCTGCCCAAGCGATTGGCCAAGACCCAGAACTCATGACGATGCGCGGGATCGCCGGTGTCGGCGTGGTGGTCATGGCGACCATTGCGCTGACACCGGTGCCTGCGCAATCGACCACCTACCGGTATTGGTCCTACTGGAACGGCGGTGACCAGTGGACCTACTCCAGTCGTGGGCCGGCATTCCAAGTCACGCCAGCTGACGGGGTCGAGGGCTGGCGGTTCGTCGTATCCCCCAAAGACGGTTCGCAGGCTACTGCCCCTGCCAGCCCAAGTAGCTACCAGCAGCTGTGCCCCGGCCAGCCGAGTCCGCCGGCAGGAAAGAAGCGAGTGGCCGTCGTCATCGACTCAGGACCTTCGGGGATCGCCCCCGTTGGCGAGACGCCGCCACCCCTGTCGGTCACCTGTCTGACCGCACCAACCGCCGAGACTGGTCTGCAGGTCCTGCAACGGGTTGCCCGGTTGCGGTTCCATCCCAGCGGGCTGATCTGCGGCATTGCCGGTTTCCCTGCAAGTGAATGCCCTGGACAGTCCGCCGCGCAGCAGGCCACGACGAGTCCGCGTCCGAGCCTGACCCCCCGCAGCGGGAGCACAGCGCCCGCTCCCGAGGTCCCACAGACCAGTCCCGACGAACGGCCCACTGCCAAGCAATCGTCGGCGCCCAGTGACACTTCCTCTTCACAGGCTGCGCCGTCGCAAGCCCCTTCCGCAGTGGCCATGGAACTACCCGAGACCCCAGCGCCGACCAACCAACCGCAGGTGCCGCCCTGGGTGGCGGCCATCGGCGCCACCATGATCGCCGTGCTGTTGGGACTGGCCCTGGCGATCCGCAGGGGAAGAACATGAACACCCGTTGGCTGCATCCGGGAGCCTGGTGGCTTTGGGCCCTCGGGCTGGGCGCAGCCGCCACCCGCACGTCGAACCCGTTGCTGCTGGGGCTGATCGTGGGCGTGGCCACCCTTGTGGTGAGTGCCCGCCGGCCGCAGGCCCAGTGGGCGGGCGCTTTCTCAGTGTTCGTGCGCCTCGGGCTCATCGTGATCGTGATCCGGATCCTTTTCGCGATCCTTTTCGGCGTGAGGCTGGGTACGCAACTGCTGTTCACTCTGCCCAGCATCTCGCTGCCCGACTGGATGGCAGGTGTCACCCTGGGCGGTCCGGTGACCGTCGAGATGCTGGCGATCGCTGCCATCCAGGGTGCCCAGTTGGCCACGCTGCTCATCTGCGTGGGAGCAGCGAACTCCCTTGCCAGCCCAGTGCGCCTGCTCAAAGCTCTGCCAGCCGGGCTCTACCACGTCGGTGTGGCCAGCGTGGTCGCGTTGTCACTGGCGCCGCGCATCATGATCAACGTGAGAAGGGTGATGCAGGCTCGGCGTCTGCGCGGCCGGCCCACCCGGGGGCTGCGCGCAGCCGCGGAGTCCGCAGTACCGGTTCTCGAATCGTCCTTGGACGACGCCATCAACCTGGCCGCAGCCATGGACACCCGCGGCTACGGACGCGCGACGACCGCAGACCGCCCCGAACGCGCCATCCAAGCCGCCCTGGTCCTGGTAGGGCTCATGGGTATCGCCCTGGGTCTGTTCGCCGTACTTGGGGCCGCCGGTTGGGGTTGGCTGCTTCTCGGGATCGGGCTGCTGATGGCCATCGGCGGGATCCTGCTTGCGGGGCGCAGGGTGCCACGAACGCGCTATCGCCCGGATCCTTGGGATTGGCCCGAGACACTCACCGCAGGTTCGGGCGTTCTAGCCGCGGTCGTGGTCCTGCTCGGCTCGAGCAACACGATCTCTGTGCCTCTCACGTGGCCGACGCTGCCCCCGGGCGCGGTCGTAGCGATCCTGCTGGCAGCCATCCCGGCGGTCGTGACCCCACCTCCGCCCCTGCCCTGGAGGACTGCATGATCGGCTTCGAACACGTCAGCTTCCGCCATGCCGGGGGCAGTGAGCCCGTTCTGCGCGACATCGACCTGGTAATCCCCGAGGGCGACCTGACGCTGGTCATCGGACGCACCGGAACGGGCAAGTCCACCCTCTTGAACCTCGTCAACGGGCTTGTCCCCCATTTCACCGGCGGCACATTGGCAGGGACCGTGACCGTGCACGGACTGAACACCCGCGAGCATCCGCCCCGAGACCTCGCCGGGGTGGTCGGCACAGTGGGGCAGAATCCGCGAGCCGGGTTCACAACCGACACAGTTGAGGACGAACTGGCTTACACGATGGAGTCCCTCGGGTTCGCCCCCGATGTGATGCGTCGACGCGTGGAGGAGACCCTCGACCTGCTCGGGCTCACGGGGATGCGTCATCGGTCACTGGACACCCTGTCCGGCGGTGAGCAGCAGCGGGTGGCGATCGGCGCCGCGCTGACGGCTGGTCCAGCCGTGCTTGTCCTCGACGAGCCGACCAGTGCACTGGATCCGGCCGCCGCCGAGGAGGTCCTGGCAGCGGTCTCCCGGCTCGTCCACGATCTGGCGATCACAGTGGTGATGGCCGAGCACCGGTTGGAGCGGGTCGTGGAGTTCGCCGATCACGTCATCCGCATCGATGCCCCGGTCGTCCGGCTCGAGGAACCCGTCGAGGCGATGCTGGGTCACGGTCTGCAGCCGCCGGTCGTCCGGCTCGGTGAGGCTCTCGGCTGGCAGCCCCTGCCCCTGTCCGTGCGGTCCGCTCGGCGCCAGGCCAGTACCCTGCGCCTGTCGCCCTTCGAGCCCTCAGCGCGTCGAACTGGAGGCGATGAAGTGGCCTCAACCACGGCCGCCACCGTGAGGTTCGGGGGTATCGAAGCCTTGCGCGCCGTGGGCGTCTCGCTGCGCGCTGGGCAGATCACGGCACTGATGGGCCGCAACGGAGCCGGCAAGTCCACCCTGATCAATCTGCTGGCCGGAAGCCGGCGTCCAGACCGCGGCCAGGTCAGCCTTGACGGGCAGGACCCCGCCAAACTGCGCGGATCCGAGTTGCTGAGCCGCATCGCATACGTCCCACAGGACCCCACCGACCTCTTCTATACCGACTCAGTGGCCAAAGAGTGCGACGCCACCGACAATGACACCGGCCAACCGCCGGGCAGCGCGTTGCTGAGGTTGCACTCGCTGGTGGCGACCGTCGATGATTCGGTGCATCCGCGCGACCTTTCGGCCGGTCAGCAACTGGCCCTTGCATTGGCCATCCAACTGGCGTCCACCCCGGATGTCGTGCTGCTGGATGAACCGACCCGCGGCCTCGACTACCCGGGCAAGGTGGCCTTCGCCGGATGGCTCGACACGCTGGCGCAGTCCGGCTGCAGCGTCCTGATCGCCACCCACGACGTGGAGTTCGTCGCCATCATCGGTGACCGGGTGATCGTCCTCGCCGACGGGGAGGTGGTCACAGACGCAGATGTGCGCACCGCACTGACCTCGTCGCCGGCTTTCGCCCCTCAGATCCAGAAGGTTCTCGCGCCGCTGCCGGTCCTGACGGTCGAGGAGGCGTGCGCCCTATGAGCCAGGTGCACGCAGTACGGCCCAGTGGACGAACGATCGCGGCCTTGGCGCTGGTCAGCCTGGTCGGGGCGATAGCGTTCTTCTGGCCGTTCGTCGTGTCCCCGGACAGCATCGCGGCCGATCACGCCACCGACGCGCCCTGGGTGTTCGCCCTTCTGCTGCCGCTGGTGGTCGGGGTGCTCATGGCCGACATCAGCGCTGGCGGGCTTGATGCCAAGTCAGTGGCGATGCTGGCCGTGCTGGCCGCCGTGGCCACGGCCGTCCGACCGTTGGGCGCTGGTGTTGCCGGGCTGGAGCCGATGTTCGTCGTGCTTCTGCTGGGAGGCAGAGCCCTCGGACCCGCTTTCGGTTTCGCACTCGGATCGTTGGCCATGTTCACGTCCGCACTGCTCACCGCGGGTGTCGGCCCGTGGCTTCCTTTCCAGATGATTGCCGCCGGATGGTTCGCGATGGGCGCGGGCCTGCTGCCGCAGATCCGCGGCCGGGCCGAGATCGCCATGCTGGTCGGCTACGGAGTCGTGGGCTCATTGGCCTACGGCTTCCTGATGAACCTCTCGTTCTGGCCATGGGCGCTGGGCGACGGCAGCGAGTTGTCGTTCGTGGCTGGTGCGCCACTGGCCGATAACCTGGGCCGCTGGCTCGCCTTCAACCTTGCGACCTCACTGGGCTGGGACATCCCGCGTGCGATCCTCACAGCAGTGCTCACGGTCCTGGCGGGCCCAGTTCTGTTGCGCACAATCCGGCGAGCCACCCGCCGAGCGGCATTCGACGTTCCCGTACGGTTCGAGGCCGAGTTGGATCACGCCTCCCACTGAGAGCGCCGCTAACCAAGGGCGGGATCGACGACCCGCGGACGGGCTGCGATCAGCGCGACTCGCAGGCCACACCATTGCCGTTGGGGTCAAGGCGAGCTGACACCTGCCGATAGACCCTCGGACACACGATCGGGCTGCGGTAACCCGATTTCACGATCCGCTTGGCGGCCTTCGAGGTCTTGGCGATGCCTCCCGAGTACTCCGCGCGCAGCTGCTTACAGGACTTGTAGGAGGCCATCGGCTGGGCCGAGGCAGACGTTGCGGTGAGAATCGCAGGTCCCGTCGTCAGTGCCAGCGCCAAACCCAGCGTGCTCAAGATCTTCATGCAGGGCATTCGTTGCCCTAGGTTCGGCGGATTGGACCTGATTTTAGAATCGTCGCGCGGATTGGACCATCCGGGCCACGACCTTATCCACGGTCTCCGGTCGCAGCCCCATCCCCAGGTGAGAACCTTCAACCTCGATGTTCTCCGCACCAGGAACCACGCAGGCACGCCAGTCCACGATCCCGTCGGAGGATGTGTAGTAACTGATCAGCTCGACATCGTCTGGGAATGGCTGGTGGACCGCTTGCATGTAGGGGCAGGTGCACTCTTTGGTCACACACTTGCGCTCACGCAACTCCGGATCGAGCTGATGAACGACTTTGAGCACGCTGACCACCGGCTGCGGGATCTCGTAGAACGCGAACTCGTCGTTGAGCGGGGCACCGAGGCTCACCGCCGTGCTGACCAACTCAGGGTGCCGAGCCCCGAGGCCCCGCGCGAGCATCCCGCCGCGACTGTGGCCCACGACCATCAACCGTTGCCCATGGTCGGATTCCACCGCACGACGCGCCACGTCCGCGAGATGGTCGACCGCCCGGTCCGAGCACCGGATATTGGCCAGGATGTGGGAACGCACCACGCGGAACCCCGCCCGCTTCAAGGCGATCTGCATGGGCAGTGTCGCCGCGTCTCCAAATCCGAAGCCGGGGATCACCAGCACTTGCCGGTCTACCTCGGTACGCACTGCTGCGGAACGAGGCAACCGTTTCTCGAACTTGACCACCTCAGCTGCGAACCGCGACTCCGAGGCGAACCTGGCCATCCAGCCCGGCACCGACTTCAATGCCGGTGGCAGACCCCGGGGTGCCCAGTGCAGGTCCGGAAGGTGAGCATCACGCCACTCGACCATGTATCGGCCTCCACCTCTGATCGAAACCATCCCCGCGAGGCACACTACCTACATGGCAAGCATGGTTACCGAACGCACCGAGACCGCGCGCCGGGCTGTGGCGCAGATGCGCGTCAAGCAGCCCCGCGTTGTGCGCCCACCCGGGCCCAACGGAGCGGTCGCGGCGGCCGCCATGATGACCGGCAAGCACGCCCCCCACGAGTTCTTCGCCGGGCTCGCGGCACGCCACGAGCCGGTTACTCACATCAGCCTCGGCGGCGAACACGTACATGTCATCTTCTCCCCCGAGGTGATCTGGGAACTCTTCGTGACCAACGGCCGTCACACCCGCAAGAGCCTGGGGTTGCAGATGACCCGGCCCCTATTAGGGGAAGGTCTGCTCACCGCCGACGGCTCAACCCACATGCGTCACCGACGGGCGATCCAGCCCTTGTTCCACAACAAACGCATCGAGGGTTATGTGGCCGACATGGTCGCCGCTGCCGACATCACCGGTCGACGGTGGAGCGACGGCATGCAGATCGACATCGCCGCGCAGATGTCCGAACTGACCCTTGACGTTATTGGTCGCACGATCTTCGGGGTCGATCTGCGGGTCCAGGCGCCGGCCTTCGCGAGCAACCTGGACACGGTGCTGGAAGGTTTCGCCCGGGGCCTCGGTCCGCTTGCCAGTCCCCTTTCGCGGGTGCCAACACCTCACAGGCGCCGAGAGATCGCCGCCATCGAGGAGCTCGACGCCATCGTGGACACGATGATCACTGACCGAGCCGCGGCGATCGCCGGGGGCTATGTGGGCAGCGACCTACTCACTCTGCTGATGACAAGTACCGATGACGAGGGCAATGCCACCTTCACCCCGGAGGAGGTGCGTGATGAGGCGATGACCCTGGTTCTGGCGGGCCACGAGACTACAGCTCTGACGCTCACCTGGGCCTGGCATCTGCTGTCGCACAACCCCGGACACCGTCGATGGTTGGCCGAGGAGATCTCCTCCCTCGAGCCGGGACCGATCTCGCCGGAGAGTCTGGCCTGCCTGCCCAGGACGTATGCGGTGATCGCCGAGTCGATGCGCCTGCACCCGCCTGCGTGGATCATCGGCCGCTGGCTGGACCGCGACCTGCGGGTCGGCGGGTGGGATCTGCCCAGAGGCAGTGTGGTTCTGGCCTCGCAGTACGCCATGCATCGCGATCCCCGCTACTGGCCGCACGCCCTGGAATTCCGTCCGCAGCGCTGGCTCGACTCCGAGGGCCGCTTCGACGAACGGACCCCGGGGGTTCCCCGGGGGGTCTGGTTCCCCTTCGGATTCGGTGCCAGGCGTTGTATCGGAGAGCACTTCGCCTGGACCGAGGCCGTGGTCATCCTCGCCACCCTCGCGCGTGACTGGTCGATCGACGTCGAGGTTGAACCGGACCCGCCGATGATGTCGGCAATCACGCTGCGCCCAGCGGTGCCGATGCCGGCCGTGGTGCAACGGGCGTGAACGACCTGGTCCACTGGTGGCGGGGCGTGTCGAGCACAGCGAGGCCCGAGAGTCCACTGCTCGTCGTCGCGATCGCGGACGACCCTGATGCAGTTTCTGCACTCGCTCCGGACTTCGGCTCCCAATGGCAGCACCGGACCACCCGGGGCAGTACGGCCACGGCCCGGGTCGCAGAACACCTGCAAGTGCCTATCCACGTCCTCGGCGAGACACCCCTGCCCGAGGGCCACGATCTGATCCTTCTAGCAGACTCCGGCCGTGGTCTGACCAGTCGTGCGGCCGAGGTGGCGGTGGCACGTTTCGACGCCGAACCGCAGTTGGTGGTGGGCATGGGCAGCGGCATCAGCGATTCGCAGTGGATGGAGAAGGTCGTTCGCGTGCGGGCACGCGCTGGCACAGAGGAGTTGCCTGAGCCTGTCGCCGCACTCGCCGGAGTGCTCGAGGTGGCCTCCGAACGTGACGTCCCGGTTCTTCTCGATGGCGCAGTGAGTGCCGCCGCAGCAGCCGTGGCGTCCACCTGCCCGCAGATGCAGATTCCGGTCATGGGCGATGAACCGGTGCAGAAGTACTTCGTCGACAGGATCGAGGCCGGCGTGTGGGGTGGCAACGCGGTCGGACCCGGACTCGGGCTCGGCGCGCTCTCCGGGCTCGCGATGCTGCGCTTGGCGTTACTGGCTGCGGACGTGTGACTCGACAAAGGGTGGTTTGACCACCAGCGCATTCAGGCGACGACCCCGCACCACGACCTGGACCTCGTCACCGGCGGCCACCGCAGTCTCCACGCGGGCCAGGGCGATGCCCGTGCGCAGGCTCGGTGAGAAGGTTCCGCTGGTCGTCTCCCCCACGACCCGGCCGGATGCCTCGACCTCCATCTCAGCTCGTGGCACCCCACGGTCGGTGAGTCGCAGCCCCACGATCTTGTATCCCGGATCACTGTCGCGGTAGGCCTGCTGGCCTACGAACTCCGGCTTGTCCACGACCACGGCCCAGCCCACCGAACACCACCGGGCGGGTACGACCGGGGACAGTTCGTGCCCGTGCAGCGGATACCCCATCTCGGTACGCAGAGTGTCCCGGGCGCCCAGGCCGCACGGCACGGCTCCCATGGATATGACCTCGTCCCAGACCTGCTCGGCGGCAGCTGCTGGGACCAAGAGTTCCACTCCCCGCTCCCCGGTGTAGCCGGTTCGACACACGATGACCGACGTCCCACAAACCTCGGCTGCGCCGAACGCCATGTAGTCAAGGCTGCCGATCCCCAGCCCGGACACCAAGGCGTCAGACTGCGGACCCTGGATCGCGATGATCGCAGTGGACGGGGTGACGTCCTGCACCTCCAGGCCGGCATCGGCGACCCTGGTCGCTACCTCTGCGCAGTTGGCGGCGTTGGGCACCAGGAGGAACTGCTCGCCAGAGACCCGGTAGACGATCAGGTCATCCACGACCCCGCCCTGCTCGTTGAGACACAGCGTGTACTGCGCCTGACCGTCCTCGATGCGACGAAGGTCATTACTGAAAACCGTGTTGAGCAGGTCCAGCGGGCCATGGACATCCAACGTGCCCAGGTGGGACACGTCGAAGACACCCACGGCCTCACGTACCGCTTGGTGCTCGGACACGACCCCGGCATACTCCAGAGGCATCGACCACCCGGCGAAGTCTGCGAACTTCGCTGCGGCTTCGACATGACGGCTGTGCAGAGGGGATTCGAGCAGATCGGCCATGGGCTCAGGGTATCTGCTCAGGTGTTGAGTGCAGGCCGCAGCGAATAGGGTTATCGACGTGACGACACTTCGCATCAGTGACGCAGACGTAACCGCAACCCGCGCTGGAGTACTCATCGTCGGTGTGACGAAATCGAGCTCCCTGCAGATTGTCAGCGGCGCCCTTCCCGCGGCGGTCCGCAAGAACATCGCAGCAGATCTGGAAAAGGTGGCCTGCAACGGTGAGCCCGGCAGCGTCTGGCGCATTCCGGCACCGAACTCAATCGCAGCCGACTCGGTTGTGGCTGTCGGAACCGTGGCCAAACCCGACCCGGATCAGTTGCGAAAAGCAGCCGGTGCAGGTGTGCGCGCTGCCGGCTCCACCAAGAGTGTGGTGATCGCGCTGCCCAGCCCGAACCAGTCCGCCCTGGCGGCGGTCTGTGAAGGGGCTCTACTGGGGGCACACGTCCCACTGCGACTGTCCGGCAAACCAGCAGCAGACGCCGTGGGGACGCTGATCGTGGCCACCACTGCACCTCGTTCGGTCAGGTCATCGGTGAAGCGGAACTCGGTCAGCGATGTGAAGGCAGCCAGCCTGGCCCGGGACTTGGTCAACGAGCCGCCAGTGCGTCTGACTCCCGCGGCATTCGCAACCACCGCCAAGAAGCAGTTCAAGGCCACCGAGGTCAAGGTCACCGTTTGGGACGCCGACCGCCTGTCCAAGGAGGGCATGGGCGGGATGGTCGGTGTGGGGCAGGGATCGGCGAACCCGCCACGACTCATCGCACTGGAGTACGCACCGAAGAACGCGACGAAACACCTTGCCCTGGTAGGCAAAGGGATCACCTTCGATTCCGGTGGGCTCTCCCTCAAGCCGCCCAAAGCCATGGAGACGATGAAGTGCGACATGGCCGGCGCGGCCGCCGTTCTGGCCGCGGTGTCAGCCATCGCCGAACTCGGTCTGCCGATACGCGTGAGCGGCTACCTCGCGTGCGCCGAGAACATGCCAGGCGGTCACGCGCAGCGCCCGGGGGACGTGATCACCATGCGCAATGACAAGACCGTCGAGGTCCTCAACACCGACGCAGAGGGCCGGTTGGTCTTGGCAGATGCACTAGTCCTGGCCGGCGAGTCACAACCTGACGTGATCATCGACGTGGCGACCCTCACCGGCGCTCAGATGATCGCCCTCGGCCCGCAGGTCGCTGCGGTGATGTCCAACGACCCAGCACTGGCCGGCAAAGTCCAGTCCGCCGGTGAAGCAGTGGGTGAGCCGTTCTGGCCGATGCCCCTCCCGGAATCGCTGAAGGCGTCGTTGAAGTCACCCATCGCGGACTTGAAGAACATCGGCGACCAGTACGGCGGCATGCTGACAGCGGGCCTGTTCCTGGAGTCCTTCGTCCCCGATGCGGTTTCCTGGGCACATCTGGACATAGCGGGCCCGGCGTTCAACGACGCGGGTCCGCACGGCTTCACCCCCAAAGGCGGAACCGGGTTCGCGGCCAGGACGCTCATACAACTGGCCCGAGAGATGGCTCGATAGGTTTACAGGTAGCCCCTGATCGGCATCTGCTGAGAAGATGCCTTTGGCGAAGACGTGAGGAGCGACGTGGCAGACGACTTGTTCGACATCGTGATTCTGGGCGGCGGCAGTGGCGGCTATGCCTGTGCCCTGCGCGCGGCCCAGCTCGGCAAGAAGGTTGTGCTGATCGAAGAGGACAAACTCGGCGGGACCTGCCTGCATCGCGGGTGCATCCCCACCAAGGCACTCCTACACGCAGCTGAGGTTGCCGATTCCGCCCGCGAGAGTGCAGCCTTCGGAGTACAGGCCACTCTGGACGGCATCGACATGCCGGCGGTCAACAAGTACAAGGAAGGTGTTGTCGGCCGGCTGTACAAGGGCCTGCAGGGCTTGGTCAAGAGCCGCGACATCACCTACGTCTCGGCCACGGGCAAGCTCGTCGGCAAGGACGCCGTCGAGGCGGGCGGACAGGTGTACAGAGGCCGGGCTGTGGTACTCGGTACCGGTTCCTACGCTCGCTCACTGCCCGGCCTGGAGATCGGCGGTCGCATCATCACCAGCGACCAGGCCTTGCAGATGGACTATGTTCCCGCCAGCGTGATCGTCCTGGGCGGGGGCGTCATCGGCGTCGAGTTCGCCAGCGTGTGGAAGTCGTTCGGCACCGAGGTCACTATTGTCGAAGCCCTCCCCCGACTTGTTCCCGCAGAGGACGAGGCCTGCTCGAAGGCCCTGGAACGCGCCTACCGAAAGCGCAAGATCGCCTTCCACACCGGTGTGCGTTTCGCCTCAGCCACACAGGACGACAACAGCGTCACCGTCAGCCTGGAGGACGGCAAGACCCTCACCGCGGACCTGCTGCTGGTGGCCGTCGGACGGGGTCCCCGGACCTCGGACCTCGGCTACGAGGCCAACGGAGTGACGCTGGACCGGGGCTTCGTACCCGTCGACGAACACCTGCAGACGAACGTGCCGGGCATCTACGCGGTCGGCGATATCGTGCCGGGCCTGCAGTTGGCCCACCGAGGATTCGCCCAAGGCATCTACCTGGCAGAACACCTCGCGGGACTCAACCCGGCACCGATCGACGAGATGGGCATCCCGCGGGTCACGTACTGCGAGCCGGAGGTGGCTTCGGTCGGGTACACCGAGTCGCAGGCGGTCGAGAAGTTCGGCGAGGTCGAGACCTACGAGTACAACCTCGGGGGCAACGGCAAGAGCCAGATCCTCGCAACCGCCGGCTTCATCAAACTCGTACGCCAGAAGGACGGCCCGGTCGTCGGCATCCACATGGTGGGCAGCCGCGTCGGAGAACTCATCGGGGAGGGCCAACTGATCTACAACTGGGAGGCCTACCCGGAGGACGTCGCAGCTTTGGTCCACGCCCATCCGACCCAGAACGAGGCCATGGGCGAAGCCCATCTGGCACTGGCCGGCAAACCCCTTCATTCCCACGCCTGATCCCAAGGAGACACGATGGCGACTTCGGTCACGATGCCCCAACTCGGTGAGAGCGTCACCGAAGGGACCGTCACCCGCTGGCTCAAGCAGGTCGGCGACCATGTCGATGCCGACGAACCCCTGCTCGAGGTCAGCACTGACAAGGTGGACACCGAGATCCCTTCACCTGCTAGCGGGATCATCACCTCGATCAGTGCCAACGAGGACGACGTCGTTGAGGTGGGAGGCGAGCTCGCCGTGATCGGTGACGCCTCGGAGGTCGGCTCTGCTGCAACCCCGCAGACCAGTGCGCCGGCCGCGGACCCTGCCCCGGAACCCGAACCCGTCGCGCAGACCGTCGCGGCTCCCACGGCCTCGGGCGCTGCAACGGTGAACGTCGAACTGCCCGCCCTCGGGGAGAGCGTGGCTGAGGGTACGGTGACCCGCTGGCTCAAGCAGGTGGGCGATGAGGTCGCCGTTGATGAGCCGCTGCTCGAGGTCAGTACCGACAAGGTCGACACCGAAATCCCTTCGCCCGTAGCCGGGGTTCTGTCCGAGATCCGGGTCAATGAGGACGAAACCGTCGAGGTGGGCGCTGTCCTCGCGGTGATCGGCGCGCCGGGCGCGGCTCCGGCACCGGCACCCGCTCAAGAGGCCGCACCGGCTCCCGCGGCCGTTCCTGCGCCTGCGGCGGCCCCTGAGGCTGCACCGCAGACCCCCGCGGCAGCCCCGGCTCCGGCTCGACCTCAGCCCGAAGCGCCGTCGGCGGCACCGGAACCGAGCGGCGAGGGCGCCTACGTGACGCCCATTGTGCGCAAGTTGGCCAACGAGAAGGGCGTGGACCTCTCGACGGTGACCGGAACCGGAGTCGGAGGGCGCATCCGCAAGCAGGACGTCCTTGCCGCCGCGCAGACTGCGGCCCGGGCCCCTGCACCTGCCCCTTCGCCGGCGGCCCCCGTTGCACCTCAGGCACCCGCCACAAAACCAGACCAGACGCACCTGCGCGGGCGCACCGAACCGATGAGCCGACTGCGCAAGGTGATCGCCAACCGGATGGTCGAATCCCTGGCGGTCTCGGCCCAGTTGACCACCGTCGTGGAAGTCGATGTCACCCGCATCTCACTGCTGCGCGCCCGCGTCAAGGAGGAGTTCTTCGCCCGCGAGGGTGTGAAGTTGTCCTTCATGCCGTTCTTCGCCAAGGCCACCTGTGAGGCGCTCAAGCAGTTCCCACAACTGAATGCCTCCATGGACATGGCCGCGGGGACGGTCACGTACCACGATGGGGAGCACTTGGGCGTGGCTGTGGACACCGAACGGGGTCTGCTGGTGCCGGTGATCCACAATGCCGGAGACCTCAACATCACAGGCCTTGCTCGCAACATCGCCGACCTCGCGACGCGCACGCGCACCAACAAGGTGAGCCCCGACGAACTGGCTGGCGGTACGTTCACCTTGACCAACACAGGCAGCCGTGGAGCGCTGTTCGATACACCGATCATCAACCAGCCGCAGGTCGCGATCCTGGGGACCGGTGCCGTCGTCAAGAGGCCCGTGGTCGTGAGCGACGACACCGGGACCGACTCCATCGCGGTGCGTTCGATGATGTTCTTGGCACTGACCTACGACCACCGCCTTGTGGACGGGGCCGATGCGGCACGGTTCTTGTCGATCATGAAGGCCCGCCTTGAGGCAGGCGAGTTCGAGTCCGACCTGTAGCACCCCAACACCGGTTGGTTAGAGGTTGTGCTGTTGGTTAGAGAATCCACGCGTTGTTTCGCTAACCAAGAGCACAACCTCTAACCAACCGCAGCGGGCCTTCAGAAGAGCCCCGTGACCGCGCGGTAGAGCAACACAATTCCCACGATCAGAGCGACCACGCCCATCACTTGCAGTTGGTGACCCATCACCAGCGTGTAGGTCTGGCGTAGCAGGATCACGCCCCTTTCACCGGCCAATCGGACGGCAAGCGGCGGACTGAGAACCGGAAGCAACGCGCAGAAGAACAGGAACCCGACCACAAGCGCCTTGGCAACCAAGGCAGTCGAAGAGCTGGTGACGTCGTGAAGGGCCGGGATCAGAACCAGGAAGGACGAGAAGTCGGTCAAGGTCATGTAGGCGGCCAAGCCCATGAAGACCCACGGCGAGGCGTGGTCTGCGTAGCCGCGCACCTTGTGCTCCATGCGGGCGTCGGCGCGTGGGTGGGGCCACAACAACCAGATGGCCAGCGGGATCAGGACCAAGGCGCATACCAACTCGAGGATGTACTCGGTCGAGGTCGACTTGCCGGTGCCAGCGTCGGGCAGTTGACTGAGCCCACCCAAAGCCAGCGCGAACACCACCGCGAATATCGCTGCGGTACCCACGATCACGGCCCCACCTCGCTTGCGCGCCCCTGGACCTGAGACGACCAGGACCTGCAGAGCGAACAACGTGGGGGTGACAGCTGAAGCCAGGCCGAGAGGAAGCACCTCGAGCAGCAGACTCCACACGGAGGTCGAGCCTAACGGTTTGCGGTGCTTGGCTGGTCCGCCAGACTTGCATCATGCGTATCGGCATCACCGGAGCTTCCGGGCTTATAGGGACTGCATTGTCCAACCACCTGCGGGTCAATGGCCACGAGGTCGTTGTCTTCGTGCGAAGCGCAGCGAGCGCCGGGGAGATCAGATGGCGCCCCGGTGAAGAACTGGACCCCGGCCAACTGGTGGGCCTGGATGCGATCGTCCATCTCGCCGGAGCTGGTGTCGGCGACAAACGCTGGACGGATTCCTACAAGCAGTTGATCCGGTCCAGCCGCGTCGATGGGACCAGAACCATCGCCGATGCCATGGCCCGCGCCACTGATGGTCCGCGAGTGCTCGTGTGCGGATCGGCCATCGGATATTACGGGGATACCGGCAACCGAGCTACCGATGAGACCGGGGCCTGCGGCACGGACTTCTTGGCAGGGGTCGTGCGCGATTGGGAGGCTGCCGCGGACCCCGCGGTCAAGGCTGGCGTGAGGGTCGCGTTCGCCCGCACCGGGCTGGTGGTCTCCGGGCAGGGAGGTGCCTGGCAGAAACTGTTCCCCATCTTCAAAGCAGGTGCGGGCGGACGACTGGGGTCGGGACGCCAATACTGGTCGGCGATCTCCCTGAACGACGAGGTCAGGGCACTCCAGTGGCTCCTTGAGCACGACGTGCACGGCCCGGTCAACCTAGTGGGACCGGAGGCGGTCACCAACGCTGAAGTGACCAAAGCCATGGGCGAGGTGCTGCACCGCCCGACCATCTTGCCTGTGCCTGGTTTCGCACTGAAGGCCGTGCTCGGGGAGTTCGCCCAGGACACGCTGGCCAGTCAGCGCATCGTGCCAGCCGTTCTGCGTGAGGGCGGTTTTTCCTGGGATCAGCCGGACATCAGGTCCATGATCGAGGCAGCCCGCCGGTAGGAAGCGCTAGCTCGAACAGTCGGTGGTGAATTGATCGAGGGTTGCCAGCAGGTGCAGGTCCGACCGCTGCCGCCAGCCGATCCGCAGGTCATCGCCGTGGACCGAAGGGTGGCCTGCGAACGGATCGGTCAGTACCCACCGGCTGCCGACGCCGAGCAGGACGCAACGACCGGCGCCGTCCAAGCCGAGCGACGACAGCAGATCTCCTACCCACAGTCCAGCACCGTGAACCGCGCGTACTGCCCCCCACAGACCGGTACACAAGGGCGGGCACGGTTCGGACTGTCCGTACCGCAACTGCATGCCATCGGATCGAATGCTGACGATCTCCAAGGGCTGCAGGTGTGGATGTTTCACCGTCAGCAATGGCTGCAGGAGGCGGTGCCACGCCGTGTCACTAGGGATAACTGCCTGCATGTCCTCACCCTGCCCTGAATCGGCCCGCGCCGGGGGGATTTGTCCACATGAGACTCGAAGCTGTGGGCAGCCGGGCGCGGCCCACCGCCAGGTCGCAGCGCAGAGCGGCGATGCCGAGTGCTTCGCGCATACCCTGGACCCGTGTCCACGCAACTGTCCGACTTGCAGGTGCGCCACTTGGGCGTGGTGCCGTTCCTGGAGGCCTGGGAGTTGCAGCGCGAGATCCATGACGCTGTGGTGGCCGGTGACATGCCGGACACTCTCTTGTTGCTCCAGCATGAAAGCGTCTACACAGCCGGCAGGCGAACCCAGCCCGAGGATCGTCCGATCGATGGCTCGTTGGTGATCGACGTCGATCGCGGCGGTCGCATCACCTGGCACGGACCCGGCCAACTCGTGGGCTACCCGATCCTGCACCTCCCCGATCCGCTGGACGTCGTCAGTTACGTGCGCCGCCTCGAAGAACTCTTGATCATTACCTGCGAGCGATTCGGAGTGCATGGCACACGCGTGCCGGGACGCAGCGGTGTCTGGGTCGAGCACACACCTGCCCGCAAGATCGCAGCGATCGGCGTACGTGTTTCGCGCAAGGTGACCATGCACGGTTTCGCGCTCAACGTCGACTGCGACCTGAGCGCATACGACCGGATCGTGGCCTGCGGGATCCCAGATGCCGGTGTCACCTCACTGGCCGACGAGACTGGCGAACCCATCACTGTCGAAGCCGTAGAAGAGCGCGTGGCAGCGCTCGCGGAGATTCTCACCTCCGGGGAACCCAGCGCGTGAAAGTCCTGGGGCTGATCGTCGCCACGTTGGTGTGGGTCGTGTGCTGGGTCGTGGCCCCCGCTTCCTGGTGGCTCAATGAACGCATACTCGATGAGCAGGCCTTCGATGCCAGCATGCGCGAGGTGTTGCAGATAGAGGAAGTCGACGCTCAGATCACCGATCGTGCCACCGCCGAGGTCCTTGCAGGTGCACGTGGTTTCGTTCAGCGGACGGTCCCGTTCGTTGCTCCCCAAGCGGACCTACTGCTCGACGCCGCCCAGCCGACGGTCTCCGGACTGGTCAACAAGGCGGTGAACTCACAACCCGGCGAGAAGGCGATGCTCGGTGTGGCCAACGAAGTCCACAACGTGTTCTTGGCCTGGCTCGACGAGGACACCCTGGGTCAACCGGGTCTGGAGGCAGACCTGGACGCCGGGCAGGCGACCTTCGATCTCGATGAAATGCTCGCCGGCGAGGTCCTGTCCCTTGGGCCGGTCGAGATCCCGCTGGACGCGGTCGATGTGCCGGGGTTGAGCGTGCCCGTGCCCTTACCACCGGACTGGATGCGCGTACCGCTGAATCTGGTGCGATCGGCTCTGGTGCCCGCCCTGCTGTTGGCGGCCGCCTCCGGGGTCGGGCTGGTCCTGCTGCAACGAGGCAGGCTGCGGGCATTGGCGATCGCATGTGCGTTGACCGCATTGGTCTGCGGGACGGTAGCGCTGGTGATCCGCTCGACCTGGACACTCAGCGGGGCAGATTCGGCGGACTGGACGATCACCCGCGCCATCGGAGAGCTGATGGTCACGCCGTGGATAACGGCATACGTGTGGGTCATCGTCTCAATGGTGGTTGTTGGAGTGATCTGCCTGCTGGTCGACCGCTACCGTCTGGTCGGCGCCGACCGACGAGCGTAGGCTTGGCTCATGGCATCCCCCACCCCCGACGGTCGCAAACTTCTGCGCCTCGAGGTGCGAAACGCCGAGACTCCGATTGAGCGCAAGCCACCGTGGATCAAGACCCGCGCGGTCATGGGTCCGGAATACCACGAACTGCGCAAGCGGGTGGCCGAGGGTGGTTTGCACACCGTCTGCCAGGAGGCAGGCTGCCCGAACATCTACGAATGCTGGGAGGATCGGGAAGCCACGTTCCTCATCGGAGGCGACCAGTGCACCCGTCGGTGCGACTTCTGCCAGATCGACACCGGTAGGCCCGAGGCACTGGACCCCGAAGAACCCGTGCACGTCGCCGGTGCCGTTGCCCAGATGGGCTTGCGCTACGCCACAGTCACCGGCGTGGCTCGAGACGACCTTCCCGACCAGGGGGCATGGCTTTACGCGCAGACCGTGCGGGAGATCCACGAGCGCGTGCAAGGTTGCGGAGTCGAGGTCCTCATCCCCGACTTCAACGGCGAACCGGATCTGCTGGGGCAGGTGTTCGAGGCACGCCCCGAGGTACTCGCGCACAACGTGGAGACGGTGCCGCGACTGATGAAGCGCATCCGTCCGGCCTTCAGGTACGAACGATCGTTGGACGTGCTGACGCAGGCCCGCGCAGCCGGTCTAGTCACCAAGTCGAACCTGATCCTCGGCATGGGAGAGGCCATCGACGAGGTGGTCGAGACTATGTCGGACCTGCACGAAGCTGGTTGCGAACTGCTGACCATCACGCAGTACCTACGACCCTCGGCCCGCCACCATCCGGTGGTCCGCTGGGTGGAGCCCCCCGAGTTCGACGATCTTGCCCGACAGGCCGAGCAGATGGGTTTCCTGGGCGTGATGTCGGGCCCCCTGGTCCGGTCCAGTTACCGGGCCGGCCGGCTCTACCGGCAGGCGATGGCAGCACGGGCCACCACGTACTCTTGATCCATGGCACGTAAGGACGGCAAGCCCGGGCGTCTGGCGCAGATTCGCCAGACCTACCAGATGACCAAGAAGTCCGACCCCCGGATCAGTTGGATCCTGTTGGGTTGGTTCCTGCTGCCGGTGGCGGTCGCGGTGGTGGTTTGCCTGCTGCTGAACAGCTGGTGGCTGATGCTCCTCGGCGTGACAACCGGCTTGCTGGCGGCCTCCATCGTGCTGGGCCGTCGCGCCGAACGCGCAGCCTACTCCCAGATCGAAGGTCAACCCGGCGCGGCAGCGGCCGTGCTCAACACCCTGGGCAAGGGCTGGTTCATCACTCCTGCCGTCGCCGTGACGAAGAACCAGGACATCGTGCACCGCGTCATCGGCCGCCCGGGGGTCATCCTCGTGGGCGAGGGCAGCGGCAACCGGGTGACCCACGCATTGCGCAACGAGCGGCAGCGTGAGTCTCGGTTCGTCCCCGACGTCGAGTTCACCGAGATCGTGATGGGCCGCGAGGAGGGCCAGATCCCGATCGGTTCGCTTGTCAAGCACGTGCGGAAATTGCCAAAGACCCTCACCCCGGGCCAGGTGACCGAGATTCGTCGACGCCTTGAGGCATTGACGAACCAGCCCTTGCCGATGCCCAAAGGTCCGATCCCGAAGTCGACGCGGGCGATGCGCCCACCGCGTAAGTAGGCCGGCCACTTCAACCCCACGACCGGTTGGCCCAACCCCACTACCGGTTGGCCCAACCCCACTACCGGTTGGTTAGAGGTTGTGCTGTTGGTTAGCGAATCCACGCGTTGTTTCGCTAACCAACAGCACAACCTCTAACGCGGGCGGTCCGCCTCGCCGCAGCAGCCTCGCGCCCCGTGCGCTAGGCGGCCGTCTCGCCGCAGCAGCCTCGCGCCCCGTGCGCTAGGCGGTCCGCCAACCGAGGCGCTCCTCAGGCGGCAGGGGTGGTGATGTGGCCCATCCGGACCGCCACGGATCCCGCGGCCTTGTCGTGCAGGCCGCGCTGATCGCGGTCGAACACCAGCGGTGGAACCACTAGACACAGCAGAAGCGTGCGCAGCGCCACCCGTGCCGGGTCCAAGCGCCCGTGAGCCAACGAGATGACCCGGATCCCAAGGATGCGCTGGCCGAAACTCGAGCCCATCAACGTGGTGAGCAAAGCCACCTCGACGAAGAAGATGACCAGCGGCAGGAACGCTGGCGGCTGGCCGGAACTCACAAGTTGGGCGACCAGCACACACGCCAGCCAGTCGATCGTAAGCGCCACGAACCGCCTGCCGAACCCTGCCACCGCACCCGGGCCGGACTCGGGCAGGCCCAACCGCTGACCCTTGTACCCGAAGTCGTACCCCTGATCTTCCAGCGATGCTTTTGGCCCTTCGAGCCAGCCTGCAACGTCACGCCTGCTGAACTCAGGACCTTTGTCGCTCACTCGATCACGGTAACCCCGCCCCGCCCGCCTGGCATCACCGACGCTGTGTCGCTCAGGCGGGTGAACGGTGTCCGCTCAGCCCGCAACGACGAAAACAGTTGATCCAAGATCTTGTCAACGACGCATTCCGCGCAAAGAATGCATGTAATATCGCGAAATACGTCTTAGGCAGCTAGGAGCCCACATGGTTGACGGTCAGTGGATCGATGGCCGGTCCCGCGCGGGAGCAGGTCAGCCGTTCGCCGTGGTCAACCCAGCCACGGGCAAAACCGTCGAACAGATCACTCTGGCTACCCCAACAGATGTGAACGCCGCGGTTGCCGCTGCGAAGGCTGCGTTCGGCGCCTGGTCGGCGGCCACCCCCGGCGAGCGAAGCACCGTTCTGCACGATCTGGCCGCCAAGATGGCCGAGCGCGCTGAGGAGTACGCCCAGGTCGAGGCACAACAGGCCGGCAAGCCCATCCGCCTGACCCGCGAGTTCGACGTCCCCGGATCGATCGACAACGTCGCCTTCTTCGCCGGAGCGGCCCGTCATCTGCAGGGATCGGCGGCTGCGGAGTGGGATGGCACGCACACCTCCACGGTCCGCCGCGAGGCCATCGGCGTCGTCGGCTCCATCGCCCCCTGGAACTACCCGTTGCAGATGGCGATGTGGAAGATGCTCCCGGCAGTGGCCGCTGGCAACACCATCGTGCTCAAACCCAGCGAACTCACCCCGTTGACCTCCCTGATGGTTGCCGAGGACGCCACTGCGGCCGGAATGCCCAACGGGGTCTTCAACGTGATCACCGGCACCGGCCAGGAGGCCGGCGAAGCACTCATCGGTCACCCGGACGTGCGCATGGTCTCCTTCACCGGCTCCACCCGCGTGGGCCATCGCGTGGCCGAGGTGGCCCTGGCCGGTCTGAAACGCCTGCACCTCGAACTCGGCGGCAAGGCTCCGTTCGTGGTGTTCGAGGATGCTGACATCGACGCCGCCATCCAAGGTGCCGTGGCTGGCAGCCTGATCAACACCGGGCAGGACTGCACCGCCGCCACCCGTGCGTATGTTCACCGTGACTTGTACGACGCCTTCGTGCGGGGCGTGGCTGAGGTCATGAACGCCGTCGTGCTCGGCGACACCCTCGAGGAGGCCACCGACATCGGTCCGCTGATCAGCACCGCTCAGCAGCGCAAGGTGGCCGACATGGTGGATCGGGCGGTTGCAGATGGCGCCAAGATCGGCTGCGGGGGCCACATCCCCGATCTCCCTGGCGCTTTCTACTCCCCCACCCTCATCACCGGCGCGACCCAGCAGTCCGAGATCGTGCAGGAGGAGGTGTTCGGCCCGGTTCTGGTGGTCCTTCCCTTCGACACCGACGACGAGGCAATCGCCCTGGCAAACGACACCCGTTACGGCCTGGCCGCTTCAGCATGGACCACCGACCTTGTGCGGGCGCACCGCGCCAGCCGTGAGATCCAGGCGGGATGCGTGTGGATCAACGACCACATCCCGATCGTCTCCGAGATGCCCCACGGCGGGTTCAAGCAGTCGGGCTTCGGCAAGGACATGAGTATGTACGCCTTCGAGGAGTACACCCAGATCAAGCACGTCTCGTTCGACATCACCGGCGAGGCCCACAAACCGTGGCATCGCACCATTTTCACCGGGAAAGGCGAGTAAGTGGTCGAGAAGGATCCGAGGACGGAGTTCCTCAAAGCGGCGATGTCGCGTCGCGGCTTCCTGAGTTCCATGGGAGCGGCCGGCACTGCAGCCTTCCTCGCCGCCTGCGGTACCCGCGGCGGCACGGGCAACAACCTGCAGGCCAACAGCGGCGGAGGCGACAGCAAGACGATCGTCTGGGCGAACTGGACGCTCTACCTCGACTACGACGAGGAGTCGCGCACCTACCCGACCCTGGTGCAGTTCGAAGAGGAGACCGGCTACACCGTCGAGTACCGCGAGGACATCGACGACAACGTCTCCTTCAACGGCAAGCTCGCACCGCAACTGTCCAACGGGCAGAACATCGGATACGACCTCGTGACCCCGACCGACTGGCTGGCCGCGGAGTGGATCCGCAAGGGCTACGTGGGCACGATCGACGAGGTCACGGTCCCGAACAAGGTCAACATCCTGCCCGCTCTCGAGGACGTCAGCTTCGACCCGGGCCGGGAGTACTCACTGACCTGGCAGTCGGGCTTCGGGGGTCTGGCCTGGAACAAAGAACGCATCCCCAACGGCCTGACGAGCGTGAACGACCTTTGGGCACCGGAACTGAAAGGCAAGGTCGTGGTGCTGTCCGAGATGCGCGACACGATCGGCCTGATCATGCTCTCCCAGGGCGTGGACATCTCCGAAACGTTCACGGACGAGCAGTTCATGGCAGCCCTGGATGTCCTGCAGCAGCAGGTCGACTCCGGGCAGGTCAAGCAGGTGAAGGGCAACTCCTACAAGGAGGACCTCATCAACGAGCAGGCCTGGGCCGCGATCGGCTGGTCAGGCGACATCTTCCAGATCAATGCCGAAGAAGGCGACAAGTGGGAGTTCGCACTGCCCGACACCGGGGGCACACTCTGGAGCGACAACCTTATGGTGCCGATCACAGCCTCCAACCCCACCGGAGCCCACGCGCTCATGGACTTCTACTACCAGCCGGAGGTGGCTGCCGAAGTCGCCGCCTACGTCAACTATGTGTGCCCGGTCCAGGGCGCCCAAGAGGAGATGCAGAAGATCGACCCGGAGCTCGCCGAGAGCGAGTGGATCTTCCCCACCGAGGAGATCCTCGACAAATCGTTCGTGTTCCGTCCACTCACCCCAGAAGAGCAAGTCCAGTACACCGACGCGTTCGGCCGAGTCATCCAGGGATAGGTAGCAATGAGCAAAACCGACATCACCAAGGCCGAGGGCGATCTGTACCTCGAGAACCTCACCAAGTCGTTCGGCGACTTCACCGCCGTGGATGACTTGAGTCTGCAGGTGCCGCAGGGTTCCTTCTTCGCTCTGCTCGGCCCCTCCGGCTGCGGCAAGACCACGACGCTGCGCATGGTCGCCGGCCTTGAGGCTCCCACAGCCGGGCGGATCCGCATCGGCGACGCGGACATCACCTACGAGAAGCCCTACCGGCGCCCCGTCAACACGGTGTTCCAGAACTACGCTCTGTTTCCGCACATGGACATCCAGGAGAACGTGGGCTTCGGCCTCAAGCGCCGCGGGATCAAAGACGTCGACGCTCAGGTCGCCGACGCCCTCAAGCTGATCCAGCTCGAGCAGGTCGCCAAGCGCAAGCCGACCCAGTTGTCCGGCGGCCAGCAGCAGCGTGTGGCGCTGGCTCGTGCCATCGTCAACCGTCCGGCAGTGCTGCTACTCGACGAGCCACTGGGTGCGCTCGACCTCAAACTGCGTCGCCAGATGCAATTGGAACTCAAGCGCATCCAGACCGAGGTGGGCCTGACGTTCATCCATGTCACCCACGACCAGGAGGAGGCCATGACGATGGCCGACACCGTTGCGGTCATGAACAACGGACTCATCGAGCAGATGGGCCCGCCCACCGAACTGTACGAATCACCGAACACGGCGTTCGTGGCGAACTTCCTCGGGCAGTCCAACCTCTTCCCCGCCAAGGTGTCCGGAGTCGACGCCGACAACGTCATCCTTGAGGACTCCGACGGTCGATTCCTCATGCCGAAGAACCGGGTGGCCGATGGCGTCAACCTCGCCAGCGGGTCCAGCGTTCTGGTCGGCGTGCGTCCGGAGAAGATCAACATCGGCCCGCTGGACCCCGGGCAGGAGCCACCATCCCACGGCAACTTCGTAGATGGTGTGGTTGAGGCCGCGAGCTTCCTGGGCGTGAGCACCCAGTACGAGGTGCGCACCGCCGGTGGGGATGCGATCAGCGTGTTCGCCCAGAACCTCGACGTCCACGGCCTCATGCCGGTGGCCTCCCAGGTACGGCTCACATGGCTGCCCCTGCACGGGTTCGTGCTCGACGGGCACGAGGACATCAACGCCGGCGTCGAGTCAGAACTGGTGGTCGGCTGATGTCCATCGCAGCTGCGATCGGCGACACCATCGAGGAGCAGCCGCACAAGAACAAGCCGCAAAAGAGCGGGCGGTTCACTCCGTACTGGCTGCTCCTGCCCGGCTTGCTGTGGCTCACGATCTTCTTCATCGTTCCGCTCGTCACGCTTTTCGGCACCAGTCTGATGACGCCAGTGCCGGGCGGCGACGTGGGCGAGTTCGAGCAGACGTTCCACTTCGCGAACTACATCGACACGCTCACCGACAGCACCTATTACGTCCCCTTGTTCCGCTCGTTCATCTACTCAGGTATCGCGACGCTGCTTGCCCTGGCGATCGGTTACCCGTTGGCGTACGCGATCGCGTTCAAGGGCGGTCGCTACCGCAACATCCTGCTGGTGCTGGTGATTGCCCCGTTCTTCGTGTCCTTCATCCTGCGGACCGTCGCTTGGCGCCAAATCCTCGCCGACGAGGGCCCGGTCGTGGCAATCCTGCGATCGCTGAGTCTTGTGGAGCCGACGGGGGGTGTCTATCCGTCCGCCTTCGCAGTCATCATGGGTCTGACGTACAACTTCCTGCCGTTCATGACCCTGCCGATCTACGCCAGCCTGGAACGAGTTGACCACCGGCTCATCGAAGCCTCCGGGGACCTGTACGCCAAGCCGTTCACGGGTTTCCGCAAGGTCACGTGGCCGCTGTCGTTGCCCGGGGTGGTGGCCGGAACCCTGCTGACGTTCATCCCGGCAGCCGGTGACTACGTCAATGCGGCATTACTCGGCAGACCCTCGAACACGATGATCGGTAACCGGATCGAGTACACCTTCCTCAGCGTCAACGACTACCCCACCGCAGCGGTGCTGTCGTTCATTCTGATGGCCACGATCCTGGTTCTGGTACTGCTCTATATCCGCCGCATGGGCACGGAGGAACTCGTATGAGCACCGACACCGCAAACAAAGCCCCTGTCGGCGTGCGCCTGCGCAGTTGGTTCGGGGACAACGCCCTGAAGTTCTACGCGGTCATCGCGTTCGCCTACCTGCTGCTGCCGGTGGCCTACACGTTCGTCTTCTCGTTCAATGACGCCGGGCGCACCAACATCGTGTGGCAGGGCTTCACTTTGGACAACTGGAAGAACCCTTGTGGTGCGCCGCAGGTCTGCGAGTCGGTCGTGAACTCGATCGTGCTGGCTCTCGGCGTGACCATCATGTCGACGATCCTGGGGACGCTGATCGCCTTCGCTCTGGTGCGCTACCAGTTCCGGGGCAGGTCGACCACAAACCTCACGATCTTCCTGCCGATGGCCACCCCCGAGGTCGTCCTCGGTTCATCGCTGCTGGCGCTGTTCCTGAACGTCTTCGTGCCGCTGGGCTTCTGGACGGTCTTCATCGCGCACGTCATGTTCTGCATCAGCTTCGTGGTGGTCACGGTGAAAGCGCGCCTGGCAAGTCTGGACCCGCGCCTGGAGCAGGCGGCAATGGACCTATACGCCAACGAACGCCAGGCCTTCCGCCGGATCACGCTGCCGTTGGTCGCGCCAGGTATCGCCGCCGCTGCGTTGCTTGCATTCTCGCTGTCGTTCGACGACTTCATCATCACGAACTTCAACTCGGGCCAGTTCACAACATTCCCGAAGTTCGTGTACGTATCGGCGACGCGCGGAATCCCGGCGCAGGCTAACGTGATCGCCTCGGCGATGTTCTTCATCGCTTTGGCTCTGGTGCTGGTGTCCCAGATTCGGAACATGCGCCGCAAGGAGGCCTGATGCCGTTCGCGCACAGCGCGGGCGATCGGGCCCGCGCGGCCCTGGCACAGGTCCAACACGAGCCCTATTGGCTCTCCCACCCGGATCGCCCCGCCCCCCGAGATCCGCTGGAGGGACAAACCCGCGCCGACCTGGTGATTGTCGGTGCGGGGCTCTCGGGGCTATGGACTGCGGTGCGTGCCAAGCAGCGCCGACCGGACCTTGACGTTGTGCTGCTGGAGGGTGGCCGGATCGCCAACGCGGCTTCGGGCCGTAATGGTGGATTCGTCGCGGCTTCCATCACGCACGGGCATCTCAACGGCCTCGAACGCTGGCCCGACGAGTTCGCGCAACTGCACCGCATGGGGATCGAGAACCTGCGCGGGATCGAGGCCACGATCGCCGAATACGGCATCGATTGTGATTACGCCCGCACCGGCGAACTCGGCGTGGTGACCGAGGCCTACCAGATGGAGCACGCGCGCGAGCACGTGGCGAAAGTGCGCTCGCTGGGCATCGAGATAGACCTGCTCGATGAAGAGCGGATCCAGGCCGAGGTCCACTCCCCCACCTACTTAGGCGCAATTGCCGATCCCGAGGTCGGCATCGTCGATCCGGCCCGACTGGCGTGGGGTCTGGCCCGGGTGGCCGAGGAACTCGGGGTCCGCATCCACGAGAACTCCGGCGTCGAGGCGCTGCAGCCCTCCGGTGCGGGCATGACGGTGCGAACCTTCGGCGGGCGCGTCGAGACCCTCAAGGTTGCGCTGACGACAGCGGCTCACGCCCCCCTGCTGAAGCGCCTGACAGCGTTCGTGGTGCCGGTCTTCGACCACGTCGTGGTCACGGCTCCGCTTTCCGACGAGGTCATGGAGCAGATCGGTTGGCGCGGGCGCCAAGGCATCGGGGACTCGGGCAACCAGTTCCACTACTACCGGCTCACCAGTGACAACAGGATTCTGTTTGGCGGTTACGACGCCGTCTACCAGGCCGGTGAACGCCCCGGTTCCCACCTCGAGCGCGACGACGACCTGACCGCCCGGCTCGTGCAGCACCTGCACGACACCTTCCCGGCGGTGGCCGACGCACCCATCGACTACACCTGGGCCGGAGCGATCGACACCTGCTCGCGTTTCAGCGCTTTCTGGGGCTCGGCCTATAAGGGCCGGGTCGGCTACGTGATCGGGTTCACCGGGCTCGGGGTCGGGGCGTCCAGGTTCGGCGCCGACGTGATGCTGGACCGGCTCTTCGACGAGGACACCGAACGCACCCGGTTGAAAATGGTGCGCAGCAAGCCCCTTCCGTTCCCGCCGGAGCCTGCGCGACAATTGGTCATAGACATGACTCGCCGCTCGTTGGCCAAGGCCGATGAGCAGGAGGGCTACCGGGACCTGTGGCTTCGCACGCTGGACCGCATGGGTCTCGGTTTCGACAGTTAGTACCCGTTCATCAAACAGGAGAGATAACCATGACGACCGAACGCATCGCGCACTGGATCGACGGTCGCCCCTTCGACGGTGCCGCGCAACGCCACGGCGACGTCTACGACCCCGCGACCGGCGAGATCACAAAGACGGTGGCTTTCGCCAGCGTTGACGACGTGAACACTGCCGTCGCCAGCGCCCGGACCGCATTCCAGACGTGGGGACGCTCCACCCTGGCCAAGCGCATGGAGATCCTGTTCCGCTTCCGTGAACTTCTCAACGCGAACAAGCAGGAACTCGCCGAGATCATCACCAGCGAGCACGGCAAGGTGGTGGCCGACGCCGTCGGTGAGGTGAGCCGCGGCCAGGAGGTCGTCGAGTTCGCCTGCGGCAACGCCCACCTTCTCAAGGGCGGGTACTCCGAGCAGGTCTCCACCGGGGTGGACGTGTACAGCCTGCGTCAGCCGCTGGGCGTCGTGGGCATCATCTCGCCCTTCAACTTCCCGGCGATGGTTCCGATGTGGTTCTTCCCCATCGCCATTGCAGCCGGCAACACCGTGATCCTCAAGCCCAGCGAAAAGGACCCCAGCGCCGCGATGTTCATCGCCGACCTGTGGAAGCAGGCGGGCCTGCCCGATGGCGTCTTCAACGTGGTGCACGGCGACAAGCTCGCGGTCGACACGCTGCTCACCCACCCGGACGTGGCGTCCATCTCGTTCGTCGGCTCCACCCCGATCGCCAAGTACGTCTACGAGACCGGCACGGCCCACGGCAAGCGGGTACAGGCCCTCGGCGGCGCGAAGAACCACATGCTGGTGCTCCCCGACGCCGACCTGGATCTCACCGCTGACTCCGCCGTCAACGCCGGGTTCGGCTCGGCCGGTGAGCGCTGCATGGCCATTTCGGTGATCGTTGCGGTTGAACCCGTGGCCGACGACCTGATCAAGGCGATCCAGACCCGGATGGCGGGCCTTCGCACCGGTGACGGTCGCCGCGGTTGCGACATGGGCCCGCTGGTAACCGCAGTGCACCGGGACAAGGTGGCCGGCTATGTCGATGCCGGTGTGGCTGAGGGCGCGACGCTGGTTGTTGATGGCCGGCAGGTGCAGCCCGATGGTGAGGCAGGCGGCTTCTGGCTGGGACCGACACTGTTCGACAACGTCACCACGGACATGAGCATCTACACCGACGAGATTTTCGGACCGGTGCTCTCGGTGGTCCGGGTTGACACCTTCGAGCAGGGTATGGAGATGATCAACTCGCACCCGTTCGGCAATGGCACGGCCATCTTCACCTGCGACGGTGGCGCGGCCCGGAAGTTCCAGAACGAGGTGCAGGTCGGAATGATCGGGGTCAACGTCCCGATCCCGGTGCCGATGGCGTATTACTCCTTCGGCGGCTGGAAGGCGTCGCTGTTCGGCGACACCCACGCCCACGGTGCAGAGGGTTTCCACTTCTTCACCCGGGGCAAGGTCGTCACCAGCCGCTGGCCAGACCCCGCTCACGGTGGCATCAACCTGGGCTTCCCGACCAACGACTAGGGCGAGGGTGAGCTGTCCCGCGCTTTGAACCAGCGCGTTTGGCGCCAGCCGCTCGCGTTAGAGGTTGTGCGGTTCGTTAGCGAAACCACGCGTGGATTCGCTAACCAGGACCACAACCTCTAACGCCGGCGTTGATGGCTTGTGGGTCGCGAGCGCCACCAGCGCAGGTTGCGTCACGCATAGGGTGAGCGCATGGGATTGAGCCACCGCCGCGCACAGACATGATCACTGACCCCACCCGGCGCTCGGCCGCCCAAGCGCTCGATGCCGCAGATCCATTGGCCGGATACCGCCAGCAGTTCCACATCAGCGACCCGGACCTGTGCTATCTCGACGGCAACTCGCTGGGCCGCCTCCCCCTTGCCACCGTGACCGCGGTGACGGAGCTGTTGACCAACGAGTGGGGTGGCGAACTCGTCGACGGCTGGTCGCACTGGATCGACGAGGCGCAGACCACAGGTGACCTGTTGGGTCAGGCGACCCTCGGGGCCGCTGCCGGACAGACCCTGGTCCAGGACACGACGTCGGCCAACTTCTATCAGTTGTGCATGGCCGCAATCGCCGCCCGGCCCGGCCGCACCAAAGTCCTCATCGACGCCGCCAACTTTCCGACAGACCGCTACATTCTGGCCGGAATCGCCCGCTCGCTGGATCTGGAACTCGTGATCCTTGACAACGACGGCACCGGCGGGGTGCCCATCAGCTCGGACTGTGAGCAGATCAGCGTCGCTGCGCTCGACGAACACCTCGACGACGTGGCTCTTGTGGCCCTACAGGTGGTGCAGTACCGCTCCGGGGCGCGCCAGGATGTGCCCGGTATCACCAAGCTCGTCCGCGACCGGGGCGGACTTGTCGTCTGGGACGCCTCCCACGCGGCCGGCAGCGTCGACCTGCACTTCGATCAATGGGGCGTGGACCTAGCCGTCGGCTGCACCTACAAGTACGGCAACTCAGGCCCCGGCGCACCGGCCTGGCTCTACGTCAACGCCGCGGTGCAGCACGAGTTGCAGGTGCCGATCCAAGGGTGGTTCGCCAACCGCGACCAGTTCGCCATGGGCCCGGTCTTCGAGCCCGCCGAGGGCATCAGGCGCTACCAGATAGCCACTCCCCCGGTCCTCGGTCTGCGGGCCGTCCAGGTCGCTCACCGGATGATCGCCGAAGCCGGGATGGCCGCCATCAGCGCCAAAGCCCAAAGAGGAACCGAGCTGATGATCCACTTGTACGACGCCTGGCTCGCGCCTCTGGGCTTCTCGCTGCTCACTGCGCGCGACCCGCAACTCCGCGGCGGGCACATCACGATCGCCCACCCCGACGCGAAACGGATCGCGGCGGCGATGCGGACGCTGACCAAGACCATCCCCGACTACCGGGAACCCGACGGAATCCGGCTGGCCATCTCGCCGCTGCCCACCAGCTACACCGAGGTGTGGGACGGATTCGACCGTCTACGACAGCTCGTCCAAAGCCGGCGGTACCTCGAATTCGACGAGGTCAGCAACCGCGTGACGTGAGTTTGGCCCTGCGGAATTCAGTGATACTATGTACTGGTAGTCAGTAATAATGAGTAGCGCTGGAGGATCCGGTGGGCAAGCAGTTGACCGAGATGCTCAAGGGAACCCTCGAGGGCATCGTCCTGGCGTTCCTGGCCGACCACTCCGCCTACGGGTATGAGATCACCGCATGGCTGCGGGAGCAAGGATTCTCCGACATTGCAGAGGGCACGGTCTATGCGTTGCTGATCAGGATCGAGCAGCGCGGCCTGGTTGACGTGGAGAAAGTCCCCTCCCAAAAGGGGCCACCGCGCAAGGTCTACACCCTGAACAACGCAGGAACTGACTACCTGTCGGAGTTCTGGAGGACATGGAGCTTCCTCGCGGAACGGTTGGAACAGCTTCGTAAAGGAGGCACTCATGCCTAACCTCGTCACCAAACTCGTCGGGGACAAGCGCCGTTGGCGGCAGTACCGGGCACGCGTGCGGCAGCTCCCGCCCGACTACCGCACTGCCGTGGAGGGCATCCAGCGCTACCTCATGTACTTCGGCGCCCTCGACGGCGACAGCGCCAACTCACTGTTCGAGGACGTCGCCGACCTGTTCGAGCGGGCCGCGGCCGACGGAACCCCGATCCGCCAGATCGTGGGAGACGACCCCGTGGCATTTGTAGACGACCTGATCCGCAACTACCGCAAGGGTGGGTACATCGAGCGCGAACAGCGCCGCCTCATCGAGGCCATCGACGAGGCGGCGGGCGACCGATGATCCGCGTGACCTAAACGATCTGCGCGACCGCCTCGTCGAACAGGGCGCTGTGCAGGTCCACGTCGGCGGCGGTGGTGTCCGGGCACATGAGCGCCATGTTGTGGAACGGCGTGATGAGAACTCCGCGGTTAGACAGGTAGAGGTGCAGGTATTCCTCGATGTCATCGTCGTGAGCGGCGGCCGACTCGGTCCCGTTGCGCGGCGCCGGTCGCACGAACCGGTATTCCGCGCGTGCCCCGAGTTGGGCGATCGACCAGGGCGCGTCGTACTTCTCAAGCACTGCATCCACCCCTGCCGTGAACCGGGTGGCCAGGGTGATCATGTGCTCGAAGTTGGCGTCGGTGAATACCTCCCCCAGCGTGGCCCGCATCGCTGCGGTCGACAAGACGTTGCCAGCCAGCGTTCCCCCGACACCGCCGACGTCCACCAGGTCGGCCTCCGGGTGGTTGCGGACCGCCTCCGCGACACCTTCTGTGATGCCGTAGGCACCGCACGGGATGCCACCGCCGATGCTCTTGCCGATCACGAAGATGTCAGGCTGCAGGTTCCAAGCCGCCGTACAGCCCCCGGGGCCAGCTGAGATCGTGTGCGTCTCGTCGATCAGCAGCAGCGTGCCGTACTTCGTGCAAAGGTCGCGGACGCCTTCCAGGAAACCGGGCTCCGGGAGCACGATGCCGATGTTCGTCAACGCCGGCTCCATGATCAGCACCGCAACGTCGCCGTGAGCCAAGCCGGCCTCCACGTCGGCCAAGTCGTTGAATTCGGCCACGCGCGTCGACTCGGCCACGGGGTACGCGGGTCCCACGTTGCCACCGCGTGGCAGCGTCGTCCCGTCCGGGCCGGAGATCACGAAGGTCTCATCCACCGACCCGTGGTAGCAGTAGGAGAACGCCATGACCTTGGGCCGGCCGGTGACCATGCGCGCCAGGCGCAGGGCCCAGCGGTTGGCATCGGTGGCCGTCAGGCTGAAGGACCACAACGGCAGTCCGAAGCGACGTGTCAGGTCGGCTGCGACCCACTCTGCGTCGGCACTGGGCATCATCGTGGTGATGCCGCCGAGTTCCCCGATCCGGCGCTGGACGGCCGAGACCGTCGCCTGCGGCGAATGGCCGGCCATCGAGCCGGTGTCGCCCAGCGCGAAGTCGACGTACTCGTTGCCGTCCACGTCGGTGATCCGGTTGCCGTGGGCGGTGTCCAGATACAGCGGGTAACCGCCGGACCACTTGTTCATCCACGTCATGGGAACCCGGCCGAAGAGGTGGTCGGCCTGGTCGAACAGTTCCTTAGAACCCGGGGTGCGTTCAGCATGGGTCGCGCGCTCGACCTCGAGGGCAGCGGCGAGTTTGTCGCGGTCGATCATGGTTCTCCTATCGGCGGTCCTGCAGTGCGAAGTACCGGCCGACCATGGGCAGGTACGACGACGACAGGGGTTTGAGGGGGATGGCAGGATGCTTCAGTTCGGCGAACGCCGGCGGTGGTTCCTGGCCCGTGACGACCTTGCCCAGCCTGTCCCCCAGCCAGGTGTTCAGACTCACGCCGGTTCCATTGCAGCCGGTGGCGTACCAGGCTCCATCGACGGTACCGACGTGCGGCAACCGGTCCAGGGTCATGGCGACGTACCCGGTCCAGGCATACTCGACGGCGACGCCGATGAGTTGCGGGTGGATGCGCACCATGTTGTCGTACAGGAACTCGCGGGCGGTTGGCACGTCGACGGGATCCAACTGGTTGCGCCCGCCGAAAACCATCCGGCCGTCGGGCGTGAGCCGCCAGTAGAACAACAGGTTCTTGGTGTCCACCATCATCTGCGGACCGATGAGCTGCTGCTGATCAGCGGTCAGCGGTTCGGTCGCGATGATGTACGAGTTGATCGGCAGGATGCGCTTGGCCAACTGCGGGACGGCCGCGTCCATCTGAGCGTTGGTGCCGATGATCACCTGGGCTGCCCGAACCGGCCCCCGCGTGGTCTGAACCTCGAACCCGCCTGGCTGACGTCGCAGCCCGGTGACAGCTGTGCGGTCGTGGACGATCGCTCCGGCGACCAACGCCCGCTTCGCCAAGCCGTCGTGGAACTTGGCCGGGTGCAGGCCGCCGACCTTCGGGAAGAAGATCGCGGAGTCGAAGGCTGTGCTGCCGATGCGTTTTCGGACCTGCGCTGCGTCGAGGAACGTCACATCCTGCCCGGATCGCTGCAGTTCAACGGCGAAGTCCCGCAGGTGCGCGGTGTGGGAGGGCGTGTGCGCCAGGTACAACTGGCCGCTGCGCACGTAGTCGCAGTCGATCTCTTTGACCAGCGCCTCGGTGTGGTCGAAGGCTGCGTCCACCTCTGCGTACAGATCACGGCCCAACTGCCCGTACTTCTTGGCCAGTTTCTCCGGGCCGGCCTTCAGCTCGGGGATGACCATTCCACCATTGCGGCTCGACGCCCCCCAGCCCAGCGGTTCCTTGTCGAGTACAAGCGTGGTGGCACCGGCGGTGGCCGCCGACGCCCCCGCACTGAGGCCGCAGTACCCGGCACCGACGACCAGCACGTCGACCTCCGAGGGCAACGGATCGGACGGCAAGGGTTCGCGGGGAACCTGTTCCTGCCACAGGCAGACCTCACGGTAGGTCGGCGACAGGACAGCGGGCATAGGGTGACTTTACTTCAAAGCCCGCTGTTTCCGCAGTCATCTGTTCTGGCAGCGGAGTAAACCGTACATTAGAGGGCATGGCCGATTCTGATTCCGTCGCACCGAGCAACTCCGAGGCGTTCGACCTCGACCGTGCACACGTCTTCCACTCCTGGAGCGCGCAGGCGGCGCTGAAGCCGCTGGTCTTCCAGTCCGGTGCTGGTAGCCGCCTGTGGGACTTCGAGGGCAACTCCTACCTGGACTTCTCCAGCCAACTGGTGAACACCAACATCGGCCACCAGCACCCGGCCGTCGTCAAGGCGATCCAGGAGCAGGCTGCGGTACAGGTCACGCTGGCCCCGCAGCACGCCTCGCTGGTGCGCGGCCAGACCGCGAAGGCCATCACCGAGGTCGCACCGCCCGGGCACAGCAAGGTGTTCTTCACCAACGGCGGCGCGGATGCTGCCGAGAACGCGGTGCGCATGGCCCGATTGCACACGGGCCGACACAAGGTCCTCAGCTTCTACCGCAGTTACCACGGCAACACCGGCGCCGCGATCAACGCAACCGGTGACCCCCGCCGCTGGCCCAACGAGTTCTCCTACGGCCACGTGCATTTCTTCGGCCCCTACTTGTACCGTTCGGCATTCTGGTCGGCCGACGAACAGCAGGAGTGCGAACGCGCCCTGCAGCACCTCGAAGAGGTCATCCGGTTCGAGGGGCCGAACACCGTCGCCGCGGTTCTGCTGGAGACGGTCGTGGGCACCGCGGGGGTTCTGATCCCGCCGCCCGGCTACCTCGACGGAGTGCGGGCTCTGTGCGACAAGTACGGAATCGTCTACATCGCCGACGAGGTGATGGCCGGGTTCGGCCGCACGGGGCAGTGGCTGGCGATTGACAACTGGGGCGTGAACCCCGACTTGATCATCTTCGCCAAGGGCTCCAACTCCGGTTACGTGCCTCTTGGCGGCGTGATCATCAGCGACGACATCGCCGCGACCTTCGACGAGCGCGTGTTCCCGGGCGGTCTGACGTACAGCGGACACCCCCTGGCGTGCGCTTCGTCCTTGGCTGCGATCACGGCGATGCGCGAGGAGGGCATTGTGGAGCACGCCCGCGAGCTTGGCGAAACCGTCATCGGACCGCGGTTGCGCGAACTGGCGGACAAGCACCCGGTCATCGGCGAGGTGCGTGGGCTTGGGGTGTTCTGGGCACTGGACCTTGTGACCGACCGCGCGACCCGCGAGCCGCTGGCCCCTTACGGTGGCACCAGCGAGGCGATGGGGGTTCTGACCAAGGCGTGCGTCTCGCGCGGGCTGCTGCCCTTCACCAACTTCAACCGCATGCACATCGTGCCGCCCTGCAACATCAGCGAGGACGAGGCGCTCGAGGGTCTGGACATTGTGGACGAGGCCTTCTCGGAGATTGGCAACTACTACGTGGGGTGAGATCGGGCGGCCACCCCCGCAGACCCCCCACAACCAAAGCTGGAAACCGGCAAGTCAGTTGTCAAAATCCAGCATCGACCACCGGCCGGACCCGACCACCACCAACCAAAGCTGGAAACCGGCAAGTCAGTTGTCAAAATCCAGCATCGCCCTGGCAAACAAGCAACCAATGCGGGAAACCGGCAACCAGAGACCAACCCCACCTGCGAGCACTCCGGCGTTACATCCCTGAAACAACCGGGTGACGGTGGAGAAATGCACTACTCGTAGGGTCGAACCAGACGCGAGCCAATGGCGAGCGCAAGCCCAGGTGGGGGCCGCCCCATCACACGACTACTAGGGAGTCAGATGTTCAGCAATCCTGACGAGGTAATGCGTTTCATCCAGGAAGAAGACGTCAAGTTCGTCGACGTGCGCTTCTGCGATCTGCCGGGTGTCATGCAGCACTTCAATGTGCCCGCCGATTCTGTCGATGCCGAGTTCTTCGCCAACGGCCAAATGTTCGACGGTTCGTCGATCCGCGGTTTCCAGGCGATCCACGAGTCGGACATGAAGCTCACCCCGGATCTCGGCAGCGCCTACCTCGACCCCTTCCGGGCCGAGAAGACGCTCATCATCAACATGTCGATCCGCGACCCGTTCACCGACGAGCTCTACAGCCGCGACCCCCGCAACATCGCGGCCAAGGCTGAGGCCTACCTGAAGTCCACCGGGATCGCCGACACCGCGTTCTTCGCGCCCGAAGCGGAGTTCTACATCTTCGACTCGGTCCGCTTCGAGACCAAGCAGAACGCGAGCTACTACTTCATCGACTCGGTCGAGGGCAAGTGGAACTCCGGGCGCGAGTTCGAGGCAGACGGCAGTCCCAACCGCGGATACAAGACCCCCTACAAGGGCGGCTACTTCCCGGTCCCGCCGGTCGACCACTACGCCGATCTGCGCGACCAGATGACCAAGACGCTCGGCGAGGTCGGCCTGAGCGTGGAGCGCGCCCACCACGAGGTCGGCACGGCCGGCCAGGCGGAGATCAACTACCGGTTCGACGCCTTGGCCAAGGCCGCCGACGACGTGATGAAGTTCAAGTACGTCATCAAGAACGTGGGCTGGGCTGCTGGAAAGTCCGTGACCTTCATGCCGAAGCCGATCTTCGGTGACAACGGCTCGGGCATGCACGTGCACCAGTCCCTGTGGAAGGACGGCAAGCCGCTCTTCTACGACGAGCTCGGCTACGCCGGACTGTCGGACCTCGCCCGCTGGTACATCGGCGGGCTGCTGGCCCACGCTCCGGCTGTTCTGGCATTCACCAACCCCACGGTGAACTCCTACCACCGCTTGGTGCCCGGCTACGAGGCACCGGTCAACCTGGTGTACTCCCAGCGCAACCGTTCGGCGTGCATCCGGATCCCGATCACGGGAAACAACCCCAAGGCCAAGCGCATCGAGTTCCGCGTGCCGGACCCCTCGAGCAACCCTTACCTGGCCTTCTCGGCCATGCTTATGGCCGGACTCGATGGCATCAAGAACAAGATCGAGCCGGTGGACCCCGTCGACAAGGACCTGTACGAGTTGCCGCCGGACGAGGCTGCCAACATCCCGCAGGTTCCCGGCACGCTGTCAGAGGTGCTGGACGCACTTGAGGCCGACCACGACTTCCTCACCGAGGGCAACGTCTTCACCGACGACCTCATCGAGACCTGGATCGACTACAAGCGCACCAACGAGGTGGACCCCATCCGCCTGCGCCCGCACCCCCACGAGTTCGAGATGTACTACGACATCTAGGACCAACCGGCTGAAGCCCGGCACTTGGCGACCCTCGCCGCGGTGCCGGGCTTCACCATGTCCCCCAGCCTTGTGAGGGTTGCGGGCGTGAGTTTCAGCGCACGATTGGCCAGGGCCGGACGCGCCTCATACTTGTTACCGCATGCGGCCACGACGTAGCGCGTCCGACACCGGGCCAGGATCGATCCTTGCGGTGAAGCACCCTACGCCCATACTCGCGCTCACGGCGGACCCAGGACGTCTCTGGCGACGATCCGAATGCACGTGCACGAGCAGGCCGATCCCCCCGCCTTGGTGTGCCAGGTGGGGTCCACGATCCTGCGCTACCACCTCGGTGCTATCGATGACCTGCACGCGATGCTGCTGGCGAACGGCGACTGGGTCGAACTGGGCGCCGCCGACGAGAAGAAGGAGCCGAAGCCGGACACTGTCGAAGCCTGGGGCCGCTCCGCTGACAACCCGGTTGGTGGGTGGTACGGGCTGCGCAAGGGCTACCGCGGCCGCTTCGGGATGTACCTGCCACCCCTGCTTGAGGAGCTCGGACTCGTCGAGCTTGAACACAACCCCCGGAATAACCGCGTCCGTGCGCTGTAAGACCCGAAGGCGGATACCTCAGGGACGGCGTTCTGCCAGCATCAACAGCAGTACCGCTGCCAGGGCCACCCGCGGCGCGATCGACGCGACCTCGGGGTACTCCTGCGCGACTGTGATCATTGCCACCGATCGGCGCCTTAGGGATTCGCGGACACCGTCAGCGGGCCCTTCACAGGTCCAGGAGCAGCCACCGCAGTCAATTCCTGGGTGAGCTGGGTCCCGACGAAGGCGTCACACTCGCCGTCGATGGAGCGGGTGCTCTTGAGCGACCTGACCTGTGGAGGGGCATTGACGATCCGGAAGCCTTGACCATTCGAGGCGTGGATTCCGCGCTGTGGATTCGGGGCTCCGTCACTACCCACGCCGATCAGCGGCTTGCCCGTGCAGTTCACGTTGTCGAAATTCACTGGGTCGTTGGCAAGGGCACCGTCCCACCGGTATCGCCACAGAACCCCGTCCACAACACGAAGCAAGGTATCCCCGGCAACTGACACCCACCCGTTCACAACACTGCCGTCACCATCGCTCACGACGAAACCGCCGGGCGCTGCGGCACCGGGGTCACCTTTGGGCCCGCGGGGACCGCCGGCGTTCAGCTTCGCCTTGACCCCTTGAGAGAGTCGTTTCTCGCTAACGGCTCCGGCCTTGATGTCCTTGCCCGTGATGGTGCCGTTCTTGATCTCTGCCCCGGTTATCAAACGTGCCGCCGTGGCCGTGCCTCCCACAGCGACGATCAACGCAATCACGATCAGCGCAACTGAAGCGGCGCTCGGCTTGAGGTTCTTACCCATCTCATTGACCCCTTCCGGTCAGTCTGAGTGACAGGCACACGCTACGTGCGCCCGTAACGGTAGGCCAGTCGATGTTCCGAGCCGGGCTCTGTCCCAACAAATCAGTTAGTTAGGTAAGGTTTACCTAACTAACTGGAGGAGCTCCTGTGATTCGTCGACTGGCCCCGCTGGCCATCGCCCCCGTCCTACTGGCAGCCTGCACCGAGAACCAATCCGCGTCCGGCGGTTCCATCGCAGTGACCAGCACGGACAACGAGTGCCAGGTGGCTGCCGTGGATGCGTCTTCGGGCACTGTGGCGTTCAGCGTAAGCAACCAGGGCAGCCAGGTCACCGAGTTCTACCTTCTGGGCGAGGACAAACTGCGCATCGTGGGCGAGGTGGAGAACATCGGGCCGGGCGTGACCCGCGACCTCGTGGTGCTCGCTGCCCCGGGCCAGTACTACACCGCGTGCAAGCCGGGCATGGTCGGCGATGGAATCCAGGCCGGATTCACCGTCAACGACTCCGGGGCGGACCTCACGCCCGCCGGCCCGCTTGCCGAGCAGATAACCGCGGCGACGACCGCCTACGCCGCCTACGTCCGCGACCAGACCGCACAACTGGTGGCGGACACTGACGAGTTCGTGGCCGCATATGTGGCCGGGGACGACGACTTGGCCCGCGAACTGTATGCCCCCACCCGCGATGCACTGGGAGCGCATCGAGCCGGTGGCCGAGTCGTTCGGCGATCTCGATCCGAAACTGGACCTGCGTGAGGCCGACTTGGAGCCCGGTCAGCAGTGGACCGGCTGGCACCGCATCGAGAAGGATCTGTGGCCCCCGGCGGACTACACACCGCTTACCCCCGAGCAGCGCGAGCAGATCTCCGAGCAACTCGTGGCCGACACCGCCGAACTGCAGCGGCGCGTCAAGGAGCTGACGTTCACCGCCGACCAGCTCGGCAACGGGGCAAAGGAACTTCTGGACGAGGTGGCAACGGGCAAGGTCACCGGCGAGGAAGAGACCTGGTCGCACACCGACCTGTGGGACTTCCAGGCCAACATCGACGGTGCCCGCGTCATGTTCGAGAATCTGCAACCGGCAGTGAAGCAGAAGAACCCAGAACTGGCCGAGCAGCTGGCCACGCAGTTCGACGCGATGCAGGACCTGCTCGACCAGTACCGCGATGGGGATGGATTCGTGCTGTACACCGATCTCACCGTCAAGCAGGTCAAGGAACTCGCAGCGGCCGTGGACGCCCTGGGCGAGCCGCTGTCGCAATTGACCACCACCGTGATCTCGTGACGGTCTCCCGCCGTGCGATCCTCGGCATGTTCGGGGCCGGGGCCGCAGTGGCCGGCGTCGGTGCGATCGCCGTGGCCCGGCGAGAACGACACACCTGAAGCCTCCGAGGCCTACCCGTTCTACGGGGATCATCAGGCGGGCATCTTCACCCCCGCCCAGGACCGCCTGCACTTCGCGGCGTTCGATGTGACCACTGACAACCGGGCGGCACTGATCGCCCTGCTGCAGCGCTGGACCGATGCTGCTGCCCGCCTCACCCAGGGCGAACCCTCGGGGGTGTTCGGCCCGACGAACGGCCCGTACGACGCTCCGCCGGATGACACCGGCGAGGCGATCGGCCTGCCGCCCTCGGGACTGACCCTTACATTCGGGTTCGGGCCGGGACTGTTCGCAGCCAAACGGTTCGGCCTACAGGATCGCCGGCCCGATGCCCTGGTTGACCTGCCCCCATTCGCAGGCGATGATCTCGATCCCGCGTTCAGCGGCGGGGATCTGTGCATACAGGCCTGCGCTGAGGACCCGCAGGTCGCCGTCCACGCGATCCGCAACCTGTCCCGGATCGCTTTCGGAACCGCCACACTGCGGTGGAGCCAACTGGGCTTCGGGCGCACATCCTCGACCAGCACGAGTCAGCAGACCCCCCGCAACCTCTTCGGCTTCAAGGATGGGACGGCCAACGTAAAGGCCGAGGACCCTGACGCAGATCAGCAGATCTGGGCACAGCCAGAAGACGGCGCCGAGTGGATGGCCGGTGGCAGTTACCTCGTGGCCCGGCGCATCCGAATGACCATAGAGACGTGGGACCGTACCTCACTGCGCGAGCAGGAGGCCGTGACCGGCCGGACCAAGTCCGAGGGCGCGCCGTTGTCCGGTGGCGGCGAGTTCGATGCCCCCGACTTCCGGGCCAGCGGCCGCGACGATCTGCCCCTTATCCCGCAGACCGCCCACGTACGCCTGGCGCACCCTGACAACCACCGGGGGGTCCGCATGCTGCGACGCGGATACAACTTCGTCGACGGCAACGACCCCCTGGGCCGCCTGGATGCGGGCTTGTTCTTCTTGGCCTACCAGCGCGACCCGCGCACAGCGTTCATCCCCGTCCAGAATGCTTTGGCCGACAACGACGCCCTGAACGAGTACATCCGCCATGTCGGCTCCGGGATCTTCGCGGTGCCGCCCGGTGTGCATCCCGGTGAGGCCATCGGTCACACGCTGTTCGCCGGACTGGTTGACTGACCTCAAGGCATCCGACCGGGTAATCACCGGCTCAATGTGTGGGGCACGGGCAAGGGTGACATAGGGGTCCGCGACTGAAGAGGCCCTCGCGATCGCGGGGATCACCGCGGGCTCAGCCGATCCCCCGCACGGCCGAGTCGACAGGCACCCCGCCACCGGTGAGCCGACCGGCGCGATCCACGAAGATGCCGCCTATTGGGTCAATGAGCATGTCGTCCCGCGGCCGACCCGCGATCAATGGGAAGCAGCAGTCCTCGAGGGTCAAGGCCCCACCTACACGCCCTGGGCATCACGGGCTGGCAAGACGACTGGGTGACCCTGTGCAGCGCCCGGATCGGCGTCGGGGGCGAGGGGATCATGGCGTCGATAAGGTCACCGATGCGTCGCATGTAGTCGAAGACCAGGTTGGTCGGATCCAGCAGATCGACCGCCGGCTGCTCCATCCCGTCGAGTTCCAGGACGTGCAGGTGCTCATTCACCGCCGCAGCCTTGGACCAAAGACCGGAACACGTCGATCGTCTCCGCCTCGTCCTGCTCCGCGCCGTAGTCGCTCAGCTTGACCACCACCGCGTCATGGTCGGGGTTGACGTAGACGTACTGGCCGTAAACGCCGATCGCCGAGTAGTCGCCGTTCTGCGCGAACCCGGGCGGGTGCCACCACAAGGCCGAGTACCGCCAGCCCGGTAAGGCCTCCACAGCAGGCGTTGCGATCCGCTCGATCCAGGCCTTCGGCACCACCTGCTGATCGCCAACCTTGCCGTCGTTGACGACCAGCAGACCGATCTTGGCGAAGTCGCGGGGCGTGGCGTTCAGAGCCGAGAAACCCTTCTCGATACCACCTTCGCTGTCCAGGTTCCAGGTGGCCTGG
Source organism: uncultured Actinomycetota bacterium (assembly GCA_963732355.1). Lineage (GTDB taxonomy): Bacteria > Actinomycetota > Actinomycetes > S36-B12 > UBA10799 > JADKAV01. The sequence goes on along the minus strand of CAVSZD010000010.1, from coordinate 237,697 downwards.
TCCTGCGCGCCGATCGGCTGCCACAACTTCTCGTCCACGACCTCCGCGAGTGGCTTGCCCGTCACCTTCGCCACAATCATCGACAGATACTGGGCATCGACGCTTCGGTAGTGCGATGTCGACCCTGGCTCGAAAACGAGTCCCCGGTTCTGCATGAGGTAGTCGGGCAGGTCCGTCGTCACCTGCATCCCGCCGACGCCGGAGAACGGCTTGAGGTACGAGTATTCCTCGGTGACGTCGATCCCGCTGCTCATGTCCAGCAGCTGGCCGACGGTGATGGAGTCGAACGCGGTGCCGTTGGCGTACTCCGGCAGCACATCCACCAGCAGCGTGTCCTCGGAGAGTCTGCCCTCTGCGATCAACTGCCCGACCAACAGGCTGACGACCGACTTGGCCACAGACCAGGACGACTGTCGCGACCTCGCCTCCGCCGGATCCCGGTACCACTCATGGACCACCTGCCCGTCGCAGACCACCATGAGGGCGTTCGTCTTCGTCTGGGTGAGTACTTCCTCTGTGCTCGTGCTGGAGCCCTTCCAAGGCACTTCGGCCGGCAGCGCACCGAGCTCCTCCGGAATCGGCTTCGGACGCTCCGATTGCGCTATGACCCGATAGGCGAACAGCTCACCCACTTCGGAGCTGGGCGTGAGCAGGTACCGCGCGATGAGGGCGGGATTGTTCATGCTGATCGCCGCGGTGTACACGAACGTCGCCACGACCAGCGCAATCACGACGCCCACTGCGACAGCCAGCCTGCGCGGCCACCGACGCTTCGTGGGCACTGGCGCGTTCATGGGCGTCAGCCTACGTACTCGAACGAGGCGGACGCGATACACCGAGTGCGCTTCTCCGCGCTTTGGGTGACGGAGTTGGACGACCACATCCGCCATCTCGGCTCAGAGCGGCGATCAGACACCCGCTGCTGGGCGGACGACTGGTTCACTAGTCACCATGGCAGCCGAACTGGTCATCACAGCAGCGGACCTGTGGGGCATGGGCAAGGGGGACATCGGGGTGCGTGACGGGCGGATCACATCTCCCGAGATCGGCCCTGGCACCGAGGTCATCGACGGCCGCGGCAAGACAGTCGTGCCGGGATTCCAGGACGCACACGTCCATACCCCGTTCGCGGGGCTGAACCGCCTGCGGGTCTGGCTCAACGACGCCGACACCCGCGAGGACTACCTGCGGATAATCGCCGAGCACGCAGCGGCTCACCCAGGCAGCGACTGGATCACCGGCGGCGGCTGGTCCATGCCTCATTTCCCCGGCGGCACGCCCGTGAAGGAGGACCTCGACGCCGTGCTCCCGGACCGGCCGGTATTCCTGTTCAATCGCGACGTCCATGGCGCGTGGCTGAACTCCAAGGCCCTCGAGATCGCGGGGATCACCGCGGGCTCAGCCGATCCCCCGCATGGCCGAGTCGAGAGGCACCCCGCCACCGGTGAGCCGACCGGCACCGTGCACGAGGGTGCCGCTTATTGGGTCAACGAACGCATCGTCCCGCGGCCGACCCGCGATCAATGGGAAGCAGCAATCCTTGAAGGCCAACGGCACCTACACGCCCTGGGCATCACGGGCTGGCAGGACGCCTGGGTGACCCCTCACACCCAGGCCGCGTACATCTCGCTGGCCGAGCAGGGCGCACTCACCGCCCGGGTGGTGGGCGCCCTCTGGTGGGATCGCAACCGCGGGTTGGACCAGATCGACGAGTTGCTCGCTCGCCGGGAACTCAGCGCACCCGGCTTCCATCCGACGACGGTCAAGATCATGCTCGACGGCGTGCTGGAGAACTACACCGGCGCGCTGCTCGAGCCCTATTGCGACGGATGCGGCGGGCATACGGACAACACGGGTCTTAGTTTTGTCGACCCCGAACTGCTCAAGAGCGCAGTCACCGAACTGGACCGCGTCGGGTTCCAGGTGCACATGCACGCCATCGGGGACCGCGCGGTGCGAATGGGCCTCGACGCGGTCGAGGCAGCCCGCGGCGCCAACGGCCGTAACGACCACCGCCACCACATCGCGCACCTGCAGCTCGTGCACCCGGACGACATTGACCGGTTCGCCGCCCTTGAGGTCACGGCCAACTGCCAGATGTACTGGGCGTCGACCGACGAGCAGATGGAGGAACTCACCATCCCCTACCTGGGACCAGAGCGGGCGGATCTGCAATATCCGTTCGCTTCGCTGGCAGCCTCCGGCGCTCGTTTGGCCATGGGCAGCGACTGGTCGGTCTCCAGTGCGAACCCGTTGGTGCAAATGGAAGTGGGCATCACCCGGCTCGACCCGGACAACCGCGACGGCGTCGCCTTCCTGCCGTCGCAGCGCATCGACCTGAACACCGCCATGGCGGCATTTACTGCAGGCTCAGCATTCGTCAACCACGACAACGATGCAGGCACACTGCGAACCGGCTCACGTGCAGATCTGGTGCTGCTAGGCGATGAACTGCGGTCCGGCCGGGGCCTGGCCGACGTGCCGATCGAACTGACGGTGGCCGGCGGAAGAGTCGTCCACAGAGCATGATAATCAATGCCTCCTTCGCAGGCTTGCTCGCAGGATCGCTCGGTGCTGCGCTGAGCGTTGTGCCCTCGCTGATCCCCCGGTCATCGCTGATCCAGGGTCTACTGCTCGGTGTCCTTGCTGCCATCGGCTACGGCCTGGGGGCACTTGTCGGTTGGATGACCCGCAGACTTCGCAGGTCCGAATGGCACTCGACCAGGACCACGCGGGCGCTGATCGGCGCAGGGATGGCTGCGGTGCTGCTGGCGGCCCTGGTGACGGGATTGAGATGGCAGCGCGAACTGGCGACCGTCACAGGGGTGGGACCCCCGGCTTGGACCTGGATACCGGTGGCCTTTGTCGTCGGGCTGATCGTGTTCTGTCTGCTGATCGCCGCGGGCCGTGGTGTCCGCTGGGCGACCCGCCGTCTGGGCCGTGCCATGCAGCGTGTCACCTCGCCGAAGGTGGCCACTGCCTCAGCAGTCACCGTCACTGTTCTGGCCGCCGGCTTGGTGATCGACCGCGTGCCCGATGCCGCCGTGTCGGTGCTGAACCCGCTGTTCGAACGCATGAATGCGCGCACCCCGGCCGGGGTCTCTGCGCCGAGCAGCCCCACCGTGTCCGGTGGGCCCCGCTCGCAGATCCCGTGGTCGGCGTTGGGCTCCCAGGGGCAGGCATTCGTGGCTGGCGCGACTGGGATCGGCCAGCTCCAGGCGTTCAACGGCGACCCGGCTCGTAACCCGATCCGCGTCTTCGTCGGCGTGGAGTCGGCCCCGACGGACCAGCAGCGCGCCAGCCTGGCGGTGGACGAACTCGAACGCTTCGGCGCCTTCGACCGGCAGGTCATCGCGATCGGCACCAGCGCGGGTTCGGGGACGGTGGACCCTGGCGAGGTGACGCCACTGGAGTACTTGCTCAATGGCGATGTGGCCACTGTTTCGACCCAGTACTCGATCCTGCCCAGTTTCCTGTCCTTCGCGGTGGATCAGCCCAACTCGATCAAGGCCTCACGGACGTTGATAGACGCCGTGCGCGCGCGGCTTGATCAGCAGCCCGAGGCAACCCGCCCTCGGCTGGTCGTCTTCGGCGAGAGCCTGGGGGCTTATGGGGCCAATGGCGCCTTCAACGATCTGCAGGAGATGCTGTCCCAGACCGACGGCGCGATGTTCCAGGGGCCGCCGAACTCCACTGCCCTGTGGCAGCGCTACACGGCTTTGCGCGAGCCGGGCAGTCCCCAGCGGCAACCCGTCTACGACAACGGGCTGCACCTGCGATGGGCCAATACGCCCGCAGCCTTGGCGACCCCTGCAACACGTTTCGAAGCCCCGCGCATCGTGTACCTGCAGAACGCGTCCGACCCGGTTGTCTGGTGGTCCCCGCGCACCCTCTGGCAGCGCCCGGACTGGATGACCGAACCCCGCGGCCCCGGCGTGCTGACGGTTCCCTGGGTCCCTCTGGTGACTTTCGCCGGACTCTCCGGGGACATGCTCAACAGTCAAGGCGTCCCTGCCGGGCATGGCCATGTCTACGGAACGGCGCCGGTGTACGCGTGGGCCGACATCCTGCGTCCTGCGGGCTGGACCCCTGCCGACACCCAACGACTGGCCGAGCACTTAGGCGGGAACTGATCCCGCCCTACGTCCGGACGCCCTCGCGGTTGTGCATCAGAAGCAGGAGCAAGTCCTCCGGCGGGCCGACAACGTAGGCTTCGTCCCCGGCCTGCAGTGTGGTCTCACTGCGGGGAAGGTGCTCCAGGCCACCCTCCCTGGTCAAGGCGATGACCCGGGCGCGAACTGGAAGGTCCAACATGGATGCGCCGGCAAGGCCACCCTCGGCCTTAACCGCGAGTCGACCGGCGATGAAAGTCTCCTGATCCACTGCGAACGTTGCGATGACGTCCAGACCCAGAGCCGCGGCCACGAACCATGGCGCGGAGATCGCGGAGACGCTGCGGACATGATGGAAGCCCATTCGGTGTTCCAGCATCGCGCCCAGTCGGCGGTCGAAGACGCGCATCACGACGGGCACTCCGGTTGCCCGTGGCCCCAGCGCATCGCGTATCGCCAGCCCGGTCTCGATGTTGGCGTACTCGTCGGAGGTCAGCACCGCCACCCCCATGGCCGCCTGCAGGTTGGCGGCCTCGAGCGTCTCGGCCTGCGTAGCGTCCTGGGCCAGTACAGGGACGCCAAGTGCGCGCGCCCGGCCGATGTGGCGGTTGTTCGGATCCCGCTCCACCACGACCACTTGTTGTTTCATAGCCACCAGATTCTCGACCACGGCTACGCCCAAGGACCCCAGCCCGACGACGACCACGTGGTCGGACATCCCTGTCGCCCGGGCCAGGCCGAAGGTCGCAGCAATGCGCTGGCTGACCAGATACTCGGTGACCAATGCGTAAAACGTGGCCAGCAGCAGGATGGTGGCCAACATGACAAGAATGGCGACGATTCGCAGATAGGCGGGTTGATTGTCGAAGGAGAAGTCCCCGTATCCGATGGTGGCCATCGTCTCCACTGAGAAGTAGACGGCGTCCAACGCATCCATTGAGCGCCCGGCTGTGTTGACGTAGCTGAACATCAGAACGACAGCGAATAATGCCGCGAGCAGCATCCAAGCGCCCACCGTCCACTTCAACGCACTGTTGGCGCCATACGACACGTTGCGCGCCATCGCTTTGAGCGGGTGCCGCCCAGACCCGCGTGGGCGAGCCGGGGTTCCCATCGCCAGAGCCGGGGACCCTGCGAGGTCCATCAACTCCGATTGGGCACCCACCAGGGCAACACGGTCGCCCATTGTGACCGGGTCATCCCGGCTCGGACACACCACATGAGTTCCGTCTTCGTGCATCACCATGATGGGGGCGAGTTCGCCGAAAAGGTCCTGCAGTCGGCCGGAGTCGGTGACCTCGACCTCGCGGACGACGAAGTTGTCCTCCGCGATCCTCATGCGATGAACCCGCTCGTCCAGTACAGATTCGACGAAGGTGGCAGCCGCTTTGTCCGCCGGGTTAACCACGAGCCCCTTGCCGATCGCCGATGTGACCGCCCTGCCGACGGCTGGGTTGGACTGCCGGACGATGACCCGGGTGTTGGGAGCAAGTTCCTGCACCAGCAGCGCCGCCTCCAGGCACCGAAGATCGTCATCCTCCACGCAGACGACAGCCAGCGCGCCCGCCAGTCCAGCAGCCCAGAGACTGTCCGGGTGACGCGGGCTCCCACCGATCCTGGGCACATCCAGGGCCTGCACGGCCCGTAGGTGATGGTCCTCCCCCGCGCTACCGACGCTGACCACGCGGATTCCTGCCGACTGCAGCAACTCCAGAACGCGCACGCCAAGACCCTGCAGACCGCAGACGATCACGTGTCCGCGCCATTCGAGTGGATCGTTATCGTTCATCCCGCTTCGAAGGCTACCGATCAAGCAGCGGTTTTGCGCCCAGGTGCGCCGGTGATCACTAAGGTGCCGGCACGTTTGCGCCGATGCGTAGCGTCAGAGGCAGCCGCAGGGAGGTGCAATGAACCCACGACTCGGAGACATCCTCGTGTCCTGGGGTGTCATCACCGATTCCCAGTTGAATCATTGCCTGAGCCTGCAGAGCAAAGAGACCAACGGGTCACGCCGGCGACTCGGTCGCATTCTGCTCGATGAGGGCTTGGCCACTGAGATCACCCTGGCTGCAGCCCTGGCCCAGGCATACGGGCTCAACGCCCTCGACCTCTCGACTCAAGAGGTGGACAACAAAGCCGCCCACCTGCTGCCCCAGTCCGTGGCGCAGCGCACCGGTGTTCTGCCAATCGGCATCGAGGGCAAGACCGTGCATCTGGCTGTGTCCGACCCTGTGGACGTAGTCGGGATCGACGATGTGCGCATGACGCTGCGCCAACTGCTGGGTGATGTCGAGATTCACGTCGCGGTGGCCCCCGAGAGCCAGATCCAGCGCAAACTGGCCGCAACCTGGAACGAGGCGAACACCGCTGAGGCGCTGAGCATCTTCGATGTTCACGGTGGCGACACAGCCTCGGAGGAGTCCGAGAACGACGAGGGAGCGATCACAGCCGTTCGCCAGATTCTCACCGCTGCCGTCCAGTTGGGTGCCACCGATGTGCATGTCGAACCCCTGCCCAACGAGGTGCGGATCCGCATGCGCGTCGACGGTGCCCTACGCAGGGTCATGTCCCTCCCGCGATCCGGGCAGGCGCCTTTGACCTCCCGAATCAAGATCATGGCCAACCTGGACATCGCCCGAAAGCGCGTGCCACAGGACGGCCGGGCGCACACCGTCATCAATGGCCTCAGTTACAACATGCGGGTTTCGACGCTGCCCACTCTTCGCGGTGAGAAAGTCGTCATCCGACTACTGACCGACGTCGGCGAACTGCCCACCCTGTCCACTCTGGGGCTACCCAAGGCTCAGCTGCAGATGCTCAACCGGACGCTGCGCAGCCCGCAAGGCCTCGTCCTGATCACCGGACCGACCGGCTCGGGCAAGACCACGACCCTGTACTCCGCGATCAACGAGATCGTCACCGGTGACCGTAACCTCATCACGTTGGAGGAGCCGGTCGAGATCGAGCTGCCTGGCGTCAGTCAGGTGCAGATCGACGAGAAGGCGGGTATGACGTTCGCGGCCGGATTGCGCTCGGTCCTGCGCCAGGATCCTGACATCATCATGGTCGGGGAGATCCGCGACCAGACCACCGCCGAGCTGGCGATTCGGGCAGCGTTGACCGGTCACCTGGTGCTGGCCACAGTGCACACCAACGACGCCGCCTCCGCCGTCGTCCGGCTCATCGACATGGGTGTGCCCCGCTACCTCATTGCGTCGGCGTTGACCCTGGTCATCGCCCAGCGTCTGGTGCGTAAACCGTGTCCCAACTGCGTGGTTCCCGATACCGCCGACCGGGATACAAGAGCCCGCCTGCGTCTCACGGATCGGCAGGCACAGGCCATGATGCGCGGGACAGGCTGCGAGAAATGCGAGGGCCGGGGGTTCCGCGGCCGTACCGGAGTATACGAGATGCTGCCGTTCGCTCCCGAGGTCCGCAAGGCCCTGCTGGCTGGCGGCGACGAGAACGCCCTCACGTCCGCCGCCCGTGCATACGGATGGCGACCTCTCGTCGAGTCTGGCATCGACGTGGCCTGCGCGGGGCGCACGAGCCTGAGCGAGGTCCTACGGGTGCTAGTGACCGAACACGGGTGAGAATTCCCCGGTTGCCAAAAGTCTAGAAGCCGATCACCGGAGCCGGGCGCAAGGAGGCGGAAAAGTCCCCAGTGCCCAGTTGACCGGACTCGTTGGACCCCCAGCATGTGATCTTCGCGCCGGTCACGGCGCACGTGTGGTAGGCACCTGCGGCAATGGCCGTGGCCGCACTGAGACCCGCGACCCGGGTGGGCGAGTTGTGGTCGTTCTCGGTTCCGTCACCCAATCGGCCACCGGAGTTGCGCCCCCAACAGCGAGCGGTCCCACCGGTGAGGACGGCACAGGTGTGATACGCGCCGGCATCCAGCGCCGCCACCGAACCGATTGCCACCGCAGTGGGCGTCAGCCGGTCCGCAGCTCCTGGATCACCGACCTGTCCGTAGGCGTTGGAACCCCAGCAGGAAAGACTCGCATCCACCAGCAGCGCACAGGTGTGGAACACCCCCGCGGTAAGCGTGTTCACCGGACCCAATAGGGGACGCACAGCGGTTGAGGAGTCGGCGCGACTGTTGTTGCCCAGCTGCCCCGAGTCGTTGCGCCCCCAGCACCGCACCGAGTCGTTGTCCAGTACCACGCACGTGTGGGCGTATCCGGCGGCTGCTGACTGCGCGGAGACCAACAGCGGCACAGCGACGGGTTCGTCCTCGAAGGCGGATCGGTTGACGCCGAGCTGCCCGTGATCGTTGCGTCCGAAACAGCGCACGGTGCCACTGGTCAACACGGCGCAGGTGTGCTCCCCGCCGGCAGTGATATCTGCGATCTCCGGCAGGTCGACGAGAACCGGAACTGCGGAGTCCTGCCGTTCCCTTGCCCCAGCTGGCCGAAGTCGTTGCGACCCCAGCACCAGACCTGACCGTCGCCTTGAAGTGCGCACGTGTGGTCCCCGCCGGCAGCGACCTGCACCACATCGTCCAGATCGATCAGCACCGGTTCGTCACTGTCTTCACGGGTGCCATTCCCGAGTTGGCCGAACGTGTTCGCCCCCCAGCACTCGACCCGATCCCCGGAGCCGGCGTCTTCATCGACCACCGGCACGACACCCTGGTCGATGAGCAGATCGCACGTGTGGGAGTTGCCAGCCGTGACCGCAGCCGCCTCTCCGAGGGTGCGCACTGTGATCGACGCCGGACGACTGGCATTGCCGGCTGTGTCGACCATGAAGACGCTGTAGGAGTACCTGGTGTGGGAGCGAACCTCGGAGTCGGTCACCTCCGTGCCGATCCCCTGCACCGGCACCAGGCGGCCCTCGTCCAGGGACTGCGGTGCCTGTGTCCCCGGTTTGCGGCGGATCGCCACCTGCGCGATGTCCGGGGCCTGCCCGTTGCGCCATTTCAGCGCGATGGCATCCGTCGCCGTTGACGTCACCTCGAGGCCACTCGCTGGCCCCGGAGGGTAGATGTCCGATCGCGGATTCCATGTGTAGCGAAGCCGCAGCACTGCGGGCTTCTTGCTGCGTACCTTGACCCGCACCGGAAGGTCCGCCACGGCTGAAGTCCCGCCGTCGGTGACGATTGGGGTCGCCCATACGCGATAGGTCCCAGGCCGTAGGTTGCGCAACTTGCCGACTGTCGGGATCTTCTTGCGGTATTCCTTCCCCGCGACGGTGATCTTGGCGGTCCTGCCTTGCGGAACGCCCTCAGTGACGACACGCAAGGAACCGCCCGAGCTCTTCGCACTCACCACCGTCGCCGCACTTGTGCCAGGGATCGGGGCGGCGAGGGCGGGTGCTGCAGCAAACGGCAGCAGCGAGGCAACGGTCAGCAGTGCTGCTGAGCCTGCCAGCCTGCGCATCCGAACCTCCTTGAGCGAATTGCACCTAAAGTAACCACATCGACCCTGCTGAGCCAGGACTTGACCTACGTGCCCGACTTTCGGTTTCCACCACTTCGCGTGGTGATGAAGTAGCCCACGCCTGCACCTGCACCGGCAGCGATCGCGATTGAAGAGAGGGTCTGACTGTCCAGCAACCGTCCGAGGACCCACACGATCAGGGCACACACCACCGCTACAACTACCGACACCAGAATCGACCTGCCCATCCTGCGAGCCTAAGCGATCAGCGCTGAGGCGCCTGTCGTGCCTCACAATTGGGCGATTCCACCTCCGAGCGCCCAGTCCAGATCCGCCGACCCAACCACGCGGATGTGGCAGTCCGTGCCCATCGCACGGAGACGGCAGTCGCTGGCCGCGACTTCAACTGCCCTTGGAGTTCGAGTCGTTCTCGTCGTTGGAACTTTCGTTGCCACACTTGTCGACCACTCTCTTGTCCGCACCGACACCCCACCAACCCATGTGAGATTCCGACAACCTACTTGTCGAAATTCAACATGGCCTCCGACACCAGCGACCCACAACCGAAACCTCCGACGCCAGACCGACGCCCACCAACCCATGTGAGATTCCGACAACCTACTTGCCGAAAATCAACACGACCTCCGACGCCAGCGACCCACAACCGAAACCTCCGACGCCGAACCGACCCCCACCAACCCATGTGAGATTCCGACAACCTACTTGTCGAAAATCAACATGACCTCCGACGCCAGCGACCCACAACCGAAACCTCCGACGCCAGACCGACCCCCACCAACCCATGTGAGATTCCGACAACTTACTTGTCGAAAATCAACATGGCCTGGCACTTGACGGGCATGGCCTGCCACCTGGCGGCTGGCGGACGTGGCCTCCGACGGCCCAACCCCGGCCCAGCCCCCTCAAACCGTGGCCGAACCCTGGAACCTGCGCAGTCGCAGACTGTTCAACACCACGAACACCGACGAGAACGCCATCGCCGCCCCCGCGACCATCGGGGTAAGCAACCCGGCCATGGCCAAGGGAATTGCCGCGCTGTTGTAGGCGAACGCCCAGAAGAGGTTCTGCTTGATGGTCCGCAAGGTCGCCCGGCTCAACCGAATCGCATCCACAATCCCGAGCGGCTCGCTGCGCACCAGCGTGATGTCACTGGCCGCGATCGCCACATCCGCGCCGGCACCCATCGCGATTCCAAGGTCGGCCTGCGCCAGTGCCGCAGAGTCGTTGATCCCGTCGCCCACCATCGCAACCCGCGCACCGTGGGATTGCAGGCGCTGTACCTGCGCCAACTTGTCCAAGGGTTTGACCTCGGCGATGACCTCCTGGATACCCACCGAGTCCGCAACCAGCTGCGCTGCGGCCCGGGAGTCGCCAGTCAGCAGCAAGGTTCGTAGGCCCAACTCGTGCAACTCACTGACCGTCCGGCGACTCGTGGGCCGAACGGTGTCGCTGATCAGGATCCTCCCGCGGACCTGCCCGCCCCAGGCCGCAACCACGGCTGCCGAGTCGTCGCCCACTTCGAAACCGAGCTCCCGCACCCACGCCGGCTTGCCCGCCACCGCAGCAACACCGTCGACCACACCCCGCACACCGTGGCCGGGTACCGCCTCGAAGTCGGCCAGCGCTCCGCGTTCGGTGAGCGCATCAGCGATGGCGCGTCCGATCGGATGTTCACTGGCTGATTCAAGTGTCCCCACCACGCGTGCGAAGTCGGGCGAGTCGCTGTCGATCTCGACCTCGATCCGCCCTTGGGTCAGGGTGCCCGTCTTGTCCATGACAACCGTGTCCACCAACCGGGTGCGTTCCAGGATCTCGGGACCCGAGATCAGGACTCCCAACCGGGCGCCCTTGCCGGTGCCGACCAGGATTGCGGTGGGAGTTGCCAAACCCAGAGCGCACGGGCAGGCGATGATGAGTACCGCGACCGCTGCGCTGAATGCCACGGTCCAGGAGGCGCCGGTGAGCAACCACCCGGCAGCGGTCAGAACCGACAGAACCAGAACCACCGGCACGAAGATCGAGGACACCCTGTCGGCCAGACGCTGCACAGGCGCCTTGCCCGTCTGGGCACTCTCAACGGCCGCCGCGATCTGAGCCAACTCGGTGTCCGCCCCCACCCGCTGCGCCCTGGCCACCAACCGCCCCGTCTGATTCACCGCGGCCCCGATGATCTGGTCGCCGACGCCAACGTCGACAGGAACCGATTCGCCGGTGATCAGCGAATTGTCGACAGCCGAGTCCCCGGCAACAACAACGGCATCCGTGGCCACCTTCTCCCCCGGCCTGACAACGAACTCGTCGCCCACGGCCAACTGCGAAATCGGAACCAGGACCTCTTGCCCGTTGCGCAAGACCGTGGCCTCTTTGGCACCCATCTTCAGCAGACTGGTCACGGCCTCGCCCGCCCGGCGTTTGGCGCGCGCCTCCGCGTAACGCCCGGCAAGCAGGAACGTGGTCACGGTGACAGCAACTTCGAAGTAGACGTGGCCGCCGGTGAACAGCGCCACCATCGACCAGGTGTATGCGGCCAGCACGCCCAGGCTCACGAGGGTGTCCATGGTGGTGCTGCCATGACGGGCCGCCTTGAACGCCGCCCGATGGAACGGCCATGCACCCCACACGACGACGGGGGTAGCCAGAATCGCAATCGCCCACATGAGCGCCATTGAGTGCGGCATCGCCATGGACATCACAACGACCGGCACCGCCAGCACCGCCGAGAAGATGAGGCGCCTCAGCAGCGTGGGATCCTCATGGTGCTCATGGTCGGCGTCGGGTTGGCGCTCACTGGCCGCGTAGCCGGCCTTCTCCACCGCCGCCACGCACTGATCTACCGAGACCTCCGAGGGCAGTTCCACGTGCGCCGAGTGGGTAGCGAAGTTCACTGAGGCCTCGACACCGGGCAGCGCGTTGAGCTTCTTCTCAATACGCGCTGCGCAGGACGCGCAGGTCATTCCCTCCAGGTCAAGTTCCACACTGCTGGTCACGACCACCAAAACACCCCAACCCCCCGGGAGTATTCCGAACGCACCCCTCAGGCGTTGCGCACGAACAACCCGAGCACGGCCGCCAGCGACAAGACCGACCGCGGTTCGTACGCGGCCCGCCAGAGCCCACCGTGGTTGGCGCCGTCGGAGAACAGGTCCATCGGATTGTGCAGTGGCACTTGCGGGTTGGACGCGGAAGCCGGGTCTCGCAGATCCCGGACCAGAAGGGCGGCCATCAGGGTGTTCGCAGTGGAGGGCTGGAAGACCTCGATGCCGAACTGCCCCGCCCCCGCGTAGGCAGCGGCCAGGGCCCGGTTCTTCACCACCGAGCGGGTACGCGTCGCAGGTGCCACGTTCAGCGAGACCCGCATCCCCGCATCCCGGGCCACGATCGCACGCCACCGCTGCAACCGCTTGGCCAAGGCGTAGTTCGGACCCTGCTGCGGGACCAGACAGTCGGCGATCCCGACCTCATGGCCTGCGTCGTCGATGACGGTGTCGCGATAGGCGGGCTCGAAGAGATTCGCCAAGTGCAGCGGGGCCTGCAGGAGCCGGCGCGTGCGGCGATCATTCCATCGACTGCGCGCCATCGCGACTGCGTCCTCGGGCACCGCGAAGACGTCGGTAGGCGTTGCCAAGTAGGCCAACGATAGGTCAGGGTTGCTGCGGGCAAGCAGCACACCGAGCGCGTCGATGGCCATCGAGACCCGCACGTGAAGACCGCCGTCGGCGTAGGCGTAGTTGCCCAATGTCAGCGGGCCGTCCACCTCCCGCAACCACGCGAACAACGCGTCGGTCTGCGCGATGAGATCCAGCCCGGCCACCTGTGCGACCTTCGAGTCGGGAGCGCTATCGAGATGAACCGATCGCCGGGGCACGGGCACAGCCAACCTGCCCGCCGACTTCTTCCCGATGGTCATGATGCGGTCCCACAGCTCCGGACGCGGCAGGTCTACCGCGTAAACGGTGGCGCCCCAGTCGAGGATCTGCTGCAACGGACCCATCTCGGCACCGGCCCCCAGAACCGCGATCTGAACATCGCGCAGATCCAACCATTCCGGATGGGCCATCACAGCCCGCACAGCGTCGGCGAAGGACGGCTCAGCGATCCCCCGGGCGACCCAGTCGTCGAGTTGCTTCTGCAAGTCACCGCCACTGAGCCGCTTTCCGCGGTACGGCACGGAGAACTGAGCGCGGCGCTCGCTGCGCCCGATCACCTCGAAAGTGTCCATGCCGACGTGATCGCTCAGCGCGAGAGCCGGTACGAGCGGTCGGTCGCTGCCATCGGCGGACCACACGAAGCGCTCGTGCAAGGAATCCAAGCCGGCGGCCGAGACGTCCACCGACGCCTTGGTGTTGGCAGCTGCAACAACCACTAGATCCCGGATCGCCGACAGGTAGCCTGAACGCCAGTCCTTGATGGTCTCCACGCGGCGGGCGGCAACTGGATCCACGGCTCGCAGTGCATCAGCGATGACGGCCCTACCCGTGGCTGTCGTGCTGCGGGTACCGTTGCTGGCTGCTGGGAAATCGACGCCTTGCTGCATGGTTGGTGAATCTACCTGCCCGCAACGCCTCGATGAGAACCTCACGGTCCTCCTGGGGACCCCTATTGGATGCCGTAGAAGAGCCGCTCCATCACATGGCGAGCCCGGCGGGTGAGCCGACGGTAGTCCTCGGGCAACGCACCCCGGTCGTCGTGCGGGTAGCCCAGCAGATGGGCGACTCGGGCGAGGGTGCGGTAGTCGGTCGGCACGGAGTCACTGGAGCGGCCCGAACTGAGCATGATCGCGTTGCGGATCGCGGATGCCAGCCGCCAGGCGCGGATCAGAGTCGCACAGTCCGCCTCATCAATGAGGCCGAGTTCGACGCAGCGCTCCAGGACCGGGATGGTCTGGCTGTCCTTCAATGCCGGGTGCTCGTGGGCGAACTGGAGTTGCTGCAACTGAGCGACCCATTCCACATCGGTTAGCCCGCCCCGGCCGAGTTTCACGTGAAGTGCCGGATCGGCGCCCCGAGGCAGACGCTCGGCCTCCATCCGGGCCTTGAGCCGGCGCATCTCCACAAGGTCTGCCTGTGGTACGCCTTGCGTCGGGTAGCGGATGGGGTCGATGACCTCGAGGAATGCGTCCTGCAGGCCCGGCGAACCCGCTACGGGCCTGGCCCTGAGCAACGCTTGGGCCTCCCAGGCCGCTGACCAGCGCTGGTAGTAGGCCGCGTAGGACGCCAACGAACGAACCATGGGCCCGTTGCGGCCCTCCGGCCGAAGGTCCGCGTCCATTTCGATGGGCGGGTCGGCACTGGGCAGCGCGAGTAACCGGCGCAACTCGTTGGCCACGCCCAGCGCCACATCGGAGGCCACCCCTTCATCGACTCCGGCTCGGGTCCGGTAGACGAACAGCACATCCGCGTCTGAGCCGTAACCCAGTTCACGTCCCCCGTACCGGCCCATGCCGATGACCACGAATTCGACGAGTTCTTCAGCTGACCGATCCTCGTGGTGCACGGCTTCGGTGGCCACGGCCAGAGCCGCCTGAATCGTGGCGTCGGCGATGTCGGACAGCGCCGGGCCGACCTCGTCCACCGTCAATTGACCGAGCACATCGGTTGCAGAGACCCGGAAGAGTTCCCGGCGACGGGTCGCCCTGATCGCAGCGATCCCCGACTCGGGGTCCACCTGACGCAATGCAGCAGTCAACGCCTCTGCGGCGATCTCGGGGGCGGGCCGAGGCCGTAGTTGTTCGGGGTCGGCCAGAATCTGCACGGCGTCGGGCGAGCGCAGGAGCAGGTCCGTGGCGTACCTAGACGACGCCAGCACGTGGGCCATGTTGCTTGCGGCCTGCGACTCATCACGCAGGAGCCGCAGGTACCAGGGCGTGGCCCCTAGCGCATCAGACACCCGCCGGAATCCGAGCAGACCCGCGTCCGGATCCGGACAATCCGCGAACCAGCCGAGCAGCACCGGCAGCAGCGTGCGCTGAATGGCAGCTCGCCGGCTCACGCCGTTGGTCAAGGACTCCAAATGCCGCAGCGCACCCCTGGGGTCCTGGTACCCCAGCGCCCGCAGACGCTCCTCGGCGGCTTCGGGGGTGAGCCGTGCCTCTCCGGAATCAAGGCGGGCCACCGCGTTCAGCAGCGGCCGGTAGAACAACTTCTCGTGCAGACGGCGGACCTGACGGCCCTGCTTGCCGAAGGCCTGCTCCAGTTCGGCGGCCGGGTCCGTGCGCATCCCCATGGAACGGGCGATGATGCGTAGTTCCGCCTCCCGATCGGGGAACAGGTGGGTACGACGCATCTGCCGCAGTTGCACCCTGTGTTCCAGGATGCGCAAGAACCGGTAGGCGCTGCCCATCCCGGAGGCGTCGTCACGGCCGACGTAACCCCAGGTCGCGAGCGCCTCGAGCGCGTTCAGGGTGGCAGCCGATCGCAAGGTGACATCGCTTCGCCCGTGCACGAGTTGTAGCAATTGCACTGCGAACTCGACATCGCGCAGGCCACCCCTGCCGAGTTTGATCTCGCGCGCAGCCTGCTTCTCGGGGATGTGCTGTTCGACGCGTCGGCGCATGGCCTGCACATCGTCGACGAAGTTGTCCCGGTCTGCTGCTGACCACACGAAGTCGGATACCGCATCCACGTAACGAGCACCGAGTGCCAGGTCACCGGCAGCCGGCCGCGCTTTGAGAAGCGCCTGGAACTCCCAGGTCTTGGCCCACTTGCCGTAGTAGGCGACGTAGGAGTCGATGGTGCGCACGAGCGCACCGGCCTTACCCTCCGGCCTCAGCGCGGCGTCAACCTCCCAGATCGAGCCCTCGGAGGTAGCCGCGTTCGCAATCTGCATGAGTTTGCTGGCGATCTGTTGACCGACCCGCATGGCCACGTCGGCCGGCACCTCATCGGTGGCGGGCTCGGCGATGAAGACAACATCCACGTCCGAGATGTAGTTGAGCTCGCGTGCACCGCACTTGCCCATAGCGACGATGGCCAGATCCACCTGCGCAGCCGCATCGCCAATGTCGCGCACGGCCAACTTGTAGCAGGCGTGCAGTGCGGCATCTGCCAGATCAGTCAACTCGGCCATCGTTGTCTCAAGTGAAGCCTCACCGGCAAGATCGCGGGCAGCTACGCCCACCAATTCACGGCGGTAGGCGACCCGGACATCCAGCATCGGCGCCGGCCCGTCGACCGCGCCCAGGATCCGGGCTCGTCCCCCCGATGCATCGTCAGCGGTCACCGCCGAGACCAATTCGGGGTAGCGGATCAGAAATGCCCCGAGGCTCTCCGACAGACCGAGCACGGACAGAAGCCGTGTGGAGTGGACGGGGTCTGCCAGAACCTCACGGACGTCCGGGTTGGACTCCGCGATGTCGACCAGTGCCGCCAGCGCCCGGTCAGGGTCCGCGGCCTGCCCGAAGTCCGCCGGTTCCAGCACCGGCGCCAGGCCCGCGTCCCAAAGCCTCTGGAGTTGGTCGGATGCGGTGGCCGCGTCGGTGAAACCGACCCGTACCAGTTCCAAGTGCTGGCTCGCTCGGCGCGGGCTCATAACGACAGGTACCGCTCCAACTCGAACCGGGTCACATGCTTTTTGTACTCGGCCCACTCCGCCTTCTTGTTGCGCAAGAAGAAGTCGAACACGTGCTCACCCAGCGTCTCGGCCACGAGTTCTGATCCCTCCATGGCGTCGATGGCCTGGGCGAGACTGCCGGGCAACGGCTGGAGACCGAGCGCCCTTCGCTCCCCATCGGTCAGCGACCACACATCGTCTTCTGTGGCAGGCGGCAGTTCGTACTTCTCCTCGATCCCCTTCAACCCGGCCGCCAGGATCAGCGCGTAAGCCAGGTAGGGGTTGGCCGCACTGTCCAGCGACCGGAACTCGACCCGGGTGGACTGTCCCTTGGCCGGCTTGTACATCGGGATCCGGATCAGAGCCGAGCGGTTGTTGTGCCCCCAGCAGACGTAACTCGGCGCCTC
Organism: uncultured Actinomycetota bacterium; assembly: GCA_963732355.1. Classification (GTDB taxonomy): domain Bacteria; phylum Actinomycetota; class Actinomycetes; order S36-B12; family UBA10799; genus JADKAV01. Next base: position 220,225 of record CAVSZD010000010.1, on the reverse strand, counting down.
CATACCTCCGGCCAGACGCTTGTAGGAGTTGATCCACTGGTTGGTCACGGCGGTGATCTCCGGCGCGTGATGTAACAGCCCCGCGATGAATTGACGCGCCAGAACGGAGAGCTGCATGTCCGCCCCGGGCTCGAAGAACGCATTGCTGTCGCCTTCGAAGAGGCTGACATGGGTGTGCATCCCCGAACCGGGGTGATCGGTGAACGGTTTGGGCATGAACGAGGCAACCACCCCGTGCTCGAGGGCGACCTCCTTGACGACGAGCCGGAAGGTCATGATGTTGTCGGCCGTGCTCAGGGCGTCGGCATAACGCAGGTCGATCTCTTGCTGCCCGGGGGCTCCCTCGTGGTGGGAGAACTCCACCGAGATGCCCATGTGCTCGAGCATCGAGATCGAGTGCCTGCGGAAGTCCTGCCCAGCCGGGTGCGGACTGTGGTCGAAGTAGCCCACGTTGTCCACGGGAACGGGGTCAGCGCCCTCCATCGAGTCCTGTTTGAAGAGGAAGAACTCGATCTCGGGATGGGTGTAGAAGGTGAAGCCCTGCTTGGCTGCCTTGGCCAGTTGGCGTTTGAGAACCCATCGCGGATCCGCATACGACGGTGAGCCATCGGGCAGCAGGATGTCGCAGAAGATCCGCCCGACCGGCATCTCGTCGCCGCGCCATGGGAGGACCTGGAAGCTCGACGGGTCCGGCTTGGCCAGCATGTCCGACTCAGTGACACGGGAGAAGCCCTCGATCGCCGAGCCGTCGAACCCGATGCCCTCGGCGAAGGCGCCTTCGAGCTCGGCCGGCGCGATCGACACGGACTTGAGAATCCCCAGCACGTCGGTGAACCACAACCGCACGAAGCGGATGTCACGTTCCTCGATCGTGCGCAGGACGTACTCGGTCTGCTTATCCATGGCCCCATCCTGCCGCATGACGGGACTGTCTCGTCAGGCCGTCCGTCCCGGCTTCCCAACGGGCCGCACCGACGCGTGCGCCAAGAATCACCGGGCCCTGACCGGCGTCGATTCCCATGTCGCCTGCGCAAGCGCGGCCTGTTCGTAAGCCTTGTGCCGTTGGTTAGAGGTTGTGCTGTTGGTTAGAGAATCCACGCGTTGTTTCTCTAACCAACAGCACAACCTCTAACGCGGGGCGTCGGGGCCACACAAGGACAAGAGGTGGAGCCGAGACAACCCTGTTTCGGTCATGGCACTCCAAAGCCGGCGGGTCCGACACACGCTACCCACTCGGGCGCGCGGACACGTGCGCGCCATTTGCCAGACTGAGCCCATGGCACAACTGCGTATCGCTCTGGCCCAGGTGAACCCCACCGTGGGAGACCTCCTCGGCAACCGGGCCCTGGTCGTCGAGACGACAGCGAAGGCGGCATCGGTCGGCGCAGATCTCGTGGCGTTTCCAGAGATGATGCTGACCGGCTACCCGATCGAGGATCTGGCCCTTCGACCCAGCTTCCAGCACGCTTGCGACCGATCACTGCAGACCCTGGCATCTGACCTCGACGCCGCCGGGCTCGGGGGCATCGCCGTGGTGGTCGGGCACCTCGCACCGGCGAGCGGACAACCCGGCGACCGACGTGGACACAACGCCGCAGCCGTGCTGCACAACGGGGCGGTTGTAGCGGACTACGCCAAGCACCACCTGCCCAACTACGGGGTCTTCGACGAGCAGCGCTACTTCCGTCCCGGCAGCGCGCCCTGCCGGATCCGGGTGGGCCAGGCCGACGTCGCTCTGGCGATCTGCGAGGACATCTGGGTCAGCGCTGGTCCCTTGACCGACCTCGCAGGGGCTGCGCCCGGTGTCCTGCTGGTCATCAACGGCAGTCCGTACGAGCGCAACAAGGACGACGTCCGGCTGCAACTGTGCGCGACCCGGGCACGTGAGCTCGGATGCACGATCGCCTACGTCAACATGTGGGGTGGGCAGGACGAACTTGTCTTCGATGGCGACTCCATGATCGTGACCCCCGACGGCGCTCTGCTGGCCCGGTCGCCGCAGTTCGTCGACGACCTGCTCGTCGCCGACCTCACCTGCCCGGACGCCAGCGCCCCGGCGCAGGCAGAGCTGCCCGCATGCGTCCAACTCGCACCGATCATCCCCGTTGTCGCCGAACCGCTCAGCGATGCCCGCGAGGTGTACATGGCCCTGGTCACCGGGCTGCGGGACTACGTGGGCAAGAACGGATTCTCCTCGGTGGTCCTGGGCATGTCCGGGGGCATCGACTCGGCACTGGTCGCGGCGATCGCCTGCGACGCGCTCGGCCCGGCCAACGTGCACGGCGTGCGCATGCCCAGCCAGTACTCCTCACAGCACTCGATGGACGATGCTGCCGCATCGGCCGCACTCACCGGGATGAACCTTCGCACCATAGAGATCAACGACATGGTCGAGGCATACGACCGCAACCTCGGGCTCACCGGCTTGGCCGCGGAGAACCTGCAGGCACGGGTCCGGGGCGCCATCCTGATGGCGATCAGCAATTCGGAGAGCCACCTCACACTGGCGACGGGGAACAAGAGCGAATTGGCCGTCGGCTACTCGACGATCTATGGGGACGCCGTTGGTGGTTTCGCCCCGATCAAGGATGTGCCGAAGACATTGGTCTGGGAGATGGCACTGTGGCGCAACGGCGCCGCCCAACGAGCAGGGGAATCCGGACCGATCCCGGTCAACAGCATCGAGAAACCGCCGTCCGCGGAGTTGCGCCCGGATCAGCTTGATTCAGATTCTCTACCTGACTATGCGCTGCTCGACCGGGTGCTTGAGGACTATGTGGGCGCCGACATGGGCTCGGTGGAACTGGCACAACGCGGCTACGACCAGGAGTTGGTCGCGCGGATCGTGCAACTCACCGACGCTGCGGAGTGGAAGCGTCGCCAGTACCCGCCTGGCACGAAGATCACGTTCCGGGCGTTCGGACGCGACCGCCGTTTGCCGATCACGAACCGCTGGCGAGAGTCGGATTGATCATCCCCTGGAGGATCAGATCGACCATCGCAGACATGTCCACGTGCTCTGCCGCGACTGTCCTTTGCATCCCGGCCATGATGGCCACTGAACTCGAGGATCCGCATTGCATCCGGAAGGTTCAAGTCCCCGCGCAGAACTCCGTCTGCCTGACCCCGTTGCAGTATGCCCATCAATGCCACTATGCGCGGACCGGAGATCTTGGCCCTGTAGAGGTCACGCACGGCCGGCATCCTCTGCATGGCGAGCAGCCAGGTGGGAGTCATCCCGGCAGCATGTGAACCGGCGAGCCAGGTCAGCAGTGTGACCAGAGCCTGCCTGACCGGCAGATCGCTGACATCGGGCAGGTCCTCGTTGATCGCGGCAAGGCCGGCCTGTTCCATTTCCTCGCGCGAGCGGTACCGGCGGTAGATGGCGGCCTTCCCCACGCCCGAGCGTGCCGCGAGTTCATCCATGGAGAAGCCGCTTGGACCTCGCTCGGCCATCAGTTGCAGAAGGTGTGTGGACACGGCTTCGTCCACCCGAGGATCCCGTGGCCGCCCCCGTGCCTTGCCCGTCATGACGGGGCTGTCCTTTCATGGTCGCTCTCGCCCTCGAACTCGTCAGGAGGCAGGTCCGGGTCAATCTCTACATGACCCGCGTGGCCGCCCCACGCGGCATGCTCAGGTTGGGCCGGCAGACGCACAAGCAGCACGATCAGGGCGATCAGGATCAACAGCGCCGAGCCCAGTGCTGCCAGATGGAACGCTTGCATGAAGCTGTCGACCGACGCTGCCTGAATGGCCGCCGCCTGCTGCGCGTCGAGCAGCCCCGCCTCGACCGCCCTGCCGGTGGCCTCGTAGGCCCCGCCGATCGAATCGGTGACCGGCTCCTGCAGCTGCGATGGCAACTGCGCGATTCCCGGCTTGCTGGACATGGCGTTGCTGTACACGACCGCGACCACCGACGACAACACTGCGATGCCGATAGCCGCAGCGACCTGCCGCACCGTGTTCTGCACGGCCGACCCCGCGCCGGACTTCTCCGGAGGCGTCGCCAGAGTCATCCGGGTGGTGCAGGGGGCGATGACGTTTCCGAGACCGAAGCCCAGGAAGAACCAGGTGACCAGCAACACCCAAGCGGGGCTGCTCTGCTCCAGCAAAGCGATCGAGATGAACACCAGGCCGGCCAGAACCAGCCCGAAGGCTATGACTTTGCGAGCACCGAATCGTTCGACCATCTTCGCGCTGCGCGGTGCTGCGAGTAGTTGTCCCAACGGCCACGGGAAGCGTGAACAAGCCCAGCCTGCAAGGGGCTGTAGCCGCGCACCAACTGCATGTAGAAAGCCAGGAACAGCAGCGACCCTGTCATCGCAGCAAACGTCAAAGACACGGTTGTGAGCGATGCCGAGAACGACCGGATCGAGAACAACGACATGTCCAAGGACGGGTGACTGCTGCGGAATTCCAACCAGATGAAGGCCACTAGGATCGCCAACCCAGCGACGATGCACCCGGCCACGTCCGGACTGAACCATTCCTGGGTGTCGCCGCCGTGCTGGATCCCGTAGACCAGCAACATGAGGCCCGAGATGCTCATCAGCAGGCCCAGCGGATCCAGTCGACCTGGGTTCGGATTCTTCGATTCCGGGACGAGAACGAGGATCCCCGCAATGCCGACGATGACGATCGGGACATTGATGAGGAAGACCGAACCCCACCAGTAGTGCTCGAGCAGGAACCCGCCGAGAACGGGGCCGATCGCCACTGCCCCGCCAACTGCCGCAGCCCAGATCCCGATGGCCTTGCCTCGCTCGTGGGGCGGAAAGACAACCGTGATGATGGCCAGTGTCACCGGCAGCACCGACGCGCCTCCGATGCCCATCAGTCCGCGGGCGACGATCAAGTTGGGTGGGGTCCTGGGCGAACGCGCTGAGTGCAGACGCAAGGCCGAACAGGGCCAAGCCGATCACCAGGATCTTCTTTCGCCCATAGCGGTCACCGAGCACGCCCCATGTGAACAGCAGCGCAGCGAACACCAGGGTGTAGGAGTTGATCGCCCAGACGATCTCGTTCTGGGTGGCCTCCAGATCCTCCTGGATCGTCTTGATCGCGACGTTGAGGATCGTGTTGTCCAGCACCACGACCAGCAGGCTCACGACCAGAACCGTCAGAATCTGCCAACGGCGGGGATGTCCTGTGGGCTGCTTCATGTCTACCGGCCTTCTATTACGAAACGGAACTGTTCCGTATCCTATCCCCCGCGTGCGACACGCTACAAGCTGGCGCTGTGAGGTTCACCTCTGGCCGAATCGGGGCGTCGTATGTCACCATGGTGGCGTCCGGGGACTCACAGTGAGCCTCGAGGCTTGGAGGTAGCTCCCGATGTCCGAAACCCTTTACGGCCCCGCCACTGGTCGTCGCGTGACGATCAAGGACCTTGCCGCTGCAAAAGAGCGCGGCGAGAAGTGGCCCATGATCACCGCGTACGACGCACTCACCGCCGGCCTTTTCGACTCCGCAGGTATCCCCGTGATACTCGTCGGCGACTCTGCCGCAATGGTCGTCTACGGCCACGATTCGACCATCCCGGTAACGGTCGACGACCTGATCGGGCTGGTTGCTGCCGTTGTGCGGGGGTCGCAGCGCGCAATGGTCGTGGCCGACCTCCCGTTCGGCTCGTACCAGGAATCCCCACAACAGGCCTTGGCCACGGCCACCCGTTTCATGAAGGAGGCAGGGGCACATGCGGTCAAACTCGAGGGCGGCGAGCGGGTCCTGCCCCACGTCGAGTTCCTGACCAGTGCCGGCATCCCGGTGATGGCCCACCTGGGACTCACCCCGCAGTCGGTACACCAGTTCGGCGGCTACAAGGTCCAGGGCCGGGGCGAGGCGGGCCAGAAGCTGATCCTCGACGCCAAGCACATGGAGCAGGCTGGCGCCTTCGCCACCGTCCTGGAGGTGGTGCCGTCCGACCTGGCCGACGCCGTGACGCGCGCGGTGTCGATCCCGACTATCGGCATCGGCGCGGGCCCACACACCGACGCTCAGGTCCTGGTGTGGCAAGACATGGCCGGATTGACCCCGGGCAAACCCCCCAAATTCGTCAAGCAGTACGCCGACCTGCGTTCCGTGCTGACTGAGGCGGTGCAAACCTGGGCCGGCGAGGTGGTCGAGGGCACCTACCCCGGTCCCGAGCACCAGTACTCCTGAGGGGTGCTGTTGGGGTTAAACCGCTCGGCGCCCCGCGGTTGGTCGCGGTCGCGGTCGCGGTTCAACCGGCGCCCCGCCGTTGGTTAGAGGTTGTGCTGTTGGTTAGAGAAACAACGCGTGGATTCGCTAACCAGGACCACAACCTCTAACGCGGTTCAAACGGCCCCAGGCGGCCCGGCGGTCGCGGTTCAACCGGCGCCGGCGGCCCGGCGGTCGCGGTTCAACGGCGCCCCGCGGTCGCGGTTCGACCGGCGCCCCGCGTTGGTTAGAGGTTGTGCTGTTGGTTAGAGAAACAACGCGTGGATTCGCTAACCAGGACCACAACCTCTAACGCGGGCAAACGGCCCCAGGCGGCCCGGCGGTCGCGGTTCAACCGGCGCCCCGCCGTTGGTTAGAGGTTGTGCTGTTGGTTAGAGAAACAACGCGTGGATTCGCTAACCAGGACCACAACCTCTAACGCGGGCAAACGGCCCCGCGGGCAAACGGCCCCCCCGCGGGCAAACGGCCCCAGGCGGCCACCCACCCCCGCGACCTGTCACGACTTATCCACGTCGCGCTTCAACCGCACGGCCGCAAGGCCGATGTTGGTACCAGAGCCGTAAGCTGCCGCTCCGGAGAGAACCGTGGCCGCCAAGATCCCGAAGGCCGCGACCAGCGCACGTGACCACGAGGTCTCACCCCAGAGAGCAGTACCCAGGGTGGCCAGTACTGCCACGACCCCCACGACCGCCACGAACCACCCGAGATTGACCAAGACCCGCTCCACGCGCAGAGCGTGCTGGATCCTGCCCTCCACGTCGTTGGGACTCAACCACGCCATCAGGGCAAATCCGTCACCTTGACCCCGGCGTGGATCTTGTACCGGCGGTTGATGGCGATCAGGTTGGCCGTGAGCGCCTCGACCTGCGCGGCGTTGCGCAACCGGCCGGCGAAAACACCGCGCATGCCTGGGATCCGGTCGGCGAGGGCAATCACCTCATCGGCCGCGTCCCGGTCCTCGGCCAGAACCATGATGTCGATATCCAAAAGGTGCTCGAGGTCCGCGAGCAAGACAGCACTCACGTGGTGGAACGCGGCAACCACCCGCGCCTGAGGCGCCAAGGCAGCCGCCTGCTGGGCCGCCGAACCTTCGGGCACGGCCAGCGGAAAGGGTCCTTGTTTGTCGAAACCGAGCGGGTTGACGCAATCGATTAGGATCTTGCCGGCAACGGCGTCGGCAACCTCGGCGATGATGTCGGCATGACCGTCGTAGGGAACTGCGACCAGGACGATGTCGCCCCTTTGGGCCGCCTCGAGGTTTCCCGCCCCCTGCACACCGAGCTCCGCAGCGGCCGCCTGCGCGCGGGCCGGATCGCGTGATCCAAGCACCACGTCGATTCCTGCCGCCGCCCAGCGAACTGCCAAACCTTTGCCCTGCGGACCGGTTCCACCCAGTACTGCGATCGTCGTCATGGGCGCCAGTGTGCCAGCCTGCTCAGTTGCTGGCGCGCGCGGTCAAGGGGTCGCTAGTCGGTGTCCTTGCCCAGGTCGACCTGCTCGTCACTCTTGGTGCCCCACTCCCGCTCGCCTGCATCCCAATCCTCGTTGCGCTTGCGGGCGATGTCGAAGGCGTGAGCTGCTTGGTCTTCGGAGTCATAGGGGCCGAGGCGCTCGGAGTTCGCGCACCCCTTCTCCGGCTCGACGCGGTTGTGCAGCAAGCAGTAATACCACTTCATGTCGTCCTCCGAATCCGTCCTGGCCCGATCCTCGCGCCTAGACTGCATGTTATGACCGTAGCCCCTGGCCGTATCTCCGCCGTGCGCTCCGTGCCGGCGCAGATCGAGCGGCCCGAGTACGTCGGGCGGCCCCAGCCCACGCCTTACCTCGGTCCGGAGGTCAAGGACGAGGAGACGATCGCAGCCATGCGCGTGGCCGGGCGGATCGCCGCCCAGGCCCTTGCCGAGGTCGGCCGCAACGTGGTGCCCGGTGTGACGACAGACCGACTTGATGCCATTGGCCACGAGTTCTTGTGCGATCACGGCGCGTACCCGTCGACGCTGGGCTACCGGGGCTTCCCGAAGTCGCTGTGCACCTCGCTCAATGAAGTGATCTGCCACGGCATCCCCGACTCGACGGTGGTGGCCGACGGGGACATCGTCAACATCGACATCACCGCTTTCATCGGCGGCGTGCACGGCGACACCAACGCAACGTTCCTGGCAGGTGAGGTTGATGAGGAGTCTCGCCTGCTGGTCGAACGCACCGAACAGGCCACTCTGCGCGCGATCAAGGCCGTCGCCCCGGGGCGCACCCTCAACGTGGTCGGCCGGGTGATCGAGAGCTACGCCAAGCGCTTCGGATACGGCGTGGTCCGCGACTTCACAGGACACGGCATCGGGACCTCCTTCCACTCCGGGTTGATCGTCCCGCACTACGACGACCCGAACTCCAACCTTGTTCTCGAAACAGGCATGACGTTCACGATTGAGCCTATGCTCACGCTCGGAACCATCAACTACGAGATCTGGGACGACGGCTGGACCGTGGTCACTTTGGATCGCAAGCGAACGGCGCAGTTCGAACACACGATCCTGGTGACCGACACCGGCTCCGAGATACTCACTACTCCGGAGGGTTGACATGACCGAGAGCCCGCACGCCACGACCATCTGGCCACCCGACGTACTCACGTTGGCCGTCGATGTGGGCGGATCTGGCCTCAAGGCGTCCGTGCTGGACACCAACGGTCAGATGATCGCTGACCGGGTGCGCATCGAGACTCCCTACCCGTGCCCGCCGTCGCTGCTCGTGGAGAAACTGACCGACCTCAAGAACCAGTTGCCGGCGGCTTCCCGGGCGTCCGTGGGCTTCCCGGGACTGGTACGAAGCGGCAAAGTCCTGAACATCCCGTCGTTGTCGCGCCTAGAGTACGGCGGACCCCGAGACGACAAGATGGCCGCGATGTGGCACGGCTACGACCTCGCCACCGCCCTGGCCGACGAGTTCGACATCCCGGTCAAGGTTGCCAACGACGCTGACGTGCAGGGCTGCGCGGTGGTGGAAGGCACCGGTTTCGAGTTCGTCATGACTCTTGGCACCGGATGTGGAACTGCGGTCTTCCACGAAGGGCGGCTTCTCCCTCACATGGAGTTGTCACATGCGCCCTCCGGCTTCGGCGGCGACTTCGACGACTACGTCGGCAACGCCACCCGTAAGGAGATCGGCAACAAGCGCTGGCGCAAGCGGGTGCTCAAAGCGATGGAGATCTTCGACGCATTCCTTTTCTACGACAAGATCTACGTCGGCGGGGGCAACGCGAAGCACCTGTCCAGCGTGGATCTGGGGCCCAAAGCCAAGATCGTGGCCAATACCGCGGGAATCTTGGGCGGCATCCGCATCTGGGACCTCGAGAAGTAACCGGCTACTGCGTCAGTCTTCGTCGAGGGCGTCAATCAACTTCTGATTGAGGCGGCCCAACTCAGCGAACTCTTCGGGGGTCAGGACGTCGACTATCCGCTTGCGAACACTCTCCACGTGGATCGGGGCAGCGGCCACCAACGTCTCGTAGCCCTTTTCCGTGAGTACCGCGAAGAACCCACGCCTGTCGTCGTTGCACTTCTGCCTGTCGACATAGCCGGCCCGGTGCATGCGATCGATCTGGTGGGACAGCCGACTGCGACTGGACATGGTCAACTCGGCCAGATCACTCATCCGCACCCGATGATCCGCGGATTCGGACAGGCGGACCATGATCTCGTAGTCGGCCATGGTCAATCCCGTCTGATCGAAGAGATCCCGGCCGAGGGCGTGGGGCAGCAGCAGGTTGCCGGCAATCCACGCGCGCCAGTGACGCTGCTCTGTGGGCGACAACCAACGGGTCATGCACCGCAGACTACCGATCGACGGGCGGCCTGGGGCGTACTGGCGCAACCGGTAAGGTCCCAGACTCTTCCGAACGAGCACCTACTGTCCGGATATGCAGGCTCATTACGGCCATTGTCGGGCAATCGTGGGGGGTGCCGGCCGACCGAGCTTGATCAACCCGCAAATCCGGACACGCTGGTCAGACAAGCCGGGCCGACGCAGCACAATGGCCTCATGCAACTGCCGACACTGGGTTCCCGCGGCCAGGGCTGGGTGTGGGGCCAGTTCGTCTTGGCCGCGCTCGTCGTCCTCGCGGCCCAGGTCGGTCCAGGGTGGCCCTCGACTCCGGTCGGCTGGGTTCTGGTCGTAGGCGGAGCCGCGCTGGGCGTGTGGTCGCTGCGCAGCCTCGGCGACGCGCTGACTCCCTACCCGCGCCCCCGATCGGCGGGCGAACTCATCGAGCACGGCCCCTATCGCGTGGTCCGACATCCGATCTACTCCTCGATGCTGCTGGCGCTGCTGGGCGTGGGGCTGATCGGCTCCTGGTGGGCCTTCATCCCCCTGACCGCGCTCGTGGTGTGGTGGCTGGGCAAGGCCCACGTCGAAGAGGCGTTCCTGCGAGAGCGCTACCCCGGATACGCCGACTACTGCCAGCGAGTCCGTGCCCGGCTCATCCCCGGTCTGCTGTGATCTGCTCGAACACGATGACGGTGCTCGCGTAGTCACCCTGCAGCCACAGTCGCAAACCCCTGTTCATCAGGTACTCCCCCGACGCCTCGTGATGTTGCCAGTCGTGGGTGAAGCGGTAGCGCGCTCGCGGATCGAGGCCGCGCAGCCGCACGGTTGTGGGCTTGTGCCCGAGCCGACTGCTGGGCAGGAACGCGAACAGCACGGCGCCACCATCCCCGTCGTACTGGAAGAGCCGGTAGTCGTTGGGTGAGGGATTCTCGAGGCGATGGAACCGGTGCATCAGCGGACGCATCCGCTTGTACTGCGCCACCATCTGCGCTGCGGTGGCGAGGTCCGCCTCCGACATCGAGGTGAGATCCGACCCGATGCCCAACGTCCCCAGCATGGCGCTGTGGAAACGGAAGGTCAGCGGGATCGAGCGCTGCGACAAGAAGTTGGGCACGTCGGTGACCCAGGCGCGCATCGCCTGTGGCGGGTACACCAGCGAGTACGCGCGCTGGATCTCCAGCCGGTCCAGTGCGTCGGTGTTGTCCGATGTCCAGAAGTCGTCGAACACCGCCAAGGCACCGAAGTCGATCCGGCCGCCCCCGGACGCACACGCCTCGAAGGCAACCCCGGGGTGCCTCTCACGCAGTCGGGTCACGATTGCGTAGAGGGCCTGGATGTGGCCGAACCAAACGTCGCGCCGCGGGCCCACCTGGGACATGGGGCGGTTGGCGTCCCATTTCACGTATGCGATGTCGTTGTCGGACAGCAATCTGTCCACACTGTCGAAGATGAACTCCTGGACCTGCGGGAGGTTGAGGTTGAGCACGTACTGACCGCGCGCCTCATCCGGTTCGCGTCCGGGCTCGCGATAGATCCAATCGGGGTGCTCGCCGTACAAGTCCGACTCCGGGTTCACCATCTCGGGTTCGACCCAGATCCCGAAACCCATCCCGAGTGCCTTGACCTCCTCGATCAGGGGCGCGAGACCGTCCGGGAACTTGACTGGATCCACCCACCAATCGCCCAGACCATCGTGGATGCCGCCGGTCTCGTCGGGGTTGCGGCGTCCGAACCAGCCGTCGTCGACCACGAACAGTTCCGCGCCAATACGGGCAGCCAGTCGGGCCAACTCGACCTGACCCTGGACATCCACGGCGAAGGCCGTCGCCTCCCAGGAGTTGTACAGAACCGGCTTCGGCCCGGTCCGCATGAGGCTACGACCGTAGTCGTGCAGGATCTGGCTGATCTGGTCCAGGCCCCCCTCGGTGTAGGCAGCGACCACCGCCGGGGTCGTGAACACCTCTCCCGCGGCCAAGGGCAGCTCGGTGTCGAAGTCATTGATGCCCAGTTGCAGCAGGGTCTGTCCGTACTGGGTCTGTTCCACAACGACCTTGGTGTTGCCGCTGAACGCGAGCGCCGCAGCCCAGACCCGGCCATCGGTCTGCGTGGCTTCGCGGCTGAGCACCGCATAGGGGTTGTGGTGGTGGTTGGAGATCCCGCGGCGGGACTCCAGCACTACCTTGCCCGCCACCGTCTGGACCAGCTCCTGTTGCTCGGCGCCCCAGTGCCCGAAGACGTTACGCAAGGTGAGGTCCTGGAACGGCACGGTGAACTGCGCTGACGCCACCGACTCCACAACCACGTCGGCGTCGGCCGTGATGACCGCCCAGCGACTGATGACCCCGGAGTCGAGTACCCGGTAGTGCAGGTCGACAGACAGCCCTTTCTCGTCACGCATGGCCACGGCAAGCCCATCGGCTTCAGCCGTATGGCCGTCGTAGCGCAGCACACTCTCGCGACCGCCGTCGGGCCAACGCACTCTAAGGCAGTCCTCGTTGTATCTGAACCCTCCATGAACCGGGTACTCCTGAGCCATGACGTCCTCGAGGAGATCGTTGGTCGACAGCGCCCACAACGGCTCGACGATCACGTCGTCAGCGCGGATACGAGCCCCCCAGTGGAGGTGCCGCAGCTGGCCGTCGTCGCCGACGCCGAAGCAGTAAGTACTAGTGGCGGTGTGCAGGGCGAACACCGGACGGTCCCCGCCGGATACTTCGACGCTCATGCACCGCAGACTAGGCCCGCAACCCGCCCCCGGTCAGCGCGGACCGAACCCAGTAGTTTCGATTCCGTGCAGCACAACCGGGAGACACGCCAGATGTGGGCGATGTCTTTCGGCTTCGGGATCGGGTCTGCGCTGTTCGCCATCGGAGCGCTGATGGCAGTGGAGGGACTGAACGCGGTGCTCAACAGCGTCGTCTACGCGGCTGGCGCAGTGGGCTTCACCGCTGCGGCCGCCGTGCAGGTCGCGAACTCGCAGGACCACCTTGAGGGCAGCCGGTTGCGTGACCCCGACTGGCTGGCGGCCATCATCCAGTTGATGGGAACCCTCTTCTTCAACGTCATGACCATCCGGGCGCTGATTCAGTCGATCAACCCGCAGTCCGGGGACTACAGCCAGATCTGGCAGCCGGACGTGGTCGGGTCGATCCTGTTCCTCGTCGCCAGCTACATCGCATGGCGGCCGGTCGTACGCCATCGCAGACATCACCTGCTGCAGGGACGTTCACACATGATCGCCGCCCTCAACATGCTGGGCTCGGTGTTCTTCGGCATATCCGCTGCGGGCGCGCAACTGCTGCCCACCGGGGAGTACGCCAACGAGGGCTGGAACAACTGGGGAACCTTCCTGGGTGCCGCCTGCTTCTTCGTCGCGGCTGTCGCTCTGCGCCCCACCACCAACGAGTGTGCGGCAGCGGTCGCCACCGCCCGGGCGTCCTGACCGCCCCTGCTACAGCGTGCCCAGGAAATCCTGCACTCCAGCAACCGCATCCCCGCCGAACACATCACAGTGCTCGAGTCCCCGCACGAAGTACGCGCCGGCGGCCTCGCGGGTCCCTCGCACCGCTTCCCCGAAGTCTTCGGGAGCCTCTGTTGCTCGCAACTCCTGCAGCATCGGGGTATGTGCACGCGCTTCGTCGGGCAACTCCTCACCGCGCAGCCAGGCGCCGGCGACAATTTCGAGTTCGACGGCCAGCCGGTCGGGCAGGACCGCCAGACCCATGACCTCTATGAGCCCGATGTTCTCCTTCTTGACCGAGTGAATCTGCGCATGCGGGTGGTAGATGCCGTCAGGGTGGTCCGCACTCGTGCGGTTGTTGCGCAGCACCAGATCCAGACGTAGGCCGGCGGGCACGCGCCTGGCGATCGGGGTGATCGTGTTGTGCGGCGTGGAGCCCGAATGGGACAGCACCCCCCGGCCCGGGTCGCTGTATTCGCGCCAAGCAGCCAGCACCGCCCCTGCCAGCTGCAGGACCTCGTCGTCGGATCCGGTCAGGCGAATGACGGCCAGGGGCCAGTGCAGGACCTCGACGGCCACGTCCGACCGTTGCTCGGACCAGGCCGCACCTGCCCGGTCCATGGCAAATTCGTAGCGCCCGCCCTGGAAGTGGTCGTGGCTGAGGATCGAGCCGCCCACGATCGGCAGATCAGCGTTGGAGCCGATGAGGTAGTGGGGCAGGATCTGGGTGAACTCACTCAGGCGGCGCAGGGCGGCATCGTCGATCCGCATCGGCCGGTGCTGCTCACTGAGCACGATGCAGTGCTCGTTGTAGTAGCGGTACGGCGAGTACTGCAGGAACCACGGCTCGCCGGTCAGTTCCAGCCCGATCAGCCGCAGGTTCTGGCGTGCCGGATGATCAGCACGACCGGCATACCCCTCGTTCTCCCGGCAGAGCAGACATGCCGGGTATCCACCCTGCACGCCGTCGGCCGCCGCGGCGATGTCGCGCGGATCCTTCTCCGGCTTCGAAAGGTTGATCGTCATGTCCATGACGCCGTAGGCAGTGGCCTGTCGCCACGTGATGTTGCGGTCGGTCCGGCCGGTGCGGATGTAGTTGCTGGCCACGGACTGCTGGTGGAACGTGTCGGTGGCCTGTTGCGGGCTGAGGGCGTAGTCGTCCCAGAACCGGCGCAACACCTCCGAGGGCGGCCGGACGAGGGCGCCCATGATCGCGGTGTCCCACAGGTCGCGGCGGGTGGTCGTGTCCGGATCGATCAACCCGCGCCGCGCGGCGTCGTCCAGCAGTGGCCCCAAAAGTGCATCGACGCCCTGCCCGGAGGATGTCCTCACCTCCGCGTCCAGGTCGTAGTCGCTGATCTGCAGCACTTCCAGGACCCGGTTTCGGGTATACGCGGTCTCTTCGGCAGTTATGAGTCCGTGCTCACGGGCGTAGTCGAGCAACGCGCCGAGCGCCGGCTCGATCACGACAGGACCTCAGCGGCGCCATCGGCGCTGCGCACCTCGTAGAAGTCGGGCCGCAACCCCGTGGTCGCCCTATAGCGCGACCTGACGGCATCCACGAAGTCGCCGACGGCCTGCGGTTCGACCAGGTTCACGGTGCAGCCGCCGAAGCCCGCACCGGTCATCCGGGCACCGACCACCCCGGGCGCCTCCCACGCGGCTTCGACCATCGCGTCCAGTGCCGGGCCCGTTACCCCGAAGTCGTCACGCAACGACTCGTGGGAAGCGCGCATGAGCACCCCCATCGCCACGCGGTCGTCCATGGCCAAAGCCCCCTCGAACGCCAGAACCCGGGCCTGCTCGGTGATCACGTGACGGCTGACCGCCTGCAGTGGCTGCGGGAGTGGCGCCACCACGGCATCGGCCTCAGTGGCCGTGATGTCGACAAGACGGCGGCCGAGCAGTTCTTGGGCTTCTTCGCAGGAGGCCCGCCGTTGGTTGTAGGCACTGTCGGACAGCTCCCGGCGCTGATTGGTGTTGGCCACGACCACCGCCAGATCCTGCGGAAACGCGATCGTGCGCACGGTCAGCGACGTGCAGTCGATGGCCAGTGCGTGGCCGCGGCGACCGGAGGCGATCGACAACTGGTCCATGATCCCGCACGCCACTCCGATGAACTCGTTCTCGGCCTGCTGGCAGATCAGCGCCAGATCGCTGCTGGACAGTTCACTGCCGACCAGCGCGTCGAAGGCCACGGCCATCGCCAGCTCGATCGAGGCCGAGCTCGACAGGCCGGCACCGTTCGGGATGTCCCCGGCCACGCGCACATCCACCCCAGGCACATCGATCCCGCGCTGGCGCATGGCGAAGGCGACCGCTGCCAGGTAGTTGACCCAGTCCCATTCAGGCCGGGCGGTCTCCGCATCGACGCGGGCGAACACCTCACCGACATCCGGGAAGTTCTGCGAGACCGCCACGAGTTGCCGATCGGAACGCGGCCGAACCCAGACATCTGTGCCCCGGTCGATCGCCATCGGCAGGACGGTTCCGCCCATGTAGTCGATGTGATCACCGATGAGGTTGACCCTGCCAGGGGCGTGGAACTGGCGCATGGCCCCATCTAAGCGCCCGCACCCGGCCGACGCACCCGTCACGGAGTCGACATCGGCACCGGGTGCGGGCAACATTGGGACATATGAGCCTCCAAGAATTCGGATCGGACTTCCTGTGGGGTGTGGCCACGGCCGCCTACCAGATCGAAGGATCACCGGAGGCGGACGGCAAGGGCCCCTCAATCTGGGACACCTTCACGCACAAGCCGGGGACGATCGCTGACGCGACCAATGGCGACGTCGCCACGGACTCCTACCGGCGCTTCCCGGAGGACATCGCACTGGTCAACGCCCTGGGTTTCGACGCTTACCGTTTCTCGCTGTCCTGGCCCCGGATCCAGCCCGATGGGCGCGCCTTGAACCAGAAGGGTCTGGACCACTACAAGCGTGTGATCGACTCGTGCCTCGGCGCGGGAGTGGACCCGTGGGTGACTCTCTATCACTGGGATCTGCCGCAGACCCTCGAGGACGAAGGCGGGTGGACCAGTCGTGAGACCATCGATCGGTTCTGCGACTACGTCACTGTCGTGGGCGAGGCACTCGGCGACCGCGTCACCAACTGGATGGTGTTCAACGAGCCGTTGAGCTTCACGATGCTCGGCTACATGCTGGGCGAGCATGCGCCTGGCCGACGGGGTCTGAGCAACTTTTTCCCGGCTTTGCATCACGTCAACCTGGCGACCGCCGACGGGGCACGTGCCTTGCGTGCGGCGGACCCCGACGGTGTCGTCGGGAACACCGCTTACCTGACCGCAGCACTTGGCTCGGGACCCGGACCACTCTTGGCCCAGCGAGCCGAGCGGGCAGCCAACGCCATGCTGAACCGCGCCTTCCTGGAACCAGGGCTCGGCCTGGGCTACCCCACCGATGACGCCCCGATCCTGCGCATGATGCGCCGCTACATCAAGGACGGGGATCTCGAGCGTTGCGAGATCGATCTCGACTTCTTGGGCGTGCAGTACTACACCCGTCTGCGGGCTCCCTTCCGGCCGATTCCCGGGCTATGGACCGTGCCCGGCTTCGGCGACGACCCAGCGCTGGAGAAGACCTCGATGGGCTGGGAGATCAGGCCCGAAGGCTTGGGAATGGTTCTCGACATGGTGCACGCCTACGGCCGTTACCCCCGCATCGTGGTCACCGAGGGTGGGGCATCGTTCGAGGATCACCTGGTCCGCGGCCGGGTTCACGACGACCGACGGATCGCCTATTACGAGTCACATCTGGCTCAGGTGCAATCAGCCATCGACCGCGGCGTCCCCGTCGATGGCTACTTCTGCTGGTCACTCATGGACAACTTCGAATGGGCGGCAGGCTTCGAGCCGCGGTTCGGGCTCGTGCACGTCGACTACGAGACGCAGGCGCGCACGATCAAGGACAGCGGTTACTGGTTCTCCGAGCAGCTCGGTGGCACAGCCAGCCCCCCTTCCCATTGATGAACGTGATCGCCGCCTGCCTGCTCGCGGTGCTAGTCGGGGGTTGCACGACACAGACACCACCACCCAGCAGCCCCGGCAGCACGGCCCCGCCCACCTGGACGGCCAAGGACTGGAAGACCGCGTGCCGTTACGACACAACGACCTTGCCAGAGCTCAGCGGCCTGGCTCCTTCCGTGCGCCACAAGGGAATCCTCTGGGCGATCAACGACGGGGGCAATGCCAGCGTGATCTATGCGCTGGACGCCAGCACCTGCGCCGAGCGTGGGCAGTACGCGTTGACCACGCCGACCTCGGACACCGAGGCGCTGGCAAGCGGCCGCAACTCCAAGGGGCAGCCAGTTCTCTGGCTCGGCGACATCGGGGACAACCTGTCCCAGCGCAGCGATGTGGCCATCCTGGAGATCCCTGAGCCGGCATTGGGATCGACATCTGGTCCAGCCACAAGACATGAGTTCAGCTACCCGGGCGGTCCCCGCGACGCAGAAGCGCTGATGGCCGCAGCCGACGGACGAAACCTGTTCGTGGTGAGCAAACAACTTCCCCGCAGCACCGTCTACCGGGTACCGATCAGGTCCGGACGGGTTCGTGCCGAGGCCGTTGGCAGAGCCCCGGCTTTCACCACCGATGCGGGAGTGAACCCGCGCACCGGCGACTACGCACTGCGCGACTACGCGGCCATCACGCGCTTTGTGGGACCTATTCCCGGCCGGCGGTTGGGTCGGGTTGTCCCGCCGCCCTTGCGCCAGGCCGAAGCGGTGGCCTTCAGCCGCAACGGCCGAGTGATCTTCACGGCCTCGGAGGGCGACGACCGATTGCTGCGGGCCGAGGTACTTACCGCAAACGGAAACCATTTCCAATAAGGTGGTACCATCGCCAGTGTGATCAAGCCTCTACTCGCGGCCTCATTCGCCGCCGCCCTGCTGGCCGGATGCTCATCCGGTGACACCGCCACCCAACCGAGCGCAGACCCCGCCCTGACGGTCATTGCGTCGCACTACCCGGTCCAGTTCCTAGTTGAAGCCGTTGGCGGTGACGCTGTGGCAGTCGAGACGCTGACCTCCCCCGGCGCCGAACCACACGACTTGGAGCTGTCGCCACAACAGGTGGCCGAGGTGCAGGAAGCTTCCGCTGTGTTCTACATCGCAGGGTTCCAGCCCGCCGTCGACGAAGCCGTCGCACAGACCTCGGGGGACGCTGTCGACCTCAGCGCGGGCCTGCCCCTGCGAGAGGCCCCGGATGACGACGAGCACGAAGAGGAGCATGCCGACGAGGCCGATCATTCCGAGTCGGGCACGGATCCCCACGTCTGGCTTGACCCCGTCCTGATGGGGCAGATGGCCACGGAGGTCGCCGACACGCTGTCCCAGGCAGATCCCGCCCAGCAGGCCACCTTCGAGGCGAACGCTCAAGCTCTGCAGGACGAACTCTCGTCCCTTGATGCCGATTGGAGCAAGGGCACAGCTCAGTGCGAGATTCGCACAATGGTCGTGAGCCATGAGGCCTTCGGCTACCTCGCCGACCAGTACGGCTTCCAGCAGAAAGGCATCGCAGGACTCAGCCCCGAGACCGAGCCCTCCGCCCAAGCCATTGCCGAACTTGCGACCTTCGTCCAGGACAACGGCGTGACAACCGTGTACACCGAGACCCTCGTCGACCCGGCCGTCGCGCAGACTGTGGCCGCCGAGGCGGGGGCCACCACCGCTACCCTGGACCCGCTGGAGGGTCCCCCCGCCAGCGGGGACTACATCTCCGCGATGCGTGAGAACCTCGCCACACTGCAGGAGGGTCAAGACTGCTCGTGAGCGCTATCCGGACCGAGGCTCTTTCAGTGACATTCGGTCAGCCGGTCCTGCGCGACGTGAGTATTGAGATCAACGACGGCGACTTTGTGGCGCTCATGGGGTCCAACGGGACCGGGAAGACGACCTTGGTCCGGGCCATCCTTGGGTCTTGTCAAACCTCAGAAGGGCACGTCTTGGTTGTTCGACATCCCCACTTCGTCCTTTCGTGACTGGCACCGCGTGGCCTACGTTCCGCAACGTCTGACCAACACCAGCGCCGTGCCGCTGAGCGTGGAGGAAGCTGTGCGCAGCGCGCTGGCCAGTCCGTCGCAACGCTGGCGGCCCCTCTCAAACAGCCAACGGATGTCCATCCACGCTGCTCTGGAAACCGTAGGTCTGGGGCAGCGCCGCAAGGAACGACTCGAGCACCTCTCCGGCGGCCAGCAACGCCGGGTGATGATCGCAAGGGCACTGGTCACCGAAGCTGACCTACTCATCATGGATGAGCCAACTGCCGGGGTCGACGTGGGCGAACAGCGCCGGCTCGCGGGTCACATGGGCGCACTTCGCGACCGAGGTGCCACGATCCTGATGATCACCCACGACGTGGGACCTGTTGCGAGCCTGGCCAACAGGGCCATCGTCATGGGCCATCCGGACCACGGGTCAGTGCGCTACGACGCTGCCTCTCCCCCGCCGCCGGAGTTCAGCGAGCATGTGTGGCACCACAGCCACGACCAGCCCGGCGATCCTGGACTGTTGGAGGGACCGTGACGTTCCTCGACTTCGACTTCATGCGCCGTGCGCTGCTGGCCGCCATGATTGTCGGGCTGCTGGCCCCGGCGATCGGTGTGTTCCTCGTCCAACGACGATTGGCCCTACTCGGGGACGGCATGGGCCACGTCGCACTGACCGGTGTTGGGCTGGCATTCCTGACCGGCACCGCACCGGTGCCGACAGCGCTGGCAGTCGCCGTCCTGGGCGCAATCGGCATCGAGTTCCTGCGTGCCCGCAGCCGCTCAGCCGGTGACGTGATCCTGGCACTGGTGTTCTACGGCGGGATCGCGGCCGGTGTCCTGCTGACCTACCTGGCCGGCAACCGGGCCGCTTCCTCGCTGAACCAGTACCTGTTCGGGGCGATCACCACGGTGTCGGGCAACGACCTCTTGTGGCTGGTCGGGGCTGCGACGATGGTCGGCCTGGTGCTGCTGATCTTCGGCCGTGAGATGTTCGCGGTGTCCTTCGATGCCGAAGTCGCCCGGACCCAAGGAATCCGCTCAGGCTTCATCAGCGCCCTCATCACGGTCCTTGCTGCCGTGACGGTGGTGATCGGCATGCGGACCGTGGGCTTACTGCTCGTCAGCGCCATCATGATCGTCCCGATCGCCGCGGCCCAACAAGTCAGCCGGTCCTTCCGAGCGACCGCCGGGATCGGGGTCTTGGTCGGGTGGGCCTGCGCGGTCGGCGGGGTGATCCTCAGTTTCTACCTCGACGTGCCCTCGGGGGCCACCATCGTCCTACTGACACTCGCCTGTTTCATCCTCGCCCTGCCGGCCGGGCTACTACTGAGGAGGTCCCAATGACGAAGAGACGAACCCGCCAAAGGGTTGCGGTGGAAGAGCTCTTGGAGCAAGCGATCGATTTCCGGACCGCCCAGCAGATCCACGCCGACCTGCGGCAGTCCGGGGCGGACGTGGGATTGACCACCGTGTACCGATGTCTGGCAGCGATGGCGCAGGCCGGCGAGGTGGACGTTCTGCTTGCCGAGGATGGAGAGGCGCGCTACCGCTCCTGCAGCACCGGACACCATCATCATCTGGTCTGTCGGTCGTGCGGGTTCACCGTCGAAGTGACAGCCGGCCCGGTCGAGAAATGGGCCCGCGAGACTGCCGACGAGTACGGCTTCACAGACGTCAGTCACACCGTCGAGATTCTAGGCCTCTGCCGCACCTGCGCACCCTAGGTGGGGCTTGCAGATCCGTTCTGGGCTGTGCACAAGAATCGAGCCATGACAGACAAACTCGTGGCCGAATTCGTCGGCACCTTCCTCCTGGTCTTTCTAGCGGTGGGCGCGGCAGTCAGCGGCATCAAGTCCATGGGCATGCTCGGCGTCGCCCTGGCGTTCGGCCTGGTGCTGGCCGCCCTCGCCTACTCGCTGGGACCGACCTCCGGCTGCCATGTGAACCCGGCCGTCACCCTGGCGTTCTGGCTGTCCAAGCGCCAGGACGGCAAAGAAGCCGCGCTCTACGTCGTTGTTCAGTTCCTCGGCGCCGCCCTCGGCGGGTTCGTCCTGTGGGTACTGGTCAACTCCGGTGGGGTCACCGATCAGACGGGTGGCCTGGGGACGAACGCCTTCGGCGGTGATGGGCCGAACGCGCTCGGCGCCTTCCTCACCGAGGCGCTGCTCACCGCCGCCTTCGTCGGGGTGATCCTGCTGGTCACAGACCACGCTGCTGCGCCCGGCTTCGCAGGCATCGCCATCGGCGCCGCGCTTGCCGCGGTTCACCTGGTGGGCATCCCGCTGACGGGCACGTCGGTCAACCCAGCCCGTTCACTGGGTCCGGCCCTGTTCGGCGGCGGGGAATCGCTGCAGCAGGTCTGGCTGTTCCTCATCGCACCACTGGTGGGCGGAGCGCTGGCGGTGGTCTTCTGGCGGATCGCCCGTCCCAGCCACGCAGTGCTCAGTGACGAAGGCACGGAGCAACTCGGCCGCGAAGGCGACTGAACCCAACGCCTAGGCCGGGAATGACTCGCGGCCAGACACGGTTGCAGTGCCCATGACGACATGGGGATTCATCGGAAGCGGAAACATCGGCTCCACCGTCGCCCGGCTGGCGACGTCCACCGGCGACCAGGTGCTGATGAGCAACAGTCGTGGGCCTGCAACCTTGGGCGACCTGGTGGCCGATCTTGGACCGCGGTCCAGTGCCGTCACCGCGCAGGAGGCTGCGACAGAAGCCGAGATCGTGGTCGTCACCATCCCGCTCAAGCACTACCGAGAGGTTCCCGCTGCGGCCTTGAGCGACAAAGTAGTCATCGACACCATGAACTACTACCCGGGTCGCGACGGGGCGTTCCCCGAACTGGATTCGCAGGCGTCGACCTCTTCGGAGATTTTCGCCGCGTACGTCCCGGGCGCGCGAGTGGTCAAGGCATTCAACAACATCTTCTTCCAGCACCTGGCCACACTGGCAAGGCCAGCTGGAGCAGCAGATCGCAGCGCTCTGCCGATCGCCGGGGACGACTTGGACGCCAAGGCGTTTGTTCGTGCCGCCCTCGACGCCATCGGCTACGACATCGTGGACGCTGGCCCCTTGGCGCAAAGTTGGCGCCAGCAGCCGGATACCCCGGTCTACGGCACGCCTTACGCTGCTGATCCGGGCGACTGGACTGCCGGGGCACGGCCTGCGTCCGCCGAGATGATCAGCGAGTTGCTGGCTGCCGCCCAGCGTTGAGGGCGGATCAGCGGGCCCTTTGGCGTGCGGTTACCGTTGATCTAGATGAGTCCAACATTTCTTCCCCGCCCCGATGTCGACCCCGTTGTGCGCGAAACGCGCTCGGCCTACCGCAGCCTGCTCGGCGGCGGTTTCGCCGACCTGCGACGTATGCCCTCCGAGGTCATCTTCGACGAACCCAAGTGCACCGTGCACCGTTATGAACCGACAGTTGATCAGACACACGGTGCTCTTCCGGTCCTGCTGATCCCACCGATGGCGGCGACCCCGGTGTGCTTCGACCTGCGACGCGGCTGCTCGATGGTTGAGTTCCTGGTTGACGAAGGCCGTCCCACGTACCTCGTGGACTACGGTGACATCAGCACGTTGCGCGACCAGGACCTCGGCCTTGAACACTGGATCGACTCGGTCCTGCCCGATGCGATCGAGTCGGTTCTGCAGGACTCCGGGGCATCCGGGGTTCACCTTGTGGGGTGGTGTCTGGGCGGGATCCTCGAGATGTTCACCGCCGCGGCACACCCGGAACTACCCATTGCCACCGTCACGTCCGTCGCGAGCCCGTTCGACTTCAGCTCGGTGCGCGTTCTGGGTCCCGTGCGGGTGATGGAGGATCTGACCGGAGGTCTGTTGACGACCGGGATCGTGCGTGCACTTGGCGGCATCCCCGGCCGGCTCAACGGCCTCATCTACCGCTGGCTCGACCCCGTCAAGCAGATCAAGAAGCCGTTGACCCAATTGCAGAATCGCAGCGATCCGGACACTCTGGCCCAGATCGAGGCCGTTGACGTCCTGATGGACACCATGGAGGCATACCCCGGGCGCAGCATCTCGCAGATCTACCACTCCCTGATCCGCACGAACCGCTTCTCCCAGGGACGGCTGGTCCTCAAACACGGCCGCGTGGTGGAACTGGCCGACGTCACCGTCCCAGTCATGGCCATCGCCGGCACCGGTGACCTGTTCTTCGCTCCCCCGGCCTCCGCCCACCACGTAGCCACGCTGCTGACGAACAGCCCCGAAGTCCGGCTGGAACGAGCACCCGGAGGCCACCTCGGCGTGCTCACCGGCCGTGGCGCCAGAGATACGACCTGGAAGTACATCGACCGGTTCTTGACCGACAACGACGTGGCGTAGGGCTTGGCGGAACTTCCAGGCATCGGCGCAGGCTAGGCTCGAAGTCGCCTGTGTCGGGCCACGCTTCCCCGGTGCGACCCGCCCAAGACTGGAGATCCCCATGAGCCACGAGGACCAATCGGCCCCTGACGTTGCGACCTTCGACGACCTCGGACTCAGCCAGACCCTGCTGAAGACCTTGCACGAGGTCGGCTACGAGAGCCCCTCACCGATCCAGGCAGCCACCATCCCGCCGCTGCTCGCCGACCGCGACGTCGTCGGTCTCGCGCAGACCGGGACCGGCAAGACAGCGGCATTCGCGCTTCCCATCCTCGACCGTCTGGATCTATCGCAGAAGAAGCCGCAAGCCCTCGTGCTGGCACCCACCCGGGAACTCGCCCTACAGGTGTGCGAGGCCTTCGAGCGCTACGCTGCCGGGCTGCACGGGGTCAAAGTCCTGCCGGTCTACGGGGGCCAGGGCTACGGCGTGCAACTGAGCGCACTTCGACGAGGCGTGCACATCGTGGTCGGCACACCTGGACGCATCATGGACCACCTCGAGAAGGGCACGTTGGACCTCACGGAGTTGCGCTTCCTGGTCCTCGACGAGGCCGACGAGATGCTCAACATGGGTTTCGCCGAGGACGTCGAGACGATCCTGGCCGACACCCCTGAAAGCAAGAACGTGGCGCTGTTCTCAGCGACCATGCCCGCCCAGATCCGCCGGATGTCGAAGAAGTACTTGCACGATCCCCTCGAGATCACGGTGAAGAACAAGACCACGACCTCGGCCAACACGACCCAGCGCTACCTAACCGTCGCCTACCCACAGAAGATCGAGGCGCTTACTCGCATCCTCGAGGTCGAGAGCTTCGAAGCGATGATCGTTTTCGTACGGACGAAGAACGAGACCGAGACCTTGGCTGAGAAGTTGCGTGCCCGCGGCTTCTCCGCGATGGCCATCAACGGCGACGTCCCGCAGGTGCAGCGCGAGCGCACTATCAACCAATTGAAGTCAGGCAAGCTCGACATCCTTGTGGCGACCGATGTGGCAGCTCGTGGTCTGGATGTCGACAGGATCAGCCACGTCGTGAACTACGACATCCCCACCGACACGGAGTCCTACGTCCACCGCATCGGCCGCACGGGACGAGCCGGACGCAGTGGGGACGCCATCTCATTCGTGACCCCGCGTGAGCGCTACCTGCTCAAGTCCATCGAGAAGGCCACCCGGCAGTCCCTGACCCCGATGCAGATGCCCACCACCGAGGACATCAACAGCACACGACTGTCGCGGTTCGACGACGCGATCACCCAGGCGCTATCGTCCGACGAACTCGAGTTCTTCCGCGACGTGGTGGCGCACTACGTTCGCGAACACGACGTGCCCGACGCGGATGTCGCCGCAGCACTGGCCGTCGTGATGCAAGGCGGCGCGCCACTGCTGCTCGAACCCGAACCCGAGCGCCCGGCCCGCCCGGAACGCAAGCCACGCGCAGACGGGCCGCCCCGCGATCGCGGGCAGGGGCCGAGCCGCGGCAAGGGCCGTTCGGACGTTGACATGTCCACTTACCGGATCGAGGTTGGTCGCCGCCAGAAGGTGGAGCCCCGCCAGATCGTCGGGGCGTTGGCCAACGAGGGTGGCCTACGCAGTTCTGACTTCGGGCACATCGACATCCGGCCCGACCACTCCTTGGTAGAACTGCCGGCGAACCTGTCGCCTGATGTGTGGAAGAGGCTGCGCAAGACCCGGATCTCGGGCAAGCTGATCGACCTCAAGGCCGAGGGCAAGTCGGACGGCAAACCGCGCAAGCCCAGGAAGGGTAAGCGGGACTAACCCGCCGGTAGCCGTTCGCGCCACGACTCTGCGCGAGGTGCGTCCCCGGCCTTCTCGCAGATCTCGATCAGGACCCCGATCGAGTCGATGTCCCCGGCTTCGGCCATCGGCAGCGCCACTCGGTAAGCACTGGCAAAGTCGCCGGACATCAGGTGGATCCGGGCGAGGTTCAAACCGCAAGCATCCGGGACTGTGCACGCGACCGGTTCCGTAACCATGCACCCAGGGTAGATCAGGCCGACTTCGCAGAATCGGGTTACTTTGACGTATGGCTCCCGTACGCGAACTCATCGGCGTCTACCACGCCAACGGAGGTCCGATCGGTGAGGCGAAGTACGTGATCGGGAAGTTCCTGGGCACCGCGCACTGCGCCTTGTGCGACATCACCCACTCGCCAGTCAGGCGTAAGCCGGCCTGGAACCAGATGGTGAGCAGATTGGGCGTCCGCTTCCGACTTCTGCACCTCAATGAGATGCCCGCTGATGTGTCCGCGGTAATCGCCGAGTGCGGATCACCCGCGGTCCTGACCCGCGGTTCGGACGGCAGCCTCGTAGTCCTGCTCGGCCGGGATGATCTGGAGACCCTTCACGGCTCGGTCGCGAGTTTCGAGACAGCCGTCACGCGCGCCCTTGACTCTCAAACCGGTCGCGCCAATTCCGCGTGACCTTGCGTGGGCCCATGACGATGTGCGGGTCCGCCCCCGGCTCCAGCCACAGCAGCGTGCGGCGCATCTGAGCCCGCCCCATCGCAACGCAACCAGCGGTCGGCCGGTCGCGATCGACGTGCAAGAAGATCCCACCGCCTTTGGTCGTGTTTGCCGGTCGCAGCGCACGTCGCTCCCCGGTGGCTGGATCGCGGTATGTGAGGTCCGGCAGGTTGTAGCCGATGACCACCGCAAACCGGTACTGACCGCCGTACTCGACAAGGCGCTCGGACCATTGGCCATCGGCTCGCCAACGCGAGGTCTTGGCACGCTGGGTCTGCAGCACGTTGTAGGTCCGGGGGTCCCGGGGGTCGTATGGCCAATATGACCTAGGCGTGATGCGGTGGTAGGGCAACCGCACCCCTGCGGGCCGACCCAGCCCGAACGCCGACGGCAACGTGAACGTCCCCGCCGGGGTTGTGCCAGTGTTCTGCAGTCGTGTGCGTCGCGGGGCGAAGCCGTTGACCCCCACCCAGACCCGCGTGGGCCGGCCTGCGCGCACCCACGAATCACCGAGTCTTTCAAAACGGCGAAGCACCGCACGCTGGCTTCGCCACCTTTGCGCAGTCACCACGATCACCTGGCGTACCGGTTCTGGGGGTTGCGCCGGGGGTGGAACGCTGAAAAGGAACACTGTCGAATGCTCAGCCGGTGGGGGCGGCCGTGGAAGTGAGAAGACCCTGCATCTTCTTCTGGATGAACCCGATGGCTTGCTTGGGAGCTATGCGGATCGCGAGGTTCATCAAGCGGGCGTCCTTGCCCACGAAGATGTAGAGCCGATCCTTCTCAATCCCCTCGATCATGATCCTGGCGGCGTCCTGCGCCGAGGTCATCGGCATGCCGGCCGGCTCATCTGCGGTCGGCATGTCCACCCCCGAGTTCTGGGTGATCTGCGTCTGTACCGCTCCTGGCATGATGACCGACACCCCGACCCGGGTGTCGATCAGTTCCGCGTACAGGCCTTCGGTGAGCAACTTGACGGCTGCCTTGCTCGCGCCGTAGACACTCTGGCCGGGGAAGGGGAAGAACCCACCCATGCTGGAGACGTTCGCGATGTGCGCCTCGGGCCGGTCGACGAAGACAGGCAGGAAAGCCTTCACCATGTGCAGGGTGCCCATGAGATTCACATCAAGAACTCTGGTGATGTGGTCGTAGTCCAAGGCCTCGACCGGAACGAACGGTTGAATGATGCCGGCGTTGTTGATCAGACCATCGACGCACCCGTGCGTGTCAATAACGGTCGCCACGAGCGCCTCGACCGACCTCCGATCGGTGACATCCACGACATGGGTGCTCAACCGGGCGCCGGCCTCAGCAAGTTCCGCTGTCTGCTGCAGCCCGTCGGCGCTGACATCCACCGCCGCGACCCGACCGCCAGCCTGCAGCACTTGCAGCACCAGTTCCCGACCCATCCCGGCACCACCACCGGTTACCACCCAAACCTTGCCCGCGACCTTCACCACGACCACCTCCTCGCAGCACCAGCCTAAGCGTGGGCTCCTGGTTAGAGGTTGTGCTGTTGGTTAGCGAATCCACGCGTGCTTTCGCTAACCAACAGCACAACCTCTAACGCCGCTGGAAATCAACCGGTCCAGCCGCGGCTGACCTCATCGGCCTCTGCCAATCCCTCCCGCACCGACTCCAGGCTCATGGTCAGATCGGCCAGGATCTGACCGGCTGGGTCACCCTCGAAAGCCGACGTTCCCATGGCCACCAGTTCTCCGGTACGCGAGGCGAGACCTTCCATGTCCAACGCCGCGGTCTGAGTCCTGGCCAGCAGTGTCTCGCGCAGTCGAGCCAGCCGGGCCAACGATTCAGACTGCGCGGTGACCGCGTCCAAGGCCCGTTGGCGTTCCGCGCGCAACTGCGGATCCACCTCCGCCGCCAACGAAGCCTGCAGTCTGGCCGCTTCCTGTTGCACCTGAGCAGGCTGCGCGGCTTGCAGTGCGCCGTCCACCAGCGTCACCCGACCGGCCAGCTCGCGCAAAGCCTGCACAACCGTACCGGCCTCGTCATCGACTTGGGCGACTTCCGAACGCAGACCTGGGTCTGCGGGGCGGTCGGCTAGTTCGTGGATCTGCTGAGCCGCTGCCCGGGCGCGCTGGACGAGCAGGCCCTGCGGGGAGTTGGCAGGCGCTTCCGGCAAGCGATCGCGGCGTTCCGACGCGGGCGGTCTCGGCGACCGCGCACCGAGCGCCACTTTTGTGCCAAGTACGACCGCCCCGATCGCCGCACCGACCACTATCGCCGGCGGACCGAGCGGTGCAGCCAGAACCGCCCATCCCAGTCCCCCGCTGATTCCGGCCACCAGCCAGCCCCAAGGGTCTTTCAGTTCGTCGGACACAGCCACGATGACAGTCTGCCGCAGAGCCAGATCAGAAGTTCGACAGCACGCTGGTCATGATCTTCTCGATACTGGCCGGATCGGTCGCCTCGTAGTACTTGCCCCGCGATGCCTCCGCGATCGCTACAAGAGCCTCGGTGTCGGCCGCCCCGCCGTAACCGATCGTGAATACCCGGACAGTGGTGTCAACGCTCTCGCCGTTGAGTTGGCGAACCAGCCCGTTGAGATCGGTGTCCGGCGGATACTCGTTACGCCCGTCGCTGAGCAGCACGATGGCGTTGATCCGGTCGGTGGGTAGGTCCTTCAACATCCGTGCTTGCGCCTGCCGCAACGTCGCATACAACCCAGTGCCACCATCGGCCACGAGCCGATCGATGTCGCGCTGCATCCTCGGGACCGTGTCCTTCGCCGGACCGATCGGGACCAACTCGGCGAACGGCTCTCCCGTTGGCCCAAGGTCGGTCGAGAAGACCCACAGTCCGACCTCGTCGTCGGGGGCGAACTGCTCGAGTGCGCCGATGGCCGCCTCTTTGGCAAGCGTGATCTTGTCAGTCCCCGCTTCCGGAACCGGTTCAGCCATGGAACCCGACACATCGATCACGAGCAGGACGTGAGCCCGCTTGCGCAATTGTGCCCAACTGTCCTCAATCGCGGCCAGGACGACCGGTGACGGCGGCGTCAGAACACTCGTCGCGCCTTCCGGGAGCATGCCGTTCTCCTCGGTGATCACCGAGCCCGGTTGACCCTCGAACGTGCGGAAGCCAGCATCGGTGAAGGCCTTCTGTTGCTCGGGTTGCTGCAGCCAGGCAAGGAAATCGCCGGCCGCCTGCTGCTTGGCGCCATCAACCCAAGGAGCGTCCAACACGATCCACGGATTGTCGGACACCAGCGTCCCGTCCTTCGGGTAGAACGCGACCAGAGGGATTCGCGGCTTCGGTTCCTTGCCGGCCTTGGCCGGGTCGCCCGTGGGGTTGCCCTGGTTGTAGTCCAGTACCGACTTCTCCTCGACGGTCACTGCCGAGACGTAGGTCAAACCCTTGCCCGCTGCGGCCTCGTTGGCCATGTTCTCCAGGAAGGTCAAGGTGGTGTCGCCGTAGTGAACCACCGATGACTCAAGCTGCTTGACGAATTCGCGCGTCTGAGGATCGGAGACATTCTTGAGCGTCAGGTCGCTGGACAGACCGGTGGCTGCGAAGTACGAGGCGATTGTGGCGTTGAGTCCCGAAGTTGAGTAATTGGGGTTCGTCTTACCAAGCTTGAACCTTCCCCACTCGGGGTGGTCGACCTCACCCCAGCCCTTGGGCGATTTCGCAAGCGCGGCCAGATCCGCCCAACCGATCTGCTCGTCCGGCCAGCCAAGCGCCTCGGCCATCGGCTTCGGCATGGCGATCACCAGCGGCGTCTGCACCAGCGAGGGCAACTCGTCGGGCACAGGTGAAGGGTTGTCCTGCTGCGCAGAGGTCTGATCGACCAGAACCGCCCACGATGACGACGCCGGGGTCCACACGTCCGGGCGCGGACCGTCAACCTGCTCGTCCCACCCCCGCGCGAGGGCCTGCGCAGCCCCGCCCGAGGCCTTGGACACGACTTTCACATCGACGCACTGGCCGTCCACGCTGGGATCGGTGGCGTTGTACTCCCGCGACAGGTCGGCCAGCAGTGCGGCTTTCTCACTGGAAGCAACGACCTGGACCTTCATGCAGTCGGCCCGATCACCGGCAATTGTCGGATCAGCGTCCACGCTCCCGCCGGAGCCGGAAGAGCCGCCACCCAGCAGCATCCGTGCACCGATGATCAGCACAAGGCCGATGATTGCCGCGACGACCAACGGCACAAACGACCGTCTGGCTGTACTCACGCACACCACCTGCCCCTCACTCTGGTCTCGACCGTACATCTTGGCTCGGACAAACCCCTGCGAACAGCGAGAAGACAGCCAACCACCAAGGCGACTCGACCCCGCCCAGGTCGATGCGGCAAGGTCAAGGGCATGAACTGGACACTGGAAGTCGTTGTCGTGCCGGTCACGGACATTGACCGGGCCAAGGAGTTCTACTCCAACGGGCTGGGCTTCGTCGTGGATCACGACACCGCGATCCCGGACATGGGCCGCATAGTGCAACTCACGCCGCCGGGTTCAGGATGTTCGATAGTGATCGGCACGGGCATTGTTCCCGACATGCAACCCGGCTCGCTCAAAGGTCTGCAACTGGTCGTGCCAGACCTGGAGCGGGCACGCGCCGAACTACTCGAACGCGCAGTGCCGGTCACTGAGATCAGGACGATGGGCCAGAACCCTCGTCCGACCCCCCATCCCCTGGACAACGTCGGTTTCCTGTTCTTCGACGATCCGGATGGCAATAGCTGGGCCGTTCAACAGATCTCCAGCCGTGCGTGAATACGCTCACGGTGTGAGGCCCGACTCTCCCAGCGACCCGACTGGGCAGACCATCGCCTTCGACGGCTCGGTTCTTGCCTACACCGAAGAGGGCACGGGAGAACCAACCCTGATTGCGATTCCCGGGCTACCGGGCAGTGTCAGGGACTTCCGCTGGCTGGCACCAGCGCTGAGCTCGCACATGCGCGTCCTGCGCTTCGATCCCCCCGGCAACGGGGCCTCACCCAGAGACGGGTTCAAAGCACTCACGGTGGCCCAGCGCGCCCAACCGGTCCTGGCCCTTATCGAGCGGCTCTGCTCGGGGCCGGTGGTCCTCGCCGGGCACTCGGCAGGGTCGGGCGTAGTCGCACACCTGGCCGCGCGGCACCCCGAGATGGTACGGGCGGGTGTGATGCTCGCACCCGCCGGTCCGAAGCCACATCTGGGACGCCGACCCATGCAAGTGGTGGCCGGCGCACTAGGCCTGCCGGGTGCGCGCACCATCATGGATCCGCTGATCCGGCGGGCATACGCCGCGCAGGGGTTCCCCGCGTACCTGACTGACGACGAACGCGCCTACGCGATCATCGACGCACTCGCATTCGACTTCGACGACTACCGTGCCGACCTGAACGCGATGCGCTGCCCGACGCTAGTCGCCTGGGCGCGCGACGACGCCATCATTCCCGCCGCAACGTTCCAGGCTCTGGAGCAGATGGTGCCGGACGGACCGCGGCTGCGCTTCGATGACGGCGGACACAGCGTGCAGAAGGCGCATGCCGAGGAGATCGGCGCTGCCATCCTGGCCCTTGCCCAAGGCCTCTGATCAGCTCAGCCCTCTCCCTCGCGCCCACCTGGCCAGCTCGCGGCGATTGCTCAACTGCAACTTGCGCAAGACCGCGGACATGTGGGTTTCCACTGTCTTGACACTCACGAAAAGCTCCTCGGCGGTCTCCTTGTAGGTGTATCCGCGTGCGATCAGGCGCATGACGTCGCGCTCGCGGGCGGTCAGCAGGTCGAGTTCGTCGTCGGTCTGGGCGGCTGCTCCGGTGAAGGCGTCCAATACGAAACCGGCAAGGCGCGGGCTGAACACTGCTTCACCTGCGGCGACCTGACGGATCGCCGTGGCCAGGGCTTCGGCCGTGATGTCCTTGGTCACATAACCACGCGCCCCGAGCCGCACGACCCCGATCACATCCTCGGAGGCATCCGAGACCGACAAGGCCAGGTACTTCGACGACCCGCCCACCTGTTCCAGCACACTCTGCGCGTTACCTCCAGGCAGGTGGACGTCGAGCAACACCACCTCTGGTTCAGTCCGCGCGATCACCGCAACCGCTTGGGCGACATCGGCGGCCTGGCCCACGACCTCTATGTCTTCTGGCAGCCCTCCGGCGATCCCGGCGCGGACCATCTCGTGGTCGTCCACGATCACAAGCCGGATCATGTGGGTCTCGGCAGTGTCAGACGCACCTCAGTACCCGTACCCGTGTCCCGAATGTCACAAGCACCGCCGACGCGGTTCATGCGAGCGATCATCGACTCACGTACGCCCTTGCGGTCGGCCGGGATGACTGCTGGATCGAAGCCGGCACCTCGGTCGCGCACGAAGACCGCGCACTGCGCCTGCTCGACCTCGGCGTAAACGCTGATCGCACGGCCCGCATGCTTGGCCGCGTTGAGTACCGCCTCGCCTGCGGCGGCCACCAGCGCATGTCCTGGGTGGTCCAGTTCCATGTCGCCGACACAGACCACCTCCACAGTCACGGGGTACTCGGCCTCTACCTTCGCGGCCACCGCTGCCAACGCGGCCGACAGCGTTTCTTCGGGGTCTCCGACCGGCTCGTACAACCACGACCGAAGATGGCGTTCCTCGGCCCGGGCAAGCCGCACGACCTGCTCTGGATCCTCCGCATGACCACGGATGAGTGTCAGGGTCTGCAACACAGAATCGTGCACCTGGGTGGCCAGTTCTGCACGTGCCTGCGAACGGATCCGCTCCTGCCGCTCGTTGCTGAGTTCCTGGTAGAGGCCGGCTATCCACGGCATCGCAATCAAGCCCACACCGACCAACAACAGAATGGCGACGGCCAAGGCATTCAACACCGACCGGACGCCCAGCCCGCTGATCGCGAGCCCACCCATGCCCAAGACGACCAACAGAACCCCGAGCACGAGTGCGGTCCACTGCAGACCATCGGGACGCACGCGCCTCGACGGCGAGAGCCGGGTCCAGACAACGGTCGCACCGAGCGCCACTACCGCCAACGGCAGCCCGATCTGCATCCAGCCGCTGCTGGGGAACAGCAGCAGCCCACCCACCACCAATGCAGAGAAAGCGAGAAGGCGCACAGTGTCGGACTCGTCGGGGTCTGAAGGCGGCAGGACAGCCCAGAACGCTGCGTACGCGATCACGCCGATGCCGCCGAAGAGGCTCAGACCGACGAAGATCAGACGAATGGCACCCACTGGCCATCCCAGATGGTCGGACAGACCAACGGCGACTCCCCCGATCCACCGTCCCTGCGTCTGCCGGTAGGCACGCGGGGGCGCGACGTGGGTGCTCACACTCCCATTGTCGCCCACCGGACGGCTCAGGGAATCGGGGTGAAACCCTGAGATGAAGTTCAGGGTCATCACCGGATGTGGGGCCAGGTCGTTCTGGCAGACAGTGGAGCCATGGATGAAACAACAATGCAAGTGACACCGACACCACCACCGCCAAGCCCACCGAGACTGCTGCGACGCAGTGGCAATGACCGCGTGTTCGGGGGTGTCTGCGGCGGATTGGGCAGGTACTGGAACGTCGACCCCGTCGTATTGCGGGTCGTGTTCGGGATCTCGCTGCTGGTCGGCGGGCTCGGCCTCTTCGCCTATCTCGCCATGTGGTGGCTGGTCCCTGACGAGTCAGCTCCTGCGACAGCGCGGGTCAATCCGTCCTGGGTGATGGTCGGGCTGGGCTCAATGGCGGCAGGGATCGCCGGGCTGATCGGGCTCGGTCTGCTGTTCAGCGACGGCGGTAGCGGCGTGCTGCTAGGGGCGTTGATCGCAGGGGTGGTGATCTGGATCGTCCTGAGCCAGCGACAGTCGAAACCGATGGCGACTACGGCGCCGCCTCCTGCGCCCGAGCAGGGCTATGCATACGGAGGCGTGGGTGACTACACCCGGACCTCCGTGCTCGTCGACGCACCACAACAGCCCGCCGCCCCACCGCGTCAGCCGTCCTACCTCGGCTTGGCCGGTCTCTGTGCGGCGATCGCCGCGACCGGAATCGCGCTGCTGCTGTCCGATAACCCCGTGGTCGTGCTGGCAGCCGGGCTGTTGTCACTGGGTGTGACCCTGGTGATCGGCGCCTTCCGGGGCCGTGCGCGGTGGCTGCTCTTCTTCGCGATACCGCTGTTCATGGTCATGACCCTTGTGGGTCAAGTGCAACGGCTCGACGTGAATGCCGGTGAGCGGACGTGGACACCGACGGCAACTGACACCACTTACAACCTGACGGCTGGCACCCTCGACGTCGACTTCTCCGAATGGCAGGGCGTCCCGGCCGAGGGTGACAGCGTGCGCATCGACGTGGGAGTCGGAGAGGTCCGCCTCGCCGCGCCCAGCAACTGGAACCTGATCGTGTGGACCGACTTCGGCATCCCGGGTTCGGTGGAGGTCGGGGGCGAGAACGGCTTCACTCGCACCAACGGTGACGGCGGCCGCTTCCGCACTGTGATCCCCGCGACAGACGCAAAACCCGACGGTTCCCTGGAAATCGACCTGTTCGTACAGGCGGGCGCGGTATTCGTGGAGCCCGGAGCTCCGGCTGTCGGCGAGGCGCCTGAGAGCCCCGGCCCGCCGGAACCGGCCAAGAGCGTTACCGACAACAAGAAGAAGGAGCAGGCACGATGAGCAAGCACCCCGTAGACGTCCTCAGCCTAGGTGCCGGTGTGATGTTCACACTCTTCGCACTGGCCTACATGCTCTTTCCCGAAGTGATCAGTTGGATGGTCACCGTTCCCCTGATGCTGGTCGGCCTCGGAGTGTTCGGCATGGCCGCTGCGATCGTCGCCCAGCGCCGACGACAGTCCCAGTCGCTGACCACCGACTGACGCCTCAAGAGAGGAGTTCCCGGAAGACTGCTTCCGGGAACTCTCTCTTTGTCGCGTGACCACTCGCTGTGACCGTGGTACTCATTCGGGTTCTTCGCCCGAGACCCGGTGTTAGCGTGCCCGGATGCAAGACAGCGCATTGATCGAATTCGGCCTCCCCGTTGTCCTGGCGTTCGTCATGATTGGCATCGGACTCACGCTTCAGGTTGATGACTTCACCCGGCAGAGACACAGGCCCCTACCCGCGATCGTTGGAACCATCGGCTGGGCGATCGGCATTCCGCTGATCGGCTTCGCGGTTGTCACAGTCTTCAATATGTCCACCCCGCTGGCCATCGGGGTCATACTTGTCGCCGCCACTTCAGGCGGAACGACGTCGAACGTCATGGCCTACCTGGCCAAAGGCAACGTGGCGCTGGGCCTGGTGCTGACAGTCGTGACCGCCCTGCTGTCCATCCTGACGTTGCCGTTCTGGGTCGGTCTGGCCCTGCGACTCTGGTCTGACGATCTTCCCGCCGGCAGTTACGTCAGCGTCTCGTTCGGCGATGTGGCCGGCTTGCTGGTGGCGATCATCTTCGTCCCCGTCGGGCTTGGCATGATCCTGCGCTACAAGAAGCCCGCTCTGGCCTCCAGACTCGAACGAGCGGTTTCAATGGTCAGCTTCGTCGTCCTGTTCGGCCTGATCATCGGGGTCGTCGCGAGTCTGGGCAGCGAAGCCTTCACGATGCTGGCGCAGGCCGGTCCCGCATGCCTGGTCCTGGCATGTCTGGCCGCGGTCTTCGGCATAGTTCTGGGCAAGATCTTCCGCCTCGATGACGCTGACAACATCGCGATCGGGATGGAGTTCTCGATCAAGAACGTCACTCTGAGCATGCTCATCGCGCTAAGCGCACTGGGCTCGGACGAAATGGCCCTTCCAAGCGCCGTGTACGGCGTGGTCGCTTACATCCCTGGGCTGGCGCTCATGCGGCTCGGCCGCAAGTGGATGGCCGGTCGCCATTCTGCCACCGAGGTCGAGTCCCAGGAACCGCCAATCGTGGTCGGCTACTCCGGTTCAAACGCATGCCTGCCCGCGGTGCGGTGGGCAGCCGGTGAG
This sequence comes from uncultured Actinomycetota bacterium, assembly GCA_963732355.1. Classification (GTDB taxonomy): domain Bacteria; phylum Actinomycetota; class Actinomycetes; order S36-B12; family UBA10799; genus JADKAV01. The sequence continues at coordinate 183,948 of CAVSZD010000010.1, read as the reverse complement.
GCAATGGCAACCAAACGTCCACTTCGGGTCGTGATGGCCTGGGGGATGCCGACCTTCGGAATCTCACCGGTGTCGCAAGCGGCCGATCTCGACCGCACCCACGCTGAGGCCGTCCTCAATGCGGTTGTCTTCCAATTGCGCGCCGACATGGTCGGGCTGGACGTCGAGGGCGAGCTGCTCCGCGGCAAGCCGGCCCAGGGACTGCTCGATCGGGCTGAGGAAGCGCACATGCTCGTGATCGGCAACCGGTCTCGTGGGAACATCGCACGCCTGGTTCTGGGCTCGGTCTCCTCGGCCGTAGTCACGCATGCCGATGTGCCTGTGGTCCTCGTGCGTGAAGACGCAGATCGGGCCAGCCCATCCTTCCGGGATGGACCGGTGGTGGTGGGCGTGGACGGTTCGGCGGGTTCGGAGGCCGCGGTCACATTCGCCATGGAGGCCTCGATCCGCCACGGCATGTCCGTGCTGGCAGTCCACACGGTCGACGAGCACGTGCTTGCGCGAACCGGCCCACAGTCCGGTGGCGGGACGGCGACAGCAACCCCGTTGCAGGAAGCAAGGCTGCTCGAAATCTCGCCTGCGCTCAAGACAGCACGAGCCGAGTACCCGGCTGTAGCGGTCACTGAGGTGATGGAGACCGGCCATGCCAGCGATGCCATCGTCGAGGCAGGCGCTGGCGCTGCGCTGACGGTCGTCGGAAGCCGCGGGCATGGAGGGTTCAAGGGCCTTCTGCTCGGATCGGTCAGTAGGGCCGTCATCGAACACGTCGAATCACCCTGCGCTGTGATCCGTCCGCCCCACACATGACCCGGTTCTCGCCTCGCACAGGTTGCTCGACCTGTGTCAGAGTGACCTTCTCCCGCCAAAACCGTCGTCGACCGAATCGCAGGAGGGAACATGATCTGCACCGGTAACCACGCCGAGCAGGCACTTGAGGATGCTGGGCGCGGGGTGGGCGAGGCCTCTGCGTGGTTGCTGATCGACTCCAACGATGCCGCGATTCCGCACTGATTGAGGCAACAAACCAGTAACGTCCCTGACAAGAACACAACACATATCGTCACTACTCGAGGAGAACCCAAGAAAATGTCACAGAACATCTCCGGCGACCTCGCCGCTGAGTTGCCACCCCGGGCCGCGACCCTGTCCCAGTCGATCCTTGACCGAGTAGCTGCGACACCGGACGCCCCCGCCTTCGGCTCTCCGAACGAAGACGGGACGTGGCGGGTGATCACGTGGAAGGAAGCCGGCGACGAGATGCACCGGCTGGCAGCTGGACTTCTCGCCCTTGGACTGAAACCTGAGGATCGTGTGGCGATCGCGAGCAACACCCGCGTCGAGTGGGTGCTGGCCGATGGTGCCGTGATGCTGGCGGGCGGGGCGAACACCACGATCTACCCCAGCACGGGCGAGGAAGACTTCGAGTACATCATGAACGACTCAGGGTCCCGTTTCCTCGTCGCTGAGGACCAGAGCCAGGCGGACAAGGCCCTGTCGCACGCCAACGAGATCCCAGCGCTCGAAAAGATCATCCTGATCGATGGGCAGGGTGACGGCGACCGGGTGATCTCCTGGGCGGACCTCGAAGCGATGGGCGCCCAGTCCCTGGCTGACGACCCCCAACTCATCGAGAAGACCGTGGCCGCGATCAAGCCCGAATCGTTGGCGACCCTGATCTACACCTCGGGAACGACCGGCCGTCCCAAGGGCGTCATGCTCCCCCAGAGCAACTGGGTCTTCCAGGGCGCGAGCATGCAGGCACTCGGCGTCATCCGTGACGACGATGTGCAGTTCCTCTGGTTGCCCCTCGCGCACTCGTTCGGCAAGGTGCTCATCTCGGCGGCCTACCAGGTCGGATTCGTCACCTACGTCGACGGCCGCGTGCCCAAGATCGTCGAGAACCTGCCGGTCGTCAAGCCCACCATCATGGCCGGCGTCCCCCGCATCTTCGAGAAGATCTACCAAGGTGCCAACGCGAAGGCCAAGGCCGGCGGCGGCGCGAAGGCCAAGATCTTCGATTGGGCCTTCGGGGCATCCACCGAAATCAAGGCCAAGCAGCGTGCGGGACAGTCGGCGGGCCCGATGGCGTCCACTCGCATGGCCCTTGCCGACAAGCTGGTGTTCTCCAAGATCCAGGCACTCACCGGCGGCCGGATGCGCATCATGATCTCGGGTTCAGCCGCTCTGAACGGCGACGTGGCACGCTGGTTCGACGCCGCGGGTCTGCCGATCATTGAAGGGTATGGACTCACCGAGAACTCCGCTGCCGCGTGTGTGGTCCGGCCGAACGACCTCGTCTTCGGGTCTGTCGGGCAACCGCTGCCCGGCACGCAGGTCATGATCGCCGACGACGGTGAAGTGCTGCTGCGCGGACCTCACGTCATGGCTGGCTACTGGCACCTGCCCGAGGTCAACGCTGAGACACTGCTGCCAGACGGCTGGCTGGCGACTGGCGACATCGGGGAGCTGGACGAGCACGGACGCTTGAAGATCACCGACCGGAAGAAGGACCTGGTCAAGACCTCGGGTGGCAAGTACATCGCGCCCGGCCAGATCGCCGCGCAGTTCAAGGTGATCTCATCTCTGGCCTCCAACCTGGTCGTGCACGCCGGTGACCGCAACTACGCGACGGCGCTGATCTCCCTGGACCCGGAGGCGTTGCAGAACTTCGCCAACGACAACGGTCTGAGCGGTGACCTGGAAACGCTGTCGCAGACCCCCGAGGTCCGTGCGGCGATCCAGGCCGATGTCGACGTTCTCAACAGCCACCTCAACAAGTGGGAGACGATCAAGAAGTTCACCATCCTCCCGCGGGACCTCTCCGAGGAGGACGGCGAACTGACCGCCAGCCTGAAGGTGAAGCGCAAGGTCGTGGAGGAGAACTACCGCGACCTGATCGACGCGATGTACGCGTAAAACCGCAACAGCGTTGCCGTCCAGGTAGACCACCACCGCGTTGGGTGGGGTTCGTGCAGTTGGTTGATGTCCGTCGTGCGACAGACCTCAACCAACTACCCGAACGTCACCTAACGACGTCCTTGGTCACCCGGGCGGCAACGCTGTTTCAGGTCAGCCGTCGGGTCAGCGCTCCCGACAACGGCATGTAGACCCGACGTGGCGTCATCTGCATGGCCACCCGTATGGCGCGGTACGCCATGCCCGGGACACTGACCCCACGTCCGGCTCGCAGGTCCTTCAGCGCGGTGTCCACCACATCCTGCGGGTCCAACCAGAAGGCCGACGGGACATTCGCCTCCACCCCTGCGCGCCGCTGGAAGTCGGTGGGAACCAGGCCTGGTGTCAGCGCGAGCAACTGCACGCCGCTGTCGTTGAGCTGCTCGCGAAGACCCTGTGTGAACGATGTGACCCAGGCCTTGCTCGCCGCATAGGTCGGGGACTTACTGTCTGGTGCGAACGAGGCCACGGAGGAAACGTTGATGACCGCACCCTCCCCCCTTTGCAGCATCGGGCCAACGGCCGCGTAGGTCAGGCGGAGCACTGCGCGCACGTTGACCATGAGCAGCTCGTCCTCGGCCTCGAGGTCGTGCTCGACGAAGTCACCTTCGAACAGTCCGAAGCCGGCGTTGTTGACAAGCAGATCAATGCGGTCGTCAACCAGTACGTTCTCCACGCGCCGACAGTCCGCCACCCGTGCGAGGTCGGCGCGAAGAACCTGGCAACCGACGTCGAACTCGTCCTCGAGCTCCCGGGCGACACTGTCCAGGTTCGGCTTGGTCCGGGCGACCAGAATGAGGTCGTATCCTTCGTCGGCCAATCGTCGGGCGAAATGGTATCCGATGCCGGAAGTGGCACCGGTGATCAGGGCTTTAGGCATAGCCCCATACTGACCCTTGTCCGCGCAATTGCCCTGCTCAGTCGAAGATGGGCTCCTGGTCCCGGCTTCGCTTCAGTTCGAAGAAGCCGGGGGTGCCGGCCACCAGGAGCACGCCGTCCCAGAGTCTGCCGGCTGCTTCGCCCTTCGGGGCGGGTGTCACCACTGGCCCGAAGAAGGCAATACGCTCACCGTCCGGGCCGGGGACGTGGATCACAGGCGTGCCAACATCTTGGCCGACCAGGTCCATGCCCCGATGGTGAGACTCACGCAGCACCTCGTCGTAGTCAGTGGTGAAGGCGGCCTTCGCCAGCTCGGGGGGCAACCCCGTCTCAGCGAGCGCCTTGGCGATCGCCACGTCGAAGTCGCCGTTGCCATTGAGGTGGATCTCTGTCCCAAGGGCTGTGTAGAGGTCAAAGGTGATCTCCTGGCCATGCTCCTGCTGGGCGGCCATCACCACTCGCACGGGACCCCATGCTCTGCGCAGCAGATCGACGTACTCATCGGGCACTTCACGGCCCTCGTTGAGCACGGAAAGGCTCATCACATGCCAGGTGACGTTGACGTCGCGAACCTGCTCAACCTCCAGCATCCATCGCGAGGTCATCCAGGCCCACGGGCATACGGGATCGAAGTAGAAGTCAACGGAGGTCATGCTTCAAGCCTCCCCCGAGGTGGTTACCGGGGCAAACGCAGACCGTCCTGGCTACTTCTTTCCCTTGACCGTCCATCGCTTCGAGAACGAATACGAGTTGAACTCCGCAGTCGCTGGCGCAGTCAACTTCAAGGTCACCTTCAGGTCGCCAGCACCCTCAGTGTTGATGGTCACCTTGCCCTTCTTGTTCTGGCTGACCTTTGCGAACTTCTTGCCCTTGGGTTTGACAGTGACCTTGGCCTTCGCTTTCTGGCCGGCGTTGGTGGTGACCGACCGCTTCAGCAGCGTTGTCTTGCCCTCGAAGGCGATCTTCTTGGGCAACTTCACGTTTGCGGTCTGGTTGTTCTTGGCCAGGGACACGGGCGCGGACACTCCTGGCGGACCATCGCCTAGGGCATTGGTCGCCACTACCGACATCGTGTAGGTGCCGCCTGCTGGTAGACCCGCCACGGTGCACGAGAGGCCAGAGGTCGTGCAGGTGCCGCCGCCGGGGCTTGCCGTGACCTTGTATCCGGTGATCGCCGAGCCACCGTCGTCAGCGGCCAGCCACGAGGTATCGATCGCACCTGGCTGGCTGCTGACCAGCCCCGAGACGCCGGTCGGGGCGCCCGGACTGGTCGCCGGGGTGACCGGAGCCGAGGCCGGACTGGCGGGACTGTCCCCGGCCTCGTTGGTGGCCACGACCTTGAATGTGTACGGCTGGCCGTTCGTGAGTCCAGGCACAACACAACCCAGCGGATTCGGGGTCACGCCCACCTGCGTGGTGCATTTCGCCCCACCAGGAGATGCGGTCACCGTGTACTTCTGGACCGGGAAGCCGTCCGGAGCGCTGGCAGCGGCGAACGCAACCGAGACTGAAGCATTGCCCCGAGTGCCGGTGATCGAAGCCGGTGCTGAGGCTTCTTTCCCGCAACTGGGGTAGCGGAAACTGGCTACCCGCGTCTGCCACGTCGCTAGCCCGGTGGTTTGCACATACTCGGTGGTGTACCAGAAGGTGCAGTCATCGGTCGGATCGACGTTCATCGAGGAGTAGTCGCCCCACCGGCCAAAGGAACTGGTCTGGACGCCCGTGCCGTTGATGATCGTCGACTCGGCCTGCGGCATCTGATTGAGCGGGTCGGTGTTCCTGCGCCCGACGTAGCGGATCGACGGGAAGGCGTTCGCGCCAGAAGCCTTGGCCGTGCTGTAGCCCAGGGCCATGTTGCCCGAACGATCCATGGCCACTGAACCCATCCAGCGGTAGGTAAGTCCGTCGACGTCTGCAGAGGTTCCCTGCTGGTGGACGGTCGGCACATCCTTGGAGAGATCACGCAGTTCGAACCACCGGATCCCTGTCTGCGAGGTCGCCCCCAGGGTTCCGTCCATGGCGACGGTTGCGTTGGTGACCAAGGACTCGTGATCACCGAAATTCCGGTAGGCCAAGCGATACATCATCCGGTCACCCAAGGCGTCCAGTTTCTGCGTGGTCCCGGGCTGAGGGATGCAATTGCCGACGCTTATGCAGGCGCGGCTGATGGGGTCAATGGGAATGTCCGTGGGGCCGGTGAGCGTACTGTTCGCGGGAGTCGCGAAGTCCGGCTTCATCTTGAACATGGTCAGTTTGCTCTTATCGCTCCAGTTCTGACCGACGAAGTAACCCGGCGATCCGGTCGGCGGTGGAACGGATCCATCAGCGTCGGCTGGCAGCATGCCGAACTTGTCGGAGAAGTTGTAGCAGACCTCCACAGCCGGGCTACCGGTCAACATGGCCGCACGATCCCAGGCGCACATCTTGAGGCCGGCGAAATCCAGGGAGCCCGCTGTGAACATGTTGTACGACGTGAAGTAGGCGTTGGGCCAGACTCCGATCTTCGGGTAGTCAGGCAGAGCGTTGTACTGGAAGGCGTAGCGGTGGTACGTTCCCAGCGGGTCAGGGGTTGTGGAGATGGCGACGCACTCGTAGAAGGGTGCGGTGTAGCCGGACGTGTCCGGGATCGAGAACTGGCTGATGAGCCATCGGTCGGCGAACTGGTCGTAGAGCACGATCGGGTCACCACTGTTGGTGGTCGCGCAAGGAGTGCCGCTTCCGGCCCAGATCTGGTTGGAGTTGATTGGGCCGGGCGCCGGGCTGCCGTTCTTGTTGAAGGTCTGCATGGACAGGTTGACCATCTGAACGTAGTGATTGGGCCCGACGTCGCCCACCGTGTCCGGCGGTAGAACGTTGTTGAGATTGTTGACGCCCTCGAACTGGCTCAGGACCCCGGGCATGTCCAATCCTGGCAGGGGCGGCTCAGGGCTGATGGACGGGCCTGGCCCATTCTCGATGATCATTTGGATCCGGTCCGAGGGGCTGGGCTTCAGCGGCACGGGGGAAGGAGTGTCGAAGGCGGACGTCAAAGGCGCGAGTCGCGCTTGGGCAGCCAACTTGGACAAGGGCGCCGATGTGCCCAGCGGCTGCACCGTGCTCACTTCCACCTGGGGGCCGGTATCTGCAGGATTCGCAGCTGCTGGCGTGGACAGTAGCGGACAAGCCGATATTGCCAGGGCACCCGAGAGAATGAACTTTGTGACCATCTTGAGCGTCATGATCGAACCTCCGGTGTCCTCGCCGGGCCCAGACTAGACCCACAGTCGCCTCCATGAACAGGGCTCGCGCCTAGGTTCACGAATTGTTGGCTGCTGATGAGGGGCGTGAGCGTCGACAGGTGAAGGATCACGCGGCAGGGACGCGGGGTGCGCCATGGACAAGACCTGCGCCGACTCATCGCGCGTGCAAGCCTATGAAGCCCGGTAGACGATCACTATGAGGCGCACGCTGCACGCGCTCGTCACCAGGCGCAATGCCCACCCCGCCTGAGGGCCCGTCTCCCCCGCAGAGGGGCCCTCAGGTGAGTCGCCGATCGGCGACGCTTCGGCCATCAGGTGCGGAAGATCCTCGTCTTCCGGTACGCCGTGTAGCCCGGCTCTCGCGGTGCCGTCCAGACGACCTTCACGATGACCGGGTTCCCGTAGACCTTGACCGCCACCGCTCCGTTCTTCTTGCGGAACACCTGGCAGCGTTTGACCTCACCGAGGCTGCTGCTGCGCGCACTCCTGCAGAAGACCCTGGTGTGGACCTTGTTGCCGGCGTTGGTGAAGCAGTCGGGCTTGGTGAGAACCTTCACGCCGGTCCTCGGTAGCCGACCCGTTGAGACGACACAACCCTCGAGGCCACCTGCTTCACGCGGGGCGTCGGGGTTGGCGTCGGTGTCGGTAGGCGTCGGTGTAGGCGTCGGAGTTGGGGTCGGTCCGGCCGGTGTAGCAGTCGTGATGCCGATCAGACTCGACGTGCCATCCGTGGATGTGGCGAACACCCCGAACTCGTACTCGGTGCCGTTCGTCAGCTCCGGGATCAGGGTCGTTCGTCCCGACAGGTTCGACGGTCCCACGATCCATTGCTGGCTCCCCTTTGGCCGGTAGACGACCGAGTACGAGAGCGGCCCTGGGTGTCCCCCAGCAGGCGGTTCTGTCCAGAAGACCTGGACTTGGGCATCGCCTGGCGTTGCAGCGGGATCGGGCGCTCCGACTCCTGCATAGGGAGTGCCGACGGCATGATTGCTGGGCGGAATTGATGCAACGTTGGTTCCGAAGGCTGCCACCACAAAGTCGTACGGGATGCCATTGGTGAGTCCTGTGATCGTCGTGCTGAGCGTCGTGGCGCCGACCACGTTCACATAGGTGAGTGGGTCCGCCGAGCCGTCGATCTTGTAGCCGATCACGTAGCCGTTGACCGTGCCCCCAGCGGGGTTCTGGGGACGGTTCCACCCCAGATCCACAGTTCCGTCTCCAGTCGAGGTCACCATGAGGTACGGCTGGAAGGTCTGCACCGCACCGATATTTCGAGCACCACCGGTGTCCCAACGGGCATTGCCCAACACGTCCTGCGTGATGCACGACGCGTCGATCGGGTTGACCACCTTGTTGGCACCGGCGCAGGTGGCGTTCGGCACGACGTCCAGCAGTTTGCCCGGGTCGCTCAGGGACAGGATCAGCGGAGAGATGCTCGCGATGGGACCGATCAGGGAGATAGTCGGGTCGAGTCCCGGGAAACCTGTCATCGCGTTCGGCAGGATCGCTGCAATAGCGGCATCGTCCTGCTTGACCGTCTTCTGCACCCAGGTGTCAGCATCCGAGGTGAAGGCGGTGGCATCAGGGAACGCCGTGCCGTTGAAGAGGATCGGCCCACCGTCGGGGTAGTCCTCGCCGGCGCCGATCGCTGTGGAAGCGAACACCCACTTGCCGGTGTTGCGGGTGCCGAAGCCCATCGACGACGTGCCACTGCACAGCGTGAAGGGCGGCGGCCCGTCACAGATCGGCCACCGCCACACGAACGTGCTGGCCGTCGTGGTGGCGGTTCCAGCGAAGTTCAGGGCGCGGTCAGTCACCTGCCGTGACTCGACCACCATCGCGCTGTTGACGATCTGCGACGACGCGGTAGCCAGCGAGAATCCGCCGGACTCGAAGAACTTGCTGCTGACGATCTTCGCGGTGCCGGTGCCGTTGTCGCCCCATTGCACCGCCCAGCCGCCATCGTTGGTTTCGAACGTGACGCGGTCGAGAATCAGATCCCCTCCGGCTCCTCGGACCATAGCGGCGCTGTTGAACTCCTGCGTGATGCCCTCGGGCACCGAACTGCTGTTGAGGCCGAACTGGCGCAGAGTCACATCGGCTCCCTCGGCGGCGTCGATCAAGGGGCGGTTGCAGCCTACGAGGGTGTCCACGATCCGCGATGCCGTCGAGTCTGCGACCGATAGGGATGCGTTCCTCTCAACCTTGAAGAGGCCGGGGAGCCGGTCGAAGAACATCTGGTCGATCGTGACTTCGATACCCGTGTTGTCCGCTCCCAGAGTCCCGATCTCCAGGAATCCGGGTGAGACAGCAATCAGGACCGACCCCGCCGTGTTTGCTGGGCATTTCCCCGAGGGGTTCACCTGCCCGGTCGAGTCGGCCCACATCTGCTGGCCATCGATGAAAGCACCGTTGCCCTTGATGTCCACCGACTCGGTAGCGTTAACCCCATAAGGCAGACCGTTGACCCGTTTGCAGACATTGAAGTCGACCAACAGACCTGGGGTGAACTCGATCGTGTCCTTGCCGGGGTGAGCATTGGCCTGTTGGACCGCCCACTCGAAACTGCCCACCGCCTGACATCCGAGATCGCTGGTCACCGTATAGGTGTTGCCCACCGCACTCGCGGGGGCGACGGGACCCAACCCAGAGACACCGAGCACCACCATTGCAGCGAGTACGAGTCTTCCTACTCTGGACATGACCCCTCCTTCCTCGATGGTGTTCGTCGACGGGACACCACGAAATCGCTCGTATGCCCCGCACCCTCCCAGGCACAATCACCTTTCGACATGTCCAGCCGACTGGCCCACCCGTAGTGAGCAACTATGCATGCTTGCCCGACAAGTGTGTTTTGTCCGAACATGGCGTCGTCGGTGAAGACCCAGTTGATCTCCGCGCGGATAGGCTGTCCGAGTGTTTCCTGGACCACCGACGTGGCTGCGCGACCGGCCGCCGGGGGTCTCGTCCGGCTGCATCTTGGGATCGGCAACTCCACACCCTGGCTCTGCGAATCGGGGGCGGTGGTGGACTTGCCGGTCACCCTCGACATCCTGGAGATGGACGCACACAGCGATCGCCTGCTCTGGTGGGTGCTGGCCGAGATCGGACTGCACGAGAACGCTCCCGTCGTGAAGAACCTCGCGATGGGCTCTGACGAGGGCCTCGATCTGGTGAGACTGCAGCGCGAGTTCCGCTGGTACACACCGTTGGATGTGGTCACCCGGATCGTCCCCGAGACTCGTGGCTCGTGGCCAGGACCCGTACACCTGGGAGTTTCCCGGTCACCGGCTACCCGGAGGCCTCAATCGTCGAGAAGACCGAGGGTCGGCGCCTCTCAGACGAATTCCTCGAGGACATTGCGCGCGAGTACCTGGAGTATGGCCGGGGCTATGTGAGAGAAATGGCCACCGCCCATCAAGTCAGCCCCAGCACGATCGCCAGCTGGGTGCACAAGGCACGGACCCGCGGGATCATCAGTGACACTAGCCGCGGGGTCAAAGGTGGGGTGTGGGTGAACAAAGAGGACCGCAAGCCGGGCTGACACCCCGATCTGGCTTGGCAGAGATCCGTTTCGATGGCCCTCCGTTCAGCGCGCCTGCTGGGTTCGGGGCCGGACCGGTAATGCCGTTTCCCCGGATGCCGCCGAGCCAGTCGACCTGGCGTTCTGTGCCGATACCGTCACCGCCTAAGACGCCAACCAACCCCGCCCTCCGCCAGCGGAATGGACCAGCCGTGCGGGCGGATCTACCTCACCGGCCTGGATGATCCCTGAGCACCGCAGACATGCGGGGATCCGGGCGAGCATCTTCACGAAAGTGACCGGGAACGGAGGGGCTGGCAAGATCGTCGAGCCAGAACCGCAGTCGCACTGTCCGTTTCTGCAGGCCCATCGCGCGATCCCGACGGGTCCCGTGCTGGGCAGCATGTCGGCCCCCATGATCAGCCTGCAGATCCGGACACGTCGGCCTACCCCGGGACCCGTGTCACCTCGCGTCGCGACCTGCGGGCTCACCACCCTCGATCTTGTGCAGTACGTGGACCACCTGCCCGCCGCCAATGAGAAAGTGCAAGCCAGCGACGCCCGCATCGAGTTCGGCGGTGTTATCGGTATCGGTGTTCGCTGTGTAGACGTTGCCCGATGCGTCGATTGCGACGTCCTGAGGAGACTCACCCGGCAAAGTGCTGCCAAGCACCGACACGTTTGACACTGTCGCGGGATGCTGGCCAGTGAACAACGCGCCGAGGAGAACGAGCACGCCAATTAGAGTGATTCGTGCATGTTGGCTCATTGATCGCGCTCCTGCTCTCGGAGGGACATTCACGGCCGGTGCACCGCGATCTTGCGAGCCCAGACCACCCCTTCATTCAAAGCAGGAAAACGCGACCGCCAGCCCGATGTTGCAGAACGACAACTGAGTTGCCTGTTTTCAGCATCGCCTCCCCACAACAGCGTCACCCGCGGCGGGCCACCGTCCCGCGGCCACCGAACCTGAAAACCTGCGCTCATTCTCTGACTTCCGGCTCGATCTTCCTGCGGCGGAACTGGCGGCACAACAACTCTCAGGAGTTTCCAAGCAACCCTTCGCTCGCGAAGCTCATCACCTCTGTGGACAACCAGCGCAGCTTGTCTGTGACTGACCGCAGACTGGACGGGTGGATCCGAAGGAGGCACCATGGCTCTCGTGGCTAGCGGCGACGTGCTCACCCGAGCTGACCTCGACGCCCTGCCAGACGACGGTCTGCGACACCTGTCCGTATCCCGTCACCCTCAATCCGGCGACCCTCGCTGCAGGCTGAGCGCCGTCGGCATCAGCAGATCCTGAGCGGCGAACCGAGCGCCATCGCGGACAACGACTCCCCGACAGAAACGCCGTCAACTGCGGCGAGCTGCCTCTCTAACAGCCACCACCTTCGCGGCCCGCCCCTCGGCGGCCGTCGCGGTCGAGGTGGCGGGCACCGAGAGCCGGTAGCGCCTCCCGGGGACGGCCTTGATCTTGAAACGCACAGTCGCAGTGGCTTGCGGTCCGGCGTTCTTGGACTTGCCAGTGCGCCACGGGCATTTCTTCTTCCGGCACTTCTTCGACTGCAGGACCACCTGGCGGGACAACCCCGGGGTCACGCTGGCTTTCACCGTCACCTTGCGCTTCTTGGCCTGAATGCGCTTGGGCCAGCCGCTGATCGTCGTCTTCGCCGGCTCGGGGTCGGGCACGACCGGCGTTGTGGGATCCGGGTTCGGGCCGGGGACGATGGACGTGCTGGCACGTGCCGATCGAACGGTCTTCGGCTGGCCGGAAATTCCCTCGTGCCACACCGCAAACGTGGTCAGGCCATCTGCGGATGAGTCGATGTTCGCTGCCAAACCGTTGGTGCTTGGCTTGCTCAAGGTGACGGGTGCGGACCACTGGTCAGCGGCCCTGGTGCTGGATCGAACCCGCCAGAAGGTGTCCTGCAGTCCCGACCACACCGCAGTGACGACGGAAGCATCCGCCGAACCTGCGATCTCGAGACCGCCCAGGGTGTTCCCCTCGTCTGCCACCGTCGCCGCGCCACTCCAGGCCCCCTGCCAGGTCGCACTTCTGATGGCATTGCCATCCACCCAGGCTGCAGTGGCCCGACTGCCATCGGCCGACGTCAAGATACGCGGAGGACCGGCCGACGGACCGGCCGTCGAGACCGTGACCGGCGGTGACCAAGTGCCGCCGGACAGCCTGCTGGAGCGGATCAGGCGGTTGGGTCCGGACGGTTCGAGCCACACGACAAAGGCCGTCGAGCCATCGGCCGAGGCTGACACGCGCGGTTCGACTTCACTGACTCCCGACGCGATCGTGGATACTGCGGACGTGGCGTTGTTGTTCAGCGTCCGGGTCTGTATATAGCTCTGGCCCAACAGCACCAGCCGCCAGGTGAGGACGGTTTGCGAACCATCCGCTGAGACATCGATGCTCGGGGCAAACGCGCCAGCCCCCGACAACGGCGTGGGGCTGGTCCATGTGCCGCCGCTCCAGCGAATGTAGTTGACCACGCGGCTGGCGAGGGGCCCCGATAGGTAGGCCAAAGTGCCTGCGGAGAGAGTGTCTGAACCCGCCAGGGCGGGGCCGTCTGCGTTGGAGTTGGTGGCAGTACGGACGATGGGTGCCGACCAACTCTGTCCGTCCCAGAGTGTGGAAGTGATGACTGCGAATCCGTTGATAGTGCCTGCATTCTGCACGCCGACCGCCTTCGAACCGTCAGCTGACATGACCACTCGCTGGTTGCCTATCGGCCACGCGGTTGCGCCCACGGCATGTTGCTCCCAGCCGGTCGCCGAGTAGGTGCTGGCCAGGGTCTGGGCGCTGGAGGCTCCCTGATCGTGGGTGAACAAGGCAACTGCGCGTGAGGCATCGCCGGATACCGCGACGACCGGGAACGTGACGTCGTAGCCGACAGTGGACAGGTTGGTGGCAGATCCCCACGTGGTCGTGGACGTGTCAGCCATTGCAGGTTGGACCCCGAGCGTCGCTATTGCGACACTTACCCCAATTGTCACGAGTCGCCTCATGCGGATCACCGTACGCCGGAACTGTTCTGTGAGGTCAAGGTTGCGCGAATGCATCGCACCCGTTGCGCACTATGAGGGTGCGGACCAGTTGACTCAACCCGTTCTCGGTATTGACCCCTTCTCGGAGGCGGCGTACTTTCGCACAGTCGACTGCGGCAAGTAGGCAGTCGTGAGGGCAGGTCGGATGGCACGAGCGGCGACATCGTCACGACCCACCAGTCGGTGGGCCGGCGCTCTCCTAGCGGTCGCGATGGTCGCCTCGCTGCAGATCGCCGGTCCGGCACGAGCCGCGGACACGATCACGGTCGACTTCGAGTCCGGTCCTGCCTTGGGCACACCTGTGACCACCCAGTACCTCGCCTCGGCCTTCGTACAGTTCCTCGCCGCTGACCCCGGCTTCCGGCCGTACCGGCGCTCCGCCCCCGGGCAGGCCCGCTCAGGGACGGTGGCCGCCGACGTGGGGTATGACGTGTGCGCGCCCGAGACCGGAGGTGGATGCGAGTTCGCGACCCCCTTGATGACCGGACGGCTGACCCGCACGGCATCGGCTGTCACGCTGTACGCGGGACTGTTCACCGCCTCCCCGCAATCGACGTCTGCCCAACTGACTGCCTACCGCGCCAACAACACGCAGGTGGGTTCGGTCACGGTGCCGGTCTCGTCAGCTGGGTTCACGTCCGCACTAACCGTGAACAGTGCTGCACCGGACATCGCTCGCTTCGTGCTGACCGCAACCGGGCCTGGCGCGACGAATTCGACGCTCGGCTTCGACGACCTGACTCTTCAGTTCCCGGACAACTCGTTGCCGGACCTGAGCCTCTCAGCGCCCTCAGTGGTACACCGGCTTCTGCAGGGCGAAACCCTGGACATCCCGGTGGAGTTGACCCGGCTCAACGGCTCGAACGGGTCGGCGACGATGTCGGTGTCCGGCCTGCCGGCGGGAGTCTCGGCGCAGTTCCTGCCCAACCCCGTGACAGGAACTGCGTCGACGACAACGCTGCGGCTGACGGCCACGGACGACGCCCCCGCCTTCGAACAGCCAGCGGAGCTCACAATCACAGCGGATCCGCAATCGAATGCCAACGTCGCGCCTGGTTTGCGCACCGTAACGACCCTTCTGACCGTGCGTTCCAACTTCGAGTTGTCCGTCGTCGGAGGCCCAGCGTTCCGGGTCGGCTTGTGCGCCCCGACCGATATCACCGTGCGCATCCAACGCAGCCTCGAATTCGCCGGCACGGTGACGCTCACCGCCGCCGGGAACGGGCAGGCCACCGAGATCCTGCCCTCGGGCACGATCGCTCCGAGCGGTGGACTCATCGCAGAACGGACTCTGCGCCTGACCCGCACCGCGGCGCTGGGCAACCGCACCGTCCTGCTCACCGCCACCAGTCCCGGCGTACCGTCGCGCTTCCTGCAACTGCCAGTCGGCGATGCCCCGAGTGCGGCGACGCTGACTCAGACCACCGGCTGGGCCCCGCGTCTGCGGCAGCCCGGTGAGCGGATCGAGGTCACGGGCAGCGGGTTCTGCCCGGGCACCACGGTGCGTGTGGGGAACAACCGGGCGGAGGTGCCGGTCGAGGTGGCCGCGGACGGACGCAGCTTCACGTTCCGCATCCCACGCGCCGCGACCAGCGGCCCTGTAACCGTCATCCCGACCACGGGCCCGGCGTTCCAGACCAATAACGCCCTACAGGTCAAGACCGTGCGCAACACCCACGGTTTCGCATTCGACAACTACGGCTACGGATGGCTGTCCTTCGGGGAACTGACCGACCTGGTGGGTGTTCGCGACATGTTCATCGAGGTGAATCCGTGCTGGCCGTTCTACTCCTGTCCGGTACCGACCGGAGTGCCGGACCCGGTCGCGTACGTGGTGTGGGGTGTCCTCAACCTCGCCCTCAAGGCGTCGGGCGGCCACTGCTTCGGGATCAGCCGAACGGTTCAGGAACTGCTTGCGAGCAAGGTCCGCTACAGCAAGTTCGCCCCCGGCGTGGACCACCCGTTCGCCTAGCCTTCGGCCACCGGCCCGAACTCCGCACTTTCCACCTGGCTGGACGGCCGCCACGCCGGGCAGGGCACTGCGGAGTTCCTGAGCGGCTATCTGGGCCGGGAGCGCAGCATCGCCATCCAGTTGGACCGGATCAGCAGCGAGCTCGCCGCTGGACGCTACCCCGGAGTCTCGATGCAGAACGGCTTCAGCGGCCACGTGGTGACTGCCTACGACATCGAGAACGTGCCCGACGGCTCGACGGTGGTCTACGTCTACGACAACAACCAGCAATTCACGCCGGGCGAGGACAGCAATGCCGACGGTCACTACAACCTCGAGATCGAGCGCAGCGCGATCAGGATCAATGCCGCGAAGTCGCGCTGGGAGTTCCCGGTGGGAGACGAGACCTGGTCCGGCGGCGACAGCGATATCTTCACCGTTCCGCTGAGTCTGATCCCCGACGATCCGAGCCTGCCGGGACTCAACGCTTTGCAGAGCATCACCATCTTCGGAGCGCCCGGCGGAGCGGCGCGCCTCACCGACCCCAGCGCACAGTTCGTCCCGGTTCAGGACAGCGCCGCCGCGCCTGGCTCCGGCGGCTTCCTGGTCGCCCCGCCCGGCCAGCTGATCTCGCACTCGGTAGTGGGCCTGACCACGGGAAAGTACTCGCAGGTCACGACCGGCGATGGGTTTGTGGCCGGTGTGCGGGATGTGCCAACGCGCGCGGGGGTGGAGGACCGCGTGAGTGCAGACGAGGGATCCGTGCGCTTCGCCAGCGGAATGGACCGGCCCCTTTTGATGGATATGGCCGCCGGCGATCGGTCGGCGCAGATCGAGACCCGCGGCTTCAAGGACGGACAGGACTCGGCGACGTTCAAGGGCCGCACAGTCGTGTATCGCCACGAGGGCGGCGCGACGCGGATCCGTCTGCATCTGGCTGAAACCAACCGCCGCGGCACGGACCGATTCACGTCCGCACCCGTGCTCATTGGCCGCGATGCAGTGGTGCGAGCCAGGCCGGTCGACTGGGGTTCGTTGGACCGCGTGCGTGTCGTGGTCGTGTCCGGCGATAAGCGCAAGGTCCGGACGCTGACCGACAAGTCGACGTCACGCACGCGCCTGCTCATTGGCAAACCCGATCTCAAGGGCAAGCGAGTGTCATTGCGCTTACGCGTGAAGCGACCGAGCACTCCTTCGTCGGCAGGAGTAGTTCTGCAGGCTTTCCAAGGTCAGCAACTGATCGCGCGCAAGGCTGTGGGTCTACGTTCGCCGGGTCGTGGCAAGGTCGTGCGATGGCGGTTGCCCAACCGCGCAGATGGACGGCTTCGCATCGTCGCAAACGTCACACTGCTGACCTCCGGGGACCAGAGCACGACACTGCGAGAACGGTCCCAAGCAGTGGTCACTCGACGCTGAGACGCTAGCTATGGGCCTGCGCCTCGCTACCTACTTACCCTTCTTCGGGTACTGACATTTCACACCGCCGGCGAAGACGACCCCGTCGGTGCCTGCCCGGTTGAAGGTCGGCTGGAAGCCGACGCCCATGAGCTTGCCCTTTCGAGCGGAAGTTGACCTGACCGAATCCGGGGACAGGGAACGGCGGCACGTAGAGGTTGCTGTAGGCGGCTTCACCGTTCAGGAGGACGACAACGTACGGGTCGGCGTCCTTGCCGAGCACGAGATCGTATGAGTGGAATCCGCTGAAATCGTCGATGGTCACGAAGAGCCGATATCCGTTCACCACCGGCGTCCGGGCGTAGAACCCGCCCCGCGCCTTCCGGCATTTGGCTGTGGTGAACTCCGCGACTATCTCATCCTCGTGGAACATCGTCACCTTGTAGCCTCCGTCGGGCGCAGCCCCCGCCGGGCTGGCAAGACCGAGAGCGGACAGGGCAATAGCGACGCTGAACAGCGATCGCGGGTAGGCCTTCACTTTCCGAACGTATGCCCGTCTGCGCCGCGGCGCTATGGCCCTTTCGATCAGACTTGCACGCGGCGCGGAACGCCCCGACTCAGGCGTCGATGCCCGTCCAGGCCTTGCCGAACCAGCGCTGGATGCGTTCGGTACCGAAGGCGGACTTGTCCGCGGCGAGGTTGGCATCGGGGCCTTCCAGCGAACCCGCGGGACGCGCACCGCTGAGGAAGGTCACGTCGATCTTGGCGATCTCGTGGCCGCCGAACTCCATGTAGCAGATCCCGTGACCGTCATAGGTGTGATCGGTCGTGTCGTTGCGCAAGATCGCGATGATCCCCGCCGCCACCACCGATGCCTGACCTTCGGCGAACACCCCGGCCTTGGGTGTGCCGACGCTCGTGACGTCGCCGACCGCGTACACCCCCGCGAACTTGGTCTGCAGGGTCAGCGGATCCACGGGGATCCAGCCGTCCTGCGTCAACCCCGAGTCGACTACCACGGCCGGTGCCCGATGCACAGGCACCCCGAGGAACAGGTCGTAGCCCAACTCCGAGCCGTCGCTGAGCACCGCCACCTTGCGGTCGGGATCCAGAGCGCGCACCAATTTGTTCGGGTGCCAGTTGATCCCCCGCTGCTCGAACGCGGCCAGAATCGCCTCCGACGCCTGCGGAGAGGGCGGGATCGGAACCGGCAGCGGCATCACCAACGACACCTCGGAGCACTCCCTCAAGCCGCGAGCCTGGAGGAAGTCGTTGACCAAGAGGGTGGTTTCACTCGGCGCCGGCGGGCACTTGAACGGAGTCGACGTCACGCCCACGAGGACCCGGCCGCCCTCGAACCGGTCGAGGACATCGCGCAAGGCGAAGGCTCCTGGCACGGTGTAGAACTCGTAGCCGCCTTCGAGCAGTCCCGGCGTGTCCTGCGGGTGGAGATCGGCGCCGAGCGCGACGACCAGGATGTCTGCTTCGAACGTGCCCGCGTCGGTACTCACCACCTTTGCGACCGGATCGATCGCCGTCACTTCGGCGCGGACGAACCGCACACCCGGCTTGACGACATCGTCGAATCGGTGCAGGACATGCGCTGCGTCGGTGTAGCCGAACATGACGTCCAGTTTCGAGAAGCCGAAGACGAATCCCTCACCCTTGTCGATCAGCACGACGTCGACATCGTCGCCGAACTCCTCTGACAGCAGGGTCGAAACTTCCAAGCCACCGAAGCCGGCTCCGAGGATCACGATGCGCATCGCGCAAGCATACGGTCCGATGCCCCGAACCTCGCCCGAAACCCCGAACGGCTACCTAGCCGTCCGGTACGTCTCGATTCGCTTGTACGCGAGGTAGTTGCCGCGAGCAGGCGCGAACCACCTGATCCGCAACCGCAAGGGGTAGCCCCGCGTCTGCAGGAATACGGCACCGTTTGGCTGGCGTATGACCTTCCAATACCGCACTTCGCCGAGGGTTCCCGGCGATCCCGCGAGCGAACCCGACACCGCTGACACGCACCTTCTGCCCAGCGTTGGTGATGCAGTTCTTCTTCATCAGCTTCGTCGTACCGCGCAGCGGAATCTGTCGCGGAACCACGACGCACTTGTCGAGGGGCCGCTGCTTGATCGGGCCGACTGGGCCGACAGGGGTCACCTGGAACGACCGTTGGACCTGCGCGGCAGCGGTGTAGTTGGCGTTGCCGGCCTGATCCGCGAGCAGCGTGCACGTCCCCGCAGCCACAAGACTCACGGTCGCGCCCGCAGTGGTGCAGACCCCCGGCGTCGCCGAGGAGAAAGTCACCGGATTACCCGACGCCCCGCCCGTGGCGCTCACCGTCACAGACCCGACACCCAGCGACACATCCGGCGGCTGCGCGAAGGAGATCACCTGTGCGCCTGGGGTGACCTGGAAGGACCGTTGGACCTGAGCGGCAGCCTTGTAGTTGGCGTTTCCGGCCTGATCCGCGCGCAGCGTGCACGTCCCCGCAGCACGCAAGATTCACGGTCGCACCGTCCGGGCCCGCCGTGGTGCACACCCCAGGCGTCGCCGAGGAGAAAGTCACCGGATTACCCGACGCCCCGCCCGTGGCGCTCACCGTCACAGACCCCGCACCCAGCGACACATCCGGCGGCTGCGGGAAGGAGATCACCTGCGGCGCGGGCTCGGTGAAGGTTCCAATGGCTGTGCTCCAGTTTCTCTGCGAAGTGGTCGCGTAGTACTGCCCGGTGTACCAGAAGGCCTGCTCGTCGGCCGGGTCGACTGACATCGCCGTGTAGTCACCCCAGCGGTTCGAACCTGTCTGCGATCCGCCACCCGCCTGCATCACCTGTTCGGCCTGCAGCGTGCCGGGCGGATCCGTTGGGTTCCTGATGGCGTACCGCAGGCTCGGGAACTCTGTGGGGCTTGATGCTGAATAGCCCAAGGCGATGTTGCCGTTGGCATCCATGGCGATCGAGCCCATCCAACGGTCGAGTCCGTCACCGGGATCGTGGGTCCCCTCCTGGGTCAGGGCCCAGCCCGAGCCGGTGTCGTCGAGTTCGAACCATCGGATCGCTGCACCCGCAGTGCCTGACCCACCACCAACAGTGAAGTTGCCAACCAGCGTCTCTCGCCCCGCCAGCCGGCGGTACGCGAATCGCTGCATGGGCCACTCACTGACCGGGTCGACCTTCTGGGATGTGCCTCCCTGCGGGATACAGTTCAAATCGAAGAAGCCGCACACCGTGTAGTCGAACGGATCGATCGGGATCGTCGCGATCGTCGTGAAGGTGGTGTTGGCCGGCGTGACGAAATCAGGCGTGAACTCGAACATCTCAAGACGGTCGTTGCCTCCGTGGTAGGCGTCGTCCTTGAAGGTGTAGAACAGTCCCCCGACGGCACTCGGCACCCCGGTGCCGTCGACATCGGCGGGCAGCATGAAGTTGGTCTGGCCCGGCACCCGAATGGATGTCGCGGGCTGTCCGAGCAGCATCTTGGCGCGGTCGAACGCGTATGCCGTGTAGGTCGACTCGTTGCTGCCGACGTAATAGCCGGACGGCCACACGCCCAACTTGAAGTAGTCGGGGAACTCCGGTGTGGCGAAGGAGTACAGGTAGTAGCTGCCGAGCGGATCAGGGGTCTGAGACACCGCGAAGCACAGGGTGTTCGGAGCGCTCTGGAACTGACTGAGGACCCATCGGTCGGCCAGCGGGTCGTAAACAACCTGCGGATCGCCGCGGTCCGGTCTGCACACACCAGGGGCGAAGAGGCTGCTCAAGTTGAAGGCCGGTGTCTGCAACACTCCGCTCTTGTTGAAGATGGCCACCTTGGTGGCGTTGACCATCTGGATGTAGTGGTTCGGCCCGACGTCACCGGTGGTGTCCGGCGGGGTGCATCCGTTGCACGCCGCGGGTTCCCGGTGCCGTCGAAAACCAGGTCCGGTGTCGGGGTGCGCCCCTTCGCGGCATCAGTCACCTTTGGGATGCGCCGAGTCCTCTCGTTCGAAGGGCCCGCTTCACCGCGTCGTTCCGGTTGTGGGTTGATCCGGGAGCCCACGGTGCTTGGTGTGGGAGCCTCGGACGACTGCACACCCAGGTCGCGGACAGCAACGCTGATGTCCGCCACGCTGGGCCCGATGGAAGTCGGCGGGTTGACGGGGTCGGCGGGCTCGGGAGCCGAAAGGGCCGGACTAGTTCCAGAGACGGATGTCAGAACAACCGCAGCTGCGAGTCCGGCGACCAACTTGGTGATGGGAGTCTTCATGGTTCACCTATCCCGCAGGACCGTCGAACTGCCGCCGCAAGCTGGCTTCAGCGTGTCCCGCCGGCTGCACACGCTAGCAGGACGGTCCCTGTCCACGTCTGCCACAAACCGGGCGCTGCTGGCCTCGTGACAGGGAGTCGCACGCCGGAGGGATGTGTCCGGTCGTTCCCCCGAGGCGCAGCCGGGCCTCGCTGACCCACACAGTCCTCTTTACAAGGAGGCTCCACCCGAACTGATCGCGCAATGGCGCACCTCACGATCCGGTTGGGCGGATCAGGCCTGACTCGTACGCGAGGACCACGGCCTGGGTCCGATCACGCAGCCCCAGCTTGGCCAGGATATTGGCGACGTGGGACTTCACAGTGGAGGCTTCGATGTGCAGGGATGAGGCGATCTCAGAGTTGTTCAAACCCCTAGCCAGAAGGGTGAGGACCTCCAGCTCGCGCGTGGTGAGCGTGCCCGTTGCCCGGGTGTCAGGCACTGCCGGTTGGCGGGCAAACTGCTCGATCAGCCGACGTGTGACGGAGGGAGCCAGCAGCCCGTCCCCCGCGGCGACCGCCCGGATGCCGTTGATCAGTTGATCGGCCGGGGAGGTCTTGAGCAGGAATCCGGCGGCGCCTCCGCGCAGCGCCTCAAAGACGTACTCGTCCAGGTCGAAGGTGGTTAAGACCAACACCCGCGCGGTGCAGCCGAGTTCGGTGAGTCGGCGGGTCGCCTCAAGCCCACTCATCCGGGGCATCCGCACATCCATGAGCACCACATCCGGGTCTAGTGCGACGACGAGATCCACGGCGGTTTGACCATCGGCGGCTTCGCCAACCACGGCGATGTCGGGTTCGGCCTGCAAGATCATCCGGAGTCCGGCACGCACGAGGTCTTGGTCGTCCACGACGAGGACTCGGATCACTGCGCATTTCCCAGCGGCAGGAACGCGTGGACGGTGTAGCCGGTCAGGTCCCGGCCTGCAGTCAGGGAGCCGCCGTAGAGGGCGACCCGCTCGCGCAGGCCCACCAATCCCTGGCCAGTGCCGACACCGGGATCGTGGGCTTGCCCATTGTCAGCCACCCTGACCTCCACCGCCCCCGGCGAGTAGCGCAGGTCCACCGAGACGTAGGAGGCGTCGGCGTGCTTGAGGGTGTTGGTCAGCGCTTCCTGAACGATTCGGTAGGCGGACAGTTGCGCCCCCGCCGACAGAGCGATGGGCTCTCCGATGACGGTCAGGTCGACCGCCAGGCCGGAGCTGCGGACACGATCGAGCAGCGGGTCAAGGTCGGCCAACCCCGGCTGTGGAACAAGTCCGGTCTCCGCTCCATCTGCGCGCAGGATGCCGAGCAACCTGCGCAACTCCTCGATCGTGTCCCGACCCGTGGTCGCAATGGCGGCCAGGGCGGCTCGGACCTGTGCTTGATCCCCCTTCAGCACTCGACCCGCGCCCTCCGCCTGGACCGCCATCAAGCTCACGTTGTGGGCCACGACATCATGAAGCTCGCGTGCGAGGCGCGATCGTTCCACAGACACTGCCTCGCGTGCCCGGGCGTCGCGTTCGTCTGCCAACTGCTGGTTAAGCAGACGCAGCTGGTCGTTGCGCATCCGACTCCGGCGGACCTCAGCGCCGAGGATCCACGCCAGTGACAGCCACACTCCGATGGGGATCCAGTCACCGAGGTTCACCCCTTCGACCATGGCACTGGTTGCCAGGCCTATGGCCGCAATGGCGGTGATCGCCACCACCAGGACCTTGAGCCCGGTTTGCCGCGACTCGTATACGCCGACCGAATACAGCGAGATCACCATTGCGACGAACCCGAAGAACGACCCCTGAGCCGGCGCGAGCACCACCGCCACAAGCGTGGCACTCACGACGATGACCGCCGCCACCGATATCGGTGCGCTGCATCGCCAGAACAGCGCGATGGCCGCCAGCGCCGCGGGGAGCACCAACCAGATCGGCCAACCCGAGCCCAATACCTCGACTACCGACCCGAGGAGAACGACCAGCGCCAGGAGCAGGTCGCGGGTGCGAGGGCTGCGCATCATGCTCAGCAAGGTACGCCCTACCCCGTGCGGTGACCATAGTTCTGTGGGTGGACATCCCTACCTGTTCTCCCCCACCAGAAGGGGGAACAAGATCCATCTCTGGGCAGTTCCTGGAACCAGGGGGCGGGACGACGATGTCAAACATGAACAAGAACCTCTATCGCTTCGGCGCTTTGTGCGGACCCCTCTACGTGCTCTTGGTCATCGTCGGCAACGATGTGCTGGGCGCAGACTCTCCCGACTCGGCCTCGAGCCCTTCGGCCATCGGCGCGTGGTGGCGCGCTAATCCCCCAACCCTGGGCGCGGGCTTGGCCTGGATGGTCGAACTAGTCGGGCTGCTGGCCTTTGTCGTGTTCGTCGCGACACTGGCTTGGTCATTGCACCGCTCCGAACGCGTAGGCACCTGGCTGCCGGCTGCGGTATTGAGTTTCGGGTTGCTCTCCGGAGCCGTCAAGTGGGGTTCAGGGGCCCCGGTCCTGGCCTTGGCCTGGCGCGCAGAAACTATTCCCGATGACCTGGCTGCGACTTTGGTCGACATGAACGGCTTCGCGTTCGTGATCACCTGGGCCCTGGATGCCGGCATGCTCGCGGCCGCCGCTGCCGTGATCCTGTCGACCCGATGCCTTTCCCGCTGGATCGGTTGGTGGGCGGCAGTGACTGCACCCCTACTACTGGTCGGAGTCGGGCTCGCCGCCTCGGGCGGCGCGCCGTTCTTCCTTTTTGCCCTGCTCTGGTTGGTCTTCGCAGGAATCGCCATGGCTCGCCGGGGGAACCCGTCGAACGCAATCCCCACACCTGCGCCTGACCACGATGTTGCGCGCTCCGTCTAGCCTGGCGACCGGAACAGCCATGTCAGCCACCGGCAGTCGAGACTTCCTATTCGGAACCGCACTGGCCTACGCAGCATCGACCACTCTGGGCAGCTACGTGTCGATTCGTGACAACATCCCGGGCGAACCGTTGGCCATAACGGTCCCGCTGTCGGTGCCAACTGCGCTTGTGATCGGTTGGGGTGCTGGCATTGCCCCGCCCTGGTTCATGCCCCTGACAGCACTGCTCGCGGCGAGGCAGGCCTGCGATGGTCGACCTGGCCCAGCAGCGCTCGCCTGCGCCATCGGGATGGCGAGCATCGTGGGACATCTGATCGAACCTGTCACCCGCCGTCCAAGGGCGTGGACCCTCGGCACGACCGTGGCGATCACCTTGAGCGTCACAGCCTCGGCTGCGCTCGCTGCGGCGGGGTACGCCAGATACTCCTGCAATACGGGCCGTCGGGCGATAGCAGCCTGTGGATAGCCGGACTCACGCCTGACGCTCCTGACAGAGACTGGACTTGGTGAAAACGAAGGAGGCACGATGTCAGTCATGGCTGCACGAGAGCTCACCCGGGAGGACCTCGACGCCCTTCCTGAGGACGGGCTGCGCCACGAGCTCATCGATGGTGCGTTCGTGATGACGCCAGCGCCCGGGCTGGCTCACCAGACACTCGCGTTTGCTCTGGCTAGGGCGCTGCACACAGCCAGCAGCGGAACTGAACTGCGGGTTATCATGGCGCCGTTTGACGTGGTCCTCGGGACCAACGTGATCGAGCCGGACATTCTCGTCGCGCCGCGCGCGTCCTTCACAGAGCGCGACCTGCCCACGGCCCCGCTACTGGTCGTGGAGGTTCGCTCACCTTCCACCGCACGGATCGACGAGGTGCGTAAACGCAGCCTGTACGAAGAGGCCGGCGTTGCGCACTACTGGCTGGCGGACCCAGCGTTGCCGTCCCTCACCGTTTTGGATTTGGTCGCGGGAAGCTATCAACAGACAGCAACGGCGCAGGGCGACGAGCCTCTCGAATTGAAGGCACCCTTCCCCATCACAATCAACGTTTCGGAGCTGATGAGGCAGTGACTCTATGGTTCGGGAGCCGAATTGAAAGCCTGCCGCCTGGACTCAATGCATCATTGCATCACCCACTTTGATGCTATGATGCAGCGGTGCGAACCACGGTGACCCTTGACCCTGACACACAAGCGCTGATCAGCCGCCTGATGGAAGAAAGGGGCATTTCTTTCAAGCAGGCCATCAACCAAGCCATTCGAGATGGCCTTAACCCCCGCGCCAGAACAGTTTTCGTCACGCCGACCTTCTCCATGGGACAACCAGGTATCAATCTGGACAAGGCAGTTGCCCTGGCGGGTCACATGGAGGATGACGAACTCATCCGCAAGATGCGGATGGGCGCGTGAACCTTGTCGACGCGAACGTCCTGCTCTACGCCGTGAACGTCGACGCAGCCCAGCATGTGTCAGCAAAACGATGGCTCGATTCCGCGCTATCCGGCAGTGAGACAGTCGCCTTCGCATGGGTACCGCTGCTGGCATTCCTGCGCTTGGCGACCCGCGTAGGACTCTTCCCGAAGCCTTTAAGCAGCGATCAGGCGTTCGCCGTGGTCGATGCGTGGCTCTCGGCCGCCCCAACGGTCGTGCTCCACCCCGGGCACGAGCACCCAGGGATCCTACGGTCGTTACTCACGACAACGACGGCTGGAAATCTGGTCAACGACGCCCATCTGGCAGCCCTTGCCATCGAGCACAACTGCGGAATCGTCTCCTTCGACAGGGACTACGGCCGATTCAAGGGCATCACCTGGATCTCACCGGCCGAGACCGTTGTCGACTGACACGCACGACACGCAACGTGGGCTGAGTCAGTACCGCCCGAGGTCGATGACGCCGACCGCCGGCTTGGGGTTGAGGTCCGCGTCCCACAAGCCACCGAAGCCGCCGGGCGGCGAGCCTGTCGCAGCGAAGTAGGCATCGAAGGCGAAAGAATAGACGAACTGCTGGCCCGTCTCGATGAGTCGTTGGTAGAAGACCGCCTGAGCCTCCGGCGTCGCCCCGGGAGCTGCTTCCGGTGGAACGCAGCCACTGGGGAACGCCGCCTCCTGGATGAGGATGACGCGGTCCTTGGGCATGCTAGGCGTATCGCGGATCACCTGGATGACGTCGACGACCCACTTCGCGGCGGTCTCGGGATCGTTGCGCAACTGCACCCACCAGGGCTGCAGGTTGGCGAATACGAAGTCCCCGAGTTCGGTGGCGATCTCCGGGTGAGACGCCCAGTCGTCACGATGTAGGCCAGTTGTCACGGGCTTGCCGTGCTGCTGCTGGACCTGCTCGATCTCGCTCTTGAGGCGAGCCACCGCAGCCTTCGCGTCCTGCCCCCGGGCCACCGCCTTGTGCACGGTCTCGTTCCCCACCACGATCGCGTCGACGGACTCGATCTCTGACGCGAGGTTCGCCTTCTCCACTTCGAGAACCTCATCGTTGGCCCACCAGAGCTTCGCGATGACATGCTCGAAACCGACCTCCTTTGCGATGCGCGGTGTGTGCTCACATCCGTACGTCATCGTGTTCGTCACGACCCCTCGAAACCCGCGGTCGTACAGGAACTGAAGCTCCTTGCGCAGCTGCGTCTCGGTGGCGGGATGCTGGCCGATGACCATATCGAATGGTCGGGCGGGAGCGTAATTGATCCAGGCGCGGCTGGTCTGTAGCGAGGTCAAGACGTCACTCATGCATACTCCTTGGCGGTATCGAGTGTGGCAGTCAGCAGAAGGGCACCCGGCCCATGTCCACGAGCATGGCGAGAATGTCGGGTCCCTGCCAGTGTTCGACGAGTCTTCCGTTACTGATCCGGGCCTGGTGGATGCCCTTGATCCGGATCCGCTTGCCTGTTGGAGCCAGGCCGAGAAATGGACCCGTGTGGGTCGCTGAGCCCTCGATCCGCCAGGAGATCATGTCCCCTTCTTGAATCACGCCAACCGCCTGGACCTGTACATCGGGGTATGCGGTGCGAACGTTGGAGATCATCACTTGAACGAAACCCTCGGGACCGTGGACATCGCCAAGCGCACCGTGGCTCACGAGTTCGGGGTCCAGCAGTTCCTTGATCGCATCGAGGTCACCGCTGCTGATCGCCGCCATCAGCCCGTTCACAACTGGCTCGCCGTCCGCCATAGGGTGTCCTCTCGTTCTAGATCACGAAGATAGCGATTTCAGGTGAGCGTGGCAGAGCCGAACAGCGTGATTCCCCGACCGTCGCCGGCCGGGGAATCACGGTTCAAGTGCGACTCAGGCCGCCTTCATCGTCATCTTCACGGTGACTTCGAACCGCAACTCCGGACTGCGGGCGACCGTGAACGTCTTGGTCTGCACGTTGCCCTGCTTGAGGTCGAAAGCCGTCTCGGCGTAGGAGAACTGGTAGCAGTTGACGCCGCTGTCCGCCTTGTTCAGCCAGCGGGCAGTGTGCTTCTGGTTCGGGCTGGTAGTAGTTCTCCTCGCAGAACTCACGCGCTGACTTGCCGACCCAGTCGGACTCCCTTCCCTCCACCTGAACGGCGAACGAGGAACCCTTGGTGGTGAAGGTGTGTCGCGGGGCTTCGGCCGATTCCTTCAGGTTCACCGTCTGTCCCGAGCCGATCTTCGTCTCGCCGTAGTGGCTTCCCCAGCGCCGCTCTTGGTCGGGGCAGTCGTGCCGCGGACCTGGAAGAGCAGGTCGCCCTTGCCGCGCAGGCCATTGTCGGCATCGTCGATGACCTTGATCTTCTCCACCGTCACCTCCACTTGCTGGCTCTTTGTGCTCGTCTCAGTCAGCCGCTGGGTGGTCTGGGCGCCGTTGACCACAGCAAACACGTAGTACTTCGTACCTGGGGTCAGGTTCTGGAAGCTGTGGGTGAACCGGTTGCTGTCACCCTGCTTCGTTCCTTTGATGACGACCGCGGTGCTGCCCTTGAGCTTGCTGCCCACGATCTGCGAGGACTTCGACACCGAGACCGTGGCCGATCCGCCGCTGGCGGTGAAGTCGAGATCGAGTCCGGTGGTCCGTCGCGTGATGGTGTGAACGCCGTGGTGTTCGGTGCGCACGCTGCCCACCACCTGGACCGGCTTGAACCCGGCGCCCACCGGCAGGTTGATCAGGAAGTGGTAGGTCGTGCCCTGATCGAGGCCCTCAACACGCTGCGCGAAGGCGAACTTCTGGCCGGGCAGGACCAGGCTGTTGGGGTCCGGGTTCCCTGCGCCCTTGCCGGTGAGTGCGACGGGCTGCGCTGCGCCCATTGAGTAGACACCTTGCTTGTTCTGCGTCGGTGCCTTCTTGGAGATCTGCAATACCGCGTTCTTCAAGGTGGCGTCGAACTGCAGGTCGAACCAGTCCAGACCCCACTCGACGCCGGTGCCGGTGATGGCGTGGCTGGACGTCTTCAGCGGGGTGTCCGATATCTGGCCGGGCCCCTTGCTGGGAACCGGGGCCGGGGTGTCAGCCAGCGCCACGCCGGGGGTGCTGGCGAGAACCGCTGCTGCGATGAGGCCGGGGATGATCTTCATGAGGTGCTCCTTCGTTGTGGGTTACACAGGTAGGAGCAGCCACCCCGGACCTGACCAACAACTTTTTCCAACGAGTTTTCAATCGGCCCCAATCGACGGCTCGAAAGGTGTTGGCGGACGCACTGCTGCTGACTCACATACATGTGGACGTGAGGAGCAACTACCGTGACCAAGATGAGTACCGACGCGCAATTGGCTGCCGGCCTGGTACGAGATCCGGCGGAGGGCCTCGGCCCGGTCTACAACGCGTACTCCGCGAAGCTCTACACCTACGCCCTTACGATGCTGCGCGACCCGGCCACTGCACAGGACGTGGTCCACGATTCACTGCTGGTCGCGTCGGGATCGATCGGGCAGTTGCGCGACCCGGCCAAACTCCGTCCGTGGCTGTACGCCATCACCCGCAACGAATGCTTGCGAACCCTGCGCGGCCGCAAACGCTTCAGCGACTCCGACGAGACGATCGACATGCCTGACACCACGGTCGACTTCGATGCCGGACTGCGCCGCGAAGAAGCGGCACGCCTGGTCGGCCAGGCAATGGCAGCCATGAGCCCGGCGGATCGGGACATCGTGACCCTGGCTTTACAACACGATCTCGATGTCGAGCGCCTGAGTCAGATCACGGGGAACAAACCCAACGTCCTGCACGCGCAGCTGTCCCGGGCACGAGCAAGTCTGTCCGATGCCATCTCCGCACTTGTCCTCTACCGGGCCCGCGGGAAGGACTGCGAGACGCTGGCCGCGATCGTCTCACCTGCAGACCAACCCCTGTCACCGCTGCTGCGTAAGCGGATATTGCGGCACGTGAAGGACTGCGATACGTGCGAACGGCGCCGCCACGCCGCCCTGGCAGCATTGCGTCCGGCCATGGCGGCCCCCATGTTCGTGGCTCCACCGCCGGAGCTGCTCAGCCGTATCCAGCACAGCCAGACGCAGGGCCAAACGGTTCCGCTCACGGCCCGTGCGGCCCCGTTCGACGCCGAAGGTTTCCCGCGCCCACTGAGCAGGAAATCCCATTCCTGGCTGCTGCCAGCGGCCGCCGGGATTTGCGCCTTGGTGCTGGCGCTCGTCGGGCTGGTCGTGATGACCGCTCGCAGCGACACCGCAGAGGTCGGGCAGGCAATCACCGGATCGGCCGTTCCGACTGCCCAACCATCCGTTTCGAGTTCAGCATCGGCGTTGCCCCCTCAAGACGCTCCAAAGGCAACCCCGCGCGAGACCCAAGCCGCGGACGTCGACGAGACGGATCAACCCAAAGCCACACAGTCGTCCTCGGCACCCCTGACCCCGCGGTCGGATGCCCCGACAGAGGCAGTCTCGGACAAGCCGAAAGCGGCGAACACCCAGTCCACCAAGACAACCTCGCCGCCCAAGAAGACCGCGCCCACCAGCGCTGCGCCCCAACCCGTAGCGCCCCAGCCCCCTGCGCAGCCGCCGGCCATCACCGGCATCACCATCGAGGACCTGGACAAGGCCGGGGACGGCAGCTTCACTCGCTGCGATGCCTTCACGCTGCGAGTGACGGCATCGGTCACCGGCGAGGTGAACGCGGTGCGGGCCGTAATCAGCCCGGGGAACTCGGTCGTCGGGCTGACAGGCAGCCCGCATGTGGGCACTGTGGCACTTCCGCCTGGCGACTACACAGTCTCCGTCGAGGCCACAGGACCGGGTGGCACGACCACCCGGGACGGGGGTTCGGTGCTTCACATCTGCCCCGGTTGAGATCCCCATCCCGACGAAGTGCACGGTCCGCCTGAACACAGATCGTGTCATTTCGCCTGACGTGTGACACGTTGTTACGCGCAGTTGTGGGACCAACGAGGGGACGACACAGCAACCGTCCGAGTCCAAACCTCAGGGTGTGCTCGGTGAGGTTCGAGGGTGGGCATGGGACTCAGTTCGATCATGGCTGGGAAGGCGTGTCGTCGGCGGTCAGGTCACTGCTGCGAGCGCGGTACTTCGACAGGATCGCCGAGAGTATGTGCTCGGCCAACAGCGCCAGGCTGACGCAGCCCGCCACGACGACGAAATCCTGCGTCACCTCGTTCGGGCCCACGACTTCGCCCAGGACCAGAATGGACACGATCCCGCCGGTGATCACGCTCACGACCAGGACCACATCCCACAGCAACGCGTAACTCCACTGCTGGTCGTCATCTGCGCTCCACGTCACGGCGAGCAGGATGAACGGGGCCATCGACAGGAATGCTGAATAGAGGCTCATGAGGACTCCCCCCGGTAGGCGGACGCCCCGCCCGAGGTGCCCTCAAGCCTTCGTGCGCGTAGACGGACCTGGTATACGGAGGCGATCTGGCCGAGCATGTACTTGGCTAGCACCAACAGGCTCAAGCATCCCGCGACGACGAGCACCCCTCGGGTGGTGGCTGTCGGGGGCAGCACATCGCCCAGAACGAGGGTCGCGATCAACCCACCGCCGACGACGGCCACCGTCAGCACGACATCACCGGCGAACTCCACCCGTCCCCGCCTGTCCTTGTCCTGCTCCGACGGCCCGAAGCCACCCTTCGCGAGAACTTTGAGGAGCAAGATCGGCGCCAGCTTCAAGAATGACGAGTAGAGCTCCATGCAGTTCTCCCTTCCTGTCCCTCAGCGGAAGGACCCTTGAAGTGATCCAGCCACTCGCAGAGTCAGTGGGGCACTTGCACTCGGCAGCGTAGTCGTCGGGGGTGAGATCGCCCACTCTTGAATGACGGTGGGTTTCGTTGTAGTCAGCCTTTCAGCCCGCGACGGGTGATCTTGACTCCGATGAAGTCGCCGAACTTCTACCCGAATCAGACACGGCCACGCCACGGCGGCAGGAAGGCTTGCTGGGGTCCAACAGTGACAGGGAATCCGGCTTACAGACCGACTCGCCACTCACAGCCCGATCTTGTGCTGGCGATCCCGGTACGTACCCACTACCTTGCCGAAACCGGGTATCAGCACTGCGGTCCAGGGTTTGTGGGGCTTACCGAAGGGACGCAGCCCCCGCAACTGAGTTGTAGAGCGTTTGCTCTATTATATGGTCATCGGAAGGAGCATCATGCCCACTCTGCTTAAGGACGATTCGATCTGGACGATCGACATGGGCGACGACGAGAACCGGTTCAGCCCGAGTTGGATGACTTGGATGACAGAGGCCCTCGACGAGGTGTCCACGTCGTCTGAACCGGCCGCGCTCGTGACCACTGGGTCGGGGAAGTTCTACTCGAACGGACTTGACCTCGACTTTCTGGCCCAGAACCCTGGGGAGCTCGGTTCATACGTCGAACGGGTACACGGCCTCCTGGCAACGATGCTGACCCTGCCGGTACCGACCGTTGCCGCGGTGAATGGGCACGCATTCGGCGCGGGTTCAATGTTCGCGATCGCGCACGACTTCCGGGTCATGCGGTCTGACCGTGGCTTCTTCTGCTTTCCAGAGGTGGACCTGCACATCCCGTTCACGGACGGCATGGCCGCGCTGATCCAATCCAAGACGAGCGCCCGCACGGCCGTGGACTCGATGACGACAGGACGCCGGTTCACTGCAGCCGACGCGCTGAGTGCCGGTCTCGTTGACGGGGTTGCGGACCTGGGCACACTGCATGAGTCCGCCGTGGCGACAGTGCGCGATCTCGCGGGCAAGGACCGGACAACCCTTGGCAAAATCAAGTCGACGATGTTCGCAGCTGCCGTGTCGGCCCTGGGTGACCATCAACGGTGAACGCTTCGACTGAAACCATCCGCGCACGGGTGAACAGCGGCATCCAAGCCTCGCCGAGACGATCAGGGCGGAACTGACAACGATGGGTCGGCCGCGCGAACACAACATCGAATCGATCCTGGATCGCGCAACCACGATCATGGTGGAGCGCGGAGTCCATGGACTCACCCTGCGCGAACTGGCCACCGAGACCGGGGCCTCCAACGGCACCATCTATCACGCCTTCGGATCGCGCTCCGGGCTTGTCGCAATGGCCTACCTTCATAACGCCGAGCGATTCCTCGCCCTGCAACGCGACGCCGTCGAACAGGCACGCCTGACGACCGACGATGCCGCGGCACCCGTCGTGGCCGCAGCACAGGCAGCCAGCCGACTCGCCGGCACTGCACCGGTCAGCGCAGCCTTCCTGATGCTGGTGCGCTACGACGACCTGCTGGTCGACGACATCCCAGACGACCTGCGCGAACGCCTTACCGATCTGGCTCGCCGACTCTCAATCCTGTTCGTGGACCTGGCCAGGACTGCCCTGGGCAGGGACGACGAGGTGGCCGTCGACACCATCCGCACATGTGTCGTCGACGTCCCGTCCGGGTTGCTGCTACGTCGCGAGCAACTCACCGACCCGCACGCCCTGCTGCGCGTCGAGGCAGCGGTCCGCGGCATCCTTGCTGCCGCACCGCCGAGCGATTGACACCGGGCCGACGACAGTCGGAAGCCAGGCACAGCCCACAACGCCACCGGAGAAACCGGCTCTCGACGAGCACATTCCACCCTGCAACCGCAGGCCCCCGACATCACGGGCGGGCCACAGAGCACCCGGACCCCGGGGATTCCGACCGGGTCCATTGCCATCTCGAAGCGACAATGGGGCAGGTCGTGATGACATTTCAAAGGGCAGAAGCCTTGTTCGCGTGCTCCAGGTCGCCCAGCTGCCGGTATATCGTCGCCCGTTACACCCCCAGAACCTTCGCGATCTCAGCGACCACCGAGTCGCCCGCCGCGTACATCTTTCGCGCGACTTCCACCTTCTTGGGCTCAGGCTGGGCTTGCGGGCCCCCCTCCTGCCGCGTGCCCTGGCAGCCTCCAGCCCGGACTTCGTGCGCTCTCGGAGCAGGTCACGCTCGAACTCGGCCAGCATCATCCCTGTGAAGGGACACGCCTGCCGGAGGTCCCCCCTCCAAGATCATCCCTCCTGCGACCGAGGATCAGCGCGCTATTGGTGGCGAGTCGGTCTGTAAGCCGGATTCTGTGCCTCGACCTAAGCCGAGGCGACGGCCATCTGTCTGGGGCCACCGTCTCCGATGACCTCGATGCAGCCCACCTGCAGACGTAGAGCGGGCAACTCGTCTGCACAGGCACCGAAGTGCCCTCTTGGCCTTGCTCCGGACGGGGTTTACCTAGCCACGACTGTTGCCAGCCGCGCTGGTGGTCTCTTACACCACCGTTTCACCCTTACCGACTCGAGAGCCGGCGGTCTGCTTTCTGTTGCACTGTTCCCGCGGGTCACCCCGGGTGGGCGTTACCCACCGTCCTGCCCTGTGGAGTCCGGACTTTCCTCGACTGCTTGCGCAACCGCGGCCGCCCGACCGACTCGCCATTCACGAGTGTACGCGCCTACCGGCCGGCCCGACTTTGAACCGACCCAGGAGTGGCACATGATTGGTGGCTTCACGGCACCAACCACCCCACACACATTCCATCGATTTTTGTCGTACCCCTGTTCTAATGTCGGTTCATGGATGTTCACCAAGCCTGGGATCTGCTGCAAACCGCCGGCGCGGATCCGCTCGAGGTCGCCCGCGCGGCCGAGACGGTGAAATCCTTCAGCGACGCCCGCCAGATCAGCGCCATTAACCAGGTGGCCGAGGAGAACCCGGTCGTGTTCGATCCCAGCGGGCACCCCTGCGACCCCGCCCCCGCCGAAATCGCCTGCGCCCTTGCCTGGACCCCGGCCACCGCCAGTCGCCGCGTAGACCTGGCCCAAGAACTGCACGAAGAACTGCCCATGGTCCTCGACGCCTTGCGGACGGGGCAGATCGACCTGGGCAAGGCCCAAGAGATCACCCTGGGCACCGTCGCCATGACACCGGAAGGCCGTACAGCCCTGGCCGGGGGCGCCTGCCACTACGCGGCCGACCACACCCGCGGGCAACTGCGCGCCTGGTTAGCCCGACAGATCGCCAAGGTCGAACCCGAAGCCGCCGAACGCCGACGCAAGCGAGCCCGCAAAGACCGCCGGGTCTGGGTGCGCCCCGAAACAGACGGGATGGCCTCCCTTGGGGCCTACCTCACCGCCGAAGAAGCCCAGTCCTGCTACGAAAGCCTGCGCGTCGCCGCCAGCAACACCGACGGGCCCGTCGACAGCGCCCGCGCCGACGAACTCGTCGCCCGGCTCACCGGCATCGGAGCCGACCAGCCCATCCCCGTGCAGGTACTGATCACCCCGGCCGGGCACGAACTCGCCGGCTACGGCCCGATCAGCCCCACCCACGCCCACCAACTCTGCGACGGCTCGCCGCGCATCCGCCTGGACAAGCCCAAGCCCGAGCACCGGATACCGCCCCAGTCCCTCCCTCACCCGATACGTCAAGGCCCGCGACCGGCACTGCCGCTTCCCCGGCTGCCGACGCCCCGCCGTGCACTGCGACCTCGACCACATCTCCGCCTGGCCCACCGGAACCACCACTGAACGTAACCTCGAGTGTCTCTGCCGCTACCACCACAGGCTCAAGACCCACACCGACTGGAAAGTGAGCGCCGGACCCCACGGCACCCTCACCTGGACCAGCCCAACCGGGCGAACCTACCGCTCCCACCTGGAAGACCCCTAGAGTCACGAGCCGGTCAGACCCCATGTTGCAGAACGGCAGCTAAGTTGCCTGATTCCAACATTGCTTCCCAAGCGGGCGACACCCCCAGAGGGCGCCACCGGCTTAGGTCAGCCTGAGCAATTCACTGCAGGCCGTCTCGAATAGCCTGGTTCCAGAACCCGTGGGGGGTATCTGAACCTTGCTAAGAGAGGACCGTCTGATGATCGGTTTGAACCGTCCCGTCGCCGCAATCGCAGTGACACTGTTGGGCCTCGGCGCCCTTACTGCGTGCTCGTCCGACGACACGGCCACGTCGGAGTCGGCCTCGCCAACGGCAGCCTGCGCCCTGACGGTGAGCGACCCCTGGGTCAAAGCAACGGACACCGAGATGACCGGTGCCTTTGGCGTCATCGAGAACCCAACGGATGCGGACGTCACCATCACCTCAGCGTCAAGTCCCTCCGCGGGAAAGATGGAGATTCACGAGGTCGTCGACCAGGACGGCGCCATGGTCATGCAGCCCAAGGAGGGTGGCTTGGTGGTGGCGGCCGGGCAGTCCGCTTCCCTTCAGCCGGGCGCCGACCACCTGATGCTCATGGCGCTGCCTGCCGAGATCAAGGCCGGTGACGAGGTTGAAATCACCGCTTCATGCAGCACCGGGGGCAGCTTCACCTGGACCAGCGTTGCCAAGCCGTTCGAAGGCGGAGCTGAGGCCTACGTTCCGGCCGAAGGCTCCATGGAACCCAGCGCTTCGGCGAGCTGACCGGAGCGGCAGTGAGCAAGACCTCGAAGAACTCTGGGCTGACCCGGCGGGGATTGTTGGGCGGAATCGCGCTGGGCGCCGGGGGTCTGGTCGTGGGAGGCGCTGCGGGGTACGCGGTAGCTGACGATGACACTGCGGAGCAGGATCCCACTGCCCTGGGATCCGCGACTGAGGACTGCTTCGGACAACACCAGGCGGGCATCGACACTGCGCGCCAGTCGAACGCCACCCTTGTGGCTCTGGACCTGCTCAAGGATGTCGACCTGGAGGCGCTACGTCGCCTCATGCGACTGCTCACCGACGACATCGTCCGCCTGACCTCTGGGCGCGCAGCGCTGGCCGACCCAACCGCTGAGCTCGCCACAATCCCCGCCCGTCTAACCGTGACGGTGGGCTTTGGAGCAGGGCTGCTGGACGCTGCCGGTATGGCGGATAAGGCGCCGACGTGGCTGGCGAAAGGACTGCCGAAATTCTCGATCGACGAATTGCGGCCCGACTGGTCGGGCGGGGATCTGCTGCTGCAAGTGGCAGCCGAGGACCCGGTCACCGTTTCTCATGCGGTTCGGGTACTGGTGACCGACGCCCGACCGTTCGCGACGGTGCGCTGGATGCAATCGGGTTTCCACCGGCCGGCCAACACCGCCGCTGCCACCGCCACCGGACGCAACCTCATGGGCCAGATCGACGGCACGGTCAACCCCGAGACCGGCAGCGACGACCTGGCCCGAGTCGTGTGGGTACCACCGGATGGCCAACCCGAATGGCTGCGCGGCGGCACCGCGGTGGTTGTTCGCCGTATCTCCATCGACCTGAAGACCTGGGGCGGCATGGATCAGAACGCGAAGGAGGAGGCGATCGGCCGCAGGCTCTGCCGACGGTGCCCCCCTGACGGGTGGAACTGAGTTCACCGCCCCGGACTTCGACGCGGTCGACGCCAACGGGTTCGAGGTAATCCCTGCTACCTCACACATGCGTCTGGCTCATGCCCAGGCCACCACGGACCGCATCCTGCGCCGGCCGTACAACTACGACGATGGCCTTGACAGCAGCGGAGATCCCGAAACGGGGTTGCTGTTCGTCGCGTACATGGCCGATCCGCAGGAGCAGTTCGTCCCCATTCAGAGACGCCTGGCACAGGCCGACGTGCTCAACGTTTGGACGACCCCGATCGGTTCAGCGCTCTTCGCGGTCCCGCCGGGATTCAAGCAGGGCGAGTACCTGGGCCAGAGCACTGCTGGCGTAGGCCACCGAGTTGTCGCGTTGTTACCGGTCACAATCCGCAGATGATGCGATGTTGCTGTTTTCAGCGAACAGAACCAGCAACGACGCCACACCCCACGGCCACGCGCCGTAACAACGCCGCAAGACAAATCGAGCCCGGACAAAGGTTGAGGGGCTCCTCTCAGTATGGGTGAGAGGAGCCCCTCGGCACGTTCGCATCAAGTCCGGCGGTGAGTAGTGAGTGTCCGCTGTATGCGATCTTTTGTCGCCATCCGCCTTTGTCGCGGGATCGTGGACCCTCATGGATCATCCGGCCTTAGTCGTTGGATTTCTCCTATATTGGCGAGCTTGTTGCTCTTCCTCGTTAGGACTTCGGCCTAGGACTTTTCCGGTTTGCCATCCTTTCTGCTGAACGTGTAACCCCGTTGTAGACCCGTCGACGAAAGGGCCGCAACCGCTCCCAGCAACAATCATCCGTTCAGCCAATTTCGGCAGGCTGATCGTCTGGGACAAATGTGACACCGTGCTCATCGAGAGCAACGTCAATGAGCCGAACCGCCACGGATGTCGACGAAGTTACCGGGACACGCGCGCGGGTTGGCGAAACTTCGCAAGAACGGGCGAAGGTCGGCCCGGGTTCTTGAAGCAACCGGCGGGCCCAGCGCGAATCAGACCGCCGGCCCCACTGAAGTCACGGCCACGACTGTGGCGTCGTCGGGCTGCTCGTAACGGACATGCACCGCCCCCAGCTCACGCAAGGCCGTGACATGTGTACCCCCGCAAGCGATCCGGAACGTGCCCTCGGGCACGTGGCAGCACCAGTAGCGCATGTCGGTCAGCGTGTCACCGGTGGTCTCGATCTCCACATTCGCATCGGCCTGCGTCCACTCAGCGACCTTCGCCATAACCCGCTCGGCCACGGCGTCGAGGTCAGCCACGAAGGTGGCCGAGTCGAAGCCCTTCTTGCGCAAGGACTTGCCGAGTCGGTAAGTGTCGCGCGCTTCGTCGGGGGTCATCCGCGACTCGGTCAGGGCGATCTTGTCGAAGTCGGGGTTGCCGATCCCATCGGTGACGACATCTTTGCGCCAAAGATCGGCGACCACAGCGTTGAGCGCTAGGGCGGACACGTGGCAGCCGGTGTGCGCACGGCTCAGGGCGGCCCGGCGCTGGGGATCAACCTGCAGATCCACGACCGAACCGATCTCGGGCGCAACGTCGACCACGTGCACGACCACCCAGTCGTAAGCGGGGTCACCGCGACGGGCCTCGATGTCGGTGTCGACGCGCATCTCCGCCTTCAGCGTCGATCGCTCCCACCAGACACGCCAACACCGGCGAACCGTTCAAGGTCCCCTCATCGCTGGGCTGGTCGGGCCAGGACGGGTCCACAGGGTGGAAGGGTGTGCGGTCGGTGACCACCGCCCAATGCTCACCGCGCGCGTCGACTCGCACCACCGTGCCTGTGCCGGCCATCGCCCCAGCCGGGAAGTCGACAACCGTTGCGTTCACAACCCTGACTCCTGCGTGCGCACCATGATCGCGCCGCACTCGTCGCATCGCACCACGTCGTCCGGCTCAGCACCGCGCACACGGTCCAGATCCGCGGAACTGAGCATCAACTGGCACGCCCCGCAACGCCCGAAACGCAGCAAGCTGGCACCCTGACCGGATCGCTCGCGAACCCGGTCGTACAAGGTCACAAGTTCGACCGGCAGCGTGGACACCACCTGCGCCCGGCGCTGCTCCAGGGCTGCGGTCTCCGAGGCGATCTCGTCCTCGCGGCGATCCCAGGCTGCGACCAATTCGTCGGCCTGCGCCCGTGCCTCCTGCAGCAGCCCGTCAGCCTCCTGCAACCCGGCGGTGGTGGTCTCAAGGCGTTCCATGATCGCCAGCTCGACGTCCTCGAGTTCGGCCTGCCGACGGGCGAGGCTCTCCAACTCGTGCTGGATGTCGGTGAGCTGCTTGGGCGTCGCCGCACCCGAGTCCATCGTCTGCTGGTCGCGCGTGACACGCGCCCGGACGGTGTCGACGTCGGCTTCGGCCCGCGAGATCTCGCGCTCGAGGTCTTTGACCCGGGTCCGGGTCTCGACCAGCGCTTCCTCGGCGGTCACCAACTTGGCGCGCGCCTCAGTGGCCTGCACCTTCAACTGCGAGGTTCGCAACTCCTTGGCCAATTGCGCCAACTTCTGGTCGATCACCGGTAGTTCGAGCAGGTCTTCCTGTACCTCTGGGTCAGCCTTCATCCAAGTCCTCCAACATGTCCTGTCCATGGGTCGGTGACGAGGTCACTGACTGTTGTACGTAAACCGAGTCCTTCGAGTCGGCCAGCGGTCTGTGCGCACCACGGCCACTCGCTGGCCCAGTGCGCGACGTCGATCACCGCACACCCGCCTTGGGCCAGGTGCTCGTCCACGGTGTGGTGTTTGAGATCCGCAGTCACCAGCACATCTGCGACCCGTGATGCGGCAGCCAACTCGGATCCACCCGAACCGCCGACCACTGCCACCCTGCTGATCATCCTGTCCGAATCCCCCGACCACCGCACCCCGGCCGCCGTCGCCGGCAAGCAAGCAGCCACCTTCGCAGCGAACGCACTGAGGGTCTGTTCGTCGATCAGACCCACCCGGCCGAGGCCCACCTCCGGCTCGACGCGGTGCACCGCAGTGAAGTCGTACGCGGGCTCCTCGTAGGGATGCACCGCCCGCAGTGCCTGGGCCACGGCATGCAGGCGCGCGGACGGCAGGACCATCTCGATGCGCTCCTCGGACACCTGCTCGATGACCCCTGCGGTGCCGACGTGGGGGTCTGCGCCGGGCAGGGGCCGGAAGGTTCCTTCCCCCGTCGTCGCGTAGGCGCAGCGGTCGTAGTGGCCGATCGCCCCAGCCCCGGCCTCGGAGAGGGCATCAACCAGAGCCTCGCGGTTCACCCCAGGCACGTAGACGGTGAGCCGCAGCCACTCCGAAGTCCGCTGCTCCAACGGTCTGATCTCGCGCACTCCCAAGGCTGCGGCCAACGCATCGTTGACCCCAGGTGCCGCCCTATCGGCGTTGGTGTGGGCATTGAACAACGCGACCCCGCCCTTGATCAGCTTCTGCGCACGGCGCCCTTTCGGACCACCGAGGGCTGTCACTGGCGACAACCACAAAGGGTGGTGGGTGACCAGCAGGTCCACACCCGCATCCAGCGCCTGCTCGGCGACAGCGTCGGTGGGGTCGACGGCCACCAGGACCGACTCGATCTTCGCGCCCGGATCCCCGAAGGCCAGCCCCACGCTGTCCCAGGGCTCAGCGAGACCCGGTGGGAACCATTCGTCCAAGGACGTCACCACGTCAGCGAGCCGCACGTGGGCCCGGCCGGACTCGAACCGACGACCTTCCCGGTGTAAGCGGGGCGCGCTACCAGCTGCGCTACGGGCCCAGTACAGAGTAACGACAGCAGCAGGAAGGTGGTGCGTCCGGCATCCGGGCCTGATCCCAGCGCACCACCTTGTTCATATCCTCGCCCCGGTCGGGCATGCCCGCATTCGCAGGCTGGAGGACCATTTCGGCTAATCGACTTGCAACTCGTCTCCCAGTTGTGTGGACTAAGCGTGTGTTCGGTGCCCCCGGAAAACGTTCATGAGTACCCAATCCGCTGAGCAGTTGCCCCTCGGCCTGGCCCCCGGCCAAGTCGTCATGGAGATCGGCTTCGACGACGACTGCGACGAAACCGTGCGCGGCGCCGTGGAGACGGCGATCGGCCAGGCCCTGCTGGACGAGGACAGCGACGAGATCGTCGAGGCCGTCCTGCTCTGGTGGCGCGACGACGACGGCGATCTTGTGGACGTCCTCATGGACGCACTCGGACCGCTGGCCGACAACGGGTTCATCTGGTTGCTCACACCCAAGCCCGGCCGGGACGGACACCTGGATCCCGCCGACATCAGCGAGGCCGCACCCACCGCCGGCCTGCAGCCGACCCGCACCATCAGTGCCAGCCCCAATTGGCAGGGCACCAAACTCGTCACCCCGAAAGGCGCCCGTCGCTAACACTGTCGTCAGCCGCCGGGCGCGACTAATGTCGAAAAGACAGCGAAAGGCGGTGGCAAGTTGAAGCCTGGTGGCATCCCGAGGCAGTACGTAGACTCCGACCCCGAGGAGAGCCGGGAGTGGATCGAGTCACTTGACGCAACGATCGACGCTGCCGGTCCGACCCGTGCGCGCTATCTCGTGCGCGAGCTCATGCGCAGGGCCGCCGAGCGCAGCATCGGCATCGCCGACTTGCGCCAGACCGACTACATCAACACGATCCCGCCCGAGGAAGAGCCGCAGTTCCCCGGCGACGAGGAGATCGAACACCGGATCCGTGCCTACATCCGCTGGAACGCGGCCATCATGGTGCACCGGGCACAGCGTCCGGGCATCTCCGTCGGCGGGCACATCAGCTCCTATGCCTCCTCGGCGTCGCTGTACGAGGTGGGCTACAACCACTTCTTCAACGGCCCCGAGGCCAGCGGCGGCGATCAGATCTACTACCAGGGCCACGCCAGCCCCGGCATGTACGCCCGCGCATTCCTCGAGGGCAGGCTCACTGAGGACCGCATGGACGGGTTCCGTCAGGAGCTGAGCCACGGTGGACTCGGCCACGGCCTTCCCAGCTACCCGCACCCGCGTTTGATGAGCGACTTCTGGCAGTTCCCGACCGTTTCGATGGGCCTGGGACCGGAGGCCGCGATCTACCAGGCCAGGTTCAACCGGTACCTGCACCACCGCGGGATCAAGGACACCTCCACCCAGCACGTCTGGGCCTTCCTCGGCGACGGCGAGACCGACGAGCCGGAAGCCCTCGGCCACCTCGACGAGGCAGCGCGCGAGGGTCTGGACAACCTGACCTTCGTGGTCAACTGCAACCTGCAGCGCCTCGACGGCCCCGTGCGCGGCAACGGGAAGATCATCCAGGAACTCGAGTCCACTTTCCGTGGTGCCGGCTGGAACGTGATCAAGGTCGTGTGGGGACGCGAGTGGGATCCTCTGCTGGCCGCCGACGACGAGGGTGCGCTGGTCACCTTGATGAACGAGACGGTGGACGGCGACTACCAGACCTTCAAGGGCGAGTCCGGGGCTTTCGTTCGTGAGCACTTCTTCGGCAAGGACCCCCGCCTGGACGCCATGGTGGCCGCCTACTCCGACGACCAGATCTGGAAGCTCAAGCGCGGCGGCCACGACTACCTGAAGTTGTACGCCGCCTACAAGGCCGCCGTCGAGCACAAGGGCCAGCCCACCGTGATCCTGGCCAAGACCGTCAAGGGCTGGACTCTGGGTTCGCACTTCGAGTCGCGCAACTCCACCCACCAGATGAAGAAGTTGACCCTGGAGGATCTGCTGGCCTTCCGCGACCGGTTGAAGATCCCCTTCACCGACGAGCAGATCGACGCCAAGCTCCCGCCGTACTACCATCCCGGACCCGACCACCCCCACATCCAGTACATGCTGGACCGGCGTCGTGAACTGGGCGGCTTCCTCCCCTCGCGTCGGCAGAAGTCCCGCCCGCTGGCGCTACCCGGCGACAAACCCTACGACGTGGTCAAGCGCGGTTCCGGCGCGCAGGAAGTCGCTACCACGATGGCCTTCGTGCGCCTGTTCAAGGAGTTGCTGAAGGACCCCGAGATCGGCAAGCGGTTCGTGCCGATCATCCCCGACGAGGCGCGCACGTTCGGCATGGACGCGATGTTCCCGGTGCAGAAGATCTACAACCCGGCCGGACAGACCTATCAAGCGGTGGACCGCGATCTGTTCTTGTCCTACAAGGAGTCCCAACAGGGCCAGATCCTGCACGAGGGCATCAACGAGGCCGGTTCAGCGGCATCCTTCCAAGCTGCGGGCTCGGCGTATTCGACCCACGACGAACCCATGATCCCGGTGTACATCTTCTACTCGATGTTCGGGTTCCAGCGCACCGCTGACCAGTTCTGGGCCTGCATGGACCAGAAGGTGCGTGGCTTCCTGCTAGGGGCGACCGCGGGCCGTACGACTCTGAACGGAGAAGGCCTGCAACACGAGGATGGCCACTCGCACCTGCTTGCCTCGACCAACCCGGCCGTCGTCGCCTACGACCCGGCGTTCGCGTTCGAGATCGGGCACATTTTCAAGGACGGACTGCGCCGCATGTATGGCGAGGACTCCGAAGACGTCTTCTACTACTTGACCGTCTACAACGAGCCCATCGTTCAGCCGGCCGAACCCGAGGACGTCGATGTCGACGGCATTCTGCGCGGGATGCACCTGTGGTCACGCGGGCAGGGCGACGGGCCGCGGGTCCAGCTGCTGGCCTCCGGTGTGGCGGTTCCCTGGGCGATGAAGGCCCAGGAGATGCTGCGCGAGGAATGGGCAGTCACCGCCGATGTCTGGTCGGTGACCTCGTGGACAGAAATGCGCCGCGACGGGATTGCCGCTGAGCGCCACGCCTTGTTGAACCCGGGCGAGCCGGCCCGCACACCGTTCGTCACGCAGGTCCTGTCGCAGACGCAGGGGCCGGTCGTCGCCGTGAGCGACTACATGCGGGCGGTGCAGGACCAGATCCGCCCATTCGTGCCCAACGATTTCATCTCGCTGGGCACCGACGGCTGGGGCATGTCCGACACGCGTGGGGCCCTGCGGCGGCACTTCCTGGTGGACGCCGAGTCGATCACTACCCAAGCGCTGGCGATGCTGGCCCGGCAGGGCAAGGTCGACCCGGATGTGGTGGCCACGGCGGTGGCCCGCTACCAGTTGGATGACCCCGGGGCCGCGGATGCGGGCAACACCGAAGGCGGCGGTTGATCAACTGTCGCGTTGTTACGGCGCCGGTTGATCATTTGTTGTGAAGGTGGCGGTTCTTCAGCCCCCAAAACCGCAACAACACAACACTCGTCAGAACGATCACGCAACGTCGCAACAATCGCCGGACGACAAGCCCTACGCCCGGCCTTGAGCCCTCGCCGCATCCCACAACGCCTCGCGGGCATCGGGATGGGCCGCGTGGTCGATCAACTGGCGGACCTGCTCACGCTCGTCGTTGCCGAAGATCTGGGCCAAACCGTACTCGGTGACGACGCTGGAGTGCTGGAAGGACGTGACCGGGCCTTCGATCAGG
Organism: uncultured Actinomycetota bacterium; assembly: GCA_963732355.1. GTDB lineage: Bacteria > Actinomycetota > Actinomycetes > S36-B12 > UBA10799 > JADKAV01. The sequence continues at coordinate 139,679 of CAVSZD010000010.1, read as the reverse complement.
GGCACGATGGTGGACACCTGCGCGCGGGGGTGCCACGAGGGCAGGGCTATGAAGGCCGAGCCACCTGGTGAGTGCAGAGCCCCGACGATGAAGTCAGTGGAACCGCCGAAACCGGAGTAGATGCGCCCCTTGATCCGCGAGGCGTTCGCTTGGCCGTACAGGTCCACCTGCAGCGCCGAGTTCACACTGATCATCGACGGGGTCCGGCTGATCCGGCCCGGGTTGTTGGTCACCTCTGTGCGCCGCATGCGCACCCGGCGATTCTCGTCGAGCCAGTCGTAAAGTCGCTGGCTGCCGAACACGAACGATGCTGTGAGCGGCACGTCGGAGTCGAAACAGCCCATCTCGTTGAGCGGCAGCACCCCGTCGGAGAACATCTCCGACCAGATGCGCAAACCCCTGCGGCCTGTCAAGCGACGTGAGCACGGCATCCGGCACTCCCCCGATGCCCAGTTGCAGAGTGGCACCGTCGGGAATCCTGCTGTAGATGCGACCGGCGATCGCTTGGGCCACCTCGTCCGGCTCCTTCGGATCCAGCGCCATCAGCGGCTCGTCGACCTCGATGCAGTAGTCGATGTCGTCCACATGCACCACGGCGTCGCCGTAGGTGTGGGGCATCTGCGGATTGACCTGCGCGACGATCAAGCCGCCACGGTCACGCACGGCTTCCAGCACGGCGGGCAGGATGTTCACCTCCAGGCCCATCGACACAACGCCGTCGCGAGGTGTGGATGTGTGCAGGAGCAGAACATCCACCGGCAGTTGGTAGCGCAGCATCACCGGCGTCAGACTGAGCCGACAGGGGTAGTACATCAACGTTGGGCTCTTGCGCATTGCCGGGCCGACGAACGTGGTCTCGTGGACGACGTCCGGACGTGTGGGGATCCAACCCTGCGCGTTGAGCATGTGCAGCGTGTAACTGCTGACCGCCTCATCGACGACCTTCAACAGCGTCTGTGGAGTAGCGAAGTTGCCTGGCGCCACGATGCGAGGATGAGGGCTCAGCGAAGCCAGCCGACTCGCGAGGTTCTCCGGTCGGACCGTTTTCACAGTGTTGGCTCCATCTCGCCGCCGCCCTCGAGTACACGATCGATCCAGTCGAGCAGCGTGCCCGGATCGAAGGGTTTCGGCAGGAACACATTTGCCCCGGCGCTCCAGCCGGCCCACGTCGTAGCATCGTCTGAGGCCGCGGTGAGCAGGATGACTGGAAGGTCCTTGGTGACCGCCTTGGCCCGTAACTCCGTGAGGACATCCAAGCCGCTCATTCCCGGCATCATGATGTCCAGAACCACACAATCCGGAAGGCCCTCGCCGGTCAGCGTGGCCAAGGCTGAAGGTCCGTCCACCGCTTCGACAACCGAATGATCCTCGAGTTCCAGCGTGTCCCGAATAACGTCGCGAACGCTCGGTTCGTCGTCGACGATCAGGATCGTGGCCATCTATTTCCCTCCTGGAGCCAGCTGCAGCACGAAAGTCGAACCTGCACCTGGAGTCGACTCAAGCCTAACGTCGCCACCCATGGCGCGCGCGAGCTCCCTGGAGATGTGAAGGCCCAGCCCGCTGCCACCCGTGCGCATCGTCATCGGATCCTCGATCCGGTAGAAGCGCTCGAATACCCGATCCTGCTCGTCAGCGGCGATTCCGGGCCCGTGATCGGTCACCCGGACCTCAACGGCTTCCGCGGATTGCGTGTAAGAGATCTCGATCGGCGAGCCAGCCGGGGTGTACTTGATGGCATTTCCCACCAGGTTGCCGATGATCTGCGCCACCCGGGTCGCATCGGCCTTGACCCACACGGTTCACTCGCTTCGATGCTCAGGCGGCCGTCGACTTCCGGGAATCCCTTGGCCGAACCTTCGACGACCCCGATCAGTTCCATAGGCGCGACCTCCACGGCCAGCTGGTTGGAGGTACTCGCCCTGGCCGCGATCAGCAGGTCGTCGACGAGCCGCGTCAGGTGGTTGGCGCGTTCTTCGATCGTGGCCAGAACCGAGTCCCGCTTCTCCTCGCTCATCCGGTCCCAGCGGGTGCGCAGCAGGCTTGCGTATCCGCGGATGGGGGTGATGGGGGTTCGCAGTTCGTGGGAGACGGTCGCGATGAAGTCCGACTTCATCCGCTCGGCGCGCCGTTCCCGGGTCATGTCACGGATGGTCAAGACGCCGGCCGCCTCCGCCCCGGGCACATCCACGCGCATCACCAGCAGGGTCAGTGTCTGTTCGTCCCCACGGGTGAACTCGACCTCCTGACCGAGTTCACCGGAGGGCACGGCGATGATTCGCGCGATCACGTCGGGCAGTCCGCCATGCTCGGGAACGCGTAGGCCCGTGATGCGTTCAGCCGCCGGACTCCACAGCACGATTCGCCCAAATGCATCCACCACACAGATGCCGTCGGTGGCATGGTCGACGACCGCCTGCAGCTTCGCGGTCTCCTCGGTGAGGGCCGACAGGGTCTGACCGGCCCGCATCGAACTTCCGACGGCTGCGGTCAGCGCCAGCAGCGCCGGTTTGTCGGTCTCGGGTAGCGACCACGACTGGGCCCAGGGCAGGTGGCGCGAGGCCCACTCGGGATCGCGCTGGGTGCCGATGGCCAGCACACCGGCACCGGATGCCTCCTCCAGCCGGATCGCAACGCCGGCGGTCCACGCGGCAGGCATCTGGTCCGCGGTCATGCTGATGACCTCGCGGGGTTTGACAGCCAGCGGTGTCCAATCCGGATCGGCACCGAAGCGCTCACCGGAAGCAAGTGCCACAGCGAACTCGTCTGCTCCATAGACCCGGCGCAGCGCCTCGGCGGCGCGCGGGATGACCTCGTCGGGTAGTCCGGGCGACGCCACTGCTTGACCCAACTGCACCAACCAGCGGCTGCGCTCGCGGGCTTCAGCATGCGAGGAACTCGCACGATAGGCGTACCAGAGTGCTGCTGCGGGCAAGGCGGCGAAGGGCGCAAGGACAGGGGTGTTCTGCACGATGGACAGCGCCATCGTGGCCACGCCCACCGAGGCCACCGCCATGCCGATACTGAGCACCCACTGCTCGGCAAGGAACTCCGAGGGCGGCACGTCCCCGGCCGCGAACAGGATGATCGACAAAAGCACGAGGTTCAGGCCTGCGAAGACCAGCGCAGCGACCAGCAGCGCGCCCAACGAACGGACGCTGAACGTGTCAGAGCCCGCGTCCAAGGCGTAGTAGGTCACCATCAGCCCGGTGGTGGCGATCGCGTAGGACGCCAGGTTGAACAGGGATTTGACCAGGGGGCGACGCATCACTGCGGCCACCAGCGCGAACCCGAGAAGGCACGTCACGGTTACTGTCAGTGGCGGCAGGACCAGCACTCCCCAGATCATCACCACCTCGACGAACGCCAGTTCCTCCCAGGAATCGGCGTGGCGGACCGGAACGTAGATGACCTCGGACAGGGCCGCGAGCACCAAGAACAGGCCCAACAGCCACCAGGGTGCCGGATCGATGAGCTCGTCGGGCAGAGTCACCACCTCGGGCAGGACCGCCAGAACCGCAAGGCACAACAGGCTCAGCGCGCCGACCGTCCACACAACGAAGTTCACGGAAAGCCATTCGGGCCTGACGGGACGCAGGCCCTCTCGGACCTGCGTCATCACGCCTCCTTGGGGCAGTTAGGACGCTACCAATCCAGTACTGCCCAACGCCTGCTGTTCCACGACTCGTTGGCCCAACGACGGCTCTCGTAGGTGAAGTCCGCCCAGCGCCTGCTGCTCCACTCGTCGTTCGCCCAGCGGCGGCTGTCCCAGCTGTAGTCGGCCCAGCGGCGGCTCTCCCAGGCATCGGATGCCCACCGGCGGCTGACCCACGCGACATCGGCCCAACGCCGACTCGCCCAGCGGCGGCTGTCCCACTGGCCCTCTTCCCACATCTCGACAACGCCCGGATCCGTCTCGGACATCCGCAGGGACCAGGCGAACGTCAGCCAGTCGTCGGCTGCCCAGCGGCGGCTCGCCCAGCGGCGGCTCTCCCACACGGCCTCCAGCCACTCCTCATCGGCCCACCGGCGGCTTACCCATTCGTCGGTCGCCCAGCGGCGGCTCGCCCAATTGTCGGTGGCCCAGTGACCGCCAGCCCAACGGCGGCTACCGAAGGTGCCTTCGTCGGCCATCAGGGCTTGTGCCAGTGCGGCCATCGACCACGAGGTGGCGGCCCAGCGGCGGCTCTGCTCACTCAGCAGGACCCACGCCTTGGCCAAGGCCCGCACATCGCCGTCCGCCCATGCCTGTGCGAACTGCGCCCATGTGGCGGCGTCCGCCTCGGCAGGGCCGTAGTCAGTGGTGGGGACGTCGGGCTTGGATCCCGGCGGCACCGGTTCGACCAGCGCACCGGCCAGGTCCAGACCGCCCTGTCCGGCTCCGGTCTTCGTGCGCAGAGTCGCGCTGTCGTAGGCGGAGGCCATCAGCACCCGCTTGGTCTGATCCGGGGTCAACCCGGGACGCTCGCCGAGCAGCACGGCCACAGCACCTGCGGCCACAGCTGCCGACATCGACGTACCGGTTCCCTTGAGGAAGCCGTCGCCCACGTGGGACCCGGGGTTGTCCAGGTACGCCATACTCTGCGGGGCTGCCGTTGAGATCAGCGAGACACCCGGCGCGACAAGATCGGGGCGGCGTTTGCCGAACGCCTTGCCGAACGACGAGAAGTCCGCCACCGTGTCGTCATCACGGACCGCGGTGTCGGCTTCATCCACGGCACCCACAACCAGCAGCAGCGGGTCTGTGGCCGGGGAGGACAACTCTCCTGGTCCGTCGTTGCCCGAGGCGACCACCACGGTCACCCCGCGGAACCAGAGGCGGTCCAGCGCCCTGGTCAACGGATCCATCCACGGCGGCAGCGGACTGTCGGTGCTCAGCGCGAGCATCGCCACGTCCAGGGACGGGTCCTGCGCACGTTGATCGGCCACGGCCTGCAGACCGGCGAGAACGCGGCTCAGATCCGTGCTGCCATCGCTGTCGGCGACCTGGACATCCAGCACCTTTGCGCCGCTGGCCACTCCGCCAAAGTCCTGGTCATCGCCTGCCACCAGGCCAGCCATGAACGTGCCGTGACCCAGGCCGTCACCGGTAGGTCCACCGGAGACATTCACGTGGTCCTTGACATCGATCTTCGCCGAGGGGTCCACGCCGGTATCCACGACGGCGACGGTCACGCCTGAACCAGAGGCCGCCTCAGGTACGGCGATCGTCTGCTTGAACGTATTCGTGTCGTCATTACCTGCGGCAGTGGGCACGGAGTTGAACTTCATGGTCACGTTCGGGACCACGAAGCTTCCTTCAGGTGCCGGGGCTGATGCGGGCAGCTCCGCCACCAGCGAGCTGGCCACCTCGAAGCTCTGCAGCACGCGCCCGCCCAAAGCGGTCACACCATCACTGACCTGCTGCAGGTCGCCGGCGGTGGAGAGTAGTACCTGCTCGGTCGGCGTGTGGGCCGACACTGCCGGGGCCCCCATTGGGATGGCCAGGACGCATGCCAGCGAGAACGCAAGCAGCCCCTTCGGAACCACGTCGTGGGCGTGTGCCTCAGCCATTGGGCACCTCCTAAGTCTGTCCTTCTAGGCATCGCCACACGCGGGCCTTCACTGTTCGCCCGAATGGGTGAACGCCAGCCCATTGGCCCCGTCTTACACCCGAATGGGCCAACAGGTCGCGCTGAACCGAACCGACGCCCCCTGAGCGCGCGACCGCCGAGCACGCCGGTTTGACGCGCCGTTAGGCCAAATGGGTGACCGGTTGGTCACACGAGAGCCTCAACCGACGCGTGACATCCACCGAACCGTGGAGTCAGCACCCACCCGGAACGCCTCCAACTCGTCGTCCCAGGCCTGCCCGAGCAGGTCGGCAACGCCCTCGGCCACATCCCCGCCACCCTCAAGCAGAGCTCGCAGCCGCTGCTCGCCCACGAGGATGTCCCCGCTCGGTCCGGTGGCCGCGCGGAAGATGCCGCGGGACGGGGTGAAGCAGAACCGTTCCCCGTAGCCGGAGGGGGTGTCCTCGGTGATCTCGAAACGCAGATTGGGGAAACCTCGCAGGGCGCTGGCCATCTCGGCCCCGGCACCGGGGTTGCCGAACCAGTGGATCTCGCAGCGGGACATGCCGCTTTGGACAGGTTGCGCCGCCCACTCGAAGGGATGCGTGCGCTCGACCGCGCGCTGCACTGCCCACTCCACATGGGAAATGAGCGCACGCGGACAACTGTGGATGAACACCACGCCACGCGCTGGCGTTTGGCTACTGGCCATCAGGGTCTCCTCGTGTACTCGCTTCGCCTTCCCCAGCGTCGAGTGACATTCGCAGAACCGTCCTCAGGATAACCACCGGTGGCCGGATCGGACAAACCGGTGGCTTTGGGCGTGTCGGGGGGTGGGGGTGGCCGGCCCAACCGGCCCGAACCGGCCCGCGTTAGAGGTCGGCTGTGTTGCGAAACCGTGCGCTCCAACGCCGACAACCAGCCCCCGGCCCAACCGCCCCGTTAGAGGTTGTGCTGTTGGTTAGCGAATCCACGCGTTGTTTCGCTAACCAACAGCACAACCTCTAACGGGACCAACCGCCCCACGGGCCCAACCACCCCACGCGGCCCAACCGCCCCACGGGACCAACCGCCGCGCCCGACCCCCTCACCGCTGCCAGCCGCGATAGCCGGCCAAGTCATCGGGGGTCGCCGCGGCGGCTGTCAGAATGGCGCCGGCCCGCCCGCGCTCCAGATCACCCACGCGGACGACGGTGGTGCGGATGCTGAACACAACCGTGCTGTCCACCGGCACGAGGCACTGCCGTTCCACCCGCAGGTACGAGTCGAGGCCGACCCGGTGCGCGGGACCCTGCGGCGCTGCGGGCGCGAACAACTCGGGGTCGTCCATCAACGTCCAGTTCACCCGCCATCGGGGTTTGAACGCGGCAACGTCCATAGCCTTGGCCGTAGGAGCGGACAGGGTCTCGCGGTAGCGAGGCACCGGGTCGTGGATTGCCAGTACGTCCTTGCCCAGCTTCTCGGCAAGGCTCCACCGGGATGGGAAACACAGAACCCCGGCCACCAGGATCCACTGGCCCTCGCGTTGGGCCATCACGCAGAGGTCGTCGCGCACCAGCGCCGCCGCCTCGATCAGCGGATGATCCCGACCGGCAAGATCCTGCCCGACCCAGGCCGCCACAGCGTCGGCCACCGCAGCGCATTCGGCATCAGCATCAGGCAAGATCGCGAACACCTCATGGCGCCGGTCGCGCAGCAACTCCCGCTTCAACATCAACTGCGGATCCGAGGGGTCGGGGTCCAACCAGGTGGACATGTCCAGCGGGCGCAGACCCATGGTCAATCGGTGCGCCTTGCCCGAAAACACCTCGTCGGGCAGATCCTCCGGCTTCACCAGCACCTCAGGACGGTTGCAGGGTCAGGGTGTCCCGGGTCGCCGCATCGGACAACGTGCATGATCGCAGGCTATCGGCGGCTCAGCTCAGGCGTTGGCGTGTGCGTGAAGGTAACCGATATGGCGAAGCGAACCGTACCCAGCCAGGACACCACTCTTGGATGCCTTGAGACGGTAGGTTCCCGTCTTGCTCGCGTTCTGTTCCACGAACGTGACCTGGCCGTTGGCGACAGCCGACACCACCGCGACATGGCCGTACCCGCTGCTGCCGCCGGTCCACACGATGATGTCACCGGGCACGGGGATGTACCCATCACCAGCCGAGTGCTTGGCGAAGGCGTCCTTCGGTGCCTTGTCCATGAGCTGCCCGGCATTGCCCATGATGTTGCTGGTCACCCAGCCCTGGGTTCGCACGAAACGGTTGACCAGTTCGACGCACTGGTACTTGGTCCCGTAGCTACCTCGGACCGCACATCCACTGGCGCAACCGTTACCTCCGTTGCTGCGAACATCCACCCCGCGTCCCCCGAACCAGTCGCTGCCCTTGATCAAGGAGGTTCCGAAAGGCGACCAGCCGTAGGACTGTGGCACTGAGGTCAGCGAGGCAGCCGCGGGTCGGCTCAACCGTGGCGCGGGCTCACCACCGGCGGTGCTGTCGGTGACATTGAAGGCTGCCCATTTCGAGGTCCATCGCGTTTCGAGGTCGCGGCAACTCACGCGCAGCCGCCATTGACCCACGGCACCGGCCTCCTGAGTCCAGGGGAACTGAAGGAAGCTCGAGGTCGCCCTGGCGCGAGGACCCTTCCAGACCGCTGTTCCGGCATCACGAAGGACCAGCCGACACCGTGTGCCCCGCGGCACGAACGCTCCAACGGAACTGTCAGACCCTGCAGGTACGGTGGCCGGGACGTCCACGAGTTCGAGGCGAACAGGGTCAGTCACCAAGGCTTGCGAAGGAACCGTCGGCAGCAACACCGCCAGCGCGGCAAGGCCAACGGCGATGCGCTTCACAGGGGGTCCGCTTCCGCTCGACAGGTACCGCTTCAAGTGCTTCGCGTGAAGTTAGCGACAGGTAAATGACGGGTCAAGGGGTATAACGGGCATTTCGGACAGCCCACAAAAAGGCGTCCGATTTTCGAACACGCTTGGCCCGGTTAGCCCCGCTGTCCCCCTCAGCGGACACCGATAACGCAGAGCGACCGGTCAGTGACGAAACGGCGCCGATGCCTTTACCGCTGCTACCTTCGGCGCCATGGTCTTCTTCCTCACCCCCTGGGTGCTTACGTTCCTCGGCTGGGGAATCCACGTCGCTGTCGACCGCAGCGAGTACGCCCGCACTTCACGAAGGATCGTGGAGCTGCTTCTGCTGTGGGTGCTCGTGTTCGGCGGTGTTTGGGCACTTCTGGCCGCCCTCGGGCACCTGGGACCCAACTCGGCCCAGATCGCCGAGGGGATCGGGTACGCGCCCTCGATGTTCCAGTGGGAGGTCGGCTGGGCGGACGTGGCGATCGGTGTTCTCGGCATCGGCTGTGCGTGGCGTCGCGACGGCTGGCTCACCGCGGCGGTCGTTGTGCTGGCGATCTGCTATTGGGGTGACGCAATCGGGCACATCATGCAATACACGGTCCACGACAACACCGCGACCAACAACGTTTGGGCGATCCCCAGCGACATCATCGGCCCGCTATTGGCCGTGGTTCTGCTGGTGGTCTATCGGCGGATGTCGACCGAACGTGCGCCGGAGGCGGTGGCCGCTTGATGTGCGGTGCTAGCCTCTACTGAAAATGATTTTCATTAACGAGAGGTAGCAACGTGCACCGAATCCCTACACTCCTGCTCGCCAGCATCGACCCGATCGTGCGCGACACAGCGCTTATGTGTCTGCTGAGCGACATCCCCGACGCCGTGGGTCTGCGTTACGACCTGCTGGCAGATGAACCAGGGCGGGCTCGCCGAGTGACGATGACTGCCAGCGGAGTGGACGAGGACGTCGTCGTCGATCTCGACCACACCTGCGTTACGTGTGGAACGAATGAGGACATCGGTGCAGCCGGCGTGCAGGCCGTGGGCCGGCTGGACGCAACCAGTCTGATCGTCGCCAACCCGATCGCAGCGCCCTCCCATGCCACAGCGCGGGTGATGGTCGAGCAGGACGATCTACGTCTCGCAGCGGTGCTTGCAGCGTGCGACAGCACCGACGTCCCCGAGGATCTCCTGGGGGACGACTTGCTCGACGAGCGTGGCTTGCATCTGACACCCGACGACGGCCGGGCGGTCGGGCAGGCACTGGCCACACAACTGGGTCACGCGGACTTCGTGCTTGACGTGCGCAGCCAGCCGACTGGAGTCGGCTCGGAACTGCTCGATCATGTCCGTGCCGCCGACTCCCACCGTATCGACGGTTTCACCGGTGTCGATCTTTGGACATTGCTGGCGCACGACCATCACGTCGCCACTGGCATGCAGCGCATCGACCCCCTGTGCATCGTGCCCGGGGTGCGCCAAGGCGCAGGCGATGTGTGGTCGTTACACCTGACCAACGATCGGCCCTTTCATCCACAACGACTCAGGGAGCACATGGCCTCACTCGCCTTGGGCGGAACGTTCAACCGCGGTCACTTCTGGCTGGCCACTCGCCCATTCACCGCATGCGTGTGGGAAGGTGTCGGGGGCCAACTCTCCATCGGCGCTATCGGGGACTGGGGAGATCGACTCCCCCAGACCCACCTGGCCTTCACCGGTACAGACACGGCGGTTCGCCAGCAGGTCGTAGAAGCTTTCGATTCCAGCCTGCTCACGGCACAAGAGATGTCTGCAGGACCACGGGCATGGATGAACCTGGCCGACGACTACGACCCTTGGCTTGGTGTGCGCGGTAGGCAATGAGACCTGTGTGGGGCGACCGGGGCTTGAACCCGGAACCAACGGATTATGAGTCCGGCGCTCTAACCGATTGAGCTATCGCCCCGACTTGCGATTCTAGTCAAAGCGAAGGGGAGCGATCGGGCTGTCCCGACCACTCCCCTTCGTTAGGACGTGCGGCCTACTTGAGCTTGATGTTGATCTTGCCCAGGACCTGACCGGTCGGGATCGAACCTTCGGGCAGTCCCAGGACGGTAGCCATCAGGCTGGCGGGGTCCTGCTTGGCGCCGAGGGCGTCAACGCTCTTGGCCAGGCTCGCGGTGGCGTTCTTCCACGTGCCTTCCTTCTTGATCTTGTTCTTGCCGCCCTTGATGACCAGGATGTTCTTGATCACCAGCGGGTCCGGGGTCACCGGGTTGCCGACAGAGGCCGTGGCCTTGCCCGTCTTGTAGTTGATGGCGATCTTCTCCAGAGAGACGAAACCGGTGGATGCGGTGAGCTTGAAGGCACCCTTGTGGTTGATGACGTTGCCCTTGACGCTGGTCACGGGGAAGCTGACGACACCCTGCTGGCTGAGCTTGGCGCCCTTGTTGGCCGAGACACCCACGCTGGCCGCCCCGAGTGCGTTCACCAGGCCCTTGTCGAGCTTGAGGTCTGTCTGACCCTTGCTCTTGGCAGACGCGGGACCGGCCATGAAGCCGGTTGCGAGCAGTGCTGCAGCGGCGGTGCCGGCCGCAATACGACGAACGATCATGTGTGGAACCTTTCGGGGGGGTTTTTGTGGCTGTTCGGCAACAGTAGCGACCTAACGGCCGCCCGGCGAGGGTCCGTGGTTTGGAATTACTTGCCTGTTGCACAAATGAAACCTGGCCCCCGCCGAACGGTGGAGTGATGCGCCGCCGGGCATACAACAGGGGGGCAACCGGTCACCCGATCGCCCCCCTGCTGGGAGTCCTGAAGGACTACTTCTTGACGATGACGCTGGCCTTGCCCAGGGTCACACCGGTCGGGATCGAGCCGGCGGGCAGTCCGAGGACGGTAGCCAGCAGCGAAGCCGGGTCCTGCTTGGCGCCGAGCGCGTCGACCTGCTTGGCCAACGAGACAGAGGCGTTGGTCCAGGTGCCCTTCTTGCTGATCTTGTTCTTGCCACCCTTGAACACCAGGATGTTCTTGATCTGCAGCGGGTCCGGGGTCACCGGGTTGCCGACGTCAGCAGTGGCCTTGCCGCTCTTGACGTTGATGGCAATGTTCTCCAGGCTGACAAAGCCGCCAGTCGAGGTGAGCTTGAGGCCACCCTTGTGGGTGATGGTCTTGCCCTTGAGCTTGGCCTTGAAGGTGATCGAGGTCCCCTTCAGCTTGGCCGGCTTCACCGCGGACGGGGCAACGCCACCGGCGCTCAGTGCAGCCACAAGGCCAGCATCCAGCTTCAGGACGGTGGTGTCGGACTTCTGCTTGGCCATGGCCGGGGCCGCTGCGAATGCGGTTCCAACCAGTGCCAGGCCAGCGGCGCCAGCGGTGATACGACGGACGATCATATGGATCCCTTTCGGTTTGCTTCCAGGTGGGACAACACTAACCAGAACGGTCAAACTTCACACATCAAAAGTGCCAGACAAACCACCTCCGTTGCGCAACTGCAATCTGGGGTGCGCGGGGCTCATTCGAATGGCCGATATGCGGTCCGGCCAGTATCGGGCAAGCCCCCGTGTTTCCACGCCCGAGGTGGGGCCGGTATTCTCAAGAACGATTCCCGCGTAGCTCAATTGGCAGAGCATCCGACTGTTAATCGGACGGTTACTGGTTCGAGTCCAGTCGCGGGAGCCACAATCCCCCCGAGCGATCTTCCACACGCGATCCGGGCTACCTTCAGGGGATGCGCCGTCACCGCCTCTCCCTGGTTCTTGTTCTTACCGCTGCCACCGTGCTGGCTGGGTGCGGTTCGCAGACAACGGTCACGCCTCCGTCGCCGACACCGACTCCTTCCGAGTCCTACGTAGTACCCGAGGGTGGCGAGCGCACCGGAGCGGTTCCCACGCAAGCACCGGCCGGCCAGTCCTTCTCACTGCAGGGGGTGACCGGCGACGACGGCGGGATCGACTTCGCGGCGTACGACGAGTCGATGAACCTCGCCCTCGGTGCGATCAACGAGTACTGGATCGAGACGATGGCCAACGACTTCGGCCTCGAGTGGATCGAGCCCGGCGACTTCATCGCCTACTACCCGCCGGAGGACGCCGGGCCCACATGCGGCGGTCAGGAAGTAGGCGCCCAGAACGCCGTCTACTGCTCTCAGTCCGACGGCGACTACATCGCCTGGGATGAACCGGGGCTGATGCTGCCGTACTACGAGGAGTTCGGCGACATGGCCAACGCGGTGATCCTTGCCCACGAGTTCGGCCACGGGGCCCAAGCCCGACTCGGGCTGTCCGAGCAGTTCCCCTTGACCATCGAATCCGAGCTGCAGGCTGACTGCTTCGCCGGGGCTTGGGCCGCGTGGGCGGACTTCCAGGGCCTGCTCGGTAAGGATGCGGCTAACCAGGCCGCCGATGCAGTTGTGTCGGTAGCCGACCCCGAAGGCGTGCCCTGGAACGCTCCGGATGCGCACGGCAACGCCGAGGAGCGGCTGACGGCCTTCGCCGACGGCGTCGATGGCGGGGCGCTCGGCTGTTATGACCTGTACGCACCGGGCTTCTCCGGGTAGGGCGCTAACCTGACGCCCATGTTGGGTGGAGCCGAGACGCCGAAGCTCCCACGTTCCTACCTGATCGCCGAAATCCTGTTGGTGCTCGGCTTGTCCCTGGGTCGCTCCGGGGTGTACGCGATCGTGAACCTGCTGGCCGACTTGACCAGCGGCGTGCCTCTGGCACAACAGACGACCACGCTGAATGCCTCTCAGTCAGCACGGCCCGGGTTGGACCTCACCCTGCAACTGCTGCGGATCGGTTTCGCGCTGGTCATCGTCGGGCTGGTCGCGTACCTGTTGCGCCGCAGCGGGGAGAGTCTGGCGGTCCTCGGCGTGGACCGCTCAGAGCCTGGCCGCGACTCGTTGCGCGGGCTCGGGCTTGCCGCCCTCGTCGGCTTCACCGGCCTGGCCTGGTATCTGATCGCCTACCGATCGGGTATCAACCTCACGGTCGCCGCCCAAGGACTGCCGGACGTCTGGTGGCGCACCCCGGTGCTTGTGCTCGGAGCACTTGAGAACGCCGTCGTTGAGGAAGTCGTCGTGCTCGGTTTTGTGATCCATCGGCTGCGGCAATTGCAGTGGGGTTGGACCGCAGCCATTACCACCAGCGCGCTGGTTCGCGGGTCCTACCACCTGTACCAGGGATTCGGCGGTTTCGTCGGAAACGTGGCGATGGGACTGCTGTTCGGGTGGCTGTTCAAACGGTGGGGCCGGGTAATGCCGATGATCGTGGCGCACGCGGTGATCGACACTGTGGCGTTCGTCGGGTACGCCGCGCTTGCCGGAAAGGTGAGCTGGCTGCCGGGGTAAGGCCCCCGCCGCCGGCCCCCCGCCGCCAGGCCAGGGCCCCCGCCTCCCGGTCCAACCCCCCGCCGCCAGGCAAAGCTGGAAACCGGCAACTCAGTTGTCGAAAAACAGCACCGCCTCCCGGTCCAACCCCCCGCCGCCAGGCAAAGCTGGAAACCGACAACTCAGAGGCTGCTGCTCAATTCATTCGCTTGCGACCGCGGTCGAACGCGGTCTGGATGCTGCGGCTCTGGTGGGGGACTGTGCCACGGAGCCCTCTCAGGGGCAAGGTTCAGGCAGATCATCACCGACGACGGCCCTTTCGACTCGCCACCCCAACTCCGAGGTGAGCTGCGCCAATTCGCTCAATTCTTTGACGGCGTCACGCAGGTTACCGACCCCGTGTCACTCCTCGGTGCTGTCGCGCAATTGGGCCACGAGGTCGGTGATCTCCGTACCCCGCAGCAGAATCGCGGTGGACGTCGAGGGCATCGGGTCCTTGTCCATCCAAACCGCCGCAAAGGTTGGTCTTGTTGCCGAGCGTGTCCATCCGTTGTTGTGAATGGCCAGATATTCCCGCTTCTGCGCTTAGGGGAGCCTAAGCCGGCTTAGCCATTCCTTGACGCTTGCGTGGGTGCGCGCTTACACGGGTTCAGGGCACCGTCGTCAGTATGAACACAGCGCACAGCAGAAAAGCCAAGACACTCGCCGCGTCGGTCACCGCCCTCACCGGCTTCGGCCTCGTGGCCACAACCGCGCCCGCCCAGGCGGCACCGGCCGCCGGTCGTGCAACAGTCGCCCTCGCACAGGTACAAACCGCGCAACCGAGTCGCGCTGCACTCAAGAGCGCAGTGGTGGTCTACCGCAGCGGCCGGGTCGCCGCGTCAGCGTCGATCAGCGCGGCGCCCAAATTCACACCGGTGAAGAAGAAGGTCAAGAAGAAGAACCGCTCACGTCGCTCCTGAACCGGACCTCAGTCGTCGTCGCCCTTGTCTTCGGATGAGGGCGACGACTTCTTCTGCGGCGGTGGACTCCGGTGCCGCCGCGGGCTGGCTCACAGGCGCCGGGACGGCCTGCGGAACGTAAACGATCTTGGTCTTGGCCGGCTTTCGGATGATCTTGGTCTTCGTGCGCGTCTTCACGATCGTCGGCACCGGACGCGGCGAGACGACCGCCTCGCGGTAGTCCATGGTTGAACCCCCGAGGCTTGTGGAATACAGCACCACCCCCATCATGACGCTTACCGCCGTCACAGCCAGCCAGGCCACAGTCGCACGCATTGAAGTCCCCTTCCTCTTCCATCAGTCTCGTGCAAGGCCGGCACCGGCGGCACCCAAGAGAACGTCAAGTCAACGTCAAACCGACTCCGCGTGCTCTTGACGTGCACGTGGCACCCAGTTGCAGCGGCAACCCGTCACGCTGGAACCATGAGCGAGACGAGCGTCCTTTACTCGACCTGGAAAACCCACCTGCGCCTTTCAGTGAGAGCCGCGCGGACACCGTCGCTGCACAGATGGCTGCACGATTTGCTGCGCGACGAGGTCAACAATCTCGACGCACTGGCGAGCCGGTTTCGCACCGACTCCCAACTCGCGATCATCAACCGTGGTGCTGGCACTTGGACGCCGGCTTCCTGGGACTTCGTCACCGTCCTCACGGCCAGCCTGACGGCTGCTGGCGCGACGGACGGCCTCGTGAGCCCGCTGCTGGGAAGCGAACTGGTTTCGGCCGGGTACGACAAGTGGGCCGGACAAGATTCGGGCATCCCGGCAGGACGAACAACTCATGACTGGGCCGACATCGAGATCCGGCCGGGACGTAGCCAGGCTGAGGTCAGAATCCCCGCCGGTTCCGCGTTGGACCTCGGAGCCGTTGCGAAAGCCTGGCTGGCCGACCGGCTTGCCGCAATAGCCCACACCTCCACCGGCTACGACACGCTGGCGAACATGGGCGGAGACCTGCGGGTGATCAGCCCGTCGCGCCCTTGGCTGGTCGCCGCCGACCCGGATGTCGAGGGCATCGAACCCAGCGCATTCGAAATGCAAGATGCCGGCCTGGCGACCAGCGGAGTCGGTAAGCGCGCCTGGCAGGACGGACATCACATCATCGACCCGCGTACCGGGGAGCCGGCGCGGACCTGCTGGCGTAGCGTTTCGGTGATGGCCCAGGAGGCCGCTGGCGCCAACACCGCGGCCACCGCGGGGATGATCCTGGGCCCGGCCGGTCCCGGCTGGCTGGCAGGCATGGGCCTGGATGGCTGGTTCGTCGGGGACGCAGGGAATCAAAACGTAGGGCGCTGGCCCGTCGAGGACCGCCACGCCGTGGTCCCGGCGTAGGCTGACGCAGTGGTCCACGTGCTGCTCATCGAGGACGATCCAGGCATCAGAACTGCGGTCACCCGGGCGCTGCTCGCGCGCGGGCACGCCGTGGACAGTGCCAGGGACGGCCTGACAGGCCTGCAGATGCTACTGACGCAGCACCCGGAGACCGTGATCCTGGACCTGGGGCTTCCTGACATCTCTGGGGACCGCCTGTTGAGCATGATCCGGGCGGCCAGTGACGTGCCCGTGATCGTAGCCACAGCCCGCGACGACGAGGGGCTGATCGTGGAACTACTCGATGCGGGCGCCGACGACTACGTGGTCAAGCCGTATGACCCGGCCCACCTGGAGGCGCGCATCCGTGCCGTTCTGCGACGGTCGGGCGCAGCCGCCGAGGACGACACAGTTCGTAACCGTCTCAAGGTTGGCGGCCTGACTGTGGACCCCGCTCGCCGCACCGCGGACATCGACGGCCGGGTGCTGGATCTCACACGTCTGGAGTTCGACGTCCTGGCCTACCTGGCGGCCAACCCCGGTCGGGTCGTGAGCCGCAAGGAACTGCTGCGCGAGGTGTGGCAGCGCACTGACAGCGCCCGCACTGTGGACGTGCACCTGTCCTGGTTGCGGCGCAAACTCGGCGACGACGTCGACGCGCCCCGCTTCCTGCATGTCCACCGCGGCGTGGGGATCCTGCTGGAGGACGCCGCGGCCGGGCAGGCCTGATGTACCGGCGCCTGATCCTCTTCGGGTTGGCAGTGTGTGCCTCCGCGCTCATCGCCCTGGTGGTCCCGCTGGCATTGTCTGCGCGCGACATCGTCGCCAACGACCAACTCAATGGGGCGTCGGCCAAGGCCCGGGCTGTGGCAAACGAATGGCAGCAGGCCAAGACCGACGACGGCCAGGGCTTCATCGAATTGCCACCCGCGGACGACGACGGCCAAGTCAGCCTCTTCGGAACCCGGGGTGCCGTTCTCGGCGAGAACCCGCCGGATGCCCAACGTGTCGTAGAAGCCGCACTACGCGGAGGCACCGCCTCGGAAGTGGTCGACGGGTTCGGCTACGTCTCAGCACCTGCCTATTTCGATGACGAATTCGCAGCCGTACTGGTCACCCTCACCCCGGAGGAGATGCGCGAAGGTCTCGATACCCGGCTCGCGGCCATCGGCGGTGCGTCACTGTTGCTGCTGTGCATCGCGGGCGCCGCGGCCTGGCTGCTGGCACGGCGTACGGTTGCGCCGTTGAAGGAACTTGAGAACACGGCGAATGCAGTCGCCGGCGGCGATCTGGACGCCCGCGCCCCGCAGTCGAGCATTGTGGAGATCGAGAACGTCGGCTTGTCCTTGAACCGGCTCACGGGCCGGGTTCAGGAGTTGCTGCGCGAGGAACGGGAGTACACCGCCGAACTTGCCCATCAGTTGCGCACGCCGCTCACGGTTCTCTCCGTGGACGTGGATGCCGTCTCGGACCCATTGGTGCGTGAGCGGCTCGAGGACGACCTCGCACAAGTGCACCGGATGGTCGACGAGATCATCACGACAGCCCGCCGTTCCACGCGTGAGGGACTCGTGGCACAGTGCGATGCCGCAGACGTCGTACGGGGGCGGGTGGCCTTCTGGCAGGTCCTGGCAGAAGATCAGGAACGTGACTTCACTCAGGACATCCCCGGCGAGCCGATGCTCGTGCGGCTCACGGCCGACGACCTCGCCTCGGCCATCGACATCCTCTTCCAGAACGTCTTCCTGCACACCCCCGATGGGACGGGGTTCACAGTCAGCGTGGCGCCACGAGCGGGCTTCGTGGAGGTCAGCGTCAGCGACAGCGGTGGGGGCTTCGATCTGCCCGAGCCGGGTCGCCAGAGCATCGGCTCGACGAACCTGGGCCTGTCGATCGCGCGCCGACTTGCTGAAGCGTCCGGCGGGGAGATGCGGATCAGCCGCAGCGAATCCGGGGGTGCGCAGGTCGTGCTGCGTCTGGGACCCCCGAGACCTTGAGTCGACTCGCACCACAGAGGCATCTACGCTGCGCCCATGCAGGAAGTAATCGAGGCCCGCTGGGTCCTGCCCATCGAACCGTGGGGTGTCATCGAAGACGGCGCCGTGGCAATCGAATCAGGCCGGATTGTCGCCGTCGGAACCCGCAGCGAACTGCGTGATCGTTTCCCGACGGTACGCCGCACTCGTCTTCGCGAACATGCTCTGCTGCCCGGCTTGGTGAACAGCCATACCCACGCCGCCATGACGCTGCTACGAGGGTTCGCCGACGATGTGCCGTTGATGACCTGGCTCAAGGAACGGATCTGGCCGACAGAGGGCCAGTGGGTCGACGAGCAGTTCGTCGGCGACGGCACGCGTCTGGCTGCCGCAGAGATGCTGCAGTCCGGAATCACGACATTCGCGGACATGTACTTCTTCCCAGAGGCTGCCATCGAGGCATGTCAGCGGGCACACATCCGGATCGTCTCCGGCCAGGTGGTCGTGGATGCCCGCACCAATTACGCCGATGGAGCCGACGAGCACATCGACAAGGCGGTGTCTGTTATCCAGCGTTTCGCAGATGCGCCCCTCGTTCACCTTTCGCTGGCCCCACACGCGCCGTACACCGTGTCCGACGACGTCTTCGTGCGGCTCATGGCCATGTGCGAAGAACTCGACCTCGCCCTTCACACCCATCTGCACGAGACCATCGACGAGGTCGAGGAATCGGTATCGCAGTACGGCATGCGGCCCGTGGAACGACTGGACCGGCTCGGCGTGATCGGCCCCCGTTTGATGGCCGCCCACGCCGTACACCTCGACGACGACGAGATCGCACTACTGGGCAGCAAAGGTGCGGCACTGGTCCACTGTCCGACCTCGAACCTGAAACTCGCATCGGGAATCGCACGCACGAGCAGGTGGTTGAGTCACGACATCCGCACCGGACTGGGCACCGACGGGGTGGCCAGTAACAACCGACTGGACCTCATGTCCGATATGCGACTGGCCTCCCTGCTGGCGAAGGGATCGACCGGCGACGCTTCGGTGCTCAGTGCCCCCCAGGCACTGGAGGTGGCCACGTTGGGGGGTGCGCGCGCACTTGGACTCGACTCCGAGATCGGATCGCTGGCACCCGGCAAGTCCGCCGACATGGTCGCGCTGGACCTGAGTTCCTACCAGCAATTGCCCGTGTACGACGTCGCGTCCCACCTGGTCAACGTGGTGGGTCGTGAGCACGTGAGCGACGTATGGGTGGCCGGGGAATCCCGCGTCGTGGCCGGAAGTCTGACCGCCGACGATCCCGAGGAGTTGCGCGCCCTGGCCCTGAGTTGGCAGGAGCGGATCGGCAGGTGAGCTCCGCCGAAGTCTCAGGCCAGCTCCATGCCCCGGCAACCGTTGTCCACGAACCCGGCCCGCCGGTACAGCGTCACCCCGGGCTCGTCGGCGAAGAGGGTGACCCATGGGGTCTCCGGTGCAGCGTCGTGGATCTTGTCGAGCAGTGCCTGCAACACAATCGCACCTATGCCCTTGCGCTGGTGCTGCGGGGAGGTGGCCATGTCGGCGATATGGAAATACCAACCCCCGTCACCGATCACCCGGCCCATGGCCACCGTTTGACCGTCCACCCGTACATGCACCCAGGCCCATGAGTTCGCCACCGCGGGCGCTGCTTGGGCGGGGGTCTTCGGCGTGAGGCCGCATTCCTGGCGCAAGCGAACGTACTCGGCCACTGTCGGCGGCTCGTGCAGCAACTCCATGCCGGTGAGTCTAGAGCCGGACGAACACTAGGCTCTCTTGTGGAACTCGTTGTGGAACAGTCGCCCGCGAAGCCCAGGGAGCACAAATGCCCGGACCCGAGAAGATCGTGGTGGTCGGCGGTGTGGCCGGCGGAATGTCGGCAGCTGCGCGTGCCCGACGTCTCAGCGAGACAGCCGACATCGTCGTGCTGGAACGCGACCTCTACGTCTCCTTCGCCAACTGCGGGATGCCCTACCACATCGGCGGGGACATCGACTCCCGTGATGCGCTGCTCGTCCAGACGCCCGCAAGCCTGGCCGAGAACCTCAACCTCGATGTGCGGGTCGGGCACGAGGTCCTGTCAATCAACCTGACGGACCACAACGTCAGCGTGCGCGACCTGGCTTCTGGTCGCACGTATTCACAGAGCTACGACAAGCTCGTGCTGGCAACAGGGGCCAGCCCGATGCGCCCTGCGCTGCCGGGGATCGAGTCGCCCATCGTTCACACCTTGCGCAGCCTCGACGACATGGACCGGATCAAAGCGGTCGTGGACGGCGGAACTGGCGCAGCAGTCGTGATCGGCGGTGGCTACATCGGCATCGAGGTCGCCGAGGCGCTGCGCCATCGGGACTGGCAGGTCACCATGCTCGAGGCGGCCGACCAGGTCCTCGGTCCGCTGGACCACGAGATGGCTCATCAGGTCCAAGTGGAACTGACGCGCAACGGGGTTGATCTGCAACTGCGGACCACGGCTGAAGGTTTCACCGACTCCAGCGTCCTGACCTCAGCGGGCGTCCTGCCAGCAGACCTGGTCATCATGGCGATCGGGGTCGCACCGGACTCCCGGCTGGCGCAGACCGCTGGGCTCGCGACCACTGACCGGGCGGCCATCATTGTCGACGAACACCAGCAGACCTCCGACCCGGACGTCTACGCGGTGGGCGACTCGGTACAGGTCACGGACACGGTCACTGGCCTGCCAACGGTCATACCCCTGGCAGGTCCGGCCAACCGTCAAGGCCGGATCGCAGCCGATCACATGTTCGGCAAGCCGGCCGCGTACACCACCACACAGGGCACCGCGATCGTCAAGGTCTTCGGGCTCACCGCCGGCGGTACCGGCGCCAACGAGAAGTCCCTTCGGGCTGCTGGAATCGACTACCGCCGGGTCTATGTCCACCCGAACGGCCACGCTTCCTACTACCCCGGCACCGCCGCCATGCATCTGAAGCTGTTGTTCAGCCCCGATGACGGACGTGTGCTCGGCGGACAGGTCGTCGGCTACGACGGCGTCGACAAACGCATCGACGTGCTCGCAGTAGCAGTGCGCGCGGGCTTGACGGTGTGGGACCTGGCCGAGCTGGAACTGGCCTACGCGCCGCCGTACGGTTCGGCCAAGGATCCGATCAACATGGCAGGTTTCCAGGCCAGCAACCTGCTGGATGGCACGATCGAGTTCTGGTATCCCGACGACTGGGGCCGGCTACCCGAAGGCTGCGTGATCCTCGACGTGCGCTCCTTGAGCGAGAACCAGCAGTGCTCCCTGCCCGGATCGCTGAACATCCCTGTTCAGCAGTTGCGCGAACGCCTGGGTGAGCTCGACCCACAACGCCCGACGTTCGTCTACTGCCGCTCGGGGTTCCGTTCCTACCTCGCCTACCGCATCCTCAAAGGCAACGGCTTCGCGCAGGTGGCCACCTTGTCCGGCGGAACCCTGACGATGGAACACTGCGTTGCCTGGCTGCAGGTCGGCGACCAGGGCCCGGAGCCGGTGGTCACCTACGCCGAGGACGACTCGGCCTGCGGTCTGCAGATCCTGGAGCCCGTGCCGGCTACTGCTGCGCGCTGACGATCACGACCGGACCCTGCGGCGGCATCTTGCGAATTCTCATGGCCGCGGCGATCTCCAGCGCAGCGGTGAGCAGAAGCCCGACGCCGACCACCCGCACGAGGACCGTGACGGTGGCCGCCGGCCAGAACAGCACCAGCAACGCCAGCGCGATCAGCACGATTCCGAAGAACAGGCTCACGGACCGGTCCGAGGCACCTTTGGCGCGGATGCCCATGACCAGGTACGCAATGCCGTGGGCCAGCCATCCGATCGCCACCACGAGCACCAGGATCCTGACCGACGCGTCGGCATTCACTACGCACACCCCACCGATGATCAGCGACAGGACCCCGGCGATCCCCAGAAGAACCCGCATGCCACCACTGGCCCGGGCGCCGATCGCCTGCACCAGCAGTACGATCCCAGCCAGGATCAGCCATACCCCGAACAGGATCGCGACCACCCGCACGGTCGCCTGCGGCCAGAAGAGCATCACTGCACCGAGAACAGCCGTGATGATGCCCAGTGTGAGAACGACGTTGGAGGCCGCGCGACTGCCATCGCTGGCGTCCATCATGACGACCTGTGGTTTCAGCGGTTCCTGGGAACCGGAGGGAATCTGTTCAGACATGAGCCCGATCGTAGGGCCTTCACAGCCCGATGTTGGCGCGCAACTCCGCAAGCGCCTCATCGGCAGCCAGCCTCAGTTGTGGATCCGCCGGGTCCAGCCCGGCGTCGAACGTGACGCGCCAGGTGATGTCGGTGCCACCCGGCGGGCGCCTGGCCACCAAACGCACGCCCTTGTCCCCTCGCAAGGGGACATGATGCTGGACGACAACGCTGGCACGCACCCGCTCGTTGACCAGTTCGGGGATACGGCCCGCGTCGCCGAGGACAAATCTGCGAAGCCCATGGGGTGTCTGGATCTCCATCACCGGTTCATCCCAAGCCGCCCGGATGACCTCGTGCCATCCGAACTGCTGGCCATCGGGCAGATAGACGTGCTGGCTCGTGCCGACCAACCAGCCCTCGGGCGCCAGGGCCCATGCCAGAGGCTTCTGCGCACCCGCGATCTGGGCCACGGTTGCAGGAACTCGACGTCCGATCACTGCCCACCCACCAGAACCTCTCGCAATTGCCGGCGGTACTGCTCGAGTGCCAGTACGTCGGCGAAAAGGCGACGGTACTCGTCCTCACTGTCCACCGGGTTGATCCGTTGTAGCCGGGACTTGACCTCCCGAAGCCGACGGCTGGCATCGAGTTCGAGCAACCGGGACAACACGTTCTCCGCGAATCGGCGGTCCACCGTGGCGTGATCGTCACCGAACAGCGCGCGGGGCAACTCCACCGACAGCGCCCTCACCGCAGCGCGCACGGAATCGTCGGGACAGTGTTCGAGCACACTAGGGATCCACGCCTGATCACCGCTTGCCGGAGGTCCCCCAGCCGCCACGATGGCCGCGAAAACCTGCGCGTACACCGGCCGGGTGAAGGCTTGGGCCTCGACGCTGGCAAACCAGTTGTGCACGAGGTCCGGGGACTGCAGGGCGAGTTTGAGGCACTCCCGTTCCACCATCCCGGCTGGATCGCGCTCGTCAGGCACTGCCGGCACTGATCTCTTCGGGGAGTCCTGCTTGCGGCCCTTGGAAGCTTCGACTCGCACCGCCTCGGACACCACAGCCTGGTCCATCCCGGTCCATCCCGACAGCAGGCGGACGTACTCGGTTCGCAGGATGCGGTCGGGAATCGCCGCAATCACTGGCGCAGCGTTGCGCAGCGCGTTCGTGCGTCCCTCTGCACTGTCGAGGTCGAACCCCTCGATCTTCGAGCGGACCACGAACTCGACCAGAGGGATGCGCCCGCCGATCAGGTCGCGAACCGCCTCGTCGCCGGAGGCAACCCGCAGATCGCAGGGGTCGAGGCCATCGCCTGTCACCGCGACGAAGGTCTGCCCGACGAACTTCTGGTCCACGTCGAAGGCCCGAAGGGCTGCCTTGCGGCCGGCCTCATCGGAGTCGAAGGTGAAGATCACCTCACCCCGGTGCTCGTCCTGGTCCAGCAGCAGACGCCGCAGCACCTTGACGTGGTCCTCCCCGAACGCGGTCCCACAGGTCGCCACAGCTGTGTCCACCCCCGCGAGGTGACAGGCCATGACGTCGGTGTAGCCCTCCACGATCACGGCCTGCTGGCTGCGTGCGATCTGCTTGCGCGCCCGGTCGACCCCGTAGAGGATCTGGGACTTGTGGTACACCGGCGTCTCGGGGGTGTTCAAGTACTTGGGCCCATCGTCGTCGGGCAGGATCCGCCTGGCGCCGAATCCGACGATCTCGGCCGACAGATCCCGGATCGGCCACATCAAACGGCCACGGAACCTGTCATAGGGTCCGCGGTTGCCTTTGAGTGCCAGACCCGCGGTGATCATCTCCTGCTCGCTGAATCCGGCAGCGCGCAGTCGCTTGACGACGTTGTCCCAGCCCGGCGGCGCGAATCCCACGCCGAAGTCCTCCACACCGGCGCTCAGGTGGCGTTGCTCGAGGAACTCACGTGCCGGCGCAGCCGCCTCAGTGGCCAGCTGGGAGGCGTAGAACTCGGCGGCCAGCGCGTTGGCCTCCACCAGACGTGTCCGCTGGCCCTGCTGCCCGGTGCGCGAAGGGCCACCTTCTGCGTACCGAAGCGTGACCCCGTAGCGCACCGCCAGTTTCTCAACGGCCTCGGCGAAGGTGACCATGTCGGTCTTCATCACGAAGTCGATGACATCGCCGCCGACCTGGCAGCCGAAGCAGTGGTACAGGCCCTTGGCAGGGGTCACATGGAAGGAGGGACTGCGCTCCTCGTGGAAGGGACACAGCCCTTTGAGGGAGCCACCGCCGGCCGGTTTCAGCGTGACCTGGTCGGAGACCACTTCGTCGATCCGGGCACGTTCGCGGACGGTAACGATGTCCTCGGGGAGAATGCGTGCCACATCGCGATGGTACGTCCAACCTCGGACCCGGCAGACCGGCGCCGCGCGAACTGTGGATAGTGCGACGCAGACAAGCGCGGACGCGAGTGTCCAGGGCCCACCACAATCACCTAGGCCCGCGCCATCTGCTCACGCCAGCGGACCACGGAAAGGTCGGTCAAGGAGGCGACCTGATCGACCACGAGCCGCAGGCGGACCTGCGGGTCCAACGTCTGGTCCCATGCCTGCTGGAAGGCAGGTTGCAGCGGGCGCCGGTCGTTCAGCAGCCCGTCGACCACATCGTGGATGACTTGGCGCTCCCACTCGTAGCGACCGTCGTTGTCCCGCATGACATGGACGTACGTGATCGCCTTGAGCACTGCCACCTCGGCTCGAGACGCCTGCGGGATCTCGAGGTCGGCCCTATAACGAGTCATTGACTCATCGCCGTGGTGCGCCCGAGTCGCCACCTGCGCCTGAACGCAGTATCTGCGGATCAACGACGAGGTCATCGTCTTGAGCCCGGCCAGGTCCCGGGCGGACTCCCCGAAGCCAGCCGGCCAGAACTCCTGAGCCATCACGGCCTGCAGAGCCAGATCAAGCACCGCCTCGGGGAAGTCCGGGGCGTACTGGACACGTGCCTCGGCCACCACGTCTGCCCGGACCGAAGGACTGGCCAGCACGGCGGGATCGAAGGATCCCGACACAATCGCGTCCTCAAGGTCGTGCACGCAGTAGGCCACGTCGTCGGCCCAGTCCATGATCTGCGCCTCGAAACACCTGCGCTCTCCAGGCGCGTCCAGACGCACCCAGTCGAAGATGTCGCGATCTTGGGCGTAGACGTTGAACTTGGGCGTCCCACTGCGTCGCGACCACGGGTACTTGATCACAGCGTCGAGTGTGGCCCGGGTGAGGTTCAGCCCGACACTGCGATCACCGTCGAAGACCTTGAACTCGAGCCTGGTGAGCACCCGCAGGCTCTGGGCGTTGCCCTCGAAGCCACCGATGGCCTCGCTCACGTCGGCCAGGGCGCTCTCCCCGTTGTGCCCGAACGGTGGGTGGCCCAGGTCGTGAGCCAGTCCGGCGGTGTCCACGACATCGGGATCCGCGCCCAGCGATCCGCCGAGTTCGCGGGCGATCTGGGCCACTTCGAGGGTGTGGGTCAACCTGGTGCGGGGGAAGTCGTGCTGGCCGGCCATGAGGACCTGCGTCTTGGCAGCCAGGCGGCGCAGCGCCGAACTGTGCAGAACCCGGGCCCGGTCTCGGGCGAAGTCGCTGCGTCCGGGGTAGCCGGGCTCAGGTACGAAACGCTCGTGATCCTGCGGGCTGTAGTCCTGCGACATCTCAATCGAGCAGATCGGGTGTCTTCCAGCGCTGCACGACCTCGAAGGCGAGCAACCCCGCGGCCTCACGACCCACGTATTCAGCTGTCAAGGATGACCCGTCGCCCTTGCGGGTCGGGCTGAGGTGAGTACTGAAACCGAGTTGCTGGGCAATGGCGTCGACCCGGGCCATGTGGGCGGGATCGGAGACCAGGGTCACTTCGTTCCAGCCCTCCCGTTTTGCCATCTCCGCCACCGCGACAAGGCTCTGACGGGTGTCACGCCCAGCCTTCACAGCAGAGATCGACGCGGCCGGGACACCTTGTTCTGTCAGGTAATTCAGTCCGGCACGGGCCTCGGTGTAGCGGTCCCCCGGTTGCTTGCCGCCAACTGTCACGATGCGCGGTGCCACCGACTGGTCGAACAGCACCAATGCGTGGTCCAAGCGCGAACTCAGTACCGGTGAGGGCTGACCGTCGTACTGCGCGGCCCCGAGGACCACGATCGCGTCACTTGCTCGTCGGTCATCGACATTGCCCGAGGAGAAGACCCTCCAGCCCGCCCAAACGGGTGCCAATAGAGCGGCGGTCACCCCGGCAAGCATCAGGAAGACGAGGAAACCGACGAATCGGGAACGTTTGGTCACCGTCCGACGACGAGGCGCGCCAACACTGCGGCGCTGATCGATCGTGGGGGCGGACATGCACTCAAGTGTCTCAGATGAGGGGTCGAACTTCGCCGGGTTTGTGTACGAGTCGTGTTGGATTCGTCACTGCGGGGGCCACGAATGTGGATAACTGCGCGGGTCATCCCCCGCTGACCGAGAGTTCGGCCTCTCGTACACCGGTCATCTGGGCTGCGGCGACCTCCCGGCTGTCCAGCCAGCCCTCGGGCAAGGCAACCCGCTTGAGCCTTGAGGTCCGGCCCCTGGGCGCCTCGAGCACCTCTTGGGAGGGGACTTGGTCCCGGTTGTGGTCGACAACCATCCCGAGCAGTTCGTCGAGTTCGGCCAGCGTGCTCACGTGGGCAAGATCCAGGCGCAGGTGGTGACGCACCGAGTACCCCTTGAAGTACCAGGCGATGTGCTTGCGGATCTCCTGACACCCCTTGTGCTCCCCGAACGTGTCCACCAGAAGCCCGGCGTGCCGACGCAGGATCGTACACACCTGCTCGGTGGTGGGGTCGGGAATATCCGGTCCGCGCCCGAGTGAATGGGACAACTGCCCGAAGAGCCAGGGCCTTCCCAGGCAGCCACGCCCGATGACCACTCCTGCACACCCGGTGGTTGCCATCATGTCGGCGGCGTCCTGGGCGGTCCATATGTCGCCATTGCCGAGCACCGGCAACCCATCAAGGTCGGTCACCAGGTCGGCGATCGCTTCCCAGTGGGCGGTTCCGGAGTACATCTGGGCTGCGGTCCTGGCATGCAGGGCGACCCAGTGCACACCTTCATCGGCTGCGATCCGGGCGGCGTCGCGGTAGGTGAGGTGTTCGTCATCGATGCCCATGCGCATCTTCACGGTCACCGGCCGGCCATCGGCGTTGACGACAGCCGCACGGATGATCGATCGGAACAGGTCAAGCTTCCACGGAAGCGCCGCTCCCCCGCCCTTGCGAGTGACCTTCGGCACCGGGCAGC
The DNA here is from genome assembly GCA_963732355.1 of uncultured Actinomycetota bacterium. Lineage (GTDB taxonomy): Bacteria > Actinomycetota > Actinomycetes > S36-B12 > UBA10799 > JADKAV01. Next base: position 112,195 of record CAVSZD010000010.1, on the reverse strand, counting down.
CCATGTTCAAGTCGATGTGGTCGGCCATGTCCTGCTGGACCACCATCCGCACGGCTGCGCCCATGACCTCGGGATCCACCCCGTACAACTGCACCGAACGCGGTTGTTCGTCGGCGTCGAAGGCACACATCGCCAACGTCTCCGGGTTGCGCTCCACCAGCGCCCGCGAAGTCACCATCTCGCTTACGTACAGCCCCGCGCCGTATTCCCGGCACATCCGCCGGAATGCCCGGTTGGTAACCCCGGCCATGGGTGCCAGAACCACCGGTACTTCCAGGCGGTGGTCCCCCAGCGTCAGCACGTCGGCAGGCGCTGCGCCAACCACGAGACGACCGAATCGATCCCGATGCGCTCCTGGGCCATCGAGTCGCGCTCGCGCACGGTCACAGCGTTGTCCTCGAGAGTGTCGAAGTCGACGGTCACACAGTAGGGAGTACCGATCTCGTCCTGACGGCGGTAGCGCCGACCGATCTGCCCGGCGTCGTCGAACTCCACGTTCCAGCGCTTACGCAGGTCAGCGGCCAGGTCCTTGGCCTTCGGTGACAGCGCCTCGTTGCGGCTCAGCGGAAGGACCGCGGCCTTGACCGGGGCCAGTCGCGGGTCGAAGCGCAACACCGTGCGTTTATCGACCCCACCCTTGGTGTTCGGTGCCTCATCTTCGGCATAAGCGTCCAGCAGGAAGGCCAGAACACAACGGGTCAGACCGGCTGCCGGCTCCACGACGAACGGCACCCAGCGCTCGCCTGTGGTCTGGTCGAAGTACGACAGATCCGTGCCCGAATGCTCCGAGTGCGTCCTCAGGTCGAAGTCGGTCCGATTGGCGATCCCCTCGAGTTCGGCCCATTGTGAGCCCGCGAACTGGAAGCGGTACTCGATGTCGACGGTGCGCTTGGAGTAGTGCGACAACTTTTCCTTGGGGTGCTCGTAGAACCGCATGTTCGCCGGGTCCATACCCAGGTCGACATACCAGTCCCATCGGTTCTGCATCCAGTACTCGTGCCATTCTTCGTCGCTGCCCGGCTGGACGAAGAACTCCATCTCCATCTGCTCGAACTCGCGGGTGCGGAAGATGAAGTTGCCCGGTGTGATCTCGTTGCGGAAGCTCTTGCCTGTTTGGCCGATGCCGAACGGCGGCTTCTTACGCGCGGCATTCATCACGTTGAGGTAGTTGACGAAGATGCCCTGCGCGGTTTCGGGGCGAAGGAAGTGCTCGGCGCCGGCGTCCTGCACCGGGCCGACCATGGTACGCAGCATGCCGTTGAAGTCGCGGGGTTCAGTGAACTCACCGCGGGTGCCGCAGTTGGTGCACACGATGTCGGCCAGACCGTTCTCCGGAGGGTGCCCGTGCTTCTCCTCGTAGGCCTCGATCAACTGGTCGGCGCGCCAACGCTTGTGGCATTTCTTGCACTCGGTCAGCGGGTCGACGAACGCGTTGGTGTGGCCGGAGGCCTCCCACACCTGAGGGGCGAGGATCACCGAGGAGTCCAGACCGACAACGTCATCGCGGCCCCGGACAACCGACTGCCACCACTGACGGCGGATGTTCTCCTTGAGCTCAACGCCCAGCGGCCCGTAGTCCCACGCCGAGCGGGTCCCCCCGTAGATCTCCGAGGACGGGAACACGAACCCCCGGCGCTTGCTCAGGTTGACGACGGCATCCACACGATCAATAGGCACGCTGTCAAGGGTACCCAGCGGTGGCCCGGGGTGATCTGCGCGCCCGTACCGGCGGTGCGTCACCATGGAGGCATGAGCAACAGCCGCCAGCCGCAGCCCCCCAGCGCCCGCACCCGGTTCGAGGATGTGAGCCGCGGACCCCTGCAGGCACTGAACCGGGTCCCGAGGGCGCTGGTCGTGATCGCCCTGGCCGCGTGCCTGGTCGCCGGGCTGCTTGCCCCGGCCGCCATCGGGGTGACGCTGTTGATCGTTCTCGGGCTGTTCCTGGGCTGGCTGCTGGCATTGTCCTGGCCGATCCTTCCTGGCGCCTCGCGGGTGATGCGTCTGATCACCGTGGGCCTGGTCCTCGGCGCGGCCTACCTGCGAGCGACCGGTCGCGGATGAGACGTTCGGGCATCCTGGCGATCGTCGTCCTGGTCGCCGGCCTGGTCGCTGGCTGCAGTCGCAACGTGGGTACCGCGACGGACCCGACCGCCTCTGCTGGGGTTCCGCCGGCGGTGACGGTGGCCGCCGTCGACTTCCCCTCCTTCTGGTTGGCCGAGCAGGTGGGTGGGGACGCCGCGCAGGTCGAGCGCATCGACGCCTCGCAGGTGCAAACTGCTGGGGCCGATGTCTTCGCCTACGTGAAGGGACTGGACCCCGCTGTCGATCAGGCGGCCGCACAGCTACCCGAGGGCACTGCGGTCGACCTGACACAGGAGGTGGGCTTGACGGCCAGCCCCCGCGATCCCGCCGTCAAGGACCCGTACGTGTGGTTCGACCCGGTCAACATCTCCCCGATGGCGCAGAGCCTGGCCGTGACCATGATTGCGGCCAGCCCCACGCAGTTCGAGGCCTCGCAGTACTACGGCCTGCGCGCACTCTCAGTGGAAGCCAGGGCCCTGGAAGTGGATCAGCGACTTCAGGAGCAGTTCAACCCCTGCCGGATCGCGACGCTGGTCGTCGAGGCTCCCGTCCTCACGTACTTGGCGCGCGCGTACGCCTTCGATCAGGTGCCCTTGATCCTCTGGAAGCCGGCCGATCAGCCAGTCGATGCGGTGTACTACACCCTCGATGCGCAGCCAGCCGTCGAGCGCGCGGCACGTGAGGCTGGGGTCGCGGCAGTACCGGTTGACACGTTCACGGTTTCAGCGCCGTCGGACGACCTGCTGACCGGGCTGCTGGAGCTCGGGGACACCATCGCGGACAACCAGGAGCTGCCCACTGGTCACACCGAGCAGCAGCGACCGACCGGGCTGAAGTCACCCAGCAGGTGGCGTGGGTACCCCGCCGTACCGGCGCTCGCGAGCCGCGTACAACTCACAGGCGTACCAGAGGTGGCGACGGTCGAAATCCGGCCACAGCGTGTCCAGGAAGACCATCTCGGCGTAGGCGGACTGCCACACCAGGAAGTTGCTGGTCCGTTGTTCACCACTTGAGCGCACGAACAGATCCACGTCCGGCATGGCTGGCTGGTAGAGATACCGACTCAGGGACTTCTCGTTGATCCGGTCGGGGTCGAGTTTGCCGGCTTGCACATCCTTGGCCAAGGCGGCGGCAGCATCCACGATCTCGGCCCGGCCCCCGTAGTTGACACACATCGTCAGTGTCAGCCGATCGTTACCGGCCGTCATGCGCTCGGCCGTCTCCAGTTCGGTGATGACACTGCGCCACAGCCGGGGCCGCCTGCCCGACCAGCGGATCCTGACACCCATCTCGTTCATCTCATCGCGCCGGCGCCGGATGACATCCCGATTGAAGCCCATCAGGAACCGCACCTCATCCGGAGACCGCCGCCAGTTCTCCGTGCTGAAGGCGTAGGCGGACAGCCACTTGACCCCGAGTTCCAGCGCCCCGTGCACGCAGTCCAACAGGCTCGCTTCGCCGGCCTCATGCCCGGCCGTGCGGGGAAGGCCGCGCTGCTGGGCCCAGCGACCGTTTCCGTCCATGACCACCGCCACATGCTGGGGCACCTGATCCGGCGTGAGCCCCGGCGGCCGGACACCACTGGGGTGCGGTGGCGGTTGTCGCACTGTCACGCGACCACGTCCTGTTCGCTGATGAGTTTCGCCGAGAGTTCCGACAGCCAGGCCTTATCGGCGATGGGCAACGAGCGCAGATCCCGCTCGAGGTGCAGTTGCAGGTAGGCGGCGACGACCCCAGACGCGGCCCGGCGCGAGGTGGTGGTCGCGGCATCTGGAACCTGCCAGTCCCCGCTGAGCAGAGCGGCCAACAGCGCGGAGGTGCCCGGGCTGATGGACACCGAACCCGCGGGGCGGCAATGTGCGCACACCGCGCCGCCAGACGGCAGATGGATCCATCCGTGGGGTCCTGGATCCCCACACTGGGCACAGTCGGAGAAACTGGGCGCCCAGCCGCCGGTGGCCAGGGCCCGCAGCAGGAACGCATCAATCACCAGTCGGGGATCCCGGCCCGTATCAAGCAGTGCCGCAAGGCCACTGACCAGGAGGCGGTAGTGCGGACGTGCGGGTTCCATCTCCTCGCTGACCAGACGCTCCGTGGCTTCGGCCAGCACGTGACCGGCCGACCAGCGCACGTAGTCGCTTGCGATCTGCGAACCGTACAGGTTCACGGAGTCCACACTGCTGATCGTGGCTAGATTTCGACCCTGGTAAAGCAGCACCTGCACCTGGTTGAGCGGCTGCAACCGTGACCCGAATCGGGACGTGGGCTTACGCACTCCTTTGGCCACCGCCCGGATGAGCCCGTGCTCGGCGGTCAAGAGGTTCAGGATCTTGTCGGCCTCGCCCAGTTGATAGGTGCGCAGAACTACAGCGACATCCTCGATCCTCTGGGCCACGCTCCATTGTGGCCCACATGGGATGAAACACCTGCACACCCGCGCCGGAATTGCGGCATGGAGCGGTACGGTGGGCGCCATGCCAGACGAGAAGGTCGACGAGCAGATCCCGACGGTAAGAGTGCGCTTGGACCCGGGTTGGGTCCGCAAGTCCGCGGTGGGTGTGCTTGCGCTTTTCGCCGTCTTCATGGTGTTCATGTGGGCATGGAAGGCGCTGGGCAACTTCCTCTTCCTGCTCCTGCTGGCGTGGCTGCTCGGGATCGCCATCGATCCGATCGTGACCCGGCTGCATGAACGGTGGAAGTGGCCGCGGGGCCTGGGCACGATGTTTGTGTTCCTTGTGCTCTTCTTGTTCGCGATCATCTTCTTCCTGGCCTTCGGCCAGCTCTTCGCCTCCCAGGTCACTGCACTTGCGCAGGCGGCCCCGAGCATCATCCAGAACGTGATCGACTGGCTCAACGCCCGGTTCAACCTCGGACTCGATCCGCAGACGATCATCGATCAGTTGAACCTGAGCCCACAGGACGTCGGCAAGTTCGCCGGCCAGGCCGCAGGCGGCGTGCTGGGGGTGCTGAGTTCGGCGATCGGAGTCATCTTCCAGGGCTTCACCCTGCTGCTGTTCGCGTTCTACTTCGCCGCAGACGGTCCCCGCCTGCGCCGCCACATCGCCTCGCTGCTGCCCACCCACCGTCAGGAGGTGTTCAACAGCCTCTGGCAGATCAGCATGGAGAAGGCCGGTGGATTCGTCATCTCCCGGCTGGGACTGGCTGCGATTTCAGCCTTCTTCTCGGCCATATTCTTCATAATCATCGGCCTGGATTACTGGTTGCCGCTGGCACTGTGGATGGGTCTGATCAGCCAGTTCATCCCGACTGTGGGTACCTATCTGGCAATCGCGTTGCCGGCGTTGATCGCGGTGCTGTCCGACCAGCCGTTGGATGCCATATGGGTGATCATCTTCGCCACGGTCTACCAACAGATCGAGAACTACTTCTTCTCCCCGAAGATCAGCGCACGCACAATGGACATCCATCCTGCGGTCGCCTTCGGATCGGTGATCGCCGGTGCGGCCCTGTTCGGTCCTATCGGCGCACTGATCGGTATCCCAGTGGCGGCGGCGGTGATTGCGTTCGCCCAGGCGTACACCCGCCGCTACGAGGTGATCCCCGAGATCGAAACAGTCGACTAGCGGCTTCAGAACCCCAGGCGCCGCAACTGCGACGGGTTGTTCTGCCAGTCCTTGGCGACCTTCACGTGCAGGTCCAAGTAGACCCTGGTGCCCAGCAATGCCTCGATCTTGCCGCGCGCCTGGGAGCCGATGGCCTTGAGCTGTTCGCCCCGCCGTCCCAGCACGATCGGCTTCTGACTGTCCCGCTCGACGTACAACGTCGCGTAGATATCCATGATCGGGTCGGACGGGTCGCGGGTCTGGCGTAAGGCCATCTCCTCGATGTCCACGGCCACCGAGTGCGGCAACTCATCACGCAGCCTCTCCAGTGCCGACTCGCGGATGAGTTCTGCGATCACCACCGACTCCGGCTGGTCGCTGAGCTGGTCACCGAACAACGGTGGCCCATCGGGCATCAGTTCGGCCAATACGCTGGCCAACTCCTCGACGTTGTCGCCGTTGATCCCCGAGACCGGGACGAAGTGCTCGACATCCAGGCCTCGATCGCTGGCGAACTGCGCGGCCTCGGACAGCCGCACGGCCAGCTGATCACGACCGACCACATCGCTCTTGGTCAGTGCGATCACTATCTTTTGTCGTTTCAGGGCTTCGAGGCGCTCGGCGATGAACCCATCCCCCGGCCCGGTCTTCTGGTCTGCCGGCAGGCACAGGACAACCACGTCGACTTCGGCAATGGTGTTCAGCACGAGATCGTTGAGCCGGCGGCCCAGCAACGTGCGTGGCCGATGGATCCCCGGGGTGTCGACCAGGATGATCTGGTCGTCACCGATGTTGCGCACACCGCGAATCGTGTTCCTGGTGGTCTGCGGCCGCGACGAGGTGATAGCCACAGGCTGACCGACCAGCGCATTGGTCAGCGTCGACTTGCCCACGTTGGGCCGGCCTACCAGGATCGCGAACCCCGAGCGACTCATGTGTGCAACTCCTCGAGCAGGTTGCCGCGGGCATCACAGTGCCAGACGGGCACGCCCGCTACTGCGACCTCGCCGACCGCTCGCAGGTCCGGTGACTCACCACCGACGACGACCGCCGCCTCAACCCCCCGTGCCCCCGATGACACCGCTTGCGCCAGGGCGAGGTCCAAGGCGCTCACCTGCAGGTTGTCCAGCGCGACAGTGGACCCGGCGTAACTTCGGCCCGTCTCGTCGCGCAGGGCAGCCCCCTGCACTGCCCCGGTTCGACCCCGTGCGGCTCTGGCCAGCGTCAGCAACTTCTCATCCTCGGGTGTCATTCGGTGGACTCCAATTGCTCGGTCATCTTCTCAACAAGAACCGTCCCGATCCGGTTGCGCCGCCCCGCCGCCTTTTCAGCAGTGAGCCGGTAGCCATCGATGTCCACGTGTGAACCCGGAATGGGAACCACCCCCAGGCGTCGGGCCAGCAGGCCACTGACGGTGTCCACGTCGTCGACCTCACTGCTCACACCGATGGGCACCAACTGGGCCAGATCGTCAACGGGCAACCGGGCACTGATCCGGTACCGGCCGCCGGCCAGCCTCTCCACGTCAGGGGTCTCGGCCGTGTCGTACTCGTCAGCAATCTCGCCAACGATCTCCTCGAGGATGTCCTCGATCGTCACCAGGCCCGCAGTCCCGCCATACTCGTCCACGACGATGGACATGTGCACCCGGGCAGCCTGCAGTTCGCGCAGCATCTCGTCGGCGCGCTTGCTGTCGGGCACGAAGTGGGCCTGCCGCATCACGGTGTCGACCCGCTCCTTGCTCTCCGCGTTGCGCTGCTCGAATGTGCGCCGCGCGATGTCCTTGAGGTAGACCACGCCGACGATGTCGTCGAGGTTCTCACCGATCACAGGTATGCGGGAGTACCCGGAACGCAACCCCAGGGAAAGGGCTTGCCGCAGGGTCTTTGTGCGTTCGATCCAGACCATCTCTGTTCGGGGAACCATCACCTCGCGCACCAGCGTGCCACCGAGCTCGAACACCGAGTGCAGCATCTGCCGCTCATCATCGGCGATGACCGCATCAGCGCCTGCCTGGTCGAGGAGTTCGCGCAGTTCGGCCTGGCTCACGAAGGGCCCTTGCCGGTAGCCCTTGCCCGGCGTGATGGCATTTCCAATCAGAATGAGCAGACTCGTGAGGGGACCGAGAAGACCAGCCAGGAACCGGGACGGCCCCGAGGCGGCAAGTGCGACCGGTTCGGCGTGCTGCTGGGCCAGGGTCCGCGGAGCCACTCCCCACACGACGTACCCGACCACCAGCATGACCAGCACCGGCGCACCCACCTGCCACCATGTGGGACCGTCGATGGTCTCCAGACCGATGAGCGTGGCAAGGCCGATCGCGGTGGTTGAACAGAGAAGCCGCAGGAACAGCAGGACGTTGACGTAGCGGGGCCTGTCCTCGACGATGATCTGCAGGCCTTTCGAGCCCCGCACGCCAGCCTCCACCAGTTCCTCGGCGCGGGGCCGGGACACCCGGGTGATCGCGGTCTCGGCCGCGACCAGCAGGCCCGCCAGGATCACGAGGACGAGGGCCACAACCACCTGCAGGACGACATCGCCGTATTGCATCAGTGCGATGTCTCCGTCTGCCACTCGCCGAGCAGTCGCCGCTGCAGTCCGAACATCAGGCGCTCTTCGTCGGGCTCTGCGTGGTCATAGCCGAGCAGATGCAGAACGCCATGGGTGAGCAGAACCCCGAGTTCCACGCGCAGGTCGTGACCGGCAACCTGCGCCTGCTTCGCGGCGACCTCAGGACAGATCACCACATCACCGAGAAGACCGACTGGCGGCGGTTCGTCATCGCGAGGAGGTGTGAGTTCGTCCATCGGGAAACTGAGGACGTCAGTCGGCCCGGGTTCGTCCATCCAGCGCACATGCAGGTCGGTCATGGTGGCCACATCAACGAAGACGACGGAGAGCTCAGCCCCGGGGTGGATACGCAATCGGTCGAGCAGGAATCGCGCTTGGGCGCCCATTGACTCTATGTCGATCTCGGTCTCGGTCTCGTTGACGACGTCGATGCTCATTGGGACTGCTCGTAACGTCCGTAGGCGTCGACGATCCTGCCGACCAGTTTGTGGCGCACGACGTCGGCGCTGGTCAACTGGCAGAACTCGACGTCGTCGATACCCGAGAGGATCCCCTGGACCACCCGCAGACCACTACTGGTCCCACCCGGCAGATCGACCTGCGTGACGTCTCCGGTGACCACCATCGTCGACCCGAAACCCAGTCGGGTCAGGAACATCTTCATCTGCTCGGCGGTGGTGTTCTGTGCCTCGTCCAAGATGATGAACGCATCGTTCAGCGTCCGCCCGCGCATGTAGGCCAGGGGTGCAACTTCAATCGTGCCGCTGGTCATGAGCTGTGGGATCCGGTCCGGGTCGATCATGTCGTGCAGCGCGTCGTAAAGGGGCCGCAGATAGGGGTCGATCTTCTCGCTCAGCGTGCCTGGCAGGAAGCCCAGCCGCTCACCGGCCTCGACAGCCGGACGGGTCAGGATGATTCGGTTGATCGCCTTGCTCTGCAGCGCTTGCACAGCTTTGGCCACGGCGAGGTAGGTCTTGCCCGTACCGGCCGGGCCGATCCCGAACACGATCGTGTTGGCATCGATCGCGTCCACGTATCGCTTCTGGTTCAGGGTCTTGGCCCGGATCGCCTTGCCGCGGGTGGACAGGATGTTCGCGGTCAGCAACTGCGAGGGTGACAGGCTGCGGTCGGCGCGCAGCATGGCAACAGACCTCTCGATAGCGTCCGTGGTCAGCGGCTGGCCCGTGCGCAGGATGGACAGCATCTCCGCGATCACCTGTTCGGCCAGACCGATCTCGGTCACGTCACCGCTCAGATGGATCTCATTGCCACGAACCAGAACATCGACCTCTGGGAAGTCGCGTTCGAACTGGCGCAGGTTCTCGTCGTTGGCCCCCAGCAGGGCCACCATCGGATGGGTGTTCGGCACGACGATCGTGCTGGACACGACCGCCTCGGCCGAAGCGCGCTGGGTCATCCGGGAGGCCATTGCATCTGCCTCCCACCGATGACGTGGGCATGGACATGCCCCACTTCCTGGCCCCCCAACCCTCCGGTGTTGAAGACGACCCGGAAGCCCTCACCGAGATCCTCTTGGGCTGAAACGGATGCCACTACTTCCATGACCTCGCTCATCAGTGCCGGGCTTTCGGCCAGCGCCACTACATCGCTGTGATGGACACGCGGGATGACCAGCACGTGCACGGGAGCCACTGGGTTCAAGTCCCGGAAGGCCACAACACTATCGGTCTCGACCACCAGGTCGGCTGGGATCTCACCATTGGCGATGGCACAGAAAACACAGGACATATCAGCGATCATGACATGCCTCACGCTGTATCTCGAAACCCCTTATCCAGACACATGCGGCCGCTCCCGCCGTCGAGGTGCGAAGGATCGTCGGCCCCAGGTTCACTAGCCTCGCTCCGTGGTCCACAAGCGTTTGGACCTCCTGCTCGGTGAGCCCGCCCTCTGGCCCGACGACAACCGTCAATTCCCCGTCCGGGATCTCGAAGGTGAACAGGCTGTCGTCGGCTTGCTCGTGCAGGACGAGCACAGACCCCTCGGGCGCCGGCTGGCCGCTGACAAGAGTGCCGATCGTCGGCAGATGGGCACGCCTTGACTGCTTACCCGCCGCATGGGCGATGCGCTGCCATCGCGCGGTCTTGGCCTCGGCCTTGCCCCGCCAATCGGCGACGGTCCGCGCCGATGCCCACGGGATGATGCGGCTGACTCCGGTCTCGGTCATCAGTTCTACGGCAGTCTCGGCGCGGTCGCCCTTGGGGATGGCCTGCAATACGTCGACCCGCCTCGGTGCGGGGACCTGTCTACACGCCTGGATCTCGACGCTCAGACCCTGTCCGCGTTCCGCGCCCACGACCATGCACCGAGCCAACGCCCCGTTGCCGTCACTGGCCAGGACCGTCTGCCCGGGGGTGACTCGCATGACTGAGACCGCGTGCCGGCCCTCCTCGCCGCCGATGGTGAGCAGGCCCGATTCCGGCACGGACTCGGCGTAGAACAAAGGAGCGGTCATTTGCCGCTGAACGCCTCCTTGATGCGACCGAAAAGGCCCACCGGGTGTTCGGTCACGGCAGGCTCCACATGCTCCTCATCGCGTAGGACCGCCAGTCGCTCCAGCAGTTCGCGCTGCTCGGTGTCGAGCTTGGTCGGGGTCTTCACATCCACGTGGACGTGAAGGTCGCCGCGACCCGAGCGCTGCAGCCGCGAGGCTCCCAGTCCCCGCAGTGTGTGCACATTCCCGCTCTGGGTGCCCGACCGGATGTCGATCTTCTGCTCACCGTCCAGGGTCTGCAGCGGGATCACGGTCCCCAGTGCCGCAGCGGTCATGGGAATGCTGAGATGCACGTGCAGATCGTTGCCTTGCCGCTCGAATACAGGATGCGGCGTCTGGATGATCTCGACGTACACGTCACCAGCCGGTCCATTGCCTGGGCCGACCTCGCCCTTGCCGGACAACAGCAGTCGGGTACCCGTTTCCACACCGGCCGGGACCTCGACCTTGAGAGTCTCGCGGGTGCGCACCCGGCCGTCCCCGGCACACTCCGGACATGGCGACGGGTTGAGATTTCCGTATCCCTGGCACTGTGGGCACGCCCGCGAGGTCATGACCTGACCCAGGAAGGTGCGCTGGACATTCTGCACTTCGCCGCGTCCCCGGCACATCGGGCAGGTGCTCAGATGCGCGTCTTCGGCGGTTCCGGCACCCCGGCAGGTAGGACAGCCCACCGCCGTGTCGACGGTGATGTCCTTCTCGGTGCCGAACACCGCTTCGGCCAGATCCAGCTCGATGCGCAGCAGCGCGTCCTGTCCCCTTCGCTGTCGCGGCTTCGGCCCTCGCGAGCCCCCACCGCCGCCGCCACCGAAGAACGAGTTCATCAGGTCCTCGAACAGGTTCTCCGTGCCGAAGCCGGCACCACCGGACCCGGAGGCACCGGCACGCGGGTCGTGTCCGAGGTCGTACATCTGGCGCTTGCGCGCGTCGGACAACACCTCGTAGGCAGCCGTCACGTCCTTGAAGCGGTCGTGGGTGCTGGGGTCCGGATTGACATCCGGGTGCAGTTCGCGGGCGAGTTTGCGGTACGCGCGCTTGATCTCCTCCGGTGTCGCATCACGAGCGACCCCGAGGGTCTGGTAATAGTCGGCTGCCATCCTTTTTCCTTACTCGCCTATTGGCTCAGGATCCGGCCCAGGTACCGGGCGACTGCCCGAACCGAACCCATCGTGCCCGGGTAATCCATGCGCGTCGGGCCCAGCACCCCGATATGAGCGACGCTTTGAGAGTGGGGTCCGTAACCAGTTGTCACAACGGCCGATGTCGCCAAACCTGCCACCTCGTTCTCTGAGCCGATCCGCACGGTGAGGTCGTCGTGGTGTCCCACCTCCTGCAACAACCGCAGCAGTACAACATGTTCCTCGAGCGCCTCGAGGACAGGACCTACCGTGAACGTGTAGTCCTCGCCGAACCGGGTCAGGTTGGCGGTGCCGCCCATCACGATCCGGTCCTCCCTGCGCTCGACGACGGTTTCCAGAAGACTCGCCAGCACGCTGGTCGCCAGCGGCCGGTACTCGGCGGGGGTCTGCTCGGGGATGGTCGCCACCGCCTCTGCGACCGCGGTGAAGGACTTGCCGACCACCGCGAGGTTGAAGCGGGACCGCAGGTCCAGCAGCGCCTCGTCGGTGACATCGATCGGGCTGTCCACGGTGCGCTGCTCGACCCGGCCGGTGTCAGCGATGACCACGAGCAGCACCCGACGTGGTGCCAGACCGACGATCTCCACGTGCCGGACCCCACTGCGGGTCAGGGTCGGGTACTGCACCAGGGCCACTTGATGGGTCAATTGGGCCAAGAGCCTCACAGTGCGGTTCATGACGTCGTCAAGGTCGACCGCGGTGTCGAGGAACTGGTGGATGGCCCGGCGTTCGGCAGGGGACAGCGGTTTGATCTGCGCGATGCGGTCCACGAACAACCTGTAGCCCTTGTCTGTGGGAACCCTTCCGGCACTGGTGTGGGGGGCGACGATGTAGCCCTCCTCCTCCAGCGTGGCCATGTCGTTGCGCAGGGTTGCCGAGCTCACACCGAAGTTGTGGCGCTCAGCCAGGGTCTTCGAACCCACCGGTTCGCGGGTGGCCACGTAGTCCTCGACGATCGCGCGCAGCACCTCGAGCTTGCGGTCGTCCATGCTCACCCTTCGCTGCCACGGCCCCGATTAGCACTCAAAGCCTCTGAGTGCCAGTGTACGTCGCACCGGAGAAGACAGCCATGTGCCGCGGGTCACCTGATCGCCAAATCCCGGGTTCGCCCACTAGGGTTTCAGCCATGAGCAATCAGGGTCCCCAGGACTGGGATGACGGGTCGGACTACAAACCAGATTCGGGTCCGGCAAACCCGAACCTCTCTGGTCAGTCGTCGTCGGTGCCGCCACCCCCACCGCCCTCCTCATCGGTTCCCCCGCCGCCCCCACCAGCAGGCTCAACACCTCCGCCGCCCCCACCGCCGGTCTACGGCCAGGTCCCCGGTCAGCCCGTCGGCTACCAGCCTGGGCCGTCCCAGGACGCCAAGAGCGTCGGGGCTCTGGCGACCGGCATTCTCTCCATTCTCTTGAGCATCTTCTGTGCGCTGCTTTCCATCCCACTGGGCATCGCCGCGATAGTCCTGGGAGTCATGGGACGTAAGAGTCTCAAGGCGCAGGGGCGTGGCACCGGTATGGCCACCACCGGACTCGTTCTGGGCATCTTGTCCCTGCTGTTCGCGCTCGGGTGGATACTGATCTTCGCGGTCGGCAGCACAAGTTCTTGAGCGTCTGCCAATTCGTAATGGCAGATAGGCGGGTGACCCCGACAAGGGTCGTCACCCGCCCAGGCAACACGCTGCTCGCGGCCAACCGATGGAGCGTCGCGACCGCGTGAGTGCTCAGGGCGAGGATCTCCTTGCCCAAACGACCGCGCTCGATACCCACACAATGCGTCACGGGTGGAATGCGCCGACGCGCTCTGCGCCGAGGACAGCAGTTGATGGGCGCGCCAAATCCCACACTTGTCCGCTTTGCGGGTCTATTCTGATCGCGCTCGGTACTACCGGTCCTAGCAGGCACCTGCCAGCCCCCGATCACAAGTGAGGCACCAATGTCACAACCCCCACCTCCCCCTCCTCCGCCGCCTCCCGGTGGCATGCCCAGCGGAGCCGCCCCCATGGGAGCAACCGGCCAGTACGCCAACTGGTTCATGCGGGTTCTGGCGTACCTCATCGACGCGATTCCTTTGGTGATCCTCAACGGCCTCGGTTACCTCTTCGCCGCTCCGAGCACGAAGACCATCACCACTGAGGCAGGGGTTGCGATCACCACCACCACTGGCCTGGGCGCGATCTTCTGGCTGTTCTGGGCCCTGGGCATCGCGTACTGGATCTACAACAAGGGCTACCGCGAGGGGACGACCACCCAGTCCATCGGCAAGCAGGCTCTGGGCATGCACACGGTCGGTCAATTGACCGGGCAGCCGCTCGGCTTCGGAACAGCCTTCGGACGTCTGATCCTGCTCTACGTCGACTTCGCCATCTGCTACATCGGAGTTCTATGGCCCCTCTGGGACAAGGACCGCCAATGCCTGTTGTCCGACAAAATCACCAAAGCCGTCGTCTACAAGGACTAGGAGCAACGCATGTCGCAATTCCCTCCCCCTCCCCCACCTGAGGGGCAACCGCCACGACCGCCCGGGGGTACGTCAGTGCCACCTCCCGGTGCCGGTGGTCCTCCTCCTCCCCCACCCCCGCCTCCGCCTGGCCCTCCCGGGGGGATGCCTCCCGGTGCTGGTGGTCCTCCGCCTCCGCCGCCTCCGGGGATGCCTCCCGGCGGTGGGGGTGCCTACCCGCCAGGCGGAATGCCTCCCGGTGGCGCTTACCCACCCGGTGGGATGCCACCAGCGGGGGGACGTGCGTTCTCGGTCGGTGATGCCTTCGGGTATGGCTGGAAGAAGTTCACGGAGAACGTCGGGCCGATCCTGATCGCAATGCTGGTCTTCATCCTGATCGGCGGCGTGATCTACGGCCTGCAGATCCTGATTCAGAGCGTCACCACACCGGAGACGACCGTGGTCACCGGCGAGAACGGCTTCGTGGTCACCAATTCCGGCGGTGGCTTCCTGGCACTGCTGGTGTCGGTGGTCTTCTCACTGGTCGGCTTCATCTGGAGCTACATCGTGCAGGCGGCATACGCCCGAGCCGGTCTGGCCGTCACTGAGGGCCGCAAGATTGAACTTGGCGAACTGCTGACCTTCGATCGGATCGGCCGCATCATCGGCGCCGGCATCCTGCTCGGTATCGCAACCTTCATCGGATTGCTCCTGTGCATCCTGCCTGGCCTGCTGGTCGCGTTCTTCGGCTCGTTCTTCGTGTACTTCATCCTGGATCAGAACCTGGGTGCGATCGACGCACTGAAGGCGAGCTTCAACTTCGTCAAGGACAACTTCGGCAACCTGCTGCTGCTGCTCCTACTGACGATGATCGCCATCTTTGTCGGTGCGCTCTTGTGCGGTTTGGGTCTGTTCGTGGCCATCCCGGTCACTGTTATCGCGCAGGCTTACGCGTACAAGGTGCTGCGGGGTCAGCCAGTGGCTCCCTAGTCCCACCCGAGAAGGACGCGCACGACGGCGTCCGCCAGCATCCGGCCCCGAAGGGTCAGGTGAAGGCGGGCGCCGTTCGTGCGTTCCAGCAAGGCGTCGTCCAGTAGTCGCTGGATCGCTGCGGCGTCGAAGTCACCCGGATCGATACCACTGGCCAACCTCGTCGCGAGCATGACCTCTTCCACCCGACGCTGCTCATCGTCGAGGAGTTCACGCCCGGCTGCCGGGCTGCGCTCAGCGACGAGCATCGAACGATACGTGGCCGGGCGCTTGACGTTCCACCAGCGCACGCCGTCGACGTGGGAATGCGCGCCAGGGCCGAACCCCCACCAGTTGTCCCCTCGCCAGTACCCGAGGTTGTGATCACAGGCTCCACCAGGCCTGGCCCAGTTGGAGATCTCGTACCAATTAAGCCCCCGCTGACTCAGCAGGGAGTCGGCCAACTCGTACTGGGCGGCCGCCGCGTCCGGGTCCGGAGCGGCGACCTCACCCTGGCGGACCCGACGGTGTAGGGCCGTCCCTGGCTCGACTCCAAGTGCGTAAGCGCTGATGTGGTCGGGGTTCGCATCCAACGCCGCCCCCACGGTCGACTCCCACGATGCCTTTGACTGCCCGGGAACACCGTAGATGAGGTCGAGTGAGGTGTGCTCGAAGCCGCGACGGCGGGCCAGGTTTGCCGCTGCCACTGCCGCCCCCGGGGTGTGGACGCGTTCCAGGACCGCCAGCGTTCCCGGGTCGGCGCTCTGCATCCCGATGCTGATCCTGGTAACGCCGGCCTCCAGCCACGCGTCGAGCGTCTGGGCGTTGACGTTCTCGGGGTTGGCCTCCAAGGTGATCTCGGCCCCGGGCTCCAGCCCGAACTGCCCGCGCAAGGCTTCGAGAACGGTGTTGAGGCTGGCAGCGGGCAGAAGGGACGGCGTCCCGCCACCGAGGAACACCGATGACAGTGGCTTCGTCGCCACCACACCGGCGGCCAGCTCGATCTCCCGGAGCAGGGCCTCGACGTAGTCACTCATGGCGAAACCGCCAAGTTCGCCGGTCGTGTAGGTGTTGAAGTCGCAGTAACCGCAACGGGCGCTGCAAAACGGGACGTGCACGTAAGCCCGCAGCGGCCGCGACCAGTCAAGGGGCTCGGGCAGTCGCCCGTCGGCAGGCGCAGGTTCACCGTCGGGCAGTGCGGGCATGGGCCCAGTGTCGCAGGGCTGGGTATATGCCCGCGTTAGAGGTTGTGCTGTTGGTTAGAGAAACAACGCGTGGATTCGCTAACCAACAGCACAACCTCTAACCAACGCATCCCGCGGGGAACGGGGGGCCGGAACCAACGCATCCCGCGGGGAACGGGGGGCCGGAACCAACGCATCCCGGCGCGCGGCCAACCCCCGGCACGACGAGGGGGCGGCACCCAACGGCGCCGCCCCCTCGAGGTGTGGATCAGGACGTGTACATCGCGTCCAGGATGTCGCGGTACTTCTCCTCGACCGCCTTGCGCTTCACCTTGAGGCTCGGGGTCAGTTCGCCCTCCTCGACTGTGAAGTCACGGTCCAAGATCTCGAACTTCTTGATCGTCTCCCACTTGTTGAGACGGGCGTTGAGTTCGTCGACCGATCCCTGCATCTCGGCCAGCAACTCGGGATCCTTGGCTATGTCGGCCAAGGAAGCGCCCGCCTTGCCGTGGTCAGCGGCCCAGGCGGCCGCGGCGTCTGGGTCAAGAGTGATCAGCGCGCTGGCGAAGTTGCGGTCGTTGGCGTGGACGACCATGTTGCCCACCAGGCCGCTGATCGCCTTGAACTGGCTCTCGATCGCCGACGGCGCGATGTACTTGCCGCCAGAGGTCTTGACCAGATCCTTCTTGCGGTCGGTGATCTTGACCCGACCCATGTCGTCGATCTCGCCGATGTCGCCGGTAGCAAACCAGCCGTCACCGGGGAAGACCTCGGCGTTTGCCTCCGGCAGGTTGCGGTACCCGCGCATGACCCCGGGGCCGCGGATCAGGATCTCACCGTCGCCGGCGATCTTGATCTCGGTGCCTGCAGCCGGCTCCCCCACCGTGCCGAACTTGATCCGGTCGGGACGCATGACGCAGGTGGCTGCGCTGGTCTCGGTCAGTCCGTATCCCTCGAGGATGGGCAGGCCCGCGGTGTAGAACCACGTGGCGATGTCCTTGCTCAGGGCGGCCGATCCGGAGATCATGTAGCGCATCCGGCCGCCGAGGCGGGCACGGATCTTGGAGTAGACCAACTTGTCTGCGAGGTTGCGCTTCATCGCGTTCATGCCGCCGATCTTCTCGCCGGCCAGTTCCCGCTCGGACAATTCGTTGCCCATGGTGAACGCCCAGTTGAAGATCTTGGCCTTGGCACCACCCTCCGACATGGCGGTTTGCGCCACCCGCGCGTAGACCTTCTCGTAGATGCGGGGAACTGCGGCCATGAAGGTCGGCTGCACAATGGCCAGGTTGTCCACGATGTTGGGCACTCGGCCGTCGACGGCCGTTACGAAACCGACCTGCAGCTGCAATGCCAGCAGGACCTTGCCGAAGGAGTGCGCCAGCGGCAACCAGAGGAAGTGCACGTCATCGATGTCGATGATGTGCAAACTCTCGACGAAAGCACCTTCGTAGGTCCAGTTGCCGTGGGTCAACTCGACGCCCTTGGGCTTGCCGGTCGTGCCGGAGGTGTAGATCAGCGTCGCCAGCTGGTTCTTCTCGACCGAGCGGGCGCGCTCCTTGACCGAATCCGGGTCGGCCTTCAGGTGGGCCTCGCCGAGGGCACGCAGGTCGTCCATCGTGATGACCGAGTCGCCATCGCCCTCGCCATCGAAGAGGACGATCTTCTCGATGTTCAGTTCGTCCTTGTGGGCCACGATCTTCTCGACCTGGCTCTGGTCTTCGGCATAGACGAACCGAGTGTTGGAGTCCCCGAGGATGTAGGCGACATCGTGGTCGCCGGTGCTCGGGTACACGGTGGTCGTCGCGCCTCCGGCCAGGGCGATGGAGTAGTCGGCGAGGATCCAGTCCAGACGAGTGTTGGACGCGATGGAAACCCGCTGCTCGGGTTCAAGGCCGAGGGAGAGAAGACCGGCTGCCAGCTTCTCCACATCGTCGTAAGTCTGCTTCCAGGTCATGGACGACCAACTGGTGTCGTCGGCAGTCGGGGCCCGGAAGGCTTCAGCATTCGGTGTTGCACTGACCCTGTCGAGGATCATGTGGGCGAGGGACTCGGCGGTTTCCCCAAGCGTCTCGCGCCCCGTCGTTGTGTTGGCCACAGTCAAATACCCTTCGCTACAGCGCTAGGTGAACGGATAGCCGCAACTTTAGTACTAGCGATGAGCCCTTGGAAGAGCATCCGGGAATTGCGCCACCGGGATGGCAGCGACCCGGAAAGACCAGTGAATCAGGCGGATTTGGCGGTTGCCACGGCCTTGTTCAGTGCGCTCTTCTTGTTGGCTGCCTGGTTCTTGTGGATGACGCCCTTGCTCACTGCCTTGTCGAGTTTGCGACTGGCCGAACGGGCCAGTTCCTCGGCGCGGTCCACTTCTCCGGCGGACAGGGCCTCGCGGACTCGCCGGGAGGCGGTGCGCAGTGAGGACTTGACCGCCTTGTTGCGCTCGTGCGCCTTGTTGTTGGTCTTGATCCGCTTGATCTGGGACTTGATGTTCGCCACGGTGGTTGTTGTCCTTCGATTTACTCGTCCGCTGGGTGCGTCACGTGCGCTTCTGGCGATCTACAGAGCAAGGTACTCAGAAGGCAGCGCGAAACCGCTACCTGATCAGCATAGCCTGCGCTCCCGGTGCACCTGGCACTCGGCCCACCTGCCCCCGTGAAACTATGGGGGGGTGACAGTCTCCCGCGGCGATGCTCCTGCGCCTGGACATACCCCGGCCGACCTCCTCCGGAACTTCAGCATCATCGCGCACATCGACCATGGGAAGTCCACCCTGGCCGACCGCATGCTGCAGATGACCGGGGTGGTCGACGGCCGTGACATGCGCGCTCAGTACCTGGACCGCATGGACATCGAGCGCGAACGCGGGATCACGATCAAGTCGCAGGCCGTGCGCCTGCCCTATACGGCCGCCAACGGCACGACCTACATCCTCAACCTGATCGACACCCCGGGCCACGTGGACTTCACCTATGAGGTGTCCCGCAGTCTCGCCGCATGCGAGGGTGCGGTTCTACTTGTGGACGCCGCGCAGGGCATTGAGGCCCAGACACTGGCCAACCTCTGGCTCGCGCTGGAGAACGATCTGACAGTCATCCCGGTGCTCAACAAGATCGACCTGCCGGCCGCCCAGCCGGAGAAGTACGCCGCGGAGTTGGCCCACATCATCGGGTGCTCCCCCGACGACGTCCTGCAGGTCAGCGCGAAAACCGGAGCGGGAGTCGAGGAGTTGCTTGAGGAGGTCGTCAAGCACGTGCCAGCTCCAACCGGTGATCCTGAAGCACCAGCACGGGCGATGATCTTCGACTCGGTCTACGACACCTACCGCGGGGTGGTTACCTACGTGCGGGTCATCGACGGGGCGCTGCACTCCCGCGAGCGCATCCGCATGATGTCCACGGCCGCCACCCACGAGACCCTGGAAGTGGGAGTCATCTCCCCCGACCCGATCCCGACGGATTCCATCGCGGCGGGCGAGGTGGGGTACTTGATCACGGGGGTCAAGGACGTTCGTCAATCGCGGGTCGGTGACACGGTCACCAGCTCGACCCGGCCGGCCACTGAAGCACTGCACGGCTACCAGGACCCCAAGCCCATGGTCTTCTCCGGGCTGTATCCGATCGACGGGTCGGACTATCCGGTCCTGCGCGATGCCCTGGACAAACTGAAACTCAACGACGCGGCACTGGTGTACGAACCCGAGACCTCAGCGGCACTTGGATTCGGTTTCCGGTGCGGGTTCCTCGGACTGCTGCACCTGGAGATCGTGCGCGAGCGCCTCGAGCGCGAGTTTGATCTGGATCTCATCTCGACCGCGCCGAACGTGGTGTACCGGGTGGTGATGGAGGACCAGACCGAGCACACCGTGACCAACCCGAGTGAGTTCCCTGGCGGGAAGATCGCGGAGGTCTACGAACCCGTCGTCCGATCGACGATCTTGACCCCCAGCGAGTTCGTCGGGACGGTCATGGAGTTGTGCCAGAGCAGGCGCGGGACGCTGCTGGGCATGGACTACCTGTCCGAGGACCGCGTGGAGATGCGCTACACACTGCCGCTGGCCGAGATCGTTTACGACTTCTTCGACCAGCTCAAGTCGCGAACCCGCGGTTACGCCTCGCTGGATTACGAGCCCGACGCAGAGCAGTCCGCCGATCTGGTCAAGGTCGACATCCTGCTGCAGGGCGAGACGGTCGATGCGTTCAGCGCGATCGTGCACAAGGACAAGGCCTACGCCTACGGGGTCCTCATGACGGGCAAGTTGCGGGCATTGATCCCCCGGCAGCAGTTCGAGGTCCCGATCCAGGCGGCGATCGGCTCGCGGGTCATCGCCCGGGAGACGATTCGTGCGATCCGCAAGGATGTCCTTGCCAAGTGCTACGGCGGCGACATCAGCCGCAAGCGCAAACTGCTGGAGAAGCAGAAGGAGGGCAAGAAACGCATGAAGATGGTCGGACGCGTCGAGGTGCCGCAAGAGGCCTTCATCGCGGCGCTGTCGACCTCGGAGGAACCACGGTGACGCTGGTTCTGCTGACCGGAAGCGACCCGTTCCTGTCTGCCCGCGCCATTGACGACACAGTCCGGTCCTGGCAGAAGAGCGAGCCAGATCTCGGTGTCGAGCAGATCAGCGCCACGGTTTCCAACATCCGACTGCGACTGGCCGAGGCCGGCGGGGAGGATCTGTTCGGCACGCGCAGCATACTTGTGATCACCGATGTCGATGTCATCGGCGATGCCCTCGACGCCCTGCTCGATTCGGCCAAGACCAGCCCCGTGATCGCCCATCACCGTGGCGGCCGAAGCGGGCAGGCGGCTCTCAAAGAGCTCAAGAAGCGGGCCGACGACACAATCGAATGTGCACCGCTGAAGAAGGGCCGAGCGCTGTCCGAATTCGTGAACAACGAATTCCGGCGCCACAAGCGACGTATCACCTCTGACGCGTTGGCGCTGCTGATCGAAGCGGTGGGCACCGACCTCGCGGACCTCAGTTCGGCGGCCCACCAGTTGACCTCGGATGCCCAGACCGACCCCATCGACGCCGAGGTGGTCGGACAGTACTTCCGTGGAGTGGCCGAGTTGTCGGGGTACCAGGTCGCTGACGCTGTGATGCTGGGACGGCCCGCCGACGTTCTGCACAGGCTGCGCCAGGCCCAGATCGCTGCTGATGGGGCCAGGACAGGGCCGGCCATCGTCGCGGCTGTGGCCGGTTCAGTTCGGCAGTTGATCGCACTATCGGCGTGCCCTCCCGGCATGTCGGAGGCCGAGATCGCCCGCGAGATCAGTGTCCCGCCGTGGAAGGTTCGCACGCTGCGCTCCCAGATGCGCCGATGGAAGCCCGCGCAACTGGCATCCGCGGTTACCCTGCTGGCGGACCTCGACGCCCGTGTCAAGGGGGGGCTGCGCGATGGCGAGCAGTTGGACGCGGCCCAGAAGCTGCATGCCCTGGAGCGCGACCTCATCGAACTAGCGGTCGACTGACACCTCGCACGATCACAGTCCGATCCCCGGTCACCGCGATGTCCCCGTTCTCCTCGGTCGTGAACACCTGCGCCCCGGCCAGCTGCCAGGCTGCCACTGCCTCATCTGAGGGGTGGCCGAAGGTGTTGCCCGCACCCACCGAGATCAATGCGATGTCCGCGCCGACAGCCGCCGGAAGACCTGCGACGAACTGTGCAGAGCCATGGTGTGGCACTTTGACGACATCGGCGCGCAGGTCCGCCGACGCCATGATTTCGGTCTGGGCCTCGGGCTCGATATCCGCCAGCATCGCAACACGTCCGGCCGGGGAGGTGAGCACGAAGCTCACCGACGCATTGTTCGGCACTGAGCCGGCGTCGATGATGCGCCGTGGCCACACGACCTCCAGGCGGCTGTCCCCGATCAGGTAGGTCTGGCCCGGCACCGGTGAGCTGACGGGCAAACCGGCCACCGCTCGCATCGCAGCCTCGAACTGCTCGGGAGGTTCCTCGCAGGGGCTCGTCCACACCTGCCCGACGCGACGTCCCTCGACGGCACCGCGCACACCGTCGACATGGTCCGCGTGGAAGTGGGTCAGCACGAGCAGGTCGATGGTACGCACCCCCAACCGGTCAAGACACCCATCCATGACCTGTTCGTCGGGGCCGGTGTCCACCACCACGATGCGCCCGCCCGAGCGGATGACCAGGCCGTCGCCCTGACCGACATCACATGCCACGAGCCACCAATCCGGAGGGGGCCAGGGGTCTGTCACCCGGATGCCCAACCACGTCCCGCCGATCAAGACGGCCGTGAACAACACAAGCCTCCCGCGGCCGAAGCGAAGCACGACGATGGTGATCGCCACGGCAAGCACGACCCCGGTGAAACCAGGCATCCACGTGAGATTCGGAAGTGCGTCCCACCGGGCCACCCACAGAATCGCCGCACAGAGCCGTCGACCAGCTGCAGCCACCACATCTCCTGCTCCGAACAACCATTCCGCGCACAACGCAGCGAGGCCGAGGATCGGTGCCACCATCGCGGCAGGCGCCACCAGCACATTGGCGGCCACCGTTCGCAGCCCCACGGACGAGCCGATTGCGATAAGGATCGGGAACGTGGCTACCTGCGCAGCCAGGGTGGCAGCGAGCACTCCACGGTCCATCAGCACGATCAAACCCGCGGTCGCTGCGATGGACAGAACGAACCCGAGCGAGAACGCGAGCCACGGGTCGATGAGCAGCAGCAGGACGACACTGATCTGCAACACATGGGCGGCCGCCCTGCGCCCACCCACAAGTCCCGCTATCAACGCCAGACCCGCCATGAACGCCGCGCGCAGCACGCTGGGCTGGTTGCCGACCACGACGACGAAGCCGATGAGTACGCCCAGCAGGACCGGCACCCGCACCATCGGCGGGAGCCTCATCCATCCGAGGAGCCAGTTCACGACCAGCAGCAGCACCGCGCAGTTGGCCCCAGACACCGCCGTGAGGTGGCTCAGTCCAGATGCGCGCATCGACGCCTGCGCTTCCTCGCTGAGCCCTTGGTCCAAGCCGAGGGTCATCCCCGAGAACAGCCAACCCTCGTCGGAATCGCCGGAGATGGTCCTCATCGCCGTGCGGATCTGCGCCGCGTGGCCCACGGGGAGTTCCACCAGCGGCTCGCCGCGAATCCGCAGCGCCGCGACCATTCCGCGTTCGGGAGGTCCAGTGGCCAGCATCGAGCCGGTGACCCTCGTCCCTGTCGCCCACTGCACGTCCCCATTGCCCGACAGGCTCACCCGCCCGCGCGGCCCACCCGCAACGATCCGGCCATCGGCCGACCACCACGGCCCCCTAACACCCTCCCTCACCCGTGAGGGCTGCGTCACCTCCACCGTCAAGTCATAAGATGGCCCCCTGTTCGAGTCTCGATTCGGCCTCTGCGCGGCTGTGGATCCCCGCGAGGACTGCCCCGGTTACTGCTGCGGCAACTGCGGCCACAACCCACCAGCGGCGGACGATCGCCGCTGCGGCTGCAGCCCCAAGGAGCCACCAGCCGAAGCCCGCGTCCCCAAGGTTGATACCGAACCACAGACCTGCGACAACTGCCGTCAGCCACCAGCGCCTACGGTCACCAGCGGTTTCATCTGCGCGAATGTTGCCTCCCCGATCCCGGACACATCTGTGAGCTGCTCGACGGATGTGAAGCCGCCGATCTGTTCCCGGAAGGTGACGATTCGTTGGGCGAGCACCGGCCCCACCCCCGGGATGTCCTGCAACGCCTCCAGCGAGGCGGTGTTGATGTCGATCTGTCCCGGCGACTGCGAACTGCCGACGCTCGGGGCACCGACGGCCGGTTGCAGGCCGATCCTGATCTGCTCCCCATCTACAAGCACCCTGGCGAGGTTCTGATCGCTGGTGTCGACCCCTGCGCGGGCACCACCAACGGCCTCGAGGGCATCTTGGACGCGGGAACCCCGTGGCAAGGTGATCACCGCCGGATTGCGGACTTTGCCGACCACCTCGACCACGACTTCGGGCACGGCAGAGGTGCTTGGTGTTGGGGAAGGCGAAGTGTTCGACGCAGCAGCCACGGGAGCCAGAGGCGCAGGTTGGGTCGTCGGCTGCCGGGAGGCGAAGACCCAGGTCAGCGCCACCGCGCCAGCCAGGATCGCCGCGAGAACCACCAGCGTTCGCCGGTCAAGGTTGAGCCTGTCCATGCAGGCATCGTGACCCGCGGAGGCGACGCACTTGGACCGCCAGAGGCGGATCTGTGGACAACTGCGCGCCTGTCCACAGGTTGAAACGGAGCAACCGTTTTGTCATACGTGCGTTCTATGCTTTGACCAGTTGAAGAATCCAGATCGGGGGGTGTTTGCGGTGGCATTGGAGATCTCAAAGCCGGCCCTGCGCCGCATCCGCTTGAGCCGCGAACTGCCAACGGAACACCCTGAGATCCTCGATGACATGAATGGCTTAGTCGACGCATTGCCCGACCCGCAGACACAGTGCGCCGAGGAGAGGGTGGGGACGTTGCGGGCGGTTCACACCCTGCGCACCAGGTTGGAGGCCTACTTGACCCTGGTGGCGGGCTGCTGCGACCAGTACGCCGACGCGAGCGTGCTGCGAGCCGGCACCACCGGCATGCTGGTGGCCGCCGCCACGGGGCTCAACCCGCGGACGGGCTCAGGCATCGTGAACATGGCCAATGCCTTGCGGACGGCCCCGAAGATCGAGGCGGCATGGCAGGCGGGGCGGATCAGTGAACAGCACGTCCGGATTCTGCTGGATGCGATGCCCCGCCTCGACGACGCCGCCGGTCTCGAGGCAGCCCTGGTACAAGTGGCCGAGAACGTTGAGCCCGCAGAACTGGCCAACCTCACACAACTGCTCGTGGCACAGTCCCAGCCCGAGGCGCTGGACGACGCAGTCGAGCGCCAGCGGGCCAAGCGCGGCGCCACCCTCACTGAGAACCCCAACGGGACCTTCCACCTCGACGCGCTGCTGGACAGCATCGGTGGGCGGCGCCTGCAGCGCGCACTCGAGGCGTTCACCAGCCAGCCGGTACCGGGTGACCCGAGAGACATCCGGCAGCGCCGCGTCGACGCCCTGGTCGACATCGCGGCCGCCGCCATGGCCAACAGGGCACCGCTGGGTGTCTCGCAGTTGTCCGTCCTTGTGGACGTCGAGAACCTTCCGGAAGGTAGCCCCGCAGTTCTCGATGACGGAACGCCGATCGGACCCGCCAGCCTGGATCTGATGGCCTGCGCGACCATCGCCAGCGTCATCTTCGGGGTGCACCGCGACGGGGTGTTCGTGCCCCTGGCACTGGGGCGCAGCAAGCGTCGCGCCACAGCCGCACAATGGGCCGCGCTGATCGCCCGCGACCGCGGGTGCATCCGGTGTGGGCGCTCCCCTCGGTTCTGCGAGGCCCATCACATCGTCCAGTGGAAGAACGGCGGGACCACTGATCTGTCGAACATGGCCCTTTTGTGCAGCCGCTGTCACCACGACCTGCACCATGGGCGTTACACCATCACCGTCGACCCGCACGGTGTCCCTCAGATCAACCCCACTGCCTGGGCACCACTGCGGTGCTGAGTTGTTCTGCTCCCAACAATGAAATCTGGCGGTCAGTAGGACTGTCGTCGAGGAAATGACCTCACCCTAGGGGTTGAGGCGCGCGGCCAGGGCAGCCCGGATGTTGCTCTGATGACGGAAGACCACAAGCGCGGCCATTGCCACGGCGAAGATGATCTCGCTGTTCTCCTGGTGCCAGATGAGGGAGGCCGGGATCAGTGTGAGACCGGCGCTCACACTGGCGATGCCCATACGCCCACTGAGTTTGAAGATCACACCGAACACGATCAGCACGGGAACCAACCACAATGGTTCGATCGCCAGGATCGCGCCGCCCGACGTGGCCACGCCCTTCCCCCCGCGACCCCGCAGGAACGGACTGGTCACATGACCCAGAATTGCCGCAAAACCCGCTACTTCGGCCACCCCGAGTTCGCCTGTGTAGTAGCGGAAGGCGATGGCGGGAACGAAACCCTTGAGGACATCCAGGACGCCGACGAGAATGCCCGTCTTCTTGCCCAACGCGCGGCCGATGTTGGTGGCACCCGGGTTGCCGGATCCCACCGAGCGGTAGTCGACGCCCTTGACCCGCGCGATGATCGCGGCTGGGTTGATGGCGCCGATCGCGTACCCGACCACGGCCGCGAGCAGGTAGATCATGTCGGTGACACCGCCACTGCCACCATCCCCGGCCCGACGTGCACACCCATGACCGCACCTACCTCGCAGATCACCGGCTCGATCCCGAGGGTGGCTTCAAGGGATGCCGCGGTTGCCTCTGCTCGGGCACGCGCGTCGAGGTGTTGCACGGCGACTTCTACCGACCTGCCACCCGCAGCCTCAACAGTAAGTTCGGCAAGCCGTGCCAATGCCCGGTTGGCCGTTCGGGCCTTCTCCAAGGGCGCCACCTCGCCGTTGACCATGTGCAAGATGGGCTTGACTCGCAACGCGCTGCCAAGCAGGGCCGACGCCTTCCCGATGCGTCCACCGCGTCGCAGGAATTCGAGGGTGTCCACGTAGAACAGCACGCTGCTGCCATCGGCAGTCCG
Organism: uncultured Actinomycetota bacterium; assembly: GCA_963732355.1. Taxonomy (GTDB): domain Bacteria; phylum Actinomycetota; class Actinomycetes; order S36-B12; family UBA10799; genus JADKAV01. The sequence continues at coordinate 85,169 of CAVSZD010000010.1, read as the reverse complement.
ACGGGCGGTTTGCGCGACCTCCTGCGCCGAACCGCCGTCGGTGGCGTTGCGACCGGCGGCCAGCGCGGCGAACCCCAACCCCATGGCGATGGTCCGGCTGTCCACGACCGTCACGGGCACCGGGGCATCGCGTGCTGCCAGCCGCGCGGAGTCGTAGGTGCCGCTCAGAGCCGATGACAGATGGACGCTGACGATGGCGTCCGCACCGTCTTGGGCCGCGGACGTATAGGTGTCGAGGAACTGCTGCGGCGTCGGTTTGGAGGTCGACACGCTCTTGAAGTCCGACAACGCCGCCGCCACCTCGGAGGAGGTGATGTCCACACCGTCGAGGTATGTGTGCCCGTCCACCAGGACATGGATGGGCACAACGCGAACGCCAGAACCAACAAGGAGTTCGTCGGTCAGGCAGGCGGTGCTATCGGTGACAACGGTGACGGACGGCATGGTCAATGCTTACCCCACAAGCGCCGTGATGTCCGTGGAATCAGCCCGGGACAATGTTCACCAGTTTGGGCGCCCGCACGATCACACGTCGGGGTTGTACCCCTGCCAGGGCAGCCACGATCGCCGTATCGGCCATCGCTGCGGTCTCGAGTTCAGCGTCGGTGATCTGCGGATCCACCTCGAGCCGGGCCTTGACCTTGCCCGCGATCTGCACGACACATGTGACGGTCTGGGCCTTGACCAGCTCGGGATCGACCACCGGCCAGCCGGCTCTGGCGACACACGGCTCATTGCCCAGGCGTGCCCACATGTCCTCGGCCGTGTAGGGCGCGACCAGGGACAGGACGATGGCGACGGCCTCAACGGCTTCACGCACAGCGGGGTCGGACGGCCCGGGTCCGGAGTCGATGGCTTTGCGCGTGGCGTTCACCATCTCCATGACCTTGGCCACCGCAACATTGAAGCGGAAGGACTCGACAGCGATCTGCGACTCGTGGATCAGACGGTGGATCACCCTGCGCAGCGCCTCGTCACCGGTGGCGGGGTCGACACCCGGGTCGCTCGTGACGTCACCGCTGAGCCGCCATGCCCGTGTCAGGAAGCGGACGCTGGCCGACGGTGAGACATCCGACCAGTCGATGTCGTCCTCGGGCGGGCCGGCGAACACCATCGTCAAGCGAACGGCATCGACGCCGTGGCGGCCCAACTCCTCGGACAGGCGCACCAGATTGCCGCGGGATTTGCTCATCGCCGAGCCGTCCATGACGACCATGCCCTGGTTGAGCAAACTGCTGAACGGCTCGGTGAAGTCCACCATGCCCATGTCGTGCAGCACCTTGGTGAAGAACCTCGAATACAGCAGATGCAGGATGGCATGCGTCACGCCACCCACGTACTGGTCGACGGGTAGCCACTTGCGCGCCTCTTCGGGATCGAACGGCGCATCCGAGCGATTCGGATCCAGGTAGCGCAGGAAGTACCAGGACGAGTCCACGAAAGTGTCCATGGTGTCGGTGTCACGCTTGGCAGGGCCGTTGCAGCGCGGGCAATTCACGTTCACCCACTCTTCGGCCGCCCCCAGCGGGGACGTTCCCTTCGGCTGCAGATCCAGCCCTTCGGGTTCGGGCAGTTGAACCGGCAGTTGATCCTCTGGGACGGGTACCTCACCACACGTCGGGCAGTGCACGATCGGGATCGGCGTACCCCAATAGCGCTGCCGGGAGATCAACCAGTCGCGCAACCGGTAGTTCACAGCAGCACGGGCCTTGCCGTCGGTAGCCAGCAACTCGATGACCTTGGCCACAGCGTCAGGGGTGTTCAGCCCGTCCAACGGCCCGGAATTCACGTGAGCACCGTCATCGCCAGTCGCGACCCAGGTCACCGCAGGGTCTTCCTCGGAGGCCACGACGGCGCGCACGGGCAGGTCGAAGGCACGGGCGAAGTCGAGGTCGCGCTGATCGTGGGCGGGCACCGCCATGATCGCCCCCGTGCCGTAGTCGGCCAGCACGTAGTCGGAGGCGAAAATCGGCAACCGGTCCCCGTTGACGGGGTTGATCGCGTACCGGTTGAGGAACACACCGGTCTTGGGTCGCTCAGCGGACATCCGGTCGATCTCCGAGACGGTGCGCACCTGCGCCAGGTAGTCCTGGAACTGCTCTTCAACCCCGGATCCTTCAGCCAGCTCAGCCGCGAGGTCCGAGTCCACGGCCACCACGAAGAACGTGGCGCCGTAAAGGGTGTCGGGTCGTGTCGTGTAGACCGTGACCGGCGTCCTGCCCTCGATCTCGAACTCGACCTCGGCGCCGGTGGATCGGCCGATCCAGTTGCGCTGCATCGTCAGGACCTTGTCCGGCCACGTGCCCTGCAACTGCGCCATGTCGTCAAGCAGTCGGTCGGCGTAGTCGGTGATCCGGAAGTACCACTGGGTGAGCTTCTTCTTCGTGACCACCGCGTCGCAGCGCTCACACTTACCATTCACCACTTGCTCATTGGCCAACACGGTCTGGTCGTTGGGACACCAGTTGACCTGGCTGGCTTTGCGATAGGCCAGTCCCCGTTCGAAGAGTTTCAGGAACAACCACTGGTTCCAGTGGTAGTACTGCGGGTCGCAGGTGTTGAGCGTGCGGTCCCAGTCGAACGAGCATGCATACCTGCGCATGGATTCGCGCTGCTGGGCGATGTTCTCGTAGGTCCAGGTCTTGGGATTGACCCCGCGACGGATGGCCGCGTTCTCCGCAGGTAGCCCGAAAGCGTCCCAGCCGATCGGGTGCATGACATTGAACCCCTGCTGGACCCAGTACCGGGCGATCACGTCCCCGAGGGCGTACGCCTCGGCGTGACCCATGTGCAGATCGCCGCTGGGGTACGGGAACATGTCCAGCACGTATTTGCGCGGCCGAGGGTCGTCGGGGTCGCCGGAACGGAAGGGGGCCAGTTGATCCCAGACCGGTAGCCATCGGTCCTGGATGGCCTCGACGTCATACTCGACCGGTTCCGACATGGAAGTCCTTTCAGGGGATTGCCTTCTAGGGTATCGAGGCGCTGCGCGTCGCCTCGCCGACCATCCCACCCACGTCGGCATGGGTCACCCATCCCCAGTGCATTCCGTCCGGGTTGTGGGTCCCGCCGTCCAAGCCCTGCTGCACGACATCGCTGATGTCAACGACTGTGACGTCCGTGCGGGCTCCCCAGGCATGGCACGCCGCCACCGAGTCGGCGTAGAAGCGCTGGGTCGGGTACAGGGCCGCCCGGTGCGGGGGTGGCGTCAGGATCAGGATCGGTAACTCCGGGTGCCAGGTCCGGACGGCCTGGACGATGCGGGACAGGTAGTGGTCGGTTGCCTTCTGAGGCAATTGGCGCAAGGGACCCTGCAGCGTGCGAATGATGTGGGGAGAAGCGTTCAGGTAGGCGCTGCGCACACGTCGACGCATCCAGCCCGGACGCACGTACGCGATGCCTTGCCGAAGGTACGTGGGCACCGCTGCCGGTAGGGCGTCCATGCCTCCCACCGCGATCACCAGCGCCTGCGCTCGCGGCAGGTACTCCCCCCAGATGACCGGATCGCGGGTCAACGCCCACCAGGCATCACGGGCAGTCCAACCGACCCCGGCAGCCACGTCGGAAGTCCCCGCGATGTTGGGCCACAGCCTCGGGTCGCTGGGCGGATGCGCCCGATCGGGACCGTGGAAGGTCAGGGAGTCGCCCAGGACCAGCAGTTTCACCCGATCTCGGCCAGTGCCTTCACGATGTCAGCGGTCTGGCGGGCGACACCGAGCTCGGTCACCACCGACCAGCGCACGATCCCGTCGCGGTCGATCACGAAGGTCCCGCGGTTGGCTGCCCCTACCTTGTCCAGGAATACGCCGTAGGCCTGCGCGGTACGCCCGTGCGGCCAGAAGTCACTGAGCAGCGGCATGGTCAGGCCCTCAGCCGAGGCGAACGCGCTCAGGGTGGCGCGGCTGTCACACGAGATGCCGAGCACCGTGGCGTCGGCGGTCTCAAACTCGAATGAACGGTCACGCAGGTCGCACAGTTCGCCGGTGCAGATGCCGGTGAACGCGAAGGGGAAGAACTGCAGGACGACCTTGTTTCCACGCAACGAGGCCAGACTGATGTTGGCGCCGCTGGTGCTGGGGAGGTCGAATTCCGGGGCGGGGTTACCGACGAGGCTCATGCTGCGTAGATTATCCGGCTGCGGGGCGTGCGCTGCTCGAGGGCTCGGCCCGAACAAAGCAGAACCCCCTGGTCAGATTTCTGTCCGACCAGGGGGTTTCACGGGAGTGGAGCTATGGGGACTCGAACCCCAGACCCCTTGCCTGCCAGGCAAGTGCTCTACCAGCTGAGCTATAGCCCCGCGACGCCACCAACTGTACCGGACGCGCGCGACATTCGAGCACGGCAGGTGACAGCGGACCCCGTTTCAGGCCACCATGGGGGACAGGTCGAAAGGGTTCCCACATGAAGATCTCGAGCATCTTGAAGAACAAGGGCGATTTTGTGGCCACGGTGTCCCCGGACGCCGACGTCACCGCGCTGCTGGCAGTGCTGGCCGAACACGGCATCGGTGCGGTTGTGGTCGCCGATCCGGAGGGCCGACTGGTCGGGATCGTGTCCGAGCGCGACGTCGCGCGGGCCTGTCACGGCGCTGGGGCGGCCGCGCTTAACCAGAGTGTCGCCTCGATCATGACCGAGGTGGTCGTCACGTGCGGACCCGACGCCAGAACCGGTGAGCTGATGGGCCTGATGACCGAGCGCCGGGTGCGGCACATCCCCGTCATGGAGGATGACCAGATGATCGGCATCGTGAGCATCGGGGACATCGTCAAGGCCCGCTTCGCCGAACTGGAGACCGAGCGCGACGCCCTCCAGGCCTACATCAGCAGCTGATCTGAGCCAAGCGGCCCAAGCCTGGGCTCAGTCGTCCATTTCGGCTGGCTCCGGCAAGGAGCGGGCGTTGTACTCCAGCAACTGCCACGGATCTTCCTGGGAATCGTTCTCGAGCAGAACACTCCACGCGGCATTGCGCATCACGCCCAGGAAGCTGATCTGCTCGAAGGGACGGTTCAACAGCGGCGCGAGCACCGCCCGGGCGGCCCCTCCGTGCGTGACCACGACGGCCGTGCGCCCCGGGTCAGTGCTCTTGAGCACCTCGGCGATGGCAGCGACCACCCGGGCACCCACCTCGAGGCGGTCCTCACCGTCCCCACCTGGACGGATGTGACGCCCAGCCAACCACTGCTGATACTCGGGGCCGTGATCACGCAGCAGCTCCTCGCGCCGCATCCCCTCCCATGCCCCGCCATTGGTCTCACGCAGCCGGACGTCCGTGGACACCGGCAGGCCGCAGCGCACAGCAAGCGCCGACGCGGTGTCGTAGGCACGTGACAAGTCGCTGCTGACGATCACCTGTGGTCGCAATGCCACAAGCAGTCCTGCCGCGGCCTCGGCCTGCTTAACCCCTACTGCATCGAGTTGCACGTCGGTCTGGCCCTGGAAGCGGTGTTCGACGTTCCAGGCTGTCCGGCCGTGGCGCCACAGGACCAGGCGCCGTCGTTGCTCAAGCATCGGGGATCTCGATCCGCGGGCAGTCCTTCCACAAGCGTTCGAGATCGTAGAACGCCCGCTCCTCACTGTGCTGGACATGAACCACAAAGTCGCCGAAATCCAGCAGGACCCACCGGCCTTTGCCCCGGCCCTCGCGGCGCACCGGGCGCTCCTGCGCGTTGCGTTCGATGGCGTCGACGATCCCGTCGACCTGCCGTTCGCTGGTCCCGCTGCAGATCAGGAAGGCGTCGGTCAGGGCCAAGTGCTCGCTGACGTCAAGGGCGCAGACATCTTGGGCTTTGGTATCCAGTGCCGCCTGCGCTGCGGAAACGACCCGCTGCTGGGTCTGGGTGTTGATGGTCATGAAACCTCCGTGATCACGATCCCACAGCCGACGCGTCAGAAGCCGCGACCCCGACCACTGCCTGCCCGAGCGGTTGTGCGGCCACCTCCGGAGTGACTCCCAGAGCCTGCTCGAGACCCACAACCTGCTGGGCCGACACCGCCGGATCGACCACCACCGTGGTCTTCAAGGTGATTGTTCGTCCCGCCCACGCGGACTGCCAGTTGCGCGTGAGCAACTGCGCCCTGACGTCCTCCACGGTGTCCTCGCGTGGCCGCACCGCCCGCACCCGCGCGACAGGCTCACCCGGCATAGCGAAGCCTTCGAAGAGCGGCTGCGTCCGGTCGGCCGTCGCTGCGGCATCGAGCGCGAATGCCTGTCGCACACCCTGGGCTGGCCGTACCCGCATCGAGTCGTTCGGATCGAGCACCACTTGGTCTTGGGCATACTGCGCAGCCACCCGAAGATCGTGTGCCGCAGACATGAGGACCGCCAGATCTTCGGCGGGCATCGTCGTCTTCGACAGCGCCCCCAACGAGACCACCAGCGTGCGCGCCTTCTCCTGGCTGGTCGGGAACAGCCGCAGTATCTGGTCCCACACGGCCTGGAACCGCGTAAGGCGCACGTCCTCGTCGGTGAGAGATGTGTCCAGCACATAGTCGGCGGCTTGCGCCCCGGAAAGGCGCTGCACGCCTGCCGGCAGCAAGGCAGGCGTTCCGCTGTCGGTCAGGTACGCCGCAGGTTCTGCCAAGTCGAGGCGCACGCCACCCACAGCATCGACCAATCCGGCGAACGCCAGCCGGTCCATCACCCAGGCATCGTCGACGACCACCTGGATCTGGTTCTGGACCTGGGTCATGGCGTACGTGACCGGCTTTCGGCCCAGTTCGGCTGCGCTGACCTCCTGGATGCCGATCTGATCGATCCACCATTCCGGGGTCCACCACAGCTGGCTCAACCGGGTGTCTGCGTCCACCCCCATGAGTACGCTGCCCTGGGCGAGCAGGGAGGGATCGCGCACTTGGACCAGCAGCGTCTGCCCGACCGTCTCAGGCGGTACGTCCGGCGGCTGCACAACCGTGGGTCCCTGCCGCACAAGGATCGCCACCGTGGCTGCGATGACCATCGCAAGCAGCACGACGGCTGCGACTGCTCTCTTGTGCATCAGGTGTACAACTTGTGTTTCGCGATGTACTCCACGACCGCGGCCGGGACCAGATGATCAACGGGTTCACCGGCAGCCAGCCGTTCACGACATGAGGTCGAGGACACCTCAAGGGCAGGGATCGCCAGGATCGTGTGCTGCGACATCGGCAACGACAACTCCCCAAAATCGTGACCCGGACGGCTCACTCCCACCATATGCGCCAGTTCCAGCAGCACTTCGGGGTCCCGCCAGGTCGCTATCCCGGCCAATGCATCGGCACCAGTGATGAAGAACAGATCGACCGGGTCAAGCGCAGCATGCAGATCGCGCAGAGTGTCGGCTGTGAAAGTCGGGCCTTCCCGGTCGATATCAACCCGGCTCACCTTCAGAGGTGTGCGGTCGGCAGCGAGCACTGCCATGGCGAACCGGTGTTCGGCGCCGGTGATCTCACGACCAGACTTCTGCCACGGCGCGCCAGCCGGCACCAGGAGCACCTCATCGAGATCCAACCGGTAGCCGACCTCCGTGGCAGCCACCAGATGCCCGATGTGGATGGGGTCGAAGGTCCCTCCCATCACGCCGACCCTGCGACGTGACGCACCCATCGTCAGCGGTCGATGTTGATACGGGTGACGAGGAACAGCAGCAGGAGCAGGACCACCAGCGCGACTGCGCCATAGGCATAGGGCGACGTGTTGGCCGGTTCCCCGGCCGCTTCGGCGCCCTCACTGGCCACTTCATTGAGGAAAAGAATTGCGCTGGAAACCATGAGCAGAACTCTACCGAGTCTTTACGGGATCAACCACGCACGTGCCCGTCACCGACCACGATGAACTTCGTGGAGGTGAGTTCAGCCAGGCCCATCGGACCGCGTGCGTGCAGTTTCTGGGTGGAGATGCCGATCTCGGCACCGAATCCGAGTTGCTCACCATCGGTGAACCGGGTCGACGCATTCACCATGAGTGCGGCCGAATCGAGGGCTTCGATGAACCGCTGCGACGCCGCGACCGAGTCGGTGATGATGGCCTCAGTATGACCGCTGCTCCAACGATCGATGTGGTCGATGGCCGCTTCGAGACCGTCGACGACTCCGACGGCGATGTCGAGGCTCAAGTACTCCTCCGCCCAGTCCAGATCGGTGACTGCCCTGAACCCGATTCCGGTCTGCTCGGCGTATTTCGCGCTCACCTCGTCACCATGCACCGTGACCCCGCCCTCTTTGAGAGCAGCGAAGACCGGCGGCAGCAGCCGGTCGGCCGCATCACGGTGGACGAGCAGAGTCTCAACCGAGTTGCACACGCTGACGCGTTGGGTCTTGGAGTTGACCACTATCTGCACCGCGGTGTCCGTGGGTGCGTCGTCGTGAAGGTAGATGTGGCAGTTTCCGACGCCCGTCTCGATCACGGGCACAAGGCTCTTCTCCACAACGCTTCGGATCAGGCCCGCCCCACCTCGCGGGATGACGACGTCAACGATTCCGCGAGCCTGGGTCAGGTGCTGCACGGAGTCATGTGTCAGACCCGGAACCTGACAGATCGCATCCGCCGGGACATCGGTTCCGGCCAGTGCGCGGCGCATGGTGTCGACCAGGATGGCGTTGCTGTGGGCGGCACTTGCTGAGCCACGCAGCAACGCGGCGTTGCCGCTCTTCAGGCACAGCACGGCGGCGTCGACGGTCACATTCGGACGGGCTTCGTAGATCATCCCGACCACCCCGAGCGGAACCCGCACCTGCTGGACCCGCAGGCCGTTGGCAAGGGTGTAGCCGCGAACCACGTCACCGATGGGGTCGGGCAGCCCGGCTACCGCGCGCACAGAGTCGGCGATGGCGCTCAGTCGTTCCGGAGTGAGAGTGAGCCGGTCGACAATCCCTGGATCCGTACCCGCCTTCTGGGCGGCGTGGACATCCTGCTCGTTGGCCTCGATGATCCCCGGAGCGTAGGAATCGAGGGCATCGGCGATCGCGTTGAGCCCGGCATCTTTCTGGTCCCGGCTCAAGGTCCGAAGTGTCGCTGAGGCGTCCTTGGCCCGAAGCCCGACGGCCCGTACTTCTTCTGCGCTCGCGTAGGTCATGAACCCATTGTGCCGTGCAAAGACCCTTGAGCCGAATCGGTCACAGAAGCACCAGGTCGTCTCGATGGACGACCTCTCGTTCGTACTCCGGACCGAACTCGGCGATCAGTTGTGCGGTGGTGCGGCCCACCAAGCGGTCGAACTCCACGGCGTCGTAGGCCACCAGTCCCCTGGCAACAGCGGCGCCGTCGGGCGCGACGATGTCGACCGGTTCACCGGCCATGAAGTCGCCGGACACGCCGACCACGCCGGCGGCCAGTAGCGACGCCTGCCGCTTGCGTAGTGCCCTCACTGCACCGTCGTCGATCTGCACAGCACCTCGGGCGGTGGTGGCGTGCGCCAGCCACATCTGCCGGGGCGAACGACGTTTGCCCGAAGGCGCGAAGACGGTCCCCGCCTGCTCGCCGGCCAGGGCCTTGGAGACCTGGTCGGCATGGGTGAGGACAACCGGGATTCCTGCCTCGCTGGCCATAAGCGCCGCCTGCACCTTGGTGACCATGCCACCGCGGCCCAGCTGCGAACCGCGGCCCCCGAGGCCCACGCCCTGCAGGTCGGCAGCGCCGGTCACGGTGGGGATCGGCGCGGCACCTTCCTGGTCCGGCGGACGGTCATACAGGCCGTCGATGTCCGTGAGCAGGACCAGTCCGTCGGCCTGCACCACATGAGCCACCAGCGCCGCGAGCCGGTCGTTGTCGCCGAACCGGATCTCGTCGGTGGCCACGGTGTCGTTCTCGTTGACGATCGGCAGCACCCCGAGGTCCAGGAGCCGGGTCAAAGTCCGCTGGGCGTTGCGGTACTGGGTGCGGCGGATCAGATCCTCCGCTGTCAGCAACACCTGTCCCACTTGAACCCCGGCCCGGCCGAACTGGGCTGTGTAGTGCGCCAGCAGGATTCCCTGTCCGACACTGGCCGCAGCCTGCTGAGTCGCGAGATCGCGCGGCGGCTTCTTCAGACCCAGCGCCGGGGTACCGGCTGCGATCGATCCCGAGGAGACCAGCACCAACTGAACCCCGGCGCGCACGTTGCGGACCAGCGCCCCCACGAGCTCATCGAGGTGTTCGGCGTGCAGCCCGCCGTGCTCGTTGGTCAATGATGACGACCCGATCTTGACGACCAGCCGCGAGGCGTTGGCGATGCGGGACCGGGCGTCCATCAACTCTGTCCCGCCGCTTCGTCAGTTTCGGCTTCAGCGTCGGCGGTCTCTGGTGCGGCATCCTGCTCGATGGAGGGCACCCAGTCGAACACCACGGCGTTGTCCTCGGGGCCGATGACCACGGTCGAGCCTTCAACCGCACCCAACTCGGCCAGACGTTCTTCAACGCCGAGTTTGGCCAGCCGATCGGCGAGGTAGCGCACTGCCTCCTCGTTGCCGAAGTCGGTCTGTCGTACCCATCGCTGCGGGCGATTCCCGATGACCCGGAAGATCTCGCCCTGCTTGCGGACCTCGAACCCCACGTCATCGGTGGCCGCCGGGCGAAGGACGACTCTGGTTTCGGGCGCGGGGCGTGCCGCCCGCTCGGCGAGCACGATGCGCAGCATGGCGTAGGTGAGTTCCTTGAGCCCCTCGCGGGAGACGGCCGAGATCAAGTAGGTCTCGTAACCCCGTTCGCGCAGCTGATCGGCAACCATCTCTGCCATCTCGCGACCGTCGGGCACATCGACCTTGTTCAGCGCAATCAGTCGCGGGCGCTGCGCCAGTTGCGGGTCGTAGGACACGAGCTCGGCTTCGATGACGTCCAGATCGGCCAACGGATTGCGCTCGGTCTCGAACGTGGCGCAGTCGATGACGTGCACGAGTGCGCTGCACCGCTGAACATGTCGCAGGAACTCGTGTCCGAGGCCCTTACCCTCGCTGGCCCCCGGGATGAGTCCGGGGACGTCGGCGACGGTGAAGGTCGTCGCGCCGGCGGACACGACCCCCAGGTGTGGGGCCAGTGTCGTGAAAGGGTAGTCGGCGATCTTGGGCTTGGCTGCCGACAGCGCCGAGACCAGACTCGACTTGCCGGCACTCGGGTAGCCGATGAGCCCGATGTCGGCGACCGTCTTGAGTTCCAGCACCGCGTCCAAGTGCTCCCCGGGCTCACCGAGTAGCGCGAAGCCGGGCGCCTTGCGCCGACGGGTGGCAAGAGCTGCATTCCCGAGGCCCCCGTGACCGCCAGCGGCCAGGACGTAGGTCTGGCCGGGTACCAGAAGGTCGGCCAGCGTCGAGCCGTCGAGGTCTTGCACAACGGTGCCGGGCGGGACGGGCACGATCAGGTCCTGTGCACCGGCACCATTGCGGTGGCTGCCTTGACCGGGCTGACCATGGCCGGCGCGACGATGCGGGTGGTGTTGCAGATCGAGCAGTGTGTTCACGCCGGGATCGACAACGAGGACCACGTCAGCGCCGCGGCCGCCATTGCCGCCGTCGGGCCCGCCTAGCGGTTTGAACTTCTCGCGGTGCATGGAGGCACAACCATTGCCGCCGTCCCCGCCCTGTGCGTGGACCACCACGCGATCGATGAAAGAGGTCACCGCCGGTGACCGCCTTTCAGACGAGGATGTTGACGACCCGGCGACCGCGCTTGGTGCCGAAGTCCACGGTCCCTGCTGTCAGGGCGAAAAGGGTGTCATCCTTGCCGATGCCAACGTTGGCGCCGGGGTGGAAGTGCGTGCCGCGCTGACGAACGATGATCTCGCCGGCGTTGACGCTCTGGCCGCCAAAGCGCTTCACACCCAGTCGCTGGGCGTTGGAGTCGCGGCCGTTCCTGGTGCTCGCCGCACCTTTCTTGTGTGCCATGAGGTCAGGCTCCCAACTCGATACCGGTGACCTTGACCACCGTCTGCTCCTGGCGGTGGCCCTGGCGACGGCGATAGCCGGTCTTGTTCTTGTACTTAAGAATGTCGATCTTCGGTCCGCGGCGGTGCTCAACCACCTCAGCCATGACCTTTGCGCCGGACAGGGTGCTGGGATCGGAGGTCACGGTCTCACCATCCACCACGAGCAGCACCGGGCCGAGCTCCATGGCCGCACCAGGCTCGCCGGGCACTCGGTTCAACAGGACCTCATCGCCAACAGCCACCTTCTCCTGGTGACCACTGGTCCGCACGATCGCGTACACGCCCTTGCTCCTTCAACGTTCATTGGCTGCCCTCGGCGGTTCAGACACGGGGCATTGGCGCGAGGAAACGCGCACTTGTTCAAGAGTACGCGATAGCGCCCCGATCCAGCAACGCACCCCCGCGGACACCGCCAGCGCAACGGTGCCCGCCGGCGATGTCGTCAGACCGGGGCCTGCTCAGCCTCTGGTTGCGGTTCGGCCTGCTCAGCTTCCGGCTGAGGCTCCGGCTCGACTTGCTCAGCCTGCTCAGCCTCCGGCTGCTTGGCAGGCGCTCCCGGGATCGGTCCCTGTGGACGCCGCCGCCGACTGCCGACGGGGTCGCTCTGGACGCGCACCCCGCGACCGTTGCAGTGCTCACACGGCTCGCTGAACGTCTCCAGCAGCCCCTGGCCGAGCCGTTTGCGGGTCATCTGCACCAGGCCAAGGGAGGTGATCTCAGCCACCTGATGCTTCGTGCGGTCCCTGCCCAGGCACTCCACGAGCCGGCGCACGACGAGGTCGCGATTCGACTCCAGCACCATGTCGATGAAGTCGACGACGATGATCCCGCCGATGTCGCGCAGTCGCAATTGCCGCACGATCTCCTCGGCCGCCTCCAGGTTGTTGCGGGTGACCGTCTCCTCGAGGTTCCCGCCCTGCCCGACGAAGCGTCCGGTGTTCACATCGACCACGGTCATGGCTTCAGTGCGATCGATGACCAAGGAACCGCCACTGGGCAGCAGAACCTTGCGGTCCAGGGCCTTTGTGATCTGTTCGTCGATCCTGAAGGACGCGAAGACGTCCTCGTTCTTCGACCAGCGCTGCACACGATCTGCGAGTTCCGGGGCGACCCAGCCGACGTACTCCTCGATCGTGTCCTGCGCGGCCGATCCCGACACGATCAACTGGGCGAAGTCCTCATTGAAGATGTCTCGCACCACCCGGATGGCCAGGTCGGGCTCGGAGTAGAGCAGGGACGGTGATTTCGCCGTCTCGGTCTTGGCGCTGATCGACTCCCACTGAGCTGCCAACCGGTTGACATCCGAGGCCAACTGCTCCTCGGTGGCACCTTCAGCCGCCGTCCGAACGATGACACCTGCGTCTTCCGGAAGAGCCGCACGCAGTGCCTTCTTCAGGCGGGTGCGCTCCTTGTCCGGCAGCTTGCGGCTGATGCCGGTCATCCGGCCGTTGGGAACGTAGACGAGGTACCGGCCCGGCAGGGAGATCTGACTGGTGAGCCGCGCGCCCTTGTGGCCGACGGGATCCTTTGTCACCTGCACAAGCACGCTGTCCCCGGGTGCAAGCGCGAGTTCGATGCGCTTGGGCTGACCCTCCAGGCCAGCACCCTCCCAGTTGACTTCACCCGCGTACAGAACCGCGTTGCGTCCGCGGCCGATGTCAATGAAAGCCGCTTCCATGGACGGCAGCACGTTCTGCACCTTGCCCAGGTACACATTGCCGATCATCGACGCATTGCGCTCGCGGGTGACGTAGTGCTCCACGAGGATCTTGTCCTCAAGCACGGCGATCTGGGTCCGGTCCTCAAACCCACGCACGACCATCACACGATCGACGCTCTCCCTGCGCGCGAGGAACTCGGCTTCGCTCACGATCGGCGAGCGCCGGCGACCGGCATCGCGGCCCTCCCGGCGACGTTGACGCTTCGCCTCCAACCGGGTGGACCCCTTGACCGAGGTCACCTCGTCCTTGCTCGACTCGTCGTCATCCGAGCCATCGCCTGAGGTGGCCCGGCGCCGACGACGCCGACGGCGCTTGCTGCTGCTGGACTCACTGTCGGAATCGGAGTTGTCCGAAGCGCCGTCGTGTTCGCTCTCGACGGACTCGTCCTCGGAGTCCGACGGTTGCCCATCGGTGGCCTTCTCGGACTTGGCCGGGCGGGACTTGGGCCGGTTGCGCTGCCGGTTGCGCGGCGGCGCCGGTTCGGTCTCCACCTCCTCGAGGTCGATCTCGGGGGCGAGGAAGAAGGCGGTTGCGGTGATCGGCTCCGGCTCGTCGAGTTCGAGCTCGAGTTCCTCCTCGGGCTCAGGTGCCGACTGTGGGGGCGAACCAATGGATCCCACGAGGAACGGGTCGGTGGGGCTCACGTCGGGCACCACTGGCAGCGCAGGCCGTTCTGGGGGCGGCGCGGCGATCGCCTGCTGGGATTGCTGTGTTTGCGGCTCCTGAGGTTCAAGTTCAGGTTCAGGTTCAGGTTCAGGTTCAGTGTCGACAGGCGTGGGGTCAGCCACTTCGGCGCCGCCTTCTGGGTGCACCTCTGGGGGCCCAGCCGGCCTTCCCGCTGCGCGCCGACGTGCCCGCTTCACCGGCTTGTCGGCAGAAGTCTGACCTTCGATCCGACCGTCATCCTGGACTTCGTCCATCGGGTACTCCCGATCCGGGTCCCTCGTGCGCTTCATCGACGACACTGTGGCCGTACGCGAGTGTGCAGGACCCACTCGTTGGTGTTCGGCCTCGACCGAACACAAAGCTTCCATTCGGCGGTGAGGTCATGCCGCACATCAGAAGACGCGATGCGCCTGGGCAGCCGATCCATTCACCGGTCGGGCTCCGATTGGTTCCCGACTTGTTGAAGTATCTCACAACGCGCTGCGTGAATGGCTGATTACACCCCGTCAACGTCTACGAGCCGACAATCAGAAGGGCGCAACCACGCCACTGAGGCTGGGTACGCCCTGCACGAGTCTGGTCGCCAGGACCGGTACATCGGGCAGATCGGGGTACGCGTATCGCATCGCCAGCACCACCTCGCTGGGCCGTGGTGTGGGCTCGGCATGTTGCACCGTCACCTCCACCACGTCTGCCTGCACCACTTCTATGTCCGAGCACAAGGCCCGAACGTCGATCGTGCGACGCCCGGCTTTAGTGATGCGCTCAACCTCGACACCGGTCGCCGCTTCGAAGGCGGCCGCAGCCCGCGTGATGTCCAATGGCCACTCGAGACGCCAACGGCTCGCCTTCAGCGACTCGGCCAGTGGCGAGGTGGCTTCCACCATGCCCACGACGTCGAGGCCCTCGGGCAGTGCGGCGTCCAGGGCCTGCGCCACTTCCTGCGGATCGACCCGCTCAAGTACTGAGATCTCAAGGAACTCGGCCTCGCTGGCAGCCCCGGTGGGAGCCGCGCCGGCGTAACTGACCTTCGGGTGCGGGGAGAAACCGGCCGAGTAGGCCATCGGGACCCCGACCCGGCGTAAAGCCCGCTCCCAGGCCCTCTGGAAATCCCGGTGAGAGCTGAAACGCATCCGACCGCGCTTGGCGTAACGCACCTGCAGGGTCTGGACCGGTGGTACGTACTCCCGGTCCGGTGTGCGCCGGGCCATCAGGAACTGACCCGAACGATCGGCAGAATCACGCCGTCGGTCGGACCGACCTGGATCTGCGTGCCCATCTGGTCACACACACCGCAGTCGAAACACGGCGACCAGCGGCAGTCCTCCACCTCGACCTCATCGACCGCGTCACGCCAGTCCTGCCAGAGCCATTCCTTGTCCAGACCCGAGTCGAGGTGATCCCAGGGCAGCACCTCGGCCAGCTCCCGCTCACGGGTGGTGTACCAGTTCACGTCGACCCCGACCCGATCAGCTGCATCCATCCAGCGATCGAAACTGAAGTACTCGCTCCAGCCGTCGAAGCGACCCCCATCACGCCACACTTCTTCGATCACCGCACCGACCCTGCGATCCCCGCGGGCCAACAGGCCTTCGACGATCCCGGGACGGCCATCGTGGTATCGGAAGCCGATCGCCTTGCCGAGGTCCCGATCGGACCTGATGGCGTCGCGCAGCAGCGCCAGACGGGCGTCGGTGGCTTCCCACCCGAGCTGAGCGGCCCACTGGAACGGCGTGTGCGGCTTGGGCACAAAGCCGCCGATCGACACCGTGCAGCGGATGTCCCTGCGCCCGGAGACCTCACGGCCGGTGCGGATGACCTCCTTGGCCATCCGGGCGATCTGCACAACGTCCTCATCGGTCTCGGTCGGCAGACCGCACATGAAGTAGAGCTTCACCTGCCGCCAGCCCGCCGCGTATGCCGCGGCCACCGTGCGGATCAGGTCCTCCTCGGTCACCATCTTGTTGATCACCTTGCGGATCCGTTCGCTGCCTCCCTCGGGGGCGAACGTGAGTCCCGAGCGCCGGCCGTTGCGGGCCAGTTCGTTGGCCAGATCGATGTTGAAAGCGTCCACCCGGGTCGATGGCAGGGACAGTCCGGTGTTTGTCCCTTCGTAGCGGTCGGCCAAGCCCTTGGCCAGGTCCGCGATCTCGGAATGATCCGCGCTCGACAGACTCAGCAGGCCCACCTCCTCGAACCCGGTGGCTTCCAGCGAGGCCTGCACCATGTCGGCAACCGTGGTCTTGGACCGTTCCCGCACCGGACGGGTGATCATCCCCGCCTGGCAGAAACGACAGCCGCGCGTGCATCCCCGGAAGATCTCCACCGAGGCTCGTTCGTGCACTGTCTCGGCCAACGGGACCAGAGGCTGCTTGGGATAAGGCCATTCGTCGAGGTCGCTGACCGTGTGTTTCGCGACCCGCCAGGGCGTCCCGGCGTCCAATGGGGCTACCCGTTGGATGCGGCCGTCGGGCAGGTAACTCACCTCGTACATCGACGGCACGTAGGCGACCCCGGACTGCGCGATGGAACGCAACAGCGCGGCTCGGTCCCCACCGGCCTGCTTCACGTCGCGCACGATGTCGGACAGACGCAGGACCGCGTTCTCCCCGTCCCCGACGACCGCCGCGTCGATGAAGTCGGCGATCGGCTCGGGGTTGAAGGCCGCATGGCCCCCCGCGATCACCAGGGGGTGTTCGTCCCCGCGGTCCTTGGCGTGCAGCGGGATCCCCGCCAGGTCCAAAGCGGTGAGCAGGTTCGTGTACCCGAGTTCGGTCGCAAACGAGACCCCCAGCAGGTCGAAGGCCCCCACCGGCCGGTGACTCTCGACCGTGAACTGCGGAATCGAGTGCTCACGCATCAACGACTCCATGTCCGGCCACACCGAATAGGTGCGTTCGGCCAGCACGTCGTCGCGTTCGTTGAGCACTTCGTAGAGGATCTGCAGGCCCTGGTTGGGCAGGCCGATCTCGTAGGCGTCGGGGTACATCAGGGCCCACCGCACGGACACCGACTCCCACGGCTTGGTCGTGGCGTTCAGTTCCCCACCGACATACTGGATCGGTTTGCGCACCGATGACAGGATGCGCTCCAACTGCGGATAGATCGATTGCACCACTTCAGAGTACGTTGCAGCCAAAATTCGGCTCGTCAATGCCGGGACACCTTGAGCAGCAACCCAACCCCTACCCAGGCCGCGATCACGCTGGAACCGCCGTACGAGACCAGCGGCAGGGGCACACCGGTGACGGGCAGCAGGCCCACGTTCATGCCGAGGTTCTCGAACCCCTGGGCCGCCAGCCAGCAGACGATCCCGGTGGCGACGAGCACCCCGAACCGGTCCGAGGCGGTGAGCCCGGCCTGCACCCCGCGCGAGAGCAACACCACGAACAATCCGATGACCAGCAGGCCCCCGATCATCCCCAACTCCTCACCAATGGCCGAGAAGATGAAGTCGGTGTACTGGTACGGCACGAAGGCACCTTGGGTGTGGGCACCCTCCAGCAGTCCTTGCCCGCTCACCCCTCCGGTACCGATTGCGATGAGCGCTTGTTGCACGTTGTAGCCGACCCCCTGCGGATCCGCGGCTGGGTCGAGGAAGGCTGTGAAGCGGGCTACCTGGTAGGCGTCCAGCACTCCTGCGGCGTAAGCACCCACGCCCGCCGCCACCCCGGCGCCCATAAGCACGAGCAGGAACCGTCTGCGGACTCCGGAGACGAACAGCACGCCCAGGACCGCTGCGGCGGTGACCAGGGCCGATCCGAGGTCGGGTTGCAGAAGAAGCAGCGCACACACCAAACCGGTCGCACCGAGAACGCCGAGCACCGCCGTCGGCTCCGGCGGATCACCCAGACCCCGCACTCCTGAGCGGTCCGCCAGCCAGACCGCGGCCAGCAGTACGACGAAGACCTTGGCGAACTCCGCGGGCTGCAGCGTGAACCCCCCGGGCAGGGTCAGCCACGCCCGGGTGCCATTGACGGTCGTGCCCAGCGGGGACAGCACAGCCAGCAGACCCAACAGGCTGCCTGCATAACCAACCGCGGCAAGGACCAGAAGGGCTGGACGGTCCAGGCGGTACACGACCCAGGCCGCCACCATCCCTAGCACGATGAACAGGGCTTGCCTGGTGGCGAAGTAGGCGCTCGGGTCTCCATCGGCCACCAGCCTGCCCCAGGTTGTGGAGTACACCATGACCACGCCGATGAGGCTCAAGCAGACCGCACTGGCCAGCAGTCGGACGTCGAAGCGCGCCTGGACCAGCCTCTGCGTACCGCGGGTCTGCGTCGCGGTCGTCACTGCGTGATCCCGAAGATCTGCTCGTACACCGCACGTGCGACCGGACCGGAGGTAGCCGCTCCCAGACCGCCCTGGTCCACGTTGACCACCACGACGTACTGCGGGTCATCGGCCGGTGCGAAACTGGCGAACCAGGAGGTCGACTGCCGTCCGGCGACCTCGGCTGTACCAGTCTTCGCAGCCACCGGGAACTCCTCCAGCGGGAAACCCGCGAAGGCGCCACTGGCCGTTCCAGTCACGGTCGTTGTGGCAAGTGCCCGCCGGACGAACGCGAGCGAGGCAGGATCGTCAGGCACCCGCTGTCCTGGTGGAGCGTCGACGTCAAGCACCTCGTCCGGGCCTCGCAACCCGGTGCCGATGTGGGGTGTGACCAGCCAGCCACCGTTGGCGATGGCGGCATAGGCCCTCGCTACCTGCAGGGGTGTCGTCAGCGTGCGACCCTGACCGATCGCTGTGTTCAACGCATCCCCGGCGCGGTACTCGAAGCCAGACCTGCAATAGTCCCGGGCGTACGCCTTGAGCAGGCGGGCACGGGCCTTGTTGGTCTCCTCTGGGTAGCCGTTACGAGCACGCAAGCAGTAGTCGTCCTTGCGCTGCTCGTACTGCGCCTGGATCGACGCCCGGTCGGGGATCCCCCCGGACACCTCGCCGGGCAGGTCAATCCCGGTCTGGGAGCCGTAACCGAACCCCGCCGCCGTGCGCACCACGTGTTCGCGGGCGGTGTCACCGGACAGCCCCCCGTCGCGCTTCCACATCTTGTAGCCCAGCCGGTAGAAGACAGTGTCGCAGGAGACGGAGAGCGCCTGCGCCAGGGAGACCGGGCCATAGGCGCGACTCTCGTAGTTGCGGAAGACCTGCCCCCCGACCACGACCGCAGACGGGCAGTCGTAGGTGCCCGACAGGTCGAAACCGGCCCGGGCGGCAGCCAGCGTGGTCAACGACTTGAAGGTGGATGCAGGTGGGGCCAGCGCCTGGATCGGCCGGAAGACCAGCGGCCGCCCAGCACCTTTGGCGGTCAGTTCGGCGTACTCGTCCTGGGTGACTCCGCGGGCCCAGATATTCGGGTCGTAGGTCGGATAGGAGGCCATTGCGCGGATCGCGCCGTCGCGGGCGTCCATCACGACCACCGAACCACCGGTGGCCTTGTAGCCCTCGGAACGCGCCTGCTGGACCGCCTGCTTCAGCGCGCGCTCAGCGACCACTTGGGTCTGGATGTCCAGGGAAGTGACCAACGTGGCCCCGGCGACCGGTTCCTCGACGATCTCGCGCCTTGAACCGCCTTCCCGGTCCACGGCCAGCGCCGACTTGCCGGGTGTCCCCTGCAGCGCGCGGTCGTACTGCGCCTCAAGGCCTGCGGCGCCGCCCTGCTCGTCGAGATAGCCCAATAGACCCGCGGCATTCGCCGCCGAGGGGTAGTCACGCACCGCCGACTGGCGCACCTCGACACCCGGCAGTTGCGCGTCGCTGATCGCCAGGGCAACGGGGATGTCCAGATCGGTGACCACCGGCACGGGTTGGCCTGGTTGGCCCCGGTAGCAGACCCCCGGCTTCGAACCCGGCTGTCCGCACACCACAAGCTTGTCGTCAATGGTGGCCGGGGCCGTCCCGGACAGCTCAGCAACACGGGCGAGTACCTCAGGCGCGGTCTGGGCATCGACCACCACCTCGAACGTCGTCCGGTTGCCGGCCAGGACAGCTCCGGTCCGGTCCACGATGGCCCCGCGAGCGGCTGGGACGGGCACAACATCGGTCTGGATCGCCACCGCCCGGGCCTGGTACTGCGTCGATTCGGCTGTCTGCAGCCACACCAGACGCGCGGCGATCGTCAGCCCGATGACCAGGATCACCACCCGCAGCAACCGCAACCGCCGTTGCGCTGGTGACGGCGGCGCGACGGGGCCGGCGACTCGAACGTCGAGTTCAGTCATCGTACGACCGCCTGTAAACGCCGACGTGCTGGAAGCAGAGCCACCGTGCAGACCAGCGAACCGCCGATGGTCCACAGTGCGCCGATCCACAGCGACCCTGCGGTACCCAGCGCCAACGCGTCGATCAACTGCATACCGCCAGCGGCCAGGCACGTGAGCAGCCACACCCGCAGCGCCCCGGACCAGACCCAGCGGTCGGTGCGGATCGTGCCGACCGCCGCGCCGAGCAGAGCCCCGATCAGAGCCCCCACCCCGAGCACTCCACTGGAGGTCAGATCCAGAAGCAGACCTGCGAGGAACCCGATAATGGCGCCTGACCGACTCCCAAGGACCAAGGACAGCAGGCAGACCGTCGACAACACCACCGGCACAGCCGGCCAGAGCCCAAGCGCGGGCAACACTGCGGTCTGCACCAGGAAGGCGATCGTGAGACACGTGACGGCCGCCAGGATCGCACGAGGCGCGTGGATCGACCGGGCACTTCCGACCAGGGCGCTCATCGGCGCTCCGTGAGAACGACCAGAGTGTCCAGCGAGGTCATGCCGGTCACCGGTTCGATCCAGGCCGTACGTCCCGAGGTCGCCTGCGGATCGACGCCTTCCAGGGTTCCGACTTGCAGATCTGCGGGAATCCCGTCACGAAGCGTCGATCCCAGCGTGAATACCCGGTCTCCGGTTTGGACCCGAGCCGCAGGGTTGAGCACGTCGATGCGTACCGGGGTCCCCATGCCGGTACCGGAGGCGACCCCCATCTCCTTGCTGGGCAGCACTCGAACCCCGACTGCGCTGCGCGGATCGGCGACCAACTGAACGGTGGCTGCATCCGCGGAGACCCGGGTGACGGTGCCGACCAGCCCGCCCGCTGCGAGCACCGCATTGCCGACCTGCACACCCTGGTCGGATCCCGTGTCGATGGTGACCTCGGCTCGCGCCCCGGAGATGTCGGCCGCGACCACCCTCGCGTCTGCGCGGTTCCAGCCGGGTGGGACGGCGATGCTCGCGGTCGTCGCGGACCGGGCCGCCGGGTCGGAGAACTGCTCCACATCGCGTGCCCAGGCGCCGAAGGGGGCGAATACCGCTGTGGCCGTGCGCTGCAGAGGTGTGACTACCGACTGGGCTGTGGCCCGCATCGCTGTGTCAGAGGCCCGCAGGTCCCACAGGATCAGCGCCAGTGAGACGACGACGAGGATCATGACTACGTTGCGGGTACGGGTCATGGGCTCAGAAGGCGGGTTCGATGAGCAGCAGACGCCGGACACGGTTGATGTTCTCCGCGCATCGGCCCACCCCGTCCACCACACACAGGTCCGCCTGCGCCGCGCGGCGCACTGGAAGGCCGAGGTCGTGTTCGAGTCGCTCCGGTAGCCCCTGCAACAGCGCCGCTCCCCCGGTGATCACCAGCCCGTTCCCCACCAGATCACCTGCAACCTCCGGGGCGGTCGCGTCAAGAACCCTGCGCACCGCTGACAGCATCTCCTCGATGGGCCGTTGCAAGGCCTTGCGCACATGTGCGGCCGAGAGTTCGATCTCCTTGGGCAGACCGGTGCGGGTGTCCTGCCCGTGGACGGCCATCGCAGGCATGGCTTCGATGGGCACGGCCGAACCCAGCTGGATCTTGACCTGCTCGGCGCTGACCTCCCCGATGCGCATGTCGAAGTGCTCAGCGAGGTAGTCGATGATGCCCTGATCGAGGTCACGTCCACCTTGACGCAGACTGGCGCCGGAGACGATCCCGCCCAGCGCCACCACCGCGATCTCCGTGCAGCCGGCCCCCATGGACATGACGAAGTGGCCTTTGGTCTCGTGGATCGGCACCTCGGCCCCGATGGCAGCCGCCAGGGCTGTGGGCAACAGGAACACCTGGCGGGCACCAGCGGCGTAGGCGGCGTCGCGTACCGCACGCTGCTCGACCCCGGTGAGATGCGACGGGACGTTGATCACCAAGCGTGGTCGGCTGATCAAGGACCGGCCGTGGGCGCTCTGCACGAAGTAGCGCAGCATCCGCTCCGTGGCGTCGTAGTGACGGATGACCCCGTGATCAAGGGGTTCGATCACCTCGATCTGCTCGGGTGCCCGGCCGAGCATCTGCTTGGCCTGCTCCCCCACCGCCACGACCTCCCCCTCACGGATCGCCACGACGGAGGGTTCATCCAGGACAACGCCGGCGCCTCGGGTGTAGATACGGGTGCGAGAAGTGCCGAGGTCGATGGCAAGTTCGCGTCCCAGACCCAGACGGGGCCGCGGGCGTGAATCCGCCAGCAGTGCCATTCAACCTCCCACCGATGTGCGCTTCATCGTACGTAGACCCCACGACGACGCGGGTGGGGTTTGCTGCAACTGGCGTGCTTACAGCGCGGGGAAGAACAGAGCGATCTCGCGTGCGGCCGACTGCGGGGAGTCGGAGCCGTGCACGATGTTGCGACCCATCTCGGTGGCGAGGTCGGCCCGGATCGAGCCGGGAGTCGCCTCGACGGGCTTGGTGGCGCCCATCATCGTGCGCCAAGCAACGATCGCTTCCTCCCCCTCGATCACGCCAGCCACCAGTGGCCCGGAGGTGATGAAGTCAACGAGGTCGGCGAAGAAGGGCTTGCCCTCGTGCTCGCCGTAGTGGGAGCGGGCGGTTTCCACATCGAGGGTGCGCAGTTCGAGGGCCACCAAGGTGAACCCCTTGCGCTCGATGCGGGACAGCACCTCACCGACGAGGCTGCGCTCGACGCCGTCGGGCTTGACAAGGATCAGGGTTCGTTCGATGGCCATAGGTCAAGGGTAAAGGCGGGGTTTCAGCCCTGCGCACGGGCCGCGTCCGCGGCATCGGCCTTGCGTCCGTAGTAGACCGCGGTCGCCCACAGCCCTGCGAAGATCAAGGCCAAAGGGATGGCGATCGGGGTGAAGAAACTGGCCAGCACGCTGATGACCTGGACTGTCGTGCCCACGATGATGTCTCCGCGGCGAGCGGTTGCCGCGCCGATGATCGACAGGACCAGCAGCACGCCCGCCACCCAGCCGCCGAAGCCGGGCCGCAGGGCTGCTGCGACGGGGATCGCCAGGGCGAAAACCACCGCCTGGAAGATCAGGGTGGCCGAACCGATCACCCTCATGAGCGGGCCCAGCTGCGGGCCATGCCGGCCGTGACCACGGATCCGGTCGCCACGACGCACCCGTCCGGTCCGGCCAGCCGCCGGCCCTCCTCCATGGCCGAGGCGAAGTCGTCGACGACGTGGACGTTGGCCGCACCCCAGTGCTGGCCAGCCAGCTCGGCCAACTGCTCACTGGGCAGGCAACGCGGGGAGTCGTTGTGCGTCACCACGATCTCGTCGACCACCACGGCCAGTGACGACAGCATCGCGTCGACATCCTTGTCACCGAGGATCGCCACGACGGCCACCAGCCGGTTGAACTGGAACGACTCCGCGACTGCCACCGCCGTGGCATGCATCCCATGGGGGTTGTGGGCCGCGTCGGCCAGCGTGAGGGGGTGGCGCCCGATGACCTCCAGACGGCCCGGCGAGTGCACCGAGCCCAGAGCTTCAGCCACGATCTCAGGCTCGGGCAGCCGGTCCAGGAAGGCATGGACTGCCGCCAGCGCCAGCGCCGCGTTGTCCGCCTGATGCCGGCCATGCAGTGAGAGGAAGACCTCTTCATAGACATGGTCTGCAACCCGGATCGTGACCACCTGCCCCCCGACGGCCAGTCCGCGTGCGACCAATTCGTAGTCCAGCCCAGCAAGCAGTACGCGGGCTCCAGCGTCGTCGGCGGCCTGCATGAGCACAGCAAGGGCCTCGGGCTCCTGTTGGGCCAGAGCTACGGTGGCGCCGGGCTTGATGATCCCCGCCTTCTCGGAGGCGATCTGCGCCAAGGTGCCGCCAAGGTAGTCGGTGTGATCCATCCCGATCGGGGTGATGACCGCAACGTCAGCCTTGTTGACATTCGTCGCGTCCCAGCGTCCGCCCATCCCGGTCTCCACGACGGCCACATCCACGGGTGCGTCCGCGAAAAGGGCGTACCCCATGCCGGTGATCACTTCGAACATCGTCATGAGCGGACCCCCGGCAGCCACCGATTCGGCGTCCACCATCTGCAGGTACGGCTCAATCTGGCGATAGACCTCCACGAACTGCTCGGTGGACACCGGCTGGCCGTCCACCTCCAGCCGCTCGGTGAGGTCGCGCAGCGCCGGGCTGGTCATCAGTCCGGTCCGCAGACCCATCGCCCGCAAGAGGCTCTCGATGATCCGGGCCGCGCTGGTTTTGCCGTTGGTTCCGGCGATGTGGATCACCGATGAGGTGAATTGCGGGTCGGCAAGCAGGTCGCAGAGACGCTGCTCGCGGCTGAGGTCAGGGGCGATCTTGTGCTCGGGCCAGCGCGCGAGCAGAGCCCGATGCACCGCCTCGAACTCAGCGGCGGGGTGTTCGGCGGTCACCGCCTCAGGGTACGCCGGGGCCTTTCGCGCGTAGACTTGAGATGCGGTCGCGTGCCGCAGCAGCGTCAGGCGACCGCCGTCCAGGGGGACGGGAGGTGGACGCCATGTTGCGTGGGATCGCCGCGATCGCAGTGCTCGCGCTTGTCAGTCCGATCACTCCAGCAGTGGCCAAAGCCCCGCCGCCGGGACGCACGATCGTGCTCACTGTCAAGGGTGTGCCGAAAGCAGCAAAGGTCACGATCGCGCTCAAAGGCCCCAAGAAGTCTCGCAAGACAGTGAAGACTCACGGCAATCGCACAGTGCGTCATCTCAAGCCCGGCACGTACCGGGTCCTCCCCCGAAAGTTGACCCTTTCGGACGGCATCTGGAAGGCCACGGCGCGCCCGAACAAGGTGAGGGTTACCAAGCGAAAGGGCGCCCGAGTCCGGATCATGTACGCCGCGCCACCACAACCGCCTGTCCCGCCAGTTGACACGACAGATCTGCCTGAGAAGCCGTTCCCGGTCACCTCTGCCCCTTCATCCATTGCGCTGGTGTCCAGGACCCCGGCTGGCACCGCTGGGGACAAGCAGTCCCTGAGCCCGACCTGGTCCCCGGACGGGCAGTACGTGGCGTTCAGTTCCTGCGCCACGAATCTCAACGGCACTGCCGACAGTTGGTGTTACATCTACAAGGCCCATCAGAGCGATGGTGTGGTGAGCAGGGTGCCCAACACCCGGATGGACGACATCTACAACTGGGGCGGCGAACCGGCCTGGTCGCCGGACGGCGCCCGGATCGCATTCACGACGACGATCAAACTGGTGATCGGCGACACCGACACCAACAAGGACGTATATGTGGTCTCCGCCACGGGGACGAACCCGCAGCGGGTGTCACAGACGCAGGCCGGCGCCAACATGACCGGTTCTCCTGCGGCCGCCCACGACCCGCAGTGGTCGCCGGGCAATACCAAGGTGCTGTTCCGCTCCACGGCGACCAACCTCGCCGTGGGTTCAGGTGACCTCTACCTCAAGACCCTGGTCGGCGGTTCCCTCTCGCGGACCGGCACTGGGGATCGCAGCGAGGGGGCGCGCTGGTCGGCTGACGGCAGGATCGCTTTCACCGCGGGTTCTGAGACCTTCAACCCCGCCACCTACTTGTACGACCGCAACTACGACGTTTTCACGGCCACCGACACAGGCGCGTCGGTCACCGCGGCCACGACCGACCACGGCGTGTGGGGCCCGCCGACCTGGAGTCCCACCGGCGCACTCGCCTACGCCACCAGCGCCGCCCTTGTGCCCACTGACACCAACGAGGCCGCCGACGTGTACACAACCACTGGCCAGCGGGTCTCGACCGGTTCCACGGGCGAGCAGAGCCTGTGGGCCGCCAACGACCCAGTGTGGTCACCGGACGGTCAGAAGGTCGCCTTCGTGTCCAGCGGCACCGGGCCGTCGACCCTGTTGGTCAAGAACCTGGTCACCGGCGCAGTCACGCAGCTGGCGGACCCGACACACGGGACCGTATGCAGCAGCTACGAGTTCGACGAGGAGAGTGGCGAGACCTACTGCGCCTCATCGGTCTATTACGAGGCGAAAGCCCCCGCCTGGTCTCCGGACAGCACCCGCGTGGCATTCGTGTCCACCTACCCCGACCTCGTCGCCGGGGACACCAACGGCGCCTGGGACGTCTTCGTCGCGACGTTGTAGAAGCAGCCTCGTCCCCACCTCGGGAGCCCGTCTGGGGACCGGCAATAGAATCGTGGACTATGAACAACCCGCGGATTCCCGAGCGTCCCAGCGTGGACGGCCTCGATGGCAAATGGGCGTCGCAGTGGCACGACAGCCACTTGTACACCTTCGACCGGACGCGGACCCGCGACGAGATCTACAGCATCGATACCCCGCCGCCAACCGTCAGCGGTTCTCTGCACGTCGGGCACGTCTTCAGCTACACCCACACCGACTGCATCGCCCGTTACAAGCGCATGCGTGGATTTGAGGTGTTCTACCCGATGGGTTGGGACGACAACGGGCTGCCCACCGAGCGGCGGGTGCAGAACTACTTCGGCGTGCGCTGCGACCCCTCCCTTCACTATGACCCGGACCTGGAGGTGCAGACCGGTTCCAAGAACCAGGTCCCCGTCTCGCGGCGCAACTTCGTCGAACTGTGCGAACGACTCACTGAAGAGGACGAGAAGGTCTTCGAGGATCTGTGGCGGCGCCTCGGGCTGTCGGTGGACTGGGAGCACAACTACCAGACCATCGACGAGCGGGCCCGTGCGGTTTCGCAACGGGCGTTCCTGCGCAACCTCGCTCGTGGAGAGGCCTACCAGTCGGAGGCCCCGACGTTGTGGGACGTCACATTCCGCACGGCGGTCGCGCAGGCCGAGCTCGAGGATCGTGAGCGGCCAGGGGCCTACCACCGGGTTGGGTTCCACCACGGCGATGACCGCGTGTTCATCGAGACCACCCGGCCGGAGTTGCTGGCCGCCTGCGTGGCCCTTGTCGCCCATCCCGACGACCAGCGCTACCAACCCCTGTTCGGCCAGACCGTCACCACGCCGGTGTTCGGGGTCGAGGTCCCGGTTGTCGCCCATGAGCTCGCCGACCCCGAGAAGGGATCCGGCATCGCCATGATCTGCACGTTCGGTGACACCACCGACGTGACCTGGTGGCGCGAACTGCAACTGCCCACCAGACCGATCGTCGGGTGGGACGGCCGGGTCATCCCCGGCGTTCCAGAATGGATCACCACTGACGAGGGCCGTGCCGCGTACGAGGCGATCTCCGGGGCCACGATGTTCACCGCCAAGGAGCGCATGGCCGAGCTTCTGCGCGAGTCCGGTGACCTGGTCGGGGACCTGAAACCGATCACCCATCCGGTCAAGTTCTTCGAGAAGGGCGACAAGCCACTCGAGATCGTGACCACCCGGCAGTGGTACATCCGCAACGGCGGCCGTGACGAGGACCTGCGGGCGGCCTTGATCGCTCGCGGTACCGAACTGGACTGGCACCCGCCGCACATGCAGGTCCGTTACCGGACTTGGGTCGAGGGCCTGAACGGCGACTGGTTGATCTCGCGCCAGCGGTTCTTCGGTGTGCCGATCCCGGTCTGGTACGCACTGGACTCCGAGGGCAACCCGGACTACAGCCAGGTGCTCGTGCCCGACGAGTCGCAACTGCCCGTGGACCCCTCCGACCAGGTCCCGGCCGGTTACACCGAGGACCAGCGGGGTCAGGCCGGGGGCTTCCTGGCCGATCCCGACGTGATGGACACCTGGGCCACGAGTTCACTCACGCCGCAGATCGCGGGCGGCTGGGAGTACGACGCGGACCTGTGGAAGCGGGTCTACCCGATGGACCTTCGGCCGCAGGCTCACGAGATCATCCGCACCTGGCTCTTCTCCAGCGTCGTGCGCGCACATCTGGAAGACGACTGCCTGCCCTGGAAACATGCCGCCATCAGTGGCTGGATCCTCGACCCGGACCGCAAGAAGATGTCGAAGTCCAAGGGCAACGTGGTGACCCCAATGGGACTGCTCGACCAGCACGGCGCCGATGCGGTTCGGTACTGGGCCGCGAGCGGCCGGCCGGGCACCGACACCGCCTTCGACGAGGCGCAGATGAAGGTCGGACGACGGTTGGCGATCAAGATCCTCAACGCCTCGAAGTTCGCCCTCTCGTTCGCAGGCGATCCCGATGCGCCGGTCACCGAACCCCTGGACCTGGCGATGCTGGCGGGCCTGCGCGAGGTGGTCAGCCAGGCCACCGC
Organism: uncultured Actinomycetota bacterium; assembly: GCA_963732355.1. Lineage (GTDB taxonomy): Bacteria > Actinomycetota > Actinomycetes > S36-B12 > UBA10799 > JADKAV01. The sequence goes on along the minus strand of CAVSZD010000010.1, from coordinate 56,510 downwards.
GGCCTTCGAGGACTACAACTACGCCCGGGCACTGGAATTGGCGGAGTCCTTCTTCTGGTCGTTCTGCGACGACTACATCGAGTTGGTCAAGGAGCGCGCACACGGCGCTCACGGCGAGGAGCAAGCGGCGTCGGCTGGGGCTGCGCTGGCGCGGGCGCTCTCGGTGCAACTGCGCCTGTTCGCCCCGATCCTGCCGTTCGTCACCGAGGAGGTCTGGTCGTGGTGGCAGCAGGGCAGCGTTCACGTCGCCACCTGGCCGCAACCCGAGGAACTCCCCGACGGCGGCGACCCCATGATCCTGTCGGTGGCCGGTCAGGTGCTGTCGGCCATGCGCAAGGTCAAGAGCGACAACAAGGTCTCGATGCGCGCCCGGTTGGCCCACTGCGTGGTCAAGGCCCCGGCCGACCAGATCGCCCTGGTCCAAGCGGCCCGGACCGACCTCGAAGCTGCCGGCGGCGTGGACACCCAACTGCGCACCGATACCGCGGACGGCTTCGAAGTCATCGCGGAACTGGCCGACCAGGCTTGATCCGGTGCGGTTTGGCGGGTCTGGCCCACTGCCGGTTCGGTCCTGGTTAGAGGTTGTGCTGTTGGTTAGCGAATCCACGCGTTGTTTCGCTAACGAGGACCACAACCTCTAACCAGGACCACATGCGGGCCGTCCGCGAGTCGAGCCGCGTGACCGAGCCAGCCCAAACCCGCCCGCGCCCAGCCTGCGGTCCGACTTTCGCAACTGCGGGGGCACTGGCAGGCTTGAGCAGTGCGCAGAGTCCTCAAACCGGCCGGGTACCACGGCAACGGCCGACAATCGAAGTACTTCGAGGGCTGGTACGTCAAGCTCGTGGATCCATCCCAGGACGCCCGGCTTGCGCTGATCCCCGGGGTGTTCCTTGCCCCCGAACCGGACGGACCCCATGAGGCCTTCGTGCAGGTCCTGGACGGCGCCTCGGGCCGCAGTTGGTACGTGCCCTACCCCATGTCCGAGTTCACCGCCCACACTGACACGTTCGCCGTCCAAGTCGGGCCCAACCGATTCTCCACCGGCGGGGTTGTGCTGGACCTGCCCGATGCAGGCCTGTCCGGCCGGGTCGACTTCGAGTTGCCTCTGGACCCGTGGCCGGTCAGTTGGCGCTCGCCGGGTGCCATGGGCTGGTACGCCTGGATGCCGTTCATGGAGTGCTACCACGGGGTGGTGTCCTTCGGCCACGGGCTGACCGGTCAGGTTGTTCTGGACGGCCAGCCGCTGGATTTCACAGGTGGGCGCGGCTATATCGAGAAGGACTGGGGCCAGGCCTTCCCCGACGGTTACGTGTGGATGCACTCCAATCATTTCGCCGACCCCTCGGTGAGCCTGATGGCGTCTGTGGCGACAATCCCGTGGCTGCGTGGCAGCTTCCAGGGGCTGCTGATCGGGCTGCGTCACGACGACAAGCTCTACCGCTTCGCTTCGTACACGGGGGCCAAGGTTCAGGAACTGCGCATAGACGACGAGCACGTGTGGCTCACCGTGCGGGGCAGGGACGGGACAGTTCTGCGGATCAAGGCCACCAGGCCGGGTGGAGCCTTCCTGCACGCCCCCATCCGCACCCAGATGCACAAGCGCGTCGAGGAGACCCTTGATTCAATGATCGGACTGCAACTCATCGCGGCCGATGGAACGGTTCTACTCGACGACGAAGGCACCTCATCCGGCCTCGAAGTCCATGGCAACGTGGACCGTCTGATCGCCATGGGTAACTGAGGAAACGGCCGAGCACCCTAGCAACACCGTCGGGATTGATCTACCCTTCCCCCATGCGCGCCGTGACCAAAGCCCTACTGACCATCCTTTGTGCCGCCGCCCTGACGCTCGGGCTGCTCGCCTCGCCGGCCACTGCTCAAACGCTGGCCGCGAAGCCGACAGCGGTGACCACTGGCGACCGGGTCGTGGTCAAGATTCCCGGGAAACGACCAACCAAGGCGGCATTGATCGTGGCGGGTACTCGCTACCCGCTCAAGCGTTCGGGCAAGTCCTGGCGGACCAAACCGCTGAGCGCCCAGGCCCTGGCTGCGATGAGCGGCGCGAAGGCGAAGATCAAGGCCAAGGTAGGTGGCAAGAACAAGACCCTCAACGCCACGGTGGTTGGCAACTCGCCCACACCGCCCGGGCCTGGTCCTGGTCCCGCCCCTGGGCCTGGTCCCGCTGCGCCGCTGTTCGCCGCCCCGGGGACTGACCGGACCGGCCAGGCCGCATTTGACGCAATCAAGGGCTACTTCGCCAATTCAACCGTTACGGACTGCCCGGCTGGGTGGCCGAATTGTGCGGTGGAGATCCGCTACGGGTTCTTCGAGGACGGGACACACTGGTACTGCCGACTGACCAACACCTCAGGGTCCGACATCAGATCCGTGGGTAGCATCACCTCCATCATCGGAGCCGAGCAGAAGGCGGACGGCGCTTGGGGCGTTTCCTTCTCACTGGATTCCTACGGCAATACCACGCACTACTCAGTGCGGGTGGCTGCCAACGGTGCGGCAAACGTCCAGTACTGGGGTCCTGGAGCGAATACCGCCGGACCCCCGACCAGCGTTGACACCGGTCTGCAGTGGATTCGCGGGGCCAAGGACTGCTCCTACTGATCACAGTGGGAGAGGCAGTCTCCGGTAAGCGATTGTTGCGTTGTTACGGGTAGCAATCCTCCGCTTGTCGTGTTGTTGCTGGTTTGCCGCCACTGAACGAGCAACAACACAACAATGAAGCTCAACCCGCCTCAACAACGCAACAAACCGGACCCGGCGAACCTACGCCGTCTTCTCGCCGCGCTCCCGGCGGTTGGGCTTGCGCGGGACAAGCGTCGGGTTGACGTTGTCCTCCACCACCTCGCGGGTGATCTTGACCGTGGCGATGTCTTCGCGGCTGGGCACGTCGTACATGACGTTGAGCAGGACCTCTTCGAGGATTGCCCGCAACCCCCGAGCTCCGGTGCCGCGCAGCAGCCCCTGATCGGCGATCGCCGCCAGCGCCTCGTCCTCAAACTCCAGCTCAACACCGTCAAGCTCGAAGAGTCGCTGGTACTGCCTGGTCAGCGCGTTCTTGGGCTCGGTCAGGACCTTGATCAGGGCCTCCCGGTCGAGCTGGGTCACCGAGGTGAACACCGGCAGCCGGCCGATGAACTCCGGGATCATGCCGAACTTGAGCAGGTCCTCGGGAAGCACCTCGCTGAACACGTCGCCCGGGTTGGTGTCCTCCACGATCTCCGCAGTGAACCCCAGGGACTTCTTGCCGATCCGCGCCTCGATGATCCTGTCCAGACCGGAGAACGCGCCCCCGACGATGAACAGGACATTCGTGGTGTCGATCTGGATGAACTCCTGGTGCGGGTGCTTGCGACCCCCCTGCGGCGGGACGGAGGCCTGCGTGCCCTCGAGGATCTTCAGCAATGCCTGCTGAACGCCTTCGCCGGACACATCGCGAGTGATCGACGGGTTCTCGCTCTTGCGGGCGACCTTGTCAATCTCGTCGATGTAGATGATGCCGGTCTCGGCCTTCTTCACGTCGTAATCAGCAGCCTGGATCAGCTTCAGCAGGATGTTCTCGACGTCCTCACCGACGTAACCCGCCTCGGTCAGGGCGGTGGCATCAGCGATCGCGAAGGGCACATTCAGCATGCGGGCCAGATGTCTGGGCCAGCAGCGTCTTACCGGAACCGGTCGGCCCGAGCAGCAGGATGTTGGACTTTGCCAGTTCAACACCGTCATCACGGCGACCGACCGTGTTGCCGGCCTGCACGCGCTTGTAGTGGTTGTACACCGCCACTGCCAGCGACTTCTTCGCCGTCTGCTGGCCGACCACGTATTGGTCGAGGAACTCGAACATCTCCCGAGGCTTCGGCAGGTCACCGAGTTGCAGATCCGCGGTCTCCTGCAGTTCTTCTTCGATGATCTCGTTGCACAGGTCAATACATTCGTCGCAGATGTAGACGCCGGGGCCGGCGATCAGTTTCTTAACCTGCTTCTGGCTCTTTCCGCAGAACGAGCACTTGAGCAGATCCGCCCCCTCACCGATGCGAGCCACCAGTAGTCCCTTCCGCGGATTGTTCGAACTCCTCTACCGACGGTACCCCGAGTCCGTCGGGAACGCGCCGCGTGGCGCGCACTTCATGGCGCGCCTTCGCACCACCAACGCCAACTACCCCGCTTTGCGCGATGTAATGACCTGATCCACGACGCCGTACTCCTTGGCCGCCGGGGCGGTCAGGATCTTGTCGCGCTCGATGTCGTGCTGGATGTCCTCGACGCTGCGTCCCGTATGCAGGGCAAGAATGCCCTCCATCTCGTTACGCATACGCAGGATCTCGTTGGCCTGGATCTCGATGTCCGAACCCTGGCCGCCACCCTCTGTGTACGGCTGGTGGATCAAGATGCGCGCATGAGGCAGCGCGAAGCGCTTGCCCGGCGCACCAGCGGCAAGCAGCACCGCAGCAGCCGAGGCGGCCTGCCCCAGGCAAACGGTCTGGACCTGTGGCTTGACGAACTGCATCGTGTCGTAGATGGCGGTCATTGCGGTGTAGGAACCGCCCGGAGAGTTGATGTAGATCTGGATGTCGCGGTCGGGATCCATCGATTCCAGGCACAGCAACTGGGCCATCACGTCATCGGCCGAAGCGTCGTCAATCTGCACGCCGAGGAAGATGATCCTCTCCTCGAACAGCTTCGTGTACGGGTTGTGGATCCGCTCACCGGTAGAGGTGCGCTCGCGGAACTCCGGCAAGACATACCTGCTCTGCGGGTTAAGCATCGAACGGGCGTCCATCAGGCGGTCCCTCCACTTCCGGTCACGTCTGCGGCGCGTTGCACGACGTTGTCGATGAATCCGTACTCCTTGGCCTCGTCGGCGGAGAACCACCGGTCGCGGTCTGAGTCGGACTCGATCTGTTCGATCGTCTGGCCGGTCTGCTCGGCGATTAGGCGGGCCATCTGCTTCTTGACGTAGAGCATCTGCTCGGCCTGGATCTTGATGTCGGAGGCGGTGCCGCCGATCCCGCCCGATGGCTGGTGCATCATGATCCGCGCGTGCGGCAGGCTGTAACGCTTGCCGGGGGCTCCCGAACTGAGCAGGAACTGGCCCATCGATGCGGCGAGCCCCATGGCCACCGTTGCGACGTCATTGCGCACGAACTGCATCGTGTCGTAGATCGCCATGCCGGCTGAGATCGAGCCACCCGGGGAGTTGATGTAGAGGTAGATGTCGCGATCCGGGTCTTCCGCGGCCAGCAGCAACATCTGCGCGCAGATCAAGTTCGCGACGGTGTCCTCCACCGGCGAACCCAGGAAGATGATGCGTTCCTTGAGCAGGCGTTGGAAAACTGAGTCGTCGTAGCCCATGGGACCCGGCTGGGGTCCTGCGGCCTTCGGGGTGAGGTCGTTCACTGCGACTGCCTCCACGTGAGTTGGTGTGTCTTATCGACCCTAACGCGGACCTGCGACACCACCATTCCGGAAAGTCGCCTTGTTCGCTGTCGGCGTGGACAGGTCTACTTTTCGGCGTCGGCGTCGGCCGCCTCAACCTCAACCTCGGCCTCAGCTTCCGCCTGCTCGGCCTGCACCTCTTCGATGATCTGCTCGATCTGGCTCTCATCGGTCTGGTCGAGCTTGGTGAGATCCACTACCTGGCCCGAGGCATCGGTGACCTTCGCCTGCTGGAGCACCAGGGCCAGCGCCTTGCCCCGGCGGACATCGGCCATCGCCGTGCCCACCTGGTTGGCTTCGGCCAGGGCGTTTGCGAACTGGTCGGCCGACATGCCGTAGCGCGGGGCCTGCTGAACCAGCCACTGGATCAACTCGGCCTGCTCGACCCCCAACTGCTCGGCGTCAGCGATCTTGTCCAGGATGAGTTGGGTCTTCAGCGACGTGCGCGTGTTCTCCTCGACCTCGGCGCGGTGCTCGTCGTCACCGTGTCCGTCTTGGAAGTGCTCGCTCAACTGGGCCTGCAGGAACGCCTCGGGCAGTGGGAACTCGACGAGTTCCAGCAACTTCTCGGCCACCTTCTCGCGCGCCTCGTACCCTTGCTCGACCAGGCGATTGCCCTGCAACTTGACCTTTAGGTCCTCGCGCAGTTCATCCATCGTGTCGAACTCGCTGGCCAGTTGGGCGAACTCGTCGTCGGCGTCGGGAAGGGTACGGTCGCGAACACCCTTCACATCAACGGTGATCGTGACGGTCTGGCCCTCGTACGGGCCCTCATCCGGAGTGTGCTCGAAAGTGACGGTGTCACCCTCGGAAGTGCCGGTCACGGCCTCGGCGAATCCGTCGATGACCCCTTCGGCGCCCACCTCGAATGTGAGGGCAGCCCCGGCGAAGTCCTCGAGCTGCTCACCATCGAGTTCCCCGGCGACATCGACCAGGACCATGTCCCCCTCTTCGGCGGCCCGCTCGACGGGAACCACGGTCGCGAACCGCTTGCGCAGCTGCTCGACCTGCTCCTCGACATCCTCATCGGACACCACTGAATCGGCGACCTCGACCTCGATGCCGGCGTAGTCGGGCAGTTCGAAGTCCGGGGTCACATCGACCTCGGCGGTGAACGAGATCAACTCGCCGTCCTCGATCTGGGTCACCTCGACGTCGGGCTGGCCCAGCGGGCGCAACTCGTTCTCACGCACGGCGTCGTCGTAGGCCTTAGGGACCTCCTTGTTCACGACCTCCTCAAGAACCACACCCCGGCCGAAACGCTGGTCGATGATGCGGGAGGGCACCTTGCCGCGCCGGAAGCCCGGCACGTTCACCTGGGATGCGATGCTGCGGTAGGCCTGCTGGATCGAGTCCTCGAGATCCTCGAAGGGGATCTCCACCGTGAGCTTCACGCGGGTCTCGGACAGGTTCTCGACGGTGCTCTTCACGCTTGACTCGCACTTCCTAGTGATGGTGGGCCGACGGCGGCCGGGCAGATTTCATCGTACTTCGAGCACGAACCAGCCCGGCCACGGGTCAAAGTACGTCGGGGCGGCGGGACTCGAACCCACGATCTCTTGCTCCCAAAGCAAGCGCGCTAGCCACTACGCTACGCCCCGTCCCACCCGTAGTAACCTGAAAGTCCTGCGGGTGTAGCTCAATGGTAGAGCCTCAGCCTTCCAAGCTGATGGTGCCGGTTCGATCCCGGTCACCCGCTCCACGAAATCGGACCAAAGACTGCGTTCGTTAGAGGTTGTTGTCCTCGTTAGCGAATCCACGCGTTGTTTCGCTAACCAACAGCACAACCTCTAACGGCGAGGCGGGCGGCACCGGCGAGGCCCGCTGATGCGCTCGGGGCGACCCGCGAGCGACCCGGCGACCCCGGCGCAGGCCCGAGGAGCGACCCCTTGGCGCCCGCGTTAGAGGTTGTTGTCCTCGTTAGCGAATCCACGCGTTGTTTCGCTAACCAACAGCACAACCTCTAACCAACCGCCTCGAACCGGCACCCAACCGCCCCGAACCGCCCCCAACCGGCCCGAACCGCCCCCAACCGCCCCGATCACCTCGCGCCAGCCGAGCGCAATGCCTGCGCCATCCGCGTGTACCCGCGGGACTCGGCGTGCTGCAACGGTGTGATCCCGTCTGTGGCAGAGGGCAGGTTCACGTCCGCTCCCGCATCCACGAGCAAGCGCACGACCCTCTGGTAGCGCGGCGAGCCGCGAACCGTCGCCCAGAATGATCGCCTCGTGCAGAGCCGTCCAGCCGAGCCGGTTGACGTGGTCGATGTCGATGTCCTCACGCAGGAGGCGCGCGACGACCCTCGGGTATCCCCGATCCGCTGCCCGGATCAAACCGGTCCCGTTGAAGCTGTCCTTGGAGTTGATGATCGCCCCGTTGGCGATGGTCAGGTTCAGCAGTCGCGGGTCATCGCCCACTTCGGCCGTGGAGATCAGGTATGCGCTCTGCACGGTTTCGTCTTTGGCATTGGGGTCGGCGCCTGCCTCGAGGAGGAACCGGGCGACCCGCAGGTGATTGCCGTACGCGGCAGCGATGAGTGCGGTCCTGCCCTGCGGATCCCGCGCACGCACCGAAGCTCCCCGCAGATGTGCCCTGCGCACCGCGTCAATGTCGCCGCGGTCGGCGGCAGCGATCAGCCGGGCGTCCATCGCGGCGTTCCGGGCCGGCACGAAGGCCGCAACCGCGCCCGCGCCCGGCGCCGGAACCGGGCCATCGGCTCGCTGTTCCACCTGCGAAGTACATCCGGCGAGCACCAGCCCGGTGAGGCCGGCGGCCGCGAGCAGTTCACGCGGCATGGCACACAAACCGCAAACGGTGGTAGTCGATGAACCACCCCTCGGCGTCGTGCAGACTCGGCGTGCAGATCCGATCGACACGCTCGGCCAACTCCTCGCAACGGTCGGGAGGCACGGCGGCCCAGACATCGGCGCGGAACAACCGGGTCCAGTCAGCAGCGGTCAGCCCGTCGTCCAGTCGCGTCGGCCGCGCGAACCACTGCATCAAGGCGATGTCGAAACCAGCTGCCTCCAGCAGCACCGACTCCTCGCCCACGCTGGGGAAGAACTTTCTGATCGGCGGCGTCTGCAGACCCATCTGCGCGACCGCCGTCTCCAAGGCCGCGTCCACGACCGCCACGTTGTGCTTGCCGCCCATCTCCGCCACGAACGGTGCCGCGGGTTCGAGGTGCCTGCGAATCTGCTGAAGCGCCGCCGCCTGATCTGTCATCCAGTGCAGCGCGGCGTTACTGATGGCCGCGTCGAAAGTGACGCCCAGTTCCATCGTCTGAACGTCCGCTGCGACGAATTCGACATCCGGGTGTGAAATCCGTGCCCGCTGCAACATCTGCGGGTCGGAGTCGACCCCGGTTGCGCGCAGACCCCTTTGAGCAAGAGCCGCCGCGTGAACCCCGGTCCCGCATCCGATGTCAAGCACACTGGCGGGCGCGGTGATCTCCAGCAGATCGAGTAAAGCGGTCCCGTAGCCGGTGACGAAACCGAAGTCAGCGTCGTAGGAACTCGCGTCCCACTGCACTACAGGGAGTCGACGATTTCGCTGTACTGAGCCTTGGCCTCGTCATTGGTCAACCCTGCCAACGCCGCCCAGGCGTCGTACTTCGCGCGCCCGACCGGGTTGGTGAACCCGGGGCGCTTGCCCTGCACGTCCCCTTCGGTTGCCTGCTTGTACAAGGCGTACAACTTCAGTTTCACCTCGTTGCCGGGATCGCTGGAGAGTTCCTTGACTTTGGCCACTGAGGCCTCGAACGCATCTGACATGTCGCGACCGTAGCCATGCGGTCCGCGCGGATGCAACCGGTCAGCCGGCCAGAGCGCGCTGCCAGGGCGCGGTGTCCGGCAGCGTGACGACCAGATGCGCTTCGGGGACCTCGGTCACGAACTCCAGATTGTTCCCCGACGACTGGAAACGCAGACCCTCCCGAGGAAGGATCACAACGCGCTGGCCGCTGGAGTAAAGCACCGCCTGCTCGGTGAGTGCCAGCACCCCGAGGCCCGGCAGGGATGCGCCATCACGCACCTGCGCCTTGCGGCATTGGGCGGGGGCAATCAACAGGGGCGGGCGACCGTGCAACTCCTGGGCAAGCGCCTCGGTGGCCAGCGTCACCCGCTTCTTCGCCCGCGGGCGCCACACGAAGAACCCCAATAGGACCGAAACTACGAGGGCGATGAGCAAGGCGCCCAGAACGACCCAGAGCCAGGACATGACCTCAGCCTACCGATCGCTGCAGACGCCGGACGCTGGCCTGCTCGCCGTCGATCTCACCCACGAGGACCTCGTCGGCAAGACCCACGAACAAGCCGTTCTCCAGCACCCCGGGCAGGTTGTTGATCTCGCGTTCCAGCTCACGCGGCTGCCGGATCGCGTCGAACTTGGCGTCAACTACGAGGTTTCCTTGGTCGGTCACCACAGGCCCTGCCTTGCGCACGGCCATGCGTAGATCCGGCACAGAACCCATCTCCCGCAGTGCGTCCATGACCTGCCGATAGGCCTCGGGCACGACCTCCACAGGCAATGCGAACGACCCAAGGACGTCACTGAGTTTCGTCGCGTCGACCACCACGACGAACCGGTCGGCCCGGGAGTCCACGAGTTTCTCCCGCGTGTGACAGGCACCCCCGCCCTTGATCAGGTTCAGGTCGGCATCCACCTCATCGGCGCCGTCGATGGCCAGGTCGATGTGGTCGATCTCGTTGAGGGAGATCTGCGGGATGCCGTACCTGCGCGCGAGTTCGGATGCCTGGAAGGACGTCGGCACGGCCTTGATTGCGGTGATCTCGCCGGCCTGCCAGCGCCGGCCCACTTGCTCGATCATGATGGCCGCCGTCGACCCTGAGCCCAGCCCGAGGATCATCCCCGACTCGACCAGTCCCGAAGCCCGAGTCGCGACGAGTTCCTTCATACGGGTCTGCGCATCCACAGGGGAACCCTACGCCGCGCGACCCGCACCATCAGGCAGGATGGCGTCATGCCCGGAAAGAACCTGACCCGCGACGAGGCGGCTGCCCGCTCGGCGGTAATCCCTGACGTCGCCTACGCGGTCGAACTAGATCTCAGCGGTACAGGTCCGACCTATCGGTCCAAGACCACGATCTCCTTCCACTGCACGGTGGCCGGCTCGAACACATGGCTGGATCTCATCGCCCCCGAGGTCGAGAGCATCTCACTCAACGGCCGTGACCTCGACCCCGCGACCCACTTCGTCGACTCCCGGATCCAGTTGCCCGACCTCGACTCCAGCAACACCGTCGAGGTCATCGCCCAATGCGCCTACATGACCAGCGGCGAGGGACTGCACCGATTCATCGACCCGGTTGACGACGAGCAGTACCTCTACACGCAGTTCGAAGTGGCTGACGCCCGACGGATGTACGCCTGCTTCGAGCAGCCGGATCTGAAGGCGACCTGGCAGTTGACCGTAGAAGGTCCGAGCCACTGGGTGGTCACCTCCAACGCCGCCACCCCCGAGCCGACCGAGCTCAGGGAGGGCATCAGCCGCTGGGAGTTCGCAGCGACCAAACCCATCTCGACCTACATCACTGCGCTCGTGGCAGGCCCCTATCACGTGGTGCGCGACGTCTATTCGGGCCCGAACGGCGACTACCCCTTGGGCGTGTTCTGCCGCAAGTCGCTGGCCGAGTACCTGGACGTCGAAGACATCCTGCTCATCACCCGCCAGGGTTTCGAGTTCTTCGAGCGTGTTTTCGAGATGCCATATGCGTTCGAGAAGTACGACCAGCTCTTCGTGCCCGAGTTCAACGCCGGGGCGATGGAGAACGCCGGCTGTGTGACCTTCCGCGAGGACTACGTCTTCCGGTCGCGGGTGACCGACGCAGCCTACGAGAACCGTGCCAACACGATCCTGCACGAGATGGCCCACATGTGGTTCGGGGATCTCGTGACGATGCGTTGGTGGGATGACCTGTGGCTCAACGAGTCCTTCGCCGAGTGGGCAAGCCACTACGCGAACACGAATGCAACCCGCTTCCACGACGCCTGGGCGACGTTCGCCAACCAGCGCAAGGCCTGGGCCTACCGCCAGGACCAGCTGCCCTCCACCCACCCGATCGCCGCGGACATGGTCGATCTTGAAGCGGTGTACGTCAACTTCGACGGCATCACCTACGCCAAAGGCGCCTCTGCCCTGCGCCAGCTCGTGGCGTTCGTCGGCGAGCAGGACTTCCTGAAGGGCCTGCGCTCCTACTTCGCACATCACGCCTGGGGCAACACGACGTTGAACGACTTGCTGAGCGCCTTGGCCGATGCGAGCGGCCGCGACCTCAGCGACTGGACGCGGCAGTGGTTGCAGACCTCCGGTGTGAACCTTCTTCGCGCACACGTGGCCACCACGGCCGACGGGGTACTTTCCGAGGTCGGCGTGATTCAGGAGCCCCCAGCACTGCCGGCGGGGGTGGCACCCACGCTGCGCGATCATCGCATCGCCATCGGCCTGTACGAGTTGGGCGATAACGGTTTGCAGCGGGCTCGACAGGTCGAGGTGGACGTCTCTGGTGAGCGAACCGCCGTGCCGGATCTTGCCGGGGCATCCACGCCTGACCTACTGCTGCTCAATGACGACGATCTGACGTTCGCGAAGATCCGCTTGGATGAGCGCAGCCTGCAGACGGTGACGTCCAACTTCGGCCAGGTCGGCGACCCACTGGCCAGGGCCCTGTTGTGGGGCGCCATCTGGGATATGACCCGCGACGCGGAGATCGGTACGGGAGCATTCCTGGACTCCGTGGCCAGCGGCATCGCCGACGAGACCGAGGTCGGCATGGTGCAGCAGGTACTGCGGCAGGCGGAGAGCGCGGTGGCTCTTTACGCAGACCCGGACAAGCGCCAGGCCTACGCCCAGCGGATGGCGGGCCTGCTCGACGGGCTGATGCACGAGGCGACTCCGGGCAGCGACCACCAGCTGGCATATGCCAGAGGACTGTTCGCATTCGCCCAGGACCCCGAACACCTCGCGATGATGCAGGACCTGCTGGATGGGACGCAGGAGGTGCCCGGGCTGGTTGTGGACACCGACCTGCGCTGGACGATCCTTCGCCGGCTGGTTGCCACCGGCCGTAGCGATGCGCCGGTCATCGAGGCGGAGCTCGCCCGCGACGACACGGCCGCAGGTCGGCTCAACGCGGCGACCTGCCGAGCCGCGATTCCCACAGTTCAGGCCAAGGCGGCCGCTTGGGATGCCTGCTTGCACGACACCTCGCTTCCCAACCACATGCTGGCAGCAACCATCGCCGGCATCGGGATACCCGAGCACCGCGAGTTAATGCGTCCACACGTCGAGGAGTACTTCGAGGCGCTGCCGTCGGTGTGGGAGGAACGCACCCACGAGATCGCCCAGGAGATCACCCTCGGGTTGTTCCCGCACGCCCTGGTTGATACCGAGACTGTCGAGCGCACCGATGCAGCGCTGCACGGCGTCCAGGAGATCCCCAGCGGAGCGCGCAGGCTGCTGTCCGAGGGCCGGGACGGCATCCTTCGGGCTTTGCGCTGCCAGCAGCGCGACGCGGGTTGAGTCCAGGTCGGTTCAGCGGCTCAGAGATCGCACCAACGTCCTCAGCAATTCCGAATCGATGAGGTCCTCGATGAGCACAGCGTTGCCGTCGGAATCGGTCAGCGGAATTCGCCAATTCGGGTACTCGCTATCCGTGCCCGGCTGATTCTGGGTGCGGCTCTCCCCCACCCCGTCGACCAGTGACAGGCACAACAACCTGCTCGGGGCGCGCGACATCAGTCGGTGCATGGCCACCGTGATCTGGGTGGGCGACGGGGTTTCCGAGAAGGACAGAAGACCCTCATCCCGCAATACCCGCACCCAGGTTTCAACTTCGCGGTCATGAGCGGCCATCGCCTCGTCCATCGGCCGGTCGAGCAGGCGCAGTTCCTGCCACAGACGGATGTGGGAGCCCGAAAGGTACTGGGCCGTCGGTGGGAGGTCGTGCACCGTCACCGACGCCAGGCACTCCGTGCGCCAGCCGTTCGGGTCGTGGATCGAATCCCCGTCGCGCTCGAAGAGCAGCACGGTGGTCCCCAGGATTCCGTGGTCGGTGAGGACCTCCCTGGCCCAGGGTTCGACCGTTCCCAGGTCCTCACCGATGAGGCTCACGCCAGCGCGCACGGCCTCCAGACAGAGGATGTCGATCAGCGCCTGGTGGTCGTAGCGCACGTAGGTGCCATCGACCGGGTCGGCGCCCGGCGGGATCCACCAGAGCCGGAACAACCCGATGATGTGGTCGATACGCAACCCCCCCGCGTGGCGCATCACGAAGCGCAAGATGTCACGGAAGGGCAGGTATTCGGCTCGCTCCAGCTCCACTGGATTCCAGGGGGGTTGACTCCAATCCTGCCCGGCCGGGGAGAACATGTCCGGCGGCGCCCCAACCCGGAATCCGCGAGTAAGCAGGTCGCCCATGGCCCACGTGTCCGCCCCGAACGGGTGCACCCCGATCGCCAGGTCCTGGATGATGCCGATCTTCATCCCCGCGCGCAACAATTCCCGCTGGGCATGGTCGAGTTGCTCGTCGAAGATCCACTGCAGCCAGGCGTAGAACTCGATGCGGCTCTCATCGGGGTTGAAGCGTTGGGCCTCCTCGGGCCAATCGTCCCAACGCGGGCCGAACTCCTCAGCCAACGCGCACCACCGTGCGTACGCCTGCAGGTCCTCGCCTTCTTCGGCAAGGAACGCCGCAAAGGCCACCTTGCGCGACGGGGATCGCGGGACCTCGAAGATCTTCTCAAGTGCGGCCCGTTTGCCGCGCCAAACGCTGTCCCTGTCCAACAACTCCCCCGAGGAATTACCCGCCCTGAGCAGTTCGGCCACTCCGGCGACGAACTGCGAGTCCTCACGACTCAGGTAGGCGTGCTCCTCGACCTTCTCCGGACGGATGTAGATCGGGTGCCCGAACCGTCGCGTGGCAGGCAGGTACGGGGAGTTCTCCATCGGATCAACCAGGGCAGCGGCGTGCAGCGGGTTGACCAGGATGAAGTCCGCGCCCAGCTCATCGGCAGCCCACACCCCCACGTCCGCGAGGTCCTCGAGGTCCCCGAGCCCCCACGAGCGCGACGACCGCACGGAGTACAACTGCACCGCAAGACCCCAGCCCCGCGGGGTCTCGGGAAGCCTGCGCGGCGCGACGACCAGCGCGTTGTCGAAGCGTTCGGCGTCCTCCTGCTGGATCCACAGCCGGTGCCATCCCATGGGCAGATCCGGGGGCAGCAGGATGCGCGATTCGGTGAGCCGGACGTTGCCGGCCTTGTGGGTTTCGACCGGCTCGCAGGGCAGATCGTAGCGACGGCCGCCCTCCTCGAGTTCGACCCAGATGAGCGGCGGCTTGCCCTCGGGGTGATGCACCCAGGGACCGTTGGTGTCCTGTTCGCGAACTACCCAAAGCGCCGGAAGTGCCCGTGACCAGTGGTCGCGCCGACGATCGGCCAGAGCCGCGTCGTACTCGTCGTCGGAGTCCGCGGACACCCCCAAGGCGGCCAACGTGGCTTCCACCGTGCTCTCCGGCACCACCCGCAGGGCCCCCGACAGATCCCAGTACTCCGTAGCCACACCACAGGAGGTGGCCAAACGGTCCCGAGCGCTCACCAGGCCGCCGGCTTGCGGTCATGCCAGGGCGCGACCTGCTCCAATTGCGCGGCCAGGCTGAGCAGCGTTTCTTCACTGAACATGGCGCCCACGAGCTGCACTCCAATCGGTAGGCCCCCGTCGGTCCAGTGCACCGGCACGCTGATGGCCGGCTGCCCTGTCATGTTGAACGCCGCGGTGTACGCGGCCCAGCGTTTCTGATTCTCGAAGTCCTGCGCAGGATTGTCGACGTCGACGATGTCGGTGACCAGGGGTGCGGGCCCGTTCGTGGTCGGCAGGAGGACCACGTCGAACCCGGCCCAATGCGCCAGCGTCGCCCGGGTCTGGATGCGCAATAGGGAAACGGCCATTGCCAACTGCACGCCTGTCACCGAACGGCCCAATTCGCGCAGATATCGCGTCAGCGGCTGCAGGCGCGCCTCATCTTCGGGCATGACCGGGGTGAGTGCCGCGAGTGTGTACCAGACCGACTCGAACTGCGGGATCAAATCCGGGCCGAAGGGGCGCACTGTCGGTTCCACCACATGGCCCAGTTCCTCGAGCAGCGCCGCGGTCTTCCTGACGCCCTCGGTGCTGTCCGGGTCGACCTCGACGTCGGCGATGATCGGGTCGTCCATGAAGCCGATGCGCAGGCGACCTGGTTCCCGGCGGGTCGCCTCGAGGAACCCGCCACCGGTGGGCACGTTGAAGGGATCGCCCGGGAACTGCCGGGCCATGACGTCGAGCAGAGCCGCCGCATCGGACACGGTTCGTGCGATGGGGCCGCTGTTGACCAGGTCACCGATGGGATCGCGGATGGGTCCGTTGCTCACCCGTCCCCGGCTCGGTTTGATCCCCACCAGGCCGTTGGCCGAGGCCGGAATCCGGACGGAACCGCCACCGTCGGAGCCATGGGCGATCGGCGCAAGACCACTGGCCACAGCCACCGCCGCCCCGCCGGAGGAACCGCCGGCGGTGCGTTCGGGATCCCACACACATCTTGCCGGCGCGCTGACCGAGGGTTCGGGCTCGGTGTAACAGGGAAGACCGAACTCTGGGGTCGTGGTCTTGCCGGTGAACACCAGGCCAGCTTCACGCATAGCGCGCACAACGTAGTCGTCCTCGTAGGAAGTGAGGTCGAACGGCACCGAACCCATCCGCGTATTCGCGCCGACCATGAAGAACAAGTCCTTGACCGGACAGACCACCCCGAAGAGTTCGCCCACCTCATCTCCCGCCGCCACTGCCTGGTCTGCGGCGCGGGCCGCTGCCATGGCGACATCTGGGGTCAGTGTGACGAATGCACCCGGCACGCTCTCACTACGCGCCAGGTAGTGCTCGGCCAGTTCGACGGCTGAGACCTCACGACCGCGGATGGCTGCCGCCTGATCCAGAGCCGTCAGGTCATGCAGATTCACTTGCGTGCCCTGGCTTTGCGCGCAGATCGCTGCCGACGGTACATGAACAGATACATGAAGCCCATTCCCAGCAGGAACGTGCCTATCAAGACCAACACAAGAGGCACGTTCACCGTCGCCACAACGAGGCTGACCTCGACGGTCTCAAGGTTGAACGCGAAGAAGAGGACTGTGAAGATGGCCAGAACGGAGATGAGCACCAGTCGGGTGATGCGCCTCCAATCCCCTGTTCCAGGCGGCTTGCCGTAGACGTGATCCTTTGGCGGGCTGCCGGCGGGACGAGGGCTCGAATCGCTGTTTGCCATGGCTCGATTCTGGCGACACTGGACAACCGACGCGAGTCCGCTAGCAGAATAGGACGGGTGAACGAAGATCCCAAGACCTTCTGGGACTACCTGCAGGGCGCTCCTTTGCAGATCCTGATCATCGTCGTGCTGGCGATCGCGATCCGCTGGATCACCATCTTCGTGCTCAACCGGATCATCAAGCGGATGACCGCCCAGGCCCGCCGGGAACGACTGGGCGAAACCCGACGAGCCGAACGTACGCAGGAACTCAGTGAAGTCCTGATGAGCCAGCGCCGCCAGCAACGGGCGGAGGCTATAGGGACACTGCTGCGGTCGGTGATCACGGCAACTGTGGTCATCATCGGGCTGCTGCTGATCCTGCCGATCCTGGGCATCGACGTTGCCCCCTTACTGGCAAGCGCCGGCGTGCTGGGTGTCGCACTCGGTTTCGGAGCCCAGAGCCTGGTCAAGGACTACCTGTCCGGAATCTTCTTGGTGTTCGAAGACCAGTACGGCGTGGGCGACATGGTCGACCTCGGAGAGGCCATCGGGGTCGTCGAGGACGTCACGCTGCGGATCACCAGACTGCGCGACCTGTCCGGTGTCGTCTGGTACGTGCGCAATGGCGAAATCCTGCGTGTGGCCAACCAGTCGCAGGGCTGGGTCCTGGCCGTTGTCGACATCCCCGTTGCCTACGACGAGAACCTCGACAAGGTTCGCCAGTGTGTCGAGGCCGTCGCCAACGACATGTACGGAGATCCGGTCTACGACGAGATGCTGCTCGGCAAGCCCTCCTATGCAGGCGTGGAGTCAGTTAGCGGCGAGGCGGTCTTCATCAAGATCATCGCCAAGGCGGCCCCGGAGAAACAGATCCCGTTGACCAGAGCCATCCGGGCGCGCGTCAAGGAATCGTTCGACAGGGCTGGCGTGCGGGTGCCGGTAGTTGTCCGCCCATTCCCGCCCGGAGCAGGTGGGGCGACACCGCCCAAGTAGGTACCGGACCCAGGGTCGCGCATCGTCTGTGACCACCGCGGCTATTTTGGAATCATGACGACCCCCTACGAGCAGTTCGGCGGCGCAGCCTTCTTCCAAGCGTTGGTCGCCGACTTCTACGCCGGTGTGGCGGCCGACCCGGGCCTGCGGCCGATGTACCCGGAGGAGGACCTCGGACCTGCTCAGCATCGTCTGCAGATGTTCCTCGAGCAGTATTGGGGTGGGCCGCGCACGTACTCCGATGAGCGCGGGCACCCGCGGCTGCGAATGCGCCACGCGCCCTACGACATCACCGCACACCACCGCGACCTGTGGCTGGCGCACATGCGCTCGGCATTGGACAAGCGCGGGCTGTCGCCGGAGTTGGACGCACAGATGTGGGACTACCTGGTGATGGCAGCCCAGTCGATGATCAACCAGCCGACCGAACCGGTGCGCGGCATGCTGCTGGACCCCCCGAGCTGAGGCAGCCGCATGTGATTCGGACCCCGGCCCTGTTGGTTAGAGGTTGTGCTGTTGGTTAGAGAAACAACGCGTGGATTCGCTAACCAACAGCACAACCTCTAACGCGGGCCCAGGTCCCCGATGAAACCGAAAACGTGCAGGCGCCCTAGGGCCCTACCGACATCGGATGCGTTCGCGTGCCCGTGGGGCGACACTGGGGGAATGCGCGTTCTCGTCACCGGCGCCACCGGATACATCGGTGGCCGCCTGATCCCCCAGTTGCTGGACCGTGGCCACCAGGTCCGGGTCTTGGTCCGTCACCCCGAGAGATTGTCTGAACGCGCCTGGGTCGACCGGGTCGAGGTGTTCAGCGGCGATGCCACCGACCCAGCCGCATTGGCCGACGCGATGGCCGGCATGCAGGGGGCCTACTACTTGATGCACTCGCTGACCGCGGGGCACGGGTTCGAGGTGCAGGAACGCCACATGGCAACCGTGTTCGGCCACGAGGCCAAGCGCGCCGGGGTCAGCCGCATCGTCTACCTCGGCGGCATGTCCCCGGACATTCCTGAGAAGAAGCTCTCCGCCCACCTGCGCAGCCGAGCCGAGGTCGGTCGCATCCTGCGCGCCAGCGGCGTGCCCACGATCGAATTGCGCGCCGGCGTCATCATCGGCTCAGGATCTGCGTCTTTCGAGATGCTGCGCTACCTCACCGAACGCCTCCCGGTGATGATCACCCCCCGCTGGGTGAAGACCCGCACCCAGCCCATCGCCGTGCGCGATGTCCTCTACTACCTGATCGGGGCGATGGAGTACGACCGCGAGGTCAACCGCGCATTCGACATCGGCGGCCCGGACATAACGACCTACGCCGGAATGATGCACGGATTCGCCTCGGTGGCAGGCCTGCCTCGCCGGGTGCTGTTCCCCGTCAACGTGTTGTCGCCCGGACTGTCGGCGCACTGGGTTGGCCTCGTCACGCCGGTGCCCAACTCGATCGCCCGACCCCTCGTGGAGTCACTCAAGATCGAAGTGGTGGCCCGGGACCATGACATCGCTGACATCGTGCCGGACCCACCGGAGGGTCTGTTGCCGTTCCGGGAGGCGGTGCGCCTGGCGATCAAACGTGTGCAGGACGCCGACGTGGCCACCAGATGGTCGAGTGCGTCGGTTGCTGGCGCGCCAAGTGACCCGCTGCCAGAAGATCCCTCGTGGTCCGGCGGCACCCTCTACACCGACCTGCGCGAACAGGTCGTTGAGGCCGACATCACCCAGGTCTGGGACGTCGTCGAGGGCATCGGAGGCGCCCACGGTTGGTATAGCGCCAACTGGATGTGGCGCATCCGTGGGGTCATGGACCGCGCGGTGGGCGGGGTTGGTCTGCGGCGCGGTCGGCGCGACCCGAACCGAACCCAAGTTGGCGACGCGCTGGACTTCTGGCGGGTCGAGGCACACGAGCCGCCGGTGTTGCTGCGTCTGCGGGCCGAGATGAAACTGCCGGGTCTGGCATGGATTGAGTGGCATATGGAGTCACGAGGGGAATCTCGCACCTACCTGCGACAACGCGCGGTCTTCCATCCACATGGTCTGGCCGGGCACGCGTACTGGTGGTCTGTCGCGCCGTTCCACGCGTTTGTGTTTCCCCCGATGATCCGGGGAATGGCGGCTCAGGCTGAGTCGCGGCAGGTACTGGTCGAACAGCCTTCGGCCGCCCGGGTGGGCTGAGGCCCTCTGCGGCGCCGGGCCCGCTACCTCCTGGGGTCGGGAGTGGTGATGGCGTACGTCGTTCGGCGTGATCGTCAACGAGCCTGATGACGTGGGTTGTGCGGCGGAACGCTGGATGGGCACCACACTGCTGGCAGGGCGGTGCTGCCGCGCCAGCAGCTAGGCGTCATGTCCGGGGACATTGTCCCGCTCTGGGATGGAAGCGCCACCCTTCAATACCGGACTTTCCCGGAGGCACTCGCTACAGTCCCTAACATGTCGCAGACGATCCCCGTCCCGGAGAAGCCCCGGACCCTCTGGTCAGTGATCGCCGCCGTGTTCTTCTTCCCCACCGGGCTTGCGGCGGTCTTCCAGTCCGGGAAGACCTACGCGTCTAACCTCGCCGGGGATCATGCGAGTGCACACGACGCCGCCTCCGCAGCGCGTAAGTGGCAGAACATCAGCGCCATCTGCTTCATCGCGCTCTTTATTCTGAACCTCGTCTTCGGCGGGATCTGGAACAACTGACCCCCGTTTCCCCACGTGTCCCGGCGATCACTGCAACTACCCACACCATAGAACGCACGTACGACACACCCAGACAGACACAAACACCCTGAGCACAACCGACGACCGGAGTCAGCGGGTGAAGGTCTCCAAGTGCTTGCGCAAGGTGTTGGGCACCGGAGTAGGACGGCCGGCGTCATCGATGCAGACGATCACCGTTCGGGCCCGGGCATACACGACGTCCTCGGCGGTCACCTCGTGGCCGAACGTGAAGGAGGTAGTGCCGATCCGGTCGATCCAGGTTGCCACGTCAACGGGGTCGCGTCGGTACGGCATGGGTTTGCGGTAGTCAACCTCGTGCCTGGCGACCAACAGGCCCGCTTCGCGCGGCACCCCAGCGGTCGCGGCGTCGGCCAGGAACTCGATGCGGGCCTGCTCGAAGTAGCGCAGGTACTCGGAGTTGTTGATATGCCCGAGTGCATCCATGTCCGACCAGCGCAGAGCGACCTTGGCCACGTAGTTCATCCGCGGGTCAACTTGCGGTACGTCGCACGGTGGGGCCTCGCCGCCTCGGGCCCGAGCCGCTCGACCTTGTTCTTCTCATAGCCCTCGAAGTTGCCCTCGAACCAGAACCACTCAGAGTCGCCTTCGTAGGCCAGGATGTGCGTGGCAACGCGGTCGAGGAACCACCGGTCGTGAGACGTGATCACGGCACAACCGGGAAACTCCAGCAATGCGTTCTCCAGGCTGCCCAGAGTCTCCACGTCGAGGTCGTTGGTCGGTTCGTCGAGAAGCAGCACGTTGCCACCCATCTTCAGCGTCAGCGCCAGGTTCAAACGGTTGCGCTCGCCACCGGACAGGACCTTGGCCGGCTTCTGCTGGTCGGGGCCTTTGAAACCGAAGGCGGAGACGTAGGCCCGCGACGGCATCTCGACCCTGCCGACGTTGATGTAGTCGAGCCCGTCGGACACGACCTCCCACACTGTCTTCGTGGCGTCCAACCCCGACCGGCTCTGGTCGACGTATGACAGCAACACGGTCTCCCCGACCCGAAGCGTTCCCGAGTCAGGCGCCTCGTCACTTGGACCACCCGCAGCGTTGACGATCATCTTGAAGAGGGTCGTCTTGCCGACACCGTTGGGGCCGATGACACCGACGATGCCGTTGCGGGGCAGATCGAAGTTCAAGTCGTCCATGAGCAACCTGTCGCCGAAGCCCTTATCCAAGTGCTCGGCGACCACCACGACGTTGCCCAAACGTGGACCCGGCGGGATCTGGATCTCCTCGAAATCGAGTTTGCGCGTGCGGTCGGCCTCCGCGGCCATCTCCTCGTACCGGGCCAGACGTGACTTGGACTTGGCCTGGCGGGCCTTCGGGTTCGAGCGGACCCAGTCGAGTTCGTCGGTCAAGCGTCGGCGCAACTTCTGATCCTTCGCACCCTCGACCTTCAGACGCGAGGCCTTGGTCTCCAAGTAGGTCGAGTAGTTGCCCTCATACGGATAGCACCGGCCGCGGTCCATCTCCAAGATCCACTGCGCGACGTTGTCCAGGAAGTACCGGTCGTGGGTGATCGCAACAACCGTGCCGGCGTACTTCTCCAGGTGCTGCTCGAGCCACTGCACACTCTCGGCGTCGAGGTGGTTGGTGGGCTCATCGAGCAGCAGCAAGTCAGGGGCCCGCAGCAGCAGCGCGCACAGTGCGACACGCCGCCGCTCCCCGCCGGACAACACTGAGACGTCGGCGTCACCGGGTGGGCATCGCAATGCGTCCATCGCCTGCTCGAGCTGGGCATCGAGATCCCAGGCGTTGCGCCGATCGAGCTCCTCCTGCAAGGTGCCCATCTCGGCCAGCAACTTGTCATAGTCAGCCTCCGGATCAGCCAACTCCTCGGAGATCTCGTTGAACCTGGCGATCAGCCCCTTGGTCTGCGCCACCCCCAGTTCAACGTTCTCCAGCACGTTCTTCGTCTCGTCGAGTTCAGGCTCTTGAGCGAGCATCCCCACCGTGTAGCCGGGCGACAGCAACGCGTCGCCGTTGGACACCGTCTCCGTGCCAGCCATGATCTTCAACAGCGTCGACTTACCCGCGCCATTCGGGCCTACCACACCGATCTTGGCGCCGGGCAGGAACGACAGCGTGACGTCGTCCAGAATCAGCTTGTCGCCGTGTGCCTTGCGGGCCTTGCGAAGGGTGTAAATGAATTCAGCCACTCGTCAAGGGTAGTTGGGCCGCGAACTATGCCGCCCGTGGGTTCACGCTCACCCGGTTGAGATCAAGGCCCACCGACGATGCGTCCACCTCCACCCTGGTGACCCGGCGCTCGGGATCGCGTTTGACCTGCAGTTTCCCGGTGACAATAACTGGGTCCCCCCGGCGCAGGCTGGCCGCCACGTTCTCGGCCAACCTCCGCCAGCACGCAACTGCGACATAGGTCGGCTCGCCGTTCTTCCAACTATTGGTCGACCGATCCCACCGGGGCGAATGCACGGCCAGGCGGAACCTCGCAATCGCGGTGCCGGCATCAGTGGTGGTGGTGGCCACGTCCGTGGCCAGGGACCCGATCAGGGTCAAGCTGTTCTGCTGCATGGTTGTGAGCATGGCCCCGGGGTGCGACACCCACGACGCGCACGCCCGGATCTGTGGACAACCCGACCGCTAATCCACATGCCTACTCGGTGCTCGGCGCGCCATTGATCTCGTCGTGGAACTCACAGAATGACGCATACGCCCGGGGCGCATAGATCGAGGCCGGTCCGCCGCCCATCAACAGGGTGACCCCGATCGCCTCGGCCGCCTCCTCACGCGTGGCCCCGTTGTTGGCCGCTGCGCGAGCGTGCGAGGCGATGCACCCGTCGCACTGCGTCGACACTGCGATGGCCAGAGCGATGAGTTCCTTGATCTTCGGATCGAGCACTCCATCGGCAAAGGCGGCGCCGTGCAGAGCGGCGAACCCCTTGTACACATCAGGGATCATGCGACGCAACTCCCGGGTCTGGGGTCGCAGGTCGTCCAGGACGTTCTGTCCGTAGTCCATTTCTTCCTCCATCGGGTGGGGCTTGCTCAAGCATACCCCCTGGGGTATGCTTCCAGTAACCCAGACATACCCCACGGGGTATATGACCAGAAAGCCAAAATGACGCCCAAACCCGCGGTTCACATCGCCAGTGCGGACACCTCCGCGATCCTCAACCGGCTACGCCGCGCGGAGGGCCAACTCGCCGCAGTGATCCGGATGCTCGAAGCAGGCAGAGACTGCCGCGAGGTCGTCCCGCAATTGGCCGCAGTGTCCAAAGCCTTGGACAAGGCCGGCTTCGCAGTTGTCGCAAGCAGCCTTCGAGAATGCGCGGCGAATCCCGACCCCGATGCCACCGCCGACCTCGAACGCCTCTTCCTGACCCTCGCCTGAACCAAGAAAGGAACACCGTGATCGAACAGATCGCCGTCACCGACCTCAAGGCCCTGCTGGACGCCGGACAAGTGCGCATGATCGACGTGCGTGAGAAGTGGGAGTTCGACGCCGGACACGTCCCAGGCGCCGAATGGATTCCCATGTCATTGGTTCCCCTTCGCAAGGACGAGTTCAGCATCAACGCGCCGGCCTACATCTTGTGCCGCACCGGCAACCGCTCCGGCCAGGTCGTGATGTGGCTGCAGCATCAGGGCATCCAAAGCATCAACGTCCACGGCGGCACCGAGGACTGGGCCCGCCACGGCTACCCCATCGAGAAGACCTCCGAAAGGATCCACCAGTCATGACCCGCCCCGAGATCGTCATCATCGACACCCCCGACCTCGGCGACCGTTCATACGTCGTCGGCCACGAGGGCTCGGCTGTCGTGGTGGACCCGCAACGTGACATCGACCGCGTCTACGCCGCCCTCGCGGGGCGCAACTGGACCGTCACCCACGTCGTGGAGACCCACGTCCACAACGACTATGTCTCCGGCGGACTGGTTCTTGCCGCGGAACTCGGCGCCGCCTATGTGGTGCCGGTCGGCCACGACTACCAGTTCGAAGCCACGCAGATGAGCGACGGCGACACATTCACTTCCGGGGCTATGAGCTGGCGGGTCATGCACACCCCCGGCCACACACCCCACCACGTCTCCTACGCGGTCGCCCTCGACGGCAAGGACCAGGCCGTGTTCACCGGCGGGTCCCTGCTTTTCGGCAGCGTCGGCCGGCCCGACCTCATCGGACCCGAGGCGACCGAAGGCCTGGCGCACGACCAGTGGCATTCGGTGCGCAAATTGGTGTCCGACGTCGACGCCGAGGCAGCTGTCATGCCTACCCACGGCTTTGGATCTTTCTGCAGCGCCACCGCCACCGTCGGTCTTGAGTCGACCATTGGCCACCAGGCCCAGACCAACCCGGCGGCCATGCTTGACGAGACCGAGTTCGTCACCGAACTGCTCGAAGGCCTCGACGCCTTCCCCGCGTACTACAAGCACATGGGCCCGGCCAACGAGGCTGGCGCCCGGGCCATCGACCTGTCCCCCGCCGAGCTCGCCGACCCCGAGGAGTTGCGTCGGCGCATCGAGGCAGGCGAATGGGTCGTGGACCTCCGCGCCCGCAAGCTCTGGGCCGCAGAACACCTCGCGGGCAGCCTGAGTTTCGACGCGGAGGGCAACGCCATCACCTACCTTGGTTGGCTGATTCCTTGGGGCACTCCGGTGACTCTGCTAGGTGCAACCCAGGAGCAGATCACCGACTTCCAGAGGTCGATGGTGCGCATCGGTATCGACCGACCAGCCGCCCAGAACGTGGGCAACCCGCAGTCGTGGGCCCGGAGTTCGCACGACCTGGGGTCCATCACCCGGGCCGACTTCCCGGAACTGGCAAAGGCCCTCGACGACGACCCCGAACTGATCGTGGTCGATGCCCGCCGCAAGACCGAGTGGCAGGAGGGCCACGTTTCGGGCGCTCGGCACGTGCCCCTGCATGAACTACCGGCCAACATCGGGCAGATCAAGGCGTGGTCGGACGCTGCCAAACACGCAGGCGCCGACCCCACGGTATGGATCTCCTGCGGAAGCGGTTTCCGGGCAATGGTCGGCGGTTCGCTGCTGGCGCGTGCCGGAGTCCCGATCGTCGTGGTTGACGATCAGTTCAGCGCGGCTGCAGCCACCGGCCTGAGTATCGTTCGTGACCAGCACGCGGCCATGCTGGGTGCCGCGTACACCGACTGAGGAGAGTCATGGGATTGTTCGACCGCTTCAAGGTGCCTTCCGTCTCGGCCTCCGATGCCCGCGAGTGGGTCCGATCCGGTGCCCAGATGATCGATGTCCGTGAAACGGGCGAGTGGAACGCGGGGCACGCACCCCAGGCCCTGCACATCCCCACCAACCAGGTGGGCGCGAAGATCAACCGGTTCAAGAAGGACAAGGACATCGTCGTCGTCTGCCGCTCCGGCAACCGTTCGCGTTCAGTGGCCTCACAACTGCGCAAGCAGGGCTACGAGGCGTACACGCTGTCCGGCGGAATGCGAGCTTGGCAGACCGTCGGCGGTCAGGTCATGGATCGACGTGGAAGGCCCGGCCGGATCGCCTGATGGAACTGCTCGAATTCGCCCTGATCGGGATCGCCCTGGGTTTGTCCCTTGGGCTGTTCGGCGGCGGCGGTGGAATCCTCGCGATCCCGTTGCTGGTCGCTGCTGGGATCCCGACCGACGAAGCAGGGACCACCTCGCTGGTCGTCGTCGGCATCGGGGCGATCGGCGGTTTGATCCCGCACGCACGGGCTGGTCGGGTCGCCTGGCGTGAGGGGATCGTTTTCAGCGCCCTCGGTGCCGCCGGAGCTATTGCCGGCTCGCGCTTGGCGCTCTTCACAGATGACGCGATCCAGCTATGGGGTTTCGCCCTCGTGCTGGTCGTCGCGGGCACCCTGATGCTGCGTAAGTCGCTGCGGAGTAGCAAGTCCGGCGAGTCGGCCCCGCAACGCAGCCGCCGCGCCTGGTGGATCGTGGTCCCCACCGCCCTCGTAGTGGGCTTGTTCACCGGCTTCTTCGGCGTGGGCGGCGGGTTCCTGGTGGTTCCCGCGCTGGCACTGGTGATGGGGATGTCCATGTACGTGTCAACGGCCACGGCATTGCTGGTCATCACGTTGAACTCCGCCGTCGCTTTCATCCCCCGGGCCGGCGAGGCGCTCGAGATCGGACCAACTGCAATGGTGGCTGTTTTCGTCCTGCTCTCCAGCGCTATAGCGGCCCGTTGGTCGAACAAATGGTCTGAGCGGAACCTGGGGATCGGATTCGCCGGACTGGTCTTGGCTATGTCTGTTCTGACTCTGGCCCAGGCATCGGGAGCCTGACGAGCATCACGGATTGATCTTCGCCACTCTTGCCCCTATGAGCGAAACCACCACCACCGTTGTGCCGATTGGCGCTTGGGCCACAGCTGCCCGCGTCTATTGGGCGATCGTCGCCTTCATCGGAACCTTGTCGTTCATCGTGAGCTGCGGACTGGCGATGACCAACGAGGGCAACGGAGGCTGGCTCAACGGGCTGGTCTTCACCTTGAGCTACTTCACGGTGTGGAGCAACATCCTGACGTTCGCAATGAACTGGTCGCTGGTGGCCGATCCCGCGCGCGACGGGCACTGGTTCCGCTGGCTGCGGATGACCAACCTCGTGATGATCACGATCACAGGTCTCGTCTACGCGATCATTCTGGCTCCTGATGCGAACCCCGTGGGGTTGGGCGTCTATACCAACCTGGGCTACCACTACATCGTGCCGTGGGCGACGTTCTTGGGCTTCCTGCTGTTCGGGCCGCGGCCACGCTTCATCCTTCGCACGGTCTTCTACATGCTGGCCATCCCGTGTGTGTGGCTGGCGTACACGCTGATCCGCGGCCTCGCCCTGACCAGTCCACCGGCCGACCCGCCCGCGACCGAACTGGGCGCACCGCAGCACTGGTACCCGTACCCATTCATCGATGTCAACGACCCGTCGGCGCTCATCCCCGGTGTGGAGTTGGGCGGCTACGCCGGAGTCGGGGTGAACATCATTGTGATCGTTGTTCTGGGGCTGGTGTTCGGCTTCCTGTTCTTGGGGCTTGACCGGCTCCTCAGCCGCGGGCAGAAAGCCCACCGCCTGCCTTAACCCGCGGGTGGGATCGAATCCAGGGCCGGCGCCACCTTGCGGAAGTAGCGCGTCGGGACATGCTTGCCGGCGTTGGACAGGTTCATCCCAACCACGGCCGTGATGCCGGACTCCGCGTTGTGCATCACGAGCACCGTGTGCCCGAAGCCCTCGCCGGTGTGCCCGTACCAACCCTCGAGGCTGCCGATGCCTTGGGCGTAGATGTCGTACTCCGGGCCCTTGTCCAATGGCGCACCCTGCAACCGCGCCTCTTGGGTTTCGGCCTCGAGCAGCGTGCCCTCCCCCAGCGCGTCACCCCACTTGCACAAGTCGTCCAGCGTCGAGGTCATCGCACCTGCGGCCCCTAGTGCCGTGAAGTTGTTGCCAGGGTCCTCGAGTTCGCCGTTGACCGGCTGGTTGCCCGAAGGATGCGGTCCGGTCCAGTCGTTGACGCTGTCTGTGTAAACCGTGTCCGACAGGCCCAGCGGATCCAGGATCTGCTCCTGGACGACCTGGCCGAAGGGCTGGCCGTACTCCTGCACGACAACCTGTCCAAGCAGCAGGGTGGAAGTGTTGGTGTAGACCTTCTTGGCCCCCGGCTTGAACTGCGCGGGTTCGGCCAGCGCGTACTCGATCAGTTGCTCGTCGGTGTACGCCTGGTTCGAGTCGTCGATGTAGGACAGCAGCCATTCCTGGGTCGTGTACTCCGGCACCCCGCTGCTCATGTCAGCCAATTGGGCCAGCGTGATCTCGTCGCCATTGGGCACATTCGGCACCCATTGGTCGATGGTGTCGTCGAGACTGATCTTGCCTTCGTCGACCAATTGCAGGATCAAGGTCACGGTGAACGACTTGGTGACACTGCGGATGGGCCACACGAGGTCGGTGGTCATCTCCTCGCCCGTCTCGCGGTTAGCGATTCCTTGAGCATCTGCCCAGTTCTCATAGCCGGGGGCGCAGATCTGGACCACGCCGCCCGGGACCCCGTTGCGCTTCAGCGTCTTGGTCAGTTGGTTCTCCAGGACGGTCGTCACGTTGGCCGGGAGCTGCTGGGTGGCGCTCGGGCTCTCGCTTGGGGTCTCGCTGGCGGTGTCCCCCGACGAGCAGGCGGCAAGCAGCAGGGCGGAGGCGGCGACGATGATCACTGGGCGCATTGGGCAAGACTAAGGGTGACGAGCGGCTGCGCTGACGGGTGGACAGCGGTGTCGCTGATTTCCCCCACGCCCGCCGGCCGGCAGGCAAGCCGGCAGGCAAAGCTGGAAACCGACAACTAACTCGTCGAAAAACAACAGCGCCGCGCCGAGGCAAGCCCCAAGCCAACCCCCGCCGGCAGGCAAAGCTGGAAACCGACAACTAGCTCGTCGAAAAACAACACGCGCCGCGCCAGGCAAGCCCCAAGCCAACCCCCGCCGGCAAGCAAAGCTGGAAACCGACAACTAACTCGTCGAAAAACAACACGCGCCGCGCCGGGCAAGCCCCAAGCCAACCCCCGCCGGCAAGCAAAGCTGGAAACCGACAACTAACTTGCCGAAAAACAACACCGCCGCGCCGGCGCCGCCAGACCTCAGCCGCCCTTGATGCTCAGGCGCCACACGTCGTTGTCGACCCGCAGGTAGTTTTCCAAATCAGCGAAGTCGAACGTCTCCCGGTCTCCCCCGAAGGTGTAAATCGCCTTGCCGCCACGCCCACCCGGGATGACCGCAGAGTCGAAGTCGTACTTCGCCTCATCCGGGGAGACCGCGTTCCAAGAGTTGCCGGGGAGCTTCGTCCAAGTACTGCCCTTCTTGCTCCACCAGGCGTCCGTCGGGTTGGTCGGCAGACCGAACCCACCGAAGCAGACGATCTTTCCCTTCACGACCTCGCACTTGTGGCCCGGACGCGGCGACCACCCGGCGGCTTTCGTCAGCTGTGTCCAGTCCTTGCCGTTCGAAGACCGCCAGACATCGTTGAAGTAGGGCGGGACGCAGCCAGGCTCGAAGCAGGCGAACCCGACCTCGCCACCGAGCACGTACATGTCGCCACCCTTGACGACTGTGGCCGCTCCGGCGCGTTTGGCCCACGGCGCGGACCCGGTGAGTTTCTTCCACGTGCGACCGTCGTCCCGCGAGCGCCAGACATCGTTGAAGTACTCGCGAACGGGCGGTCCGCCGATGACCGCGCTGTCGTCGTTGACCGACCCGCCGAAGACGTAAAGATCACCCTTCAGCGCGACGGCACTGAGTCCGGCCCGGCCAGCCCAAGGAGCCTTGGCCGTCATCTTCTGCCAGTTCTTTCCGTCCTTGCTGCGCCACACATCATTGAAGAACTCGGACTTCGACACGATCGGCGGGCAGTCCGGCGCGACGAACACTGGCGGGCAGGCGTTCTGCACCACCTGGAAGTCCTGCCCCCCGAGCACATACATGTACTTGTCTTTGGTGACCGATGCGAAGTAGGCACGAGGCGACCACATCTTGGGCGACCCAGTCGCGACTAGTTGCTTCCAGTTCTTGCCCCGATCCTTGCTGGACCACACGTCGTTGAGCAGAGTGCTGTCCCCAGGGATGGGTGGCGTCGCGGGTGGGTTGGGAACGCGGCCGCCGAGGACGTAAACGGTCTTGCCCAACGTCACGGCCTGCAGCCCGGCTCGCGCCGACCACCTGGTCTTGGACGCTGGCGCGTTGTCCAGCACCTCGGTCCACGTGGCCTCAACCTGGTCGTTCTGCGGTGCTGCCCCCGCGGGCGCCCCTGCCGCTCCCACGATCAAGGCCGCGGCACTCGCGCCCAGCATCCAACCTCTGCCCATGATCTCTCCTCGTCATGAATGCACTGACTGTACGCGACGCTTCGTACAAGTGGGCAATAGCGAGCACCTGCCGCTCAGGCCAGTGCCACTTCCTTGGCCGCTCGCTCGCCGGCTTGCACAGCACCGTTGAAGAATCCGAAGTAGTCACTGGACGTGTGCTCACCTGCGAAGTGGAACGGTCCTTCGGGCAATTCCGGAATCCCGAACAACCCCGTGTACTGGCCAGGCCGGGGGCATGTGTAAGCGCCTCGACTCCATGGGTTCAAGTGCCACGCGTCGCGCCACGACCGCCCGTTGTACGCGCCGCGGACACCGGGAAACACCCGCTCGACCCAGCCGAGGAACTGGTCGACCTGTCCGGACGGAGCGGCACCGAAAGCCGTTCCGGTCCACTGCGAGGTCGTGGCGGACCCGCCTGGGAAGTGGCACAGGATCCCCGGGGAGCCCGCAGTCACTGGCCCACCTTGCGAACCCGGCTGGTTGACCGTGTCGTCCCACGCGCACTGCAGCTCGTCAATGGGCGAGTAGGTCGCTCCTCCGTACCCCGCGGCCAGCCACGGTCGGGAGTCGAACTGGACGTGGATCTTGCCGTTGCTGCCCAGACCGAGCTGCGTGATCGCCCGCTCCTTGAGCGGACTCAGTCCCGCACCACGTCGATCCACATCCCGAAGGGTCGTGAAAGGCAACGCGAGGATCACCTTGTCCGCGGTGACAGTTGTGCTCCTGCGATCCACCCGGAACGTTAACGAAGCAGTCCCGTCGGCGCGCCGCGAGATCGCTTCCAACACGTGTCCGCGCCGAATCGCACCTGCGGGCAATTGCGTAACCATGCGTGTGATGATCTGGTCGTTTCCGCCCACCACGCCGAATCGCTCGTCGGCCCCGTTGATCGGGTCGAGGCTGTTCTGCGGGTTCCACCCGAGCAGGTAGACGAGGTTCAATGCCGACTGCTCACCGGGGTCCAGTCCGTACTCTGCGACCGCATTGGACCGCATGATGGCGCCGAACCGCCCTTGGGTTCCACCGGCGATGTTGGCGTCGATCCACTCATCGACCGACATACGGTCCAGCGCCAGGCCCGCCGGGGTGTTGGAGAAGTAGGTCTGCGGGTAGGGCGCCGCGGCCAGTGCGTTCTTGAAACTGCGCCAGGCGCCCGCCCAGTCAACGCTGGCCTGCTCGTACGTGTACAGCCCGTTGGCCCAGTACACGTCCCCGTAAGGAGCCTGATTTCCACCGTTCAACTCGTACAAGCTCAGCCCCAGCGAATTGACCAGGTTGCGCAATGCGTTGTGATCGGTGTTGATGAAAGCGCCGCCGTGCTCGACGATCTGGCCTGAGGCGAAGTGGTCGCGCAACGTCCAGCAGCGCCCGCCGATCCGGTCGTCCGCCTCGTACACCGTAGCCGCGATTCCTTTGACCGACCACAGCCAGTGTGCCGCGCGCAGACCAGACAAACCCGCGCCGACGATGGCCACCTTTGGCGCCCCGGAACCTTTGGCTGCGGCGGCAGGCGCGACTCCCGAGAGCGCAACACCCCCGACCGCGGCAGCTGCAGATACGAGCAACTGCCTACGGGTCAGAGAGCCCGCCTCTTCTCGCTGCGCGAGATATCGCTGCGGATCATCCCGACGGGCGGCTGCATGCACCTGTGAGCGTTGCAGCAACTCGTCAATGCTCTCGCCAGTGCGCTCGCTGCGCTGAGCCGCACCCAACATCCTTCGCAGCGAGGCGGTTGTGGACGTGATTCCCCGCATGGCGACTCGCCCTTCCGAAGCGTCAGTGGCTCACCTTGGGAGCGAGGCCCTTGGCGGCAGCGATCCACGCAGCGACCTGCTCCTGGTTCGGAACGCGGCCAGCCAAGTTGAGTTGTTCGTTGACCTCGGCGATCTTCGCGGTGAGGTTCTCCGCGTTGCGCGTGGCCAGTTCCTTGACGGTGTCCACGCCTGCGGCCTCCAGCAATTGCGAGAAACCCTCCGCGATCCCGGGCACTCGCATCAGGTCGGCCTCGTTCACCCAAGTCAGAAGCTGGGTGGCGCTGGCCCCGATCTCATCGGCCAGTTGTTTGCGGCCGGCGGACGAACCCGCCTTCTCGAGCAACTGCTCCGTGGTGCCCACGCCCACCTCCTGAAGCTTCGCCGCCAATCCCGTCGAAACGTCTTTGAGGTCCTTGATCGAATAGGCCATGATGCTCCTCGTTGTCGTAGTGGTCAGAGCCTACGACGGCCCTGCGACATAAGCGAGATCGAAGGTTCCGCCATCGCACGGCCACCCTTTCAGAAACTGCCCACCTCGGTCACCCGGACCACGGCTATCCCCTGCTCGTCGCTGGCGGCCAGATCGACCTCCGCCCGGATCCCCCAGTCGTGATCACCAGCGGGATCGTCAAAGGCCTGCCACACATTCCAATGGCCGGCCAACTGCTCGATCTGCAACAGTTTCGGCCCCCGCGCAGCAGGTCCGGTCCCGACCTCGTCGTGCTCCTCGAAGTAGTCGGCCATCGCGTCGCGCCACCGATCGGCGTCCCAGTCCTCATCGAGGGCCGCGAGGTCGTCCCACTTGCGCAGAGCGGCAAGCTCCACACGGCGGAACATCGCGTTGCGCACCAGCACCCGGAAGGCCCGCACGTTGGCCGTGACCGGCGGCGGGCCGGTGTCCACGACAGCGGCGTCGACCTCGGCCGGGTTGACCAACTGCTCCCACTCGTCCAACAGGCTGGAATCGACCTGGCGCACCAACTCCCCCAGCCACTCGGTGATGTCGTCGAGTTCCTCGGTGCGCATCTCATCGGGCACCGTCCGGCGCAGCGCTTTGTACGCATCCGCCAGGTATCGCAGGACCAGACCCTCCGACGACGCGAGTTTGTAGAAGCCGACGAACTCCACGAACGTCATCGCCAACTCGGACATCTCACGGGCGACGGACTTGGGCTTCAGCTCGTGTTCGCGCACCCACGGATGCCCCTCCGCGTAGATGTCGTACGCGGTCTGCAACAGGTCGGCCAGCGGGCGCGGCCAGGTGATCTCCTCGACGAGTTCGACCCGCTCCTCGTACTCGATGCCCTCAGCCTTCATTGCCGCCACCGCTTCGCCGCGCGCTTTGGACTGCTGGGCGTACAGCACCTGCCGCGGGTCCTCCAGTGTCGCCTCCAAGACCGACAACACATCCAGGGCGTAGGTCTCGGACTCCCGGTCCAGCAGTTCAATAGCCGCCAACGCGAAAGTGGACAGAGGCTGGTTCAACGCGAAGTCGTCCTGCAGGTCATCGACGACCCGCAGCTCGGGGGTCAGCACTCCGGCAGCGACCAACGATTCCTGGATCGCCACAGCACGTTCAACCATGGCCTCCTGCGCACCCGGCTCCTCATCGTTGTCGGTGAGCAGATGTTCCAAAGCGGCTTCCACGTTGCCGGGTCTGTGAGCCACGTTGAACACCATCGCGTGGCTGACATCGAAGCGGGACTTCAACTGTTCGGGCTGCGCGACCACCAGTTTGTCGAAGGTGCTGCGCCCCCAGTTCGGAATGCCCTCCGGCGCCTTCTTGCGCACGATCCGGCGCAACTTCTTGGGGTCGTCGCCGGCGCGGGCCAGCAGCTTCTCGTTCTCGATCTCGTGCTCAGGAGCCTGCACGACCACATAACCGATGGCGTCGAATCCGGGCCGTCCCGCCCGTCCAGCGATCTGGTGGAACTCGCGGGCCCGCAGCACCCGCATCCGGCGGCCGTCGAACTTGACCAACGAGGTGATCAGCACGGTGCGGATCGGCACGTTGATCCCGACGCCGAGGGTGTCCGTTCCGCAGATGACCTTGAGCAAGCCGGCCCGCGTCAATTGCTCTACAAGGCGGCGATAGCGCGGCAGCATGCCCGCGTGGTGCACGCCGATCCCGTGGCGCACAAGCCTGCTCAGCGTCCGACCGAATCCGGCCCGGAACCGGAACCCGCCGAGCGCATCGGCGATGGCCCGTTTCTCCTCGCGCGTGCACACGTTCAGGCTCATCAGCGCCTGTGCGCGTTCCAAAGCCCCGGCTTGCGTGGGGTGCACGATGTAGATAGGCGCGCGGTCCTGGTTGAGCAGAACCTCGACTGTCTGGTGGATCGGCGTGGTCACATATTCGAACGTCAACGGCACGGGCCGATCCCCGCCGGCCACGATGGCCGCCTGCCGACCGGTTCGCCGCACGAGGTCGTCGCGGATCCGATCCATGTCCCCGAGCGTGGCCGACATGAGCAGGAACTGGGCTCCGGTCAACTCGATCAACGGCACCTGCCAGGCCCAACCCCGGTCGCGGTCGCCGTAATAGTGGAACTCGTCCATGCACACCACACCGACGTCTGCGTCCGAGCCCTCTCGCAGTGCCAATAGCGCCAGGATCTCAGCGGTGGCGCAGATGACCGGCGCGTCCGGATTGACTGCTGCGTCGCCGGTGATCATCCCGACGTTCTCGGGCCCGAGCAGTTCACACAGGTCGAAGAACTTCTCCGACACCAGCGCCTTGATCGGGGCGGTGTAATACGTCCGGCGGCCTTGCGCCATGGCGAAGAACATGGCCCCGACGGCCACGAGACTCTTGCCCGAACCGGTCGGCGTCGCCAGGATGACGTGCGAGCCCGAAGCCATCTCCAGCAGCGCGTCCTCCTGCGCGGGGTACAACGGCCGGCCGGTTTCCGCGGCCCACTGCGCGAAGCGCTCCAGGAGTTCCTCGGGCTCGACCTCGGTCGAGAGCAACTCCGTTAGCGGGCTCATGCGCCAGAGGCGAACGACGCGCGCAGCCGCGCGAAACCCTCGTCAAGGTCGACCTTCGGCTGCCATTGCAGAACGTCTTGGGTCTCGCGCAGATCGAACCAGTGCGCCGTGCCCAGTTGCCCTGCCAGGAACCGGGTCATCGGCGGGTCATCGTCGCGGCGCCCGATCTTCCACGCCCCTTCGGCCACAGCACCGGCAACCCACGCCAGCGCCCGCGGCACAGAACGAGAGGGCGGGCGTTCACCGGCCGCTTCGCAGATCCGCGTGACCATCTCCTCGACCGTGCGCGGCTGCCCGTTGGACACGATGAAAGCGCGCCCGTGGCCCACGTCGGCGCGGTCGACGGCGGCGATCACGGCGTCGGACGCGTTGTCCAAGTACGTGGTGTCGATCAGCGGCCGCCCGCCTGCCACGAGTGCGAGCCTGCCCTGCTGTGCGCGCTCGACGATCCGGCCCACGAGCTGGGTGTCGCCGGGCCCCCAGACCAAGTGCGGACGCACGGCGATCGTGGTGATGCCCTGCCCATCGGCGGCCAGGACTTCTTGTTCGGCCAACGCCTTGGACTTGGAGTACTCACCCTTGGCGTGACGCGGGTCAGCGGGTTCGGCGCCGTTGCCGGCCAAGCGCGTCACCGGTGTGCGCGACGGACGGGGATGACACGAAGACGAACCGTTGCACACCTGCTTCGCGCGCGGCAGCCAGCACGACCCGGGTGCCGACGACGTTGGTGGTGAAGAACTGCTCCGGGCTGCCCACGACACCCACCCGCGCGGCCAGATGGATGACCGCATCGACTCCCACCACGGCTTGCGCGACGACCTGCTCGTCGACGACGTCACCCAGGAACTCGGTCAGTCCCAACTCGGCCGCCACTGGGGACGGCTTGCGCTGCAGGACCGCCACGGTGTCTCCGCGCTGCGCGAGCCGACGCACGATGTCCGCGGCGAGCAGGCTGCTGGATCCGGTGACGAGGACCTTCATGGCTTGCCCACCCGTCCGCCGCCGAGCACCCGCTGCGCCCAACGGCCCAGGCGCACCCGGTCGATCTTGGAGTTGTGGCGGATGTCCACGGGCAGATCACTCACGGTCAACACTGCCGGCACCTCGCCCACGGCTTGTCGCACAGCATCGCGCAGGCTGTCCGGAGCCAGACCCGAAGTGCCGAACTCGGTTTCCACGACCATCACGACCTGCTGCGCGCCGCGCGGTCCGATGCCGACTGCGGCAGCCCGCTTGACCGCCGGAATGGCTTCGGCGCGGCGCTCGAGTCCGACCGGCGTGACTGGTCCGTGCGCGGTGACGATCACATGGACGAGTCGGCCTTCGATCCACAGCCGACCGTCGTCGTCGAAGTGCCCGACATCGCCGGTCCGGTGCCATCCGGGGTCGCGGCTGGCTGCATGCTCTGTGACCCACAGGCGGTCGTAGCGCTGCTTGGTGTGAGCTGCTTGCACGCAGACCTCGCCGGTGACTCCTGGCGCGTCGGACAGCGGCCCGACCGCATCTCCATGAGCGTCCAGCGCGCTGAGCCGCACGGTCACGCCGGGCACCGGGTAGCCCACGCACGTGCCGTTGCCCTGGCCTGCGGCTTCCATCTCCTTGAGCCCGATATCGGCCACGGGCAGCACCTCGGTCATGCCGTAGGGCGCGTGCGCTTGAGCCGAGGGCATCATCGTCAACACCTCGCGCAGCAACTCGGCAGGCACCGGCGCTCCGGTCGACAGCAACAACCGCACCCCAGGCATCGTCGCCACACCGGCACGGGTGCGCGCGACGTTGGCCAGTGCGGCCGGCGAGGCGAAGACCATCGTGGCGTCGACTGCTTCGACCGCTTGGGCCATCGCGGTCGCGGTCAGGGTGCTCGGCGCGGTGAGGTTCATGTCGGGGACAACCGACGAGATACCAAGCGCGGCGCCCATGAGCGCGAACGGCCCGAAGGCGGCCACGAGCCGGTCGGCCTCGGTGATCGAGTACAGCGCAGCGAGCGCCTCCCGCTGGGCCTGCAATTGGCCGTGCAGGTAGAGCACGCCCTTGGCCGGACCCGTTGCACCCGAGGTGAATGCGATGGCGGCAGGGTCAGCGGCGACCGGCGGATCGGGCAGCGGCGAGCGCTGGCCAAGAGCTCTCGATCTGCCCCAACGTGGAAGTGACCTTCAACGGCACTTCGCCCACGCTGATGAACTGCGCGGCCAAGCCCATCGTCCGGGCTGCGGCCAGACCCTTGAATCCGCCGATCACGTACTTCGGTCCGGCGCTGCGCAACGCGGTCCGGATACCCCGCAGACCCAGTCCGGCATCCACGACCACCGCGATAGCGCCGCGCCGCCACAACCCGTAGAGCACCGCGGTCAGGTCCACTCCTGGTTGCACGAGCAGTGCGATCCGGTCGCCCGGGTTGATCCCGAAGGCAGCCATGCCCGCGGCGATGTTCTCGATCCGGTTGTGCAGGTCCCCGAAGGAGATGCTGCGGCCACCCGGACCCATCTCGATCACGGCCGGGGCGGGGTCGCCACGGCGCTGCGCCACCGCATCCCAGAGGGGTCGGCTGTGAGGTAACTGGCGCTGCGGCGGCTCGTGTCCCAGGGCTTCCACCCACGCCGCGACATCGGCGGCGAAAGTCGGGGCGTCCTCCGGGACGAAGTGGCTCGACCCTTCGTAGCGGTGGACGTCCGCATGCGGCATGCGCTTGATCAGGTCGCGCAGGTAGATGTCGGAGAACACGGGGTCGCGCGGTCCCCACAGCATGAGGACCGGGACATCGGCCAGCGCACCCAGGCCGTCGGCGATCGCATCCAGCGTCGGGGCGGTGGGGTGCTCGGGTTCCAGCGGGATGTCCTGCACGAACTGCTCGATGGCCAGGCGCCGATCGGCCTTGTTGTAGGGCGCGTAATAGCCCTTGCGGATGTCGGCGGGCGGCAGCGGCCGGGAGAAGAACAGCCCACCTCGGATGAAGTTGCGCGTGTTCTTCGTGACCGCGCTCAGCACACCCGGAGTGCGGGCCGCCCGGATGACTGTGGGCGCCGACGACTCGGCCGGCTGGTGCACGCCGGTGTTCGACAACACCACACCGGCGAGTTGGTCGACGTGACGCAACGCCCAGCCCAGCGAGACAGGACCACCCCAGTCGTGGGCGACCGTGACGACCGGTCCGGTCAGGTTCAGCGCAGCCGTCAGAGTGTCGAGGTCGTCCACCCGCTGAGCCAGCCGCCGGAACGTGCCCGTGCGATCCGAGAAGCCCATGTCCATCTGGTCGATGGCGATGACCCGCCAACCCTTCGGCGGAGCGGCGACGACCCGGCGCCACAAGTAGGACCAACTCGGATTGCCGTGGACACACAGCAAGGTGCCTTTGTCACCAGAGCCGGAGTCAAGGACGTGCCACGTGCGAGTGACGCCCGTGGAGTCGACCGCGGTGACTTCCTTGGACCACTCGGGTTTCAGCCCACTCAGCCCGGGCGGCGGCAGACTCACCAGCGGATCTCGGCGGCCATCGCGTTGATGCCGGAGCCCATGCCCATGACGAGCACGCGGTCACCCTTGGCGATCTTGTCCTGGTGCATGGCCAGCGTGATCGGGATCGCCGCCGGTCCGATGTTGCCCAGGGTCGGGAACGTGAGCGGAATCTTGTCCTTGTCCAAGCCCAGTCGTTGCGCCAAAGCGTCGCAGTGGACGGTCGAGACCTGGTGGATGATGTAGTGGTCGATCTCGTCCCAGTCGAAGTCCTGCGAGGCTTCCTTCATGGCGATCTCGGCAACGTCCAAGCCCGCCAGCAGCAGACCCCGACTGTCGGTGACCATGCGGTCCATGTCGCCCAAGCAGAGGTTGTGGTGCTCGGTCGCGGCACGCGCCACTCCCCCGACGAACTGGTGGCCGTCGGGGTGCTCATCGGTACGCCCCAGCACCATGGCGGCTGCGCCCGATCCCAAGGTCAGTGTCGCGAAGTCGGACAGGATGTCGGTGGCCTCAGTGTTCGGATCCTGCAGTCTGGCAATAGTGCGTTCCTGGATCAGCCGGCTGCCCTCGGCGTCCACGATGAGCGCGTACTCGATCTGCCCGGAGTCGATCATCGTCCCGGCCAGTTGCATGCCATTGACGAAGCCCAGGCAGGCGTTCGAAAGGTCGAAGTTGAGGCACGAAGGTGGCAAGCCCAACGCGTTGTGGACGAACACCGCCGACGACGGTTCAAGCCGCGCCCGGCAGACCGAGGTGTCGATCAACAGGCCGATCTTGTCGGGTGAAATGCCGGCCTCGGCCAGGGCCAACTTGCCAGCTTCAGCGGCCGACTCGGAGTAGGTGACACCCTCGGGCCACCAACGCCGCTCCTCGATCCCGGCGACCTGCTCGAGCATCCCCCGACGCAGCCCGAGCCGCTCCAAGGTAGGTTCCAATTGGTCGTCGAACGACGCGGAGGTCACAACCTCGGGCGCCTCGAGCGCTACCACGGACAGTACCGACGTGTTTTTCAGACGGTAGACGCTATTGGCGATCACACATACTCCTAAAGGGCAGACCTTTCAATGGTCTCACGCGACCACAAAACGGGCGCGCGAGCCATTCCCCCTCGAACCGGACGCGAACTTCGGCCGAAATCGGCCCCGCTAGAATCGAGTGGTTCGTGCAGGTTGGCGAACGACCCATGCGCCCGTAGCTCAACGGATAGAGCGACCGGTTTCTACCCGGTTGGTTGGGGGTTCGAATCCCTTCGGGCGCGCTTCTGTGGGGGGAAGTGCCTCCTCCTGTGCCTGCTTGACCGCAACGCTGACCGCAACCGCCGCTTTGGAGGCATCGCTGCTACGCAGGTGGGCGTAGAGGTCCGTAGTGGTTGACGTCAGGGCATGTCCCAAGATCTTGCTGACGGTTACGTCTGGCATCCGCAGACGTTTGGCCTCGGACGCCGCCACATCGAACTCGGCGGTCTCCCCTGACGACCTTCGCAACTTCGGGAACGCGTTCGCCGGTCTGATCGACGACGAGGTCATAGGCGCGGCGTGGCGGTGACGGACTGGCTGATCGACAAGTCCGCTCTAGTGCGCCTCGGGGAGCCCAACGCCGAGCTCTGGGCCGGTCGGATCGAACGTGGGCTGGTCCGGATCACCACCATGACCAGGTTGGAAGTCGGTTACTCAGCACGCAGCGCGGCGCAAGCGCGTTCCGCGTTCAGCAGTCCGCCGCTGGCCGCGATGCCCGTGGAGCACCTGACCCCGGCCATTGAGGACCGAGCCCTCGAGATCCAGCTAGTGCTGGCGAGCAAGGGCCAACACCGAGCGCCCTCGATCCCAGACCTGCTCATCGCCGCGACGGCAGAACTGGCGGGCCTGACCGTGCTGCACCTTGACAAGGACTTCGAACTCATTGCGGCGATCACCGGCCAACCCTGCGAGAGGCTGCGCACCCACACCGATTGAGGGCACGCTGAACCACTAGAACGGGCTACCGGACCACCTAAGGCAACCAACCACTCGATCGCACCTCATCACGGGCACGTTGCCCCGGAGCCGGTGAAGCCACCGCCGGTGGGCACGGTGTTCAGTCGACTCACCGACGGCGTACCGCCTGCACTGTTGCGGCCAGTAATGAATGTCACGACCGCGGCGTTATCGTTGTTCGCCCCCGCGTAGCCGGGAAGGTCGAATCGTCGTCGCTTGGCGCTGCCGGAGCCGGAAGTCGTAGTCCGTGTCCAGCGAACCCAGACCTGTCTTCCCGCTGGTTGAGATGGCGTTGGCAAGGCTGCCCGTACCACCGATCACGGCGCACGCGGTGAAACTGTCGCCGGGCCGGGTCCCGACGTTGAAGTGGATACCGTTCTTGGGCAAGGCCGCCGTACTGCCGGTGTTGCCTGGCTGCTCGATTACGTTCCCCGTGATCGTGGTGTTGATGTTGCCCGACGTGGCGGTGGCGCCGCCGCCGGCCAGCACCTCGATGCCGTGCTCGTTGTAGCCACGGATCTGGTTGTTCGTCACTCCCCAGGTCATCGTCCCTTGGCCCAGGTTCTGCAACTTCAGCCCCGATCCCTCCGCAGATCCAGAGTTCTGAACGCCCGCGACGCCGATCCTGTTGTTCGAGAAGGTACCCGTCTGAGTCGATGAACCTGCTGTCTTAATGACGAGAACGCCGATGCCGACGGCATCGCGGAAGGTGTTGTTATTGATGTTCATCGTGGCGTTGCCACCCAAACCACTGCTCGACAGGGTCAGTCCCCCGCCGCCCGTGACGATCCCCGGGTTGTTGTTCTGGAAGGTGCTTCCAGAGATGACCAGGTCACCGGAGCCCTTGCCGTTGTGGCTGTAGTCGACCAGGTCGCCGCGAGCCCCGGTGAATGCACTGTCCTGAATCGTTGCCTTCAGCGCGCCCGCGGTGGACTCGGACTCGAGGTGAATTGCGTCATTACCATCGGTGCCATTGTTCAGACCGATATTCACCCGGGTCAGGGTTATCCGATCAAGCGATCCGGCGGAGTTCGTCACCGAGAGGTTGTCTTCGCGCCCGCCGCTGACATGGGTGTCGGTGATGTCCGCCGAACCAGTCAGGTTGACGAACCTGACCGACGAGTCGTCGAACGGCGTCGTGCCGTTGGTCCCGTTCGTGCCCTTGATGACGCTGTTGGCCAACGTGAAGCCTGCGACATCGGTGCCCCGAATGGCGTAGTTGGAGTTGTCCTGAATCAGCATCCGGGTCAGTGACGGCGCCTTCGTGTTCTTGAGCACGATCCCGGTGCCGACAGGTGAGCTCGACGCATCATCGGCGCCGGTCGAGTTCAGAATGGACCCGCCCGAACAGCCCCCTGTGTCACCGGAGGTGCAGGTTCCACCGGAACCGGTCACAGTCAAGCCAGCCGTCGAGCCGGTGTTGTCCAGAACGATGCCCTTGGTGGCGCCGAACGTGTTGCCGTTCGTCTCGCCACCCGTGGAGATACTGCGGAACTTCATACCGCTGGCACCAATGGTGGTGTTGACCACCTGTAGGGCCGTACCGGTCGTCGTGGCCAGCGTGTTGGCGTTGTCCGTCACATTCACAGTGCCGCCGCCAGTAGCAACAAATGCGGCGGAAGGACCCGTGCTGAGCTCCACCGCGCCACTGAGGTTGATCGTGCCGCCGGTGTTCCCTGTCAAAGTGATGCCACCACCGGCGTCATTGCCATCGGTGATCTGCCCGGAAAGGGTGACCACCCCACCGGAACGGTTGGTGATTTCGACCGAGTCCCCGCCGCCGTTCTCGATGCGTCCCGCGTAGTCCACGGTCCCGCTGCCACTGTCGAGATCGAAGGCGATCCCAGTGGCGCCGGCGATGGTGCCGCCCGTGGCACTGAACGTGCCAGTCCCGAGAGCGGCGATGTTGATGCCGTCGGTCGAGCTGTTCGTCGAAGTCACGCTGTCGAACGCCAGCGCCAGCGTCGCTCCGACGTTGCCGGTGACATCGACGGCCGGTCCCCCGACGGCATTGACGGTCGCGGAACTCGCAGCAGGCACCGTGACGGAGCCCGCGTTGGACAACTTGAATGCGGGCGCAGCACCATTGGTGGTCAGCGCCAGATCACGGAACTGCGTGGGACCCGTGACGTTGGTTAGGCTCACACCGCCGTTACTCAGCCCGGTCACCGTGATCGAGTCGAACTCACTGTCGGTCAGAGTGGTGCCGCTGACGTCGAGCCCCGGAGCCCCGTTACTGACGATGGACACCGTACCCGAGCTCGCGAAAACGACCTTCCCGGCATTTGTGAGTTGCACACCTTTGCCCTGTGAGGTGGAGACACTCAGATTGGAGATGCTCGTAGTACCCGTGGTGCCATTCAGCTCGAGACCCGGCTGCGAGCCGGCAGTCCCCGTGTCGTTGACGACTACGTCGCTGATCGTCGGGGCGTCCACGCCGGTCTCACCGCTGAGGCCACCGCCGGTACCGGAGGGGTCAAGCGCGAGACCGGTCACAGCCGCCTTGGAGGCGAGGGTGACGACGTCCTTGCCGCTGGCGGTCAGTGTTGGCCGCTTACCCGGTGTTGCCGGGTACAGGTCGAACGTTGCGAGGCTGCCAGCGCCATCCGGGTCCAGGGTGAGCCCCGAGACCTCACCGATGAGGCGCTCGGAGTCGTTCATGATGTAGCCACTACCGAGGCCGGTGCTGGTGTCGTTCCCGTCGAAGACGAACGTGGTGTCCCCGGCTCCGGAAGCGGTTTCAGCTTTGGCGAGGGTGTCGAAGGGTTTGGCTGATGTACCGTCGCCAACCGCGGCAGCGGTGTTGTCGACATACCAGACCTGACCCGCGATGGGCAGATTCAGGGTGCCCGTGCTGTTGGCGACCGTGCTCGCGGTGCACGGGGACGCGTCGCATACCCGGTAGGTGAAGCTGTCTGTCTCGCCCGTGATGCCCGCGGGGGGCTCATAGGCGAATGTGCCATCGGCATTGATCGTGACACGGCCACCCTTCTCGGTGGCGGCATCGCTGACCGCTTGCACCAACAGTTCGGCGGCGGGCGTGTCGGGGTCCGTGTCGTTGGTCAGGACCGAGCCAGTGGTCACGCGGCCCGCTGTCCCGCTCGGGCGGCTCACACCCACGAAGAGTGCGGTGTTGCCGACGGCGTCAAACCTGTCGGTGTTCGCCGTGGGCGCGTCTGAGACACCCGTAATGGTCACGGTCACTGTCGCGGTGGAGTCCGCGCCTGCGCCGTCGGCCATGGTGTAGGTGAACGAGTCCGTGTCCGACTCCCCGGTCGACAGCCCCTGGAAGAGATCACCCGGATCGTATGTGTAACCACCATTGGCGGCGATCGTGACAGACGCCCCTTCGGCGCTGGTGCCCGTCAACGTCGTTGAACCGTTCAACTCGGTCACGGTCTTCGTGTCGCC
This sequence comes from uncultured Actinomycetota bacterium, assembly GCA_963732355.1. GTDB lineage: Bacteria > Actinomycetota > Actinomycetes > S36-B12 > UBA10799 > JADKAV01. The sequence continues at coordinate 12,669 of CAVSZD010000010.1, read as the reverse complement.
TGGGTCCTTGTCGGTGTCATTGGCCAGGACGCCCGCTGCCGGGACCGTAAGGGTTGTGTCCTCGTCCGTGGTGCCGGAGTCGTTGACGGCGGTCGGCTGGTCGTTAACGCAGGTCACGGTCATGGAGACGGTCGCCTCAGAACCACCGTTGATCGTGTAGGTGAACGTGTCAACAGGCGATCCGCCGTTGCAGTAGTCGGCATCGGGCCGGTACGTCAAACCAGTCCCGCCACCCGTGATGGCCACGTTGCCGTCGCCCGGCTGGGTCACCGCGTCAATGGAAAGGGGCCCGCCGTCGGCATTGTTGTCGTTGGCCAGCACATCCACCGCAGTGGCCGCAGCATCCTCAGCCACGGTCGCGGCGTCGTTCACAGCCGTTGGCGGATCGTCAACGCAGGTAACCGTCATGGACACAGTCGCCGTCGAACCACCCTTGAGGGTGTAGGTGAACGTGTCCGCAGGAGATCCACCATTGCAGTAGTCGGCATCCGGTTGGTAGGTCAGACCCGTACCACCGCCCGTGATGGCCACGGTGCCGTCGGCAGGCTGCGTCACCGACTCAATGGCAAACTCCCCGCCGTCAGCGTTGAGGTCGTTGGCCAACACATCCACTTCGGCGGCCGCAGCGTCCTCAGCCACAGTCGCCGAATCGTCCACGGCTGTGGGCGGGTCATCAGCACAGACGACGCGCACAGACACGGTCGCTTCAGAACCCCCGTTGAGGGTGTACTTGAACGTGTCTTCGGTCAAGGCGCCATTGCAGTAGTCGGCCTTCGGCTGGTACGTAAGACCCGTCCCACCGCCAGTGATGACCACGGTGCCGTCGCCAGGCTGCGTCACCGACTTGACTGTGAGCTCCCCGCCGTCCGGGTCGGTGTCGTTGGCCAGCACATCCACCGCTGTGGCCGCAGCGTCCTCGGTAACAGTCGCTGAGTCGTCCACTGCCGTCGGCGGATCGTCCACGCAGGTAACCGTCATAGACACGGTCGCGGTCGAACCTCCGTTGAGGGTGTAGTCGAACGTGTCCTCAGGCGATCCGTCGTTGCAGTAGTCGGCATCCGGGCGGTACGTCAGACCCGTGCCACCACCCGTGATCCCGACGGTGCCGTCGGCTGGCTTCGTCACTGACTCGATGGAGAGGGGCCCGCCGTCCGGGTCGGTGTCGTTGGCCCGAACGTCGAGCGGAGTGGCCGCAGCGTCCTCGGCCACAGTCGCTGAGTCGTCCACTGCCTTAGGCGGATCATCCAGGCACGTAACCGTCATCGCCACCGTCGCGATCGAACCACCCTTGAGGGTGTAGGTGAACGTGTCCTTCGGCGACCCGTCGTTGCAGTAGTCGGCGTCCGGCTGGTACGTAAGCCCTGTCCCACCGCCCGTGATGGCCACGGCGCCGTCGCCCGGCTGCGTCACCGAATCAATCGAAAGCGGCCCACTGTCGCCGGCGTCGTCATTGGCCAGCACGTCCACAGTTGTCGCGGCGGCGTCCTCAGAAACAGTTGCAGAGTCGTCGGCAGCAACGGCTGGATCGTCTACGCAGGTAACCGTCATGGACACAGTCGCGGTCGAACCACCGTTGAGCGTGTACTTGAACGTGTCCTTAGGCGATCCGTCGTTGCAGTAGTCGGCGTCCGGGCGGTACGTCAGGCTCTTCCCATCGCCCGTGATCACCACGGTCCCGTCGTCAGGCTGGGTCACGGACTCGACGGCAAGTTTTCCACCGTCGGCGTTGAGGTCGTTGGCCAGCACATCCACCGCAGTGGCCGAGTCATCCTCTGTCACAGTCGCCGAGTCGTCTACACCGGTCGGCGGGTCATCGGGGGTGATGGGCGGCTGGCCAGCCCCATCGACGGAGATGGTGAAGACCCTCGTCTCCCGAGCTTCCCAATGGTCGATGACACGGACACGGATGGAGTAGTTCTTCTTGGTGCCAGCGTCAGTTGGCTCGCGGGTCAAAAGGCGTCGGCCGTCGATGTCGAACGCCTGATTGTCCTGCGCGCCGGCACCCTCGACCAGCCGGAATGTGAGCTCGTCGCCAGGATTGGGGTCGACTGCGGCCAGCACACCCACCTTCGTGCCAGCGGGACGTCCGTCGCCGATGGTGGACTTCGACAGGGTCAGATCGGTCGGGCCGACATTGTCGGGGTATTCCTCACAGGAGAACGTCACGCGGTCCTCGACGTCGGCGCGGGCACGATCGAAGACTGCGGGGCCGCAGTACAGCTTGTCCACGAAGGCACTGCCGTCACGAGCATCCAGCCGGTCGGCGCCGGAACCGCCCTCGAGACGGTCCGAGCCCGGCCCACCATCGAGAGCGTCCGCAGAAGCGCCACCTTGCACGGTGTCACGACCGGGACCACCATCGGCCTCGTCGGGTCCGTCCCCGCCCTTGACGACGTCGCGACCCTTCCCCCCGTTGAGAAGGTCGGCGCCCTTGAGCCCGTAGAGGGCATCGTCGCCGGTACCCCCATCAAGATCATCACTGCCGGCACGTCCCCCACGGAGCAGGTCGTCGCCCGCCTCCCCGCGCAGTTGGTCGTCTCCCGGCCCTCCGCGCAGTACATCGTCGTTGTCACCGCCCAAGATCACGTCGTCGCCGCCACGCCCACACATCACGTCAGCACCGGGCGTACCGACCAGCACGTCGTCCCCCGGGCTGCCGATGATCGTGCACTCCGGCTTATCCACGATCGAGATCTGAGTCGCGGGTGTCACGGGCGCAGCAGTCAGCGAGGAAGCCCCGCTACCCATAAGACCCAACACGAGCACTGAGGCGAGCAACGGCCGGGCCACCCTCATCGGTCGGCTCCCTTCACGGAACGGTTGATGATGGCCTGGTAGGTCATGAGCGAGGCGTCATCGGGGACGAGAAACAGGGGCGTTGTGGCGAATCCGGATTTCCGCAGACTGTAAGTGCCTTGCGGCGGTCCTGCATCCAAGGAGCGGAAGGTCAAGGCGAAAGCGTCATCGTCGTCGGCCACCCCACCGGCCAGGTCGCTGATCCGGGTCAGGGTCATAGACGCGCTGTGCACGTCGTCGGAGACGTCGAAGGGCTGATTCAGCAACGGACCGAAGCGGGAGCGCCCATAGAGGTTCGTGACCGGCGCGAAGGTCAACGGCGCCAGCATCAGAGTTAGCGCCCCAGCCTTGAGTAGGTTGCGACGGGAGAGGTCAGTCATGTGCTCTTCCTCGATGTGTACGCGGACGCCGATACGATCGCCGGGTGGCAGAACTCCAGTGGTTGACGTGCGAAGACTTCCTCGACGTGGTTGGACAGACCTTCGACGTCGCGGCGGGCGATGGACCCTGCCATGCGGTGCAACTCGTCCAAGCGAGCGAAGGTGGCGAGACGGGCGGACCGGGTCCCGAAGGGCAGGTCCGTCAGCAGTTCTCCCTGGTCTTCCTGGGGAGTCTGGACCCGGTGCTCACTCAGGGCACCTACCGGCTGAGCCATCCGGAGTTGGGCGAGCTCGAACTCTTCCTTGTGCCCCTCGGCCCCGTCCCGGAAGGGATGCAGTACGAAGCTGCTTTCGCGTAACTGTCCTGTGGGCAGTGTCATGACGGGGTCCACTCCATCCGGCGGTACGGCCCTTGCCTGTCCGCCTCCACGAACCCCAACCGGGTGTACAGACTCTCCGCGCGATTGGCGATCTCCACGTGGATGGTGAGCCTACGACCGGAGTCGGTCGCTTCCTGCATGAGTTCGGCGAGCAGACCGCCGCCTATTCCAGCGCCCCGGGCTTGCGGCAGCAACGAGATATCGACGATTCTGATCTCGGTGGGCCGCCTGTCCACGTATAGCCGGCCTACCGGCCGCCCCTGCAACTCAATAACGTCAAAGGTGCCGTTGGGGTTGATCCGGCGGTATTCGGCGTCCTGAGCATCGAACTGCATCCGGACGAAGGCCTCCTGCTGCCCTTCCTCCCACCTGACCATGGCCAGTTCCTCAGCCCGAACGGACCCATAGAGATCCACCAGGAACTCGCGGTCATCGTCTGTGACAGGACGCAGGTGGACGGATCCACGGCCGGTCAGGATGGTTGTCACGTTCATGTCCTCGGCGGGAAGACGCCCTGCAGGGCAATGCAGAAGTAGAACGTCAGGTAGGGCTGCATGTTGTTGTGGGGCTGGTCACCGCCGGTCACCGTCATGACGTCGTCAGCCAGTTGTGTGTCAGGTGACGACTGATACAGGGCCCCACCAGACGACAACGCCAGACTGGCATTTTCATTCGGGACGTTCGTGTCCCCCACATCAACGGTGTCTGCGCCCAGCTCATGTGAGTGAGAGGGAACCTCGGATTCCAGCAAGGAGACAGTCTCGACGCCTCCCCTCTCGCCGAGATCACGCAGGCTCAGGCCCGGCCCCTGACCCGGCTGCATCGGCACAGAACCCTGCAGGTCGGGCAGGGCGAAATTCGACTTCCCGTCCCCGCCGTAGGTCGTACCGAGCAGGGAGAACAGCGCCGTGTTCTGCGACAGCGGCAGCAACTGACCGTCGCACCAGGCCCAGCCTTTGGGCGCGAAGTTGAAGGGGAAGATACGGATCTCTGCGACGAATGGGTCAGCCATTGATGCTCCTAGGTTGGGGAGGGGAAGATCCCGAAGAGCGAGATGATGAAGTTAACGCATAGGTACGGTTGCATGTTGCTGTGCGGCTGACTGCCCCCCACAGACCCCACGACTCCGGCACGAAGGGTGCCGCCAACCGGTGCCTCATTGATGTACGGCACGACGTTGCGTGACTGTGCGAGGCGGTTGCCAGCCGGACTCGACTGGGCCCCTGGCGTGCCGGTGGCGGTGAGGCCGTGGGAGTGTGCGGGGATCTGGGACACCGTCAGCGTCACCTCTTCCACACCACCGGTCTCGGCCAGTGTGGAGCCGCCGCCCTGGTGCATCGGGATACGCCCCCGCAGATCGGGCAGGGAGAACGTCTCCTGGCCGTTGCCCCCATACGTCGTGCCGATCAGTTGGAACAGGGTTTCGTTCTCCGAAATGGGCAGCACTTGTCCCTCGCAGAACATCCATCCCGCCGGGGCGAAGTTCCCCGCGAACATCCTGATCTCTCCGACGTAAGGCTGTGCCATGTCAACCGTTCCTCAGGTGGGGGAGGGGAAAATGCCCTGCAAGGCGATGCAGAAGCTGATGGTCAGGAAGGGCTGGGTGTTCGGATGGGGCTGACTGCCGCCGGTGTTCTTCACGGTCCCCGGATGCAGCGTGGTGTCTGCCCCGGTCCGGCCGTACACGTTGTTGGCCCCGCCAAGAACGTTGCCACTCGGGGACGCGGAACCACCCGACGCCGCGCTTGCGGCACTAACCGCGTGCGTGTGCGCCGGGAGTTCAGCGACCGAGAGTGTGTGGGCCTGCTCTCCCCCGCGTTCGCCCAGGACATGACTGGACCCGACGTGGATGGGTACGCGACCCCGCATGTCGGGGAGGGCGAAATTCGTGCGACCGTCCCCTCCGAACGTTGTGCCCAGCAAGGAGAAGAGCGCCTGGTTCTGGTTGATCGGCAGCAGTTGGCCGTTGCACAGCGCCCACCCCTTGGGAGGAAAGACGAAAGACATCAGCCGGATCTCGGACAGGAACGGCTCAGCCACGGGGATCCTCTCCTACTGCCTGTCGCAGGGCGCCGACTGTCGTCGGCCCACCTCAGCCATCCCCCAGCCAAAGCCGATGACCACCGTACCGCCTGCGGCACACAAGTGATCATCGACTGAAAGGACTATAGCCGCGCCTTTGGCGGACATCGGCGCCGGTATCGCTCGTGCGCCGATGACGCTGGCGACCGAGTGCCACGACTTGCCTGGGCCCATATTGTTGCCGACGCGATCGTGCCCGATCACCCTGAAGCCCCTGGAAGATGTCGCCGGGGTTTCACAAGCCCAAACTGGGACTGCCCGGCCGAGATCGGTTATTGGACCCAGCCAGGAAAGCGACGAAGTTGTGTGACAAGGGCGGGGTTTGGCGGCTGCACTCAAAGCGCGAGCAGAGACACTCAATCGACGTCCCCCTCCCCGATTCAAGACCCCATGAGGTTCACCCCCGTCAGTCTGGCCATCTCATGAGATGCGCACATCGCCATAACCATCAGCGCATGCCCACTCTATCCTCCCGATCAAGGCCGGTTGAGATTGCCTGCAATGGTTGGGGCGTTCGCCCGCACTGACCCATTCGTTTTGAGGTCACCTCTGGCAGGTGACACCCCTTGAGTGATGGTGAAGGGGCGTGTGACCTTGCGTTCATGACTGAAGAAGTTGCCCAACTGCCTGTTGCGGAGGATGTTGCCCGTCGAGAGTGGTTGCGAGAGGCCGTCACCATGGCCCTATACGTCAGCCTTCCCTGCTCGCTGTGCTGGTCGCCCTGCCACCGGGAGCAGACCTAGGTGGTCGCCACTTGGCCCTGACCATCCTGCTTACAGCGGTTGCCCTGCTCCTGGCGCATCAGGTGGCATTCCGGCTGTCGAGTCGTCTCCATCAACCAAGGACTACTCGACGACGACGGCAGGCGTCTGCTGTCCGCGCAAGTGGCGGGCGGACTGATCACCGGTGCGATCGCCGCGGCGCCGGTGTTCATCTTCGGCGATGGGGCACTGCGTCTGACTGAGTTCCTGGTCCTAGCCTTCGTCGCCGGCACGGGGTATCGGGCCGCCCGCTCAGTTCCCACCTCACGGACAAAGGCTCTCGGCTACGTCGCCTTCATCGTGGTGGTGGTCATGGCCCTCCTGTTTGTGAAGTCTCTCGTTGGCCACTGACGTGGGCACGGCCGCGAACAAAATCCAGGTGCCCCAGCGAAACCTGATTCTCACTGCGCTGCGCCCGCTTCTCATCATCGTGGTGATGCTTGCCGTCGACCGGGTCGCGCCCATGGAGGGGGATGGCGTGATCACTACCGTGGTTGTGACGGCGATTGTGGGCCTAGCGGTGTTCTCGGCAGTCTTCGTTTACCAAGTGCGACGGATCCGGCGCAGCAACATCCCACTCTGATCGCCATCGAGGCCTTGGTTCTGGTGTACGGAACGTTCCTGATCCAGTTCTCGGTCCTGTACGTGGCTCTGTCTGCTACAGATCCGGCCGCTTTCGACGAACCTCTCAACCGGATGGGCGGGCTCTATCTGTCGATCACGATCCTGTCGACGGTTGGTTTCGGTGACATCAGCGCCAACTCCGATCTCGCCAGGTTGATGGTTTCGGTACAGATGATCGCGGATCTGATTCTGATCGGTACCGCGGTGAGGGTTCTAGCCGCACCTCTGCGCCGGGAAACGCCCGCAATAGGCGCGGCACAGCAGGCCTAACACGACTCAGAGCAGTCCCCGGTCCCGGGCGACCGAGATGGCCTCATCACGGCTGTTGACATCGAGTCTGCGGTAAAGCCGGCGCAGCCGGGTTTCGACTGTATTCTCCGTCAGGAAGAGTTGGGCACCGATCTCGGAGATGGTGTACCGGGTCGGCAACATGGAAATCAGGCGCATCTCGCCAGGAGACAGGGTGGAACTGACTGGAGCCGCCTTGACCGCCTCCTGCTGCACGATCGACAACAGCCACATAAGCCCGTCGTGGCTGTGCCTGAGTGCGACCTCTTCAACCAGGGCGCGCACTTCCGGTGCCGCGTCGACAAGAAGCAGCGCCTGCCCGCTGTCCATACAGAGATCAGCCGCCTCAAGCAGATGCGCCTGTGCAACCCGCATCCCCCGTCGACGCATCGCCCACCCACGGAGCAGGTGCAGTTCGGCTGCAGAACGGGCTGTGGACGGTTCCATGTTCAGCAGGGTTCGCCTCATGTCGCCGCCACGCGCGAGCGACAGTCTGCTCCATAACAGCGTCCGTTCCTCGCCACGCGGCAAAGAACGGACGAGCCGCTCCGCGCGGACACCGTCACCCATCCCAATCCGGACCCTCGCCTCAGCAGCATCCACTGCGCTTAGCAACGGTGAGTCGGGGGCATTCAGCGTCAAAAGGGAACGAGCCTGCTGCAGGTAGCGAAGCGTCGCGCCGATATCCCCACCCACCCACAGGGCACGGGCGAGTTCGATGAGGGAGGTGGCGGCGTCACCGCTTCGGTGCTGAGAGTGTTGTGCGCGCAGAGCGACCTGCAGGTCAGACTGGGCCGCGGCAACGTCCCCCCGCTCCAGGAGCACAGCCGCGCGCTCGCTAGTGACGTTCACCAGTCGCATCTCCAGAGGGTTGAGGCGCAGGGTCTCGATCCAGCGCCGCGCCCGGTCTGCCACGAGAAATGCGTGGTGGATGCGTCCCTCAAGGCGCAACTGCCGCGCCTTCAATGTTGCCAGCATCGACTCGCGGATCATGTCGTTGGCAAAACGTCGGTGTTCCACGGTGTGGAGTTGATTGCGAGCGGCCGATAGGTCCCCCGACCACTGCAGCGCTTTAACCAGCAGAAGCTGAGAGAGCTGCTCAGAGTCGCTGTCTGTGCCCGCGTCAAACGCCGCGACCGCCCGTGACGCAGCGGCTTGCATCCGGTGGGCGTCGCCAGGGAACGACGCGATGTAGGCCTCTAAGGTGTCGGTCTCGCCTTCCAGCCAAACCTCCCGTTCGCTCTGCTCCCGCACCTCGTCGGCGCTGGCTGCCGGGTCGGTGTCGGGCGGGTCGGCTACCAGACTCCTCAGGCGCGCCAGCCACATCTCGGCGTCCTCAACCTGTGCCGAGTAGGCGTGTCCCCAAGCAACGCGCAGGACTCGTTGCGCGGCATCGCCGAGAGCGTCTCGTGGCAGTTGGCCGTACCATTCCATGGCCGTGGTCGCCTTGCCCCAACGAAACAAGTCTGCCTCGTGCTCGCGCAAGAACTGACCGGCATCTTCTGTCCGGCCTGCCGCCAGCAAGTGCCGCATTGTTGACTCGACATCGTCGTGGTCCCGAAACCACTCGGCGGCCCGTGAATGGCTCTCTATGGTCGCGAGGGTGTGTTCCCCGCGCTGCCTCAGGAACGAAGTGAGAAGCGGGTGGCGGCGCCAGCGGCTCGTACGGGTATCAGCCACCGCTGACAGGAACGCGTGTTCCCTGGTCAGTGCTTCCAGCACCGAGGCGCTGTCGTATCGACCCACAACACTGTTGCAGATGTCCACCTCGAGGTCGTCAATTACAGCTGTCGCCAGCAAGAAGTCGCGGGTCGAGTCACTGACTTCTTCGAACCAACTGTGGAACAGTCGCTGGGCACCTGGACCGTTGAGCCACCACACCACGTCACCGCTGGCCTGTGCCACTGGGGTGAGAGTAGACAACATCGCAGCCAGCCAACCGTCGGCAGCAGACCACACGGCCTCGGCGATGTCGAGGTCGAGCCCGTCGAGTAACTCCACCGCCTCGTCGACGCGGAACTTGAGCAGGTCCTCGGAGATCTCAAGGACTCGGCCCAACAGTGCCGGGCCCGTCAACATCGTCCGGTGGGTCGCTATCGCCAGGCGCGCGTTGGCCGGCAGGACTGCGGCCAGTTCGAACAGGTCGTCGTGGGCCACCCCGTACGGGTCGTCGACGACGAGCCAGCATTGACTTCGCGCCTCTAGAACGTCGAGGATCGTTTCGGCCTTGGCATCGCCAGGCTGTCCCAGAGCCACGGCCAATGCGCTCCAAGGACCTTCGCCGGGTTTCATGGTAAGTCGCGTGAGGCTGTCGCCGGTCATCTGTGGGATTGCGCCCAGGATGGTGCTGGCTCCATAACCGTGGGCGGATGCCATGACGCACGTGCCCCCCGGCTGTGTGGAACTCACAATCGAGACGAGGCGCTCACGCCACAGCGAGGCCGTTCTCATCGGTCTATCCACGTTCATGCCGTCACAATATGCGTGAACATCAACACCTCACCTGGGCATGCGCTGGTCCAACTGGGCTCCCAAGGAATCCAGCTCCTGTGGCGTCCAGCCCGGGGGGCGGGTGACCGCGGCCCAGGATGTCAGGTTGTCGCTGGTCGCGTACTTGTGGCCGAAGCCCCACGGCACGCCGCCCGCGTTGGCCAGGTCAAATAGGGTCTGCCACCCGGTCACGAGGGGGAACCATGAGACCCGCGGCGACACATCGGGAGCCCGGGGCCCTTCAAGCCAGGCCGGATTCGAAACGAAGATCTTTGGAGAGAAGAAGACGACCGGATCTGACCCGTACTGCAGGTAGGCCAAACGGGTGGGACCCCATGGATCGGCTTGCCCGGGCAACGTCAGCAGGGTCGGCTCCTGAACCGTGAATCGGACCGTGTGCCCCTGTTGGTAAATCGGCCGCCAATCAGGTGAGCCCGCGTCGCGCTCGTCGGTGAGCCGGTTGTGCAGGGGGTTCACGAACGGCGGGCCGACCAGCAGTGCACCGTCGATGGGTTCGTTGAGTAGCTGCACCGATCCGAGTACCGCCTGGGAGCCGAACGAACCCAAAGAGAGCCCGTAAAGGTACAACTTCGGCCGCGCCTGTTCCGGCAGCGACTGCCAATAGGTGTAGATCGTGTCGAAGGTGACTTGAGCAGCCTCCTGCGCATTCGCTTGGTCTGCCAGCAGACTCAGCCAACTGGGCAAGTACGAGTACTGAATCGCGGCAACCGCAGTGTCGCCGTGCCACAGGTATTCCAGCGGATCGATGCCTTCCGGCTGCACGAAGCCTGAACCCGTTGTCGTGGTGATCGCCAGGATCTTGCGATCGAACGCACCGGTGCGCTTCAGTTCGGCCAGCACAATATCGGCCCGTTCCTGGGCGGTGGACGCTGACTTCAGACCTGCGTAAATCCGGATTGGCTCAACCGTAGGCTCGCCAGGCGATGCCGCCGACAAATCCGCAGTCGTCGGACCCGTGGATACGAACGAGCGACCTTCGCGACCCAGTGAGTCCCAACTCACATTCGAACCGGGGCCACCCGAGCGCAGTGCCGAGGTTGGCGGGCCTGTCACCCCCGGCTTGTTCGTGTCGTTTCGCGGGGCGTACATCGCGTTGGCCGCCGCGAAGAACCCCGTGACCAGGAAGTTGGAGTAGATCAGTGCCAGCAGAGTCACGATGGCCGTGACGCCAAGCACAGTCGAGAGTCGAGCGGGCACGACGCGTCCAATGAGGCGGATCATCCGTGCTGTCAAGTGACGCAGACCCCTGCTGATCACAAGCAGGAGGCCGAACACGACAACTGCCACCACCACCATCGTTGGCCATGCTCCCGGACCGATGGGAGGCATCCCGAACACCGTTCGTTGTTCGTTCTGCCAGCCCACGAACCGCCATGTTTCACGGGCGACGGCGAACGCGACCAAAGAGATCAGCACTGCGACGACTACCGCCTTGACCTTTCCCCGAAGCGCCGGAATCTCCAGATAGCGCCAGAGCGCCTCGCAGATCGCGCCGACGCCGTAACCAAGGGCCACGGTGATGCCGATGATTACGCCTTGTGCCCAGACTGGGCGGGGCAGTAGCGAGGGGAACATGGACGCGGCCAAGAAGAGGCATGCGACGTAGAGCCCGGGCCGACTGAACCTCAACTCAAGGATCCTTGGGGGACCTGCATGGTGCGTCGGGGCTACGTTGTCCTGTCGCTCCTGGGGAAGCTGCGGGGTTTCTGTGGTGACTGTCATTGTGATTGCCCTGTCGAATAGGGGTAAGGGTCTGGCTCGCTGCCCAATGAGACTGGGCTCATTGCACTGCGGGAAGAGGAGTGAATGGCGCAGTCGGCTTGCTGCGACGAATCAGTTGGTCTTGTCTGACAGGGTCGATATCGAGTCTTGACGGCACGGTTCCCTGTGCGGTGGAGATCATTCGCCGACTTGGATCTCCTTGGCGGCGGCCTTCATCTCCTTGGCCTGGTGTCTGTATTTGTGTCCGCGGCAACGGCTGTCGGCAGTTGAGACATGTTTGCGCTTTCTTTCGTTCGGTGGGATTTCCTCACACGATTGTTCGTAAGCGGGGCACAGGTGCGCCACGCTGTCACCTGTGGCAGGTGACAGCGTGGCGCAGCACTTGGCCTCACCCGGCCTAACCCTGGCTCGCACCGGGCTAGCCAGGGAATGGTCCCTGCGCAACCACCGTCGAGGTGGCGTAACTTCCGGCTCAGCCCTCGTTGATCTTCATTTGTCAGCGACATAACCAGGACCACAACCTCTAACCAGGGCGGCCTGCAGAGCGGCCTCAGGAAACTCGAGGCGGGCATTTCAGCCACAAGCCGACCTTTGAACTACGCCCGAAATGAACTTGCGACGCGTTACGACCGCGGGACCGGAGCCTTCAGACGGTCATTAAGATCATTTAGCGGGCGACCCAGCCGTAACGAGTGGGTTCCCTGGGTGGTCATGTCGCTGCCCCCGGCCGCCGGACCCTGCGACGGGCGGTTCGACCACGTAGGTGAAGCCGCCCATCAGAGTCGCCGAACCCAACGAATTGATGACGACAACCGTCGCCGGACGAGCAGTGCCCGCCGGAGCAGTCGCCGTGATCTGCGTCCCTGACACGACAGTGATGTCGGTCGCGGCTTAGCCGCCGATGGTCACGCTCGCGCCGTCAGATGAGTCGTTGACGGTTGCCGGCTCTCCGCAGATCGTTGCGGGGGTCGTCCCGGTGAATCCATCTCAAGCCAATCTGCAACCGCCACCCGCCCAACTGCCGCCCGAGGCGTGTGTAACTTTCGTCGCTGCCGGCGACAGAAGTCACACACGCCCTGTTGCATCTTGATGGCTGAACACCTGCATCTTGATGCTACCCTTGGA
>CAVSZD010000009.1:0-15711 GCA_963732355.1 uncultured Actinomycetota bacterium | reverse complement strand
ACCGGTCAGTCGCCGACGAGGCTAGCGATCGTCGCTAGGACCAGCCTGAGATCCAGTCGTAACGATTGTTGCTGAACGTACTCCCGGTAGATAGCCGTCTTTCGGGGAAGAAGGTACTGCGCGTAGAACCGCTCGGGGTCGGGTTGGCGCGCGAGAAGTGATTCTTCGCGTCGCAACTGCAGAGTCGCCGGATCTGTGATCCCGGGTTGCATCGACAGGATCGCTTGTCGGTCATCCTCCGTCCACAGGGCGACATACCTGGGCACTTCAGGTCGCGGACCGACCAACGACATGTCTCCAAGGATGACGTTCACGAGTTGGGGCAGCTCATCGAGTTTCGTCGAGCGCAGGTGTGCGCCGAATCGGGTGATTCTCGGATCTGTCGCCGCGGTGACCAATGGCCCAGCACTCTGAGTGTCCGTCACCATGGTTCGGAACTTCAGCAGAGTGAACAGACTTCCACCGCGCCCAACTCGCTCCTGCCTGAAGATCACGGGCCCTTCGGAGTCTCGCTTGATCAGGACTGCAATGACTGCCATCACCGGGGACAGGACCACCAGCCCGATAGTTGCTGCAACGAGGTCGAATGCTCGCTTGATCATGCCAAGATCCGTTGCGCCGCAGAGACTACGTGGCCGTGTTGCGCGTCACTCATTGAACTAAAGATCGGGAGGCTCACCGCGCGACTGAATTGGGCGTCGGCATTTGGGTATTCATTAGGGTCAAGTCCCAGTTCCCTCTGCCACACGGAGTGTTTGTGGAGAGGGATGAAGTGGACGCTGGTGCCGACCCCTTCATCCGACATGGCGGAAATGAACTTGTCGCGATCAACCTTGCCTCCCGGCGGGAGTCGCAGCACAAACAAGTGCCACGCGTGAGTGTCGCCAGGCGCTGAGTTGGAGGGCGACACCACCGGCAATTGCTCGCAAGCCTGCAGATAGGACATCGCCAACTCCTGGCGCCGCCGCTGCATTCCGTCACTTCGAGCGAGCTGAGCGCGGCCCATCGCTGCAGCTGGATCTGTGAGGTTGTATTTGAACCCGGCAGCAACAACGTCGTAGAACCAGGCCGGCTTATCCGAGCGGTAGCGATTAAACGCATCCCGATCGATTCCGTGTAGGCGCATGATCCGTGCCCTCGCAGCAATCTCAGGGTCGCGAGTCGTGAGCATGCCGCCTTCGCCAGTGGTGATGGTTTTGGTGGCGTAGAAGCTGAATACCGCCGCGTCGGAGTAGCGGCACTCGCCGACCATGACACCGCCGGCCACCGTCGGCAGGGCATGCGCGGCGTCCTCGATGATGCGCACCTCCGCTCCAACCACTTCACGAAGGGCGCGCATATCGACTCCAAGACCAGCGAAGTGCACCGGAATCACGGCTCGGGTGTGCGGAGTCAACGCGTCGGCAACCCGCTCAAGGTCGATGTTGAGTGTGTCTGACTCGACGTCCACAAGAACTGGCTGTGCCCCCACATAGCGAACAACTTCAGCGGTCGCGGTGAAGGTCCAGGTTGGAACGATGACCTCATCCCCAGGGCCGATCCCGCATGCTTCCAGGGCAAGGTGAAGTCCGGCGGTTGCGGAGTTCAGGGCGACCGCCTCCACTTCCCCCCCGACGTACTTGGCGAACTCCTCCTCGAAGGCAACCATCTCTGGCCCGGAGGTGACCCAGCCCGATTGCACGGCGCGAGCCACGGCTTCGACCTCAGCTTCCGTAATGTCCGGGAGAGCGAACGGGACCTCAAGTCGATTCATGTCAGGCGCCCTCGTCGACGCAAGGTTCGTCGGTGAGATTTGTGGTCTGTTCACTGCCCAGCGGTTGCACGGCCACGAACTCAGTACCGCTCGCCTCCGGCTCGGTGAACCGCACCTCTACTGGCACCTTCTTCCTCGGGGGCAGACGTACCCCCACCACAGCCGACGGGCGCCCCCCTTCTTCGAACTGGAACGAGCCAACTGACTCGCCGTCGACAAGGACGTCTTGAACTTCTGCGCCGTTCGGAAGGTGGAACTGCGCGAGGACGAAGTTGGTCGTGCCGTCGCGACCGAGTGACGAACGCATGTACTCCGGTGGTCGCTCGCCCAGGGGAATCGCGTTCTCCAACTCCACTGTCACCGTGGACTTCACGCGGTTATCCGTATTCGGGCAGCGGCCGACCTCGTACGTCAATGAACGTTCCAGGAACGCATCCAACTTCGACCCGGATCCGTTGAGGACCACGAACTGGACGTTGTGTCCGTCGCTCACCGCCAGCGAGCCCCCGACGCCGGCGTCGACGAGCTTCTCCTCGACCTTCGGATCGGCCGACCACACCACGATCCGGCCTTCAGAGAGACCCTTGCCGAGAGCCTCCGCCATGGCTTGCGGATTGGGTGCCTTCGTCGCGACACCGACCGCTGTGGTCACGATCGCGTCCTGGTAGGCCTTGCGTTCGGCCGCCTGCGCGGAGGTCGGGAACTGCTCGTAGATGCCCTTGATCGCGAAGTCCGCCAACTGGTCGCCGTTCAACGAGCCGCCCCCCGGGCAACGGCACGCTCTGTCCTGAAGCCTCGACCAGGTCGCCGAGCGCCACCACATCTGCAGCAAGCGCCCCGTCGAGTTCTTCGCCGGTCTTCTGCTTCCATGCGGCGAGCCAGATCTTCGCGGTATCGGGGAAGTTTGGGGAGAGGTTCATGTTGCCGCGAAGGATCGGGTCGTCGCGGTACCGCTCCTCAAAGCCCTTGCTGAGGTTGTCCGGCAACTGCGTCAAGTTCGGAATCTCGGTGTTGCTGCCGACCTCGTCGACGGTGACCTGGCCGTCCTTGGCTTCGAGGATCGCCCACGAGCCCATGAAACCGCCGGTGCCACGGGCCTCGTTGGGGTTCAGGATGCCGACGAAGTAGCGCTTCGGCTTCTCCGCCCCGAGCATCGGGCCAGCGATCTCGCCGAAGGTCACGCCCGGTGTTCAGCGTGCTCTGCAGTGTCGTCAGTTCCTCGGTGTAGTCCTCCGCGGCGGTGCGCACCTGGGGGAGCAGCATCCCGTCCAGCGGGGCGGATTCGACGGTCGCGACGGCCTCGGCCACTCCCGGCGCGGCCTCCTGCATCGCGGGCAATGCCGACTCGATCGCGCCGACGTCGATCTGTCCCTTCTTGGATCAGCGTCGACGGGTCCAGGACGTTCAGTTGCTCGGTGAGTGGCTGCAGCGCGGTCAGGGTCTGGTCGAGCGAGGTGGCCACCGCCTGTGCCGCCTGGGGGGTGTCGCCGAGCCCTGGGATCGCGGCAGCAACGTTCCACATGGGGCTGTTGACGCGGTCGGCTGCCCGGCTCGCGGCGTCGCTGGCGGCGGTGACGAACGTGCGGGCCTGCTCGGGTTGGCCATCGGCCAACGCGTCGCGAGCGGCGACGAGGCTGTCCCTGGCAACGGTCATCTCGTTGACGGCAGCACGCGCGGACAACGCGAACCAGACACCAAGCCCGACCAGCAGCAGAAGCATTGCCAGCAGACCGATCCAGATCCCCTTACGAGCCGGTGATGAGGCAGCCATCAGGCCCCCTGCGTGGCCTCAGGTCCGACGGACCGGTTCGCCTTCTCGGCAGACTCCTTGGTGCCGTACCCGTACCCGTAGCCGTACCCATACTCGTAGCCGTACCCGTACTTCTTACGCCTCTTCATCGGGACGAAGTTGAGAACAGTGCCGAGCACTCGGGCGTTCACCTGGCGCAGAGCATCCGTCGAATCCTGCACCTGCTCGACCTTCGTGCTGCCCTGCTTGGTCACCAGGATCGCGCCGTCGGCGGCCGTCGAGAGGATCGCCGCGTCCGTGACCGGCAGCAGCGGCGGTGCGTCGATGATGACGATGTCGTAGCGGTTGCCCATTTCCTTCAGCAACTCCGCCATCTGGTGCGAACCGAGCAGTTCGCTGGGGTTCGGGGGGATCGCTCCTGCCGGCAGGAAGTCGAGCAGCCCCCGCTGCCAGTGCACGACCGTGTTGTCCAGGCTTGCCTGGCCGATGAGGATGTCTGTGAGGCCTCGTGATCCGTCCACACCGAGGTACTCGGCCACCTTCGGGCGGCGCAGGTCGGCCTCAAGTAGGAGCACCTTCGACTCAGCCTGCGCGAGTGCGATCGCCAGGTTGCAGGCGGTCGTGGACTTCCCCTCGCCCGGCAGTGACGAGGTGATGACCACTGTGCGTGGCGGGTTGTCGACGTCCACGTACTGCAGGTTCGTCCGGATAGACCGGAAGGCCTCTGCTCGCGGGGTTCCCCGCAGGGTCACCAGCGGGTTGGTGGTGGCTTCCGGGTCGTACGTCACCACACCAAGCGGGGTCGAATCGGCCGCTTCCTCCAGGTCCTCAACGGTCTTCACGGAGGTGTCCAGAGTGTGGCGGAGAACCGCGATGCCGACCCCGATCAGAAGGCCGAGGAGCAGGCCGAGCAAGACGTTGAGCGAGGTGCGCGGTGAGACCGGGCTGGTGGGGACCTCAGCGG
Source organism: uncultured Actinomycetota bacterium (assembly GCA_963732355.1). Classification (GTDB taxonomy): domain Bacteria; phylum Actinomycetota; class Actinomycetes; order S36-B12; family UBA10799; genus JADKAV01. Next base: position 11,244 of record CAVSZD010000009.1, on the reverse strand, counting down.
GCTTGATGACCGTGGCCTCGACGGGAACCTGGTTCTCGCTCTGGTTGTCCACTTCAAGTCGGGGCAGCCCGTCGCCTGTCCGCTTCGCGCCCTCGAGGCGTGCAATTTCGTTCGCGTAGGAAGCCGCCACGGCGTTGGCAATCTTGGCGGCCTGGGTGGGTGAAGTGTCGGTCGCCGTGACATTCAGCAGGACCGTGTTTGGTGGGGTCTGCGCGGAGACCTGTGGCGCGAGTTGGGTGTAGGTCATGTCCAGGCCCAGATCTTGGATCACGGGGTCAAGGACCGCAGGGGAGTCGACGACATCCACGTAGGACTTCACGCGCTGCTGAACGAACAGCCCGCCGGAGTACGCGTCACCGACTTGGCCGGCGGACTTCACCGAGACGAAGAGTTGGGACTGAGCCCGGTAGATCGGGGTCATGGTCAGCGACAGACCAAGAGCGACTAGCGTGCCGACCACTGTGGCGATCAGGATAAGCGGCCAAGATCGACGCAGGATCCCGAGATAGTCGTGCAGAGTCACAAGTCCCCCTAAGTGCTTGAAGTCAATCTACCTGAGGGATCTCAGGCGCCGACGCCGGTCAGCGAAGATCGACTTTGGCGGACATCGCGACGTGTTCGCCAGCCAGCGCTAACAACTCCATCGCAGCGCGGCTGGCCTCACACGAGTTCCCCCAGGACTCCTCGAGTGCGACCACGTCGAGGGGCGGAACCTCGACGTGGGTGATCAGCGGGTGCAGGGGGCGCTGGCCGGTCTCTGCCTCGCTGGACAGCACCTCGTGGAGCTTCTCGCCCTCGCGCAGACCCGTGTACTCGATGTCGATGTCGCGGCCGGACTTCTCGATCATGTGCCGGGCGACATCCTGGATCCGGACCGGCTCGCCCATGTCGAGGATCGAGCGTCTCGGAGTCCCGGCCCAGGGTCGCTGCCTGCAGAACCAGGTGCACGGCCTCTGGGATCGTCATGAAGTAGCGCGTCACGTCGGGGTGGGTGACGGTGACAGGCCCGCCGTTGGCGATCTGGGAGCGGAACGCGGTCAGCATCGAGCCGCGGGAGCCGAGGACGTTGCCGAAACGCACGGACAGGTAGCGGCCCTCGTACGGGGGGCGGATACCTGCGGTGAGGCGTTCGGTGGTGCGCTTGGAGTGACCCAGGACGCTGACCGGGTCGGCGGCCTTGTCGGTGGAGATGTTCACGAACACCGGGACGTCGGCCTTGAAGGCGGCCTCCAGGACGTTGCGGGTGCCCAGGACGTTGGTCTTGAACGCCTCCGACGGCGCGGCTTCCAGCATCGGCAGGTGCTTCAGCGCGGCGGCGTGGAAGACGACGTCCGGGCGTACCCGGCGCATCACGTCGTGCATGCGCTGCGGGGTCGCGGATGTCGGCCAGCAGCAGGTCGTCGGTGTCGAGCATCGCCTTGCCGAACATGCTCAGGTGCAGGGCGTGCAGGGCGGACTCGTCGCGGTCCAGCAGTCCGAGGTAGGCGGGGTCGTAGCTGTTGACCTGCCGGGCGAGTTCCGAGCCGATGGACCCGCCGGCGCCGGTGATCAGCACGCGCTTGCCGCGCAGCATCGCGGCGATGGCGGTCTCGTCGGTGGACACCGGGTTGCGGCCGAGCAGGTCCTCTTCGGTCACCTCGGAGACGTCGGACAGCCGGACTGCGCCACGGACGATGTCGACCGGGCTCGGGATCACGCGCAGTTGCACGCCGTGGGCACGGCAGCGCTTGTCGAGGTCGCGCAGTTGTGAGGCAGTGACCTTGGCGATCGCCACCACCAAAACCTGGATGTCGAGCTGTTCCATGAACTTGTCGAGGTCGGCGACGGTGCCGCGCACGCGCACGCCCTGGATCCGCAGGTGGCGCTTTCGCGGGTCGTCGTCGATGAGGCCGACGACGTAGTAGCCGCTGTCCTGGCCGACCATCGCCCGCACGATCTGCTGGCCGCCGTCGCCGGCGCCGTAGACGAGCGTGCGGTCCCCGGTGCGCGGGGTGATGAGGCGCTCGCGGACGAAGCGCAGGCCGAACCTGCCGGCCAGTTGGAAGGCCAGGGCGATGCCGCCGGCGAGCAGGGGGATCGTGCGGGGGAGGTCTCTGCGGTGCGGTGATCAGCGTCGCGATTTCCCACGCGATGGTCACGGCGGCGACCGAGAGAACGACACCGCTGACTTCGTCGAAAGAGCCGAACCGGTAGCGGCCGCGATAGAGCTGACGCGCGTAGCCGATCATGACGTGCATCAGGCCCGCGCCGGCGCCCCAGAGCAGGGCGAGGCCCCAGCCGCCGGGCGGAACAGCGAAGTCGAAGCGCAACCACAAGGCGATGGGGACGGCCAATGTCCAGGCGAAGAAGTCAGCGAAGGCTTGTGCTGCTGCACGGAGGCTACTAGCCATCCATTTCCCCGTTTCCCCACGTCCCCCGTGGATGCTTCGTGAGCGTCTGAGGGGGACTTTACCGCACGGTTGGTCGTGGAAGTAGAGGTTAGGTAGAGATACTTACAAAGGGGTCGTGCGTGAGGGTTGGCATCTGCTACTGTCGGCGCGTCGGCTCATTTCGAACGTGACGGGGGAAACCACCCATGGCTTCTATTCGAAAAGGTGCGTCCACGCTCGCCGCAGCGGCTCTGGGCGCAGGACTCTTGTTGGCGGTGGCTCCCGCCTCCCAGGCAGCTCAGTACCCGCCCCCCAAGCCGGTCCGGTGCGGTGCGGCGGTCAAGGGCAAGGAGATCAGGATCCGCATCCGGCCCAACAACGACACCGGCTACAAGTACGTGATCGAGCGCCGGAAGGGCAAGAACAACTGGGGCGCGTACAAGAAGGGCAAGGTGCGCCCGGCCAACGACAACGAGACCTCGGTGAAGGTCAAGCCGGGTTGGTACCGCGTGAAGTGCATCGGCGGCCCGAACCGCTTGGACGGCCAGACCTCTCGCGGTCAGGTCAAGTAAGTCTAAGAACTCCCCGTTGGGGCTCGGCCAGGGATGGTCGGGCCCCAACGGCGTTTCTGGGGCCAGACCGCGCCGTTGGGTGGGGCTCGTGCAGTTGGTTGATGCCTGTCGTGCGACGAGCCTCAACCAACTGCACGAACCCCACCCAACGGGGGTTTGGGGCTGGGGTGCGCTGCCATACTGCGCCCATGGACGACGGGGATGAGCGCGCTGAACAGTGGCGGCTGCGATGCCAGGAGGTGGGCGCGCGTTACGCGGAGGCCGCCGCGCAGGTAGCGCTGTTGGAGGCGGACCTGGCCGCTGAGCGCGAAACGATGGCCCAGGTGGTCGGCAGCAACTCCTGGAAGCTGACCGAACCTCTGCGGCGTGTGCGCCGTCGCGGGCTCGCGAGCACACCGGCGTCCGCAGACTTGTTCGACCAGCGCATGCGATCCGCGTACGACGCCCAAACCCTGAGTTGGCCGCAGCCGCAACCGCAGACGTTCAACCAGAAGATCTGGCGCCGACGACTGCTCGACCGACGGCCCATACTGCGCACCTACTGCGACAAACACGCCTCGTTTGAGCACGCCGCGAAGGTTCTGCCGGCACAGTGGATGCCCGAAAGGCTGGCTCTGGTGGACACCTCGGAGGAGTTGGCCGGCCTCGATCTGCCCGCGGAGTACGTCGTCAAGGCTGGGCACGGATGTGGCGGTTCCGCGGTTGTGTGGGACGGGCCCGCCACGCGGGGGCAGGACTGGGTCCAGCCCTGGATCCGCAAGTCCTACCGCGCCTGCGACGAACCGCTGGACCAGGTCGCGGCGGACCTGGGCGCGTGCTTGACGCGTGACTATGGGTGGGACGCCCTGGAGTGGGGGTACCTGGGAGTGCCGCGGCAACTGGTCGTCGAGACCTTGTACCGGGGGCCTGGGGGCGGGCTTCCTGAGGACATCGGGTGTTTCGTCTTCCACGGCCAGGTGCAGGTGTTCCTTGCTGCGGATGATCGACAGCGGGACACGCAGCGGACCAGCAGTTGGCACGACCGGCAGTGGAACGTGCTGCCCATCATGCACATGCAGACCCAGCCGCGTGAGCGACCATCCCAGCTCGACGAGATCATCGAGGTCGCCGAGGCACTCGCCGCCGACGAGGAGTTCGTGCGGGTCGACTTCCTCATGACCGCTTCCGGACCGAAGTTCTCGGAGCTCACCCCCTACAGCCATGGGGGCAACGCCCGTTTCACGACGCAGGCCGCCGACGAGTACCTGGGCGGGTTGTGGTGAAGGGGGCTGCCCTGGAGCCGCCCCCAAACCGCCCGCGTTAGAGGTTGTGCTGTTGGTTAGCGAAACAACGCGTGGATTCGCTAACCAGGACCACAACCTCTAACCAACGCCGGAAGCCGAACGCGAGTGGCCGCCGGATTACTTGACCCGGATCGTGTAGCGCTTCGTGAAAGCGGTGAAGCTGGGGGTCGCGGGGGCATTGGCCGAGAGCTTGCACTTGCCCTTCTTCTTGGCCGTGACCTTGGACTTCTTCACCTTGCAGATCTTCTTGGTCGAGGTCTTCCACGTGACCTTCGTGCCCTGGGCCGTCGTGCGCGCCAGCTTGGCCGTCTTGCCCTTCTTGAGCTTCGCGGGCGGCTTCTTCACCGTCTGCTTCGGCAGCGGCGTCGCGGTGGGGCGCACCGTAACGGGGGCCGACGCAGGCCCGGTTCCCAGCGTGTTGGTCGCGCGCACGGTGATCTGGTAGTCGCTGCCGTTCGTCAAGCCCGAGATCGTGCAACTCGAGGTGGCTGCCTGGCAACTGGCCCCGCCCGGGGTTGCGGTGGCGGTGTAGCCGGTCACCGGTGAACCGCCGTCGGGCGCGGCCGACCAGGTCACGCTCGCTTGACCATCGCCCGGGGTGGCGGCGACGCCGGTGGGTGCGCCCGGGATCGTCGCCAAGGTCGCGGTCGCGGTCCGGATGCGGGAAACCGTGGGACCGTCCTGCTGCCAGGCGGCTGTCGGGGTCCCGTCGGCTGCAGCCACAATGCGCGTCTGCGGGTAGTCGTAGCCGTTGGACTTGTTGATGATCTTCGGGGCCGACCAGGTCTGGCCGGAGTCCCCGGAGACGGCCGCGCGCACAGTCGTCTCCTGGGCCGGTGTCTCATGCCAAAGAACGGTGAGGCGCTCAAGGTCGCTGGAGGCGGCGATCATCGGCTCGGAGGCGCTCGATGTGGCCGGGGTGGCGTCCACGAAGGGCGCCCAGGTGACGCCCCCGTCCTTGGATGTGATGGTCCGCGCGACGGTGTTGCCCTGGCCGTTGGTGGCTGGCCACGAGACGAGCAGGCGTTGGGCGTCGGGGGTGGCGACCAGTTCGGGTTGCCAGTTGCCGAACCAGGCGGGCAGGGCGGCGGGGGTGGACCAGGTCGCGCCCTTGTCCGTGCTGTAGGCAGTGGCGACGTGGTCGGAACCGTTGCCCTCGACCCAGGTGGCCACGATGCGCGAGCCGTCAGTGGACGTGACCAGGTCGGCCTGCTGGGCCTGCAGACCGGCAGTGGAGAGGTTCTTCGCCGACGACCAGCTAGCTCCGGCGTTCGTCGATGTTGCTGAGCGCAGGCGGTTGGTGGAGTCCAGCCAGGTGATGGTGACGACCTGACCGTCTGCCGAGGAGGTGATGCTCGGGATAGGTGGCCTCGTCGTTGTTGGGGCCGACGATTGTGGGACCGGACCACGTGTTGGTGGTTGAGTTCCAGCTGGAGACCAGGGCCAGGGTGTTCGTCATGGTCTGTTCGGTCCAGACGACCGTGGCCTTGGTGCCGTCTGCGGATGCGGCCACCCGGGGGATTGAGTTACTGGCACTCGAGATGAATTGCGCCGGGGCCCAGGTGGCGCCGCCGTCGGCCGACTGACGAACGCGCACGCTGAGGTTGCTCGGGTTGGCCTGGTTCCACACGGCTGTGAGGCGCTGGCCGTCGGTGGAACCCACGATGCTGGTGTTGCCGAGGAGGCCGGAGGAGTCCAAGTCGACCGGCGCGTTCCAGGTGGTCGCCGCCGTCGGTGGTGGTGGCGACCTGCGCCCGGTAGTCGTTGCTCTTGACGAAGGTCCAGATCGCGACCTGCCGCTGGCCGTCGGCGGAGGTGGTGAGGTCCGGGCTGAAGCTCGGCACGGTCTTGTCGGACAGCGTCGTGGGCGCCGGCCAGAAGGCGTCCCAGGGGTCGGCCGCCGCGGCGGGTGTCATTGAGCCTGCGAACAGGGCTAAACCGAGAGCGGCTGCGGTGACGGTTCTCATGGTGGAACGGTACGCCGGTGCGGGGGTTTCGAGGTGTCTCGTGGCCGAACCGTAGCCCAGTCGGGGCGCGTTGGTTGACGTTCGGGTAGTTGGTTGAGGTCTGTCGCGCGACGAGCATCAACCAACTACCCGAACCCCACCCAACGCAGGGTTTGGGGTGCGCGCCCCGTCTAGGGCGCCAGGAGGTGGGCCAGCGACGCCTTGAGCGCATCGATGGTCGGGGGCTGACACCCACGCGGTTTCGCAGCACAAGGCCCAGAACGGTCGCGCGGGCGAGGTGTCGTGCCGCGCGGGTGAACTCTGAGGGATGGGGCCGGCGATGCAGCCGTATCGAGACGATTTCGATGGCCGAGATGTGCGCCCCGGACCGCACCGTCGCACTCAACTGGCTCGAGGAACTGCTGCGCTGGGACGTCATCAGCGCGTTGGGCGACTCCTCAGTCCCCGTCGACATCCTCGCGGCCGCCTAGATCCTCGACCCCCGCGCCCGGGGCGCGCTTGAACCGCGATGCCGCATCACCACCAATGACCTGCCCGGGGGCCACTTCTTCCTGCGGGCAGCACCGGCTCACACGGCCACCCTGATCAGGGAAACGCTGGGCGGCGCCTAGGCCGGGTCGGCGTCCCGGCCGGGGTTGACCGCGCCCCAAACCGCCCGCGTTAGAGGTTGTGCTGTTGGTTAGCGAATCCACGCGTTGGAACGCTAACCAACAGCACAACCTGGGTTGTTGAACTGCATCTCGGTGACCGGGCTGCCGTTCTCGAAGTCCTGGCACGAGGTGTAGAACCCGAGGGTGCCGTTGTCGATGAAGATGCCGTCCTGGTTGGTCACGTACCCGGAGATCTGCACATCGGCTGCCATGGCCGGGGGGGCGGTGAGCACGGCGACGGCGATGGAAAGACCGAAGATCGCAGCGATGATTCGTTTCATGCAGGGTCCTCCAGGGAGAAAACCGATGGTAACCCGAATACTCCGCGCAAAGATCCTCTGGCTCCCGGCTCAACCGTTCGGCCGGGAGTCGCGGCGCCACGAACGTCCTGGCGCAAGCGGCCCGCGTTAGAGGTTGTGCTGTTGGTTAGCGAAACAACGCGTGGATTCGCTAACCAGGACCACAACCTCTAACCAACGGCTCACCGGACCCCGGTCGGAGGCCGCTGCGGTCGAACCGGTGCGTCGCCCCAAGCCGTTGGTTGACGCTCGTGCAGTTGGTTGAGGTTCAGCGCGCGACGAGCCTCAACCAACTGCACGAACCCCACCCAACGCGGTTTCGGCCGGGAGAATCGGTCACCAGTTTCGGCGGATGTGTTCCACGATCTCCTTCGCGGGCCGGTGGTCGCCGAAGAGTTCCTGCACGACCTCACGCTGGGCTTGGGCGAGAGGGTCGGGTTGCCCAGCCGCGAAACCGTCGGCCTTGACGCGGGCTTCGGCGACGGACCCGACGGAGTGGAACCCCTTCTGCGCGATGCGGCCCATCGTGCTGAACGGCCGATGGTCCGGGCGCTTCAAATGCACCACCGGTTTGTTCGCCAACTGGTACTCGAGCAGCATGCTGAGGCCGTCGGTGACCATCAGGTCCGAATGGGCGAACAGCGAGCCGTACCCGGCGGCGGTGAAGGTCGTTGTGTTCGGCAAGGCGTCCCAGCGCTCGCGGAAGCCGGCTACTGCCTCCGGCGTCAGCGGGGGTGCGGCCGCGTCCAGCCGGGTGCTCAAACTCGGATGCGGGCTGAAGACGAAGGACCACTCCGGTCGCTCTTCGGCCCAGGTGAGCATGTCGTCGTGGACCAGGTGGAACATCCCGAACCGCGACCATTCGTCGTCGAGGCTGTGGATGACCGTGGCGAGCAGTTCCCGGTTGGTCACGCCCAAGGCACTGACCTCGCACCGCAGGTCGGCGAGCTCGCAGCGGGTGCTGGCGAGATCGCGTTCCAGCGGATGCAGCCGACGGTTCACGTAGGCGTTGATGGCGCGGGCGATCCGATCCCGAGCAGCGGACACGGTGTTTCCTTCTTTGGCTGGCGGATCCCCCGTGTTGGTTGACCTTCCAATTACCGCATTCGCCGATCAGGGGCGCAACTGTGCGAGCAACCGCAGCGTCTCTTGCTGCTTGGCCTCGATTGTGTCTGCGCGGGTTTGCAGCTCGTGGCTGCGTTCGTCGATGAACTTGGCCTGGTAGAGCAGGCTCGGATCGGCCTGCGCGCGCACCGCGGCATCACGGACTCGCCGGTCGAAGCGCACGTGGGCCGCGCGCTCGCCGATCACGCTGTTGGAGTCCGGGCCGCTGGCGTCGGCGCGGTGGTGCCAGAAAGCGAGCACCTCGTCGATGAAGCCGACGTTGCCCGCCTGCAGCAGGCGCATGTTGAAGTCCCAGTCACTCACGGCTAGCAGGGAGGCGTCGATGGGGCCGACCCGGTCGTGGGCTTCGCGGCGGTAGAGCAAGGAGATGGGCACGACGTGGTTGAAGCGCTGGTGGTCGAAGTATGTGGGCTCCTGCATCGTCGGGTGGAAGATCTCGCGACGGGTCGGCACGTACTGCTGCCCGACCAACCGTTCCCATACGATCTGGGTTCGGGTAGCGACGGCGAGGTCGTCGGTGGTCGTGAGGTGTTCAACCGTGCGTGCCAGGAAGTCGGGGTGCCAGGTGTCGTCGTCGTCGTGCCACACGATGAACGGCGCCTCACCGGCCTCGATGCCGACTTGAACCGCAGCCGCGCGACCAACCGAGTCGGGCAGGTTGACGACGGTGGTCCCATCGTCGGGCGTGAGGCCCGGACCGCCGTCGTTGACGACGATCAGGTTCCAGTCGGGCATGGACTGTGCGGTGATGTCTTCCAGTGCGCGGCGTAGCAGTAACGGACGTTCGCGTGTGCGCACGACGATGTCGACAAGGGCCATCAGTTGCGGTAGTCGCGCACTTGCTTGCGGATCCAGTTCGGCTTGTCCTTCTCCTCGACCAGCGCGCGCAGCAGCCCGAGAATCTCGTCTTGCTGTGCCTCGATGCGGTCCAGACGCATGTGCAGTTCGTATGAGCGTTCGTCGATGTACTTGGCCAGGTAGAGCAGCCCACCCGGACCGTGCTGGGCCACGTACTCACGCACGGCCCGGTCGCGCACGCGGCGGTCGTCGCGGATGTGCAGATGCTGGCCGTCGATCACCGTGTTGCCGGCGTCGCCCTTGGCATGCTTGCGCTGGTGCCAGTACGCGAGCACCTCGTCGATGAGTCCGAAGCGGCCGGTCTGGGCCAGGCTCAGGTTGAACACCCAGTCGTCGACGACCTCGCAGCGCTCGTCCATCGGGCCGAGTTCTTCCCACGCGCTGCGACGGAAGACCATGCCGATCGGCACGACGTGGTTGAACCGCAACAGGTCGAAGTACGTGACGTCCAACATCGCCGGGTGGAAACCCTCGCGGCCGGTCTCGACCAGCCGGTTGCCGATCTGCTCCTCCCACACGATGTCTATACGCGTTGCCACGGCCAGGTCGTCGGTTGCGCGCAGGTGCTCGACGGTCCGGGTCAGGAACGCCGGATGCCAGGTGTCGTCGTCGTCGTGGATCGCGATGAACTCGCCGTCGCCGGCCGCGATGCCGCGGTTAGCCGCGGCTGGGATGCCCACAGACTCGGGCAGGGCCAGCAGGGTGCAGCGGCCACCGAAGTCGCGCGCGTCGATCAGAGCCTGGGTCTCGGTGGGGTCGGTGCCGTCCTGCACGACGAACAGGTGCCAGTCGCTGAACTCCTGGGCGAGCACGTCGTCCAGCGCACGGGCGAGGAACAGGGGGCGGTTCTTGGTCCGGATGATCACGTTGACAGCGGGCATAGGGGCGATTGTTCCACGGCTGGGGTGGGGCTGGTTGAAGGCGCCGCGGGCCTTCTGGTTAGAGGGCCCACATGCGTCCGGGTTAGAGGTTGTGGTCCTGGTTAGCGAAACAACGCGTGGATTCGCTAACCAACAGCACAACCTCTAACCAACTGGCCGGCGCCGGGACAGGGCCCGGTCAGCTCACCGAACCCGGATCGTGTACCGCTTCGAGAAGGCCTTCAAAGCCGGCGTCGCTGGGGCCTTCGCCGAGATCTTGCACGCGCCCTTCCTCTTGGCCTTGAGCACGTTCTTCTTCACCGAGCAGACCTTCTTGGTGCTGCTGCGCCATGTGAGTTTCGTGCCCTGCCGCGTCTTCTTCGCGAGTTTGACCGTCTTGCCCTTCTTGATGCGCTTCGGCGGTTTCTTGACGGTCTGGCCGAGCAGGATCGTCGGCGAGCTGGGAGGTGGTGGCCGCGCGGTCTTGGGCAGCGCCACGGGAGCCGACTGCCCGTCGCCGGTGATCGTCACCAGGTCCGCGGTCTCGCACGACACCCTCGCCGCGTGCCACGACTCACGCGCGCCGGTGCCCTTTCCGGGGTGGATCAGAACGCGGTATGTCCCGGTGACGATGTTGAGGCTGAACACCCCTTTGACCGTGTGGCCGCTGCCGCCTCCTTGCCGAGGGAGTACGCGCGGCAGTCATTGAAGAACTCCACGGCCGCGTTGCTGACCCGGCCGGCGCTGCTGGAAACGGTGCCGGTGACAACTGCTCCGCGCGCGGCTACCAGGTTGTGCGTGCCTTTGAAGGGCCGCTGCCGCTGACATTTCCGAGGTCGGCGTCATCGCAGGACTCCTTGCCGTTGTGCCAGGCAGGGACCGCGCCGTACCCGGGGTCCGGATGGATGTAGACGCGGTAGGTGCCGTCGGGGACTGTGACTGAGTACGTCCCTGCGCCGAGCCAGTCCGTGGCCACTGGGTTGTATTGGTCGAAGTCCTCGCAGGAGGCGTAGTACGCCACCATGCCGCTGGGCACACTGGTGGTGCCGTTGGACACCGTGCCCGTGACGGTTGAGTCGGCTGCGGTTGCGGGCCCGGCGCTGAGCAGGGCGGCGATGATTGAAAGTCCAAAGATCGCAGCGCAGAAACGCTTCATGACGAATCCCCCCTTGGACTCCCCACCGCCTTCAGGCTAGGCCTTTGAGGGAGTTTGGGCAGGGCCGTTGGTGGCGGTTTGGGGCGGTCCCGGCGGCCATGTTGG
>CAVSZD010000008.1:0-85257 GCA_963732355.1 uncultured Actinomycetota bacterium | reverse complement strand
CAGCGGCAACTGGGCCACGGCCGGATCGGTGACCTGCGGCTCGGTGTCCAGGACCGCGGCGATCCGCTCGGCCGAAGCCGCTGCGCGCGGAACCATGATCATCAACATCACGGCCATCATCACGGAGAACAGGATCTGCATCATGTAGCTCAGGAACGCCGTGAGGTCGCCGATCTGCATGCTGCCGTCGTCGACGAGATGCCCGCCGAACCAGATGATCGCCACGGACGAAAGGTTGAAGATCAGCATCAACGCCGGCATGGTCAGTGCGAACAGCCGGGTCACCCGCAGCGAGACGTCGGTCAGGTCCTCATTGGCCCCGGCGAAGCGCTCCTGCTCATGCTCGGTCCGCACGAAGGCCCGGATCACCCGGATGCCCGCGAGGTTCTCGCGCAGCACCGAGTTGATGCGGTCGATCTTGACCTGCATGGACCGGAACAGGGGCACCATCTTGGCGACCAGCACACCGATGACAATGGCCATGACCGGGATGATCACCAGCAGCAGCCCGGACAGTTGAACGTTGGTGCGCAGGGCCATAATCACCCCGCCGATCATGGTCAAGGGCGCGGCCACCATCATCGTCATACTCGTCAGCACGAGCATCTGCACCTGCTGCACGTCGTTGGTGGTCCGCGTGATCAACGACGGCGCCCCGAACTCATTGACCTCGCGCAGGGAGAACCGCTCGACCGATCGGAACAGGTCCGCGCGCACATCCCGGCCGAACGCCATGGCCGTGCGCGCCGAGAAGTAGACCGCGATCACCGAGATGACCGCGAGGCCGAAAGAGATGGCCAGCATGATCGCGCCGAGCCGCACGATGTAACCGACGTCGCCGGTGATGACGCCCTTGTTGATGATGTCGGCGTTGAGGAAGGGCAGGTAGAGGTTTGCGATCACCTGAGCGGTCAGCAGCACCACGACGATGATCAAGGCCGACCGGTAGGGACGCAGGAATCGCCAGATCAGGGAAATCACAGGCCGCTCCGCACGGGGAACAGCGTACGCCTGCGGGCCCACAAACCGAGGCCGGTCCTCCGCCGCCAAGCAAAGCTGGAATCCGGCAACCCAGTTGCGCGATTCCCACAACCCCTCCGGCAGCGCCCACCAGCCGGGCCCACCGCCACCAAGCAAAGCTGGAAACCGGCAACTCAGTTGCGCGTTTCCCACAACCCCTCCGGCAGCGCCCCCCAGCCGGGCCCACCGCCACCAACCAAAGCTGGAAACCGGCAACTCAGTTGCGCGTTTCCCACACCCCCTCCGGCAACGCCCCCCAGCCGGGCCCACCGCCGCCAACCAAAGCTGGAAACCGGCAACTCAGTTGCGCGATTCGCACAACCCCTCCGGCAGCGCCCACCAGCCGGGCCCACCGCCACCAACCAAAGCTGGAAACCGGCAACCCAGTTGCGCCTTTCGCACAAGGCCGCGGACCGCCCAACGGCCCTGCCCAAACCCCCTCAACAGGCGTAGCCTGGAAGGCGGTGGGGAATCCAAGGGGGGGTTCGTCATGAAGCGTTTCTGCGCTGCCATCTTTGGAATGTCAATCATCGCCGCCCTACTCAGCGCCGGGCCCGCAACCGCAGCCGACTCAACGGTCACAGGAACGGTGTCCAACGGCACCACCACTGTGACCAGCGGCATGGTCGCCTACTACGCCACCTGCGAGGACTTCGACCAATACAACCCAGCCGGCACGGACTCGTTCAGCGCCGGGTCGTACTCCGTCACAGTGCCCGACGGCACCTACCGCGTCTACATCTATCCGGACCCCGGGTACGGCGCGGTCGCTGCCTGGCACAACGGCAAGGAGTCCTGCGATGACGCCGACCTCGTGAACGTCAGCGGCAATGGCACGGCCAACCTCGTCACCCGCGCCGGCTTCAACGTCAGCGGCACCATCACGAGTACCAACGGCGCCGTGGGCACCGCAGACATCACCTTCTACGCAAGTTGCCGCGCCTACCGCAACCGCAAGCCCGCTGCTTCCTCCTACTTCGACACCACCTACACGCTCACTGTGCCCGCCGGAACCTATTACGCTCTGATCTCGCCGAATCCGGGTACAGGTGCTATCGACTCATGGCACGACGCCAAGACCAACTGCACCGACGCCCAAGCGATCACCGTCAATGGCAACGTCGCAGGCAAGACGCTGCACGCCCTGCCCGGTGTCCAACTCGCCGGCAGCGTCACCAGCGCGCGTGGAGCGATCAACAACGCCTCCATCCAGTTCTACTCGACCTGCGAGGACTATCAGGACAACAACGAATCCGGGATGACCTACGCCACAAGCGGCCACTACAACATCATGTTGCCGGCGGATACCTACTTCGTCCGGATCGGTGTCTTCAACACCCCGGACGGCGCTCTGACCTCTTGGCACAACGCGGCCACAAGCTGCGCGGACGCCACCGCCATCACCGTGTCCGGCGTCAATGACGTCGAACACCTCATCGCCCGGTCCGCTGTCGCAGTCACCGGAACGGTGATCCGCGCCGGCGGTGGACCGCTCACGGGGGGCACCGTGGCGTTCTTCGAGAACTGCCGCGCGTACGACGGGGGCCGTTCTGCTGGCGGCGGGAACATCAATAGCAGTGGCCAGTACACCGCCAACGTGCCGACGGGCACGTACCTCGTGCATATCTACCCGGAGGGCGACAACGGTGTCCTGCCCTCCTGGCACAACGGCACGCGGGATTGCGACAAAGCCACGGCCGTGTCCGTGCCAGGCAGCGTCGCGCGCGATCTCGTGGCCGCGACTGGCTACGTGGTGACCGGATCGGTCGGCAGTTCGGCGGGAACGGTGCAGGACGGGAACGTCACTTTCTTCGCCGACTGTGACGCCAGCGTGGTCGGCTCCGCGAGCATCGAATCGGGGACCTACACCGCTTCGCTGCCGGCAGGCACATACCGGGTCTACATCGAGCCGGAAGACGAGCAGGCCGCGGTCGCGTCGTGGCACAACGCCAAGGCCACGTGCGAGAACTCCGACCTGGTCACCGTCGGCGGCAACCGCACACTGGACCTTGTAGCCCGCGGTGCGGGGCGCGTTACCGGGGCGGTAAGCAGCGCGAATGGAACCGTCGAATCCGGCACGATCAGCTTCTTCGCCACATGCGACGACTATGTAGCGCGTGAACCTGCTGCGCAGACCTGGTTCTCCAGCAGTCAATACGCGCTCAGCGTTCCCAACGGGACGTATCGCGTGCGGGTCTACCCGGACTCCGACGAGGCCGCGATCGACTCCTGGCACCACGCGACGTCCGCTTGTGAACAAGCGACGGTGGTGACGGTGAACGGCAACACGAACGTCAACGTGGTGGCCGAGACCGGCACCCATCTCACGGGCGCTGTGACAAGTAGCAGCGGCGCGGTCACGTCTGGTACGGCGCTGTTCTTCGACTCCTGCCAGTCGTACCAGGACTGGAACGCCATCGGTTACGCCCAGATCCGCAAGGGCCAGTACTCGGCCTGGCTGGCCCCGGGCACATACCTGGCGCGCATACAGCCGGCCGTCGACAACGCCGCGCAGTCCTGGCACAACGCCAAGAACAGTTGCGCGAGCGCTGACGTCGTCACAGTCAGCGGCTCGTCGACATCGCAGACTCTCGTGGCCTCACCCGGTGTTGACGTGACCGGGCTGGTCACAAAGGGCGGCAAGCCCATCGCATACGGCAACGTCGCCTTCTACGCCACCTGCCAGGACTTCCTTGCTGGTCAACCGTCTGGTTCGGCCTCGATCGACGACGGCTTGTACACGCTGACGGTGGCCCCGGGTTCCTACCGGGTCCGGATCACGGTAGGCGGCCGCGACGGCGAGAAGTACTCGTGGCACGCATCAACCGGCACGTGCGGATCGGCCACACCCGTGTCGGTCTCCGGCTCCACGACCGCCAACCTCCAAGCGCGCACGACGTTGACGATCAGTGGAACCGTGAGCGGCCCAGGTGGCCCACTCGACTGGGGGTGGGTGGAGTTCTACGCCACGTGCCAGGACTACCTCGAGGGCAACCTGACCGCATTCGCGCAGATGGAGCAAGGCACGTACACGATCGGCCTGCCCAACGGCAGCTTCCTCGCCCGCGTGCATCCGTACACCGGCGCCGCGACCTCGTGGCACAACGCCGCTGAGAACTGCGGTTCCGCAACGGCCATCCCGGTCATCGCGGCGGGAGCACACAACCTGGTCGCTGCGCGCGGAGCGGTTGTCACCGGCTCCATTTCCAGCAGCGCAGGGCCGGTGAGTTATGCCGGCGTTGAGTTCTTCAACACCTGCCGGGACTACTCCCTGCATGAGCAAGCCGGCAGCGCCCGCACGACCAAGGGTGTGTTCAGCCTCAACATCGTCCCGGGCACCTACCGCGTTCTGATCTACCCCGCAAAGGGCACCGGCGCGCGGCAGTCGTGGCACGCAGCGAAGGTGTCGTGTGAGACCGCGGACCTGGTGACGATCACCGGCGACGGGCAGCTGGCACTTGTGGCGCTGCCCAAGACCGCCCACCCCCACCACCTCCGCCCCCTCCCGGCCCGCCGGCGATCCTGCCCGGCCAGACCGTCAAGAAACCGCCGGCGCGGCTGAAGAAGGGCAAGACGGTCAAACTCGCCAAGAAGACGCGGCAGGGCACGAAACTCACGTGGCGCAGCCATACCAAGAAGGTCTGCTCGGTGAAGAAGAACGTGCTCAAGGCCAAGAAGAAGGGCGCGTGCAAGATCTCGGCGAAAGCCCCAGCGACGCCGGCTTTGAAGGCCTTCTCGAAGCGGTACACGATCCGGGTTCGGTGAGCTGACCGGGCCCTGTCCCGGCGCCGGCCAGTTGGTTAGAGGTTGTGGTCCTGGTTAGCGAATCCACGCGTTGTTTCGCTAACCAGGACCACAACCTCTAACCAGGACGCATGTGTGCCCTCTAATCAGAAGGCCCGCGGCGCCTTCAACCAGCCCGGCCCCGGCCGTGGAACAATCGCGGCTATGCCCGCTGTCAACGTGATCATCCGGACCAAGAACCGCCCCCTGTTCCTCGCCCGCGCGCTGGACGACGTGCTCGGCCCAGACGTTCACCGACTGGCACCTGTTCGTCGTGCAGGACGGCACCGACCCCACCGAAACCAAAGCCCTGATTGACGCGCGCGACTTCGGGGGCCGCTGCACGTTGCTGGCCCTTCCCGAATCGGTGGGCATTCCAGCAGCGGCTAACCGCGGCATCGAGGCTGGGGACGGTGAGTTCGTCGCGATCCACGACGACGACGACACCTGGCACCCGGCGTTCCTGACCCGGACCGTCGAGCACCTGCGCGCAACCGACGACCTGGCCGTGGCAACGCGCATAGACATCGTGTGGGAGGAGCAGATCGGCAACCGACTGGTCGAGACCGGACGCGAGGGTTTCCACCCGGCGATGCTGGAGGTCACGTACTTCGACCTGTTGCGCTTCAACCATGTCGTGCCGATCGGCATGGTCTTCCGCCGCACCGCCTACGACGAGCTCGGCCCGATGGACGAGCGCTGCGAGGTCGTCGACGACTGGGTCTTCAACCTGAGCCTCGCCGAGACCGGCCGCTTCGGACTCATCGACGAGGTGCTCGCGTACTGGCACCAGCGCAAGAACGCCAAGGGCGATGCCGGCAACACCGTGATCGACGGCCAGCATCTGCACATCCGCGACGACCGTCGGGTGCGCGACCGGGCCGTGCGTGAGTACGTGGCCCAGCACGGTCCGGGTGGGCTGCTCTACTTGGCTAAGTACATCGACGAGCGCTCCTACGAACTGCACGTGCGCCTGGACCGCATCGAGGCGCAGCAAGACGAGATCCTCGGGCTTCTGCGCGCGCTGGTCGATGAGAAGGACAAGCCGAACTGGATCCGCAAGCAAGTGCGCGAGTACCGCAACTGATGGCCCTTGTCGACATCATCGTGCGCACACGCGAACGTCCGGTACTGCTACGCCGCGCACTGGAAGACATCACCGCTCAGTCCATGCCCGACTGGAACATGATCGTCGTCAACGACGGCGGTCCGGGCCTCACGCCCGACGATGTGACCACCGTCGTCAACCTGCCCGACTCGGTTGGTCGCGCGGCAGCGGTTCAGCACGGCATCCAAGCGGGTGAGGCGGAGTTCATCGTGTGGCACGACGACGACGACACCTGGCACCCCGACTTCCTGGCACGCACGGTCGAGCACCTCACCACTACCGACGACCTCGCCGTCGCCACCCGAACCCAGATCGTGTGGGAGCGGTTGGTCGGGCAGCAGTACGTGCCGACCCGGCGCGAGATCTTCCACCCGACGATGCAGGAGCCCACCTACTTCGACCACCAACGGTTCAACCACGTCGTGCCCATCTCCTTGCTCTACCGGCGCGAAGCCCACGACCGAGTCGGCCCGATTGACGCCTCCCTGCTAGCCGTGAGCGACTGGGACTTCAACATGCGCCTGCTGCAGGCGGGCAACGTCGGCTTCATCGACGAGGTGCTCGCTTTCTGGCACCACCGCGCCGACGCCAGCGGCCCGGACTCCAACAGCGTGATCGGCGAGCGCGCGGCCCACGTGCGCTTCGACCGGCGGGTTCGCGACACCGCGGTGCGCGCGCAGGTCGATCCGAGCCTGCTGTTCCTGGCCAAGTTCATCGACGAACGCGGCCACGAGCTGCACACCCGCGCCGACGTGCTTGAGGCCAAGCAACAGAAGGCCCTGCGGCTGCTCGCACAGTTGCGCCCCTGATCGACGAATGCGGTAATTGGAAGGCCAACTAACGCGGGGGATCCGCCACCACCAGAAGGAAAGACCGTGTCCGCTGCTCGGGATCGGATCGCCCGCGCCGTCAACGCCTACGTGAGCCGAAGGCTGCAGCCGCTGGAACAAGACCTTGCCAGCAACCGCTCTGAGATCGCCGACCTCCGGTCCGAGATCAGCGCCTTGGGCACAACGAACCGGGAACTCCTCGCCACCGTCAACACGCTCTCGCGCAGGCGTCGCGATTCGGCACCGATCCGCTGCCTGTTCCTCGTGCACTACATGGAGGCGTGGGACAGCATCGCCGACGTCTACGCCGAGATGGATGCGGCCGACGACTTCGCACCACTTGTGGCGAGCATCCCGCGCCGACTGGTGCACGCGCCCGACTTCGGTGGCGAGCAGTTCACCCACGAGCGACTCGACGCCTTGGGCGTCCCGCACATCCGGCTCAACGGACCCGACTCCTTCCGCGACCTGCAGACGGTCAAGCACCTCGACCCGCACCTGATCCTGCGGCAGTCCCAGTGGGACGCGGACGTGCCACCGGCCTTCGCCACCGAACATCTGGCCTTCGCCCGGCTGGCCCTGATCCCCTACGAGACCATGAGCCTCATCGAGGCCGCGCCACCGCCACCGGGGGTCGCCGATTGGCTGTCGGACACCCCCTACCACCGCAGCAGCTGGGCCGTCTTCTGCGCCAACGAGTACGTCCGGGAATTCGCCGCGCGAACCTCCCCGGTCACCCAAGGCGAGCAGTTCATCGTCACCGGACATCCCAAGCCCGACCGGATCCGTCGCACCATGCGGGCGACCGCGCCGAAGCAGCGGCCCTTCACAGTGACCTGGTCGGCACACCACAGCCTCGACGACGAATGGTCGCGGTTCGGGATGTTCCATCTGGTCCACGACGACATGCTCACCTGGGCCGAAGAGCGACCGGAGTGGTCCTTCGTCTTCAGCCCCCATCCGAGTTTGAGCACCCGGCTGGACGCGGCCGCACCCCCGCTGACGCCGAAGGCAGTAGCGGGCTTCCGCGAGCGCTGGGACGCCTTGCCGAACACTTCGACCTTCACTGCCGCCGGGTACGGCTCGCTGTTCGCCCATTCGGACCTGATGGTCACCGACGGCCTCAGCATGCTGCTCGAGTACCAGCTGGCGAACAAACCGGTCGTGCATCTGAAGCGCCCGGACCATCGGCCGTTCAGCACGATGGGCCGCATCGCGCAGAAGGGGTTCCACTCCGTCGGGTCCGTCGCCGAAGCCCGCGTCAAGGCCGACGGTTTCGCGGCTGGGCAACCCGACCCCCTCGCCCAAGCCCAGCGTGAGGTCGTGCAGGAACTGTTCGGCGACCACCGGCCCGCGAAGGAGATCGTGGAACACATCCGCCGCAACTGGTGACCGGCCCTCCCGGCCCAAACCGCGTTGGGTGGGGTTCGTGCAGTTGGTTGAGGCTCGTCGCGCGCTGAACCTCAACCAACTGCACGAGCGTCAACCAACGGCTTGGGGCGACGCACCGGTTCGGCCGCAGCGGCCTCCGACCGGGGCCCGCCCGGCCAGTTGGTTAGAGGTTGTGGTCCTGGTTAGCGAATCCACGCGTTGATTCGCTAACCAACAGCACAACCCTCTAACGCGGGCCGCTTGCGCCAGGGCGTTCGAGGCGCCGCGACTCCCGGCCGAACGGCTGACCCGGGAGCCAGAGGATCTTTGCGGGGAGTATTCGGGTTACCATCGGCTTTCTCCCTGGAGGATCTTGAATGAAACGAATCATCGCCGCGCTCTTCGGTCTCACGATCGCCGCCGCCGTGCTCACCGCACCGCCGGCAATGGCCGACGACGTGCAGATCTCCGGGTACGTCACCAACCAGGACGGCATCTTCATCGACAAGGGCTTACTGGCGTTCTTCGCCTCGTGCGAGGACGCCCAGAATTTCAATTCAGTCGCCGATATTGCGTTCGACGACCCCTTCTATCAGGTGACTCTGCCCGCCGGCCAGTACCTCGTGCGTATCGTTCCCGAACCGGGCAGCTTCGGCCTTGCCTCCTGGAACGAGGGGTCCCTGACGTGTGAGGGGGCCACAGCCATCGACGTCAAACCGGGCAGCACGTTCCACGTCGTCAGCGCCCGCAACGGCACGCTGACCGTAGGTGGTGTGCAGAGCGATCGGGGGGCCGCTGTCTTCGCCGGTGAGGTCCTCTTCTTCGCCTCGTGCAAGGACTACCGCAACTTCGAACCCGCGGCGGTGTCCATCATCGATGGCCAAGGGGCGTCGTACCGCGTGACACTGCCGGCCGGCGACTACCGCGCCCTGATCCAGCCGAACCCCGGGCAGGGTTCGAGGTCGTCATGGCACAACTCGAAGTCGTCTTGTCTCGACGCCCAGGTCATCACGGTTCCAGAGATTCAGTACACCCAACAAGGAGCCCCTCTACCCTTCAACGTCGACCTGAAGTCCCAGAGCATCACCGAAGTCTCGGGCACCGCCGACAGCCCGAAGGGGCCCATCCTCCTCGGCGACATCCAGTTCTATGCCAGTTGCGACGCCTACCAGGACGGCGACCCCACGTCCTCGACTTTGCTCGACAACGGGAACGTACACGACCGAACTGCCAGCCGGCACCTACCGTGTGCGCATCGTCCCCTACGACAACAGCGGCGCGCTGGAGTCCTGGCACGACAAAGCCACGAACTGCGCCGGCTCCACACCCGTGGACGATCAAGCCCGACCCGTCGCAGACGCTGGAGCCTCTCCACGCGCTGGCCGGGGTCATCCTCACCGGCTCGGTGACCAGTAGCAACGGGCCCGTCACCATCGGCGGGGTCGACTTCCGCAAGACCTGCTCCAGCCGACCTACTTCGCGAACATCGACAACGGCAACTACAAAGTCGTTGTCCCCAGCGGCGACTACCGGGCCTTCATCTCCGCTGACGGGGCACCGGCGCGGTCGACTCCTGGCACAGCAACGCGCAGTCGTGCGCGAACGCGACGGTGGTCGACGCGACGGTCGACGCGAACCGCCCCTTGGTCGCCACGGCCGGCTTCGAGGTCTCTGGGTCCGTGTCCAGCACCAAGGGCTCGGTCGACGACGGGAGTGTGACGTTCTACAAGACCTGCGACGACGCCGAGGCCGGCGAGAGTGTCGGCTTCCTCCTCGTTGAACGCCGGCGCCTACAACGTGACGCTGCCCAACGGGACCTACAAGGCATTCATCGAGCCGAACCAGCGGGCAGGGCGCCCTCGAGTCGTGGCACAACGCCTCGACGTCCTGTGACCAGGCAGCCACCGTCACGGTTAACGGTCCGACCACGGCGAACCTGCGGGCCGCCGCAGGCTCCAACGTCTCCGGGATCGCCACGAACGGAACCGACCCGGTCAACGCCGGCAACGTGTGGTTCTACGCCGAACTGCGAAACCGGCGAGGGCGGCGACCTGGTGGCCCGCTCCGACCTCGAACCGGACTACTCGTTGACAGTGCCGAACGGCAACTACCGCGTGCTCATCACCCCCGGGCCCGGGCAGCGAGCGATCGACTCCTGGCACAGCGCCAAACCCTCGTGTGACCAAGCCACCCCGGTGACGGTCTCCGGTGACACGACAATCAACCTCGTGGCCACGCGCGGATCCCAGATCAGCGGTGACGTGACCAGCAGCGCCGGGCCCTTGGACCAGGCTCCGTCGAGTTCTACACCGACTGTGAGGCCTTCAAGAACGAGAACCCCACGAGCCGGACCAAGATCTCCTCAGGCACCTACTCGCTGACGGTGCCGAACGGCAGCTACCGGGTGCGCCTGTACACCAAGTGCAGCGGCGACCCCACATCCTCATGGCACAGCGCCAAGAACTCGTGCGCGCAGGCCACCGTCGTCAACGTCACCGGTGACAACTCCAACGTGGATCTCGTGGCGAAGTTGGCGTCCCCGGTCGACGGCAACGTGACGCGCAATGGCAACCCGATCCGGTTCGGCACCGTGCAGTTCTTCGCGACCTGCGAGGACTTCGTCGACGAGCAGGTGGCCGGACGCGCCGAGATCCAAGAAGGCATCTACCAGACCGACCTGCCCGACGGTAAGTACTTCGCCCGGATCCGGCAGTTCGCCGGGGACGGCGTGTCGTTCTCCTGGCACAACGCGGCCGGTTCCTGTGCTCAGGCCACCGAGATCACCGTCGCCGGGCCCACGCAGGCCGACCTCATCGCCCGACCGACGTCCTTCATCACCGGCACCGTAACCGGGCCGTCGGCCCCGTTGGACAGAGGCGTTCTGGAGTTCTTCGCGACGTGCACCGACTACCAGCAAGACAACCCCGCGGCCGTGCAGTTCTTCGAAGACGGCACCTACGAGTCCCGCCTGCCCGACGGCACGTACCTCACGCGCATCAGCCCCGACCAAGACGGGGTTGCCCGCTCCTGGCACAACGCCAAGAACTCGTGCGAGCAGGCCAACGCCGTGACCATCTCGGGGCCGGGCACCCGCAACCTCGTGGCGGCCGCCGGCTCGGTGGTGTCCGGCACCGTGAGCAGCACCGCGGGATTGGTCAAAGGCGGGGACCTCACCTTCTACGCGTCATGCAACGACGAGCGGACCAACCGGGCGGCTGGATACGCACAGATACGCAGCAACGGCTACTCCCTACGCATCGTGCCCGGCACGTACCGGGTGGAGATCGACCCGAACAAGGGATTCGGCGCCAAGTTCTCCTGGCACTCGGCGAAGGCATCTTGCGCTGACTCGACACCGGTCACTGTGACCGCAGACGGCACCTTGAACATCGTGGCTTCGGCCAAGACCGAGCCGACCCCGGATCCCACAACGCCACCGCCGCCGACCCCGACACCGGATCCGACAGTCCCCGTCCCGAGCAGCCAGTCGGTCAAGAAGCCGCCGGCGAAGCTCAAGAAGGGCAAGAAGGCCAAACTTGCACCCAAGACCGCCCAGGGTGCGAGGCTGAAGTGGACGACCTCGACCAAAAAGGTGTGCGTGGTCAAGAAGACCACCGTCACGGCCAAGAAGAAGGGTGCCTGCAAGCTTTCAGCGAAGGCCCCTGCGGTGTCCGGCTTCAACGCGTTCACCAAGAGGTACACGATCCGGGTTCAGTAGCCGTTGGTTAGAGGTTGTGCTGTTGGTTAGCGTTCCAACGCGTTGATTCGCTAACTAACAGCACAACCTCTAACGCGGGCGGTTTTGGGGCGCGGGCGGTTTTGGGGACGCGGGCGGTTTTGGGGCGCGGGCGGTTTTGGGGCGGGGCCGGTCCCCGGCCGGGACGCCGACCCGGCCTAGGCGCCGCCCAGCGTTTCCCCGATCAGGGTGGCGGTTTGGGCCGGCGCTGCCCGCAGGAAGAAGTGGCCCCCGGGCAGGTCATTGGTGGTGATGCGGCATCGCGGTTCAAGCGCGCCCCGGGCGCGGGGGTCGAGGATCTCGGCGGCCGCGAGGATGTCGACGGGGACTGCGGAGTCGCCCAACGCGCTGATGACGTCCCAGCGCAGCAGTTCCTCGAGCGAGTTGAGTGCGACGGTGCGGTCCTGGGCGCACATCTCGGCGATGATCTGTTGGGCGAGTGCGGGGTCACAGGAACTGCCGACAAGGGTCATGACCAGCCCAGCGACGGAATTGTCGAAGTCGTCTCGATATGGCTGCATCGCGATCGGGATCACCTCTGCGGGCGCTTGGGCGTAGAGGTCGAGGTGGCACAAGGCGTCCAGCGCGATCAGGTGGCGTGCCCGGACGCCCGGGGACGGCCGAAGCCTCCAAGCACACGGCGGCACCCATCGAGTGGCCGACGAGGTCCACGTCGCCGCAACCTTCCGCCGCGAGGACGGCGACGACGTCGGCCGCGAACCGTTCAACGGTCCAAGGACCCGTCGCCGCTGGTGGACTCCCCGTGCCCGGTGAGGTCGAGCGCGACGACGGTGCGCGTTGCGGTCAGTCCTGGCAGCACGGCGTCCCAGTCGCTGCGCCGGCAGGCCCAACCGTGCACCAGGACCATCGTCGGCACGCCGTCGCCGTGCACGTCGTAACGAATCTCGGAGTCACCGCTGGTGATTCGTTCAGTTCTCATCGTTCTGCTCCTTGTCGGTGGGACTCTGTTGTGGGTCTTGGGTGGCCATCCCCTCGGACCGAGCGTCAGGGGAGCTCGTTCACGATCACGTCGCCGTCGCGCATGATCAGCTGCAGGTGATCTCCTTGGCCGGTGAGAAGTCCCAGGTCTGCGAACGGGTCTCCGTCCACGACCAGCAGGTCGGCGAGGGCGCCGGCTTCGAGGACGCCGATCTGTCCGGCTTGGCCCAGCAGTTCGGCGTTGACCACCGTGGCCGATCGGATCACGTCGGCGGCCGATTGGACCTGGCCGCGCAGGATGAACTCCTTGGATTGAGCATCGTGTGTCTCGCCCAGCAGGTCCGTGCCGAATCCGAGCCGGACACCGGCGGACAACGCGGTCTCCACCGATTTCAGCCCGGCGCCGAGCACGTCGTCCAACTTCGCCAGGCTCGCCGCCGGGAAGCCGAGTGCACGGCCGAACTCGGCGATCTGGTCGTAGGTGACCAGCGTGGGCACGAGGAACACGCCATTCTCAGCCATCACCGCAGCCGACGCGTCGTCGATCAGGTTGCCGTGCTCGATGGACCGAACACCGGCGCGCACGGCACGGGTGATCGCTTCCGGGATGTACGCATGGGCGAAGACGTAAGTCCGGCGAGCCTGCGCCTCCTCGACGGCCGCACGTATCTCAGCCTCGGTGTACTGGACCATGTCGATCGGGTCCGACGGGGTCGCCACACCACCGCCGGCCATGACCTTGATCTGCTGCGCGCCGCCCTTGAGTTCCTCCCGGACAGCCCGACGAACCGCGTCCGCCCCGTCCGCCACATGCGAGAAGCTCGAGCTGTTGATCTGGCAGGCGCAGATCATCGGATGCTCCACAGTCAGGGCGGTGTCGCCGTGGCCACCGGTCTGGCTCAGCACCCGCCCGGAACGAAACACGCGCGGCCCGCGGATCAGGCCCGCCTGCAGCGCCTCGGCGATCCCGATGTCGAGTCCACCGGCGTCGCGCACTGTGGTGAAGCCCCGGCGAAGCATCCGCTCCAGGATCACGCGGGCCTCGATCCCGATCCGCGTCGCGCGCCGCCGGGCCATGGCCTGGATGTCCAGAGTGGTGATGGCCGCATGGACGTGCGCATCGATGAGGCCCGGCATCACAGTCGCGCCTCGCGCATCCAGAACATCGACGTCGTCGGGAACTTGCGGCGCATCAGAGTCGATCCTCACCTCGACGATCCGGTCGCCCTCCACCCGAACCGAGGCGCCGGCAAGCAGTTCCCCGGCACCAGGATCGAGCAGCCGGGCGTTGGTGATCAGCACATTTGCCATCAGGTCCTCCTCCGGTGGCTCACAACTTACATACAGTCGTAAATGTATGTCAACGCTAGACTTGGGCCCATGTCCGCTGTTCACACAGAGACGCGAACCCGGCGCACCCAGGCGCAACGACGCGCCGAAACCAGGGCTGCGCTGCTTGCGGCGGCGATCGGTTGCCTGGTCGAAGACGGGTACGCCGCAACGACCACGACCCGGGTCGTCGAGCGGGCTGGGCTCACCCGGGGCGCGCTGCAGTTCCACTTCCGGGACCGGGCGGACCTGATGGCAAGCGTCGCGATTGAGGGCTGGCACCAACTTGTCGCCGACCTGAGCGTCGCCCCGGCCGCGGGACTCCCGCTCGACCAGCGGATCGATGACTACGTCGACGTGATGGTCGCGGCGTACAGTTCGCCGGCGGCCCAAGCCGCGTACGAGGTCCTCTACGGCGCCCGGACCGATGAGCACATCCGGGCACAACAGCAACCCGCCTTCGACCAGGCGGAACGGGCCCTCGACGGACTGTGGCACGAACTGCTGGACAGCCCCCGGCCCTCGCAGTCCACCCGCGCGGCACGACACCTCGCCCGCGCGACCATCCTGGGCCTCGTGCTGCGAACCCGCGTCGGGGTCAGCACCGACGACACCCCGACCATCGACGCGCTCAAGGCGTCGCTGGCCCACCTCCTGGCGCCCTAGACGGGGCGCCAACCCCAAACCCTGCGTTGGGTGGGGTTCGGGTAGTTGGTTGATGCTCGTCGCGCGACAGACGTCAACCAACTACCCGAACGTCAACCAACGCGCCCCGACTGGGGGCACGAAACCCCCGCACCGGCGTACCGTTCCACCATGAGAACCGTCACCGCAGCCGCTCTCGGTTTAGCCCTGTTCGCAGGCTCAATGACACCCGCCGCGGCGGCCGACCCGTGGGACGCCTTCTGGCCGGCGCCCACGACGCTGTCCGACAAGACCGTGCCGAGCTTCAGCCCAGAGCTCACCACCTCCGCCGACGGCCAGCGGCAGGTCGCGATCTGGACCTTCGTCAAGAGCAACGACTACCGGGCGCAGGTCGCCACCACCACCGACGGCGGCGACACCTGGAACGCGCCGGTCGACTTGGACGCCTCCGGGCTCCTCGGCAACACCAGCATCGTGGGTTCCACGGACGGCCAGCGCCTCACAGCCGTGTGGAATCAGGCCAATCCGATCAACCTCAGCGTGCGCGTGCGTCAGTCGGCCGACGGCGGGGCGACTTGGGCACCTGCGCAGTTCATCTCGAGTGCCAGTAACTCGATCCCCCGGGTGGCCGCATCCGCAGACGGCACCAAGGCCACGGTCGTCTGGACCGAACAGACCATGACGAACTCCCTGGCCCTGGTCTCCAGCTGGAACTCCACCACCAACACCTGGTCCGGTCCCACAATCGTCGGCCCGAACAACGACGAGGCCTCCTTCCCCAGCATCACCTCCTCGGCGGATGGCCAGGTCGTCACCATCACCTGGCTGGACTCCACCGCCCGCCTGCGTTCTGCGACGTCGACGAACGCCGGAGCTAGCTGGTCGTCGGCGAAGAATGTCTCCACCGCCGGTCTGCAGGCCCAGCAGGCCGACCTGGTCACGTCCACTGACGGCTCGCGCATCGTGGCCACCTGGGTCGAGGGCGACGGTTCCGACCACGTCGCCACTGCCTTCAGCACTGACAAGGGCGCGACCTGGTCCACCCCCGCCGCCCTGCCCGCCTGGTTCGGCAACTGGCAACCCGAACTGGTCGCCACCCCCGACGCCCAACGCCTGCTCGTCTCGTGGCCAGCCACCAACGGCCAGGGCAACACCGTCGCGCGGACCATCACATCCAAGGACGGGGGCGTCACCTGGGCGCCCTTCGTGGACGCCACCCCGGCCACATCGAGCGCCTCCGAGCCGATGATCGCCGCCTCCAGCGATCTCCAGCGCCTCACCATGCTGTGGCACGAGACGCCGGCCCAAGAGACAACTGTGCGCGCGGCCGTCTCCGGGGACTCCGGCCAGACGTGGTCGGCCCCCAAGATCATCAACACGTCCAAGGGTTACGACTACCCGCAGACGCGTGTCGTGGCTGCCGCCGACGGGACCCCGACTGCCGCCTGGCAGCAAGACGACAAGACGGTGTCGCGCATCCGGACCGCGACCGCGACCTTGGCCACAATCCCAGGCGCACCCACCGGCGTTGCCGCCACCCCGGGCAGTGGTCAAGCGAGCGTGACCTGGTCGCCCGCGCCCGACGGCGGTTCACCGGTGACCGGCTACACCGCCACCGCAACCCCGGGCGGGGCCAGTTGCCAGGCAGCCACCTCGAGTTGCACGATCTCGGGCTTGACGAACGGCAGCGACTACCAGATCACCGTACGCGCGACCAACACGCTGGGAACCGGGCCTGCGTCGGCCCCCGTGACCGTGCGGCCGCCGCTGCAGAAGCAGACAGTGAAGAAGCCGCCCGCCAAGCTCAAGAAGGGCAAGACCGCCAAGCTGGCGCGCACGACGGCCCAGGGCGCCAAGGTCACATGGAAGACCTCGACCAAGAAGATGTGCAAGGTGAACAAGTCCAAGGTAACCGCCAAGAAGAAGGGCAAGTGCAAGCTCTCGGCCAATGCCCCCGCGACCCCCAGCTTCACCGCTTTCACGAAGCGCTACACGATCCGGGTCAAGTAATCCGGCGGCCACTCGCGTTCGGCTTCCGGCGTTGGTTAGAGGTTGTGGTCCTGGTTAGCGCGCAGATTCCATCGGTCTAAGCAACGTTTGGTTTTCAGGCTACTCGCAGGGGCTGGTCCAGGAGGTCGTGGAGGCAGTCGGCTGGGGTGCGTAGGTCGAGGGTTGGTCGGGGTCGGGCGTTGAGTGTCGCGGCGATGTGGTCGAGGTCTTCGGCGCTGAAGGTGGACAGGTCGCCGCCTTTGGGCAGCCAGAACCGTAGTAGCCGGTTGGTGTTCTCGTTGCTACCGCGCTGCCAGGGGGAGGCGGGGTCGCAGAAGTAGACAGGCAGGTTCAGTGCCATCTGGATGTCGGCGTAGCGGGCCATTTCGGTGCCGCGGTCGTAGGTGATCGAGCGGCGCAGATGCTCGGGTAGTTTCGACATCTCCCGGATCATCGCAGCGGCCACCTCGTCGGCGCTGTGGCCGTTGGGTAGGTGCAGCAGGACCACGAACCGGGTGGTGCGTTCGACCATGGTTCCGACCGCTGAGCCGTTGACGGCGCCCAGGATCAGGTCGGCTTCCCAGTGCCCGGGCACGGCCCGGTCGGCGACTTCAGCCGGCCGGTCACTGATCTTGAACGCGTCGCGGTACAGGCTGTGCTTACGGGCACCGCCGCGGGCTTTGCGCTGTTTACGGCGCAGTGCCAGTTGCAGGTACAGGTCTTTGCGTAACCGCCCGCGGGACTGCACATACAGGGCTTTGTAGATGGTTTCGTGGCTCACCCGATTCATCTTCGTCGCTCCCGGCTCGGCGGCCAAGATCCGCGCGATCAGCTGCGGGGACCAGCCCATGTCCATCCACGCCGCGATCCGGGCACACAGCCCGGGTTTGGCGTGCAACTTGAACTGTTTGGGGCGGGCCCGGTCGATGGCCGCGCGGGTGGCCGCCAGATAGGCGTAGTAGTTGCCGTCCGCGGCCCGGTGCCGGGTGATCTCTCGGCTGATCACTGACTTGCAGCGGCCCAGGAACGTCGCGATCGCGGCCTGGGCCATCCCCAGTCGAAGACCCGCCGCGATCACTTGCCGGTCCAACAGCGACAACGGCCTACGTGATTTCACCTGCTCACCGGTGGCCCCTGGCCACAACACGAACATCGGCAGACCCAAGCCACCGTTACGTCCAGGACACGGTTTCATATTCATGGGGCTAAGCCTGCGCCACCACTTCACCGACCACGCCGTCGATCGGCCGACCTCGGCCGCGGCACGGTTCAATGACCAGCCCGAACACACCAACGACACGAACCGATCCCGGACCTCATACGACGACTCAGCAACCACCATCAGCACTCCCTCGCGAAGAAGGTTGCTTCGACCGATTGAGAAAGAGGCGAATCCACGCGTTGTTTCGCTAACCAGGACCACAACCTCTAGTCCGAAAATGTCCTTGGCCACGGGGCGGTAGCGAAGGGTTCGCGTGGTTATGCGGCTGGCTCGAGGGTGACTTTGTAGCCGAGGTGTTCGAGTTGTCGTACGTGGTTGCGTTTGGCTCGGTTGGTGTTGATCTGCCGGTCGAAGAAGTCGGCGCCTAGGTCGTGGTAGGTGGCCTCGGGGTGGGCCAACAGCTGCCAGACGATGTTGAGGATGGACCGGCCGACCGCGACTATCGCGCGTTTCTTGCCGCGTCGTTTCATCAGCCGGTGGTAGCGGGCCCCGAGGAAGGTGTTGGTGCGTCCGGCGGCTGCGGCGGCGTCCCCGAGGGCTGCGGCGAGGTAGCGGTTGCCGTGCCCGGTGGCGCCTTGGCCTTTGGACCGCCCGGCTGAGGAGTTCACTGCGGGGGCGAACTTCGCCCAGGACGCCAGATGCCCGGGGGTGGGGAACCGAGTCATGTCTGTGCCGATCTCAGCGATGATGATCCGGGCGATGGTGTCACTGACCCCGGGGATCTGGGTCAGTTGGGCCACCGCCGCGGCGAAAGGGGCGATCTGCTCGCCGATCTGCTCATCGAGCTCGGTGATGTCGGCGCTGAGCTGATCCACGCGGGCCAGCATCTTGGCCAGCAGCCAACCGTGGTGATCGCTGAACCGGCCGGTGAAGGCTTCCTGCAGACCGGCGTTCTTCTTGCGCAGCAACCCGCGGGCCATCCCTGCCAGGATCTGCGGATCGCGTTGCCCGTCGATCAGAGCGGCCATCATGTCCCGCCCGGACACCCCGAAAATGTCACTGGCCACCACGCTGAGCTTGATCCCGGCGTCTTCGAGCAACTTCTCCACCCGCTGCTTCTCCGCGGTCCGGGCCACCACCAGCGCGCGGCGGTACCGGGTCAGATCCCGCAACTGCCGGATCGGCTGGGGCGGGACGAAACTGGGGCGCAGCATCTGCCGCTCGGCGACCTTGCACAACCACACCGCATCCAACCGGTCGGTCTTCGGTCGTCCCGGCAGATGCTTGACGTCACGGGCGTTGACCAGCCACGTATCGAAACCCGCGGCCTCCAACACGTAGAACGGCGGCTTCCAGTAGTCACTGGTCGACTCCATCACTACCCGGGTCACGCGCAACTCGGCCAGCCGGTCAGCCAACGTCAACAACGACCCGGTCATCGTCGAGTACGTCAGCACCTCCTGTCGTCGCGGGCCACTCGTTCCGGGCACCCGCACGCAGCACACCAGTTCGGCCTTACCGATATCCAACGCAGCGACCCGCTCGATGATCTCCTCGTGTTCTTCCACCTCGTCCACCACACACACCTCTCACTGGATTCCTGGACGTGCCCGTAGGGACCGCAAAGCGGAAGAATCTAGTCCACGTGCTCGAAGCGACAATGAAGGGCACACTGCGCGATCCCAGCGTCCGACTAACGCACGGCCACCCAAGGACCATAGAGGAACGACGTCAACGGGCACCCCAACATTTTCCCGACTGAACGGGCGGCCCGCCAGGGCCAAGGATGACTAACGCGGGCGGTTTGGGGGCGGCTCCAGGGCAGCCCCCTTCACCACAACCCGCCCAGGTACTCGTCGGCGGCCTGCGTCGTGAAACGGGCGTTGCCCCCATGGCTGTAGGGGGTGAGCTCCGAGAACTTCGGTCCGGAAGCGGTCATGAGGAAGTCGACCCGCACGAACTCCTCGTCGGCGGCGAGGGCCTCGGCGACCTCGATGATCTCGTCGAGCTGGGATGGTCGCTCACGCGGCTGGGTCTGCATGTGCATGATGGGCAGCACGTTCCACTGCCGGTCGTGCCAACTGCTGGTCCGCTGCGTGTCCCGCTGTCGATCATCCGCAGCAAGGAACACTTGCACCTGGCCGTGGAAGACGAAACACCCGATGTCCTCAGGAAGCCCGCCCCCAGGCCCCCGGTACAAGGTCTCGACGACCATTTGCCGCGGCACTCCCAGGTACCCCCACTCCAGGGCGTCCCACCCGTAGTCACGCGTCAAGCACGCGCCCAGGTCCGCCGCGACCTGGTCCAGCGGTTCGTCGCAGGCGCGGTAGGACTTGCGTATCCAGGGCTGGACCCAGTCCTGCCCCCGCGTCGCGGGCCCGTCCCACACAACCGCTGAACCGCCACACCCGTGCCCGGCTTTGACCACGTACTCCGCAGGCAGGTCGAGGCCGGTCAACTCCTCCGGGGTTTCCACCAGAGCCAGCCGTTCGGGCATCCACTGGGCCGGCAGAACCTTCGCGGCGTGCTCAAAGGACGCGTGCTTGTCGCAGTAGGTGCGCAGTATGGGCCGCCGGTCGAGCTGCCGGCGTCGCCAGATCTTCTGGTTGAACGTCTGCGGTTCCGGCTGAGGCCAACTCAGGGTCTGGGCGTCGTACGCGGCCCGCATGCGCTGGTCGAACAACCCTTCGGACGCCGGTGCGCTCGCGAGCCCGCGCCGGCGCACCCGCCGCAGGGGTTCGGTGAGCTTCCAGGAGTGGCTGCCGATCACCTGGGCCATCGTTTCGCGCTCCGCGGCCAGGTCCGCCTCCAACAGCGCTACCTGCGCGGCGGCCTGCGCGTAGCGCGCGCCCACCTCCTGGCACCGCAGTCGCCACTGTTCAGCGCGCTCGTCCCCGTCGTCCATGGGCGCAGTATGCCAGCGCGCCCTGACCCCAAACCTGCGTTGGGTGGGGCTCGTGCAGTTGGTTGAGGCTCGTCGGGCGACAGACATCAACGAACTGCACGAGCCCCACCCAACGGCGCCGCGGCGGCCCGCCGCACCCCCAGACACACGTCAGGGCCCGACCAAACCTGGCCGAGCCCTGACGACGAAAACTCTGTCTACTTGACCTGACCGCGAGAGGTCTGGCCGTCCAGACGGTCCGGGCCGCCGATGCACTTCACGCGGTACCAGCCCGGCTTGACCTTCACCGAGGTCTGGTTGTCGTTGGCCGGGCGCACCTTGCCCTTCTTGTACGCGCCCCAGTTGTTCTTGCCCTTACGACGCTCGATCACGTACTTGTAACCGTTGTCGTTGTTGGGCCGGATGCGGATCCTGATCTGATCGCCCTTGACCGCCGCACCGCACCGGACCGGCTTGGTGGGAGGGTACTGAGCTGCCTGGGAGGCGGGAGCCCCCGCCAACAACAATCCTGCACCCATCGCCGCCGCGGCGAGCATGGATGCACCTTTACGAATAGAAGCCATGGGTGGTTTCCCCCGTCACGTTCGAATTTGAGCCGACGCGCCGACAGTAGCAGAAGACAACCCCCGTGCGCGACAACTTTGTAAGTGTCTCTACCTAACCTCTACATTCACGCCCAGCCGTGGGGTAACGTGCCCCTCAGACGCTGATCAAGCATCCACGGGGGAACGTGGGGAAACGGGGAAATGGATGGCTAGTAGCCTCCGCGCAGCAGCACAAGCCTTCGCTGACTGGTTCGCCTGGACGCTCGCTGTCCCTCTGGCTTTGTGGTTGCGCTTCGACTTCACCGCTCCACCCGGCGGCTGGCGCCTAGCCCTTCTCTGGGGCGCCGGCGCGGGCCTCATGCACGTCATGATCGGCTACGCACGCCAGCTCTACCGCGGCCGCTACAGGTTCGGCTCCTTCGACGAGGTCAGCGGTGTGGTTCTATCCGTCGCGGCGGTTACCATCGCGTGGGAGATCGCGACCCTGATCACCGCACCGCAAAACCTCCCCCGCACCATCCCCCTGCTCGCTGGCGGCATCGCCCTGGCGATCCAGCTGGCCGGCAGGTTCGGACTTCGGTTCGTTCGCGAACGCCTCATCACTCCGCGCACCGGGGACCGCACTCTGGTCTACGGCGCCGGCGACGGTGGCCAGCAGATCGTCCGCGCGATGGTCGGGCAGGACAGCGGCTACTATGTCGTCGGCCTCATCGACGACGACCCGCGAAAGCGCCACCTGCGGATCCAAGGCGTGCGCGTGCGCGGCACGGTCGCCGACCTCGACAAGTTCATGGAACAACTCGACATCCAGGTTCTGGTGGTGGCGATCGCCAAGGTCACTGCCTCACAACTGCGCGACCTCGACAAGCGCTGCCGTGCCCACGGCGTGCAACTGCGCGTCATCCCCAGCCCCGTCGACATCGTCCGTGGCGCTGTCCGGCTCTCCGACGTCTCCGAAGTGACCGAAGAGGACCTGCTCGGCCGCAACCCGGTGTCCACCGACGAGACCTCCATCGCTGCGATGCTGCGCGGGAAGCGCGTCCTGATCACCGGTGCTGGCGGGTCCATCGGTTCCGAACTCGCCCGGCAGGTCAACAGCTACGACCCCGCCTACCTCGGACTGCTGGACCGCGACGAGTCCGCCCTGCACGCACTGCACCTGAGCATGTTCGGCAAGGCGCTGCTCGACACGGACGACCTACTGCTGGCCGACATCCGCGACCCGCAGCGCATGCACGACGTGATGCGTCGGGTTCGTCCGGACGTCGTTTTCCACGCCGCTGCACTGAAGCATCTGCCGATGCTGGAGGCCGCGCCTTCGGAGGCCTTCAAGACCAACGTCCTCGGCACGCGCAACGTTCTGGAGGCCGCGTTCAAGGCCGACGTCCCGGTGTTCGTGAACATCTCCACGGACAAGGCCGCCGACCCGGTCAGTGTCCTGGGCCACTCCAAGCGCACCACCGAACGCCTCACCGCAGGCATCCGCCCGCCCTACGAGGGCCGCTACCTGTCCGTGCGTTTCGGCAACGTCCTTGGCTCCCGCGGCTCAATGCTGACCGCGTTCCGCTCCCAGATCGCCAGGGGCGGCCCGGTCACCGTCACCCACCCCGACGTGACGCGCTACTTCATGACGATCCCCGAGGCGGTGCACCTGGTTCTGCAAGCTGCAACCCTGGGCCGCGACTCCGAGACGCTGATCCTCGACATGGGCGAGCCTGTCCGCATCGAGGACGTTGCCCGGCACATGATCGAGAAGTCCGGCCGGAATATCGACATCGAGTACACCGGCCTGCGCGAGGGCGAGAAACTCCACGAGGTCCTCTCCAGCGAAGCAGAGACGGGCCAGCGGCCCCTGCACCCGCTGATCACGCACGTCGAGGTTCCTCCCCTGGATGTGGTCGCGCTTGAGGAGTCGTGGGGCAGCTCGTGCCAGGCCAGCCGCGCCGCGATGGAACTGCTCGCACTGGCTGGCGAACACGTCGCGCTGTCCGCAAAGGTCGATCTTCGCTGACCGGCGTCTGCGCCCGAGAGTCCTCGGGTAGATTGGCTTCAAGCATCTAGGGGGAACCTTGACTCTGCACGATTACCTCGGGATTGTCCGCCGCTCCTGGCCACTGATCCTCATCGCCACAGTTGTCGGCACACTCATCGCACTGGGCGCTTCCCTGGCGATGACCCCGGTGTACCAGGCTCAGTCGCAACTGTTCGTGTCTGTGAAGTCCGGCGGCGCCGCGGGCGATGCCTACTCGGGTGGCCTATTCGTCCAGCAGAGGGTGAAGTCGTACGTCGATGTTGTCGACTCCCCCGCCGTGCTAGACCCGGTCATCGAGGAACTCGGCCTCGACACGACCTACACCCAACTCGCCCCCCAGGTTTCGGCCCAGACGCCGCCCAACACAGTCCTGCTCAACGTCCCGGTCACTGACACCTCCCCTACCCAGGCGGCCAAGATCGCTAATGCCGTCGCTGTTTCGTTCGCCGCGGAGATCGCCCGGCTGGAGGGCGCCGACACAAAGGCCAACCAGGTCCCGGTCCAGGCCACCGTGATCAAGCCGGCTGAGGTTCCCACCAGCCCGGTCTCCCCGCGCACCTCCCTCAACGTCATGCTCGGCCTACTCCTGGGCCTACTGGTCGGCGTTGGAGTCGCGGTCCTGCGCCACACCCTAGACACCTCGGTCAAGACCGTCGAAGACCTGGAGCAGGCAGCCGGCTCAACGCCGCTGGGTGTAGTCACCTACGACCCCGACGCGAAGTCCAGCCCCCTGGTCACCCTGCGCGGCACCCCACGAGCGGAGGCCTTCCGCAGCATCCGCACGAACCTGCAGTACGTGGACGTCGACAATCCTCCGAAGACCGTGGTCATCACCTCCTCACTGCCCAGCGAGGGCAAGTCCACTACCGCCTGCAACCTAGCCATCGCCCTGGCACAGGCAGGCTCGAAGGTCCTGCTCATGGAGGCGGATCTGCGTCGGCCCAAGGTCGCCGAGTACCTCGGAGTCGACGGGTCGAAGGGTCTCACCGACATCCTCATCGGCCAGGCGACCACGGAGACCGCAGTCATTCACTGGCAACGCGGCCTGCTGGACTTTCTGGCTGCCGGCGCTATCCCACCCAACCCCAGCGAACTGCTCGGCTCCCACCAGATGGCCGAGCTTCTGGCAACCCTCGCGGGACGCTACGACACTGTGGTGATCGACGCACCCCCACTTCTTCCGGTCACCGACGCGGCGATCCTGGCTACCGCGGCCGATGGTGCTATCCTCATCGCGCGCCAAGGTGAGACGCGGATCGAGCACGTGGAAGATTCCGTTGACGCCCTGCGCCAGGTCAACGCGCGCCTGCTCGGTACGGTGCTCAACTTCGTTCCGATGAAGAAACGCAAGAAGTACGGCTACGGATACGAGTACGGCTACGGATACGACTCGAAGGAAACGGCGGGCAAGACCGAGCGCGTCGTGATCAACGAGACGCCGCAGAACGTCTGATGTCCGGTTCGTCGGCCCGACGAGGGATCTGGATCGGACTGCTGGCAGTACTTGCACTCCTACTGGGCCTGATTGTCTGGTTCGCTCTGTCCGCTCGCACCGCAGTCAACGAGATGACTGTCGCACGGGACAGCCTGGTCGCTGCGCGTGACGCGGTGGCTGCTGGACAGCCGGAGCAGGCACGCACCTTCGTCACCGCCGCCAGCGATGCAGCCAACCGCGCGGACGAGCGGGTCAACGGTCCGCTGTGGAACGTGGCCGCGGGAATCCCAGGTCTGGGCAACACGCCTAAGACCGTCCAAGCGGTGGCCACCTCGCTCGACCAGGCCCTCGTGGCGCTGCAGCCCCTGACCGAGCAACTCAATGTGTTGGACCCCTCGACGCTCATCAAGGAAGGGCAGATCGACGTGGGCGCAATCGAATCAGCCCTTCCAGCGATGCAGGAGGCCCAGCCCGGCATCGATACCGCTGTCGCCACGGTGGAAGCTGCCCCGCAGGATGGCATCCTCCCCCAAGTCCGCACCGCCGCCCAGGACTACACCGAGGAACTGACGACACTGCAGGGAACATTGAACGCTGGCGTGACCTTCGGGGAGATAGCCGGACCGATGCTTGGGGGGCAGAAAGCGAAGCGCTACTTCGTGGGTATCCTGAACCCGAACGAGGCGCGCGGCACCGGGGGCTTCATGGGGTCCTACGCGATCCTCTCCGCCAGAAACGGGAACATCACCGTCGATCAGGTGGGCAGCAACACCGAGATACCGGATCTGGATCGCCTGCCGGACAACCTGAGCGAAGGGTTCGAGAAGCGATACCGGGACGACCCGATCCTGCGCGGCAACATGAACCTGTCCCCCCACTTCCCCGACACGGCGAAGATCTGGCTCGCGGCCTGGAAGCAGAAGACCGGCGAGGAACTCGACGGTGCACTCGCAGCAGATGTGGTCGCCCTCGGGGATTTGGTCGAGGCCTCAGGCCAACGGGTTCCACTGCCAAACGGCGAGTCTCTCGACGGTGACGAGCTGGCTGACTTCGCGGTCAAGGGCATCTATGAGCAGTTCCCAACCGCAGCCAAGGCCTCCGAACGTAAGGCATACCAGGCCGCGATCGTGCGGGCTGCCGTTGGCGTTGCGACCAAGGCTCCAGACCCACAGGCAATGGCTGAAGCACTCGGTCGTGGGCTTGCAGACGGCCGAATCGTGGTGTGGTCCGCGAACCCGCAAGTTGAGAAGAAGTTGGTGGACGCCGGCGTTGGTGGTTCGCTCTCAGTTGCTGACGGCCACAACGTGCAGTTCGTCGTGTTGAACGCCTCCGGGTCGAAGCTCGATGCATACCTCGAGCGCTCGTTGACTTACGAGGTCGGTCGCTGCCCGAACACGGACAACCGTGTGAGGTCGACTGTGACGGTGGAGCTGGAGAATGCGATTCCGTTGGGTGAGCTTCCACCTGAATACATGAGGTCGTCCCTCGGGCGCGAGGGCACGATCAACCTTGTCTTGGCGCAGTTCCACCTCCCGAATGGAGCCGAGGTCGTGGACGTGCGGGTCGCTGGGAAGTCAGTCAGTTGGCAGCAGTTCGTGGAGCAGGGACGGGAATCGGCTGTGTTGGGGGTGACGCTGCGACCGCGGGAGAACGTGCCGGTGCAGGTGAGGTTCACCGAGCCGACTGGAGATGGCGCGGGTTCGGTGATCGTGCAGCCGTTGGCGCGCGAACAGTTGACAGGGACTTCAGAGATGGCCTGTGCATGAGAACAGATGCCTCCAAGAATGGATTTCGATGGACGGTCAAGCCGTTTGCCTGGCCCTGTCTGGATCGGCGTTGGAATGTCCATTTCGACTCAAAGCCCTGCTTCGGCGCTACTCCGGTGTTTCGCCCTACCCGCCAAATTAGGGATTTGTCATGACTCATCCTGCGATGGACGATCGGCTCGTTTGGTTCAAGGACGCGGTGGTTCCTCTATCGAAGGCCAAGGTCAGCGCACTATCGGCCACCGCCCAATTCGGTTTGAACGTATTCGAAGGTGTCCGGGGTTACTGGAATGAGGATGCTTCAGACATCTTCCTAGTAGCGGTCGACCGACACCTCAGGCGTCTCCGTGAGTCCGCAAGAATCATGGGTCTTAATATCGCACCTTCAGACGAGACAACTCTGGAGGCCATGCGTGCGGTTGTGGAGGCGTCGCGACTCTATGAAGACATCTCCTTGCGGGTTATATGTATGGCTGACTCGGTTGGCACCTGGAGCGATCCCATGTCCACCGAACTGCTAATCGCGCCAATCCCGGCGCACAGAGTGCAAGCGGAAACAGGGTGGGCACTCAAGGCCACTGTCTCCTCTTGGCGCCGAATTGCGGACGACTCTATGCCCCCTCGGGTGAAGACAGGCGCCAACTATGTCAGCGGTCGCTACGCCATGCTCGACGCGCGGAATGCCGGCTTCGACGTCCCCATCCTGTTGTCGGCAACAGGCAAAGTAAGTGAGGCTCCAGGGTCTTCCTTGGCACTTGTTCGCGACGAGGCCATTGTCTTTCCTCCACTGTCAAGTGGCGTTCTCGAAGGAATCACAAGGGACATCCTCATATCTTTGGCTGGACAGCAGGGCATTCACCACGAGGTGAGGGAAATCGACCGCACGGAACTACTAATCGCCGATGAACTGTTCGTATGTGGAAGCGCCGCCGAAGTGCGGGCTATAGGATCCGTTGATCGCCTTTCTGTAGGCACGGGCGGGTTCGGAAGCATCACCGCATCCTTGCTCAAGACATACCATGCGACAGTCGATGGGAGACACCCGTCGTCGCATGTCCCCATAACTGCGATCTACGGAAGCGCCCAGTGAACCGTCTCGTGCAGGGCTCCTTTCCGCCGCATTTATCGCGCCGGAGCCTTGCTGCCAAGCGAACCGCGGACCTCGTCATTTCGATGCTCGCTATCGCCCTGCTTTCGGTGCCAATGGGTGCAATCGCGGTCCTGATTCTGCTGGACACAGGACGACCAATACTGTTTCGTCAGGAGCGCCTTGGTAAGAATCTTCGCGTCTTCAAGGTATTCAAGTTCCGAACAATGGTGGTCGGCGCACAGGACATCGGCACAGGGCTTTTCAGTTACCATGACGATCCGCGCGTGACCCGGAGCGGCCGGCTGCTCCGGGTCCTTAGCCTCGATGAACTGCCTCAGCTCTTCAATGTCGTCAGGGGCGACATGAGCCTGGTGGGCCCCCGACCACCCGTGGTCGGGGAATTGGGCGATATAGCCGACTTCACGCCCGCAACCCTGCGCCGCTTCATTATTCGGCCGGGTGTAACGGGCCTGGCGCAGGTCGCCGGACGAAACGATTTCTCGTGGGACACCAAGATTGTCTTTGACAATCGGTACTTGGATAGTTACGCAAAACGAGGGATGTGGCTCGACCTAGGAATCCTTGCCCGGACAACACTGGTGGTCCTCTCCCGGAAGAGTGTCATCGAGATGGAGCCGGAGTGAACTCCATCTCCTCTGCACATGGACTCCTGCGGGACTTAAGCCGAGTTCACGGTCCTTCCTTCTACGTCCTATGGGAGGAAAGTCTGTCCTCCAACTTCGAGCGGCTGGACTCAGCCTTCCGTTCGGAGTATCCCAACACCAAGATCGCCTACTCGTACAAGACCAACTACATGCCCGACGTCTGTAGCACGGTGCACCGGCTTGGAGGGATGGCCGAAGTTGTGTCCGCCATGGAGTGGGAGATGACACGTCTCTATGGGGTTCTGCCCTCCATGGTGGTGTACAACGGACCGAACAAGTCAAGCGATAGTTTCGTGGACGCCATGACGTCAGGTGCCCTCGTGCAGTTGGACAGCGCGCGTGACTGGCAAATGCTCCAGGACTTCCGCGACATGCAGGATCTGGAGGAGTGCGCCTTCGGCCTGAGAATCAACTTCGAATTGAATCCCGGGGAGACTTCGCGATTTGGGATCGACATAGAGGGACGACTCTTCCAAGAGATCCTCTCCGAGGTGCGCCGAGACAAAGGACTCGTTCTTCGAGGTCTACACTGTCATTTCCCAAATCGCGACATCGAGAGTTTTCGCACTCGGATCGATGGGCTCTTGACAACATCTGCCGCAGTGTTCCCAGAGGCCCCGCCAGAATACCTCAATGTTGGAGGAGGGATGTACGGGGAATTGACCCCCGAATTCGCAAGTCGCCTAGGCACCTCAGCCACTCAATTCGGCGACTACGCCGCAGTTGTGGCGCGAAGGATGCGAGAGGAATTCGGGACGACAGACGGCTCCCCGCGATTGATCATTGAACCAGGCACGGCTCTAGTCGCGGACGCAATGTCTTTCGTCACCACAGTCATTGACATCCGCCAGATCCGCGAAAGGCGAGTGGCCGTCGTCGACGGCAGCCTCTTTAACATCTCCCCGTACGCGAAACAACGGAGCCTCCCAATGCGGGTTCTGACGGAGGGAAGAGCCGATGCGGGCCCTGCTTGCGATATCGCCGGGTTCACCTGCATCGAGTCGGATGTGCTCACCTTTGACGCCGAGGTCGACATACGCGTGGGCGATCTCCTTATGTACGAGAACGTCGGTTCCTACTCAGTGGTCATGAAGCCACCCTTCATTCTTCCAAGCCCGCCTGTTTTGAAGGTTTCCGCAGGAATGGAGGTCCGTGTGGCAAGACGCCGGGAGACCGTCGCCGACCTTCTTACGACCTACCTGGAGGCTGAGTGAAGTTCATACAGATAACTAACGACCCCCAGTTCGCTTCGATGTGCGTTGTGGCTGGCGTCGACCGCATCATGGTCGACTTGGAGACGAGGGGCAAAGCTAAGCGTCAGGCCCTGCGAGACACCCTGATCTCCAATCACTCGATTGGCGACATCCCCTTGATGGCAGAACAGGTAGGCACTGGCCATCTAATGGTGCGAGTCAATCCTTGGCACCCCGGCAGCCTGGGTGAGATCGAACAAAGCCTAGCTGGGGGAGCAGGTTTGATCATGCTCCCGATGTTCCGCACCGCGGATGAGGTACGGCTATTCGTTGACGCCGTTGCTGGACGAGCACGTACCTGCCTATTGCTCGAGACCTCCTCAGCAGTGGCTCGGATCGATGAGATCCTCGCCTGCCCGGGCATTGACGAGATGCATGTCGGACTGAACGATCTCCACATCGAAATGAGGCTGGACTTCATGTTTGAGTTAGTGTCAGGCGGCCTGGTTCCACTCCTGGCAAGGCGTTTCACGGAAACGAGCTTGCCCTTCGGATTTGGTGGTATCGCACCTGCGGGCCAGGGTCCGATTAGTCCCACTTGCATACTCGGAGAGCATGTTCGTCTCAGTTCCTCAAGAGTAATTCTGTCGCGCGGTTTCCGAAGGGCATGCGAGTCAGAAGGCTCACATCTCGTGCAAGACAGCCTACTCAGGGAGGTCGCTAACCTGCGACGAATCCTTGACTGCTGGAGTGAGGCCGACGAATCACTCTTGCTGGGCAACAGAGACTTGCTTCGCCGTCAAGTTGGAGAAGCCAAGCATGCGAGGTGACCATGTCGATCAGCTCTTGCCGGCGCGGCTTGGTGAATGGCGCCCGGGCCGATGGTGCGTCGACCCACTGTCTCAGGCAGCGGAGAACCCGTACGGGGTACGCGCCCCCCGGGCAGGGGCCACACGGAACGCTCAACTGGTCGCGGAAGGCGAGCCGACCGGAAGCCCCCTGTGCCACCGGGTACCCACGGCGATCAGCCACTCACGTGTATGCCCATCATGACAGTCCCATCCCTCGAGCACAGGCGGGAAAGAAGTTGTCAGATCGGACCACGTGGACAGTACAGCTGGGGGTATCGATAGCATGACGGGCTTTCTACTCCTGGCCATCAGTCTCTTAGTACTACTGGTCTTCGTTCGGGGGCGCCTTTTCGAACCCTCCCGTATTATGGCCGGCTACTGGGCTCTAATACTGATGGCGTGTCTCTTGGTTGTGCCGCATACATTCGTATCGTTCGGCCCGCTTTTGATTCCGATTGCCTGCGTAACAACATTTTGCATCGCCGCTTACCTGGCCAACCCGCTTCACTCTCCAGAGACGGGAAGTGCCAAGCTCTATCCGGGTCGTCGCACCTTTCCCACGAGTTACCCCCGTGTACTTCGATACGCCATGTTTGCGGGGATTGCGGCAGGTACTACTGCTGCCCTCGTCGCCGCGCCAGAAGGCGCAGCGGTCTCTGGCAGTGGCTTAGCCGATCAGGTCGCTTCGATCTCCAACCAGACTGCACGCGCGAACTACGCCGGTGAGCTCCAATTAGGTCCGTTGGTTTCCGCGAGCCTTGCCGTCGTCTACGCCATTTGCCTAGTCGCGCCGGCCGGTTTCCTGATTACTCGGACAAGAGCGCGGCTCCTGTACCTACTAGTCCCGATCGCAAGCGCCCTGCCCTACGCGATCATCACAACCCAGAAGGCTGTGTTTCTCTACGCCTCGGCCTGCGTGCTCAGCTCACTAGTATCCACGTTCGTCGTCGTCCATGGACGTGCTCCAGCACTGACTCCGAAACGAATGGGTACGGCCATCCTTGCAGTGGCTAGCGTCGTTGCTTGCTTCGTCGCGCTCAGCGTCCTGCGCCTCGGCTCATTCTCGGGCGAAAATGTGCAAATAGGGACAGAGCGAGTCCGCTCCTATTTGTTGTTCTCTCTGCCTGCATTCGCATCCTGGGAGGTAAGTCAGGCCGGGGTTGAGGCGACTATGAACTGGGGTGCGTCCAGCGTTGCCGGGTTGGGCGCGGTGACGGGCTCGGACAGCGCTGCGACCAAAGCCTACTCGGACTTTGTGATCCTTCCGGGGGAGTCGCAAGCGACGAATGTCTACACCATGTTCAGAAATACTCAGGAAGACTTCGGGGTGGTTGGACAGATCGTTGTGTTCTTTGGCTGCGGATGGATTGTCGGACGCTGCTATCGGCTTGCAGGTGCGGGGTCGTCCAAGGCAGGCGTGGTTGTCTCTTTTGCCTACGCCCTCATCTTCATGTCTGTGGCCCAGGTAATGACAATCTTCGCGAACGTCATCCTGTCATTCATCGGCGCGTTCACCTTTGTGGCGATCTTCGCGAGAACACAGGAACGAGATTGGGGTGGTGATCACCTGGTGACCGCCCGACCCGTGATTCTTACTCACCTCTCACCCACCGAAAGTGATGGCCCAGATCAAGCCTCCGAAGGAGCCAATGAGCCCGGCCGCAGCCGACCACCAGCCGATGGCAGGCATACGTCGAATAGAGAGTAGAGCTGAGTGGGACGTCAGGCGCCTCGTCGTGGTCTCTGCAACCCCGAGTCCAACCAGTGACGATATCAGGAACGCGAACCCGATGGCTGTCTCGCTCTTGGCTATTGCAGCTATCGAGGCGCCAATCATGACCAGAAGGCCGGCACTTAGTTCCGTGACAAGCATCCCTCGCCGCTTACCAGACGCCATGAGCGTCATTGTGTTAACGCTCGTGAGCAGTCTTGGCACGCTTGCCACCGAAAGGAAAGCCAAGCACGCAGAACCGACCACGAACTCCTTCGAGAAAGCTAGCCACAACAACAAGGGCGCAGAGACAGCAATGCATACAGCGGCGATAGAGCCCCACTTGAGAATGACGCGTACCTCAGAGTAGAGGTGTTCTGAGACAACGCTTCGTGTCTTCGCGCTAGCCAGCCTGGGGTAGAGATTGAACAATACAGAGGTGTAAAGGACCCCGTATGCTGCCAGGGAGACGGAGAGACCTGATCGGAAGAGCCCGGCTACCTCTGCCCCCGCAAGTGCGAGCACAACGTATGGGAGACCGGCGAATGCCAGTTGTCCACACGATGCAGTAACGAAATACGGGAAGGAGTAAGCAAGCAGGGCTTGCGTGGGAGGTCCCTGGTTCTTGCCGTGTGCGAGTATCTTTCGAGTCGGTCCACTCCAAAAACGGAGCACGACGGTTGCTAGAGTCTGGCCCGCCACCATCCCAGTCGCGAGTGATAGGGGCAGGTAGGCAAGGCCAAAAGCATCAAGGAGACCTACGGTGACTGCAACTGAAACAGCAGAGTAGATGACCTGCTGCAAGGCCACATCCCTGGAAGACCCGTAGACGGACAGCATTGTGCGGGAGAGGGGAGTAGCAGTTGCCGCGAGAAGCGCCAGAAAAGACGCGGGAGCCAGAACTCCCGCACTGAATGTCGGATGCAGCACTGGTGCAATAAGAAGCGATAACACAGGTGTGGCCGCCAACACGGTCACGGCCAGCAGGCGCACGAGTCTGCGAGTCAGTTCCACTGCCTGTTGCGCGAACCTGGCCGCATATGCAGGCACTGATGTGGTGGTTCCGAAGAGGGCCAGACTGGCAGCCACCGTCACTGCACTGTTGAACCCTCCTTGGTAGCCAGCACCAACTGGTCCAAAGGCATTCGCAACGTACTTGCCCAGCACAAACATGAGGGCGGTGCTTGCGGCAGTGGAAGCTGCCAGTTCCCG
Source organism: uncultured Actinomycetota bacterium (assembly GCA_963732355.1). Classification (GTDB taxonomy): domain Bacteria; phylum Actinomycetota; class Actinomycetes; order S36-B12; family UBA10799; genus JADKAV01. Next base: position 51,940 of record CAVSZD010000008.1, on the reverse strand, counting down.
TCTTCCTCCGTTGTTCATCGATTCAATGCCGACCGGTGATGTTTGACTCACGTCAGTTACCGGTGCGGCGGAGTCTTGCCCTCAGGAGTTCCCCCACGATTCCCCAACTCGCTGCACGGCGCTCCGCCATGATCGCCTTCGCATCCCGGATGTCGGAATGCTCGGTCGTCGCGTGCGCCTCGTGGGTTGCGCGCAGCGAAGGCAGGTACAAGGTGCGCGCTCCAGAACGAGCCAGTTGCTCCGCCAGGAAGACCTCCTCTCCGAAAAGCCTCCGCCGGCGATTGATAGTGCCTCCTGCATCGAAGAAGGCACTACTCACACATATCAATGAGCCGTGGGCCGCGTAGATCTCCCGCTCGCCTTCTTGGATTCTCTGTTCCGCACGTTGTACCTCGTTCCGGTCGTACCGAGCAGCCAAGATCGAATAACTCCTGCTACTCAGACTCAGAAGCGCGACTGCAAGCTGCTTTGTTATGGATGGTCGGGTGACCATGTAGGGATTCGAGTCCCCGTTGGTTGTTGAGTCGAGAACACGAGGCGCCAAGCACCACACACGATCCTGAACCTCGGGCTCGAAGTCACCCAGTCGCGAAACGAAATCAGTCTGGAGAACAAGGTCCTGGTTGCAGATAACAACCCAGTCTGGCATTGCGCGTCCGGCGGCTCTCCAAGTCCGCAGGCCTAAATCGGCCCCTGGGAAATAGCCGAGATTCTGGTTCGCCGCTACGTATGCGACGCGGGCGTCAGCGACGCTCTCAGCAACAGCCCGTATGTCCCCGTTGGACGCGTCGTTATCCACCACCACACAACGCCAGGTGGACCTCTCCTGACCGAGCAATGAGCGTAGGAAGCCCAGTACCAAGTCCGAGCGCTGATATCCGATCACGATGAAAAGGCAGCCGAATTCAGGCGCTAACCCCGGCCCGCGGGATTCGTCATACATGAAGGCTCATCACGCCCTCTCTCTTGGGAGCCTCAGGCGGGGGCTTTCGATAGGCAGTGTTCGTTTGAAAGGTGTCATGGGTATCGGCGCAACTCCCGGAGGCGGCGTTTAACCCCGTGGACTGCATAGTGCGCGAAATACCAACTGGACCTCACTCTCGAGGTCACACCAGCTTCCCTGTAGACGTCCCAGATGGAGTTCGCCGACTTCCACTTGTTTGAAGAAACCGACTCGGACCTGACTCGATAAAGTGCAAGGGGCTCAGGTACACCCGAAGCCGCACCGGATCGAAGCAGTTCAAGCCACATGGCGTAGTCCTGACCACGCGCCAACTCCGGCATGAATCGAAGACCAAGTCTGCGGCGGTCGTAGATCACCGTGGAGCAAGCAATTACGTTACTCCTGAGAAGCCTTTCACGGGTGACAGAGTCCGGTGGCCTGACGATGCTGAGTGGCCGGTCCATCTCATCAATCCGTCTATAGCCCGTGTATGAGAGACCTGCACTGGTTCGACTCATGCTCTGGAGCTGCACTGCAAGTTTCTCCGAGAACCACACATCGTCACTGTCCAAGAACGCAATGAATGAGCCACGGGCGTGTGAGATTGCGGCATTGCGAGCGGGACCTGGACCGCCCAGACGCTGATTCGAGACCAGTTGCACGCGGTTGTCTCTTTGTTGCCACAACCCGATGATCTCGGTGGTCTTATCTGTCGACCCATCATCGGCAATCAGCAGCTCCAAGTCCGGCACGCTCTGCGCCAGCACAGATCGTACAGCTGCATCAATGAACTGCTCGCTCTGAAAGGTGGGCATTATGACCGAAACCAAGGGCGACGACGTTGCTGTCCACGCCGACTTCACGTCCTCCGCCACGATCAACCGACCGAGAGGACGGCGGGAGCAGCAAGCGAAAGCGGGCGTTTCACAGTGAGCGGAACTGTTCTCCGACGCAGCAATGAACTCAACAACTTCTCCCCCTTTCAATTCAGCCTAACGTATTCAGTCAGGAGCGACTTTCACTTGACCCAAGCCCTAGCAACCTCGCCCTTCCAAGATGTGACTCTCAACTGTCCGAGGAGGCGACTCCTCAGCCGTGTGGTCCTCTGCGCTGTACCGACCGCATGCATTCCCAGTTTTTCCGCAACGTCCAGTGAGGCAGCGTTGCTTTCCCTTGCTGAATACCAAACGACCGTTGACCTATCAACGGAGTCAACCAGAAGGCGCACCGCATAGGTCGCGAGTCCTTGACCCCTATAGGCCACGTCGGTATACATATCTGATATCTGAACATCTCCGCTCTTCATGAACGGCCAGCGCCACCACTTCGGTATCAGGCAGGTGTGGTGCACCAGACGATCTTCATGCCAGATGAGCAGCACTGCGAGACCGCGGTTCCTTAGGACCCGAAGGTAATGCAAAAGCGACCACACTGCGAAGTGTCTGCCAAGACCCGACGGAACCCAGCGCATTGCCCTTGGACGCCACATCTCAAGGCGGAACTCATGTAGTTCGACTTCTGCGGCTTCGCTGGCAGTGACTCCCCCTGCCGTAGCGAAGACAATGAAGTCCTCCTCGACCTCAGCGGAGCCACGCACCATGCCGCTGCATCTGCAGCTCCACGAACCGGCCGAGATGGGCATTCGGACGATTGCGGAGATCATGACGGACCCAGTTCACTACGCCAAATGCGTATGTCGTTTCCGCGGTACGGGCAGACGTCGGACCGGATGAGTTCGAAGACGGCCGCATTTCTGATGGCTCGTTCACTTGAGTCGCCGTAACAGATCAACCAAACAGGACGCGACGATGCCCGCATCTGCGTTGCGATCCGTTCAACGACTTGGTCGTACGTGTCGGAGTCGAATGGATTGAACAGGAAGTAGAAGTTGTATTGCCCGTAGTCACTGAAATCAAGGGCGTCTGCCAACTCCGCCTTCACGCGGTCCTCAAGCCCTAAGACCCTGATGTTCTTGGCAGCACGCTCAACGAGCCAAGGCTCCGAGTCGATTCCAGTGATGTAGCCAAACTCGTAGTCAGCGGCAAAACAGATGACTCCGCCCTTACCACATCCGATATCCAAGAATGCATCGTCGCGGGTGATCTCAATCCCCTTGAGAATGTTGCGAAGCGCCTTCTTCGATGTGAGCGCGTAACCGGTGCTCCCGGCCGTCCCTATTCGCGCACTCTTGGCACGCATTGAGAAGTCCAAACCATGTGGCAGTTCCCGCACCAGCCAGTTGTACAAGTACTCGGCATAGCGTGTCACTCTAGTGAACCTGCCCCCCCGCATAACCCGAAATATAGCGACTGCCGGCCGGCGCCGGACCTTAGGGATCGGTTCCCGCTTGAGGGTTCGGGCCCTTTGAGAGCGGGACACGCCTGGACGGGCTTTGAAATGACAAGCGGACGATAGGGCATGCGCACGACGAAGCGGGTTGCCGAACTTGGTCACGTCGACGGCATTCAGCACCAGGCCTGGGTCAAAGCTGCGCCAAGTCAGAGTCTGCGGCCCTATTGCTTTAGCGGACGCCACCGCTCCGGGTTGTCTCCATACCACTGCAGAGTCCCTGCGAGACCCTCAGACAGAGATACCTCTGGCGCGTAGCCGATCTGCTCCGCAGCTTTCGACCAGTCCACCGAATACCGCCGGTCATGACCCTTGCGATCCTCGACTTGGCGAACCATCTCCCAGCCAACACCCATCAGATCCAGAAGATTCTCAGTCAGTGCCCGGTTGCTCAACTCCGTGCCTCCACCGATGTTGTAGGTCTCACCGGCTTTGCCCCGCGCGAGAGCCGTGGTGATTCCTCGACAGTGGTCGTCTACATGCAACCAGTCGCGAACGTTTTGACCATCCCCATATAGCGGCACCGGTAGACCATCCATGAGGTTCGTGATGAACAGCGGGATGACCTTCTCGGGGAACTGGTACGGCCCGTAGTTGTTCGAGCAGCGTGTTGTGACGACATCCATCCCGAAGGTCTGGTGGTAGGCCCGAACCACCAAGTCCGAGGCAGCCTTCGAGGCACTGTACGGAGAGTTGGGAAGTAGAGGGGACTCCTCTGTCCACGAGCCCTCGTCAATCGAGCCATATACCTCGTCGGTGCTTACATGCAGGAATCGCTCCACTCCCTCTTCTAGTGCGACCTGCAGCAGCGTCTGCGTTCCGACAACGTTGGTGATGAAGAACGGACCCGGTCCGGTGATCGACCTGTCCACGTGCGACTCCGCCGCGAAGTGCACCACGGCGTCATGCCCGGGCACGACTTGTCGAAGGAGATCCGCGTCGCAAATATCGCCTTTCACAAAGGAAAAGCGACTGGAGTCGGCTACCGGCTCCAGGTTCTCCAACCGACCCGCATACGTCAGGTTGTCGAGCACCGTGACGTGCGCTCCAGCCGACTCCGGATAGAAGTCCGTAAGCGTGCGCCGCACGAAGTTCGAGCCGATGAAGCCGGCGCCGCCCGTAACCAAGATCCGCATAATTCCCCCGTTGTCTCTGGCTGCCCTCGATTCTAGGCCCGTCCCTCGCATGCCAGACTGCCGCTATGCGGGGGATCGTTCTAGCAGGTGGTACGGGATCACGACTTTGGCCCATCACACGAGGTGTCAGCAAGCAACTGATGCCTGTGTACGACAAGCCCATGGTCCACTACCCGATTTCCACCCTGATGCACGCTGGGCTGAAGGAAATCCTCATCATCACGACACCCGAGGACCAGCCCTCATTCCAGCGCCTCCTCGGCGATGGCTCCGAGATCGGGGTTCGTTTCGAGTATGTCGTGCAGGAACGACCCGAGGGGTTGGCGCAGGCTTTCCTGCTCGCGGAAGCCTTTTTGAATGGGGACTCCGCCTCGCTTGTGTTGGGCGACAACATCTTCCACGGATCCGGCCTCGGTCGGCAGTTACGGCCACTGACCGCGACTGAAGGTGGGCACATCTTCGCCTATCAAGTTCGCAATCCCAGTGAGTACGGCGTGGTCGAGTTCGACGCGGATGGTCGAGCGGTGTCCCTCGAAGAGAAGCCGGCCACGCCGCGGTCTAACTTCGCCGTGCCGGGGCTTTACTTCTACGGCCCCGATGTCGTAGATGTGGCCAAGAGCATTCGGCCCTCTGCCCGAGGGGAGCTTGAGATCACGGCGGTCAACGCTCACTACTTGAAGCGCGGGGAACTCAACGTCTCAGTGCTGCCACGGGGAACCGCCTGGCTCGACACCGGGACCTTCAGGTCGCTGCACGATGCTTCAGAGTATGTGCGCGTCATGGAGGACCGGCAAGGCGTGAAGATCGGATGTCTGGAGGAGATCGCCTGGCGCAACGGGTGGATCGACGACGAACAACTGCTTCGACTAGCGGAACCCCTGCGAAAGAGCGGTTACGGGAATTATCTGGCCGGACTCGTGTCGATGGGTGCGGATCCGGCGTCCGCCAGGGTGGATCTGTAAGTGACGCATTGATCGAAGGATGGAAGTGAATCTGCCGCCTGTGCCTCTATTAGCGACGGGGCTGCACTGTCCTTTGAGCTGAGCTCCATTTCGTTTCGCGCCAGCGGCCACTCGATCCCGACGAAGGGGTCGAGCGGGTGGATCTCGCGTTCACGTGTCGGCGCGTAGGGCTCGCTGCATAGATAGACGACTGTCGAGCCATCCTCAAGCGAGAGGAACGCATGCCCCAGACCTTCGGAGATGTAGACGGCGTTTCGTGACTCCTCGTCGAGGCGGACTGCCTCCCACTGGCCGAAGGTCGGGGAACCGACGCGGATGTCGACAACAACGTCTAAGATGCGGCCCTTGACGCAGGTGACGTACTTCGCCTGGCCCGGCGGGACATCTGCGTAATGAATACCACGCAACACCCCACGTGCGGAGACAGAGCAGTTCGCCTGGGCGAGGTGGAAGGGGTGACCGACGGATTCAACAAAGGGGTCCTCCTTGAACCACTCAAGGAAGAGACCGCGGTCATCGCCGTGGATCCGGGTAGTGATCAGCCACGCACCCTCGATGCCGAGACTCTCTACCCCCATGGGGAAAGGCTAACCCGCGGCGGATTGTCGACGGACGCAATGGGTGCGGGCTGTCTCATCGCTGAACCACCCACCCACACCCCCACCAGCGCGTACCGTGGATCCCGGCAGGCCCAGGAAGAGACCTATCCGAAGAACCGGCATCGGGGTTGAGCCGGTCGCGCTGGATTAGAGAGACGCCCCCAATCTGTCCTCCTGGGTCTGCCACATGCCGGCTGCCGCTAGAGTCGTTCGAAGCCAGGGAATCGGGGAGGGCCACCATGCGCATCATCGGACTCACAACGGCCGCAACGGTGGCCTTGACAGCTTTTACCGGACCCCCCCCGCTGGAGCCGTTGATCTGACTGATGGGCCGGCGCAGGTTGACCTTACGGTCTGCGCGCAGGGGTCCAGCCAGACTGACACGTTCGTCCCGAACTGCAGTTACACCTTCCTGGCCAAGAAGCTCGCCCCGTCCTACACGTACCTGACCTCCCACGGTGCGGTGTCTTGGAAGTCCGGCTCGCTGACCGGTAACACGCTGTCGTTCCCCGCGGTGGGGCAGACGTGGCCGCCGTTGAGCGGGTTGTACTTGGGTGCCAGCAGCACCACCACCCCGCGGGACATCACCGGGACCATCGACGCTGATGGGCGCGTGGACTTGACGATGCAGTACGAGGTGCTGCTGCAATCGGGGATCTCGCAGTGCACGTTGACCGGCAGCGTGGCCTTGTCCTCGAAGGGCAACGAGAAACTCGGCGGGGCCTCCGGCTCGAACTACAACCCGGCCACCGGTGCGTTCTCGGTGGTGAGTACCTCCTACAACCAACCAGCCGAGTCCGGGCAGTGCCTGCTGGCCAACGCCGCCTACGACCTGTCGCAAGGGATGGGCTGGTACCTGACCGGGACCCTGGAACTGCCCGGCGCGCCGGTGGCGCAGACCGCGACGGTGAAGGTCCCGAAGACGATCAAAGCCAAGGGCAAGACTGTGCTTCTGAAGCAGGCCGTGGTCACCAACGCCGGGCAGACGGCCACCGCGAAACTGAGCTGGTCGACGAAGACAAAAGGCCCGAAGAAGAAGTTCGCCTCGGTGAAGACCAGCAAGGCGGGCAAGGTCACGATCACCACCACCGGCAAGGCCAAGCGCTTGAAGGTGAAGCTGTCGCTGAAGGCCCCGGCGGTGCCGGGCTACCAGCCGTACTCGTATTCCAAGAAGTGGACGGTCAAGTAGGCCCGGGTGCGCCGCAACCGCCGCTTCTCCCCCGCCGCGCTGCGCGAGGCACGGGAGGTCGCCGGGTACTCCCGCGTGCAGTTGGCCGATCTGGCCGGGGTCAGTGCTGCCACGGTGAAGGCCTGGGAGACCGGGGCACGTGCCCCGCGGGCCGTGACCCAGCGGCGGCTGGCTGAACTGCTCGGGATCGGGTTCGAGGACCTCGAGACTGCCGGGCCCGCCGATGCCGCGGACCTACGAAGGCTACGGGAGGCGCTGGGGCTGACTCAAGTGGAGGCCGCGGAGTTGTTGGGGCTGGACCGGTCGGTGCTGAAACGGGTCGAGGCCGGGGTTGAACTGCCGCCGGACCCGCGGCGCATGTGCCGGGTGTACGGGGTCACGGCGGCGGAGCTGGCGAACGTGGTTCGGGGGACGGGGTAGGTGTTCAGGGACCTGGGTGGAAGGTTTCTCCGAGCACAGACGGGCGCGCGGTGTTCCGTCGATCGCGTGGCACGACTTCCGGGCGGGGTTTCGGCAGCTGTTTGGCTATCCACAGCACCCGCTGGCGCCTCCACTTGTCGCCTAGAATCGAATCAGGACGGAATGGGAATGGGGGCCGCTGACCGGGGGACGGACTGAAGATGAGCGGGCAGCAGTACCCATCCATGAAGGCCCGCAAGTTGCTGGCGATTCGCACCCGGGAGCCACTGGACTACAGGATCGTTCGCACCCAGGGTTCCCACAGAACCCTCGTGTCTGAGGAGTACCCACGATTAGTGTTCGCTTTCCATGACCAAAGCACCATTCCCCCCGGCCTCGTTCGGAAGATCTTGGAGAAAGACGTGGGGCTGACACCTCAACAAGCCGTTGACATACTCGGCCTATGAGTACCGCAACCAGGAGTTACAGCCTCTGGAGCGGCCTCACACCCGCCGGCCTTACGCAGGGGTCGCTGCTGATCCGGATCGTGATTCATCAAGAGGACGACGGCTGGTGGGCCGAATCTCCCGACCTGCCGGGACTGTCGGTGGCAGAGGATTCCAGGGAGTCCCTGCTTGCCGCCATCAAGCCCGCCGTGGAGTACTACATCGAAGAGACCCCTGAATTCCAGGAGCGACCGGTGGTCTGGCAGATCACGAACGAGCACGTGGGCCCAGACGAAGCTTGGAATCAGACACGAACCGCGTGATCGCACATCTCATGCTGTGTGACCATACTCAGGTTGCCGACGGCAAGTTGTTCATAAACGCGGGTGGCATCAGCCGCTTCTTCGGCCCTGGGCTTCCGCCAGGTACATCCATTGCACTGCTCCTGCTGGTTCCCTGGGAACAGACCAATGCCCCGATTCGGTTGGACCTGCAGTTGTTGACCCAGGACGGTCATGCGGTGAGCGACTCCGAGGGGACCGAGGTACGGGCGCAGGCACGAACAGAAGTCGGCAGGCCCGCCGGTATCGAACCCGGGATTCCCATCGACCTTCCGATGGCCTTCAACGTAGGCGGTCTTGGGTTGCCGGCAGGTCGCTATACGTGGCGGCTGAGCGTCAACGGTGCGACTCATGAGGCGTGGCAACTGAGCTTCAGCGTGATCAACGACGCAACCAACGCGTCCTGACGCACTCGCCGACGGCCACGGTGGCGTCCACCAGAGTCATCCGCCGTCGGGGTTCCTGGGGTAGCAACCATGCGTTTCGGTCGGCAACCGCCGCAACTGCGGGCCGTGGTCGCACATCTCCCTATCGGCCAACTCCCCTGGCCGGAATGTCTGGGTCCAGAAGAGCGAGGCTCACCTGACGGTTCCGTGGGTCGACAAGTGCGCGGTCTGCCGCTTCCAGATCCCAGAAGTGGTGGGACTGGTTGAGTGCCTGCTGAACGTCATCGCTCACGGATCTCGCAGTTCTCTCAACGACCGCCGTCGGCGCGGAAGCAAGGCGAGGAAGTTGCTGACGGCCTGAGAAGGACGGGGGTCGCGCTTCCCGACCCGGGGTCGACATCGCTCGGTCCGCGGGGGGTTCCGACACGAAGGCGACAGCTCCGCCCGACCATCGGCGAAGCGGCGAGTTGGTTGCTCCCGGGCACTGCCCGGCATCCCCTTTCTTGGATGGTCCGCCGACTGCTGGTCATGGGAGAACCCGATGCCCGGTTCGCAGGGTGCGGTGTCGTGGAAGGGCGGGACGTTCACCGGCGGGGCGTTGCACTTCCCGGCGGCCGGGCAGACCTGGCCGGCGTTGACCGATCTGTTCCTCGGGGCCAGCAGCACCGTCAACCCGAAGGCCATCACCGGCACGCTCGACGGCATCGGCAAGGTCGACCTGAGCCTGCAGTACGACGTGGCGCTGAAGGACGGCGCGAACGAGTGCCGGCTGACCGGCACCACCGCGTTGTCGTCGGCGGGCACCGAGAAGCTCGGCGGGCAGGCGACGGGCAAGAACTAAGACCCGGCGACCGGGGCATTCGCGGTGGTCAGCACCACCTACCCGGCTCCGATCACAGTGGGCAGTTGCCTGCTGACCTCGGCCGCATATGACTTGTCCAAGGGGATCGGCTGGTACCTGACTGGGACGATGAAACTGCCCAGTGCGCCCGCGGCGCCGGTGGCGTCGCCGAAACTGCCGAAGAAGATCAAGCGCAAGGGCAAGACCGTGCTGCTCAAGAAGGCCGTGGTCACCAACGCCGGGCAGACGGCCACCTCGACGGTGACCTGGTCGACGAAGAAGAGAGCGCGAAGGGCGGTGATGATCGGTACGCGAGCATTGAGGTCAGCAAGTCCGGCAAGGTGACGCCGCGGACCACCGGCAAGGCCAAGAAGTTGTACGGGAGGTTGTCGCTGACGGCACCGGCGGTGCCGGGCTACCGGGCGCACGTTTTCAGCAAGAAGTGGACGGTCACGTAGGGTCGGGGTCGTGCACCGTAACCGCCGCTTCAGCGCCGACGCGCTGCGGGACGCCCGGCTGGTCGTGGGCTACTCGCGGGCGGAGTTGGGCCAGCGGGTCGGGGTGAGCGCGGCCAGCGTGCAGGCCTGGGAGACCGGGGCCAGGGCACCCAAGGCCTCGACCCAGGCGCGGCTGGCATAGGTGCTGGGCCTGGGGTTCGACGACCTCGAACAACCGGGACCGGCGGATGCGGCGGACCTGCGGCGCCTGCGGGAATCCCTGGGGTGGACGCAGGCCGAGGCGGCAGAACAGCTGGGGTTGGAGCGGTCGGCGTTGAAGCGTGTGGAGGCCGGCGCGGAGTTACCGCCGGACCCGCGGCGGATGGCGACGGTGTACGGGGTGACGGCCGCGGAACTGGCGGCGCTGGTGCGCGGGACGAGGTGAGGTAGGGCAGATGCGCGGCCCTTCAGCGATGATGCCCGGGACTCGGCAGCGCCACAGGCGGTCGAGGGAAGGACTGGGTCGATCCCGATAACCCGCCCTGCAATAGGCGGGAGCAAACCATCTCTTCCCAGGTTTGGGGGTGCCTCACCGGCCCATCGCGCCAACCCCTTACGAGATCAACAGCCGGCGTACCCGGCCCTGATCTGGTTGGTGGTCGAGTACAGGCCAGAGCCGAATCGGATCGCCGCAGTGAACAGGTTTGCTCTTGGTGTGGGCGTTGTATAGATCGCTGCCTTAGCCAGATCCGCGCCCCTCGGCAGAAAGTCCCCTTGGACCGCGTTCATACCATTCGTGTACCCGTAGATGCATGCACTAACCGAATCGGGAATGTCGCCAGCCGCATCGTTGTAGGCCTTGGTATAACCAGTCTTCGCGCCACTGATTAGTCGTCCGGCGGAGGCAGCACTTGGCTGCGCAGTGGACCCAGTGGTCCGGTTAGGCTGCGAGGTCGAAGCTCCTCCTGAACCGGACAGGTCCGACCAAACCGTCTGAACCGTCTTTTTCACGTCCACGAGAGTGTCATAGACCGACTTGACCTTCAACGCCGTCTTGACCGTCTTCCATGCGGCACTCGCAGCGCCCCAAACGCTCCAACTCCCCGTGAGATCAGTACGCATCAGTGGATCGTCTGAGGCATAGGTATAAGGTCCAAACGCACCTTCGCCCTCCCGGGTACCCGTCGGGTCAGGGGTCGTGAAACGCCCGGTCAGCCCGTCGTACTGCCTCAGGCCGAACTGCGTCGCTCCAGTCGGAAGGTTTGCTCCTCCCGCAAAACCCAATACGTCGTCGGGCGTGGTTGCACTGTCGCCCCAGGCGTTGACCTGAAGTCCACCGATCAGGACTCCCGCGCCATTCGCCCAGCCGCGGGGAGTCGCCAGGTGATCAGCGATCAGAACATCCGTTCCGGGTTGCTTGTCGCGGGCATATGGAAGTGCTCCTGTCAGGTACCTGAAACTCTGACCATTCACGCTGCCGCCCAGGAGTTGATAGGCGGAGGAAGTCCTGTCATAGAGGTAGTCGCCGGAGTCAGATCCGGCGTACCGAAGCAGTTGCCCGTCGGCATCCACGTCGACCGTCCAGTTCTTGCCAGAGCCGGAGATCGAAGCAAGGTGGCCCAGCACGTCGTAGCCGTAGGTTGTGTCGGCACCACCGGACGTCACCTTCGTGAGGTTTCCGGCCGCGTCGTAGGTGAAAGCAGACGGGCCAACGGACACTAGTTGGTCCGCAACGTCATAGGTGTAGTTCACTGTGGAACCGGAGGATGTCTCAGTCAATCGGTTTCCGACTTTGTCGTAGGTCCACGATGTTGTTTGACCATTGCGGGACTCCGAGGCCAGCCGGTTGGCCGCATCGTATGCGAACGCCCGATCGTCGCCTGGCGTGGTTTGGCCCACCATACGATCCGCGTCGTCGTACGTCAGATTCTCGTACCACAATGTCGAACCCGAGCGGGAGTAGGACGTACCGGTCAGGCGCCCTGCGGAGTCATAGGCATTGACAAGGGCCGTGCCATTCGGAAGCGTCGCCGAAACAGGCTGACTGCGCTTGTTGTACGTCCAGGAGGCATTGCCCGCCGTGTCTTGCGCCTGAGTGACATTTCCCACAGCGTCCCTCAGTAGCGTGGTGGTCGACCCCATCACGGTGCGGCTGGCGAGTCGACTGGCGTCGTCGTAGGTCCAAGAGACGGTTCGTCCCAACTGGTCTGTGGCAGAAGTCGGAAGGCCCCGCGCGTCGTAGGAGAGATTCAACGTGCCCGTGGAATCAACCCGTCTGGTGAGCAGGCCGTCGGCGGAATACTCATAGGTCGCACTCGTCCCTCCTACCGGGTCGACAGACGTCTGCTGCCCCGCACCGTCGTACCCGAATGCGATCTCCTGACCCGTTGCCAGCACCGTCTTCTTGCGCTGGCCGGCAAGATCGTAGGAGTAGGTCGTATCCCGGTTCTTCGGATCAGTCGTCTTCACGATGCGGTCTTCAGCGTCGTAGGCACGGGTCCACGAATGAGCGTTAGCATCCTTGATGACAGTCTGACGCCCCGCTGCGTCGTAGGTGAACCTGGTGATTTCCCCGGCGCCGTTGGTTACGGACACGAGCTGGCCGGCCGCATCATATGTGAGGCCTTGGGTGTGGCCTAGCGGGTCAGTCGTTCCCGTGAGACGGCCGACAAGGTCGTATTGCATCGCCGTCGTATGGCCGAGCGGATCGGCTTCAGAGACCTTGCGTCCGGCAGCGTCGTACCCGTAAGTGGTGACGGCGCCCTCTGGGTCCGTAGCGGATAGAAGATTGCCAGCGTCATCGTACGACTGGCGCGTCACGTTACCCGATGCATCGGTGACTGCGATTGGCAGACCTGCGGCGTCGTGCTCAGTGGTTGTGGTGTGGCCCAATGGGTCCGTCATCGAGGTCCTGCGGCCGGCAAGATCGTAGGCGAACACCGAGGTGTGGCCGCCCGGGTCGGTTGTTGATGTAACGTGACCCAAGGCATCGTACGACGTAAGCGTCACGCGTCCCGCCGGAGTGGTTTGGCTGGTCGGCCGACCAAGCGAATCGTAGATCCACGTCGTTGTCCTGGCCATCGGGTCCGTCCGTGTCGTCTGATCACCCTGCGCGTTGTATGCGTAGGAGGTCTTGCGGCCGAGGGGGTCAGTGGATGACGTCACGAGCCCGCGCGCGGACACCTCCAGCGTCGTGGCCCCGCCGCTTGCATCCGTCTGGGAGACCAGGTTGCGGTTCGCGTCATACACGTACTGTCGAGTCGCTCCCCCAGGCCGCGTCGTGGAGGTGAGAAGGTCCTCGGAGTACGTGTTCGTCGTCTTGCGGGACAGTTGATCCGTCACCGTCAGCACGTTGCCCCGCGCATCGTATGTGTTCTTGACCAGGCCACCGAGTTGATCCTTGATCGTGAGCACGTTGCCGGCCGAGTCGTAGGTGTAGTTGATCTGGGCCCCGAGAGGGTCCGTGACGGTGACGAGGCGGGTCTGATCGTCGTACACATAAGTCGTGGTGTGGCCTCGCGGATCCGTCACCTGGGTGTTGAGCCCAGCAGGGTTGTACGAGAAATGGGAGGTCTTGCCACGCGCATCCGTTTGATTGACAACCCGATAGGCGTTGTCGTACTCGTTGGTGATTGTGACGTTGCCAAGCGCGTCGGTTGCCGTCACCAGTCGGTCAAGATCGTCGTAGGCATAACCGATGACCCCGCCGGTGGGCTCAGTGACCTGCGTCAGACGTCCCTTGACGTCGTAGCCGAACGAGAAGGACTGGCTCTTCGGGTCGGTCACCTTGGTGAGCAGGCCGGAACTGTTGTAGACCAACGCGAGTTGCCGACCGGCACCGTCCGTGACACCCGTAACCCGCCCTCCTGAGTCGCTGGTGACCGTCAGTGTGTTCCCGTTCGAATCGGACACCGACTGCAGAACTCCAGAATCAGAGAAGCGGTACTTCGTCCGATCCTTCGTTGTGGCTAGATATCCGTTCGCGTCCTTCACCAGCGTGGTGAAGTTGCCAGCAGCGGCCTTCAGAGTGCCGTCCGACTGCTTGGCGTATCGGTCAATGCGGCCGTCACCCCACCTGATGTTGGTAGTCCCCTCCTCGGAGGTGGGCTCGACGCTGATCTCCCAGGAGGACCGCCAGCCCGGTCCCATCACCCCGGAGGTCACGTTCTGAGAGTTGTACGACCGCACAGAAGTGAGATCGACGCCCGGTTCCGGCACGCTGACGTCTGTAAGGACGATGGAGAAGTTGCCGCTGACAGGGTCGACCGGATCAGCGGTCGTCATGCGGTAGCGGGTGTAACTGCCCCAGGACGAGCCCGCACCCGACCAGCTCATGACCGCGAAGTTGCGCGCCTGGGTGGCGACATAGCCGACCCAAGGCACGAAGAGCAGATTGCCAGTGCCCGAGTAGATGGCACAGCCAGTACCGAAGGGGGCAGGCCCTGTGGGTGTCCCCCAATCCACGTTGCGGACATCGAGTACGCCGCCCGATTCGTGAGCGCCATACGAGCTGCACTGCGTGATCTTCCCCCTGTACCGGATTCCGCCGTCGCCGTACGTCGACAAGGTGGTACTCGCGTAGCGAGCGACGGTGCCGGTGAAGTCCGCCGTTCCACCGCTGGAAGCGCTGATCCCGCCCCAGTCCCCGGGGGCCGGGGTTGTGACGGTGCCGTCCTTGTTGTAGTCCCCGCCCACCGAGTCGTCACGCCAGGAGGTGAACGTGACCGGCGACCCCGCGGTCCCCAGCACCTTCAACGCCCCCCCGGCCACACTCAGGTACCCGCCACGGGATTTGACGACCACGCCCGGGTTGACCGTCAACGTGGCCCCCTCACCCACCGACAGACTCGAGGTCAACACCAGCGGGGTGTTCCCGAACGGCAACGACAAGTCCGAGATCAAGGTGCCCTGCATCCCGAACCCGTTCAAGCTGCCCGACCCCACCGTGTTCCCGGTCAGCTTCGACGGATCCAGACGCTGGGAATCCACCACCCAGCCCTCATGCGAGGTCTTCGACACCGTGTTGTTCTGCACCACCGGCGACACCGTCGACTGCCCCTGCACCCACACGAACACACCGCTGCCGCTGCCGTACGGCCAGGAGTTGTTCACCGCGTTGTAGTCCGCGTTGCCCGCGTTGACCCCCGACACCGTGTTCCCCGACACCGTCACCGCCGACAGATACCCGTTCTGCATCACCGAAATGCCCCGCCCGGAGTACTCCGCCGCGGCCGCGTTGGACACCGTGTTCCCGGTCACCGTCACCGGCCCCGCGGCGTCCACCCGCACTGAGCCGCCGTGGTCGAACGTCGAGTTCGTGATCGAGGTGGTCCGCGCCACATACGAGTCGTCCCGGTCATCACCCTGGTTCTGAATGTTCACACCCGCGTACGACACCCGCGCCCGGTCGATCTGCACACTCGGCGGCAGATAGCCCGGGTAACCCGTACTCGCGCTGATCCCGCCCCAGTCCCCGGGGGCCGGGGTTGTGACGGTGCCGTCCTTGTTGTAGTCCCCGCCCACCGAGTCGTCACGCCAGGAGGTGAACGTGACCGGCGACCCCGCGGTCCCCAGCACCTTCAACGCCCCCCCGGCCACACTCAGGTACCCGCCACGGGATTTGACGACCACGCCCGGGTTGACCGTCAACGTGGCCCCCTCACCCACCGACAGACTCGAGGTCAACACCAGCGGGGTGTTCCCGAACGGCAACGACAAGTCCGAGATCAAGGTGCCCTGCATCCCGAACCCGTTCAAGCTGCCCGACCCCACCGTGTTCCCGGTCAGCTTCGACGGATCCAGACGCTGGGAATCCACCACCCAGCCCTCATGCGAGGTCTTCGACACCGTGTTGTTCTGCACCACCGGCGACACCGTCGACTGCCCCTGCACCCACACGAACACACCGCTGCCGCTGCCGTACGGCCAGGAGTTGTTCACCGCGTTGTAGTCCGCGTTGCCCGCGTTGACCCCCGACACCGTGTTCCCCGACACCGTCACCGCCGACAGATACCCCTGCTGGCGCACCGAAATGCCCCGCCCGGAGTACTCCGCCGCGGCCGCGTTGGACACCGTGTTCCCGGTCACCGTCACCGGCCCCGCGGCGTCCACCCGCACTGAGCCGCCGTGGTCGAACGTCGAGTTCGTGATCGAGGTGGTCCGCGCCACATACGAGTCGTCCCGGTCATCACCCTGGTTCTGAATGTTCACACCCGCGTACGACACCCGCGCCCGGTCGATCTGCACACTCGGCGGCAGATAGCCCGGGTAACCCGTACTCGCGCTGATCCCGCCCCAGTCCCCGGGGGCCGGGGTTGTGACGGTGCCGTCCTTGTTGTAGTCCCCGCCCACCGAGTCGTCACGCCAGGAGGTGAACGTGACCGGCGACCCCGCGGTCCCCAGCACCTTCAACGCCCCCCCGGCCACACTCAGGTACCCGCCACGGGATTTGACGACCACGCCCGGGTTGACCGTCAACGTGGCCCCCTCACCCACCGACAGACTCGAGGTCAACACCAGCGGGGTGTTCCCGAACGGCAACGACAAGTCCGAGATCAAGGTGCCCTGCATCCCGAACCCGTTCAAGCTGCCCGACCCCACCGTGTTCCCGGTCAGCTTCGACGGATCCAGACGCTGGGAATCCACCACCCAGCCCTCATGCGAGGTCTTCGACACCGTGTTGTTCTGCACCACCGGCGACACCGTCGACTGCCCCTGCACCCACACGAACACACCGCTGCCGCTGCCGTACGGCCAGGAGTTGTTCACCGCGTTGTAGTCCGCGTTGCCCGCGTTGACCCCCGACACCGTGTTCCCCGACACCGTCACCGCCGACAGATACCCGTTCTGCATCACCGAAATGCCCCGCCCGGAGTACTCCGCCGCGGCCGCGTTGGACACCGTGTTCCCGGTCACCGTCACCGGCCCCGCGGCGTCCACCCGCACTGAGCCGCCGTGGTCGAACGTCGAGTTCGTGATCGAGGTGGTCCGCGCCACATACGAGTCGTCCCGGTCATCACCCTGGTTCTGAATGTTCACACCCGCGTACGACACCCGCGCCCGGTCGATCTGCACACTCGGCGGCAGATAGCCCGGGTAACCCGTACTCGCGCTGATCCCGCCCCAGTCCCCGGGGGCCGGGGTGGTGTTGTCTCCATCTTGGTTGTAGTCCCCGCCCACCGAGTCGTCACGCCAGGAGGTGAACGTGACCGGCGACCCCGCGGTCCCCAGCACCTTCAACGCCCCCCCGGCCACACTCAGGTACCCGCCACGGGATTTGACGACCACGCCCGGGTTGACCGTCAACGTGGCCCCCTCACCCACCGACAGACTCGAGGTCAACACCAGCGGGGTGTTCCCGAACGGCAACGACAAGTCCGAGATCAAGGTGCCCTGCATCCCGAACCCGTTCAAGCTGCCCGACCCCACCGTGTTCCCGGTCAGCTTCGACGGATCCAGACGCTGGGAATCCACCACCCAGCCCTCATGCGAGGTCTTCGACACCGTGTTGTTCTGCACCACCGGCGACACCGTCGACTGCCCCTGCACCCACACGAACACACCGCTGCCGCTGCCGTACGGCCAGGAGTTGTTCACCGCGTTGTAGTCCGCGTTGCCCGCGTTGACCCCCGACACCGTGTTCCCCGACACCGTCACCGCCGACAGATACCCCTGCTGGCGCACCGAAATGCCCCGGCTCGGGCGTTCATTCTCGGCAGCCGTGTCTACGGTGTTACCGCTGATATTGATGGGGCCCGATGCGTCGACGTAGAGACTCGCTCCGTGGTCGAACGTCGAGTCCAAGACCTCGGAAATACGTTCGACGTAGCTGAAGGTGTCGCGGTCATCGCCGCTGTTCTGGATGTTCACACCGGCATAGGACAGGTGGAGATGCGAGATGGTCACGCTGGGGGGCTGGTCAGTGGCTCGCTGCCAGGTACTTATGCCATTCCACAAGCTCGGTGCCGTGGCGTCGCCGTCGGCGTTCGTGTCACCCCCGACTGTGTCGTCCGCGTAGCTGGTCAGGACGGCGGGGTCGGCCGCAGTTCCGTCGATGCGCAACGCCCCGCTGACTGCGATGCCCGAAGAACCCTTCACGATGGCTCCGGGGGCGATCGTCAGCGTGCGGCCCCAGGGAATCTCAACCTGGCAGGTGATCACGTGCACAGTTCCAGCGGACCAGGTTTGGTCCTCCGGGAGGCTGCCGCAGTGTGCGGTTCCGCCAGGTGGCTGTGGTGTCGCTGAAGCCGGTGTTGACCTGATGCTTTCGTCGTTGCCATCTGGATCGACACTCGTGACAGCGAACCAGTAGGCAACACCGTCGGTGAGCCCAGTCGCCGTGTACTTGGTGATGGTGGCGTCGGTGGACCCGATGTACGACCACGGCCCGCTGGAACTGGCGCCCTGATAGATGCGATATTGACCCGGGTTGGGAACCGCATCCCAGGTGAGTTTCACGGCGTTGTGAAGGGGTACAGCGGTAAGCCCGGTCGGGATCGCCGGCGGGAGAAGCGTCTTCGCAGTCGTGGTGACGGGAACCTGGGACGTGTTGCCGAGAGTATCGCGAGTGAACACCGCGTACGAATACTCAGTGTCAGGCGCTAGCCCGCCGTCCTTGACATTCGTCGCAGTAGGGGAAGTCAGCGTCACTGCCGTGCCGTCGGTCGGCGTCAAGGGTGCATTCGGCCCGGTGGCACGACGGACAACGACCCGCTCCAGATCCGCATCGCTGGGGTTGCTCCAGTTCAGACTGATCGAGCGGGCCGCAACCGAGTTGACCGTGAGGCCGGTCACCGGCCCCGGAGGCGTCGTGTCCTCCGCTTGGGTGCGGGTGGTGACCGTGGTGGCCTGACTGACGTTGCCAACGGCGTCCTTGGCGAACACGGCATAGGAAAACTCCGAGTCCGACGTCAACCCCGAATCCGTGACTGACGTCGCCTTCAGTGAACCCAACGCCACACCAGTGCCCGCCGTGACGTTCGCCGGTGGCACCGGACCAGCCGCCCGCCGCACCACAATCCGGTCCAGATCAGCGTCCGCCGGATTGGTCCACGACAACTGCACCGACGAGGTCGTGCGCGTACCCACCGTCAGCCCGGTCACCGGCCCCGGAGGCGTCGTGTCCTCCGCTTGGGTGCGGGTCGTGACCGTGGTGGCCTGACTGACGTTGCCAACGGCGTCCTTGGCGAACACGGCATAGGAAAACTCCGAGTCCGACGTCAACCCCGAATCCGTGACTGACGTCGCCTTCAGTGAACCCAACGTCACACCAGTGCCCGCCGTGACGTTCGCCGGTGGCACCGGACCAGCCGCCCGCCGCACCACAATCCGGTCCAGATCAGCGTCCGCCGGATTGGTCCACGACAACTGCACCGACGAGGTCGTGCGCGTACCCACCGTCAGCCCGGTCACCGGCCCCGGAGGCGTCGTGTCCACTGTCTCAGTCGTTGCCGTCACAGTCATGCGAGAACCGGTATTGCCAAGTACGTCGCGCGTGAATACCGCGTACGAGTACTCAGTCCCCGGTGCCAGACCAGCGTCAGCCACCTGCGCTGCAAGAGGCGCCTGGAGAGCCACCGCACTCCCGGTCGACGCCGTCGCTGGCGCCGTCGGACCAATAGCTCGTCTGACAATCACGCTGGCCAGATCCGCATCGCCCGGGTTTGTCCACGACAACGCCAAGCTGGTCGGCGTGCGATCAACCACGGCCAGCCCGGTGACCGGCCCGGGCGGTGTTGTGTCCGCCGGAGGTGGCGTGGAGGGAGGCGGGGAGGACGGCGGCGTGACTGGTGGCTGGGTGGGGGGAATGGTTGGGGAGTTCGTCGTCCAGACGTAGTCAGCCGTGACCGTAGTCGTCCGGTTAGCCCGCACCGTCACACGCGACTTCGAAGGTTCCCCGGTACCAACTCCAGCCGCAGTTGTGACTCGTGGGGTTGAGACCTTGTAGACCCCCGGGGTCAGCCTCTTCAGCGTCGTGGTCCGTCGCACGTTGGCCCGGTAGCCACCTGGACCGCCGATACGCACCTGTGGCTGCACACCGTCGGGCAGACCTGCAACACGCACACGCAATGCACCCTTGGCCGCCTTCTTCGCCAAGGCTGCTGTCCGGGCATTCGCATCCACCAACTTGACGGGTTGGGCCCGATCGGCTGATTCCGCAGCAGGGGCGCCCCAGCCGGCCAAAGCCAGCGCACCGATCGCGACTACAGAAATGAACGATCGTCGTGCAGCCATGGCACGCCCCCCATTTGTTAAGCGCACTTACGAAACCACCCGTACCCTACTCCGACACAAGTGAACAAGGTGCGGCGGCCGCACATGCTTGACTCCTCGACATGAGTCCCTGCTGTTTCCGGTAAGCGCCCGCCTCCCTGTCCTGACCCCGCATCCATGTAGTTAAGCGGAACATGACCTGGTCGAACCTGAGACCGCCCTGCATCAGGTTGCCCTGTGCAACGTCCGTACTGACAAGCGGAAGGGGAGATTCTTGCCTCCGGTGCGGACCCGGTCCTGCGGGGGCCTCACCCGGTGCGTATTGGACAAGTGGCATGGCCCCAGGTCAGCGGTTCGGCTGCAGTCGGGCCAGACCTGGTACTCAGCAGCACGGTGTCGCTGAAGGCACCGGGCTACCGGCCGCACGTGTTCAGCAAGAAGTGGACGGTCGCGTAGGGCCGGGTCGTGCGCCGTAACCGCCGCTTCAGCGCCGATGCGCTGCGGGACGCCCGACTGCTCGGGGCAACTCGCGGGCGGAGTTGGGCCAGCGGGTCGGGGTGAGCGCGGCCAGCGTGCAGGCCTGGGAGACCGGGGCCAGGGCACCGAAGGCCTCGACCCAGGCGCAGTTGGCGCAGGTGCTCGGCCTGGGGTTCGACGACCTCGAGCAGCCCGGGCCAGGCGATGCGGCCGACCTGCGGCGGCTGCGGGAGTCGTTGGGATTGACCCAGGCGCAAGCCGCCCAGCGGCTGGGGCCGGAGCGGTCGGCGTTGAAGCGGGTGGAGGCCGGCGAGGAACTGCCGCCGGACCCGCGGCGGATGGCCAAGGTGTACGGGGTGACCGCCGCGGAACTGGCGGCGGTGGTGCGCGGGACGGGGGGCTGAGCGCAAAGAATCACGCCCCCTGGTCAGCCTTGTGACTCAGCAACGACTCAGTTGCACCACAGGTACCGGGACACCCCGGTGGCGGCATCCTGGCACCTCAGCGGCAACTCACTCGTTGGACGAACTACGTCCCGTAGTGGTAGCGGCAGGAGGCGATCCGGACCTCGTCGTCGCCGGCACGTTTGTACACGAGGCGATGTTCGTCATCGATTCGCCGGGACCAGTATCCGGCGAAGTCGTGCTTGAGGGGCTCGGGTTTGCCGATGCCCTCGTTGCCGTTGCGAGATGTCTCACTCCTGATCGTCCACCAGCTCGTGCTGCTCGCCTGCGCCGGACTCAAGCCGCTGCATCGCGTCGAGCAGGCGACGCGCGTTGGCCGGGGATCGCAGCAGGTAGGCGGCTTCTCGCAGAGACTCGAAGTCAGCCAGGGAGAGGATCACCACAGGCTCGTGGCCCGCTCGGGTGATGACGATCTCCTCGCGGTCGTCGACCACGGAGTCGAGAACCTCGGCCTAGCGCTTGCGGGATTCGCTGTAACTCATGGTTCGCATCGTCAATTCGTTAGACCACCGAACAAAGGCAGACTTGCACTGCTACCCTCGAGCCTGCATGTCGTATTTGGGCTAACGGGGGTTTGCTGCCATGAGGCGTCTTCTGACGATTCTGTTCGCAGGTCTAGCGGGGGTCATCCTCGCCGTGCTCGGCTACGGCGCAGCCAGCGCTGCGGGTGGGACGATCTCCGGCACAGTCACTGACGCCCAGACGGGCAATCCAGTGTCGGGCGTAAACGTGTACGTCTACACCACGGACTACGACTACGCCTCCTACGCCTATACGGGGCTGAACGGCCAATTCACCACCACCAGTGCCTTGCCGCCCGGCGATTACAAGATCCAGTACCTGGCGCCCTACCAATCGACGTACCTCAACGAGTGGTACGACGACAAGGCCAGCTTCGACAGCGCCGACCCCATCACCATCGATGCCGCGAACATCACCGCCGATGCCTCTTTGACCAAGGGAGCCCGCTTCACGGGCAAGCTCACCGCAGTCGGCTCCGGCGAACCGATCGTCAGCGCCAGCGTGACTGTCTACTCGGCCGACACCTACTCCTCGGTGTCCTACGGATCCACCGATCAGAACGGCCAGTTCACGACCGGCGCCCTGTACCCGGGCGATTACAAGATCCAGTACGCCGCCCCATACCAATCCGCCTACCTTGGCGAGTGGTACGACAACAAGTCCAGTTACGCCACCGCCAATCCGCTCACGATCGGTGCTACCGACGTCACAGCGAACGCCTCATTGGTCAAGGGAGCCCGTTTCACCGGCACTGTGACCGCAGAGGACACGGGAAACCCGTTGGCCAATGCCTCCGTCTACGTCTACTCCGGGGGATCCTTCCTCTCCCAGGGTTACGCCTCCACCGATCAGAACGGCCAGTTCACGACCGGCGCCCTGCCCCCCGGCAACTACACGATCCAATACAACGCGCCCTACCAGTCCTCCTATCTCGATGAGTGGTACAACGACAAGTCGAACTACGCGTCCGCCGACCCCGTCACTCTCAACAGCACGGACAAGGCCGTCGACGCAGCCCTGACCAGAGGTTCCCGGGTGGTGGGGACCGTCACGGACCCACAGGGACAGCCGGTGTCGAACGTCTCCGTGTATGTCGAATCCGACGACGACTACGGCTGGGCCAACACCGATAGCAACGGCCGCTACACCAGCAGCGCAGTCCAGGCCGGGGAGTACAGGATTCGCTTCCGGCCAGGCGGGACGACTTACCTCGAAGAGTGGTTCGACAACAAGCCCACCTACAGCGAGGCCGATCCGGTCACTCTCACGAAGGGCCAGGACACGCCGATCGACATTGCGCTGGACAAGGCGTCCCACATCGTCGGCACCGTGACCGATCCGCAGGGGAATCCGGTCCTGGCCGAGGTCCGGGCCTACAGCGGCGGGAATTTCTTCACCGACACCACCGGTGGCGACGGCACGTATGACATCGGCGGACTGCGCGAGGGTTCCTACACCCTGCGGATCACGCCGGTCGAGCCAAGCGGCCTGGCCCGCGAATGGTGGAACAACCAGGTCGACCAGTGGGATGCTGACCCGATCACGCTCGGCGGCGATGCGACGTTCACCGCCAATGTCGAGTTGGCCGATGGTGGGGTCATCACGGGAACGGTGCTGGACGATCAGGACAATCCGGTGGAGGCCGTGACCGTTCGCGCAACCGGCGCGGAGTCCGAAAAGACCCTCACGGCCGCTGACGGAACGTACCGCCTCGTGGGCTTGGAAAAGGGCGGGTACCGCGTCCGGTTCAAGCCGCAGGGGAACCTGGCGGTCCAGTGGTACGACGGGGCAGACTCCGAGACCGACGCGACTGAGCTGGCCGTGTCCGCAGGCCAGACCCTGCCCGACATCGATGCTCATCTGCGGCAAGCGCGCACGATCACAGGCACGGTCACCGATCCGCAGGGACAACCGGTCGAGGATGTCCGGGTGGAGGTCTACAAGGACGGCACCTTCTACTACGTCGACCGTGCGTGGACCGATGCCACGGGCACCTTCGCCACCAGCGACCTGCCGACGGGCACGTATCGCGTCTACCTGCGGCCATCGAGTCCCACGACCTTGGCCTCACAGTGGTACGACAAGAGCCCGTCGCGCAGCGCTGCTACTCCCGTCACGGTGATCGACGGCCAAGCCACGATCATTGATGCTGAACTAGAGGAGGGCGGGTCAATCAGCGGGAAGGTCGCCGGCAGTGGGGGCACGCCGCTGGCCAACGCCTACGTGCAGGCGGGGCGCGACAAGGACTACCGATACGCCGTCACGAACGCGAACGGTGACTACACGATCACGGGGCTAAGTACCGGTGAATACGCGGTCGAGTTCTCCTCGGGCACCTCGGCTTACGTCAGCGAGTGGTACGACGATAAGGACTCGGAGCAGGACGCCAATCCCGTGTCCGTGGTTGCGGGTCAGCAGAAGCAGGGGATCAACGCCCAGCTCACCGAGGCCGGTTCCATCAGCGGCACCTTGAAGACCTCGGACGGGCAGGCCCTGACGTACACCGACGTCAGTCTGTACCTGGGGAATGACCCGGTGGAGTGGACCTGGACGGGCCTGGACGGGTCGTTCACATTCACAGGCCTGCGCCCGGGAACATACACGATGCGGGCCTCGGGATATGGCGAATGGCTCACCCAATGGTGGAACGGCAAGCCGACGCAGGCCAGCGCCGATCTCATCCCGGTGGCGGCCGGGGCGGACCTCACCGGCAAGGACTTCACCCTCCAGCGGGGAGCGTCGATCGCGGGTACGGTCACTGGCGCGGGCGGAACCCCCGTCGACGGGTCGGTCGAAGTCACGGATGCCGCCGGCGAGGATCTTGGCTGGGCCGAGATCGACAACGGCAGCTACAAGGTGCTTGGCCTGCCCTCGGGCACTTACTACGCGCACTTCCGCTCCTACGGTGGGGACTGGCTGCCGCAGTGGTGGAATAACAAGCAGAGCCTGCAGGAGGCCACCCCCATCACGGTGACCGACGGTCAGGCACTCACCGGCATCAATGCCGTTCTAGCAAAGGGCGCATCGATCCGCGGCACGATTCTGAATGGCAAGGGCAACCCTGTTCCGGCTTGTGTGAGGGTGTACGCCGGTTTGAGCGACGACGACGCCGGTTCGGCGTGCACGAACGACGCAGGTGAGTACGTCGTCGGTGGCCTTACCGCCGGGAGCTATCAGATTCTCTTCGACCCGTACTCCGGCGACTACGCCCGGCAGTGGTGGGATGGCCAGGCTCGACGCGCCACCGCCTCGAGCCTTTCGCTCGGACAGGCCACTCAGGAGGTTGCTAACGCAACCCTGCTGAAGGGTGGCACGCTCACCGGCGTCGTCACCGATGAGCAGGGCGACCCGGTGGGGGGTGTGGAGGTCCGCGCCTACACCGGGCCCGACGACTACAGCCGCACGGCCGTCACCGATGGTCGTGGCCGTTACACGATGATGGGTCTGGACGACGAGGACTATCGTCTGCAGGCCGTGCCCGGCAGCAGTCGCCTGGACCTGGTTCCGGAGTGGTTTGACGACAAGTCGGGGTACGCCAGCGCCGATGTCGTCGCGGTTGCGAACGGCGGCATCGCAACGGCAGGCTTCGAGCTCGAGAAGGGCGCCACGGTCAGCGGAACTGTCACCGATGACAAGGACCGCCCTGTTGCCGGCATCGGGGTGGACGTGTTCGACCTCAACGGGAACAAGTCCCTGACCGTCTGGACCGATCCAACTGGCCACTACACCTCGACCGCGCTCAAGGCCGACACGTACAAGGTCCGGTTCATGCCGGGCTACTACGGAGGCGAGGGTCTGGTCGAACAGTGGTGGAACGACAAGCCCACGCTGGATGCGGCCAACGTGGTCCAACTCAGCGCGAAGGAGCAGAAGACCGGCATCGACGCCAAACTGAAGCCCATCGGCTCCGCGACCGCGCCGGGCGTGCCGACCGCGGTGGTAGCCACCCCCGGCGACGAGAAGGTGACTCTCACGTGGGAGGCACCGAGCAACAACGGTGGGCTGGCGATCACGCGGTACTACGTGGAAGGAACGCCGTACGGGGAGTGCGAGACCCTGGGCCAGCGCAGCTGCACGATCGAAGGGCTCGACAACGGATTGTCGTTCACGTTCACGGTTCGGGCAGCCAACAGCGCTGGCTCGTCCCCGCCTTCCGCGCCCAGCGGCGTGGCCGTCCCCTTCGGCAAGCCGATGCCGCCGACGGGCGTCAAGGCAGCACCCGGACAGGAATCGGCCAGCGTCAGCTGGACTCCCGGCAGCGACAACGGTCGGCCGATCCTTGAGTACGTCGTCACCTCCACGCCGGGCGGCAATGGCTGCTCCACCTCGGGGACGAGTTGTACGGTAAGCGGGTTGACGGGGGGCACGGCGTACACGTTCACGGTCAGGGCGCGCAACCTCGCGGGGGAGTCGACGGCCTCGCAGCCCAGCCAGCCTGTCACCCCGAGCAGCGCCCCGGTTCAGCCTCCGGTTCAGCCTCCCGTATCGCCCGTGCCGCCCACCGGCGGTGTGACCCCGCCTGGCCCGGTCCCGGCAAGCCCGCAGCGGCCTGCCGCACCCACGAAACTCAGGGTGAGCGTCAAGAAACGCAAGGCGAGCGCCTCGTGGGCGAAGGTGCCTTCAGCCACGTCCTATGAGGTGAGGGTGTCCCCGGCGAAGGGCAAGAAGGGTTCGTGGAAGCGGACCTCGAAGCCGTCCTTCACGTCCGGGAAGCTCAAGAAGGGCAGCTACCGGGTGGAGGTACGCGCTGTTGGCGTAGCGGGCGTAGGACCGATCGCCAGCAACCGGTTCAAGGTCGCGTAGTCGGCCTTGAACAGCGGCTCTGGTTGGTGGGGTCCCCGGGCTGATCGTCCACAGCCGGATCATGGATGCTTCGGGCCTCTCCCGTCCAGTCGTATCCCGAACGCTCCAGGCGCTTGAGAAGGAGGGATTGGTCGAGAGAGTCGGCAGTTCCCCAAGGGACCCAAGAGCCTACTGGCGCGTTCGACAGGAGCACTGAGCGCCGACAGTAAAGGAGTCTAAATCGTTTTGTGTGAGTGTCTTGGGTGCCAGGACGGGCTTGACTCCCCTGGCGGTCGCCGTGAGTTTGTGAACCCCCTTTGGGGGACGATTCGACCCAGTCAGTGGTCCCTCAGTCACCAGAACCCCGCAGCGGTCCATCGATTTGGACCCTGCTTCTGGTGAAGAACCGGCCAGTCAGTTGCCCGAACGTCACCAAAAGGCCCGGTCGCCAGCGATCGCAACACGACTACCGGCGAAGCACCGCACGGTGGGCCCCGAGGTGTCCTAGCGAACTGATTCACTGGTGGCCATGACCGAATTGCCGCCGCCACCCAAGGATCCGGCCGACCTCAAGGCGTGGGTCGAGGCGCTCGGCCGCGACGACCTGATGGCGCTGGCCCAGCACATCACCGGGGGCGGTCTGCGGGAGTTCGCGGCGCCACGCCCACTCGAGGTCGATCTCCCCACGCCGCCCGATTCCCCGAGCCTGCTCACCGTGTCCGTCGAGCTGTTGGAATCGGAGCCGCGGATCTGGCGGCGCCTGGAACTGCCCGGGGATCTCACGCTGGATGCCGTCCACACGCTGCTGCAGACCGCGATGGGCTGGAGCGATTCGCACCTACATCGGTTCTCCCTAGGAGCTGGCAACGGGTACGAGCCGCCGTACTTCATCACCGAGTTCGACGAGAAGGAGGGCGAAGAAGGTACCCGCGAAGACACTGTGCGCCTTGACCAAGTCCTGCGCACCCCGGGGGACCAGCTGACCTACCTGTACGACTTCGGCGACGGGTGGGCACATCGGGTGACCTTGGAGTCGAGCGCGGCCTTGACGCCGGAGAACCGGGAGCCCAGGTGCGTGGATGGCGAGTTGGCCTGCCCGCTGGAGGACGTCGGAGGGATCTGGAGTCACCACGAACTCGCTGCGTGGCTTCGCGCAGGGGAACCGGCTGATGCTGTGCCCGACCAGTTCAGCGGCATCGAGCACGCCCGTGACTGGATTCCGACGGGCTACGACCCCGACGCGTTCGACGCCGAAGAAGCGACCGAGGCGATGCGCGTATGGGCTGCTGGGGAGCACCTGCCCTGGCACGGCCTGCCCGAACCGCTGGTGGACCTGATCACCTCCATGCGCAACTGGGGGGCGGTCAGCGATTGGCTGGACGCACTGGGTCCGCGGGCGCCGCAGGAGCTGGACGCCGACGATGTTCAGCGGGCGGCGCGGCCTTGGCTGGCTGTGCTGGAGGCGGTCGGGCCCGGGGTCAAACTGACCACGGCGGGCTATTTGCCGCCTGCCACCGTCGAGCACATCGCGCGGGCCAGCGGGGTGGCCGACTGGTGGATCGGCAAGGCGAACCGGGAGGATCTCACCCCGCCGGTCGCCGAACTGCGGGAGACCGCCCAATCCCTGGGTCTGCTGCGCAAGTCCAAGGGGATGCTCAACCCGACCGCGCAGGCCCGCGTTGCAGCAGACAACCCCGCAACGCTGGTCGGTGCGGCTCTATCACGTTTGCCCGTGGGTAAGAGGTTCGAGGCCGAGGCCGGGTGGTTTGCCCTGCTGGGGTGTGCGGCTGGCGTTTCGGGCGCTGCACTGGATGCGGGCCTGGGTCAGATCCTGACCGACCGCGGGTGGCGCACGAAAGGCAGTGCGACCGTGAGCCCTGACCAGGCCGGGCTCGGTGCTGAACCGACGGTGACGGCGCTGGACGCGATGGCTGGCGGCTACCGGAACCGCGACCCCCGGCTGGTCCAGCGACTGGCCCGAGCGGCGCTGTTCGGGGTGGCTGCGCGGCGCCTGAGCTGTGGGTTGCGGCCCGGACACTCTCACCCGGGACCCGTTTGGGTGACTCAGTGACTACTCAGTGGCCCGTTGGTCACCCAAAGGCAGCGGGTGCGGGGGGGGTTTGGGGGCACCCATTCGGCGACGCTGCACGACTCACGTCCCGTAGTGGTACCTGCACGCCGCGATTCTGACCTCGTCGGCGGTGAGCTTGTACACGAGGCGGTGTTCATCGTCGATGCGCCGGAACCAGTACCCGGAGACGTCGTGCATGACGTCAGACCGGGTGAGGGTGTATCCACAGGGTCCCTTCGCGCCGACACTTCTCACCTAACATCGCTACCGGATGGCAACGGCACATCGGAACGTTCTTCGCCCATGGACCCACTTGCCCACATTCCCGCGCAGTGTGACACTAGAAGTATGGAATTGGTGAGGACGGATGGGCGCAGCCGCGTAGTACTACCCGGGCACAGCGACGAGATGTTCCTCATGCGCGAGAACCCGGACGGTTCGATCCTCCTCGAGCCGGCCGTTGTCGTGAGCAAGAGCCAGCTCGAATACGACCAGGACCCCGGACTGCGGGAGCTCCTCGCTCAGGCCGCAGCCACTCCCACCGTGCGCCGGAATCGAAGGAAGCGTCAGCGCTAGGTGGATGCCTACTCGAAGATCGCGGACCAGCAACTCGACGAGATCGAAGCCCTGGACCCGGACCTTCACGACGCCGTCCTAACGGTGTGCGAGAGCATCTTCGATCATCCGGAACGCGCCCAATCAGGCTCCCGAGCCATCACGACCGAGCAGGGCATACGCATGGTCCTGTCCGTTCCTGGGTTCGCTGACTACAAGGTCTTCTGGAGTACGGACCTGCCCCGAGTCGAAGCCGTGTTCCCGTACGACTTCCGATCAAGGTGACGACCCGGACCACAACCGCTGTTCGAGGACCCGACCGCGGACCCATGACAGGTGTTGCGGCGCATGCGACTGGCAGCAGACCGAGTTTCGAGTTTCTGCTTCCGCAGCGCTCCACCGTCGGTGTAACGTAACCACGTCGGAGATGCTCACCATCTCTCCGCGCCGAGACGGGGGTCTTCATGTTGACTAAGCGCTTCGCTTCGATCGCTGCTGCTACAGCCGTTGTTGGAGCCATGCTCGTTGGAAGCCGGCGGCTCATGCCGAGGAGCCCGATACGGTGCCGCCAGTGGTCACGATCATATCGCCGTTCGAGAACCAGCAGGTCGAGATCGCAGTGGAGCCGCTGCCGACCGTGCAGTACACCTGCGAGGACGACGTCGCGGTAGACACCTGCGACGCTTCCATCGGATCAGTCGGAGGGCCGAACCCGCCGATCACCGTGGGAAATGGCATGCCTCTGGACATCCTGGCCCCCGGCCAGTACGTGCTGAGCGTGCGCAGCACCGACACGTCCGGAAACGCGAACGCGTCCTCGGTGATTTTCGAGATGGTGGGTGGGCAGCAAGCCGACGAGACCGCGCCGACCATCGACATCCTAGTTCCGGTTGACGGCGCTCAGGTCAAGAAGGGCGCGGTGCTCCACGCCAACTACTCCTGCCACGATCTGCTGTCGGGGCTGGATTCCTGCGAGGGCCCGATGCCGAGCGGTAATCGCGTCGACACCTCGACCGTTGGGGTCAAGGACTTCACCGTGGTTGCCCGCGACAAGGCGGGCAACGAATCGACCAAGACCGTTCAATACGAAGTCATCCCCGCCGCATCCGTGACGATCAGCGGGACGGTTAGGGACACCTCGGGTCAGCTGCTGCCTGGATCCACGGTGCAAGCATTCCTGGCTGGGACCACCGACGTGATCGCAGAGACCGACGCGAACAGCGAGGGCGTGTACAGCCTGACGCTGTCTGAGGGAACCTACGACCTGCGGTACCGCGGTCCGGAGGGATCCGGGATCGGTGCGAATCTGAAGAACCGGACATTGATCCAGGATGAAGAGATCAACGTGACGATGGGGCCTGTCGGTATCACGTTGTCGGGGGTGTTCGGTGATGGCAGTGGACTGTCTTACAGCAACGTCTACGTCTACGACGCCAACTGGGCCCAAGTGGGTATCACCAACGCAGCGCCCGATGGCACCTGGTCGGTCGAGGTCCTGCCCGGCTCCTACCGCGTCAACGCGTATTACTCCACGACATCGGGGGTGAGCGCTTCCACGAACTACGAACCCCGCATGTTCACCGCGGACACCACCGTGGCTGCACACCCTTCGTCTGTTCCGGTGACTGTGAACCTGCTGGGCTCTGACGGGCAGCCCGCCGCGGGACGGGCACGCGTCGAATGCAATCTGTACTACCCCGACCAGGGCTCATTGAGTTACAACTCCACCAGGGCGGGAACCGGAGCGATCCTCACCAGCGGCTTACCGACCCCCGGTGGACAAACCTGCGCGGTGTCCGTCGACCCCGACGACGGCCCCATCGTCACCCGCCGCATCGAAATCCCCGAAGACGGCACGTCGGTGGACGTCACGGTAGAACCGGGTATCACGTTGTCGGGGGTGTTCGGTGATGGCAGTGGACTGTCTTACAGCAACGTCTACGTCTACGACGCCAACTGGGCCCAAGTGGGTATCACCAACGCAGCGCCCGATGGCACCTGGTCGGTCGAGGTCCTGCCCGGTTCCTACCGCGTCAACGCGTATTACTCCACAACATCGGGGGTGAGCGCTTCCACGAACTACGAACCCCGCATGTTCACCGCGGACACCACCGTGGATGCACACCCTTCGTCTGTTCCGGTGACTGTGAACCTGCTGGGCTCTGACGGGCAGCCCGCCGCGGGACGGGCACGCGTCGAATGCAATCTGTACTACCCCGACCAGGGCTCATTGAGTTACAACTCCACCAGGGCGGGAACCGGAGCGATCCTCACCAGCGGCTTACCGACCCCCGGTGGACAAACCTGCGCGGTGTCCGTCGACCCCGACGACGGCCCCATCGTCACCCGCCGCATCGAAATCCCCGAAGACGGCACGTCGGTGGACGTCACGGTAGAACCGGGTATCACGTTGTCGGGGGTGTTGGGTGATGGCAGTGGATTGTCTTACAGCAACGTCTACGTCTACGACGCCAACTGGGCCCAAGTGGGTATCACCAACGCAGCGCCCGATGGCACCTGGTCGGTCGAGGTCCTGCCCGGTTCCTACCGCGTCAACGCGTATTACTCCACGACATCGGGGGTGAGCGCTTCCACGAACTACGAACCCCGCATGTTCACCGCGGACACCACCGTGGCTGCACACCCTTCGTCTGTTCCGGTGACTGTGAACCTGCTGGGCTCTGACGGGCAGCCCGCCGCGGGACGGGCACGCGTCGAATGCAATCTGTACTACCCCGACCAGGGCTCATTGAGTTACAACTCCACCAGGGCGGGAACCGGAGCGATCCTCACCAGCGGCTTACCGACCCCCGGTGGACAAACCTGCGCGGTGTCCGTCGACCCCGACGACGGCCCCATCGTCACCCGCCGCATCGAAATCCCCGAAGACGGTCTGGAACTCACCATCTTAACCTTCGGCGCAGGCATCGTGATCGACGGTGACACCGACACCACGAACGATGGTGACAACGTTGCCGACGCCGTGGAGGCCCTGGCGCCGAACAACGGCGACGGGAACAACGACGGGACGCCTGACTACGAGCAGCAGAACGTCACCTCACTGCCGGTGAACGGCGGCGGCCTTGGCGAGGGCGAGAGCTACGTGACGGTCGCAGCGCCCGCGGGGACGGGAGCTGACGGAACGTCTTCACCATCGACCCCACGGACACGACCAAGGTTGACACGCCTCCACCTCCAGGTGTCACGCTGCCGGAGGGCTTGACGAACCTGGTCCTCAAGGGCGTCGAGAAAGGCACGGATCAGACGATCTCCATCTTCACAGCGTCGACCCAGGACGTGACCGGTTACGCGAAGTACGACCCGAACACCAAGCTATGGTCACTCTTGCCAGACGATCGCGTTGAGATCTTCGGGAACCGCGTCGAGGTCACCCTGACCGACGGCGGCATCGGAGATGACGATGGCGAGGCCAACGGACGGATCTCCGACCCGGGCGGCATCGCCATCGTCAGGAACCTCGACACCGTGGCACCCGCAGTGACCGGCCAGACGACACGGCAGCCGAACCTCAACGGCTGGTACAACGACGATGTCGCGGTTGAGTGGACCGCGACTGATCCTGAGCCGAGTTCCGGCGGCGTGGCCAACCCGGCCGACACTGTGGTCACCGGTGAGGGCGCCGATCTGACGGCAGAGTCCGCTGAGGTTTGCGATACGGCCGGCAACTGCAGCGCAGGCATGGTCGAAGGCATCAAGATCGACCGGACGAAGCCTACGGTGAACCTTAGCGGCGTTGAGAACGGCAAGACCTACACCCTCGGAGCAGTACCGGCAGCGACGTGTACAGCAGGTGACGCGCTCTCCGGTGTGGACGGCCAGTGCACCACAACCCTTACCGGCGGAAACGCCAACGGGGTGGGCGAGTACACGCTCGAGGCAACGGCCACGGACAAGGCGGGCAACGCTCGGACCGCGTCCATTACCTACCGGGTGGTCTACCGCTTCAACGGCTTCCAACAGCCGATCAACGACCCGCTGCTCGTGCCGAGCGCACCCCGCAGCGTCTTCAAGAGCGGGTCGACGGTACCGGTGAAGTTCCAGGTCAAACGGGCGGACGGCACTCTGGTCGACCCATTGACGGCACCGGAGTGGCTGACTCCGGAGAAGGGAAACGCCACCGCCGCTTCGGTGAACGAGGAGGTCTGGACAGAGCCGGCCACCAGCGGGACGCAGTTCGCCAAGACCGGCGATCAGTGGCACTACAACTGGAAGACAAAGGGCGTCGCGGCCGGTTTCACCTACCGGATCGGCGTGCGACTGGATGATGGCACGAAGCACTACGTGGTGGTGGCTGCGCGGTAGAGCGGCACGGGCGCCTTCTGGACGGATCCCGGAGGTCAATCAGCTCGCCGACTAACGGACCAGCGGACGCCCCCAATCTGTCCTCCTGGGTCCGCCGCCTTTTGACTGCCGCTCAATTCGTTCGCATCCGGTGAACTGGGAGAGCCACCAACGAGTGGCTCTGAATGCCCGGTCTCTTGGCCTTGGTTGTGATCCTCGGCCTCCACGGGGCAGCCTGCTCACCGGGGTCCACAGCCCAACTCTAACTGACTGTAAATAGTTTAGAGTAAGTACATGCTCCCCGACCCGGACCTTCTTCGGCGCTTACCCCCTGACGCTCTGTCGTCCGTGCTTCTCGACCAGCCCGAAGACCAGTGGTTCGACCGAAAGTCAGGCCGAGTCTCTGCCCGCGAGTTGGCCAAGACGATCACCGCTATGGCCAATGCGGAGGGGGGACTGATCGTCATCGGCTTACATGACGGCAAGCCAGACGTTCCCACCCGACCGATCAACGAGTGGCGTCAGGCCTCGATCGACTTCACCCGGCCGGCGGTCCGCACACAGGTCCTTGAGCTTGAGGGTCGTCATTCAGGATCTCGTCACGCACTTGTTGTTGTGAGCATCGAGCGCTCAGAGCAGGTCGTTTCGACACCGTCCGACGAGGTCTACCTGCGTGTCGGCGACGAGGATCGACGACTGACATTCGACCAACGACGAGAGCTCATGTACGACAAGGGACAAACGCGGTTTGAGGAAACGGTTCTCGAGGGGGTCACACCACGGGACTTGGATTCCGAAGCCCTGCGGCACTACGCCAAGGCCCTCAACGGTCCGGATGGCTTTCGTGCCGCGGAGGCACGTGGGCTCATCACGCAGGCAGGCGCAGTGACGGTCGCGGGGGCGGTGGGCTTCGCAAGTCAACCGGACCGGTGGTTGCCGCAACACGTTGTCAGGGTGATTCGTTACTCGGGCAGACACCGGCTCGTGGGAACACGCCAGAACATCGCTTCCGATGAACGCTTCTCAAGCCCTCTGGAACGACTCATCCCCGACGTCGCAAGGAGAGTCTCTGACCTCCTGCCCACTAGACGAGCGCTGACGCCGGTTGGGACTTTTCAAACGGTCAGCCTTATCCCTGAACCCGTGTGGCTCGAGGCAGTGGTCAATGCCATCGTGCATCGGTCGTACAGCAATTCCGGAGATCACATTCGCGTCGAGGTCTTCGAAGACACGATCGCCGTCGAGTCTCCGGGAAGGTTCCCGGGAGTGGTGGACCTGTCTGACCTCCGGACCATCGGGAGGTACGCACGCAACCCGCGCATCGCCCGGCTGGCCTCGGACCTGCACTTCGGTCAGGAACTTGGCGAAGGTATTCGTCGCATGTACCAGGACATGAGTCTCGCCGGTCTGGTGGAACCTTCCTTTCACCAGACCAGCGGCAGTGTCCAGGTCGTCCTGTCGGGTCTTCCCATAGACGCTCACCTCGAGTCGCGGCTCCCAAGGCGCGCACGAGAACTCCTCGTCATCGTCAGGGAGCAGGACCACCCGAGCACAAGAGATGTGATGGACGCTTCGGGCCTCTCCCGTCCAGTCGTATCCCGAACGCTCCAGGCGCTTGAAAAAGAGGGCATGGTCGAGAGAGTCGGCAGTTCCCCAAAGGACCCGAGGGCCTACTGGCGAGTTCGACAGGAGCACTGAGCACCGACAATAAACGAGTCTAAATTGTTTAGTGTTAGTGTCTGGGTGCCAGGACAGGCTTGACTTCCCTGGCGGTCGCCTTGAGTCTGTGAACCCCTTTGGGTGACGATTCGACCCAGTCAGTGGTCCCTCAGTCACCAGAACCCCGCAGGCGGCACAGGTGTTGGGCGCATCGTCTCCTGCAGAGTCCCATCCGAAGTGGACGTCACGAGCTCATCGCGCGACGGCGCTTGACGAGCACCGGATGCCATTGCCGAATGGACGGCGAGTCGAAGGCGCTCATCGCCCGCATGCGCCTCGTTCGGACCAACAAACCGTGGACAGGCGCGTAATCTGAGGATCGGTAGGCCCAGGAGATGACGTACCGAAGAGTTGGCTTTGGGGTATTAGCCGACCGCGCTGGTCATTAGAGACGCCCCCACTTGTCACCCTGGGCCTGCCGCCTACCGAGGCCGCCTTCAACTTCGACGTGATGTGCGTGCCCGTCGCGACCACTCCCAAGCGGTCGACGCACGTCATCCCAGCCGACTCGCGATCACTCCTACGTCGTCCAGTTCCCCCGCCGCCACTTCCATCACCAACTCATATGCCTCATCGTTGGTCAGCTGCAGGCGCCGGCCGTTGACCCCCAGAAGGGCGATCGTCGCCGCGAGACCGAGTCGCTTGTTGCCGTCGACGAGGGGGTGGCTGGTCACGACCGAGTGCAGCAATGCGGCGGCCTTTGTGCGCAAGTCCGGATACGCGTCGTCGCCGAATGCCGTCGCGGTTGGACGGCTTGCGGCGGCTTCGAGCAGCCCCATGTCCCGTACGAGGACCTCGCCCGGCACACGCTGAGCGACGTAGAGCAAGTCGTCGAGGTCGAGGTAGATCACTCGCCCAGCCGCCGGAGGGCTTCGGCGTAGCGCGGCAGTTCTTCATCAAGCACGCGGTCGAGCAAATCGCGCTTCGAGGTGCGCTCGATGTAGTCGCGCATGGCCTGCCGTACAACCTCCTGCATGGACCGCCCCTCAATCTGTGCGCGCAACCGCAGCGCTTCGGTCTCTTGCTCGTCAAGCCGCAGGGTCATCGCCATGCGTCGATGGTATCAACGTTGATACCGGGCGAGCCAGCCTCAGAACTGTACGACCACCGCCGACGTGTGGCCTTGTTCTGCCAGCTGCGACCAATAGCGATCCCCGGTCAGCACCTTGATTCGCAGGCGTTCGGTCACGGCCAAGATCATTGCGTCGCCCAACGACAACGTGAGCGCCTCGCCGGTGGTCGGGTGCAAGCCAGGGTTCGCCGCGGAGACTTCCAGCAGTCGCGCCGCGCGAACCATGTCGGCCTCCCCCGCCGGCTCCACGACCATCCCCATCGCGGAGAGAGTTGTCGCGATCTGCTCGGGGCTGCTGATGTTTCCCGCCCGGCGGGCGACGAAAATGCTCTCGGCAAGCGCGGGCCCGGGCAGGATCGCACGCGCGCCGGGAGCCTTGAGCAGCGCGTTCACCCCCTGCCAACGCCGGTCCTCCTGCAGGATCCACGCCACGACGGCTGAGGAGTCCAGGGCGAACCGGATCACTCAGGCAGGCCCATCTCCCGCAGCAAGTGGGTGGTTTCTGCCGCAGGATGCCAGTGGCTCTGCGCGCTCTCGGAACGCCGCGAGACCTCCCGATCCGCGCTTCGAACAGACCTGACCAACTCGGCACTGTCCACTGCCTCACCTCCGGTGTTGTTGGCCCACAGCGCCTCGGCGAGCACCTGCGGACTGACGATCTCCACCCTGCCATCGGCGTGCAGGACGAACCGGAGGTTATCCCCAGGGCCGACGCCGAGGTGTCGCCGGATGGACGCGGGGATCACGACGCGGCCTTCTGGACCGAGCTTCATGTCAGTAGCGGTAAATTCTGTCACTCTTTGAGAATATGTCACGTTGGACGGTTGGGCTGGCTCACATCGACATGCGGACCCTTTTGGTGACGTTTTGACACCTCACGTGTCACTTCTTCACCAAAAGGGCGGGCGTCGATGTTGCCTCCCGCGGACGGCCCCCACCCCCCGCACCCAGGCGTACCCTGGAAGTGAACCCGCATTCGGCGCTGGGGGGTGGTTGTGATGCGTGAGTTCCTTGCTTCTGGTGCCGCAATCGGCGTGATCGCCGGACTGTTCCTGACCTCACCTGCCAATGCCGAGGTCGTGGACATCCAGAACGCCGGCGCGGTGCGTATCGACGGGACGAGTACCTTGTCGTCACTCGGGTGGGCGATGGACTCCGCGGGGGACTTCGATGGTGACGGCTACGACGACCTCATCCTGGGCACGCACAATCTCACGCCGGCTGGCGCGGCCCACATCGTCTTCGGGGGTCCGAACCTGCAGTCCGGGACCCTCGGATCGGGGCGCACGATCCACATCATCGGCAACGGGGGCCAGTTCGGCGTCGCCGTGACCGGGGTGGGAGACGTCAACAAGGACGGGCTGGACGACGTACTGATCGGGGCCAACAGCGACAGTTCCAACGGACCGTACTCGGGCAGCGCCTATCTCGTGCTCGGCGACGGGACTCCCTCCGACATCGACGTCGCACAGCCGCCGGCAGGGTGGTTCAAATTCACAGGGATCGGCGGCGACAGTGCCGGCGACGTGGTGGATGGAATCGGGGACGTGAACCAGGACGGCTACCCCGACATGGTGATCGGCGCCGCCGGTGGGTCCGGATTCCGAGGCGCTACCTACGTGGTGTTCGGCGGTCAGGCGCCGACGGACCTGAACCTGAGCACAATGACCGCCGATCGGGGCGCGACTCTCACCGGGGAGGACGCCATGGACTTCGCAAGTAAGTGCGTCGGCATCGGCGATGTGAACGCCGACGGCATCCCCGACATCGGGGTGGGGGCGTCCAACGCGCAACCCAACGGGCTGCAGAGCGGCAGCGCGTACGTGGTGTACGGAAAGCCGGGCTTCAGTTCGCTGAGCCTGGGCGCGCTCTCGACTGCCCAGGGGTTCCGGATCGATGGCCCCGAATTCTCGTTGACCGGGGCTTCCCTGGCGGGGCTCGGTGATATGAACGCCGACGGCATCGGCGACTTCGCGGTCGGCTCACCGGGGGGTGGCGTATCCGGGCAATTCGTGACGATCATGTTCGGCCGCGCGACGTCGGGCAACGTCGACCTCGGATCGCTCGGGGATCGCGGTCTCACGTTCAACGGCACGGACTCGAGTTATGGCGTGGGGCGCGCGCTTGCCGGTGTCGGTGACATCGATGCGGACGGGCATCGCGACGCATTGATCGGGGCGCCGGGGATCTCGCTCACCCAGGACCTGGCGGCCATCGTGCGGGGTGGCCCTTCGCTGCACGGCGACCCGCTTGCGACGTGGTCCGACGGCTTCTTCGCGCCCGGCGGCTACGGGTTCGGACGGGCGGTAGCGGGTCTGGGCGACATGAACGGGGACGGCGGTGTCGACTTCGCCGTGGGCGCTCCTCAAGCCCTCTCCAACGTCGGCTCGGTCTTCATCATGTTCGGCAAGGTCCCTGCGAAACCACCGGTGGAGCCGACGCCGCCACCGGTCACCCCGCTACCCGCCGCCACGCTGGTCGTCAAGGCACGCGCGGCGAAGAAGACGATCCCGCGCACCGGACGGGTGGTGCTCGTCCGCAGGGTGGTCGTTGGAGCCGGGCAACAGGCGAAGATCACGGTGAAGGCGCCGAAGCGCGTCAAGGTGGTCAAGACGGCGACGAAGGTGACGGTGAAGACCAAGCGGGCGCCTCAGGGCAAGATCCGGGTTCGGATCGTTGCGACCGGTTCAGCTGTGACGCCGACGGCCTGGACGAGGAGCTGGAAGGTGCGGTAGGTGCTTTTGGTGAAGAAGTGACACGTCAGGTTGCACTTCTTCACCAAAAGCAGGGGGTTGTCCACAGATTCGCGACGACTCCTCCGCCCGCGTCCCGCAAACCGCACGATGGTGCGCTGTGGAGATTCCGCCGACGCTGACCGCACTTCTCGCGTGCCAGGACAACGTCGTGGCCATGTGGCAGCTGCCAACTCCTCTTCGCCGGGCGGCCACCCGTGCAGTTCGCCGCGGCCAGTGGCGGCGATTGACGAAGAGGACATTCCTCGCGGCGCCGACACCTCCGACTGAAAGACAACGGGCCTGGGCCGCCGTGCTTCACGGTGGTTCGCAGGCGCGACTCTGCGGCCGCAATGCGCTGGTGCTGATTGGCTGGGAGGACGAATTGAGCGCGCCTTACGACATCGTCGTCCCCCACAGGGTGCAGCCGGCCACCCCACCCGGATGGCTTCGCGTCCACCGGGTGTCCTCGGCGGTGACCGGGCCCGCTGCAAACCCACCACACACGTGGGCGCACCTGGCTATCGCTCGCGGAGCCGCTTGGGCACGTACAGACCGAGAGGCCATGCTGATCGTCATTTCATCGCTTCAGCGGAGGCTGACCGCACCCCGTCGGCTGCTTCAGACACTGGAACAAATGCCGCGCTTGCCACGCAGACGGCTCGTCGCCGATCTGGTCAAAGAGTTCATCGGGGGTGCTCAAAGCCTCAACGAACTTGATTTCGCGGCGCTGTGTCGTCGCTACGACGTGCCGCCCCCGCGCAGGCAGACCAGGCGTTACGACAGCGCCGGTCAACCGCGCGCGATCGATGTGGAGTTCGTGACCCCGTCGGGGCGTGTGCTGCGGTTGGAAATCGAGGGCATCCAGCACCTCAACCCGGCGAACTACGTCGCGGACACCAAGCGGCACAACAGGTTGCAGATCGCACAACCGGCGGTGGGCTTGCGGGTCCCGTCATGGACGTTGACCCACGACCCTGGGCCATTCATGCGGGAGTTGCGCAGTTGGGTGCTTGAGCTGTGATCCCCGCTGCCTCTTGGTGACGTTTTGACACCTCACGTGTCACTTCTTCACCAAAAGCCCGGGGTGCATGAACCGGCAAGCCAACGTCAAGGGGATGCTCTCACC
Organism: uncultured Actinomycetota bacterium; assembly: GCA_963732355.1. Classification (GTDB taxonomy): domain Bacteria; phylum Actinomycetota; class Actinomycetes; order S36-B12; family UBA10799; genus JADKAV01. The sequence goes on along the minus strand of CAVSZD010000008.1, from coordinate 11,875 downwards.
GCCTGCTTACCCGCATCCGATCGCGCTTTCACGTTGCTTGCCGATCCTCGTTGAGACCGAAGAAAGGAATGAGATAAGTGAAGAACTACAAAACTGTCGCAGGCGCCGGAATCGCCGCATTGGCCGTTGGGGCCACGACCCTCTTCGGAGGTGTAGCGGTCGCAAGCGCGGCCCCGAAGGATGCCGTCAAGGTTTCCGCGTCGGCCCACGGCCACAAGGGCAAGCCGGGCGCTCGAGTCACAGGCGAGGCAGCGCAGGAGGCCGTCAAGGCCGCTCTTGCCGCGGTCCCTGGCACTGCTGACCACGCGCATGAGACCGCCGATGGCACCTACCTCGTAAGGGTCAAGACCCCTGAGGGTAAGACCGTCATCGTGACCCTTGACGCGTCGTTCGGGGTCGTGAAGACCCAGGAGCTGACGAGCAAGGGCCGGGACAACGGCAAGCACAAGCACAGCGGCGTCACCTCCGAGAGTGACACCAAGAAGGACCAGAAGAAGACGTCCTGACGGAACTTGCAGGGCCGGTGCACTTCGCGCTGCCCCTGCAGCCGTGGGCGCTTCAGCCCATCGTTCTCAAATCGGCGCCGCTGTAAGCCGATTCACCCAGCGGGCCACTCACCCTGCCTCGCGTTCCAGTCTCTCGGCGATCCACACCTTGATCAGGGCTTGCCGGGAGATGCCCAGCCGGTCGGCCTCTTGGTCCATGGAGGCGACCATCCATGCCGGGAAGTCGACGTTGACCCGCCGAGGTTCGTGGTTGATCCGGCGCCCAGCGTCCCAGTCGACGGCGTCGCTGATGTCCTCGCCGGCATCGAAGCGCTGGTCGAGCTCAGTGGCTTTCATATCTGGCTACCTCCTCTTGGCGGGCCCGCCTCCCATGTGTTGGGCATGTCCCACCGGGGCACGACCAAGACGAGCCCTTTTGGTGAAGAAGTGACACGTGAAGTGTCAGAACGTCACCAAAAGGCCGCCGCAAGCCCCAGCCATCTGATGGCAACTCGGCGACGCGACAGCATCTCGTCATTTGGAGTCGCCCGGATCGAACTCGAAGGTCGCGATGATGGAACCGAACATCCCAGTCATCGGCCGGGAGTTCAGCCAGTTCCAACTCACGCAGCGTCGCGACCGCCCGCGCAATCGAGGCCTCGCTGTCGAAGCCGTTGGGTGTGCGCGTCCGGGGCCAACCCGCAGCAACGCCGTCGGCCACCTCCACGTAACTGTCGGTCGGCTGGTGAAAGATGCCGCCGACAGGGGTAGCCGCGCCGGGAACAGCCGCAGCCAGCACTACGGTCCGATAGGTGCCGAACGTGCGGCCTCCCTGCGCCGCGATGACCACGCGACCCTGCGCCGCCGTGCCCGGAATCACCCCTCGCAGGACCCCTTTGGCAACCCCGGGAAACGGCAAGCGCCGGAAGGCCCGGTGCAGCGCGACAGCATCCTCCTGGACCATCCGGTTCGTCTGCGCCAACCGGGCGAACGCGTCGATCTCGTGGGGTTGCGGCACAAGGAACCCGGGCCACGTCGAAGGGTCGGGCGGCGGCAGTGGGTCGGCGAAGGCGGGCGGCGCTTCGGCACCCGTGGCCAGGTTCTGCGCAATCGCCGAAGCCACCGACACCAGGTGATCCAGCGTCGCCGGATCGCCGACGAAGCCATTGCGCGCCACGGCCAGCAGCCCGTGGTCCAGCGTCAAGCTCACGTACGACGCGGAGATCGCCGTCAGCGGCGCGCACGCCAGACCCAGCCACGCTTCGAACTCGGGACTGATCCATTGGCTCTGCGCCATGCGGAAACCGGGCATGCCGTGCGGGCCAAGATTGGGATGGTCCAAGCGCATGCGATCGGCGTTGCGGATGACCACCCGCGGCATGAGGATCGCCTCGGGGACACGCAGCACGACCTTGGTCGTCGGCGCCCACGCGGCGTTCGCGGCGAATGGTTCGTCGGGCCGTTCGTCGCTCCAGCCGATCATCGACTTGAACCCCCGCCGGGTCACGACCCTCGTACCGAAGAAGGTCCCGCCAGCGCGGATCGAACCCTCATGCGCCTCGATCTCGTTGAGTTCGTGCGCGACCTGACCTAGGCGGCCCGGCACCAACTCCCCGCGGCACACGTTGAACTGGTACTCCGCGAAACGGGGCAGGACCGTGACCAGTTGGCCCGAGAGTCCGGGCCCGGGGAACGCAAGGCCACGCGCCGTCGCCCACGGTTCGAGGCTGACCGACGGCGACCCAAGCTTGGCGTCCTCGACGTCCTCGCGGGCATAGGCGGTGTGGCTGTGGGACATGAGCACCTCGGATGTCAGTCTAAATGATCATCGCGGGCGAGAGGCTGTTGGTTGACGCTCGGGTAGTTGGTTGACGCTCGTCGCGCGACAGACGTCAACCAACTGCACGAACCCCACCCAACGGCTGATTCGGGTCTCGCCCAATGGCCGCAGGCGACGGTACGACTATCCGAACACAAGCGTCATCACGATCGGCGCATACGAGGCCTGCACGTTGCCCATGACCATGAGCATCAAGACGAAACAGGCGATCATCGCCAGCGAGCCAGCGAACACGCGGGCGAAGCCTGCGCGGGTGCCTGTGCGCCACCTCGCCATGACGCCGCGCCACACGACAACGCTCAGCGCCACCAAAGCCACAAGCAGAACCACGCTGATCACGGCCTTGGGCTCCTGCCACGCAAGCCGGGCATCGACCCGATCCTGAATCAGCGCTGGCACTTCGGCACTGTCTGACCGAACCCAGGCACTCAACGAGCGGGTCAGTTCAGCAGATGCGGCCGGCCCGAGGTCGCCCGGGGTTCCGATAGTCGAGGCCAGGCCCTGCCGCGGATTCAGGACGTTGCTGAGGTTGCCCGCCACCACAACGCCGAACAGCAGGACCACCGTGGAACTGATGATTGAGAAAACCAAGTGAGTGCGACGCTCAGGGCCGCGCGCCGTGCGACTGAAACGGACCCATGAGAACACGGCGAACCCGAGCAGTGTCAGCGTGAAAACCCCACCGACGACCACGAGCGCGAAGTGGTAGTCGGTGTAGTCCTGCAGTAGTCGCTCGTAGGCCGGGTTCGCGCGTTGCACCGGCTCACCATAAGCCACGGCAGCTGGCAACAAGCAATGTGGCAGACACGCAACTAAGTTGCCGGTTTGCAACATTGCGCCCAACGGCTCGAGCGGAGCGGAACGGCCGAGTCTGCCCTTTCGGACCATTGCCGCGACGACGCGGCACTGCTGCCGTCCCCCTGTCGGCCGGATCCACATGGGAGGCACGACATGCGATCGGCGTTGACCGCGGTTGCGGTCCTGGGGCTGGGGATGGGGCTGGGTCTTCTACCCTCGGCAGCAGCCGCCACCCCGACGCAGGGCACCACGCGCAGCGCCGAGACCGTGGCGAAGAAGAAGGCCAGCAAGGGCCGCATCAAGGTCAAACTGACCGGCACCGGTTCCTACACGGTCTCGCGCAAGAAGTACCGCAAGACCGCCGCGACCTCCAAGACGTTCCGCGTCAAGCCCGGCCGCTACCGCATCACCGCCCCCGGGGCCACCGTTCAGCCAGCCAAAGTCAGGGTCCGCAAGGGCAGGACCGCCCAGGTCCAGGTCAGCTTCCCCAGCCCAACTCCGCCGCCGACCCCCGTGCCACCACCCCCGCAGCCACCGCCGAAGCCCAAGCTCAACCCGGCCACACTGGCCTCAGGCGGGTTCCACTCGTGCGCGATCGACACCACCGGCAAGGCCTGGTGTTGGGGCTTCGACTTCGCCGGGCAGGTCGGCGACGGCAACGACGGGCAGGCTTCGGAGTACTCGCCGGTGGCAGTCGATGGCGGTCACACGTTCAAGCATCTGACAGCCGGCTCCTCCCACACCTGCGGAATCGCCATGGCGGGCAAGGCCTGGTGCTGGGGCTTCGACTTCTTCGGTGGTTTGGGCGACGGTGATGACGGCCAGGGGGCCGAGTTCTCCCCCGTGGCGGTGGCCGGGGGCCTGACTTTCAGTCATCTGCGCGCAGGCGCGCTCCACACGTGCGGCATCGATACGGCGGGCGCCGCGTGGTGCTGGGGGCTTCGACTTCGCCGGGCAGGTCGGCGACGGCAACGACGGCCAGGCCGACCAGTACGCACCAGCGGCAGTGGCCTCCGGGCGCACATTCACTCACCTCGCCGCTGGGCTGTCCCACACGTGTGGTCTCGATACGACCGGACAGGCGTGGTGCTGGGACTCTGACGCGTTCGCGCAGATCGGCGACGGCGACGATGGCCAGGCCAGTGAGTACGCCCCGGTCGCGGTCGCCGGGGGTCACACCTTCGCCACTACGTTCTGACGTACGCGCTGTTACGGCGGTGCCGGTGTCCTTTGCGGCGGCAGGGGATGTGGCAGACAGGCAACTAAGTTGTCGATTTCCCACATGCTCGGGAGAGCGGCGGCAGGGGATGTGGCAGACAGGCAACAGAGTTGCCGGTTTCCCACATTGCCCTCGGGAGTCCCAACCAGAGCCAGAGCGGACTCATCAACCGATAGGACGATCCTCCAACAAGGTCTGTCTCGGCCATGATCGGTGTGTCATCCTTCAGGTCACGGTCGGCAGCAGTCCAAGGGGGACCACCATGCAAAGGCGCGGACTGCGTGCAGGCGCACTTCTCATCGCAATAGCCGGCATCGCTTCAGCGGGCAGCCCTGCCACGGCGGGCTCGCTCACCATCGACAAGCAGACCACATACCCGTGGACCGGCACAATCACAGCGCAGTGGCGAGAGACGTTTGACGACGGTGGCGAACAGAAGGGCCAAGTGGTCTACACGATCACCGGCGGGAACACCGGTCCATCGATCTCCCCGGCCTGGTCGAACCACGTCGGCACAGCCTCCGGCTCCGGCTCGTGGACCAAGGCCGGTTGTGGCACGAGCGGATGGACCCTGACGAACGAGCCGGTTCAGAACCTTCGACTGGGGATCACGGACTCAACCGTCTACAACCTGGGATTCTTCGTCGAGTTCCCAGATCCTTGCCCCCCGGGATCTATGAACTGGTCGGTGGGCATCACCGTCCCCGCCGGCTCAGGTGGCAAAGCGCTGACTCTCAACGACGAAGATCCTGATCCGAACATCCGTCGGGGTACGACGGTCTTCACATCGCCCAGCGACACGTACACACTGACCTACGACCTTCGCCGTGATGCAGCGCAACCCACCGCACCAGTACCACCCACGTCACCGACCACAACGGCTCCACTTACGGCCCCCACGAAGGTCAAGGTGACGGTCAAGAACGGCAAAGCGCGAGTGACCTGGAAGCCCGTGGCCGATGCGCAGAATTACCAGGTGCGGTTGTCGCCCGCCAAGGGGAAGAAGGGGGCGTGGAAGCAGGTCGCCAAGCCCGCCTACACCTCCGGCAAGCTCAAGGACGGCAAGTACGTCGTCAATGCGCGGGCTGTGGGTAGCAGCGGCAAGAGTCCAGCGACCATGCAGAGATTCACGGTCAAGTAACGATCCGCAAGAGCCTGCTCGGCATCACAACGGGGGCTCTTCTCCGGCGACTCTGGTGACTTCGGGCTAGGGGACTCCGGCACGGCGATGACCGCTGGAGGAGAGCCGTGTGCGTCCGCATGTGACATCCCAGCGAACTCACTTACGTGGTCGACCCGGCATCCAACTTGATACTGGCCAGCCGACGTTGAACGTGGCGAAGTGGGACTTCGGCCAGGCGTGTTAAGGCGCGCATCCAACGGCGGCGAGTCCGTGGTGTTGGTGTGCGAGGGGTCGCGTGCGACGCTCACACATCCGAGAGCCCCTCATCCCTTCGGCTCGTCCTGGTCCGGGGCCCTTCCACGTTGATCTTCCCCTTGCTAGCGTCGCCTCACTTGCGGCCTCAGGTCGCAGGAGAACGGGGAGAATGCCATGAAGCGCCGACCAACCACACTCTTCATCGCCATCTTGGTTCTCGCGCTAGGGATGCTCACCCACGGCTCGGCCCAGGCTGCCGGGGGCACGGCCAGCATCCGAGGAACTGTGGTCGATGGCGTTGGCGGTCGGGTTGAGACTTGCGTGACGGTGTACGAGGGCACAACTGACGTGGTGGCGGGTCTGGCCTGCAGCGACGAGTTCGGCGAGTACTTCGTCGGGGATTTGCCCGCCGGCACCTACCAGGTCCTTTTTGACGCCAAATCCGAGGACTACGCCCGCCAGTGGTGGAACGGAGCGTCACGCAGAGCGGACGCCGACCCGATCACGCTGGCGTCAGGCGCCGAGCAGGTCGCGGACGCGACGCTGCGGCCGGGCGGCACCTTGGCGGGTGTGGTCACCGACGAGCAGGGCGACCCCGTCGTGGGTGCGATGGTGCGCGCCTACCTGAGCGAGGGCTTCTACCCCAGATCCGCAGTGACCGACAGCACCGGCGCCTACAGTATGGCTGGGGTGGAGGACGAGGACTACCGTCTCGAAGTCATCCCCGGCAGCAGTCGACTCGACCTGCTCAGCGAGTGGTACGACGACAAGGCGGACTACACCAACGCCACCGTGGTGCCGGTCCCCAATGGTGCGAACGTCACCGCGAACGTAGAACTGGAGAAGGGCGCAACCATAAGTGGGGTGGTGACCGGCAACAACGGGCCAGTCGCCGGCATCGCTGTCAGCGTGTTCGATGTCGACGGTGACCGGCTTCTCACCGTGTGGACCGGCCCGCAGGGCGAGTACACGACCACCGCACTCCCGCCCGGCGATTACAAGGTGGCCTTCTGGGCCAACTATTACGGCGGCCAGGAATACGCCAACCAGTGGTGGAACAACAAGACCTCTTTCACCTCGGCTGACACCATCTCGCTCGGGACGAAGGAGAAGCGGACGGGAGTCAACGCAGCGTTGGTACTTCTGGCTCCGCCGCAACCGCCTGGTGGCGGTGGGACCAACCCACCCCCGGTACAGGTCCCAGCACCCGTGGCACCTCCGCCTGCAACTCCACCTCCGCCCGCAGCTCCAGCCCCGCTGACGGCGCCCAGCAAGATCAAGGTGGAGGTGAAGAAGGGCAAGGCACGCGTGACGTGGCAGTCAGTGACCGGCGCCCAGGCCTACCAGGTGAGGCTCTCACCGGCGAAGGGCAAGAGGGGGGCCTGGAAGCAGGTCTCCAAGCCGGCCTTCACCTCAGGCAAGCTCAAGAAGGGCAAGTACGTTGTGGAGGCCAGAGCCCTGGGCAACGGGGGGACGAGCCCGGCGACCAGCGAGAGATTCAAGGTGAAGTAGATGATTCGCAAGAGTGGACCGCCTCGACCCTCCGTGAACCGGGGCGTCACGGCGGTGCCGGTGTCCTTTGCGGCGGCAACGAATGTGGCAGACAGGCAACTGAATTGTCGGTTTCCCACATGCTCGGGAGGGCGGCGGCAAGGGATGTGGCAGACAGGCAACTAAGTTGTCGGTTTCCCACATTGCCGTCGGGAGGCACCAAGCTCTTGGGCGCCGTCGCTGATTGCGGAGTTGAGGTTCGGCGTTTCAGTCAACCCGAGCGGACCCACATTCACCCGTTTGCGCGCGGGCCATCCTTGCGGCGGAGGATACGCCCGAGCGCGTGACCTACCCTGGAAGTGTGAAGGCCCGTCGATTCAGCGTGACCGGGATCGCTACTGCGATCGCAGTCCTCGTCGGCCTGCTCGTTCCGGCATCCGCCCAGGCACAGACCGGCCCCGACATGATCGAGCGCGCGCGCAGTTGGGTCGCGGCGGATGTGGGCTACAGCGGCAGCAACTACTTCACCAACGAGTACGGCACCTACCGAACCGACTGCTCCGGCTACGTGTCGATGGCCTGGGGTTTGGGTTCGTCGTACACGACCGTGACGCTGCCGAGCGTCTCCTACCCGATCGCCAAGGATGCTCTCGAGCCAGGCGACATCTTGAACAACCCGTTGCCCGGTACCAGCGGTCACGTGGTGCTGTTCGCGGGGTGGGCGGATGCCGCTAAGACCGAGTACTACGCCTATGAGGAGAGCCCGTCGGGCGGGGCGCACTTGAGCCAGATCCCGTATCCGTACTGGCCCGGCTACGGCACATTCATCCCGCGTCGGTATGTCGGTCTGACGTCGAAGACCCCGCCTCCGATCAGCATCCCCGAGCCGATCACGCGTCCCGACCCGCTCAAGGACGGCGACCTCGTCCGCCACGACGGGCAGGTGTACCGCATTGCCGGTGGCGCCCCTATGGTTTCGACGTCGGACGGCGAGGCGCGGAAGTTGACTGACGCCGAGTTCGCTGAGCTGCCGATGCTGCCGGCGGATGGCACGCACCTGCGCGTTGGCAAGGAGACGTTCGTGGTTGCCGGCGGCGCTCCGGTGTTCATGCCGGACGGCACCAAGGATGCGGTCCGGGTCGCGGCGCCCGCGCTTGAGATGTTGGGCGACAAGCCCGCGGACGGGACGATCGTGATCACGTCTAGCGGCGAGCGGTACGTGTTCGCCGGTGGCGCTCCGATCCACATGACGAAGGCGTGGTGGAAGGAACAGCGGCCCAAGCCCACGGTGGTCGAGGTTGCGCAAGAAGCGCTCGACCAGGCGAGTGGGCTCAACGAGTGGTCCCACGTGCGCAACGTCCCCGCCGATGGCACCCTGCTCAAAGTCGGCGCCGACGTCTACCGCGTGGAGCGCGGCGTTCCCGTTCCCGACACTGGCGTGCGCGGCGTTCCCATCGACCCGGCAGCGATCGAGCGGGCCGGTGGCGAAGGTCCGTGGTCGCACTTGCTTGGGGGCTGACCAGCGCGGATGCGACGCCGCACGCTGACCGCGATCGCCGTCCTGCTTCTCGGCGGGGCGGGCGGACCGGCGGCCAGCGACCCGTACTTCCCAGGCATGGGAGACGCGGGCTATGACGTCCAGCATTACCGCATCTCCGTTCGCATGGACCCCGAGGACGGGCGCCTGCGTGGCCGGGCGCTATTGACCGCGCAGGCTGAAGAGGGCCTCTCGCATTTGCGTCTCGAACTGGCGCTGCACCCCGATTCGGTGTCGGTCAACGGAAATCCAGCCGAGTTCGCGCGCGGCCGGGGTTTGGTCGTGGAGGTGCGACTGCCGCGGCCGGTGCCGGTGGACGGGCAGTTGTCCATCGACGTGTCGTATCACGGGAACCCCTGGTGTGCTGGCCGCACCGGTGCGTACCCGTGGATGCGCAAGGACGGCGAGCAGGTCGCAGCAGGGGAGCCGCGGATCGCGCCCTGGTGGTTCCCGGTCGACGACCACCCGCGGGACAAGGCCACCTACGACGTGGTGGGTTCAGTACCCCGCGGGCAGCAGTTCGTCTCCAATGGCGCGTTGGTGTCGCACCGCGACGTGGGCGCTTGGAGCCGCTGGCATTGGCGCACCGACGAACCCATGCCCAGCTACGCGACGCTGTTCGCCGCCGGCTCCTACCGGCTGGCCTTCGACGCGGAGGAATGGAGTCCCACGTACGCGGTTTCCCGTTCTCTGCCTCCCGCCGTGCAACGCGCGAACCTGCGGCTGCTGCGCGCCACCCCGCGGCTGGTGCGCTGGCTGGAGATGCAGTTCGGGCCGTACCCGTTCGGGCAGGTCGGGGGCCTGGTCACCGGCACATTCCGTAACGAGGACTGGTCCATGGAGACGCAGACCCGACCCACCTACCCGGATCTGACACAGGTCGCGAGCCCGCGGTCGCTGGTGGTGCACGAGTTGGCGCACCAGTGGTTCGGCGATTCGGTGACCCCGCAGCGGTGGCGTGAAATCTGGCTCAACGAAGGTTTCGCGCGGTGGGCCGAAGTGCGGTTCGACGAAACCCGCGGGGGGATGTCCGGACGAGCCTGGCTGCGGGCGCAATACCGGCGGCACGCTGCGGGAGCGAGATTCTGGAAACTGCGGATCGACGACCCCGGTCCGAACCGGTTGTTCGCTTGGGCGGTGTACGACCGCGGCGCGATGGCGGTCGAGGCGCTGCGTGCTCGGCTCGGCGACGACGACTTCTTCACCGCGCTGCAGCAGTGGACCCAGCAGCGGAGGTGGGGCACCGCGAAAGTGGTCGACTTCGAGACCCTCGCGGAGCAGGTCAGCGGGGAGGATTTGGGCGGGTTCTTCACGGTTTGGTTGCGCGAGCCACGCAGGCCAGATCGGACAGCTGAGAACGGGCTGTAGCGGCGGGCGGGCTCTTGAGGCCGTTGGTTGACGCTCGGGTAGTTGGTTGACGTTCGTCGCGCGACAAGCGTCAACCAACTGCACGAGCCCCACCCAACGCGTAGTTGATCAGTCCCCGCGACTGCCTCGTCGCCGGCGGAGGGCGTCGCGTTTGTCACGCCGTGCTCACTGACAACGTCGTACCGGCTCTCGTGGCGGCGGGCCGCCAACTACAGCGCGCGAGTTGTCCACAGATCGTCGGTAGGCCTGTGCGAACCCTGCGCGTCCGCCCTAGGTTCGGATCGTGAACTTGTTCTACCGCACAATGTGCCGCACAATTCCTGCATGGCCAGTCGCATGAAGCAGACGATCGTAAGGCGCCCGAGCCTTCCACTGACCGCTTCGGATGAAGCCGATCTCACGCTGTTGAGGAATGCGACCCCCTATCAGAGAGCCCTCGCCCGCCTGTCGAGCCAGGACATCACCGACGGCTCCGAGATCACCGAGAGTGTCTTGCTGCACGCAGTGTTCGAGGCGGGTCTGGCGGCCGTGAGGCAACTCGCGGAAGCCGAAGGCTACGAGCAGATGGTGGCCGACGATGCCACACGCCGCCGGTTGTCGAGGCGCCGGCGCCCCTCCTGGGCCGACGAGAGGTGAGCGCGATGTTTCGGGGGCGGGTTTACCGCGCTCTTCCCGTGGGCTTCACCATTGACCACTACTTCGTTGTGGTGTCGAACAACGCACGCAACCGCGCGTTGCCCAGTGTGCTCGCAGTGCGGCTGACAACCTCACCCAAGCCCACCATCCCGAGCATCGTCGAGATCCCCACTCACGAAAGCCTCGGCGGGAAGGCGGTGTGCGATGACATCTACGAACTCTGGGACGACGAGGTCCGCGAGGATGTGTGCGCATTCAGCACGAGGACGATGGCCGCCGTCGACGACGGGCTGCGCGCGGCATTGAGCCTGTAGGACGGCGACGACTTCCAGGCGCCAACCAGTGCGAGCAACTCGGAGGGTCGCGAGCTGGATCCGCCACTTCGAAACGGTTCGAGGTGAGCATGTGACCACACGGCCAACCGTTCGCCCGTTTGCGTCATGAGCGGCACCTGGCAGGTGCGGGCGCCGCGTTGGCGATCAGCGCGTGACCTTCACCTTGGCGGAGGCCTTGACCGTCCCTTGGAAGGTGAGCCGCAGGGTGTACTTGCCTGCTTTGAGGTTCTTGGGCAGTTTCAGCTTCAGCGTGTTGGTGCCGGCCTTGGCAGTGACCTGTTTGGTGAGGGTCTTCTTGCCTTTGAGGGTGAATGTCAGGGGTGCTGGGTTCGTCACGCCGTACTTGGCGGTCAACGTCTTGCCGGCTTTCGCGGTCAGAGTCCCCGGCGCGAACACCGCGGCCAGCACCACCTGGCCGTTGGCACCGGGCGGGCCCGGTGGACCGGTGACTTGCGGCACGACCGTGATCGGATTGCTCACCGCCGTCATCGTGGCTAGCACTGCCGCCGGCGCGCCTTGCGAGGTGCACGTCACCGCAGTTCCCACGTCCGCGCACGTGGGCGTGTAGACCACCCCGGACGCACCAGGGGGTGGTCACGACTCCGCCCGATAGGCCAGCTCGTAACGGTTCGAGGTGGAGTGGTGGGCGGCGGCGGGTTCTCGGCGCCGTTGGTTGACGCTCGGGTAGTTGGTTGACGTTCGTCGCGCGACAGGCGTCAACCAACTACCCGAACCCCACCCAACGCGCGGTTGAGCGCCGGACACAGACGAATAGGATCGGCGTGTGA
>CAVSZD010000007.1:0-890160 GCA_963732355.1 uncultured Actinomycetota bacterium | reverse complement strand
TGCGTGTAGTCGGTGTTGCCCGAAGGAGTGGGCGATCCTCGTCACCCCGCCGCGCAGGTCGTAGGTGTACCGTGGTGGCGCTGGTGTGGTCGGTAAGTACGAGGACGCGCGAGCACCGAGTCGTCAGCTATACTGCACCTGGTTGCCCTGGGTATCTGTGAAGCTGCAACCTCGCGAGCTGGTCATAGCTCGACAAGGACGCGCTTCCCGTGGCGTCGGTATATGCCGTCACCCGCAGCAGTTCCATGTGTATGTCACGTCGTTAACGCTCACGCCCCAACCCATGCTCGAGCGCTGGTTAAGCGCGTTGTATACGTAGTTCGTCGTCGCGGCTTTGACAGTCCACGACCTTCACCACGTTCCCGTTCCCGTCGAAGTATCTCAAATCCTCCTTGGGGTTCACCTGGCCGGTCACCAGCGGCGCGGTTATCTTCGTATTGCGCCCCATCGCGTCATATTCCCGGTCGTATTGGTTGCCCAGCGGGTCCTTCTCCGACGTCCTCGCGCCGTTGTCGTCGTAGCCGTATTCCACCACTATGTCGTTGGCCTGAACCGCGTCGACCTTGTTGGTCACCTTCGTCGTCCAGCTGTTCGTGTTGTATTCATATTCCGTGACCAGACCGTCGGGATCGGTGACGCTCACCGTCCGGTTTTGCAAGTCGTAGGTGTATACGGTGGAGAAGTTCCCGGGCGCGACCACTGTATCTACCTGGTCAAGGTCGGTATAGCTGTTGGTGGTGTTGTGGCCGGTCGGAACTTGATCAGCGTGACCTTGTTGGTCTTGGAGTATCCGTATTCGGTCGTGATGTAGGTCGAGGCGAGGTGCGCAACACTTCCTGCTTGTAGCGCCGGTTGAGCTCGTCGTAGTAATATTTGGTCTGGCCGCCGTCGGGATAGTCTACCTGCGTCACGTTCCCGTTCTCGCTCGATAGGTGTAGTCCGTGTCGTCCAGCGTCCCCGAGTAGTGGTCGAGCTCCACCGTAAGTCCTTCTGCCCGACGCATCGTAGGTATAGCGGGTATACGCCGGTCGTTCCAAGCGTGTAGTCCACGAACCCGCGAGTCGTATACCTCGTCGAAGTCGTATACGTTCCGCCGGGCAGCGTAACCAACAACACGCGGCCCATCTCGTCATAGGCATAAGTAGTCGTCTGCCCGTTGCGGTCTTGCACCGATGTGCGCATGCCCAGCACGTTGTATACATACTGCTCGTTGTACTTGATGTTCAAGCCGTTTACGTTCTTCACCTGCGGGAACTGCACTATTGTCTGGCGGCCCCAATAGTCGTAGGTGCTCTCCGTGTAATACGTCCCCAGGCGTTCACGCGGTCATAGCGCTTCGTCACGTTCCCGTTGGCGTCGAACTCCATGTCCGCCACCATCCAGTTGCCCTCATTGTCCATGACGTTCACAGTGCGATTGAGGGCGTCGTACGCGTATTCCGTCCAGTAGCTCTTGGAGTCCGCCACGCTTTCGTAGTCGTAATACTTGTCCACCGCCCCGTTGAGGTTCTCCGGATTCCGTCTCGTCGTAGTCGCCGGTTGTCCTGTCCAGCCGGACGTTCTTCACCTTGCGCCCGTCGTCGTCGTAGATGAAGTACATCTTCTTGGCGCGCCCGTTCTCCGTATTGTATGTCAGCCCGGCGCTGTCGAAGACCGTCTTCGTCGTCAGCGTGTCAGCAACCGGCGTTGACGGCCCGTAGTCGGTGAAGTCCTGGTCGACCTGCACCGCGCGCGACAGGTTGTCGTAGGTGTAGTCGGTGTCGTTGCCGTTCATGTCTGTCGCCGTAACCGTGTTGCCCACCTTGTCCAAGGTGAACTCGGCGTAGCGGCGTTCCGCCCGGAGGGAGTATGTCGGCGGAGTTCCGCTCGGCGCATTGGCGTCCTGGAACGGCTGATAGCTCTTCACCGCACGGTTCGCATCGTCGTAATCGGTCAGCGATACGAAGTCGTCCGGATCCTTCGCCCATAGGCGGTTGTTCACACGGTCGTAGCCGTACTTCGTAAGTGAATACTGCCGCCCGCCGCCGCCCTGCAGGTTCACGTTAACCTTGCTCTCCGTCAGGCGGTTCAAGCGGTCGTAGACGAACTGCTTGAAAGTGAAGCTCCCGCTGTTCCATACGTCGGGAATGGCCACATCGGTGACGTTGCCGTTGTAGTCGTAAGTGTTGGTCGTTAGTGTAACCTCGGAAAGGGACGAGCCTGTTATCGGATCAGGGCGCTTCACGCTGGTGAGATACCACCGACGGTCGTATTCGTAGCTCGTGTAGTAGCTGCTTCCCATCGGCAGCTCTACCTTCGTCCTTCTCACACATGCCGCGTCGTATGTATACGTCGTGACCTCGTTAAGCGCATTCTCTACCGATATGACCACGCCGTAGGTTTCGTCGTAAGTGTAAATCGTGCCTGCCAAGTTGGGATCGTCCGTCTGAAATCGGATCCCTCACTCTTCCATGTCGCCGGTATCCGCGTCGTAGTTGTACGTCGTCGTGCTGCCAAGCGGCGTCGCCACCGTCGCTAGGTCGTCGTTCGCCGTATATGTCATCTCCGTCATGACCAGGCGGATCTTCTGCGCGGTCGGAGATGTGGCGTCGTTGTAGTAGTAGCCGTCGACATCCGTCAGCACGTCGCTGATGTCAGGGCTCGCAGGCGCTACCGTCGTCACAATCTGCCCTGATTTCTGCGCGTAGGTCTCAATCAGGTTATTGGGCTTGCTGTTGGCTGTGTCGTATTCGTAGAAGGTCAGGAAGCCCAAGGCGTCCTGCACCACTTCCAGGTTCTTGTCGGCGTTGTAGTAATACTTGGTGGATATCTGGTTCGCTCCAGCGTTGGGCTCCCAGGTCTTCACCTCCGTCAGGTTGTGGTCGCTGCTCCACGTGTACTGCACGTCGTTCTCATTCGTCGAACTGTCATACAGCGGATCCGCTGTGCGCACCACTCGCCCGTTCTTCCATGTGTCCGTGCTGTCATACTCGTTCTCGTACCACCAGTACCGTCCCTCGCCGTCGGTTAGCTTCGTAACCTTGTTGTTGGCATTCAGCTTCGTGAACGGCAAGCCGCTCGTCACGTCGTAATCGTATGAAGTCGCTGCCGGGTGTAGTTGCCGGTTGCCGCCGTCGGCGTTGCGGTAGCGCACCGACGAAACCAGGCCGCTTGAATAGCTGATCATCCAACTGTGACGGCGTTGGCGCTCGTGCCTGCTACACAGGCTTCCGAGTCGTAGACATACTCTAGTAATCCGTTGTCTGGTACCCAGTATTCAACTGCACATCTCAAGTCGCTGCCGGCTACGCCCGGGTTGCTCGCGATATCCGCTAGAGAAGCATTGCGCATGTGTACGCCGATCAGCAGGCCGGAAGAATATGCGTAGTGCATGTACACATACTTCGGAGTGCCTCCTCCATCGCTTGTGTCGTCAAGAGTGATTGTCTGAATGAATCAGTCCCGGTAACGTAGTTGAAACTCATCACCTGCTTGTCCGCCCAGTTCGAGGCGCTCACGTCGTAGTAATGGATGTCAACATGGCTGATCTGCACCTGTTCGGCTTGGTCGTTGGACAGCACGCGCACTATCTTCAATGCGTTGCCGTACTGTCCTCTATCTTCGTAAGGAGGCTCATTGTGACGCCGTAGTCAAGCTCGAACGTGAACTTCAGCTTGCCGCTTGTGAGTTCGAAGTTACCGCTGGATTTCACTCGAATCAGAGTGGTCTTCAGGCCGCGAGGTGTCGTGTAATAGTCGTTGTTTGCGTCAGCGGACGACCAGTCATAATCCCATTCGCTCCCACTAGCGTCCTTGTGCGTCACCGTTCCGCTGCCGCCGCTCAGGCTGCCTGTCAGGCACTCGTCCAGGTTCAAGAACCATCCAGCGCCGAATGCGCGCGGGACACTGCCGTTCGTATCGAGCGAGTTGTATGCCCGGCTGACCGAGGGCGTTACGCGCGCCTGCAAGGGGATATCGGTAGCCAGCAGCGTTAGGTTGCCTTCGTAGGTGTTGACGAAGAGATTGTGCGGCCTGTCGGCCCTTTGCGATGAGGATGAGAAGAGTGAAAAGGAAGAGTACTGCCAGCCCTTGATACCGATGCTTGCGTTAGCCGTCATTAAGTTCCCCTCCGAGGAATGTGAAAAAACGAAACTGCAAAGCCGTTGTTAACGTGCGATAAACGCTATCTATCTTCGAGAGGCTCGGGGCCGCGCCCCGAGCGGCAACTATAGTATACCCTGGATTTCACCGAACTGAAGTTTCGTTTATGTAAAATACTATCAACAATCACCGAAAGATCTACCTCATCATTTGAAGACCACCCTTGTTCAGGAAAATGGCGATCAGCGCGCCGGTGTCGGGATGTTCACAAGGCCCTCGGGCGCAAGGAGGTCGTCGGACATGGGGTCGATGTCATAGGCGAGTTGGACTTCAAAGCTCGCCAGCTCGTCAAGGCGCGCGCCCTTGTCGTATTCAGGCTTGGGCGAGCCTAGGATGCGGTATTTCTTCCCCGCCACCTGCTCCCCCGCCGCCTCTTGAATGCTGTCCACCAGCCGCGCCAGCGCACGTGACGCACGTCCTTGATGTAATGCGCCTGCACGCGCTTCAGAGGTGCCTTCCCCTTACGGAATCCGGGCACCAGCGCATCCCTCGCCAGCTCCTTCACCACCTGCATAAGGTGCGCGCGGATATCCGCCACACCCACGCGGCATACAAGCTCTATTCTCCCCAGGTGTGGGCGGGCAATATCAGTTTGTAGGCTAGTCAGGAAGCATTGGTTAACAGCCGTCATACTATAAGATGGGTGGTTGTAACCATCTATAGCATTCGCAACAACGATCTCGGACTGCAGAAAGAGTACTTCGTAAAGCGATTCGCGTAATCGTATGTGAACGTGCTTGTAACGTTCATACCGCCGGGGATGACTTCCTGCACGCTCGTGATATTCCCGTTCCAGTCGCATTCAATCTCGCTATTCGCCTTTATACTTCTCATATCATTCAGGTGGATATGTGAGATCGTGAAGATCTGAAGGGACAAACTCACCCAACTTAATACGTAACCATGTAGTTGCTGTCGTAGCCGCGAATTCCATATCGTCATCATTCTGGCCAAAGAAGCCTTTGCTGAAGACGTGCAGGGCTGTGATGCTACTCCAATCGTACTTTGTCGGATCGGTATTTCCTCTAATAGTTGCGAAATAGTAGTAATGATAATTCTTCAGATCATTACTTAGAAACGGAGCATCGGCTTCCCATTGAAAATCTGTAGCTCCTGCCTTCTTTGATAACTTATCCATCTCTGAGTGTAACATGTTCCCTTGAATCAAATGCATCGGGATATCGATTCACAACGTCTTTGCCAAGGTTAATTTGCCTATAGCGCTCTTGACCTCGAAGCACCAAGCCAGCTAAGTGAAGCGTACTAGCTTGCTGTAATGTAACGATTCTCCCATCTTATCGTCGTACACAGCGCTCTCATTGATGGCTCAATGATCTCCAAGTTAGACGTAAGATCAATCGGCACGAGAGTCGCCCTACCTCCTACTACAATAAGCGCAAGAGCTGTCTCAGTGTGAAACCTAAGCGGCCAGTAGTTATATCCTGCATTTTGAAGGTCATCGAAGCCTGTCGTACCAAGCCATGAGAGCTGCCTGATTGCTCGTTCTTGGTCTGAAGCACTTAGCTCTTCAAAATAACATCCTGAGACTTGCGCAGTCGGCTTACTAGATGCATTTAGCTCGGTATTCGTATCTGGTTTGCGCATGCTCACATTACAGCTTGATAGACAAATCAGAGATAGTAACGCGAATACTAAATTTCGCATCCTCCACCCCCTCCATTTGCGGATTTACCTTCACATGTTTCGCTAACCACATTCGTATCGAGACAAGTGCAGCAAGAACATGTAACTGCGGCATAATCCGAACTATACAAATCGGTCATTGGGAATCCTGCGATAGCGATGTCACAGCGATGAGACAGCTTGTGAGTTAGGACAGGTATAAGTACAGTTCCATGCGACTCGTCCTGCCTCGTGGATTATTACATCTCTAAGCCAATTGGC
The DNA here is from genome assembly GCA_963732355.1 of uncultured Actinomycetota bacterium. GTDB lineage: Bacteria > Actinomycetota > Actinomycetes > S36-B12 > UBA10799 > JADKAV01. The sequence continues at coordinate 884,117 of CAVSZD010000007.1, read as the reverse complement.
CATAAATATTAACTTTTGGAATTCCATAGTCCTTTTTTCGATCCCACCATAAGCCTTCAAAGAAACGGCTCTCTATAAACACAGAATGCTTGCTGGTCGGTGAACTCCCGCAAACTGTTTCAGCAAATCCGAGATGATGGTCCATAAATAAGTCTTAATTCGATATATTTATGGAGATTTTCGTTTCAAAGAAGTCGTCATTCTCCTTACTCTTTGCAAGATACCAAGTAACGAGAGGAGAATTGAGCGCTCCGTCGTATACAGAGTAAACACAGCTCTTGATTGTTCTTCTTAATAATAAGCCTCGTCCAACTTCTTCCATGGGCTGGGTCGGGTGCGCGCTGATCCTGCTCGGGCTCACCGTCGTCGGGTTGGGTGAGCGTCGGTGAGAGCGCTGTGGGTGTGCGGGGTCGCACTGCTCACCGCGTGTGCCTCGCCGTCGCCCGTCCCACCGCCGGTTCCGACACCCACGCCCGCGGTCGCGGGTAAACCCTCGCCGCAGGCCGACCCGCAGATCCGCCGAATCCCCGACCGGCAGTGGGCCGCCATGCGACGCACCGGGGTTGTGCGTCCCGGGTGTCCTGCAGACCGCGAGGACCTGCGACGTGTCGAAGTCAACTTCCACACGTGGAAGGGTGGCCTCAAGCGTGGGTCCCTGGTCGTCCACCGCGACGTCGCCGACGATATGGCTGCCATCTTCACCGATATTTTCGACGCCAGGTTCCCGATCCGATCCATGCGACCCATCGAGGAGTTCGGTGGGGATGACAACGCCAGCATGGCCGCCGACAACACGTCGGCGTACAACTGTCGGCAGGCGGCGCAGGCCAACTCCTCGGCGGGGGCCTCACCGCACGCCAACGGACGTGCCGTTGACATCAACCCCCGGGAGAACCCGTGGCTGGATCCCCGGTGCGACTGCTTCATGCCGACCCCGTGGAATGCCGAGCGGACACCGGGCAAGGGGAAGATCCTTGAGGGTGGACCGGTCTGGCGGGCTTTCACCAAACGCGGCTGGATCTGGCAGGACATCGCAACCGCGGACTACCAGCACTTCGACACCGGCTATCCATCGGTGCCGTGGGCGGGCTAGAGCGGGCGGAGTTGCAGCTGCGGAGCCGCTGGCCGCTCAGAGGTCCACGGGGACTCAGCGCTTCGTCTCGTACCTGGTGAGGACCACGCCACCGGGGAACGTCCGGGTCTGCACCAGGGCCAGGTTCACCCAGTTGTCCAGGACTGTGAAGAAGGCGGTGCCACCGCCCACCAGGACCGGTGCCGTAACCAGCACGTACTCGTCGACCAATCCAGCCCGCATGGCTGCCCCGGCGAGTGTGGCACCGCCGATGTCGATGGGGCCGCCGGTCTCGGCCTTGAGCCGGGTGATCTCGGTGACCGCGTCGCCGGTGACCAGTCGGGTGTTCCAGTCGACCGTGCTGGTCGTCGAGGAGAACACCACCTTGGGCATGTCCCGCCAACGGCGGGCGAACTCGATCTCAGCGGGGGTGGCTGCAGGGCTGTCGGTCCGCGGTCGGCCAGTGGGAGCTCATCGTCTGCCACAGTCTGCGCCCGTACAGCGCCAGGCTGGTCGCCCCCACCCGGTCAGACCACCACTGGAACAATTCGTCGCTCGGTACGCTCCAGCCGATGTCGTCGCCCGGCGCGGCAATGTAGCCGTCGAGGCTCACGTTCATGGCGAAGGTGAGTGTGCGCATGGCTCAGCTTCCGTGGGTCGTAGTCGGTGTACCGCCCAGCATGGCCCCTGAGGATTCATCGGCGCCAGCCAGTCTGCAGCGGAGACGACCCAACCGTCCGCACCGGGCAGTCGGTACGGACGGTTGCGTGGTTGTCGTGTCAGGCGCCGGTATTGGTGCCGGTGTCTGTCTCGGTGTCGTAGGCGCCGCCGCGCATGCCGCCGAACTCCTCGACAGAGGTCACGTTGAAGTCCTTGTCCATCTTGACCTCGACCTCGGTGCCGTCGGCTTTGAGCACGTGCGCCTCGTAGGTGCCGTCGGCGTCGGTCTCCACGCGCAGCACGGTGCCGCCCGGGAACTCGGCCTGGGCGGCTGCGGTGGCCTTGTCGGCGTCCGCGCCGGTCAGCGGGGTCTCACCCATGCCCGGACCGCCACGGTGACCGCCCATGCCGCGGCCCTGCATCTCCTGCACGCCGGTGACCTGGAAGTCCGCGTTCACCTGCACGATGACCTCGGTGCCGTCGGCCTTGGTCATGTGGGCTTCGTACACGCCTTCGGAGTCGGTCTCGACCCGGATGACCGTACCGTCGGGGATCTCGGCCTGGGCGGCCGCAGTCACCTTCTCGGCGTCGGTGCCGGTGAGTGCGGTTTCGCCCATCCCGGGGCCCTTGTCGAAGGTCTGGCTCTGGCTGGTGGTCGTGGACGTCGCGGAATTGTCGTCCGAAGCGGCGAAGGCGACGGCCCCGGCCGACAGTGCCACGGCAGCCGCGCCGATTCCGATGATGCTCATTGACTTCTTGTTCACTTGGATTCTCCCTTGATTCGTTGAGTCGAATATGACCGGGCAAGGCGAGAGTCCCCTTGAAGTTCGGTAAGAGACGGGTGTGACTCAGTGGCCCACAACGCGGCCCGTGGCCGTGGATTGCCGACCGGCGGTGTTACGCGAATCACCCCGCGAGAACCTTTCCACCTACGAGTCCGTAAGTTACGCTTTCGTAGGTAGGGAGTTGATGATGAACAAGAACTCTGAGTGGGCCTCCGTGGGGCGTTTGTCCGGCGAGGGCCTGGCGTCCGTGGTGGATCTGGTTGCCGGGGTGCACGACGTCATCTCCGACCGGGTCGAGGCGCGGCTGCCGGCTGGCGTCGCGGAGGTCGCCATCGCCCATCGGGCCAAGCGCAAGAACGTGTTCGAGCACGTGCGCTGGGCCCACAAGGCCATCCCGGAGGCCGCCGGGCATGCGCTGTCCGCCGCGCGGCCACCCAGTGAGACCAAAGCTGGTGCGGTGCTTCTTCCCATCGTCAACGGTCTGTGGGGAGACAGCATCGCCGCGCGCGGTGAGGTCGTCGCGATCCCCATGGCGGTACGCGTCGATGGTCAGGACGTCGTTCCCGACGAGGCATCCTTGGCAGCCGCGTTCCCGCATGCGACCGGTCATGTGGTGGTCTTCGTTCACGGGCTCTTCGAGACCGAGCGGGACTGGCTGTGGGACGACCAATTGAGCACTTACGGCTCCCGGCTCGAGGCGGACCTAGAGGCGACGGCCGTCCACATGCGTTACAACACCGGCCTGCGCATCAGTGAGAACGGCCGTCTGCTGGCCGAACTTCTCGGTGAACTGGTGCAGGCGTGGCCGGTCCCGGTGACCAGCATCTCGCTGGTGGGCCACTCCATGGGCGGGCTCGTGGCCCGCAGCGCCAGCCACCTGGGAGCGCAGCAGCCATGGGCCCCGCTCGTCGACCACGTGGTGACGCTGGGAGCCCCGCACTTGGGCTCACCGGTGGAGAAGGCCGTGCACGTCGGGGACTGGCTCTTACGACTGGTTCCCGAGACCCGGCCCCTCGGGCAGTGGGTCGCCGCGCGAAGTGGCGGCATCAAGGATCTCAGGTACGGCGCCATCGTCGAGGAGGACTGGTCCGGGCACGATCCCGACGAGTTCCTGAAGGACCGCTGCACGCAGATCCCGTTGCTCGACACGGCCACTTACTACTGGGTCTCCGCATCGCTGAAGCGTCGCAATCATCTGGTGGGCCGCCTCGTCGGTGATGGTCTCGTGCGCGAGGGCAGTGCCCGTGGGGCAGGCCGGACCCGCAGCATCCCGTTCGAGATCGACAACGGTTTCCATCTCGACGAGGCGAACCATTTCACAATCATGCGAAGCCGAGCGGTCTACGGACGTTTGTTGGCTTGGCTGGGCTGAGGTTCAGACCGGCAGCGACAGGGCGTCCGGGTCGCCGGCGAACGAAGCCACCGTCAAGGTGATCGGCCCGTCAGGCACGGCCATACGATCACCGGTCCAGCGTTCCAGAGGCGTGAAGTCAATGGGAACGGCAGCCACCTCCTCGGATGAGGCGGGCACCACGACGGGTGCGAAGCCGACGAGGACCGGCGCTTCAGCTCCCTCGGGCCGTGCGTAGACCTGCACGACGTGGCGGCCGTCTCGCTGCCCGGTGTTGGCCACCCGCACCTCCACGACGCCGGGGTAGACCAGTCGCGCCGTGCGCAGGACCATGGTGGTGTAGCCGAGACCGAAGCCGAAAGGGTGGGCTGCGAGCAGGCCGTCCCGGTCGAGTTTGCGCTGACCCCACCAGCGCCCATAGGTGACTCTCTTGGCCTTCCAGTCCACGACCGGCAGGTCCTCACGCCGCCGCGGGGTGGCCACCGGCAGGCGCCCGCCTGGTTCTGCCCGGCCAAGCAGGATGTCGGCCAGCGCACGGCCGCCCTCCATGCCGGGGTACCAGCTCAGAAGCACCGCACCCACCTCGGCTTCCCAGGGATCGCACATGATCGTTCCCCCCGCGATCACCACCACCACAGTGCGGGGGTTGACCGCGGCGACCGCCTGGATCAGGGCGACATCCTGGGCGTGCAAGTGCAGATCGCGGCGATCGCCACCGACCTTCTTGAGTTTGCCGACCAGGGCTAGCCCGGCTGCAAGCGCGCGGGCGCCGAGCGGGTTCTTGGCGAAACCGCCGAGCAGCCCGATCGCATCCAGGTCGCTGGACACGAACGACTCCCCCTCGTCGACTGACGACAGCCCGACCACCACCACAGTCGAGCGTGCCGCGCGGGCTGCCTCGACTGCAGCATTCACACCATCGCCAACCGGTGTGATCACTTGATCGCCGAGGCGATCGGTCAGTCCCTTCAGCACCGAAACCGTGGACGGCGGTACCACCTGCGACGAGCCCACATCACCCAGATTCGCTGTGTCAGCCAGCCTGCCCACGACAGCGACGCTGGCGTGCTGATCCAGTGGCAGTACCTCTTCGTTGCGCAGCATTACGGTGCCCAGAACTGCCGCCTCGTGCGCCAATTCCCGGTGCTCGTCACACGCCACGACACTGGGGTCCGGCGTTGGTCGCGCACGAAGCGCCAGGCCGATCTGTGCGCCAAGGATCCTCTGCGCGGCACGCTCGGCATCCTTGCGGGAGAGCCGGCCGTCACGCAGGGTGATTGGCAAAGTGGCGGCCCGTTGCTGCCGGAAGGGCATCTCGAGGTCCTGGCCCGCAGCGACCGATTCGACCGGGTGGCGCAGGCCCCATACGAAGTCCGTCATGACGAATCCCTGGAAACCCCACATCTGGCGCAACACCTGGGTCAGCAGGTATGGGTTCTCGCCGGCCCACGTGCCGTTGACGCTGTTGTAGGCGCTCATCACAGCGTCCACACCGCTGGCGACCACCCGCCGGAAGTGCGGCAGGTACACCTCGTGCAGCACGTCGGTCTCGACCCGGACGTCAACCTCGAATCGGGCCTCCTCCATCGAGTTGAGGGCGAAGTGTTTGACGCAGGCCATCACCCACGGATTCACGCCTTCTGTCAGCGCCGAGCCCATCTGCCCCAAGACCAATGGGTCCTCACCGTAGGACTCCTGGGAGCGCCCCCACCCCGGAGCGGGAGCGAGATTGATGCATATCCCGGCGAACAGGTTGGCCCCTTGGGCGCGGGCCTCGGCGCCGATGGCGTCGCCTATCCGCTTCTCCAAGGCAACGTCGAAGGAGGCCGCGCGCGCGATCGCAGCGGGGAAGGCGGTGGACGAACCCATCACCACTCCGCGAGGACCGTCGGTGAAGCGAATGCCCGGAATGCCGAACTCATCGATGCGCCCGGCTTCGATTGGTACGCCGTTGTAGCGCTTGCCCATCTCGCGCAGTCCCTTGACCAGGCCGGTGTCCCCGTCGAGCAGCCACAGCAACTGCTCATCGGTCAACTGGGCCACCAGCCCGGCCGCCGCGGTCGCTGTCGGAACGCCGTCCCGAGCGGCGGTCACAGCGTCGGCGAACGGTGTGCCGGGTGGGCAGATGGGATCACTCATGATCCGACCCTAGGCCGCTTACACCACCTGCAGAAGGCATCGAATCATCCTTTGGGGGAAGTATCGAGAATGCGACGATTCCCCGCGGCGTGGCACCCTGAGCGTGTGGGTTGGTCGCTTCCAGTCCGTCGCATCTGGCTGGTTCTGCTTTTCACCAGCCTGGCGATCGCCCTTACCGTCCCCACTACCCGGCTCTTGCTCGTGCCGACCGTGGCGATCCTGTCAGCTGGGTTGGCGGTTCGCGGAATCCTCGCCTGGCGCCCACCTGCGCGAGCCGCATGGTGGACGGTCACGACCGGTGTTGTCATCCTCGCCGCGGGCTACCTGATCAGCGTCCTCGACGCCCGCCGATGGCCGGATCTCCAGCGACTGTACCCACAGTGGTACGACGGACTCTTCGTAGTCGCGAGCGGTGTGGTGATCGTGGGCACGGTACTGCTACTGCGGCGTATTCACCCAACCCCTGGTCGTGGGGATCTCGTTGATGCGCTGATGGTCGCAGTGGGTCTGGGCAGCCTGGTGGTGCAGTGGATGTTCGGCCCGCAACTGGCTGCCGGTGAATCGCTTGGTCTGCCGCCCCTGATCGGTGTCGTGTTCCCGCTGGCCTCAGTGGTGCTGCTGACAGCGGTGGCCCGGGTGATCCTCACCGGCGCCTTTCGCAACAAAGCCATGTGGCTGCTGGCGGCCACGGTCCTCGCGGCCGTCCTGTCGGACATCCCGCGGGCGCGCCAGGCCGCCGCTGGCACCCTGCCGTACGACTCGTTCTTCGCCGCCTTCTCAGTGGTGAAGTTGGCCTTGTTCGCAGCAGCCGTGATGACACCTGACATGGCCGATCCACGTCTGTACGCACTTGCTCGTTCGACGATGCGCAGCCGGACCCGTCTGCTGATCGTGGTGTCACTCGGGTACTCAGGGCCCGCGCTGCTCACGGTTGCGTATCTTCTCGGCTGGCCGGTCGACCCGAGGTTGCCGATCGTTGCAACGACGTTGATCATGGCCCTGGCCATCGTCCGGATAGACGGGATCCTTCGCAGGTTCGAACATCGCGCCACCCACGATCCATTGACCGACGTGCTCGACCACGCCACCTTTGTGCAGGAGGCTGTCGTGCTGGCCGTGGGCGGGACTCCTTTCACCCGCACGGACCGAAGACGAACCGTGGAGGGGGACTGGTATTTGGGCGTACTCGACCTTGACGACTTCAAGGCCCTGAACGACACGCACGGACACCTTGTTGGCGATGAGGTCCTGGTTGTCGCGGCCCGGCGGCTGCGCTCAGCGCTGCGTGCCGAGGACATGGTCGGTCGCCTCGGTGGTGACGAGTTCGGCCTGCTCTTCCAGGACCTCGACCCTGAGCCCGTGGCTCACCGGATGATCAAGAGTCTGACTGCGCCCATTTCCGTGGCCGGTGAGCGGGTCCATGTCACGGCCAGCCTTGGGGTGAGCCGACTGCACCTGGACCAGACCAACCCGGAGGCTGCGGTGACCAGGGCCATGCGCCGGGCCGATCAGGCCATGTACAGCGTGAAGGGAACGCGGGACTCGTTCTCGATGGATCCCGCCTGAACGGTTGCTATCGCCTGGCCCGTACGCACGGTCGTCGTACTTACGCGCCCGGGTAACGTGGGCTGACATGTCCGACCTCGAGGTGATCAAGGCGTTCTACGAGGCTTTCGCGGCTCGCGATGCCCAAGCTATGGGGCGGTGTTACTCCGACGAAGTGGTCTTCCAAGATCCGGCGTTCGGGCAGCTGCGCGGTCAGCGGGCACGCGACATGTGGGCCATGTTGTGCCGTAGCGGCAAGGACCTCAAGGTCGAGGCTTCCGGCATCGAGGCCGCCAACGGTCAAGGACGAGCGCACTGGGACGCCTGGTACACATTCAGCACCGGCCGCAAGGTGCACAACCGCGTCGATGCCAACTTCGAATTCGCCGATGGGCTGATCGTCAAGCACACCGACGAGTTCGACTTCGCAGCGTGGGCAGGACAGGCCTTCGGGCCTGTGGGTTCGGTTCTGGGCAGGACACCTGTATTGCCGTTCGTGATGCGGAGAATGGCGAACCGGCAGCTCGACGGATTCGTCAAACGGCGCGGCTGAAAGAATCCACGCCGGATCAGGTCTACGCACATGGGCCAGATCCACCTCGGCATCGACCTCGGCACAAGTGGCCTCAAGGCCTGTGCACTCCGTGAGGACGGTTCGGTGGTAGCTGAAACCGAGGCTGCCTACGAGGTCCAGCACCCGGCTCCTGGCCGCGCTGAGATCGATCCGCGGGCCTGGATCACTGCAGTGCGCGAAGCGTTGGCAAGCATCGGCGACCTGCGCCTGACCAGTGTGGGGATCGCTGGGCAGATGCACGGGGTCGTTCTCGTGGATGAAAATGGCGACCCCTGCCGGCCCGCGATCTTGTGGCCGGACCGTCGAGCCGAGCCGGACCTGCCCCGGTGGCGGGCACTTGCGGCAGGGCAGCGGGCACGCCTGGCGAACCCCCTGACACCGGGAATGGCCGGTCCGATTCTGGCCTGGCTTGCACAGCACGAGCCATCCCGCGTGGAGTCAGCCGTCGTGGCTGTGCAACCGAAGGACTTCGTGCGCAGCGCTCTGGGCGGACCGCTGGTTTCGGAGCGCAGCGATGCTTCGGCGACACTGCTGTGGGACGTGCCCGGCGATCGGTGGGCCCGCGATGTAGTCGAGTCCGTCGGGATTCCTGATCGACTGCTCCCCGAGATCGTGCCGAGTCACGAGGTGGTGGGCATTGCGGATCTATCCAGTGGACCCGCCATGGTGGCAGGCGCGGGTGACACCCCTGCTGCGCTGGTGGGTGGCGGCGGCCTGGGACCGGGTGAGGTGCAAGTCAATCTGGGGACGGGTGCCCAGATCCTGATGGGGCGAGACATTGCCAGACCGGTCGCTGATCCCGTGACGCATCTGTACGCCGACGCGGGTACGGCCTGGTACGCCATGGTGGCCATCCAGAACGCCGGTCTGGCGCTGGGCCGTTTGCGGCAATGGCTGCGGATGGGATGGGACGAGCTGTTTGCTGTGGCGGCTGCAGCACCCGCTGGTGCTGGAGGCGTCAGCATGCTCCCCTACCTTTCCGGCGAGCGTGGCGGCGTGGCCGCACCGACCAGTCGGGGCGCTTGGTTGGGCTTGAGCGATTCGACCACAACCGGCGACCTTGCCCGGGCCGGGGTGGAGGCGATGGTCTTCGCCGTTCGGGCGGGCATCGGGCTGCTGGGCGAGAAGCCCGCGGCCGTGCGGGTGACTGGTGGTGGTGCTCGCAACCCGCTGGTGCCGCAGATGCTCGCCGACCTGCTCGAGACCTGTGTGGAGGTGCGGTCCGAGCGCAGTGCCTCGGCCGTCGGCGCGGCGATGATTGCGGCGGCCGGAGTCGGCACGGTGTTGCCGCAGGTTGGCGAACCACCGGTGGTCTTCGGCCCCCGTCCGGCCGTTGACCTTGCCGATTCCTACCGGCGGTGGTTGTCGCGATCGTCCGCCGCGGACCTCTAGTGTCGAGCTGGCTCGTTACGATGCGAACGTGCCCAGAATCGTGCTCACCGTTATCGGCGACGACCGCCCCGGTCTGGTTGAAGCCCTGTCCGAGATCATCACCGAACACGATGGCAACTGGGAGCGTAGCCAACTGGCTGAGCTGGCTGGCAAGTTCGCCGGGATCGTTGTGGTCTCTCTGCCGTCCGACCGTGCCGAAACCCTGACTGCGGCCTTGCGTCGGCTCGACGGTCTGCTGGACGTCTCGGCGCACGAGGGTCAAGAATTCGCTGCCAGCACCGACCACGACTTGGTGATCGACCTACTGGGCAACGACCGGCCGGGGATCGTGCGCGAGGTCTCCGCGGTGCTGCACCGGCACCACCTGTCGATCGAGACTCTCGAAACCGGAACCCGCGAAGCGCCGATGGCAGGGGGCTTGTTGTTCGAGGCCCACATCGTTGTTCGTGTTCCGCCGGAGGGTGACACTGCTGCCATTCGAGCTGATCTGGAACGCCTGGCCGCGGAGCTGCTCGTCGACCTGACCGTCGAGGACTGAGCACGGCTCGCGCCTCGGCCCTTCGGACCCATTGAGCGCAATCACCTGTTGGATTGGCTGTGGCCTGTAAGGATGCTGGTGAGTGTGTTCAATCGGAGGACAGAGATGAAGCCAAGGAATTTCCGCGGGCTGCGTACCGTGCTCGCTGGCGCCACTGCTGGTGCCCTTGTGGGGGCGGCCGTGGTCGCCCTGCCCGTTCCGGCGCAGGCGGCCAAGAAGGGCGGGACCCTCACGGTCATGACCCAGAACCTCTACCTGGGGGCCGACCTGTTCCCGGCCATCGACGCCGCGGATCAGGGGACGACCGCGTTCCTGCTGGCCGCCGCGAAGGTTTACCAGGAGGCGATGGCCTCGGACTTCCCGACGCGCGCGACCGCTTTCGCGAAGACCGTCAAGGAGGAGCAGCCGGACATCATCGGTCTGCAAGAGGTGACCAACTGGATCACCACGCGCAACTCCGAGGGCCCGGCCCTGCAGAGTCAGGACTTCCTGAAGATCGTCAAGAAGGCGCTCAAGGCTGAGGGCTTGTCCTACAAGGTCGTGGGCGTCGCCGACAACGCGACCATCGGACCGTTCCCCTACATCGACCCGGCTGTATCGTGCGGTGAGCCGTCAGGGATCCTGCCCTCTGGCTGGCCGTGCAGCATTCAGATGAAGGACCGCGACGTGATCCTCGTGAACACCGCGACGCAGGGCCTTTCGTACCAGAAGAAGTCGGTTAAGTCCGGCCGCTACACAGCCCAGCAGACCTACACCATCGCCGGCCAGGTCATCTCGTTCGCCCGCGGCTATGTGTACGCAGACATGACCTACAACGGTGCGAAGTTCCGGTTCGCCAATACCCACCTCGAGGTCGGCGGGGAGTCTGCGCCGATCCAGGAGAAGCAGGCCAAGCAGTTCGTCAAGATCGTGAAGAAGGGTGCGGGAAGTGCGATTGCCACCGGCGACTTCAACACCGATGCGTACGGCGACTACTCGCCCAAGAGCTACAAGATCCTGACCAAGTCCTACTTCAAAGATTCCTGGAACAAGAAGAAGGACGGCGAAGGCCTGACCTGCTGCCAGAGTGCGGACCTGTCCAACCCGGTCAGTGAGAACACCACCCGCATCGACCTCGTGCTGCGCCATGGCAGCGTCAAGTCGCAGGGTTCGCTCAACACCAACGTCACACCGTTCCGCCAGGCGCCGGCCCCCCTGTGGGAGGCCGACCACGGCGGGGTCGTGGCCACGCTGAAGGTTTCGTAGGGGCCGTTGGTTAGAGGTTGTGCTGTTGGTTAGCGAAACAACGCGTTGATTCGCTAACCAACCGCACAACCTCTAACGCGGGCGTCAAACCGGTCGGTCCCAGGCCGGGTCGGTGTGCATTTCGACGTTGATCCACAGCAACCTGCCCGGCTCGCCGAGCCTAGTCATGAGCTCGCGGCGCACGAGGTCCGCCTCTCCGACCTCCCGGCCGTGCTCGACCAGGAAGTCCAGTTCGACATAGACCTTGCGACCGAGTTTGCCCATGCGCAGGGTTGGCTGCGGCAGGCCATGTCCTGCAGCGACTTCGGCAACGACCTTGCGCACCGGTTCGCTGACTTCGCTCCGGCGGCGAGCCCTCGAGCAGTTCGACGTACATTGACCGGATCATGCGCAGCGGTGTCGGCAGGATCACCGCGGTTGCCAACAGCACCAGCACCGGGTCGGCGTACCGCGCCATCCACGACAGACTGGTCGACTCCAGCAACAGCGCACCACCGAACCCGATCATCATGCCTGTGCTCAAGACCCAGCCCGCGGCCCATTGCGAGGCTTCGGCCTTGACGAGTTCAGACTCCTGCGCCCGGGAGCGGAGGTACCACCAGATCGCCAGCGAAGCCGCCAGCGTCACTATCGCGTAGATCAAGGCCGAGCCGAGAGCGGTCTCACTGCCGCCGTTGAGGATCACCGCGACCGCGTCGAAAGACGCGTACCCGAAGGTGCCGAGCAGCACCATTCCCTGGATCCCCACAACCAGGGGCGCCAAGGCTTCCCGACCGAACGGGTAGTCCGGGGTCGGGCCGCGCTGGACCAGACGTGCAGCCCGCAGCGACAGCAGCCCGAGGCCCAAACCGATCAGTGCGTACGCGCCGTCCAGCAGGATGATCTGGGAGTCGGCCCACAACCCCCACGCGATTCCCACCGCGGCGAAGGCGGCCGCGGTCGCCGTTGAGGCGCGAAGAAGCTTACGCTCCTGGCGCAGCGCTGCTTCGGTGTCAGAGGCCATATCCGGATTCAAGCAGTTGCGACCAGCCCGAGGCGCAGGCCCGGATGGCGGTTGGCGTCCCGCCGGGCGGTTGGAGCCGCGGCTGTTGGGTTTCCCGCCGGGCGGTTGGTTAGAGGTTGTGCTGTTGGTTAGAGAAACAACGCGTGGATTCTCTAACCAACAGCACAACCTCTAACGCGGGCGGGTTTGGGCCGGGCGGGTTTGGGCCGGGCGGGCCTAGCCCGGGCGGGCAGGCCGGCAGCGCACCGGGTCCGTCGTCCGGGCCGTAACCGCCCGCTCGCAAGCCCGGCGTGGGAACCTTGCCTGACGGAGGACAACATGAGCGATACAGATGCCGCAACCACGGGGTCGGTGGCCATCCAAGCGGTGCTGACGGCCATGGCCGGACCGGATGCGACACCGCGTCCGGGCCAGGTCGAGGCGGTCGCCGCGCTGCTGTCCGGGGCCCAACGGGTGCTCGTGGTCCAAGCCACCGGATGGGGCAAGTCGGCGGTGTACTGGGCTGCAACCTTGGCCCGTCGCGATGTGGGAGCCGGGCCCACGATCGTCATCTCGCCGCTATTGGCCTTGATGCGCGACCAGGTCGAAGCGGCTCGCCGGATCGGCATCGAGGCGGCCACTGTCAACTCCTCCAACCGGGCCGACTGGGACCTTGTGTTCGAACGCCTGGACCGTGACGAGATCGACGTCCTGCTGGTCTCGCCCGAACGTCTCTCGCACCCGCAGTTCAGCAAGCGGGCCATGCCGGTGCTCAAGTCCAGTGGCCTGCTGGTGATCGACGAGGCGCACTGCATCTCCGACTGGGGCTTCGATTTTCGACCGGACTACCAACGCATCGCGAGGCTGTTGCTTGAGCTGGAGTCGGGCACGCCGGTACTTGCCACAACCGCCACAGCCACCTCCCGCGTGGTCGACGATCTGGCTGAGCAACTCGGCCCGACGACGACCGTGATCCGCGGTCCACTCGCGCGCAAGTCGCTGCAACTCGCGGTGGTGCCGAACCTCAACTACGGCAAGCGGTTCGCGTGGGTCCACGAGTTCCTGGAGACCGCCGCAGGCTCGGGGATCATCTACGGGCTCACGGTCCCGGTGGTCGAGCAGTTGGCGGCCTTCCTTCAAGAGCAAGGCCACGAGGTCGAGCCGTACACCGGGCAGACTCCGCCGGACGTGCGCGAGCAGATCGAGGCCCGGCTGCGGGCCAACGACCTCAAAGCAGTGGTTGCGACCTCGGCTCTGGGGATGGGTTACGACAAGCCGGACCTCGCCTTCTGCATCCACGTGGGGTCCCCGGATTCGCCGGTGTCGTACTACCAGCAGGTCGGCCGGGCCGGACGAGCACTCGATTCGGCCGTCGGGGTTCTGCTGCCTGCCAACGAGTCCGATCCGGACGTCTGGGAGTATTTCGCAACTGCGACGATGCCCGATCCCGAGATGGCTGAGAACCTGCTGGCACTATTGCGCGAACAGCCTCGCAAGACCGCCGATCTGGTGAACGCCCTCGCACGGCCGAAAGGCAAGGTTGAGGTCCTGCTCAAGCAGTTGCAGGTCGATGGTGTGGTGGCCAAGGACGGTAGCCAGTGGGTCGCGACTGGCAAGCCGTGGACGTTCGACGCGGCCAAGTACGACCGGATCGTTGAGATGCGCAGCGCGGAGGCCGGCATCATGTCGGAGTACGCCTCCGGCCGTGACTGCCTCATGCAACTGCTCACTATGGCCCTTGACGACCCGGGTTCTCAACCGTGCGGCCGGTGCTCGGTGTGCACCGGTGAACTGCCGCATCCCGGTGCCCGGCCTTCTGCGCAGACTGTCGACGCGGTGTACGAATCCTTGCGCCGACGTCCAGTGCGGATCACGCCGCGCAAGTTGTGGCCTAGCGGCAGTGGGCGCCCGGGCCGAATCGACGGGATCGCTATTGGACGGGCCGTCACGATGTTCACTGGCGGTGTCTTTCCTGATCTCGTCGAGGAGGTGATCGGACCTGACGCCCCGCTGTCCGAACCGTTGCGGGTGGCCGTCGCCCAGATGCTGGCCAGGTGGCGTCGGGAGGACATGCCGGGGGTCACCGCGGTTGTGCCGATCAGCAGCAGCGACCACCCGGTCCGGGTCAGCGAACTGGCCGATCTGACGGCGGCTGAACTTGGGCTGCCTGTCCTGGAGATGTTTGCCCAGCCGACCGCGGTCGTGGAGCCCGCGCAAGGACCGGCTCGGCTGGGTCAGGTCACCGAGAGGCTGCACCTGGCACGGTCCCACGGACTCGGCGGCACGGTTCTGCTGGTCGATGACTTCTCGCGCAGCAAGTGGACGCTCACGCAGGCCGCCCAAATGCTGCAGGACATCGGTGTCGAACAGGTGGTTCCCCTGGTCGCGGTGACGCAATAGGGCTCACCCGGTGTTCTGCAGTCCCGCCGCCAACCCGTTGACAGTCAGTAGCAGCAGCCGTCGCCATACATCCTCGTCGCCGGCCCGTACTTGGGTCAAAGCTGCAAGCTGCAATGTCGAAAGCGCATCCACGTAGGGCGAGCGCAAGGCGATGGCCGAGCCCAGCACCTGTTTGTGTTCAAGTAGACGTTCCTGATCGAGAACCTGAAGGACCAAGTCAACCGTCAGATCCATCTGGCTGACGATGAGTTCGGTGATGTCGGGCCGGCCGCCGAGCGCGAGGAACCGGCGGGCAAGGTCGCGGTGGCTCTTGGCGAGGCTCATCTCCGCGATGTCGATCAGGGAGGCGAAGAGCGGCCATTGGGCGTAGGCCCGCCGCAGCAGATCCACGTCCCCGACGGCCGCCAGCCCGGTGCCAAGGCCATACCAACCGGGCACGTTCGCGCGAGTCTGTGACCAGGCGAAGACCCAGGGGATGGCACGCAGGTCCGACAGCTCCCGGCCCGAGGTGGCCGCGCTGCGCCGGGCCGGTCGTGAGCCCATCCGCAGTTCGCCGATCTCCTCGAGCGCGCTCGCCTGCGCCAGCACATCGGCGAAACCGGGTGTACGCACCAGGCCCAAGTAGGCCTCGCGCGACGCCTCGGTCAGCACCGTGGCGAGTTCCCGGAAGCGATCGGCCGCCTCAGCGTTGCGCTGCTCCACGTCCGGGGTTCCCGCGAGCAGAACGGCTGTGGTGAGCCGTTCAAGGTGGCGCTGCGCAATAGTCGTGTCGGCGTACCGTGCGAACACGACCTCACCTTGTTCAGTCACCTTCAAGCGCCCGTCGACGCTGCCGGGTGGCTGGGCGGTGATCGCTCTGTGAAGTGGTCCGCCGCCTCGGCCGAGCGAACCACCGCGGCCATGGAACATGGTCAGCTGGATATCGTTTACGCTCGCCCACTGAACCATGGCGCTCTGCGCCCGCGCCAAGGTGAGCGTTGCGGCGGTGGGACCGACGTCTTTGGCGGAGTCTGAGTAACCCAGCATCACTTCCACGCGTCGTTCGCTGGCCTCTAGCCAAGCCTGGGTGGACGGCCACGACACCCAATCGGCGAGCACGGTGTCGGCTGCGGCGAGGTCGGCGCCGGTCTCGAAGAGTGGGACAACGTTCAGTCTCAGGGGTGCGGTCCCCGCAGCCAGGCGGGCGAGTGCGCGAACGGCCACAAGGTTGGCCGCGCTGTGTGAGAAGGAGACGATGTAACGCCCACATGCGCGCTCTCCCCAACGTTGCTGCAGCCAGGACATGACCCGCAGGGTGTCCAAGACCTCGCGGGTGCGCTCCTCGCGTGGTGCCACCTGATCCGGCCAACCATCCCGAGCCAGTTTGTCCAGGAACTCGGTGTCTTCGGCCGCGTCCACCGGGGCGCCGGGCACTTGGGCAAGCAGATCCTCCAGCGCCGCTTTGTGAACATCTGAATGTTGCCGGACTTCAAGTTCGGCAAGGTGGAAGCCGAACGTCTGGGCGTACCAGATGACGTGTTGCAGTTCACCGTATGCGGCGCGTCTGGCCCCTGCGTGCGCAAGCGATTCCTGCACCACCCGCAGGTCCGCGATGAGTTCCTCCACGTCGGCGTAGGAGTGCTCCGCACGCCCGGAGCGCGTCGCCTGTAGGCGCTCGGCGATGACCAGCATGCGTTGACGGTGAGGTTCGCCCGGCGAGCCGGTGTTGATCCGCTCGAACCGTTCGGGCATGGCCACAGCGTCGCGTTGCAGCGCCTCACGCAGCGCGCGCGACGGTGGTGTTGCGACGTGGTCCGCGGTCAGCGTTCGGCCCACTCGCTCGACCGACACCTGCAAGGCAGATAGCGCGTGATCGGCCTGAAGAGCGAGCGTCCGGCGGGTCACATCTGCGGTGACGTGCGGGTTGCCGTCGCGGTCCCCGCCCACCCACGATCCGAACCTGACGAAGGCAGGAACTGGGGTGGCCACCGTCCCGCTGAGCTTGCCGATCAGCGCGTGTTCGGTAGCCCGGTACAACCGGGGCACAGCCCGGATCAGGGTCTGGTCGAACACAGTCATGATCGTTCGAACCTCGTCCAGTGGTTCCGGTCTGGTGGTGCGAAGCACGGAGGTGAGGTGCAGGAGCTCAACTTCCTCCAGGAGCCGCCGGTGGGCAGCGTCCTGTTCTTCGGGTCCGAGGCGGGGGTTCTCGAGGCGCTGGAGTTGCTCGGACACCCGCCGCAGACTGGTCGCGACAGCGCGCCGGCGAGCCTCGGTCGGATGAGCTGTGAGAACCGGGTGGATACGCAAGGTGTCGAGGCGCTCCAGGACTCCTTGGGCACCCGACACAGCTGGCCACAGATCGTCGCCAGCGTCTGCGTCCGCAGGTGCGGCCGGAGCGTTGAGCAACCGGACCCGGTGGCGTTCATCGGCCAGGTTGACCAGGTGCAGGTGGACCGTCAGGGCTCCGGCCAGTTGGATGGCGTTGCGCGGATCGGTCGGTTCTTGGATCCCGCCGCCCTCGTGCAGCCTGGAAAGCTGCTCAGCGACCGGCTCCAACCCCGCCTCTCGCAGTACCTGCTCGTGCACGCCGGCCAGCAGCGCTAGTTCGCGGGTGAGTTCGCCGTCCATGGGCAGCAGTGTGTCAGTGATCCGGCGGTTCGGCTTTTCGCCGCCTGGCGGCGGTTGGTTAGAGGTTGTGCTGTTGGTTAGCGAAACAACGCGTGGATTCGCTAACCAACAGCACAACCTCTAACCGGGACCAACGCCGGAAGTGGCATTCCGGTACTGCACGCACTACGATCCGGAGAACCATGTGTTCTGCACGCTGAGCCTGACCATCGGGTACGTCGTCCCGAGGATGTTCAAGGTCACCGAAGGAGAGTCGATCGCCACGTCCTTCGAGGTCGGGATCCACAACGCGACGCTGGCGATCGTGGTCGCCCAGTCCGTGCTGTTGAGCACGGAGATGTCACTGCCGGCTGCCATCTACGGTGTGCTGATGTTCTTCATCGCAGCGGCCTTCGGCTTCCTCATCAAGGCGCGGGCCAAGTCGGCCGCCGCAGTGTGAGGTCAGACCGTTTGGACTGCGGATGCCCGTACGGCCCGCCACGCAAGTGCCACGACCCCCGTAACAACCACCGTCGCAACCGCGGGCAGAATCGTGCCCAGTGGGATGACCACCAGCGCTCCAATCGCGACCACGACTTCGGCGGTAGCCGTCCTCGCGCCGGCCCTCCTTCGCATGAGCCACAGGCCGAACAAGAACTGGAAGAGCCCGAGGCCCAGCGCGAATGAGGCGTAGTCGGCCAGCGGCTCTGCCCACCCCTCTTCGGCCCCTTTCAGCGCGGACTTCATCGCCAAGGACATGAGGATGAGTCCGGCGACCAACAGGAAGTGCATGACCGAGTAGACGTCTCTGGCGGTGGTCACCTGCTCGACGCCCTCGCGCTTCTCGACCGCTGCCTCGAGGGAGTCGGACGCCCCGTCGAAGTAGACGATCCACAAGGAGCAGGCGACTGCCACCCCGAGGACTGCTGTGACAAGCAGCGCTGCGCTCATAGGGACTCCGGAGGCGCCGACTCCGATCGCGACGATGCTCTCCCCCAAAGCGATGATGACGATCAGGCCGTGGCGTTCCGCGAAATGCGACAGAGCCAGGCGCCACCCTTGACCACCGCCGAGGAAGGGTCCAATGACGTCGATCACCACGGCCACTGTCACAAGAACGAGCTGCCAATCACCGCCGAGGTAGGCCCCTCCGATCAGCAGGACGGCGGCGATGACAACCGTGCGCGCCAGTCGCAGGGCGGCACGGGTGATGCCGGGATCGTCCTTGCCGGCGAAGTAGAACAACGCAAGATGCATGAGCCGGACCATCACGTAGGCGGCCGCGGCCACCATGGCAACTGACGCCCCGCGGCTGTCATCGAAGAAGTCGGGCATCAGAAGGGCCAGAATCATGATGGCCGCCATCGCCACGAACATCGATATTTGAACGGGTCGCTGGTTCACTTGTACGGATGTGCCCAGCCAGCTATAAGCAACCCAAGCCCACCACAGAAGGGCAGCCAGCAGCAGGCCTTGCAGGAATCCGAGCGCGGAGTGATCGTCGGCCAGGTATGCCGTCACCTGACTGATCCCGTAGACGAAGACGAGATCAAAGAACAACTCGAGGGTGGTGACCTTGTGGCTCGCGGCGTTCGCGATGAGGCGACTCTGGCTCATTCGGCGCCCTCGCCCACCAGGACAGGTCGCGGGTCCAGTGCCTTGATCAAGACCTCAACCGTGTCTTCGTTTGTCATATTGAGACTCATTGCATCTCCAATACTTTGAACTCAAAGTAGTTCTAGCATAGGCTTCTGCACATGCAAAGCGGGCGGGACTCCATCGCCAGAGTGCTTGACGAGTGGCATGCGATCAGCCCGGATCTTGATGTTGGACCGGTCGCGATCATCGCCCGTATGGCCAGGATCAGAGCGATTGTGGACGCTGAGCAGGCACGGGTTTTCGCGGGCGCGGGGATCACCACCGCGGACTTCCCCGTCCTGGTCACATTGCGCCGACGCCTGCCGCCACACGGCACCACCCACACCCGCCTGGCCGCAGACCTGGGGCTCACGCCGGGAACCGTCACGACCAGGGTCGACAACCTGCAGAGCCGCGGACTTGTCACGAGGCAGTCCGACGCTGACGACGCCCGAGTGCGCTGGGTCCTGCTCACGGACAAGGGTCTGTCGCTGGTCGATGAGTTGATCCCGAAGCATCTTGCTGCCGAGGAAGCACTTCTGGCCGGGATCAGCGCCTCTCGGCGGCAGCGTTTGGCACGCGACCTTTCAGCGTTGTTGGCGTCGCTGGAGGTAACGGCTACCTGAGGCGCCACCGCCGCACCCACCCCCGCGTTGTCGCGAATCGAGCGCGACCCGCCAGAGTGTCCGCGTGACTCCGCAGCCAACGGAGTATGTGGGGTCAGCCTAGAACCCGTTCTGGGCGGTCCGCGCCGGCCGACGCTCATCCACCAGCCAAGCCCGGAAGACCCTGCAAGGTCCTGCCACTCACCTGCTCGGCAGGCAGTTGAAATTGCTCAACTGTTGCCTTGCCCCAGCGCCCGCGGGAGATCCCGCTGGGCACGCGCCGTGACCTGCGTCCACCCGCGCAACCGGCCCGTGGCAGGGTCCATACGAACCCGGATGTCGTAGTGCAGGGCGTCGTAGCCTGCATCACCCATGGTTGGGAAGTAGGGGTCCGCGACCGATGATGCTGGCGAGAATGCGAACAGCCCCGCGGCCACAACCGTGAATGTGCGGGCCAACATGGCGCTCCCCGTAGTGCTTGCGGTTCAACGGTAGTCCTGGTTAGAGGTTGTGGTCCTCGTTAGCGAATCCACGCGTTGTTTCGCTAACCAACAGCACAACCTCTAACGCGGGCGCTGCGCCGGCC
Organism: uncultured Actinomycetota bacterium; assembly: GCA_963732355.1. Classification (GTDB taxonomy): domain Bacteria; phylum Actinomycetota; class Actinomycetes; order S36-B12; family UBA10799; genus JADKAV01. The sequence continues at coordinate 864,016 of CAVSZD010000007.1, read as the reverse complement.
CATCGCCAGCCGCTAGCGTCCAACCCGCGCGCGCAACCGAGCCCGAGCTCGCGAAGCCGTAGTGGGCATTGGCTGCGGTGTTGTTGGGGAGTCGCCCTCATCGTGGTTGAGGACAGCACGGCATCGGCGTGGGTTTCGACACCGCACAGTTGACCAATGTGGTGATGGAGGACGTGCCGCCTGCGAAGACCGGCAACGCCAGTTCCATGACCTCCACGTTCCGGCAGGTGGGAGCGACCTTGGGGCGCGCAATACTGGGCACCCTGTTGTTCAGCGCGCTCGCAGCCAACTTGACCGCATCGCTGAAGTCCGACGAATCCCTGTCCGAGGAGCAGCGCACCCAGATCGTCGATGAGGTTGTGAACACCTCAGGGCAGTACATCCTGACCCTCGAACGCAACCCGCAGGTGGGCGATGCGGCCGACGAGGCGAAGATCGCTTACGCCCGCCGCCGCCCGGATCATGACCCTGGCGGCGGCGGGCTTCATCCTGGTCGGGCTGGGCTTCTCCTTCGGGCTTCCTTCCGACAAGCGCCGCGAACCAGTCGACGCGTGAGCTTCGCGACTGTCAGGATCCGAGCAGAACCAGCCGCAGGGCTTTGCGCAACAACTTCACCGTCCGGTGGGCATGTTTGCGCTCGATCTCACAGACTCGTTCCTCCTCAGGATCATCGGTCTCTTCGCGTCCTTGCCGCCAAGCGATCTCCTGCTCCTCGTTCCAGCGGATCAACTCGAGCAGCAGGTCTGGGTCATGGTCACAGATCTTGGCCACGTCCTTTGGGCGCAGTGAACCAGGCCGCTGGGCATCCAGTTGCATGATGCTGAGCATCGCGGGGTGTACGTGGTCCTCGTCAGACACCTCGTCGCCGATGAAGAACCGGCCACCGACATGGTCGACCAGATCCCCTTCATGCTTGGCCACGGCATCGCACATGTGCGTCAAGAGGGCCTGGAACTGGGTCGGCGCGAAGGGCCAGCCGAGCAACTCGGCCGTCGCGATGACCGTCGTCTCGTGGACGATGAACTTGATCCCCTCGACCGTGCGGTTGAGACGATCGACTTCCCGAAGCGCCGCGTCCTTGTTGTCCACATCCCGGGCCATCTGCGCGAACAGCCGGATCATGGGTGACCCTTGCTGGGTGCGGATGTAGACGACCGTGCGGCCTGTGCGAATGGGGACGTCGCCATCGTCGTCCCGGTCGGGCACCTCGCTGAGGATGGCGTCGAGCACCTCGCCGATCAGTGCGTCGAGCTGTTCCTTGTCGTGGGGGAAGGTGGTCGTCGCCTCCCGCTGGGATTCACGGGCGACGGGCGGGAACGGCTCGCCCTGCCAGTCCAGTCCGGTGGCGCACAGACTCGACGGGTGCATGACGCTGAACCCCTCACGCAGTGCCCGGACCGCCATGCTGGCGACTTGGTCGACATGGCTGAGGGGAAGACTGATCCAGTAGTTCGGCCTGTGTTCCGAGGGCTTGGCGAAACCGATGGCGCGCAGGCGTCGCCGGTCGGCCTTGTCGAGTTTCCACACGTCGTCCAAGAAGCGGTTACTCGCTGCCTCGAGCAGGATCCGACCGTCCACTCGCAGCGCCTGAACGTACGGTGTCACGCCCTCCGAGTCGAACTCGATCTGGATGCTGGCGTCTTCATCGAGGGCGTCCAGTGCTTCGGCCAGACTTGCCCGGTAGTCCTTCCAAGCCGCCTCGATGATGGTGTTCAAGTCGTTCATCGGGCCACCTCCTTCCCCGTTTGCCTACATCTGAACAGTAGGCGCGGGGTGTGACATTTCAGATGGGTTGGGGCCGCCCGCCTGCCCCCTGTGGCCAGGTCGTGACGGCCAGTGCTGAAGCCGCGAGTGCCCTGGTTAGAGGTTGTGCTGTTCGTTAGCGAAACAACGCGTGGATTCTCTAACGAACAGCACAACCTCTAACCAGGAGGCTCTGCGCCAGACCCTGCGCCGAGGCCTGCGCCAGACCCTGCGCCGAGGCCTGCGCCGGTCTCACGAACCAGCGGCTCGCAGCACTGCGTCTCGCACATAGCCGAACCGGATACGTTCCTGTTCCAGGCGCACGTGATCCGCGTATAGGCCGCTTCGGAGTGCGTCGTAGAGATCTTGTTCAGCAGCCTGCAAGTGAGGAAGGTCCCGGGTGATCTGCGTCTTCTCGACGACCCACATTTCGCGGTGGTCCAGCAGTGTGGGCAGATCCATCAGGATGCTCTCGGCGTGGGGGATCTGGGCGCGGAAGCGGTCCAGAATCGCCAACCCATGGGTATCAAGGTCACCCGTGTAGACCACCTGGTTCGCGGTCAGCCCGGCAAGTAGTTCGGGCGCCTCGTTCCCAGCGCCGAAGACCACCAGCGCGTTGGGAGCCGAAGGGAAGGCCAGGAAGTTGGTCAAGTTCTCGGTCACGAAGACGGTGTTGGCCGGCGGACACAGGCGTAAGAAGTCCGGCGCGGACAAGGTCATGTCACGAAGGCCCGGCAGCAGACACAACGTGTCATCAAGGACACGGAAACGAACCATCGCCGGGGAGGTCAGAAAGCCGTAACGCCGCTCGAACCATCCGCTGCCAGCGGTCGCACGACCTGGGACCAGATCGCCGAGGACACGTTTGTGCTCTTCGATGATCTTCGTGTGCACTCCAGGAATATCCGTCTGGCGTAGGTAGATGCCGGGGTCGGGGTGTTCGCGAAGCCAGGTGGCGGCAGCCTGGATCGCTGGCCAGTCACCGTCGATCTCGAGCAACTGCAGCGGATGGCGGGCCGCCCACTCCAGGTTCTCCTGCTCCGTTGCCTCGATGAGTTGGTCGAACTGGGCTGCCTGTCGGGTTCGTCGGATGAGGGCCAGCGCATCCTCAAGCGTGTCGATCCAGACCGCGACCGGCAGCGACTGAGTTCCCAGAATCCGATGTCCCACCGTCTGCAGTTCAACCCGGAAACCGCCTGCGGCCACAAGCGCTCCAGCCCAATCGCGCACGGACTCCCAATTGCTCGTCAGGTCGGCGGCGCGGGGGCGCCGAAGAGATATCCGCAGAGGGAACTCCACACCGGCGTGACCCGGCACGCGCCCGGACAGCAGCGAACCGGAGTCCCACTTCTTCAATACGATTGCCTGCACATCGGCCGGTGTGGTCCAGCTCAAGTCGCCCGTCCCACGTGCCTGCCTTCGCGGTACTCGTCGATCGACAGGTTGCGCAGCTTCGAGGTCACACCACCCTCGTTGTGCACGAAGCCGACGTGAGCCACGTACGGCTCGATTATGTGGATCTTCTGCATCGGAGTCACCACCAGCAGTTGCAGATCCAGGCGCCGGAACAGTTCCAGGCCGAACCGTGCGGATTCGTCCGAGCCCCTACCGAATGCCTCGTCGATGACTACGAAGCGGAAGCTGCGGGTGTGCCTGCCGCTGACCAGGCCGAATTGATAGGCCAGGCTCGCGGCCAGGATCGTGTAAGCGAGCTTCTCCTTCTGGCCGCCGGACTTGCCCCCCGAGTCCGCGTAGTGCTCGTGCTCGGAGTCGTCGGAGGTAAGCCGCTCACTTGCCGCGAAGGTGAACCAATTTCGCACGTCGGTGACCTTCGCCGTCCACCGCTTGTCCTCAACCGTGCGCCCCTGTCGGCCCTGGAGCCGACTGACAATGTCCTTGACCTGCAGGAACTTGACCTCGGAGTAGTGGTCGTCCGCCGACCCCGTGACGGTGTCCTCAGTGCAGGCGCGTAGTTGCGCGCGGAACTCCCGAACGTCGGCATCAGTGGACCCCGTCGGCTCCAGCCGGATGTAGGTGTGGGGTTGGTACGGGATGTCGCACAGGGAAGCGTTGATGTCGGCGATACGACGTTTGATTTCATCGCGGGCCACTTCCAGGGCGGTTCGAAATCCGACCACCTCGCGGATCGCGTGAGTGTTCAAGGCGCGTTTGAAGCCATCCTCGAAGCGAGGCAGATCGTCGTCCAGCAGTCGTTGTAGCAGTGCGCGGTACTCATCGCCTGCCTCAACCGCGGTGTCCATCTCCTGGGTCTGAAGCTGCCATTGATTCCGGAAGTCGCCCATCGCGGCAACGATTGACGTGCTCAAGCGTTTGGCCCGCTGGTCGAAGGCCTCGATGGTGGTCTGCAAGTCATTTCGGATCGCACGCTCGGTGCTCTCACAGGTCCTGACCTGGAGGTTGTCGGGTTCGTAGGGCTGCACGAGCAAGCGCTGCTCGTCGGTTGCCAGTGGCAGAGCAGCGAGTTCCTCGAGGTCCGTCTCATCACGTTCGATGCGGTCGACCATCACGGCGTCCTGTTGTTCGAGTTCGATCCTCGTCGACTCCAACGCGCCCAACTCCTCGAGCAGGGTAGTCAGCCTGGCATTCAGTTCTTTGAGGGTGTCGCTGGACTCGCGCAGCAGTTCCAGTTGCTGGCGCACAGTCTGGAGGCGGGCAGCATCGGCCTGCCAGTCCAGTGATGCCCAGGCTCGGCGCTGCTTGAGCACTGCAATCTGCTGCGCCCGCATATCCGAGGAGCGCTGCCGCATGCGCAGCCCCTCGTGCTCGCGCGAATGAGCGTCCACAATGGCCGCAGCCTCGCAACGCTGGCCCTCCATCATCTTGCGTTTGGCGGTGTTGTCCCAACCGAGCACGTACCAGCGGCGGTCGCCGAGACGTCGACGGTCGTCCTTCTCGTGCCGCTCGCCCCCGCCTTTGATCTGCCCGTTGCGGGTCAAAGCTCGGCGCTCGATGCGGAACTCATCCGCAGAGCTCGCGCACACCACGTCGAAGCGTTTCTGCACCTCCGCGGTAAGCCAGTCGGTGAACACGGTTTCGGGGCGCACTTCCAGCTTGTGGACCAGTGAGCGCGGGTCGGTGACGGCCGGTACCCGGATCGGTTCGCGAACCCGGTAGTAGACCAGGCGCCCGCGCATGTCGGTTCGGTCCACCCACCCGGCCACGGCTGCGTAGTCATCGTCGCGGACCAGCAGCGACAGCGCAAACCCGCGCAGCAACCGTTCGGCCGCCGGTTCCCAGGTCTGGTCCGAGACCCTTAGCAGCTCACCGGCGAAGGGCACATCCGAGGGTTCCAGCCCAGTGCCCTCGCACAACCGCGCACGCAGAAGGATCATCTGCTGGTCGATGCTGCTGCTTCGGTCGGCAAGGCTCTTGAGCTCGGTCTCAATCTCGTCCAGTCGGGTCCTCGCGTCCCGCAGAGTCACCGACTGCTCCGTGGCCGAGCTCTCCAGAAGGTCGCGCTCGGCGGTCAGATCATGGGCGAGCCGCTCGAGTTCCTGCTGCTGGTGGACCATCGATTGCTCATCGGTGGCCGGTGCCACACCCACTTGATTACAAAGCCCCACGTAATGGGTGTGTTCGGCTTTCTTGGCATCGCGGCCTGCTGTGAGTTCGGCGATCTCGGACTGGAGTTGCTCCTGGCGTTCTCCTCCGTTCTCCCGGATCGCAGCGTGCAGTTCGTACTCCTCGCGTTGCGCGGTCCGGACCTTCTGCTCGGCGTCCGCCTTGCGGTTGAGGAGACCCTCACGCTCCGAGCGTCGACGGTTGATGCGCTCAGTGAGCAGTTCTGTTCGGCGCAGCGTGAAGTAGGGGGTGAGCGCCTCGCGGACGGCCCGGGTCTGTTCGGCCTTCGCCGCAACTGAGTCGTATTCATCGAGTTTGCCCACCAGTGGCGTGAGCGAGTCCACCTGCCGGCGCGCGTCCACAACGAGGTCATGGGCCCGGTTGAGGTCCTGGAAGTGCTTGATCAACGCTTCGATGCGCGAGTTGACATCGGCCGGTTCGAGCATGTGGGTACGGACGAATTCGGTCAGGTTGCCCACGGACTTCATCGACACGGTCTGGTGGAACAACTCCAGTGCCTGGGGGTGCGTGATCCCCATCCGGCGTCGGAAGTCCGCACCGTACTTGCTGAAACTGTCGTACATGGCGGCATCACGTTCGCGTAGGTGCCGCCGCAGGTTGGACAAGTCGCTGCCGACGGTTTGGAAGTCCTCTGTGATGCTCAGTGCCTGCCCGGACACGACGTACATGCGTGACGGCTGGTCCGCACGATCCTTGAACCAGAAGACCTGCGCAACGGTGACTGTTTCCTGTAGCGCTCTGTTCGTGAACCGGGCCAGCAGCACGCTGTAGTTGCCGGTACCTCGCAGCGCCACCGGCTTGGCGATGCCTGTGGACTCGGTGCGTTCGGCTTTGAAGTGTCCCAGGACGTAGGACGCAGCCGTGCGTTCCTTGTAATCCGCGCCCGCCGCTTTGTTGTACGAAACCTTCCCAGGGGGAACCAGTAGCGTGGTGATGGCATCGACCAGGGTGGACTTTCCGGACCCGATGTCCCCCGTGAGCAGGGTGTTGTCCCCGTCGAGATCCAGCGACCAGACCCTTTCGTTGAACGTGCCCCAGTTGTACATCTCCAGGCGCTGCAGACGGAAACCGGTCGTGGCCGCGTCGTAGAGGTCCATTTCCATGGTCATGTGCGGCTCCCGGCGCTGACGTACTGCTGCAGTCGCTCGTGGAAGTCGGCCAGCCACTGGGCGTCGACAAAGGCCTTGATGATGCGCCGGACCTCGTAGGTGTGAGGCTGGTCGCGCAACGACCGTGTGAATCCGAGCTCAGCTAGTTTGCGAAGGTCCGCCTCAACTTCATCGGCAAGTTTCGCCTCGTTCGACCTCGCCGGGTGGTAGGTCCGGACAAGCTCCACGGCCTCGTCACGGGTGATGATCAAGCGCGTTTGGTCACCTTGGCTGTCCAGTTCGAGCAGTCGCTTTCGCAACAAAACGATCAGCAGGCTCACCCGGTAGGTGAGCGGTCGGCGTGAGACCAGGCGGGGCAGGTCGGGAGCGTCGGGATCCACCTGCGCGTTGCGGATGAACGCATATCCCTCCGACTCGTCGATCTCCACATCCACACCCAGCGCCGCCAGATGGTCGCGCACTTGGTTTGGGATGGTGAGCAGTGCGTTCCACGCTGCCGGATGTGAATCCGCGTACACGACGCCCTTGAGCAGCGGCACGGCGGCCTCAGCGATCCTGGGCTCAGTCATTGACATTCCTTACGAAGATCACGGTGGGTATGTCCGCCTCCACTTGCCGGTCGTCAGTGGTCCAGGAGACCGTCTCGGTCGTGTCATCTGCAAAGGCCCCGCGTGGGTCGTCGTCGGCGAGTTTGAGGTAGTTGACGAGTTCGGCCAGACCTTGCGGCAGTCCGTGGTTCTCGATGATCCCGCTCAGCGTGACCTGGTCAGCGTCGGCAAGAGACTCGTCGATCGCGCTGCGCAGGCGTGTCGTGTCGACCATGAAGTAGTTGAACAAGGCATCCAGTTCGATCTCATCGTCGGCTTCGACCACCTCCACGTCGGTGAGGTGTACCGGGTCGGAGGTGTCGTGCAGAGGCCGGGACATGGGCATAGTCACGTCGGCGCGCACGCCGGAGATCTGCGTGAACGCACCCTGCGGGGGGTTGCCGCGCACCGTCAGCGCTGCCGCTTCGATCTCACGTGACAACTCAGCGATCCGCCGGTTCTGCAGGTAGGCCTGATCATCGAGGAACCGCCGCAGTTGGCGGGACAAGTGCGCAACCGTGCGTTGGACAGCGTCTCCAGCTTTCAACCAGTCGCTGACCACGTACCGGGTCTGCTGATCAGCGCCGTGTAGTGCAGGCTGGGCCAGAACCGTCTCCAGCATGCGGTCGAAGTCGTCCTGGCGCTGGGTTGACATCAGAAAGTTCCAGAAGGCCGCGAAGCTCACACCTTGGTCGGAATCGGCGATCGCGTCCCGTTCGCCCAGAACCTGGTCCAACAATTGCCCGCGGGGTCCCTGCCAGCCGGCGATCTTCTCACGCACCGTGCGGTCAAGAAGTCGAAAGTTCTCCTCGACCTCCCGGAAGTCGCTGAGGAGGGCACGGGCTGTCGCGGTGAACTGCTGATACCGGTCGCGCAGTCCCGTGTCATCCATGATCGGGATCTCGCCAGCCCGGTAGCGCTCGATCTGGGCATCGAGATCGTCCCTGCGCTGCTCCAGCGCTCGAATCCGCTCAGCCGGGTCGGACTGTTTGCCCTCGACCATTTGCTGCAGCAGCGAGTACATCGTCATCAGCCTGGACTCCGTGCCCACGAAAGACCGTTCACCCAGCGACTCCAACCAGGTCAAAGCCTTCTCGGCGGCAGGCGTCAGGTCGTAGTGCGGCACGTCGGAGTTCTCGGGGTAGAACTTGCGCAACCATCCACGCTCGGGCGCTGACCAGTCCGACAAGTAGGAAGCGGCGTCTTTTGGATATGCGTCGGGATCCTGCATCCTCAGACGGTGCAACTCATCGTCGAGCGCCTCCGACAGGCTGGGTTGAGCAATCGTGCGTGTGTTCTCTGAGACAAAAATGCGGTGAAGGACGGCTGCAACCAAGGGTGCGTTGTCGGCACACAGCAGCTGCCAGGCGGGGTGGTGCCTACGCAGGGCCGACAAGGCATCGTGGTCCATCGTCCGCCCCTTTCTTCTCTTTCGAAGAAGGTAACCGACGGGTTCGACATCCGAGGACAGGGCGACGACTTCTAGGGCGGATCTTGGGGTCGCGGGTCGTGGTGTGGATGGACGCAATTTGTTTTGTCGGACCCTTGTGTGAGGGTGTGGGTAGGCGGCGGTGGGTCGTCGGTTTGCACCCTTTCGGTGCTTGTGCTGGGGCGGCGGGGTTTCTCGTCAGGGGCCCGTGGCCTGTTTCTGGTGGTCGGTTCGAGCAGCTCACAGGGGGTGTGTGGTGGGGTTCTTCCAGGTGTCGGTGCCGGCGTCTCGCCGGGCACGGATCCGCGCCGCTCTGCCCACGACTTGTCCTGCGGGGTGGGAGGCGCTGGCCGCGGCGGTGGCGGGTTTGCCGGACCCGGCGGTGCTGGGTGCCGATGAGTTGTGCGGGTCGTTGATCGCGGCGGGGCGGCTGCGTAACCAGGTGGATGCGTATCTGTGCGGGTTGGCCGGTGCCGCGGATGTGGTGCAGGCCAGCCGCACGCTGCACGCGGGTACGACCGGCACGCTGGTGTCGGCGGCCACCGGGTGTAGCCCGGCGGCCGGTTCGGCGGTGGTGGCCACGGCCCGGGCGTTGCGGGGGCTGCCGGTGGTGGCCGAAAGGTTCCGGGCCGGGGATCTGTCGGCGGTGCACGTGTCGGTGATCACGCGGGCGGCCGGGTCGATCCCGGGGTTCACGACGCTGGAGGACGCGGTGGTGGCCACCGCGGCGGCCACCGATCCGGTGGAGACCCGCCGGATCCTGGAGGTGATCATCGACCAGGTCGGTCCGGGTAGCCCCGGGCTGGATGCCGCCGCGCAGCGGGAACGCCGGTCGCTGCGGTTGTCGGCGCGCCCGTCGGGGATGTGGCGGTTGTCCGGGCTTCTGGATGAGGTGGCCGGGTCGAAACTGTCCGAGCTGCTGGCCTGTTTCATCCAACCTGCCGACACCCTCGATCAGGCCAGCGCTGAGCAGCGCCGCGCGGATGCCTTGGACGGCATCGTGGATGCGGCGGCGGCCAACACCGCCCCGCACGGTGTGGGGGCGTTGAGTGTGCTGGTCGACCTGGCCGACATGGCCGACGGGGACACGGCGGTACTCACGGATGGGACCCGGTTGAGCCCGGCGGGCTACCAGTTGGTGTGTTGCGCGGCGGTGATCAGTGTCATCGTCGGGATCTCCGACCCGGCCGGGGCGTTCGTGCCGTTGGCGTTGGCCCGCACCAAACGCCGCGCCTCCGCGGCCCAGTGGGCCGCGCTGGTGGCCCGGGACCGGGGGTGTCTGCGGTGCGGGCAGAAACCACGGTTCTGCCACGCCCACCACATCATCGGCTGGGCGTCAGGTGGTTTGACCGACCTGGAAAATCTGTGCCTGCTGTGCCCGCGATGCCACCGCGACCTGCACCTGGGCCGCTACCACATCACCACCACACCCGGCACCGCCCCCACCATCACCGTGGGCCCACCACCAGGCCGACGACAACCCTAGCCACCACCCCCAACCGGGGGCCGGTGGCACACAGCAAGATCAGGAACGTCCTGAGAGCCTGGCAAGAGCCACGGGTCGCGGGTCTTTCGGCGAGGATACGGACTTGGGCTGACCGGCCGAAGAGAGCTTGGTCCAGGGAAGATTCGGGACCATTGTCGCCCGCCCTAAACGCCCCGGACATCCCGCCCGAGAAGCTCCTCGTACGTCTCGCGGCGAACTGCCAGCCGCGCGACGCCGTCCTCGCAGAACACCACCGGCGGGCGCAGCGCTCCGTTGTAGTTGTTGCTCATCGTGAAGGTGTAGGCGCCCGTGGCGGGGATGACCAGCAGGTCGCCAACTGTGGGCTCGACGAGTTCGTGCGCCAGGACGAACGTGTCCCCGGATTCGCAATGGCGACCGACCACGTCGCACACTTCGGTTGCGCCGGCCTTGTCGATGATCGCGGGGTGGAAGGGCTGGCCGTACAGCGACACCTCAAGGTTGTCGCCCATGCCGCCGTCGACGGCCACATGCGTGCGGACGCCGCGCTTGACGGTCGTCACCCGGTAGACAGTCATCCCGTTCGGTCCGACCATCGATCGGCCGGGTTCGATCATCAGCTCCACGTCCGTTCCCAGATGCCGGTGCACGGCCCCCACCAGCCGATCGGAGTACTCCTCAACCGTCGGCGCGACATCCGACGGCACGTAGCGGATACCCAGGCCGCCTCCCACGTCGTACACGTCGAACCGCTCCAATTGCGCGAGTGAGGCAATGGCTTGCTCGAACTGGTCGACGTTGAGTATCTGCGAGCCGATGTGTGCATGCAGCCCGCGCAGGTCCAGTAGCGGTTCGCGCCGAATCCGCGCGATGACGTCGGTGATCTGGTGACTCGGGATGCCGAACTTGGACGCATCGTGGCCGGTTGCCATGGCGGCGTTGGTGTCGGCGTCGACGGCAGGACTGACCCGCAGCAGGACCGGCACCGGCTGCGTCGCCAGCCTCGCGATCCGCTCCACGTCGTCGAGGTTGTCGACCACGATGTAGCCAATTCCCATCTCGATGGCCTTGGCGATCTCGGTGTCGGACTTCGCGTTGCCGTGCAGGACGATTCGCGCCGGATCGACCCCGGTGCGTTCGGCCGCCAGCAGTTCGCCCAGTCCTGCCACATCCAAGCCGCAACCGGTGTCGGCGATAAGTCCCATGACGGACGGCGTCGGGAAGCTCTTGGACGCGAACATCACCCGGCTGCGGGTGTGCCGTGCAGCAAGCGACTCTTGGAATGCCTCAGCCCTTTGCCGAAGACCCGCGGAGTCAATGAGGTACGCCGGCGTTCCGAACTCCTGCGCTACATCGGCGACACGGCACCCACCTAGCGACAGCCGACCGTCCTCAAGTGCGGCGTTGGGCGGGTACAGCGATAGGTCCAGCATCTCCTGCGTTCCCTCCAGTGTGCGGCTCTTGGAGCGTATGCGGTCAGCGGGCCGGCTCACCTGTCCCAGCGTGCCGTTCGAGCAAAGCCGCGATTGCCTGCTCGCCGCGCGCGCGACCGTTGGGATCGTCGAGCAGCAGATGGGTGAGGCTGACCTCCTGCAGGTACGCGTGCAACTCGAAGAGCACCTGCTCGATGTCGGTGCTGGCGACGAGTTCGCCGTTGTCAACTGCGACCTGCAGATCTTCGCGCAATAGCGACAGGCCCGCAGTCACGATTGTCCTGATCTGGTCGCGCAGCGGACCTGGTTGACGGTCCAGTTCAGCGGCTGCCGCGTAGAAGAAGCAACCGCCGCTGAACGTCGAGCCGGTGAGGTAGTCCAGCCAAGCCGCCGCGGTCGTACGCAGACGTTCCAGCCCCGGCGGCATGTGGGCAGCCTCAGACAACACGACCTGGGCGAAGACTCCTGCGGCGTATTCGATCGTCGCGAACTGGAGTTGTTCCCGGGACCCGAAGTGCTTTACGACCCCGCTCTTGGACATCTGCAACTGGTCGGCAAGAGCCCCGAGCGTCAGTGCCTCCAGCCCCCGGCGGCTGGCTATGTCCGCGGCGGCGCGCAGAACCTCCTGTTTGGTTTGGGCCCCTCGGACCAGACGCTGATCGACCACACCTCATCCTATTAGGAGAACGCTCTTTGACAAAGTGAACGAACGTCTACTAAGTTCGCAACATGACGAAGAGACTGCCGCAACTATTTCGGGTCAACTCGGCGTACTCCGTGCTGACTGGTGTGATCGCAATGACTATGAGCGGATACGTGGGCGATGCGCTGGATGTGCCGGCCTCGCTCGTGCTTGTCGTGGGCACAGGGCTGTTCGCCTTTGCCGGACTCCTCGGATGGCTCAGCTTCGGCAACCGGGCAACCAGCCGCATCGGGTTAGCCGTGGCAGGCGCCGATGCCGCATGGGTCCTCGTGGTCGCCTTGTTCGTGGTGTTGTCCCGACCCTCGACGCAGGGCCTCATGGTCGCTGTCGCGTCGAGCGTGCCCGTGGCCGTGCTCGCCGTACTTCAAGCGCGGGCAGCGGCCCAGCTGGGTCAGCCCAGTCTGCGCGTCGTTGAAGTCACCCAGGTGATCGAAGGCGAACGCTCGCAGGTCTGGGACGTGATGATCGATCCCGAGGTCTATGCCGCCCTTGCCCCGAACCTGTCCAAGGTCGGCGCCTTCTCGACGCAGGCGGAATCCGCCGAACGCCGCTGCTGGGACGTCCGCGGTAAGCACTGGGACGAGTCGCTGACGACGTGGCAACCAGGGCAGTCCTTCGCTGTGGAGGTACGCACTGATGCCGATGACTACCCGTACCCATTGACGCAGATGCGGGGAAGATGGTCCGTGGCCGAAGCGGGAGCCGACAAGTCCCTGGTGACCGTCCGGTTCGAGTTCGAGCCGCAGGCATCCATGGCTGGCATAGCGTTTGCCGAGGCGTTGGCCCGGTCAGGCACGTTGATCATGCGGCGCATCATCAGGGGCTGGCAGGACGAGGTCGCTGCCCGCCGCGCTGTTGTTGCGGGCCGGCCAGCTCAGTAGGAAGGTCGATCGTTCCACCCGTCATCGGGAGGTCATGCTGGATTTCGACGATCTAGTTGCCGAAATCCAGCATCGGTTCCGAGGCCGGCGCCAGGGCTGCTACTCGAAGCCCAGAAGGCGCGAACCCACCATCAGCACCGCGGCTACTCCGAAGAACACCAACCAGGGCCAGGTCTTGCGCCAGCGGTAAGAGCGCCGCGCCTGCTTGGCTCGCTTGACCGATTCACCCTTGCCCTGCAGCTCGGCTCGGTCCAACTCGGCCCAACGTTCCTGCTTGGCCTGAAGGTCGCGTTCGCGCGCAGAGTCCTCTTTGCGGGCAGCGTCGTTGACCCAGTCCTCGTCGAAACTCACATCCACAGCGAAACACAGCAGGCGCACTCGCACCAGAGATCAAGAGTCCAGTGCGCGGATTGAAGTCAAAAGGGCATGCCATCAGGCCCGCCGACCCCTCACGGCGGGCCGATGGAAGTCACATGGTCAACCGCTCTGGGAGAAGGGCCTGGCCCTGTGGCCGTCTGCCCCCATCGGTGCGACAGACGAAAGCCGGTCCGGCTCCACATCATCGACCAAATGCGCTACAACGAACCAAGTCCGGTGCAGGATTTCCCGACCCCTGTGTAACTTCGCGTGGCCTGTCATAATCTCACTTCCGAATCTGCGCGTATCTTTATTCTATCGGCAACTCGGACACGGAACTGGAGTGGGTTTGATCACAGTTCAGCAGTCAGGAAGCTCGCCGCTGTCGCAGGGGGAAGGGTCTCCCGTCGGGACGCCTGGATGGTCTTGCGCGTTGGTTGACGCTCGTGCAGTTGGTTGATGCTCAGCGTCCGACGGGCATCAACCAACTGCACGAGCATCACCCAACAGGTCCGAACACCCGGAGTACCGTCGAAGTATGCAGGGGGAAAGCAGGACCATCCTCGTAGTCGGGGCCTCGCGGGGGATCGGGCTGGTGATCGCCGGGCACCTCGTCGGCAACGGCTTCGACGTGATCGGCACCGTGCGCAGCGAGGCCGCGGCCCAGTCGCTGGCCGCCGCTGGGATCACACCGCTGGTCCTTGACGTGACCGACCATGTGGCCGTCGCGCGGTTGCCACAAAGCCTTCCCGAGAACCTCGACGGCCTCGTCTACAACGCGGGCCTGTCCGTGGCTGGTCCTGTCGAGCTGCTTGATATCGACCACGTCCAGGCCGAGGTGAACGTGAACTACGTCGGCGCCGCGGCAGTGACCAAAGCCGTGTTGCCGATGATCCGCGCAAGCCGGGGCCACATCGTCTACATCACGAGTGTCAACGGAACCGCCCCGGTGGGTCTGTACGCCTCCTACTCGGCGTCGAAATTCGCGCTGGAGGGTTTCGCCGAGGCTCTCTCAATGGAACTCGACGGCACCGGGGTCAAGGTGTCGGTGATTGAACCCGGGATCTGCAACACCGACATGTTGCCGCAGGACATCGCGGTCCTGGAGGCGATGAAGCAGAGTGCTCCGGACTACCTCGTCGGGCAACTCACCGAGACCATCGAGGCCATCCGGACTCTAAAGCCCAACGATCCGGAAGTGGTCGCGAGGGCGGTGCGCAAGGTGTTGCAGCAATCGCGGCCCCGCTTCCGGGTGGTCGCCCCGCGAGTGCCATATGCGGTCATGACCGTGGGGCACCGTTTCCTGCCGCTCGCGGGCTACCGGCGACTGGTCGCGCTGAGCACCCCGCGGCGGGGTCGGTCTTGAGCCCCCGACTCACTCCTCGCGGCTGATCGGCGTCTCTTCGCCGAGGTTCACCGTCATCGGCCGGCGGAAGAACCTGGTCATCCACAGCAGCACGATGATTCCGATGCCGAACCAGATGAGGCCGTAGCGCGTGGACTCTGCCGACAGGTAGAGCCACAGCAGCACGGTCAGCATCACACCGATACCCGGCAGGACGATGTTGCGCAAGATCTCGCGCGGGCTGTGGACCTGGCGCTTGCGGTAGGCGAAGTAGACGATCACCGTCAGGTTGACGAACGTGAACGCGATCAACGCACCGAAGTTGATCAGCGACGCGACGAAGTCCAGGTTCAGTCCGATCGCGAACAGTGACACCAAGCCGGTGAAGATGATCGCGTAGGAAGGCGTCTGGAAGGTCGGGTGGATGTAGCCGAAGAAGCGCGAGATCGGTCCCTGTCCGTTGCGTCCCATGACGTAAAGCAGTCGGGACACCGACGATTGTGACGCCAGGCTCGAGGCCACCGTCGCAGCGAAGGCAGCTGAGGTCAGAAGGATCTTGAACAACTGCCCGCCGACCTCGAACGCGATCTGCGGCAGGGCGCTGTTCTCCAGGGATTCCTCGGTGAAGACTCGAGACGTCCGGGAACAGCGATTGGGTGAACCAGGCTGCGGTGAGGAAGATCCCGCCGCCGATCAGCAGTGCCAGCAAGGATAGCTTTCGGGACCGTCGACGGGTCCTTGGCCTCCTCGGTGTACATGGTGATCGCGTCGAACCCGATGAAGGAGAAGGCCACGATCGTCGCGCCGGTGATGACCAGACCCAGATGCACGCCGCTCGTGCCATGCGGGATCCGGCGCGAAGATCGTGCCATTGCCCATCCCGTTCATGAGAGCCCGGGTCGCCAGGAGCAGGAAGACCCCGATCAGGACGATCTCGAACACGACCAGAACCATGTTCACTCGCGAGGTGTTGGTCATGCTGACCATGCACATCGTGGTGATGACGCCCACGTAGACAACCACCCAGATCCACTGCGGCGCGGACGGGAAGAACGAGTACATGTAACTGCGGATGATCAGGGCGTTGACCAACGGCAGCAGCAAGTAGTCCAGCAGGGCTGCCCAGCCGATGAGGAACCCGAGTTTGGGGCTCATCGTCTCCGAGGTGTAGGTGTAGGCCGACCCCGCGGACGGGAACACGCGGGTCATGCGGCCGTAGCTGATCGCCGTGAACATCATCACGATGAGGGCGAACAGGTAGGACGTCGGGACGACTCCACCGGTCTCGTCGGACACGATGCCGAACGTGTCGAAGACAACGGTTGGTGTCATATAGCCAAGGCCGAGGCCGACGATGGCCCACATGCTCAGTGTCCTGGCCAGGTGGCCGGACTTCGTGGCGCCCTCTGTGGCTTCGGCTGTCATGTGCGAACTCCCCTCAGCATGGGTTCGGTGCACTGAGGCTGAACTTAGGGCATATGAGGGCTAGATTGCCTAGGTATGAGGTACATCGTGGGGTACGGGCCAGAGCAACACGGCATCGACGGCATCAATTTGGCTGCTACTTTGGCCAGGACTTCGGGGGCGACCGTCGATGTGGTCGTGGTTCTTCCGGACGACTCGCCCACGTTCCACATGTACTCACCCGACCGGGCTTTCAACGAGGAACTCGAGGCGCAGGCCGAAGAGTGGCTGGCCGACGGCCTGTCGCATGTGCCGATCGATGTGAATTCGCAGGGCCGCATGCAGCACGCGGAGTCGATCGTTGAAGGTCTGATCGCTGAGGCCGAGGAATCCGAACGCAGCAGCGGCGACGACCTCATCGTCGTAGGTACCTCACACCGCGTGCGGCTCGGCAGCATCGCCGACGCGTTGCTCCACGCAGCCTCCGTGCCCGTGGCACTCGCGCCGGTCGGCTACGAGTCCCACCGTGGCGTTTCGAGAATCACGTGTGCGACCGGAGTACGGGAAGGTGACGAGGTTCTGCTGGAGTACGCGATCCGGATCGCGGCTGCATGGCGGGTTCCCCTGCGCCTGATGTCTTTGGTCGCCGTGGGGGAGGGTGGATCGGAGCACCGGCGCCAGGAGTGGACGGAGTTGGCCAAACTTCACGTCGATCATGTCGCCGCCAAGGCCACGGAGAAGTTGCCGCCGGAGTGCCCGGTCACGACGATGGTCGGCCACGGTACGTCGATGGGTGACGCTGTGAGCCGGCTGGAGTTCAGTGCGAGCGAGGTCGCCGTCGTCGGCTCAAGCCGGCTGGCACAACCCAAACGGATCTTCTTGGGTAG
Source organism: uncultured Actinomycetota bacterium (assembly GCA_963732355.1). Taxonomy (GTDB): domain Bacteria; phylum Actinomycetota; class Actinomycetes; order S36-B12; family UBA10799; genus JADKAV01. Next base: position 847,070 of record CAVSZD010000007.1, on the reverse strand, counting down.
AACGGCCAACAAAATCATGCGGGTTCTGTCGGTTCCGATGATCGTGGTCCCGCGCGACTACGATCCGGGGGATTGACTGGACGACTCGGGCGTCCGGCCGCGTTTGTGACGTTGTTGCGGCTGGCGCCGCTCGAGTGCGGTGTTGTTGATAGTTTCAGGGCCGCGAAACCAGCAACAGCGCGACAATCGCGCCTGCCACGTCGTAACAACGCCACAAACCGGAACCTCGTCGGACGCGGGGCCACCAAGTGGGAGTTGCCAGACGGACGGTTCGCCACCCTCATTTCCGAGGGTCGGTAGCGCCCTTATGGCTGCGCGGGGTCGCCCGCCTGCGGTGTGAAGGGCGCGACTGGGGGCGTCTGATCGCAGTTCGGTGCGGTCGGTTTGCCCGCGAACCGGTCGGCCAGCCAGTCCACCACTGCAGGCCCGGAGGCCTCGCCGGCATCCTCGTGGCTCACGCCGCCGAGCCAGTCCATGGTCAGGTCACTGCCGGCCTTGCACCACTGCTCCTGCATCGCCGCAGTGCTGTTGGCCAGGACAACCTCGTCGTCGGTGCCCTGGCCCACGAAGATCGGCATCGACGCCTTGGTGGGTTTGGGAGTCTCCTTCTCAAGGGCTGCTGCCCAGTCCGGATTCGTGTACGGGTTCACCTTGAAGTAGGTCTCTTTGGCGAGGTCCTGGCGCGCGAGCCCGAACAGCCCCGCATCCAGCAGGCAATCCTGCGCCTCGCTCTCGGTGGCGCTCAGCCCTGCATCGGAGACGACGTCCGAGGGCACAAGTTCGGGGTAGGTGTCCGGCCACGAGACGACCACCTCTGGGCCGATCAGCCACGCGATCGTGGTGTCCCACTGCTGATTGATGGTCGCGTAGAGATCCGCCGCGGGGGCAGCCGCCGCAGCTGCAACCAGCTTCAGTTCCGGTGCCATCTGCGGTGCGAGGGCAGCGGTCCACAACGCGGAATGGCCGCCCTGTGAATGGCCGTAGACCGCCCACTGGGTTCCGGCTCGCGCATCGGGCAGCGCCGCGGCCGCCCGCACCGAGTTGACCACGTCGGTCGTCTCCTGTTGGCCCTCGAGATAGGTGAAAGGCTGCGGCGTGCCGAGGCCCGCGTAGTCGGTGGCGGTGACGATCCAGCCCTGGCCGGCCATCTGCTGAATCCACGCGCTGGTCAGTTTCAGGGAGTCGGAGTTGCGGCTCGGTGCACAACTGTTGCCCAAGCCCACGGTCGGGTGCGCCCAGGCAACCACCTTGCGGTCGGTGGTCGCGGCGTCGGTGGGGATCCAGACGGTGCCGCCGGCGACACGCTTGCTGCCGGTATTCGCGTCCTTGGTGACGTACAGGATGCGGGTCGCGGTCGCTCCTGGGACATCCCAGTCGGATGCCGGTTCGGAGCGGATGACGCTGCCTTCGTCCCCGGTGATCTCGGCGGGTGGGGTGTAGAAGGCCTCGAGCGCTGCCTGCTCCCGGTCGGTCTGCCAGCGGTCGAACCAGTAAACCCCGGCGACGACCAGCCCGGCGACCAGTGCCAAGGACAGCACCGAGATGAGGATGACCTTCAGGATGCGCACGGTTCAGTTGTACCGGAGGGGGTGGCTCCGCCCGATGTCCTGGTTAGAGGTTGTGCTGTTGGTTAGAGAATCCACGCGTTGTTTCGCTAACCAACAGCACAACCTCTAACGCGGGCGGTTGCGGGCGGTTCAAGCGCGAAGCCATCCACGATGGCCCCTCCCCCGCAGGGCGCAGCCCGCATTCGTAAACGTCTGTCACTGGTCCCAGGTGTCCATCCGGACCCCCGATGTCCGCGCTGAGCCCGCCTTCAGTCCACCCGATTTTGTCGTACCCCCCGGGCACCATGGGGTTGTGAGGGGGATGAGAAATGGGGATTCGAGAAGCATGGTGCTCGGGGTGGTCGACATGATGCCGGCGCCGACACCGATGGATTTGTACCGACCAGGACTGTTTCGGTTGGCCGGTTTGGGGGGTGCAGCGCTGTTCTTGCGCAGCGGCGTTGTCAACGATGATGGTCCGCAGTTGGTTCTGGATGTGGGTCTGTTGACTCCCGACTACTACGGCATCTGCCTGCGCCGGCCGATGGCGCATGGGTTGAGCGGGGACTTGGCGCAGTTCTTCTTCGCGTGTGCCAGTGACATGAATCCCGAGCTCAGTGTCGGGTCGGTCCATGATGTGTTGTCGGGCTTGCAGGTTCGTGTCCTGTCGAGCACGGATGGCTATGTCGAACTCGAAGCGCAAGTGCGTGGCGACGCTACCGATGGCCTCAGTTTCCAGACCTCACGGGTGGCGCTGACCAGGGCCGCTGATGAAGTCCGTGTCTTGGAGGCCGCAGTGGCAGATGACTTCATCCCGGCCCCACCGTTGGATTGGTGATGTGATGGGGTACTTCTTCGATTCCTTCTACTTCGAACCGGGTTCGCGGATGACCGGGCTCTGGCAGGCCGGCGTCAACCTTGATCTGGACGCCGAACTCGTGGCGACCGCGAGTCTGGTCCAGTTCGGTCGGGATCAGCACGACCAGCTCGAGGCCGACTTCCTCGGCTCCCACCTGCCGTTTCAGTTCGGTGGGTTCCACGGGGTGGGCCCGGACGGGCATCCGTGGGCGATGATGCTGCAGGTTGCTCCTGCGTCGTCGGCTGAGTTGGTGGGTAGCTATTCGCCGTTCTGGCCGATGTCCGACGGGCTGGATCGCGCGCTGCACTACAACTGGGAGGCCGAGCTCGTCTTGGATCGAGGCTTCACACGCTTGGACCTTGTGGACATCTACGTCGAGCGCGGCGTGGACCGCTGGATGCTTGAGGACTGGACGGTGCCCGATCTGATGCTCGGCCTGCTGGCCGAATGCTGTTACGTCCCCTTGTATCAGATGGCCGTTGGCCGGATCACCCAGTGCGCCTTCCCCGACACTGAGCACGAGTGCCAGCACGAGGTGTTCAGCGACGTGTTCGCCATGTGGGGTGCCGGTGAGCTTCCTGGTGACGTGCCGGAGTTGCCCTCGGCGGAGGAGGAAGCGCCGGAGCCGCCTCCCCGTCGGGCCAAGAAGTTCGGGCCGGGCAGGCCGTCGGAGTACTGGTGGCCGAAGAAGAAGCTGCGCCGCCTGAGCGCCAAGAAGCTGCGTCGGCTGGCGTTGGGCGGCTACTGGGACGAGCGCAAGATCAGCGGGATGAAGCGCAAGAAGCTGATCAAGTTGCTGTCCACGCCGCACTGGAAGAACGAACAAGACGGGGCCAGCGTGGTCGTGTACCCGAGGCCGCTTACGACGCCGTCGGGTGGTTAGCGACCGCGTTGACCGCAGCAAAGTCTGCTCGCAGTCAAGAAAGGGAGGACGATGTGAAGACGCTCTACATCGACATGGACAACACACTGGTTGACTTCAAGACCAGACTCGAGGGGATCGCGCCCAGTGTGCTTCGGGAGTACAAAGACCGCGTTGACGAGATCCCCGGCGTCTTCGCGGTGATGCAGCCGATGACCGGAGCGATCGAGGCGTTCCACGAGTTGTCGGGTCTGTTCGACACCTACATCCTGTCCACCGCGCCCTGGCACAACACCAGCGCATGGCAGCACAAAATCGAGTGGGTTCACCTGCACTTCGGTGAGCACGAGTATGTCGATGGGGAAGAGAACCCGGCCTACAAGCGACTGATCCTGTCCCACCACAAGAACCTGAACCGTGGACACTTCCTGGTCGATGATCGACCGCACAAGAACGGCGCCGATCAGTTCAAGGGTGAGGTGATCGAGTTCGGGGCGAAGGACTTCCCGGACTGGCCGACGGTGACGGAGTACCTGCGGGCCAGGGCTTGAGATGAACCTAACGCGAGCCCCGGCCACCGGTGAGGGCCTCACACGAATGGGTTGACCACGGTGACGCCGTTGTAGTCCTGTCCATCTGAGAGGTCCTCGGAGAGCAGTTCGGTACATCCAGATTCCCGAGCCGCCTCGATGATTGCAGCATCCCAATACGACACGTTGAACCGCTGCATCGTCTCGATGGCCGCACGCACGATCGAAACGGTCACGTCCTGAATTGAGAACCGGGTGAATGCCTCAACCAGCGCCGCTGCCTGGGAATGGGAGAGGGGGTCTGGCCGGGAACTGCGGGTGGCTTGAACGTAGAACTCCTGCAGCACCTGTGTGGACAAGCAGATGTCTGCGGCATCGAGGAGTCCTCGCGCGATCTGGGCCTTCGTGCTCTCGGACGGATGGGTCGAGATCGCATAAAGCAGAACGTTGGTATCAACGAACTGCACGCTCGTGGACCTCTTCTCGACTCAATTTATCGGCGGCGCGGAACTCGGAGAGATTCGCAACGACATCCCGTTGTTGTTGTGCAAGGCGGTCAAACTCAGCAGAACTGCTCTCGAGGGATCGAAGGTACGCGGCGACCAACGCACTCACCGACATCCCCGATTCGGCGGCGCGAACCCGCGCTAATCGATACACCTCATCGGGCAATGTGACAGTGAGGTTCTTCACAGGAACACAGTATCACAAAAACACAGCAAACCCGCTCGTGCTGTGTGGGGCTGCGGATCTAAACCCTTCGCCAACGGCGGGGCGACCGGGGCGCTCCACCCGTTCACTGATGGCAACGGGCGCACGGGCCGCGGATCCTGAACGTCTTGATGCTCGATCGCGAAGCCGACCTCCGCCACGTCGTGGACGCTGAAGATCCGCTTCACCTTCGCCAACGCGCCTTCGGTGCGGCGTTCAGCGACCTGAATCCCTGACCACCCGCCCGAAGCCTCGGTCATTGCCGATTCGCTGTCGTGGGGCTTACATGCGAATTGACTCATTCGAGTCATGCGAATTGACTGATTTAATTCCTGCATATTGTATGATTCATCAGTGGATTACCTCCGCCGGATCATCGATTACGAGTTGGACGAGTTGTTCCCGCAGGTTCCGGCCATCGCCATCGACGGCCCGAAGGCGGTGGGAAAGACGACCACTGCAGAGCAGCGGGTCGATGGCCTGCTCAGGCTGGATTCGCGTGCGAACCGTACCGCCGTCGAGGCCGACCCGGAGATGGTCAGGGGCCGGGTCCGGCCGTTGCTGATCGACGAGTGGCAGAAGGTTCCGGAGGTCTGGGACGTCGTGCGCCGGGTCATCGACGAGGACTCGACCGGTGGCCAGTTTCTGCTCGTCGGCTCCGCCGCTCCTGCGCTGGGCGCGACAGCGCATTCCGGGGCTGGGCGCATTGGCCGGTTGCGGATGCGCCCGATGACGTTGTCCGAGAGGGGGGTCGCCCGGCCGGTGGTCAGCCTGAGGGCCCTGCTGACCGGGGAGCGGCCGTCCGTTGAAGGCCAGTGCGACCTGCGGCTGGCCGACTACGCCGAGGAGGTCCTGGCCTCTGGGTTCCCCGGGCTGCGCGGCCTGAGTGCACGGGCACTGAGGTTCCAGCTCGACTCCTACCTGCACAACGCCGTCGACCGCGACGTGCCCGAACAGGGCCTGGCCGTGCGCAAGCCCGAGGCGATGCTCGCCTGGCTGCGTGCGTACGCCGCGGCCACGGCCTCGACCGCGAGCTACTCGCGCCTGCTCGACGCCGCCACGCCAGGCCAGGCCGACAAGCCCGCCCGCAGCACGAGCATCGCCTACCGAGACGTCCTGACCCAGCTGTGGCTGCTCGACCCCGTGCCCGCGTGGACGCCCACCGGGCGCCCCCTGGCCCGACTCGGGCAGGCGCCCAAGCACCACCTCGCTGATCCCGCCCTGGCCGCCCGGCTCCTCGGCACGAGCCTCACAGCCCTCCTTGACGGCGAAGGCCAGCCACTCGGCCCCCAGGCCGGCACCATGCTCGGCCACCTCTTCGAATCGCTGGCCACGCTGTGCGTCCGCGTCCCCGCTCAAGTGGCTGACGCCGCTGTCGGCCACCTGCGCACACGCAATGGTGATCACGAGATCGACCTGATCCTCATCCGCGACGACGGCAATGTCGTCGCAATCGAGATCAAACTCAACGCCACGGTCGACGACCGAGACGTCACCCACCTTCAGTGGCTCGCCGGCCAGCTCGGTGAGTCCCTCCTTGACGCCGTCGTCATCAACACCGGACCCCACGCCTACCGCCGCCGCGATGGCATCGCCGTCGTCCCCCTCGGTCTGCTCGCCCCCTAGCCCGGCGTACGTTCGGCTCTCGGTGGCCGCGCTCGTCGCTTGCCAGGGTCGCAGACCTCGTCGCGCACGGCAGAGGGTTGGTACTGGCGCACGAATGAATATCGAGCACACGGGCTCATTGAATCTGTAGTAGGCCGTCTTCCATCTCATTGCCGATCCGGCGGTAGCTGGCCGGCCGGAGCTCGTGTTTGAGTCGGCGAATCCAGGGGCAGTGGCAACGAAGTTGAGCTCTTACACCCACAATTTCGCTACAGGTTTGCTCCACCTTCAGACCACCCTGTAGAGCCCTCAATTGATCAGTGAGGAGAGGCCCTGATCAGAGCCATTTTTCTGAGGTGGCCAGGGGCGGGGTCGAACCGCCGACCTTCCGATTTTCAGTCGGACGCTCGTACCAACTGAGCTACCTGGCCGTCAGTCCCGAGGGACTTGAGCGACCCCGACCGGGCTCGAACCGGCGACCTCCGCCGTGACAGGGCGGCGCGCTAACCAACTGCGCTACGGGGCCTTACTGGTCCAGCCTAAGCCGAACCGGGTACCACGTGCCCCCAACGGGATTCGAACCCGCGCTGCCGCCTTGAAAGGGCGGAGTCCTAGGCCGCTAGACGATGGGGACCTTGGTCCTACGACGTCTGCCGTCGAGGGCCATTTCATGGTACCCGAGAGGTGCAAGCCCCAAACAGGCCCATCCCCCACCGGTCGGCGCGGAGTGGCCGGTTGCACCTCACCCCGCGCCACGCGCGCCTCGAAACCCCTACCGTGAGCGCCATGCGCGTGGATTTTGTTCCCTCTGAAGGCCCGAGCCTCGGCGTGGAGGTGGAGTACGGGGTGGTGGACAAGGCAACCGGCGCATATGTCGAGGTCGCCGACGAGATCCTGGGCATCGTCGGGGCCGAGCATCCTGACAACGAACACCCGAAAGCCAAGCACGAGCTGTTCAACTCCAGCATCGAGGTCATCACGGGGGTGTGCCAGAACCCCGACGAGGCGGTGGCCGACCTCAAGGGCACGCTGCTGGAACTCAAGCCGCTTGCTCGACGTGCGCGGCCTGGCCATGCAGAGTTCCGGGACGCACCCGTTCGCGGACTGGGACGCGATGCGGTTGAGCCCCGGCGAGCGCTACCAACGCCTCATCGACGAGATCGGCTGGCCGGCCCGGCGGTTGGCCATCCACGGGGTCCACTTCCACGTCGGCGTGCGCGGCAAGGAGAAGTCGATCAAGTTCATCGACTCGCTGCTGGGCTTCCTGCCGCAGATGCTCGCGCTGTCCACTTCGAGCCCCTATTGGATGGGTGACGACACCGGACTGGCCAGCATCCGCGCGAAGATCTTCGAGATCATGCCGACCTCCGGGCTGCCGCCGTGGATGAAGGACTGGGCGGACTTTGAGCGGTTCATGACCGCGCTGATCAAGGCCGAGACCATCCGCAGCGTCAAGGAGGTCTGGTGGGACATCCGGCCGCACCCCACCTACGGGACCATCGAGTTCCGCATGTGCGACGGCATTCCCACCCTGCGCGAGGTGCGCGCGATCGCGGCGCTGGCGCAGGCATTGGTGGTGTGGATGGACCAGCGCGTCGACGCCGGGGAGCCACTGCCCGACCTGCCCAGCTGGGTCGCGCGCGAGAACAAGTGGCGGGCCAGCCGGTTCGGCCTCGACGGCGCGGTGATGATCGACAGCAGCGGCACGACCCAGCCGTTCAAGGAGAACATCGCCGAGATCGTGGATTTCCTGCAACCGGTCGCCCGAGAACTCGGGACTACGGATGCGCTCAACAGCGTCCGTGAGATTCTGGAGAAGGGATCCTCGGCCAAGCGCCAGCGTGCGGTCGTCGCCGGGGGCGGTTCGTTGGAGGATGTGGTCACACTGTTGCGTGAAGAACTGGCTGTGGAGTTGCGGCCGTGAGCCTGAGCGAATTCCTGGCCACCCGTGGGGAGGAGTTGATCTCCTTCCGGCGTGATCTGCATGCCCACCCGGAGTTGTCGGAGCAGGAGACCCGTACAACGGCGGCGGTCGTTCGCCGGCTGCAGGTGGCGGGCCTCGAACCCAAAGTGCTCAACTGCGGGACCGGCCTGATCTGCGATGTGGGGACAGGCGACGGTCCGGTGCTGGCCCTGCGCGCTGACATCGACGCGCTGGCCATGGCCGACGAATGCCACACCCCCTACCGCTCCCACATCGAAGGTGTGGCTCACGCGTGCGGGCACGACGTGCACACGGCGATCGTGCTGGGAGCGGGCCTGTACTTTGCGTCGAACTCACCGGGCGGCCGGGTGCGGTTGATCTTCGAACCGGCTGAGGAGAGCGTGCCCGGTGGGGCGATCGACGTGATCGACGAGGGGCACCTGGAGGATGTCGGGGTCATCTTCGGCCTGCATTGCGATCCCAAGAAACACGTCGGGCATATCGGCTTGCGCACCGGTCCGGTCTCGTCTGCCTCCGACGTCGTGCGGGTCACCTTGCACGGGCCGGGCGGTCACACAGCACGACCCGAGGCGACCGTGGATCTGGTCACCGTCATGAGCGAGTTGGCGCTGCGCCTGCCGCAGGTGCTCACCGAGCGGGTGGAACGAGCGGACAAGGGCCCGATCCGGCTGGTCTGGGGTGCGGTGGCCTCCGGCGACGCAGCCAACGTGATCCCGGCGAAGGCTGTATTGACCGGCACTTTGCGGACCCCCGACCGGGTCGTGTGGGAGGCGCTGGGGCGGTTGCTCGACGAGTCCGTTGAGCAGATCCTGGGCGACTCCGGTGTGCAGTGGGAGCTCTACCACCGGCAGGGCGTGCCGCCGGTCGAGAACCACGTCGAACCGACCGCGCTGTGGGCCGACGCCATCGCCGAGGAGTTCGGGCAGGAAGCGGTCGTACCCACCGAGCAGTCATGGGGCGGGGACAGTTTCGCGTGGTACGTGGACCGGGTGCCGGGTTGCTACGCGCGTCTCGGGGTACACAACGGCAACGGTGAGACCCATGACCTGCACGCCTCGACCTTCGACGTGGATGAGCGTGCGATTGCGGTTGGCGTGCGGGCGATGGTGGCAGCGACTCGGTCCTGGTTCGCAAGCCAGCGCTGACTCAGGCGGGTAGACCGGGGGGCGTGTCCGGATCTGCAGGCTCATTGCGGTGATGGCGGGGGTGTGCTGAGGGGTCGGCTCGTGTGGTCCTTGATCAACCTGCAGATTCGGACAGTGGGCCGGTGGCGGGTTGGCGAGTGTGCCGGCGGCGGGCCCTGACGGCAGCGACGAGTCACGCAGGGATCGGCGTGCGGGCGATGGTGGCAGCGACTCGGTCCTGGTTCGCCAGCCAGCGCTGACTCAGGCGGGTAGACCGGGGGGCGTGTCCGGATCTGCAGGCTCATGGCGGTGAGGGGGGGTGTGCTGAGGGATCGGCCGTTCGACAGTGCAGTCGGGTGGGAGTGCTGCGGCGGGCCCTGACGGCAGCGACGAGTCACGCGGGATCGGCGTGCGGGCGATGGTGGCAGCGCTCGTGGTTCGCAAGCGCTGACTCAGGCGGGTAGACCGGGGGGCGTGTCCGGATCTGCAGGCTCATGCGGCGTTGGCGGGGGTGTGCTGAGGGATCGGCGTGGTCCTTGATCAACCTGCAGATTCGGACAGTGGGCCGGTGGCGGGTTCGGGCGGGCCCTGACGGCAGCGACGAGTCACGCAGGAATCGGCGTGCGGGCGATGGTGGCAGCGGCTCGGTCCTGGTTCGCCAGCCAGCGCTGACTCAGGCCCCGCGTAGGTAGGACCGGAACAGTGCGTTCGGTTGAGCGGCCGGTGCCACCGATTGGATCTCGCCCAACATCTCCAAAGCCGAGGCCCTGCCCACCCGAGCGCCGTACAGCGCGGCGATGAAGGCGGTGCGGGAGCGCCCGTCCAGGCAATGCACGTAGACGTTGGAACCCTCATTGCGCAGGTCCATGATGACCCGGGTGGCTTGCTCAGCCACCAGCGCAAGGTTGAGGTTGTCCTGCGGATCTTCGGAGTCGTTAAGCCACACGCGTATGTGGGCAGTCGGTGCGGGGGTCGGCAAGGGCATCTGATCAACGCCGAGGTCGCACAACGAGACCACCGTGTCCACCCCTGCAGGCAACGGGCGCACCCCCGCCGCGCCGCCGAGCCAGACGCCAGGGTCGGCGGGGTGTTGGAACACCGGTACGGCCAACGGGTCCTCGCCGAACTGCGCGGGCCAGGGTTGACCGGCTAGGACTTGCCACGCGGAGCGGATCAGGTCGGCGTCGGTGATGCCCGGCCAGCCGTGCACGTAACGGCGCCACTTCAACGGGATGGCCGAAACGCCCCAGCGCGCCCCTAGCAGCCCACCGGCGACGGCACCCGCGGTTGCCGTGTCGCCCCCGGCGCCGATGACCAGCCTCAGCGTCTTCTCGAAGTGCTCCGGCCCTTGGTCATCCACGAGGTTGATCGCCGACCACACGGTCTGGACCAGACTGGTGACTATCCCGTTGTGGAGTGCGAAGTCTTGCGGAAGGCCGATCTCAGCCTTGATCAGCAATTGCTCCCAGGACTCCTGGCGCGAGTCCGGAACCCAGGGCAGGCCGGCACCGAGGTCGAAGGTTCCCGTGAGGATGGCCTCGCGTTGGGCGAGGTTCCAAAGGACGCAGGCGTCGGCGGCCTGGGAGCTGCCGTGGGTCAGCGCGCTGTAGGCCCGTGACGCCGCCGCGAGTCCGTCGGGGTCCTGCAGGAAACCCAGGGCCAAGGGTGTGGTGCGCATCAGAGAGGCGTTGCCGGCGGGGCTGGCATCCGGGGAGTAGATCTCCCTGGCCTTGTTGCGCAGGGAGGCCGCTCCCTGTTCGGGGTCGTAGGCGCTCAGGACCTTACCGATGATCGGGGCGACGTCCTTGGCGGTTGCGAACCATTTGGCCCAGGCGGCAGCGACCTCGTCCTGGGCAGTTTCCGAATTCAGGTCGCGCCCGGCCGCGAGCAGGTCCAGCAGGGGGAGCGACATGGCCATGTCGTCGGCCCACTCGCCGGCACCATAGGGTCCGAGGCCGCCGGCGCGCATCACGATGTCTCTCCGGTGTGGTCCGGGGGTCGAAGGCGTAACCATTGCCCAGCGCGTTTCCTACCGCCATGCCGACGATGGCCCCGGTCGCCCGGTCGTGCTGTGCGGCCGTGAGGCCGTCGATCCTCGGATGCATAACCCTCCCCGTCCGCCTCATCATTGCAGGGGGGAGGGGTGCACGTCGATGTTCACGTCAGTCCGTATCGTCCCGGCCTGCCAGGAACTCCTCGATCTGGTCCATCAGTTCGTCGCCGCTGGGCAGCGGCCAACTGGCCATGTCTGCATCGTGTTGCTGCTCGAGGGCGGCCACGACCTCTTCGTTCTCGGTGCTCGCCGCGATTGATTCGTCGATCTCCTTACGGACTCGCTGCGCCAATTGCGGCAGGTCGCCCTTGTCGATGGTCAACTCGGCTGCCTTGCTGATCTCGTCAATAACTGTGATCGCGCCCGTCGGGTACTCGGTGTTGACCAAGTAGTGCGGGATGTGGACGGCAAAACCTTGCGCGGGGATGCCAGCCCGCCCGGTGGCGAACTCGATCAGCGTCGTGAGGCTGCCGGGGACGTCGACCCGTTCGACCGGGCCCGGCCGCGCTTCGATCGTTGTCGGATCGCTGGCGTGGGGGGTGACCAACAGTTCACGGGTGTGCGGCGACGGCCATGGGATGGCCTGTAGGCCGATGGTCTTGCCGATCTTGTAGTGCTCGATCAACTCGATCACCGTCTGGGTGACCTGCTGCCAGCCGAGGTCTGGCTCGGGGCCGTGCATCATCAGGAACGGCTTGGAGTGGTCGTCCCAGAACATGTCCAGTGTCAGCCGAGGCATGTCCACGTCGGAGAAATGGTCGCGGTCGAATGTCATGACCGGCCGGCGCGCGCGGTAGTCGTAGATGTCGTCGATGCTCAGCTCGGCGACCATCTGGTGGGGCAGGGTGTTGATCAGGTGGGACACAGCCTGCCGGATGCTGTGACCGGCGTCGACGAAGCCCGAGAAGGCGTGAACCATCGGCAAGTCCTTGGGGACCTCCGTCATGTGGACCGTCACGCGTGGGTGCATGTCATTGCCAACGGTGGTGGCGGGGCGGGTATTCCGCGGGGCTGGCTGGGGGCGGTCGCAGGGGCTTGCGCGGGGCGGCCGGGCGCCGCAGGGCACTGGGTGGCGCCGCGGGGCTCCTGGTTAGAGGTTGTGCTGTTCGTTAGCGAATCCACGCGTTGTTTCTCTAACCAACCGCACAACCTCTAACGCGGGCAGGTGGGGCGCGGGCAGGTGGGCCGCGGGCAGGTGGGCGCGGGCAGTGGGCGCGGGCCGGCGCCAGCGTCGATTGGGAATTCCGTCGCCATCGACGTACCCTGCCCACATGTCGCGCGGGCTTCCACCCACCCACTGGGTGGCCCCAGATCTGGGCAGTGTGGCCCGGGCGGTGCGCAGCGCGCAGGAGCGGTTCCTGTCCGGGGACCCGGGGGCCGCGCTCGGGGTGCGTGACCTTGTTGCCGACTCGTGGCGGCGCAGTCTCAAGCAAGGGGTCGACCCGAGCGGTGACACGCCACCTCTGGTGTGGGATGCCGACGAATTGGCGCTGGCTCGTGCCAACTCACCGATGGCCGGGGCCATGCCCATGATCCGCTCGCTGCTCACAGACCCCGCCGAAGCCAGCGGGCATGTGGTGGCGGTGGGCGACGCGGCGGGGCACTTGCTGTGGGTGGAGGGCGACCGGGGGCTGCGCCTGCGGGCCGAAGCTATGGGTTTCGTCGTCGGCTCCCAATGGTCGGAGAACGCGGCAGGCACCAACGCCCCGGGAACCGCGCTGACCCTCAACGCGCCGGTGCAGATCTTCGCCTCCGAGCACTTCCGGGGGACGGTCCAGCCCTGGAGCTGCACCGCCGTTCCGATCCACGACCCACACACCGGTCGCACGCTCGGGGTGCTCGACGTAACAGGCCAGGAGCAGGTCGCGACCCCGCAAGCCCTGGCCATGGTGCGGGCCACTGCGATGGCGGTTGAGCAGTGGCTGGCGACGCAGCAACCGTCGACCGCGACCGCGCACTTGGCTGTCCTCGGCAGGGACAAGGCCCTGTTGCGCCGCGACGGGCAGAGCCTGCAATTGAGCGCGCGGCATTCGGAACTTCTGCTCCTGCTGGCGGCCTCCAAACAGGGTCTCAGCGCCGAGCGCCTCGCGGTTCTGCTGCATGAGCACGACGTTGCGCTGGTCACCGTGCGCGCGGAGATGGCCCGGTTGCGCAAGATCCTCGGCGAAGGTTTCCTGCAGTCCCGGCCGTACCGGTTGACCGAGCCGGTGACGACCGACCTCCAGGAGGTGCTCGAGGCATTGGACCGCGGCGACACTCGCGCGGCCATGACGTTGTACTCCGGGCCGGTCCTGCCGTCTTCGCAGTCCCCCGAGATCGCCGAGATGCGAGGTGATCTGCGTTCGCGGGTGCGGCGGGCGGCGCTGGCCTCCCACGACCCGGAAGCCCTATTGCGGTTCTCCGTGGGTGAGGACGGTAAGGACGACGTGGAGGTGATCAACGCGGCCCTCGCTGCCCTGCCCACAACATCGCCCAAGCGCATCGGGCTCTCCGCGCGACTCGACCGCCTGCACCGGATGCTCGCCGTGCCCCGCCCGCGGCTGCCGCACTCCCGTTGAGGCGGCGAATGTGACCTGGGTCTCATTTCTGCAACGTTGCTGCAACCTAACTGCTCCTACGGTGGCCAGATCCGGAACAGGCCGGGCTAGACACATGGAGTTTGACAATGACCGTTTACGCACCCCCCGGAGCTCCGGGCAGCGTTGTCAGTTACGAGTCCCGCTACGACAACTGGATCGGCGGCAAGCGCGTGGCCCCCGTGAAGGGCCAGTACTTCGAGAACGTCTCGCCGGTCAACGGCAAACCCTTCTGCGAGGTCGCCCGCAGTACTGCCGAGGACATCGAACTGGCCCTTGACGCAGCACACGCCGCTGCGCCGGCCTGGGGTAAGACCTCGGTGGCAGACCGCACGGACATCCTGTACCGGATCGCTCAGCGCATGGAGGAGAACCTCGAGGCGATCGCCGTCGCCGAGTCGTGGGAGAACGGCAAGCCGGTGCGTGAGACCCTGGCCGCGGACATCCCGCTGGCGATCGACCACTTCAAGTACTTCGCCGGGGCGCTGCGCGCACAAGAAGGTGCACTGTCCGAACTGGACGACGACACCGTGGCCTACCACTTCCACGAGCCGCTGGGTGTGGTCGGGCAGATCATCCCCTGGAACTTCCCGATCCTGATGGCGGTGTGGAAGCTGGCCCCGGCGCTGGCCGCCGGTAACGCGGTCGTGCTCAAGCCGGCCGAGCAGACCCCCGCGTCGATCATGTGGTTGATGGACCTGGTCGGCGACCTGTTGCCCCCCGGTGTGCTCAACATCGTCAACGGCTTCGGCGTCGAGGCGGGCAAGCCGCTGGCGTCCAGCAACCGGATCCGCAAGATCGCCTTCACCGGTGAGACCACGACCGGCCGACTGATCATGCAGTACGCCAGCGCGAACATCATCCCGGTCACCCTGGAACTGGGCGGCAAGAGCCCGAACATCTTCTTCGACGACATCGCCATGGCCAACGACGAGTTCTACGACAAGGCGCTCGAGGGATTCACGATGTTCGCGCTCAACCAGGGCGAGGTCTGCACCTGCCCGTCGCGCGCGCTCATCCAGGAGTCCATCTACGACTCGTTCCTGTCGGATGCGACCGAACGCACCAAGCTCGTCAGCCAGGGCAACCCGCTGGACAGCGAAACGATGATCGGTGCCCAGGCCAGCAACGACCAGCTCGAGAAGATCCTGTCCTACATCCAGATCGGTAAGGACGAGGGCGCCCGGTTGATCACCGGTGGCGAGCGCGTGGATCTCGGCGGCGACCTCACCGATGGGTACTACGTGGCTCCGACCATCTTCGAGGGCAAGAACTCCATGCGGATCTTCCAGGAGGAGATCTTCGGCCCGGTCGTGTCGGTGACCTCGTTCAGCGACTTCGACGACGCGATGCACATCGCCAACGACACTCTCTATGGCCTGGGTGCCGGCGTTTGGAGCCGCAACATCAACACGGCCTACCGCGCCGGTCGCACGATCGAGGCGGGCCGGGTCTGGACGAACTGCTACCACGCCTACCCGGCGCACGCGGCGTTCGGCGGCTACAAGGGTTCCGGGATCGGCCGGGAGAACCACGCGAAGATGCTGGGCCACTACCAGCAGACCAAGAACCTGCTGGTCAGCTACGCCCCGCAGAAGCTCGGCTTCTTCTAAATGTCCCGAGTCGACGTCACGGAAGAGGCGGCGGACATGCTTCGCCGTCTCTTCCGTGACAACGGCCCGCTGATGTTCCACCAGTCAGGCGGGTGCTGTGACGGCAGTTCACCGATGTGTTACCCGGCCGGGGAGTTCCTGATCTCGGAGGGTTCGGATGTGCTCTGGGGCGTGCTGGACGTGGACGAGGTCGGCGAGATCCCGGTGTACATGGCAACGGCCCAGTTCGAGTACTGGAAACACACCCACATCACGATCGACCTGGTGCCGGGCCGCGGTGCGGGCTTCTCCTTGGAGGCGCCCACCGGCTTCCGGTTCCTGATCCGGTCGCGGGTGCTGACCGACGAGGAGTACGCGGCGCTGGAGGCTGACGTACGTACGGCGCGATGACACCGTACGTACATGAGTGTCACTGTCACGGAACTGCGGGCGAACCTCTACCGCCTGATCGATGAGGTCATCGAGACCGGTGTGCCGTTGACCATCGAGCGCAACGGTCACAAGGTCGTCATCCAACGCTCGCCGGTGGAGTCGAAGCTGGCGAATCTGTGTCTCGGCCCGATGTGATCAAGGGTGACCCGGAGGACTTGGTGCACCTGATTGGTTTGACGAGTGGCGTCCGTGATTCTGCTCGATACGCACGTCGTCCTGGGTCTACACCGGCCAGGTCCTCCGGCTCAGCACCGGGCGGCCCACGAACTCGAGGCCAGTGATGTTGCGGTGTCACCGGTCGTGGAGTTGGAACTGGCTTACTTGAACGAGATCGGCCGAGTGACCGACACACCTGCGATGATCCTTGCCGCGCTCGGTTCCAGCATCGGCCTGTCTGTGGCACAGATCGGATTCGCTCCACTGTGCGCCACGGCCGTCGGCCTGACCTGGACGCGCGATCCGATTGACCGGCTGCTGGCCGCCCACGCTGTTGCTGCCGACTTGCCGTTGCTCACCAAGGATCGGTCCCTGCTCGAGAACCTGGACCTCGCGTTCTGGGACTGACCGGCCCGCGAATGCCCTTCCGGCGTTGTGCCGCGACAATGGAAGGGCCATGACGAACCCTCCTCCCACCATGACCGATGTCCTGGTCGTGGGCGCCGGCCCCGCAGGCTCTTCGGCTGCGGCGTGGGCGGCGCGGCAGGGGTTCGATGTGATCCTCGCCGACGCTGCGGTGTTTCCCCGCGACAAGGCGTGCGGGGACGGGCTCACCCCCCGCGCGATGGCCGAGTTGGACCGGTTGGGACTTGCACCCTGGCTGGATGGGCGGGTGCGCAACTGGGGGCTGCGAACGCACGGCTTCGGACAGACCCTGTACCTGCCCTGGCCGGACGGCGCCTTCCCCAAGTACGGGTCGGCCGTCCCGCGAACGGAGTTGGACGCGGCGATCCGGCAGGTCGCGCTCGACTCCGGTGCCGTGCCCCTTGAGGGCTACCGGGCCGTGGACGTGGTTCGGTCCGGGACGCGGGTCACCGGGGTCGTCTTCGCGGTGGGCCGCGAGCGCCGGGAAGTCGCGTGCCGGCGGCTCATCATCGCCGACGGGGCGCGCTCCCAATTGAGCCGAATCCTTGGCCGGGAATGGCACAAGGACACCGCGTACGGGGTCGCGGCCCGCAGTTACGTCAAGAGCGCCCGCAGCGACGACCCGTGGATCACCTCGCACCTGGAGCTGCGCGACGGTGACGGCCAGATCCTGTCCGGCTACGGCTGGGTCTTCCCTTTGGGCAACGGCGAGGTCAACCTGGGCGTCGGCACGCTGGCCACTGACCGCCGACCGGCCGACGTGAACCTGCGCAACCTCACCGAGGTGTACGCCGGTCAGGTCCGCGACGAGTGGGATCTCAGTGGCGAGATCCGAGCAGCGAAGTCGGCGCTACTGCCGATGGGCGGAGCGGTCAGCGGTGTGGCCGGACCGAACTGGATGCTGGTGGGCGACGCGGCCGGATGTGTGAACCCGCTCAACGGCGAGGGCATCGATTACGGGCTGGAGACCGGGCGTCTGGCCGCTGAGATGTTGGCAACGGCCGACTTCGAGGACGCCTGGCCATCGGTGCTGCGCGAGCACTACGGGTCGGCCTTCTCGATCGCCCGCCGGCTTGCGGGTCTGTTGACCGTTCCGCACCTGCTACCGACTTTGGGTCCGGTCGGCATGCGCTCGGCGACGCTGATGAAGATCGCCTTCCGGGTCATGGCGAACCTGGTCACCGACGAGGACGTCGACACCACTGCGCGGGCCTGGCGTGCGGCCGGCAAGGTGAGCAGCACCGTGGATGAGCGCCTGCCCTTCGGCTGAGGTGGCTTGCTGCCCCTGCCGCTGCCCAGTCCAGAGCGGCCGTGCGGATAATGAAGCATGAGTACGCCAGCACACGAACTACCCGAGCGTGACCGTCCCTGGATCATCCGCACCTACGCCGGCCACTCCAGCGCCAAAGCCTCCAACGAGCTCTACCGCTCGAACCTGGAGAAGGGCCAGACCGGTCTGAGCATCGCGTTCGACCTGCCCACGCAGTGCGGCTACGACTCCGACGACCCGATCGCACGCCCCGAAGTGGGCAAGGTCGGCGTCCCGATCAACTCCCTGGACGACTTCCACGTCCTCTTCGACGGCCTGCCGCTGGAGAAGATGAACACGTCCATGACCATCAACGGCACGGCCATGTGGCTGCTGGCGTTGTACGTGGCGCTCGCCCGCGAGCGTGGTGAGGACGAGTCGAAACTGCAGGGCACCACCCAGAACGACTTGATCAAGGAGTACCTGGCCCGCGGGACCTACATCTTCCCGCCGGAGGCCTCGATGCGCCTCATCGCCGAGATGTACGAGTACTGCCTCGACGCTATGCCCAAGTGGAACGCCTCCAACATCTGCAGTTACCACCTGCAGGAGGCAGGCGCCACGCCTGTTCAGGAACTGGCCTTCGCCCTGGCCAACGCCATCAGCCTGCTGGACCTGCTCAAGCAGCGCGGGCACTTCGACGACGAGCAGTTCGAACGCGCTGTGGGCCGCATCTCCTTCTTCGTCAACGCGGGCATCCGGTTCATCGAGGAGATGTGCAAGATGCGGGCGTTCGGGCAGATGTGGGACTCCTACACCGCCGACCGCTTCGGGGTGCAGAACGAGAAGTACCGCCGCTTCCGCTACGGCGTGCAGGTCAACAGCCTGGGACTGACCGAGGCGCAGCCGGAGAACAACGCGTGGCGCATCATCCTCGAATCGTTGGGCGTGACGCTCAGCCGCAACTCCCGCTGCCGCGCTCTGCAACTGCCCGCGTGGAACGAGGCGATGTCGCTGCCGCGGCCTTGGGACCAGCAGTGGTCCCTGCGTCTGCAGCAGATCTTGGCCTACGAGACCGACCTTCTGGAGTACCCCGACCTGTTCGACGGGAGCCCGGTTGTGGAGGGCAAGGTCGCCGCCCTGATCGAGGAAGCATCGGCTGAGATCGAGACCATCCTGGGCATGGGCGGGGTCATCCCGGCCATCGAATCCGGCTACATGAAGACCGCGCTGGTTCGCAGCATGTCCGAGCGGATGAGCAAGATCAACTCCGGTGACCAGATCGTGGTGGGCCTCAACCGGTGGACCGACGGTCTGCCGTCCCCGCTGACCGCGGGCGACGACGGTGGGATCTTCAAGGTGGACGTCAAGGCCGCCGAGCAGATCATCGGCTCACTGGACCAGACCCGCACCGACCGCGATTCCGCCCGGGCAACCGCCGCGCTCGACGCGCTGAAGGCCGCCGCCCGCGATGGCAGCAGCCTCATGGAGCCGAGCATCGAGTGCGCACTGGCGCGGGTGACCACCGGTGAGTGGGCCGGGGCGTTGCGCGAGGTGTTCGGCGAGTACCGCCCCGCGACCGGCATCGAGGGTCAGCAACTGGGCTTGACCGGCGACCGCGTGGAGGTGCTGCGCGGCCGGATCAACGCACTGTCCGAGAAGATGGGCCACCGCCCCCGGATCGTGGTCGGCAAGCCTGGCCTCGACGGTCACTCCAACGGTGCCGAGGTCATCGCGGTCTCGGCGCGGCACGTGGGCTTCGACGTCATCTACTCGGGCATCCGGTTGAGCCCCGACGAGATCGTGCAGTCCGCGGTCGAGGAGGGCGCCGACGTGATCGGGGCGTCGGTGCTGTCCGGCTCACACGTCGAGCTGGCCAAGCAGATCCTCGAAGGCCTGCGCGAGCAGGGCGCTGAGGAGGACATCGCCGTCGTGGTCGGGGGGATCATCCCGCCGGCGGACGCAATTGAGCTCGAGTCGATGGGCATTCGCAAGGTGTTCACGCCAGCGGACTACGAACTCATGGACATCATGGAGTCGATCGTCGAGATCCTCGAAAGTCGATGAACCTCGACGCAGCCCGGGACCTCAATAAACATGCGGTCTCGAAGTTGGTCGCAGTGTTCGAGGACACTCGCCCGGCAGCTGCGGCCCAGCGCGCGGAGATCCTGAGCGAGCTCGGCCCGGCGCGGTCGACGGTCGTCGGGATCACCGGGACACCCGGGGCGGGCAAGAGCAGCCTGGTGGCTCGGTTGGTTCCCCAGATGCTGGCCGCCTCGGACTTGTCGGTGGCGGTACTCGCCGTCGATCCGGCAAGCCACGCCTCGGGCGGCGCACTGCTGGGGGACCGCACGCGCACCCGCTTCGCGACCGGGGAGAAGCGGGCGTTCTTCCGAAGCCAGTCCAACGCTGCCGAACTCGGCGGCCTGGCACCGACAACGTTCCAGGTGTCGCGGCTGCTGAAGCGGCTGTTCGACGTCGTGATCGTGGAGACCGTGGGCATCGGGCAGAGCGAGTTGGACATCCGCTACCTGGCCGACCATGTGTACTTGGTGCTGCAGCCGCTCGGCGGCGACGAGATCCAGTTCCTCAAGGCCGGGATCATCGAGATCCCCGACTCGTTCATCCTCAACAAATGTGACGACCCAGCGGCCAATCAGTCGTACTACCAACTGCGTTCGTCGCTTTCGCTGGCGCGGCCTTTCGACGAGGAATTGCCGCCCATCTACCGGACGTCCGCGCGCACCGGCGAGGGCGTCGACGAAGTGGGTTTGGCGATGCTGGACGTGACACCGCGGCATTCCGACGGGGAGCGCGAGGCGTACTTCTTCGGCCGCTGGGTCGAGGACGAGTGGGGCGCGACGGGTCGGCGTTACGCCGATGGCCGGGATCTGCTGGCCGGCGGTTTTGACGTGGCGCAGGCGCGGTTCGGGGCCGAGATCCTGCAGTGGCTGACGGGGTGAGGCTGGCCGCGGCCGCTGGGGGGCCGTTGGTTGACGTTCGGGCAGTTGGGTGGGGCTCGTGCAGTTGGTTGACGCTCGTCGGGCGACGAACGTCAACCAACTACCTGAGCGTCAACCAACGCAGGCGGTGAGTCCGAGAAGGCGAACAATATACCTGTAAAAGTATAGTCTAAGAGCGTGGACACTGGTGCTCTCTTGCGAGAGGCTCGTCTGGCCGCGGATCTCACTCAGACGAAACTGGCTGCTCTGGCAGGGACCTCGCAGGCGGCGATCGCGCGGTATGAAACGGGAGCCGCGTCCCCGTCTGTGGATACTCTTCAACGAATTCTGGCCGGTTGCGGTAGATCTTTGGTGATGAGCACCGAACCGCGAACCGCAGTGGCCGCGACCTCACCGAGGATCGCGATCCTGCGCGCGCACAGGAAGCAGATCCTGAGACTCGCACGAACTCATGGAGCCAGTGATGTCCGCGTTTTCGGCTCCGTGGTGCGCGGTGACGATGTGGACAACAGCGACATTGACCTGCTCGTCAGTTTCGACGTCCACGGTCCTCAAGGCCTTCTGCCGATCGACCGATTGAGGCAAGGGATCGAGGAGCTGATAGGCGAGAGCGTCGATGTTGTGCCGGAGGCACTGCTGCGCCCCGCAGTTGTCGCGGCAGCCCGCCGGGAGGCACTCGCGTTGTGACTCGCCATTACAAGCGCCGCCTGAAGGACATGATTGTTGCCTGTGAGGTGATTCGAGATGCTGAACGTCTCCTTGACGATGCAGTCGCGGACGGAGACCACGCCAAGGAGGCGATCGGCTTCTCGGCGATTTCGTATCAACTCATCGTGATCGGCGAGGCGATCCGAGACCTCCCGGAGACTTTGATGAACTCGCGGCCGGAGGTGCAATGGAGCACGATCGACGGACCTCTTGAGACCCTCTTCCTGGCCTGTCGCGAGTTGGACTCGCCTCAGTAGCGCTTCTTCACCACGACCTTGCCGCCCTTGAGCTTGCACAACCCGGACTTCAGCACGACGACCTTGCGGTTCTTGACCTTGCAGACCGCCGGCGTGAGGCTCTTCACCTTCGGGTACTTGCGCAGCTTCTTGGGCAGCGGCTTGGTCACGGTGGGAGCGGGCGCCACCGAAACCGCCACCGTGGCCAGCACATTGGGCGTGCCCAGGCGGACCTGCGGCGCGGCCCACATCGCGGTCATAGCGGCGGTTCCGGAGGTGGCTTTGTCGGTAACCACCGGCACCAGGACGCTTAAGCCGAATCCGGGCGACAAGGGTTCGAGTTTGCTCACAAGGATCTGGCCGCTCTCCACGACAACACTGCTGCGGCACGGCGTCTCGGACACCTTCATAACAGTGTCGAACTGCGTGTAGTAGCACTTGATCGGCATGTCGGCGGTCGGTGCATAGCGCAGCGGCAGGCCACCGGCGTCCTCGTCGATCGTGACCATCACGTCGCCGACCGCATCCGGGGACACCAGCGCGGTGTTGGCGTGCAGGTAGAACGGCTTGCCCGCCGTGGCGCTGCCCGGGTAGCCGATGTGCTGCTGGGAGAAGGTCCACGTCCACGGCATCGTTCCGAGCCAGCCGGGGTAACTGTTGTACTGCTCCTCGCCGTAGACGAAGCCAGCGATCTTGCCGTCCTCCGGATTGATCGGCCCGGGCGCAGCGGCCGGAGCAAGCGCAAGAGCGGCGATCACGGCGAATTCGGTGAACATCGTCCCCACCTCCGAGTCAATCCCGGCGGGGCACTGTGACGGGTGCTCCCGCCACCTCAAGTCTACGCCCGGGTGTTCACAAGGGGTGAGGCCGAACGAGTGAGCAGCCTCACCTGTGGATGAGGCCGCCGGTCGCCAATTCCGGTAACGTGCACGGCCTCGAGTGAAACGGGTTGCCGCCGATTGCCTTCGGGTCGGAACCTCGCGGGAGTCGGGCGTTCGGCGCGCGGCGTTGGTTGATGCTCGTGCTGTTGGGTGGGGCTCGTGCAGTTGGTTGATGCTCGTCGGGCGACAGACGTCAACCAACTACCCGAACGTCAACCAACGCGCTTGGGGGTAGCCACCCGGTCGTACGCCCGCCCAAGAGCCGCCAGCGACTGCTCAACGTCCGCGGCCGTGGTCGCGTGGTTGCTGACCGCGATGCGCAGGACTTTGCGACCCCGCCACGTCGAACCGGTCATCCAGGCGGCACCGTCGGCCAGCAGCAACCGCTCCACCTCTGCGGTGGTCGCGTCGTCGCCCCACGCAGTGCAAACCTGCGTGAAGACCACGTCGTTGAGCACCTCCCCGCCGAGGTCGCGCACGCCGTCGGCCAGCGCTTGGGCGTGTTCGACGAGCCGGTCGACAAGTTCGGCGACACCGTCGCGACCCAGGTACTGCAGGGTCGCCCACAGCACGAAAGCCCGCGCCCGCTGGGAGAACTCCGGGCCGAGTTCCATCGGCTCGCGGCGCCCCGAGGCTGTGCACCAGGTAGGGCGCGTGGATGCCCATGGCTGCGCGGTGGGCTTTGCTGTTGGCGACGAACGCGAGACCCGAGTCGTACGGAACGTTCAGCGTCTTGTGCGCGTCCGTGGCCCACGAGTCGGCCAGTTCGTACCCAGCCACGAGGTGGCGTGTGCGTTCAGAAGCGCCTGCCCACAAACCGAACGCGCCGTCGATGTGAACCCAAGCCCCCTGCTCGTGAGCCAGTGGGATGGCGGTCGCGAAATCGTCGAACGCACCAGAGTGCACATTGCCGGCCTGCAGGGCCACGATCGTCGGCCCGTCGTAGGCGGCAAGTGCGTCGGCCAGAGCGTCGACCCGGATTCGGCCTTGCTCGTCGGCTGCGACCGTTTCGGGTGCGCCGAGACCCAAGTACCGCAACGCCAGGTCCACCGTGTCGTGGCGTTCCTCGCCGACGAGGACCCGCACCCGGGGCGCCCCCTGCAAACCGTGCGCCTCTACGTCCCAACCGGCCGCCGCGAGGACCGCGTTGCGTCCCGGCGGCAAGTCCGGTGAAGTTCGCCATCAGCCCACCGGTCACCGTGCCCATCGTCGTGTCGGCGGGCAGGCCCAGCAGGTCGGTGAACCACGCCTCCACCGCCTCCCGTGCCGCGCTGTGGGCCGGAGTCACCTCCCGCAGGCTGGCGTTCTGGTCCCAGGCGCTGGTGAGCCAGTCCGCAGCCACGGCCAAGGGATACGTACCCGCCGATCACGAAACCGAAGAAGCGCGGCGAGGTCATTGCGGTCAAGCCGGGTTCGGCGTTGGTGCACAGCGACTCAAGTACGTCGAGTGGGTCGCGCCCTAGCCCGGGCAAGGAGCCACCGAAGGATGCGCCGAGGTCGTCGGCCCTGGTATCCGGGGGTACCTGGCGTTCGGGCAGGCCATCGAGGTAGGCCTTGGCCTTGGCGGCGGCAAGGTCGAGCAGGGCGTCTCGTTCATTCACCGCACCAATGTCGCACCTACAGCGCTTCGACCCGTGGAAGTTCCGCATCGCAGCATTCCCGCGGTCCGAACTCTGCGATGAACATCGCGGCAAGGATGGCCAACCCGCCAACCCACATGCGCGCAGTGAGGACCTCGCCTCCGATCAGCACCGCGATCGCGCCGGCGAAGGCGGGCTCCAGCGTCATGATGATCGCCGCGGTCGTGGCTGACAGGTAGGACTGACTCCATGCCTGCAGCACCAGCCCCAGACATGTGGCCCCAATCGCGAGGTAAAGGATCGCCACGAGTTCGTCGCCCCGGGTGGGCACACTGACCCCGTCGCCACCGATCGCCGCCAGTCCGCACACGACGGCGGTGACAGCCACCGAGATCGCCGTCAGTCCGTAGCTGTTGTCCCTGGTCGCCCAGTGGGACAGGCTGGCGATCTGCAAGGAGAACAGCAAAGCGCCCAGAACCGTGATGGCCGCCCCGGGGACAGAGCTCAACCGTTCAGCGAGATCAGCGCCAAGCCTGTTGTGGCCACGGCCACCGCCGCCCACCCCCGGGCCGGTGATCTGCTCGCGGAACAGCGCGGCGGCCACCAAGGGGGGTGAGCACAACCATGAGTCCGGTGAGGAAGCCCGAAACCGCTGCCGAGCTGTGCCGCAATCCCTCGGTCTGGGCGAGGAAGCCGGCGCCGAGGAACAGGCCAAGCCAGAGACCTTTGCGCCACGTAGGGGCTGAGCCGCAACCAGTGCTTGGGCGCGACTGCCAGCAGGATCAACGCCGCGACGCCGAACCGCCAGAACAACAGATTGGCCACCGACAGCGTGTCCAGCGCGTCCTTCGTGACCAGGAAGGTCGAACCCTACACTGCCGTTGCCACGACCAGCCCAGCGATCCCCGGTCAATTGGCTCGCTGGTCCGTGTGGCCACCTCAGAGGCCATGCATCACCACAGATCGACGCAGTTGTTTGATGCCCCGGTCGAATCTGTCCTCAACCGTTGCGGCATCGACGTTGCGGCGTCCTGCAGTGCCTGCTGTGCCTTGGCCGTCTGTGCGGTCGTCAAGTTGCCGGCTGCGAGCAGTCCCTTCTCGTAGGCGCGGAACAGATCATGGTAGGCCAGGTCGCACCGCCTTCATCCCTGGCGACGAACTTGTCCTTTCGCTTCGCCGTGAAGCAGTTCTTGTTCGACTTCTCAACGCTGGTCGACGAGCCGCTTGGTCTGGATCCCGGTCGTCGGCGATGATCGGCTGCATGGTTTCCCGATACTGCTCGCCCCTCCTCCTCGGGGAAGGACATCGCGTCGCGCATTTGGATCTGTGACAGTTCAACCATGTGATCGAGGATTGGGCTTTGCGATTTGTAGTAGGCCTCGTAGTTCGGCAGTCTGATGCTTCCATGCGCCGCCGCAACTGGAACAGGTCGTGCTTGAACGAGGGCCAGCAACGGTCGGGCAATTTGTGCTTCTTCGTGGCCGCAACGGAGGTGGCCGGTGGCGGCCGATGGCGGACTGGAACGGCCGTCCCTGCGATCAGGCCCGTAGCTACGGACCATCGACGCTGTCAAGCGAGTGGTTGGTCTGGTCTTCATGATCGCCTCCAACAGGTAGTTCCAGGTTACGCCTGCGGGCATCAAGTCCCACCTTCTGGTGGGCTGCTCGGACGGGCACAATGGTCGCATCGAGACCACAGGACTATCCTCGAAAGGTGACCGAGAACCTGGATCTGGCGTCGGATTACAGTCCCACCCGCGAGCAGTGGCTCGCCGCAGTCGACAAGGTGCTCAAGGGCAAGGACTTCGACCGCACGTTGGTGACCACCACGTTGGACGGGCTGCGCATCGAGCCGCTCTATGACGGGTATTCGACGCAGGCCGACGAAGCGGGATTCCCTGGGTTCGAACCGTTGACCCGCGGCGGTCAGCTGGCCCCGCGGGAGAACGGTCAGTGGGACATCCGCACGCGCGTGGCGCACCCGGACCCTGCCATCGCCAACGCCCAGATCCTGGAGGATTTGGCCAACGGCGCGACGAGCGTCGAAGTCCAACTCGACCTCGGCGGCGGTGACGGTGTGAGCATCCGCACCCCGGAGGAATTGGCTCGGGTGCTCGATGGCGTGGTGCTGGAAGCAGCGCCGGTGAGTCTGCGGGCCGGGGCACACGCCGCCGTTGTGGCCAGCTGGTACCGGGGCCTTCTGGCCACGCGCGGGGTGCACGGCGTGGAGCCATCGGGATGCCTGGGGCTGGACCCGATCGGCACCTTGGTGACCACCGGCTCGGTAGCGATGGATGCGCAGATGGCCGCCGGGATGGACGTGGCGAACACCCCCCGGCTGCGCACGTTCCTGGCATCCGGTGCCCCCGCTTCGGACGCCGGCGCAAGTGAGGCCCAGGAGATCGGCTACGTGCTGTCGGTCGCGCTGCTCTACCTGCGGGCACTCATCGACGACGGGGTGGACAACCCCGGCTCCCGCATCACCCTGGAAGTCACCGCAGACGTGGATGTTTTCGCAACGGTGGCCAAGATCCGGGCGCTTCGGCACTGCTGGGCCACGGTCTTGGACAACCTTGGACAACCAATCGACAGCACCCAGATCGTGGCGGTCTCTGCTGATCGCTGGCTCACCGAGGTTGACCCGTGGGTCAACATCCTGCGCGGGACAGCAGCAACCCTCGGCGCGGTCGTCGGTGGCGCCGAAGCCGTGACGCTGGCACCCTTCGACTCGGCCGCCGGGTTGCCCGGCGACCTCGGCCGGCGCCTGGCACGCAACACCCAACTGCTTCTGCAGGACGAGTCCGGCATCGGCCGGGTGCTGGACCCCGCAGGAGGTAGCTGGTACATCGAGAGCTTCACCGACGAACTGGCCGCTGCGGGCTGGAAGTTCTTCCAGCGCATCGAGTCCGCCGGCGGTCCGGTGGAGGCGATCGACGAGATCGGCACTGACATCGCTGTGGTGGCACAGCGCCGCGATGCGCAGATCGCTACCCGGCGGTTCCCGATCACCGGCGTCAGCGAGTTCCCGTTGCTGGACGAGCAGCGCCCCCAGCGACCGGCGCAACCGCCTGTTGACACCCGGGAGGCAGTGCCGATCGAGGGGCATCAGCACGACGGAACGCCGTGGCCGCAGGACCGCCTTGCCGATCCGTACGAGGCGCTGCGCGAGGACGCCGGTGACGCAACCGTCTTCCTCGCCAACCTCGGGCCCATTGCGGTGCATACAGCCAGGGCGACGTTCGCTACGAACCTCTTCGCCGCAGGCGGCATCCGCGCGATCAGCGACGAAGGCCATGCCGATGCCGCATCAGCCGCGGCGGCTTTCCAGGCCTCCGGCGCCAACATCGCCTGCATCTGCTCGTCCGACGACGTGTACGCCGACCTCGCCGAAGCCACAGCCGAAGCCCTCAAACAAGCCGGGGCACGGCGGGTCTACCTGGCAGGCAAGGGCGACTACCCGGGCGTGGACGAGTACGTCCACCTCGGCGTCGACGCCCTGGATATCCTCACCCGAGCGGAGGCAGTCCGATGACCGACTTCACCAAGATCAACCTCCCACCGCGCACGGCCCACCCCGACCGCAACGCCTGGGAGCAGGCCGTCGCCCGAGCCACCGGTTCGACACCGGACAAACTCGCCTGGGAGACCCCCGAGGGCATCGACGTCGCGCCGCTCTACAGCGCCGAGGACCTAGTCGGCCTCGACCATCTGCAGACATACCCAGGCATGCCGCCGTACCTGCGTGGGCCATACCCCACGATGTACGTCAACCAGCCGTGGACCATCCGGCAGTACGCCGGATTCTCCACAGCGGAGGACTCCAACGCCTTCTACCGGCGCAACCTCGCGCAAGGCCAGAAGGGCCTGAGCATCGCGTTCGACCTGGCCACCCACCGCGGCTACGACTCCGACCACCCGCGCGTGGTCGGCGACGTTGGCATGGCAGGTGTGGCGATCGATTCCATCCTGGATATGCGGGTGCTTTTCGACGGGATCCCGCTGGACAAGATGAGCGTGTCGATGACGATGAATGGCGCGGTGCTGCCGGTCATGGCCCTGTACATCGTGGCCGCCGAGGAACAGGGCGTGCCGGCCGAGAAACTCACCGGAACCATTCAGAACGACATCCTCAAAGAGTTCATGGTTCGCAATACCTACATCTATCCCCCCTCCCCGTCGATGCGGATCATCTCGGACATATTCGCCTACACCTCCGACAAAATGCCGCGGTTCAACTCCATCTCCATCTCCGGCTACCACATGCAGGAGGCGGGGGCGACCGCCGATCTGGAACTGGCCTACACCCTGGCCGACGGGGTCGAGTACCTGCGCGCCGGCATCGCGACCGGCCTCGAGGTCGACGCGTTCGCCCCGCGCCTGTCCTTCTTCTGGGCGATCGGCATGAACTTCTACATGGAGATCGCGAAGTTGCGTGCCGCCAGGTTGTTGTGGTCGAAGCTCGTCAAGCAGTTCGATCCGCAGAACCCGAAGTCGCAATCCCTGCGTACGCACTCGCAGACCTCGGGCTGGAGCCTGACCGCACAGGATGTGTTCAATAACGTCGTGCGCACGTGCGTCGAGGCCATGGCCGCGACCCAGGGCCACACGCAGAGCCTGCACACCAATGCCCTCGACGAGGCGCTCGCTCTGCCGACCGATTTCTCCGCGCGCATCGCGCGCAACACGCAACTGTTCCTGCAGCAGGAGAGCGGCACGACGCGGGTCATCGACCCGTGGGGCGGCTCGTACTTCATCGAGCGACTGACGCGCCAACTCGCCGAACGCGCCTGGGCCCACATCACCGAGGTCGAGGAACTCGGCGGGATGGCCAAGGCGATCGAGGCAGGCATCCCGAAACTGCGCATCGAGGAGGCGGCAGCGCGCACCCAGGCGCGCATCGACTCCGGTCGGCAGGCCGTCATTGGCGTCAATAAGTTTCGGCCGCACGCGGCTGAGGACATCGACGTGCTCAAGGTCGACAACGCCGCGGTGCGAGCTGGTCAGCTTGCGAAGCTCGAGAAACTCAAGGCCGGTCGCGACCAGAGCGCGGTCGACACCGCACTTGCCAACCTTGAGGCCGCCGCCCGCGAGGGCAATGGCAATCTCCTGGACCTTTCCGTCAAGGCCGCCCGTGTTCACGCAACGGTCGGCGAGATCAGCCTGGCGCTTGAAAATGTGTACGGTCGGCACAAGGCCGAAATCCGATCGATCTCGGGGGTGTACCGCCAGGAGATGGGTGACGACAACGCGCAGGTGGAGACCGTGGCGGAATCCGTCGCTCAGTTCGAGGCGCGCGAAGGCCGCCGTCCACGCATCCTGATCGCGAAGATGGGTCAGGACGGTCACGACCGCGGGCAGAAGGTCATCGCGTCGTCGTTCGCCGACCTCGGCTTCGTCGTTGACATCGGCCCGCTCTTTCAGACCCCCGAAGAAGTCGCGCGGCAGGCCGTGGAGAACGACGTCGACATCGTGGGGGCCAGTTCGCTGGCCGCCGGTCACCTCACACTGGTGCCGCAACTGAAGGCAGCGTTGGCGCAATTGGGACGGCCGGACATTCTGGTCGTCGTGGGCGGGGTGATCCCACCGCAGGACTTCGATGCTTTGCGCGAGGCCGGAGCGGCTGCGATCTTCCCGCCAGGGACGGTTATTGCAGAAGCCGCTGAAGGCTTGTTGGAGCAGTTGCTCGGCTCATGAAACAGCCGTTACCCGGTCGTGCGGAACTGGCCGACCTCGTGCGTTCCGGCGACACCATGTGGCTCGCGCGCGCAATAACGCTGGTGGAAAGCCGCAAACCCGAGCACAGAGAGGCAGCTGCTGAACTACTGACTGCGTTGATGCCCGACACCGGCGGTTCGGATCGGGTGGGACTCACCGGGGTGCCCGGAGTCGGCAAGTCCACGTTCATCGACCAGTTCGGCACCAACCTCACCGCCGACGGGCGCAAGGTCGCGGTACTCGCCGTGGACCCGAGCAGTTCGCGCACCGGCGGCGCGATCCTGGGCGACAAGACCCGCATGGAGCGACTGTCGGTCGACCCGAACGCGTTCATCCGGCCCTCACCGGCCAGTGGTTCCCTAGGAGGAGTCGCGCGTGCCACCCGCGAGGCGATCCTCTTGTGCGAGGCGGCTGGTTTCGACGTGGTGCTGGTCGAGACCGTGGGCGTCGGGCAGAGCGAGACCACCGTTTCGGAGATGGTCGACATCTTCGTTGTGCTGATGCTGTCCGGCGCGGGTGACGAGTTGCAGGGGATAAAGCGTGGCGTCCTGGAGATCGCGGACCTGATCGCCGTGAACAAGGCCGACGGCGACAACGTCAAGCGAGCGAAGATGGCCGCTGCCGATTACCGTCGCGCGATCCACTTGATGCGTCCCGCCTCGCCGAACTGGACGCCGCCGGTGCTCACGTGTTCTGCCCTGACCAACGAGGGCCTGCCGCAGATCTGGGAACAGATTGTGGCGCATCGGGACACGTTGGCAGCGACGGGCGAACGTGAAGAGCGGCGCCAGCGCCAGCAGATCGGCTGGATGTGGTCGCTAATCGGCGACCGGTTGCTCGACGAGTTCCGGGACTCGCCCAAGGTTCGGGCGAGGCTGGCGCAGGTGGAAGCCTCCGTGCTCGCCGGGGAGTTGCCCCCGGCGGTGGCGGCCGACGCGCTGCTGGCGACGTTCCTCGGCTGAGCCGGGTTCGTCCAACTGGCCGCTGGATACCCGCACGAGAGTGGCACCGAGCGAAAACTGATTCAGGAAGTTGCCATCTTTGCGAGGTTCGTGGGCGGGCTATGTCTTGAAATGTCGGTTCTCACTGCGCAAGAAGGAGGCGCCGGGCCGGTGGCCGTGCCACTTTCGTGCGGCGTGGGCGGCACGACCATCGGAATGGGGGATCGCGCAGGTGAAGGCGGTGACCTGTCCGGATTTGCAGGTTGATCAAGGCCCACACTCCAGCGCTCCCCGAGGACTCCGCAGCGTGGGCATGATGAGCCTGCAGATTCGGACACGACCTGAACGGCAGTACCCCAAGAATGAGGGCGCGGCGAATACTCGCTGGGTCAGGTCTACGACGGACTCATCGGGATGGCCGCTCGCAGTGCTGGCCGGAGGTTGCAGCGGTGGGCGTCGAAGCTGTCCTGATCCAGTGATGGGCGCTGAACCCAACCGGATGGCCGATGTGCAACCACTGTCACGATGCAGCCTGCAGGCGTACGGTTGCGGGGTGCGGATTCGGGCTGGCCTTGTGGGGCTGTTGGCTTTGGTGCTTCTGACCGGGGGGCCGGCTGCTGCATACAACGCGCCAGGTCCTCGCTGGCCGGGCAAGACCATCCGGTTCGTCAACCAGCTGCCACCACGCTTCGACTGGAGTGTGAAGAAGGCCACGGACGCCTGGCGCAAGTCAGGGGCGAAGTTGCGCTTCAAGGAGGTCAAGAGCCAGGGTGCGGCCCAGTTCAAGTTGGCCTTCGGCAACACCAACGGCTACGGCGGCTACGCGACTATTGGCAAGGCGAACGGGGCCTACCTGCACCTGTCTGGCGAGTATCGTGGGGCCGGCCCGGACCAGATGCCACTGCTCGGTCTGCTGCTGGCCCATGAGTTCGGCCACGTGCTGGGCCTGAACCATGTGCGCGACGGCGGCTGTCGGCTGATGCAGCCGGTGGTTGGCACGGGCTGCAAGTCGCCCCCCGAGGAGTGGTTGTACAACTGCCGTTGGCTGACCCCGGACGACGCTCGTGGGGCGGTCAAACTCTACGGAGGCAAAGTCCGCAAGCCAGGTAAGCGGTTCTGTCTGCGGGAGCCCGCTCCGCCGCAATTGAAGGACGTCCAGTTCACCGGCGGCGACAGCACCGAATCTCCGTTGAGGGTCACCTGGGATGTCCCTGCGGGTGTTCGTCCGGGGTCGTCCGTGCAGATCGAGGTGTACGACGCGCAACGGTGTTCCGGTGACAAGAACGCGCAGTTCCAGGACGCTTCCTCAGCGAAGTTGAGCGACCGCAAATGGGTCGATGACGGCTACGTGGCAGGCCAGACGGGAGCGTTCTGCTACGAGGTCAGCATCGTCAACCGCTATGGCTTGGCCTCCGCGCCCGCCCAGTACACGGTCACACGTACCGCCCCGCCAGTGGCGCCACCGGTCATCGGCGCGCTCACCGAGTACCCCGACGATTACACCGATTACCTGGTTGAGGTCTCACTGCCCGCAGACACCTACCTGCACGCCGTTGTAGCCCCCAGCGGGTCATGTACGACGACCTACGACGAGAACCAGTACTCGTTGGCCTACGAGTGGGATTCGACGCAGTACGGACTCGAGGGGATCCCCGTCGGGCCGTCGTGCATCTCGTTCTTCGCAGTTGATTACGAAGGTCAGCCAAGTGTCGCCGTGACACGAGAGGTCGTCCACCAACCGCGTCTCTAGATGCCGTTGCAAGATCGCTAGATTGTCCTGCGTGACTGCCGCAACCATTGAGCCCGTCAAACCCAAGAAACGCCTTTGGCGACGGATTCTGAAGTGGCTCTTGATCGTGATACTCGTGCTGGTTGTCGTCGCAGTGGCGGTGGGCGTCTACCTGTGGACCAAGATTCCTCGCGACAACCTGGACCCTGTCCAGCCGGGTGCTCTGTCGGTGAGCACTGAGCAGACCACGCTGCGCACCGGGGATTTCGAGGTCGAGGTGCTTGCCGACCAACTGCGAATCACGGAGAACGGGATCATCGCTTGGCAGTCCCAACCGGGCGTCGCGTTCCTGTCTGCCGCCAACGGCAGCGTGGACTTCACCGAACACCTCGGGTACTTCTGGGCAGACGTCACGCGCACTGCCACGATGCCCGACCAGAGCGTGGACTCTGTGGAGCAGCGCGGGCCGATGGTTCGAATCTCCGGGGAAGTATCCGGTCCGCAGGGCTCAGCCGAGTACGCGATGACGCTGCTGGCGATACCGAAGACCGCCAGCGCGCGGGCGTTGCAGATGAAGATCACGGCCGAGGGTGTCGACAGTGTGGTCCTCACGGCGGGCATTGCCAACGGAGAGCGGATTTTCGGGCTCGGGGAGCAGTACCGGCCCTTGGATCTCACGGGCACGATCACGCCGATACTCCCGCGCGAGCAGGGCGTTGGGCGCGGTGAGCAGCCGCTGACCTACCTCGCCGACGTCACGCAGAAGGCAGGTGGAACGCTTGAGACCACCTACGCCGCGTGGCCCACCTATGTGACCAGCGAGAACAAGGCCTTCACGTTCGCGAACACCGAGGAGTCGGGGGCATTCACCGTCGCGGACTTCTCGCGCAACGGGCAGGCGAGTCTGGAGGCCTGGGCGCCCAGCATCTCCGCGGAGATCTTCGCCGGCACCAACCCGAAGTCGGTGATCGCCGCTCGCGAGGCCGCCAAGACCCGGCCGCCACTGGCCGACTGGGTGCAGCGCGGCGCCGTGCTCGGTCTGCAGGGCGGCACTGAGAAGGTTCGCACGGTGGTGGCGGACATGAAATCGGCGGGTACGGCCATCTCGGGGGTGTGGCTGCAGGACTGGACGGGAAAGCGCACCACAAGTTTCGGTGACCGCCTGTGGTGGACCTGGCAGCTGGACAAGCAGCGGTACCCGGGCTGGAACAAGCTCGTCAAGGAGCTCAACGCCGACGGCATCGAGGTCCTGACCTACATCAACCCGTGGCTGGTCGACCCGCAGCCAAAGGGGGATTCCTCGATCAAGGACCTCTACCAGGAGGCGATCGACAGGGGCTACACCGTGCAGACCCAATCGGGGCAGCCGTACCTGATGGACCAGAACGGGTTCGAAGCGGTGCTCGTGGACTTCACCAATCCTGATGCGCGTGCTTGGTACGCCGATGTGATCGCCGAGGACGTGCTCGGAGCCGGTGCGGTGGGCTTCATGGCGGACTTCGGTGAGGCACTGCCCTTTGACGCCAAGCTCTTCGACGGCGACCCGCTGTTGATGCACAACCAGTACCCGCAACTGTGGGCATCGGTGGTGCGCGAAGGCTGCGACAAGGCCGGCCAGCCGGACTGCCTGGCGTTCATGCGCTCAAGCTTCCTCGGGTCGCCGGAGGAAGTCCCGATGATGTGGAACGGCGACCAGATGGTCAACTACGCCGATCAGGACGGCATGACCAGCGCGGTCTACGCGATGCTGTCAGGAGGCATCTCCGGGTCGCCGCTTTGGCACAGCGATATCGGCGGCTACACCAGCATCAACGCGGTCGTCAAGAACTACACGCGTCCGCCGGAGTTGAACCAGCGCTGGGCGCAGATGCAGGCGTTCGGCGTGATGATGCGCACCCACGAGGGCAACCGCCCGGCGCAGAACCAGCAGGTCTACGACACCCCGCAGACCCGCGCGGCCTTCGCGGCGGCGTCCCAGATCTACGCGGCCTTGTACCCGTACCGCAAGACCGTGATCGACGAGGCGGTCGCCACTGGGGTGCCGGCGATCCGCCCGACCTGGATGGTCTACCCGGACAGCGCCGCAGCCACCGCGGACCTCCAGTTCTTCCTCGGTGACCATCTGCTGGTGGCGCCGGTCCTGCAGGAAGGCGCGACGTCGGTCAGCGTGGCGTTTCCACCCGGAGAGTGGGTCAACGTGCTGACCGGGCAGACGTTCGCCGGTGACCAGACCGTGGAGGTGCCGGCCCCTCTGGACACCCCTGCAGCCTTTGTGGAGGCCCAGGACCCTGTGGGCGAGCAGATCCTGCGTCAACTGAGCCGGCTGGCCCGGTAAGCTCCGCGGTTGTTGCATGGACCCCCAGAACCCGCGCCGGCGTGTCGGCGTAACTTCGCGACAGGCGGCGAAAGCAAGGGTCGCAGGGCGACCTAATCTGGACGAGTGCCTGATGTTCGAACCGCCACCGCTGCCGACGCGGAGGCGATTGCGCAGCTGGCGGCCCGCACCTTCCCGCTCGCCTGCCCAGATCACACCCCAGCGGATGCGATCGCGATCCATATCCGCGATGAGCTCAACGCCGGCCGCTTCCGCGAACACATGGCCACCGCAAGGTTCCTGGTTGTGGACGGCGACCCGGGAGAAGTGGTCGGGTACGTGATGCTGTGCACCGAACCACCGCCGATAAGCCAGCCCTGGGTCAACCCCCTCGAGGTGCGCCGGATTTACGTCGACGCCCACGCCCACGGAAGCGGCATTGCGGCGGCGTTGATGCATGCCAGCCTCGAGATCGCCCGCGACGCGGGCCACGACTGGGTGTGGTTGGGGACCAACGAGCAGAACCAACGCGCAATCCGGTTCTACGAGAAGTTCGGATTCGGCATCGTCGGGGAGCGCACCTTTGTGGTCGCGCACAGCGTGGAGTCGGACCACGTAATGGCGCGACCCGTGGAAGTCAATACCGTAGTGACATGAGCGACTTCGACCTTGTTGTGTACGGCGCCACGGGATTCACCGGCCGGCTTGTTGCCGAGTACCTGGCCAAACGCGGCGGTCCGGAACACATCGCCCTGGCCGGGCGGTCGGCCGCCAAGCTGGCGGAGGTCGCCCACGACCTCGACGTGGACTGGCCGATGGTGGTGGCTGACGCTGGCGATCCGAAGGCGCTGAAGACACTGGCCGAGTCGACCAAGGCTGTTGTCACTACGGTTGGGCCCTACTGGAAGTACGGCCTTCCGTTGGTGGAGGCTTGCGCGACTGCCGGGACCCACTACGCGGACCTGGCCGGCGAGGTGCTCTTCATGCGCGAGAGCATCGACCGTTACGACGACCTGGCCAAGCAGACAGGCGCACGCATTGTGCATGCCAGTGGTTTCGACTCGATCCCGTCCGACCTCGGCGTGTATCTGTTGCAGCAGGCAGCCGGGGGCGAGCTCGGAGAAACCATGATGGCTGTGCGGTGGGCCAGTGGCGGATTCAGTGGCGGCACAGTGGCCAGCGGCATCGGCCAAGCGATGGCAGCCAAGGAGGATCCGGCGCTGCGCCAGATCATGGCCGACCCGTACGCATTGACTCCCGGACATGGCGGCCGCGACGAGGGTGACCAACTGTGGGTCCACTACGAACCGGTTCTGGACTCGTGGACGGGGCCGTTCGTGATGGCCTCGATCAACACTCGGGTGGTTCGGCGATCCAACCTGCTGTCCGGCTACGCCTACGGGCACGACTTCACCTACAAGGAGGTCGTGGCGACGGGTCCCGGTATCGGTGGTCGGGCTCGTGCGACTGCCCTTGCCACGGCCAGTACCGGCGGCATGGCTGCCCTTTCCATTGCCCCGCTGCGCGCGGTTGCGACCAAGTTCCTGCCGGACCCCGGCGAGGGCCCAGGACCGGAGGCTCGCGAGCGCGGAGGCTTCCGCGTGGAGTTCCGCAGCACACTGGCCGATGGCCGGATCATCGGCGCCGAGGTGATCGGCAAGGGTGATCCCGGCTATGCAGCGACATCGCGCATGTTGTCCGAGGCGGGCCTGTGCCTGTCCTCGACACAAGGCCCAGGAGGGGTGTTGACCCCATCGGCGGCCATGGGCGACGACCTGGTGGATCGTCTTCGGGGCGCGGGGATGACTCTGCGTGCATGGCAGGTGCGCTGATTGCTTCGGTGCCTGCACGAACCTGGCAAATTGGGCGATGCCTGATCTAACC
Organism: uncultured Actinomycetota bacterium; assembly: GCA_963732355.1. Lineage (GTDB taxonomy): Bacteria > Actinomycetota > Actinomycetes > S36-B12 > UBA10799 > JADKAV01. The sequence goes on along the minus strand of CAVSZD010000007.1, from coordinate 810,432 downwards.
TCGAAGTATGAGCGAGGATGCGTATCGCAAAGCAGCAGTGAAGCGGATCAACGACAAGCGTTCGTTCTGGCGGGTACTCGGGGTGTTCGTGATCGTCTCACTGCTTCTGACAGCCATCTGGGCGATGAGCGGCGCGGGGTACTTCTGGCCGATGTGGGCGATGTTCGGCATGGGCATCGCTGCTGCCTTCATGGCGTGGGGAGCCTACGGCCCGGCGCAGGCGCCGCCCAGCGAGCAGCAGATCGACGCCGAGATGCGCAAGATGCGGGGTCAGTGACCGGCGGCGAAGGCCATCGCGGTGCACTGCGGACAAGGCCCGTCGGTGAGCGGCACACATACTGCGCGCACGCCGCTCTCGTAGCCGATCGGATTGACCGGGCCGAGCCGCTCCAGGACTTTCACGATCCGGGCGTTGCTGGGCAGCACATCGGCGTGCATGGCGACGATCCCGCTTTCGGCGGCCCGCTGGAACAGCATCGACAGCAGGATCGGACCCAAGCCGCGGCCTTGGTACCGATCGGCGATCAGTACCGCGAAGTCGGCCACATCCGGTGCGATCCGCGTGTAGCGCGCTTCGGCCACCAGTCGTCCTCGCCAATTGCGTAGTCCCAATACCTCGCCCACTTGCGGGATCCACGTCTGCCAACTGCTCAGCCATGGCCGGGCGCAGGGTGTCCGTGCCAGTGTGGAATCGCAGGTAGCGACTCTCAGGACTGCAGTCGGATACTAGGCGGATCAGGTCGGCGGCATTCTCGGGCCGAATGTCAGCTAGGCGTACGCGACGCTGTCGCAGCGCCGAAGATCGGGTTTTCATCGAGACCTCCCACCCCAAGGTAGGTTATTACGAGTCGATCGGTATCGATTCAGGTCTGTGAGACCAATCACGCGCTAAGAGCACGCCAATCCCGATGCCGGCCAGATCGGCCATGAAATCCCACCAGTCTCCGCCGCGTTGCGGCAGGAAGATCCACTGCGTCAGTTCGCTGATGCCAGCCTGGGCGACCATTGCGATCATTAGGGGAACCAGCGGCAGGCCTGCCCGCAACCCCAGCCAGGTGACCGCCGCGAACAACCCCAGATGGACCATTTTGTCCAGCGGCAGCCCCGATTCCATCTGCGGCGTGCGCGGCACGTACAAAGCCCAGAACTGCACCGCCACAGCGATGCCGAACAGTATCTTGAAGCCCCCCGACCTGGTCACTTCCCCAGCGTAAGTTAAGCCTCATGGCACAGCGCAAGACTCAACCCGAGGCCGAAGACGTGTCGGCTTTCCTGACTTCGATCCCCGATGAAAGACGCCGCGCGGATGCGGCGACGCTGGCCGGCCTGATGAGTGAGTTGTCAGGTGCAGCACCTGTCATGTGGGGGTCGAGCATCGTCGGTTTCGGTGATTCGCAATATACGAATACCACCGGAACCCACGATTGGTTCCAAGTGGGTATGTCCCCGCGCAAAGCCAACCTGGCGCTCTACCTGCCCGGTTCGCTTGCCGATTACGCCGAGGAATTGGGCAGGCTCGGAGCGCACACCACGGGCAAGGGCTGCTTGTACATAAAGGACCTGCGCGCCGTCGACTCCGGCGTCCTGCGCGAACTCATCACGAAGGCGGTTCAAGCATGAAGGTGGAAGTTGAGCAGCGCGGGCATGTGCTGCTGATCGGGATCAACCGGCCGGAGAAGCGCAACGCCTTCGACCTCGAACTGATCGAGCAGTTCGCTGCCGCCTACGAGCGACTCGGGGATGACCCGGAACTGCGCGTGGGAGTGGTGCACGCGATCGGTGAGCATTTCAGCGCGGGCCTCGACTTGGCCGAGGTTGGAGCGAAGGTTGCCGAGATTGGGCCGTCCGCCCTCGCCGGGTCGTACAAATATGACCCATGGGGCATGTGGTCCCCGCCGGTGCCCAAACCGGTGGTGCTCGCCGTGCAAGGCATCGCGTTCACGCTGAGCATCGAGTTGGCGCTTGCCAGTGACATCGTTGTGGCTGCCCAGGACGTGCGGTTCCGGCAGTTGGAGATCGGGCGAGGCATTCTGCCCTTCGGCGGAGCGACTCTGCGAGCCACCGCTCAACTGGGCTGGGGCAACGCGATGCGGTTCTTGCTCACGGCCGACGAATTCGGTGCCGATGAGGCCTACCGGATCGGGTTGGTGCAGGAAGTGGTGGCGCCCGGTGAGCAGTTGGACGTTGCGTTGCGGATCGCGCAGAGGATCGCCGCCCAAGCGCCTCTGGGTGTTCAGCAGACCCTGGCCAGCGCTCGCATCGCGCGTGATTCTGGCGAAGCGGCGGCGCGCGAGCATCTCAAGGAGGCGCTGGCCAAGATCATGGCCTCCGAGGACGCGGCCGAAGGCGTGCGGAGTTTCTTGGAGCGGCGGGAGGCCCGATTCACCGGCAGGTGAGGACGCCGGGGAGGCCAGTCCGGCGGGGGGCCATGTTGTTTTTCGACGATCTGGTTGCCGGTTTCCAGCATGGGTTGCCGAGGCGCCGGCTTTTCAGCCAGTCCGGCGGGGGCCATGTTGTTTTTCGACGATCTGGTTGCCGGTTTCCAGCATGGGTTGCCGAGGCGCCGGCTCTTCAGCCAGTCCGGCGGGGGCCATGTTGTTTTTCGACCATCTGGTTGCCGGTTTCCAGCATGGGTTGCCGAGGCGCCGGCTCTTCAGCCAGTCCGGCGGGGGGCCATGTTGTTTTTCGACGATCTGGTTGCCGGTTTCCAGCATGGGTTGCCAGGGCGCCGGCTCTTCAGCCAGCCCGGCGGGGGGCCATGTTGTTTTTCGACGATCTGGTTGCCGGTTTTCAGCATGGGTTGCCAGCGGGCGGCCAAACCCAACCCTTCAGCCCGTTCCGGTGCTGATGTTGACCTGCCACACCGTGCCGAAGGCGTCAGTCAACTGCCCGTACACGTCGCCCCACATCTGCGGCTCAAGGGCGACGTTGATGGTGGCGCCCTGCGCCAGGCCGTCCCAATAGCGACGCAACGTCTGCTCGTCCTCGCCATGCAGAATCACGGTCACGGTGTTGCCCGGCGTGTACTCCATGCCAGGCGGGGTATCTGCGCCCATGAGCATGAAACCGTCGGCAGCCTTCAGCTGGCCATGCATGATCAACTCAGCAATCGCGGGGTCGTCCTGCCCGAACTCTGAGAACGTGTTCATCGTCAACTCGCCGCCCAGCACTTCTTGATAGCGCTGCATGGCTGCGCGGGCTTGACCGTTGAAGGACAGGTACGGGTTCAGGTGGATCATGCCGGACTCCTCGCGCTCAGGTTCGCCTCAGCGTAACCGGCGACGGCCCCATCGGTCAGCCGAGTAACTCAGGGCTTCATCGATCCCGAGTTGCCTGGTGGAGTTGCCGATCCGCACCCACATCTGCAGTGGCTGCCCCTTGCCGGGGGTGAGGAACACCGGCCGGGTCGCCGCGAGCACCCGCACGTGACAGACCTGTTGGCCGTCGAGGTGAGGGAAGGTGACCTCCGCATTCGCAGAGGCAGGTGCGCCCAGAGTCTTGGTCAGGTGATCCCTGAGCCACAGTTCGTAGCGGTCAACGTCCGGGTTCTTCATGAACTTGAGGTCATCATCGAGTCCAAGCGCGTGGCCCTCGTCGTCCACACCGATCACCAGGTCGCCGCCACCGGAATTGGCGAAGGCGGCCACGGCTTTGGAGATCACCAGTTCGATCTTGTCGTCGCGCGTGCCGGTGTGCAGGTTGCAGCGCGCGGTGGACTTGAACTCGACGCGGTGGCTCTCCCCAGCGGCAACGAGTTCGGCCACGCTCAAATGGGGCTGGCGGGTGAAGTAGCTCACGACCAGCATGACCAGGACGGTGCTGACGGTCGAGGAGAGCACAAGCCAAACGCCATGCTCACGCTGGTAACCGCCCAGCAGCGCGGAGACGAGCATCACGCCTGCCACCGCTCCGAGGATCCCGGACAGCATGGCTTCGGCCAAACCGAGCCGAATCCGATTACCCATGATTGCGCGGACCACCAGACCCAGAACTGCGCCGAAGCCGACGGCCAAGAAGAAGGCGACACTGAGAGTCATGAGGAATCCAAAGTATCGTGGCGCCATGACGACCTCACGACGCATCACCCTCGCCAAACGCCCACAGGATCAGGTCGATGTCGATGACTTCGCATCCGACGAGGTCGAGGTCGCGCCATTGGAAAAGGGCGAGTTCCTTGTAGATGTGGAGTACCTGTCGATCGACCCGACGATCCGGGGCTGGATGGCTTACGACACATACCTGCCCAAGATCGACATCGGTGAGGTGATCCGCAGCGCGGGTGCCGGGCGAGTCATCGAGTCGCGCAATAAGGCGTTCCCGGTCGGCAGCCGGGTGTTCGGCATGCCCGGGTGGCAGACGCGGGCGGCGATGCGCGGGGCTGTGCCGATCCCTGAGGGGGTCACTTACGAGCAGGCCCTGAGTGTCTTTGGCGTGACCGGACTGACCGCCTACGTCGGCCTCGAGGACATCGGCAAGCCGCAGCCCGGTGAGACGGTTGTGGTCTCCGGGGCCGCTGGCGGGGTGGGGTCCATCGCCGGTCAGATCGCCAAGATCAAAGGTGCGCGGGTGGTCGGCGTCGCGGGCTCACCCGAGAAGTGCGCTTGGGTCGTGGACGAACTCGGCTTCGACGATTGCATCGACTACCGGGCTGAAGATGTGGCCGCGGGTCTGCGGCGGACATGTCCCGAAGGCGTCGACGTGTACTTCGACAACGTGGGAGGGGAGACCCTCAACGCGGTCCTCGGCCAGATCAAGGACCACGCGCGCATCATCTTGTGCGGTGCGATCTCGCAGTACAACACCGGTTCTCCGACCCCTGGCCCGGCCAATCTGATCAACGCGATTCCGCGCCGCGCCCTGCTCAAAGGCTTCATCATCCTGGACCACATGGACCGGGCCGCCGAGGCTTCCGCTGCGATGGGAAAGTGGCTGGCCGAAGGCAAACTTCAGTCGCGCACGCATGTGTTGGAAGGGTTGGACTCCGCACCGTTGGCGCTGCAGGAATTGTTCACCGGCGCCAATCTCGGGAAGAGCCTGGTCCGGGTTTAGCCAGTAGGCTTCCACCCATGGCGAGCAGCGAGACAACGGCCACTTCCAGCATCGAGATCGAAGCCCCGCCGGAGCGGGTCTATGACCTTGTCGTGGACGTGGCCCGCATGGGGGAGTGGTCTCCCGAGGCCACGGGAACCATGGGAGATCCGGGCGAGGTCCAGGTAGGGGACCACTTCTGGGGGCTGAACCGGAAGGGTGTCTGGCGCTGGTTCACACGCTGCACCGTTCTTGAGGCCGAACGCGGTAAGCAGTTCGTGTTCGACGTCGACTTCCCGCCGTCCCCGGTCTCACGCTGGACCTACGAGTTCAAGGCCACGGACACCGGGTGTGTCGTTACAGAGACCTGGGATGACCGGCGCTTCGGCCCGATGGCATCCCCGATCAAGTGGGCGGGACAACTCATCATCCCCGGACCCAGAGCGCCACACAACCAGCGCAACATCGAGACCACGCTGCGGGCGCTCAAGGCTGCAGCTGAGGGATAAGGGGCTCACCATGTCGATGAACAAGAAGACACTGGACCAGCTCAAGATCGAGCCCGGCGAGAGGTTCCGGATAGCAGACCACAGCGCACGCTGGTTGCCACCGGCGGCCAAGGACGTCTCCAAGGACGAGCGCAAGTTGATCGCCGAGCAGATGCTGGCGCAGAACAAACTGGAACTCGCAGCGGCCCAGGAGTTGCTCTATGCCGATGGCCGGCATTCGGTCCTGATCATCTTCCAAGCGATGGACGCGGCCGGTAAGGACGGCACGATCTCGCACGTAATGTCTGGGGTCAATCCACAGGGCTGTGCGGTGTCCTCGTTCAAGGTGCCGAGCGCGACGGAGTGGTCGCACAACTACCTGTGGCGCTACTCCAACGCCCTCCCGGCGCGCGGCATGATCGGGATCTTCAACCGCTCGTACTACGAAGAGGTCCTCGTGGTGAAGGTGCACCCGGAGTTGCTGGACAAGGCGGATCTGCCCCCGGTCTCACGGCACAAGGACATCTGGAAGCAGCGCTACGAGGACATCAACAACTTCGAGCAACACTTGGCGCGCAATGGCACCACGATCCTGAAGTTCTTCCTCAACGTGTCCAAGGAGGAGCAGAAGGCGCGCTTCCTGGAACGACTGGACACCCCCGAGAAGAACTGGAAATTCAGCTCCGGTGACATCGTTGAGCGCGGTTATTGGGACGACTACATGGCTGCGTTCGAAGACGCGATCAATGCCACCAGCACGCCCTGGGCCCCCTGGTACGTGATCCCGGCGGACCGCAAATGGGCTATGCGCGCCTCGGTTGCGGACATCATCACGACGACGGTGCAAGGCCTGGACCTTGAAGCCCCCGTGTTGCCCCCCGACGAGGTGGCGCGGCTCGCGGAGGCCAAGGCGAAACTGCTCGCCGAGGGCTGAGGGTGTGGGCTTGCGCTGACTCTCGCGCTGCTGCCCCGAGGTTCAGCGGCAAGCCCCCTCCGAGAGGGTTGTCGGCGGTCACTGTGTAGACCTCCCACGGGGCTCCCGCGGGTAGACGCGTGACATGTGGACCTCCATATCGAAGTTTGTCAGTATGGAGGTCAGGCGGCTACATTGATGATTGTCAATACACAGGAGGATGCATGGCCAAGGTGATCCCGTTGGTGGACGTGAGTGCTTGCTGTGCTCAGGGCCTCGCCGCTCCCATCGACCGCGAGGCGGCCGAGCAGCTGGCGCGCCTGCTCAAGGCCGTCGCCGACCCTGCCCGACTGCAGCTGCTTTCCCTCATCCGCAGTTCGGGTCAGGCCTGTGCGTGCGACCTGACCGCGCCCTTGGGCTTGAGCCAGCCCACGGTGAGCCATCACCTCAAGGTGCTCACGCAGGCCGGGCTCGTGAACAGGGAGCAGCGCGGCCAGTGGGCGTGGTTCTCCGTGGAGGAGGCGCGGATGGCCGACTTGGCGGGGCTGTTCGCCTAAACCTTCTGCAGTAACTCGGCGATCTCGCGAGTGCTCGGCACCCTGCCGTATACGACAACGCGGTCGTCCACGACCAGCCCGGGTGTCTTCATGATTCCGTAACTGGCGATGTCGGCCGGGTCGGTCACCTTCTCGATCGTGGCATCGAGTCCGAGGTCCCCCACTGCCTCAGTGGTGCGATCTTCCAGACGGTGGCAGTTCGCGCACCCGGGTCCGAGAATCTTGATCTCCATGGTGATTCCTTTCAGGCGAGGATGAGGTTGAACGTGTAGCCGACTGCAACGATGCCGGCCGCGACGACAGCTATGAATGCAGCGATCAATTGAGGCTTGAGGATGCGGCGCAGCAGAATCATCTCCGGCAGTGACAAGGCGACGACGCTCATCATGAAGGCCAACAGCGTGCCCATCGGAAGCCCAGCGCCGTAGAGCGACTGCACCAGCGGCATAACGCCGGCCGCGTTCGAGTAAAGCGGTACCCCGATGCCCACGGCCACGATGACGCCAAGTGGATTGTCCGCGTTGGCGTAGGTGGTGAAGAAGTCCGTCGGAACCCAACCGTGGATCACCGCTCCGAGCCCGATGCCGACCAGCAAGTAGGGCCAAATCTTGCGAAGGATCGTGATGACCTCTTCGCGACCCATGGTGACGCGGTCGTCCCAGGTCAAGCCGGCGGTGCTGTCCACGATTTCGCCGCGCAGTCGCGTCTCGAACACGAACGGCTCCACCCAGCGCTCGGCGTGCATGCGCCCGAGGATCCAGCCAGCGACGATTGCGATGGTGAGCCCCGCCGCAACGTAGAGCAGTGTCGGACCGATGCCGAACATCCCCAGCAGTAAACCGATCGCGATCTCATTGACCAGTGGGCTCGCTATGAGGAAACTCATGGTCACGCCGATCGGTACGCCCGCCGAGACGAAGCCGATGAAGGCGGGGACGGCGCTGCACGAGCAGAACGGTGTGATCACGCCCAGCCCCGCGGCCATCACGTTCCCCACCCCTTCGCGGCGCCCGCCGAGCAGCGCTCTGGTGCGCTCGATCGACATGAAGGAGCGCAGAACCGTGACCACGAAGATGATGCCCACCAACAGCAGGCCAATTTTGACGAGGTCGTAGCCGAAGAAGTGCAGGCTTGAGCCCAGTGCACTCTCGGGATCGAGGCCGAAGACGTCGTAGATCAGCCAGTCCCAGAACGGCTGGTTCAGGCGGTAGAGGGTGATCCACGCGATGGCGGCCGCGGCAAGGCCACCCCAGCGACGCAGGGCCGATCCTGCGGGCGCGACCTGGACACTCATGTCAGCCACCCCCCGGCAGCGCCTCCCGGATCCGTTGCATCGCATCCGGGGCGATTGAGTAATCGATCCAGCGGCCACGACGCGCTGTTGTGACCAAACCGTTCTCACGCAGGACTTTGAGGTGGTAGCTCAACAGATTGGCCGCGATCGGGAAGTGCTCCTGGAGCTCGCAGACGCACGCGGGTCCGGCGTCGAGGCGGGCCAGAACCGTCCAACGCACCGGGTCGGCCACGGCTTGGAGCAGGCCGACCGGGGCAGAAGCATCCGGCCAGGTGGTCGGCGGGGCTTCAATGGCAATTGATTCAACCACAATTGAAGTATATGCCTGATCCACTCAGCGATGCTGTTTTTCGGCAACTGTTTTGCCCGAATCCAGCATTGCTTGGGCGGTAGGCGATTGAAAGTGGCCTTGGTCTAGAATTACCTCAATGAGTATTGAGCGACTTGCCGATCGGGCGGCGGTCCATGCCGCCCTTGGCGAGCCGATCCGCCTGGCCGTGGCGGAGGCGCTGGCCGAGTCCGACCGCACCCCGGCTTCGCTGGCAACCCAACTTGTGGTCGGGTCCAACTTGCTGGCCCATCACCTGAACGTCCTGGACGCGGCTGGTGTCCTTGTGCGCAGACCCTCGGAGGCCGACGGGCGACGTGTGTACCTGCAACTCACAGAGGTTGGCCGACGGGCAGTCGCGGGTTCGGTGGTTGCCGGCAGCAAGGTTCTTTTCGTGTGCACCCACAACTCCGCGCGGTCCCAGTTCGCAGAGGCACTCTGGCGGGAACGCAGCGACGTGCCGGTGAGTTCTGCGGGCACCCAGCCGGCTGACCGGGTGCACCCCAAAGCCGTTCGGGTCGCCGGCCGAAGGGGGATCCCGCTTGTCGACGCCAAGCCCGTGGAGTACGAGGACGCATTAGCGGCGGGGGCATTGGTGGTGACGGTGTGCGATCAGGCCGACGAGCAGTTGCGGGAACCCCACCTGCACTGGTCAGTACCCGATCCGGCTCGTGTGGATCGGATCAAGGACTTCAACGCCGCCTTCGACCAGATCGCCGAACGGGTAGACCGACTGGCCGAGGTGGTCACGCCATGATGCGCCGCGTTGCGGCCGAACTGATGGGTACCGGCGTGCTGGTTGCCGTCGTGGTCGGCTCGGGCATCATGGCCACGAGTCTGTCGGCGGATATCGGCATCGACCTGCTGATCAACGCCTTGGCCACCGTCGCTGCTCTCGGTGTTCTGATTTGGACACTCGGTCCTATCTCCGGTGCGCACTTCAACCCTGCCGTCACGCTGGTGGCTGCCGTGCGCCGTGAGATGGCTGCAGGTGAGGCCGGTCTGTATGTCGGCGCCCAGATCGTCGGGGCCCTGCTCGGTGTCGCTTTGGCCAACCTGATGTTCGCCCTGCCGGCCTGGGAGTTGGCCACGAACGACCGCGTTGCCACGGGCACCTTATTGGGCGAAGTCGTGGCCACGGCCGGTCTGATCGGATTGATCGGCGCTGTGACCCGTACCGGTAACGGCCACCTCGGCCCCATCCTTGTGCCTGCCTGGATCGGCTCTGCATACTTCTTCACGGCCTCAACGTCGTTCGCCAACCCCGCCGTCACGATCGGCCGGGCGTTCAGCGACACCTTTGCCGGAATCGCGCCATCGTCGGTGGCGCCGTTCATCGCAGCTCAGCTGGTTGGTGCTGCGGCCGGCGCAGTGCTCACGGAGTTCTTCTACCCGCGTCCCGGCGTCGTTCCCGAGCCACTGGACCTGCCAGAACCCGTCCACCGTCCGGAAGGAAACTCATGACCGACAAACCCAGCGTGCTCTTCGTGTGCGTGCACAATGCGGGCCGCTCGCAGATGGCCGCCGCCTATCTCAACCACTTGGGCCAGGGTCGCATCGAGGTGCGCTCGGCCGGCTCGGCCCCCGGCGACGCGGTCAACCCTGCAGCGGTTGCCGCGATGGCTGAGGAAGGGATCGACATGAGCGCCGAGGTTCCCAAGATCCTCACCAACGACGCCGTCCTGGCCAGCGACGTGGTCATCACGATGGGCTGTGGCGACACGTGCCCGATCTACCCCGGCAAGCGCTACGAGGACTGGGTGCTCGAGGATCCGGCAGGTCAGGGAGTGGACGCTGTGCGGCCGATCCGCGATGAGATCCGGGTGCGTATCGAGGCCTTGATCGACGAGCTGCTGCCTGGGTCATGAGGCGCTTGCTCGTGGTGCACCACACGGTGTCGCCGGCGCTTGAGGCGTTGCTGGAGTCAGCCCTGGCAGGTACTCGCGCCGAAGGCATCGACGGGGTTGAGGTGGTCGTTCGGCCAGCCTTGGCGGCAACCGCTGTCGATGTGCTCGCCGCGGATGCTTATCTACTGGGGACGCCGGCGAACATCGGCTACATGTCCGGGGCGCTCAAGCACTTCTTCGACCAGATCTACTACCCGACGCGGGCGGCCACCAAGGGCCGGGCGTTCGGGTTCTACGTTCACGGCAACGAAGGCTTGACCGGCGCGGTGCGATCGGTGCTGGGCGTCGCGGCGGGCCTCGGTTGGCAGCAGGTGCAGCAGCCCGTCGAGGTGCGCGGCGAACCGGCCAAGGCCGACCTTGAGGCGTGCTGGGAACTCGGCGCGGTGCTTGCGGCCGGTTGACGTCGCGGCCCCTGCCAGACGAGGGTGAGCATATGGGGACACCACGCTTGAGGCTCAATGACGGGAACACGCTGCCAGCGATCGGTTTCGGCACCTACCCGCTGCGTGGCGACGCCGGCATCGAGGCCGTGCGCAGTGCCTTGGAGCTTGGCTACCGACTCATCGACACCGCGGTCAACTACGAGAACGAGGTGGAGGTTGGCGAGGCTTTGCGCCGAAGCGGCCTGCCGCGTGACCAGGTCCAGATCACCAGCAAACTGCCCGGCCGCGACCACGGCTACGACGACGCTGTCGCGTCGGTGCGGGGGTCGTTGCAGCGGCTCGGTCTCGACTACCTCGACCTGCACCTGATCCACTGGCCGAACCCGAGCGTGGACAAATACGTGCAGGCCTGGCAGGCGCTGGTGGATCTGCGGGAGCAGGGTCTGGTGAGGTCCATCGGCGTCTCCAACTTCACCCAAGCCCATCTCGAGCGCATCATTGAGGCGACTGGTGTTACGCCGGCTGTGAACCAGATCGAAATGCACCCACGGTTCCCGCAGGCACACATGCGCGCGGTGCATGAGCGGCTTGGCATTGTCACGCAGGCTTGGAGCCCGATGGGCAAAGCCCGGGCGCCGCTGACTGAGCCCGTCGTGGTCGGTGCGGCTGAGCGGCTCGGTGTCACCGCCGGTCAGGTGATCCTGCGTTGGCACATCCAACTGGGCTCACTGCCGGTCCCCAAATCCGCGACGCCCAGTCGACAGCGTGAGAACCTCGACGTCTTCGATTTTGAGCTCCTGGACGATGAGGTGGAAGCGATTTCTGGGCTGGCTGAGGATCAGGGGCGGCTTTTCGGGGGCGATCCGGACAGTCACGAGGAGATGTAGGCGGGCGCGGTGAACCGTGCGGCTGGGCCGGTGTTGTTTTCCGGCGAGTTGGTTGCCGGTTTCCAGCTTTGCTTGGCCGGGGTGGGCGGTTGAACCGTGCGGCTGGGCCGGTGTTGTTTTCCGGCGATTGGTTGCCGGTTTCCAGCTTTGCTTGGCCGTGGGTGGTCGCGGTTGAACCGTGCGGCTGGGCCGGTGTTGTTTTCCGGCGATTTGGTTGCCGGTTTCCAGCTTTGCGTGGCCGGGGTGGGGTTCCGCCGAACCTACCCCTCAACCGTGACCGCGAGGTCGTCCAACGCCTGCTCGATGAGCTCGGCCAGCAGGTGGGGGTCAGGCACAAGCCCGGCGTCGGCGAGAATTCCGATGTTGACCTCGCCGTTGTAACTGAATATGCAGATCCCCAGCGGTTGGTCACCGGAGGTCGGCACCCAACCCATGATGCCGGTGACCTCAGCGCCGGCCAGCGCCATCGGAGCCCGGGGCCCGGGCACGTTCGTGATGATGCCAGCCGTCTTGTTGGCCACGAAGTTGGTGAGTCTCACGGACACAGCCGGAGGTGTCTCAGCCACCACGCGCTGCACACCGTAAAGGATCATGGGTTCGGCGCTGTTCTTGATCCGGTTCATGCGCGTGTGCATCTCGCGCAGAAGCTTCTTCGGTTCTCGGATACCGAGCGGCATCGGCAGCATCACGACGGCGAAGTGGTTGCCGAGGTCCTCAGGTATCTCAGCGTCGATCGGTTTGAGCGAGATGGGGATGAGCCAGGAGATCTGATCCACCGGCGACGCACCCTGGCGGCTTAGGTACTCCGTAACCCCAAGCGAAACTGCGCTGAGCATGACGTCATTGATGGTGACGGTGTTGGCCTTACCGATGTCACGTACCCGGGTCAACTGCAGCCCGGAGACCCAGGACACCTGCTTCTCAACGCCCGCGGTGCCGCTCCACACGGTGTTGACCGACTTGCCGGACAGTGTCAATCGACCGACCGAACGCCAGCTGTTGACCAGCATGTTGTCCTCGGACGAGACCTTGGACGCGGCATCCACGATCCTGCTCGGCTCACGCAAATGGACCCAGCCCTGCGACAGCGACGGCCGTCGTCCTGCCACCCAACCTGGGGCGCTGACGATCGCCGAGCCGATCCCGCTGACGACATCCGTGGCTGAATTGACGACGGTGCGGGCGGCGTTCTTGGCGACGTCGGCCGGTCCTGTGCGCTTGCCGGAACGGCCCACTGCAGCCGGTGCCGCGTCCTCGGACAGCGGGTCCAACAGGCTGAGCAGCACCTGCACGAGCCGCACCCCGTCCGCGATTCCGTGGTGGAACCGTGCAAGCACCATGGCTTTGTCGGACGACTCAATGCCCTCGATGAAGTCCATCTCCCACAACGGCATCGAGGAGTCGAAGGGCTGGCTGGCCCGGGTTGAGATGTACTCCTGCGCCTGCTGGTCCGTGCCCGGCTCGGGAAGGGTCACCTTGCGGATGTGACGCTTAAGCGAGAAGTCCGGATCGTCCTGCCAGACCCATTCGCCATCAACCTTGGCCGCGCGCCGGCTGAACACGGGGAAGCGCTCGATGAGCCGCTCCTGGAGGACCTGTTCGACGTCGTCCCAGTCGGGGGTGTGGGCCAACTGCAACACCCCGTTGACGTACATCAGGGCATTGGGCCGGTCCATGAGCAGCCACGTGAGATCGCCGGACGCTACTGGGACATTCATCGTTTGGTTCTCCCTTGGTCGGGCCCCGTGGTGAGCGGGTCATCGTTACGGTCGTGGTCACGGACTGCGGCAAGGGCCGCCAGGGACTTGAATCGTGCTCCCGACGCCGTGTCCAGCACTAGCGCAGTATGAACCACGTTCAGCGTTCGATTCGTGTTAGGCGGTTCAGGTTGGGTAGGTCGGTCACAACGAACTCGTCATCCGAGGTATGACGCTGAGCAGCGTGGCCAACCTGCGGTCGAGTGCCTCCTGATCTCCGTCCAGTTGATACTCGACGGCCGCACCGATCAGACCGTCCAGCAGCATGCCTGCCAACTGCTCCGCGTCCGGGATCGGGCCCAGATGCTGGACCAGGGCCTCCAGGATCAAAGCCTGTGCGTGCTCGCGGGCGCGCAGCAGGGCGACCCGGGATTCCGGCGACCACATGGCGACCCAGACGAAGACCGCGAAGGGCCGCTCCTCGGAGGTGATCATCAACTTCCACCCGGAGAGCGTCTGGGCCATGGTTTGGTCCAGAGTTCCGCTTCGATCCACGATCGCATCCAGTTGCGCTATCCAACGCGCTGTCAACGAGTCGATCGCCGCCTCGATGAGCCCGTCCTTATTGCCGAAGTGGTAGTAAACGGTCGGCGCCTTCACGCCGGCGCGGGTGCACACCTGCTGGATGGTCAGGGCATTCGGGTCCAGCTCCTGGAGTCCGTCGATCACCGCCTCAAGGATGCGTTCGGAGGCGGGAGCTTGGGTCGGTGTCGAGGATCCAGTCACACGCCCATCCTCCTGCAGTACGCCGGTCAACGGCCTGCAATCAGGTCCGAAGCCTTCTCGGCCACCATGTAGGTGGCGGCGTTCGTGTTGCCCCGCGGGATGGTGGGGAACACCGACGCGTCGACCACGCGAAGGCTGGTCACGCCATGGACGCGCAGTTCCGGACTGACGACCGAATCGCTCTCGACACCCATCCGGGCGGTGCTGGTCGGGTGATAGATCAGTTCGGTCTCCGATCGCAATGCGTGCACGATGCTGGCTCGGTCCGAAGCCTGCGGGCCGGGATGGATCTCGATGCCACGCACCGCAGCCAGAGACGACTGCGCTGCGATCTCGCGCGCCAACTCAACGCCGGCGACCATGGCATCGACATCGGCCTTCTCAGTCAAGTGGTTCCCGACGATGCTCGGGTGCTCGTCGGAATTGGCGCTACGCAGGCGCATCTTGCCCCGGCTTTGGGGCGCAACCAGTGTCGGTGCGATTGCGAAAGCGGGGTTCGGATGGGTGTCGAAGCCGTGGTTGTGGAAGTAGGCGGCCCCGAAGTGCAGTTGCAAGTCAGGCGCGGGCAACTGGGAGTTGGTCCTAAGGAATGCGGTGCCTTCCGCGACGGTCGACGTCAGCAGACCCTTGCCCATCACCGCGTAGTTCAGCAACTGCTTGACGCTCTCAGCCTCGGCCAGCGTGCCCTTCGCGGAGGTTTCCCAATTGAGCACGAAGAACGGGTGATCCTGGTAGTGGTCGCCGACGTGTGGGTTGTCCACGACCACGTCGATGTCCAACTCTCGGAGGTCATCGGCCGGCCCGATGCCCGACAGCATGAGTAGTTGCGGCGTTCCAATTGCGCCGGCACTGAGGATGACCTCGCGCCGGGCACGGATGAGTTCCGGTCCTTTGGGCCCAACGACCCAGACGCCCACCGCGCGGCCGTCCACGATCTCCACCCGTTGCACGTGGTTGTCCGGGTGGACCGACAGGTTGTCGCGTGACAGCGCAGGGCGCAACCAGGCCTCGGCGGCCGACCAGCGGTTGCCGCCCTTCTGGTTGACCTGCAGATAGCTCACGCCCTCTTGGCGTGCGCCGTTGTAGTCGGGGTTGAAACGCAGGCCCGCCTGTTGGGCCGCCTGCACCATGAGTTCGGTGATGCCAGTGCGGCTGCGGTGGTCGTTGACGAACAGCGGCCCGTCGGCTCCGCGGTACTCGTTGCCGCCGCGGGCGAACGTCTCCATCCGCTTGAAGTAGGGAAGCACCTCGTCATAGGACCAACCGGTCGCGCCGGCTTTCGCCCATCCGTCAAAGTCCTCCGCGTTGCCACGCACGAAGAGCATCGCGTTCATCGAGGACGAACCGCCGATCATCTTTCCGCGGGGCATGAAGATCTCGCGGCCGTTGAGGCCCGGCTCCGGGTCCGAGTAGTACTGCCAGTCCCGATCGGTCAGGAAGAGTTTGGGGAACGCCGCCGGGATCCGCACGCCCAGGGAACGGTTGGACCCGCCTGCCTCCACGAGGCCGACAGTGACGTCCGGCTGCTCCGACAAGCGGCCGGCCAGCACACACCCGGCTGATCCTGCGCCGACGATGACGTAGTCGTATTCCTTCACCGAATCTCCCTTTATGTAGCGTTCGCTATAGAGCCTATCATGCCGCCAAGTCCCTGATCGCGGCGAAGGTTGAACCGATCGGCACGTTTGGAGCGCCAATCGGTTCAACCTTCTGCAGTCGATTGCCCCGGGGGCCGATTGAAGCCCCAAAGGCGGGCGATAGTTTCGGCTTATGAGCAAGACGAACCCCGGCAACTTCTTCGAGGACTTCACCATCGGCCAGGTCATCGAGCACGCGACTCCGCGCACTGTGACCGAAGGCGATCGGGCGGTCTACGGCGCCCTGTATCCGACCCGCTTCTCGATTCCGTCGTCAGCGGCCTTCGCTGCGTCGGTGGGACTCGAACCGCACCCCGTCGAAGAGCTCATCGGCTTCCACATCGCCTTCGGCAAAACCGTTCCGGACATCTCGCTGAACGCGGTCGCCAACCTCGGGTACGCCGAGGGCCGCTTCCACCGTGCCGTCGTGCCCGGTGACACCCTGCGCACCCGCTCTACTGTGATCGGGCTCAAACAGAACTCCAATGGCAAGAGCGGTGTCGTGTACGTGCGGTCGGTTGCGACCAACCAGCGCGGCGAGGTCGCGATCGAGTGGGCGCGTTGGGTCATGGTTCACAAGCGCGACGTCGATGCACCGGCGCCGGAGACGGTCCTTCCCGATCTGGCCAAAGTGGTGGACCCGGCCGACCTGGTCGTGCCGGCTGGTCTGGACTTCTCCGACTACGACGCCGTGGCGGCCGGCGAGCCGCACCGCTTCGGCGACTACGCGGTGGGCGAGAAGATCGACCACGTCGATGGCGTTACGCTTACCGATCCTGAGCACATGCTTGCCACGCGCCTCTGGCAGAACACTGCCAAGGTGCACTTCAACACCGAAGCCCGACCCGACGGCCGACGGCTGATCTACGGCGGTCACATCATCTCCATGGCACGTGCGCTGTCCTTCAACGGACTGGCGAATGCGCAGCTGATCGCGGCGATCAACGCCGGAGCACACGCGTCGCCGGCCTTCGCGGGGGACACTGTTTATGCCTGGTCGGAGGTCTTGGACAAGGCCGAAACCGCGGCTCGGGGGGTCGGTGCGCTGCGGCTGCGGCTGGTCGCCACCAAGGGCCGCGACGAGTCGATGACCTTGCGCGGGGAGGACGGGAAGTACACCCCCGGTGTCCTGCTCGACCTCGATGTCTGGGCTTTGATCCCCCGCTGAGGTTGTGGCGGTTCAGTGCCAGCAGAGGCAGAACGGGTGCCCTGCTGGGTCGGCGTAGACGCGGAACTGCTCCTCGTCCACGGCCTTGAGTAGCCGCGCGCCGAGCGCCAGGACCGCTTGTTCTGAGGCCTCGATGTCCTCGATCCAGAGGTCGACGTGCATCTGCTGGGGATTGCCGTCGGGCCACTCGGGCGGGGTGTGGCCGGGGGCGAGTTGCACGGCAAGGCGTCGCCCAGTGGCTGTGCGGATGCTGTGCCAGTCGTCGACCTTGTCGACGGTCCCCTCGGTCAGGGCCGTCCAGAAGGCGCTTTCGGTCTCGATGTCGGCGGCGTCGAACACGGTGACGATGTCGATGATCTGCACGGTGGCACGGTACCCGGTTGTGGTCTGGGCCCGCCGGATGCGTTGGTTAGAGGTTGTGCTGTTGGTTAGCGTTTCAACGCGTGGATTCGCTAACCAACAGCACAACCTCTAACCAGGGCGCTTGAGGCACGGTTGGGCAGCGCCGCTCACCGGACCGGCCAACCGACTCCCGTAGACTCAAGGGACACCACCGCCCCTATAGCGGAACCTGTCAACCTGTTTGGAGTCGGTCGGGTTTCTTTGGTTGGTTGAGGGTGGTGTGGGCCATGGGTGTCTTCAGGGTCGGGCGGCGGGGGTAGCGGCGGGGGTTTTCGGTGTAGAGCTGGTCGAGGACGGCTTGGCGGTGTTGGTGGATCTGCACCCAGCTGCCGTCGTGGATGCTGGCTGGGTTGTGGCCTTCTAGGCTGCTGTGGCGGTGTTCGTGGTTGTAGGTGTGCACGAACGCGGTGGCCCAGGTGCGCGCCTGGTCGAGGTCGCAGAAGAACTGCGGGTAGTCGAATCTGCCGTGTTTGGCGGTTTTGAACGCGCTTTCGGAGAACGGGTTGTCGTTGGACACCCGTGGCCGGTTTCTGCTGCGGTCGATGCCCAGCAGGGTGAACAGCCCGGCCAGGCTCAGCGAACTCATCGACGCGCCCCGGTCGGAGTGAACGGTGTGTGGCTGTCCGGCCTCGGCGGTGAAGGCGCGCTCGAACATGTCTTTGGCTAGTTCGTCGCGTTCGTGGTCCTCGACCCGCCAGCCGACGATCTTGCGGGAGAACACGTCCAGGACCACGTAGAAGTGGTAGTTCTGGCCGCGGTAAGGCCCGGGCAGGATCGTGATGTCCCAGGACCACACCTGCATCGGTGCGTCGGCGTCCCACTGCGGCATCGCCGAACTGCGCCGGTTACGCCGGGGGCGCACCGGGCGCAGCGGATCCAGGTACTTGGCCGCCAGCCGGTGCCACGACGACAGTGAAGCCACCGGCCGGGCGGCGTCCAACGCCTCGTAGTAGGCCTGGAATACCGACTTCTTGGCCTCGAACGCGGCCATCAACTCGCTGATGATCAGCAGAGTTTCCTGGTCGGTCAGCCACGTGCATCCAGTGCGCGCGGTATGCGGGGTCGGGTCGGTGGCCTTCGCCCGCGGGTGGTGGCGGTAATACCAGGTCGCACTGGACAGCCCGATCATCTTCAGGGCCTTGGTCTGTGACCAGCCGGCCGCACCCAACTCGGCGACCAGTTGTTCCTCAAGGTCGTAGAAGCTGGCCAGTGCTGCGCCCTGCCCGTCGGTCAACGCCCGGTTGTACTGTCCGCGCTCTCGCTGCTGGCGTGCAAGAGCGCGATAGCTTTTCCCAGGGCATCAACGGTTTTCTGCCCGGCATCGATCTCGGCCTGCTTGGCCGCACCCAACTCCTGCAGCCGCTGTTCGTACCCGCTGGCCTGCTCCTGCAGCCGCACGCGCAACTGCTCGTTCTCCTGGCGTAACCGCACCACCTCACGGTTACCATCCGGATCGTTGACCATCAACCCTCCTCGGGGCACCAAGCCCACCTCCAGCGTCCCGGCATACACCTGCGAACGCCACCGCCGGATCTGATACCGGCTGATCCCATACTCGTCCAAATACCGGCCCTTGACCCCAAACGGCGTCTCCAAATAGGCCAGCACATGCTCGCGCTTCTGCTCAGCAGTCAAACCAAAAACAGCCATCTCGATCATCTCCATTCATCCGATGACCGACTCACACTCACACTGACAGGTAGGGGGTTGTGCTGTTGGTTAGCGTTTCAACGCGTGGATTCGCTAACCAACAGCACAACCTCTAACCAGGGCGCTTGAGGCACGGTTGGGCAGCGCCGCTCACCGGACCGACCAACCGACTCCCGTAGACTCAAGGGACACCACCGCCCCTATGGGGCACGGAGAATATTCGGAACCGTGGGGGACACTGACCTGTTCTGGTCGTTCCTGTAACGCCGTTTCCTTGTTTCGGTAACGCCGTGAGGACTCCCGGTGTGCCCTGCCGCCCGTCGGGTGACGGTGGGGGATGCTAGTGGTGTGACGGGGTGGCTGGCTCTCATCGTTTCGTTGGTGTCGCTGTTCCTGACGTACAGGATGTACCGGCGTTCGCATCCCTGGGTGTCGTGGCGTGTGGAGTACGCGGACAAGAGGTTCCTGCTGCGGAACGCGGGCCTATCCACCGCGCGTTCGGTGCGGGTGTCAGGCAGGAACATTGCTCTATGGGATGTGGGCAGGGCTGTCCCTGCGGGGGCGGCGGAGGCGTTCTCGTTCACCCGGCCGCCGGTTCCCGCGCAGATCGTGGTGGCGTGGCGTGGCCGTGTGTGGCGTCGGTCGTGTCACGTGCCGATCCCCCCGGAGCACGTGGACGATCCGGACACCCCGGACGGGGGTCACGACCCTGTGGCCCAGATTTGGTGACAGGCGGGGAAGGTGGCGGGGGATGAATCGCGGCTCATTCGTTGGGTTGGCTGTAGTGGTGGTCGTAGGTGATGAGCCATTGCTGTGCCACGGCCCGCAGTTCGTCGGTCATTGGCCAGTTGAGGTGTTGTTCGCTGAGGAGGAAGTTCAGCGCTCGGCATGCCCCACGCAGGTGCTGATAGGTGACCGCAATGTTCTCCAGTTGGTCGATGCTGACTGGTGTGCTGACGAGTGGCTGTTCGCCGTACAGAGTGTCGGGCTGAATGCGAAGGTGGGTGATGCCGTCCTTGACTTGCTCTGGTGCTGTCGGTATGGACGGGTCGTGGATGATCCGGTTTCTGTAGGTGCCGTGGAGTGTGTTGGCACGCGCCGAAAAGGCGATGAGGCGGGCGCGCATGTCGCTGCGGAGTGTCTGTGCTTTGCGGGCGTCGGACTCAATCCGGTTCAGTATCCGCGGGAAGTTGTTGTCGGCAAGGAACGCCTTTTGGCTGTCGTAGTGGTTCATTGCGCTAGCGGCATCGTCGGTGGATGCTGCCTCTGTCGCTGCGACCTTGCTGAGAACGCTTGCCAGGTGTCGGGTTTCGAGGTCGAGCATTCCGGCTTCACGCACTATTCGGCCGACGCGAAGGTCGATCTGGTCCTCAACGGATGAGCACACGACGACTCCCTCCGGATTTGGTGTGGGCGAGCGTGCGAGTTAGTTCGTTCGGGCTTGGAGGAGGTTGGAAAGAAGGAACATGACCCGTGTGATCCGAAGGCCGATGACAACAGCCAGGGCTGCCAATGCGGGCGCGGCCCACCAGTTGGCATTTGTGGTTATCGTCCCGGTCACCAGCAGTGCGAGCGCCGCGATAAGTGTGATTCCAAGAGTGCGTGCAAGGCCGAACATCGGTTTCGCGAGACCTTTGACAAGGGTCCGAGGTATTCCACGGGGTGAGCCTCCTAGGGGTTTGTCGATACTCGCAGCAAGGATGGAGATGGTCGTCATTGTCAGCCCGAGCATCGTGGTGGAGATCGTGGCGATGGTTTGGTAGAGGGAGCGTCGGCCCTGCTCTCCCAGGTCTGTGAACAGTCCATCGCCCGCTTGAGACCACCACAGGAACACGACGACCGTAGCGGGTACCAGGTCGATCATCTGGTGTGCGACGACCCAGTTCAGTAGTCCTTTCCGGGTGGCAAGAAACTCCTGATTCGACACGTGAGAACTCTTACTCGTCGGCTGGGGCGGGGATTAGCGATGGTGGGACGGTAGGTGCGTTTGCGGTGCTGGGCGGGTCCACGAAATCGAGTACCTTGTCTGCCTCTTTGAACTGCTTCCACGCCGTTTTCATGGCGTTGAGCGCTTCGGGCGGCGGGATCAGTCTCTGCCTTAGCCCGGGTTCGTCGATCTCGACCTCTGCTGCCACTCGGTCGTGCAGGAAGTCGACGATGGTTGCACTGTCGGCGTGTTCGACGTAAACCTTGGCTTGCGCCTTGGTGAAGGTGTCGGTAGGTGCTCCACGCATTCGGTTCAGAAGTTTGGTGAGGAATGTTTGGTTTGCGTGCTTGTCGCGTCCGACCGAGAAGCCGAGGGTTATGACGCCGCCGTGCTGCGCCTGCTGCATTGTCTTCAGTGCCCCCAGTGGGTCGTTGGCACCCTGGAAGAATCCGCTGAGGTCTAGGTTGCGTACCTCGTCTGCTGGGACCTTGACTTCAACCCAGGCGACACGTTCCAGGTGGTTAAGGATTTCTCCTGCGTTTGGCCGTAGCACCGGTTCCAGTTTCAGGTCCCAGCCCACCCTTTCGCGTATCCACTCGGCTAGGCGGGTAGGTCTGGGACCAAATCCGGAACCCATGAAGGCCAGGAGATTTCGGGGGAGGAACAGGAAGTGGCTTCCCTCAGCGAGTTCGTTCACGTTTGGGTTCAAGTCCACTACTTGGCCTCCGCGTCGTTCGGAGGGCAAACCTTGGTCTCTGACTCTGTAGAGGATGAGGTACGGATCGGGTCCTGGGACAGGTGCTAGGTGGGTTTCATATCCCCCAGCACCGACCAGGGAGAGGTCTGCTGGCTGTTGGTTCTGTAGGAGTGCGTGGAGTGCTGAGGTGGGGAGTTCTGGTGCGGGGACTCCGGATGAGTCGTAGAAGCGCCACAGTTGCACCTTGCGAAGCATGAAAGTCCTTCGTGCCGGGCAGGGCTAGCCGATACGTCCCCGCAGGCAGAAGTCTATTCGACGTGTCGGAGCGGAGACGCGATTCTGTAGAGACGTGTTGCGGAGACGCACACGATGGTCGCGGTCGCGAGGGTCCAACTTGCTGGCCATTGGAGGTTCCACAGGAGAGGCATCGCAGCGGTGAGGGCCGTGAGGGCAAGGATCGTGGTGGAGATTAGGCAGACACGCTGAAGGGCGGTTGCGATGTCGGCTGGGAACCCGAGCGGGAACCCGGGAACAACCTCTTCGGACAGCCTTCCGAGTTTGCGGTAGCACCGCAGCCATAGGGAGGCCACAACGAGAGCCACCAATCCAACCAAGGCGCCGACGATCGGGGGGGTGTTTGCTGTTAGGCGCCCTCCGAGGGCCAGTATGACCACGAGCAGGGCAGCAAGGTCGAGGGCAGGGTGCATCGGCCAGGTGTTCATGGCGTGCCGCCTATGCAGCAACTGGCGACTGCGGTATGACTCAGACAGGTGCTGGTCGGCGCTCGTCATGTTTCCCCCCTCCCGTTCACGGCCATTGTGAACCTGACCCACGACATTGGGAAGCCCTGTCTGACTTGCTCGCGTTGACGCATGGTGAGTTCCTAACCGTGCGCTTGTCCGGCGGCTTTGAGAGCGGCCCAGTTGGGGGCGTTCTTGATGACGGATTCGGAGAGGAGCAGGTAGGCCCATTGGGTGGGGACGTTCGGGTCGGCGTTGACGGCGTCTACCCATTGTTTGGCGGCGTCGCGTTTGGCGATGACGACGGGGTCGGTCATTTCGCTGTCGGCTTTCCCTTCCACGATCCAGTGCACGTTGTTGTCCGCGATGACGATGAAATCGGGGGTGTATTGCCGGTCGGTGGCGCCGTGCCGGTAGGGGATGGTGAGGGGGACGGTGTTGGTGATGCGTTGCCACGCTTTGACGCCGGGGCTGGTGTCCAGGGTTTCGGCGAGCCGGAACTCGGCGGAGTAGGAGTCGAACGTGGCGATGTCGTAGAACGATCGTTGCCAGCCGGAGTATGGGTAGCCGCGGACGAACTGTTTGCTGCTGGTGATGATCTGCCGGTCGGCAGGTTTCTGGCTTTCGGTGACGTCGGGTGGGTCAGGCCACCGCACCTGGGACACTTCCGGCATCAACGTGGCGGGTTTCGCGGTCTGTTGGGTGTTGATCCAGCCGACGAGCGCTTCGGTGGCCAGTCGGCCGTCTTCGGCCCGCCACGGGGTGTGCTCGGTGACTTGGGCGCCTTGGAGGAACGCCCGGGCGATCTTCACGGCAGCGTTGTACTCGGTGACGGACTGTTCCACAGCGTTGGAACGCAGGAGCCGTTTCACGAGGTCGTCTTCGATCTGGTTGAACGGGATGGGGAGGGTGGCGGCTTGCACGGTCTGCTGGGAGTCGCTGATGCGAACTTCCACGTGGCCTTCGTCGTCGCGTTCCGCGTCCAGGACTTTGCGTTTCAGGCTTGGGGCGTTGTCGTCGGCCCAGACGGCGCCTTGTGCTTCGGCGGCGGTCAGGTTCACTTGGGTGAGGGAGAACGGTTCCCGCACCCAGCGGTAGGTGACTTTCGGGATGTACAGGGGCAGGTGGGTGCCGCCGGGGGTGCGGGGCTTCACTGGATTGGACAGGGCGTCGGTGGTGTTCTTCCCGTCGGTGAGCCGGGCGTCCACGGTGGACAGGCCAACGACGTCGTGGTCTGGCTGATCGTCGGTGTCGGTGGGGAGGGTGCCGTCGGGGTTGATCAGCGCGCCTTGGTCGGGGTTGTCCGCCGGGGCTGGGCCGGGCAGGGACACCGTCACCGACGCGTTCGGGTCGGACACGGTTGGTGTCACTGAGGGGTTGTTCAGGTCTACTTGATCGCCGTGGACACCGGGGGTCACTGTCGTCACCGCAGTCACTTCGTCGGCGCGGTCGCCGAGGGTCTGCGCGAGCAGGACTTTCGCTTCGGCGAGGAGGTCGGAGAATGCGTGGTGGGAGAGAACCTCCACGGTGTCCAGCATTGGGACGCCGGTGCGCCGCCCGAACGGCAGACGCAAACCGCGACCGAGTATCTGCTCAGTCAGCAGGTCGGATTCCAACGCCCTCACCGCGGCGATCACATAGACGTTCTTGACGTCCCAGCCGATGCCGAGCATCTGCACCGACACGACGGCCTTCACGGGCGAGCCAGGCTCTTCCAACGTGTCGAGTTGGGTGATGACCTCGTCGGGTTCTTCGCTCGTGATGAGGAGTACCTTGTCGTCGCCGTCCAGGTAGTCCGGCGCGGCGAGCAGGTCACGGATGTGGTTGGCCTCGTCAATGCTGGACGCGACGACGAACAGCAGCGGCTGGATGAACTGCCGGTTCGTGGCCTTCACATAGGCCCGCATCGCCTGTTCCTTCACGGTGAGCAGGGCGCAGCCGTCCGCTAACTGGGTCGGCAGATCAGCCTTGCCGTCCTGTCGGGCCACCAGCACAGG
Organism: uncultured Actinomycetota bacterium; assembly: GCA_963732355.1. Taxonomy (GTDB): domain Bacteria; phylum Actinomycetota; class Actinomycetes; order S36-B12; family UBA10799; genus JADKAV01. The sequence continues at coordinate 785,946 of CAVSZD010000007.1, read as the reverse complement.
CACCTTCACATACCCGTCGGCGATCGCATCGGCGAGCGGGTAGTGGAACACGATGCTGTCCACAGATGTGGACTCGTGTGGTGTCGCCGTCAAACCGATCAGCGCGACCGGGTTCAAGTCCTCAATGGCCCTGCGGAACTGCTTCGCGGTCTTGTTGAAATACACGTGATGCTCGTCCGCGATCACCACCAGATCGTCCGCGGCACGCAGATAGTCCGACAGCGACTGACCCAACACCTCGTGCGGGCGGTGCGCCCGCCGGTTAGCCTGCGTGTTCGGCTTCAACAACGACTGCACCGTGAACACGAACACCTTGAACCGGCCCGGGTCGTCCAGCGCCGCGCCCACCGTGCCCCGCTCAAAGTCATCCAGCGTGATGACCAACGGATCACACGCCAACCCGTGCAGAAACTTCGGGTTCCCCGGGGTCAGGTTCGCGACAGTCTTCCGCTGAATCGTGCTGCCCGGCGTCACGATCACGACGTTCCGCACACCCGCCTCGTGCAGGTAATCCAGCAGCCCACCAGCGATGTACGTCTTACCCACACCCGTCGCCAGATCAGCAACCAACTCCGAGCCTTCCGGGCGGCTGTCCAACTCGCGGGCGATCGCATCCAGAGCGTTCCGGTTCGGCAGGCGCAGATTCAACGTCGTCGCGATCGCATCCACCGATGCGTCGTCATAAGGAACGACACTCACGCGGGATCACCCCCGGACGGCACAGCCGCCGCCGATCTTGGGGAACGGGTACCCCGGCGAGCACGGCGAACATGGTCAGCCAGCAAATCACGCGGCGCCTTCCGAATCTTCGACCCGCGCGACACCTCCGCCAGGGCCTCCTCAGCGCCTGGCAGGATCACCTTCGCCACGACCGTCACCCGCTCACTATCCCCCAACGCGGCGACAATCTCCCGAACCTCCTCCGGCCCGACCGCACCGTCCAACACCGCCAGACGCATCCGACCCCGAACCCCGCACAACGGCGCCGCGTCCGGCTGGAACGTGAACCCCAACTGGCCCGCGACGGCACGGGCGAATTTCCCGTTCGTCGCCCAATCCGCCAACATCACACCGATTGGCGTGACCTCGTACATAGACGGGCCGACCGTGACCGTGCGGAACCCACCGCCGCCCTCCCAGCCGACGGACTTCGTGATGCCACCGGGGTCTTCGCCGTCCACGACCTTCGTCAGTCTGGGCAAGATGAACTTCGCCACGGTGTCGGCCGACAGTTCAGCGGTGACCCACCGGCGGCCCATCTTCTGCGCCACTGCTGCCGTAGTACCGGAACCGCCAAAGCAATCCAGCACGATGTCCCCGGCTTGGGAGCCGATATGGAGCACACGCTGGATAAGACGCTCGGGCTTGGGGGTGTCAAAGAGTGCTATGTCTGGGAACAGCGCCTTGATCTCTGCTTTTGCCTGCCGGTTATGCCCAACATCTTTGTTGGTCCACAGAGTGCCCGGAACGAGTCCGACCTTTGGCACAAAGGTCTTGCGGCCTAAGCCTCCTTCGCCGCCAGAACGCAGAATGACTTGTGGCCAGGAGCCTGCCTCGTATCGTGCTCGCGCCTTCGTGGCGGCAACATCCTGCGGTTCCGCCAGTACGATGGCCTTTACCGCAGGGCGAACCTGGGATGGTTCTACCCCACAGATTTCCGCCCTTGCCTCTGTGTCACCTATGTCACGCAGGTTGTACTCGGCATACTCGTTCATCACTTCGAGCAGGCGGGCCTGTTCAGTCCACCAGCACCTCCCACGGGCTGGATAGATCATTCTTCCGGTGATCGGGTGCTGAATTGCGTAGACCATTCCTTGATGAGTTCGTGCTCCCGGAGCAGTGGGGTCACCGTCAAACCAGGGAACGGAATCGCCGTCAGGCGATGAGAACCTTGCGTCGGATTCAGCGGTTCGCGGCAGGCGGTTCACTCGCCAGTCCGCCCCGGCACGGTACACAAGCAGGTAATCGTGATCAGCGGAGAATGCCTTGGCATCATTCCGGGTACTGTCTGCCTTCTGCCAGACCAGGGTGGCTACGCAGTTCTGAGCGCCCATTACCTCATCCAGCAGCGCACGCATCCGGTGAACTTCCGCGTCGTCTAAGTGCACCCAGATTGATCCATCGGGTGCGAGCAGTTCCTTCATCAGGACCAGTCGGTCACGCATAAATGACAGCCAGGTGGAGTGTTCCATCCAGTCGTCATAGTGCTGAAAAGTGACACCCGTATTGAACGGCGGATCAATGTAAATCTGGCGAATCTTCCCGCGGTAGTGCTGCCGGTATTCCGGCACCTCGCACAGCACCCTGAGCACGTCCAGGCTGTCCCCGGTGAACAGCAGGTTGTCGGCATATGGGTCGGTGTCGTTGACCTGACCGTGGGTGCCGGTGAACTCGGTGAGCCGGACTTCGTGGGCTGCCGGGTGATCCCGCTCTACCCAGACGGGTTTGCCGTCTTGGCCGGTGGGGGTGAGGAGGAATTCGTTCTTGCCGGGCCAGACGAGTTCCAGGCGTGGGCGGCTGGCTGGCATCCCCGGGGTTCCCCCTTCTTCTGCGGTCACGACGGTTGGTATCGGCGTGGACGGTGTGTCATCGAGTATGGCAAGCCGGGCCGTCAAGGGGCGATGTCGTAGGGGGCTGGGACGGCCCAAGGTGCAACGACTCTTTATATGGCGCCCGGGATGCAGTGAAACGTAAATTTGGTGTCTGTGGAGGACGACGGGGATGCCGCCTCGGATCAGTGGGTGCAGGAGGCGTCGCCACGCATTCTCGCGCTCCTTGATGAACATTCGGCTGTCTATCAGCAGGAACTGATTGCCCGGCTGACGCCGGAGGCTGGACCGTTCTGGGACAGCAGGCAAGGCATTGAACCGACTGTCGTGAGTGAGGCGGTGAACTTCCTGATTGCCGGAGGCAGCATTCGCCGTGTCTACAACACGACGCGCGGCGGCAAGTCAGTGCCGATGCTGGTGCCGGGTAACTCCCGCGGACGAGCCACCCGGATTGACCGCGCAGTGGCACGCAAAAGCCTGCTGGTCGCTCGTTACGACGGGTGGGCGCACGGGTCATCCCGGTTCCCCCGAGGACGGCTGGGACCGGCGGGAGAAACGGCGGCTATCGCGTCAATCCGCGCTAGTCATTGCATGGTGGAGGGACCCGACACCGAGGAGCGCACAGGCTTTGGGGGTCATAAGTTCGCCGGGCCGGTGGATTGGATCGGTACGACCCACAGCCTGTCCGCTGGCCGCGTTGCGGTGGTACTGGTGGAGGTCAAGAACATTCGTTCCTGGCTGTACCCCCATTCGCAGGAGGTTTATCAACTCTTGTCCAAAGCCGCTGGATTACAGGTACACGACCTGGGCCTTGATGTCGTGCCCGTGATGGTGTGTCGTCGCGCCAACCGCCGTATGTATGCGATGGCGCAGCACCTTGGCTTCTTCGTGGTTGAGGCTGAGCAACAGCCGACTGGTCTGACTGAGGGCGAGGAGAACGCCTTGGCGGAGGTACGCCAGGAGTTGGGCTACCAGGATTTGCGGCTGGGTAAGGAGGCGATCGCGAAAGTCTCTAAGGGGATCGTGTCGGTGCACCAGTCTTGGCCGGGTTTCGCTGATCGGTGGAGGAATCTGGCGCAGGATCAGCAGGCTGTTGAGGCAATTGGCGCATTGGCTGTGCGACGAGTGTCGGGGGTGACCAGGACATCCCTCAAACACGTGCTTGGTGCGCGGGTCAGTCTTGTCAACGGAACTCCATCGTTTGAGTGGTGGGATCGGTAGCCGCACGAGGCGACGCACAGCGATTTGCCTCTGGTGCTTCGGTTAGCGCGTTCGCGGCGTGACGTTTCGTTGTGTGCCGACCCTGGGGCTGCCGCCTGGCCGGTCGAGTTCGGCGGCTTCTTCGCCTCGGGCGGTGAGGGCTGGTCGGAGGGTGTGGCGGAGTTGGGCGAGTTGGGTGAGGAGGTCGTTGATGGTGGGGCTGAGGGGGCGTCCGGTGAGGCGTGCCCGGTCTTCCAGGGCGATCTGGTGGGTGTTGATGGCGTCGAGGATGGTGAGGAGTTGGGCGGTTTCGGTGGCGGATAGTTGGGTGCCGCCGCCTTCGGCGCCTCCGCGTTTTCGGCGTCTGCGTGCCCGGTCGAGGATGCGTCTGCGTTTCTTCTCGCAGAGGTGGCAGAGGTCTTTGACGGGGGTGTTCGGGTCGCATTTGCACGATTCTGTGCGGATAGTTTGTCCGGGTGCGCGGGACACGGTTGGGCCGCGTTTAGCCTGATTGGGCCTGTCTTGTGGGGGCATAGGGGCACTCTACGCGGTTTGTATGCGGACAGGTGCGCGCTTCGTTGATTTCGTCGCTTCTCGATAAGTGCGTCCGTGATGATGAATGCGATGTGCGACCGCTATGGCGGCGCGTCCGGTGGCGTTACACGAGTTTGCCGTTTCTTGTCGTCCCCGGACGGTAAGACGGACGTCCCTCGGGGAGACAGGGGCGAAAATTGCAGGGACAAGGGCAGGGCGGGAGACCGGGTCGGGGTCGTTACCGGCTGCATCCTGCGTCCCGGGAGGCTGTGGAGTTCGCCGCGGGTGTGCGGGGACGGGCGAAGACCGGGTCGGCGTTGCCGCGCAGGCCAGGGTTCCTCCGCCCCGACGACTCGTTCTACCTTGCTGCGGACATTCCGATGGACGGTGCCGTCACGGTGGGGGAGGCGGTGACTCGGCTGCTCGCCGACTGGGAACAGCAAGTCGTTGCGGAACGCATCGCCCGGGAAACTCTGGACACCCACACTGCTGTCGTCCGCACCTTGGTCGCGTATGTGGCGGCGTGCGGCTGCGACCTGGTGTGTGACGTGTCCAGTGAGGTGCTGTGGCAGTGGGTGAACTCCCCAGCGACAGGTGTGTGCGCCGCCGAGTACCCGTCGGAGAACATCCGCCGGTTGCGTCGCGCGGTCGCGGTGGCCGTGTACCGCACGTGGTTCCGGCTTGGGGTCACGGAACGGAACCTGGGTGCGAGCCTGCCGAGTATGCCGGGGGTGCAGCGGGCAGTGTCGGCGTTCAACGCCGACCAGATACAGGCACTGAAAGACACCGCCGACAACGAAACCGCCGGTTCGGACTATGTCATCGGATTCGCCCGCACCCCGGTGTGTCTGGCATTGACGTTGGTGGGGGCGCAGTCCGGTGAGGTCGGAGCCATCCGGGTACGCGACGTAGACCAGATGAGCAAAGCCGTGCATCTGCACGGCGGCGGCAGCCGCTACCAGCAGCGTTGGGTGCCCATTGATGACGATTGGGCGTGGCAGACGATTCTTGACCGGCTCGCCTACCTGCACCGCCGCTACCCCGGCAACGAGGATGCGCTCCTCGCGTACCTGCCGAACGAACGCACCACGGCCGTGGACGATTTCAAGGCGAGGTCGGCGGCCACAAGTATGAGCCTGACGAAACTCATCCGGCTCGCCGGTGTGCACACCCCCGGCAAGACGCGGGTGGCGAGCATCAACGAGTACGTCGCCGCCCGGGTGTTCGCGGAGACCGGCAGGGTGGAGGCGGTCGCTGCCCGCCTCGGCCTGGCACGGCTGGACGTGGCTGCGCACCTTGTCGGATATGACTGGCGGGCCGTCTACAACCCCGACCCCAGGGGCCAGTCGTGACCCCAACACTGCTACTGCCTGAACGAACCGTAACCCTCACTGTTGACGGTGACGAACCCCATCAGGTTGTGCACCGCGGCGGGCAGGCCAGCATCGTCACGAAACGACCGGACGGCACCTACGGCACCCGGCGGCCCCGCACCCGCGAGGAACACGAACGCATCTCCCACACCGAACAGGCACGGAACATCCTCGCCTCCCAGACGTTCTGGAACGTGGCGTACTCCCTGCCGGGCAACACCCGCCAAGTCGGTAAACGCGGCGCACCAGCCCACTACCCCGCGTGGGTGTACCTGTTCCTCGTCGCGATGACAACCGTGCACGGCGCCCAGAACGCCGCCATCACCCACGTGTGTTCCGACAAGCACCTGTGGCGGATGTACCGCAAGTACGCCCACAAACACCTGCCCGACGGGTGGGACAAAGCCCCCAAGCAGCCACCGAAACGCCACCACCTGAACTACTTCCTGAAACGGTGGCGCAGCCCCGAATGGGCGGCCATCCGGCAGCAAGCCGTCCAGGCGTTCCGGCAAGCCGCCCTCACCCTCGCCGACGACCTCGGACATCTACCGACCGGCAAAGCCCTCTACTACAAGCGGCCCTGCCCCTCCCAATGGGTTGCGTTCGACGGCACCGTCTATCCGGGGCCGACGAACAACCGGCCCGACAACGGCAAGCGTTACGACAGCGCCTCCGGCTGGCACAACAAATACGGGCAAGAGAAAACCCGCGTGTGGGGTTCCAAAATTGTGTTCGCGTCAATGCGTTCCGAGGACTACCACGGACGCATCATCCTGGACTTCACACACGTCCTCGGCCCCAACAACATCAGCGGCATCGGCGACGAGGGCCAGGCCATCGTCACCGTCGCGAAACGCATCCACGCCCACGCCCCAGGAATGCGCGGCGTCATCGTCGACGGTGTCCTCCGCGACCTCCACATCACAGAACTGTCAGCCGACAACCTTCACACCATCAACCTGCCCGCAGCCAAAACCAACACCGACCGTAAGACGAAAGGCACCCGTAACTCCTCCCGCGTGGAGAAACGACACAAAGTCACAGTCCACCGGCACACCCGGTCCACCGGACGGCCCTGCGAACACCACATCTGGGCCATCGGAGGGCAACTCCACGAACAAGTCCGCTCCGGTGACAACGGCAAACCCGTCTGGATACCCCTCACCCACGACCGTGTCTCCACCCGACCCAACGGCGACGGCACCTGGCGGCACTACATCCGCGCCACCCTCCACTGCCACAACCACCCCGTCGAGTTTCAAGTACCCCTGCACCATCAGCCTGAGACCGGGCCGCAGTTCAAACGCGGCGAATACCTCCGCTACTACCCGCCCGGCTCCTGGCAGTACGGCGTCCTCTACGGGCGACGTAACGACACCGAATCGCTGCACCGCGAGATGAAACGCGAAATGCCACGCCTACCCGGCTACGGCACCACAACCCAAGAACTCTTCATCCTCGGCTACGCCCTCCGCAACAACGCCGTAACCGAAAACCGCGCAAAGCACCCCGAACCGTGACCCCTTCTCGCCCTCTCAGGCCGCCACTGACCAGTGACCGGCCACATCGGCATACCCGAAACCCGGAAACACCCCAACGAGCAGCCTTCCGCAGCCGTCAGCACCGCCAGAACCGCCGCCACAGCCACCGCAACCTGACCGGCTGACCACCGAACCCCGCCGATACGATGGGACAGCAAGGTCACCGGAGTTTTCTTCACAGTTCCCTCCGTGTCCCCGCCCCTATAGCTCAATTGGCAGAGCTGCGGACTTTTAATCCGTAGGTTGTAGGTTCGAGTCCTACTGGGGGCACCGCGTCTCGCACGGAGGGGGCCGGAGCGACATCCTGTGTCGGGCTTCTGACAGGACTCTCAACCAAGGGCTTGGCCGCCCTTACTCTGCCTTCCCGCTCTCAAGGCGGACATCACCGATAGCCAGGAGTCGAAGATGTCTCGTCCGAAGCCCCGAGACACCCGATCCGAGACGGTCGTACTCATGTTCGCCGCTTTGCTCGCTTTGGCCTGCTGCGGGGGAACCTCCCCGGCGACGGACGCGACGCGGTTGAATCCCTGTGCGGAGTGGCGGGCAGCTCCATGAGCATGAGGTGGTCGGCACCGGGCTTCAACTCCGCGGACCCACCTGCCGGCACGACCAGTCCGCCCGCCTTGGGCTGCATGACCATCGCGCCGTCCTGGTCCACCACCTCGTGAATCTCCATCATGCCCGCCGACGGGCTGGACGCCGACGTGATTGTGATGTCCGCGTCACCGCTGTTTTCGATGACGCCGAACGCCCCGGTCATCTCCTCGTGGGTGGCCTTCACCCACGGGTCGTCCACCGTCAACGCGCACTCGCCGGCCGCAGTCGGGGACGCGGCGGTTTCGGCGGTGTCATCCGATGAACACGCGGTCAATGCGCCGAGTGCGAGCAGCCCCGCGCCGATAGTCGCGACGGAGCGCTTGTGGATGGGCATGGTGAATCCTCCCTGAATTTTCTTGCCAGATACCCCCCCCTGGGGTTTAGCCCCTATTGCATTCGGCTCCATTTCCCACCAATTTCTCAGGCAGACCTAACCGGGGCTCAGACGTACAGTGGAATTGGGTGCCGGTCACCGCATGATCGACGCCCGGGGGAGGTGGATCATGAGTACCGGAGTGGACCGCGGATCTGCGAGCAGTCGGCCGGATGGAAGCCTCAATCAACCGACGAAGATTTTTCCGACGGATCCGTTTGGCTGGATCGCCTTGGTTGCCGCCGCGATCGGGTTTGGTTCGTGGTTGGTGCTGCCCGTGTTCACGATGTTCCGGGATCAGTGGCCGGTGACGGACACGGCTGTGATGCCGATCATCGCAGTAGGGCTTGTACTGGTCGCCGCAATTGTCAATGTCCTGGCCGTCTGGATCGGTAAGCAGCGTTCGGTGATGAATGTCCTGGCGATGGGTCTGACTGTGATGGCGACGCTGGGTTTCGGCTTCATCGTGATCGGGGAGGCGCTGGGCGGTGCATAGCCGCTTGGGCCGGACACGCAGTGGCCTCGCTGGTGGTTCCGAGGGCGGCATGGGTGGTCGTGCCACCGGAGTTACAGGGTCACAGCGAGGTCAACCCGCCAACCAGCAGCAGCACGCCAATCGCGGCGAGTACGCCGGCCGCCACGCCGACACTGTTGTCCTGCAGCCACTCGCGTGCCTTCGCCAGGAACTCCAGCGTTGACTTGCCGCCAACAAGGAAAACCACCAGAGGAGCCGCGACGCTGGCTGCGCCGACCACGACGAAGACAGCAATAGCCCCGGCGGCACCTGCGGTTCCGACGTCACTGGCGCCGACGGCCAAACCGGCGGCCGCAGCCATCAGCAATTCCTTGGGGTTGGCCGCCGACATGAGCACGCCGTAACGGACTGCCTCCCGGGGGCCGGCCTCCATGAGATTGGACAGCCACGCGGGCGTGGAGTCCTGGCTTCTGCCCAGCCACATCTTGACGGCGAAAACCACCAGGAGCAGTCCCAGCAGGACCTTCACCCACGCGCCGATGGAACCGTCGCCTTGGCCGCCGTCGATGAGTCCCGCGAGCAGAGACATCACCACCGTCGCCAACGTCAGGCCCGCGATCCAGGTGAGGACGTAGGTGATGGACGTGGGCCGCGGACGTGGTGTGAACAGCAGCACGATGCCGACAATCACCGGCAGCGGCGAGGCGAAGAGGCCGGCTGCATACGGCAGCAGCTGGATGGTCAGGTCCGTCACCCGGCCCATTGTGGGGCTTCTGCAGCGCCGACGTGTTTCTCAGCGGCTCAGGAAGGCAGCCAGTCGCTCGGTCGCCTCGGCCAGATCGGCCCGCGACGCGGTATAGGACAGGCGCACATGGGTGTCGCCGGTGTGCGTGCCGAAGTCCCGGCCAGGAGTCAACGACACCTGCGCCTCGCTCAGTGCCCGCTCGCAGAACTCCCACGAGCCGAGCCCAGTACCCGAGACGTCGAAGTACACGTAGAAGGCGCCGTCGGGGACCACCGGCACCGGCAAGCCCAGGCGGTCGAGGCCATCGAGGACCAGTTGCCTGCGAGCCAGCAGTTCGAGCCGGCGCCGCTCGCACTCGGCCAGTGACTCGGGTGTGAAACAGGCCAAGGCGGCGTACTGGGCCGGCGTCGAGGCGCACAAGAAGTAGTTCATCGCCAAGCGCTCCATGACCCCGACCAGCGGTTCGGGCAATACCGCCCAACCGAGCCGCCAACCTGTCATGCCGAAGTACTTGGAGAAGCTGTTGATGACGATCGCGTCCGGATCCGTGGACAGGACGGTGCGGGGCGGATCACCGTGGGGTCTCGGATCGCTGAGGTCGAGGTAGATCTCATCGACGATGCGCCAGGCGGAGCGCGAACGCGCTAGATCGCAGATGCCAGCTAGCTCGTCGAAGGGAATCGAGGTGCCGGTCGGATTTGATGGAGTGGCCATCATGACCGCGGTCGTTGCAGGGCTCCAATAGCGCGCCACCGAACTGGCGTCGAGCTGAAATCGGGTGTCTGCGGTTGTTGGCACCGTGACGACCTGGCCACCGAACGTCCCCACGAGTTGCCGGTTGCACGGGTAGGACGGGTCGGCCATGAGAACCTCATCGCCGGTGTCGATCGTCGCGGCACACGCCAGTAGCAGTGCTGCTGAGGCGCCGGAAGTGACGATGATCCGGGCCGGGTCGACGTCCACCCCGTGGCGTTCGCGATAGAACTGCGCAATCGTCTGGCGCAGCACGGGCATGCCGAGCGCTTCGGTGTACGGCAGGGGACGGCCATCCATGGCCTCGCGCATCGCCTCTCGTACCGCTGCCGGAGCGCCGAAGTCCGGCTCGCCCAAGCTCAACTTGATGACCGGATGCCCGGCGTCCTCGAGGTGCGCTGCCTGTTTGCCGAAGGCCATGGCGTGGAACGGTTCGACCTCCCGACCGCGTTGCGAGATCTTCAACCGGGCCTCAATCTTCCGAACACGTCTACCAGCCCTTGAACGCCTCGGTCAGCACCCGTCCGCGATTGTCACGCGGCGGTTCGAGACCCAGGACGCGCAGGGCGGTGGGGGCCACGTCGACGTTCTCCGCCTGCCCCGGGTTGGCTTGTGTGTCGTCGAAGCGGGCATCGGCTACACCGCTGACCGTCCCGTTCTTGACCAGGCCCTTCCAGCCTCCCGTGATGGCGAAGAAGTTGTCCGTCGTGAACGGACCGCCGTGACCGCCGTTCGTGGGGTTGATCGGGTCGCTGAACGCGCCACCGGTGGCATGGGTGACCACCAGATCCCCGGTCCGTTCACCATTGAGGTGCCATGCGGGATGGGCGCCGTCCAGGGTGTTCGCGGCATCGCCGTCGGTCGGGTTCGGTTCGCGGTACAGGGCCTCATCGATGCCGCGGTCGGCGGCAGCCAAAGCGGCCTGCCGCATGCGGTGCAGCAGATCGAATCGATCGGGGGAGGTGCGATCGGTGAGATACACCATGTCCGTCCCGCCGTTGGCAATGACCCGGAACGACTCGGCCGGGATGCCCGCGGCGATGAGCAGGTCGCGAAGTGAGATCTTGTCCGGCGTCGTGTCCATGGAGTGATCGCTCACCAGGAACAGCACAGTTCGCGACCACAGTTTGAGCTTCTTCTGCTGGCGCACGAAACGATCGATCTGCGCGTCGGTGTCAGCGGCGGCCTTGCGGTACTTCTTGCCGGCGCCGTACGAGTGACCCGTGGAGTCGATCGTGGGGAGGTTGACCATCGTCAGGTTCGCCTTCTTGCGTTTGCCGTTCTCCGACTTCACGCCCTCGCGGACACTGGCAAGAACCGCGTCCATCGTGTGCTTATCGTCGGCGTAGCCCCAGACGTTGAGGGGGGTCCTGCGGCAGTAGTCGGTCTTGGTGGACTGGCATGGTGTCCAGAGGTAGTCCGCCGCGTACTTCTTCTTGGAGCGCTTGGCGGCGAAAAGCGTGGCTAGTTTCGGTTTGCCGAAGATGCCCGCGGACGTGACCTTGTCACGGGTGCTCTTCGTGGCGGTGCTCTGGAAGAACGTCTGCGCCTGCACGCACTCCGGTGCCAGGCCGACGCTGACGGGGCCGTTGCTCACGCCGTCCAAAGGGCAGCCGCCGACCGAGGTGGCGCCGTTGCCGTACAGGGCGAAGTCGTTGCCCGGGATGCCGGACGTGTCGGCGTAGGCGCCGGTGATCATCGCAGTGTGGTTCGGGTTCGTCTCGGCGACCATGATCGCGCGGGACTCCTGGTAGTAGGTTCCGCGTTTGTCGACGAGTCCCTTGATGCCAGGAAGCCGCCCTTGGTCGTACAGATCCCCGTCGAGGCCATCGAGCACGAAGATGTAGACGAGGGGCTTGTCGATGGGGGCGGCGTGGGCGGGCGTGGCCACCATGCCGAGCGCGAGCGATGCGCCGGTCAGGGCGAGCAGAGTCTTGGTCATCATCGGTTGCAGGGTAACAACCACGCGGGTGGGCAGAGCCTCGCTTAGCGCCGGGATGGCCTGTTCGGCGGAGCAGCGGACAGCCACCCTTTGATCTGGAGCCCGCCGTACAACGCGCCGCCGAACCACAACAACAGGGCGAGCATCCCCAGGGCGGATCCCTCCCACCCCAGTTCGATCGCGGTGATCAGCGCCACCGTGAGCAGCCCCCAGATGACGGCGCCCAACGCCCAGCGGCGCTGCCGGTACTTGAACGCCGCGATTGTGGGCATGAGCCAACTAGCCAGGCCTATTGAGGTCAGAGGGATGCCGATCCAGAGCACTACGGCGAGAAGAATGCGCCACAGGGGAAGCGGTTGGGGCCCGGCGTGCCAGACCCATGCCGAGCGGGACGCCCCATCGGAATCGCAGACCAACATGGGCCCGTTGTCCGCGATGGACAGCGAGTGCTCGAGGAGCCCGTACTCGCAGAAGGGACACGGATGTGTGCGGAAGTCCAGCAGAACCGTGCTGATCCACTGCGCGGTGTTTGCCGGCAGCGCCTTCTGGGAACCGGCCGAGTCGTAGGAGAAGCCGGCGCCGTAAACGGCTGCTTGCTCGTCGGGGGAGAGTGCGCCCATCTGGTAGACGACTTGGGTCACCAGCCAGTCCCCCGCGTCCGCGCCTGCCGTGCCCACGGCGTCAGATTACGCGCTCTGGGGGTTACCCGGTCGGGCTGGTGCAATTTTCGTCGCTGCGGGCGACGGATGTTACGCACGCCCAAGGTGTCCCGGCCCAAGGGCACCCGGTGCCGCCTGGCCTTCAATACCGTTCAGTTAGGGTCCGAGGTCTTCGGGTGAGGGTCGTGCTGGGGTTGCGGCCAGTTGCTGTGGGAGTGGGATCTCGTCGCGGGCTAGACTCCGTCCACAATGATTCCTGGGTATCGCACGGCGCGGCTTAGCCGGCGGCGGTTCATGGCGGTCTCGGCGTTCGGCGTGCTCGGACTGGCGGTGGCGGCGTGTTCGGACGACCTCGCGAGTCCCGGCTCGGCGGGTCCGGGGTCGTCGGCCGAACCGGTTCACGCAGGGCAGTGGTGGATGCCCGCGGAGGAGGAACCACACGCGGCGACGTGGATGTGCTTTCCCGCAAACGCCGACATCTGGGGCCGGGACCTGACCGGAGTGCAGGAGACGATCTCTGACATCGCACTGGCCATCGCTGGCTTCGAGCCAGTTCGGATGCTCGTTCGGCCCGAGGCGCGGGCGACGGCGGCGGGCCTGGTTGGCTCCGACGTTGAGCTGATCGACGGCCCTGTCGATGATCTGTGGGCGCGCGACACTCTGCCCCTGCTAATGGTGGCGCCAGCGGGCAGCGCGTTGGCTGCGGGCTGGAGAACGACGGCCAAGGCACGCTGCTTGCAGCGCGCTCCAGCTGGGTCAATGACAACCGGAACCCCGGTGTGCCCGAGGCCGACATTGCTGCGGCCCTCGTCCAGACGCTTGGCGCTCAGCGCTTGGTGTGGGTGGATGGGGTGGCTGGCCAGGACATCACTGACGGGCATATCGACACCCTGGCCCGGTTCGCCGACCCGACGACCATCGTGCATGAGTATCCGTCCTACGTGGAACCGGGCGAGACCTGGTACGACCTGGCCGCCTCGACACATGACGAGCTCCTGGCGATCCAGACACTCGACGGGCGGCCCTACGACCTAGTGCAGCTCACCCAGCCGGGGACCACCCGGCAGTCCGGCGATGCTTTCCTGTCGAGCTACGTGAACTACTACGTGTGCAACGGTGCCGTGATCGCGCCCGCGTTCGGTGACGTCGCGGCCGATGGACGTGCAGTCGAGGCCCTGGCGGACCTCTACCCGGGGCGCGAGGTCGTGGCCCTGGATATCGACCCGGTGGCCGCCGGGGGCGGCGGGATCCACTGCGCGACCCAGCAGCAGCCCGACCCGGCCCGAGTCGCCGGCTAGCTCACGCCTAGCCGGACTTGGTCGCGAGGGCCCGCAGTGCCAAGAAACCCGACGCCACCGAAACCGAGGTCGCCATCACCGCGAAGCCGGGCCCGCGCAGTTCGGGCCGCAGGGCGAGGGCAGAACCTGCCACTAGATCGGTCAACTCGACGCCCGCGTTCTGGCCTGCGAGTTCCTGCAGGCGGCTGGGGTTTCGACGGGCCTTCCACACCTGCATCCCGAGTGCGACATTGCGGATGCCGAACAGCCTGGTCGTGTAACGCAGCGCAGGGTTGTTCATCTCGGCCGGCGCACCGAAGGTCGTGAGGAGCGGGCCCGGCGCGGCGATGGCCGCAGCCCCCACCAGCACGCGTTCGATCGTCATTGCCGTTGCCATCTTCTCGCTGTTGTCCATGCTGCAATCCTGCCGTGCTCAGTTGGGCCGCGGAGGGCTGTTCGGGGGATCCATGGTCACGTGCCGGCTGGGGCCATGTTGATTTTCGGCAACTGCGTTGCCTGTTACCAACATCGCTTGGCGCAGCGCGACTGCTGTCCACAGGTCGCCAAAACATGTCACACCCTCGCACTAATGTTCGATTCAGAAGGGGGTGAGGGCAGATGACCACAACCGCGGTGGATCTGGATCCGGTGGCGGGCCTGCGCGCCGAGGTCGGTGCCCTGGTGGCTCAAGATGCGACCGAGTGGACGCTGGGCCAGCTCGAGGCAGCCCTGCCTGAGATGTTCACGCTGGCCAACCAGCTGTTCGCCACACAACTGAAGATGATCGCGGCCTTCGATGCCTACGGGGGCGCCCATTTGCTGGGCCACCGGAACACTGGTGACTGGCTGGCCCAGCAGGCGCTAATCAGCAAAGGCCGAGCCGGTTGGCTGGTACACGCCGCGCGTGCAGTGCGCGACGAGTTGCCGGCGACGGAGAAGGCACTGCAGGACGGTGAGATCGGAGAGGACCACCTGCGGGCCATCCGGCGCGTGAGGCGGGTGTTCGGTCCGGA
Source organism: uncultured Actinomycetota bacterium (assembly GCA_963732355.1). Classification (GTDB taxonomy): domain Bacteria; phylum Actinomycetota; class Actinomycetes; order S36-B12; family UBA10799; genus JADKAV01. Next base: position 770,915 of record CAVSZD010000007.1, on the reverse strand, counting down.
ACTCACGGCCGCACTTGAGCAGCGAATCGTCGAGGTGGCCAGTCACAACGACCCGACGCTTACCCGCAGGTTCGTCGACGCGATCATCCAGCAGTACGCCCCGGAAGCCAGTGACGATGAGGCGGAGTGCCAACGGGAGAAGCGTTACGTGCACCTGTCGGAGTCGATGGACGGGTGGTGGCATCTCGATGGCCTGCTGGATGCGGCCAGCGGAGCCGAAGTGGCGGCAGCGCTGGAGGTCTTCGCCCAAAGCGCCGGCCGCGATGATCGTCGCAACCTCGGGGCGCGGCGCTGTGACGCCTTGGCTGAGATCGCCGGGCGTGCCCTGGATGAGACCGACCGGCCCACCGGGCTCGGCCACATCACCTTGAACCTGACCCCGGATCAACTCGCGTCGGGCATTGGCGTCTCTTGGCCGTCAGGGGTGCTCGCCACGCGCACTGACGTTGCCGAGAGGTCGTGCAGCGCCGAGGCGACCTTGGTTGTGGGTCTGCCGACTGATGAGGTTCATTGGCAGCCGCTGGCGGTTGGATTTGCCCGGCGTTACGCGTCCAAGGCCCAGCGCGCTGCATTGGCCGCTCGCGATGGCGCCACCTGTGTGCATCCCGGGTGCTCGGTCCCGGCCCACCGCTGCATCGCCCACCACATCCGACACTGGGGTCAAGGTGGGCCTACTGACCTGTCAAATCTGGTTCTCGTGTGCCGATATCACCACCGTCGGATTCACCTTGGTCGGCTGTTGTTGGTCCTGACCATGGATGGTCGCTTCACAACTGAACAACCCTTGACCAGGCCGCCATGACGGGTGCGTCGGTCAGGGGGTCCAGCGCACTGCCTGGATCTCCTGGTCCGTGGCAACGAACACCACCTGGCCGTCGCCACTCATGACGGCTTTGCGGTCGGGGTAACCCCAGAGGAAGCCACCTGGAGCACCGGCAGTCTCGGTGACCCCGAAGCCCGCGGCTACAAGAGCGCCGTACAGGTCATAGTCCAACCCGAGGGTCCGGTCGCGAATGCGCAACTTCGAGGCGAGGTCTGGCTTCCACAACGCGTAGCGACCATCGGCTGACGAGTTGGTCAGGGTTAGTCGGAGCTGCGTCGGAGAGGCGGGCACGCTGGTTGCGGTGGGCACGTCGTACCACTGCACCTCAGACGGGATGCCCTCGATCGTGCCGGCGAACACCCCATTGATCGTGATGGTGCGGCCGTCGCGGGTGATGGAGTTGCCGACGCCGCCGATGTCCACGACGCTGCTGCGGTTGAAGATGGCCCGCCCTGGACTCCACGTGTCACTGGACTCGTAGGCTTCGAGCCGGCCGGGGACCAGGATCGTGTTGCCGTCCGCGGAAATGGTGGGTGCCTGGATGTACTCGGTGTCGCCCTCAGCGACCAGTGGACGTCCGGCACCGGTGAACCGCTGCAGAACGCCCGTGCGCAGGTTCTTGACGTAAACGTCGATGCGGTTGCGCTGGGCGAAATTGGCGGCGAAGACCACAAAGCGGCCGTTGCCTGAAATCTGCCCGCCGTCCAACTGCGGGGAGTACCGCATCTTCTGGTCCTCCTCGCACAGTGCCAGCGTGCAGCGGCCACGCCAGGATGGCCGCAGGAGCGAGCCAGAAGTCCTGCGCGTGACCTCGCGCGTCCGACCAGTGCGCCGGTCGAAGACCATGACCCGGCGCTGGCCCCAATCGTCGATCGGCATCGTGTAGGCCACCAGGCGTCCGTTGTCGCTGACCGACGGATCGGCAGCCTTGCGCGGCAACTTCACTACGGTCGAATCCGCTGTCAGGTCGAGCAGGCGGAGGCGCTTATTGAGCGGTGCTCCCAAGACGTATCGACCCGTGGTTGAAGCGCCGAACACATCGGCCAGGCCAGTGGGCTGGGGGTCGATGGTCAACGCCGAAGCAGGTGCCGGTGTCAGTAGCAGACCGGCCGTCAGAGCGCCGCCGAGAAGTGGAATTGCAAGCCTCATGATGCCCTCCCCGCACCGACTTGGTGGTCGGGTGACATCAACGCCGGTGGTCATCCCGGCCGTCAAGCGTGCGCTTCCAGGGTACGCCGAATGAGGCCGCCGCAACAGGTTTCCGGTGGCCGGATGACAGTTGTCGCGAAGCGCTGAAACTCCTGCTCAGCTGGGTGTATACCGGAGGTATGGGTGGGTTTGAACGACTCCCCGTCATCCGCAAGCACTCCGCGGATCTGTCGGCCGAACCCAATCTGCGCGACTACGCATCCACCTGTTCCAATTTCACGTGGGACGAGGCTGCGCGGTGGCTCGACGGACTGCCCGGCGGCGGGGTGAACATCGCCTACGAGGCGGTGGACCGGCATGTGGTTCATGGCCGCGGAGACAATGTGGCATTGCGATGCCTGAACAAACAGGGCGGCCGGACAGACATCACCTACGCAACGCTTGCCGCGCGCACGAACGCCTTCGCGAATGCCCTGCGTTCCCTGGGCATCCGACCTGGTGAGCGGGTCTTCAGCCTCGTCGGCAGGGTGCCTGCGCTATACATCGCAGTACTGGGAGCTCTGAAGGCGCGCACTGTATTCGCCCCCTTGTTCAGTGCGTTCGGCCCCGAACCGATCCGGCAGCGGGTCGTGATCGGGGGCGGTGTCGCGATGCTCACGACCAAGGCGTTGTACCGCAAGAAGATCGCGTTTGTGCGCGACGAGATGCCGACGCTGCGACACGTCATCCTGGACGATGAACCCGACGACGAGGACGTGACCGACATCCCCGGAGCCATCTACTTCGATGAGTTGATGGCAGGACAGTCCCAGGACTTCGCGATCGAGGCGACCGACCCCGAGGACACCAGCCTCCTGCACTTCACCAGTGGCACGACCGGTACCCCGAAGGCCGCGGTCCATGTGCACGGCGCCGTGGTCGCGCACTACGCGACCGGTCACTTCGCGCTGGATCTGCACCCCGATGACGTGTACTGGTGCACCGCCGATCCGGGGTGGGTGACCGGGACCTCCTACGGCATCATCTCGCCGCTCACGCATGGTCTGACGATGATCGTGGACGAGGGCGAGTTCGACGCCCGCCGCTGGTACGAGACTCTGAGCCAGCAGCGCGTCAGCGTCTGGTACACCGCACCCACCGCGATCCGCATGCTGATGCGCGCCGGCGCTGAGGTCGCGGCGGACTACGACTTGTCGTCGGTGCGGTTCGTGGCCAGTGTCGGCGAACCGCTGAACCCCGAGGCCGTCGTGTGGGGCCGCGAAGCCTTGGGTTTGACGATCCACGACAACTGGTGGCAGACCGAAACCGGCGGCATCATGATCGCCAACTACGCGGCCTGCGACGTGAACCCCGGTTCGATGGGGCGGCCCATGCCGGGCATCACGGCTGGCATCCTGCAGCGCGGCGATGAGGGTCGGGCAACACCTGGCCCGGACGGTCACGTGGTGGAGCTTGGACCTGACGAGGTGGGGGAACTCGCCCTGCGGGTCGGTTGGCCGTCGATGTTCCGGGGCTACCTCAACGAGCAGCACCGTTACGAGAAGTGCTTCGCGGATGGCTGGTATCTGACCGGAGACCTCGCGCAGCGCGATCCGAACGGCTACTACTGGTTCGTCGGGCGCGCGGACGACGTCATAAAGACCGCCGGCCACCTCATCGGCCCATTCGAAGTGGAGAGCGTCCTGATGGAGCATCCCGCTGTCGCCGAGGCGGGCGTAATAGGCGTTCCGGATCCGATCATGGGCGAGCGCATCAAGGCCTTCGTCTCGCTCAAGCCAGGCGTCGACGCGGACCCCACGAAATTGCGCCGGGAACTCACAGCGCACGCCCGTCGTCGGCTCGGGCCGGCCGTTGCGCCGCGCGAGATCGAGTTCTCCGACAACCTTCCCAAGACCCGTTCCGGCAAGATCATGCGTCGGTTGTTGAAGGCCCGTGAGCTCGGCCTGCCGGAAGGAGACCTGTCGACCCTCGAATCCCCAGGAGGTGGCTCATGAGCGAACCCATGGATCTATTCAGGTCGATGCTGCGAGTGCGCCGTTTCGAGGAGCGCTGCGTGGAGTTGTACAGCGAGACGAAGATTCGCGGATTCCTGCACGTTTACATCGGTGAAGAGGCCGTTGCCACCGGCGTAATGGCCGGGTTGCGAGACGACGACGCGGTTGTGGCGACCTACCGCGAGCACGGGCACGCACTATTGCGCGGGATGAGCGCCCGCGAGGTCATGGCCGAGATGTACGGCAAGGTCACCGGTTGCAGCAGGGGTCGCGGCGGGTCGATGCACCTTTTCGACAAAGATCTCCGGTTCTTCGGCGGCAACGCGATCGTGGGTGGCGGGTTGCCCACAGCAGTGGGTCTGGCGCTGGCAGATCACATGCAGAAGCGCGAGCGCGTGAGCGTGTGCTTCTTCGGTGAAGGTGCGATGGCCGAGGGAGAGTTCCACGAGTCGATGAACCTGGCGCAATTGTGGAACCTGCCGGTGCTGTTCGTGTGCGAGAACAACCTGTACGCCATGGGTACGGCCCTGAGCCGTTCGGAGTCCGAGACCAATCTGCCGATCAAAGCCTCGGCCTACGAGATGCCTGCCTGGTCGGTGGACGGCATGGATGTGATGGCAGTCGCCGAGTCGGCCGGCCGTGCGATCGAGGCCATCCGTGCCGGCGGCGGCCCGCACTTCCTGGAGGCTCGCACCTACCGCTTCCGCGCCCACTCGATGTTCGACCCCGAGCGCTATAGGGACAAGGCCGAGGTACAGCGGTGGCGCGAGCGCGATCCGATCGACCTGATGCTCGCCCGCTTGCGCGCCGAGGCCTTGCTGGACGACGCCGCCCTCGAGGCGATGGAACGCGAGATCGCCGACGAGATCCAGGACGCGGTCGACTTCGCTGAGGCCTCAGCCGACGAGGACGTGGCCGACCTCATGAAGTTCGTCTACAGCCCGTCCTCCACAGCGGGGAGGCCGTCATGACCACCATCAGTTACCGCGAGGCGGTGCGTGAGGGCATCCGCGCGGCACTGCGCGATGACGAGCGGGTCTTCATGATGGGTGAGGACATCGGCGAGTACGGCGGTTGCTACGCGGTCAGCATGGGCTTGCTCGAGGAGTTCGGCCCCGACCGGATCCGTGATACGCCGCTGTCGGAATCGGCGTTCGTTGGGGCGGGGATCGGCGCGGCTCTCGGCGGGATGCGGCCGATCGTCGAGATCATGACTGTCAACTTCAGCCTGCTGGCCCTCGACCAGATCGTGAACACCGCTGCCTCGCTTCTGCATATGTCCGGTGGCCAGTTCAACGTCCCCCTGGTCATCCGCATGACCACTGGCGCGGGCAGGCAACTGGCCGCACAACACTCACACAGTTTCGACGGCTGGTACGCCCATATCCCCGGTATCCGGGTGGTTGCTCCGGCCACGGTGGAGGATGCCCGCTGGATGATGCCCACGGCATTGTGCGACCCCGATCCGGTCCTGATCTTCGAGCACGGAGGGCTTTACAACGCCTCCGGTGAGATGCCTGAGGGGGCAGGACCGGTGGACTTGGACAGGGCCGCGATCCGCAGGTCGGGTAAGCACGTCACGCTGATCACTTACGGCGGGACGCTGCCCACGACGATGGCAGCCGCGGATCAGTTGGCCGAGGACGGCACACAGGCCGAGGTCATCGACCTGCGGACCTTACGTCCGTTGGACGACGCGACGTTCCTCGACTCCGTGCGCCGCACCCACCGCGCCGTTGTCATTGACGAAGGGTGGCGCAGCGGCAGCATCTCCGCGGAGGTGTCCGCGCGGATCATGGAACAGGCCTTCTACGAGTTGGACGCGCCCGTCGGTCGGGTGGCCAGCAAGGAGGTGCCCACCCCTTACGCGCGCCATATGGAGCAGGCGGCGATCCCGAGCACGGACGACGTGGTCACCGCCGTGCGCGCCGCGATGCGTGGCGAGAGCTGAGGCGTCATGGGCCTGTTCAAGATGCCGTCACTGGGTGCAGACATGGACGAGGGAACGCTGCTCGAATGGCTGGTCAAGCCCGGCGACGCGGTGCACAAGGGTGACGTCGTCGCGGTGATCGACACCGCCAAGTCGGCGATCGACGTGGAGGTGTTCGAGGACGGCGTCGTGGCGGAGTTGCTGGTCGAGCCCGGCACGCTGGTCCCGGTCGGGACGCCGCTGGCCCGGATCGACGGTGGACAGGCGCCGCCTGGTCTCACACCCGAACCGGTACCTGAGACCCACCCCGTGCCCCGGCTCGCACCACCCGTGCGCCACCTCATGCATCAGTTCGGCTTGGACGTCTCCGACGTTGTCGGCAGCGGGCCGCGTGGCCAGGTCACGCGCAAGGACGTCCTGGTCGCGGCCGGGGAGTCAAGCGTCGGAGGCCCGCCGGTGGTCGTAGTCCCCGCCGCGCCGCCACCGGCGAGCAGGCCGCGCATCACCCCGCGCGCCCGTCGGCTGGCGGCCCAACGCGGAGTGGACCTCGACGCCCTCGCCGGGTCGCAAGTGGTGACGGGCCCCGACGTGCAAGCAGCCACGCCCAAGGCCAAGGTGGACCGGACCGCAGCCATGCGCGCGGCCACCGCGGCGCTCATGGGCCGAGCCGCCCGCGAGATCCCGCACTACTACGTGGCGAGCACCTTCGACATCACCTCGACATTGGACTGGTTGCGTGAGTTCAACGCCGGTCGCAAGCCACGCGACCGCGTCCTGCCCGCCGCGCTGTTCCTGCGTGCCGCGGTGGTCGCCGCGACCGCAGTACCCGAGCTCAACGGACACTGGGACGAGCAGTTCGTCGCTGCTGACGGCGTTGACCTCGGAATCGCCGTGGCCACACGCAGCGGTGGGCTGGTCACCCCGCGAATCGTCAGGGCGCAGGACTTGGATCTCACCGGCCTCATGGGTCACCTGACTGACCTGGTCAAACGGGCAAAGGCCGGGCGACTGAAGGGCAGTGAACTGTTGCCCGGCAGCATCACCGTCAGCAGCCTGGCCGACGGTGGGCCCGATGTTCTCTACGGCGTGATCTACCCGCCGCAGGTCGCCCTTGTCGGGGTGGGTGCGGTCGCGCCGAGGCCGTGGGTGGTGGACGGGGAACTAGCCATCCGAAGCACGGTCACCGTGACCCTGGCCGCCGACCATCGCGCCACCGACGGCCGTACCGGTGCCCGCTTCCTCGGCGCATTCGGTCAGGCCCTCACCCACCCGGAGGAACTATGAATGAGACCCAAGCCCGCGCGCTGGTCGTGGAAGCGCTAGCCGATGTTGCACCTGAGATTGACCCCGACGAGTTCGATCCGGACACCAGCCTGCGCGACGGCGCAGATCTCGACTCGATGGACTTCCTGGCCTACATAGCGGCGGTGTCCGAGGCGATGGGCATGGACATCCCGGAGGACGACTATGCCCAGCTCGACACGCTGAACCTGGCCATCGCCTACGTCAGTTTGAGCCGATAACGACAGCGAGCGCATACTCCCCGTCGTGGGAGATCGACACGTCCCACTGTCGGATGCCGAGTTCCTGAGCGCGGGCAAGCGCCGCGCCGCGCAACTCAAGCAGCGGCTTGCCCTTGGCGTCACTATCGGTCTCGATGTCGGTCATCGGGATGCCCGCGATGCCGACCCCCAGGGCCTTGAGCACTGCCTCCTTCGCCGCCCAACGTCCAGCGAGTGACTCAGGACGCTCCTGGCACACCTCGAGTTCGCGGGCGGTGAACGTGCGCCGGGTGAATGCGGGGGTCCTGACTGAGGTGAGCCGGGCCACGCGCACCAGGTCGGTGCCGAGGAAGGGCACTACTGCTCCAGCGCTGCGAAGACGCGGTCGAGTTTCGCGCGCAGGTCGGCCGCCAGCGGTGCGAGGTCCTGCGCCTCTGTGACCGATACCAGCATGGCTGGGTCCACGGTCTCGACGGCGACCCCGTGAGCGGTCTGGCGCAAGACCACATTGCACGGCACCAGGGTGGCGACCTGCGGCGCCACACTCATCGCCTGGTGGGCGAAGCCGGGGTTGCAGGCGCCCAGGATCACCATCGGGGGGTACTCCTCGTCGAGCTTGGCCTTCATCGTCGCCTGCATGTCGATCTCGGTGAGGACTCCAAAGCCCTCATCGGCCAGCGCCGCCCGGGTCGCTGCGACCGCCTGGTCGAAGGGGAGGTCCAGATTCGTTGTCGGTGCGCTCATGACTCCACGGTAATCGGGTGTCCGCGCTGCGGGCGCCGGAAGGTTGAACGGATTGGCATCGTTAACGTGCCAATCCGTTCAACCTTCTCGCCGTAGCGGTGGGATACCTTCGCGCAGTGAGACGTGTGTGCTGGATCCTCGCCGCGATGGTGAGTCTCGCGGCCTGCTCTGCTCCCACGCCACCGGTGTCCGCGGTGGTCTACCAGACCCGCTCGGACACCCCGTTGAACAAGATCGAGATCCAGGTCCAGAACAACGGGCGGCAGCCGGTGACGGTGGACTTCGCACAATTGACTTCGCCCAGCCTGGCCGGGACGCCGCAATGGAACGAACCGGTTGAGATCCCGCCCGGCGCTGCCATGGATCTGAAGGTGGCGTTGCCGGAGGCCAACTGCGGCGCACGACGCGATGCCGAGGTGCAACTACGCGTGGACGGCCAGAGCGTGACCATGGCCGCAGACGACAAACTCGGCCAACTGCGCAAGTACCTCGACAACGACTGCCTGCGCCAAGAAGTTGAGCAGCAGCTGGATCTGCGAGTCGCAGCGATCGACGACAAGGGTTTGGTCATCGAGGGTTCCGCTGGCGACGTGCAGGTCGGCGAACTGGGCACCACGATCCTGTTCCGGCCGGTCGACGCGATGGTGATCGCGCAGGGCAGGGACCGGGTGACACTGCGGCCGAACCGCTGCGATGCACACGCCGTGGCCGAGGACAAGCAGGGCACTTACTTCCCGCTGGCCGTGACGCTTCCCGACGGACGATCGGGCACGTACACGTTGGCGGTTGACCCGCAGATGCGCCAGCGGCTCTACGCCCTGTACGCGAAGGCGTGTGGTCTGTGAAACACGAAGCCCGGGTGGATGTTCGCAGAAACCTGCGGACCGTGCTGGGCGTCCTGAGCCGGGGCAACGGTGACCCTGCGTACCGCCATGTCGACGGAGGCCTGTGGCTGACCGGCTTAGGCGCGCAGGGTGGATTCACGGCCCAGCTCGTGCCCGACGACTCAAGCGTCAGTGGCACCTATTGGGGCGAGGGTGGCCAATGGGCGGCCGAGCACTTGCCGGAGTTTCTGGGAGCCGATGACGATTCGACGGGATTTGTGCCGCAGCACCGGATCGTCGAGTCCCAGTGGCGCCGTCTTGGCCCGACTTGGGCGGCCCCCCGCACACTGCTCACCTGGCAGGTCGCCGTCGCTGCTGTGCTGGAACAGCGCGTGACCGGGGTGGAGGCACGAGGAGCGTGGCGGCAACTGGTGCGCGAACACGGAACACCGGCCCCCGGACCAGCGCCTGCCGGGATGTACGTGCCACCGGACCCGGCCGCGCTGCTCGCAGTGCCGTCCTGGGACTGGCGGCGCTACGGGGTGGATCGCCAGCGCATCGAAGCATTGCGCCAAGTGGCCCTGGTCCCGCACCTGCTCCACCGCGCCGAGTCAATGCCACCTGCGCGAGGCCGCGAGACGCTGCAAGCCATCCCCGGGGTCGGTGCCTGGACCGCCGCTGAGATCAGCGCTCGCGCGTTCGGCGATGCGGACGCCGTGAGTGTGGGCGACTACCACCTGGGGCGCGTCGTGACCTACGCCTTGACCGGCAGGGACAACGGCACCGACGAAGACATGCTCGAACTGCTACAGCCGTACGCCGGACACCGTCACCGGGCGGTACGCATGATCGAGCTGGCGGGTGTCGCGCCCCCACGCCGGGGGCCGAGGATGCGACTTCCGGGTCCGCCGGGTCTAGCCTGAACGGATGCGAACACCACCACCGCGGACGGGCCCGGAACGAGAGATGCTGGACGGCTTTCTGGACTTCCAACGCCAGACGTTGCTCGAGAAGTGCATGGACCTCAGCCCGGAGCAGTTGGGCACCCGCGGTGCCGACCCCTCAGCGTTGACACTGCACGGCTTGGTCAGGCACCTGGCCAAAGTCGAACGGTGGTGGTTCCGCATCTACATGTGCGGCATGGGGCTGCCCGCGTTGTTCTCCGAAAAGGACAACCCGGACTTCGACTTCGACGGCGTGGATCCCGTGCGCTGGGAGGACGACTTGGAGGTGTACCGCGGTGAGGTCGAGGCGGCCAGTGACGCTGTTGCCTGGTTGTCTCTGGACGAGTTGTCCAAGAACGCGAAGGGCGATCCGGTGAGCCTTCGCTGGGTCTACGTTCACATGATCGCCGAGTACGCCCGGCACAACGGCCACGCCGACCTCGTGCGGGAGGCAATCGACGGGCGGACTGGCTTCTAGGGAAGGGTCTTCACGGCCTTCCACCTCGCACCCGGCTTGGTGACGCGCCACTCGTGGCGGGTGCCGGTGTAGGGGTTCTTGCGGAAGATGCGTACACCGCCTGCCACGTTCCTGGTCTTGATCCGGACGGACCGTGCGATCGGCTCGTCCTCGCTGCCCTCGCCGGTCGCGTTCTCGATCTGGACGATCTCCCTGGCCAGGCGTCGCATCGTGCGCAGGTCGTCGCGCGAGTTGTTCGAACCGGTGGCGGTGCGTTTCGTCAGCGTTCGAAGTGTCGTGTTCAACGTGGCGGCCTGAATTGCGCGCCGCACGATCGCGATAGGCAGCGCGCTGTCCGGGTCCGGCTCGACGACGGTCACGGGCACGTACTCCCAGGTTTCGTATTGGCCCGTCTGGGCTTCGCGATTTGCCCGGGTCAATTCGATGCGCACGATCCGGCCGCCGGCATCGACCGTGTATACGTACTCGAAGTAGTCGCCGTCCCCCACCCGGTAGACGGTCTCTGCGCCGACCACGGACTTGTCCGCAACTGTGATGGAGTTGCGGTTCGGGATGCTGTCGATGCGCCCATAACGTTCTGTGAGCACGTCGGGCCACTGCGGGAAGTCGAAGTCGTTCGCACCCTCGGTGAACTCCCACTGCAGGCTCGGTGAATCCAAGTAGTCGGTGTTGCGCACCTTGTCGCGGACATGGGTGGAGGGCCAATCGATCTCGTGGAAGTTGCCGACGCCGTTGAAGACACGCTGTTCCTGGGTCGTGCGCTGCTGGTACTGACCGGCTGTGTTAAAGACGGCGGTCCACCCGAGTTCGTTGCGACGGTACTGATAACTGGGGGCAGCGTTGGTGGCCGACACGGCTGCTTCGATTTCGGCCTTGGCGTTGGGCACCGGGTAGGGTGCGGCCACTGCGGGCGCACCGACAAGCGTAAGGGTCGCCGTGACGACCAGACAGGTGATCTTCACGCAGGCGACGGTACGCGCGTGCGGCTGGCCATGAGGAGTTGGTGAATTGGCTCCGGGCAAACAGGGCATATCGGTTGCAGACAGTCACCATGTGACGCGTGTCACCGTCATCCGATCGAGTGCGCGGGAAGCAAATCTGGGTAATGGCTGTTGACCGTGAGGTTGACCTAACCAGGAGCCTTGATGAGTGAAGATCTGTCGGCGAAGACCGACCCAGAAGTACCCGTTGCCGATCCGATGCGGTTCAAGGCCCTGTTCGTTATCGCGATCGCGCAGTTGATGATCGTGCTCGACGCATCCATCGTGAACCTTGCAATCCCCAGCGCCCAGGCCGACCTCGGCATCGAGCCGCAAGACGTGCAGTGGGTGGTCACCGCCTACACCCTCGCGTTCGGCGGGTTCTTGCTCCTCGGTGGACGCATCGCGGACTACGTCGGCCGCAAGCGAGTGTTCATCATCGGTCTGCTCGGTTTCGCCGTGGCCAGCCTGCTGGGTGGTCTCGCCCTCACATCCACACAGTTGTTCGCCGCTCGTGCGCTGCAGGGTGGCTTTGCCGCGCTCATGGCGCCGGCGGCCCTGGCGCTGATCACCGTCACGTTCCACGACCCGAAGGAACGCGCGAAGGCGTTCGGCGTCTTCGGCGCGATCTCCGGTGGTGGGGCCGCGATCGGGCTTCTGCTAGGTGGCGTTCTGACCGAGTTCCTGTCGTGGCGCTGGTGCTTGGCCGTCAACACCCCGATCGCTGTGATCGCGGCGCTGCTGGCCGTGCGGTTCGTGAAGGAGTCCAAGGCCGAGGGCGACACCTCCTACGACATTCCCGGCGCCATCACCGTGACTGGTGGTCTGCTCGCCCTGGTATTCGGGTTCACGCAGGCGGCGCCGGCCGGCTACGACGATTCGGCACACTGGACCGACCCCAGCACCCTGGTGTGGTTCGCGCTGTCGGCCGTGTTGTTGACCGCCTTCTTCGTGATCGAGAGCCGCTCGAAGCACCCGCTGCTGCCGTTGCGCGTCATCCAGGACTCGAACCGGGCCGGCGCCTACATCTCCTCGCTGATGGTGGGCGCGGGCATGTTCGCCATGTTCCTGTTCCTGGGCATCTTCATGCAGACGATCCTGGGCTACTCGCCGGTCACGGCCGGCTTTGCGTTCCTGCCGTTCAGTGTGGGGATCATCCTCGGCGCCGGGGTGGCCGCGAACCTGCTTCCCAAGGTTGGCCCCCGTCCGTTGATGATTCCCGGACTGGTCGCAGGTGCCGTGGGCATGCTCCTGCTCGCCCAGCTGGAACCGGACTCCGCGTACTTCACGCACCTGCTGCCCGCCATGCTGATCATGAGCCTGGGCATGGCCTTCGTGTTCATCCCTACCGCAACTGTGGCGTTGCACGGGGTGGACCACCACGACGCGGGTGTTGCCAGCGCCATGATCAACACCAGCCAGCAGGTCGGTGGATCATTGGGTACGGCGCTCATGAACACCGTTGCGGTGTCGGCCACGTCGGCCTACCTGGTCGCGAACGCCGCCGCTGGCGAGGCTGCTATGCCAGCAGCATTGACCGAGGGGTTCACCCGCGGTTTCTACGTGGGTGCGGCGCTGTTGCTGACGGCTGCGGTGGTTGTGTTCTTCATGATCCGCATCGGTGCCGACGCGGCCCAGGACGAGGACGAGGCGGCGCCGGTTCATCTCGGGTGAGTGTGGCCCGGCGGGCCTTTCGGTGACGGATCGACCGCTGAGTGGGCCGACTGGTCACCGAAAGGCGACCAGGGCGGCAAGCCCGGCCTCGTCGCACTCCCCGGCGCTACCCTGGCGCCCATGACCAACCCCGGCTGGTACCCGGACCCCGGCGGGGCTGGCACCCGCTTCTGGGATGGCGTGGCCTGGACCGATCGGGTCAAGCCGCCCAGCCAAGGCATTCCCGGTTGGCTGCTGGTCGTCTGGTTCGCCGTGATGGCAGCGGCCGCCTTCGCGGGCTTCTTCTACGTGCTGCTCATGACCGCGTTCGGGTGTGACTCCGGCTGGGACGGCTGCGTCGGGGTCGGCCAGACGACGTGGCTGGCGTACACAGCAGTCTGCGCGGTGGGCCTGGTCGGGCTGCTGATCTGGTCGCTGTTGAGCAAATCAGCGGGAGTCCGGATCGCCGTGATGTTCCTCATGCCGGCGGTCCTGATACTCGCTCTTGTCCTTTCGACTGGTCTGTACTTCGCGCTGGCGAGTTGGCTGGCCTGACCTGCCTCAGCGTCCGGGCACTGGTCCAACGTCAGGCATTCGGCTCGGGTTCCCAAGGGCTCCTGCCAGAATCGAGGTGTGTCCGAATCCCCGTGGTGGCGATCCACCAGCATCTACCAGGTCTACCCGCGGTCGTACGCCGATTCCAACGCCGACGGGATCGGCGATCTTGCGGGAATCATCGGCAAGCTGGACTACATTCGCGACCTCGGAGTCGAGACGGTGTGGGTGTCGCCGTTCTTCGCCAGCCCCCAGTTGGACTTCGGCTACGACGTCACCGACTACGAAGGTGTCGCGCCGGAGTACGGGACTCTCGAGGACGCCCAGCGCCTGATCGACGAGTGCCACGCACGCGGGATGCGCATCATGTTCGACCTGGTGCTCAACCACACCTCCGACCAGCACCCTTGGTTCCAGCGCTCACGCTCGTCGCGCACCAACCCCAAGGCCGACTGGTACATCTGGGCCGACGGCCGCGGCAAACACGGGCGCAAGCCGCCGAACAACTGGAAGTCGGCCATGGAGTTCACATCGGCCTGGCAGTACTCCCCCGTGCGCAAGCAGTGGTACATGTGCACGTTCCTGCCGTTCCAGCCGGACCTCAATTGGCGCAACCCCGAGGTCAAGGCGGCGATGTTCAACTCCGTGCGCTTCTGGTTGGACAAGGGCGTCGACGGTTTCCGCCTGGACATCTTCGGTCAGATCATGAAGGACCCTGGATTGGCGAACAACCCGGTCCGGCCGCACGTCTACAACGGCTTCCCGCGGCTGACCGACCGCGTGCACACCGAGAACACCCCCGACAACGTCACCCTGGCCAAGGAACTGCGGGCGGTGGTCGAGGAGTACCCAGGCGATCGTGTGCTTCTCGGCGAGGTGTTCGGGGGTCCGGAGGTGCTCCGGTCCTTCCTCGGAGACGACGACGGCCTGCAGTTGGTCTTCCTGTTCGACTTCCTCACTTACTCCTACGACGCGCAATGGTTCCGCACGACGATCAGCGAGTTCGAACGCAACTTTCCGGCGCCCCAGCAGCCCACGTACGTGCTGGAGAACCACGACCGATCGCGCACCATCGACCGGGTCGGCGGCGATCCGGCCAAGGCCCGCGTGCTGGCCGTGATCCTGCTCACGGTTCGGGGTGTGCCCACGGTCTACATGGGCCAGGAGTTGGGCATGAGCAATACACCGCTGCGGTTCAAGGACGCGCTGGACCCGATCGCGTCAGGGGTCTTCAAGCGGGTGCCGCAGGCCGTCGCCAACCGCATGTCCGAGCGGCTCAATCGCGATGAGATGCGCACCCCGATGCAATGGGACGCCAGCGCACATGCCGGATTCTGCCCTGACGGCGTTCAGCCGTGGTTGCCGGTCAACCCCGACTACCTGCGCGGGGTGAACGTCGCGGCTGAGAACGCCGACCCCGACTCCATGCTGAACCTGTACCGCCGGCTGTTCGCCCTGCGCCGTGAGCACGAGTCTCTGCGCACCGGTTCTCTAGCCATGTTGGAGGCCCTGCCCGAGGGCGTCCTGGGTTACCGGCGCAACGACATCTTCATCCTGGCCAATCTCTCAGACCAGCTCGCGACGGTGCGGTACGCCGGTGAGGTGTTGGCGCAGACCGGCAGGGTGGCGGTGGCCAACGGTCGCACCACGCTGTTCGGTGACTCCGCAGTGGTCCTGCGCACTGTGGTTCCGAAGATGGGATGAATGGGCCCGCCGATCCACCTACTGTGGGGCTGTGGATCGCCTGACCGTACTGGATGACACCTTCATCGTTCTTGAGCGCGACAACCTGCCGATGCATATCGGTTCGCTGATGATCTTCGACGGCCCGCCGCCGCAATACCCGGATCTGCTGGCCCATGTCGCCGGCCGACTCGACAGGCTGCCGCGGTATCGGCAGGTGATCCGCGAGGTGCCCCTGAACCTGGGCCGGCCGACCTGGCAGGACGACGAACACTTCAACCTCGAGTACCACGTCCGGCACACGGCTTTGCCCCATCCCGGGGACCGGGAGAATCTGCGCGACTTGGCCGGCAGGCAGTTGAGTCACAGGCTGGACATGCGTCGCCCTCTGTGGGAGATGTGGATGATCGAGGGCCTTGAGGACGACAAGTGGGCGATCCTCAACAAGGTCCATCACGCGATGGTCGACGGGCTGTCGGGTGCCGACATCATGGAGGTTCTGCTCGACGACTCCGAGCATGCCGCCGCGCCGACACCCTCAACGTGGGTGCCGCAGAAGGCGCCGTCAACTGCCACCGTCGTCTCCGAAGCGCTCGTCGATGCGGTGCGCAACCCGGTGGGTCGATTCGGGCACTTGATGGCCGATCTGGGCTCGCCCAAAGACGCCGTGACCAAAGTCGCCTCGGCACTGGCGGGCACCTTGCGGATCGGTGAGACCCTGGCCCACACCGAGGATCATCTGCTCGGCCAGCCCGGCCCGCACAGGCGGTGGGCCTGGGCCAATGGTGACCTGCACGAGGTCAAGCGGATCAAGACCGAATTGGGCGGCACGATCAACGACGTCATTCTCACGGCGATCACCAATGGCTTCCGCGAGTTCCTACTCGGCCGCGGGGCCGAACTGTCCGAAGGCGCTTTTGTGCGCACGATGGTGCCCGTGTCCACCCGGCCCAAGGACCAGGCCAAGGGCGGTAACGAGGTCGCAGTCATGTTCGCCGACATGCCGGTCGGCTTGGCGCAGCCGGCACAACGTTACGAGAGCATCAGGTCGCAGATGGCCCACGCGAAGTCCAGCGGCACGGTCGAAGGCACCGATGCGCTGCTGGACAACGCGGTGTTCCTGCCGCCCATGTTGTACGCGGCGGCCGGCCGCCTGGCCGCGCGGACCCCGCAGCCTGCCGTATCGACGATCACCACCAACGTCCCTGGCCCGCAGCGCCAGTTGTACATGTTGGGCCGGCCGATGGAGAAGATGCTGGGCTACGTGCCCTTGGGTATGAACCAGTTGGTCACGGTCGCCATCGTCTCCTACAACGGGCAGATCTGTTGCAGTCTCACAGCCGACTACGACCAGGTGCCCGACGTTGAAGTGCTGGCATCGGGCATCGAGTCCGGGCTTGGGCAACTGAGCGACTTGGCCGGCTGAGGTTCGGTCGCTCAATTGGGGTCGATCGGACCCCTCGGACGGGGCCGATAGGTGGATGTGCGCGGGAGTCACCCCGGCCTACATTTGCGCCCGTGAAGAGTCACGGGGTATCGAGGGTGTTGTTGGCTTCGGGGTTGGCAGCAGGTCTGCTCATGGGAACGGTCGGCGCTGTCGCGGCGGTCCCGGTTCAGGCCGGTGTGAGCGTGGATCGGCCGGACCCGAAGGAGCGGCCGGGTCCGGGAGAACGCGTCGATCCGCGGTGCAACGCAGCCCAGAATCAGGTAGCCATTGCCGACAGTAACGTCGGACGGGCACGCCAAGCTGTGAAGGCTGCACCCAAGAAGAAGAAGAAGGCGCGCAAAGCCGCCTTACGGCGGGCGAAGCAGGCGCAGGCTGTTGCCGAGGCGCGCGTCGAGCGCTTCTGCTGAGCCCGGGCTCGGTGTGCACGAGCGCGGTACCGTGCGGTAGACCTGTGTTGTGCCCGAGATGGAGGTCCCCGGTCCTCGCTCGACCAGTGAGCGCCGGGCAGGCGATCCGATCCCGGTGGCCCGCGTCCTGCCCGGCCCAGTGTTTTTCGTCATGGCTGGCGGCGGCGCGCATGGGGCGGTGCAGTGGGGAACGCTGCAAGCCCTGAGCCAGACCGACATCGTGCCGGACTCGATCATCGGGACCTCAGCAGGCGCTCTGAACGGGGCGATCCTCGCCGAGGATCTGGCCTCCGGGGTCAATCGGATGGGGTACGTCTGGGGTCAGATCAACATGAGCTACCTGGTGGGGGACAAGTGGCTGGCGCGCGGACTGACTCAGGTCCGCTCACCGAGTCTGATCTCCAATGCCCCGCAGGCAGCAACGCTGGCGTCCATTCTGCGCACCGAACTCATCGAAGACCTCGAGGTGCCCTTCTCAGCAGTTGCGACCGACCTGGCCAGCGGCCGGCCACACATCTTCGACTCCGGACCGCTGGTACCGGCTTTACTGGCTTCGTCGGCGATTCCCGGCGTGCTACCGCCGGTGTACTTCGAGGATCGACCGTTCGTTGACGGTCTGGCCTGCGCCAACCTCCCGGCCGTTCCCGCCCTGGAACGAGGTGCAGGCAGCATCATTGTGCTGGACACGGGGGCCCGGGCGGCCGGTGAACCGGGTTTGACGCCCACCAAAGTGCTCGGCCGTGTTGCAGCCATCATGGCTGCCAGTCAACGACGGCGCCAACTTCGTCAGGCCGCAGCCCAAGTGCCGGTTGTACTTCTGCCCACCCCCAACGATCTCGGGGGGTCAATGGAGTTCGGGGACACCATGCGGGTGGCGGCTGACAGTTACACCATGACGCGTGCCTTTCTGGCCGATCTTGCGCTCCGGGGCCGTCGTCGGCTGCGCCCAGGGCTGTACGCCCGGCCAGATGACCACGGGCTCACCGACGATCTGGCCGGCCTGCTTCGGGAGGTGGTCCGGTGAAAGCTCCGATCGGGGTCGTGATGACCTTCGGCCTGGCCCGCACTCCCGCGCAGGTCGGGATGCTGCAGGTCCTGGAGGAGCGCGGTATCGACGCCGCGTGGGTGGCGGGCACATCGCTGGGGTCGATCAATTCTGCGGCCTACGCTGCGGGGGTCTCCACCGCCCGACTGCAGGAGTTCTGGCTCTGGCTCGATGAAGATGTGCTCCGCAGCCCGGTGCGTGCGATCGCCCGCAGTGTCACCGCCAAGCAGGCGGCCAAACAGGAGGCACTGATCCGATCGCGGTTGGCCGACATGCTGCCCGAGACGTTCGAGCAATTGCAGCGCCCTCTTCGTCTGGTTGCCACCGATCTGCAGCGGGGCACTGCTGCGGTTCTCGATTCCGGTGATCTGGTTCCGGCCGTCATGGCCGCCAGTGGGCTGCCCGGCTTGATCCCACCGGTCACCGTCGCGGGCCGCCACTACATCGACGGGGGGTTTGTCGCCGGGATGCCGCTGCCAACGCTGGGTGATGATGCCCGCACCATGATCGTTCTGGATGTGGGCCACTCGGCAACGACCACTCAGACGGCCTCGGAGTACCGGTGGTGGGAGGTGGGCGCGCTGGCCTATGCCCACGAGATCCGGGAGCAGGCGGTCAATGCCTTGGTGCGCGTGGCCGCGAAGATGCCGGTCGTGGTTCTGTCCACCCCCGCTGGACGCCTGCTCGACTTCTCTGATCCCGCGGGCATGATCCAGGCTGGCCGGCAGGCAGCCGAGATGCAGTTGGGAAACCTGCCCACACGGTTGCGCCGCGGGATCTACAACCTGCCCAGCGGTTTGGATGAGTTCGAGGTTCTGCGAGCGATCGCGGTTGCCCCGGGATCCGTCAGCGCGGTGCGTTCCTGAGCCTCCGGTTAGAGGTTGTGCTGTTGGTTAGCGAAACAACGCGTGGATTCGCTAACCAACAGCACGACCTCTAACGAGGTCACCGGCTTGTGGTCTGCCCGGCGGCCCGCCGACCTCGGCCTCCGCCACCTCCCGCGAGGAGCCAAATGCCACCTCCAACCTCTAGGCTTTGCCGCGACGGAAGGGGTTGGCGTGGTTGACACCGAATCGAACGGTCGGCGGGAGCGGCGGCGGGCGGGCCAGGAGGTCCGCAGTAAGGTGCCTCGGGACTCACTGGGTGTATGGCAGCCGCCGGCTGATCGGCGTGATCCAGTTCAGATCCTCATCAACCAGGGTGACTCCCGGGTGCAGGACCTGGTGCCGGTGCGTTACGCGCGGATGTTGTCCAGCGAGTTCGCGTTCTACCGGGGCGCGGCTGCGGTCATGGCCAGCGACCTGTCCTACAGCCCGAATACGCATCTGACGGTTCAGTTGGCAGGCGACGCCCACCTTGCCAACTTCGGAGGCTACGCGTCCCCGGACCGCACCTTCGTGTTCGACGTCAATGACTTCGACGAGACGCTGCCCGGGCCCTTCGAGTGGGACCTGAAGCGGCTCGTCGCGAGCTTCGCAGTCGCGGGCCGAAGCCGTGGTTTCGACGCAGCCACGCGCGCCGAGATCCTCAAGCGGGTGGTCAAGTCGTATCGCGAAGCCGTCACGACCTTCTCGCACATGTCGCGAATGGATGTCTGGTACTCACGCCTGACGGCCGAGGACATCGAGAACCGTTGGGGGGACAGGGTCGACAAGAAGTTCCGCAAGAGTTTCGAGAAGACTGTTGCCAAGGCGCAGACTAAGACCAGCCAGCGCGCGCTGGACAAACTCACGACGAAAGCCGCCGACGGCCGCATCTCCTTCGTAAGCAATCCGCCGTTCATGGAGACGTTCGACGAGGTCGTGGGGGCAGACGACAAGGAGGAGTACCGGCACGCCACCCAGGCAGCCCTGGTGACCTACCGTCGCAGTCTCATCTCCGATCGCAGAGTGCTCTTCTCGGGCTACCGGGTGGTCGACCTCGCCCGCAAGGTTGTTGGCGTCGGCAGTGTCGGCACCCGGTGCTGGGTGATGCTGCTCATGGCCGACCATGACGAGAGCGACGTCTTGATGCTGCAGCTCAAACAAGCCGAAGCATCCGTGCTTGAGCCCTATCTGGGGCACTCGCGCGCGACACATCACGGGCAACGCGTCGTCGAAGGCCAGCGCGTGATGCAAGCGTCCAGCGACATCCTGCTTGGCTGGACCCAGGTGGAGGTTCGCGATCAGCATGTCGATTTCTATGTGCGCCAGATGTGGGATTGGAAAGAGTCCGCCGACCTCGACGCCATGGATGTCCCGGCAATGGACATCTACGCGGAGCTCTGTGGCTGGACCTTGGCCCGGGCGCACAGCCGCTCCGGGGACCGGGTCGCTTTGGCCGGCTACCTGGGCACCAGCGACACCCTCGACAGTGTCCTGGCTACCTACGCGGAGAACTACGCCGATCAGAACGCAGAGGATTACGCCGCGTTGAAGGCTGCGGCTTCGGCGGGTCGCATCGAAGTTGCCGACGCTGGGTGGTAGATATTCGGGTGTCTGAGGAGGCACCCATGTCCGAAACTGAAGCTCAAGAAGCCCGAGAGGTCATCGGGGCAGCCAGTAAGTTGTGGTGGCTGACCTTGGTCGCAGGGATCCTGTGGTTCTTCATCGCCATCGTGATCCTGCAGATGAACGCGGCCTCGGTGACGACCGTCGGAGTCATCATCGGTGCGATGTTCCTGTTCACGGGCTTTCAGCAGTTCTTGATCTCGACGGCGGTCGAGGGCTGGAAGTGGCTGTGGATCGTCTTCGGGGTGCTGTTCGTTCTCGCCGGGATCTGGGCGTTGATCAACCCCGGCGCCACCACCGCAGCCCTTGCCGATTCGCTGGGCTTCCTGTTCTTGCTCGTGGCCATCTTCTGGGTCATCGAAGCATTCACCACCCGTGAGACCAACGACCTGTGGTGGCTGGGACTGATCTCGGGGATCATCATGTTCGTGCTGGCCTTCTGGGTGGCCGGGCAGTTCCTCTTCGAGCGGGTCTACATCCTGCTGGTGTTCGCAGGGGTCTGGGCGATGCTGCAGGGCATCACCGACGTGGTGCGGGCCTTCCAGTTGCGTAAGTTGGGCAAGCTGGTCGCGTCCTGATCAGCCCCGGTGTGCCCAGGCGATCATTCCCTCGATGTTCTGCCTGAGCACCTCACCGGCGGTTGCGTCAGCGCCCTTGGTCATCGCCATGTACTTCAGCGTCCCGACGTCGCTCTTGAGCGGTGCTGACGCCAGGGCGTAACCGACCGCATCTTCGGCCAGCAGCCAGGCGCCGAGGTTGTAGGCGGTGCGCGCTCCCTGTTTCTTGTCCAGGGCCGCCGTGGCTTCGTCGTCCTGATCCCACGCGATCACCCGGAAACCGTCGCGATCGCCGTAGTCCGAGAGGTTGATCTGCACCTGGATGCGGCCCAATAGCGGCAGGTGCATGCGTTGGATATACGTGACGTCGGTGTCGGATCGGCGTTCGATGACCTCGATCCCCTCTACGTACTTGACGTTCTCCGGGTAGGCCTCGACATCGAGGATGTGCGCGGCCATGAGTTCCACATCGGTATCCGCATGTGGTAGCAGGCCCACGCCTTCGGAGGTGGGCCGCTTCTCGAACCGCCAGGATGCCGAGTGGTACTTCTCGCGACCCAGGTCGGTGACGTGCGGCATGACTCGGTCGAGGAATTCGTTCGCGCTCACGGGACAGAGTGTGTCACGGGGCCGGGTTTGTCCTGGTTAGAGGTTGTGCTGTTGGTTAGCGAAACAACGCGTGGATTCTCTAACCAACAGGACAACCTCTAACGCGGGCGGATGAAACCCGGTTGAGTCCAGGCCCCGGTTCGAAGCAGGATCAAGAGATGGCCGTTTCCACCTCTTCCGCTTCGCTGCGCCTCTTCTGGGACGTGGCGGGGGTGACCCCTGGGCGCAGGATCGTGGCCATCATTGGCCCGGCCTTCGCCGTTGGGATCGGGCAGTTCCTGGGGCCGTTCTTCATCTCGCTGCTGCTGGACCAGATGCAGACCGGTGACGTGAGTTGGGCGAACTCCTGGCCGCTGGTTCTCGGCTACCTGATGAGCCAGATCGTGGGCACCGTCATCGCCTGGCGGATCGTGCTCTGGGCGACGTGGACGATGGAAGTCAAGGGGATGGCGCTGCTGTTCCAGCAGGTGTTCGACCACCTCACCGACCAGAGCGTCGCCTTCCACGCCAACCGCTTCAGCGGGTCCCTGGTTTCCCAGACCAACAAGTTGCTGGGTGCGTTCGAGATGTTCTGGGACACGATCGTGTGGGCCTTGGTGCCGATCTTCACCGGCGTCATGGTGGCCAGCGTTGTTCTGGCATTCGTGATGTGGCCCTACGCGCTGTTCCTGTTCTCAATGTCCATGGTCTTCATCGCCCTGGTGTTCGCGGCCACCCGGCGCATGCAGGATCTGACCGTCGCGGAGGCCCACGCCGCCAACCGCATGACCGGTTTCCTGGCCGACGTGATGACCAACATCTCCGCAGTCAAGGCGCAGGGCTCCGAGCCCGATGAGCGCGACACCGCCGGCGAAGTGGCCCAGATCCGAACCGCCCGCGACCTGGACGTGATGCGTTCCTTCCTGAAGTTCAGCGCTGGCTATGCCTCGGTGATCACCATCATCAACACCGGGGCCGTGGCCGCAGCCGTGCTCGCGGCCCAGTACGACGTGATCGCCATCGGTCCGGTGTACCTCGCGGTCACCTACACGTTGACGGTGACCAGCCAGTTGTGGTCGATCAATGAGGTGATCCGCAACTACAACAAGGTCATCGGTGACGCCCACGAGATGGTCGAGATCCTTCACCTGCCGGTCGGGGTGGAGGACCGGTCAGGCGTCCCGTTGCGCATCACGCGAGGGGCAATCGACATCGAGCGCCTCACGTTCGGCCACGAGGGGCAGTTCGACGACCCGCTGTTCGAGAACTTCGAACTGCACGTAGCGGCTGGCGAGAAGATCGGCCTTGTCGGGCACTCCGGCAGCGGCAAGTCCACTTTGACACGACTGCTCCTGCGCTTCTCCGACGTGCAAGCCGGGCGGATCCTCATCGATGGGCAGGACATCGCCCAGGTGACCCAGCGCAGCCTTCGCCAGCAGATCTCCTACGTGCCGCAGGAACCGCTGCTGTTCCACCGGACGCTGCGGGAGAACATCGCCTACGGTCTGCCGGGTGCGACCTTCGAGCAGGTGCGCGACGCAGCGCAGCGCGCCTATGCCACGGACTTCATCGAGTCATTGCCCGACGGGTTCGAGACGTTGGTCGGTGAGCGCGGAGTCAAACTGTCCGGTGGCCAGCGCCAGCGGATCGCCATTGCCCGCGCCATTCTGAAGGATGCCCGCATCCTGCTGCTGGACGAAGCGACCAGTGCCTTGGACTCTGAGAGTGAGGTCCACATCCAGCACGCCTTAGCCGGCGCCATGGCCGGTCGCACGACGTTGGTGATCGCTCACCGGCTCTCCACGATCCAGGCCATGGACCGGATCCTCGTCATGGATGCCGGCAGGATCACCGAGCAGGGCAGCCACGCAGAACTGCTCGCCAGTGGGGGGATCTATGCGGCCCTGTGGGCCCATCAGTCCGGTGGGTTCCTCGAGCAAGTGTGAGCACGATCTGGCGTGCCGGTGCACGCAAGGTGAAAGCTGAGATGCACACTGTGATTACGACCGCGCAAGGCCGCGGGCGCGGCGGGGAGGCCAGGTGATTCGGGCGACGGGTTTGCTGACCGCTGCAGTTTGCCTGCTGGCGGTCGCCCCGGCCCATGCCGACCCGGTGCCGGTCGACCAGGCGGTCGCCGAACTCAACAACCTGTGCAACGCATCCCGGGCCGCTTTCGAACAGGGTGGAACCGTCCGCCTGCAGTTGAAGAAGACGGGGCGAGTCGTTCAGGAGCAGCGCTATGACCCAGTCTCGGGCCGGGTGCTGGACACGGGATGGCCGACGCTGGTGCAGCGCGGCAAGGGGACCTTCGACCGCAGCGGGTTTGTCCTCGACGCGCGCCTGCGCAAGGCCCAGGTCAAGCAGGCGGCCGGCTACCTCGGCTTCCGAAAGCGGCCCTGGGTGCTCAGCCGTGGTCAGTACGGCGTGATCGCCTCGCGCGCCTTCGACAAGTACCTGCGCACGGATCTGCTCGCGCCTGACAGGTTCGTGGATCTCGACTCGACCCTTGTGCCTTCACAACCCCAACGTTGCGCCTCGCATCTGCTCCCCACCGGTGCGCAGGCCACGGTGGACCGCACTGTCGTTGGCGACGTCGAGACCTGGAGTCTCGTCTTACCGGATCGAGGACCCGGCACTGCCCGTGAAGGTCAAGTCGGTGCTCGAGGTCTCCCAGGGGCTGATCACCTCCGGGTCGGCCAGTGTTGTCGGTCCCCGCCGGGCTGGTGTGGATGTGAACAACTACGCACGGTGGTCCTACGGGCGACCGCAGATCGAACGTCCCGGGCGCACATCGGTGGTCAGTCAGGCCGCGTGGGTCCGGGCCACCGACGCCGTCGCCCTTGTGACGGATATCCGGTTCCTGGCGGCCAGCCTGGAGGGCAGGCGTTCGTTGGAAGGGCTTCGCAGGCAGGCGCGTGGTCGGGTCAAGGCCGCGAACCGGGGTCACGAGATTGCCATCCGGGTGTCCGATACCGACGGTGGCGTGCTGCTGTGGGCACGCAATCCGTACACGAAACAGCAGGTGGCTTTCGAAGTCGTTCTTGAGCCCGTTCCGACTGCTGTGTCGCGAAGGATTCGATGAGTTCAGGTCCTCGTAAATTTGGTCTTTGTTGGTTCCCGAGGTCGTCGAACGGGGCTACCCTGAAGTCTGACGAGGGCAGGGGTAGCGCATGACCGTCATGGTCGATCCAATCACCGACGAGGAACTCATCGGCTACTTCTCTGCCATGCTCACCGACCAGCCGTGGGGCGAACCCGCCACCAGCCTCGAAGAGCTGGAGGTCCCCAGCGGGTCACGCTAGCCTCAACGCCGAACACCTGTCAGGCTGCCTTGAAACACGCAGTCGGAGGCGCAGATGGCGGGACTTTCACGTCGGGGGTTTCTTGGTGCGAGCGCGGGACTGGCCGCAGCTCTAGGAGTTCCGCAACAGGGCCTGGCGGCCCGTCTGGCTGAGCCGACCAAACCCGCGGACGTTCCCACCACCCTTGAACAGACCATCCGGCTGACCTCACCGAAGTACCGGCAGTACCGCCACCTGACCGCAGGTTCGGGGGAGCCGTACATCCCCCGCTACGACGTGCTTGGGCGTGCTGCGCGCCCGGGCCGTGCCAGCAGTCGCCGCACGATTGCGTACCTGGGCCACCTCAGTGACATGCACATCATGGACGCCCAGTCACCCGCGCGGCTGGACGTCATGGTCGGCCAGAGCCCGTCGCTGTGGGCTGGTTCGTTCCGGCCGCAGGACACGCTTACAGTCAATGTGGTCGCGGCAATGGTGCAAGCGATGCGCGCCGCGCAGTTCAGCCCTTTGACCGGCGCCCCGATGATGGCAGCCTTCAACACCGGCGACAGCGCCGACATGATCTCCGCGTTGGAACTCAAGTGGTACATCGATCTGCTGGACGGTTTCCCGGTCACTCCCAACTCCGGCAAACCTGGGGTCTACGAGGGCGTGCAGGTCTGGGCCGAGTCGACGTTCGCCTATCACCCGGAGGACCCGGCCGGTGATCCCTACGGGGACTTCGGTTTCCCGACCATTCCCGGGATGCTGCAGGCGGCGGTGAGCCAGACCGTGGAGTCGGTGGGGCTGGCCACCCCGTGGTACGCCGTGTACGGCAACCACGACACGGACTTCCTGGGCACCCTGGTCATGTCGGATGCTCTGCGCAGATTTGCCATCGGCGATCGAAAGGCCGCTGTGTGGCAGCCGTTCGCGGCCAACTTCCTGGGCGGCTGGGCCAACGAACTGAGCCCGGTCAACCAGTTCCTGCACAACATCCGGGTCAACTACGGCATGCAGTCCGGAGTCAAGGATGTGACCGCCGACCCGCAGCGCAAACTGCTTGAGGGTGTGGAGTTCATGCAGGCGCATCTGCAGTCGCCGGACAAGCCGGGGCCAGTGGGCCACGGTTTCACCCAGGACAACGTCGACACCGGCAAGACCTACTGGGTCGCCGATCTGAGCCCGCATGTCAGGGCATTCGGTTTGGACACGTGCAACCAGGTCGCGGGCCCGGACGGGGCCGTGCCCGAGGACCAGTTCAACTGGCTGCGTTCGGGCCTCGAGCAGGCTACCGCCGAGAACAAGCTCTGCCTGGTCCTGAGTCACCACAACAGCACGACCTTGGAGAACGAAGCCCAGCCCGTTATTGGACCAACCCAGCGGCTTATCCACGCCGAGGAATTCGTGGCGATGCTGCAGGAGTACCCCAATTGCGTTGCATGGATGAACGGGCACACCCACATCAACACGATCATCGCGCACCCGAAACCTGGTGGCGGCGGGTTCTGGGAGGTCACGACGGCCTCATGCATCGACTTCCCGCAGCAGCAACAACTGGTCGAGTTGGTGGACAACCGGGACGGCACGATGTCGATCTTCACGACCTCGCTGGACCACACTTCGTCGGCGGACTGGACGGCCTCGGACTACAGCCAGGAGGGGCTGGCGTCGCTGAGTCGGCAATTGTCCGCCAACGACTGGATCGAGAACCCGCCGATGCGACTGGGCTCGCCGTTGGACCGCAACTGCGAGTTGTTGCTCCCGGCGCCGTTCGACCTCTCAGCGATCGCCGATGCCGACCTGGAGAAGGCGGCGCTGGCAGCCAAAGCGCGGATCGTGGCCGGGGAGGTGTCGGCATGAAGCGGTGGGCTTGGTTACTCGCGGCGCCCCTGCTCGTCGGGTGTTCGCAGGTCGATGCTTTGCAGCAGGTTAGCGGCGGGCCCTTGGCCACTGTTGAGATTGCCGCGGACGACGTCTTGCTGCAGAAGAACGTTCCGCTGTTGGCCGCGCCCAAGTGCGTGGAGAACGAGCAGGAGTTCACCTGCGAGGGGACAACGTTGGACAAGAAACCGATTGCGGTGTCGGTGCCCCAGGTGGAGCCGCAGATCATGACCATCACCGTGGACGGGGAGCAGATCTTCTCCGGTCCGGTCCAGGATGTCATCGAAGCGGCCGGGGAGCGTCTGCCATGAGCGTTGCGGAGAAGCAGTACGGGTGGACCGTCCTAGGAACCGGTCTTGTGCGAATGTGGCGCGGGTTCCTGCCGTTCATGGTGGTGTCAGTGCTCAATGCGCTTGTGCAGTCGTCGCTGCTCGCGCTGTCGCCGCTCTGGCTGGCCGTCGGGATCTCTGCGGCGTTGCTGCTTCTGGCGTTCGCGCTTATGGCGCACATCGCCGTGCGCAGTGTCGATGAACGCAGCAGTCTGGGAGATCTGCGGGGGACGCGGTTTGCGCTGTTCGCCCTCTGGGTCGTGGGCTGGACTGTGGTGATCACAATCGGTCTGGCGCTGTACTTCTGGCCGGGGGTGCTGTTGTTGGCAGTGACACCGTTCGTGCCAGTGGCTGCAGCTGCGGGGGTTCGCAATCCGCTCGGCGCCAACTTCGCGGCCATTCGTTCGCGGCCCGTGCGTTACCTGGGGACCGTGGCGATCACGATGTTGGTGCTGTTGGTGATGTGGCTGGTCTCAGCGCTCAACGCCTTCTTCGTGCGCGGATGGGTCGCATCGTTCACCACCTGGCTGGTGATCGGTTTCGTGGCGGCCTGGCTGCTGACGGCCTGGGCCGCGTTGTTCCGGAGTACTGAGGCGGGGGTCGAGGTCTGACGCGGCGAGGTCCGTCCTTCCGCCGCCCGTTTGTGACGTTGTTGCGGCGGTGGAAGCGCCAGTGTTGTGTTGTGGCGGGTTCTCTGGCCAGAAACCAGCAACAACGCGACGATCCAGACGCGCGACCGGGAACAACGCAACAATCCGCGGGTCAACCCCTTCGCCGGGTCAGGGGGCGATGAGACCCAGCCTGCGCAGCGGTGGGTGGGTGCGCGGTGGTTGCCGGCGTGGGGGAAGGCCTGCGAGCAGCGTGGTGGTGGCTGCGGCGACGGCTTCGATAGCTGCGCAGTAGGCGTCCTGGGTGGCGGGACTCGGTTTGGCTACTCCGCTGACCTTGCGCACGTACTGCTCGGCGGCCGCCCGGATCTCAATGTCGGTAGCGGGCGGTTCAAGGCCGCGCAGGATGGTGATGTTTCGGCACATGGGTCCAGTGTGCCGGGTCGCCAAGCCGGGTTCTGTGAGCTTTGGGTGACTGGACGCGCAGTCAGTGGTCGTGTAGTCACCGAAAGCGGGCGAGCAAGACCAGTTGGACCGGTGCGGCGCAACCGCGGGTACCTTGGGGTCATGCTCTTCAATCCGCACACGTATGACCCGTCGGCCTACGACCCCGAGACGCAGGCGAAGCTGAAGGCCCTGATCGAGTTCTTCGAGAACAAGGGCCTGGCCGAGATGAAGAACGACTTCCACGAACGCGCCTGGTACCAGGACTTCCTCGACTTCAACGCCAAAGAGGGGATTCTGGCCGCATTCGGCACCCCCGCGGCTGTGGGTGGGGAGGGCGCTCGCTGGGACACCGCCCGGATCAACGACCTGAACGAGATCCTGGGCTTCTACTCGCTGTCCTACTGGTACGCCTGGCAGGTCACCGTGCTGGGGCTGGGCCCGGTGTGGATGAGTGAGAACGAAGAGGCCAAGCAGTTGGTCGGGAAGCTGCTCGAGTCGGGCTCGATCTTCGGGTTCGGGCTGTCGGAGCAGACCCACGGCGCCGACATCTACTCGACCGACATGATCCTCACGCCCACCGAGAACGGCTGGGTGGCCAACGGTCCGAAGTACTACATCGGCAACGGCAACGTGGCGGGCCGACTGAGCGTGTTCGGCAAGTTCGCCGACTCGGGGGAGTACGTGTTCTTCCTTGTCGACACCCAGGCCCCCGAATACGAACTGCAGAAGAACGTGGTGGCCGACCAGATGTACGTCTCGGCTTTCGCGCTGCACGACTACCCCGTCACGCGGGCCGACATTTTGCACACCGGCAAGGCCGCCTGGGACGCGGCGCTGGCCACGGTCAACGTCGGCAAGGTCAACCTCGGCTGGGCGAGCATCGGCATCTGCGAGCACTCCTTCTACGAGGCAGTGACCCACGCCGACCACCGTGTGCTGTACGGCACCAAGGTCACGACTTTCCCGCATGTGCGCCGGATGTTCGCCGACGCGTATGCCCGCCTGTTGGCCATGAAACTCTACTCGGCTCGCAGTGCCGACTACTTCCGCGAAGCCTCCGACGACGACCGCCGGTTCCTGCTGTTCAACCCCATCACCAAGATGAAGGTGACCAGCGAGGGCGAGCGGGTCATCGACCTGTTGTGGGAGATCATCGCCGCGCGCGGGTTCGAGAAGGACACCTACTTCGAGCAGGCCGCCGGGCACATCCGCGCCCTGCCCAAACTCGAGGGCACGGTCCACGTGAACCTTGCTTTGGTATTGAAGTTCCTGCCTCAGTACCTGATGGCGACCGGGGATTACCCGCAGGTCCCGATGCGTCAGGACGCGGCCGACGACGGCTACCTGTTCCGGCAAGGACACGCCTCCGGCTTGGGCAAGATCACGTTCGCACCGTGGCGGCCGGCCTTGGAGCAGTACCAGCACCTGCCGAACGTGGCTCTTTTCCTGGAGCAGGTGGACGCGTTCACGCAGCTGATCATGTCCGCGCCCCCAAGTGCCGAACAGCAGAAGGACCTTGACTTCCTGCTCACCTTGGGGCAGTTGTTCACGCAGGTCGTCTACGCGCAGTTGGTGTGTGAGTCGGCCGGTCAGCAGCGCCCGGGGACGGTCAGTGCGATGCCGGGTCTGGGTGAGGCGCACATTGACCGGATCTTCGCGGTCTTCGTCCAGGATGTGTCGGACATGGCGGTGACCCTGCACGGGCAGGCCTCGGCCAGCGACGCCCAGCGGGCTGGTGCCTTGGGCCTGATCCGGGCTCCGCGTATCGACGCCGAGGCGGAGAGTGCCTTCGTCGACGAGGTGCTCGCGCTTTCCGACTCCTACGTGATGCCGCAGTAGGTCGTCTGGGCAGGCGATGTTGATTTTCGGCAACTGAGTTGTCGGATTTCACCATGGGGACCGTTCGGGCGGTGGTCGATGTCGGCTTCTCGCAACTAGGCTTACGGTTCGACGACGAGGAGTGGCAATGCGCTACGTGATGTTCATGATCCCAGCGGTTTATGGCACGGACGACGCTGACCCGATGCCCTCGGCGGAGATGGTCGCGAAGATGATGGCGTACAACTCCGATCTTGCGCACGCTGGTGTGCTCGAGTCGCTGAACGGGTTGCATCCCCCGGGTCAAGGTGTCCGGTTGCAGTTCGGCGCCGATGGGGCGTCGATGGTCAACACCGAGGTTGCGGGTGCGGTCGGCGGCTACTGGATTCTCACGGTCGAGTCCCATGAGGCAGCGGTCGCCTGGGCGAAGAGGTGCCCGGCCATGCCGGGGGACGTCTTGGAGTTGCGGCGCATCCAGGAGATCGAGGACTTCCCCGAAGACGTTCAAGAGGTCCTCACGGATTTCGACATATGAGAGCCGACGACAAGGTGCTGACGGCACTGGCCGAACTACGCACCGACGATCAAGGAGAACTGCCGTCCCGCGCGGTCCTGTCCGAAGTCACCGACCACCTGATCAAGGCCCTGTTCCCGCAGCGCCTCGGGATGGCAGGCGGTGACGTGGGCGCATTCGTCCGCCGGATGTTGGAGTCGGCCCTCGGCAACTTGACCGGGGAGGTCGCCACGGAGTTGGCCTTCCAGCGTCGCTCGGGGCAGACCGTCGTGGAGTGTGACGACCTCGTCGGACGTTTCGCGCAGGATCTACCGGAGATCCGCAGGCTGCTGGATTCGGACATCCAGATGGCCTACCGGGGTGACCCGGCCGCTCGCAGCGTCGCCGAAGTCCTGGTTTGCTACCCGGGGATCCACGCCATGATGCACCACCGAATCGCCCACAGTCTGCATCGCCTCGGGGTGCCGTTCGTGGCGCGCGTGATCTCCGAACTGGGCCGCGCGGAAACCGGCATCGACATTCATCCGGCGGCATCTGTCGGCGGGGGGTTCTTCATCGACCACGGAACCGGTGTCGTCATCGGGGAGACGACCGTGATCGGTGAGAACGTGCGGTTGTACCAGCACGTGACGCTCGGGGCGAAGAAACTGGACGGTGTGCCCAAAGGCCTGCCCAGGCACCCGATCGTTGAGGACGACGTCGTCATCTACTCCGGCGCGACTGTTCTGGGCCGGATCACCATCGGCAAGGGCACGGTCATAGGCGGCGGCACCTGGGTCACCTCCGACCTGCGGCCCGGCAGTTTCGTGACGCAAGCACGCACGCAGGTGGAGACGTTCGCAGACGGAGCCGGTATCTAGGCTCGGCAGTACTCAACCGCCGGCGGGGCCCAGAGTTAGCCGGCGAGGTTGGCGAACAGTGGGGTACTGAGGTAGCGCTCCCCGAAGCTGGGGATGATCACCACGATCAACTTGCCCGCGTTCTCCGGGCGTTTGGCAACCTCGATCGCCGCCCACAGTGCCGCTCCCGAGGAGATGCCTACGAGCAAGCCCTCTTCCCGGGCTGACCGGCGAGCGGTCTCCATCGCGTCGTCGGACTCGACCTTGATGATTTCGTCGTAAACGCCGGTGTCCAGGATCTCGGGGACGAATCCGGCGCCAATCCCTTGGATGGGGTGCGGGCCCTTGGCCCCGCCGGAAAGGACCGGCGACGCAGTCGGCTCGACCGCGATCACCTGGATGTCGGGGTTGCGCTCCTTGAGGACCTGTCCGACGCCGGTGATGGTGCCGCCCGTGCCGACCCCCGAGACGAAGATGTCGACCTTGCCGTCGGTGTCGCGCCAGATCTCCTCCGCAGTGGTCGCGCGGTGGATGGCGGGGTTGGCCGGGTTCGCGAACTGCTGGGGCATTACGTAGTTCTCGTTCTCCTTGGCCAATTCCTCAGCCTTGGCGATCGCTCCGCCCATTCCATCGGGGCCGGGCGTGAGCACCAGGTCGGCTCCGAATGCCCGCAGCAGCATGCGGCGTTCCATGCTCATGGTCTCCGGCATTGTCAGCACGCACTTGATTCCGCGCGCCGCGCAGGCCATCGCCAGGGCGATCCCGGTGTTTCCGCTGGTCGGCTCCACAATCACGGTGTCCGGATTGAGCAGGCCGTTCTCCGCGGCCGCGTCGAGCATGGCCACACCGATGCGGTCTTTGACGCTGTTGGCGGGGTTGTAGAACTCGAGTTTGGCCGTGATTGTGGCCCCGGCGCCCTCGTCGATGCGGTTGATCCGGACCAGGGGGGTGTTGCCGATCAGGTCGGTGACGTCGTTGGCGATGCGCATATGTCCTAGTTTGCCATCCATGTCCGAAAGGGCAATGGCGACAGCGAACCGGGCTTGGTCAGCGCAGGCCGTGGTGGGTCAGAATCACGTCCGCCATCCGCTGCCCTGCGTCCTTGTACTGATCCGGTCCGACGACGAACGCGTTCGGGGCCGTGACGATGATCAAGCCCACCCGTTCAGCCACCGGTGGCAGGAATTGGGCGCTCACCTGCACGTCACCCTCGTCCTGGCCGGTCACGTGACTGCTCTCCGCGTACCGGTCGACCACCCACAGGTACCCGTGTGGAACCACGAGGTCCACCTGAGTCAGGCGCCGGTGTTCGGCCAGGCGCTGCGTGATTCCCGGCGGTATCTCGAACGTCTGGTCGGTCACGGACACTGAGCGAATCCGGTCGACGATGTAGGTGCGCAGTTGGTCCTCTTGGGTCAGCGCGTCCAACTCCCATCCACGCGCGGTCTCGACCAACCGCAGCGGATTCACCAGAGGTGTGACCACTCCCGGCTTCCATGCGCGCGAATACTCGAGTGCGAACTGCCAGCCGTTTACTCACCGCCGAGGCCAAGTCACGACCGATATCGCTGTCGGGACGCCTGGGGACACCGGTGAGGATCCGCTCGGCAATGATGTTGACCGCCGAGTCCAGAGCCTCGTCGTCCGGTTGCATCTCGCGCACCCGTGCGGCCTTGTCGTACACCTCGAGCCATTGCTGTGGTGACAGCAGCTCGACCCCGATCTCCGCGGTGGGGGTCTCGCTGACCACGCGCACCACCTCCGCGGAACTGGGATCCGCTTCGGAACCGTCCGCGGAGACGAAGACGATCGTGTCCGGACGCACCCCGAGGGTGTCGGCGACGTAGAAGTCGAGGATCTCCTGGCGCAGATTCGCCTGTGGGACCCCTAGTTGGCCTGCCAGGAAGTCCATCCGAAGAC
This sequence comes from uncultured Actinomycetota bacterium, assembly GCA_963732355.1. GTDB lineage: Bacteria > Actinomycetota > Actinomycetes > S36-B12 > UBA10799 > JADKAV01. The sequence continues at coordinate 737,483 of CAVSZD010000007.1, read as the reverse complement.
CGCCCGGGTGGGCGTGCAGCAGGTTCAGGACGGCTGAGAGCCGGGCGAAGGAGTCCGACGCGCGCGTGTTCATAGGGCCACCGTCAACAAGGCGCGAAGTTCATCGCGCAGTTCCTGCGGTCCCAGCAGCCGGGCCCGGGACCCCAGTTCAATGACACGAGCGAGGAAGAGCAGACGGTTGGTGACTTCCACATGTACGAGGTCGCCGTCCGCCTGACCGCCCACGAAGTCGATCACGTCCTGCTGGAAGCCGGGGCACTCCAGTTCGGCCGTCACAGGGGGATCGACCTTCCAGGTGATGGGGTCCAACTGGGGGCGTTCGACGTCGGCGGGAGGCCGGGCGGACCCGGGCGCACCGATGTGCAGGTCCTGGATCCGGGAGACGGTGAAGCTCTTGAACATCCCTGTCGCGGGCTCCCAGCAGGTCACCACAAGTTCGTGGGCCGACCAGTGCCAGGACTGCGGATCGACCTCACGCTGCTTGCCGTTGTAGCCGAAACGCATCACGCAGTGGGTCCGCACGGCTTCCCTGACCCGGTCGAGGTCCACCGGCAACGGTTTGCGGGCGACGGCGACCTGCCCGCCCTCGTCGGCAGCTGCCAGTGCCGCCTGCAGCGCCGTGCGTTGTTCGGCGCTGAACTCCACGCGCCACCTGACGTCCCCGGCCTTGAGCACGTAGCGGGCATCCTCGCCAAGCGCCGCTGCGTTTTCGATCACCAGCCCCACGGCGCGCAGATCGTCGAGGTCGCGCATCATCTGCCGCTTGCCGGATTCGGTGTCGGGATATCCCACCCGCTGCATCAGGACTGTGGTCGTAAGCCCGACCCGTCCGGCGCTGGTCAGCGCCAAGGCCACATCCAGCAAACGCTGGAAGCCCTTGGGGGAGTTCATGAGCCCAAGGATGCCGCAATGTCGCTGATGCGGTGGGCCAGTTGGACATCCAGACCGGTGACTCCGCCGGCGGAGTGGGTGGACAACGTGAACACCACAGTGCGCCACCTGATGTCCATATCGGGGTGGTGATCCAGTTCCTCCGCCGCCTCGGCCACGGCCACCACGGCACGGATGGCCGTGGGGAAGTCGGCGAACTCGATGCGTCTTTCGAGTGAGGCGGTCGAGCCGGTCCAGCCCGCCAGGTTGGTCAGCTCAGCGGCCACTTGCGCCTCGGTCAGTGTTTCGTTCACGTTCTGAGCCTGACGCGCTGGCCCCGGGGAGGCAACTGTTGGTGATGCCCGGGAGAATGTTGAGGTGACGACGGTACAGATCGCGGCGATGGCCGTGGGTGCGGTGGAGTCGCTGCGACCGACATTGGTTCCGCGCACGACCCAGCACCAGGTCCTGGTGACAGGTAGTTGCGTGGCCACCATGGGACTTGCGACGCTGCCCGGCCGGCATCGCAGACTGCCCGCCGCGGGGTGGCTGAGCGCGGCCGGTTCCGCCGTGGCCATTGCGCGGGCGCTCACGCACGTCAAGGCGCAGCGTGGCGCCTACCCGCAGTGGGATCCGCGCCCGCAGAATGCTCCAGTGGCCGTCGCTGCCGGATCGCTGGCGGGGTTCGCCCTTGCGCAAGCGCCGGTGTTGGCGGCTGCTGCGCTGGGATCTGCAGGGGATGCGTTGGCCCGCAGGCGGGGGGGACCGCCGCTCGGGTGGTCGTCGGCGGTGGGGCTGGCGGCGGCTGCCGGGGTAGCAGGAGCCGCTGCTGCTGGGGCCACCGTGGCCCTTCGTCTCCTGCGGGAAGTCGGCACCCGGGCTGATCCGGCTCTGGTCGATGCTCCGGACAACAGCCACGTCTCGGGTGGTCCGGCGTCGGGGGTGGCCTACGACACCCTGGCACGTGATGGCCGCCGTTTCGTCAGTCTGCGCACGCCAGCCGAGCAGATCCGCAGCGTGGACGGCGACGCCATCGAACCCATCCGTGTGTACGCCGGGCTGCACAGCGCCGCCACCGTTGAGGAACGGGTGGATCTTGCGCTGGCCGACCTCGAGCGGCTGGGTGGGTTCGATCGAGGAACCCTGCTGATCATGAGTCCGGCTGGCTCTGGATACGCCGACTACGTCGCCGCTGAAGCGATCGAATGCTTCACGCGGGGGGACTGCGCAAGTGTCGTGGTGCAGTACGGCGTGCTGCCCTCGATGCTGTCCTTGCCCCGGGTGGAACTCGGTGCGAAGACCGTGCGACTGCTGCTTGACGGGATCCTTGAGCGGTTGGCTGGGCGTTCCTCGGCACCGCGGATCGTTATGTACGGCGAGAGCCTGGGCGCTCGGGTGGCACAGGAAGCGCTGCAGTTGAACCCGTCACGGGTTGATGACCAGGGACGTGTCGATGGCATCGATGCCCTAGTCAGTGTCGGAACGCCGGGCGGACCGTCCTTGCGCAATGACCTGCTCCACAGTCCCAACGTCGTGCACCTGGACCGATGGGCACAGATGAAAGGCGATGAAAGCGCTCAGTTGTGGTTCATCGATCACGATGCCGACCCGGTGACCCGTTGGGACGGCGAGCTGGCGTGGCGCGATCCCTATTGGCTCAAGGGGGCCAGGGGTCGCAACATCCCCGACGACATGGCGTGGATGCCCGGCCTCACGTGGTGGCAGGTGATCTTCGACCTCGTGTTCGCCGCTCAGCAGCAGTCCGGCGTGTTCCATTCCGTGGGCCACGACTACCGGGCCGATCTGGCGCCGGTCCTGGCGCAAGTGTTGGGCTCAGAGGTCGATGTCGATAAGGTTGCGGCTCTGCTCGCCCGCCGAGAGGTCGAGCGGGACGCGTTGACCACGAGTTCGACTGCCGGTTCCTTGCCCCCGCACTGAGGGTTGGTCAGCCGCTGCCGGGCTCCGGTTGGATGATGCCGAACAGGTTGCCGTCGGGGTCCTTCAGGTAAGCCATCGTGCCCACCCCGGGCATCCTTTCGACGGGAAGGGCCACCGTCGCGCCTGCGGCGAGGGCAGCGTCGAAGAAGTGCTGGGCGTTGTCCACCCCGATCACGTTGACGAACGCGTTGACCGCCGAACCGTCGGTGGGTGGTGGGCCCTGTCTGGTCGTGAGCCCGCCGTTGATCCCCATCACCTCGTCGCCGGTGGTGATCACCCAGTAGTCGGCCTCGCCCCACTTCTGGAAGGTCCAGCCGAACACGTTCTCGTAGAACGCTCGAATGGTTTCGGGATTGCTGGCGTGGATCTCAAAATGCACTGGCCGGGCCATGTCAAAGACGGTAGCCCCGATCTCGGCACCAGTACAGGGTCAGCTGATGGGCGGATTAGGGATAGGCAGGCCGTTCTCGTCGATGGACCGGTATTGGGGATCCGCTGACAGGTCGCGCCAGATCGGCACGATGCCGATCAGCGTGATGGCGCTCAGAGCCATGCTGAACGGGGCCATGATCAGGTTGAGTGCCAGCGCCGATCCGAGGGCGTCGCTGCCCGTTCCCGAGGCGCTCTCGCCGAGGAAGATCAGGCCCACGGGAATGCCGACGATCGAGACCACGATGTTGACGATGATCGATGCCGCGAACGCCCAGAGAATGTAGCGGCCGAGAACGGCCAGAGCCTTGCCCCGTGTGGCAGCCCAGGACCAGCGCAGCGCATGCCGGCCGACTACCGCTTGGACCACCGTCGGCATCAATCTTCCGGTCAGCCAGAAGGACAGCCCAATAGTGGCCAGGAAGGCGAGGATGCCCAAGGCCACCGCCAGTGCCGGTGCGATCTGCGCGGCAATCGCGATCAACACCGTGACTGCCACGATGGCCACGGTCGTCACGATCATCAGCAGCAGGTAGTAGCCGAATAGCCGCAATCCTCCGACGAAGCCGGACTTCCACCCGGCGGCCCAGGACACCCGTCCGGCCGTCGTCGCGTCCATGGACAGGCGGCTCACGGCGGCGACCTGAACAGTGGCCGCGAAGATGCTCAGGATCGTGACCCCGACCCCCAGCAGTACCCAGCCGATCGGCGACAACCCACTGAACGCATCACCGAAAGCGTTGATGATCGCGTCGGACTGCGTGTCCGAGAAGGCGCCGTCGGGGGACGCTTCAAGGGCAGAGCCCACGGCATCGAGACCGCGTCGCAGGGCTGCGACATCGACCACGGCGAACAGCACAGCGCCGATCACCGCACCCACTGCCGTCCAGATGATCAGCGAGATCGCCAGGATCGGCAACCATGCCCGGCGGGTGATCCGTCCGATGTCGGAGAACATCGCGGACAGCGGACGCATCCCGCTCGGGGTCAACGGGGACACCGGAGGGGGCGAGTAGGCCGCATAACCGCCAAGCGCAGTGGTCGGTGCGACCGGAGCGATCGGCTGGCCCCACGGGTTGGTGTCGAAGGCTTCCGTATGTGCTGGCTCTGGCAGCGCCGTGGTGGGTTCGGGCAGCGCCGTGGTGGGCTCGGGCAGCGCCGTGGTGGGCTCGGTGGCCGGCTCGCCGGTCCGGGTGTACTCGGTCCAGCCGACACCGCTCCACCAGCGCAGCCCACCCGTGCCGTCGGGGTTGGGGTACCAGCCTGCGGAGGGGGCGTCGTCGCTCATGTCACCAGGCTAGTTGGCACTGGTGCTAGAGCCGTTCCGGCAGGCCGGACAGTCGAGGTCCCACCTGCTCTGGGGCCCACTGAGAGGTTGCCGCTCAGCCTCGCGCCTTGCGACGGGCGGTCTCGCGGGCGCGCAGGGAGGCATTGAGCTCCACCTTGCGCAGCCGGACTGTCTGTGGGGTCACCTCGACGCACTCGTCCTGGCGGCAGAACTCCAGGGCCTGCTCCAGGGAAAGCACCTTCGCCGGGATCAAGCGTTCCAACTCCTCACCCGTGGACGAACGGATGTTGGTCAGCTTCTTCTCCTTGGTCGGGTTGACATCCATGTCGTCGGCGCGGGCGTTCTCGCCCACGATCATCCCCTCGTACACATCCGCCCCCGGCTCCACGAACAACGTCCCGCGCTCCTGCAGGTTGAAGCACGCGAAGCTGGTGACCGAACCACGCCGGTCTGCGACCAGCGACCCGGTGGGGCGTGTGCGCAGATCGCCTTGCCACGGCTCGTAACCGCCGAAGACATGGTGCATCAGCCCGGTGCCGCGGGTCTCGGTGAGGAACTCGGTCCGGAAGCCGATCAGCGCCCGTGCCGGGACCCGGTACTCCATACGCACCCAGCCCGTGCCGTGATTGGTCATGTCCTCCATGCGGCCGCGGCGCAGTCCCATCAGTTGGGAGATCACGCCGACATAGTCCTCGGGGATGTCGATGGTCACGTTCTCCATCGGTTCGTGCAGCGTCCCATCGATGTCCTTGGTGACGACCAGCGGCTTGCCGACTGTGAGCTCGAAGCCCTCGCGGCGCATCATCTCCACAAGCACTGCCAACTGCAGTTCACCGCGGCCCTGGACCTCCCAGGCGTCGGGCCGGTCGGTGTCGGCCACCCGCAGGGAGACATTGCCGACCAACTCGGAGTCCAGACGGTTCTTGATCAATCGCGCAGTCATCTTGCTGCCGTGGGAACCGGCCAGCGGCGAGGTGTTGGTACCGATCGTGACCGAGATGCTGGGCTCGTCGACAGTGATCACGGGCAGCGGGCGCGGGTCGTTGGGGTCGGTGAGAGTCTCACCGATCGTGATCTCGGGGATGCCCGCAACCGCGATGATGTCGCCAGGTCCTGCCTGGTCCACCGGTACCCGCTCGAGGGCGTCGGTCATCAGCAGGTCACTGACCTTGGCAGTGGTCTGGGTCCCGTCGGCCCGGCACCAGATCACCTGCTGGCCCTTGCGGATCTCGCCGGCGCGGATCCGGCAGATGGCCAAACGTCCCAAGTACACCGAGGCGTCGAGGTTCGTAACGTGTGCCTGCAGCGGGCCGTCAGGGTCGTACTCGGGGGCCGGAACGGTGTCGACCAGAGTGCTGAACAGCGGCTCCAGATCCGGTGAGTCCGGCATTTCGCCGTCCGCAGGTCGCTCGAGGCTTGCGCGGCCGGCCTTGGCGCTGGCGTAGATCACGGGGAAGTCGATTTGCTCCTCGGTGGCATCGAGATCGAAGAAGAGCTCGTACACCTCATCCACGACCTCGGCGATCCTCGCATCGGGGCGGTCCACCTTGTTGACAACGAGTACGACCGGCAACTGCTTGGTCAAGGCTTTGCGCAGCACGAAGCGGGTCTGGGGCAGGGGTCCTTCGGAGGCGTCGACGAGCAGCAGAACACCGTCCACCATCTCGAGGCCGCGCTCCACCTCGCCACCGAAGTCGGCGTGGCCGGGGGTGTCGATGATGTTGACGGTCACGCCGCCGTGTTTGACAGCTGTCTGCTTGGCCAGGATCGTGATGCCCTTCTCACGCTCGAGGTCCATCGAGTCCATGACCCGATCGGCTACATCGGCGTTCTCGCGGAAGGCGCCGGATTGCCAGAGCATGGCGTCGACCAGGGTGGTCTTGCCATGGTCCACGTGGGCGATGATCGCAACATTCCGCAGGTCGCTGCGCAGGGCCATAAGGGATTCCTTGGATTAGGGGATAACTCCAGTGTCGCAGGTGGGTCGGACAGGCAGAACCGGGCCTGATTCGGACGCTGTGTTGGCGCACCGGGCGGGCCCCGGGTCCGGCGCTGTGGGCGGGGCGGCCACTGCGCGAGTCCCACTAGTGGGGTGGCCCGCCGACATGGGACTTCAATGACTCCGGCACCGGCACACCGGTTTCCCACAGGGCATGGCACACAGCAGCGCTCACCGGCCTGGAGAACAGGTAACCCTGGGCGGTGTGAACGCCTTCGGCCAGCAGGATCTGGGCCTGACGAGGCGTCTCGACGCCTTCGGCCAGTGTCTCCATCCCCAGGGCGCGGGCCAGCGCCACGATGGTGCGCACGATTTCGAGGGATTCCGAGGAGATCCCGAGTCCGGCGACGAATGCGCGGTCGATCTTGATCTGCTGGGCGGGAAGATCTGCCAGCCGTGACAGCGACGAGAACCCTGTTCCGAAGTCGTCGATGGCGATGGCCACCCCAAGCCCGCGGATCCGGTCCATCTCACGCTGGGCGCCCTCGTGCATGGCCGCACCTTCGGTCACCTCCACGAAGACCGCATCGGCCCCAATCCCGCGGTCGGTCAGGATCGAGGACACCACCGAGGCGAAATCGTCGTTGAGCTGCTGGGTGTCCACATTGACGGCCACCACGGCCGGGCACGTCCCGCGCCAGTCGGCCACAACCTGGCAGGAGCGATCGAGCACCCATCTTCCCAAGCCGTGCATCAAACCCTGTTCTCGTGCCAGCGGGATGAACTCCAGCGGTGAAATCAGTCGTCCTGTGTGGTCACGCCAGCGGACGAGTGCCTCTGCGCCGACCAGTTTGCCGGTCCGCATGTCGATCTGTGGCTGATACTCGAGGAAGAAGTGGCGATCGGGATGGCGCATGGCCATGCGCAGGGCGCGGGCCAACTGGCGGTGCGCGGCACCTTCGGCGGCCATGATGGGGTCGAACCGGACGACGGCATCCGAGGGCCGCTGTTTGGCTGCGCGAACGGCGATGTCGGCGTTGGTCAGCAGGGTGTCGAGGTTCACGCCATCCTCAGGGCGCACAGCAATCCCGATCGAACTGGTCAGCTGCACGTCGCGGTCACCGATCGCGATCGGTTCGCTGATCAGCGTCTGCACCATCGTGGCCAGACCCGTGATCGAACCGCGGTCCAGGGCGCGGGTGACCACGAACTCGTCGCCGCCCAGACGCGCCACCGTGGAGTCGGGATCACCGGCGAGCACGAGTAGACGTTGGCCGATCTGGCGCAGTACGAGATCCCCGGTGGGATGGCCCCATGTGGTGTTGACCTCCTTGAACCCGTCGAGGTCGATGAACATCACGGCCAATGACCGGTCGGGGTTGCGCCGGCCCCAATCGTCGAGCCAACTGCGCAGACCGTCTCGGTGGGGCAGCCCGGTCAGTGGGTCGCGTTCGGCCAGGAAGCGCAGCCGGTTCGTCGCCTGCTGCAGATCGTCTGCCGTGCGCCGGATGCGGCGGGCATCAAGCCATTTCCAAAGCAGAACTGACAGCACAACTGTGCCGAGCACCCCTGCCGCAGCGGTTACCCACGGACGCCACGACGACTTCTGAGCCACCAGCTGTGCGGTCGGTGCCCCGACCAGGACCAACTCCTGCCCCTCGTTCAGCGGCACTGAGGCTTTGGTGGTCCAGTCCTGCACATCTTCGGCCGTCATCGCCGGGTCGGTGGTCCACAACAGCTCCTGTTGCCGCCCCCGCTTGTCCATCAGCGCCAGGGAAGTCAGCGCCGGGTCTGCGCTGCTGGCCGCCGTATCCATCCACTCCCGGATCCGCAGTACTCCGATCGCCATGCCGGTCCATTTGCTGCGCCGCTGGGCGAGGGTCTCGGGCGCTGCACCAGGGGAGAAGAGGGGTTCGTACATCAATAGTGCCGGGGTGTCACCCTGCACGATCCGGGTCAGGCCCGCCAACTGGGTTGTCCCCGTATCGCGGGCAAGGCGCACTGTCTCGGAGGTGTTGGGACGATACAGCACGTCAAGGCCAACAGCCCCCTCGTTGCCGTCGGAGGGAGCGACGTAGGTGATCGGCAGATACTGGGGGCGGACCGACGATGAAAGTAGGCCGTCGGGCGTGGGGTCGGTGATTCCGGCCGTGTGGCCCCCCTTGCGAAGTTGGCGCTCGAACCGGGCACGTTCGTCGTCGCTGATCAGCGATGCGTACTCAATGGCCTGCAGATCCGTGCGATCGCCGAAAGTGCGCTCGACGAAGGCCTCGAACTGCTGGCTGCTCAGGTCGGACTGGATCGTGAACAGTCCCGCGACCGAACCCAGCGAGCCGTCCAGTGCCCCCAGCGACTGGCCCGCATTCTCAGCAGTGCGGCCCACTGAGTTCGCCACCACAGATTCAGAAGCCGTACGGACCTGGTGTCGCATGTACTGCACCATTCCGACTGTGAGGGCCATTCCGAGCATGGCGACCAGCGCCACGGGTATGGCCAGCTTCCATACCGATGGCGCACCCCCGGACCTGACCGAGTTGGTCACCACTCAAGTCTGGTGCAGCGGTTACTTCGTCGCTACCTGGAGTCGCGTAATTACTAAGGGTGACCTGCGTACTGGGTCAACCGAACGCGAGTAGGTGTGTTTCGCCCTATTGTGAGTGCCCGGAGGTGATGATGCGAACCAGTGCCCGGTGGTCGACCGTTGCCCTGATGCTGGGCTCGGTGTTGTTCCTCGTCGCCAGTGTTGCCGGCTTCCTGAACGCCAACATCGTCAACGGGCAGCGATTCGCCGACCGGGCCGATCAGATGCGTCAGGACCCGGTCCTGGCCAAAGCCCTGGGTGATGAGATCACCGGCGTAGTGATCGACGCCGACCCCGACCTGATCGCGGTGCAGCCCGCCCTGCAGGGAGCCGCGGCACTGGCCATCGGGAGCAGCGCATTCACTCCGGTGTTCACCAAAGCCGTGGCATCCTTCCACAGCGCGCTGACGCAGGAAGGCTCTGAGTCCGCGGTGCTCACGATCGCAGATCTCGGCTCGTCGGCGGTGTCGCTGCTCGGGGCCTTCTCGCCAGATCTGGCTCAGAAGATTCCTGACAATCTCGACGTGACGTTGGCCGAAGTGGGCGGCCAGGGCGGGGTTGCGGCCCGGATCATTCCCGTCTTCCAGACGATCACCGCCTTGGCCCTGGTGCTGCCTGTCGTGGCCGTGGCCGCTTGGATACTCGGGCTGTTACTCGCCCCTGATCGTCGGATCGCTCTGCTGCGGATCGGCTGGTCATTGGTCGCAGTGGGTCTGACACTGGGGGCCCTGGCGCTGGTCGCCTGGGTCGCGAGCCGTGTCTATGATCCCGGTGAGTTGCCGTCGGCGTTGTTGACGTCGGCCGCCGATGTCTTCGGCCGCGCGCTGGGACTGCGTGCGACGGTGACCGCGGTCGTCGGGGCGATGGTCGTTCTCGCCGCCAGCGCCCTGCTCCCCGACATCCACGTCCACGAGCGCATCGATGCCATTGCGCGCCGCCTCGTGCGTCGTCCCGGGACCACGCGATGGTCGATCGTGCGTGGCCTGGCGCTCGTGGCCTTGGGCGCCAGCTTCGTGTTCTTCCCCGGTGCCGCCCTCGCGGTGGTGGCAGTGGTGTTCGGAGTGTGCTTGTTCCTCATCGGTCTGGGTGAACTGGATCGGGTGGCCGAGCATGCCCGAATTGCAGGAGCTGGCGATGAGCCCTCCGACACCTGGCGGTGGACCTGGCTACTCCCCGTGCTTGCGGGCGTGGGCGCGATCGGGCTACTCGCAGTTCTTGCGCTACCGGCGGCTCTGCCCCAGGAGCAACCGGTGGCGGCCATCGGCGATCCGGATGCGTGCAACGGTCATGTGCAGTTGTGCGACCGGCCCTTCGACCAAGTCGCCTTCCCAGCGAGTCACAACTCGATGTCAGCCGCTGACGAGCCGGGCTGGTTCCTGGCCGAGCAGCCCACGAGCCTGGTCAACTCCTTGAACGACGGGATCCGGGTGTTCCTGATCGACACCTGGTACGGGCAGAAGTCGACCTCCGGCGGCGTGGTCACGGCGCCGCGTTCCCTGGCGCGCGCCCAGTCGGAGTTCACCGACGGCCAGGCCTCAGATCTCACCGTGGCCGAACAACGAACCATCGAGAGGTTGCGCAAGGACAAGAACCTGGGCCCGGAGAAGCCGTTCATGTGCCACACGTTGTGCGAACTGGGCGCGACCGACCTGCTGGCGCAGATGCAGGGCCTTGAGCAGTGGATGCAGGCCAACCCCCGCGAGGTGGTCACGCTGTTCATCCAGGATGCCGTCACACCCGCTGATACGGCTGCCGTCCTCGAACAAGCCGGCCTCACGAAGTTCGCCTACGTCCACGACGCAGGGGCGCCCTGGCCGACTCTGGGCGAGATGGTCGACAGCGGCAAACGCCTGCTGGTCCTGATGGAGAACGAAGGCGGCGGGCAGCGATACCCGTACCTACATCAGGGCTTCGACCTTGTCGCTGACACCGGCTTCACGTACGAGAGTGTCGAGGATTTCGATTGCAAGCCCAACCGCGGTCCGGCCGACCCGGACCTGTTCCTGGTGAACCACTGGCTCAGCGGTTTCACTTCGCTTGTCTCCGGCGCCCAGAAAGCGAACGCTGCCGAGGTCCTCGGCGAGCGGGTTCAGCAGTGCCGGGATGAGCGCGGACAGATCCCCAACTTCGTCGCGGTGAACTGGTACAACCAGGGCCAGTTGCTCGAGGTCGTCGACGAGCTCAACGGGTTCTAGTCCGGCGTCGTGCCTCAGGCGGCGCACTGCCCTAGCGTTTCCCACGTGACGCACTGGTGGATGAACGCAGTTGTTTACCAGATCTACCCGCGTTCGTTTGCGGACTCGAACTCCGACGGATTCGGGGACATCGGGGGGATCATCTCGAAACTGGACTACCTGGCCGACTTGGGTGTGGACGTCATCTGGCTGTCCCCGATCCACCAGTCGCCGCAGGACGACAACGGGTACGACATCAGTGACTACCAGGCGATTGACCCGATGTTCGGAACCCTCGAGCAGTTCGACCGTTTGGTGGCCGGACTTCATACCAGAGGTATGAAGCTGGTCATGGATCTGGTGGTCAACCACACCTCCGACGAGCATCCTTGGTTCCAGGCCTCGCGAGATCCGCTCAACCCGAAGCGAGACTGGTACTGGTGGCGAGAAGGTAACGGGAGCGCCCCCCCGAACAACTGGGCTTCCTTCTTCTTGGGCAGCGCCTGGGAGTTCGACGATGTCTCGCAGGCCTACTATCTGCATCTGTTCACGCGCAAGCAGCCTGATCTCAACTGGGAGAACCCCCAGGTGCGCCAGGCCGTCTACGCGATGATGACCTGGTGGCTGGACCGGGGGGTCGACGGCTTCCGCCTGGACGTGATCAACTTCATCTCCAAAGTGCCCGGTCTGCCCGACGGTGAGGTTGCACCCGGCGAACTCCATGGCGACGGTTCGCCCTATTACGCCAACGGTCCGCGCCTGCACGAGTTCCTGCAGGAGATGAACCGGGAGGTCTTCGCGCCTCGGGATGCCGACTTCCTCACGGTGGGTGAGACGCCTGGGATCAGTGTGGAGCAGGCCCGGCTCATCACAGACCTTGCCCGCCGGGAACTGGACATGGTGTTCCAGTTCGAGCACATGGAACTCGATCACGGCACGACGAAATGGGATCGACGCCCACTCGAGCTTCCGGCTCTGAAGAAGAACCTCGCGAAATGGCAGGAGGGCCTTGCCGACGCCGGCTGGAACAGCCTCTACTGGGACAACCATGACCACCCCCGCGCAGTTTCCCGCTTCGGTGATCCGGAGTACTGGTACGAGTCGGCGACCCTGTTGGCGACGATCCTGCATCTGCACAAAGGGACCCCGTACATCTACCAGGGGGAGGAGTTGGGCATGACGGACTACCCGTTCACGTCGATCGATGAGTTCCAGGACGTCGAAGCCATCAACTACTACCGGGAAGAGGTCCAGAAGAAAGGGAAGGACCCGCACGCCGTCGTCGAGTCGATGAAACCGGTTGCCCGGGACAACGCTCGCACGCCGATGCAATGGACTGCCTCGCCGCAAGCGGGGTTCACCGACGGTCAGCCGTGGTTCCCGGTCAACCCCAACCACACAATCATCAATGCCGCGGCTCAGGTCGACGACGAGGGCTCGATCTACTCCTTCTACAAGCGCCTGATCGCCTTGCGTCACCAGGACCCGGTCGTCCAACAGGGGACTTTCGAACTACTGCTCGCCGATGATCCGGTCCTGTACGTGTTCACGCGCACCTTGGGTCAGGAGCAGTTGCTGGTCGTCGGCAACTGCAGCGCCGGAACTGTTCACCTGCCCATCGACGCCGACGGGGAGGTGGTCGTCGCGAACTACTCCGCCGCAGATTCCGGCGAGCTGCGTGCCTGGGAGGTACGCGTCGTGCGAAGGAAGGTCGGCCCGTGACCGAGGAACCCGACTACCGCTACTCGCTGGCCAACGAGCGAACCTACCTTGCCTGGGTCCGCACCGCCCTGGCCCTGATCGCCGGGGGGATCGGGATCCGGATCTTCATGTCTGACGTGGGGAGCACGTGGTCGGTGGCGGTGGCCGCGTTCGGTTTCACAGCGCTGGGCGGCCTTCTTGCCGTGACCTCCTACCGGCAGTGGCGAAGTGTCCAAGCGGCCATGCAGAACGGCGACCCGCTGCCCAGCCAACGGGCACCCCTCATCCTCACCGGCGGCATCGTGGCCTTGGCGCTCATCGTGCTGATCGGCATGTTGGTGTGAACTCCCAGGCCGAACGCACCCGGCTCGCGTGGCGGCGCACGATCTTGACGGTCCTGGTGGTCGGCGGGATCGGCGCGGTCCACCTGGTGACTGTCGGGCTCGTGCACCTGGCGGTTCCCGCAGCGCTGCTCACGATCCTTGGGTGTGTGCCGGCGGCTCATCGGATGCGGGTTCTGCGCGACGGGGTCCCAGTGGCGACCTGGGAACCCCCGGTCCTGACGCTCGCTGCACTACTGCTGGGCCTGAGCGTGCTCTTTACGAGGTGAGCCCGGGTTCACCAGTAGCCACGCGAGCCAGGCCAGCCCCAGATTGACCACCGCCGAGGATGGCAGCCCGACAGCGCCGGTGCCCACCAGAGTGGCGAAGCCTGTCACCGAGATGTTGATGACTGCCGCGCCGCCGAGTACGCACCCAAGCGCAGCGGACGTTGACCGAAGGTGCACCCGGCCCAGACCTCGCTCGGGGATCGCCGCGAACCCGGCGATTAACCAGGCCAGGGGCACGACGAGCACGACGACAACAACATGAACCAGCCACCATCCGGCACTGAGCGGCGGTTGGCTCCAGCCCACAGCGATGGCCGTGCCGGCGGCGATGCCGACCAGTGGGATGTGCCACAGGTACATGCCCATCCCACGTGCTCCGATGAGGGCCACCCCGGCCCAGATTCGGTCCGAGCGCAGAAGTGCTTGCAGCCACCCCCAGGCCCCCGCCAGCAGCAGGATCTGTCCGGCGCCGAATACCGCCAGAACCAGGCTCGGGGGTGCCAGGTTGGACAGCCCGGGCACCCCGGCCACTGAGATCAGGGAATGGGAGTAAGGGCCGAGGAACGCGATCGCCACTGCCAGACCGATCAGCGCGAGGCCGACCGGGAGCAGCCAGGTTCGCCGGCGCAAGTGCGGAAGGTAGTAGCCCACCTGGTGCAGCCAGCCCCACACGAGCAGCATGTTGATCCAACCCCAGGACTCGAACCCGGTTGTCCTGACGAAGTCGACGGCGATGATCGCGATCAACCAGATCCCCAGCGTGAGCGCGGGTCTACCCACCCAGCCGGTGGTGAACACCGCCGCCGTGGCCACAAGCAGGTACACACCCGCGAACCACAGCAACTGCGCCAAGAACCGGCCCCCTCCGGCCACAAGTTCGGCGCCGCCGAAGGGCAGGAGCACCACTGTCCACACGGTGGCGTAGACGAGCACGGGCGCAAGCAGTCGGGTGCCCCTGGCCTGCAGGTAGCCGGTGCGCCCATGCCGGGCCAACGACGCGGCATTGGAGACCGCGCCAGCGGCGAAGAACAGAGGCAGAACCTGGAATATCCAGGTCAGAGGGATCAGGGCGTGGGCGTCCTCCAGCACGTTCACCGCGGAGGCGTCCGGGCGTACGTGCCATGCCAGGCTGTGACCCACAATCACGATCAGAAGTGCGATCGCCTTGACGGCGTCCAGAACCCGGTCGCGTCCCGCGGAGGCCGCAGCCACGCGCGCTGTCAGGCCCTGATCCCCAACCATGCTCAGACAGTAGCGGCGCCGGTCGCCCTGTGGATTCCTGCCGGGCCCCTGTCCACAGCCAGCTGCGCACGGGGTTCCTCGGGTCGCTGGTTGCTGGCACTCTGGGGCCATGACCAACGGAATACCGGCCGAAGCCTTCGAGTTCTACGAGCGGCTCGAGGCTGAGAACACCAGGGAGTTCTGGGCCGAACACAAGGCGCAGTACGAGCAGTTCGTCCGGGAGCCCCTCAGTGAACTCGCCGAAGATCTCGCACCCGAGTTCGGGCCGGCGCATCTCTACCGGCCCTATCGGGACATGCGGTTCAGCCGTGACGCTGCCCCGATCAAGGATCACCAGGGCTGTGTGTTCGCCGCCGAGAACGGCCTCGGCTGGTACCTACAAGTCAGCGCAACTGGGCTCATGGTGGCCGGTGGCTGGTACCGATCGACCCCGGCGCAGGTCAAACGGTTCCGGGGGCACATCCTCGAGTCGGGAGCCGTTGATCTTCGGGCGACGCTCAAGCCGCTGCCGAAGGCTGGGTTCGAAGTCGGCGGTGAGCAACTGAAGACCAAGCCACGCGGGGTTGACGAGGACAATCCGGACCTTGACCTGCTTCGACATCGAACCCTGCACGTCACCCGGACCTGGGAACCGCAGGCCTGGATGGGGACCAGACGACTGCAGTCGACGGTGCGCACCAACTTCGAGAGGATGCGTCCGCTGATGGGCGCATTGGCGGACATGGTCGGACCACCCGAATAATGGCAAGGTGGCACGTTCTGACCCGATGGCACCGCATCCCGACCGGCTTGCGCTCGAACACCCGCGACGTCAGCAGATAATGGATCTGCACGCAGCGGCCGTCGACGCCCAGCAGCCCGGCTACATCGATCCCGACTCGGGCCTGTTCGTGCTGACCGCGGCGTATCACCTCGAACGCGGATCGTGCTGCCACAACGGTTGCCGGCATTGTCCGTACGTGGAGGGGTGAATGGCCACCTCCAAGGACCTCATGCGGACCTTCACCCTCTGGTCGGCGTCGTCGATCGTCGCCGGAGGTGGCCTCTGGGCCGCCGGGCATTCGCAGATCGCCCGCTCCTTCGGGCGTCAGACGCTGGCGTGGGGTGTCGTGAACGCCGCGATCGTGATGTACGGGCGCAGCAGACCGGACCCGGATCCTGCCCGCCTTCGCAAGATCCTGATGATCAACACCTTGGCCGATGTGGGCTACATCAGTGTCGGTGCGTGGCTGCTGCGCAAGCAGCGCTACCGCGGGGACGGAGCGGCCGTTGTGGCCCAGGGCGGCTTCCTGCTGGCCATGGACAGCCACTACGCGTATCACTTGCAGGTGCAGCCAGCCCAGCCTTGACACCGTGATGGTGCGGTGGTGCCCTTGAAGTGTGGGGGCGCAGTTGCGCACGAGCGCGTCGTTGGGTCAGGTGTCAGAGACGAAGTACTGGCACCTCCTCGACGATGGGCGGGTGCAGTGCGATGTCTGCCCGAGGGCGTGCCGGCTGCACGAGGGGCAGCGGGGACTGTGTTTCGTCCGTGCCCGCGAGAACGACCAGATCGTCTCCACCACGTACGGCCGGTCCAGTGGGTACTGCATCGACCCGATCGAGAAGAAGCCGCTGAACCACTTTCTGCCGGGAACCCCTGTCCTGTCATTCGGGACGGCTGGCTGCAACCTCACGTGCAAGTTCTGCCAGAACTGGGACATCTCGAAGTCGCGCGACATAGACACGCTGGCTGACAGCGCATCCCCGCAGGCGATTGCAGACGCTGCGCTTCGGTACGGCTGCACCAGCGTCGCGTTCACGTACAACGATCCGGTGGTCTTCCTCGAGTACGCCGTGGACACCGCCCACGCCTGCCGGGACGCCGGTATCAAGACCGTCGCAGTCACGGCGGGCTACATCGAGCCCGGCCCGCGGACGGAGTTGCTCGGGGCCATGGACGCCGTCAACATCGACCTCAAGGGTTTCACTGAGGACTACTACCGCAAGGTCTGCGGCGGACATCTGCAGGCGGTCCTCGAGACGATCGAGTGGGCGGTCAAGGAATCCGACGTGTGGGTGGAGCTGACCACCCTGGTGGTGCCGGACCACAACGACTCAGACGACGAACTGACGCGTATGTCCGGGTGGGTGGTCGAACACCTCGGTCCGGACGTCCCGATGCACTTCAGCGCTTTCCACCCCGACTGGAAGATGCTGGATGTCCCCCGGACCCCACCCACGGCGCTGGCCCGTGCAAGGCAGATCGCGATGGCAGAAGGCGTGCACTTCGCCTACACGGGAAACGTCCACGACTCAGCCGGCGACACCACGTTCTGCCCGACGTGTGCGCGTCCACTCATCGTGCGTGACTGGTACGAGTTGTTGGCCTACGACCTCGACGCGTCCGGCGCCTGCACCCACTGCGGCACGCAGCTACCGGGGGTCTTTGCCCCCACTGCGGGTTCCTGGGGCCGCAGGCGACTGCCCATCCGGATGCGTGGCTAGCCTGGCGTCATGTTCGTCCTGGAAGCCAGCCGATACCAGCGGATGACACAGTCCGCTGCCGGGGGTTTGGGGGAAATGGGTCTGCGGCCCGGCGATCGCGTCGCTGTGGTGACCCCTGAGCATCGTTATCCGCGCCAGCAGGCAGCTGCTCTGCAGGCCCGGACCATCGCCATCGTGGCGGCGGCGCTTCGCACCGGACTGGTCCCCGTGCCGATCAACCCAATGCTGACGCCAGCGGAACGCGAGCACATCGTCGCTGACAGCGGCGCGGCGGTCGTGATCGAGGACGCATCCCAGATGGTGGGGTTGTGCGAATGGCGTGGCCACGCCCCGGAGTTGTCGGCGTGGCCCCTCGGACGGCCCATGCATTACACGTCCGGCACCACTGGAAGACCGAAGGGTGTGTACACGCAAGGCATCGGCGATCTCTCGCACCGAAGCCCTGTGGCGCGACGAGTTGGACCAGTGGGAGTTCACTGCCGCAGATGTCACCCTGGTTCACGGACCGCTGTGCCATGCTGCGCCTCTGCGCTACGCGATGTTGGTGTTGCAGGCCGGCGGCAAGGCCATCCTGCCCGGGGGATTCGACGCGCCCGTTGTTGCTTCGGCGCTGGCAGAACACCGGCCGACCCATGCGTTCCTGGTGCCCAGCCACCTCCAGCGCCTGTTCGAACTGGAACTGCCGAGTAGCCCCTACCGGTTGATCACCCACGCCGGGGCAGCCTGCCCACCGGCGCTCAAACGCCAAGCGCACGAGTGGGCCGGAGTTGAGCATGTGTGGGAGTTCTACGGCTCCACGGAGGGCCAGTTCACGGTGTGCCCAGGCTCGGACTGGGAGCAGCGGCCAGGGACCGTGGGCCGGGCGCGTCAGGGTCGTCATCTTGAGATCCGCGACGGCATCATCTGGTGTCATACCCCCGAGTTCGCCCGGTTCTCCTACTGGAACGACCCAATCAAGACCGATGCCGCCTGGGATGACGATGCGTTCAGTGTCGGGGACCTCGGCCGGATTGCGGACGGGTACCTGTACCTGGAGGGCAGGCGTGAGGATCTGATCATCAGCGGGGGCGTGAATGTGTACCCGGCTGAAGTCGAGGCGGTTCTTTCGCAGTGTCCAGGTGTGACGGAGATCGCGGTGTTCGGTCGCGATGACCAACGTTGGGGGCAACGTGTGTGCGCCGCGTACACCGGCCAGGCGACCCCCGACGAAATCGGCCGCTGGGCTGACGGGCGGCTGGCGGCCTACAAGCGCCCGAAGCAGATTGAGCGTCTCGACGCCATCCCGCACAACGCATCGGGCAAGGTCGAAAGGTTACTTCTAGCAGGGGGTGGGATATGAGGATCAGAGAACCAGCCGTCGCCGGGCGCTTCTACACCTTGGACCCGATCGACCTCGCCGAAGAGGTCGACGGTTACCTGGCTGGCGCACCGCAGGGATCGGCTCAGCCGCAGGGGATCATCGTGCCGCATGCCGGGCACATCTTCTCGGGTCCGGTCGCCGCTCACGCCTACCGCTCCTGCGCGCAGACCCAGCGGGTCGTGCTCGCCGGGCCAGCGCACTTCGTTGCTGTGCCCGGCATCGTCGCGCCCGCCGCGCAGGTCTGGCGCACACCTCTGGGGGACGTGCCGATCGACACCGCAGCGATAGCCGATCTTCCGGTTGCCGTGGACGACTATCCCCATGCGCCCGAGCACAGCCTCGAGGTTCAACTGCCTTTCCTGCAGCGCCAATTGGAGCCGGGCTGGACGCTGCTGCCACTGTTGGTGGGACGTGCTGACCCGTATGAGGTTGCTGACGTCCTCCAAGGATTTCTGGCCGATCCAACGACCGTGGTGGTCCTGTCCACGGACCTGTCGCACTATCTGCCGTACCACGCGGCGCTGGAGAAGGACTGTGCCACGGCGTCGCGGATCGTCGGGCGTGAATGGGCAGCGATACAGGACGACGACGCATGCGGCGCCTACCCGCTGCGAGGCATGCTGATGGCAGCAGACCGGCTCGACTTGGATGTGCGCCTGCTGGATCTGCGCAACTCGGGGGACACCGCCGGGCCGCGCGACCGGGTGGTGGGTTACGGCGCCTTCACGGTGGGGGTGTGATGCACACCGCGCAGCAACGCGAGCAGATGCTCGACCTGGCCATCGCGACGATTCAGGAGGCTCTGGCCACAGGTCACCGCCGGATGCCGCAGGTTCTGCCCGACTTCCTGTCGGTCCCGGGCTGCTCCTTCGTCACATTGCGCCGGGACGGGCAGTTGCTGGGATGTATCGGGGCGCTCGAGGCCTACCAGTCGCTTGGTCGGGACATCGCCGAACACGCCTTGGCCGCCGCGTTCGACGACCCACGCTTCAACCCGGTTGCGGACCTGCGAGGCGTTGACGTGGAGATCTCAGTACTGGGTGAGTTGCGGGAGTTCCCTGCCGACTCTTACCGCGATGTCGTAGACAGGCTGCCGCGCTGCGGTGCGGTGGTGGCCGCGTCCGGGCGCCGCGGTACTTTCCTGCCTGCGGTGTGGGAACAGTTGCCCACTGCCGAGCTCTTCGTCGCGGGGTTGTGGCGCAAGGCTGGGCTGGCACCGCGATCCTGGCCCGCGCAGTTGTGGGTCTATGACGTTGAGGAGTTCGGCCGGTCTGTGAAGTCGTAGCGCACGCCAGTCAGCTCCTCGGAGAGGTCCCAGAGCATAGCCGCCATCCGGGCGTCCTGGGCCTGCGAGGAACGCCCCACCCGGCTCGGTGCTCCGCGGGACTCGAACGGTCCGGAGGGACCGAAGTACTCCCCGCCCCGCACGTCGTCCATCGTTGCGGCGTACAGCTGCGGTCGGGCACCGGATTGCGCCGATTGTCCGGCCACGGCATTCATCAGCTTCGTGACTTGCCTGCCGACCGGGTTGTGCGCGATCTTGGGCCCCGAGAACTGTAGGTTCGTGGCCGCGAAACCTGGATGGGCGGCCACGCTGCGAAGATGCCAGTCGGCTGCCCTGCTGCGCCGGTCCAGCTCAGCCATGAACAGCAGGTTGGCCAGTTTGCTCTGCCCGTACGCCGACCAGGCCGAGTATTTGCGGTGTTCGTAGTTGAGGTCGTCCAGGTCCATGCGTCCCATGCGGTGAGCACCGCTGGAGACAGTCACGACCCGTGACAAGTCGCTGCCCGGGTCCATCCTCGGCAGCAGCAGCGCAGTGAGGGCGAAGTGGCCCAGGTGGTTGGTGCCGATCTGGGTCTCGAAGCCGTCCTCGGTCCGGCCCAGAGGCGGGGCCATGATGCCGGCGTTGTTCATCAGTACGTCGAGGTGTTCGACCGGAAGGTTGTCGGCGGCCTTGCGCACGCTGTCGAGGTCGGCAAGATCAACGAGCAGACTCTGGGTCTCGCGGTTGATGCTGCGTTGCGCCTGCGCCAGGCGCTCGGTCGAGCGTCCGGCCAGGATGACGTCGCCGCCTGCCTCAGCCAGCGCCTTGGCCGACTCGAAACCCAGCCCGGACGTGGCGCCCGTGATCAGGTAGGTGCGTCCGGTGATGTCGGGAATGTCCTCGATGTTCCAACCCATGTCTCCACCGTACGTGGGTTACTGGCAAGCGCATCCGCAGGCGATGCCCAAGGGACCCTCAGGCCAGCCTGTGCCTGACTGCGGCGGCAGCGCGTTTGCCGCTGGCCAGGGCGCCTTGGATCGAGGGGGTGTCCCGGTGATCCCCAGCCACGACCACCCCGCCGAACTCCTGGGTGCCGCGGGTGGTGAACGGTGCGACGGCGGATGGCAGCGCCTCGGCGATCGGGTAGTGGCCCACCATCCGCCAGTGACCGGTGGGGATGCCATAGAGCTCCGCGAGGTGGTGTCTGACCTGAGTGGGATCCTCGTCGTGCAGGCCGACGGCGGTCGCTTGTACGAGGTGCTGCCCGTCGGGGGCGTAGCTGGGGGCCGCGTAGCTGAGTACCACCGTGTTCGTCACAGGGCCGCGTTTGCGCGCGTCGAGTGTCAGCACTGCCTTACCCCCGAAGAGGTCGTCCTCTTCGATGCTGAAGTACCAGGTGGTCAGTGCCCGCATCGACGCCTTCGGCACCTGCGGCCAAAGGCGGCTGGCCGCGGTGGGGTCGACAGCGAGCACCACCGCCTCGCAGGAGATCGACCCGCCTTCGGTCGCGACGGAGTCCGGGGCGATCGAGACCACGGGGGTGTCGCGGAAGATACGGCTTCGCAGGGGTTTGGCCAGTTGTTCGGGGATCGCCTGCATGCCGCTGGCCGGGACCGCGGGTGTTCCGCGCACCAGTGAGCGCAGCACCAGATCGGTGAAGCGTCTGCTCGTGACCAGGTCCTCGTCGGCGAGAACCCCGGCAAGGAAGGGTTGGAGCAGTCGGCTGACGGCCTTGTCGCTGATGTGCGCCGCCCGGAATGCCTCCCGGGTGCTCAGGTCCGGTCGCTGCTGCAACTCGGTCGGGTCGGTGACCGCACATCCGGCGAAGTAGCGCAGGGTTTGGACCGTGCCCCGCACGCCGAGCGGGGTGCGCCAGTTGCGGGCGCTGGATCGGGTGGCACGGCGCGGGTCCACCAGCCAACGCGGACCGGCCTCGGTCTGCAGGACCGCGCCGGGGAAGAAGGAGCGCAGATCCAGGGCTTCGTAGTCGAGCAGCCGGGCCCCGGCGGGGTAGGCGGGGTTGTACAACTGGAACCCGCGGTCGAGCAGGAATCCGTCGACCTCGTCGGTCACCATCCGGCCACCGACACGCGAGTTCGCCTCAAGGATCATCACGTCGACGCCCGCCTCGGCCAGATGGTGGGCGGCGCTCAGGCCCGCCGCGCCGGCCCCGACGACGACGACTTCGGCACTGGAATGCGGCAATCCTTTGGGCCAAGTGCTCACCGCACCATCCTGCCCTGCTGGCGTGGCTCGCGTGGAGTCTTCCCTGCGATCCTGCCGGCTATTGGGCCAATTGCGGCAGCGGCGACCTGGGTCGGGCGAAGAGCAGAGCCGCCACAACCCCGGCCAGCGCGCCCATCAGGTGCGCCTGCCACGAGACACCCGCCTCGACGCCGAACGGCAACGCTCCAACGAGGATGCCGCCGTAGACGAACAAAACGCCCAGCGCGATAACGACATCGAGCCAGTGCCGGGTCAGGATTCCTGCCGTGATCAGGTACGTCAGGAAACCGAAGACCACGCCACTGGCCCCGATGGTGATCGTGTTGGAGGGGCCGAGCAGCCAGACCCCGAGACCGCCGAGCACGGTGATGGTGATCGCAATCCGCCAGAACTTCTCCGGATACCGCAGGGCGACGATTGATCCCAGGATCAGGAAGGGGACCGTGTTCGCCATCAGGTGCGCGAAATCGGCATGCAGGAACGGCGAGGCCACAACACCGGTCAGGCCATCGACCTCCCGGCTTTCGATCCCGTACCCGTCGAGATCGCCGGGGAGTACGGCATCGACGATCTCCAGCAGCCACATGACGGCCAGCATGATCAGAACCGGAACAAGCGGCCTCAAGCCACGCGACGATGTGGTCTGGGTGCTCATTGTTCGAGTATCACCCGAGCCAGGAATCCCGACCACCCGCGCGGAAACGGCAGGTCCTCGGAGTACCTGGACAGCGCCGTGACCTCGAAGCCGGCCGCGCGCATCGCAGCCATGATCTCGAGGGGTTCGATGAGAGCCAGTTCGTGGATCTCGGTCTGCGTGCCTTCCGCGTCGGTCAAGGTGATCGCGCGGGTCAGAAGGGTGCGGGCGGCGTCTGTACTGGTAGTGACCTTGAGGGTGTAACCGTCGCCGCGCGAGACCCGCGTGGCGGGTTGCGGATCAGCCCGTAGCGGACCGGCCAGATCCATCAGCAGCAAGCCGTCCGGGGCGAGTAGGTCGCGGCACCTGCGTAACCACGGCATCAGTCCAGCCAGCCCAACACGTGGATCGGTCAGGTAGTTCAAGACCTCGCCCACCGCCACGACCGCGATCGCGGAGCCCTCCTGTGGATAGTCGAAGGCCGAGCCCTGCTCGAACCGCGCGTCTGGGTACCGCGAGCGCGCAAGTGCCAGCATGTCCGGGCTCAGATCGACCCCGAGGTAGTCGAAACCGGCAGCAGTCACGGTCGGCGCTAGGTCACCGGCACCACAACCGAGATCCACGACGGTCCCGGTCTGCCCGTTCAACTCCCGCACCACCAGGGTTGCGGCCGCCTGCGCGTAGGCGGTGTAGTCGCGGGCGTGGACCGCGGACAGGCGGCGCTGGTAGTACGTCACCTGATCACCCGTGGGCTGTGGCGACGACGGCCACCCCGCCGGCGATGAGGACACCACCGGAGGTCTGCGCCACCCGCTGGCGGGTGGTGGGGTTCAGCATCGCCCCGCGCGCTCTGCCTGCCAGCCATGCATAGGTCAGCGCATTGAGGCCACCCAGAATGACGAAAGCCAGGATCATCGCCACGGTCTGCGGCAGCCACGGGTAGGCCGGGTTGATGAACTGCGGGACGAAGGCCACGAAGAACGCGATGCTCTTGGGGTTGGTGGCCGTCACTGCGAACGACTCGGCGAACACCCGTCGCGGCGAGGTCTCCTGTGGTTGTTCGAGCATCCATTGCCGGCCGCGTGAGCGCCAGGTCTTCACTCCCAGCCACAACAGGTACACCCCACCTGCGATGCGCAGGGCTGTGAACAGTTCGGCGGAGGCCAGCAGGATCGCTCCCGCCCCCAGCATCGCCGCGGTCATGGCCACGAGATCCCCGAGCACAACCCCCGCGACCGTTGCCCGCCGGACACTCGTGCCGTGGTTCAACGACCGGGTGACCACCAGCAGGATCGTGGGGCCGGGGATCATCAGGACGATCACGGAGGCCACGAGGAAAGCCGCGAAACGATCGATGTCCACATGATCAGGCTAACGGCGACCGCCAGAGCCGGGGCCCGTGGCTGATGACTGGGACTACCCTGAACTGGGAGGCACCTGATGAAGAAGGAGATCGTGATCGGTGTCGGCACCGCCGCCCTGGTCGGTCTCGTGACGGCCAAACTGCGCAAGATCATGGCGAACCTGCCGACCGAGACCGGCACGTTCGCCAACGGGATGCAGTACGGGCGGTGGGGTGAGGGTGCGCGCAACATCCTGTGGCTGCCGGGCGGTCCTGGCAGCGAGATCCCGCAGGGGCTGCTGGGCGCGATGTCGGGCAGCCAGTTCCTGCCCTTGACCAAGGCCGGGTTCTCGGTCTGGGTGGTGGGTCGCAGAGCGGGAATGACCCCGGGCTACACGGTCGCGGACATGGCTGATGACTACGCGGATCTGATCGCGCAACGTTTCGGCGGCCGGGTGGAGGTGGCCGTGGGGCTCTCGTACGGCGGAATGATCGCGCAGTACCTGGCGGCTGAACATCCTGACCGGGTGGGCAAGGTGGTCCTGGCTCTGTCCGCTGCGACCATCACAGATTGGGGCCGCGACGTGGACTACCGCTGGGCAAGTGCTAGAGCGTCCGATCAGGTGCAAGAGGCTGGGGAAGCCATGGCAGAGTACGTCTTCCCCGATCCTGGGCAGCAGCGCCAGCGCCAACTGCTCGGCCGGGTGGCCGGACCTGCCTTCGCGGGCAGCGACGTGTCGAGTGCCGACCTCATGGTGGAGGCGCAGGCTGAGCGGGACTTCGACGCCCGGGGGGTGCTCGCCCAGATCACCGTCCCCGTGCTGTTGATCAGCGCCGAGGAGGACCTCTTCTTCAACAACCAGATCGTCGAAGAGACCGCCGCTCTGATTCCGGACTGCCGATTGATCAGTTACCCCGGCAAAGGTCACCTGCGTGCAGCCATGAGCAGTCGGCTGGGTCGCGACGTGCTCGACTTCGCCCAGCAGTAGGCGTCCGCCAGGGCCGGTGCCGGGGTGCCGCGGATCTAGACTCGGGTCATGACATCCAAGGTGGAGGTGGCTTTCCGGCCCGATGGCGACAACTGGGAGTCGCTGTCACCGAAACTGATCACCGTGCGAAGGCTGATGCTGGCCATGTTCGCAGGGGCCGTCGTCGTCGGCGGGGTCGTGGTCGCGATTCTCGTGCAGCCCGTTTGGATCGGGGGGCTTGTGGTGCTCGCCGGTTTGTTGATGGTGGTCATCGGGTGGCCCTGGATCGGGCGGCGCGTGAGGTCCTGGGGGTACGCCGAGCGTGCTGACGACCTGGTGGTCGGCAGCGGCATCTGGTTCCAGCGCCTGGTCATCGTGCCGTATGGCCGGCTGCAGCTCGTGGATGTGAAGGCAGGCCCTGTGGATCGGGCATTCGGCCTCACATCCGTGCAGTTGCACACCGCAGCTGCCACCACGGATGCGGCGATCCCCGGTCTGAGTCCGCAGACTGCGGCCGCATTGCGCGACCGACTGGCTGCCAGGGGTGAGCAGCGATCGGCCGGGTTGTGAGCACCGAACGAAGCCATGTTCATCCGATCACCCCGATCGTCAAGGTCTCCACCTACCTGCCCGCTCTATTCCTGGCTGTCCTCATCACCGGAGGCCAGGCCCTGTTCTCCCGACCCATGGGCACACTGGGGGTACTGGGGCTGACCATCGTCGTCGCGGCGATCGCGCTGGGATATGAGTATCTGTCCTACCGACGCCTGCAGTTCTGGTTCGACGACGACGGAGATCTGCGGGTGCAGTCCGGGGTCGTCTTCCAGCAGGAACGCCGTCTCCAGCTCTCGCGGCTGCAGACCGTGGACATCAACCGGCCGCTGGTTGCGCGGGTGTTCGGATTCGCCGCCCTGCGTATCGAGGTTGCCGGGGCCGGTGATTCTCGGGCCGACCTGCAGTACCTGACCGACGCCGACGCGTCGACCCTGCGCAGCGAGATCCTGGCCCGGTCGGCAGGGCTTGAGCACACGGCTGGCGAGGCGCCAGAGGCCCCGCTGCTTGTTGTACCCGCCAAAGATCTGCTCGTGTCGCTGTTGCTGCGCGCCGTCACGGTCTTCCTGCTGCTGGCCACAGTTCTGATCGTGGTGGGCAACATCATGGCCGCCGGCTGGTCCGGGATCCTCCCGCTACTGCTCGGTGGTGTTCCGCTGGTGATGGTGGTCACCGAATTCGCCCAGCTGTACAACTTCACCGTGGCCGAATCGCCCGACGGTATCCGGTTGCGGCACGGCTTGATCCAGACGCAGTCGCGCACCATCCCGCCCGGGCGAGTATGTGCCGTCGAGTTCGTGGAGCCGCTGTTCTGGCGGCGCAAGGGCTGGGTCCGCCTCTACGTGACGGTGGCCGGGCTGAGTAAGGCCGACGACGACTCCGGGACTGAGTCCGTGCTGCTTCCGGTGGCTCCCCGTGAGGTCGCCGAGGACCTCTTCCGTCGGGTCATGCCGGGCGTACAGCCGGAGAACATCACGATGGTCACACCCCGGGAGACGGTCAAACGACGATCCCCGATCCAGTGGCGCTACTTGGCTGCCGGCGCCGACGAGCGGATTGCGGTGTTGCAGAGAGGCCGTGTGACCAGGCGCCGGCAGATCGTCGATCACGCCCGTGTGCAATCGGTGCGCATGACCCAGGGTCCCTGGGAGCGCCCGCTCGGTCTGGCGAGCATCCACCTGGACATCCCGCCGGGACGGATCCGCGCCCAGTGGCAACACTTCGGCCAGGACCAGGCGCACGAACTCCTCAGGATGCAGACCGAACGGATGCGCACGGCCCGTGCCGCTGACAAGAGCACCCGGTGGATGCAGAACTGAAGTTCACCGACCAGATGACGTGGTCCGAGGCCATGGACTGGACGCATCGGGATGAGCGAGGGTTCTCGTGCAACGAGCAAGCCCAGGACCACTTCGTCACGTCCATCGGGGTAGGCGACCATGTCGCCCGCGTGATCCTGGATCGCTGCCATGCGGCGGCTATTCGCCACGGCATCCAAGACCCATGGATCGTGGACGTCGGGGCGGGTGACGGGCGCCTGCTTGGGCAGCTGATCGGCCTCGGATTCCCGCCCGATCGGCTTCTTGGAGTGGACGTGCGGGCAGCGCCACCGGATCTTCCCGTGACGTGGATCCAAGGAATCGCGCCGGACTGCGTCCCAACCGTGCGGGGGCTGCTGCTGGCCCATGAATTCCTCGACGACATCCCCGTGGACGTTGTGGACCGGGGGTACGTCCTGACAACCTCCGGCCGGCAGGCGCGATCCGTCACACCTGCTGAAATGCGGTGGCTACAGACCTGGAGCAGTGGCCAGCCGGGGGTGCTGGGGCTGCGTCGCGACGAGGTGTGGGCCGCGTTGGTGGGCAAAGTCAGCGCCGGTGAGGCGATAGCCGTGGACTTCATGGGCGGGACCCCGGTCGGGCACCGACGAGGACGGCGAATGCCCCCCGGGGTGTCGGCGGGGGTGGATCTGTGCGCCGGTGTGGATCTGCGGGCATGCCGGGCGCGCACTGGGGGACGGTTGGTTCCTCAACACCGGGTCCTTGAGCACTGCGTGCCGGAATCGGCAACGCAGGCCGCGCAACTACGGGTTCTACGTGATCGCTGCGGTCTGGGGTCCTTCGGCTGGTTGTTCACCGAACGTTCCTCGGTAGGCTCGCCAGCGTGAGTGTTCGCCTTCGTGCCGGCGTGATCGGGGTGGGCCGTGCCGGTGGTGCCCTGGGTGGTGCCCTCGCCCGAGCGGGCCATCCCGTTGTAGCCGCCCATGCCGTCAGCGATGCTTCGCGCGAGCGCGCGGCGAGCATGCTTCCGGCAACCGAACTGGTCAGCGTCGAGGAGGTCGTCGCCCGTTGTGATCTTGTGCTGCTTGCGGTGCCCGACGACGCGTTGCCGGCGCTGGCGCAGGCTCTTGAGTTCACGCCCGGTCAGTTCGTGGTGCACTGCTCGGGCCGCTACGGCCACGGTGTGCTCGACCCCGCCGCCCGCCGCGGCGCCCTGCCTTTGGCGCTGCATCCTGCGATGACGCTGACGGGCACCAGCCTGGATGTGGAGCGCCTGTCGGGCACGCCTTTCGCAGTGACGTCGCCGGAGGCTTTGCGGATGGCTGCTGAGGCACTGGTGGTTGAGATGGGTGGCGAGCCGGTCTGGATCCCCGAGGATGCGCGCCCGCTGTACCACGCTGCGTTGACACACTCCGCGAACCACCTCATCACGCTGGTCGCCTCCGGCACGGAGATCCTCGCCGCTGCGGGCGTCGAATCCCCCGCTCGTCTGCTCACGCCCTTGCTGCAGGCGAGCTTGGACAACGCCTTGCGGATGGGCTACCACGCTTTGACCGGTCCGGTCGTGCGCGGGGACGCCCAGACCGTCGCGGCCCACGTGCAGGTGCTGAGCACGGACCCGCAGTTGTTGGCTGCCTACGTGGCCCTGGCGCGTCTGACCGCCGACCGGGCGCTGGCAGAGGGTCTGCTGCGGCCCGTCGCTGCCGAGGGTTTGCTCAATGCGTTGGGTGGCCAGCCATGAGACGCCTCACGACCCGCGCAGAGATCCTCGCCGACCACTCGACCGGGAAGCGCCGCGGGGTCGTCATGACCATGGGGGCCCTGCATGAAGGTCACGCGAGCCTCATCCGAGCTGCGCGGCAAACCGACGATCACGTGACAGTGACCATCTTCGTCAATCCCATGCAGTTCGGTGCGAACGAGGATCTCGACAAGTATCCGCGGTCCCTGGATGCCGATCTCGGGCTGTGCGAGGCGCTCGGCGTGGACACGGTCTTCACCCCCGCCTCCGATCAGATCTACGGCCCCGACGCTGTGGTGAGCGTCGATCCGGGTCCCCTTGGGTCCGACCTGGAGGGTGCAGCCCGTCCCGGCCACTTCCGGGGGGTACTCACTGTTGTGATGAAACTTCTCAACCTGACTGCCGCTCACGATGCCTACTTCGGGGAGAAGGACTACCAGCAGTTGACGCTGATCCGCTCGATGGTCAAGGACCTGGACGCGCCGGTGAACGTCGTGGGTGTACCCACCTCCCGGGAACCCGACGGGTTGGCCCGATCCAGCCGGAACGTGTACCTGTCGGGCGAACAGCGTCAGTTGGCAGCGGCGATCCCGAGCGCCCTGCGCGCGGGCAGACTGCACACCGATGTCGCTGCGATCGAAGCGGCGGCGACCGCTGAGCTCGCGGGACTCGATATCGATTACGCGGTGGTCCGGGGTACCGATCTTTCGGCTCCCACACCAGGTCCGTGCCGTCTACTGATCGCCGCGCGTGTGGGATCCACCAGACTGCTGGACAACTGTGCAGTGGAGGTGAGGTAGCGGTGGTCTTGCCGGATTCCCTCAGCGCGGCCGCACCTGGCTGGTTCATCGAGGCCGACGTGGTCGTGGTCGGCTCGGGGATCGCTGGTCTCACAACGGCCATCCGCGCGCGCCGGGCCGGTCTCAAGGTGGTCGTGGTCACCAAGGCGCAGGTCGATGAAGGGTCCACGCGGTGGGCGCAGGGCGGGATCGCTGCGGCATTGGCTCCTGGTGATACCCCCGAGGCGCACCTGCAGGACACACTGGTCGCCGGTGCTGGCCTCTGCGACGAGGCGGCGGTACGGGTGCTTGTCGAATCCGGTCCGGCCGCAGTGCGGCGGCTGATCAAGTGGGGCGCGGAGTTCGACCGGACGCCCGACGGGGACATCGCCCTGACCCGGGAGGGCGGACACCTGACCGACCGCATCGCCCACGCCGGTGGGGACGCCACCGGTTCGGAGATTCTGCGCGCACTGGTCGGCGAAGTGGGCCAGCGGATCGAGGTCATCGAGCACGCCCTGGTGCTCGACCTTTTGTTGGATGCCCGCGGATCGGCCCAGGGGGTGACTCTGCACGTCATGGGCGAGGGCCAGCGAGACGGTGTTGGGGCGATTCTGGCCCCGGCCGTAGTGCTCGCCACAGGCGGCATCGGCCAAGTGTTCACCGCCTCGACGAACCCACCGGTGGCCACCGGCGACGGCATCGGTCTGGGTCTGCGGGCAGGAGCGGTCGTGGCAGACATGGAATTTGTGCAGTTCCATCCCACCGTGCTCTACCTCGGCCCACAGGCGGCAGGCCAGCAGCCCTTGGTCTCGGAGGCCGTGCGCGGGGAGGGAGCGGTACTGCTGGACGGCCAGGGCAAGCGCTTCATGGTGGGAGTCCATCCGCTTGAGGAACTCGCTCCGCGCGATGTGGTTGCAAAGGCGATCATGCGGCAGATGAGGGCCACCGGTAGCGACCATGTCTGGCTGGACGGCCGCAAGATCGACTGGCCCACCCGCTTCCCGACGATCCTGGCGTCCTGCCTGAAACAGGGCATCGATCCCGCGATGGATCTCATTCCCGTGGCTCCGGCCCAGCACTACCATTCCGGCGGGCTGCGCACGGATCTGTGGGGCAGGACCACGGTGGCCGGGCTCTACGCGTGCGGTGAGTGCTCCTGCACAGGTGTTCACGGAGCGAACCGGCTGGCCAGCAACTCCCTGCTGGAAGGCCTGGTCTTCGCCGACAGGATCGCCGATGCCCTGGCCGGCCAGGAACTCGTGCGCGCAGATCCCGTTCCCAAGACCCGGCCATGGACAGCCGACGAGACGGCTCGGCGCCGGTTCCAGCGGTCCATGACCGAAGGCGCCGGCGTCTTGCGCAGTGCGGAGTCATTGGCTGCGACCATGGAGGACCTGTCGACGTTCGGGTCTGGGACCCCTTCGACCGGTTCCTGGGAGATGTCCAACCTGCTCTTCGTGGGCCGGTCGTTGGCCCAGGCGGCCCTTGCGCGCGAGGAAACCCGCGGATCGCATTGGCGTGAGGACTTCCCGCTGGCTGATGACCGGTGGTTGTTGCGGTTGCAGACGCAGGTGGTGGACGGAGTGATGGTGACGAAGGAGGCGGCCTTGTGAACGATGACCGGATCGACGATCTCATCGCTGTGGCTCTGGCTGAGGACCTCGCCGACGGCCCCGATGTCACCTCCGTTGCCACCATCAGCGAGCACCAACGCTCCCGGTTGGACTTCGTGGCCAGACAGGCGGGTGTGGTCTGCGGGCTGGATGTGGCGCGGCGGGTCTTTGAAACGGTTGCGCCGGTCGACGTGCAGATCCTTGCCGCTGACGGGGATCACATCGAGCCTGGACAGGTACTACTCAGCGCGGTGGGGCGCACCCGCGACCTGCTGACGGCCGAACGCACGGCCTTGAACCTGCTCACGCACTTGTCCGGTGTGGCCACCGCCACCGCCGCCTGGGTCGAGCGACTCGGTCCGGACGGACCCCGGGTGCGCGACACTCGCAAGACCTTGCCGGGCTTGCGAGCCCTGCAGAAGTACGCCGTGCGCTGCGGTGGCGGCGTGAACCACCGCATGTCGCTGTCGGACGCCGCCTTGGTCAAGGACAATCACGTCGTGGCCGCCGGCGGAGTGAGGCAGGCGTTCGAGGCTGTGCGCCGCGAGTTCCCCGGTCTGCCGGTGGAGGTCGAGGTTGACTCCCTGGAACAGTTGCGCGAGGTGCTGGCCGCGGGGGCGGACCTGGTGCTGCTGGACAACTTCACCCCCGAGCAGATGCATGAGGCGGTCGTGATCACTGCGGGGCGCGCCCAGCTTGAGGCATCCGGCGGGCTCACGCTGGACAACGCAGCGGAAGTGGCCACGACGGGGGTCGACTACGTCGCTGTCGGAGCCTTGACCCATTCGGTCAAGGTGCTGGACATTGGCGCGGATCTGCAGGAGGTCAGCGATGCTTCTGACGATTGACATCGGTAATACGAACACGGTTCTGGGTCTGTTCCACGGTGAGCAGTTGCGCCGTTCGTTCCGGGTGAAGACGGACCCGAGAGCGACCGCCGACGAGATCTACATCCTCTTCCGGGCGTTGTTGCGGGGTCAGCCGGAGGTCAACGGGATCGCTTTGTGTTCGACGGTTCCGGCGGTTCTACGGGAGATCCGCTGGATGATCGGGGAGTACTACCCGGACACGCCGACCGTGATCGTCGAACCGGGGACGCGCACCGGGGTTCCCATTTTGACCGACAACCCCAAGGAGGTCGGCGCGGACCGCATTGTCAATACCCTGGCCGCGCACACCCTTTACGGCGGACCGTGTGTGGTTGTCGACTTCGGCACGTCCACCAACTTGGACGTCGTATCGGCAAAGGGCGAGTTCCTGGGCGGGGCTTTGGCCCCGGGTATCGAGATCTCCCTGGACGCACTGGCCTCGAGGGCGGCGGCCCTGCGCAAGGTCGAACTTGTGGCCCCCCGCTCGGTGATCGGCAAGAACACCGTGGAGGCGCTGCAGTCGGGGGCCTTGTACGGGTTCGCCGGGCAGGTCGATGGCCTCGTGGACCGCATCAACGCGGAGCTGCCCATGGGGGCCGTGATCGCCACCGGCGGGCTGGCCAGTGTCGTGCTGCCAGAGTCGCGCACCATCACCGCGTACGAA
Source organism: uncultured Actinomycetota bacterium (assembly GCA_963732355.1). Classification (GTDB taxonomy): domain Bacteria; phylum Actinomycetota; class Actinomycetes; order S36-B12; family UBA10799; genus JADKAV01. The sequence continues at coordinate 704,932 of CAVSZD010000007.1, read as the reverse complement.
CCCGATCTCACGCTGATCGGGCTGCGGTTGGTCTTCGAGAAGAACGCTTGACGAACCGGAGACCGCTGCTCAACCAATAGTGCGTGCGCGGAACACTGGAAACATGCTGATCAGGCCGGCTCGAACCCAGGACGTGCGTGTAATCCGCGAACTCATCGACCAGTACGCCCCGGACCGGCGACTGCTCTCGAAAGCGACCGTGACCTTGTACGAGGACGTGACCGATTTCCTGGTCGCCGAGGAGGATGGTGCGGTCATCGGCTGCGGCGCGGTGCATGTCATGTGGGAGGACCTGGCCGAGGTGCGGACCCTGGCGGTTCTGCCGCACTTGTTCAGGCGCGGTATCGGTTCGGCAATCCTCGGGGCCCTGGTCGACCGGGCCCGCGACCTCGGCGTCGCGAGGGTGTTCTGCTTGACCTTCGAGACGGACTTCTTCGCTGCTTTCGGGTTCGAGGAACTCAAGGAGCGCGGGGTGGAGAGCCGGGTGTACGAGGAGTTGCTGCGCTCGCCGGATGAGGGGGTCGCGGAGTTCTTGGACCTCGAACGCGTCCGGCCCAACACCCTGGGCAACACCCGCATGGTGCTCACGCTCTAGGGGTTTGGGGCCCGCGTTGCCTCCCCTTCGGTGCCGGCGGGTCGGTGCAACGGTGCTCCTGGTTAGAGGTTGTGGTCCTGGTTAGCGAATCCACGCGTGGATTCGCTAACGAACCGCACAACCTCTAACGCGGTGGGGTGCGAGCGGTCGGGGCGCCCGGCGACGCCTCGGGAGGTGCGACGCCGGGGCGCCGGCGGGGCGGTGCGGCAACCCCGCGGTGCTCCTGGTTAGAGGTTGTGGTCCTGGTTAGCGAATCCACGCGTGTATTCGCTAACGAACCGCACAACCTCTAACGCGGGCGCTTGCGGGCTGGGTCGGGGCGCGCTAAAGCAGGCGGCGCTCCCAGGCGCCGGGGTCGTCGACGGCGAAGTAGTGCACACCCTCGCGAGTTGACACGGCCAGCACCGCTTTCACGGTGTCGTGGTCGGGGAGTTGTTTGGTGGCGGCCACCCCCACGATGTCCAGTCGTTCGAGGGTGGTGATGCGCCCTGAGTTGCCGGAGAAGATCAACTGGCTGGGGGTCAGCCTCAATACCCCGAAACCGCGGTCTGGCCCGCTGGCAATTGCAGCCGGTTCCTCGAACTCACCGCTATCCACCGGTGGCAGCGACCGCGGCGCCGGTTTGGCGCCCACGCGGGCCGCGCCGCCACTGAGCAACCGCAGCACGAGGTACACCGCGATTGCCGCCAGAATCAGCACGACCAGGATTCGCATACGTCCAAACTAGGCCCGCGGCAGCAACGTCTCCACCGGCGGTTGGCGTTCTTCGAGCAGGGCCAGGAAGTTGCGCGCGATCTCATCGGGGGAAAGGTCGGTGCCCTCTTTGATGACACCCATGATTGTGATCATCGCGATGTTCAAATGAGGTAGTTCGTCAGCGGCCGAAAACATGAAGTTGCGCAGCGCGGCCTTGGCCGAACTCAAGACGCTGCCGCCCGACCAAGGGTCGACCGACACCCCGCTGTTCGTCGCGAAGAAGGCCGACCCCTCGTCCATGAGCGGCACTGCCGCTTGCAAAGCAGCCCACGCACCGAGGCAACCGACGCGCCACGCCGACTCCACGGCGTCCAGAGGTACGGCCGTGGGGGATCCCTCGACCAGCAGCGAGGCGTTGTAGTGGACGATGTCGGGAGCCCCGAGCTGTGCAGCGGCCTGCTCAATCACCGCCTTCACCTGTGCCGCGTCGCCGAGGTCTCCGGCGAAACCGGCAGCACCACCTCCGAGCTCGTCGGCAAAGCTGTCTGCCTGTTCCTGATGCAGCGCCACCACTGCAACCGGTCGCCCGGTCTCTGCGTATGCACGCGCCAGCGACATGCCCAAGCCCGGACCAACGCCCAGAACGATCGCGCTCATGACAGGGTCTCCGTCACCAAGTCGCGGGCCGCCGCCTGGACCTGCGCGAGGTGCTCGGCACTGACCCAGCTCTCCGCGTAGATCTTGTAGACGTCCTCCGTGCCCGATGGTCTGGCAGCGAACCACGCTTTGTCGGTCTGGACCTTCAATCCCCCGATCGCGGCACCGTTTCCGGGCGCTGTGGTCAAGACCCGGGTGATCGGATCGCCGGCGAGTTCGGTGGCGGTGACCTGTGCGGCGTCCAATGCCGCCAGTTTCGCCTTCTGCTCGCGATCCGCTGGAGCGTCGATGCGGGCGTAATGACTGGTCCCGTAGGTGGAGGTCAGGTCGTCGTAGTGCTGGCTCGGGGTCTTGCCCGTGGTTGCCAGGATCTCGCTTGCCAGCAGCGCCAGCAGGATGCCGTCCTTGTCCGTGGTCCAAGTCGTGCCATCCTTACGCAGGAACGAGGCCCCGGCGGACTCCTCGCCGCCGAACACGACCTCGCCGCTGCGCAAACCGGGCACGAACCACTTGAAACCGACCGGCACTTCGAGCAACCGGCGCCCCCGGCCGGCGACGACTCGATCGATCATCGAGGAACTCACCAGCGTCTTGCCGACCGCAGATTCCGCCGACCACCCGTCGCGATGGGTCAGCAGATAGTCAATGGCCACAGACAAGTAGTGGTTCGGGTTCATCAGACCCGCGTCGGGTGTCACGATGCCGTGGCGGTCGGAGTCGGCGTCGTTGCCCGTCGCGATCTGGTAGGAGTCTTTGGCGGCCACTAGCGAGGCCATTGCGAACGGAGAGGAGCAGTCCATCCGAATCTTGCCGTCCCAGTCCAAGGTCATGAACGGCCATTGGGGATCTGTGCGGGGGTTGACCACGGTGAGGTTCAGGTCCAGCCGCTCGGCGATCGCGGCCCAATAGGCAACGCTCGCCCCGCCCAACGGGTCGGCGCCGATGTGCACACCCGCGGAACGGATTGCGTCGATGTCCAAGATATTGGGAAGGTCGTCGACGTAATCGGCGATGAAATCGAAGGTCCGGACTTGCGCCTGCGCGCGGCTCAGCGGGACCCGCTTGACCTCTGCGAGGCCTGCGCGCATCAAGTCGTTGGCCCGGTCCTGGATCCAGCCGGTGATCGCGGTGTCGGCCGGACCGCCGTCCGGAGGGTTGTACTTGAAGCCGCCGTCGGTCGGCGGGTTGTGCGAGGGCGTTACGACGATCCCGTCTGCCTTCAGCCCCCGGGCATTCAAAGTCAGGATCGCGTGGCTGATGGCCGGAGTGGGCACGAAGCCATCGGCTGAATCGACCAATACGGTGACGTCGTTCGCCACTAGGACCTCGAGCGCCGTCGCGTAGGCGGGCTCGGACAACCCATGCGGGTCCCGGCCGATGAGCAGGGGGCCGTCGATGCCCTGCGCAGCGCGGTATTCGCAGATCGCCTGGGTGGTGGCCGCGATGTGGTCGTCGTTGAAGCTGGTCTTGAAACTGGAACCCCGGTGTCCGGACGTGCCGAAACTAACCCGCTGTCCCGGATCGTCCGCGTCGGGGTGACCGGTGTAATAGGCGGTGATCAACCGCGCGACGTCCACCAGGTCGTCGGGTTGGGCGAGGGTTCCAGCGCGTGGATGGGTCATGTCTGGCAGGGTAGTCGGCTTCGGTTGCGCGTTCCCGGCCTATGCCGTTTGGCGTACATCCGTCCCTGGTTAGAGGTTGTTCCGTTGGTTAGCGAATCCACGCGTTGAAACGCTAACCAACAGCACAACCTCTAACCAACGGTCCCGCTTGGGGCGGCGACCACTGGTTCAATGGTGGCGTGGACGCGCAGGGATGGGACGCAAGGTACAGCGACGCCGAGCTGGTGTGGAGTGGGGAGCCGAACCAGTTCGTGGCCCAGTTCCTCAGCGACCTCCCGCCAGGTTCGGCAATCGACCTCGGGGCCGGTGAGGGCCGCAACGCGGTCTGGCTCGCTAAGCAGGGGTGGGACGTCACCGCGGTCGATTTCTCGGCGGTCGGTCTCGAGAAGGCCCGGCGGATGGCCTTCGAGGCGCAAGTGCAGTTGGCAACCGTCGTGAGCGATGCCGAGACCTTTGAGCCGACCTACCTCGTCGACCTTGTGCTCCTTTCGTACCTGCAGGTTCCCGACGTCCTCCAGGCGCGTGTGCTGCGCCGGGTCCGCAACTGGGTCAAGCCTGGCGGCGTGGTGCTGGTGGTCGCCCATGACAAGTCGAACGTGGAACTCGGTCATGGTGGCCCGCCGGACCCGGGCGTCTGCTTCACGGTCGAGCAGACTGTCGCCGCCCTTGAAGGCATGCGGATCGACTACGCCGAGGTGGCCCAGCGGCCCGTCGATGGTGCCATCGCACTGGACACGGTGGTGCTGGCGGTCCGGCAGTGACCCCGCGCCTCACTTTCGCCCGGCGGCACTCTCCAAGACCTCGTGGCGTGGGAAGAACGCGGTGAGGATGCTCTGAATAACAGCAGCGGCGGGCAGTGCCAGGAACGCGCCGAGTGCCCCGAACAGTGCCCCACCGGCCAGTAGTGCGGTCAACGCGGTCGCCGGAGCCAACTGCATGGTCTTGGCCGATACCCGTGGGCTGATGACGTAGTCCTGGAAGGGGATCCAGATGGCCAGGACGACAATGAAGATGACTGCGTCCATCGGGTCGCGCAGGGCCAGGATCAGCAGTGGTAAGGCCGCGGCCACGTAGGTCCCGACCATGGGCAGGAACTGCGAGATCAGCCCGTACCAGATCGCCAGCGCCAGGGCGTAGGGGCACCCGAGAGCCCACAACGTGATTCCGATGACTGAGCCGGCGAGGAACGACGTCAGGATGCGCGAGTAGAGGTAGCCGCCGGTCTTGTACACCGCGATGTCCCAGGCCTGCCCGACGAAGGTCTGGGTGCCAGGCGCGAAGAAGGACAGTATGAATCGACGGAACTTGTTCTGGTTGGCCAGCAGGAAGAACGTGAAGAGCAGGACCACGAAGAACTCGAAGAGCCCGCCGATGAGAGCACTTGTGGCGCTGAGCGCCCCGCCTGCGATGTCGGGCAAATGCCCTTGCAGGGTTGACAGGGCTGATTGCACCTGTTGGCTGTTGCTGGTCGTGTCGACATTGACGCCGAAGTGCGACGCGATGTCCTTCAGGTTGGTGATCAGCGCGGGGATGTCGTTGATCGCGGTTTCGGTCTCGCTGACGATCAGTGGTGTCATGGAGATGATCAAGGTCAGGATTCCGGCGATGAGGCCGAGCATGACCAGACCAGTGGCCAGCCCCCGCTTCACGCCCTTCTTGACCAGCCAGTCGACGGCCGGCGCCAATGCGAAGTAGAGGAATGCCGCGATGATGAACCACCACAGCAGGTACCAGACCCGGCCCAGCAGAGTTGTCGCCAGCCATGCGACGAGCACCAGGACGATGAAGACGATGTAGGCGTGAGCGCTCCACGGTGCCATCGACCTGCGCATCCATCCCGAAATCGGCGCGCTCAAAGTGCCAGCTTTCAGCCCCTCGGGGGATTGGCTACCACTGTCGGACATGTGGCCTCCTCCCGCGTGACGCTAGCGGCCACACCAGTCGGTCACCAGCACATCCGGGCGTGTCAGTCGAAGCGCAGGTCGAGGTCCTTACCGGTGTAATCGGCGTAACGTGATGCCGGTGCTTCGAATGCGTCGCGCGCGGCACGGGGCACGGTCTTGAAGCCGGTGATCGTCAGGCGAGTGGTTTTCGACAGGACTTTGCGCTGCCAGGTGCCGATCACCCGGCCACGGTGGACCACGGTGTTGCGGAACATTCCGTTGCCGCCGGGCACGATTCGTCCGGCATCGACCGGGTCCAGGAACAGTGCGCGGTCCTTGTAGCCGAGCATGAACTCGTCGAAACCAGGCAGCAGCAAGGCCTCGGGAGGCTCCGGTGACGGCCCCGGGACGTAGAAGACCTCTTGGTCGTCCAAGGTGGCGCTTGTCAGATCTGCGGCGGCGACTGCCTTCTTCGCGTCGGTGCTCGTCAACCCCGTCCACCCCTGGAAGTCCTTGCCGGTGGTGGGCCCGTGGCTTTGGAAATACATCCGAGCCAGCATCGCCAGGGCTTCGTCGCGGTCGGGCGTGCGTTGCCGCGGTGCCCATTCGTCCAGCAACACGAAGGTCTGTTCGGAGCCCTCGTTCGGCCCGATGCACGTGACCCCGATCTGCGCGGTGTGCCACAGCAGGTGGTACGAGCGGCCGGTTCCGGTCTCGATCCCCGCGGCCTCCAGAGTGGCAAGGCACTGGGCGCGGGTCAGGCGGGTGCCCTTCAGCGCGGCACCCAGGACCTCAGCCGCCTGGTCAACGATCTGGCTATTGAGCCCCAGGAAGTCCCAGCGTGCCTTCAGACCGTTCAGCGCCCGGCGCCCGGTCAGGTCCAGCATCCAGCGGGCGTTCTCTGGATGGATCACATGAATCGTGCCACGCATCGGCCAGGTGCGCAGGACCTCGCCGTTGGCCAGGGCGGCGTCGATGTCGGCTTCGGTCGCTCCGGGCAGTCGCGCACCCAAGGACCACTTGCCACTGGTCAGATCCTGCGCCTGCATCGCCCCGAACCAGTCGGCCAGCTCGGCCGTCCCTGTACCCGGCTGGCTGAGCCGAAGGTTGGCCAGGCGCATTCTCAGAGCTTCGTCGCGGGTCAGTTGCACAAAGCCATCCTCGGTGTCTGGGCGGGGGTTCGCGGCGCGCCTTGCCATTATGTCCAGACTGGTTGTATGAACGACCTGTTCGTTGCCTTGTCGCAGCCCGCTGAGGAGGTGGCTCCGCTCTTGCTCGGAGCGACGATCCGCGACGACGAGGTCGCGGTGCGCATCGTGGAGGTGGAGGCGTACGCGGGGCAGCGGGACCCAGCCAGCCATGCTTTCCGCGGGCCGGGGAACAAGAACGCAGTCATGTTCGGCCCGCCCGGACATGCCTACGTCTACCTCAGCTACGGCATGCACTGGTGTTTGAACGTCGTCTGTCACCCGCAAGGGGTTGGCGGCGGACTCCTGTTGCGCGCCGGTGAGGTTGTGCGGGGAGTCGAGATCGCACGCGCGCGCCGCGGCGGTCAGCCCGAGCTGGCCCGTGGGCCGGGTCGGTTGGGCCAGGCCTTGGGCGTGACCATGGCCGACAGCGGAGCGGACCTGCGAAGCGGGCGGTTGCGGCTGGAGCCGGCGGCGGGCGCGGCTACGGTGGCAACTGGACCACGGGTCGGCGTGAGTAAGGCCGCAGAACGGCACTGGCGGTTCTGGATTGAAGGCGACCCGTTTGTCAGCACCTTCCGGCGCAGCCCCAGGGCGCAGTGATCAAACCACATGCAACGCCGGCGCCGGTATGTTCTGGTGACCAGCGGCCCACTGGGTGGTCGGTTTGTCACCGAAAGACGCGGCGCGGGGGCGGGGCAACCAGACCTCAGCCCACCGCTGCCAACAGTTCGTTGATGCTGGGGTTGGTCATCGCGGTGCCGTTGGGCAGCAGGACGGTGGGGACGACGTGGTTGCCGCCGTTGACCTTGCCGACGAAGTCAGCAGCCTCGGGGTTCTCCTCAATGTTGACCTCGGTGAAGTCGAGGCCGGCCCGTTTCATCTGCGACTTGAGCCTGATGCAGTAGCCGCACCAGGAAGTCGAGTACATGGTGATCACGTGTGAACCTTTCCCCATTTGTGTGTCTGCCAAACCTCAGGCGGCTGCAACGACTTGCTCCTGCGAGGCCACGATGCCGTCCGCGTACAGGGGTTGCTCCAATGGCACCGAGCGCTTGATGGTGGCCAGCCCGATCGGGCCGAGTTCGTAATGCTGGGCAACCGAGGTCACCTGGCCCACAACCTTCTCCCCGGACAGAATCTCCGCCCCTGGATCCGGCAGCGCCCCGTCGAAGTGCAGCAGCACGATCCGCCGGGGTGGACGACCCATGTTGTGCAGTCGGGCGACCGTCTCCTGTCCGCGGTAGCACCCCTTGGCCAGATGTACCGCCGGTCCAATAAGGCCCAGTTCGTGAGGCAACGACTTGTGATCGGCGTCAACCGTCAGGTCGGGGACTCCGGCGGCGATGCGTAATGCGTTCCACGCCCACAAACCGCATTCGGGTCCCTCAGGGGTTGCGTCCAGCGGGAGTACGACCTCGGCGCCCACGAGGCGGTCCGGACGGGCCGGTACGTACTTGGCCGATGTGCCGCCGCGATCCTCGCCGGAGGGCGTCACGCCCTGCCCGGCGTACTCCAGCGGCACCAGCCACGTCGGGCGGTCGCCGTACTGCTCGCGGCGAGGGATCCACACGACCTGGTGCGATGAGCTCACATCGGCCACAACCACATCGGCGAAGAACCGCATCGAGTCCAGGAACCTCAGCAGATCCGCCGCGGTGCCGGAGTCCACGATCAGCCATGTCGTCTCGCCCTTGTCGGTCACGTGCAGGTCGTACTCGACGTGCCCGTGCGGGTCGAGTATCAGGGCCTGGGTGGAGGCGCTGGCTGCGATCCGGTGCGACGTCAAGGAGTCGAGCCAGGTGATCCGGTCCGCTCCGGTCAGGGCCAGCACGGCCCGATCCGGCAGGGCCACCCAGCCGCTCCCGCCAGCCAGCAGTTTCTGCTCGCCGAAAGGGTCTCCGAAGTGCGTCATGTCAGGTGTAACGCCGTGCGGGCCGCTGTTTGTTTCCGCAGGGCTCACGTTGTTCCAGCCGACCTGCAGGCCGCGCAGGTACCCGGCAGCGACATGTAGTCCAGATCGGCCGCGAAACCGTGGTCGCGTAACAAGGCCTCGACCAACTCGCTGGCCGCGGTTATCTGTGCTGAGGACTGTGTGCCGCACTTCTGGCATACGAGGTGCAGGTGGGGAGTCGGGTCGAGGGCGTGGTAAACCGGTGGGCCGTGCCCGATGTGGGTGTGGGTGATGAGCCCCACCTGCACCAGCACTTCCAGGCCCCGGTACACCGTGGATGCATCGACGTCGTCGAGGTCGGCCACGATCTGCTCCGGGGTGGCATGGCGCAACCGGCTCACCGACTCCCAGATCTCGCGTCGCTGACCTGTCCGGCGGTAACCAGCCTGTTGAAGTCTGGCCTCGAATTCGTCGGTCACACGCGCTTCAGCTTGGCGGCGAGGTGGTTGGTCAACGGCACTCCCATGGCGCTCATGTCGAACGTCCACGCCAGATCCCCATCGGGGGCCAAGCCGTACAGGCGCTGCCCACCCACGTACTCCTTGGCGCTGCGGGTGCGCACCACAGTGTCGGTGTTCATCTCCAGGCTCGCGCGGGTGATGACGGCGTCCTGGATGTCCGACACGATCACCTTGCCGTGCCACACCTCCACGAAGCCCGTCGGGTGCGCGAAGACCGCCTCGAACTCGTTGTCCGGCCGCGGCCGGAAGTAGGCCGACTCCGTGGCGCCGGGCCGGGTCCTGTTGCCCTGGTCGTCGAGGATCCAGGTACGGGAGTTCAGGGCGATGAACGGCCGGCCGTCGCAGGTGAACGACAGCTCCTGGCCGAAGCGGAAGTCGGGGATGGTCGGGTATTGCCCGGTTCCCACTCCCACCCATTGGCCCAGAAGCCAGGAAAGCGGAAGGACTTCTTCTGGCAGATCCACTTACTGGCTCTTGAAGAGTCGGTAGATGACGTAGATGGAGAACCAGGCGATGAAGATCGTCACCAGCACCAGCAGCGACGTGAAGAACACTTCGGTCATGTGACCAGACTAGTCGCTGCTGCGGTGAACAGGGCTTCAGTAGGTCACTGCGGCGGTGCCGTCGGTCAAGAGCGCTTCGACCAACTCAATGGCCCCGCCGATTCGGGCCCCGGGGCGCAGATCCTCATCATGTAGTCCACGACGGGCGGCGCACTGGCTGCACACTCGCAGGGCGGTGACCGAATCCAGGCCCTCGCCGAGGTCCGGAGCGTACTGGAGGTCGTACGCCGGGCCACGTCCCGCAACCGCCAACAGGGTGGCCGGGCCCGACAGCCAGAGCGACACGTCAGCCCCACTGGCGACCGCAGCCATACTGACCGTCAGCGCCGCCGCGATCTTCTCCGGCTCGTCCGTCGTCAACTGCACGACCAGCCGGTCCATCTCAGACCGTCTGGGACTGCTCGGTCAGATCGATGGTTTGCGTGCGGGCCGAGGGGGGCATCGCCGACTCGGGGATGAACCTACGGATCCGCACGTAGATCTCGCAGCCGAGGCAGAAGCCGAACACGGCGTTGAGAGCCGCGGCGAACAGTGCGAACCCGGCGAAGATCCACACCCCCATGGTCCAGCCGAACAGCATGCTGACACTGGCAGCAAGGGCGAAACCGAGGCCCACGGCCTGTGCGAACTGCGGTGGCAGGCGGTCCTCCATGTGCTTGGGGGCCGACAGTCGGGGACGGACGACCTTCTTGAAGAGCCAGCCGTAGGGTTGCGCCCCGGGCCCGAGGATGGCTCCGAAGGCGAAGACCAGCGTCTGGATGCTTAGCAGCACCGCGGCAACCGCGCTGGGGGTGGTCACGATGACAACGGCCAGGACGATGCTGGTGATGGCAGCGGAAAATCGGGTTCCGCGGGGGTCGATCACGATGATTCCTTCTTGGTCGCAGGTCTGGTCTATTCTGAAACCCGAAACTCACCTCAGGTATTCCGAAATGTCGGTCTCGGTACAGAGTAGTGGCAGCGACGGGAATGTCCGGTGTATGGGAGGCGTTCAACACAACATGTCGGGTCTGTGGATTCTGGTGGCCATACTGCTGGGGTTGGCCGCGTTCGGCCTTTGGCGCCGCGGGGTCGACGGCCGCATGCGTGCCCGCGATGGCCGTGTGCGTCTTTCGGCTGCACAAGTCGGTTCGTCGCTGGGGGACAAAGCCACTCTCGTTCAGTTCACCAGCGCCTTCTGCGCGCCGTGCCGGGCCACCCGGCGCATCCTTAACGAGGTCGCCGGGATGGTCCCCGGGGTCAAGCATGTGGACCTCGACGTCGACGAGTACCTCGAGTTGGCGCGCGAACTGGACATCGCGCGCACGCCCACGGTGCTGGTTCTGGATGCAGACGGCCGGGTCGTGACCCGCGCATCGGGTCAACCACGCAAGGCGGACGTGATCGCCGCGCTCGGCCAGACGATCTGAGCCGAGTGCCCACCAGTCCCCTCGACCGTAAGCCGCCGCAGCACCCGCGAACCAGCCTGCAATACCCTGAAGGGGTCCAGAACGAGGTGGCGCAGTGAGCAGTGTTCTGCTGATGACCGATGCGGTCGAGCCGAGCGATCACGTGCTGCCCGCCCTCGGACTACTGGCCCATCAAGTAAGGGTGCTGCCCGCTGAAGCTGCGGCTCTGATCGATGCTCCGGCCGCGGACCTGATCTTCGTGGACGGCCGGCGTGAACTGCCCGCCATTCGCAGCCTTTGCCGGGTGTTGGCGGCTACAGGATCCGACGTGCCCGTCCTGCTGATCCTCGGCGAGGGCGGACTGGCGGCCGTCACCGCCGACTGGGGTGTGGACGACGTCGTGCTGGAGACGGCTGGACCCGGTGAGGTCGAGGCGCGCATCCGCTTGGCCCTGGGCCGGCTCGACGAGGGGCTGCCGGGTGGGTCGCCCGAGATTCAGCACGGCGAGTTGCTGATCAATGAGTCCAGTTACACCGCCACGGTGCGTGGGCGAGTGCTCGACCTGACCTACAAGGAGTTCGAACTGCTCAAGTACCTCTCGCAACATCCGGGCCGGGTATTCACCCGTCAGCAGCTTCTGCAAGAGGTGTGGGGGTATGACTACTTCGGCGGCACCCGGACCGTCGACGTCCACGTGCGGCGGTTGCGGGCCAAACTGGGTTCGGAATACGAGGCGCTGATCGGGACGGTGCGCAATGTGGGGTACCGCTTGGTACCTCCCAACGCCGAGCGTGACACCGAGCTGACCACGTGAGTTCACTGGACTGGCCGGCGGCTCTGTCCGCCGAGCAGATCAAGGATGTCGATGCACTGCTCGACCGGGTCAGCGATGCCGACGGTGTGTCGTCATTGAGCGAACACACGTATCTGCACGTCCTGGCAGGTGGGGGTCCCGGTGTGCGGCAGGGACTGCTTCACGACGACGCCGGCCAGATCATCGGGTATGCCGGTGTCACCGACGGCCAACCGCCCGTGGCGGAATTCCTGGTAGATCCTGCGGCACGAGGCGCCGGTCACGGCAGACGGATTCTCGAGCAGGTTGTTGCGGTTGCAGGACCCAGCGTGCGGGTGTGGGCACATGGGCAGTTGCCGGCTGCAAGGGCTTTGGCCGAGCACGCGGGTTTCGTGCCTGTGCGGGGGTTGTGCCGCTACACCCGTTCCCTGCGCGACGTCCCCGAGATCGGCTTGCCGGATGGATTCGTGCTGAGGACCTTCACGAGCACCGATGCCCCGCAGTGGCTCGAACTCAATGCCCAGGCCTTCGTCGACCTGCCGGACCAGGGGTCCTGGACGCTTACCGATCTGCAGGAGCGATTGGCTCAGCCCTGGTTCGATCCGGAGGGTTTCCTTCTGGCGTTCGACGACCACGGACTAGCGGGTTTCCACTGGACGAAGGTGCACGGCGGCTCGGGTCACGCCCACGGGCAGATCGGCGAGGTCTACGTGCTCGGGGTGGCCCCGCGGGCTCGTGGCACCGGCCTGGGGCGGGCGCTCACTTCGGCCGGCCTGCGCTACTTGGCCCACTCGGGTCTGGAGGCCGTGATGTTGTACGTCGACACCGCCAACAGCCCCGCAGTCCGGATGTACGAGCAGCTGGGTTTCGAGTGCGCAGATTGCGATGTGCAATACGCTCTGGCGTAGGCCGCGACCGATCCGGACCTTTCTGGCACGCTGGGGTCATGACCACTGCCGCCTCGCAAGCCACCGATGTGGTTGACGATCTGCCCGACCACAGGTTCATCGATCGGGAACTGAGCTGGCTGTCCTTCAACCAGCGGGTCCTGGAACTGGCTGAGGATGAGGAACTACCCCTGCTCGAGCGGGCCAAATTCCTGGCGATCTTCGCCTCGAACCTGGATGAATTCTTCATGGTGCGCGTTGCCGGCCTCAAGCGCCGGATCGCCGCCGGCATCGCTCTGCGGGCGGCCAGCGGGCTGCTTCCCCGGGAGGTGCATGACGCGGTCTTGGTGCACGGGCACGACCTGATGCGTCGCCAGGCCGCCTGCTGGGGGGATCAGGTGCGACCGGCTTTGGCGGCGGAGGGGATCAGCCTGGTCCGTTGGGCGGAGTTGTCCGAGGACGAGCGCCAGCAATTGTCGAGGTTGTTCCGGGACAAGATCTACCCGGTCCTGACTCCGCTTGCCGTCGACCCGGCCCACCCGTTCCCCTACATCTCGGGGTTGTCCCTGAACCTCGCGGTCGTGGTCGGTAATCCTTCGACGGGGACTGAGTTGTTCGCGCGGGTCAAGGTTCCGCCGTCGCTGGACCGCTTCTTGACGATCGGTGACTCGCGTTTCGTCCCGCTCGAGGATGTGATCGCCGAGCACCTCGATCAGTTGTTCCCGGGCATGGACATCATCGAGCACCATCTGTTCCGCGTCACGCGCAACGAGGACCTCGAGGTCGAGGAGGACGACGCGGAGAACCTGCTCAAGGCCCTGGAGCGGGAGTTGAGCAAGCGTCGTTTCGGCCCGCCAGTGCGCTTGGAGGTGGAGCAGACGATCGCGCCGCACATCCTCGACGTCCTCGTACGGGAACTGGGCATGGCCGAGAACGAGGTCTTCATGCTGCCAGGGCCGCTGGACCTGCGCGGGCTGTGGGCCTTCGTCGGCCTGAACCGGGAGGATCTCTCCGACCCGGTGTTCGTCCCCAAGACCAACCGCCTGCTGGCCGAGAACAAGGAGAGTGCAAGCGCCCCCAACGTACTGGAGGCCATGCGACGCCACGACGTGCTGCTGCACCACCCGTACGACTCCTTCTCCACCAGCGTTCAGCGCTTCCTGGAACAGGCCGCCTCCGACCCCAAGGTCCTGGCCATCAAGCAGACCTTGTACCGGACCAGCGGTGACTCACCGATCATCGATGCGCTCATCGACGCCGCCGAGGCCGGCAAGCAGGTGCTGGCCCTCGTGGAGATCAAGGCCCGCTTCGACGAGAGCGCCAACATCAAGTGGGCCCGCAAACTGGAACGTGCCGGAGTCCATGTCGTCTACGGGCTGGTGGGCCTGAAGACCCACTGCAAGTTGTCCATGGTGGTCCGTGACGACGGCGACCGCCTGCGCCGCTACTGCCACCTCGGGACGGGCAACTACCACCCGAAGACCGCTCGGCTGTATGAGGACTTCGGGCTGCTCACAGTCGACGACCAGGTCGGCCGGGACGTTGCCAACCTCTTCAACCAGTTGTCCGGGTACTCGATGCATACCGAGTACAACCGGCTGCTGGTCGCGCCCCACTCGATCCGCTCGGGCCTGCTCGAACGCATCGAGCAGGAGGTCGCCAATCACCGGGAAGGATTGCCGGCGAGGGTGCGGTTCAAGTGCAACTCGATCGTGGATGAGAAGGTCATCGACGCGTTGTATCGCGCCTCGGCCGCTGGTGTTCCGGTCGACGTCCTGGTGCGCGGAATCTGCGCCATCCGCCCGCACGTCCCCGGCATGAGTGAGAACCTGCGCGTTCGCAGCATCCTCGGGCGATTCTTGGAGCACTCACGGGCGTACGAGTTCCTCAATGCTGGGCAGCCCCAGGTGTGGATCGGCTCGGCGGATCTGATGCATCGCAACCTCGACCGACGCGTGGAGACACTGGTGTCGTTACAGGAACCTGAACAGATCGCCTACGTGGGGGAGATTCTGGATAAGGCCTTCGACGATGGCACGTCGGCATGGGATCTTGGTCCTGACGGAGAATGGGTTCACAACGAGGCGGTCGATGGTCGGCTGGAGGATTTCCAGGCTTACATGATCCGCCGCAAACACCTGCGCGGAGGGTGATGGCAATGACGGAACCGGACCAGGGTGTCCGGGAGGATCCCACCCCGCCGGATGCCCGGGCCGCCCAGTTGCCCGACGACCCCGCCGACGAGATCTACCCCGCTCCCGAGAACGCCGTGGAGGTGTCCCCACCTGTGGATGTCGTGACGATCGACCATGCCGAGGCAGGTCTGGAGCCGCCGCAGGTGGACCCTGAACCGTCGAGCCCGCCAGTGCCTGCCGCTGCACCGAATGAACCGCCGGTGCCCGTCGCGGAACGTCGGCTGCGGGTTCATGGCCTGTTCCGGCTGCCGGATCTGTCCGCGGTGGCGAAGGTCAAGCGAACCGCGATGCGAAGTACTTTGTCGGTCTATCACGACACCGCAGACCTGCGGCTGGCTCGCTGGGGTGCGACCTTGCAGCGAATCGAGGGTGGGGATGACCAGGGCTGGCACCTGCACCTGCCCGGTTCCGGTACTGATGGCGGCGACGATGTTCGTCTGCCCCTGGACGCCGGCGGTTCCGGTGAGGTTCCGGAGGACATCGCGAACCTCATCACCGCCTACGCGCGCAACGCGCAGGTCGTCCCGGTGGCCGCATTGCGGGTCGAACGCACCCCGCATGTCCTGACCGGCTCGGACGGCATTGCGTTCGCCCAAATCGTGGACGACACCGTTTCCGTACTCGACGGCGACCGCATCGCCGCGCGCTTCCGGGAACTGGAGGTACAAGCCCTCGCGCCGGACGCATCCCTGGATGTCGTCCTCGACGTGCTGGTCGCCGCCGGAGCGGTCCCCGGGTCGACGCCGCAGGAATTGACGGTCCTGGGGCCGGTGATCCAGGAGCCGCCGGACGTCCCCGAACCGCAGATCGTCGGTCCGCAAGACCCTGCCGGGGCAGCGGTGACTGCCCACATCCGCCGCCACGCCAGGGCGTTCCTGACCCAGGACATCCGGGTTCGTGCCGACCTGCCTGACAGCGTGCATCAGATGCGGGTTGCGGCCAGGAGGCTACGCAGCGGTCTGAAGGCCTTCGAGCCGATGCTCGACGTGCAATGGGCTGAGGCCTTGCGTACGGAACTCGGCTGGATCGCCGGCGAGCTCGGGGTCAGTCGGGACACCGAAGTGCTGCAGGAGCGCATCGATCACCATGCGGACGAGGTGGGGGAGGATTTCGCCTCGCTGATCAGGGCCGTTGTGGACCCCGCACTCTCGCAGCAATGGCACAACGCCCGCGACCACGCGCTGAAGGCGATGGTCTCCCAGAGGTACCGGGACTTCCTTGATGCGCTTGTGGATGCGGCGCAGGCTCCGCGCCTGAACGCCGCCGCCGACGAGGCGGGCGAGGATGTGCTGCCTGCTTTGGTGGACAAGGCGTGGAAGAAGCTCAGCAAGGAGGTCGCCCTGCTCGAGCTCGACGGGGAGGCGCACCCCTGGCACGAGGCGCGGATCCGCGCGAAGAAGGCCAGATACGCCGCGGAGGCCGTCGCCCCAGTGATGGGCGAGAACGTGAAACGTTTTGCCAAGGCGTTGTCAGGTGTCACCGAGGTGCTCGGTGAGCACCAGGATGCGTGGGTCGCTCAGCAGACACTCAAGACCCTCGCCGCGGACTCAGCGGTCGATGGGCTCTCCGGCTTCAGCCTGGGTCTATTGCACGAGTTCGAGTTCGAGCAGGAGCTGTTCGCGCGTAACGACTTCGTGGAACTCTGGCCCGAAGTGAAGCGAGCGCACAAGAAAGCCCGGCTGCGCTGATGGCCAAAGCGGCGACGCCCATCCGGGCGGCCGGGGTCGTGTTGCTGCGCGACGGTCCGCTCGGCCCGATGGTCTGCGTGCTGCACCGTCCCCGGCAGGACGACTGGTCCTTGCCGAAAGGCAAGCTCGACAATGACGAGATCCCGGTTGAGGCCGCGCGCCGCGAGACGATCGAGGAGACCGGCAGCGACGTCGTGCTGGGGATGCCTTTGACAACGCAGCGTTACAAGGTGGAGGCCCGCTCCAAGACCGTCGAGTACTGGGTCGGGCGGGAGAGCCCGGGGGGCCCCGGCTTCGCGCCCAACAAGGAGATCGACGAGGTTCGATGGCTGCGTGCCGAAGCTGCGATCGCCATGCTCAGTTATCCGCGTGACGGCGACCTCGTCCGGGAGGCCCTCAACACCCCGGTCACCTCGCCGCTGGTCATTCTGCGGCACACGGAGGCGATGCGACGCGCCGACTACAAGGGCGTCGCCGACGCGGAGAGGCCTTTGTCGCCGGCAGGGATTGTGGCGGCCAGCCGGCTCACCTACATTTTGGAGGCGTTCGGTGTGCGCAAAGTGCACTCCTCAGATGCACTGCGCTGTCTGGACACGGTCCGCCCGTTCGTCCATCAGACGCACGCACCCCTTGAGCACGAGACCCTGCTCAGTGAAGAGGGTTTTGTCGCCTCGCAGACGGCCGCACTCAAACGGGTCGACAGCCTGCTCGACCTGCCGACGGGGCTGGTCATCTGCACCCACCGCCCGATCCTGCCGGTTTTGATCCAGCACGTATCGCACCGCCTCGGGGTTGGTGACGTTGCGGACTTCACTTTGGCACCGGGGGCCGCCGTGGTGTTCCACCGCTCGCATGAGGCCACAGTCGTGGAGCACGTTCCAGCTGTTTGAGTTGGGCGCGGTTGGCCGGTGGGTGGCGGCAAACCGTGCGCCAGGCCGGGGGTCCGGTTTGGCCGGTGGGTGGCGGCAAACCGTGCGCCAGGCCGGGGGTCCGGTTTGGCCGGTGGGTGGCGGCAAACCGTGCGCCAGGCCGGGGGTCCGGTTTGGCCGGTGGGTGATGGTGGGATCGGGCGATTGGTTTGCCGGTTTCCAGCTTTGCTTCGCCGCTGGGCGCGGTTTGGCCGGTGGGTGGCGGCAAACCGTGCGCCAGGCCGCCGGGGGTCCGGTTTGGCCGGTGGGTGATGGTGGGATCGGGCGATTGGTTTGCCGGTTTCCAGCTTTGCTTCGCCGCTGGGCGCGGTTTGGCCCGTGGGTGGCGGCAAACCGTGCGCCAGCCGCCGGGGGTCCGGTTTGGCTGGTGGGTGATGGTGGCCCTCGCCGGGAGCGAATAATCGCACGTGCGATCACGTTTTGCTCACGGGACGGCGGACGGTTGGGAAACCGTGGATGTCTCCCAGGATGTTTCTCGTACCAGACGGACGCTGTTCACCTGTGATCCATCCGGCGCTCAGTCCAGCGTCACGCCACCTCCCTAGCGTCATGACCGTCAGTAATGACCGAACAATGGGAGGAAAAGGGTGAAATTCGCCCGTTCAATCAAGGTCGCCGGCGTTGTGTGCGCCGGCGCTCTGACGCTGGCCGCCTGTGGCGGAGGCAACAACGATTCAACCGAGTCGCCGGCTGCCGATGGTGGGGGAACATCCGGTTCGGTGCGCGTGGACGGTAGTTCCACCGTCGCGCCGCTGACCTCGGCGGCGGCCGAGATCTTCAAGGAGACCAACCCCGACATCAACGTCACGGTCGGAACCTCGGGCACTGGCGGTGGCTTCGAGAAGTTCTGCCGCGGTGAGACCGACATGAACGACGCGTCTCGGCCGATCGAGGACGACGAGGCGGCCAACTGCAAGGAGGCAGGCGTCGACTTCCAGGAGATGGTCGTTGCCAACGACGCCCTGACGGTGGTCGTGAACACCTCGAACGACTTCGCGCAGTGCCTGACGGTGGAGCAGCTCAAGAAGATCTGGGAGCCAGACTCGCAGGTCAACAACTGGAACCAGGTCGACCCGGCATTCCCCGATGAGCAGATAAAGCTCTTCGGACCTGGCACCGACTCGGGCACGTTCGACTACTTCACCGACGTGATCGTGGGTGAAGAAGGCGCCAGCCGCACCGACTACACCCCCTCCGAGGACGACAACGTGGTCGTGACGGGTGTCTCTGGTTCGACCGGGGGCATGGGCTACTTCGGGTACACCTACTACGAAGAGAACCAGGACAAGGTCCGCGCCGTGCAGATCGACGCCGGCGACGGGTGTGTAGCACCCAGCCCGGAGACGGTCCAGGACGGCACCTACAAGCCGCTGGGGCGCCCGCTGTTCATCTACCCGTCGATCCAGGCACTGGGTTCGAACCCGGCGTTCGCCTCTTTCCTCCAGTACTTCGTGGAGAATGACGCAGCGATCGCCGAGGCGGCATTGTTCATCCCGTTGAACGAGGAGCAGTTGGCGGAATTGAAGAGCGAGTACGCGGACGCCACGTCGGCGGCGGGGCTCTCCTAACCCGACATGGACTCCACAACACTGACCGCTGCAGGGAGCACTGAGTTCTCCCTGCAGCGGTCAAGTCCGCGCTACGGGGAGAAAGCCATCAAGGTGGTCCTGGTGGCATGCGCCGCCGTTTCCATCCTCACGACCCTGGGAATCCTGTGGGCGTTGTTCATCCCCGCCTTCCAGTTCTTCCAGACGGTCCCGGTGACAGACTTCCTGTTCGGTACCGAGTGGTCGCCGCTGTTCGCCGATCCGGAGTTCGGGGTGCTGCCGCTGGTTGCGGGAACCCTGATCATCACCGGCATCGCTTGCCTTGTGGCACTGCCGATCGGTTTGCTCACCGCGATGTACCTCTCCGAGTACGCCGCTGACCGCACCCGCCGTATCCTCAAGCCGATTCTCGAGGTCCTCGCGGGTATCCCCACGGTGATCTTCGGCTTCTTCGCCCTTGAATTCGTGACGCAGGTGCTGCTGCAGAACATCTGGCCGCAGACCGAGGTGTTCAACGCTCTGTCGGCTGGTCTGGTCATGGGTGTGATGATCATCCCGACCATCGCGTCGCTGTCGGAGGACGCAATGTCCGCAGTGCCGCGCGGGCTGCGCGAGGGTGCATATGCGCTGGGCTCGAGTAAGCGTCAGGTGACGTTGAAGGTGGTCGTCCCGGCTGCTCTCTCGGGCATCGTGGCGGCCTTCGTGCTCGGGATCTCGCGGGCCATCGGAGAGACGATGATCGTCGCCGTGGCAGCCGGTCTGCAGCCCAATCTCAGCCTCAACGTCCTGGACGGCATGCAGACCATGACGTCCTTCATCGCTGCGGCTGGCTCGGGGGACCAGCCGACCGGATCCATCGGGTACCAGACGATCTTCGCCGTCGGTGCGTTGCTGTTCCTGATGACGTTCGTGATGAACATGTTCAGCATCCGTATGGTGCGCAAATACCGTGAGGTGTACGAATGAGCACGATGTTCGCCGGGATCGGGGAGCAGGTCAAACAAGACCTGCAGGACACCGGCCCTCCGCTCAAGGACCGCGGCTTCCGCTGGCTCCTGTTCGCCGCCCTCTCGGTCGGGATCATCACGCTGGCGGCGCTGCTGGCCTTCGTGTTCCATGAGGGTTGGCCGGGTCTGACGCCCACGCTGTGGCAGAACATGCCGAGCATCCGGTTCCCCGAGAAGGCCGGCGCCCAGTCGGCCATCATGGGATCGATCTGGGTGATCGTGACCACGGCGTTCATCTGTTTGCCGGTGGGGATCATGGCGGCGATCTACCTGGAGGAGTACGCGGACCCGACCAAGCGCTTCAACAAGCTGGTCGAGATCAACATCCAGAACCTGGCTGCCGTTCCGTCCATCGTCTACGGCATCCTCGGTCTCGGCGTCATCGCTCGGGCCCTGGCCCTGGGGCAGACCGTGATCACCGCGGCGCTGACCCTCTCGCTGCTGGTGCTGCCCGTGGTCATCATCTCGTCGCGCGAGGCCATTCGGGCGGTACCCCAGTCGATTCGCGCGGGTTCACTGGCGCTGGGCGCTACCCAGTGGCAGACGATCTCTCGCCAGGTGATGCCGGCAGCAGTCCCCGGTATCGCCACGGGTGCGATCCTCGCGCTCTCCCGGGCCATCGGTGAGGCGGCACCGCTGCTGTTGTTGGGCGCGGTCACGTTCATCACCTTCAACCCGGACGGGCTGATGAGTGCATACACGGTGATGCCGATCCAGATCTACAACTGGATCTCGCAGTCCCGCGAGGAGTTCCAGATTCTCGCGGCAGCGTTGTGCATCATCCTCCTGGGCATTCTGCTGATGATGAATGCCCTGGCGATCTACCTCCGGAACCGTTTCCAGCGGCGGTGGTGACTGTGAAACCGAACACGATCCAGGGAAGTGCGAAATGACTCAAGTTGGAGGAACAGTGACCACGCAGGAAGGTGCCGCTCCGGACGCTAGGTTCGGCCGGGCGGCCGCAGCCGACACTGTCGCCGAGACGGTGATGGAACTGCGCAATGTGCACGTCTTCTATGGGGACTACGAGGCCGTGCGCGAGGTGAACATGCCCATCGCGAAGCGCGAGATCACGGCGTTCATCGGACCGTCCGGCTGCGGAAAGACCACGTTGCTCAGGTCGTTCAACAGGATGAACGACCTGATCCCGGGGGCGAAAGTGGCCGGTGAGGTCCTCTATCACGGCGTGGACATCTACTCCTCCGACGTCGACCCCATCGAGGTGCGCCGCCGGATCGGGATGGTCTTCCAGAAGCCCAACCCCTTCCCAAAGAGCATCTACGACAACATCGCCTACGGACCGCGGGTGCTGGGTGAGAAGAAGAAGGACCTTGACGAGATTGTCGAGCGGTCGCTGGTGCGCGCGGCGCTGTGGGACGAGGTGAAGGACAAGCTGGACACCAGCGGTATGGCGTTGTCCGGTGGTCAGCAGCAGCGCCTGTGCATCGCTCGGTGCATTGCGGTCAACCCGGACGTGATCCTCATGGACGAGCCGTGTGCATCCTTGGACCCGATCGCGACGGCCAAGATCGAGGACCTGATGCACGAGCTCGCAACTGAGTACACGATCGTGATCGTGACTCACAACATGCAGCAGGCAGCGCGCGTTTCGGATCGCACGGCCTTCTTCACCGCAGAGGTGGACGCCAAGGGTGTCCGCCATGGTCGGCTTGTGGAGTTCGGTCCGACACAGGAGATCTTCATGACGCCCAAGGACACCCGTACCGAGGGTTACATCTCCGGTCGCTTCGGCTGACCAACTCGCCAGCGCGCACCGCGTCGTTGCTGGTCTCTGGGTTCAGAACCAGCAACGACGCGCGACTCTGCCCACAGGGAATGTGACAGTACGATCGAGACGTGATCACGCATGTCGTCATGATGAAACTGCACGATTCCGCGGACAGACTCGAAGCCGTCACCAGGCTGCGCGGCCTTGAGGGCAAAGTGCCCGACCTGCTGTCCATCGAGGTTCTGGAGGACTCGCTGGGCCGGACCGGGGCTGCGGACCTGGTTCTGATCTCGACCCACGCCGACACTGACGGGCTCACCGGGTATCTGGAACATCCAGATCATGAAGATGTGGCCGCTTGGCTGCGCCCCCGGCTGGTTTCGCGCAGTGTCGTGGATTCGGCACGATGATCCAGATCGTCGAGGTCGGCCCGCGTGATGGCCTGCAGAACGAGGCTGTCGTGTTCGACACCGACACCAAGGTCGAGTTCGTCAACCGTTGTCTGGCCGCCGGAATCCGCCGCATCGAGGTCGCCAGTTTCGTCAACCCCAAGCGGGTCCCGCAGATGGCTGATGCAGAGGCCGTGCTCACGCGACTGCTGCCCGACGTCGCCTCCTACATCGGCCTCGTGCTCAACGAGCGGGGGTTCGAGCGAGCCCTGGCCACCCAGGTGCAGGAGGTCAATCTCGTCGTTATGGTCACCGACACCTTCTCGCTGAAGAACCAGGGGATGGACACCGCTGAGGCCATCGCGGCGGTTGCCGCAGTAGCGCCCCGTGCCAAGGACGCCGGGCTGCCGGTAAGCGTCACGCTGTCCGCATCGTTCGGCTGCCCCTATGAGGGCGAGGTCGAAGTGTCGCGTCTGGTCGACGTTGCGCAGCAGGTCGCCGCAGCCGGGATCGATGAACTCGCGATCGCGGACACCATTGGGGTCGCCGTGCCCAACGACGTCCACAGGCGCCTGACCGCAGTCCGGGAAGCGGTCGATGTCCCCTTGCGGGTACACGTGCACAACACCCGGAACACCGGTTACGCCAGCGCGCTGGCCGCCGCAGACGCCGGTGTGGAGGTTCTGGATGCGTCCCTGGGAGGAATCGGGGGCTGCCCGTTCGCGCCACGGGCCACGGGCAACATCGCCACCGAGGACCTCGTCTACGCCCTCGAGCGTTCCGGATTCTCCACGGGTCTGGACCTCGATGAACTGTGCCGGGCCAGCGAATGGCTGGGCGAGCGACTGGGCCGCCCGACTCCCGGGCTGGTCGCCAAAGCTGGCCGCTTCCCGCACTGACGCTGTGTCAGGGTTCGATGACCGCGCCCTTGCCGATCACCACGATGCCCCCCGCACTGACTGTGAAACGCTCGCGGTCACGTTCGATGTCCACGCCGATCTGAACGCCCTCGGGGATCTCGACGTATTTGTCGATCACGGCTCTACGGATGACAGCGTTCCTGCCCACCCGAACCCCGGGCATGATCACGGAGCCCTCGACGAAGGCGCCCTCCAAGACCCGGACGTCGAAGGACAGCACCGACTGGCGCACGTGACCACCGGAGATGATCGAGCCGGCGCCGACCATGGATTCGTGGGCGTTGCCGCCGAGGGCGAACTTCGCAGGGGCCAGGGGTGGCAGGTAAGTCAGGATCGGCCACTTGCGGTTGTACAGGTTGAAGACCGGGTGCACGCTGACGAGGTCCATGTGGGCGTCGTGGTAGGCGTCCAGCGAACCCACGTCGCGCCAATACCCGCGATCTCGATCGGTGACACCTGGCACCTCGTTGTCGGAGAAGTCGTAGACGTGGGCCAGCCCCTGTGAGGTCAGCATCGGGATGATGTTCCCGCCCATGTCGTGGACCGAGCCCTCGTCGCCGGCATCGATCTTCAAGGCCTCGACGAGTACGTCGGTGCTGAAGATGTAATTGCCCATCGAGACATAGGACTCCTCGGGGCTGTCGGGAATTGCCGGCGGGTCAGCGGGCTTTTCGTGGAACGCCGTGATGCGTTGGCCCGTGACATCGGTCTCGATCACGCCGAACGGGCTTGCCTCCGAGCGGGCCATCCGGATGCCCGCGACAGTCACCCCCGCGCCCGACTCCATGTGCTGATCGAGCATCTGCCAGGGATCCATGCGGTAGATGTGATCGGCGCCGAAGACCGCCACGTAGTCGGGTCGCTCGTCGTAGACCAGGTTCAGGGACTGGTAGATCGCATCGGCCGAGCCCATGTACCAGCGGGGGCCCAGGCGCTGCTGGGCAGGCACGGGTGTCACGTAGTCACCCATCAGGTTGGACATGCGCCACGTGGTCGTGATGTGGCGGTCCAGGGAGTGGGATTTGTACTGCGTCAACACACAGATTCGCGAGAAACCACCGTTGACCAGGTTTGACAGCACGAAGTCGATCATTCGATAGGCACCCCCGAAGGGGACTGCGGGTTTGGCGCGATCCGCGGTCAACGGCATCAGTCGCTTACCTTCGCCGCCGGCGAGCACGATTCCTAGAACGCTTGGACCTTCTCTCACAAGCATCACGTTAGACAATCGCCCTAGCCTATGGGTGTGCGAACCGCGATTCTGACCCGTGAATGGCCCCCTGACATCTACGGAGGGGCTGGTGTTCACGTGGAACATCTCGTCCCCGAGTTACGCAAGCTGATCGAAGTGGACGTGCACTGCTTCGGCGATCCGCGCCCTGATGCCACGGCTCAGGCTGTGCCCGGCTACCTGCGCGAGGCGAACGCTGCTCTGCAGACCCTGGGCGTTGATCTTGGGATGGTCAATTCGGTGGCGGGCTGCGATGTAGCGCACTCGCACACCTGGTACGCGAACCTCGGCGGGCACCTGTCGGGGCTGCTGCACGACATCCCCCATGTGATCACCGCGCACTCTCTGGAACCACGCCGTCCGTGGAAACGCGAGCAACTCGGCGGCGGTTACGCGATCAGTTCTTGGGTTGAGGACACGGCCTACCACAACGCCGACGCGATCATCGCCGTCAGCGCGGGGATGCGCGCAGATGTGCTCGACTGCTACCCGTTCGTGGATCCCGAGCGGGTACATGTCGTGCACAACGGAATCGACACGCAGGCCTACCGCAAGGTCGACGACGTGGACGCGCTGGTCAGCCACGGGATCGACCCCGAGAAGCCCTACGTGCTGTTCGTAGGCCGGATCACCCGGCAGAAGGGCATCGCACACCTGCTCCGCGCGGCGGCCGAGTTCGACGATTCGGTCCCGCTTGTGCTTTGTGCGGCGTCCCCCGATACCCCGGAATTGGGCGCCGAGGTGGCTGCGGCGATCGATGGGCTTCAGCAGCAGCGCGATGGTGTCCACTGGCTCAACGGGCATCTGGATCGCAGTGACGTCCGGCAGCTGCTCAGTCATGCCCTTGTCTTCGCGTGTCCGAGCGTCTACGAGCCGCTGGGGATCGTGAATCTCGAGGCCATGGGATGCGAGGCGCCCGTGGTGGCCAGCGACGTGGGCGGGATCCCCGAGGTGGTCGTGGATTCTGAGACCGGCCTGCTTGTCCACTACGACGCACAGGACACCGCTGGCTTCGAAGCTGACTTCGCCGCGGCGATCAACGAGGTGGTCGCTGATCCCGCTGCAGCGCGGGCCATGGGGCAAGCAGGCAGAGCCCGGGCGATCTCAGACTTCGGCTGGGACGCGATCGCGACCAAGACGGTCGAGGTGTACTCAGCAGCCCAGGTCGTTCACGGCGGGTAGGCGCCCGGAAGCGCCGAGGCCTCAGAGCAGGGTGGCAGCGTCCTCGAACTCCAGGCGGGGCATGCGGGGCCGGAAGGAGTCGATGGTCGGGTGTCCCAGGTTGACCAGGAGCACGGAACGCCATCGGCCGTCGGGGAAGAACATGGCGTCCACGCCTGCCTTGTCGAAGCCGCCCATCGGACCGGCCGCCAAACCATGTGCCCGGGCACCGAGGATGAAGTATCCGGCCTGGATGGTCGCGTTGAACTCGGCCATCGGCAGGCGTCGTGCCGGGTCCTCCCATGCCAGGTGCGGGTCTGTGGCGTAGGGCTGCAAAGCCGGCAGGTGCTCGTGCCAATTGCTGTCGTAGGCGAGGATCGCGGTCACTGGCGCGGACTTGACCTTGTCAACGTTGCCCGGCGCCACGTGCGCCAGGAGGTCGGTCCTGGCGTCGGGTGAGCGGACGAAAGCCACCCGCAGGGGCTGGCTGTTCATCGCCGTCGGTGCCCAGCGGACGGTGTCGTAGATCTGCTGAAGCGTGTCGTCGGAGACGGGCGCAGGGCTGAAGGAGTAGGCGGTGTGGGCAGCGGAGAACAGTGTGTCCGCGCCGTTGGAAGTCATCGTCATGAATACAACAACCGGGAGCACCCCATATTTATTTCAAGGTTCAACTATTTCTTGAAGCTCTTCAGCGCAGGGCGGGAAGGCTGAAGCCCGACTGGACCAATAGGCACAGGGCGCTGTCCTCCCGCACCGCATCCAACACACGAACCTGGGTGTCGCTGTTGTCGAAAAGGTCTGCCTGCGCGGGGTTGACCAGGATGTAGCGGCGCGGTTGGGGGGCTTGATCGGTCCACGATCGCGGGGACAGGTCGAAGGCGGGTTCTACGGGCAGTCGCAGCGCACCGACGGCATCGGTCACTGCCTGTAGCCACTCCTGGACTGCGGCATCCGCCTCGTCCTGCTGGCGTCGCTTGGTCAACTCGGCCCGGCGTGCCTCGATGAGTTGCCGCAACCGGTCAGCGGCAAACTCGCGGGCTGCGGAAACCGTGGCGGCGGAACTCTCGGCGCGAGCTTTGCCGGCCCGCCATTTGCGCAGGCCTGAAAGTTGGACCACCCGCAGTTGCTCGGCCAGAGCCGCCTCGAACGTGGCGCTCGAGCTTGCTGGTGGCAGGGTCGCCAACGTGTCGAGAGACGAAACGGCCGATCGGAACCTCTGGGCGGCCTTGAGGGTGCCGTCAGCGGAGTCCGCCCCCAGTCGCTCGATGGACTGACCGAGATCCCGGACCTCGGGCTGCTCATCCAGCCATGCCCGGATCTCTTCCTCACTCACATCCGTTGTTCCCGCATCATGACGTCGTACATGAGCTCCCGCGGCCACCGACCATCGCAAGGCGCGCTGGTTGTTGTCGGTCAGGTCGCTCAGTGGTGTGGTCGGAGTTTGCACGCGCAAGGCCACCCATGCCGCGATCGTGGGCGCGGGCTCCTGCCCAGGCGCGACCCATAGCGCGCCACCAAGGGTCTGCGCAGGCGCCTGGACATCCCAGGTGTCGAGGGCGTCGTCGATCAACCCTGTGACCACCACATGGGTCGCGGGCGCTTCCGGAACTCCCGAGCACACGAGGGCATCCAGACGATCCCCCGGCTCACAGTGCACAAGCGTCCCGATCTCATCGAGCAGACCTACGTTGGTCTGGTCGGCGGCGATCTTCAGGGGACCCTGCGGCATATGCAGCAGGCTAGCGGCTCGCCCGTCGTGCCGGACGTTGAGTTCCCGAGAGCTGGGACAGTTCACGCAGCAGGTCCGCCGGGTCGTCGAACGTTTCCGTCTGGGTTTGTGGAGTCTCGACGATGCTCTGGGCGGGTGCCGGTTCGGGCGGGGGCAACACCGGGTTCGGCACACTGACCAAGCCAGCGGCGATAAGGCTCTGCAGCACGGCGGCCGCCTCCACGGCGCTCAGGCCGGCCTGATCGCAGATGCTGCGCAGGCTGCGCCTGCCATCCACCCTGCACAGAACGGCCCAGTCGGTAGGTCCGAGTGCGGTCTCGGTCGTGTCAGCCGCCTCGCACAGGACGGGAACAGTGTCCGGGCCCCCGACCTGACGCACGACGTTGCGCCACGTCACAGACCGGTCCACGGCTGCGGAAAGCACATCCTCGACCTCGGGGCCGCCAGGGGCGACCTCGTCGGGACGCAATTCGGTGAAGGTCATTGTCGGCTGGCTCCAAGAGAGCATTGCCGCGACGTCGTCACAGGTCTGCTCCCAGGCCATCGCCTCGACCTCTTGGCGCGAGGTGAAACCCATTCGCACGAGGACGTCGCCCAGTCGCATGTCCGGGTGCTGGCGCTGTGCCTGCAAGGCTTCGCCGAGTTTGGTGAGACTGAGGCTGCCGCCGCTGACCAGTCGCATCCCCAGGGCCGGACGGCCCGACGAGGTCGCGACCGAACTGACTCGACCCGCACGCAGCCAGACCCGTCCGGAGACGCCAGCGGTGTCGATTTCCAGGCGTCCTGTCGCGCCGCGTGCCGCTTCGGCCCGCAATCGGTCAGCAACATCCATGCCGGTTTCATCGACCGTCCGGATTTGGGTTCTTAGCCCCCTGATGCCGGGGTGAGGCCGATCGGCGCCGATTTCGCCCGAGCGGGTTAGCCGGTGGTGGCCGCCGACAGGGTCCAGGTCACCCATTCGAGTGAACGGCGGTCTCGCGTCGCAGGGGTGTGGGCATTGGCGGGCTGGCGCGAGGGAGGGGTTGTGGTTTTTCGGCGATTCAGTTGTCGGTTTCCAGCTTTGCCTGCTGTGCGGCGGGCTGGCGGGAGGGGTTGCAATATGCGGCGAGACGGCTGGCTCGAGCCGCAGGTGGTGCAGGTGCGGCGTCAGGTTGCTTGTTGAGCGACACCGCAGGCGATCAGATGCGTACAGTTGATCCGTGTCGCTAGCGAAGCCGCAGGGGAAACGTGCTCTGGACAGGATTCTGGAGGGGGAGTTCCTGGCCGACCTGCAGACGATCCCCTTGGTCGAGTTGCGCGAGCGCCGGCTTCAGGTCGACCGGGAAGAGGCCTGGCTGTCATACCTTCGGCGCATGCTGCACGGACGCATCGACATCCTCGAAGCCAACGTGTCCCTTCGTCGTGACGGTCGCCAAGACGGCGAGGATGAACTCGACCTTTCCGCGTTGGTCGCCTCGCTCGCCTCGCAGATGGGTCCCGGGGTTCGCCCGTCCGGCCCGGATGTGGTGGATTCCCCCGGCGGAGGCCGTCGTGCCGTGGAGCGGTTGATTGCACGCTCGGGCCTCGACGAGTACTCGACCATGGCCGACGCTGAACTTGATTCACGTCTCGACGAGTTGCGCGACATGGAACGTGAGGTCTCCGACGTGCGGCACAAGGTCCACGACGTGCACGGGGTGCTGACCGCGGAGCTCGCAAGGCGGTACCGAGTCGGGGAGGCCCAGCCCGAAAGCGCCCTGGGCACAGATTCGTGACTGAAGCCCCGGTGCTGGTGGAAGTCACGAGGTCCGGGTCCGTCGAGTCATCCCACCGCGGTCATGTTGTGGTCGTTGATGAGGGCGGCGAGGTAGTCGCGGCGCTGGGGGATCCGCACGAAGTGATCTATCCGCGCAGTGCCGTCAAACCTTTCCAGGCGGTCGGGCTGCTGCGACTCGGGGTGCCCCTGCAGCGTTCAGGTCTGGCATTGGCGTCTGCATCACACTCCGGGGAGCCCTTCCACCTGGCGGGGGTCCGCGCACTGCTGGCGCAGGCCGGGTTGGCCGAGGATGCGCTCCAGTGCCCAGCGGACCTGCCTTATGACGACGCGACCCGCGAGCAGTACTTGGCAGCCGGTGGGGTCCGCAACCGCATCGTCATGAACTGCTCGGGCAAGCATGCGGGGATGGTGTGGGCCTGTGAGCTCAACGGCTGGGACATTTCGACCTACCTGGACCCGCAGCATCCGCTACAGGTGTCCTTGAAGGACACCATCGCGCAGTTGACCGGCGTAACCCCGGGACCGGTTAGTGCCGACGGTTGCGGAGCCCCGCTGTGGGGACTGCCGCTGGTCGCCCTTGCCAGGGGGATGACCAGGTTGGCCAGAGACTCCGACGGCGTCCGAGTGCTGGGGGCTCTTCGGGATTACCCCGAGTTCACCGGTGGCAGTGGCCGTGATGTGACGCACTTGATGCGGGCTGTGCCCGGGTTGGTGGCCAAGGACGGCGCCGAAGGGGTGCAAGCGATGACCCTGGAGCACGGCGGGGGCCGATACGGCATCGCCTTGAAGATCTGCGATGGTTCCCAGCGGGCTCGGCCGGTGGTGGCAGCTGCGTCACTGGCCCGGCTCGGCGTGCGCGCTGCGCTGATCGAGGAACACCTGCGCTCGCCGGTGCTTGGCGGCGGTCGGCCGGTCGGGTTCATCGCCAGTTCGCCAACTCTTCGGGAGTTCGCGGACATGTGATCTGCGCCGCATTCCGGCTATATGCTTGCTAGGTGCTTGCAATTGCAAGCAGGGTGGGTCACTCTAGTTACATGGCTCGGATCGATATGGCGACGGTGGGTGAATACATCCGCGAACAGCGCGCTGCAGCCCAGTTGTCCTTGAGGCAGTTGGCGCAGGCAGCAGATGTGTCCAACCCGTACCTCAGCCAGGTCGAGCGGGGCCTTCGCAAGCCGAGCGCGGACATCCTCGCTCAGATTGCCAAGGCACTTGAGATCTCCGCCGAGTCCCTGTACATACGTGCGGGAATCCTTGAGCCCCGGCAAGGAGAGCCGTCTGTGACACAGGCTCTGGCCGGTGACCCGACGTTGACCGACCGTCAGCGTCAGTCGCTGTTGGAGATCTACGCGGCGTTCCAATCCGAGAACGCCGCACGCCGCGGAACGGAATCACACTCGGCCTCACAGGGGCAGTCAAGTGTGGCTCCATCAGCTGAACAGCGTTCCGCACGCCCACGAAAGGACAAGTAAATGGCTACCACTGCCGACACCACCCCCACCACTGCGAAGAAGGCTCCGGCCAAGAAGGCTCCGGCGAAGAAGGCTCCGGCCAAGACCGCCGCTGCTGCCAAGAAGGCCCCGGCGAAGACCGCCGCTGCTGCCAAGAAGGCCCCGGCGAAGACCGCCGCTGCCACCGAGGCTGCCAAGAGCACCACTGCCAAGGCCACTGAGGCTGCGAAGAGCACCACTGCCAAGGCCACCGAGGCTGCGAAGCCGGTCGTGGACAAGGCCACTGAGGCCAAGGACAGCCTGCTCGCCATGCTGCCCTTCGAGCTGCCCAAGTTCGAGCTTCCGTTCGACCTGCCCAAGATCGAGTTCCCGAAGTTCGACGAGGTCAGCGACCGGTTCGAGGGTCTCTACGGCGACCTGCGCGAGCGCGTTGAGGGTCAGTCCGCTGACCTGCGCAAGCGCGCCGAGGACTCCGCTGCCGACCTGCGCGAGCGCGTTGAGTCTGCGGTCGAGAAGGTCCGCGCCACTGTTGGCCGGTAACTAGACGCAGTTCGAAAGGGCCTCCCGGATGACCGGGGGGCCCTTTCGTTGTCTGCTTCTGGGCCGGGTGCGGGGAACCGTTGTTGCGAAGTCAGGCGGACACGCAATCGCCATGCCTCACAACCTCTAACGCGGGCAGGTCGGGGCCCGCGTGGCGAGTCGGGGCGGGGCAGTTGGTGCCGGCCGCCGGCTGGTGGGGTTCAACCCGGGGTCGTGGTGTGCCCCGACGGCCGGGTTGTCCTGGTTGACCTGGCGTCCTGGTTAGAGGTTGTGGTCCTGGTTAGCGAATCCACGCGTGTATTTGCTAACGAACCGCACAACCTCTAACGCGGGCAGGTCGGGGCCCGCGTGGCGAGTCGGGGCAGGGGCAGCTGGTGCCCGCCGCCGGCCGTTGAGGTTCAACCCGGGGTCGTGGTGTGCCCCGACGGCCGGGTTGTCCTGGTTGACCTGGCGTCCTGGTTAGAGGTTGTGGTCCTGGTTAGCGAATCCACGCGTGTATTTGCTAACGAACCGCACAACCTCTAACGCGGGCAGGTCGGGGCCCGCGTGGCGAGTCGGGGCGGGGCAGCTGGTGCCCGCCGCCGGCCGTTGAGGTTCACCCGGGGTCGTGGTGTGCCCCGACGGCCGAGCCGTCCTGGTCAGCGAATCCACAACTGGGACACGCCAGGGCGCGTCCCAGTAAGTTCGTGCCAGTCGGCGATGAGCATCTGAGGGATTCAAACCCGGGGCAGTGTCGCCGTTCACGGCGGCCAGGCCACAGTCAGTTCGCCGAGGCGCCACCGGGCAGGTCCATCCCGAACGGTCCAGCCAGCGCCGGCCATATCCTCGGTCATCGAGATCCAGCGTTGCCGCGCGCCCCACCTGGGCGCACGCTCCCAGGCCCGGTCCATTTCCTTGAGCAGGTCGTGGATCCAGTGGCCGGTGACGTTGTGGTGGATCAAGGCCTTCGGTAGTCGCGCGGCCAGTTCGCTCGGGCGCTCCAACCCGGCCAAGCGGCACGACAGGGTCAGCCACCTTGGCTCGGCGGATTCGTCGATGCTCGCGATGGCGGTGAGTCGCCCTTGTTCGTCGCACGTGCCGTCGATGATCCAACCTCCGGCGGCAAGTCGCGATGCCATGAGTTCCCAGGCGGGCTGCACGTCGGTCCTGTTCGTATTGACGCAGCACATTGGCCGCACGGATGATGAGTGGCCGGTCTTCAGTGGGGATTTCGAAGCCGCCGTGGATCGCCTCGATCACACCGCGTGCCGCGGCCACCCGACCCCGATCGATCTCCACCCCCACCACTCGTGCCTGCGCATTGATCCGCGTGAGCGAGCGTTGCCATTCAACGGAGGTGGCGGGGTGTGCGCCGAATCCCAGATCCACGGCCAGCGGACGATCGGTCCGGCGTAGTTCAGGACCGCACAGGTGGTTGATCCAACGGTCGAACCGGCGTAAGCGGTTGGTGCCTGTGGTTCCGCGGGTGACCTGGCCGACCGGCCGGTTCATCGACTCCCGGTGATTTCGCGGACCTTCGGCCGCACATCGACGAAGTAGAACATCGTGACGATGACACCGACGATGCCCAGGAAATTGACGGCACCAAAGATGAAGATCACGGCTGCGCTGATTCCGGTGAAGAGAGCCCACGCGATCTTGGATTGGCGTTCCACCGCAGGGAAGGCCTCAGTCGGGCGGCGCAGAACGTCGACCAACGCGAACAGGGCCAGGACCAAGAAGAGGATGTTGAGCACCCAGCTGACTGTCTGAATCACTCTTCCAGAGTAAGCGCACCCTGCTGTGGGGGCGCGGGAGGCGGGCCGGTCGTCTTGTCCGCCGCGTCGATTGTGGCGTTGTTACGGCCACGGGGGTGCGGTTGTCGCGTCGTTGCTGATCCGCGGCCACAAAATCGGCAACAACACAACACTCGAGGATCTCGAGCCGCAACAACGTCACAATCTGGGCGCGGTCCGACAATGCGAAGGGGCCGGATGGTTTCCCATCCGGCCCCTCTGCGTGAAGTCTGCGATCAGGACAACGGCACGACGGTGTCCGCCTGCGCGCCCTTCGGTCCTTGCACGATGGTGAACTCGACTCGCTGACCCTCTTGAAGGGACTTGTATCCGTCGCCCTGGATTGCGCTCCAGTGCACGAAGACGTCGCCTTCTTGGTCGTCGAGGGAGAGGAAGCCGTAGCCCTTTTCGGCGTTGAACCACTTAACGGTTCCGCTGACACTGCTCATTTCGTTGTGTTGTCCTTGCTGTGTTTCATGTGCCGCTCGGCTTCTGCTCCGCGGGACCACGATGTGATCACCCCCATTGTACCCAGAACGAGCCGCTCGTGGGAAATAGACCCACCGATTGGCTATTCAGGCAATGCAGCACGTACCTCGTCAACATCCGCCCGGATGGTGGCAGTCGGTTTCGCGAAGTCCATCACAGCATCGAGGGTCTTTAGCCCATCACCGGTGTTGAGGATCACGGTTTCGGCTTCCGGGTCGAGCGCGCCCTCCTTGAGTAGTTGCCGCAGGCAGGCCACGACCACCCCGCCGGCGGTTTCAGCGAAGATGCCCTCCGACCGGGCCAACATCCGGATCCCATCGACCACGTCCTCATCGCTGACCGAGGTGATCGAGCCGCCCGTGCGCCGAACGACATCGAGCGCGTAGGGCCCGTCGGCCGGGTTGCCGATGGCCAGCGACTTCGCGATGGTCGCGGGTTTCACGGGTTTGACGACGTCCCACCCGGCATCGAAAGCCTGCGCGACCGGGGAACAGCCGGTGGCCTGGGCACCGAACACGCTGTAAGGCGTCTGCTCGATGAGCCCAAGGGCAGCGAGTTCGCGCCAGGACTTGTCAACCTTGGTCAAAAGGGACCCGGAGGCGATCGGTGCCACAACTTGCGCAGGGGTCCGCCAGCCCAGTTGCTCGGCGATCTCGAAGCCCATCGACTTCGAGCCCTCCGCGTAGTACGGGCGGATGTTGACGTTGACAAAACCCCAATTCGCGGAGAAGTCCTCCCCGATGATCTCGGAGCACAGACGGTTCACGTCGTCGTAGTTGCCCTCGACCGCCAGCAACACCCCGCCGTAAGTGGCTGTTGTTATCGTCTTGCCGGCCTCGAGGTCATGCGGGATGACCACGACCGAGCTCTGGCCGCCGCGGGCAGCGGCTGCGGCAACCGCGTGGGCGAGGTTGCCGGTCGAGGCACACGCCAAGGGTCGTAAGCCCCAGGGCTCGCGCTGCCGACTGAGCCACAGCCACGACCCGGTCCTTGAACGAGTGGGTCGGATTTCCCGAGTCGTCCTTGACCCACAGGCTGCGCATCCCCAACTCTGCGGCCAGGTTGTCGGCCTTGTGCAGGCGGGTCCAGCCTGGGGCGAGGTTCGGCTCGGTGGCGGCTTGAGGCCGCACGGGCAGCAGGTCCTTGTACCGCCAGAGCGATGCGGGACCGGATTCGATGTCGGCGCGGGTGAGGGCGGGGAACTCGTAGGCCACCTCGAGCGGACCGAAGCACTCGATGCACGCGTAGGCGGCGCCGAGTTCGTAGCTGGCAGAACACTCCCGACAGGAGAGTCCGACTGCACTTCCGAGATCGATCGTCATGGCAATCCTTCGCATCTTCCCGCTCGCGCGGCCGGACTTGGCACCATTTCCGCCGTGTAACGGTAGGTTGCCGGG
This sequence comes from uncultured Actinomycetota bacterium, assembly GCA_963732355.1. Classification (GTDB taxonomy): domain Bacteria; phylum Actinomycetota; class Actinomycetes; order S36-B12; family UBA10799; genus JADKAV01. Next base: position 670,313 of record CAVSZD010000007.1, on the reverse strand, counting down.
GCTTCAACGGGCCGGTCCCTCTGCCCCTCTGGATGAGGTCTAAGGAATTGTGACACGCTTATCGCGACCGAAACCCCTGGGGGGCACGTGACCGAGCATGTTCAGCACTGGCTGGACAACCGTACGTCCACAGCCGACGACTGGGACATCGACGACCTCCTTGCGCGCAAGGAGGCGACAGTCGCGGTGATCCTGCCGGCGTTGAACGAGGCCGCCACCGTCGGGCAAATAGTCCGAATCATCCACGACGAACTCGGTGAGTCGCTAGTGGACGATCTGGTGGTGCTGGACTCGGGTTCGACCGATGACACCGCGGCCGTCGCCAGGGACAACGGCGCCCGGGTGATCGCTCTTGACTCGGTCTTCCCCCGACTTCCTGCGATGCGCGGCAAGGGCGAAGCGATGTGGCGGGCGCTGGCTGCCACCGACTCGGACATCGTGGTGTTCATCGATGCGGATTTGCGTTCATTCACCGCGCAGTACGTGAGTGGGCTCTTGGGCCCGCTGCTCACCGATCCGTCGGTTCATCTGGTCAAGGCGGTCTACGAGCGACCGTTGGTCAGCGGCGATTCGGTGGTGGCTGCAGGGGGTGGACGGGTGACCGAACTGGTGGCGCGCCCACTGTTGAACCTCTACTGGCCCGAACTGGCCGGGGTCATCCAGCCGCTGGCCGGAGAGTACGCCGCGCGGCGGGACCTGCTGGAACGACTGCCCTTCCCGGTCGGTTACGGAGTCGAGTTCGCCATGCTCGTGGACACCGCGGAGCTGCTCGGGGTGGACGCGATCGCTCAGGTGGACCTCGGGGTCCGGCTGCATCGCCACCACGATGAACGCAAGCTGGGCCTCATGGCCGCACAGATCATGCAAACCGCGGTGCGCCGGCTTGATCCGCAGTTGCACGACTCGCGGGCGGCGGGTCAGGCGATGGCGCAGTTCGACCGGGTGGGGCACGACTTCGTGGGCACGTGGCACGCCATCGTCGATCTGGAAAGACCGCCGTTGTCGACTGCTCCGACCGGGAAGTGGGTGTGATGCGTCCCCTGGTTGTGATCAACGGGCTCAACTTAACGACGCTGGCCGGACGCGGGGTTGCGTGGCTGTCGGGTTGTTCGCTACACCGCCGCGGGGACTTCTGGGAAGCCACCGGTTACGACTGGCCCTTCCCGTCCGCCGGGGCATTCACCGTTGGGTGTGTGGTTGTCAGTCGGGAGCGGGTGTCCGACTCGGTCTGGGCGCACGAGGTCTCGCACATGCGTCAATACGCGCTGCTTGGCCCGCTGTTCGTGCCCGCTTACGGCCTGGCATCGGCGTGGTCGTGGATGCGCACCGGCGACTGGTGGTCGCGCAACATGTTCGAGCGCCGCGCCGGGCTGGTCGCGGGAGGGTACGTGGAGCGCCCGCTCAGGCGGAGCGTGAGACCGCGGCCCGGCGCGACTGGCGCTGGCGCTGCAGTCGCCTGACGATCACCGGTTCCGCGCGCAGGGCCTCGGGGTTGTCCACGAGTGCGTTGAGCAGTTGGTAATAGCGCGTCGGGGATAGGTCGAGCTGCTCGCGGATCGCTGCTTGTTTCGCGCCCTCGAATCGGTACCAGTTCTTCTCGAAATCGAGGATCGCGCGCTCGCGATCGGTCAGGGCGGACATCTAACCTCCAGTCGGCATCGATTCCAGCATGCGGGCTGGGCGGCGTTGCGGGTGGTTGCGACACGGCGCCGATGTGGTCTGGCAGGGCGGTGGCCCCCGCCACGGTTGGTTAGAGGTTGTGCGGTTGGTTAGAGAAACCACGCGTGGATTCGCTAACCAGGACCACAACCTCTAACGCGGGCGCCGCGGCACGGTTCGGAGTGACGAGGACACCCCGCGAGGGCCCGGGCGCTGCACAACGGCGGCCCCCGCCACGGTTGGTTAGAGGTTGTGCGGTTGGTTAGAGAAACAACGCGTGGATTCGCTAACCAGGACCACAACCTCTAACGCGGGCGCCGCGGCACGGTTCGGAGTGACGAGGACACCCCGCGAGGGCCCGGGCGACTTCGCAACAACGGCGGCCGTGGCAACAGGTGTGCCCAGCGGCGTTGGCAGACTGTCCAGAGTGGAATCGCCCCGCCTGTCCGCCTGGCTGCCCTATTGGTGGGCGCTGGCGCTGGTGTGGGGGTCCAGCTTCTTCTTGATCAAGATCGGGCTCGACTCGTTCGCCCCCCTACAGATCACGTTCGGCCGCGTGCTGTTCGGTTTCGCCGCGGTCGTCGTGGTCCTTGTGTGGCAACGCGGACGGCTGCCCCGATTCGGCCCGGTTTGGGCGCATGTGGCCTTCGTCGGCCTCATGACCAACGTGATCCCGTTCACCCTTTTCGCCTGGGCCGAAACGCGGGTCTCAAGTGTGCTGGCGGGGTTGTTCAATGCGGCGACTCCGTTGTTCACCGCCTTCTTCGCGCTGGCGATCGTCCCGTCGGAGCGTCTCACCCGTCAGCGCGTGCTCGGGCTGGTCGTCGGGTTCGTCGGCGTCATGGTGGTGATGGGGGTCTGGCAAGGTTTGTCCGGCGATCTGATCGGTTCACTGGCCTGCTTGGGCGCAACGCTGTGTTACGGCGTTGGGGTGCCGTGGACGCGGCGCTTCCTGGCAGGGAGGCCTGAAGGCGGACCTTCGCTGATGGGGGCACAACTGCTGTGCAGCAGCGTCGTCATGGCGGTGCTCTGCTTGTTCCTGACCGACTACCCGCAGACCGTGCAGGCCTCTTCGGTGTTGGCCGTGGCCGTACTCGGAGCGCTGGCGACGGGGCTTGCCTTCATCTGGATGTACCGGGTGATCGCGCTGGCGGGGTCGGTGGTGAGCGCCTCGGTCACCTACGCCACCCCGCTGGTCTCCACCTTGCTGGGGATCGTGCTGCTGGGTGAGACCCTGACCTGGAACCAACCGTTGGGCGCCGTGATCGTCCTGGTCGGAGCGGCGCTCGTCCAAGGCCTAATAGGCCGGCCTGCTAGTGAACGCCAACCATCATCTTCTTGAGCCTGGGAACGAAGAGGAAGGCGATCACGGTGGCGACCATCGCGATGATGCCGAATGTGGTGAACACGCGCACGTAGTTGTCACCGATCCGCGAGAGAATCTGCGCGCCGATGGTGTCACCAACGGACACCGCCAGGAACCACAACGCGAGCATCTGGCCCTCCATCCCGGGAGGGGCCAGTCGGGTCGAGGCGCTCAGGCCGATCGGGGAGAGCAGCAACTCGGCCCAGGTCTGGATCAGGTACACCCCGACCAGCCACCACACGGCGACTTCGGCCCCGGTCTCCGCGTCAAGGGCGGGGATGATCATCACCAGGAAACTCAGGCCGATGCCGAAGAGGGCCCACGCGAACTTCAGCGGGGTGGACGGCGCCCGATCGCCCAGCCGTGACCAGATGGCCGCGAAGATCGGGGCGAAGATGATGATGAAGATGGGGTTGATCGACTGCAACCAGGGCACGGGGATGTTGAACCCGCCGACCGTGAGATCGGTCTCGTCCTCGGCGAACACGCTCAGGGTGGACCCCGCCTGGTCGTAGATCATCCAGAAGACGGCGGCCCCGAGGAACAATCCGAGGAAGGCGTGGAGGCGGGATTTCTGGTCACTGCTCATGCCCGGGGTCCGGAACATCCGGACGAAGTACACGACCGGTACCAACAGGATGAAGATGGCCAGGATGTCGACCATGTCGGCCAGTTCGAAACCGAATAGCCAGGCATCGATCAGGGCAATCACCACGATGCCCAGAACCGCCGCGGCGAGCATTCCGAAGACGTTGCGCTTCTCCTTGGGGCTCGCCGGGTTGGGGGCGCTCAGCCCGATCCCTGCGAGGTTCTTGCGCCCGCCGATGACGTACTGGATCACGCCGAAAGTCATCCCGATCGCGGCAGCGCCGAACGCATAGTGCCAGCCGAAGTTGTCCATGAGCGCGCCGGTGATCAGCGGTGCCACGAACGCGCCGAGGTTGATACCCATGTAGAAGATCGAGAAACCCGCGTCACGTTTGGTGTCGTGGTCCAGGTACAGCTCGCCGACCATGGCGGAGATGTTGGGTTTGAGCAGTCCGGTGCCCAGCGCGATGAGCAGCAGGCCCAGCCAGAACGTCGCTTCGGTGGGCATGGCCATCGAATAGTGGCCGCAGGCGATGACGATGCCACCCACCAGGACCGAGCGACGGAATCCCCACACCCGGTCGGCGATCCAGCCACCGAGTAGTGGGAAGAGGTAGACCAGCGCGACGTAGGTGCCGTAGATGGCTGAGGCGGTGGCGGTTGACAAGCCAAGTCCCGGACCGGGTGGAGTGGCGCCATCGGGCGAAGCGACCAAGTACAGCACCAATAGGGCGCGCATCCCGTAATAGGAGAAGCGCTCCCAGAACTCCGTGAAGAACAGGGTCGAAAGTCCCGCAGGGTGTCCGAAGAAGGTGCGCGGAGCCCTGGCGACGGTGGCGGTGCTCATGGACGGTGACGGTACTGGGATGTCTGTGGCGAAGTCCGGTCAGGCGGCGACGTCACGCAACCAGGCGCCGTCTTGTTCCTGGAAGCCCATCCGTTGTAGGTACTTCGGACCCGAGGTGGCCGGTGCCTGGATACGGCGCACGCCCAGCCTTTCGAACATCCCAGAGTCCCGGTAGACGAACGTGCCGGGGGTGAAGTCGCGGAAGCGTTCCGTGACGTAGTCGAGTCCCAGTTTGGCTGTGCCGTCGGTGATTTCAGTGATGCTCACAACACCGACGGCCTCGTCGCCGCGCATGATCATCACGTTGGAGACGGTCGGGGACTGCGGAGTGAATTCGGGGAAGTGCTTTTTGGCGTCCTCGCCGTGAACCTTGAGGAAGTGCTGCAGGTACGCGTCCTCGTGGTTCACCTCCAGCAGGTCGTAGGCCTGCGATTCTGGCTGGCGTTCCTTACGCAGACGCACCAGCCAGTACGCGTCGATGACGGCGATGACGAGGTTCATGGCAGCGAACGGCCAGATGGACAGCATGCCGTTGTAGACAGTGGCGATCACGGCGCCGATGAAGTTCATGATCCGGAAGCGCCACACGCGGGCCTGGGCCAGGGACAACACGATCAGGCCGGAACCGATCCAACCGAAGATCTCGAGAATCACACGGGTCGACATGGGGCGAGGCTAGTCGCTCGGGTGCCTGATGGGGTGTTTCTCGGGGCGCTTCAGCCCGCGCAGACCGCCTTGGCCACGTAACTGGCGCTGGTATCGGGGTAGGTGTTGGGCCACGCGAGGCTGACCGACCATATCCGTGGCGCGGCCTGGCGGTAGGAGTTCACAAACGGTACCGGCTGGCTGTAGTAGATGCCCTGCATCTCGTACCAGCCGCCGATCGCGATCTTCCCGACGGGGCACTCGGCGTTGGACTGCGGGACCGCCCCTCCCAGGAAGGGGATCGGGTATGTGGCGACATTGCCGGTGACGATCGTGATGTTGTCGGTGCTGAAGCCCCCTGGTACTCCGGCAGGACCCTGGGTGCCCGTGGGTCCGGTCGCACCCGTCGGTCCAGTGGCGCCGGCCGGGCCCGGTTGGGAGATCAGCGCACGCACCTGGGGCGAGAGATCCTTGAGTTTGATCGTCCCGTTCTTGATGTTCTTGCTGGTGATCAATGACGCAGCCGTTGCGGTGCTCGCTCCGGCGACCATGACCCCGATGAGGAATGCTGCAATGACACCACGCTTGGCCCGAATGTTCTGCCACATGAGTGCCTCCCCAATCGGGCTCAGCGTATCCGCACAGGCATCACGAGGACAAGGTTGCCATTCAGCCGGTTGGAGCCCCGTGTCCGGATTGAACGGACGACCTTTCGCTTACAAGGCGAGTGCTCTACCACTGAGCTAACGGGGCGATTCTCCAACGATACCGAGGCCGGCCGGTGTCTTGGCGGGAAGGTTGAACCGATTGGCACGCTTATCGTCGCCGATCGGTTCAACCTTGTGGCGGCGTGGGTGAGGTTGCCCACAATTCCGTGGTGGGGCCGCCGTGCGGGGGAACACTGGAACCATGCCTTTCACCGTCAGCCACGCGGCCGCCATCCTGCCCATCAGGGTGCGGTGGGTGTCGACCTCGGCCTTGGTGATCGGCGCCATGACCCCCGACTTGCCGCTGTTCGCGCCCTTTCTGGGGTACACGACCGACCAGACGCACACGGTGTTCGGCTTGCTGTTCCTCAACTTGCTCGTGGGCTTCGCGCTCTTCGTGATCTGGCACGGTTTCCTCGCGCGACCCGCTGACTGGTTCGCTCCGTCGGGAGTGCGCGCACGGCTGGCGCCGCACCAGCAGCCGGGTCTGCGGGTGCGATTGACGACACCGGCGAAGGTGCTGGGCGTGTTCTCCTCGTTGCTCATCGGAGGGCTGACCCACCAGTTCCTCGACCTGTTCACCCACGCCGGGACAGTTGTCACGGGCATGACGGGCTTCTTCCACGCCGACGTTGCGGGGATGCCGCTGCACTACTTCCTGCAGGTGCTGTTCTCCGTGATTGGGCTCGTGGTGCTTGCTGTCTGGGCGGTGCGCTGGTACCGAAGTGCGCAGACCTATCCCCTGCAGCGCCAGCCCTCCGCTCTGGGGAAGATCGCCGCACGGGCCACAGTGGTCGGTGGGGCGGTTGCCGCCACTGCGTTCACCGCGGTCGCCGTGGTTGGTGGGGGCGCGATGGCTGACTCGGCGGTCTTCGCTGTCTCGGTCGTGCCCGTGATGACCTTGGGCTTCACCAGTGTGCTGATCGCGGCCTATTGGCACATGCGACGCGCCCTCGGCTGATCCGCCGGACGTGGGGCAAGATGCCCCCATGAGTGCCTTGGCCCTGACAGTGGCCGATGAGGAGAAACTGCGCGGACTGCGCCGCATGAAGCTCGTGGCCGTCGGTGCGCTGCTCGCCGCAGCCGTGATCTACGCGATCGCCTTCGTGCTGGAGCGAGACGGTGTGGGTTGGGCCGGCTACGTGCGCGCCGCAGCTGAAGCGGGCATGGTCGGTGCCCTGGCTGACTGGTTCGCAGTGACAGCGCTGTTCCGCCACCCGCTGGGAATCCCGATCCCGCACACGGCGATCATTCCCACGCGCAAGAACGCGATCGGGCGCAACCTCGGGGACTTCGTCGGTACCAACTTCCTGGCCGAGGATGTGGTCCGGCAACGCATCAAGGCCCTGGACGTCGGGTTGCGGGTCGGTCAGTGGATCAGCGACTACGAGAACGCCCGGCGGGTATCCAGTGAGATCGCCGTGGGGATCAAGTCCGGTCTGGGCCTGCTCGACGATGAGCAGGTGCGTGCGGCTGTGGGGGAGTTTCTGCGCAAGCGTGCCGAGGAGTTCCCCATCGCGGAGCCCGCAGGCAATCTGCTTGGGGAGGTCGTTACCGACCGGGCTCATGTGCCGCTCATCGACTTGGTGGCTGGCTCGTTGTACGACTGGCTGGCGGACAACCGCAACCGGGTGACCGACGTTGTTGAGCGGCAAGCGCCGACCTGGTCTCCGCGATGGGCCGACGACATGGTGGCCAACAAGGTCTACCGCGAGGCAGTGCGCTTCGCTCAAGATGTCCGCGACGACCCCCATCATCCCCTGCGCAAGTCGATCGATGAGGCATTGATCAAGCTGTCCAACGACCTCCGTTTCGACGCGGACATGCAGTACAAGGCGGAGCAGGCCAAGATGCGTGTGCTCGACCACCCGGAGGTCGCCCGAACCCTCAACGCGACGGGCACGGTGGCCAAGGAGATGCTGCTGCGCGCCTTGGACGACCCGACCTCGGACCTGCGGGTACGCATCGTTGATTCGCTGGTCTCGCTGGGCCGAAACCTGGTCGAGAATGAATCCAGTCGCGATCGGGTGAACACGTGGGTCGAGGACGCTGCGGTCCACGTTGTTCGCAACAACCGTGACGAGATCACGAAGCTGATCACCGAGACCGTCGATCGCTGGGACGCCGACGAGACCTCTCGCAAGATCGAGATCCAGGTCGGCCGTGACCTGCAGTTCATCCGGCTCAACGGAACGCTGGTTGGTGCGCTGGCCGGGTTGGCCATTTACACCCTCAGTCACGTCATTCTGGTGTGACTACGCTGAGGCCATGCCCACAGGAACCACCCTTGTCATCGGTGCCTTCACTCTCAGCGGGGTCGTGCACGTGGTACGCCCAAAGGTGTTCGAGCCCATGATTCCCGAGCAGTTGGGCGATGCCCGGGCTTGGGTGATCGGCAGCGGTGTGGCTGAACTGGTGTGTGCGGCCGGTCTTGCCACCCAGCAGCGATGGGCTCCCGCTGCAACCACCGCGACCCTGGCCGTCGTTGCGGTTGGCAACCTGCAGATGGCCCTCGACGTGCAGCGCAGTCGCCGGCCGGTGTGGCAGAAGGCGGCCGTGTGGGCCCGGTTGCCCCTGCAGGTGCCGATGATGAAGGCGGCGTGGAACAGCCCGACCCGTTGAGGTGTGGCGGGTTCGGCCCTGTGCCGCGGGCCCGCGTTAGACGGCCGGGGCTAGTCAGTGTCGTGCCCCACCTCGCGGGCTTGGCCCGGTGCCCTGGTTAGAGGTTGTGCGGTTCGTTAGCGAATCCACGCGTTGAAACGCTAACTAACAGCACAACCTCTAACGCGGGCGGCGGGACTGGGCGGGGCACCAGGACGACGGCCCCACAGCCTCACACCCCCAGGACGTCGGCCGCCTCCGCTGAACTGTCGTGAAGGAACTGTCGCGTGCGGTCGGCCTCGTCGGTCTCGCCGATCGCCTGCGCCGCCAGGGACAGTTCGTGCAGGCACTCCAGGAATCCGCGGTTGGGCTCGTGTGACCAGGGGACCGGGCCGTGGCCCTTCCAGCCGTTGCGGCGCAACGCGTCCAGGCCACGGTGGTACCCCACCCGGGCAAACGCGTACGACTCGATCGTGCGGCCGTGCTCGCGCGCGGTGCGGGCCAAGGTCGCCCAGGCCAAACTCGAGGCCGGGAAGCGAGCGGCGACGCGTTCAGGGTTCTCGCCGGCAGCAACGGCAGGCGCCGCGGGATCCGGCGGGAGCAACGTGGGTTCGGGTTGGGCCATGAGGTTCATGACTTCATTCTGTCCGGCACAGCACTGACCCGCAGAACCCGTCTCGGCACAAGGGCCCGAGCCGCGACGATGGTCCTGCGGGTCAGTCGTCTCATCCAGCCAGAGTCAGGGCTACGCGCCCGTGCTCTCGCAGGGTCCCATCGGGCACGACCGAGACGAATCCGCCGGACTGCAGGACCTTCTCGATCAAGTCGTCCACCGCGTCGTCGATCACCTCTGGGTGTTCCTCGTCATCAGCGGGTTCCACGTAGCGGCCTTCAGCGACCATGCGGGCCGGCATCGCGAAGTGCTGCTCAACCACCAGTAACTCCGGATTCTCCGTTGAGGCCGCATGCCAGCAGCCCAGCAGGCCGGTGACCGCGCGCTTGACCCGAAGCCGGGCGTACAAGGTGTCGTGGGCAGCAGCGGCAAGGTCATCCACGTGGTCGCGCATCACGGATCGACCGATGTCCTCCAGTTCGCTGAGGTGCGGTCGCGAATGGATACCCCGCGCGATCCCGGCGACCTTGGAGCCGTTGCGGGTCAAGCGCAGGAACTCACCGACCACTCGATCTCCGCCCACGATCACGATGGGCAGGTTCGTCTCCGCGAGGTGCCGGCTCAGACCGGCGTCGATGCCTCGCAGGAACATCCGTTGGCGTTCCACGTCCCTCCCGGCCCGCACGCGACCCTCGCGCAGCGCGGGGAAGTCGGGCGACAGGACGGGCTCGAGGTACTTCTGGTTGTACCGGTACAAGTTGGCAGAGCGGTGGTCCATGTGCAGCAGCAGGAACCTGGGGTTGCTCTGAACCGCTCGCACCACGTCGCGGGTCGCGAAAGTGGGGTCGATGACGACCCGGTCCTCAACGGTCACCGGCAGGTGGAAGACGCGCGTGGTGGTCTCGCCCACGAAGATCGCCAGTGCCTTGTCGGCCGGCCCGCGACTGGCATTCTCAACGGCGGCCCGCAATCGGGGCACGACAACCCTGGCGGTGGCAGGGTCCGGTTCGAGTTCGAGGCGTCGCTCCACGTCGCGGGCATTGGCCAGCAGTTGCATCTGGTCGGCCTCGATGAGACGGAGCCCGGGGCGTGTGGAAACGAGGATGGACACGCACATGCCACGGACTCGCATCAAGTCCTCGAGATCGTTCTGGTCGGGTCGGGACAGCATTGGACGAGGTGGGCTGAGAAGTGCGTTCATGTACTGACTCCTGGTCGTTTCCAGAGGTCTCTCCCGGCCCTGAGGCCCCCGCCGACCGGGTGGCTGACGCAGCCACCGTAATGACGATCGGCGAGTGATGGGGTACTCCCCTCGCGTGTTTCTCACTATGCCGGGTCGAACACAAAAGTGCAAGCGAATTCCGGTATCAAAATGCAGCCCATAGGATCAGGTTCATGGAAAGTCGGATTCTGTTCTCGTCGCAGCGCGAGATCGAGCATGAGTCGCTGGTTGGTCAGTCGGTGTCGACAGGGGTCTGGCAGGCGCCAGTCGCCGACCTCGAGTGCGGGCTGTGGGAACACTCAGTGGGCGTCTCCACCGATATTGAGGCTCACGAGGTTTTCGTGGTGATCCATGGGGCGGCCCGCATCGAGGTCGAGGGCGGACCAGATCTTGAAGTCGGTCCCGGGGATGTGGTCGAACTCCAGGCAGGTGCGCGCACGATCTGGCATGTCACCCAACCGTTGCGCAAGTTCTGGGTGCTCGATCCCGGCTGAGTCAGAGCCCGCCCAACTCGCGCATCCGCGCAGCGACCATCGCCCTGGCCCTCGGGAGGAAAGCCTGCGAGTCGCCGCCGACGTGGGGTGTCACAAGCACGCCGGGACATGTCCACAGTGGGTGGCCCGGCGGCAGCGGCTCGGGATCTGTGACATCCAGGGCCGCCCGCAACCGCCCGGCGGTCGCCTCGACCACCAGCGCCTCGGTATCCACCAGGGATCCGCGACCGACGTTGACCAGCAACGAGCCGTCGCGCATAGCGGCCAGCCTGGCCGCCGACATGAAGGCCGGCCCCGGCTGACCCGGCATCGCCAGCACCACGATGTCGAAGGACGGCAGGTGGACGTCGAACTGTGTCACGGGCAGACAATCGCGACCACTGCGGGAGAAGGCTGTGAGGGCGACCTCGAACGGTTCCAGGCGGGTGGCGATCGCCCGGCCGACTCCACCGAACCCGACGAGTGCGACGCAACTGTCCGCCAAGGATGGCCGGCGTACGTGTGACCAGCGCCCGGCCGTCATATCGCGCGCGGAGCTGTCGATACCGCGTTGTGCGGCGATCATCAGGCCCACCGCCAGCTCTGCGGTACTGGTGTCGTGCAGGCCGACGGCCCGCTCAACGGGCACCGGCGGCAGGTCGGCGATCATCGCGTCCACGCCAGCCATCAGCGAGACCACCCGGGTCAACCGCGGCATCCGCCAGGCAATCGACAGATCGACCGGTTCGGGCATGTAGGGGGCGACGAACACCTCAACCCGCTCCAAGTCGTGCTGTGGCGGCTCCGGCTCGCCCCGATCCCACCACAGGTAGTGCACGCCGGGCACGGCCGGCGGCTCGAGCCACCTCGGCATCAGCACAACCGTCATCGGACGATCCCAGTTGTCTGGATCCGGCTGCGGTGGGTTTGCGCCTCATGGACTGCGACCACCAGCCAGATCTGGCCGACCGCGATCCAGGTGCGCTGGGCCAGTCCCTCCGGGAACAGCAACAGACCGCTGAAGGTGAGCGCGAACACCACTGATGCGACGATCCCCGGCACACCCACCAGGCTGTGATGGCCCTTGGTGATTGCGACCAGTCCGAGGACGATCATGGCCGCCATGGTGACGACCGCGTAGGTGATCACACCGATGTTGTGGACGGTTTCGGCGGGCGTGTTCTCGACGACGTAAGGGCAGAAGCGGGCACGCTCGGGACACGGAACGCGGAAGAACGCGACGAAGGCGAGCGCGAGTCCGGCGACCATCAAGAGCAGTGCGACGGCTCGGTTCACCGGCCAGAACGTGTAGGCGGCGACCCATTGCGCGGCGGCGGTGAGCAGGATCGCCAGGACCGTGACCCAGATCAGTCTGCTGCCGTCGGCGGCGAGCAGGCTCACATGGTCGCGGTAGTGCTTGTAGCCGGGGTTGGCTACACCGGCCACGAAGATGAGCACCCAGAAGCCGGTGAGCAGAATCAGCACCGGTTTCACGCGTACAGCCTGCCAGGCTCAGTGGCCCGGCAGTCAAGGCCAGGATCCTTACCGGGATCTCACCCTGCTCACGATGGACGCCGAATCCCGGCGTCGGCATGTGGGCATGGACCCTATTCGGCACATCGGATCCCGGTGGGAGCCCGGCTCGGGGGACGCGCCAACACCGCCTCGCCCGCCCTACCGCCAAGCCAGCGCCCGCACCTAGCTGTGATCGCCGCGGGGCTGCTCGGTGCTGTGGCCGGTACGACGCTGGCCCGTGACCCTGCTGGATGCCCCCACTTCGCGCACGAGGACGATCCCGAGCATTTCGCCTCGGGTCCGACGACCCGTAGGCGGCGGTGTGTGTCCGAATCTGCAGGCTGATCAAGCGACGAGACGCCGCGCTCCCCACAGACCCGGACTTGAGCCATTGATCAACCTGCAGATTCGGACAGTGCCGGACCGACAGCACCCACCAGCGGCGGCCGACGGAGGCGCATGCACGGGAAGGATCGGGGCGCTGCGAGCCCGACCAGATGCGGAACTGATGAACGTGCCAGCGCTAGCCGGTGCGGCAGTCAAGGCAACGATCCTTACCCGGTTCTCACCCTTCTCACGCCTGATGCCGAATCGGGCACCTCACCATGTGGGCATGGACCCTATTCGGCACAGCGGTTCCCGGTGGGAACCGGGCGCGGGGGACACGCCAATCTCCACCCCGCCCGCCTCACCGACCCGCCAGGGCCCGCACGTCGTGGTGATCGCGGCAGTTCTCGTCGCTGCTGGGTTGCTCGGCGCTGCGGCCGGCACGACGCTGGCCCGTGACCCTGCCGGGATCAGCACTGAACAGCGAGGCGGCAACCGATGACACTGCTGGACGAGCCACGGCTTCAACACATGGCGATAGACACGTCAAAGGCGCGTACCGATGCCCGGGTGCGCGCAGCCTCGGGTGTGCTCCTGTGGGCCTCGCTGCTGCTGGTGACGTATTGGTGGGTCGCCGATGGGGGCATCCAGGACCTCGCGTCATGGGAGTCCGGGCTGAACTCCCTTGGCCGGATCGCCGGGTTGTGGGCCAGCGATCTGCTGCTGGTGCAGGTGCTGCTCATCGCGCGGATCCCGTTGCTGGAGCGCGCGTTCGGGCAGGACCGGATGGTCGGCCTGCACCGGCTCGTGGGTTTCACCTCGTTCAACCTGATGGTCGTGCATATCGTGGCCAACACGTGGGGCTACGCGGGCGGCAGCCTGACTGCGATTCCCGCGACGTTCTGGAATCTCACCACCACGTTTCCGGGAATGTTGCTGGCTTTGGCCGGTACCGCATGTCTGGTCATGGTCGTGGTGACCAGTATCAAGATCGCCCGCCGCCGGCTCCGGTACGAGTCGTGGCATCTGCTGCACCTCTACGCCTACCTCGGGGTAGGTCTCGCGCTGCCGCACCAGTTGTGGACCGGGCAGCAGTTCATCGACTCGTCCGTGGCAACGCTGTACTGGTGGACGTTCTGGGCGTTGGCCGCCGGTGCCGTTCTTGTGTTCCGCGTCGGCTTGCCGCTGTGGCGCAGTGGCCGCCATCGCCTGCAAGTGACCTCTGTGGTGCCAGAGGGCGACGCGGTGATGTCGGTCTACATGACCGGTCGGCACATGGATGAACTGGAGGCGCAGGCAGGACAGTTCTTCAATTGGCGGTTCCTGGGTCGCAGCGGTTGGACGCGTGGAAACCCGTACTCGCTGTCGGCAGCTCCGGACGGCCGGAGCCTGCGGATCAGTGTCAAGGCGCTAGGCGACAACAGTGCCCGCACCAGCGCAATCCGGCCTGGGACGCGGGTGCTTGTGGAGGGCCCGTACGGCAGGCTGTCGCCGCGTGCCCGGACCAAGCAGAAGGTCGTCCTGATTGGCGCCGGAGTCGGCATCGCACCGTTGCGGGCGCTGGCAGAGGGCCTTGACTATGCCCCGGGTGAGGCGATCGTCCTGTACCGCTTTACCGACTCGGCGCTGTTCACCCGCGAGTTCGCCGTCCTGGCCCAAGAGCGAGGGCTGCACGTCGTTCCGCTACCGGGTTCGCGCCGCACCCCCGACTCGTGGCTCGGCGCGGGCGCCCAAGGTTGGGACGACAGTAGTGCCCTGCGGCAGTGGGTTCCCGATATCGACGCCAGGGACGTGTTCATCTGTGGTCCCGTCCCCTGGAGCGAATCCGTGCGTCTCGCAGCTGAGGGCGCCGGCGTTGCGGCCGACCAGATCCACATCGAGAATTTCGGATGGTGACCCCATGAAGCGCATCGTTTTCGCGTTACTCACGACGGTCACGATCGTCGTGCTGCTGTTCGGTTACAACACCTCGACCATGGGCGTACTCGTTGGTCAGGACACCGTCATCTCGGGCAGCGCGGCGACTCCGCAGACGCAGCAGGCGGTTACCGTGACAGGGCCTTCCGTTCAAACCGAATGGGGACCGGTCCAGGTTGAGATCACTGTGACGGGTTCGGAAGTGAGCGACGTCCAAGTGCTGGAGTACCCCAACAGCAACCCCAAGGACCAGCAGATCAACGCGTACGCACTGCCGATCCTGGTCGAGGAGACGCTGCAGGCCCAGGACGCGAACATCTCGATGGTCAGCGGTGCGACTGTCACCAGCGTGGGGTACCTGCAGTCACTGCAGGCTGCACTGGACGAGGCGGGACTGTGAACCTCGTGCGTCACGTCGAACACGTGATGGGGATGCCCATCAGCGTGGCCTTGCGAGGCCGGCACGCTGACGACGAGGTGGGGCGCCGGGCTTGGGATGCGGTCATGGAGAGCCTGCGCTGGTCCGACGGGGTCTTCAGCACCTACAAAGCCGACTCCTTCGTCTCGCGCTTGGGGCGCGGCGAGGTCCATGTGAGCGAAGGCCCGCCTGAGGTGGCCGAGGTTCTGGCTATTGGTCGTGCGGCCGAGGTGGCTTCGGACGGGGCCTTCTCGATCTGGCGGCCGGGTTTGGATCCCTCGGGCGTGGTCAAGGGCTGGGCCGTGCAGCGTGCGGCCTAGCATCTGCGTGCTCTGCCGGAGACCGACTTCTGCCTGTCTGCGGGCGGCGACATGGTCTGCCTCGCGCAAGTTGGTCCGGCGTGGAACGTCGGCATTGAGCACCCGCTGGCTCCTGACCGGTTGATCGCCACAGTGCCCGTGCGCGATGGTGCGGTGGCTACCAGTGGCACGGCTCATCGTGGTCAGCACCTGGTCGACGCCCGCAGCGGCGAGGCCCCTGAGGGATTGGCCAGTGTCACTGTTATCGCGGGGTCACTTGTCGAGGCCGACGTCGATGCCACCGCGGCCTTTGCGCTCGGGTCAGCGTGCGGTGGCCTGGCTTGAGCTACAAGGCCGGGCCGCAAGGGACTGGTGGTGTGGGCCGATGGCCGGGTCTCGCTGGTGGAGGGACCGGAATCAGCGGTGCCTGAAAGGGCTGTGTTGTCCGTGGGGGTCGGCAACTAGCCTTACGCCATGACAGTCGGGCTGCGTGAGACCCTGGACGTCCCCGCAGTTCAGCGGCGAACAGTCACCACGCTGTCCTTGACCCAGATGCTCAGCGGGATCGCGGTCGCAGGTTCGCTGCCTGCGGGAGCCTTGATCGCCGCGTCGTTGAGTGGTGAGGGTGCCGCTGGGTTGGCGCAGACGGCAGGGGTATTCGGTGCCGCCTTACTCGCCCTGCCTTTGGCGCGTCTGGCGCTGAACCATGGACGCCGGGTGGCGCTTTCCACCGGTTATGCGATCGGTGCGCTCGGGGCGGTCACGGTCGTCATCGGTGGGGTGGGCCGGGTTGTGTGGGTCGTGCTGCTCGGATGCCTTCTGCTGGGGGTCTCCACGGCTGCTGGGTATCAGAGTCGTTACGCGGCCACCGACCTTGCCCAAGAGGCTCATCGCGGACGGGCGCTGTCCATCGTCGTGTGGGCGGGCACGATCGGTGCGGTGCTCGGCCCGAACCTGCTGCAGTACTCGGGCGCGATGGCCATGCGTGCAGGGCTGCCGCAGCTGACGGGGCCATTCGTGCTGGCGGCGGCCGTGCTGGTGCTGGCGGTCCTGGTGCTGACCCTGAGGCTGAGACCGGACCCGTACCTGTTGGCTCGCTCGATCGCTGTGACCGAAGACGGTGCCACGGCCCACCCTCGGCTTTGGGACGGGATCGGGCACCTGCGCCAGCACCGCCGGGCGCTCCTCGGGATCACGGCGGTGTCGCTCGGCCATGTCGTCATGGTCATGGTGATGGTGATGACTCCGGTGCACATGGCGCATGTGGATGTTTCCCTTCAGTTGATCGGGCTAGTGATCAGCGTCCACGTGCTGGGGATGTTCGCGCTGTCACCGGTCGTTGGGTGGACCGTCGACCGGTTCGGCCGGATCCGGGTCATTGTGATCGGCGGTGTGATCCTTCTGGCCTCGTGCGTGATCAGCGGGGTGGCGCCTGCGGACGACGTTTTGATGCTCGGCGTGGGGCTCTTCTTGTTGGGCCTCGGCTGGTCGTGCACCCTGATCGCCGGGTCGACGCTGCTCACCGACGACGCCGCGCCAGAGGACCGGCCCTCGATCCAGGGTCTGTCGGACCTGTCCATGAACGTGGCTGGGGCGCTGGGCGGGGTCGTGGCGGGGATCGTGGTGGTGCAGTTCTCGTACGGGGCGCTGTGTGCCGTGGCCACGGTTCCGGTGGTCGTGCTGCTGGGGCTGGCGGCGGCGCCGTCTATGCGGGGCTTCCCGGAGCGGCCGACGTTAGTCCGCGTGGCCCGCGGGTGGCCCGAACGCCTCGGGCTAGGCCGGCCGAACGGCCCGCGTTAGAGGTTGTGCTGTTGGTTAGCGAATCCACGCGTGTTTTTGCTAACCAACAGCACAACCTCTAACGAGCCGCTGTTGTGCCCCCGAGAGGATTCGAACCTCCGACAAATGGTTTAGGAAACCACTGCTCTATCCCCTGAGCTACGGGGGCGACGAATGCAGTCTACGGAAGCCGGCCCCGAGGCCTCACTCCAGCGGTAGGTCCCGGCACGAGATCTGGCACCGGAACCGCCCTCGATCTGTGGGAACAGGTCGATCGTGATCTGGCGGCACCGGCTACACGCCGCGACCTCCGTCGCCGACGGCCACAATCCGGGCCGCGTGCAGGTCATGCTCTGTCCGAATCTGCGGGTTGATCAACGGCTCAAGTTCGGGTTCGTGCGGGGAGTGCCGTCACACCGCTTGATCAGCCTGCAAATCCGGTCACGCAGCGCTACCTACTGGTCGACCGATGCGACCCGATCGGGGTTTCCGGAACCCCAGAAGCGCCTCGGCCGCGGCCCGGAGATCAACGCACGGGTCCAGGAGCGGCCGTCGTACTTGGCGGGTTGAGTATCCAGGATGAAGTCGATCAAAGCCGAGGCGAAATGCTCAGGGTCGTCTTCGTGCGGGAAGTGTCCGGCGTGTGGGATGACCTCCAGCTGCGAGCCGGGCAGCAGGGCGTGGGCGGCGTACGCGTGCTTGACCGGGATGATCGAGTCCTTCTCGCCCCAAACGACCAGCGAGGGCATGGCCTCAGCGAGGTAGGCGCGGTCGATCATGGTGATCACCTGGCCGCGCCAGTCGACGGCTGCCCGCAGGACGTGGTGGAAGGCCTTGCGTCGGCCTCGATCCCCGAGCGAGTCAAGCACTTCCGCGATGCCCTCAAAGTCCACGGTGCCCGGTCCGTGACTACCGTGCAGAGCCTTGAGCGCGGCCACCGCCGGAATGCGCACAGGCGCTTGGGTCAACACCTTCAGGGCAGTATTGCCGCCGGGCATCGTCATGGCCCGCATCATCGGATGAACGGATTGGCCCAGGCCGCCTGATCCGACCAGAACCAGCCTTTGCGTACTCTGCGGGAACTGGTAGGCGAACTGCATGGCGATACCGCCACCGAGGCTGTGGCCGACGACCGTGGCAGAGGTGATCCCGTTGATCGCCAGAAGGTCACGAACCCCGTTGGCGTAGCCACCGATGCTGTAGTCGGCACGTGGGGCACCTGATTGACCGTGCCCGAGAAGGTCCGGGGCAATGACCGTGAAATGCCGGCTCAGCGGGCGCAGGACCGGCAGCCACGTCTTGTGGTTGCATCCGATGCCGTGCAGAAGGACCAACGCCGGCCCGTTGCCGACCCGAATAAACGCGCGACGATGGCCGTGCAACATCGCGTACTGGACCTCAGGCACAGCCCACAGCGGCATAGGGCCATTTTCGCCCGGGAGTGGTGCCCGTGTTGGTCAAACAGTCAAAATACCTCCCGGACGTATCGAAATTGCGACATGTGATGTATGCCACGCTTGTGTGGGCCGACGATGGGGGATGATGGAACAGAGCCACGGTCGACAAGTGGCTCATGTTCGTCTGGAGGTTCAATGGCCCACTACAAACTCCCGATGCTGGAAGAGACCGGCTATGCCGTGCTCGACAGCTACGGTGACCCGATCGACCCGCAGGAATGGCTCTCGCTGGAATACGTGGACTGGAAGTCCGGCGGCGACACCCGCTTCGCCCCGCTGGCCAGTGCATACGGCGAGATCGAGTGCAACGGCTTCTGGCACTTCGACCCGCCGAAGCCCGACAAGGACGGTGTCTGGATCGACAGCCAGGTCGAGAAGGCGCCCACGCTGGTCAAGCGTGCGCTGGAGTCGGGTGCGAATGTCGGTCGGTGCCGCGTCATCGAGTTGCAGCCCAACACCTACGCCGACGCGCTCTACAACTCCCACGAGGATGACAACAACCGCCTGAACCCCGACGGCGAAGGGTGGGTCGTGAGGTGCTTCATGAACCTGACCGATGACCAGGACACCTACATGATCCTGCGTGAGGACATCAACGACCCTGAGTCCGAGGTGCGCATCAAGCTTCCGGCCGGCGCTCAACTGATGGTCGACTCCGAGCGCCTGTGGCACTCCGTGTGGCACGGCGGCGACGAGCCCCGCTACTGCTTGATCACCTCGTTCGAATCCGGCCCCGAGCTGGAGAAGTGGATGTGGGAGAACAACCCGCGCTTCCACGTCAACGACATCGACCTCGACCCCGAGTTCGCCAAGCAGGCGGAGATCGAGGCCCACGAGCGTCGTGACGCCCGCACCGCCTACTACGGATACGACCCCACGACGGTCAAGTCCGAGGCCTGATAGGTCAATAGCAAGAGCCCCCGGCTACGGCTGGGGGCTCTTGCTGTGTCCGGGTTCAACCGGTGGGTTCCTTGAGAGACCGGTCGGCTGTGGGTTTGAGGTCCGGGGCGAGGTTGACCATCGCGCGGGCCATCGATCGCTGGCGGGCCGGCGAGATACGGCTCGGCAACTCCACGGTAATGGCCCACCCCGGGTAGTTGGCGTTGAACCAGCCGGTCATGGTGCCCACGCACTTGGTCACGCAGTCGACCCGGTTGATCGGGAGGTTGAGGTCCCGGCTCAAACGCCGTGCCCACTTGTGGGTCTTCGGCGCACGGCCCTTGTCGATCACGTTTGCACGTTGGTGGTAGGACACGATCGCGTCCGGCTCGATGAGTTTCGCGCCGACCATCAGGGCCTTCGTTTCGGGCTCGCTGGCAGGTCGTGGTCCGGAGTAGTACAGCGAACCCGGTGTGCCCGGCAGCCACTCGTCGGGGAAGTTCCGGTTGAGGTCGACGCGGTTGGCATTGCGCCGGGTCCGCATCGCTGCACCGTCGGGGTTCATGGTGCGAATGGTCCAGATGGCTGTGTCCTTGCGGGGGGTCAGCTTGCGGACCTTGTCCACGACGTAACGACCGTACGGTTCATCGCCGTGCATCTGGCCCAGGACCAGCAGGACGCGCTTGGCGTCGGGTTCCCCCTGCCGCTTGGCCACGATAGGTGTGCCATTGCGCGACTCGCCCAGGACCAGGCGCTTGGGCAGGCCGGTGGGGGTGGGCTCAGGAGTGGGCGTGGGGGTGGGGGTGGGTTCGGTAGGTGTCGGGGTCGGGTCCGTCGGCACCGGGATGGGCTCATCGGCCCAGGCAGCAGCAGTGGGAATCACCGTGGCCAAGGCGATGGAACACACGAGGACTGCTGCGGCACGCACCATTCGAGGCTAACCCGGGGTGCGGACAGATGAAGACCCCGGCTCACCCTCATAAGCCGGGGCCTTCGTGGGAGGCCGCGCGGTTCCCCCTCAGAAACCGCGCGGCAAGTTGTCAGAGATCCAGGTGCTTCTCGGGGTCCACGGGGGTGCCGTGGTCGAGGATCTCGAAGTGCAGGTGGGGTCCGGAGGAGTTTCCGGTGTTGCCCAGGTCGCCGATGTGCTGCCCGCGCTTGACCGTCTGGCCTTCGCGCACGTCGATGGCCGACAGGTGGGCGTAGCGGGTGCGGGTGCCGTCGCCATGGGCGATCTCGACGAAGTTTCCGTAGGCGCCCGCGGGACCCGCGGACACGACCCGACCGCTGTCGGCGGCCATGATCGTCGTTCCTTCGGGACCGGCGAAGTCAAGGCCGGTGTGCTGCCCACTGCTCCACATCGGGCCGCTCTGGCCGAAACGGGCGGACAGTTTGAAGTTGCGGGTCGGGGTGGCCATCTGCTCGGCGTCAGCGGCAGCGGTGTAGTTGATGTCCTGACCGACGATGTCGAGCGTGGCGGCCGCGGGGGTGGCGGCGGGAGTTGAGGCCGGGGTCGCGGCGCTTGCGGGTGCGGCAAGGGTAACGGTGGCGAGGCCGGCGAAAGTGATCGCTGTGAGGGTCTTCATGAGGGGCAATTCCTTGTCTGTCCGCATGGAGGGGGTCGGACAGTCAAGTGATGCCCCTGGTCAGGTGATGCCAATCACGGCGTTCGGTGCGATTCGGATAATTCGGACGTGATGTGGGCGACAGGGGTGTGGTCGCGGTCACAGTGGGCGCGTGGTGCCCGCGGGTCGGGGTGGCGGCGAGTCCTGGTTAGCCCGCGGTCTGCGGGTCGGGGTGGCGGCGAGTCCTGGTTAGCCCGCGGTCTGCGGGTCGGGGTGGCCCCGGCGAGTCCTGGTTAGAGGTTGTGCTGTTGGTTAGAGAATCCACGCGTTGTTTCGCTAACCAACAGCACAACCTCTAACGCGGGCGGTTCGGCGGCAGCCGCGGGCGGTTCGGCGGCAGCCGCGGGCCCGCGGCGCCAGGCAACCGGCCTTACGCCTGTAGGCCGACCTCACCGCCGGCTGCCCGTGGCGCTCCCGGGTCTCCGGTGGAGTCGGCGGGCTCGCGGGCCAGGTAGTCCTCGAGCAGCATCAGGTTGTCCCCGCAGCGCACCGCTACCTGCAGAAGGGTGGACATGCTGGAGACCTCCTCGACCTGCTCCTTGAGGAACCAGTGGGTGAACTGCTCGGCGAGGTAGTCCTGATCTGTCCGGGCGGCAGTGACGATTTGCTCGAACTGGCCGGTGACCGCCTTCTCCTGCTCCACCGCGAACTCGAGGATGCCCGTCACGGTCCCGGGCACATCTTCCAATGCCGGGATGGCCGGGATCGAGACGTCGCACCCGCGGTCCATCAGGTACTGCACGATCATCATCGCGTGGTTGCGCTCCTCGAGCGCCTGGGAGTAGAAACGCGCCGCCATGCGGGGCAGGGCCTGCAGATCGAACCAGACCGCGAAGGCCGTGTATTGCTGGGAGGCGGTGAACTCGTGGCCGATCTGGGCGGTCAGCAGGTCGTTGGTTGGGGACACGCGATCACACTAACCCCCGCTGGCCAACAGAACCATCGCAACCGAGTCGGTACCCGCGGCCTGGGCCACAGCTGGCGCGGAGCTACGAGAGATGGCCACCACAGTGCCGGATTCTCGGTCCGTGGTCAGAACCCGCGCCGAGGTCGCCAGTGTGCGCGGTCCTGCCTGCGTCAGACCCACGAGATCAACCGCGTCGCCTGGGCGGACAAGCCCGGAGGAGGTCAAAGGCTCGACCGGCAAGGCAATGGCGACTTCGGCCGGGGACAGAGCTGATGGTGCCACCACCCGCGCCGGCGTCAGGGGTTCCCCGGCCTGAATCGGGCCCACCGCGATCCGTCCCACGAGGTCTGCGGGTGAAGCCGTCGCCGGTGCTGGCCGCGAGTCGGCCGGCCACTCCACGACCTGCACGTCAGCGGCTCCGACCACTGCCCCAGCGGGCACATCCGCTGCTGCCACCAGCGTCGGAATGGTTGTTCCCGGGTGGTTGATCTGGCCCCAAGCGAGCAGGGCGCCGCAGCAGATGCAGGCCGCGGCCAGAGGGCGGCGAATGCGAAGCCAGCGGCGCTGAAGGCTCCAGGAGTCGACGATCATCGCCCCCGAAGTTAACCCCCGGGGCGCTTCGCTCGAGCGAGGTTTCCCCAGCTCAGCTGCCTGTGGACGACCCGCTGCCCTTGGACGACCCTGTGCCCTTGGACGGCTCTGTCGAGGCCGGTTTGGGCTTGGCCGCCGAGTCGCTGGAGCTCGAGCCACCGGAGGAGGCAGCAGACCCGGACCCGCCGGAAGTCTTCTTCTTGGCGGCCTCCCGGGAATCGGTGCGGTAGAACCCCGAGCCCTTGAACGACACCCCCACGTTGCCGATCACCCGGCGCACGGTTCCGTCACAGTCAGGGCAGATCTCCAACGGGTCGTCATGGAACCCCTGGAAGTGCTCGAATCGGTGCCCACAGTCCTGGCACTTGTACAGATACGTCGGCATGGTGACCTTTCTCGGCAGCGGCAGGTGCCCCTATCGGATAGTTTCGAGGACGTCCCAATCCCACGATGCAAGGGGTCCGCAGTGATCGTCACGGCATCTAATCTGCACAAGGCCTACGGCGCAACCACCGCCGTGGATGACTTGTCCTTCGAAGTGCGCCCCGGGCAGGTGACCGGGTTTCTTGGGCCGAACGGATCGGGCAAATCGACGACGCTGCGGCTGATGCTGGGGCTGGATCACGGCAGTGGTCAGACCCTTTGGGACGGCAAGCCCCTGGCCGCCCACCGGCATGCCCCGCGGGTCGTGGGCGCACACCTGGATGCCAAGTTCTTCCATCCCAGCCGTACCGCGACCGCCCACCTGCAGATGCTGGCCGCTGCCGGGCGGGTCAACCGCGCCCGCGTCGACGAGGTGATCTCCCTGATGGGGCTTCAGTCGGTGGCCAACAAACGCCCGAAGGGCTTCTCCTTGGGAATGGGTCAGCGGCTCGGCCTTGCCACCGCGATCTTGTCGCAGCCGGACGTGCTGCTGCTGGACGAGCCGGCCAACGGTCTGGACCCACAGTCGATCCACTGGCTGCGTGACTACCTGAAGTACTACGCGGCGCAGGGTCGGGCTGTGTTCGTGTCCAGCCATCTGCTCAGCGAGATGGAGATCATGGCGGATCACCTCGTGGTGATCGCTCGCGGTCAATTGCTCGCCGATGAGCCCAAAGAGACCTTCGTGTCGCGCTCGGTGACCAACGACGTCCTGGTCCGATCGGCGCGAGTTCGCGACCTCGCCGCGGCGATCGCAGCGGAGCTGGGCGAGCAGTCCGTGCGCCCCGAACCACCCGACGGGATCGCAGTGACTGGCGCGACCACGCAGCAGATAGGCGACATTGCGTTCCGCCACGGGTTACCGGTCTGGGAGCTCTCGAAGCGCACCGCAAGCCTGGAGCAGGCGTTCCTCGAACTGACGGAGTCCGGGCAGGAATTCACGATGGGACAGTCGCGATGATCGAGCTGCTCAGCTTCGAATGGCGCCGGGCGCGCAGCATCCGGACGACCTGGATCACTTCGTTCTTCGTGATCGCCGCCGTCGCCGCATTCTGCTATCTCACAGTGATTGCTCTGGAAGCCGCTGACGAGGTCGGGCTGCCAGCCACCGATGTCGTGGTGCAGTCAGTGATCGCAAATCCCGTCGTCATCGTGCTGGTGGCCAGCCTTGGGGCAATGGCCTTCGGCCACGAGTACCGGTACGGAACCATCCGCCTCACTCTGACCGCATTCCCACGGCGCCCTGGGGTGTTCGTCGCGAAGTTGTTGATGACAATGGCGATCGCCATGGTTGTTGTGGCGGCGTCGGCACTGGTGGGCGCTTTGATGGTCGCGATTGCGGGCGGTGGCGATGCCGCGCAGTCGGGATTGTCGTGGGGTGCGTTGGCCTGGCAGCTGGTCGTGTTCGTGGCCACCTACGCGGGTCTGGCTTTCACGTTCACCGTGATCACCCGCAACCACCCTCTGGGAATCATCGGGCCGCTGCTGCTGACGATCCTCGAGACCGCCGTGCTGGCCATCCTCGGCGACCGGTTCGAGTGGTTGCCCAAAGCCCTGCCGCTCACCGCCATGCAGAACTGGTTCATGGGGGTGGATGTGGGCTTGTCGATTGTGGTCCTGGCGGCCTGGATGGGGGGCCTATTGGTGCTCTCCTTCGTGCTGCTGCTGCGCCGCGACGCCTGATCCGGTGGGGACGCGGTGGCGTCGGGCGCACTACAGTCTGGCGCATGTCGACAAATCGTGTAACCAAGGCGGTCATCCCCGCCGCGGGGTTGGGTACCCGGTTCCTCCCGGCCACTAAGGCGACGCCCAAGGAGATGCTCCCGGTCGTTGATCGGCCCGCCATCCAGTACGTGGTCGAGGAGGCAGTGGACGCTGGTCTTGACGACGTACTGATCATCACGGGGCGCAACAAGACGTCGCTGGAGGACCACTTCGACCGGGCGCCGATCCTCGAGCGGACTCTGTCGACCAAGAATGACCACGACCGTCTGGCCGCGGTGATGGAGGCCGCCGAACTGGCCAACGTGCACTACGTCCGGCAGGGCGAGCCGCGAGGTCTGGGCCATGCTGTTCTGTGCGCTGACATGCATGTCGGGAACCAGCCTTTCGCGGTGCTGCTCGGAGACGACCTGATCGACACCCGCGACTACGTGCTGGACCAGATGCTCGAGGTCCGCGAGCAGCTCGGCGGAAGTGTCTTGTGCCTCATGGAGGTCCCAAGAACGCAGATCCATCTGTACGGGTGCGCTGCGGTTGAACCCGTGCCGGGGTCGCAGGCCGTGCGGGTGCTCGACCTGATCGAGAAGCCCCCGGCGGAGTCCGCACCGTCCAACCTGGCCGTCATCGGCAGGTACGTACTCGACCCCGCGGTCTTCGAGGTCCTGCGGGTCACACCCCCCGGGCGTGGTGACGAGATCCAACTGACCGATGCCCTGAAGACGCTGGCCACCATGCCCGCATCCGAGGGAGGTGGCGTGCACGGGGTGGTCTTCTCGGGCCGCCGCTACGACACCGGCGATAAGCAGTCCTACCTGCAAGCCACCGTCCGACTGGCCACCGCACGCGACGACCTCGGACCCGAGTTCCGCACCTGGCTCAAGGAGTTCGTGGCCTCCCCGGAGTTTTCGGACGACTGATGCGAAGCCTGGCCGAGCACCTGCAGTTGGTGATAAGTCGCGTGCGGCCGTTGGAGCCGCTCTCGCTGCCACTGCTCGACGCCCGGGGTTGTGTGCTTGCAGCAGACGTGACGGCTGGGGCCGATGTGCCGGCCTTTCACAGCAGCGCGGTCATGGGTTACGCCGCACGTGCTGGTGACATCGCGATGGCCTCTGCGACCTCGGTTCTGGCTCTGCGGGAACTGCCCATGGGTTCGGCTTTGGCCCCGGGCTGCCTGATCGCGGTCTCGGTGGGCTCGCCCTTGCCGTACGGCGCCGACTGCGTGGTGCCGGTGGAGAACACCGACCGCGGAGTTCCGGTCGTGCGGGTGGGCCGACCGGTGGCGCGCGGGGAGAACGTTGCATGGGCCGGCAGCCAGATCAAGGCGGGCACCACGTTGATGAGTGTGGGCCAGGTTCTGCGTTCGCGTGAGATCGCGATGCTGGCCGCCATTGGGATTGGCAAGGTTCCTGCGTACCCTCGCCCGCGGATCGCAGTGCTGACCACCGGCACCGAACTTGTCGACACGAGCCGACTGCGTCCCCAGCCGCCTGGATCCCCGGCGGTGAAGCCCGACATCAACGGTGTGACTCTGGCGTGTGCGGTGGTGGAGGCGGGCGCCTTGTCCTACCGCGTGGGACCGGTTCCGGACGACCCG
This sequence comes from uncultured Actinomycetota bacterium, assembly GCA_963732355.1. Classification (GTDB taxonomy): domain Bacteria; phylum Actinomycetota; class Actinomycetes; order S36-B12; family UBA10799; genus JADKAV01. The sequence continues at coordinate 644,139 of CAVSZD010000007.1, read as the reverse complement.
GTGCGCCTGCGAAAGATCCTTGACGACCAGTTGGGCCGGGCCGACATGGTCGTCACGACCGGCGGCATCGGGTCCGAACCCGACGACGTGCTGCGTCCGGTGCTGGCCACCATGGGCACCGTCGACTTCGCGTGGGTCGCCCTGGAGCCGGGCCGGGTACAGGGGACCGGATCGCTGGGGGCATCCAACGTGCCCCTGATCGCCCTGCCGGGGGACCCCGTGGCGGCCTTCGTCGGTTTCGAGTTGTTCGTCCGTCCGGTCGTCCGTCGGCTGATGGGCCACTCCGATGTCTACGGGACCCGCAGAAGCGTGACGCTGACCGAGGACGTGCAGGGGGTTCCCGGGGTGACCACGATGGTCCCCGTCCTCGTCGAGGAGCAGTCCGCGACCCCGGTGGGGGCGGGTGTCCCGGCATTGGCGCGCGCCAACGCTCTGGCCGTTGTGAGCGCTGACAGGCTTTCGCTGCGGCGCGGCGATACCGTTACGGCGGTCTTCTTGGAGCACTCGTGAATCGTCTGTGGCCGGCCACATTGGGCAGGAACGGCATCCGCCTGCGCCCCTTGAGCGTGCGCGATCGCCAGCAGTGGCAGACCGTTCGGGCGCGCAACGCCGACTGGCTGCGCCCCTGGGACGCGACGCTGCCGCCGGGCGCATCGGATGCTCCTACGACGTTCCGGGGCATGGTGCGAACCCTGCGCGGGGCTGCCCGCGCGGGGACGACGCTGCCGTTCGCACTGGATGTGGACGGGCAGTTCCGCGGTCAGGTGACGGTCGGGGGCATCCACCTCGGGTCATTGCGAGGCGCGCACATCGGGTACTGGATCGACCGGGAAGTTGCAGGCCGTGGTGTGATGCCGATGGCCGTTGCGATGGCCGTGGATCACTGTTTCGCCGGGGGCCTGCACCGAATCGAGATCAACATCAGGCCGGAGAACCATCCGAGCATCCGGGTCGTTGAGAAGCTGGGGTTGCGCTACGAGGGTTTGCGGCAGCGCTACCTGCATATCGACGGTGATTGGCGCGATCACGTCACGTACGCGGTGACCGCGGAGGAGCTGTCAATCCCATTGGCAGATTCGCTCGAACAGGGGCGTGGCCGAGTGTCCGGCGTCGATACGCGGAACACGCCGGACAAATCCGGGCCCTGACGTAGCGCTGCACGTAGGCTACGGAGCGTGCTCACAGGCCTCCTTTACGTTGCAGTCATCGGTATGTGGGCGGTAGTTCTCCTTCCCCGCTGGCTCGGGACGTCGGATCGTTACCGCGACGCCCGATCCACGCAGCGCTTCCGCCGGTCCCTCCACGCGGTGTCCGTTCGTCGGCACCGCTCCCACGACATGGCGGCCAAGCCCGGTTCCATGGCCAGTCGTGTCGACACCGCACCCGCAGATGCCGCGATCGATGCCCACCTCGACCACGGGATCGACCCCTTCGTGGGCATGCCCGAGGACAAACACCGCCGTCGCGCCCGCGCTGAGCAGGTACGCAAGCAGGCGACCGCTGTGGCTGCCGGTCGCCGCCGCCGAGTACTGATCGCGCTGGGTTCAGCCACGGTGTTGTCGCTCGTGGCGGCAGTCCTGGGGTTCCTGCCCGTAACCCTCGCGGTGATCTCCGCTGGGGCGCTCGGTGGGTATGTGTACCTGCTGCGCTCCCAGTCGCGAGCCCGCTCCCGAGCGGCCGCCCAACGTCGCCGTCGCGCAGGAGAGGCCCAGAACGCGGCACCGGCCGAGCAGGCCGAGCAGACCTGGGACCCGGTCGAGGCGCCTATCCCCTCCTACATGCGCGCTGCGAAGGCCACGGCCATCCCGCGCGAGATCGATTCGACGAAGAACGGGCCCTGGACGGCCGAGCGCATGCTGGAGCAGGCAGCGGCTCTGCGCGCCGGCGAGGACGCCGAGTCCGAGTTGGGCCTCGACGAGTACGCCTACCCCGAGTACCAGCACGCCCGGGCCGCCAACGAGTAAGCCCTTGCTACCCTGGGTTGAGTCTTGGGGCTGTAGCGCAGTCCGGTAGCGCACCTCGTTCGCATCGAGGGGGTCAGGGGTTCGAATCCCCTCAGCTCCACCCTTAAGGCACCTGGACTTGTTGCGTTGTTGCCGATGTTCGGAGCCGGTTGTTGCGATGGTGCTGGTTTCTGGGCGCTCAAGCCGCGACAACGCCACAAACCGCAGCGAAGTGCCTCAACAACCCAACAATCGCCTCCTCAGGCCGCAGGCAGGACCCGCAAGCGGAACTTGTTGCTGCGGACCCCCGGGGGCTTGCGGCGTCCTGAATTGGCTGAGGCCGCGCCGACCACGTAACGATTGCGTCCGATCGCGGCATTGCCCAGACGGACCCTCAGTTTGAACGTGTAACCGACGCTGACCCGCTCACAGGCGTTCAACCGCCGCCACTGTCCACCCGTCCTGGTGAACAGGCAGACCTTCCTGCTCGACGGTCCGCGCAGGTTGCGCACCTTGATGGCGATGCTGAACTGCTGGCCGACACTCACCACCCGGCTGCCCGGAACGGCACGCATCACCGGGGTCTTGGCCTGAGCCGGTGCACCGACCACCACGAGAGCTGCGGTCACAATGACGAGCGCGGGAGTCTTCATGGCCCTTGAGCCTAATGCGATCAGACCCACGTGGGCAGCCACATCCGCATCTGCCACTGGTGATACGTGATCACCTCGGCCGTCCAGATCGGGTAGAACCACCACGCCGCAGCCACCGCCATGAGCAGCAGCGTCAGCACTGCGATTGCGCCGTTGACACGGCGTTCCCGGCCGGCGTCGGCGTGGCCGAAGACGGTCCCGAGGGACAACGTCAATCCCATGATCAAGAAAGGCAGGAACACGATCGAGTAGAAGCTGAAGACCGTGCGCTCCTGGAACAGTAGCCACGGCGCCCAGCCTGCGAGGAAGCCACACAGAACCGCACCTGCCCGCCAGTCCCGCACCGCAGCCCACCGCCAGACCTGATGGAACAGGGCAAGCACGGCAGCCCACCAGATCACCGGGTTGCCCAGTGCGATGACCTCCTGCGAGCACGCCTCGGCCCCGCCGCATTCCAGACCGTCGGACTCGTAGTGGAAGCTCGTGGGCCTGGCCAGAACCGGCCATCCCCAGGCGTTGGCCTGATACGAGTGCTCCGTGGTCAAGCCGGTATGGAACCGCAAGGCTTCTGCGTGGTAGTGCGCCAGTGAGCGCAACGCTGCCTGGATGCCCGTGTACCCGCCGGTGTCGAACGCCCAGGTGCGCAGGTAGCCGGGGCTGGTGAACCATCCGTACCAGGTGGCCACGTAGGTGATGAAGACGATCGGGAGCATGATCAGGGCAGCGGGGAGCGCGTCGCGCAGCAACGTCAGGAAGAAGGCGTTGCGTTGCCCCTGCTGTCGGCGCCAGCCAAGGTCCCAGAAGACGGTCAATAGACCGAACGCGAGTACGAACCAAAGGCCACTCCACTTGACCCCGCATGCCAATCCGAGGGCCACCGCGGCCGCCCACCGCCAGGGCCGCAGGCCGCGCCGCGGCCAGATGCGCCGTGAGCGGTCGCGATCCAGCAATAGGGCCGCGAACGCCAATAGGACTAAGAAGGACAAGATGCCGTCGAGCAGTGCGGTGCGGCTCATCACGATGGCCATGCCGTCGATCGCCATGAGGAAGCCCGCAATTGTGCCCAGCAGGTTGGACCCGGTGAGTCTTCGGACCACACGTGCGAGCACCAACACCGACAGGATCCCCACGATGGCTACGGCGATCCGCCAGCCGAAGGGATCGGCGCCGAACACGGCTTGACCGGCCCCGATCACCCACTTGCCGAATGGCGGATGTACGACGTAGGACGGGGTGTCCTTGAAGACCGAGGCGGCCGACTCGAGGTTCCCGTCCATCGCGAGCAGCAGTTCGTTGGCCTTCTTCTTGGCGTCCATCTCGTGGCCGAACAGCAACAGGGCCAGGCCGTCCTTGGCGTAATAGGTCTCGTCGAACACGAACGCGTGGGGCCGACCGAGGTTCGGTAGTCGCAGTAGCGCGGCCAGCAGCGCCATCGCCACGGGGCCCAGCCAGCCGAACCAGCCACCCCTCGGGCCGGGGTGGACAACCGGGGCCGCATCCTGCGAGGGCTGCGCAACGGTTGTTAGGCTCACGCGGGCCAGCATAAGGAGGTACGACGTGTCACAAGGTGACGGCGTGCTGATTGTGGCCGCGACGCCATTGGGAAATCCCGCCGATGCGTCCTCGAGGTTGCGCGATGCCTTGGCCGGTGCCGATGTGGTGGCGGCAGAGGACACCCGGCGCACGCGGAGGCTGGCAGCGGATCTGGGCGTGCGGATCGGCGGGAGGGTGATCTCGCACTTCGACGCGGTGGAATCGCAGCGCGCCTCGCAGATCGCCGAGCTTGTGCGCGAGGGGAATACGGTGCTGGTCGTCAGTGACGCCGGGATGCCGCTGGTAAGTGACCCCGGGTTGGCCGCCGTCCGCGCGTGCCTGGACGAGGGTCTTCCGGTGACCTGCCTGCCCGGACCGAGTGCGGTGACCACGGCTTTGGCTTTGAGTGGCTTGCCCTCGGATCGCTTCTGCTTCGAGGGGTTCTTGCCCCGCCGAGCCGGGCCTCGCCGGGCGCGCTTGCGTGGGCTGGCGGACGAACAGCGCACGATGGTCTTCTTCGAGAGCCCGCGCCGTTTGCAGGACTGTCTGGCCGACATGACCGAGCTCTTCGGAGCCGACAGGCCCGCTGCGGTGTGTCGGGAGCTGACCAAGACCTACGAGGAGGTTCTGCGCGCGACGCTGGGCGAGCTTGCTGAGCGGGTGGCCGACATCCTCGGGGAGGTGACGATCGTGGTTCAGGGTGGGCAGCCGGTGGAACCCGAGACCCCGGACCTCCTGGCGGCCGTCGACGAGCTCGTGGACGCGGGGATGCGGCGCAGCGAGGCGGTTGCGCAGGTGGCCAAGGCCGCGGGGGTATCCCGCCGCGAGCTCTACGAGAAGGTCATGGCCCGCTGAGGGTTGCGGGGCTGGCCCTGGTTGCTCCTGGTTAGAGGTTGTGCTCCTGGTTAGAGAATCCACGCGTTGTTTCGCTAACCAACAGCACAACCTCTAACCAACAGCACAAACTCTGACGGGGCGGGTGGCCGTCCCGAGGTTGGCCGCGCGGGTGAGTCGCCGGCTCCCGGCTTCTAGACTGGTGTGAGCCCACTGCAGGAGACCCCACATGACCAAGGCGTTCTACGTAACGACGCCCATCTACTACGTCAACGATGCCCCGCACATCGGCCACGCCTACACCACGGTGGCCGGCGATGTGCTGACCCGTTGGCGCAGGCAGCGCCAGGAGGAGGTCTTCTACCTCACCGGCACCGACGAGCACGGGACCAAGGTCGAGCGGACCGCACGCGAGAATGGCGTCGAGCCGCAGGAGTGGGCGAGCAGGCTGGTCGAGGAGTCCTGGAAGCCGGTGCTTGACACGATCGACGCCGCGAACGACGACTTCATCAGAACGACAAGCGATCGGCACCGGATCGGTGTGCAGAAGTTCTGGGAGACGCTGAAGGAGAACGGCTACGTCTACGAGGCCGATTTCGAGGGCCCGTACTGCGTGGGCTGCGAGGAGTTCAAACGCGTCGGCGACCTCGTGGACGGCAAGTGCCCCGTCCACGACCGGCCGGTGGAGATGCTGCACGAGACGAACTACTTCTTCAAGCTCGCGGCTTTCCAGGACCGACTGCTGGAACACTACGAGCGCCACCCCTCGGCCGTTGAACCCAAGAGTGCCTATAACGAAGTGGTGTCCTTCATCCGCGGTGGCCTGGAGGACATCTCAATGTCTCGGTCGAGCGTGTCGTGGGGTGTGCCGCTGCCGTGGGACGAGCAGCAGGTCGTCTACGTCTGGTTCGACGCGTTGCTCAACTACATCACCGCCATCGGCTATGGCCAGGACCAGCAGAAGTTCGATTCGATCTGGCCGGCGAACGTACACCTGGTCGGAAAGGACATCCTTCGATTCCACGCCGTGTACTGGCCGGCGATGCTGATGGCCGCCGATCTGCCGCTGCCTGAGAAGGTGTTCGCTCACGGATGGTTGCTCGTCGGCGGTGAGAAGATGAGCAAGAGCAAGCTCACAGGCATCTCGCCGGATCAGATCATCGACGACTTCGGCTCCGACGCCTTCCGCTACTACTTCCTGCGGGCGATCCAGTTCGGCCAGGACGGTTCGTTCTCGTGGGAGGACATGGCCGCGCGTTACACCGCGGAACTGGCCAACGGACTGGGCAACTTGGCCTCCCGTGCGACCGCCATGATCGGCAAGTACCGCGAAGGCCTGTTGCCCGAACCCGGTGACTACGCAAATGCCGACCTCGCGCTGCAGGAGTTGCTGGTCGCCGCCGCTGAACGCGCGGACGCCGCCATGCTGCAACTGGACTTCAGTACGGCGATCTTGGCGATCAAGGAGTTCGTCGACGCAGTCAACGTCTACGTCACCGAACAACAGCCGTGGGTGCTGGCCAAGGACGAGGAGTCCGCTGGCCGGTTGGACACGGTTCTCTACACGATCTGCGAATCCCTGCGGGCTATCGCGGTGCTCTATCACCCGGTGATGCCGAAGTCCTCGGTCAAGATCTGGGAGAGCCTCGGTGCCTCAGGTGACTTGGCCGAGCAGCCCGTCACCGACGTCGCCCAGTGGGGTCAACTCGCGCCCGGTTCCACCGTGACGAAGGGGGCGTCGTTGTTCCCCCGCTTGGACACCAAGTGACACTGCCGACCGGGTTCCCCCCGTTGCCGCAGCCGTTGCCCTCGCCGGTGGTGGACAGCCATTGCCACCTGGACATTGGGGCGCAGGGCCGGGACGGTGAACCGGGCATCGCAATAGACACCGCGCTGTCTGCGGCTGAGGCAGCGGGGATCGAGGGTGTCATCCAGGTCGGTGTCGACGTGGCCAGCAGTCGGGAGTCGGTGGCCATTGCCCATGCCTGGGCCCAGGTCAAGGCCACGGTCGCGCTGCACCCGAATGAGGCGCCGCGCATCCACGCAGAGCACGGAATGAACGCCTTGGAGGTCGCCTGGCGCGAGATCGAGGACCTTGCCCGCGACGAACAGGTTGTGGGAATCGGGGAAACCGGCCTCGACTTCTTCCGGACCGACCCGCCGGGCCGCGATGCCCAGGAGTTGTCCTTCCGCACCCACATCGCTATGGCCAAAGAACTCGACAAGGTCCTGGTGATCCACGACAGGGATGCGCACGCGGACATCCTGCGGGTCATGGACGATGAGGGTGCTCCTGGGCGGGTGGTCATGCACTGCTTCAGTGGTGATGCTGCGTTCGCCCGCGAGGTCAGCGACCGGGGTTGGTACTGCTCCTTTGCGGGGACTGTCACTTTCAAGAACGCCGGTGCCCTGCGGGAGGCGCTGGATGTCGTGCCCGGCAACCGAATCCTGGTGGAGACCGACGCACCCTTCCTCGCGCCTATGCCGCACCGGGGGAAGCCGAACGCTTCTTACCTGATCCCGCAGACCCTCACGGTGATGGCCGAGCACCTCGGCGCGGACTTGGACCAGTTGTGCCAGCAGGTTCGCGCCAACACCTTCGAGGCGTTCGGCGCCTTCTGATGGCGCTAATGGGCCCGGCGCGGATCCGGCAGTTGGCCCGGGAATTGGACCTTCAGCCGACCAAACGCCTCGGCCAGAACTTCGTCATCGATCCCAACACCGTGCGACGTATTGCGGGGTTGTCCGGTGTCGGTCCCGGTGACGTGGTCCTGGAGGTAGGGCCCGGGCTCGGCTCTCTGACACTGGCCCTGCTTGAGACCGGGGCGGCTGTCCAAGCGGTCGAGATCGATGCCCGCCTTGCCCAGCAATTGCCCGTCACGGTGGCTGAACTCGCGCCCGGTGCGGCCTCGCGCTTGACGGTCGTCCAGGCGGATGCGATCGAGCCACTGTCACTGGCCCAAGAGCCGACCGCTTTCGTCGCGAATCTGCCGTACAACACCGCCGTGCCCATCCTCCTGAACGCCCTCGAACGGCACGAATCGATCCGCACCGCTCTGGTGATGGTGCAGTTGGAGGTCGCCGAGCGGCTCGCTGCGGGTCCGGGTAGTCGTCGCTACGGTGTGCCCAGCGTGAAGCTGGCCTGGTGGGGCAGCCCGAAACTCGTGGGCAAGGTCGGCACGGAGGTGTTCTGGCCCGCGCCCAATGTCCATTCCGGTCTGGTCGGGTTCACCCGCCATCCCGTTTCGTATCCGCAGCTACGCGAGCCCACTTTCGCCGCGGTGGACGCGGCCTTCGCCCAGCGGCGCAAGATGCTGCGCAGCGCCCTGCGCACATGGGCGGCCCCGCTGAACGTCCTCGAGGTGCTTGAGTTGGCCGGGGTTGACCCCGCAAGCCGCGGAGAGTCACTGACAGTCGAGCAGTTCTCGGCGCTCGCCAGCGCGAAGTCCGACCTCCTGTCGGCCTAGCCTTGAGGGGTGCCGCCCGCCTCCTCCGTGAACGTCGAGGCCCCCGCCAAGATCAATCTCTATCTAGGGGTCGGGCCCTTGCGCGCCGACGGGTATCACGAGTTGGCGACGGTGTTCCAAGCGGTGGATCTGGTCGACGAGATGCTCGCCCACAGCGGCGGAACCTCGGTTCGCCTGGAGTTGCTGCCCGGCGAGAAGGTGCCCGGTCGGGTCAGCGACAACCTGGCGGTGAAGGCGGCCAAGTTGCTGAAGAAGCAAAGCCGGATCACTGCAGGGGTGAAGTTGGACCTCGCCAAGCAGATACCGGTGGCCGGGGGGATGGCCGGTGGTTCCGCGGACGCCGCCGCCGCACTGGTTGCCTGCAATGCGTTGTGGGGTCTCGGGCTCACGGTCGCCGAACTGTCCGAATTGGCTGCTGAATTGGGTTCAGATGTGCCGTTCAGTCTGCACGGCGGGACCGCACTGGGGGCTTCCCGGGGCGAGGTCCTGACCCCGGTCCTGACCACCGGCGAGTTCGTGTGGGTGGTGGCCACGTCGTTCACGAACCTGTCGACCCCACAGGTGTATGCGACCTACGACCGGCTCAACGAGGGCCGCGACATACCCGCTCCGAGGGTGCCCAAGCAGATGCTGGTCGCGCTTCGCCGGGGGGATCCGGAGGCGCTGGGCCAGTTGCTGCACAACGACCTGCAGGCGGCCGCGATCTCGATGAAGCCGGAGTTGGACCTGCTGCTCGAGGCCGGGCTTGACTACGGGGCGCTGGGCGCGATGGTCAGCGGCAGCGGTCCGACCTGTGTCTTCCTGGCACGTGACACCGACCACGCGATGGAGTTGTCGGTGGGGCTGTCCGGAACGGGTTTCTGCCGCTCGACCAAGATCGCAACCGGTCCGGCCCCCGGGGCCCGGGTCGTGCCCGCCCGGTAGGGCCGTTCAGCTGGCGTCGTGGTGTGGGGGGCGGTTCTCGAGCAGGTCCTTGTCGGTGGATTCGTGTCCGCCTGCCTCGTCCTCGGTGATTTGAGGGTCGAGGTCGACCTCCAGATTCAGCTTCTTGGCCACGGTTCGAGGGTACGGCTTGGGTCCCGCTGCGCCGCCCCGGTTGCGTGGATTCGCAGCCTTGATCGGCATTCCGCGTCTATTCTGCCGGACCTGCCGTCCGGATTTGCAGGTTGATCATGGAGCCGCCCGCCGCGCCCCCCACAGTCGACCCTGGGTGAGCTTGATCAACCTGCAAATCCGGACACGGCGCCGCCACCCTCGCATCCGGTGGGCATTCTCAAGGCGGCTATCCTCGAGAGGCATTCCCCGTTGGTGTAATCGGCAACACAACTGGTTTTGGTCCAGTCGTTCCAGGTTCGAGTCCTGGGCGGGGAGCTGGCTGTCCTTAAGTTCGCGGCCGCTGAACGAGCCGTTGGTTGACGTTCGGGTAGTTGGTTGAGGTCTGTCGCGCGACGAGCATCAACCAACTGCACGAGCCCCACCCAACGCGGCGTGTAGGGGTTTGGTCAGAAGTCGCCCAACTCAAGACCTCCGCAGAGCCGCCCAGCCGAAGCGATCCTGGGGCATGGTCGCGAGCAGAACGGCGGCGGCGATCAAGAACAGCCCCAGCCACTGGAGCCATCCCAAGGTTGTCTGCCCAGTCGGCGCGAGCAGGTCCATGGCCACCGATCCCAGCAACTGCCCCCCGATGGAAAGCAGTCCGAAGACGAGCACCCCCACCCGCCGAACCGCCCACGCCGCGAGAGCGATGAACGTCACGCCGATCGGCCCGCCGAGGTAGAGCCACCATTGGGTCGGCCAGCCGGCGAACGTGGTGACGCCTGTCACAAGCAGGGCGATGCACACAAGGGCAAGTGCGGTGAAACCCACTATGAAGTTGACCAGTGTGGCCGCCAAGGGCTGGTGCGTGGCAACGGCCACACGGGCGTTGATCGCCTGCTGCACTGAGATCCCCAAGCCTGCCGAAACAGCCAGAAGCACCACCACGGACAGTCCCAATTCCCCGCCTTGCATCCCGGCCAGGGCCACCGCGCACAACGCAATCAGCGCGGCGACGGCTCGATTGCGCGTGACGGGCATGCGGCCTGCCGGGCTCAGTCCGGCGCGGTCCACGAACAGCGAGCCGCTGACCTGACCGGCGACCACAGCGATGGTGAAGATCGTGACGCCAACAACGGTCACGACCAGCCCTTGGGTCGTGACCAACCAGGCGCCGCCCAGGCCGCCGAGCAGGTGCCACGGTCGCAGGCCGCCGGCCCGGATTGCCGCCGGGATTAGCGCGATGGACCTGCGCAGCTCCGTACGAGCCACCACAATCACCGCGACCATCACAAGACCCGTCCCGAAGCTAATCGCAGCAGCGAGGAAGCCCCCGCCCACCCGTTCAGCCAGCTCGCCGTTGATGCGCGACTGCCAAGCCACCAGAGCGCCGACGACGAGCGCGGCGACGAACGTCGTCAGGCGGTGACGGCGGTCCGTTTCCGGGGGCGAGGGCATGGGCCAATTGTGCGGGTGACTGCTGCGGGGTCTGCCTGCAAGGTCGGTTACCGGGCGTCTCGCGCGACTACAATTCGGCTCGTGGACCACCCAGTAGCCATCGTTCTCGCCGCCGGACTCGGGACCCGGATGAAGTCGAACACGGCGAAGGTCCTGCACAAGGTCGCGGGGGAGCCGTTGCTCGGACATGTCCTGCGGGCTTTGCGGGACGCGCAGTTCAGCGACGTTGTCGTCGTTGTGGGGCATCAGCGCGAAGCCGTCACCGAGTACCTGCACGCAGTGGCACCGCGCGCCAGAACGGCGGTCCAGGAACAGATGCGCGGCACCGGGGACGCGGTCAAGCAAGCCATGCCGGCCGTGCCCGACGACGCCACGACCGTCATGGTCCTGGCCGGTGACACCCCCCTGCTCACCGGGGCGACGCTGAGCGCGCTGGCCGAGCAACATGCGGCATCCGGCGCGGCGGCCACCGTGTTGACCGCCCGGTTGGAGGACCCGACCGGCTATGGGCGGATCGTGCGCGACCAGGCAGGGGTGCGCCGGATCGTCGAGCACAAGGACGCCTCCGCCGACGAGTTGGCCATCGATGAGATCAACAGCGGTCTGTACCTGTTCGCGGCCGACGCGCTGCGCGAGGGACTGGCTCACCTGACCAGCCACAACGCCCAGGGTGAGGAGTACTTGACCGACGTCATCGGTTGGCTCGTCGAGCGGGGGCAACCGGTGGCCGCCCACATCACCGAGGACCCCGACGAGATCCACGGGATCAACGACCGCGTGCAACTAGCCGCGGCCGGGGCGGTGTTGCGTCAACGGGTTGCCGAACGCTGGATGCGCGACGGGGTGACGATCGAGGACCCTGCCACCACCTGGATTGAGGCGGATGTGGTTCTTGAGCAGGACGCAGTGGTGCGGCGCAACAGCCATCTTTCCGGTGCCACAACTGTGGCCAGCGGGGCGGTGATCGGGCCGGACACCACTCTGATCGACGCCGTGGTGGGTGGTGGGGCGACTGTCTTGAAGTCCCATGTACTGGCTGCCGAGGTTGGGCCGGGGGCAAGTGTTGGGCCCTTCACGTACCTACGTCCCGGCACGCGCCTGCTGACCGGCAGCAAGGCGGGCGCCTTTGTTGAGATCAAGAATGCGATCGTCGGGCAGGGGGCCAAGGTGCCGCATCTGTCCTATGTCGGGGACGCGGAGATCGGTGAGGGCACCAACATCGGCGCGGCCACGATCTTCGTCAACTACGACGGGGTGGCCAAACACCGCACCGTCATCGGCAAGCAGGTTCGGATCGGCTCGGACAGCATGCTGGTGGCCCCGGTCACTGTGGGCGACGGCGCCTACACCGCAGCCGGGTCTGTGATCACTGAAGATGTGGCCGCCGGGGAATTGGCGGTCGGCAGGGCCAGGCAGCGCAACCTGGCTGGCTGGGTCCGGGCTAAACGTCCCGGTTCGGCGTCCGCGTTGGCTGCTGAGCAAGCAGAACCCGACCAATCCTGACCTTTGCGACTTGCCGCTGAACCCGTGCCGTTAGGCTGATGGCCATCCTGTTGGACATTGGCCTAAAGGGGCTCGCGCGTGTCTGAGCTGATTACACCGTCACAGAAGAAGCTGATGCTTTTCTCTGGACGCGCCCATCCTGAACTTGCCGAGCAGATCGCGGCTGAACTGGGCTGCGGGGTGTCTCCGACGAAGATCTACGACTTCGCCAACGGCGAGATCTTCGTGCGGTTCGAGGAGAGTGTTCGCGGCAGTGACGCGTTCGTCATCCAGGCCCATGCCGAGCCGTTGAACAAGTCGATCATGGAGCAGTTGATCATGGTGGATGCCCTTCAACGGGCGTCGGCCAAGCGCATCACGGTCATCGCCCCGTTCTATGGATACGCCCGCCAGGACAAGAAGCACCGCGGGCGCGAGCCCATCACCGCCCGCCTTATGGCCAACTTGTTCGCCACCGCGGGCGCCGACCGCATGATGGCTGTGGACTTGCACACCTCGCAGATCCAAGGCTTTTTCGACGGTCCGTTGGACCACCTTTTCGCGCTGCCCATCCTGTCGGAGTACGTGGCGGCCAATGTTGATCGCGAGCGGATCACCATCGTCTCCCCGGATGCCGGCCGGGTACGGGTGGCCGAGCGCTGGACCGACATCCTGGGTTCCCCGTTGGCGATCATCCACAAGCGCCGCGACCCGAACGTGCCGAATCAGGTCTCGGTGCTCGAGGTCGTGGGTGAGGTGAAGGGCCGGGTGTGTGTCGTCGTGGACGACATGATCGACACCGGCGGAACCATCACCAAAGCAGCTGAGACCCTGTTCGAACAGGGCGCTGCAGAGGTTGTGGTGACCGCCACCCACGGCGTGCTCAGCGACCCCGCGACCGAGCGGTTGAAGAACTCCCGCATCTCGGAGGTGATCGTGACCGACACCCTGCCGATCCCCAGCGAGCGGCGTTTCGACAAGCTGACAGTCCTGCCGATCGCCCCGATGATCGCCCGCGCGATCACTGAGGTGTTCAAAGACGGATCGGTGACGAGCCTGTTCGAGGGCTGAGCGGGGCGGGGAGGTCGGCCTCCACAAACCCGCCCGGCGCCCGCCCTGACCGCGCCCCAGACCGTCCGCGTTAGAGGTTGTGCGGTTGGTTAGAGAATCAACGCGTGGATTCGCTAACGAGGACCACAACCTCTAACCAGGACCACATCCGCGCCGTGCGCGGATCGGCGCCGGGTGTGCTAACCAGGACCACATCCGCGCCATCCGCGAATCGGGCCGACCGTGCGATCTGGTCGCCCCGGGCGGGCCCCGACCACCGCGCAGGTACACTGGTCCTGACGCCCGGCGAGGGTGGCCAAACGTGGCCCCGTTATCGACGAGCCCTTCCGGTGGTCCTTGTTCATCACGACCCGGGAGGTTCCCATGGCAGAGATCCGTTTGACCGCGCAGACGCGCACCGACTTCGGTAAGGGTGCCGCTCGGCGACTTCGCCGGGACGGCCAGGTGCCGGCAGTGCTCTACGGGGACGGTGAAGCCCCCCGCCACGTGAGCCTGAACGATCACGACCTGACCCAGGCGCTCAAGCAGCCCAAGGTCATCCTCGAGATCGACATTGACAGCGATGTGATCCCCACGGCCCCCCGCGACATCCAGCGTGACCCCGTGCGCAACAAGCTGAAGCACCTCGACCTTGTGGCCCTGGACAGGGCCGCGTTGAAGGCCCGGCAAGTCGAGGCTGAAGCCGTCACCAAGGCTGAGGCCGTGGCCATCGAGAAGGAACTCGACCCGATCGCACTGGCCGACATTGTCAGCGAGATGCTCGCCGACGGTGCGGACGCCTCGACTGTGGTTGATGCGGCTGTCGAGCGTCTCGAGGCTGAGGTCAAGGCCCAGGCCGAGGCGGCTGCTGCGGCCGCTGCTGCTGAGGACGCTGCCGAGGACGCCGCGGCCGAGGCCGAGGGCGCCGAAGGCGAGTCTGCCGAAACCTCCGCCGAGGAGTGACGGCCACCTGGCTGGTGGTGGGGCTGGGCAATCCCGGACCCCGGTACGAGCGCACCCGGCACAACGTCGGGTACCTCGTGGTCGAAGAGATGGCATCGCGGTTGGGCGCGCAATTTGCCAAGCACCGCCGTGCCCATGCCGACACCGCCGAGGCTCATGCGTTCGTCGGGCAGCCGGCCCACTGCCGGGTCGTCCTGCTCAAGTCGCGCTCGTTCATGAATGAGAGCGGCGGCCCGGTCAAAGCCGCCCTCGACTTCACCAAGGCCGACCACCTAGTCGTTGTCCACGACGAACTGGACATCCCGCTCGGGGCGCTGCGGATCAAGTACGGGGGCGGCGACAACGGGCACAACGGCCTTCGCAGTCTGCGCAAGTCACTAGGAGACGGCGAGTTCTTCAGGATCCGGTGCGGGGTGGGTAGGCCACAGGGCCGCCAGGATCCGGCGGACTACCTACTGTCGGACTTCCGGGCGGCTGAGCGCGAAGAGGTCGGCGTGATGGTCGCCGAGGCGGCGGACGCCACCGAGTACCTCATGGCCAACGGGCTGGAAGCGACACAATCGCGATTCAACAGATAGGGCTTAGGCATGAATGAACTAACCGACGCGGCACTGGCCAAGGAACTCAGCCTGGCCGCTGGACGGCTCCTGCTCGACCTGCGGGCCGACTTCGGTCCGGTGGACCCGGCCGACAAGGCCCGGCGCAAGGAACTCAAGGACGCAGGCGACGCCGCATCCCAGGAGTTCCTCGCTGCTGAATTGCACAGGCACCGTCCGGCGGACGCGGTCCTTTCCGAGGAGGCCAAGGACTCCCACGATCGCGATTCGGCCAATAGGGTCTGGATCATCGACCCGCTGGACGGGACGAGCGAATACAGCCAAGGTCGCCACGACTGGGCCGTCCAGATCAGCCTGTGGGACGCAAGTGCGCCGGGCAGTGGTTTCACCGCCGCGGCCTTCAGCCTGCCTGCCCAAGAAGCGGTGTTCGTCACCGGCGAACCCAGCCAAGCCCACCTTGAACCGCTTGCCGGTCGTCCGCTGCGCATTGTTGTCTCCCGGTCCAGGCCGCCGGAGAACTTCGTATCACGGACCGATGAGATCGCGGCGCGTCTGGCAGCCGACGGTTTGACCGACCACGGCGTCGAGTTCGTGTACGTGGGCTCGGCCGGCGCGAAGGTGGGAGAGATCCTGGCTGGTCGTGTCGACGGTTACGTCAATGAGGGCGGCTTCTGGGAGTGGGACGCTGCGGCCCCCCTGGCCGTGGCCATCGACCACGGGATGGTCGGAACCCACCTCGACGGTCGCACAATCGCGTTCAACAAGCGCCCGCCGTGGGTCGACGACATCGTGATCGCGCGCCCCGAGGTCATCGAGTACGTGCGGTCCTGAACCGGACAGCCCCCCGACCGGGCCACAGGGAGCTTTGCGTGGGCGACGTAGATTGAAGTAGTGATTCTTGCCAATGTCGTGAGCCTGCTCGGCGGCCTGCCCGAGGTTGCCGAATGGGTGCAGGACCTCCCGTCCGGCGGCGCCGAATTGTCGGTGACCCCCGGTTCGGAGCCAGTTGTTCTGGCTGGCGTTTCCGGTCCGGTGGTGGCGGTCACGGCCACAGGTAGGCAGGCCGGGGAGTTGCGCGACTCGTTGGAGGACCTGGGGCGCACGGCCGCGGTGTTCCCCGCGTGGGAGACCCTCCCACACGAGCGACTCAGTCCGACCGCTGAGACGGTTGGGCGGCGCACCGCGATCATCGCCGAACTGGCTGACGGCAGGTTGCCGGATGTCTTGCTCGTGCCGATCCGGGCCTTGATGCAACCGTTCGCGGCCGATCTTGCCGAAGAGCGCCCCCAGACCCTGCAGACCGGCGACGAGCCGGGGTTCGACGCGGTGATCGAAGGTCTCGTGCGAGCCGGCTACGAGCGGGTCCCGATGGTCGAACGCCGGGGTCAGTTCGCAGTGCGCGGCGGCATCGTGGACGTGTTCGTGCCCACCGATGAGCACCCCACCCGGGTGGAATTCTTCGGCGATGAGGTCGACCAGATGCGCGACTTCTCCGTCTCCGACCAGCGTTCGATCGGCGACCGTGACTCCACCCTGATCATCCCTGTCTGCCGGGAGTTGCTGCTCACCGAGTCGGTGCGTGGGCGCGCGCAGCAGTTGGCCGCCACCCACCCGCACATCGCGGACGTCCTGACCGACCTGGCCGAGGGCCGTGCGGTTGAGGGCATGGAGTCGCTGGCGCCGGTCCTGGCCGATCGCATGATCACGCTGCTGGAACTGATCCCTGCCGGTACCCCGATCATCAATATCGGCCCCGAGCGGATCGCAGCGCGCGCGGTCGATCTGGTGCGGACCTCCGAGGAGTTCCTGCAGGCGGGCTGGCACAACGCGGCGGTCGGGAACGCGGTGCCCCTGGATCTGAGTCAAGCGGCGTACCGCAGCACCGAGGAGCTCGGGGTCGAGGCGGCCCAGCACGGACTGCCGGTCAGCGGCATGGGCACCTTGGGTTCTGTAGTCGAGCAATTGCGGCCCGTGCCCACCTATCGCGGGGATGTCTCGGCGTTGGCTGCGGACGTGCGGGTCGCGTTGGCGGCGGGTCTCCCGGTGGTAATCACGATGGGCGCCACCGGTCCGGCCCAGAGGTTGGCCGAGCAGCTCACGGCCTTTGACGTTCCTGCCCGGCTCGGCTCCGAGGGAACGCTCGACCCGGTCGTGCACATCGTCAAAGCCCGGCTTCAGCACGGCCTGCGGCTCGACGCGCTGGTTCTGCTCACCGAACGCGACATCACCGGAGCCTCCAGCGCCACGGTCAACAAGATGCCCAGCAAGCGGCGCAAGGCTCTCGACCCATTGACGCTCAAGCCCGGCGACTTCGTCGTGCACCAGCAGCACGGAGTCGGACGGTACGTCGAGATGACCCAGCGGACCGTCGCCGGGGCGGTGCGCGAGTACCTGGTGGTCGAGTACGCGGCCAGCAAGCGAGGCCAGCCCGCCGACCGACTGTACGTTCCGACTGACCAGCTCGACCAGGTCACCCGCTACGTGGGTGGGGAGGCTCCTGCTGTGCACCGGCTGGGTGGGGCTGACTGGCAGAAGGCCAAGACCAGGGCCCGCAAGGCGATGCGCGAGATCGCAGCACAACTGGTCAAGTTGTACGCGGCGCGACAGGCCACGAAGGGCCTCGAGTTCGGTCCTGACACTCCTTGGCAGCGCGAGTTGGAGGACGCCTTCCCCTACCAGGAGACGCCCGATCAACTCGTGACCATCGACGAGGTCAAGGCCGACATGATGAAGCCGGTGCCGATGGACCGCCTCGTCTGCGGCGACGTCGGGTTCGGCAAGACCGAGATCGCGATCAGAGCAGCGTTCAAGGCAGTGCAGGACGGCAAGCAGGTAGCGGTTCTGGTGCCGACGACCCTGCTGGTGAAACAGCATCACAAGACGTTCACCGAGCGCTACGGATCCTTTCCCATCCGGGTTGAGGCACTGTCGCGATTCCAGACCGATGCCGAGGCCCGGGCGGTGCTCGACGGCCTGGCCGACGGCAAGGTGGATGTGGTGATTGCCACCCACCGTCTGCTGAGCCCGAAAACCAGGATCCCCGAACTCGGCCTGCTCATCGTGGACGAGGAGCAGCGCTTCGGTGTCGAGCACAAGGAGCACATCAAGGCGTTGCGCACGTCCGTGGATGTGCTGAGCATGTCGGCCACCCCAATCCCGCGGACTTTGGAGATGGCGGTGACCGGAATCCGCGAGATCTCGACCATTCAGACTCCGCCGGAAGACCGTCTGCCGGTCCTCACGTTCGTGGGTCCCTATAGCGATAAGCAGATCTCGGCAGCCATCCGCCGTGAGCTGCTTCGCGACGGCCAGGTCTTCTTCATCCACAACCGGGTCGAGTCCATCGGGCGGGTCACGAACAAGCTCGCAGAACTCGTGCCGGAGGCGCGCATCTCCTACGCGCACGGACAGATGCCCGAGGCGGCGCTGGAGCAGACTGTCGTCGATTTCTGGGAGGGTCGCATCGACGTGCTGGTCTGCACCACGATCGTCGAATCGGGGATGGACATCCCCAACGCCAACACGTTGATCGTGGACCGCGCCGACGCGTTCGGCCTGAGCCAATTGCACCAGTTGCGCGGCCGCGTCGGCCGGGGCCGGGACAGGGCGTATGCCTATTTCCTGTATCCGCCGGAGAAACCCCTCACCCAGACCGCCCATGATCGGTTGGAGACGATCGCCGCGCATACCGACCTCGGCTCGGGAATGGCCGTGGCCATGAAGGATCTCGAGATCCGCGGGGCGGGCAACCTGCTCGGAGGTGAGCAGTCCGGCCACATTGCGAACATCGGGTTCGACCTGTACGTGCGCATGGTGGGCGAGGCACTGGCAGCAGTGCGCGGCGAGCAGGAGGAAGAACTTCCGGAAGTGCGCATCGAGTTGCCGGTGAACGCCCATCTGCCGCACGACTACGTTCCCGACGAACGCCTGCGGCTCATGGCCTACACGACCTTGGCGCAGGCCAGCACGACTGAGCAGATCGCGGAGTTCATCGCGGAGATGACCGACCGCTACGGACCGCTGCCCGGACCCGTCGAGGTTCTGGTTGATGTGGCCCGGCTTCGGATCCTGGCCAGATCTGTTGGGCTCACCGAGGTTGTCACCGCGGGCACCCGGGTCCGGCTTGCGCCCGCCCACCTTGCGGAGAGCCGCACCATGCGGTTGGCCAGGCTCTACCCGGGCAGTCATTACAAGGCCGCTTCGGGCACGATCCTGGTGCCGGTGCCCCGCGGCCGGGAGCTGGGCGCAAAACCGCTGGCCGACCACGATCTGATCGAGTGGGCGCGTAGTCTGATTGAGTCCGTTCTCAAGGACTGAGGAGTGAGTGTGTCGATCAAGGGCTGGGTGCCGGTACTGCTGGCTGCGGGGATCGGGCTGGCGGGTTGCGGTCAACCCCTGGCGGGCTCTGCGGCGGTCGTCGGGGAGCAGCGACTGACTGATTCCGACTTGGCCAGCACCACCTCCGAGTTGGCCGAGAAGCTGGGCATTCCGCAGAGCGCGCAGGTTTCGCAGGCGGTGCTGTCCCGATGGATCGTCGGTGAGTTGGTCGACGAACTGGCGGTCCGCAAGGGGGTGGACGTCTCGAAAGGTGAGGTGGACGCTGCCATCGCCGACGAGGTGGAACGCGCCGGTGGCCAGGAAGCGCTTGAACAAGGCGCATTGCAGGCAGGTGTGCTTCCCGCCGCGATCCCAGAAGTAGTGCGCACCACGTTGTTGGTCGAGACGATGAGCCAGTTCACCATCACCGGTGATGACCCGAGTGGCCAAACCGGCCTGCTCACCGCGGTCCAGCAGTTGAGCGATGAAGTGGATCCGCAGGTTAGTCCACGGTTCGGCACCTGGGACGCCCAGCAGCTCTCAGTCGGCGCCCTGCCTGACGACCTATCCACGCCGGTGGTCTCCACCGAGGCGTTGACCGGACTGCCGCCCGCCTCGTGACGCAAGGCGCGCGCCTGCTGGAGCTTGTGGCCGTGATGGACCGGCTGCGCTCACCCGGGGGCTGTCCGTGGGACGCCGAGCAGACCCATGAAAGTCTCGTTCAGTACTTGGTCGAGGAGACCTACGAGACCATCGAGGCGATCGACGCCGGCGACCGTGCGGGCCTCATCGAGGAACTCGGTGACCTTCTGCTGCAGGTGGTGTTCCACGCGCGGATCGGCCAGGAGTCCGAACAGCCCTTCGACATCGATGACGTCGCCGCAGGGATTGCCGAGAAGCTCGTCGCGCGACACCCGCATGTGTTCGCCGGGGCAAGCGCTGACACCGCCGCCGACGTTGAGGCCGCCTGGTTCGAGCGCAAGCGTCGGGAAAAGGGCCGAACATCGGTCACTGACGGCGTGCCGATGGCGATGCCTGCGCTGCCGTTGATTGAGAAACTTCTGCACCGGGCGCAGAAGGGCGGTGTCGAGATTCCCGCAGCGGACCCGAGGCTGGTTGCGTTGCTGGACGAGATGGATGTCGGGCAGGCCATCCTGGGTCTGGTTGCGGAAGCCCAGGTCCGAGGTGTAGACGCAGACGCCGCGACCCGGCGGGCGGCGGTTGGGTTGCGCGACGATCTGCGCCGGCGTGAGGTACAGAGCCGGTAGAGGTGGTGCCCACTGCGGCAGCCGATAGGCTCGCAGGTAGGCCGAACAAGGAGGAAATGTGGCTGAGATCGTCGCTGTCATCGCACGGGAGATCCTGGATTCCCGAGGGAACCCGACCGTTGAGGTCGAGGTGGGGCTTGAAGATGGATCGCTGGGCAGGGCTGCAGTTCCTTCTGGAGCCTCCACTGGCGCGTTCGAGGCCTCGGAGCGCCGCGACGGCGGGCAGCGCTACGGCGGCAAGGGCGTGCTCGAGGCCGTGGCCGCGGTTGAAGACGCCATCGCCGGCGAGGTCGAAGGATGCGAAGCCAGCGAGCAGCGTCTGATCGACCAGCTGATGATCGACCTCGATGGCACACCGAACAAGAGCCGCCTGGGCGCCAACGCCATCCTCGGGGTGTCACTTGCTGTGGCCCGCGCTGCCGCGGACTCAGCCGGGCTGCCCTTGTTCCGCTATGTCGGTGGCCCGCAGGCCCACGTGCTGCCTGTCCCGATGATGAACATCCTCAACGGAGGAGCCCACGCGGATACCGGCGTGGACATCCAGGAGTTCATGATCGCTCCGATCGGTGCCGACGACTTCAGCACCGCGCTGCGTATGGGTGCGGAGGTCTACCAGGCTCTGAAGTCGGTGCTCAAGAAGCGCGGGCTGTCCACCGGGCTCGGCGACGAGGGTGGCTTCGCCCCGGATCTACCGACGAACCGCGACGCCCTCGACCTGATCGGGGAGGCGGTCCAGGCGACGGGGCTGGCTCTTGGATCGGACATCGCTTTGGCGCTGGACGTGGCCGCGACCGAGTTCTTTGCCGACGGTGTCTACACCTTCGAGGGGGCTTCGCGGACCGCTGACGAAATGACCGCTTACTACGCCACGCTGCTGGACTCCTACCCGCTGGTCTCCATCGAGGACCCACTGGCCGAGGACGACTGGCAGGGATGGATCGACCTGACCGTCCAGATCGGCAGTCGAGTCCAAGTGGTCGGTGACGACCTGTTCGTGACAAATCCGGTGCGCCTGGCCGACGGTATCGAGAAGGCAGCCGCCAACGCGCTGCTGGTGAAGGTCAACCAGATCGGTTCGCTCACCGAGACCCTTGACGCGGTCGCTCTGGCCCACCGTTCCGGCTACACCTGCATGATGAGCCACCGCTCGGGTGAGACCGAGGACACCACGATCGCCGACCTGGCCGTGGCCACCGATTGCGGACAGATCAAGACCGGTGCGCCGGCGCGATCGGAGCGCGTGGCCAAGTACAACCAGTTGCTGCGCATCGAGGAGGAACTGGACGACGCCGCCGTGTACAGCGGTCGCCGGTCGTTCCCCCGGTTTGCTGGCTGAGGTTCAGCTGGGCGTCGGGCGGGTCCGGCGGGCCGCCGCGGTCCTGGCCCCCGCCGCGGTCCTGGCCCCGCCGCGGTCCTGGCCCCCGCCGCGGTCCTGGTTAGAGGTTGTGCTGTTGGTTAGCGAATCCACGCGTGTTTTCGCTAACCAACAGCACAACCTCTAACGCGGGCGGTTCCTTTAGGCAGCGGGCGGTCCCTTTAGGCAGCGCGGTCGGGTCCCTTTCAACGCCGGCGGGTGGCCGAGCGCCGAGTCGGTCGGCCACGATGGGTGCATGAAGCCGGTGCATGACGTCCCCACGATTCGCGCTGCTGAAGAAGCCCTCATGGCCCAGATGCCCGATGGTGCTCTGATGCAGCGAGCGGCCACGGGTTTGGCGGTGGTCTCAGCTCGGCTGATACGCGAGCATTTCGGCCGGCTCAGGGGGATTCGTCTCGCGGTGGTGGCTGGGTCGGGCAACAACGGTGGTGACGCCCTGTTCGCTGCGTCCCAACTGGCCCGGCGCGGGGTATCGGTGGACATCATGGCGACCTCCGACACCCTGCATCCCGCGGGGCTTCGCGCGGCACTGGCCGAAGGCGCCCAAGTGCGTGCACCCCGCCGCGCGCATGTCGTTCTCGACGCGGTAGTCGGGATCGGGGGCTCAGGGCCACTGCGTCCGGGCGCGGTTGAAATCCGGGACACGGTCGCCGCGGACCTGACCATCGCGGTCGATCTGCCGAGCGGGCTGCAACCGGACACCGGCGACGTGCCCGGTGAGGTCTGGGCCGCGGACCACACGGTCACGTTCGGGACGCTCAAACCTGGCGTGGTGCTGCGGCCAGACGTGTGCGGGCAGGTGCATCTGGTGGACATCGGCCTCGATGCGACCTTGCCACCCGCGACGGTCAAAGTGGTCGAGCGAGAGGATGCAGCCGAGTTCTTCCCGCGCCCAGGATTCTCGGACAACAAGTACACCCGCGGGGTGGTGTCCATCGCCGCAGGCTCCACAAAGTACCCCGGGGCAGGGCATCTGTGCGTGGCCGGAGCGCGTCACGGGGATGCCGGTATGGTCCGATCGCCGGTCGGGGGTTTCCCCGACGTGGTGGCCGCCGCCGGCAGAACCGATGCGTACGTGGTCGGCCCGGGGCTGGCCGATGAGGAACGGCTAGCCGAAGCCGTCTCGACAGCACTGGGGTCGGGACGGCCGGTGGTCCTGGACGCCGAGGCCCTGACCAAGATCGCGCCCGGTCCAGTGATCATCACACCGCACACCGGCGAGTTCGCAAGGCTCGGTTACCAACCCGGCGCGGACCCCATCGCCGCCGTGCGCGCTGCCGCCGCGGAACTCGAGGTCGTGGTCCTGCTCAAGGGTGCTGTGACGATCGTGGCTGCCCCCAGTGGTGAGGTGTTCATCAACACGCACACCAGTCACAACCTTGCGGCGGCAGGAAGCGGAGACGTGCTGTCGGGGTTGCTGGGGGCGATGCTGGCACGCGCGTTCGTCGGCCGCGAGCCAGAGCTCGCGGAGCTCGCGAAGGTGGCTGCCTGCGCGGCTATGGTCCATGGTCAAGCCGGTCTGCTCGCGACGTTCCCGGCAACCAGCCAGGACATCGCCGATCAGGTGCGCGCGGCCGTTGTCTGGGCCGCGGGTTCTGGGTGACTCACCTCCGCACGCTGCGCAGATACGATTGACCGGTGACACGCGCGCAGGCCCGAATCGATCTCGACGCATTCGCGCACAACCTCGACCGCCTGCGTTCGGCTGCCCCTGGTAGCGCGCAGATGGCCATCGTCAAGGCCGACGCGTACGGTCACGGTCTGCTGCCGATGGCCCGAGCGGCCCGTGAGTCGGGAGCGCAGTGGCTGGGTGTGGCCCTGTTCACCGAAGCGTTAGAACTTCGTGCGAACGGTGACGACGGGCCCATCCTGACCTGGCTGGCCAGCCCGTCGGACCCATGGGCGGACGTGCTCGAGGCAGACGTCGACCTAGGGGTCTCATCTCCGGCCCAACTCGGCGTTGTGGTTGCAGCTCACCGAGCTACGGGGCGCAGGGCCCGGGTACACCTGAAGGCCGACACGGGCTTGGGCAGGGCCGGATGCCCGATGGCGCAGTGGCCCGCTTTCGTCGAAGAGGCCAAGAGCTTGCAGGACCGCGGGGTCCTGGAGATCGCTGGCATCTGGTCGCACTTCACGGTGGCCGACGACCCCCGAAATCCGCTCAACACAATCCAGATCCAACGGTTCGGCCAGGCCGTATCGACCGTCGAGTCGATGAACCTGCAGGTTGAGCACCGGCACCTGGCCAACTCCGCGGCGACCCTGGCGCTACCCGATGCGCACTTCACGATGGTGCGACCCGGGATCGCCATGTACGGAATCAGCCCCGGGGCTGGGATGGGGACACCGGCGGATCTGGGGTTGCGCCCGGTGATGACCCTGGTCGCCGAACTCAGCATCGTCAAGCGCCTGCCCGCGGGTTCGGGCCTGTCGTACGGCCATCTCTTCACGCTGGACGCCGACTCGACCACGGCCGTGGTCCCCCTCGGTTACGCCGACGGGATCCCGCGCAATGCAACCAATGTCGGACCGGTCTTCGCCGCGGGAAAGCGCCGGAAGGTCGCCGGTCGGGTCTGCATGGACCAGTTCGTCGTGGACCTCGGCGACGACCCGGCACAGGAGGGCGACGAGGTGGTGCTGTTCGGCAGCGGTGTCGATGGCGTGCCTTTGGCGGAGGACTGGGCGGAAGTGACCGGCACCATCGGCTACGAGATCGTGACCCGGTTGGGTCCCAGAGTGGAGCGGGTCTACAGCGGAGGTGGATCGTGAGGGGACTTGCGGCGCTGGCCGCGGGTGTGGTGGCGGGGATCGCGGCCGAGCACCTGGTGATGCGCAAGCCTTGGCGCGCCGATCCGTTCCTGCACGAGGAATTCGGTTCGGTCCGCGGTGAGCCACATTGGGTACGCGCTGACGACGGGGCGCACTTGTACGCCGAGGTGCATCCCGCCGGGCCTTCAGCACCGACGATCGTGATCGCTCATGGGTACTGCCTCAATCAGGACAGCTGGCACTTCCAGCGCAAGCAGTTGCGTGGCCGCGCGCGGCTGGTGCTGTGGGACCAGCGTGGGCACGGGCGCAGCGAGCGCGGGCCCGCCGATCACAACTCGCTGGATCAACTCGGCCGCGACCTCAAGTCCGTCATCGAGGCGTTGGCGCCGACCGGACCCCTGACACTCGTGGGTCACTCCATGGGCGGCATGACGATCATGGCTCTTGCCGACCGGTTCCCCGACCTGGTGCACGAGCGGGTGGCTGGCGTCGGGTTCGTCGCGACCAGTTGCGGGCACTTGTCCGCCGACTTCCTCGGTCTCCCGCCGACTCTGGCGAAGCGGGCAGAGGCTGGACTCAACGCCCGCCAGCCCGGACGCGTCCCCCTGGACTCACTGATCCGGCAGATCCGCCGCACCGACCTCAACCTGGTGGCCACCCGGCGTAACGCAATAGGCCCCGACGCGCCGAACTCATTGGGCCAGTTCACTGTCGACATGCTCAACGGCACTTCGATGGAGACCGTTCTGGACTTCCTGCCGACTCTGCTGGCCCACGACAAGTTCGACGCGCTCAAAGTCTTCGGTGCCATCCCGGCCTTCGTGACGTGCGGTGACGCCGACGTGCTGACTCCGCCGTCGCACACCCGGCGTATCGCCAGCCAGTTGCCCGACGCAGAGACGACCGTTGTGACCGGAGGTGGTCACATGCTGCAGCTCGAGCAGCCTGACTACGTCACCGAGAGGATCGTGCGCCTTGCATTCGCCGCAGACCGTGCAGCGTGAGGTCGAGTCCGCTGAGGCGATGGTCGAACTCGGTCGTCTGCTCGGGATGCGGCTGGTGGCCGGAGACCTGGTGATCCTGCATGGTGATCTCGGCGCGGGCAAGACGACGCTGATGCGGGGAGTGGGGCAAGGTTTGGGGGTGCGCGGCGCGGTGACCAGCCCGACGTTCGTGATCGCCCGGCGGCACCCGTCGGTGGTGGGTGGACCGGCACTGGTGCATGCTGACGCCTACCGCCTGTCGAGCGCTTCGGAACTGGATGATCTGGACCTGGCAAGCGACGACGACGTTGTGTGTGTGGAATGGGGACGCGGTCTGGCTGAAGCGCTCGCCGACGCGCACCTTCTGGTTGAGATTGAGACTCTCGGGGACGGACGGCTCGTAACGATCATCGGCGTCGGCCGGGGGGTCCCCCTGTGAGCATCCTGGCGATGGATACCTCGACTGCCCAGTGCACGGCCGCTTTCGCTGGGTCTCGTGCAGACGTCGAGGCCCCCACGGGCCATGCCGAGCATCTGGCAGCGCTGATCCGCCAGGTGGCCCCAGACCTGTCGCTGGTCGGGCGCATCGTGGTGGGTGTCGGGCCCGGTCCGTACACGGGCCTGCGGGTGGGGGTCGTCACGGCGGTCACCATGGGCGAGGCGTTGGGGGTTCCAGTGTCGGGCGTGTGTTCTCTTGACGGCTTGGGCGCGCGGATCGGTGACGGGGTGGTCGTGACCGATGCCCGGCGGCGCGAGGTGTTCGCGGCGCTGTATGCCGGGGGCCGGCGAGTGGCGGGCCCGGTGGTGGTGCCGCCTTCCCGCATCCCTGAAATGTGGCCGGGGGAAACGGTGGTGGGTCCTGCCGTACAGCGCTACCCGGAGCTCGGACGGTTGGAGCTGTTGGATGCCGCCGACCTCTTGGGAGTTCCCGCGGACCTGCCGGCGCGACCGTGGTACCTGCGCGAGCCCGACGCGAAGCCGCAGTGATCCGGCCCCTGATGTGGTGGGACCTCGAAGAGGTACTGCCCATAGAGATGCAGGTCTTCGGGCCGAACGCGTGGAGCGCGGAGTCCTTCTGGGGCGAGCTGGCCCGAGATGACCGCTATTACGCCGTTGTGCAAGGCGAAGACCGGATCGACGGCTACGCGGGGCTGTGGTTCAACTCGCCGCACGCCGATGTGCAGACGCTGGTGGTCGCGCCGACGGCCCAGCGAACCGGTGTGGGTGCGCGGCTCTTGGACCACTTGATGGACAAGGCACGGGAACTGGGCTGCACGCGGCTGGACCTGGAAGTGCGGGCCGACAACGATGCAGCCATCGCGCTTTACAGCCGGGCCGGCTTCACCCAGGTCCGTCGCCGGGAGCGGTACTACCCCGACTTCAGTGACGCCCTCGTGATGGGGTTGGACCTGTGAGTCCACTGGTATTGGGGATCGAGTCGTCGTGTGATGAGACTGGGATCGGGATCGTCGCCGGACACAGTCTGCTCGCCGATGCCGTGGCCAGCAGCGTTGATGAACAGGTGCGCTTCGGCGGGGTCGTCCCCGAAATTGCCAGCAGGGCTCATGTCGAGGCGATGATCCCGACCCTGCGCCGGGGGCTGGACGAGGCTGGGGTCGAGTTGAGCGACCTCGACGCGATCGCCGTCACCGCCGGTCCCGGTTTGGCCGGCGCGCTGGTTGTGGGAGTTGCCGCAGCCAAAGCCCTTGCCCTGGCTCTGGACAAGCCTCTGTACGGCGTCAACCACCTGGCCGCGCACGTGGCCGTCGACCAGCTGCAGCACGGGGCGCTGCCAAGTGAATGTATGGCGTTGCTGGCCTCCGGCGGGCACTCGTCGATCCTGCGCGTCAAGGATGTGACCGCCGATGTGGAACCGATGGGTGCCACCATCGACGATGCGGCCGGTGAGGCTTTCGACAAAGTGGCCCGGATGCTGGGGCTCGGGTTCCCCGGGGGACCCGCCATCGACCTCGCTGCGGCGGAAGGGGACCCGCGGGCCATCGCCTTCCCCAGGGGCCTGACCGGACCGCGCGACGCCGCCTACGACTACTCGTTCTCTGGTCTGAAGACCGCGGTCAAACGATGGCTTGCCGCGAACCCCGCAGGCGCCGGTCGCCGACGTCGCCGCATCGTTCCAGGAGGCGGTCGCCGACGTGCTGTCTGCGAAGGCGGTGGCGGCGTGCAAGGACACCGGCACCGACACGCTCGTGCTGGGAGGCGGGGTGGCGGCGAACTCCCGGTTGCGAGCACTCACCGAGCAACGATGTGCAGCTGCTGGAATCCGCCTGCGCGTACCCCGGCCGGGGTTATGCACGGACAACGGCGCGATGGTTGCCGCGCTGGGTGCCGAAATGGTGGCGCGTGGCCGACCCGCCTCCGGGTGGCTGCTGGGCGCTGACTCCTCATTGCCGGTCGTGGAACCGTTGGTGCCCTGACCCCCGGTGTAACCGGGGCCGGTGGCCGGGCGAGAATCAAGAAGTGAGCTTCGTCTACGAGATCCTCGTCATCCTTCACTTCCTGGGCCTGGCCTCGCTGATCGGCGGGTTCCTGGTGCAGATCAAGACCAGCCCGCGGGTGGTCAATAACGCCATGTTCCACGGCGTGCTGACCCAGTTGATCACAGGTCTTTTGCTGGTCGGATTGCGCTACCCGCTGCACAACGCCGATCCGGAGGAATGGGGCCTGCCCGACAACGCCAAGATCGGGGTCAAGTTTGCGGTCCTGCTGGTGATCCTGGTGCTGGTACTGGCCAACCGGAAGAAGGACCAGATCTCGAATGCGGTCTGGGGTCTCATCGGCGGCCTATCCATCCTCAACGTGGTGATCGCCGTTCTCTGGTAGACCAGTCGGCTCCCGACAGCACCGCCACCGCGTTGCGTCCGAGTGCTCCTACTTGTTCACCACCGTCGCCTTGCAACCCTGCTTCAGGGAGTCCTTGAACGCGCCCTTGAGGAACTTGTCCAGACGCGATCCCTTGTACTGCGCCTTGCCGTTGTCGGCGATCTGGCCGATGGTCGAGATGTGACTGGCCGGTGACTTCTTCGTCTCGGCGAAGACGTCGAGGTTGACGCTGCTGGTCGAACACGCCGGGGCCAATGACTCGTACAGCTGGCGTGAAAGGCAGTTCTGCTCGCTGGGCAGGTCCTTGCCCGACTGCACGCACCAGACGATGTTGTCGGCCATGCCTTCTGCGATGAGGACATCGGCGTGGGATCCGTCAGCGCGCACTGGGAACTTGTTGAACGGATTGACTCCGTTCGGCCCTGGCTGGTTGTAGGCCAGCCATGTGCACCAGGCCCGCGTCGACTCCGGTGCGGCACCCGACAGACAGGTTGCGTCCAGTTCGCCGATCCAGTTGCCGTCCGGACCCGGCCCACCCCAGATCGGCTGGACGAAGAACCCGTACTTGTCAGGCTGGTTGTAGACGTTGGTCTGCAGGATCAGGCTCGCGTTGAGGCATCCGGCGGCGATGTTGGTGGCCACGTCGATGCCGTTGCCGGCGTCCGGGCCGGTCAGGACAGCATCCATCTGCGGTGCGGGCACCGAGGTCGGATAGCCCTGGAACTTGGCGTCGGCCTGAAGTGTCCCGCTGCCGGGGAACTTGTCCCACGAAGTGATCACCAAGGAGAAGAGCAGCGCTCCCATGTTGCCCACCGGGTTGCCGCTGACGACCTGTGCGGGCTCGTGCATCTCCAGATCCCCGAGGTGGCGACCGATCAACTCCGGTGGGGTGGTCGCAGTGGCCACGAACGAGCTGGCCGGAACAATTGCGGCGGTGCCCACCGGCTTGAAGGCCGGATCTGCAGAGAGCTTCGTGCCGGCGAAATAGTCCTTGGCCAGTTGTGCCGCCCAGAACGCGGCGTGCCCGCCCTGTGAGATACCCCAGGTCGCGACCTTCCACGACTTCGGTTGCTTGCCCTGCTTCAGGCGCTTCTGCAGTTGGGTGCCGATGCGCGCGCTGTCCAGGACCGCGGCCCCCGCTGGCAGGCCCAGCGCGTAGTGCTGCTGTGCCGAAGCGGGTTCACCCAATCCGGAGTAGTAGTCCGTGGCGGTGATCATGTGTGCCCTGGTCGATCAGGCCCTGCAGGATCCCGAACTTCTGCTTGCCCTTGACTGCGTACTTGCCCTGGCCGTAGGTGATGGCACCCAGGCCCGGACCCAGGAAGTTGGTGGGGTTGTTCGACGGCTGGCAGGACTGGTGCATCCCGATGGTGCCGTGGGCGTAGGCCACGATCTGGTTGCTCCGGTCCTTCGGCTTCTTGGGAAGCAGGACCAGCCCACACGAGGCCTGCACGTCCTTCTCATCGACTCCGACGGTTGTGTAGAGAACGCGGAACATCCGGGCTCCGGTCAGCAGCGATGAGTTGACCTTGAGTTCCTTGTACTTCAGCAACTGCCCGGGCTTCTTGCCCTTGAGGTCGGGCAGGTTCTTGCACGGCGCCTTGCCCTGGTTGATGGCCGCACCGTTGGCCGGCAGTGCGGTGGCGGTCGTCGCGACGGACGTGAGGCCCAGACCGGTGATCAGGCCGGTGACCGCGATGAGTGCGACGGGCTTGGCGATGCTCATGGCAAGTCACGCTAACCCTGCCCTGGGGCTGAGGCGCGCTGGTGCTCAGCGCACGGGTTCGCCGATCCAGGCGCTGACCGCGCGTGGACGTCCGATGGCGGCAACAACAACGATGGCGTGCTGGGATTGGGGTAAGTCGACTTGTGGGGGCTTGCCCAAGCCGCGCGACCACACGGTCACACCCGGTAATCCCCGGCGCCGGCAGACCTGTCCGACGGACTTCAGGGTTACCGGTTCCAGCACCCGCATGGCCCGGCCCAGCCAGGCAGGGGGCAACTGGTCGCAGGTGATGAAGGCCAGGTCCGGGTCGACCAAATGACCGTCCACAAGGTTGGCGGCATTCGTGACGAGACCGGAGCGCACGATGGCCGGGTCGGGGTCGATGAGGTAGGCGCCCACCTTGGCCGTGTGGCTTGGTTCAACCGGCCCCTTGAGTTCGTGCCACGCGTGACCGTCATGGACGCTGGCCGCGCGATCGGTGTTTGCCAGGCCGTCGAACCAGACCGTCGCGTCAACCAGGCGACGTTGCATCGACGTGCAGTGCCACTCGGTGTTGGCCGGCAGATCCCGGTGCCCGGGGCGGATGCGGGCCACAACCGGACGGTGCCGTGCCTGCTCGAGGACCCAGTCCCACGAGGGCCGCCACTGCGACGGGTCGTGGACACGAAGCGCTTGGCCGCTGGCATCGCTGTGCTCACGACGGCGGGCGGGGTCGACGAACAGGATCCCGTCGGGCAGGTCCGTGGCAGTGGCATCACCTTCGCGAACCTCCACGTCGAGGCCGGCGAGGTTGGCGCGCGCGACCTGAGCGGTGACCGGGTCGATCTCGTAGGCGATGACGTGCAGGCCGGCGCGGGCGAGTGCCCAGGAGTCGACGCCGATCCCGCAGCCCGCGTCCACCACCGTAGGGACCCCGCTCGCCGCCAACCGTGCCGCGCGGCGTTGCGCCACGGGGATTGGACTGGCTTGCTGGATGCCGGTCGGGGTCACCAGTGGCAGCGGGAAGTCAGCCGGCCTGTGCCTGGCTTGGGTCAGGGCCTCGGTCACTTGTTCGGCGCTCAGGGCTGGCAGCAGCTTGCGTGCGAGCAGGGGGTCCACCCCGACTAGCGCGGCGATCGCGGCCTTGCCCTCATCGCGGGTCAGCCACTCGACGTTCACGCCGGCCAGCGGCCTTCGCGCGTTCATAGTCGGTACGACCCTTCGCCGTTCTGCTGTGGTGCCATGTCGGCGCGGACAGGCTAGCAAGGTCGGGCGCTCTTGGTGAGCGCTCCAGGATCCCCGCTGGCGTCCTGGTTAGAGGTTGTGGTCCTGGTTAGCGAATCCACGCGTTGTTTTGCTAACGAACCGCACAACCTCTAACGCGGGCAGGTTTGGGGTCGCGGGCGGTTGGGGTCGCGGGTCGGGACTCGCCGCTGGCGTTGAGGTTCCCCCTGGCGTCCTGGTTAGAGGTTGTGGTCCTGGTTAGCGAATCCACGCGTTGTTTTGCTAACGAACCGCACAACCTCTAACGCGGGCAGGTTCGGGGCTCGCGGGCAGGTTTGGGGCCGCGGGCAGGTTTGGGGCCGCGGGCAGGTTTGCGGGACACGCGGTTCGGGCCCCGTCCCGCGCCGGAATGCGACGAGCCCCCCCAGCGTTGGTCATCAACGTGGCCGATCTCGCAGGACAATGGAGCAGGTATGAAGAGCTGGGCTTTGACGTTCGGGGCATTGCCGACGGCGCCTTCGACGAACCTCCCGACGACGCGGTCCTGGTGCTGCCGACGCTGCCCTTCCACGAGTTGATCACGCGCCTACACTTGCCCGGCCGCGCGGAAGCCGGCATCTTCGACCGCAACTTCGAAGACCCCGCCCGCTACCACCCGACAGATCCCGACGTGCCAATCGACCGCCCGTACCTGATCCACGGTTTCGAGCCCGGGGTCGAGTATCTGAACATCCCCCCGCGCGAAGCCGTGCCGGCGATTCTTGACCGGGGACGCCAACCGATGACCATCGAGGAGGGCCTGGCGGTGTTCGCCCAGAGCCCGGGCGTCCTGCAGCGCAACAAGTGCTTCTCGTTGGCCGGATCCACCCGTGGCGACAAACGGGTGCCCGCCTTGTGGATCAGCGGGAATGCCCCGAAGCTGGGGTGGTGCTTCGCGGGGGCTCCGCACACGTGGCTCGGCACCTCGTCCATCGCAGGTCGGCGATTAGCACTCTCTTGACGACAGTGCTAATCGCGATTAGTGTCTGAGTTAGCACTCACCCGCTGTGAGTGCTAATCGGTTGGAGTCGTTCCGGGACCGCGACGCTCGGGGTGGCAGAAGACCGGCTGGTACCACTGTCCGTTATTCGATCCCAAATGGGAGGTAGACCGTGTCGGTCGCCATTAAGCCGCTCGAGGACCGCATCCTCGTGCAGCCGCTGGACGCAGAGCAGACCACGGCCTCAGGCCTGGTCATCCCGGACACGGCCAAGGAGAAGCCGCAAGAGGGCAAGGTCCTCGCGGTGGGTCCGGGTCGTTTCGATGAGGACGGCGACAAGCGCATCCCGCTGGACATCAGCGTGGGTGACGTCGTCGTGTACTCCAAGTACGGCGGCACTGAGATCAAGTACGAAGGCGAGGACTACTTGATCCTGTCAGCACGCGACGTGCTGGCAGTGGTCGAGAAGTAGTCCCAAGCGTTAAGGCGAAGGCCCCTGGGATCCCCGGTACCCGGGTGGTCCCGGGGGTCTTCGTGCATCCAACTAGCAGAGGAACAAAATGCCCAAGATTGTGGAATTCGACGTCGAGGCCCGACGGTCGCTCGAGCGCGGCGTCAACACCCTTGCCGACGCGGTCCGCGTGACCCTCGGCCCCAAAGGCCGCAACGTGGTCCTGGACAAGTCGTGGGGTGCTCCGACCATCACCAACGACGGCGTGACCATCGCCCGCGAGATCGAGGTGACCGACCCCTACGAGAACCTCGGGGTGCAATTGGTCAAAGAGGTCGCCACCAAGACCAACGACGTGGCCGGTGACGGCACCACGACAGCCACCGTTCTGGCCCAGGCCATGGTCGCCGAAGGTGTCCGGCTCGTGGTGGCTGGCGCGGCCCCCATGGGGGTCAAGCGCGGCATCGACAAGGCCGTCGCTCAGGTCTCCGAGTACCTGTCCGGTGCTTCGCGCCCCGTCGAGGGAACTGCCGAGACCGCGCAGGTAGCAACGATTTCTGCTCAGGACTCCGAGATCGGCGCCCTGATCGCCGAGGCGTTCGAGAAGGTCGGCAAGGACGGTGTGATCACCGTGGAAGAGGCGACCACCACCGCGATGGCCCTGGACTTCACCGAGGGGATGCAGTTCGACAAGGGGTACATCTCGCCGTACTTCGTCACCGACACCGAGCGCATGGAAGCGGTCATCGACAACCCGCTCATCCTGCTGGTGCAGGGCAAGGTCGCGGCGCTCAATGAACTGCTGCCGCTGCTGGAGAAGGTGATTCAGGCCGGTAAGCCGCTCGTGATCGTTGCTGAGGACGTCGAGGGTGAAGCGCTCTCCGCGCTGGTCGTGAACAAGATCCGTGGCACGTTCGCGTCCGCTGCGGTCAAGGCCCCGGCCTTCGGTGATCGTCGCAAGGCGATGCTGCAGGACATGGCCGTCCTGACCGGGGCTCAGGTCGTGACCGAGGACCTCGGCATGAAGCTGGACCAGGTCGACCTCGATGTGTTGGGAACGGCCCACCGCGTGGTCATCACCAAGGACGACACGACCATCGTGGACGGCAAGGGCGACACCACACTGATTGAAGGCCGGATCGAGCAGATCAAGGCCGAGATCGAGGCCAGCGACTCCGACTGGGACCGTGACAAGCTCAAGGAGCGTCTGGCCAAGCTCGTCGGCGGAGTGTGCGTCATCGAGGTCGGCGCCCACACCGAGGTGGAGCTCAAGGAGAAGAAGCACCGCGTGGAGGACGCAGTTGCGGCCACCCGCGCCGCCGTGGAAGAGGGCATCGTCGCCGGTGGCGGCTCGGTCCTCGTGCACGCTGCTGCCGAACTCGACGAGTCCAGCGGAGCCGACGCCGATGAGGCCGCAGGCATCCGGATCGTCAAGAAGGCGCTTACGTCCCCGTTGTCCTGGATCGCCCGTAACGCTGGGCAGTCCGGCGATGTGGTCGTCGCCACCGTCGCCGGCATGGAGCTCGGTCAGGGATTCAACGCCGCCACCGACGAGTACGGCGACCTCATCGCGGCCGGTGTCATCGACCCGGTGAAGGTCACTCGTGCCGCCGTCGAGCACGCGGGGTCGATCGCGGCCATGCTGCTGACCACCGAGGCGCTCGTGGTGGAGAAGCCCGAGGAGGAGGACGACCACGACCACGACCACGGTCACGGTCACTCCCACCACCACGGTCACATCTAAGCGACAGCAGAGGGCCCCGGGCGGAAGTCCGGGGCCCTCTGCTGCGTCTGCCGGCGCGAACAGGAGAAGGCCCCGGACCGATGAGTTGTCCGGGG
This sequence comes from uncultured Actinomycetota bacterium, assembly GCA_963732355.1. Classification (GTDB taxonomy): domain Bacteria; phylum Actinomycetota; class Actinomycetes; order S36-B12; family UBA10799; genus JADKAV01. The sequence goes on along the minus strand of CAVSZD010000007.1, from coordinate 609,413 downwards.
CCTTCTTGGTGGTCGCCGACCAGGGGAGGGAGCTGGTGCGACCGGTTCGGGGTCAGGCGATGTTCAGCTTTCGTTGCTGGTACAGCGAGGCCAATTCGTCCTCGCCGAGCCCGCCCCATATGCCATATGGCTCGCGTACTGCAAGTGCGTGTTCCAAGCAGGCCTTCTGCACTGGGCACTCCGCGCAGATCGCCTTGGCCCGGTTTGTGCGGATGACCCGGGCAGCGCCACGTTCGCCCTCGGGGTGGAAGAAGTTCGAGGAGTCTTCACCGCGGCATGCACCGTGCATCTGCCAATCCCAGTGATCGGTGTTGGTGCCCGGAAGCCTTGAGAGCTCGGCCATTTTGTGACTCCTTGTTCGTCGTTGATATGAATCTAAAACCGTTTCAAAAGCGTGTCAAGCCCCAGTTCACTCTGAGCGAAAAAGTGCGGACGGCGCGAAACCTGTTCACACTCGTTGAGTGGTGGATGAGATGGTGACGCTTTCGGCTGGTGCCGTGGCCCGGCAATTGGGAATTTCCCCGGCGACTCTTAGGACATGGGCGCACAGATACGGTCTTGAGCCCTCGGCGCGAAGCGAGGGAGCGCATCGCCGGTACACCCCCGAAGACGTCGACCGACTGGTGGCGATGCAGCGGCTGATGCGTTCTGGCGTGCCGGTGGCGCAGGCTGCGGCGTCGGTCCGCTCAGCACTGCCGGATGTCCCCGAGGTAACCGCCCACGCCCAAGGGCACATCGGGGCAGCCGCGGTGCGCTCGCTGTGGGAGGCGGCCAATGCGCTGGACGGACAGCGTTGCGCTCACTTGGTCGCAGACGCGGTCCGGTCCCAGGGGGTGCTGACCGCATGGAGCGACCTGATCGTCCCAGTGCTGCAGAAGGCGGGCCACCAGTGGGAGGACCGCCAGGCAGGGGTGGATGTCGAGCACGTGCTCTCCGACGCCGTTACTGCCGGGCTGTTCCTTGACACCCGGGTCAAGCGCGAGGGTGTGCTTCTGGCGGCCACAGCCACCGAGGATCACGTCCTTCCGTTGTACGCGTTGCGTGCGGCTCTTGCCGAAGAGGGCATCGGGGCTGAACTGCTCACCGCCAGGACCCCGGCCGTGGCCTTGGGTGAGGCGGCAAAACGGCTTCACCCCGCGGTGGTCATCCTGTGGGCGCAATTGGCTCCCAACGCCGACCAAGAGGGCTTCGCTCACCTTCCGGGCATTCGGCCCAAGCCGGCGATCGCCACTGCCGGGCCGGGATGGTCGCAGGGCTCACCAGCGCCACATCTGGGCGATCTGACAGAGGCGGTGAACTTCGTTCGCAGCCACGTCTGATTCCACGCGGCGCGATCGCCGGTCGCGACGGGTCGGACATACCCTTGATCCATGCCGATGAATGAGGGTCTTGAACGGGGCGAGTGGAACGTGTTCCACGGGTCTGTTCAAGATGCCTTGCCGCTGCTGCGCGGACTATCCGGCATCGACCCCGGCAAGCGTGCCTTCCACCAGTGGCTGCTCGGGGTGGCACTGGGTGCATGTGGTCGTTACGGGGAGGCGTTCGAACACGTGGAGGCGATTCCACGGGGCACTCCGGAGTACTCCATGGCGCGATCGCTGAAGGCGAGCCTGCTGCGCCAACTCGGGTGTCATGATCTTGCGGTGGTGGCCGACCGGGAGGCCATGGCGACGGCGGCCACACCGGGCTCGGCGATTGAGGCTCTGACGGGCTTGGCTGCGGATTCAGTGGGTATGGAGGACGCGGCCACGGCGGCGAACACATTGGCTCAGGCCCGGTCGCTTCTCGAACGGGTCGGTGGCGATCCGAGTCAGACTCCGATCTGGTGGCGTCACCGTGTGCGTCTGACCTGGGTCCAATGTGAGATTGCCCTGCTGAATTCGGATTACGGTGCAGCCGTGACGAAGGCTTCCGAGGCCGTTGAGCACTCAGAAGCTGCCAACGCCCCACGCCATGTCGCGAAGTCCCTGCTGTTCCTTGCGGTGGCGCAGATCGAGGATGCTCACAAGGCGGACGCGATCGCCAATCTCCAGCGGTCCTTGATGCTCAGCACGTCGATGGGTTTCCTCGCGGTGGCCTGGCCAGGGCACGCTGTGCTGGCCGCCCTCTTGGCCCCGGAGGACCCGGTTGCTGCCCACGATCACTTTGTGGCGGCCAGCCGGATCGCCGACGAGTTGCGCGCCGGACTCTCCGGAGAACTCGCGCAAAGGTGGGACGCCCGCTCCGACATCACGGCACTGCATCGCGCGGCCGGGTGAGCCGCACTGATTCAAGCAATTCCCGGTACCGGCCGATAGGTGCATCAGAGCCTGCTGAGGAGGTGCCCCGTGACGTCGGTGTTGATCGTGGACGACGCACCCGCCGTGCGTGACGGATTGAGGCGGCTGGTGAGCACCTTGCCAGGTGTCGTCACGGTCAGTCTGGCCAGCAGCGGTGATGAGGCACTTGCACGATGCGCCAGCGAACGACCTGACTTGGTCCTGCTCGACGTGCGGATGCCCGGCATGAGTGGGCTGGAATGTGCCCGGCGTCTGCTGCATTCAGATCCCACAGTGCGCATCGTGATGCTCACCTCCGGGGATGATCCGCAGATGGTGGCCACGGCCGTGGCCAATGGTGCAGCCGGATACATCAGCAAGGACGCCACTCGACTGGAACTGGGCATGGCGGTGTACCACGTAGGATCGGCCAGCCGGGTGCCCGTTGTCAGTGTCCCGGAGTTCCGGCTCTCCGAGCGGGAGACCCAGGTTCTGGACGGAATGTCTCGGGGGATGTCCAATGGCGAGATCGGCCGTGAGCTGTACCTGTCCGAGGACACCATCAAGACCCATGCCCGCAGGCTCTTCAGGAAACTGCGCGCCTCAGACCGTGCCCAGGCCGTAGCCGTGGGATTGCGCGCGGGACTCATTAACTGAGGTTTTCGCCAGCGCGTAACCTTGCTGCATGGAGCACTCCTCGGCCAACGACCCGTTCGCCCCCATAGGACTTACCTTCGACGACGTTCTACTGGTGCCGTCGGCCTCCGACGTCGTGCCATCCGAGGTGGACACCTCCACGGCTCTCACCCGTTCGCTGCGCCTGCGGGTGCCTCTGGTCAGTAGTGCGATGGACACTGTCACCGAAGCACGCATGGCCATTGCGATGGCTCGTATCGGTGGGGTCGGTGTGCTGCACCGCAACATGTCCATCGAGGACCAGGCGCTGCAGGTCGACATGGTCAAGCGCTCCGAGGCGGGCATGGTGTCCAACCCGGTGACCTGTCGCCCACAGGACACCCTTGCCGAGGTGGATGCGATGTGCCGGCGTTACCGCATCTCCGGGCTTCCGGTGGTCGACGACGAGGGCCGGCTGCTTGGGATCGTGACGAACCGGGACATGCGCTTTGAGGAGGACCTGTCCGTACCGGTCTCCCAATTGATGACTCCTGCGCCGTTGGTCACCGGCTACCTGGGGATCGAGCCGGCCGACGCGCTGGCGCTGCTGCGTCGTCACAAGGTCGAGAAACTGCCTCTCGTGGATGAGCAGAACCGTGTTCGGGGACTGATCACTGTAAAGGACTTCCTCAAGTCCGAAGCGTTCCCTGACGCCACCAAGGACAGCGCCGGACGCCTCGTCGTCGGGGCGGCAGTGGGTGTTGGCGAGGACTCCTACAAGCGGGCCATGACGCTGGTGGACGCCGGCGTCGATTTCGTGGTCGTGGACACCGCCCACGGGCACAGCAGCGGGGTTCTGGAGATGGTCGCCCGGCTAAAGGCCGACACCGAGATCGACGTAGTGGGAGGCAACATCGCCACCGCCGAGGCCGCACTTGCGCTTGCTGAAGCTGGTGCGGACGCCGTGAAGGTCGGCGTAGGGCCCGGCTCGATCTGCACAACACGGGTGGTCGCCGGTGTCGGCGTCCCGCAGGTCACCGCGATCCACGAGGTGGCCACGGCCCTGCGTCCCAAGGGCCTTCCCGTCATCGCCGACGGCGGTCTGCAGTACAGCGGCGACATCGCCAAAGCCATGGTCGCCGGTGCCGACACGGTGATGCTCGGATCGCTGCTCGCAGGGTGTGAGGAGTCACCCGGTGAGGTGGTCTTCGTCAGTGGAAAGCAGTTCAAGCAGTACCGGGGGATGGGATCGCTGGCCGCCATGCAATCGCGTGGTGAGGCGAAGTCCTACTCCAAGGATCGCTACTTCCAAGACGATGTCCTCAGCGACGACAAACTCGTCCCTGAGGGCATCGAGGGCCAGGTTCCGTACCGTGGAAAACTCTCCGTGGTTGCCCACCAATTGACCGGCGGACTTCGGGCGGCGATGGGCTACAGCGGCGCCTCGTCCATCCCTGAGCTGCACAGTCGCGGGCGTTTCGTGCGGATCACCGCCGCGGGGCTCAAGGAGAGTCACCCGCACGACATCCAGATGACTGTCGAAGCTCCCAACTACCACCGGCGTTAGCGGGGTCCCACTTCCCTGTGGGCATCACATCGGCGAGCGCACAAATGCCCCGCTAGGCTTTCCTCTCGTGAGCGACATAGTGATCGGTCTTTCCAAGTCGGCGCGGGCGGGGTACTCGTTCGACGACGTGGCGGTAGCCCCCCATCGGCGTACCAGGGATCCGGAGTCGGTGGAACTGGGCTGGCAGATCGACGCGTACGGGTTCGAACTGCCGATCCTGGCAGCACCGATGGATTCGGTTGTTTCGCCGCAGACGGCCATCGAGATGGGTCAGGCGGGTGGTCTGGCGGTTCTGAACCTCGAGGGGCTGTGGACCCGTTACGAGGACCCCGCCGATGCCTTTGCCCAGATCGCCGCAGTCGACCCCCGTGAAGCTGTTCCGCTGCTGCAACGCCTTTACGCAGAACCGATCAAGCCTGAACTCATCGTCGCCCGGGTTCGCCAGATGCGTGCGGCCGGCATCACGGTGGCAGGCTCGTTGTCGCCGCAGAAGACCCATGACTACTTCCGGGATGTCACCTCGGCCGGTGTGGACATCTTTGTCATCCGCGGCACGACCGTCTCGGCCGAACACGTCTCGGTCGGCCGCGAACCGCTGAACCTCAAGCAGTTCATCTATGAACTCGACGTCCCCGTGCTTGTCGGCGGGGTCGCGACCTACCAGTCGGCGCTGCACCTGATGCGGGCAGGCGCGGCCGGAGTGCTCGTTGGGTTCGGCGGCGGTGCGAGCCACACGACAGCGGACGTGCTCGGGGTCCGGGTGCCGATGGCGACAGCGATTGCCGATGTGGCAGCTGCCAGGCGCGACTACCTCGATGAGTCCGGTGGCCGGTATGTGCACGTGGTGGCCGATGGCGCAATGGGCCGCAGTGGCGACATCGTCAAGGCGATCGCCTGTGGCGCGGACGCGGCGATGGTCGGTTCACCGCTCGCGCGGGCCTCGCAGGCGCCGGGCGCAGGTCGTCACTGGGGCATGGAGGCGACCCACGCGGAGCTGCCGCGTGGCGAGATGGTCGAGTTCGACACCGTCGGCACCTGGGACGAGATCCTGTTCGGACCCTCACACGTCAGCGACGGGACGATGAACCTGGTGGGTGCGCTACGCCGTTCGATCGCGTTGTGCGGGTACACGGATCTGAAGAGTTTCCAGCGTGTGGAGATGGTCCAGACCCACTGACCCTCAGGTACGGCCGTAGCCCCCCAGCGATGCCGTCGCCTTGCGCCAGTAGTTGCCGTACACGAAGACCCTGTCGCGCACGCTCAACTGCTTCCACAGCCAGTCCTGATCCTTCGGCCAGGTCCGAACGCATCCGTGTGACTGCGGCATCGTCCTAATCGGACGCCGGACTCCGTGGAACGCGATTCCACGATCGAAGTAGATGGGCCGGTAGAGCCCGGGACGGCCGTCGGGTTCGGGGAACAGCGTGCTGGCCTGCCAGGCGTTGTACTTCCAGTAGACGCGTTTGAAGCCGGTCCGCGTTGCGTGGTAACCGAGGTCCTTGCCGGTGCTCACAGGAAGAACCCGCACGACCACGCCGTTGTTGTTGGTCACGTACGTCGCCTGGCACGTGAGGCTGACCAGTGCCTTCACCCCGAACAGGCGTTTCGGAAGCAGTGGGATCTCCTGGGACTGCGCGATCTGCGACATCAGGGCGGGCCCGGGGAGTTCGCGGGTCGCGCGCAGACCGTTGAGATCGCGAAATGCGCACACCGCCCGGCGAGTGCGCGCATCGATCTGCCCGTCCACGTTGCCTGTCGGCAGGCCGAGTGCCTTGAGTTGGATCTCCATGTCCAGTTCGGGCGTGGTCGTGATGGCCGGTGTCGGGGCGGTCGGGCTCGGTTCGACGGGAGGCGGCGGTTCGACCGGAGGCGGTTCGACCGGAGGCGACGTTGACGGATCCGCGCTCACTGAGGGTGAGCCGGACGGGTCGGCCACAACCGGCGCACTGCTCAGAGCGGCCATCGCCACAGGGGTCACCAGCGCAGCGGCAGTGAACCAGGTCGCGGCGGGAAGCATTGAGCCAATGTAACGCACAACAGCTGAACGTCCGATTCAAACGAGTAAGGCACCGGTAGTCGGGCACGGGGGTGGGCGGGACCGGTGACGCGTTCGACTTTCGGCTCGGGGGTGTGGGTGGTGTTGCTTTTCGGCGAGTTAGTTGTCGGTTTCCAGCTTTGCTTGCCCGGGGACCCCGGCTGGCCCCGGGGCCCCGGTCCCGGCTGGTCCCGGTTACCCCGGCTGGTCCCGGTTACCCCGGCTGGTCCCGGTTAGAGGTTGTGCTGTTGGTTAGAGAAACAACGCGTGGATTCGCTAACCAACAGCACAACCTCTAACGCGGGCGCCCCATCCGCCGCGCCCCATCCGCCCCGCCCCACCGCCGCATCCGCCCCGCGGTGCCTCGCCCCGGTTTAACCGTTCCAGGTTCGCCACACACGTGACCGGTTTAGGCTGACGCCATGACCATTGCCGCGGAGAAGACCGCGCCCCAAGTGGCCGGAATCGACGTGAAAAGCCTGATCGCACAAGTGGTGGCCTCGCCTCGGGCGGAGACCCTGACTTCCATCTCACCGTTCACGCTGGAGCCGCTTGCTGAAATCCCGATCAGCACTGCTGAGGATGTTGAACTCGCTTTCGAGACCGCGCGCCGGGCACAGAAGCGCTGGGCCCAGTGGACCCCCAAAGAACGCGCCAAGGTCATCCTGCGCTTGCACGATGTGATGCTCGAGCACCGCTCGACCACCTTGGACCTCATCCAGCTGGAGACGGGCAAGGCGCGCTCTGATGCGTCCGAGGAGTTCCTCGACGTATTGCTCACATCCCGGCACTACGCGCGGGTGGCCCCCAAGAAACTCGCACCCGTGCGCCACCGCGGCGTGCTGCCGGTGCTGACAGCTGTCAGCGAGATCCGTCACCCCAAGGGTGTGGTCGGGGTGATCGCGCCGTGGAACTACCCATTGACACTGGCTGTATCCGATGCCATCCCAGCACTGCTGGCCGGCAACGCAATCGTGCTCAAGCCCGACTCCCAGACAGCACTCACGGCGCTTTGGGCCGTACGCCTGATGCGAGAAGCGGGAATTCCTGAAGGCCTGGTGCAGGTGGTTGTCGGTCCTGGCGCAGTCATCGGCCCGGCGATCGTGGACCACTCCGACTACCTGATGTTCACCGGTTCAACGCCGGTCGGAAGGCAACTGGCCGAGCAATGCGGGCAGCGGCTGATCAGTTGTTCGATGGAACTGGGCGGCAAGAACGCAATGCTCGTCCTGGCAGACGCCGACATCGAGCGTGCCTCGGAGATCGCCGTGCGCGCCTGCTTCAGCAACTCCGGTCAGTTGTGCATCTCCATGGAGCGGATGTACATCAACGAGAAGATCTACGACGAGTTTGTGGCCCGGTTCGTTGAGCGCGTGCGCGGGATGCGTCTGCAGGCCGGGGTCGGCTGGGGTTCGGACATGGGCTCGCTGATCAACGAGAAGCAGCTGAACACCGTGACCGAACATGTCGAAGACGCCATGGCCAAGGGTGCGACCGCGCTAGTGGGCGGCAAGCCTCGTCCGGACGTCGGGCCCTTGTTCTTCGAGCCGACGGTGCTCGAGGGGGTCACTCGGGAGATGCGTGCCTGCATCAATGAAACCTTCGGTCCGGTCGTCAGCCTCTATAAGGTCCAGAACGACGAAGAGGCCATCGAGCGCGCCAATGACACCGAGTACGGCCTCAACGCCTCCGTGCTGACCCGCGACACCAAACACGGGCGCAAGGTGGCCGCCAGGCTCAAGGCCGGCACGGTGAACATCAATGAGGGTTATGCATCGGCTTGGGGGACGACTTCTGCGCCGATGGGCGGAATGGGGGCGTCTGGAATCGGGCGCCGCCACGGTACCGAGGGATTGTTGAAGTACACCGAATCGCAGACAGTCGCTGTGCAGCGTCTGGTGCGGATCGCGCCACAGTTCGGCATGGATGACGAACAGTGGGCTCATTTCATGGCCGCATCATTGGCCGCGATGAAGAAGATGGGGATGTCCTGATGGAACAGTTCGACTACGACGTGGCGATCATCGGATCCGGTTTCGGCGGATCCGTGGCAGCACTACGCCTGACTGAAAAGGGCTACCGGGTTCTGGTGATCGAGGCGGGTCGCCGCTTTGAGGACGCGGACTTCCCGAAGACCTCGTGGCGCACCAACCGTTTCCTCTGGGCGCCGGCACTGGGTTGCTACGGCATTCAGCGCATCCACGTGCTGCCCGACGCGGTGATCCTGGCCGGTGCCGGGGTCGGTGGCGGTTCGCTGGTGTACGCCAACACGCTGTACGTCCCGCCGGAGCCGTTCTTCAAGGACAAGCAGTGGGCCCACATCACCGACTGGCAGTCCGAGCTCTCCGCTCACTACGACCAGGCCCAGCGCATGCTCGGAGTGGTCGACAACCCGACCATGACACCAGCTGACGTCGAGCTCAAGGCTGTGGCTGAAGAGATGGGCGTTGGCGATACCTTCCGGATGACTCCAGTAGGCGTCTACTTCGGCGACGGTCCGGGTGTCACCAAGGAAGACCCGTACTTCGGCGGCCGCGGACCTGAGCGCACGGGCTGCACCGAGTGCGGCGAATGTATGACGGGCTGCCGCCACAACGCCAAGAACACGCTGGTCAAGAACTACCTGCACCTCGCGGAGAGCGCCGGCGCGGAGATCCAGCCGCTGACCACGGTCACCGGGCTGGAGCAGTTCGGCGAGGGTTATGCGATCGATGTCAAGCGCACCGACTCGCGCCGCGACACCAGTCGGCGCATCTACGCCCGGCAGGTGATCATGGCCGCCGGCGCGTACAACACCCAGCGACTGCTGCACAAGATGAAGGACACCGGAAGACTGCCGAACCTGTCCCCGGCACTTGGGAAGCTCTCGCGCTCGAACTCCGAGTCGCTGCTCGGTGCGTTCACGAACGACCGCAGTCGCAACTACCACCAAGGTGTGGCGATCACCTCGAGCTTCTTCCCCGAACCGCACACCCACATCGAGCCGTGCCGCTACGGAAAGGGCTCCAACGTGATGGGGGCGCTGGCGACGGTGCTGACCGATGAGGTCGAAGGTGAGCCCCGGTGGAAGACCTGGGTCAAGGCCTTGGTCGCACACCGTGCAGACGCCCGCCGGTTCGTGGACCTGCGCGGCTGGTCGGAGCGCAGCATCATCTTGCTGGTCATGCAGTCCGTGGACAACTCACTGACCGTCAGCGGCAAGAAGGGTCGCTTCGGTCGGTGGTCGCTGACCTCCAAGCAGGGTGACGGTGAACCCAACCCGACGTGGATCCCGGCCGGTAACGAGGCGGCTCGCCTGCTCAGCGCCCGCATCGACGGACTGCCGGGCGGGAACCTGGGGGACCTCATCAGTGCCCCGATGACCGCACACTTCGTCGGCGGCTGCGCCATCAGCGATTCGGCGGACAACGGCGTCATCGACCCGTACCACCGCGTGTACGGCCACCCCGGTCTGCACGTCGTGGATGGTGCTGCCGTGTCGGCGAACCTGGGCGTCAACCCGTCGCTGACCATCACAGCGCAGGCCGAACGGGCGATGTCCCTGTGGCCGAACAAGGGCGAGACCGATGTTCGTCCGGGACTGGGACAGGCCTACCGCCGGGTCGCCCCGGTTGCTCCCAAGGAGCCGGTGGTTCCGGACTCAGCACCCGGCGCCCTACGGCTGCCGATCGTCGCGGTGACCTGAGGTCAGCGCCGGTCCCACGCGCCGGGCACGGCGATGAGGGCCTGAACGTCCGCCGAGAAGTGCCCGGCCACGACGTCGGCCACGCTGGTGTTCTCCAACACCTCGCGCATCGCTGCCCGGGTGGCCACCCACACGGTGCGCAGGTGCTCGGCCGTGCCGTTGTAGGTCGCGTCCTCGGGTGCCTGGCTGCGCACCGCCCCCAGCGGTCCGTCCAGTACCCGGATCACGTCGGCCACACTGATCTGCGCAGGTGCCTGGGCCAAGCGATAGCCGCCGTCGGCTCCGCGCTGACTGACCACGAGGCCAGCGCGGCGCAGTTGACCGAGGATCCCTTCCAGGAACCGGACGGGAATGTCCTGGCGGCCTGCTAGCCAGTCGCCCTTGAGCAGCTGACGGGGGTCTTCGTCCCATGCCACGGCAAGTTCGGTGAGGGCGCGCAGCGCGTAGTCCACCCTCGCCGATATCTGCATGCTGGCATTGTCCCGCTTCTTGCGGACAATGCCAGCATGAGAGGTCATGTCGCCAATCCCCGTCGCTCGCGCAACCTGCGCGCGAAGCTCGAGAACAGTCCGTCCACCAACATTCCGATCACCAGGATCACCAGCATCGTGCCCAGCAGTTGTGGCGCCTTGGCCAGTTGTCGGGCGAACTCAAGTTGGGCGCCCAGCGATGGCCGCTCCGCGATGATGACCAGAAGTTCACCGGCCATCAAGGAGCGCCAGGCAAAGGCCCAACCTTGCGTCAGGCCGCTGACGTAGCCGGGCAGGGCCGCCGGAAGGATGATGTTGCGGTACATCGAGACCGGTCCAGCACCGAGGACGTGTCCCAGTCGCCAGAAGGCCGGTGGGACCTGGTCGACGCCCGAGATCACGCCGTTGGCGATACTGGGTGCCGCACCGAGTACCACAACGAACAGGATTGCCTGTTCGTTGATCCCGAACAGCAGGATCGCCAGCGGGAACCATGAGATCGAGGGCATGGTCTGCAGGCCGGTGATCAACGCCCCGACTGCCAGCCGCAACGGCCGGATGCGGGCCACCAGGATTCCCAGTGTCGTGCCGATCAGCAGGGCCAGCGCGAAGCCAGCGACAGCCCGCGTCAAGGTGGTAGCGATGGCACTCCAGAAGCGGTCGGTGCCCATCATTTCCCAGACCGCTTGCAACGTGGTGATGGGACCAGGCAGGACGTATTCGGGTCGCCAGCCGGACCACACCACCAGTTGCCACGCGACCAGCACCAGGCCCACGGCCATGAGCTTTGGCCAACTCCATGCCCAGATTCGCGACAACGTCGAGTCACGTTTGGGTTCGGGTAGAACATCTACCACCGGTGTTAGGACATCAGTTGCCATGTCAGGCCGCCTCATGCAGTCGTCGGGTGAGGTCACCAGCCCGCTCAGCCACAGCTGCGCTGTCCATGATCCGCGGGTGCGGCAGGTTCACGATCTGCTCGTGCACGATCTTCCCGTACGCCATCAGAATGACCCGATCGCCCAGACGGACCGCCTCGCGCATGTTGTGCGTGACGAACATGACGGTCAGGTCGCGCTCGCGCACCACCCGTTCGATCTCGTCGTGCAGCAGATCGCGGGTCATGGCGTCCAGTGCGCCCAGAGGCTCGTCCATGAGTACCAGATCGGCATTCTGGGCAAGGCAGCGTGCCAGTGAGACACGTTGGCGCATGCCGCCGGACAGCTCGTGCGGGCGACGGGTGGCCGAACCGGAGAGCCGTACCACGTCGAGCAGTTCATCAGCCTCGTCCTTGCGCCGCGAACGGGGAACGCCGCGCAGTTTGAGCGCGAGTTCCACGTTCTGGCGGGCTGTCAACCAGGGCAACAGCGTGGCGTCCTGGAACATCAGCGCGGTGCGTCCGCAGACCTCGACAGCGCCCGAACTGGGCGTGTCGAGGCCCGCCACGATGTTCAGCAGAGTCGTCTTGCCGCAGCCGCTGTGACCCACGACCGTGACGAACTCCCCCTGCCTGACGTCAAGGTCGACGCCGTGCAGGGCTGCCGTGCGGCCTTCGTCGGAATCGAAGACCTTGGTCACAGCCCGCACCCGGAGCGCGGTCTGTTCACGGGTCTCCAGGGTGAGCGTCACTGTTGCACCTCATCCAAGCCAGCGTTCGCCAGCGACTTGTTGATGAAGGAGAGGTCGTAAAGGGTGCCGGGCAGACCTCCCGCGGCGTCGATCTCCGCCTGGTCGAGCAGGCCCACGTCTGCGGCGTGCTGGGCTGATGCGACCAGGGTGGCCGGCAGCGGATCAGCAGTGAACTCGACCTGCGTCCAGGCGCTGTCGAGGATCGCCGGGTCCAACTGGCTGCCGGTGAGGCTTTGAAGCGCGGCGTTGGCATCGCTCTTGGCCTGCTTCGGGTCCTTGGCGATCAGCTCGAGTGCTTCAACGTGGGCGTCCAGTACTGCCTGCACTACATCGGGGTGCTCCTGGAGGAACTGGCTGCGCACCAGAAGGTTGGTGGTCACGAACTTTCCGTCGGGCCACAGGTCCTTCTCGTTGACCAAGACCTTCGCACCCTTGGCCACATACTCCGAGACCCACGGCTCGGGTACCCATGCGCCCTGGATCTGGTCGGCGCCGTAGGCAGTGAGGCCGTCGGCGTTGGCTTGCGGCTTGATCGAAACGTCTCCGCCGCCCTCGACTGTGGTGGTCAGACCCTGTTGCTTGAGCCAGTACCGAAGGGCGACGTCCTGGGTGTTGCCCAGCTGCGGGGTGGCAAGCGCTTTGCCCTTGAGGTCGGCCGCGGTCTTGATGTCCGGGTTCACGACCAGCGCAGCGCCGCCGGAGGCGACCCCGGCGATGACCTTCACCGCTTCACCATTGGATTGGGTGTATGCGCTGATGGTTGGGTTCGGGCCGATGTACGCGATGTCCAGGGAGTTGCCGAACAGGGCGGTCACGGCGTCCGGGCCGGCGTTGAACGCAGTCGGCGTGACGGTGATTCCGAGCGGTTTGACCGCGTCCTTGAAGAGGCCCTCCTGAAGCCCGACCAGTGCGGGGGCGTGAGTCAGGTTGGGGAAGAAGCCGAGGCGCACGGTCTTGATCTCGGAGGCGGCGGGTTCGCCGGAAGCCGAAGCACTCAGAGGAATCCCCGGAGGAGCACGCTGCCATCGAACCCAGCACCATCATGGCTGCGGCCACCGGAAGGAATCTTGCGGGGGATCTTCATGTTGACTCCTTAATTGATTGTTGTCTACTTACTTACTTGGGAATATAACACATGTATTCCGACTAACTCACTTGGGTAAGGAAGGAGACGCAAAGCGAAGGTCCCTGGACTACCGTTTCCGCTGTGCCCACCAGTACTTCGACGTCCGTCTCGCAACGCCTTCTCGGCGTGCTGGGCTCGCCCATCGATGGTCAGGTGATCCTGGGACCCAACTGGTTCGCCTCTGTCATGGGCACAGGCATCGTGGCGGTGGCAGGGGCGACTTTGCCGTTCGCGGTTCCGGCATGGATCACCACACTCGCGTGGGGGCTGGCCGCGGTGCTGCTGCTGGCGCTGCTGATCGCGGTGCCATTGAACTGGGCCCGGCACCCGCAGAACATCCGGGCCATAGCCGACGACGCCATCGCCATCCAGTTCTTCGGAGCTCCGCCGATGGCGCTCATGACCGTTGCCTCGGCCACGGTGCTGGTCGGTCAGCAGTACCTGGGCGAGAGCGCCGCGGTCGGTATCGCTTGGGTGCTGTGGGGGGTGGGCACGGTCCTTGGACTGATCACGGCCGTTGCCGTGCCATACCGGTTGTTCACCAGCCTGGAGGTCCGTCAGGACGGGGCCTTCGGCGGCTGGCTGATGCCGGTGGTCCCGCCGATGGTTTCGGCCGCTGTTGGTGCACTCCTGGTTCCACACGTGCCTGCCGGAGAGCTGCGGGAGACGTTGCTCCTGCTCTGTTACGCCTTCTTCGGGATGAGCCTGGTCACTTCACTGATCATCATCACCCTGATCTGGAGCCGGTTGGCCCACTTCGGCACCTCGGGGTCGGCGCGGGTCCCGACGCTCTGGGTCGTGCTCGGCCCGGTTGGACAGTCGATCACCGCCGCCGGGGCCCTGGGCACGGCCGCCCTCGGTGCCGTGGCGCCGCCTTTGTCCACCGCCCTGGACGCCTTCGCTGTGGTTTTCGGGGTTCCGATGTGGGGGTTCATGCTGCTGTGGATGCCGATCGCTGTCGCGCTCACCATTCGCGCCCACAAGCGCAGCATGGGATTCGCCCTCACATGGTGGTCGTTCACCTTTCCCGTCGGAACCTGCGTAACCGGCACCAGCCAACTCGCCAAGCACACAGACCTGGCCGTGTTCGAGTGGTTCGCGGTGTTCCTGTACGCGGTTCTGCTGCTGGCCTGGGTTGTGGTGGGCGTGCGCACCCTGCGGCAGTCCTGGCGGGGTGACCTGCTCACACCGCCGGCGGCCAGCGCGCACGCGGTCTCGCTCAAAGGTCCTGCCCCCACGCTCTAACAGGAGTCGCGACGTGGGCGGTTGCGCCAGGGCCGGCGTGGTGCCCCGCCTAGACTTGGCCCATGGCAAATCTGCCCCGTCCCGTGCTGGTTCTCGACTTCGGCGCGCAGTACGCGCAGCTCATCGCGCGCCGGGTGCGTGAGGCGCACCTGTATTCGGAGGTCGTTCCGCACACTTGGACTGCCGAGCAGATCCTGGCCAAACAGCCGCTGGCGGTGATCTTGTCTGGCGGCCCCGCCAGCGTGTACGTTCCCGATGCCCCATCGTTCGACGAGTCCCTGCTTGATTCCGATGTGCCGGTGTTCGGCATTTGCTACGGCTTCCAGGTGCTCGCCGCTGCCTTGGGCGGGAAGGTGGAGCAGACCGGGTTGCGTGAATACGGCCGCACTGCCGTGACGACCACCGACAGTGTGTTGTTCGCCGGTCAGCCACGCGAGCAGTCGGTCTGGATGTCACACGGTGATTCGGTTGTTGCCGCACCGACTGGGTGTGATGTGGTTGCCACCACGGCGGCCACCCCGGTGGCGGGCTTCATCCACCGGAACCGGGCACTGGCAGGCGTGCAGTTCCACCCGGAGGTGGCTCACACCGACCATGGGCAGGCGATGCTGCAGCGCTTCCTCTACGACATCGCGGGACTCACCGCGAACTGGTCCACCGACGGCGTGATCGACGCCCAGTTGTCGGCCATCGGTGCCCAAGTGGGCGATGGGCAGGCGATCTGTGGTCTTTCCGGCGGGGTGGACTCGGCGGTTGCGGCGGCACTGGTTCAGCGCGCGATAGGCGAGCGGCTCACCTGTGTTTTCGTCGATCACGGTCTGCTTCGCCAGGGTGAGGTGGAGCAGGTGGAGCGCGATTTCGTCGCTGCCACCGGTGCCCGGCTGGTTGTGGTGGACGCTCGCAGGCGTTTCTTGGATGCCCTGGCCGGAGTCACCGACCCTGAGACTAAGCGCAAGATCATCGGACGGGAGTTCATCCGGGTCTTCGAGGCGGCGGCAGCCGACGTGGTCGCCAATGGCGGCGGCGACGTCCGGTTCCTCGTCCAGGGCACTCTCTACCCCGACGTGGTGGAGTCCGGCGGGGGCACCGGAACGGCCAACATCAAGAGCCACCACAACGTGGGCGGTCTGCCCGAGGACCTCGAGTTCGAACTCGTCGAGCCACTGCGGGACCTTTTCAAGGACGAGGTGCGTGCCGTTGGGGCAGCGCTGGGGCTGCCGGAGGACCTGGTCTGGCGTCACCCGTTCCCGGGGCCGGGCTTGGCGATCCGCATCGTGGGCGAGGTCACCGAGGAGAACCTCGAGACCCTGCGCCTGGCCGACGCCATAGCCCGGGCTGAACTCACCGCAGCTGGCCTCGACCGGTCGGTGTGGCAGTTCCCGGTGGTGCTGCTGGCGGGGGTCCGCAGTGTTGGAGTCCAGGGTGACGGACGGACCTACGGCCACCCGGTGGTGCTGCGGCCGGTGAGCAGCGAGGACGCCATGACTGCCGACTGGTCGCGCCTGCCCCACGAGGTCGTGGCGACAATCTCGACCCGGATCACCAACGAGGTGGCGGCAGTCAACCGTGTGGTTCTGGATGTGACCAGCAAACCGCCGGGCACGATCGAGTGGGAGTGAACCGAACTGGTTGATCAAGAAGGGCCACCCGATCACTTTGGGACGTAATGCAGCCCGAAATGCAAGGAATTGCGGCTTTTTGACCGACCTGACTGGTTGATCAAAGGGGCAACTCAACCACTTTGGTCGGCACATCGGCCGTGACCGTTTCGTTACCGACACTCCGCGCGACATGCCCACGCGCGGCCAATGCCGCTGGCAGGGTGCGACGGGTGTTATTGCGACGCATTCTTCCCCTGCTGAGCGCCCTATTGCTGATCATCACCCCGCCGGCGCTGGCTGCGAACTCCAAGCCCGCGCCCATGCTCCCGCCTGAAAGGGCGTACCCGTCGGTGCTCGACGCGCCGATCGAGTATGAGGGGATGACCACCTGCGACCCGACCCCGCGGCCCGGCGCGCTCATGCTGCGCCAACTGCTGCTCGACACCTACGGCAAGGCGGTGATCGGGATCAGTCGTGCGTGTGATCAGGACTCGATCTCCGAGCACAAAGAGGGTCGTGCGGTCGACTGGATGGTCGATTGGAAGGACCCGGCTGAGCGGAAGCAGGCGCAGGACTTCGTCGACTGGATCACGGCCAAGGGGCCTGACGGCACACCAGCGGCCAACGCGCGTCGGCTCGGGATCATGTACATCGGGTGGGGCGACGAGATGTGGCGCGCATACGACACCGGTCGCGGCTGGACCGAGCTCAAGGGCTGCTACTCACTGCAGTCATCGGGCAACGACACCTTCTGCCATCGCGACCATGTCCACTTCTCCATGACCTGGGACGGTGCCGCAGCGCGGACCTCCTACTGGGATGGAACCCCGGTCGTGGACACCCCGTGTAAGACCGAACGCACCGGTGGGTCGGCCCGGGCACTGCGACCGTCGGCTGCCTTCGTTCCGGTCAAACCGGTGCGGGTCTTCGACTCCCGCCAGAAGGGCACCGAAGGCTGCTATCTGCAGCAGCGCCGCTGGTCCGGTGATGACCGAAGCGCCTCGGTCCGGGTGGCCGGACGCCAAGGGATCCCCAAGAACGGGGTCCAGGCCGTCGCCGTGCGCGTAACCGCTTACTCGTCCAACGCACCGGGCTGGATCAATGCCGCTGGTTCGCCTGGGGCGAATGGCCCGAAGGTCGTCTCGCTGGCTATGGCGGGGTCGTCGGCAGGAACCGCAATCGTGCCCGTCTCGGACACCGGCCGGATCTGGCTCGCGACTGTTGCGGGGCACGCGCGAGTGGCAGTGGACGTGGTCGGCTACTTCGGCACCCCCGCGACCGCGGCAGCCGCGGGGCGCCCAGGGACTTGGCAGGTGGGTTCGCCGGCACTGGCGGCAGAGGTCCAGCTTCCACCAGGAGGATCACAGGACGTGCACCTCGAGGGGGTGCCGCACCAGGGGCTGACCGGAGTGTCGCTGACCCTCAACACCAGCGGTACCGCACCCGGTCACGTGCGGGTGACCTCGCCGGGGGCTAAGACCCGAGCCGATGCGGTGGACGTCGTCAACGGCACCCGCTCGGCGAACACCTTCGCGGCTAGCGCGGACGGTCAGGTGACTCTGACCAACACCTCGCAGGCTCCGGCGGGCGTCAAGGTCCTGCTCACCGGCCTGATCACCAAGCCCAGCGAGCAGAGCAAGCAGCTGATGCCGATGTCGGCCGACCTGGGTTCGGTGCCTGTGAGTAAACCCCAGACTCTGGCTCTACCTGCGAAGGTGCCTGGTGACGCCAGCGCCGTTGTGCTCGCTGTGACGACCAAGGGGGCGGCGAAGTCGGGCGGTCTCACCGTGTGGGGCAGCGGCGAGCGCCCAGCCGTCCGCAGCCTGGATGTGAGGTCGCGCCGAGCCAACACCGACCTGGCGGTCGTGGGCGTTGACGCGAACCGCACCGTCCGTACCGCCGGGGACGTGAAGGGCAGCGCCTCACTACGCATGGTGGGGGTCATCCGGTAGCGACGGCGCCACCTACACTCAGGCGTGGTGGACGACCTTCTTTCAGACCTCAATCCGGCCCAAGCGGCGGCAGTCACACATCGTGGCGGCCCGATCCTTGTCGTGGCCGGAGCCGGCTCGGGCAAGACCCGGGTGCTGACCCGACGCATCGCATACCTGCTGGCAGAGGGCCAGACGGTGCCCTCGGAGATCCTCGCGATCACGTTCACGAACAAGGCCGCCAACGAGATGAAGGAGCGGGTGACCGCGGCGGTCGGCCCTGTTGGGCAGCGGATGTGGGTGTCCACCTTCCACAGTTCCTGCGTGCGCATCCTGCGGCGCCAGGCCCACCACCTCGGGTTCCCCAGTTCGTTCTCCATCTACGACACCGACGACAGCCGCCGATTGATCACCAACATCGGCAAGGACCTCGACCTCGACCCGCGCAAGTATCGTCCGCGCGGTCTTCAGCACCAGATCTCCGGGCTCAAGAACGAACTCATCGACCATGAGTCCTACGTCCCAGAAACCGAGTCGCAGGAGGTTCTGGCCGAGGTATTCCGGCTCTACACCCAGCGTCTGCAGCGCGCCGGCGCCATGGATTTCGACGATTTGATCGGCAACACCGTCGCGGTGCTCACGCTGTTCGACGAGGTGGCCGCCTACTACCACCGACTGTTCGGACACATTCTCATCGACGAGTACCAGGACACCAACCTGGCGCAGTACGAGTTGGTCCGTCGGCTGGTGGGGGACGGATCGCACGGCTTGGACCCTGCCGAGTTGTGCGTCGTGGGCGACTCCGACCAGTCGATCTATGCGTTCCGTGGTGCCGATGTGCGCAACATCGAGGAGTTCGAGAAGGACTTCCCGGGCGCTCACGTGGTGCTTCTGGAGCAGAACTACCGATCGACCCAGACCATTCTGTCGGCGGCCAACGCGCTCATCTCCCACAACAAGGGCCGGCGCGACAAGCGGCTCTGGACCGACTCCGGCGACGGGCCCCCGATCATCGGCTACGTGGCAGACGACGACCGCGACGAGGCGGCCTTCGTGGTCAACGAGATCAGGAAGCTGACCTCGGACGGGTGGGACGCCGGTGAGATCGCAATCTTCTACCGGACGCACGCGCAATCGCGGCCGCTTGAAGAGGTGCTGTTGCGATCGGGACTGCGCTACAAGATCGTGGGCAACGTCCGGTTCTACGAGCGCAAGGAAGTGCGTGACGCACTTGCGTACCTGCGCGTGGTCTCGAACCCTGAGGACGACGTCGCCCTGACCCGCATCCTCAACGTGCCCAAGCGGGGCCTCGGGGACCGCACGGTCGAACAGATCTCCGAACTCGCCGCACGTGAGCAGATCACGTTCGAAGCGGCCTTGCGCCGTCGCGATGAGGCCGGCATCGGACCGCGGGCCGAAACCAGGATCGGCGGCTTCCTGGCGCTGCTGGACGAACTGCGGATGGTGCTCGACTCCGGGGCAGACCCGGAGGAGATGGTCGAAGCCGTGCTGGACCAGTCGGGACTGGTGGCCGAGTTGCAGGCCTCCAACGACCCGCAGGACGAGTCCCGTCTGGAGAACCTGGCCGAACTCGCCTCCGTGGCCCGGGAGTTCGTCAACGACAACGCCGACGGGACGCTGGCGGACTTCCTCGAGCGGGTCGCGCTGGTGGCAGAGGCCGACGACGTGCCGGCCCACGAGGGCGGTCTTGTGACGCTGATGACCCTTCACACGGCCAAGGGCTTGGAGTTCGACGCGGTGTTCCTGACGGGTCTGGAGGAGTCGGTGTTCCCGCACGCCCGGTCGCTTGACGATCCTGTCGAACTTCAGGAGGAGCGCCGACTGGCCTACGTCGGGGTCACCCGTGCGCGCAAACAACTGCACATCAGCCGGGCTTCGATGCGCATGCAGTTCGGCACCCCCCAGAGCAACCCCCCGAGCCGGTTCCTCGACGAGTTGCCGGACTCGCTGATCGACTGGCGGCGCACGGGCCGTGATCTGTCGCGCCGACCCAGTGCGGGTGGTCGCGGGGCGGCTCCGGCGCTCGCACAGGCGGCCGGTTCCGCGCGCCGTACCTCAGGACCGATCATCTCTCTGACTGCCGGCGACAACGTCCTGCACCCGAAGTTCGGACTGGGCACGGTGGTTTCCACCGCGGGCGAGAGCGACAAGGCTGAGGCCCACATCGATTTCGGCAGCGCAGGTGTGAAGCGACTGCTGTTGCGCTACGCCCCGGTGGAGAAGGTCTAGCGAGTCGCTCGGCCGCCCTTGGGTGTGGCCCGCCCTTGGGTGTGGCCGGTCGGCGACGAGGAGGACGTGGCCCGCGCCACACCCGGGTGAGTGACCTCACGGGGTATTTGACCGTAATGCCCGAATATTGAGGGTTAGTTGAACCCACAACCGAGCATCACACCGACATGAAGACAACCGCCACCCTCATCGGCACAGGCCTCGCAGTCGCCCTCATGGTCCCCGCAACAGCGCCGGCCATGGCCGCGGAGAAGGACCGTCGCTCCACAGCCTCGGCCGTGTTCACCGAACTGCCCACCACCAACTACCGGCTCTCCGCCAAGTTCGGTCAGCGCGGCTCGCGCTGGTCGTCAGGCCACCACACCGGGCTGGACTTCGCTGCGCCCAAGGGGACCCGCGTCGACGCGGTCGCCGACGGCAAGGTCGTCTTCGCCGGTTGGGCCGGGGCTTACGGCAAGGCCGTGATCATCAAGCACAAGGACGGCAAGCGCAGTCTGTACGCCCACATGACCAAGATCAAGACCAAGAAGGGCAAGAAGGTCGCGGCCGGCAAGAAGATCGGCACGGTCGGTAGCACCGGGAACTCAACCGGTCCCCACCTTCACTTCGAGGTCCGGGGCAAGAACGGCAAGAAGCTCAACCCTCGCGACTACCTGCGCGGTGCCTGAGGCTGCGGCCGGTTGCCCGAGCACGCCTAGAGGAAAGGACAGTGAACATGATCACCCGTGATCGCATTGAGGACGTCATCTTGGCCGGTAGCGTCGCCGTAGTGGCCGGCGCACTGTTCGTCGGCGCCGCCTCGGCCGGGCACGCCGCGACCGCGGTCTTCGACGATCCGCTGCCCGAGCCGACGGCAGTCACCGAAGAGCCCATGATCAACCACCTCGACCCCAAGATGATGGGACTGGCCGCTAAGAAGGCCAAGCAGATCGAGATCGCCGCCGAGAAGCGAGCAAGGCAGCGTGCGCAGCGCTCGAGCGGCCCGATGTTCACACCGACCACCAACTACAACTATTCCGCGCGCTTCGGACAGGCCGGCTCCAGCTGGTCATCCGGGCATCACACCGGCCTTGACTTCGCCGCGCCCACCGGGACCCCCGTTTTCAGCGCGCTTGCAGGCAAAGTCGTTGAGGCTGGCTGGGGTGGCGCCTACGGAAATCACGTCATTGTGCGTCACGACAACGGCATCGAGACCCTTTATGCGCACCTGAACAGCAGTGGGGTCAACGTCGGCGACAAGGTGCTGCGCGGCCAGAAGATAGGAACCGTTGGAAGCACCGGCAACTCCAGTGGCCCGCACTTGCACTTCGAGGTGCTCAAGAACGACACCCAGCGCGACCCGATGGCCTTCCTCTGATCGGTGGGTTCGGGTTCAACCGCAGGGGCGTCCTTGGGTGGGGGTTGCTAGTTTTCGGCGATCTAGTTGCCGGTTTCCAGCTTTGCTTGCCGCGTGGGTGGCCGGCGTTGAACCGGGGGCGTCCTTGGGTAGGCGCTGTTGGTTTTCGGCGATCTACTTGCCGGTTTCCAGCTTTGCTTGCCGCGGTGGGTGGCCGGCGTTCAACCGCAGGGGCGTCCTTGGGTGGGCGCTGTTGGTTTTCGGCGATCTAGTTGCCGGTTTCCAGCTTTGCTTGCCGCGTGGGTGGCCGGCGTTGAACCGGTCGGGCCTTGGGCAAGAGTTGCCGGTTTCCAGCTTTGCTTGTCGCGGTGGGGGGCCGGCGTTGAACCGGGGGCGTCCCCAGGCCGGTCCCGCGTTGAAACGTCGGCCCCGCCGAACCTCAGCTCCAAGCCCTACTCAGCCAAGCCAGTGCGGGCTTGGCGGCGGGGTCGCGCCGGCGACTCCGGCTCGCTGATCCGCCCGGTGCTGCTTCCGATCGAGGTCGTGCCCCGGACCAGCGTCGAACCGTCCGGATCCAACTGCGCCAAAGTTGTGCAGATCTCGTGTACCACCCTGCCGTCCACGGGGAACGACATGTGCCCGACCCCGCGCACGAACACGTTGCGCGCATTGAGGTCAGGGTGAACGATCCGGGCGTTGCGCTTGGGGATGATCATCTGATCAAGGTCAGACCAGATCGCCACCATGCGTGTGCGGCAACCAGGCGCGGGGGCGTCGAGCTCCTGCACGATGGGGCTGCCGGGGCGCATCTGCTTGACCACCGAGTGGGGAACCAGGTAGGCGGGCATTGTGCCGGCGTGCGGGGAGCCCAGCGTCACCACTGTGTGGACGCGCGAATCGCCGCCCAGGCATTGGACGTAGTAGCGGGCAACGACCCCACCCATCGAGTGACCGATCACATGCACCCGCTCGTAACCGGTCTCCCGCCGCACCTTCTCGACCAGAGATTTCAGGCGGCGTGCCACCCGTGGGATGTCATCGGAAAGTGGCGAGTAGTTCAAGGTGATGACCCGGCCGAAGCCCCGCCGGTTCAAGGCGCGTCGCAGGTAGGCGAAAACCGTGTGGTTGTCGATGATTCCGTGGATGAGGATGATCGGGGTGCCGGCCGCTTCCACGTCACCGATGATCAAACCCCGCTGCACGGGAGGCAGGCCGTCAAGGTTGTGCCGCTCCTCGGCGTGACGGTACTTGTCCTCGACCAGACCGAAGGGGTACATCGCCACGTGGGTGGCCAGCCAGGCCGCCTCTTTGGCCACGCCGCGCATCCCTTTGGGGTTCAGCAGCGACTTCTTGGCTGACGCGGTGGTGTCGCGGGCCTTGTCGAGGCGTCCACGCAACCCAGAGTCCTCGTTTTCCAAGGGACGTTCGGGCATAAGGGGAAACTAGCCGATGCCGGGCCTCTGCGCGTGGCAGACACCGGAAAAGCAGCCAGAATTGGCCTCCGCAGGGTGAATCGCGACCCCAGATTCGGCTCCACCGCGGGCCTGCCGTCCTCGTAGACTGGCCGTGTGACCCAGCCGATTCGCGTGCTCATCGCCAAAGCCGGGCTCGACGGACACGACCGTGGGGCCAAGATCATCGCTCGTGCCTTGCGCGACGGGGGCGTTGAGGTCATCTACACCGGCCTGCACCAGACACCTCAGATGATCGTCGAGGCGGCTATCCAGGAGGACGTGGCCGCGGTCGGCATGTCCATCCTGTCGGGTGCGCACATGACCCTGTTCCGGGCCGTGATCGACCTGCTGGCTCAACGCGGCGCATCGGACATCGTGGTGTTCGGCGGCGGCATCATCCCCGACGAGGACCGCGACGAACTGACCCGCATGGGCGTGGCGCAGGTCTTCACCCCGGGTACATCCACCGAGGAGGTCGTCTCGTGGGTCAAGGACAATCTCGGCACGACCCCCGTGGTCTGAGCCGGTCGCGCCACACAGTAGCGTCACAACTACGGTTCGAGCGATGAGGTGGTGCAGTGGATCTATACGAGTACCAGGCCAAGGAGCTGTTCGCCAAGCACGGCGTACCCACTCAATCCGGTGAGGTCGTGACCGATGCCCAGGCGGCCGGTCAGGCAGCAGACCGCATCGGCGGTCCAGTCGTGGTCAAGGCGCAGGTCAAGACCGGCGGCCGCGGAAAGGCCGGGGGAGTCAAGCTCGCCCAGAACCCGACTGAGGCCGAAGAGAAAGCCGCAGGCATCCTCGGCCTGGACATCAAGGGCCACATCGTCGACAAGGTCCTCATCACCGGCGCCGCAGACATCGCCGAGGAGTACTACGTCTCCTACCTGCTCGACCGCGCGAACCGCACCTTCCTGGCCATGGCCAGTGTCGAGGGCGGCATGGACATCGAAGAGGTCGCGGCGACCAAGCCCGAGGCGCTGGCCAAGGTGCTCATCGACCCCATCGACGGCGTCGACGCGGCAAAGGCCGCAGAGATCGTGGCCGAAGCCAAGTTCCCCGCGGACGTGGCCGATCAGGTCGCGAACGTGCTGGTGACTTTGTGGGACGTCTTCGTCAACGAGGACGCCACCCTGGTCGAGGTGAATCCCCTGGTGAAGACGCCGCAGGGTCAGGTCCTCGCCCTGGACGGCAAAGTGACCCTTGACGACAACGCCGACTTCCGGCACCCGGATCACGAGGCACTCGTCGACAACGCAGCGACCGACCCATTGGAGGTCATCGCCAAGGAGAAGGGGCTGAACTACGTCAAACTCTCCGGCGAGGTCGGCATCATCGGCAACGGCGCAGGTTTGGTGATGAGCACCCTCGACGTGGTGGCCTACGCAGGTGAGCAGTTCGGCGGCGTCAAGCCGGCCAACTTCCTCGACATCGGCGGCGGCGCGTCGGCCCAGGTGATGGCCGACGGCCTCGAGATCATCCTCGGCGACCCCGAGGTGAAGAGCGTGTTCGTCAACGTCTTCGGCGGCATCACGTCCTGTGACGCGGTGGCCAACGGCATTGTGCAGGCGATGGAGATGCTGGCCGAGCGCGGTGACGCGGTGGACAAGCCGATCGTGTGCCGCCTGGACGGCAACAACGCCGCCGAGGGCCGGCGCATCCTCGATGAAGCAGAGCACGAAGTGATTGATCTTGTGGACACGATGGACGAAGCCGCGGCCCGCGTGGCCGAGTTGGCATCGCGCT
This sequence comes from uncultured Actinomycetota bacterium, assembly GCA_963732355.1. Lineage (GTDB taxonomy): Bacteria > Actinomycetota > Actinomycetes > S36-B12 > UBA10799 > JADKAV01. Next base: position 584,462 of record CAVSZD010000007.1, on the reverse strand, counting down.
GAGGGAGGACGAACAGACATGGCGATTTTCCTTGACGAGAACTCCCGCATCCTGGTGCAGGGCATCACGGGTTCCGAGGGTGGCAAGCACACCCGACGGATGGTGGCCGGGGGATCCAACATTGTGGCCGGTGTGACGCCGGGCAAGGGCGGGCAGACCGTCGATGCCGACGGCACTGCGATCCCGGTCTTCAACTCCGTGCAGGAGGCCGTGGACGCGACCGGCGCGAACGTGTCGGTGGTCTTCGTGCCGCCCAAGTTCACCAAGGGTGCGGTGCACGAGGTCGTGGATGCTGCCGTGCCGCTCGCGGTGGTCATCACTGAGGGCGTGCCGGTGCATGACACCGCGAACTTCTTCACCTACGCGCAGAACTCGGGCACGACTCGGGTGATCGGGCCCAACTGCCCGGGCCTGATCAGCCCAGGCAAATCCAACGCCGGCATCATCCCGGCGGACATCACCAAGCCCGGACGCATCGGCCTGGTTTCGAAGTCCGGGACGTTGACCTACCAGATGATGTTCGAGTGCCGGGACATCGGTTTCACCTCATGTGTCGGCATCGGCGGGGACCCGGTCATCGGGACGACCCACATCGACTGCCTCGCGGCGTTCGAGGAGGACCCCGACACCGAGGTCATCATCATGATCGGTGAGATCGGCGGCGACGCTGAAGAGCGCGCTGCTGCCTTCATCAAGGAGAACGTGACCAAGCCTGTGGTCGGCTACGTGGCTGGGTTCACTGCGCCCGAGGGCAAGACCATGGGCCACGCAGGTGCGATCGTGTCGGGTTCCTCCGGCACTGCCGCAGCCAAGGCTGAGGCCTTGGAGGCCGCTGGTGTGCGAGTCGGCAAGACCCCGGCACAGGCGGCAAAACTGGTGCACGAGATCGTCGCTGGGCTCTAGCAGGCGCCGCTACTGCCAACCCTTGCGCAGGGCGCGATCGGCGGCCTTCACCCCCAGTCGGATCTGCCGTGCGAAGTACTCGTCGTCGAAGAACATGTAGCTGAGCAGCTCTTGCTGCCCGGGTCCGGCACCGGCACCCCGCAGCAGTCTGCCAAGGACGATGCTGTCACTCTCGCGCCACCACGAGCGCGACTTGGAACTCAGAATTTCTGAGGCGAGGGTGGCCAGCGACCCCGGGTCGGGCGAGACCTCCATCAGGGCTACCTGGTGATAGCTCCGGCCCGCCTCGGAAGTCGGCGTACACCCTTGAGCCAGCCAACGGTTGCGCGTGCGGATGTCGTGCAGATCCTCGATGACCCGGTCGGCCAGGATCGAGTGCAGGGTCATGGCGGCGGAATCGGCCAGATCAGGTTGGTCGCCGGGCTGGTCCGGGGTCGCGGTCGGATAGCGCGTGGCATGTGCGGCGATCACCACCAGGTGATCGGCACCCAGAGCGACCGCCGGGCGCAGCGGGGCGTTGAGCCGGACCCCGCCATCGACGTACCACCCGGCGAATCGTCCGGGCTGATGCACTTCGACCGCGGGGAAGGCAACGGGAATCGCCGCGGAGGCGAGCACATGCTCGGCATCAACCGGGCCACTTGCGAGTCTCAGCGCCCTGTCTGGATCGGCTACGTGCGTTGTGTCCAGGGTCGTGTCGAGGAACAGAACGCTGTGGGCGTGGGCGACATGCCATTGCTCGGACATGTCCCGCCGGGTTGCGGCCTTCGTGAGATCCGGGGGGATCCGGGTGGCAGCCACACCCACCGCGTCAAGATGGCCGGCTGCCACATTGGCCGTCAATTGGGCTGAGTCGAGGACCTCGTCGGCTGTCTTGCGCAGGGGAGCGGTGTCCAGGATGGCGGTCAGGCCGTCACCTCGGTCGAGCAGCGCGCCGGGGAGCAGCCCTAAACCGTCGCGCACCAGCGACCAGGCGGGGTGGGTGTACACGTCCGGCCTGTCCATGCTGCGCCAGATCGCGAGCAGCCCTTCAGCTGCTTGTTCGGGCGGAAGATGCGCCATGCTGCCCCACAACGTGGCATTGATCGCCCCGGCCGACGTGCCCAGGAACACCGTCGGGCGCATTCCCCGCTCTTGCAGTGCGGGCACAATGCGCGACAGCGCCCCGGCTTGGAAGGCCCCTCGCGCCGCCGCTCCCGTCAACACAACCGCGACTGTCGGTTCGCTCATGCCCCGACGCTACTGGCGCCGGTGCGAGCGCTTCCCAGCCAGACCCCACCTGGTTAGAGGTTGTGCTGTTGGTTAGAGGAAACACGCGTGGATTCGCTAACCAACAGCACAACCTCTAACCAACTGCCGGTTTGCGTGACCAGCGGCCGGCCACTGCCGGGCCGGTTTGCGTGACCAGCGGCCGGCCACTGCCGGGCCGGTTTGCGTGACCAGCGGCCGGCCACCGCCGGGCCGCCCACCGGGGGTCGGTCTTGCGCCCTGCTGACCAATCGGCGTGTATGTCCCACGGCTTCGCGGATCGGATGCGACCCTAGACCAGTGAGTCGTGCCTCGTCCCCTGGCCCGCGCAGCCGGACCACCAGGCCAGTCAACCGCGGCGCATCCAGCCGTGAGGCAGACCGCATCAAGTCCACCCGAGCTGGCTGGGCGGCTCCGGCCGAGGCTGTTGGCACGTTCTGGCGTTCCGGTCCCCTGCCATTGCCCGTAGCGGGTTTCGCAGCTGGGCTGTGGGCCTCGCTCACCGGGCTAGCCATCGCCGTCGTCAGCACCCTGATCGTCTGGATATTTGCAGCCGGCGAGTCCGCTTCGGACACGGCCATGCGGGTGGGCGCAGACATCTGGCTAGTGGCCCACGGCACGCCCTTCACAGCCGGCGACGGGATGTGGACACTTCTGCCCTGGGCTTGGATCGTCTTCCCTGCGGCCACTCTGTGGGCTGCTGGGCGATGGGTGGCCCACAGGGCTGCGGTGGCCCATCCGAAGTCGGTGGCAGTGGCAGCTTTGAGCCTGGCCAGCGGTTACGCAGCGGTCGCTTTGCTGGCTGCGTTGTTCGGCACGCTGTCGGGGGTCTGGGCGCTTCCGGCCCGGGCCGCCCTGCACGCTGGTGTGCTGGCTTTGGTCGTCTCATCGGCGGCGATGGTCATGCGGGCACGACTGGGCACCGAGGTTCTGCAGCGCGCTTGGCGGTTGGCCCGACCTACGGTGGGTGCACTCGCAACCTTGACCGTCGGCGCCTGCATTGTCCTAGCCGCCGCGATTGTGCTGAGCCACGGTTCGGCCGCGCTTTCGTTGTCGCAGATCCAGCCCGGGATCGTCGGCTCGATTGCACTACTGATCGGCTGGCTCGGCTATGTACCGGCAACTCTCATGTGGGGTTTGTCCTATGCAGTCGGAACCGGTATCGATGTGGCCGGCACGACTGTCACGCCCACATCCGGCTTGCCCGAATCGATAGACATGCTCGGGCTGCAGTTGCTGCCGACCACGAACCAGCCATGGTGGTTGGTCGGAATGCTGATCCCTGTCGCTGCTGGAGTGGTCCTCTCGCGCTTGGCCGGGGATGCGAACACCTGGCGGGCGATGGTGCTGGAACGCGCCGCCGCAATAGGGCTGTTCGTAATAGCCATAGATCTCTGGTGGGCCATCAGCGTCGGGACATTGGGGGTGGGCCGACTTGGTTCGATGGGCCCCTCACCGCTGGTGATCGCGGTCCTCACGGTGGCCCTTGTCATCGGAGTCCTGATCGAGCGTCTTGCGATGTGGGCATGGCACCGCAGGCACCCCGTGGAGGTCATCGACCTGACCGACGAGCCCGAGGATGTGCCCGCCTGAACGGCCAGACCGGGTTCCAACCTAGGATCGCTGTTGTGCCCGCCCGCGTCGCCGTGATGATCTCCGGTACGGGCACCCTGCTGCAATCGTTGATCGACGATCCCAACCGGTCCTACGACATAGTGCTGGTGGCCGCAGACCGCCAGGCGCAGGGCCTCGACAGGGCCGTTGCTGCCGGGATCCCGACACAGGTGGTGGCGCCTGGGGAATACCCGGACCGACCGAGCTGGAGCCGGGCACTTGCCGACGCTGTAGCCGTCCACGAGCCGGACTGGATCGTGTCAGCTGGATTCATGCGCATCCTGGACCCGGCGTTCCTGGAACGCTTCCCGCAGAGGGTGATCAACAGCCACCCCGCGTTGCTTCCTGCCTTCCCCGGCGCACACGCGGTCGCTGACGCTTTGGCCTACGGCGTCGCGGTCACCGGTTGCACGGTGCACCTGGTGGATGCGGGGGTCGACACCGGTCCGATCATCGCGCAATGCCCTGTGGTGGTCGAACCCGACGACGACCAGGAGAGCCTGCACGACCGGATCAAAGCCGCGGAGTGGGTATTGCTGCCGCAGGTCGTCAACGAACTCGTGGTCCACGGGTGCACGGTCGAAGGACGGAAGGTACGGATATGAAACTGCGTCGAGCTCTCATCTCGGTCTACGACAAGACCGGTGTGGAGGAACTGGCCACGGCTCTTCATGACGCTGGAGTCCAAATAGTCTCCACAGGTTCCACCGCTGCCACGATCGCCGCTGCCGGGGTGCCGGTGACGCAGGTTGCTGACGTGACGGGATTCCCCGAGATCCTCGACGGCCGGGTCAAGACCCTGCACCCCGCCATCCACGGCGGGATCCTTGCTGACCGCCGCCGGCCCGAGCACGTTCAGACACTCGAGGAGCACGAGATCGTCGGTGTCGACCTTGTGGTGGCCAACCTCTACCCCTTCACGGCGACCGTGAACAGCGGGGCCGGTGTTGAGGACTGCATCGAACAGATCGACATCGGTGGACCGGCCATGGTCCGCGCGGCCGCCAAGAACCACGCCAACACCGCGGTGGTTGTAAGCCCTCACGACTATCCGCAAGTCGTCGCAGTCGTGCAGGCCGGTGAGGGTTTCACCGATGCTCAACGTCGCGAACTGGCGGTCAAGGCGTTCCGCCACACCGCTGACTACGACGTTGCGGTGGCGTCGTGGTTGGGATCACTGGAGACCGCAGACAGTTTCCCCGGCTGGGTGGCCGCCACCTGGCAACGCGCCGAGGTCCTGCGTTACGGGGAGAACCCGCACCAGCAGGCAGCGTTGTACGTCAACGAGCACGCAGCCGGATTCGCCCATGCCGAGCAGCTGCACGGCAAGGCGATGTCGTATAACAACTACGTCGACGGCGACGCGGCGCACCGCACGGCGTGGGACTTCGAACGCCCGGCTGCGGCCATCATCAAACACGCGAACCCGTGTGGCATCGCGGTGTCCGACGATCTGCTCTCGGCCTATCGGTCGGCCTTCGACACCGATCCCGTTTCCGCCTTTGGGGGCGTGGTCGCGGTGAACCGCACGGTCACCCGTGAGGTGGCGCAGGCCATGGCCGAGATCTTTCTGGAAGTGGTGATCGCCCCGGCGTTCGAGGACGAGGCACTCGAGGTGCTGGCATCCAAGAAGAACATCAGGTTGCTAGTCGCGCCCGCCCGTTCAGCTGGTCCCGAGGTGCGTTTCATCTCCGGAGGCATGCTCATGCAGTCCGCAGACAGGATCGACGCGGAGGGCGACGACCCCGGCAACTGGGAGTTGGCCGCAGGTGAACCTGCGGACGAGGCGACGTTGCGCGACCTCATGTTCGCGTGGCGGGCCTGCCGTGCGGTCAAGAGCAACGCGATTCTGCTCGCGCGCGACGAGGCCGCAGTCGGTATCGGGATGGGGCAGGTGAACCGGGTCGACTCCGCGCGCCTGGCCGTGCGCCGCGCCGGCCAGGAACGCGCCGCGGGTGCTGTCGGCGCCTCGGATGCGTTCTTCCCGTTCCCCGATGGCCTTGAGGTCCTGCTCGAAGCCGGTGTCAAAGCCGTTGTCCAACCGGGCGGTTCGGTGCGCGACGAGGAGGTCGTCGCGGCCGCGCGAGCAGCCGGCGTGACGATGTACTTCACGGGTGTTCGGCACTTCTTCCACTGACAGCGCCTGCGCACAACCACTACTGGCTCCAATGGGAGAATCAGCCCATGACAGCGGTGATCCTCGACGGCAAGCAGACAGCGGCGGACATTCGGGGGGAGTTGGCGGTGCGGGTGGAGGCCCTGAAACTGGCTGGAGTCACCCCCGGGCTCGCCACCGTGCTGGTGGGCGATGACCCCGGCAGCCGTGCGTATGTCGCAGGCAAGCACCGCGACTGCGCTGAGATCGGCATCAACTCGATCCGAGTGGACCTACCTGACACCGCCACGCAGCAGGACGTTGAGGCGGCTCTGCGCAACCTCAACGACGACCCCGCCTGCACCGGCTACATCGTGCAACTACCGCTGCCGGCCGGCCTTGACCAAGGCGCAGCACTTGCGGCCATCGACCCGGCCAAGGACGCCGACGGCCTGCATCCGATGAGTCTGGGCCGCCTGGTCCTCAATGAGCCCAGTCCGCTTCCATGCACTCCCCGGGGCATCGTCGAGTTGCTGCGCCGACATGACGTTCCGATCGCACGCAAGCACGTCGTGGTCATCGGCCGCGGCGTGACTGTTGGCCGTCCCCTCGGGCTGTTGCTGACCCGCAAGTCGGAAAACGCAACGGTCACCCTGTGTCACACCGGAACCCCGGACTTCGGCTTCTTCACGCGCCAGGCAGACATCGTGGTGGTGGCAGCCGGCGTGCCTGGCCTGCTCACAGCGGGGATGGTCAAACCCGGCGCCGCAGTTCTGGATGTGGGCATCACCCGGACGGCTACCGGTCTGGTAGGAGACGTTGCCCCCGAGGTCAGCGAGGTTGCTGGTTTCGTCGCCCCGATGCCCGGTGGGGTTGGGCCAATGACCCGGGCGATGCTGCTGGTCAACGTTGTCGAGATGGCCGAATCCGCCGCGCGTTAACCACCCGGTAGCACGCGGTTCTCGCTGTGGAGGGATACGGTTACCCCTATGAGCACGGCCGGTGAGGAGTACGCGATCGCGGACGCCTCGCTGCGGCCGGCCACGGCGGCATCCGTCACGGTCGCCAAAGCACCGCCATTGCAGTGGCCTTTCATGCTGGTCGCGGGGTTCACGGTGCTGGGCTTGGCCCTCTTCACACTCGGATCCACCCGCCCGGGTCTTCTGGGGCTGGCGGTCGCCATGGGTCTTGCCGGTTTGCTGCGACTGGCTTTGCCCACCGCTACGGCGGGCTGGCTGACCTCCCGATCGCGCTTGTCGGACGCCGCGGCATTCGGGGTCCTCGGCGCGGCCATGGCCGCCGTCGCACTGCTGCTTCTGAACTAGTGCGGTGACGGTCTTGTCCGTCCCCTTCGGTAGGCTTATCTGTGGGCCAAAACATCATTTGAAAGGTGTGTCATGGGCGGAAAAGTCACGGTTGTCGGAGCAGGTTTCTATGGGTCGACAACGGCCATGCGATTGGCCGAGTACAACGTCTTCGACGAAGTCGTCCTGACCGACATCGTGGAGGGCAAGGCCGAAGGTCTGGCTCTGGACATGAACCAGTCCCGCCCGGTCGAGGGTTTCGAGACCACGGTCGTCGGGCAGACGACCGGACTCGACGGTTCCGGCTACGAGGCCATCGCAGGCTCGGACATCGTCGTTGTCACCGCGGGTCTTCCCCGCAAGCCCGGCATGAGCCGCATGGACCTCATCGAGACCAATGCGAAGATCGTTCGCCAGGTCGCCGAGAATGTCGCCCTGCACGCCCCTGATGCTGTTGTGATCGTCGTGTCCAACCCCCTGGACGAGATGACCGCGCTCACCCAAATTGCCACCGGTTTCCCGCACAAACGTGTGATGGGCCAGGCGGGCATGCTCGACACAGCGCGATTCACGCACTTCGTGGCCGAGCGCCTCGGCAAGCCGATCGCCAGTGTGAAGACTCTGACCCTGGGCAGCCACGGCGACACGATGGTGCCGGTCCCTTCGCGGTGCACGGTCGACGGCCAGCCCCTCGCCGATGTGATGCCCGAGGCGGAGATTGAAGAGTTGGTGGTGCGCACCCGGCAGGGCGGCGCTGAGGTCGTGGCCTTGCTCAAGACTGGGTCCGCTTACTACGCCCCGTCGGCGGCTGCCGCCCGGATGGCGAAGGCCGTGATCGAGGACAGCGGCGACGTGATGCCCGTGTGTGCATGGGTGGACGGCGAATACGGCATCGAGGGCGTTTACCTGGGGGTGGAGGCCGAAATCGGCCGTGAGGGTGTGCGCCGGGTGGTAGAGACCGACCTCACTGACACCGAGCTCGCCGGCTTGAACGAGGCAGCGGTGGCAGTTCGGGCCAAGCAGGCCGACGTTCAGGACCTGTGACCATGACCAAGATCAAGGTAGCCAACCCGGTCGTCGAACTCGACGGCGACGAGATGACCCGGATCATCTGGGACTTCATCAAACAGCAGTTGATTCTTCCGTACCTCGACGTGGATCTGAAGTACTACGACCTCGGTATCGAAAGCCGGGATGCCACCGACGACCAGATCACGATCGACTCTGCCGAGGCAATCAAGAAGTACGGGGTGGGTGTCAAGTGCGCCACGATCACTCCGGACGAGGCACGGGTCGAAGAGTTCGGCCTGAAGAAGATGTGGCGCTCGCCCAATGGCACCATCCGCAACATCCTGGGCGGGGTCATCTTCCGGGAACCGATCATCATCAGCAACATCCCGCGTTTGGTTCCCGGTTGGACCAAGCCGATCGTCGTCGGCCGTCACGCTTTCGGCGACCAGTACCGTGCCACGGATTTCAAGGTGCCTGGGCCCGGAACGCTGACGATGACGTACACCCCGGCCGACGGTTCGGAGCCGATGGAGTTCGACGTCTACGACTTCCCCGGCGGCGGTGTGGCTATGGGGATGTACAACCTTGACGACTCCATCCGGGACTTCGCGCGGGCTTCCATGCGCTACGGCCTGACACGCGGCTACCCGGTCTACCTGTCGACGAAGAACACGATCCTGAAGGCCTACGACGGGCAGTTCAAGGACATCTTCGCCGAGGTCTTTGAGACCGAGTTCAAGGATGAGTTCGCAGCCGCGGGCATCACCTACGAACATCGTCTGATCGACGACATGGTCGCAGCTGCCATGAAGTGGGAGGGCGGCTACGTCTGGGCGTGCAAGAACTACGACGGGGACGTGCAGTCGGACACCGTCGCGCAGGGTTTCGGCTCACTCGGGCTGATGACCTCCGTGCTGATGACCCCGGACGGCAGGACGGTTGAGGCCGAGGCCGCTCACGGGACCGTGACCCGGCACTACCGCCAGCACCAGCAGGGCAAGCCGACTTCGACCAACCCGATCGCGAGCATTTTTGCGTGGACCCAGGGGTTGGCTCACCGCGGCAAGCTCGACGGGACCCCTGAGGTCACAAACTTCGCACAGACCCTCGAACGCGTCTGCATCGAGACGGTGGAGAGCGGCAAGATGACCAAGGACCTGGCGCTACTCGTCGGTCCGGATCAGCCGTTCCAGACAACGCAGGAGTTCTTGGCCTCTATCGACGAGAACCTTCAGGCTGCAATGGCGTGAGGCTGGTCAGCGCCAACGTCAACGGCATCCGCGCTGCTGCCCGCCGAGGTGGGCTCGATTGGCTGCGTGCGCAAGAGGCGGACATCATCTGCCTTCAGGAGGTGCGTGCGACCGATGACCAACTCGCAGCCGCCATTGGCGACACCTTCGAGGGCTGGCATCTGCAGAGTCGGGCCTCTGGTGTGCGCGCAGGGCATGCGGGGGTGGCGGTGTTGAGCCGCTGGCCAATCGTTGTGACCGAGGATCTGGGGGAAGCCGACGATCAGGGTCGTTGGCTGGCGGTGTCCACTGGCGGGTTCGAGGTCGCCTCCGTCTACGTCCACACCGGCGAGGCCGACACCCCCGCCCAGGACGACAAGCACCGCTTCCTTGCGGCAATGGGCAAGTGGATGGAGCAACGCAGCTCTGCGCTGGTCTGCGGTGACTTGAACGTCGCCCATCGGCAGGCCGACATCAAGAACTGGAAGGGCAACGTCGGCAAGGCCGGCTTCCTGGAATCCGAGCGCGCCTACCTCGATCACTGGTACGAGCAGTTGGGATGGGTGGATCTGGGTCGCGACGCCGGCTACACGTGGTGGTCGTGGCGAGGAAAGGCGTTCGACAACGACGCAGGCTGGCGTATTGACAACGTGCTGGCGTCCCCTGATCTTGCCGGGTCGTGCCGATCTTTCACCGTTGGTCGCGCTGATAGTTACGCCCAGCGATGGAGCGACCACGCCGCCGTAGTGGCGGAGTTCGCGGACTAGGTGATCCGGGGCCGCCGGTGGTGGCCCCGTCGGGTGTGCGGGGGCTGGGCCGCTGGCCTACCGGTGGTGGAATCAGGCAACCAAGTGGTCGGATTCCAGCTTTGCTTGTGGGGGGGGTGTGCTGGGGGCTGGGCCGCTGGCCTACCGGTGGTGGAATCAGACAACCAAGTGGTCGGATTCCAGCTTTGCTTGTGGAGGGGGGTGTGCATTGGACCCGCCCCCGTCACAACCACGGCACTGGATGACATGTCTCCCGGCACCTCTACTCTGGAGCGTGTGAGTGAACTGCTGACCAACATCGGGGTCGTGCTGCTGTTCACCCTTATCGGCAGCTTCTTCGTCGCCGCCGAAACGGCACTGATCAGCCTGCGCGAGTCCCAGGTGCAGCATCTGGGCGGGACCGAGGGGTCCCGCGGTCGCCGCCTCAAGAACCTGGTGAGTGACCCGAACCGCTTCCTCGCCGCCGTGCAGGTGGGAGTCACGCTGGCCGGCTTCTTGTCCGCAGGGTTCGGCGCATCCCGGATCGCACCGCAGGTCACGCCGTGGTTGGAGAGCCTGGGCCTGCCTGCATCAGTGGCCTCCTCATTGGCGTTCGTCGCCGTGACAGTTGTGATCGCCTACCTCTCGCTGGTCTTCGGTGAACTTGTGCCCAAACGCCTGGCCCTGCAGCGCGCGGAGGCAGTCTCGCTGGCAGTGGCCGGTCCGGTTGACGGAATCGCCAAGTTCTTCCGGCCTTTCATTTGGCTGCTGTCGGTTTCCACCGATGCCATGGTGAGACTGCTGGGTGGGGATCCAGATGCGGCGAAGGAGGGCATCTCGGGTGAGGAGTTGCGTGGCCTCGTGGCGGCGCAGGACTCGTTGAGCTCTGAGGAACGCGACTTGATCGATGAGGTCATCACCTCCGGCGGCAGGGAACTGGCCGAGGTGATGGTGCCGCGTACCGAGGTGGAATTCCTGGACGCGGCGCTGCCCGTGACCAAGGCCGTTGTCAAGATCCTTGAGATGCCGCACTCCCGTTACCCGGTTGTCGATGGATCGGCTGATGATGTGGTGGGTTTCGTGCATGTCCGCGACCTGCTCGACCCGGAGTTGGCCAAGCGCTCGTTTCGTGTGGATCGGCTCGTTCGGCCAGTTCAACGCTTCCCTGACAGCAAGGCGATCCTGGCGGCTATGCAAGAGATGCGTGACCAAGGTAGCCACATGGCGATCGTGGTCGATGAGTACGGCGGCACGGCGGGGATCGTGACACTGGAGGACCTGGTCGAGGAGTTGGTCGGCGACATCCGCGACGAGTTCGACTCGCGACAGGCACCCACCTACCGGCCCGGTGGCGAGGTCGAGGTGGACGGTCTGCTCAGCCTTGACGATCTGCAGGAGGAGGTCGGCCTGGAGTTGCCGGACGGACCGTATGAGACGGTGGCCGGCTTCATGGTGGCCCAGCTGGGACGACTGCCCGCGAAGGGCGATCGGGTAGACGTGGCCGGAAGCAGTCTCAACGTTCTGGAGATGGACCACCGGCGAATCGCGCGGGTGCAGATCATCATGGGCCCGGGCGAGCCTGAAGTCGACGCCGACTGAGATCAGCAGCAGAAGGTGCGTAGTGCCTGTTCCAATTGGGCTCGGACGAGCACACCAGAGTCCGAAACCGGAAGCGCCAGCCAATGTGTCGCGCCACCTGCGAAGGTGAACTCGACGGCCTTGTTGTGAACTACGTCGGACCCAACAGCCGTGGCCGCGACCTCGCGCCACAGAGTGCTGCTGTGCTCCAGTGACACACAGGGGTCCAAGATCCGGAACGCTCCAACGCTGTTCCAGGCACCCTCGGCCCCGATTTCCGCGAACTGGAAATCCGTCTCAAGCACGACCCCCAGACGACCCATCGACTGGAAGAAGTCCTGGCCGGCCTTTGCTGACGCCACAGCATTCGCGAACTCCGCCAAGAACCTCGGAACGTCAGGACCGTGCTTTCGAACGCCGAAGAATGCCTCCCCGAAGAAGGCTTCGCATGCCACCTCTTCGCACGATCCGAACTGTTCGAGGACCTCGGCCTGCGACGGCATCCGATCGGGCCGGAAGACTGCGGCGCGTTCCCATTCGCCGCCGATGGCCACTTTGAACAACGACGGGGCCATGGCGAAGCGGCAATCATTGATCACGAGTAGGCATGGTAGCTGAGCTGTGGATCAACCCCTCCCGGGACTTCGGCGCGCACGAGCCGCCACAATGGGCCCATGCCCCATCCGCGCATTCTGTCCGGCATCCAGCCGACAAGTGAGAGTTTCCACATCGGCAACTACTTCGGGGCACTGCAGCACTGGGTGGCGCTGCAGGATGACAACGATGCGTTCTACTGCGTGGTCGATCTGCATGCGATCACAGTCCCCGTCGACCCGGAATTGCAGGCACAACGCACAAGGGTGTCATTCGCGCAGTTGCTGGCCGCTGGTATCGACCCCGCGCGGTCGACGCTGTTCGTGCAGAGTGATGTGCCGGCCCATAGTCAGCTCGGTTGGGTCATGATGTGCCTCACCGGCTTCGGGGAGGCCTCCCGGATGACTCAGTTCAAGGACAAGACCGCCAAGGAGGGCTCTGGCAGCGCCTCAGTGGGCCTGTTCACCTACCCATGTCTGCAGGCCGCTGACATCCTGCTCTACCAGGCGGCCGCGGTCCCTGTCGGAGAGGACCAACGCCAACACCTGGAGCTCACACGGGACCTGGCAGAGCGCTTCAATTCCCGTTACGGACAGACGTTCGTGGTGCCAGACCCATACATCGTCAAGGACACGGCCAAGATCCTGGACCTGCAGGAACCCACGGCGAAGATGAGCAAGTCGGTCCCGGGCGGCTGCGTCTTCATGCTTGACTCCCCGAAGCAGATCACCAAGAAGATCAAGTCAGCTGTGACGGATTCCGAGACCGAGGTGCGCTACGACCCCGTGAACAAGCCGGGGGTCTCCAACCTCATCAGCATCCTGGCCGCGGCGACCGGCCGTAGCGCACAGGAGGTCGAAGCGGAGTACGCCGGCGGGATGTACGGACCGTTGAAGGTTGCGGCCGCCGAAGCGGTGGTGGCAGTGGCCGAGCCATTCGCGAACCGGACACGGGAACTGCTCGAGGATCCCGCAGAACTGGACAGGCTCATGGACGTCGGGGGACAGCGCGCACGAGAGGCCGCCCAACCCACAGTGGATGCGGTGTACTCGGCGATGGGGCTGCAAGCAGGACGAGGGTGAAGCGCACAATCGGGGTCGCGATCGCCATCCCGAGACCCTTCGCCGACGAACTGGAGGGGTGGCGCGACCGGTTCGGTGACCCAGCCGCGCACTTGATCCAGGCCCACGTCACCCTCTTGCCGCCGACCCAGGTCAAGGATCTGGCCGCCGTGGAGGCGCATCTGGAGGGTGTAGCGGGCCGCCACGAGGCATTCCCCGTCGTGTTGCAGGGAACGGGGACCTTCCGCCCGATGTCGCCGGTGGTGTACGTACGGGTGGCGACTGGGGCGCAACCCATCGTCACTCTGGAGGCCGACGTGCGTTCGGGGCCACTGGCCCGCAACATCCGTTTCCCATACCACCCGCACGTAACGGTGGCTCACGACTTGCCGGAGGCCGTTCTCAGCGTGGCGCAGCAGACCTTGTCGGACTACGAAGCGGCCTTCACTGCCGACGCCCTCACCCTGTACGAGATGGGGTCCGCTGGGGTGTGGGGTCCGCTTCGGGACTTTGAACTGAGCGCTGGCGCATAACTGCCTCGTAGCGCGCGCGACGTCGGTTGCGCCGGCGTACAGCGCGAATCCTCAACAGCACGACCGCAATACCCAGGAACAGCACGATCCAGAGCAACGCCTTGAGCAGACCGACGAACAGGGTGGCGAAGAACCCCCGGTCTGCCGGTTCGTCGGTCTCAATTTCTGCTGCTGGGGCGAACGGCGGCGCCTGCAGTCCGGAGAGTGCGACCATGCCACCCGTACCGGTGGCCGTGAGCACACTTGGCTCGGCACTGATGGCTGAGATGGACGTGGCGGCCGCGACCGGCAGCGGTGCGATGTTCGCCACCGGAGAGGACTGGACCGCCTGGGTCGCAACTGTCTGAGCGGTCTGCACGACGGCCTCGACGCCAGCCATGGTTTGCTCATCCAGTGGCATCGGGGCCAGGTCGGTACCCTCACTGTTCGCGGGCTCCGCAACGACTTCACCGGCCTCCTGCGGCTCAGGCAACTGTCCGACAGGCGACAGATCATCGACGTTCGCGAACGCCCAGTCCAGCACCTGGCGCGCAGTCTGGGTCGTGCCGCCGCCGATGCCGAGCAGCGCGACCACCAGGGTGCGACCGTTCTGGTCGGCAGACGCGACGTAGGTTCGGCCGGCCTGGCTGGTGAAACCGCTCTTGGCGCCCTTGAAGCCGGGGTAGTTGGTGTTGAGCAGGGTGTCGTGGTTGAAGATCGTGAAGGTGGTTGCGGCTTGCTTCGGATCCTTGGGTAGTTGTGCTGGGAACTCCGCCTCGCGTGCGGTGAGGATCTCCTGCAGTCGGGGGTCCTGGATTGCAATCCGGTAGATCTGGGCGAGATCGGCCGCGGTGGTCACCTGGCCGGGGCGGTCAAGCCCGTTAGGGGACATCGCCTTGGTGGAAGTCGCTCCCACCCGGGCAGCCTCGGCGTTCATCGCGTCCAGCGTGCGCTGGTACCCGTAAGCGTCGGCCAGAGCTATTGCGGCATCGTTGCCGCTGCGCATCATCATGCCGTGGAACAACTGCGAGACGGTGTACCTCTGCCCGGCCAGCACACCCACGTGCATGCCCTCGGTCAGCGTCTCGCGCGCCTCTGCCACGTAGGTGCTGTCCATCTGCAGGCGCGGAAGCAGAGTGAGGGCCGTCAGGGTCTTCAAGGTCGAGGCCATCGGGCGCGCAACCGTGTAGTCCTGGCCGGCGAGGATGTCCCCGGACTCCGCGTCCGCGACGATCCACGCTTTGGTCGCGAAGTTCGGAATCTCAATACCGGCGGCTGCGGTCGGAGTTGGACTCGCAGCCGGTTCGACGGCTTCTTCGGCCCAAGCGGGAGCGGCGACCAGCAGTGAGATGACTGCTGCTGAGACGATGATTGTGGTACGCATTAGGCATCACAATAAGTGCCCAATTCGGGGGATTCGGGCTGCGCCACGCTGGGGATCGTGACCGGTTGCAGATCCACTGCGGAACGTCGCCGGACGGGGAATAGGGTGGGCACAGGAGAGGCGGTGTGAGTGATGAACAGGGACGACCTCGGCACACTGATCGTGAGCAGTGGGCAGGACATCGAAGCCATGGCGTGGGAGCCGATCCCGGGCATTGCCGGTGTGTATCAGAAGCTGCTGTGGCAGTCCGGTGACGTGACCCTCGGGCTCATGCACGTGGACGAGGGTGAGCAGAATCCAGAGCACGTGCATCACGCTGCCCATCACCACATCCTGATCCTCGACGGCGAATGCACGATGGTCGGCAAGCGCCTGGGCCAGGGGTCATACATCTACATCCCCCCGACCGTGCCGCACGCAGTCACAGACGTGGGCCCAGGTGGCTGCACGTTCTTCTACACCTACCGCCCCCTTGAGAAACCGGCCCCCGAATCACCACTGCACCCCGAGCACGGCGGAGTGGTCTAAGCCCTTGGCGGTCGGCGGCCGCTCTTGAACCGCTCGGTGCTCCTGGTTAGAGGTTGTGCTGTTGGTTAGCGAAACAACGCGTGGATTCGCTAACGAGGACTACAACCTCTAACGCGGGCGGTCTTGGGCCGTGCTTCAGCTTCTTCCCGCAGGTCGGCGGACCGCTCTCGAACCGCTCGGTGCTCCTGGTTAGAGGTTGTGCGTGTTGGTTAGCGAAACAACGCGTGGATTCGCTAACGAGGACTACAACCTCTAACGCGGGCGGTCTTGGGCCGTGCTTCAGCTTCTTCCCGCAGGCCGGCGGACCGCTCGGTGCTCCTGGTTAGAGGTTGTGCTGTTGGTTAGCGAAACAACGCGTGGATTCGCTAACGAGGACCACAACCTCTAACGCGGGCAACGGCGGGAAGGTCACCGCGGGCGTCAGTCCCGGCGGAACATCAGTGCGCGCTTGACTTCCTGGATCGCCTTCGTGACCTCGATGCCGCGCGGGCAGGCGTCGGTGCAGTTGAAGGTCGTGCGGCAGCGCCACACACCCTCTTGCGAATTCAGAATGTCCAGGCGCAGGTCGGTGCCCTGGTCGCGGGAGTCGAAGATGAACCGGTGGGCGCCCACAATCGCCTGGGGGCCGAAGTACTGGCCGTCGCTCCAGAACACCGGGCAGGAGGTCGTGCAGCAGGCACACAAGATGCACTTGGTGGTGTCGTCGAAGATGGCGCGGTCCTCTGCGGACTGCAGGCGCTCGCGCACCGGCTCGTGGCCCTCGGGGATCAGGAACGGCATCACGTCGCGGTAGGCCTGGAAGAACGGTTCCATGTCCACCACAAGGTCCTTCTCAAGGGGTAGGCCCTTGATCGCCTCGATGATGACAGGCTTCTTGATGTTCAGGTCCTTGATGAGGGTCTTGCACGCCAATCGGTTCCGGCCGTTGATCCGGATCGCGTCCGAGCCGCAGATGCCGTGCGCGCACGAGCGCCGGAACGTCAAGGTGCCATCGATCTCGTCCTTGATCTGCTGCAGCACGGTGAGCACACGGTCGGTGGGCAAGGCCTGCACCGAGTACTGCTCGTAGTGCGGTTCCTCGTCGGTCTCCGGGATGAACCGGGCGATCTTGAACGTGACGTCGAGACGTTTGATCTGCTCGGGAACTGTGGTGGTCATCAGTACTTGCGCTCCATCGGTTGGTACCGGGTGACGATCACGGGTTTGTAGTCGAGACGCACGCTGGGTTCGCCGTCCTCACCGACGTGGCGGTAGGCCATGGTGTGACGCATGAAGTTCACGTCGTCACGTGCCTGGTAGTCCTCCCGGGCGTGGCCGCCGCGTGACTCTTTGCGCTCGATGGCACCCACCACGAGCACCTCGGCAAGATCGAGAAGGAAGCCCAACTCGATCGCTTCCAGCAACTCGGTGTTGTAGCGCTGCCCCTTGTCGTGAATCGCCACGTTGCGATAGCGCCGCTGCAACTCCTGGACGTCGGACAAGGCCTGCTTGAGGGTGGTCTCCGTGCGGTAGACCTGGGCGTTCATGTCCATGGTCTCCTGCATGGCCTTGCGGATCTCGCCGACCCGCTCGCCACCGGTCGCCTCGCGAAGTCCCTCGACCATGTTCGCGACGAACGCCGCCGGATCCTCCGGCAGGTCCGGCAACTCCGCGCCGACGGCGTACTCGGCCGCGGCGATCCCGGCCCGGCGGCCGAACACGTTGATGTCCAACAGGGAGTTCGTTCCCAAACGGTTGGCCCCGTGCACGCTCACACATGCGCATTCGCCGGCCGCATACAGACCCGGCACGACGGTGTCGTTGTCGCGAAGGACCTCGGTCTCGATGTTCGTCGGGATGCCGCCCATGGCGTAGTGGGCCGTCGGGAAGACCGGCACCAACTCGGTGATCGGGTCCACGCCCAGGTAGGTGCGCGCGAACTCGGTGATGTCGGGCAGCTTCGTTTCGATCTGCTCGGCTGGAAGGTGGGTCAGGTCCAGGTACACATAGTCGGAGTCCGGGCCCGCCCCGCGGCCTTCACGCACTTCCTGCACCATCGCGCGGGCGACCATGTCGCGTGGCGCGAGGTCCTTGATCGTGGGGGCGTAGCGCTCCATGAACCGCTCGCCGTCCTTGTTGCGAAGGATGCCACCCTCGCCGCGGGCGCCCTCGGTCAGCAGTACGCCAAGGCCGGCCAGACCGGTCGGGTGGAACTGGTAGAACTCCATGTCCTCCAGTGGCAGGCCCTTACGCCAGACGATGCCGATGCCGTCGCCGGTGAGGGTGTGCGCGTTGGACGTGGTCTTGTAGACCTTGCCGAAACCACCAGTGGCGAACACCACCGACTTGGCGCGGAACACGTGCAACTTGCCGGTTGCCAGTTCCAGCGCGACCACGCCCGCGGTTCGCTGGCCGTCCTCGGACATCACCAGGTCCAGCACGTAGTACTCGTTGTAGAACTCGACACCCTGCTTGATGCAGTTCTGGTAGAGCGTCTGCAGGATCATGTGCCCGGTGCGGTCCGCGGCGTAGCAGGCACGACGTACGGCTGCCTCACCGTGGTTGCGCGTGTGGCCGCCGAAGCGACGCTGGTCGATGCGGCCTTCTGGCGTGCGGTTGAACGGAAGACCCATCTTCTCGAGGTCGATGACCGCGTCGATGGCCTCCTTGCACATGATCTCGGCGGCATCCTGGTCAACCAGGTAGTCGCCGCCCTTGATCGTGTCGAAGGTGTGCCACTCCCAGTTGTCCTCTTCCACGTTCGCCAGCGCGGCGCACATGCCGCCTTGTGCGGCGCCTGTGTGCGAGCGCGTGGGGTACAGCTTGGTGAGAACGGCGGTGCGGGCGCGGGTGCCGGACTCAAGGGCGGCCCGCATCCCGGCGCCACCTGCGCCGACGATGACGACGTCGTACTGATGGATTTGCATCATCTACCTCAACTGATCGCGGGGTCGAAGGTGAAGATCACGAGTGTTCCCAGTGCGATGGTGAAAACCGTGGCGGTGAGCAGCGCCGCCTTGAGCCAGAACCGGGTCTGGTCGCGCTCGGAGTAGTCATTGATGATCGTGCGCAGGCCGTTGGCGCCGTGGATCATGGCCAGCCACAACTGCAGCAGGTCCCAGATCTGCCAGAACGGGCTGCTCCAGCGACCGGCTACGAACGCGAAGTTGATGCGCTGTACGCCGCCATCGAGGATGTTCATGATCAGCAGGTGACCCAGGACCAGGAAGACCAGCACGATGCCGGACACCCGCATGAAGATCCAGGACCACATCTCGTAGTTCGTGCGGCCACCGCTGCGGGCCGACTTGGGCAGGTTGAGGGCCGGCGCGCTCATGAGGTGCTCCCGAACAACGACTCGACGGTGTGGATGAGCATGAAGTAGGCGCCAGGGATCATAAGCACCAACCAGATCGCCATGATGGCCCAGGTCATCTGCCGCTGCACCCGCGGACCCTTGGACCAGAAGTCGACCAGGATGATCCGGATCCCGTTGAGCGCGTGGAACAGGACCGCACCGACCAGGCCGACCTCCATGAGGTTGACCAGCGGGGTCTTGTAGGTCGCGATCACCAGGTCGTAGGCATCCGGCGACACCCGGACCAGGGCGGTGTCCAGGACATGGACGAGCAGGAAGAAGAAGACGGCCACACCGGTGATGCGATGCGCGACCCAGGTCCACATCCCCGCATGGCCTCGGTAGAGCGTGCCGACTGAAGCGCTGGGCACAGATACCTCCTCGGGCGGTGGTTACTTCGCCATGCTAGTCGGCGCTCGGGCAACTGGTCGTGCCACCGCCCCCTTAGGTGGCGAATGTCCGATTACCCGGCCGGACTCGGTCGCCGGAGCCCTGCGGCCGGGTGTGTTCGGACTGTCGCGAGACCACACATTCGGGCCAACGTGCCCGTATCACGCCCACGCAAGTTCCGGCATGTCACGAGACAGACCATGTAAGGCGCGCGTAAGGTCATCTACGAGTCCACGTCTGGGAGGAAATATGAGGAAGTTCAGTCTGGTCGCTATAGGTGCGGCCGCAGCTCTGACCCTGGGAGCCTGCGGCAGTGCCCCGTCCGATTCGGGCAGCAGTGCGTCGCCCGCGGCGTCGGGTAATAGCGACTTCTTGGCCTGCATGGTGTCCGATGCCGGCGGCATCGATGACCGCTCCTTCAACGCCTCTGCCTACAAGGGTGTGCAGGATGCCGTCGCGGAGTTCGGCGTCCAGGAGAAGTTCCTGGAGTCCAAGAGCCAGACCGACTACGCCCCGAACATCAACGCCCTCGTGAATGACGACTGCGGCATCATCGTCACCGTCGGGTTCCTGATGGAGGACGCCACAAAGGAAGGCGCGACCCAGAACCCCGACGAGAAGTTCGCCATCGTCGACGCTGCCAGCGACCCGGAGATCGACAACATGAAGGGCCTGGTGTTCAACACTGCACAGTCGTCCTTCCTCGCCGGATACCTGGCCGCGGGCATGAGCCAGACCGGCAAGGTTGCCACTTTCGGTGGTCTGGCCATTCCGTCGGTGACCGCGTTCATGGACGGTTACTGGGAGGGCGTGCAGTACTACAACGAGCAGAACGGCACCAACGTCGAGGTTCTCGGTTGGGACCAGAACAAGCCCGACGCCGGGTCCATGGCAGGTGGCTTCGAGGACCAGGCCAAGGGGCAGCAACTGGCGAAGAACTTCATCCAGCAGGGTGCGGACATCATCTTCCCGGTCGCCGGACCGGTGGGTCTCGGTGCTGCCAAGGAGGCCCAGACGACCGGTAAGGCCGACATCATCTGGGTCGACAGCGACGGCTACGAGTCCGCTCCGCAGTACAAGGACGTCTTCCTGACCTCGGTGCTCAAGAAGATCGACATCGCGGTGACCGACACCATCGGCCAGGCCGTCAACGGCGAGTTCACCAATGAGGAGTACGTCGGAACCCTGGAGAACGACGGCACCGGGCTCGCCCCGTTCCACGACTTCGAGGACCAGGTCCCGGCCGAACTGAAGACCCAGTTGGACGAGATCAGGCAGGGCATCATCGACGGCACCATCGAGGTGACGTCGCCCAACCAGCCGCAGCCCTCGGCGAGCTGATAACCAAACGGTATGAGGGGTCCAGGCACATCGCTTGGACCCCTCATCGCCATTTAGGAGGATCGCGTGAAACTCGAGTTGCGCAACATCACGAAGAAGTTCGGCGACTTCGCGGCCAACGAGGACATCTCCTTGGTGGTCAACCCGGGTGAGATCGTCGCCCTGCTCGGGGAGAACGGTGCTGGCAAGAGCACGCTGATGAACGTCGTCTACGGTCTCTTGGAGCCGACCAGCGGCGAGATCCTCGTCAACGATGTCGTGGAGGACTTCGAGGGGCCCGGCGATGCCATGAACGCGGGGATCGGCATGGTCCATCAGCACTTCATGCTGATCCCGCCGTTCACCGTGGCTGAGAACGTCATGCTCGGCCACGAGCACACCAAGGGTGCGTTCCTCGACATCGAAGCGGCGCGCGAGGAGGTGCGCAGGGTGTCGCAGGCCTATCGCCTGGACGTCGACCCCGACGCCCTGGTGGAGGACCTCCCCGTGGGCGTACAGCAGCGCGTCGAGATCATCAAGGCCCTCGTGCGCGACGCCGGGGTGCTGATCCTGGATGAGCCGACGGCGGTCCTGACGCCGCAGGAGACCGACGAGTTGCTCGGGATCATGAAAGATCTCAAGGCCAAGGGCACCAGCATCGTCTTCATCTCTCACAAACTGCGTGAAGTACGAGCAGCCGCCGACCGCATCGTGGTGATCCGTCGTGGTCGGGTGGTGGGGGAGGCCACGCCGGAGGCGACCCAGGCCGAACTGGCAGGGATGATGGTGGGCCGCGAGGTCAGCCTCACGGTGGACAAGCCGCCGGCGAATCCCGGCAAGCCCGTCCTCGAGGTCAAAGAGCTATCAGCGGCTGACCTGGAGGGCCGGCCCATCCTGCGCGACCTCAACTTCGAGGTGCGCGCCGGAGAGATCCTCGGGGTGGCCGGGGTCCAGGGCAACGGGCAGACCGAACTGGCGCAGGTCCTGACGGGACTGTTCGAAGGGGAAGTCACCGGATCGCTGTCACTGGAGGGCAAGGATCTTCTGGGGCGCACGCCGCGGGCCATCCTCGACTCGGGTGTCGGCTACGTGCCCGAGGACCGCGAGCACGATGGTCTGATCGGTTCCTTCACGGTGACTGAGAACCTGGTCCTCGACCAGATCAAGAACGCGCCCTACTCGGCCAACGGCGTCATGAAGTCGGCCGTGATCGACTCGCGGGCGGTGGAGTTGATCGAGGAGTTCGACGTGCGAACCCAAGGCGCGCAGGCGCCGGTGTCGTCGCTTTCCGGCGGCAACAAGCAGAAGGTTGTCATGGCCAGAGAGATGTCGCGGGAACTGAGCATCCTCGTGGCCTCCCAACCCACCCGAGGGGTGGACGTCGGATCCATCGAGTTCTTGCACAAGCGGATCGTGGCCGAACGCGACCGTGGTGCCGCGGTCTTGATCATCAGCAGTGAACTCGACGAGATCTTCGCTCTGTCCGACCGGATCGCGGTCATGTACCGCGGCGCCATCATCGGGATGGTCGGACCCGAGACCTCGCGAGACGATATCGGCCTTCTGATGGCAGGGGTGACCAGCAATGAGTGACGAGACCACCACCAAGACGCCCAGTCGGCTGCGCACGGCCCTCAGCGGGACCGCCGGGATCACCTTCCTGTCGATCGTGCTGGCCCTGATCATCGGCGCTTTCTTCATCGCGCTGTCGGACCCGGCTGTGCAGGATGCGAGCAGTTACTTCTTTGCCGCACCCCTGGAGACGCTCAGCGCCGCCTGGACAGCGGTTTCCGAGGCCTACAAGGCCCTTCTCACGGGAATGGTGTTCAACCCCGAGAAGTTGTCCACGGAGGGGCTGGTCGCGGCCCTGAAGCCCCTGAGCGAGACCATCACAATGGCCACGCCCTTGATCCTCGGTGGTTTGTCGGTCGCGCTGGCGTTCCGTGCGGGACTGTTCAATATCGGCGCCGAGGGCCAGATCATCCTGGGCGCGATCTTCGCGTCGTTCATCGGTTTCCAGTTCGACATGCCTTTGTTCATCCACCTGCCCCTGGCGATCATCGGAGCCTTCATCGGGGGAGCGCTGTGGGGTGGCATTGCCGGTTTCCTCAAGGCCAAGACCGGTGCCCACGAGGTCATCACGACGATCATGCTGAACTGGATCGCGATCTATCTGGTGGCCTACCTTCTCACCAAGCCCGCCTTCCTGCGCGAGGGCCGGCAGGACCCCATCAGCCCTCCAGTGAACTCAGGTGCGGAGTATCCGACGATCCTGGACGAGTGGCGTGTGCACGCGGGCATCATCATCGCGATCTTGGCTGCAGCCTTCGTGTCCTGGTTGCTCAACAGGTCCACCCTCGGCTTCCAGTTCCGCGCGGTGGGTGCCAACGCCAGCGCGTCGCGAACAGCAGGGATGAACGTGTCGAGGATGTACCTGCTCGTCATGCTCATCGCCGGCGGTCTCTCCGGACTGGCCGGCAGTGCCCAGGTGCTGGGTACCGAGAAATCGCTCACCGGCGGTATCTCGGCGGGAATCGGGTTCGATGCGATCACTGTTGCGCTCCTGGGCCGCGCGAACCCCTGGGGTGTCGTCGCAGCCGGGTTGCTGTTCGGTGGCCTGCGGGCCGGGGGATTGAACATGCAGACCCAGACCGGCACGCCGATCGACATCGTGCTGGTGATCCAGGCCCTGATCGTCTTGTTCATCGCAGCACCACCGTTGGTCAGATCGATATTCAGGCTTCCTGAGACCGGCAGTGCCGGTTTCATGCAGACCGCGAAGGGATGGAACGGATGAGCACCGCAGTCGCCCCCGCGCCAGAGGCATTGCCCGAAGTCGACATCACACCTCCGGTCCCCCGGTTGGTGAAGGTCCTGATCGGGCTGGGGATCTTCGCCATCGTGATCTTCGGTTTCTTCACCGAGGCGGGCGAGGACGTCACGTTCCAGCTGACGCTGGGCGACGAGGCGCTGGCCCTGCCCGATGTGACACTGCCGGCCAAGATCAGCGCGATCGTGTTCAGTGTTATCGCCCTACTGGGAGCTGTGGGTGCGCTGTTCGCGGCGCGCAAGGAGAAGCCACTGTGGCCCTACACGAGTGTGTTCGGGATCTTCTTCGTCCTGGGCTTCCTTTCATGGGCTGTGGCCGGGAGCACCATCAACCTGGTGGGGCTGTTGCAGGGGTCCCTGCTGCTGGCTGTGCCGCTTGTCTTCGGTGCGATGTCGGGCATCCTGTGCGAACGCGCGGGTGTCATCAACATCGCGATCGAAGGTCAGTTGCTCACCGGTGCTTTCGTCGCCGCGGTTGTCGCAAGCCTGACCCAGAACGCCTATCTGGGCCTGATCGCCGCGCCTCTGGGTGGTTTGTTCATCGGGTTGCTGCTCGCAGTCTTCGCGATCAAGTACTTCGTCGACCAGGTGATTCTCGGCGTCGTGCTCAACGTGTTGGCAGTTGGCCTGACTTCGTTCCTCTACGGGCGGCTGCTGGCACCCAACCAGGAGACCTGGAACTCCCCGCCCACGTTCTCGCCGGTACCCATCCCGGTGCTCAGCGACATCCCGATCGTGGGTCCGATCCTCTTCAACCAGAACATCGTGGTCTACGCGATGTACATCATCGTGATCGTCATCAACATCGCGCTGTTCCGCACGAAGTGGGGCTTGCGGGTCCGGGCAGTCGGTGAGCACCCGACCGCCGCCGACACCGTCGGCATCAAGGTCAACTCGGTGCGTTTCCGCAACGTGCTTCTTGGCGGGGCTGTGGCGGGACTCGGCGGAGCCTTCTTCACGGTCGCGTCGGTCGGCGCGTTCGGCAAGGAGATGACTGCCGGCAAGGGCTTCATCGCACTGGCAGCTGTCATCTTCGGGCGCTGGAAGCCACTGGGCGCCCTGGCCGCCGCGCTGTTCTTCGGATTCGCCGACAACCTGCAGAGCGTCCTGAGCATCATCGGCACTCCGATCCCCAGTGAGTTCATGCTCATGACCCCCTACCTGGCCACGTTGCTGGCCGTGGCAGGCCTCGTCGGGAAGGTCAGGGCCCCTGCGGCCGACGGCATCCCGTACAAGAAGTCATGACCGATTGGGAGGCGCTGCGCGAGCACGCCAGACGGGCCTTGACCGGCTCCTACGTCCCGTACTCGAAGTTCCCCGTCGGGGCAGCGGCGCTGGTGGACGACGGCCGGATAGTGTCCGGATGCAACGTCGAGAACGCCTCATACGGTCTCACCCTGTGCGCCGAGTGCACCCTCGTGGGCGCCCTGCGGATGAGTGGGGGAGGCCGGCTGGTCGCCTTCTCGTGTTGCGACGGCGAGGGTGCGCTTCTGATGCCCTGCGGAAGGTGCCGGCAGTTGTTGTACGAGTTCGGCGGCCCCGAGTTGCTGATCGACCATCCCGACGGGATCAAGACCCTCGACGACCTGTTGCCCAGTGCCTTTGGGCCCTCTGACCTCGGCCACGAGGTCTGAGAGGATCAGAGCATGCGACTCGAAGAGATCCGTGCCCTGCCCAAAGTCCTGCTTCACGACCACCTCGACGGTGGGCTTCGTCCGGCCACGGTCATTGATCTCGCCCGCGAATGCGGCTACGACCGGCTGCCCACCACCGACCCCGACGAACTCGGCGCCTGGTTCGTGGACGCTGCCGACAGCGGATCGTTGGTGCGTTACCTGGAGACCTTCGAACACACGGTGTCGGTGTGTCAGAGCGCCGACGCGATCCGGCGGGTGGCCGCTGAATGTGCGCAGGATCTCGCCGAGGACGGCGTGGTCTACGCCGAGGTCCGATTCGCCCCGGAACTGTTCACTGCCGGTGGCCTGTCGATGGCCGAAGCGGTCGAAGCAGCGTTGGACGGGTTCGACACGGATCTGCCGATCACGGTCAACGCCCTGCTGTGCGCCATGCGGCAGTCCGATCGCGGCGAAGAGGTGGCCGACCTCGTAGTGGCGTTCCGCGATGACGGCGTCGTCGGGATGGACATCGCCGGGCCCGAGGACGGTTTCCCGGCATCGCTGTTCGCAGACCCCTTCGCCCGCCTTCGTGCCGCCATGTGCCGGTACACGATCCACGCGGGAGAGGCAGTCGGCATCCCCAGCATCGTCGACGCCTTGGCCACGTGCGCTCCTGAGCGGCTCGGCCACGGGGTGCGCATAGTCGAGGACATTGAGATCAACGGCGATGATGCGTTCCTGGGTGACGTGGCGCAATACGTGTGCGACCGGCAGATCCCGCTTGAGGTCTGCCCCTCGTCGAACCTTCAGACAGGGATCGCGGACTCGATCGCCGAACACCCTGTGACTCTGCTCAACGACCTCGGGTTCGCAGTCACCCTCAACACCGACAACCGACTGATGAGCGGGACGAGCCTGAGCCGGGAGATGCACCTGCTCGCGACCGAGGCTCAGTGGGAGATCCAGGATCTTTACGCCGCGACACTGGCTGCTGCCGACGCGGCTTTCATGTCGCTGGACGAGAAGGCTGCGTTGATCGTCAATGTCATCCAGCCGGCCTGGGACCTCTGAGCCCGACCACCGATGCCCGGCGCGTACCGTGGAGCCATGCGCTCTCGGTCGGTGGGTTTGGGGCTGGCCCTGTTCGGCGCCGGCGTCCTGGTAGCACTGCTGGTGCTTGTCGCGACTGGTATTCGAGCAAGCCCCCGTGATTCCGGTGCTGTGGTTCCTGGCGATGCTCAGCGGGGTCGGTTTCGCGATCCTGCTCGGGTGGCTGTGGACTCAGTCCCGCCGGCGGCGCAGGGTGATCAAAGGTGCTGTCAGCGCCCCTCGTTCATAGACCCGGATCTGAATCCGCGCGGGTCGATTTCGGCCTGCTCGAAACCGGTTGATCGAACCGCGGCCACCAGAGCCTCCCGCCACTGCCCGGGCAGTGTGGCAACCTCGGCATCGATCTCGATGCGCGCGGCATCGCCGAGGTCGCGCACCCGCAGGTTGTGGGAACGCACCTGGTGGGTGGACAGGCAGTCCCGGGCGGCAACCTCGGCGGCCTCCACCCGTGCGAGCCGTGGGGCTGAGATCTGGATCCCGTAGGCGATCCGGCTGGACAGGCAGGCGGCCTGCGGTTTGTCCCACACGGACAGCCCCCACTCCCGGGCGAGGGTCCTGACATCGTTCTTCGTGAGACCCGCGTCAGCCAATGGTGTGATGGCGGCGCGCGCCGCCGCGGCGCGGATTCCCGGTCGGAATCCAGCGACCATGTCGTCGGCGTTGGTCCCTGTGGCGACCAATGAACCCGACGGAAGCTCGACCAGGTACCCGGTCACCGTGTCGAGTAACTCCGCCTTGCAGAAGTAGCAGCGCGACGTGCTGTTCTGGCGGTAACCATCACGTTGCAGTTCGTCAGTGGTTACTTCGATGTGTCTGGCTCCCAGGTTTTCGGCCAACCGGCGAGCGGCGTCTCGCTCGGCCTGGGGAAGGGACGGGCTCACTGCCGTGACGCCCAGAACGTGCTCGGCGGGCAAGGCGCGCAGGGCCGCGGCGAGCAGGAAGGCCGAGTCCACACCGCCCGAGAAGGCGACGAGCAGACCCGGCCGACCGGCGAGGTCGGCGTGCAAACCCAGGACCGCGTTCGCGCGTGGGGAGGACATGTACGTAACGTAGTGCGAATGGCTACTTCTGCGCCCACCCCCAGCCCGCGTTCATTGGCCGATGACCTGCGGGCTCGTGATGCTGCCCAGATCCGGACCCTGCTGACGATGCGTCCCGACCTGCTTCACCCGCTGCCCGCCGACTTGGGACAGCTGGCCAAGCGGGCCGCCGATGACGCCAGTGTGCTGGAGGCCTTACAATCGCTGACCACGACCGAGTTGCGTGTCCTCGAGGTGTTCTCGAGCCTGCAGAACGCGACCATCGAGGAAGTGCTCGAGGTGCTTCCCGATGATGATGCGCTCATTCGCGAGGCGGTGACGCGCCTGCGGGAGATGGCGCTCTTGTGGGGGTGGCCACAACTGCACCCGATCCGCTGCGCGCGCGAGGCCTTCGGCGCCCACCCGTGCGGCCTGGCAGGGGCTGGGCATGTGACTGTCGACGAGGCTGCCATCAGGGCTGCAGCAGGTGAACTCGACGAGCAACTGCTTGAACGTTTGGTGTGGGAGAACCCGGTCTCGGACGAACCGAATCCTCTGATGATCTCGCGTGGTGAACGCTACGTGCTGCCCAGGGAGTGGTCGCTGGTGCTGCGGGATGGCTCTTACCTGCGCCCAGCATCCCCGCCGGACCTTTCGCCGAGCGCCGACCCGGCTTCGGGCTCGCTCTTGTGGGCCCCAGTGGCCGGTGTGCGCTACATCCTGGGTGAGCTGCGACGTGAACCACTGCCGTGGCACGAGACCAGGGGTGTTCCCCGCCGCGCCCTGACCGACCGGGCCAGCCGCCTGCGGGTGCCGATCGACGACCTTGTCGTGTGGCTGGAACTGGCCAGTGTTGCTGGGCTTGTCGGGGGTTCGGAGGCCGGAGCCGGCCCGACCGAACTGGCCTCCACGTGGCTGGCTTCCGGGCCGAGGACCATGTGGCTGGACCTGATCACGGCGTGGCTTCCCAGCAACAGAACTCTGCTGGCCTGTCGTCCTGAGGCCTTGGGCTGCTTGACCACTACCGACCAGCCTCGTTTCGCCAGTCACCGCAGGCACGTGATGCGGGTCTGGCCCAGTGGCGTCAGGGCCGACACCGGGACCGCAGCATCGGTCGTCGCATGGGCGCTGCCACGTATGCATGATGCTCTGACACAGGTCAGTGACATCCAGGCCGAGCTTGTGCACCTGGGTCTGATCGAGGCGCAGGTGGCCACAGCAGCCCTTGACCTGCTTCCCGATGACCCCCAAGCGGCAGCGGATCTGCTGCCGGACCTGCAAGGCGAAGGCAGTCTCGTGGTGCAGCCCGACGCCACGATCATGGCTCCGGCGGTGGTGGATGCGCCGACCTGGCAGTTGCTGGAAGGGATCTCGGTGGTTGACTCCTGGGGCCCGATGAGCCTGCATCGCCTCGATCTGGCCAGAGTGCGTGCGACGGTGGCAGCAGGGGAACCCGCGCAGATCCTCGAGCAGTTGGGTAAGGCGTCGAGGACGCCAATTCCGCAACCGGTCGAGTACATGATTCAGGACGCAGCCCGCACGTCGTTGGCGCGCGTGTACAGCGCCTCGGTGGTGGAGGTGCCCGAGCAGGACCACGAGGCGGCTCATCAGGTCGGACTCCAGCAGATCGGTCCGCGGGTCTTCGTCTCCGACCTGCCGGTGGACGTGGTCGTACGCCGTCTGGCCGAACACGGCGTCAGCGCGCAGGCGCTGCAGGCGGCGGCACTGCCCAAGCCACTGGACCATCCGCGCCCCGAGCCCGAACCCGATGCGGCCACGGTCTCGCGGCTTGTCGAGCATCTGCGGTCCGGGGCCGACCCCCAGCAGGCCACCGCGCCTGCGCTCACCCAAGGCGATGCGCAGACGGTTGTCGACGTGTGCCGCGACGCGGTGTCCGCGGGGACCCGGTTGTGGCTGCAGATCAGCGACTCCGAAGGGACCCGCACAGAACTGGTCGAACCCCTGGAACTTCGCGGCGGGCAGCTCACGGCGTGGAGCCTCACCGCTGGCCGGGCCAGTTCGATCCCGGTCGCCCGCATCGCGGCGTTCGGCAGTGGGCAATGACCGACGGACCGTTGATCGTTCAGAGTGACCACACGTTGCTGCTGGAAGTGGACCATCCGCAGGCCGACGACTGTCGGCGCGAGATTGCGGTGTTCGCCGAGTTGGAGCGTTCGCCGGAACACGTGCACACTTACCGCTTGACAAATCTCGGGCTCTGGAACGCCCGTGCTGCTGGGCACGACGCCGAGCAGATCGTGGACACGCTCGTGCGCTTCTCCCGCTTCCCGGTCTCACCTGCGCTGCTGCTGGACATCACCGAGACCGTGAGCCGCTACGGTCGCCTGGAACTGCACAACCACCCCGCCCACGGCCTCGTGCTGGTCGGGCACGACAACGCCGTGCTGACCGAGGTCACGCGCCACCGGAAGACAGCCGCCATGCTCGGCGAGCGGGTGGACGAGACAACCATCGCGGTGCACCCCAGTGAACGGGGCAGGCTCAAGCAGGCTCTGCTCGCGATCGGTTGGCCCGCTGATGATCTGGCCGGCTACGTCGACGGCGAACAGCACCCGATCGCTCTGCGGGAGCAGGGGTGGGACCTGCGCGACTACCAGAGGCAGGCCGCCGAGAACGCTTTCCACGGGGGTTCCGGGGTGGTGGTGCTGCCATGCGGGGCCGGTAAGACCATCGTCGGGGCGGCCAGTATGGCCATGGCCGAGGTGACCACTTTGATCCTGGTCACCAACACGGTGGCGGCTCGTCAGTGGCGCGACGAACTGATTGCCCGCACGAGCCTGACGGCCGAGGAGATCGGGGAGTACAGCGGTCAGGTCAAGGAGATCCGGCCGGTCACGATCGCGACCTACCAGATCCTCACTTCCAAGCGCAAAGGTGTGTATGCACACTTGGAGTTGTTCGACGCCCGCAACTGGGGCCTGATCATCTATGACGAGGTGCATCTGTTGCCGGCGCCGGTCTTCCGGTTCACCGCCGACATCCAGAGCCGTCGGCGGATCGGCTTGACGGCGACCCTGGTGCGTGAGGATGGCCGGGAGTCCGATGTCTTCTCCCTCATCGGCCCCAAGCGTTTCGACGCGCCATGGCGCGAGATCGAGGCGCAGGGTTACATCGCACCGGCCGACTGCTGCGAGATCCGGGTGAGTCTGCCGGATGCCGACCGTATGGTCTACGCATTGGCCGAACCCGAGGATCGTTACCGGTTGGCTGCCACCGCCGAGGCGAAGACAGACATCGTGCGCCGGTTGATCGATCAGCACGGCGAGGACCAGATCCTGGTCATCGGGCAGTACCTCGACCAGCTGGAGGATCTCGCAGAGGGCCTTGACGCTCCGCTGATCACCGGCAAGACGAAGGTCTCCGAGCGCCAGCGACTCTTCCAGGCGTTCCGCACCGGTGAGATCCGGGTTCTGGTTGTGAGCAAGGTCGCCAACTTCTCGATCGACCTGCCGCAGGCCCGGGTGGCCATCCAGGTGTCGGGGACCTTCGGGTCGCGTCAGGAGGAGGCTCAGCGGCTGGGGCGGGTGCTGCGTCCCAAGACCGACGGGGCTACCGCGCACTTCTACACGGTGGTCACCCGCGACACCGTGGACGCTGAGTTCGCCTCGCACCGGCAGCGTTTCCTCGCTGAGCAGGGCTACGCCTACCGGATCATCGACGCCCACGATCTGTGAGCACCCGCCCGTCGTCCGGGTACGTAGGGTGATTCGGATCAACCGAATGCGGGGTGGACAGAACCGGATACGTGTGTTCAGATGGTCGCACAAAAGGTCACGATTTGATTACGTTGTCTGGAGGTGCACCGTGGTGATTGAGAGAACAGTGTCGATACCCGCTCCGCGAGTGGCGTACACCCCGGCCAACGAAGAGGTCAATCAGACCGCCGACCGGCTTGTACTGGAAGTGGTCGCGGCGGTGGACGACGGGTACACCGGCGTCCCCGAGTGCCAACGATTGATCGCCTGGCTGTCCGCTGAGTTCCTTCCCTTCGTGCAACCCCGGTTCAACCAGCCGCCACCTGACCTGCTGGAGTTGCGCAAGGTGCTCGACCTGATGCACGGGTCGAATGGTCAAGACGCAGCTCAGTTGTCTTTGCAGGCGCGCTGCCTGGTGTTCCGCCTTTTGTAATCCAAAGACACTTCCCGTCGCCTCCCTCGGGAAGTCCACAGTGGGCCCCGGTTCCGCCAGACCCGGGGCCCACTGGTGTCTTGGGATCGCTACAGTTCGCCCGCGGTGAGCCTGCGGTACCAGCGACCGGAGTCGCGCACGGTGCGCTGCTGGGTGTCGAAGTCGACGTTGACCAGGCCGAATCGCTGACGGGTGCCCTCAGCCCACTCGAAGTTGTCCATCAACGTCCACACGAAGTACCCGCGAATGTCGGCCCCTTCGGACATCGCCGCAGCCACCGCCCGGACATGTGCTTCGAGGTACTCCACGCGGAACTGGTCGTGCACGGGTTCTGGCCACGAGGTGCCGTTCTCGGTGATGAGCATGGGTGGCAGCGTGGGGTAGTCCCAATGCAGCCGCAGAAGCAGGTCGGTGAAGCTGTCCGGGACGACCGGCCAGTCGAAGGCTGTCCGCGGATAAGACTGCGGTGGTTCGGCCACCTCGAAGCCCAGCGGATTGTCCTCACCGGCAGCTCGAACCCATTGCGGGTTGTAGTAGTTCACACCGAGGAAGTCCAGCGGCGCGGCCATCGTGGCCAGGTCACCATCGCGGATGACCTGCGCTGCCGAAGGTCCGTACACCTCGGTCACGTCCACCGGGTTGCGACCCAACAGCAGTGGATCCAGGTACTGACGGTTGAAGAGGGTGTCCATGCGTTCCGCGGCCAGGATGTCATCGGCCGAGTTCGAATCGAGTGGCAGGACCGGCGGATGGTTGTTGGAGACCCCCACCGGGGTGGCGCCCACCGATCGGATTGCCTGCACGGCCAGGCCGTGGGCCAGCAGTTGATGGTGGGTGACCCAGTAGAGCCGTTCGAGGTCGAACATGCCAGGAGCATGCACCCCGAGCAGGTGGCCCATCGAGGTGTGCACCGCGGGTTCGTTCAGGGTGATGAAGCCACCCACCCGGTCACCGATCCGCTCGGCGACGATTCCTGCGTATTCTGCGAAGGCCGTTGCGGTTTCCCGGGAGTACCAGCCGCCAGCGTCCTGCAGCGCCTGTGGCAGATCCCAGTGGTACAGCGTCGGGAATGCAGCGACGCCACGAGAGAGCAGACCGTCCACGAGGCGGTCGTAGAAGTCCAGTCCGCGTGGCTCCACAGCGCCCGTGCCGGTCGGCAGAATCCGGGGCCATGAGATCGAGAACCGGTAGGCGTTGCAGCCGACCTCGGTCAAGAGGTCCAGGTCCGACTCCCAGCGCCGATAGTGATCGCAGGCGACGTCGCCGGTCTCGCCGGTGAGGATCTTTCCGGGGGTGTGCGAGAACGTGTCCCAGATCGATGCTCCCTTACCGTCGGCATCAGGTGATCCCTCGATCTGGTAGGAGGAGGTGGCGGTTCCCCATAGGAAGTCCTGGGGGAAGTGGGGCATAGGCGCGCTCATGGCTCAGATTGTGCCCTCCCGCGCTTCAGGAAGGCGCGGGTGCGACCACGGTCTCGCGTTCGGTCTTGGCCCACGTCGTGCTCCCGCGCAACTGCTTCCAGACCCCGATGGCAACAACCGGCCACATGATCCAGGTGTAGAGCAGGTAGGGGATGGCGGCGGACAGCGCGCGCAACAGCCCGGCCGGACCGTGCCCGCGCCCCACCACCATCACCCCCAGGAAGGTGGGACCGATCGACAACTGGACGAAGAAGACCACCAATAGCGGGGAGCTCCAGGGGAGGTAGGGCACTCCGAAGAAGATCGTCAGCACGAGCGCTTGGAACAGCGCCAGTCCGACGATCATCTGCAACACCGGCAGGATCAGCGAGATCGCTGTATCAAGGCGCCGCAGTCCGAACAGATCCCCGGAGTTGAGTCGTCCAAGGTCCTTGATGACCTGCAGGTTGCCCTGGAACCACCGCGCGCGCTGGCGGTACAGCCGCTTCAGATCGTTGAGTCCCTGCTGCGACACCCGGGTCGCCGGTTCGTGCTCCCCGCGCCACCCCGCCTCCAAGCAGCGCAGGCCCAACTCCTGGTC
This sequence comes from uncultured Actinomycetota bacterium, assembly GCA_963732355.1. Taxonomy (GTDB): domain Bacteria; phylum Actinomycetota; class Actinomycetes; order S36-B12; family UBA10799; genus JADKAV01. The sequence goes on along the minus strand of CAVSZD010000007.1, from coordinate 550,884 downwards.
CTCGGTCAAGTAGTGCGACCACGGGCCCTCCTGATCGGCCACCGACTCCAGTGCAGTCATCCGGTTGAACTGTCCGTTGCCTCCGAGAAAGGCCGTCCCCCACCGCGATCTGCCCACCTGGAAGAGCCCGCCGAAGATCTGGAACTCCAGGCCCTGCATACGGGTGAGCCAACTGGTCTGGTTGTAGATGTGCACGTGGACCTGTACGCCGCCGACTCGGGAATCGTCGAAGTGCCGTGACACCGCGAGTGGAGCATTCTCCGCCAGGCGGCCGTCGGCATCCACGATCCCGAAGATCACGTTCTGAGCTGCGAACCGCTGGTACGCCGGCTTGGTCAGGATCTGTTCACGCACATGGTGGAAAGCGGCGTTCAGCGCTGCCGCCTTTCCGACCCGTGCATTCGGCGCAACCCGGGTGAGCACCTCCAAGTCGTGACCTGCGATGCCGTCGAGCACGGCGCCGGTGTTGTCGTCCGAGCCGTCGTTGATGACCATGACGATCTTGTTGGTCGCCTGCACCGAGCGAAGGCGAGCCACACTGTCGGCGATGGTGACCCCTTCGTTGAGGGCGGGGACCAGGAAGACCCAAAGATAGGCTGACTCGTCGCCCATGGGCCGGTCGTTCCACATGCGCAAGTACTTGTTCCCGGCGACGTAGAGAACGCCGGTCCAGACGTAGCCGATGATGATCGCCACGAAGGAGACGTAGTACACCGCGAACAGCAGCCAGTCCAGGAACCCCATGGCTCAGCCCTGCTTTGGCCGGCGCCGCAGCCAGACGATGACCACCAGCAGAAGAGCCAGGGTAACTGCCGAGCCCACGACGATCTGGGGTGTCTGCTTGTCGGGTCGGGTGCTGGGCGTTTGGAAGGGCTCGGGTTGCTGCTGATCGGCGGCCAGGACGTATGCCTGCCCCTCGAGCGAAGCCCAGCCGCCGGGCTGCGAAACGGGCCACTGGGCCAGGCTCGAGGATGCAGGTGCGACCCCGGACAGGATGAGCATGTCGTGGCCGTTCGCCTGATAGGCCTGCAGTGCGGCGTAGGGTTCCTGCTCGCCGGCGGGGAAATCGGGATCGTCCGTGGTGGCCAGCGGTGCTGAGAGCAACGCAGCTTGCTGGGTGCTTACCCCGGTGGCCACCCCCGCACTGTCCATGAGGTCCGAGACGTCGGTCAGTGCCACGGTGTACTGCAGGGGACTGGGTGCGGTGACACCCGTGAGCACCTGTGCGAGTTCGGGCAGGGACACGGCCAAGGCACCTGCGGCCGCCACCGGGATCTGGGCTTTGAGTACCTGGGGGAACCTCTGGAAGCCGGGCCCTGCCGATTCCCCGAAGTCCGGGGTAACGGTGCTCCTGACGGTGTCGAACTCGACGGTGCCGGGCAACGGAGGGGTGCTGCAGTCTCCGCCAGCGGGCAGGTACTCCAGCTCGACGTCGAGGGCATTGACCGCGCGCAGGTTCTCTGCGGAGATGCTGAAACGGACGTGGACGCGGGAGTCCTCCGTCAGTGTTTCCGAGGTGATCAGATCCCCGTTCCAGGTGATGTTGACGCGCCCCTGCTGGCCAGGCAGCACAGGGGTCGATGCGCCCACGAGGTCGAAGACCAGCCCCGAAACTGGGCGGCCGAAGGCGGCTTGGGGCATGGTCACGGTCTGGGTCACCGAGCCGATGCCGGTGACGGTGAGCGACTCGACGCCCGCCGCCTTCAGGCTCGCCGTCCCCTCGATCGGAGCGTATTGGGCCTGCCCTGATACTGCGTCCACCGACGTCACCTCCAGCAGCCCGACGTTCGGGTCGGCCAGGGACACGGCTGCTTGCTCAAGGCCCTCGGCGGGTCCCCGCACGAACAGCACCCCGCCGGTGAGGCTCAGGGAATTCTGGGCCTCCTGGGTCTGCTCAACGGCCACGACCCGGACCGAGGTGTCGGTGGTCGGTGTATCCATGGCCAGCGAGATGTCGACAGTCTCGCCGTAGAGGTGACGCAGGGCCAGCGCTGAGTCAAGGCCGGCGGCCTGCTCGGCCGGGGTCGGTGCGGCAGGTACCTGCACGACGTAGCGGCTGGGCCCAGGTGCGAGGAACTCGGCAAGTGTGGCCGGGCTTACAGCCTGGCCCGTAACGGCCAGTCGAGGACCTTCCAGGGTGGCCACCGCCTGATCGTCACGCAGGCAATCCTGGTCGGGGCGCAGCGCTGCCCGCAGTCCGACGATCACGTGCCCCTGTTCAACGTCGGAGGCCCCCAGAGCCACACTTATCCGCCCTCCTCCGATGGCGGGCACGCTGGCCCGGCGCTGCCCGTTGATGAGAACGTCGATGGTTCCGCGCGTCGTGTAGGAGGAGGAGATGCTGCCCGTCAAGGAGACCGGCCGGGTTCCGTCCGCGATCGCCACGGAGACCTCGGAGGTTCCGTAGCCGCCCTTGATGGACAGGGTGTACCCGAAGTCGGTGGTCTGTGCGCGGGCCGGCGACTGGGTGCCGATGAGAGCGATGAGCATGCCCAGAACCGCCAGCACGGGTGCCCATCGCCGTGTCATCACGTTCTCCCTGGTCAGCTCGTGATCGCGATCTGATCGAACGTCACGTCGGCGTCCTCTGTGTACAGCCCCGCTGCACCGCTGCTGTAAGGGCTCTGATTGTCGGTGAACGAAGCGACGACGTCGCCGTTGATGCGCAGTGTGAGCTTCGAACCCTTGGTGGTGAGAACCACGACCTGCGCCTGTCCCACCCGGGCGCTGGGTGTGGACCCGGTCGCCAGGAAGCGCTGCCCGCCGGGGAAGGCCGGGTCCCGCTTGCCCAGCTCCCAGCCGTTGGTCTTGAGCGCCGCGTAGTAGAAGTGCTCAGGGTCCTGGTAGCGGGTGACCAGCCAACCGGTCTCCCAGGGGTTCGGGTTCGACCCGGTGCGAAGTTGGGCGTTGGTGGTGACACGGGCCTTGAGGCGGGTCGAGGTGTAGACGGACTTGGTGACAACCAGCCCGGCGTGGGTCTCGGAAGGGCTGGTGGCGACGGCCGGGCGCAGCCGCAGTTTGGACGTCGAGGTGGCGGTCACGTCGCCGTACCCGGCGAAGACCACCTGCCACGGCCCGTAACTGTCGCCGTCGGTGAGGGTGACCGCGGCCGCCGGGGACGCCAGGGGGGTCGCGATCGCGCCGGCTAAGAACAGGGCGACCCACAGGGACCGCGTGCGCCGGAATGTCCTCATGTCTACTCCTATCGGCAGGTTCACCTTTTCGGTCAAGTCACACCCTGGCACGCCGATAAGAGGTTATGAACGCGCTCAAGACGGCAATCCCGGATCAGCGGAGCTTCCCTAATTCCGGTGGTGGAGACAGTGAACGAGTCCGGTGCCTGGTTGTCATGGGGACGCGGCCAGAGGCCATCAAGATGTTGCCGGTGGTCCAAGCGCTGAAGAAGTCGCGACTGCTCACCCCCTACGTCGTCAACACCGGCCAGCACGAGCATTTGGTCCTGCCCATCCTTGAAGCAGCGGGTATCACCCCCGACGTGAATCTGAAGATCGGCCGTCAGACCAACACGATCAACACCCTGGTACGCGACTGTGTGGGCGCCTTCGACGGGTTGCTGGACGAGCTGCGCGGTGGTGCTGAGCGGCGAACGCGACCGCGGCTGTTCGGTGCCGCCGAGCACCCGGGCAGTCCCTACCCGGCCTTGACGCTGGTGCACGGTGACACGACTTCGGCGATGGCCGCCGGTCTTGCCTCGATCGGCTGCAAGCTCCCTGTTGTGCATGTGGAAGCCGGACTGCGCACCCGCGACATCCTCTCGCCATTCCCCGAGGAACTGAACCGGCAGTTGATATCGCGCATGGCCGCGTTCCACCTCGCCCCCACCCCGGCCAATCAGGCGAACCTCGTGCGTGAGGGCGTGGATCCGCAGCGGATCTTCGTGACGGGCAACACCGGCATCGACGCACTTCACTGGGCAGCGAGTCTGCACGCGCCCTGGAGCGACCCGCGCCTGGAGGTCCTCAACGACCCGTCCGTGCCCGTGGTCGTCGTCACGGCGCACCGGCGCGAGAACATCGGAGAACCAATCCGACGCATTGCGCGAGCGGTTAAAGACATCGCCCTGCTACGGCCCGACACCGTCATTGTGTGGCCGGTTCACCCGAACCCCCGGGTGTCTGAGGATGTTCACGAGATCCTCGACGACGTCCCGAACGTGATCCTCACCGCTCCTATCGACTACATACCCTTTGCGCGTCTGCTTCAGCGGGCCACGCTGGCGATCAGCGATTCGGGAGGTGTTCAGGAAGAGGCGCCCAGCGTCGGGACCCCGGTCCTGGTGGCGCGGGAGGAGTCGGAACGGCCAGAGGGTGTCGAGGCCGGTTCCCTGATCCTGGTCGGCAGTGACGCCGAGAAGATCAAATCCACCGCATTGGGACTACTCGACGACCCGGGTGCCCGGATCGCCATGACTTCGATCAGCAACCCCTTCGGCGACGGCCGGGCCTCCGAGCGGGTGCGGGCGGCGCTTGAGCACTTGGTGTTCGACACTCCCGCCCCCGAGCGCTACGGAGTCTCGTTCAACCGGAGCAGGGTGCTCGAGGCCTCCGGTTACGACCCCGAGGAGATCGCGATCACCTCCACGATGATCGCGGCCGCCCACCCCGGCGCCCGCGGTTCCGGCGGTGCCACGGCCAACAAGCTGGCGTCCTTGCGCCGGTAGATGCGGGCAGGTGGGGCCTTGCGGTTCCCGTCACTGGCGTCCTGGTTAGAGGTTGTGGTCCTGGTTAGCGAATCCACGCGTTGTTTTGCTAACGAACCGCACAACCTCTAACGCGGGCAGGTTGGGGGCCGGCGGGCTGGTTTGGGGCCGCGGTTCGGGACTCGCCGCGGGCGTTCGGGTTCAACCCTGGCGTCCTGGTTAGAGGTTGTGGTCCTGGTTAGCGAATCCACGCGTTGTTTTGCTAACGAACCGCACAACCTCTAACGCGGGCAGGTTGGGGGCCGGCGGGCAGGTTTGGGGTCGGCGGGCAGGTTGGTCGCGGGCAGGTTGCGGGCAGGTGCTGGGCAGCGCCGGCACGGTCAAGGCCGACGAGCACGGTTCGGGGCCAACGGCGAAGGGCCGACCCTCGCGGATCGGCCCTTCGTCTTGTTGGGTGGACTCAGAAGTCCATGCCACCCATCCCCGGGTCACCGCCGGGCATGGCCGGTGCGGCCTTCTCCGGCTTGTCGGCCACAACGGCCTCGGTGGTCAGGAACAGTGCGGCGATGGATGCCGCGTTGAGCAGCGCCGAGCGGGTCACCTTGGCGGGGTCGATGATGCCGGCCTCGATCAGGTTCACGTACTCGCCGGTTGCCGCGTTGAGGCCGAAGCCGGGCTCGAGGTTACGCACCTTCTCAGCCACAACTCCACCCTCGAGGCCCGCGTTCACAGCGATCTGCTTCAGCGGTGCCTCAACGGCGACCTTGACGATGTTGGCGCCGACGGCCTCTTCGCCCTCGAGTTCCAACTTCTCGAACGCAGCCTTGGACGCCTGCAGAAGGGCCACGCCACCACCGGCGACGATCCCCTCCTCGACAGCGGCCTTGGCGTTGCGCACTGCATCCTCGATGCGGTGCTTGCGCTCCTTGAGCTCGACCTCGGTGGCAGCGCCGGCCTTGATGACTGCAACGCCACCGGCCAGCTTGGCCAGACGCTCCTGCAGCTTCTCACGGTCGTAATCGCTGTCCGAGTTCTCGATCTCGGCGCGGATCTGGTTGACCCGGCCGGCGATCTGGTCGGGGTCACCGGCGCCCTCGACGATGGTCGTCTCGTCCTTGGTGACGACGACCTTGCGAGCGCGACCGAGCAGCTCGATCCCGACGCTCTCGAGCTTCAGGCCGACCTCCTCGGAAATGACCTGGCCGCCGGTCAGGATCGCGATGTCCTGCAGCATGGCCTTGCGGCGGTCACCGAAGCCCGGGGCCTTCACGGCAACGGACTTGAAGGTGCCACGGATCTTGTTCACGACCACTGTCGCAAGGGCCTCACCCTCGAGGTCCTCGGCGATGATCGCCAGCGGCTTGCCGGACTGCATGACCTTCTCAAGGATGGGCAGCAGGTCCTTCACGGCCGAGATCTTGGAGTTGGCGATGAGGATGTAAGGGTCCTCAAGCACGGCCTCCATGCGCTCCGGGTCGGTGACGAAGTACGGGGAGATGTATCCCTTGTCGAAGCGCATGCCCTCGGTGAGCTCGAGTTCGAGTCCGAAGGTCTGGCTCTCCTCGACGGTGATGACACCTTCCTTGCCGACCTTGTCCATGGCCTCGGCGATGATCTCGCCGATCTGCGGGTCAGCCGCGGAGATGGATGCGGTCGCCGCAATCTGCTCCTTGGTCTCGACGTCCTTGGACATCTCGAGCAGCTGGGTGCTGATGGCCTCGACCGCCTGCTCGATGCCGCGCTTCAGCGCCATCGGGTTGGTGCCGGCGGCCACGTTGCGCAGGCCTTCGCGGACCAGCGCCTGGGCAAGCACGGTCGCCGTGGTGGTTCCGTCTCCGGCCACGTCGTCGGTCTTCTTCGCGACCTCTTTGACGAGTTCCGCGCCGATCTTCTCGTACGGGTCCTCGAGCTCGATCTCCTTGGCAATGGACACACCGTCGTTGGTGATCGTGGGGGCTCCCCACTTCTTCTCCAGAACGACGTTGCGGCCCTTGGGCCCAAGGGTCACGCGCACTGCGTCGGCGAGGGTGTTCATACCGCGCTCAAGTGCGCGGCGAGCTTCCTCGTCGAAAGCGATGATTTTCGCCATCGGTTGCAATTCCTCCCATAGGGGGGTTGGTGGGTTGGGGTGCCCGCGACGGACGACCGGTCGGACACCGTTCACGTCCCGGTGTCCGAGAGCGGTCTCACCCTGCTCCCGTTAGCACTCTCCCGCTGAGAGTGCTAGTCCATTGTTAGCACTCGATACCCGAGAGTGCAAGCCTCGGGTGTGCACCTTGGTGCAGCGGGGTGTGGGCGGTATTCGTCGCTTCTGGTCACAGATCTAACCCAGCCTTGTAAGCAAGGCGGTGGTCAAGCGGGGTCAAGTCCGCCAACTCAGTCCTCGAAGCCCTCGAGGTCATGCAGGATGTCGTCGGACAGGGTCTCCTCGAGTCCGCCGTCCTCTTCGAAGTGCATCGCCGATTCCTCAGCCGACAGGTCGGTGGTGTCATGGGTGTCCCAAGCGATCTCCTCGGAGACCCGGTCCCGGCCGTTCTCGTCGTCCTGGGAGATCAGATGTCCGACACGGTGGTCGTCGCCGTTACGAATCTGGGTGAACTCCGGGCCGTCGGTCCCGAGTTCTCTGCTCAGCTCATCCCAAAGTTGGGCCACAACTTCGTCTCCGGGGCGATCCCCGAACTCTCTGGTCATGATGGCTCCTCGGGTTGACGGGCTACTTCAAGAGTAGACCTCAAGCCTTGCCCTGGTTGGCTACAGCGGCAGCGGCCGCCGATGCCGCCTCCGGGTCCAGGTAGGTGCCAGGTCCGGTGGGACGCATGTCGGCGTCGAGGTCGTACACCAGGGGGATCCCGGTCGGGATGTTCAAGCCCGCGATATCAGCATCGGAGATCCCCTCCAGGTGCTTGACCAGTGCCCGCAGCGAGTTCCCGTGGGCGCCGATCATGACAGTGCCGTTACTGCGTAGGTCAGGTACCACGGCGTCGTACCAGTAGGGCAGCATCCGCACGACCACGTCCTTCAAGCACTCGGTCAGGGGTCGGATCTCGGGGGGCAACTCGGCGTAGCGAGGGTCGGCGAATTGTGAGTACTGGTCGTCGACTGCAATCGGCGGTGGGGGAGTGTCGTACGACCGGCGCCAGCCCATGAACTGCTCCTCGCCGTACTGCGCGAGGGTCTCTTTCTTGTTCTTGCCCTGCAGCGCGCCGTAGTGGCGTTCGTTGAGCCGCCACGAGCGTCGAACCGGGATCCATTGACGGTCGCACCGCTCGAGTGCCAAAGAGGTGGTCCGGATCGCCCGGAGCATGACCGATGTGTGCACCACGTCGGGCAGGATGTCCGAAGCGGCCAGCAGTTCGCCCGCGCGACCGGCCTCGTTGACGCCCTTCTCCGTAAGGTTCACATCCACCCACCCCGTGAACAGATTCAGGGCGTTCCATTCACTTTCACCGTGGCGCAGAAGGATCAATGTGCTCATGTCCCCACCGTATCCACATCGGGCGGTCGGTGGCCGGGGGTGTCTGGTCAGTCGCGCGGACGCAGATGTTCGAAGGCCGCGAGGTTGGCTGTCGGTTCGCCGCGCGACAATCGCCAGCGCCATTCCCGCTCGATGGACGATCTGAAGCCCAGTTCCAGAATGGTGTTGAAGGACCCGTCGGCTTCGGCCAGAACAGCGCCCAGCACCTGGTCCAGCACGTCCTCCGAGACGCTTGCCGCGGCCAGCCTGCCGACCAAGTAGATGTCCCCGAGATGGTCGATCGAGTAAGCGATAGAGAAGAGTCGCCGGTTGCGCTCGAGCAGCCACCGGTGGACGGCTTCGGTGTTCTCGTCCGGGTGCCTTGCGACAAACGCGTTGATGGACAAGGAATGCTGGCCAGCGGCCAGCGAGCAGGTGGTGCGCAGTTTGTGTTCTCCGGGAAGTACGACGGTGAAGACGTCGTCGGTGCGCTCGAAGTCGAGCCCCGAGCCCTCCAGCCAGTCCAGCACAACCGGGATCATGCGTACCTGCGCAGCAGAAGGGGCCGCTCCGCCAGCGCCGCCTCGTAGGCGCCCAATGTGGAGTCAGCGGTCGCGCTCCAGCTGAACTGCTCGGCGTGCGAACGGGCCGCCCGGCTCATCCAGTCCCGGCGGCCGGGCACAAGCAGGACAGACTCGAGTGCTGATGCGAAAGCCGCGGGTTCGTGGCCGGGCACCAGCACCCCGCCGTCGCCCACCGCGGTGGTCAGGCCGCCGACCCGACTGGCCACGACGGGAGTGCCGCAGGCTTGGGCTTCGACAGCGACAAGACCGAAGGATTCCGAGTAGCTGGGCACCACGACCAGGTCCGCGGCCCTGAACAGGTCGGGCAGTTCATCGCGACCGACGGGGTCCATCAAGGTGACAATGTCCGCCACCCCGAGCCGCTTGATCTGCGCTGGCAGGTCCGACGCGCGTTCGATGCCGTTTCCCGACGGACCCCCGTTGATGATGACCTTCAGCCGTGGCCGCAGGTCAGGATTGCGGCGCAGCAGCTCGGCGGCGGCCGCCACCAGCACATCGGGAGCTTTCAACGGCTGCAACCGGCCCACGAAGAGCAAGACGATGTCGTCGTCGCGCAGTCCGTGTGCCGCACGGGCGGCGCCGCGATCCCCCGGGGAGAAGGTCTCGAGGTCAACACCCGGAAGCGCCACGGCAACCCGCTGCGGGTCGGCCCCGTACAGCGCGATCAGGTCTTCGGCCTCCGTCTCGGTGTTGGCGATGAGTCGGTCGGCCACGTTGACGACCTGCTGTTCACCCAGAACCCGTTCGTAGGGCTCCGGACGGTCGCCCGAGGCCATCGTCAGGTTCTTGACCTTGGCCATCGTGTGCATGCTGTGGATCAGTGGGATCTGCCAACGTTCGGAGGCCACCCATCCGACCTGTCCCGAAAGCCAGTAGTGCGAGTGAACCAAGTCGTAGTAGCCCTCTGGCCGGTGCGCCTCCGCTCGCAGCACCGATGCAGTGAACGCACACAGCTGGGTGGGGAGCAGTTCCTTGCGGAGGCCTTCATACGGGCCGGCCACGACGTGATGGACACTCACGCCATCGACCACTTCGACGACCGGCGGTTGATCACTACTTGTGGCCCGGGTGAAGATTTCAACCTGAGTGCCCTGGGCGGCCAACTGCCGGGCGACCTCAAGGATATAGACATTCATCCCGCCGGCGTCCCCGCTGCCCGGCACTGCCAAAGGCGAGGTGTGCATCGAGATCATCGCCACTCGGCGCACGCGTTGCATTACTCAAGTGTCGCCGAAGCCGCGGTTCGGCGCCTTACGGGGTGCTGGGGCTGATTCAGGCCCCGATCAACTCGGATAGCCCGAAGGCCTCCTGGCTTTCTCGTGGCTCGGGGATGACCGGCGCGGTCCACTGCGCCACCAACTTGTTACGGCCATCGGATCCACGAGCGATATCCCATTGCATGATCACCATGGGTGCCTCCTTCAGGTTCTGAACGGAACTATACGTCAAAGTGAACGAATAGTGAACGAAGGGTGGATTTGTGGCGCCAGACCACATCTGCGAACGTTCGGCCAGCGGGATACAGACGGTGAACGTCAAGCGACTCATCGGGTGGCACTTGTGCCAGTGGTGCACGTCGGTGACCGGTGCTACGTAACCTTTGAGTGTGACGGGCGTCTGGATTGCCGTGGCTGGCCTGCTGGGGGTGGTGGTCGGCTTCGTTGCGTCGCGCGTGCGTGATGCCCGCAAGGCGTCAGCGGCTGAGGAATCTTTCGGCTCGCCGTTGCAGGTGGACGTGGACCGGATTCTGGCCGCGCTGCCGGGCGCTTCGTTACTGGTGGACGCCTCGGGTGTGCCCGTGCGGGTCAGCAATCAGGCGCTGGCACTCACCCTCGTGCACAACGGCCGGATCGCCATCCCGGAGGTCACCGCGATGGTCGCCGACGTGCGACGGGACTCGATCGTGCGCGAGCACGACGTGACTGTTCGCAGGCCTCCGCTCGGGAAGGGCCTGATCAGCCTGCGGCTTCGGGTCGCCCCCCTGGATTCGGCGACGGTACTGGTGGTGGCTGAGGACCTGTCGGAGTCCCACCGCGTCGATGCGGTTCGACGGGATTTCGTCGCCAACGTCAGCCACGAACTGAAGACCCCGATCGGAGCCCTGAGCCTGCTCGCTGAAGCGATTCTGAGCTCGGCCGACGAACCCGAGGCGGTGCGCCACTTCGCCGGGCGCATGGAGGCGGAGGCGGGTCGTCTCAGCGATCTCGTGGGCGACCTGATCGACTTGAGCCGTCTGCAGGGTGCAGACCCGCTGAAGGATGCCGAGCCCGTATCCGTGGATGCCATGGTGGCCGAGGCGCTCGACACGACCAAACTGCTCGCCCAGAACTCGCAGATCCAGGTCGTGGTGGCCGGCACCCCTGGCCTCATGGTCCTGGGCGTGGAAGCACAGATGGTCACCGCTTTGCGCAACCTGCTCACCAATGCCATCAACTACAGCGCACGCGGTACGCGGGTGGTCGTGACCACGAGGCTTTCCCAAGGGGTGGTCGACATCAGCGTGGCCGACCAGGGGATGGGCATCCCCGAGAACGAACTGCACCGCGTATTCGAACGCTTCTACCGGGTGGATCAAGCCCGCTCGCGAGTGACCGGTGGCACTGGCCTGGGTCTGGCCATCGTGAAGCACGTCGCCGAGAATCACGGCGGTGAAGTGGGCGTGTGGAGCGTGCTGGGTGAAGGCAGCACCTTCACACTGAGATTGCCCCCCTACACAGCAGAATTAGCGATTCCAAGGATCGCGATAGAGGAGGAAAGTACCGCATGAGTCGGATCCTGGTGGTCGAGGACGAGCAGTCTTTCAGCGATGCGCTGTCATTCATGCTCCGCAAGGAGGGGTTCGATGTGGCGGTGGCCGCCGACGGGCTCAGCGCCGTCGAGAGCTTTGAAAAGGAAGGGGCAGACATAGTCCTGCTGGACATCATGCTGCCCGGCATGTCGGGCACGGAGGTGTGCCGGCGGATCCGCAACACCTCTCAGGTCCCGATCATCATGGTCACCGCCAAGGACTCCGAGATCGACAAGGTCGTGGGCCTGGAAATAGGAGCCGACGACTACGTGACCAAGCCCTTCTCGTCGCGCGAACTCGTGGCGCGCATCCGCGCGGTGATGCGCCGGCGCGGACCCGCAACTCAGGTCTCCGGTGATGCGGCCCTCAGCGCGGGCAACATCCGAATGGACGTCGAACGCCACGTGGTGACTGTGGATGGGGCGGCGGTGAAGATGCCGCTCAAGGAGTTCGAGCTGCTTGAGTTGTTGATGCGAAACGCTGGCAGGGTGCTGACCAGGGGGCAGTTGATCGACCGCGTCTGGGGTTCGGACTACGTCGGGGACACCAAGACCCTAGACGTCCACGTCAAGCGCCTGCGCTCCAAGATCGAAGTCAATCCTGCCGAACCGGAGATCCTGGTCACCGTCCGCGGCCTCGGTTACAAGCTGGAGGCCTGACCGGGCCAGGCCGCGGCGGCGGGCGGGCCGGCTCAGGTGGCCGCGGCAGGGGTGCGCTGCGGGGGCAAACTGCGGGGACGATGTTGAATTTCGACAACTGAGTTGCCTGTGTCGCACTTTGGTTGGCCGGTGGTGGCGAGTTCGGGCCGGCTTTGCGCGGGGGCCACTGCGTCACGGCCAGCCCGGTCTCCCACCTTCTCCTGGTTAGAGGTTGTGCTGTTGGTTAGCGAAACAACGCGTGGATTCGCTAACCAACAGCACAACCTCTAACGCGGCGGGGTGCAGCGGGCCGACTGGGCCAAGCCGAAGGCCTGGCCCCCAGCGTCACTGGCCGGCTTGTGCCTCAGCCTTCTTCTTCTTGGCCTTGGCAACCTTCTCCACCTTCGTGGTGTCCTCGGTCGCATCTTCAGTCGCGGCATCGACGAACTTCTGCAGTTTGGCCTGTTCGGCCAGACTTACCACGACCCCGCTGTAGTTGCCTGTATTCGGCACCATGAAGACGTCCCCGGTCACAGTGCCGGCGTTCTGGAACGTGAAGGTGGTCGGGACGAATACGGAGGGAAACGCCTGTACCTGGAAGGCGTTGATGAAGTTGGGGCTCCAGTAGCCTGTGCGCACTGCGCCCGAGACTGGGACCTCAATAGCGCCGGCCGTGATGCCCGTGGGTGATGGGGGTTGGATCTCGACCTTGATCAACTTGTCGGGCACGTCGCTGCCATTGATGAAGGTCGCCACGAGGGTGGCCTCCAGCGGATTGGCCGTGTTACGCACCCACACAGCGCCGCGGATATCCATGTCGCCGGTGCTCAGATTCGTTCCGTTGCCGACCGCCTGGTTCGCCTGCTGTGAGGTCTGGGCCCCGTATCCGGACCAGCACCCGGCCAGTGAGGGGACCATGACGGCGGCTGCGACGAGGGCCGCGGCGCGACGGGCTACTTTTGGCACGAGATTCCTCCGAACGACGGCGGTGCTGGCAATGCTGTGGGCACTCTATCGGTGTCGACCTGGGCGATCAAAGGCGACTCGTGGGGTTACCCGCTGTTGAGCGGATTTACGGATTCCTAACGGCCCGGATACGCCGTGTTACGATAGAGATCACGGGAAGGGGCACCACCACTCATGGCATTTTCCGTCGGCGACACGGTTGTCTACCCGCATCACGGCGCAGCTCGAATCGAATCGATAGAGCAACGCGTCATAAAGGGTGAAGAGCGCGAATACCTAGTACTTCGGATCGATCAGGGCGACCTCATTGTGCGGGTCCCCTCCGACAACGTGGACCTTGTCGGGGTCCGCGATGTGGTCAATTCCGAGGGCCTCGAACGCGTTTTCAACGTTCTCAGGCAGCCTTACACCGAAGAGCCAACCAACTGGTCGCGGCGCTACAAGGCCAACGTCGAGAAGCTGGCATCCGGTGACGTCATCAAGGTCGCTGAGGTTGTGCGCGACCTGTGGCGCAGGGATCAGGACCGCGGCCTGTCGGCAGGCGAGAAGCGCATGCTGGCCCGGGCCCGTCAGATCCTTGTCAGTGAGCTGGCACTCGCTGAGAAAACCAACGAGGACAAAGCCGAGATCATCCTTGACGAGGTCCTTGCGTCCTAGTCTTGACAGGTGTCGAGGCTCTCGCGTGTTCCTGACCTAGCTGCCGAGGTACTCCGGCTCCTGCTGGTCGTACTCGGTGCTGCCGTCGGCTTCCAGATCGGCAAGCAGTTGCAGGCCGACAACCCCGGCCAACTCGTGGGCGTCTTCGACATAACGACTCTGTGCGTCATTGTGGGTGCCGGGATCGGCTATTCCTTTGGTGGAGTCATCAGCCGACGCATCATCCGCGGGATCGAAACCGGTGAACGCCGGCTCAGCGCGCTGCCACCGGATCAGGTCTTCAGCGGTTCATTGGGCGGGCTGCTCGCTATGGCTGGAGTCTCCCTAGTGGCCTGGCCGGTCTTTCTCGTGGGACCGGCTGCGGTGATGGCCCCGCTCTTCGCCTTCCTTGTCGTCATCGGTGGGCTTGCCGGCTTCCGTATCGCGCGAACCAGAGGCGCGGCGATGCCGGCTTCGTTCGCGGCTCGTGCGGGCCTTGCGGCGGCGCCGGCTCCCGGCTGGGGTCCGAAAGTGGTTGACACCTCGGTGGCGATCGACGGGCGCATCCTCGATGTCGCGCGTGCCGGCTTCCTCACCGGAACGCTGCTGGTTCCACAGGCCGTGGTGAACGAACTACAGGGTCTGGCCGACAGCGCAGAAGAGGGTCGTCGTGCCCGTGGGCGACGAGGCTTGGACGTACTGACGAAGATGCAATCGGCGCTGCCGGTCGAGGTGATCTCTGACGACCCGGCTGGTGTCGAAGCCGTCGACGCGAAGCTCGTGCAGATCTGCCTGGCCCGCAAGGTTGCGCTGCTGACCTTGGACCAGCACCTCGCCGATGCCGCGGGGCTGGCAGGCGTGGGTGTGCTGAACCTGCATGCGTTGGCAAAAGCGATGGCACCTCCGGTGACCGGTGGGGATGTGGTCGAGGTGCATCTGGCACGAGCGGGCAAGGAGCAGGGTCAGGCCGTGGGCAATCTCGCGGACGGAACCATGGTCGTGGTGCAGCGCGCCGACCACCGGATCGGGGAGACGGTTAGCGCAAGTATCACCTCGGTCACCACGACCTCCTATGGACGACTGGTCTTCGCCCGGCTGGAACAGCAGTGAAGGCTTTGATTGTCGTGGCTGGGGGCAGCGGCCAGCGGCTGGGTGCGTCGGTGCCCAAGGCGCTGGTAGAACTCGCGGGGCGCACTCTGATCGATCACTGTGTGCGCACTGCACTGGAATGGGGAAAAGTCACGCAGATCGTTGTGGTCGCGCCGGCAACCCACGTGCTCACGATCCGCTCGGAACTCCCAGACGCTGTTGAGGTCGTGGCCGGGGGCAGCACCAGGGACGCGTCCGTGCGCAAGGGTCTGGCCGCGCTCGCCCCGGGGGTGGGTTGGGTGCTTGTCCACGATGCAGCCAGACCGCTGGCGCCGGTGCAGGTCTACGACCGGGTTCTTCAGGCGCTGGAGTCTGGCGCACAGGCAGTCGTGCCCGGGCTGCCGGTGGCCGACACGATCAAGGCCGTTGTGGACGGTTACGTCGCAAGAACTGTGCCCCGCGACGACCTGGTCGCGATCCAGACTCCGCAAGGTTTCGAGCTGGAGGCCCTGATTCAGGCGCATGCTCGGCAGACCGGTGAGGTCACCGACGACGCCCAGTTGCTTGAGCAGTCGGATGTCCCTGTACGTGTGGTGGAAGGTTCGCCGCTGGGGTTGAAGGTGACCACCAAGTTCGATCTGGCCGTCGCGCAAGCGCTGGCGAAGGAGTTGTGAGCAATGCTGGTGGGAATCGGTACCGATGTGCACGCGTTCGACGCTCACGCCCCCGCCCACGTGGCGGGCCTGTTCTGGCCGGGCGAACCTGGCCTGTCCGGGCACTCGGACGGCGACGTGGTGGCACACGCATGCGCCGATGCACTGCTCAACGCCGCCGGTCTTGGTGATCTTGGCGGGCTGATCGGCACGGACCGGCCGCAATGGCGCGATGCTTCGGGCGCGGTCATTCTTCGCGAAGTGGCCGACCACGTGCGCTCGCAGGGCTTCGACCCGGTCAATGTGGGCGTTCAGCTGATCGGGAACCGTCCCCGCATCGGCACCCGTCGCCAGGAGGCCCAAGGGGTGCTCGCGCAGGCGGCCGGATGCCCGGTGCACCTGTCTGCGACGACGACCGACGGCTTGGGCCTCACCGGCAGGGGAGAGGGGTTGGCCGCTATTGCCACGGCGTTGGTGCGCCCTGTCGATACCCTTGAGCGGTGACCCTGCGCCTTTACGACACCGGAACCCGCTCTGCGCGTGATTTCATCCCGATCCGTGACGGTGAGGTTTCGGTCTACTACTGCGGCGCAACTGTGCAAGCCGCACCTCACGTGGGTCATCTTCGGCCCGGGGTGGTTTTCGACGTTCTGCGGCGCTGGCTGATGGCCAAGGGCTATGCGGTCACCCTGTGCCGCAACGTGACCGACATCGACGACAAGATCCTTGCGAAGGCCGCATCGGAGGGCCGTCCCTGGTGGGCTGTCGCCCAGCATTACGAGCGGGAGTTCAGCCGCGCTTACGACGTGCTCGGCGTGCTGCCGCCCACCGTGGAACCCAGGGCGACCGGGCACATACCTCAGATGATCGAACTGATCTCGCGGCTGATCGCTGACGAGATGGCCTATGCGGTCGACGGTGACGTCTACTTCGCGGTGACCGCCTACCCCGAGTACGGCCAGCTCTCCCGTCAGCGGCTGGACGATCTGCAGCCTGCCGCTGACTCCGCTGATGATCCGCGCAAACGCGACCCCCGCGACTTCGCGTTGTGGAAGGCCGCCAAAACCGGCGAGCCTGGCTGGGACTCCCCTTGGGGACAGGGCCGGCCTGGTTGGCATGTTGAGTGCTCGGCGATGGCGACTCGCTATCTGGGTCAGGAGTTCGACATCCACGGCGGGGGGATCGACTTGATCTTCCCTCACCACGAGAACGAGCAGGCTCAGTCGCGGGCGGCCGGTGACGGTTTCGCGCGGTATTGGATGCACAACTCGTGGGTCACGGCCGCCGGCCAGAAGATGGGCAAGTCGCTTGGTAACGCCCTGGCCGTTGAGGAGGTCCTCAAACACGTGCGGCCGGTTGAACTGCGGTACTACCTGGCATCGGCGCACTACCGTTCGACGATCGAGTTCTCCTACGAATCGGTCGTCGAGGCAGCGGTCGGTTTCCGGCGGATCACGGCCTTCCTTGAGAAGGTCAGCGGTGAGCCACTGCCAGAGGCGACCGCGCAAAACTGCCCGCAGGCCTTCATCGATGCCATGGACGACGACCTCGGGGTTCCGGCTGCGGTCGCGGTGATCTTCGACACCGTTCGGGCCGGCAACTCGGCCGCGGAGAAGAAGGACGAGACGGCCGTAATGCGGGCTTGGCGCGAAGTCAGCGCCATGGTCTCGGTCCTGGGGATCAACCCGCTGGAAGAGCCATGGGTCGACCATGACCAGGGTTCCGATCAGGCACTCGCGGCCCTGGGTCTGCTGGTTGCGGACTTCCTCGCTGCCCGGCAGGAGGCGCGCAGTCAGCGCGACTGGGCGCAGGCCGACGCTATCCGCGACAGGTTGCTCGCCGCGGGAATCACTATTGAGGATCGCGCGACCGGTCCGGTTTGGTCGGTGGGTCAGCATGGCGGGTAACTCTCAGCGTCGCGGCGCGCGGCGCGACACGAGTTCGAAGAAAGGCGCAACCGTCGGCTCCGGCGGTCAGCGCCGCAAGGGCCTCGAGGGTAAGGGGCCGACACCTGCCGCCAAGGATCGCCCTGGGCATCCCGCGTCGCGGCGCTCCCGGTCCAGCCAGAAGCAGGGCGCCTCGTCCAAAGGGGGTCGCAAGCCCTCGTCCGACATCGTCGCTGGACGCAACGTCGTGGTGGAGGCGCTGCGAGCCCGGACCCCCGCCGTGGAGTTGCTCGTCCAGTTGCGCATCGACCTCGATGACCGGGTCCACGAGGCGGTGAACCTGGCCGGTGAGCAGGGGTTGGCCATCAAGGAGGTCCCCAAGTCGGCCATTGACGATGTGGCAGGCGACATCGTCCACCAGGGGTTGGTGCTGGTCGCCAAACCTTTCGAGTACTCCCGACTGGAGGACCTGATCGGGGTCCAGGACCCGCTGTGGGTGGTGCTCGACCAGATCACCGACCCCCGGAACCTGGGCGCGATTGCACGCTCGGCCGCTGCCTTCGGTGCTACGGGAATCGTGATCCCGCAGCGTCGATCCGCGCCGGTCACCCCCGCTGCGTGGCGGACCTCAGCCGGGGCGCTGGCACGCCTTCCGGTCTGCCAGGTCGTTAACGTCGCCCAGACTCTCGAGCAACTGAAGTCGGCCGGGTGTTTCGTGGTGGGCCTTGACGCAGGGTCTCAGAGCGGACTGGATGACTTGGCCCGCCTGGCTGACGGTCCCCTGGCACTGGTGGTGGGTGCTGAGGGCCGAGGGCTGGGAAACCTTGTCACAAAACGTTGCGACTTGGTCGTCTCCATCCCGATGACGAAGGTGACCGAGTCGTTGAACGCCTCTGTGGCGGCGAGCATCGCCTTGCACTGGGTCGCTCACCAGCGTGGAACGAGCCCCTCGTCGCGCTAGTCTGGCCGTGTGAGTCAGCCACCCCCCGCTCCCGGTTACGGTTACGGTCAGCCTCGGCAGTCCTCCTCGGACGCGATTGCGGCCCTTGTTCTGGCCATTTTGTCGTGGGTCGTGTGCCCCTTCGTGCTGGCCATCGTCGCGCTGATCTTCGCGAGTAAGGCGTCCAAGGCCATTGCGGCCTCCAACGGCTGGATCGAAGGCGCAGGCATGGTCACGGCCGCCAAGATCATCGCTTGGCTCAACATCGCGTTGGGACTGGTGTTCTTCGTCTTCCTGATCATCGCCTTGATCGCCGGGGCGTTCAGCACGGGAGTCTCGGACCCGACCGACAACTTCAACGCGGTGATGCAGCTGCTCTGAGCCGCGGCGGGTTGCGCTTGGTTGCCACCAGCCGCCCTGCGCCCCGCGCGGCGGGTTAGAGGTTGTGGTCCTGGTTAGCGAATCCACGCGTGTATCGCTAACGAACAGCACAACCTCTAACGCGGGCGGGTTAGAGGAGCCCACCGAGCCGGCTCGCCCCTGGCCGGCCCCCCGCGCGGCGGGTTGCGCGGTTGGTTAGAGGTTGTGGTCCTGGTTAGCGAATCCACGCGTGTTTCTGCTAACGAACAGCACAACCTCTAACGCGGGGGTCAAAGGCCGGCCGGGGGCAGAGCACCCCGAGCTAGCCCGCAGCGGCGCATAGTAGCGAAGATCACAGGCCAAACCGGGCATTTGAAGCGGACCCCCTTTGACCGCCCAATGGCACATGGGGTACCGTTTTGAAGTGTGTCTGGGACGTCCGGACACCAACGTCAGTCACCTACTAGCCGACCTGTCAGGGCTCGCAGCCCGCGGGTTGGCTTGCGCTGTGAGTGCAGGGTGCTGACCCCGACCCCGTCGAACGGTGGCGTGGCATGCGGACAACCGCAGCGACACGCCCGACCGCGGGGGTCGGAGGAACCGGACGAAACGGACACACCGGCACCACCCGGTGTCACACATGACCATAGTTCGAACGAGCGGAGACGTAGTGCCCACGATCCAGCAGTTGGTCCGCAAGGGCCGACAGGACAAGGTCGCCAAGAACAAGACCCCCGCGCTGAAGGGGAGCCCGCAGCGCCGCGGGGTTTGCACCCGTGTCTACACGACCACGCCCAAGAAGCCGAACTCGGCTCTGCGCAAGGTCGCCCGTGTGCGGCTGACCAGTCAGATCGAGGTCACGGCCTACATCCCCGGCGTCGGCCACAACCTGCAGGAGCACTCGATCGTGCTCGTGCGTGGCGGTCGTGTGAAGGACCTGCCCGGTGTGCGCTACAAGGTCGTTCGTGGCGCGCTGGACACCCAGGGCGTGAAGAACCGTAAGCAGGCTCGTAGCCGCTACGGCGCGAAGAAGGAGAAGGGCTGATGCCTCGCAAGGGACCCGCTACCAAGCGCCCTGTCGTGGTCGACCCGGTGTACGAATCGCCGCTGGTCACCCAACTGGTGAACAAGGTTCTGCTGGACGGAAAGAAGAGCACGGCTGAGGCCATCGTCTACGGCGCGCTGGAAGGCTGCCGCACGAAGACTGACCAGGACCCGCTGATCACGCTCAAGCGTGCGCTGGACAACATCCGTCCGACCCTCGAGGTCCGCAGCCGCCGTGTCGGTGGCGCGACCTACCAGGTGCCGGTCGAGGTGCGCTCCGGTCGCAGCAACACCCTGGCCCTGCGCTGGCTCGTGACCTACTCACGCGCCCGCCGCGAGAAGACCATGACCGAACGCCTCACCAACGAGCTGCTCGACGCCAGCAATGGCCTCGGCGCGAGCGTGAAGAAGCGCGAGGACACCCACAAGATGGCAGAGGCCAACAAGGCCTTCGCGCACTACCGGTGGTAGGGGCGTAGCGACATGGCAGATCTCAACAACGTGCGCAACATCGGCATCATGGCCCACATCGATGCCGGTAAGACCACGACCACCGAGCGCATCCTCTTCTACACCGGTATCAACTACAAGATCGGTGAGGTCCACGACGGCGCAGCCACCATGGACTGGATGGAGCAGGAGCAAGAGCGCGGTATCACGATCACCTCGGCAGCCACCACCTGTGAGTGGAAGGGCACCCAGATCAACATCATCGACACGCCGGGACACGTCGACTTCACCGTGGAGGTGGAGCGTTCGCTTCGTGTGCTCGACGGCGCGGTTGCGGTGTTCGACGGTGTGGCCGGTGTGGAGCCGCAGTCCGAGACCGTGTGGCGCCAGGCCGACAAGTACGGCGTGCCCCGCATCTGTTTCGTGAACAAGCTGGACCGGACCGGTGCCGACTTCTTCTTCTGCGTCGACACCATCGTCAGCCGCCTGAGCGCGACCCCGCTCGTGCTGCAGTTGCCGATCGGTGCTGAGTCGGACTTCATCGGGCTGGTCGACCTGATCCGCATGAAGGCCATGATGTGGCGCGGCGAGACCCAGATCGGTGAGGACTACGTCCTCGAGGAGATCCCCGCGGACTTGGTCGATCAGGCCGAGGAGTACCGCGAGAAGCTGATCGAGACTCTGGCCGAGGGTGACGACGAGATCATGCACATGTACCTCGAGGGCGAGCAGCCCACAGAGGAGCAGCTGCAGGCCGGCATCCGCCGGGCCACGATCGCCGGCAACCTGACCCCGGTCCTGACCGGTTCAGCGTTCAAGAACAAGGGCGTTCAGCCCATGCTCGACGCCGTTGTCGCCTACCTGCCGACCCCGCTGGACGTGCATGCAGTCACCGGTTACAAGCCCAGCGACGAGTCGGTGGTTCTGGAGCGCAAGCCCAACGACGCCGAACCGTTCGCGGCGCTGGCTTTCAAGATCGCAGCCGACCCGCACCTGGGCAAGCTGACCTACATCCGGATCTACTCCGGTGTCCTCAACGCAGGCACCCAGGTGCTGAACAGCGTCAAGGACCGCAAGGAGCGCATCGGCAAGATCTATCGGATGCACGCCAACAAGCGCGAAGAGATCGCCTCGGTCGGCGCTGGTGAGATCGTCGCGGTGATGGGTCTCAAGGACACCACCACCGGTGAGACGCTGTGCGACTCGGCCAACCCGATCGTGCTGGAGTCGATGACGTTCCCGGCGCCGGTGATCGAGGTGGCTATCGAGCCGAAGACCAAGGGCGACCAGGACAAGTTGGCCACGGCCATCCAGCGTCTCGCTGAGGAGGACCCCACCTTCCGGGTGCACTCCGACGAGGAGACCGGTCAGACGATCATCGCCGGAATGGGCGAGTTGCACCTCGAGGTGCTCGTCGACCGTATGCGCCGGGAGTTCAAGGTCGAGGCCAACGTCGGCAAGCCGCAGGTCGCCTACCGCGAGACGGTGACCATGCCTGTGGCCAAGCAGGAGTACACGCACAAGAAGCAGACCGGTGGTTCGGGTCAGTTCGGTCGCGTGATCATCGCTCTCGAGCCCAACGCGGACTCCGAGTCCGAGGACAAGGCCGAGAACGGCTACGAGTTCGTCAACAAGATCACTGGTGGTCGTATCCCGCGGGAGTACATCCCGAGCGTGGACCACGGCTGCCGCGAGGCCATGGAGAACGGCGTCCTCGCCGGCTATCCGATGGTCGACCTGAAGGTGACCTTGCTCGACGGCGCTTACCACGACGTCGACTCCTCGGAGCTGGCGTTCAAGATCGCTGGATCGATGGCCTTCAAGGAGGCCGCTCGCAAGGCGAAGCCCGTGTTGCTGGAGCCGATGATGGCCGTCGAGGTCACAACTCCGGATGACTTCATGGGAGACGTGATCGGTGACCTGAACTCCCGCCGTGGCCACATCCAGGCCATGGAGGAGCGCATGGGCGCCCGCGTCGTCAAAGCTCTCGTTCCCCTTTCGGAGATGTTCGGCTACGTCGGAGATCTGCGGAGCAAGACCCAGGGGCGCGCGAGTTACAGCATGCAGTTCGACTCTTACGCGCAGGTTCCCAACAATGTCGCGGAAGAGATCATTGCCAAGGCGCGCGGGGAATAGTCCCGAACGTCAACGTCTCGAGGTTTGAGACACCCCTCAAAAAGGAATAACCACAGTTACAGGCCGAATCCCGCCCGGGAAGCGGCCGTCAGGCCAGAATCAATAGGAGGACCGCAGTGGCGAAGGCGAAGTTCGAGCGGACGAAGCCCCACGTCAACATCGGCACCATCGGTCACATCGACCACGGGAAGACGACGCTGACGGCGGCGATCACCAAGGTGCTGCACGACAAGTACCCCGACCTGAACCCCTTCACGCCTTTCGACATGATCGACAAGGCTCCGGAGGAGCGTCAGCGTGGTATCACGATCTCGATCGCTCACGTCGAGTACCAGACCGAGGCCCGGCACTACGCGCACGTCGACTGCCCGGGTCACGCCGACTACATCAAGAACATGATCACCGGTGCCGCCCAGATGGACGGCGCGATCCTGGTGGTCGCCGCGACAGACGGCCCCATGCCGCAGACGAAGGAGCACGTGCTGCTCGCCCGCCAGGTCGGCGTGCCGAGCATCGTCGTGGCACTGAACAAGTGCGACATGGTCGATGACGAGGAGATCCTCGAGCTCGTCGAGATGGAGGTGCGCGAACTTCTGAGCACCTACGAGTTCCCCGGCGACGACACCCCCGTGGTGAAGGTCGCTGCCTTCCCGGCCATGAATGGCGACGAGAAGTGGGGCGAGTCGATCCTCGAGCTCATGAACGCGGTCGACGACTTCATCCCGACTCCCGAGCGCGAGATCGAGAAGCCGTTCCTGATGCCCGTTGAGGACGTCTTCACGATCACTGGTCGTGGCACCGTCGTCACCGGTCGTATCGAGCGCGGCGTGGTCAAGGTCAACGAGGAGGTCGAGATGATCGGCATCCGCGATGACTCGCAGAAGACCACCGTGACCGGCATCGAGATGTTCCGCAAGCTGCTCGACACAGGTGAGGCCGGCGAGAATGTCGGACTGCTCCTGCGCGGTACCAAGCGCGAGGACGTCGAGCGCGGAATGGTTGTCTGCAAGCCCGGTAGCGTGACCCCGCACACCGAGTTCGAAGCTCAGGTCTACATCCTGAGCAAGGACGAGGGTGGCCGTCACACGCCGTTCTTCAACAACTACCGCCCGCAGTTCTACTTCCGCACCACGGACGTGACCGGTGTTGTCACGTTGCCGGACGGCACCGAAATGGTGATGCCCGGCGACAACACCGAGATGTCGGTGCAGTTGATCCAGCCGATCGCCATGGAAGACGGTCTGCGGTTCGCGATCCGTGAAGGTGGCCGCACCGTCGGCGCCGGCCGGGTCACCAAGATCAACAAGTAGTACCAGCAGCACCCCGGTTGGGGGTGGGACCCCGTGAGGTCCCGCCCCCAACCACCCCCCGAAACGACAGCGGCGAGAAGAAGAGGAAACAAGCGCCATGGCGGGACAGAAGATCCGCATCAGGCTCAAGGCCTACGACCACGAGGTCATCGACAAATGGGCGAAGACCATCGTGGACACCGTGTCGCGCACCGGCGCAAAGGTCGCCGGTCCCGTGCCGCTGCCGACGGAGAAGAACGTGTATTGCGTCATCCGCTCGCCGCACAAGTACAAGGACAGCCGCGAGCACTTCGAGATGCGCACGCACAAACGACTCATCGACATCCTCGACCCGACACCGAAGACCGTGGACTCGCTCATGAAGCTTGACCTGCCGGCCGGTGTCGAGATCGAGATCAAGCTGTAGGACGCCATGAAGACGACAACTCGCAAAGGGCTGCTGGGCACCAAGCTCGGCATGACCCAGGTATGGGATGAGGCCAACCGGATCGTTCCGGTGACCGTCATCGAGGCAGGTCCCTGTGTGGTGACCCAGGTCCGCACGCCCGACACCGATGGCTACTCGGCCATCCAGCTCGGGTTCGGAGCGATCGACCCCCGCAAGGTGAACAAGCCCGACGGTGGGCACTTCGCCAAGGCCGGCGTCACGCCGCGCCGCAATCTGGTGGAACTGCGCACCGAGGACGCCTCGGAGTACACGGTGGGCCAGGAACTCAAGGCCGACGTGTTCGAGGCAGGTGCCTCGGTGGACGTCACCGGCACCAGCAAGGGCAAGGGATTCGCAGGTGTGATGAAGCGTCACGGCTTCCACGGCCTGCGCGCATCCCACGGTGTGCACCGCAAGCATCGCTCGCCGGGTTCGATCGGTGGCTGCGCCACCCCGGGCCGGGTTTTCAAGGGTCTGCGTATGGCCGGACGTATGGGGTCCGACCGCATCACGACCCAGGGTCTGACGGTTCAGTCGGTGGACGCCGAGCGCAACCTGATCCTGATCAAGGGCGCTGTGCCGGGACCCAAGGGCTCCCTGGTGCTGATCCGCGACGCGGCGAAGGGCGCATGACATGACATCGATCGAGATCAAATCCCCTGGCGGCGAATCGGCCGGCAATGTGGACCTGCCCGCAGACGTGTTCAACGTGCAGACCAACGTGCCGTTGATCCACCAGGTGGTTGTCGCTCAGCTCGCAGCTGCGCGCCAGGGCACACACAAGACCAAGACCCGCGCCGAGGTCGCCGGTGGTGGCCGCAAGCCGTACCGGCAGAAGGGCACCGGCCGCGCCCGTCAGGGTTCAGTGCGTGCCCCGCAGTTCGCCGGTGGTGGGGTCGTCCACGGTCCGCAGCCGCGTTCGTATGAGCAGAAGACGCCCAAGAAGATGAAGGCCGCCGCTCTGCGCGGTGCCCTGTCCGACCGGGCCCGCGCCGAGCGCGTGCACGTGGTGACCGGGCTGGTCGCAGGTGAGACCCCTTCGACCAAGTCGGCACTGAGCGCTCTTCGTTCTGTGACCGAGGCTGCCGCGGTACTCGTGGTCGCTCAGCGCGACGACGAGCTCACGTGGCTGTCGCTGCGCAACGCCCCCGAGGTGCACGTGCTGTCCCCGGACCAGCTCAACACCTACGACGTGCTCGTCAACGACGACATCGTCTTCACCCAGGCTGCCCTCGAGCAGTTCCTGTCCGGCCCGCGCAAGGCCGGCAAGGCCACCGCGACCTCGACCGAGGCGCAGGCGGCACAGACCGAGGAGGAGTCCGCATGAGGATCGCAGACCACCGCGACGTCCTGCTGGGACCGGTGATCTCGGAGAAGGCTTACGGCCTGCTCGACGAGAACAAGTACACCTTCCTGGTGCGTCCGGACGCTAACAAGACCGAGATCAAGATCGCCGTGGAGAAGGTCTTCGGCGTGAAGGTGACCGGTGTGAACACCCTCAACCGTGCCGGCAAGCGCGTGCGCACCCGCAGTGGCTTCGGCCACCGGGCCGCGTCCAAGCGTGCCGTCGTGACGGTTGCCGAGGGCGATCGCATCGACATCTTCGGCGGACCGGTCAGCTGAGGCAGGGATAGACATGGGAATTCGCAAGTACAAGCCGACAACGCCGGCCCGCCGTGGCTCGAGCGTCGCGGACTTCGTCGAAGTAACGCGCTCCACGCCGGAGAAGTCACTGGTTCGTCCGCTGCCCCAAAAGGGTGGGCGCAACAACGCCGGTCGGATCACGACTCGTCACCAGGGCGGCGGCCACAAGCGGGCCTACCGCGTGATCGACTTCCGGCGTGCCGACAAGGACGGGGTGCCGGCCAAGGTCGCGCACATCGAATACGACCCGAACCGCACCAGCCGTATCGCGCTGCTGCACTTTGCTGACGGTGAGAAGCGCTACATCCTGGCGCCGCACAACCTGAAGCAGGGCGACCGTGTGGAGACGGGTCAGGGCGCTGACATCAAGCCGGGCAACAACCTTCCGCTGCGCTACATCCCGACCGGTACGGTCGTGCACGCGGTGGAGTTGCGTCCCGGTGGCGGCGCCAAGATCGCCCGCTCCGCCGGGGCCAGCGTGCAGTTGGTCGCCAAAGACGGTCCGTACGCGCAGTTGCGTATGCCCTCCGGCGAGATCCGCAACGTGGATCTACGCTGCCGGGCGACCATCGGCGAGGTCGGTAACGCCGAGCAGTCCAACATCAACTGGGGTAAGGCCGGACGTAACCGCTGGAAGGGCAAGCGCCCGACCGTTCGCGGTGTGGCCATGAACCCGGTGGACCACCCGCACGGTGGTGGTGAGGGTAAGACCTCCGGTGGCCGTCACCCGGTCAACCCGAAGGGCAAGCCCGAGGGCCGCACTCGTTCGAAGAAGAAGCCGAGCGACAAGTTCATCGTCCGCCGCCGCAAGTCCGGCAAGAAGCGCTGAGGGAACACGTAGATGCCACGCAGTCTTAAGAAGGGCCCGTTCGTAGACACCCACCTCATGAAGAAGGTGGATGTTCAGAACGACAAGGGCACCAAGGCAGTGATCAAGACCTGGTCGCGTCGTTCGATGATCGTCCCGGCGATGCTCGGACACACGATCGCGGTGCACGACGGCCGCAAGCACATCCCGGTGTTCATCACCGAGAACATGGTCGGCCACAAGCTCGGCGAGTTCGCTCCGACACGGACCTTCAAGGGTCACGTGAAGGATGACCGCAAGGCAAAGCGCGGCCGCTGAGGCGGACCCGCGTGAAGACAGACAACGATTCGAAAAGGCAGGTATAGCGATGGAAGCCAGGGCCCGGGCGCGATACGTTCGCGTCACGCCCATGAAGGCACGTCGGGTAGTGGACCTCATCAGGGGTCTTCCGACAGCCGAGGCGCAGGCGATTCTGCGATTCGCCCCCCAAGCGGCCAGTGAGCCGGTGGGCAAGGTGCTGGACAGCGCCATCGCGAACGCCACTAACAACAACAACCTCGACGCGAACGACCTGTTCGTCTCCGAGGTCTACGTCGATGAAGGCCCGACCATGAAGCGCTTCCGCCCGCGGGCGCGCGGATCGGCCAACCGGATTCGCAAGCGGACAAGTCACATCACAGTGGTCGTTGCGTCGCGTACAGCGGCCGCGACCGAAGGGAAGGGGTGAGCCACGTGGGTCAGAAAGTCCACCCGCACGGGTTCCGGCTAGGTATCACGAGTGAATACGTGACCCGCTGGTTCACCGACAGCACCAAGCCAGGTCAGCGCTACGCCGACTACGTGGCCGAGGATGTCAAGATCCGTCGGCTGCTGTCCGAGGGCATGGAGCGCGCTGGTATCTCGAAGGTGGAGATCGAGCGCACCCGGGACCGGGTCATCATCTACATCCACACCGCCCGGCCGGGTATCGTCATCGGCCGTAAGGGCGCCGAGGCAGAGCGCCTGCGCGCCGAGCTCGAGAAGCTGTCGGGCAAGCAGGTGCAGCTGAACATCCTCGAGGTCAAGAACCCCGAGGTCGACGCGCAGCTGGTCGCCCAGGGGATCGCCGAGCAGTTGTCCAGCCGGGTCTCCTTCCGTCGCGCGATGCGCAAGGGAATGCAGTCCGCACAGCGGGCCGGTGCCCAGGGCATCCGGGTTCAGGTCGGCGGTCGCCTCGGCGGCGCCGAGATGAGCCGCACCGAGTTCTACCGTGAAGGCCGGGTTCCGCTGCACACACTGCGCGCGGACATCGACTTCGGGTTCTACGAGGCGCGTACCACCTTCGGCCGGATCGGCGTGAAGGTCTGGATCTACCACGGCGAGGTTTCCACCGACCGCACCGAGCGCGAGCAGCAGCGTCAAGCCCGCCTGCAACGCTCAGGTTCGCCGGGACGCGGTCGTCGTGACGGTGGCCGTGGCGGACGCGACCGCGGTGACCGCGGTGACCGCGGTGACCGTGGGGCACGCAACACCGAGCGCGAGGCCGTGGCTCCTGCCGAGGCTCCCGCACAGGCTCCCGCTGCGACGGAGGCCTGAGATGTTGATTCCCCGCAGAGTGAAGCACCGCAAGCAGCACCACCCGCGGCGCAGCGGTATGGCCAAGGGCGGCACCAGGGTCGCTTTCGGTGACTGGGGCCTGCAGGCCGTGGAGCCGGCGTACGTGACCAACCGCCAGATCGAGGCGGCTCGTATCGCGATGACCCGTCACATCAAGCGTGGCGGGAAGGTGTGGATCAACATCTACCCCGACCGTCCGTTGACCAAGAAGCCGGCTGAGACCCGGATGGGTTCCGGCAAGGGCTCACCGGAGTGGTGGGTCGCCAACGTCAAGCCGGGTCGGGTCATGTTCGAGCTGACCTACCCCAGTGAGCAGGTCGCGCAGGAGGCACTCGAGCGCGCAGCCCACAAGCTGCCCATGAAGTGCCGGATCGTGCGACGCGAAGTGAGTGAGGACTGATGCCTGCTACGAAGACAGAAGAGTTGCGGCTACTGAGCAACGAGGACCTCGTGGCTCGGCTGAAGGAGAACAAGGAGGAGCTGTTCAACCTCCGGTTCCAGTCCGCCACCGGCCAGCTGGAGAACCACGGCCGCCTGCGTGCGGTCAAGAAGGACATCGCTCGGGTGTACACGGTCATGCGTGAACGCGAGCTGGGCATTACGAATGACGAGGTCGTGGCATGAGTGAGCAAGTAGGCAGCGAAGAGACCGTGCAGGCGCGCGGGTTCCGCAAGACCCAAGAGGGTTTGGTTGTCAGCGACAAGATGGACAAGACCGTTGTGGTCGCCGTCGAAGACCGGTTCAAGCACCCGCTGTACGGCAAGGTCGTGCGACGGACGAGCCGGCTGAAGGCGCACGACGAGAACAACGAGTGCGGCGTGGGTGACCGCGTCGAACTCATGGAGACCCGTCCGACCTCCGCCAGCAAGCGGTGGCGCGTCGTGAAGATCCTTGAGAAGGCGAAGTAACCATGATTCAGCAGGAATCCCGGCTCCGCGTGGCCGACAACACCGGCGCGAAGGAGTTGCTGTGCATCCGCGTGCTCGGAGGCTCCGGCCGCCGCTACGCCGGCATCGGTGACATCATCGTCGCCACTGTCAAGGACGCGATCCCTGGCGGTTCGGCCAAGAAGGGCGAGGTCGTCAAGGCCGTCGTCGTTCGGACCACCAAGCAGAAGCGTCGCCCCGACGGTTCGTACATCCGCTTCGACGAGAACGCGGCGGTCATCCTCAAGGCTGACGGCGAACCTCGCGGGACCCGCATCTTCGGCCCGGTGGGCCGCGAGCTGCGCGACAAGAAGTTCATGAAGATCATTTCGCTGGCGCCGGAGGTTGTGTGATGGCTCGCGTCAAGGTTCGCAAGGGTGACACCGTCCAGGTGATCTCCGGCAAGGACAAAGGCACGACCGGGCGTGTGCTCGTCGTCGACCCCGCCAGCCAGCGGGTCATTGTCGAAGGCGTCAATCGCGTCGTCAAGCACGAGCGTGTGGGCGAAGGGGATCGGGGCGCCAAGACCGGTGGCCTGGTCCACACCGAAGCCCCCATCCACGTGTCGAACGTGATGGTCATTGACAGTGATGGCAAGGCCACCAAGGTCGGCTCGCGCCGGGACTCGGTCGAGAAACGCCGCGCTGACGGCACCACGTACGAAGGAACGCGACGGGTGCGTGTTGCCCGCCGGACAGGTAAGGACATCGAATGACCGCCACCACGACGCAACCGCGTCTGAAGCAGCGATACAACGACGAGATCAAGTCGACGCTCAAGGAGCAGCTCGCTTTGAGCAACGTCATGCAGGTTCCGACGGTCACCAAGGTCGTTGTGAACATGGGTGTGGGTGACGCAGCGCGCGACAGCAAGCTGATCGACGGGGCGGTACGCGACCTCGCCACAATCACCGGCCAGAAGCCGCAGGTGACCAAGGCCCGCAAGTCGATCGCCCAGTTCAAGTTGCGTGAGGGGCAGCCGATCGGCGCTCACACCACTTTGCGCGGCGACCGTATGTGGGAGTTCCTCGACCGGCTGATGTCGGTTGCGCTCCCGCGAATCCGTGACTTCCGCGGCCTGTCGCCCAGGCAGTTCGACGGTCGCGGCAACTACACCTTCGGGCTGACCGAGCAGGTCATGTTCCCCGAGGTGGACCCGGACGCGGTTGACCGTGCCCGGGGTATGGACGTGACCATCGTGACCAGCGCGGTCGACGACGAGGGTGGCCGCGCGCTGCTCACGCTGCTCGGCATGCCGTTCAAGGAGAACTGACATGGCCAAGAAAGCATTGATCGAAAAGTCCCAGAAGAAGCCGAAGTTCAAGGTCCGCGGCTACACGCGGTGCAGCCGGTGCGGGCGTCCGCACTCGGTGTACCGCAAGTTCGGACTGTGCCGTGTGTGCCTTCGTGAGATGGCGCACCGCGGTGAACTGCCCGGCGTGACCAAGAGCAGCTGGTAGAAAACCCGACGCCGAAGGTCCACCACGGAAACCACGGCGAGAAAGAAGAACCTGAATGAGCATGACCGACCCCATCGCAGACATGTTGACGCGTCTGCGTAACGCCAGTGCGGCCCACCACGACGAAGTGGCGATGCCGCACTCCAAGATCAAAGAGGGGATCGCCACGATCCTCAAGTCCGAGGGCTACGTCGCTGACGTGCGCACCGAGGACGCCACCGTCGGCCGCACCTTGGTCGTGGGGCTGAAGTACGGCCCGCACCGCGAGCGTTCGATCTCCGGTGTGCGCCGCGTGAGCAAGCCCGGACTGCGCGTCTACGCAAAGCGTGGCTCCATGCCCCGCGTACTCGGCGGCCTTGGTATTGCCATCATCTCCACGTCGTCGGGTCTACTGACCGACCGGCAGGCTGAGCAGAAGGGCGTGGGCGGAGAAGTTCTCGCCTACGTCTGGTAAGGGATCGACATGTCGCGAATCGGTAAGAATCCAGTCGAGGTCCCCAGCGGGGTGACCGTGGACATCGAAGGTCAGGCCGTCACCGTCAAGGGACCCAAGGGCACCTTGAGCCATGTTGTGGCTGAGCCCATCAAGGTCGAGCGCAATGACGAAGGCCTCATCGAGGTCAGGCGTCCGGACGACGAGCGTCGCAGCAAGTCGTTGCACGGCTTGAGCCGCACCCTGATCGCCAACATGGTCGTCGGAGTGACCCAGGGGTACAGCAAGACCCTGGAGATCTCCGGCACCGGTTACCGGGTTGTCCCCAAGGGTCAAGGCCTGGAGTTCTCCTTGGGCTTCAGCCACCCGGTGCAGATCGATGCCCCGGAAGGGATCACATTCTCGGTCGAGGGCCCCACGAAGTTCACAGTGTCCGGCACGGACAAGCAGTTGGTCGGCGAGGTGGCTGCGAACATCCGCAAGCTGCGCAAGCCCGACCCGTACAAGGCCAAGGGCATCCGGTACACCGGCGAGCAGATCCGCCGCAAGGCCGGAAAGGCAGGTAAGTGATGAGCGTTGTAACGAAACTCGGAAGCGGATCGAAGCGGTCCGTCTCCCGCAGCCGCCGGCACTCCCGTGTCCGCAAGAAGGTCACCGGGACGACCGAGCGTCCGCGTCTTGTCGTGTTCCGGTCCACCCGGCACGTCGAGGCCCAGATCATCGACGACACCGTCGGCAAGACCCTCGCGGCGGCCTCCACCATGGAGGCGGACGTGCGTGGCGCTGACGGCGACAAGACGGCAAAGGCCACTGAGGTCGGCAAACTCCTCGGTGACCGCGCCAAGGCCGCTGGTGTCACTTCGGTGGTGTTCGACCGTGGTGGCTACCGCTACCACGGCCGCGTCGCCGCAGTCGCCGACGGCGCCCGTGAAGCCGGCCTGGAGTTCTAGGAGAAGACATGTCGAATCAGAGTCGTTCAGGCCGGGACCGTCGTGATGGCGGTCGCGGGGCAGAGAAGTCGCAGTACATCGAGCGCGTGGTCACCATCAACCGCGTCGCCAAGGTTGTCAAGGGTGGTCGTCGCTTCAGCTTCACCGCGCTGGTCGTCGTCGGCGACGGCGACGGCATGGTCGGGGTGGGCTACGGCAAAGCCAAGGAGGTGCCGGCCGCGATCGCCAAGGGCGTCGAGGAGGCCAAGAAGCACTTCTTCAAGGTTCCGCGGATCCAGGGCACCATCCCCCACCCCATCACCGGTGAGGACAGCGCCGGCGTTGTGCTCCTGCGTCCTGCCAGCCCCGGTACCGGTGTCATCGCCGGCGGACCGGTGCGCGCCGTGCTCGAGTGCGCCGGCGTCCACGACGTGCTGAGCAAGTCGCTTGGTTCGGACAACGCGCTGAACATCGTTCGTGCCACCGTCAAGGCGCTGCAGGAACTTGAGCGTCCGGAGCAGGTCGCTGCTCGTCGTGGACTGCCTCTTGAGGATGTTGCTCCGGCCGCGCTGCTGCGCGCCCAGGCAGCGGGGACAGGTGCATGATGGCGAGGTTGAAGGTGACTCAGACCCGTTCGCCGATCGGCGGAACGGACTCGCAGCGCGCGACGCTGCGGTCACTGGGTCTGCGCAAGATCGGCCAGACCGTTGAGATCGAGGACCGTCCCGAGCTGCGTGGGATGGTCAACACCGTCATCCACTTGGTGACGGTTGAGGAGGTTGACTGATATGACGCTCAAGGTTCATCACCTGCGTCCGGCTCCCGGGGCCAAGACCGCCAAGACCCGTAAGGGTCGCGGTGAGGGCGGCGCCAAGGGTAAGACTGCCGGTCGCGGCACGAAGGGCTCGAAGGCCCGCAACAACATCCCCGCCGCGTTCGAGGGCGGGCAGACACCGTTGCACATGCGGCTGCCCAAGCTGCGCGGTTTCAAGAACCCGAACAAGGTGACCTTCCAGGTCGTCAACCTTGCCCAGGTCCAGGCTCTGTTCCCGGACGGTGGCGAGGTCACGATCGAGGAACTGGTGGCCAAGGGTGCGGTTCGCAAGAACCAGCCCGTGAAGCTTCTGGGCAACGGGGACATCTCCGTGGCCGTGCAGGTCAACGTGGACGCCGCATCGGCGACCGCCAAGACCAAGGTTGAGGCTGCTGGTGGGTCGGTCACGACCGCCTGAGATCACTTGACGTGAGCAGGGCGCCGGGCAACTGGCGCCCTGCTCACGTTTGGGGCGGGTTGCCCGGCGGTGTGTGGGCCTGGATAACGCCGGCGCTGCCCCCGTCCCGGACGCCTATCCTGGGGTTGTGCAAAGGCGGCAGTTCCTCGCAGGCGCGCTGGCAACATTCGCGATGTCGGCCTGCACCCGCGGGCCCGAGACTCCGTCCAACCGCTACACCGGCAGCGTTGTGACCAGATGGGACACCGACCCCTGGGCGCAAGGTTCGTACTCGGCGCTGGCGGTCGGTTCGGCGTGGAGCGTGCGGAAGACCCTGGCTGACGCCTTGATCGGTGGGCGCATCGTGCTGGCGGGCGAGTATGTGGCCACCGACTACCCGTCCACGGTCCACGGCGCGTATCTGTCCGGGCAGCGCGCGGCCGAGTCCCTCCTGGCGCAAGTGCCCAACGCCCGCACCGTGGTTGTGGTCGGCGCCGGTCTGGCCGGCCTGCGCGCCGCCGAGGTCCTCACGGCTGCGGGCAGACAAGCCGTGGTGCTCGAGGCCCGTGATCGGGTCGGGGGCCGGGTGTTCACCGACTACACCCTCGGCGTTCCTGCCGAGAAGGGTGCCGCGTGGATACACGGAGTGGTCGACAACCCCATGGTCGCGGTCGTGGAGCGCGCAGGCCTGTCGCTGGTCCCCACGGACTGGGAGGACGCCCAGGCTCACGATGTGCGAACGGGTCGACCCGCCGCCGGAGTGGCCCAGGCCGACGTGGCGCTCTACGCGGCCATCCGGGGCGCATCCCGGCCGAAGCCGCCCGCGGGCTCCTCGGTCGCCGAAGTCCTCTCCCAACAGGGCTGGACCCCCGACACCCAGGCCAGGCAGTTGGCCCAGATGACCGAACTGACCATGGAATACGGGGTGGATCCGGATCGGCTCGGGGCACAAGCGCTCTGGGAGGGGAACGTCTACCGCGGCAAGCACAAGCTGATCCAGGGTGGTTTCGAGAAGGTCCCCCAGATGCTCGCCGCAGGCTTGGATGTTCGGTTGTCCACTCCGGTGCAGTCAGTGAGTGTCGAAGGCGATGTTGTCAACGCCGACAGTTTTCCCGCGGACGCAGCGATCATCGCAGTTCCGGTGGCGCTGCTTCAGGCCGGCACTCCCCGGCTCCAACTGCCCAGCCCGGCCCGGGCGGCTCTTGACTGCCTGATCACCGGGAACCTCGAGAAGGTCTTCCTTCGATACCCCCAGCAGTGGTGGCCGGACGTGCAGATCATGCAGGCCATGGGAAGTGTCGGATCGCGCTGGTCGGAGTGGTACAACCTCGTCGGACTAACTGGCGCCCCGGTAGTGTTCGGTTTCTCAGGTGGATCATCGGCCCGGGAACGCGCTGCGGACGACGCGGCGGTGTCGCAAGAGGCCGCTGGAGTCATCGAATCTGCTTTCCGCTGAACTCATGAGGGCTCTGCACCCACGACCCTCATCGTTGGCCCCGCGGTCCTTGCTACCCTCATGGTCAGTACCTATGGCTTCGTTGTGCGTGCCGACTCAGGCGCGCGAGGAGGATCTTTGCTATCGCAATTCGCTGCGGCGTTCCGGACTCCGGACCTGCGCAACAAGATCCTGTTCACCCTCGGGCTGATTGCGATCTACCGGGTCGGCGCCATCATCCCGACCCCGGGTGTTGACTACACGGCAATTCAGACCTGCCTGGCGCTGGTCGAGGGCAACTCTCTTTACGGCCTGATCAACCTGTTCAGTGGTGGAGCGTTGCTGCAGTTGAGCGTATTCGCGCTCGGAATCATGCCCTACATCACGGCCAGCATCATCATCCAGTTGCTCACGGTGGTCATCCCGCGTCTGGAGGCCCTGCGCAAGGAGGGTCAGTCCGGGCAGGCCAAGATGACGCAGTACACCCGTTACTTGACCATTGCGCTGTCGGTTCTGCAGGCCACGGCCTTCGTCTCACTGGCGCGGACCCCGGGCCAGTTGTTCACCGGGTGCAACGAGAACCTCATCCCCAACCAGTCGGTTCCGCTGATCATCACAATGGTCCTGACCATGACCGCCGGTGCGGCCATGCTGATGTGGTTCGGTGAGCTGATCACCGACCGCGGCGTGGGCAACGGTATGTCGCTGCTGATCTTCGTCTCGATCATCGCGGGCATGCCCGGCCAGTTCTACTCCATCTACCAGAGCCGAGGAGCCTTCGCCCTCACGCTGACACTTCTGGTCGGTATCGTGATCATCGCGGCCGTGGTCTACGTCGAGCAGGCTCAGCGCCGGATCCCGGTGCAGTACGCCAAGAAGATGGTGGGCTCGCGGCTGATGGGTGGGGCGTCCACCTACATCCCCTTGAAGGTGAACATGGCTGGTGTTATCCCGGTCATCTTCGCGTCGTCCCTGCTCTATATCCCGCAGTTGCTCGCCACGGTCAGCGGCAACACCAACTCCGAGTGGGGTAGGTGGATCCAGCGGAACCTGGCGACAGGAACTGAACCGCTGTACATCCTGTTCTATGTCGCGATGATCATCTTCTTCGCCTACTTCTACGTCTCGATCACGTTCAACCCGGTCGAGGTCAGCGACAACATGAAGAAGTACGGCGGATTCATCCCGGGCATCCGGGCGGGCAAGCCCACCGAGCAGTACCTCAGTTATGTCCTGAGCCGCCTTACCTTCCCGGGCTCCATCTACCTGGCGGTGGTCGCGGTCATTCCGCTGTACGCCTTCGGTGCACTTGGTGTCGGCCAGAGCTTCATCTTCGGCGGGACCTCTCTGCTGATCATGGTGGGTGTCGGACTCGATACGGTGAAGCAGATAGAGGCTCAACTGCAGCAGCGAAGCTACGAAGGGTTCTTGCGATAATGCGAATTGTTCTCATGGGTCCGCCAGGAGCGGGCAAGGGCACGCAGGCTGTCAGGATCGCTGAGGGCCTCGAGGTGCCGCACATCTCGACTGGAGAGATCTTCCGCGCGAACCTCGCGGCCGGTACCGAGCTCGGGATCGAGGCCAAGCGCTTCATGGAGGCCGGCGAGTATGTCCCCGACGAGGTGACCAACTCCATGGTCGCCGCCCGGGTTGCCGAGCCGGATGCAGCAAACGGATTCATCCTCGACGGCTACCCGCGCACGCTGGCCCAGGTAGGCGAGCTGGACACCATCCTGCAGGGGCTGAACACCGAGTTGGACAAGGTCGTCGAGATCACGGCCAACACTGACGAGGTCGTCGCCCGCCTGCTCAACCGGGCCAGGGAGCAGGGCCGTGCGGACGACACCGAGGAGGTCATCCGCCGGCGTATGGATGTCTACGCCGAGCAGACCGAACCCTTGGTGAACGTCTACTCCCAGCGCGGCCTATTGGTGAAGGTCGACGGAATGGGCGCCATGGACGAGGTCACCGAACGGCTGCTGGCAGCCCTGGGGCACTGAGTGTTCCGGCGCCACCCGAAGTTCCAGATCAAGACTGACGAGCAGATCGGTCTCATGAGGGCCGCCGGGCTTGTGGTGGCCGATGCTTTGCACGCCGTGTCGCAAGCGGTCAATCCCGGCGTGACGGGCAAGCAACTGGACACGATCGCTGAAGACGTCATCCGCTCGGCCGGGGCCGTTCCGTCCTTCCTCGGGTACCACGGTTTTCCGGCCAGCATCTGCGTGAGCATCGACAACGCCATCGTTCATGGCATACCCAACGACACCCCGCTTCACGAGGGTGCACTGGTGAGCATCGATTGCGGCGCCATCCTCAACGGCTGGCACGGGGATGCGGCGGTGACTGTGGGGGTGGGCCATATCGGATCCGGTGCTTCGGATCTGTCCGACATCACCAGGTCGTCGCTGTGGCACGGTCTGGCGCATGCTCGCCCCGGGGGCAGGTTGACCGACATCGGGGCCGCTGTCGAGCGGACGATCCGGGGTGCCGCCCACGACTACGGCATCGTCCACAACTACGTCGGCCACGGGATCGGCACCCAGATGCATATGCCGCCGGATGTCCCCAATGTGGGACCAGCCGGTCGCGGACCGGAGTTGGTGCCGGGCATGGTGCTGGCCGTCGAGCCGATGATCACGCTCGGAGCCTGCGACAACGTCACGCTCGAGGACGACTGGACAGTCGTGACCATGGATGGTTCGCTCGCCGCTCACTGGGAACACACTGTGGCCGTAACGTCCACGGGTCCATGGGTTCTTACCGCCGCTGACGGTGGACGGGCCGAGCTCGAGGCTCTCGGAATACCGCTCTCGGCACTCGCCGACTGACCCGATGGGCCCTACCAGCCCCCCTAGCCGCCCTGCGCGCCCATGCTTTACACTCGAACAGAGGGCAAATGCCCTCGACAGCGGCTTCTGAGCCGCACTAATCCGCAATCAACCGGAAGACGTGGGTCACGCATGGGTAAGAAGGACGACGCGATCGAGCTGGAAGGCACGATCATCGAGTCCCTGCCCAATGCAATGTTCCGAGTCGAGTTGGACAATGGCCACAAGGTCCTTGCCCACATTTCAGGCAAGATGCGGATGCACTACATCCGGATCCTTCCGGATGACCGAGTGGTCGTAGAGCTTTCGCCCTACGACTTGACCCGGGGACGCATCGTCTACCGGTACAAGTAGAGGAATCAGCAACACCGATGAAGGTTCAACCAAGCGTCAAGAAGATCTGCGACAAGTGCAAGGTCATTCGCAGGAACGGTCGCGTCATGGTGATCTGCGAGAACCCTCGCCACAAGCAGCGCCAGGGCTGACCCCTGGTACGACGTCATCCGAACCTGGCGCCCTTGCCATAGGGCTGCCAGACGCCACCCCCGGACGCGAAGGCCGGGGACCCACCAGGGCGGTGGGACTGATGACGCCACTAGACCTTCGGCAAAGAAAGTAGGAGCCCTATGGCACGCATTGTGGGTGTCGATCTGCCTCGCGAGAAGCGCGTGGAGATCGGCCTGACCTACATCTTCGGCGTGGGTCGTTCTCGCGCCAAGCAAGCCCTGGCCGCCACCGGTGTCGATGGACACATCCGGGTGCGCGACCTGTCCGAAGCCGATGTGATTGCGCTGCGCGACTACATCGAAGCCAACTACCAGACCGAGGGTGACCTGCGCCGTGAGGTGCAGGCCGACATCCGCCGGAAGGTCGAGATCGGGTCCTACCAAGGCATCCGACACCGCCGCGGTCTTCCTGTGCGTGGGCAGCGTACGCACACCAACGCGCGTACCCGCAAGGGCAAGCGCAAGACGGTCGCAGGCAAGAAGAAGGTCGGCAAGTGAGCATTCGAGCAGGAGTCTGAGCAGCCATGGCACCCCAGAAGGGCGCGAAGAAACCGCGCCGCAAAGAGAAGCGCAACGTGGCGTTCGGTCACGCGCACATCAAGAGCACGTTCAACAACACCATCGTCACCATCACCGACCCGCAGGGTCAGGTCATCGCATGGTCCTCGTCCGGCCAGGTCGGCTTCAAGGGCTCGCGTAAGTCGACCCCCTATGCCGCCCAGATGGCTGCTGAGGCTGCGGCCCGGCGCGCCATGGACAACGGCATGCGCAAGGTCGATGTGTTCGTCAAAGGTCCCGGATCCGGTCGTGAGACGGCCATCCGTTCGCTGCAGGCCACAGGCCTGGAGGTCGGAACGATCCAGGACGTCACCCCCGTACCCCACAACGGTTGCCGTCCGCCCAAGCGGCGCCGGGTCTGAGAGCCAGGAGAGAACATGGCCCGTTACACAGGCGCGGACTGCAAGCGTTGCCGCCGCGAGAAGACCAAGCTTTTCCTCAAGGGTGCCAAGTGCGACTCGCCGGCGTGCCCGGTCGAGAAGCGCCCGTACCCACCCGGCCAGCACGGCCGTAACCGGACCAAGGAGTCCGAGTACT
The DNA here is from genome assembly GCA_963732355.1 of uncultured Actinomycetota bacterium. Lineage (GTDB taxonomy): Bacteria > Actinomycetota > Actinomycetes > S36-B12 > UBA10799 > JADKAV01. Next base: position 511,993 of record CAVSZD010000007.1, on the reverse strand, counting down.
TGCTGCAGAAGCGTGAGAAGCAGAAGACCGCGCGCATCTACGGTGTGCTTGAGCGCCAGTTCCGCAGTTACTACGAAGAGGCAAACCGCCAGCAGGGCAAGACCGGTGAGAACCTGCTGACGATCCTCGAGAGCCGTCTGGACAACGTGGTGTTCCGCGCTGGCCTGGCAAAGAGCCGCGACATGGCCCGCCAGCTGGTGCGCCACGGGCACATCACAGTCAACGGCCACAAGGTCGACATCCCCAGCTACCGGGTGTCGCCCAACGACATCGTCGAGGTGCGCAACAAGTCCCGCGAAATGACCCCGTTCGTCGTGGCCCATGCTGAGGCCGGCGACCGGGAGGTTCCCGCGTGGCTGGAGGTCATCCCGTCGCACTTCCGCGTGCTCGTGCACACCCTGCCCAGGCGTGAGCAGATCGACACCCAGGTGCAGGAACAGCTCATCGTCGAGCTCTACTCGAAGTAAGGCCCGCAGCATCGTGCTGCGGTTCCGGGACGTCATATAGCGGTCGTCCCAGAAAGGAAGAGAAGTGCAGATCGCCAGTCGGCCAGTATTGACCGAAGAGTTCGTCTCCGACTCCCGCTCCCGGTTCGTCCTCGAGCCGCTCGAGCCAGGTTTCGGTTACACCCTTGGCAACAGCCTGCGTCGCACCCTGCTGTCGTCGATCCCCGGCGCGGCCGTGACGAGCATCCGTATCGACGGTGTGCAGCACGAGTTCAGCACCGTCCCCGGCATGGCCGAGGACGTCACCGAACTGGTCCTGAACGTCAAGGGCATCGTGGTGAGCACCGAGATGGACGAGCCGGTCACGATGTACCTACGGGCCAACGGTCCTGCGGATGTGACCGTTGCCGACATCGACGCACCCACCGGGGTGGAGGTCCACAACCTGGACCTGCACCTGGCCACTTTGGGCGAGGGTGCATCGCTGTCCATGGAACTGACCGTCGAGCGCGGGCGTGGTTACGTCCCCGCAGCCGCCGGGTCCATGGTGGAGAAGCAGGCCGGGCGAGTTCTGGTCGACGCCATCTACTCCCCGGTGCTCAAGGTCACCTACAAGGTGGAAGCGACTCGTGTCGAGCAGCGCACGGACTTCGACCGCTTGGTCGTGGACGTCGAGACCAAGTCGAGCATCCGTGCCCGCGATGCGGTCGCAAGCGCAGGTAAGACCCTCGTGGAGCTCTTCGGGCTTGCCCGCGACCTCAATGCTGCCGCGGAGGGCCTCGAACTCGGACCGTCTGAGGTCGACACCTACATGGCCGAGCAGTTCAGCCAGCCGATCGAGGCTCTGAATCTGTCGGTGCGTTCCTACAACTGCCTCAAGCGCGAGGGTGTGCACACCATCGGTGAGTTGCTCACGCGCAGCGAGGCCGACTTGATGGATATCCGAAACTTCGGCCAGAAGTCCATCGACGAGGTCAAGGACTCCCTTGCGGGTCTCGGCCTGAACCTGAAGGACAGCCCGGCAGGCTTCGATCCCTCGCAGGCTGTGACCTTCTACGCCGAGGACGACCACCAGTACGCAGAGGACGAGCAGCTCTGAGCAGCTGCCGCTAGTCAAGGAGAACCACATGCCCACGCCGACGAAGGGGCCCCGCCTCGGTGGCGGACCGGCCCATGAACGGTTGATGCTGGCCAACCTGGCCACCGCGCTCTTCCAGCACGGTCGCATCACCACCACGGAGGCCAAGGCCAAGCGCCTGAGCCCCCTGGCCGACCGGCTGGTGACCTTCGCCAAGCGCGGTGACCTGCACGCCCGTCGCAAGGTCATGACCGTGATCCGCGACAAGGCGGTCGTCCACGAGTTGTTCACCGAAATTGGCCCGCAGTACGCAGGTCGTCCCGGTGGCTACACGCGCATCACCAAGATCGGCAACCGCAAGGGCGACAACGCGCCCATGGCGGTCATCGAACTGGTAGAGCCGATGGCTGAGGCGGTCGTGAAGGAAGCCACATCAGCGGCCAAGCGTGCTGCCGAGGACGCCGCCAAGGTCGAAGCCGCCTCCGCAGCCGCGGTTGAGCAGGTCGAGGAGCAGGCGCAGAGCCCCGAGGCGCAGGCTGAGGCCGAAGCGCGAGGTCGAGGCCGCGCAGGAGACGGCCGAAGCTGACGCGGTCGAGGGTCTCAAGGAAGACACCGAGTCCAAAGACGCCTAGTCGTACCGACGGCCCGTCACCTCTCGTGGGTGGCGGGCCGTTGGCGTGCCCAGTGTTGCGTTGTTACAGACGTGCCGGTCCGGATGTTGTGTTGTTGCTGTTTTCCGGCGCGCGAACCCGCAACAACGCAACAGTTGATCGAGGGGTTCGGTAACAACACAACACCGCGCCCGGAGTCAGGCGAATAGGCTCGCGTGCGTGGACATCCGCATAAGGATCGACCTCGCGTATGACGGGGGCGCGTTCTCCGGGTGGGCGCGTCAGCCGGATCTTGCGAACGGTGCAGGGGGAGTTGGCTGTTGCCCTGGCCCGGATCCTGCGCATCGAAGAACCGGCGATCGTGGTGGCCGGGCGCACGGACGCCGGTGTCCATGCGCTGGGTCAGGTCTGCCACGTCGATATCCCGGAGTCGGTGTGGCCTGGCTCGCAAACCTGCGTGCGCAGGCTCAACGCCGTGCTGCCCGCGGACGTGCGGGTGCGCCGCGCCGAGCTTGCGGCGCAGGGTTTCGACGCCCGCTTCTCCGCGCTGTTTCGCCGTTATGAGTACCTGATCAGCGACAGCGGTCTGCTTGATCCCCGGGCGCGCAACGCGGTCATGATCCGTCGAACGGGGCTGGACGTGCCGACGATGCACGAGGCCGCCCAGTGTCTGGTCGGGGAGCACGACTTCGCGGCCTTCTGTCGAGCGCGACCTGACGCCTCCTCAGTTCGCACGATCCTCGAGATGAGCGTGGCACGCGTTGAGGATCCCCGGGACCCGGCCTTGATCACCGCATCGATCACCGCTGACGCGTTCTGCCACTCGATGGTGCGCTCCATTGTGGGTGCCCTGTTAGCGGTGGGGGAGCATCGCCTTGACGCAATCCAGTTGGAACGGATCTTGACGCAGGCACGCAGGGTGAATCTGTTCGCAACAGCGCCGGCACATGCGCTGGCTCTGATGCAGGTGGGCTACCCCGAGGACGAGGAACTCGCCGCGCAGGCGAGCAGGGCGCGCCGCTTCAGGGGTTGAGAGTGGGTGCGCAGCCGACAAGATGCGTAATCCTGCAGTGGCGTGGCAGGCTGCTGCTACCTAACCCTTTCGAGCGGAGACAGTCTATGCGTGTCGTTGTTGCCCTTGGTGGAAACGCCCTGCAGAAGCGCGGGGAGCCCATGACCGTGGAGAGTCAGCGCGCCAACGTGCGGCTCGCGTGCGAGGCTCTGGCACCCGTGGCTCTCGACCACGAACTCGTGGTGTCGCACGGGAACGGCCCCCAGGTGGGTCTGCTGGCCCTTCAGGCGGCCTCGTTCAACGAGGAGTCCACCTATCCATTCGATGTTCTCGGAGCCCAGACCGAGGGCATGATCGGCTACTTCATCGAGCAAGAGCTGGGCAACCTTCTTCCGTTCGAGAAGCCACTTGCCACGTTGCTGACGATGACCGAGGTCGATGCCAACGACCCTGCCTTCGCCAACCCCACCAAGTTCGTCGGTCCGGTCTACTCCGAGGAGGAAGCCAACCGTTTGGCTGCCGAGAAGGACTGGACGGTCAAGCAGGACGGAGACATGTGGCGACGGGTCGTACCTTCCCCACTTCCCCAGCGCATCTTCCAGATCCGTCCGATCGAATGGTGCCTGGAGAAGGGCGCCGTGGTCGTGTGCACCGGCGGTGGCGGAATCCCGACCATGTACAAGCAGGGCACCCGGGAACTCGTAGGTGTCGAGGCGGTCATCGACAAGGACTTCTCGTCGATGGTGCTGGCACGTGACATCGAGGCTGACATGCTCGTGATCGCCACCGATGCCGACGCCGTGTACGTCAACTGGGGGACACCGGAGCAGAAGGCGATCGCTGCTGCTCACCCCGACGCTCTGGAGGCGATGGACTTCCCGGCCGGTTCGATGGGTCCGAAGGTGGACGCTGCATGTGAGTTCGCCCGGTCCGGCAAGGTCGCAGTCATCGGTGCCCTGGAAACCCTTCGTGGGATTCTCGACGGCACCTCGGGAACCAGGGTCAGCATGGATGTCGACGGAATCCAGTACCACGAGTAGAAGCATCTGCGCAGAGGGGCTCCGTGACCAGCGGGGCCCCTCTGCTCATGCCGGGGTCCCCCGCTCGGTTGGCCGTGCGGCGTGGGCTATTCTGGAACAGGTCGTGTGCGCCATGTGCGCGCCAACCAGAGCGGTTGAGTCGCTGCGGGATCATCCGCAGGCACAGCCCGACAGCAGAGTTTCTGCACCAGCAGAGTCTCCACACGTAGATCTAGGTAGGAAGTCGTGCGTACGTTCACCCCGAAAGCCGACGATGTCACCCGCGAGTGGCACGTCATCGACGCCCAGGATGTCGTCCTCGGCCGCCTGGCTACCCACGCTGCCACTCTGCTGCGCGGCAAGCACAAGCCGACCTTTGCGCCCCACGTCGACACCGGTGACTTCGTCATCGTCGTGAACGCCGAGAAGGTCGCACTCACTGGCGCCAAGGCGGAACAGAAGCTCGACCAGCGGCACTCGGGATTCCCCGGCGGCCTCAAGTCGACCACCTACGGTGAACTTCTCGACAAGAACCCGCGACGGGTCATCGAGAAGGCTGTGGCAGGGATGCTCCCGCACAACAAACTCGGCAACAAGCAGATCCGCAAGCTCAAGGTCTACGCCGGACCGGACCACCCGCACGCTGCCCAGCAGCCTGTGCCTTATGTCATCAGCCAGGTTGCGCAGTAGTTCGCGCCAGGAAGGAAACGTCGTGACTGAGACCCTTACCACCGAGACCCCAGTGGCGCCTTCGCGCCAGGCAGTGAACCGTCCGGGAGGCGGCACGGGCCGCCGCAAAGAAGCCGTTGCCCGCGTGCGCGTCGTCCCCGGCTCAGGCCAGTGGAAGATCAATGGCCGTGACCTGGCCACCTACTTCCCCAACAAGGTGCACCAGCAGATCGTGACCGAGCCCTTCCGCGTGCTCGGCCTTGACGGTCAGTACGACGTACACGCCCGCCTTCACGGCGGCGGCGTCGGCGGCCAGGCAGGAGCCCTGCGCCTGGGCATCGCCCGCGCCCTGATCGAGATCGATGGCGAAGAGTACCGCCCGGACCTGAAGAAGGCCGGCTTCCTCACCCGTGACCCCCGCGTCGTGGAGCGCAAGAAGTACGGACTCAAGAAGGCCCGTAAGGCACCGCAGTACAGCAAGCGCTGAGTCCAGCGGCATGGGCGCGCTGTTCGGAACCGACGGTGTACGCGGTTTGGCGAATCGGGATGTGACGGCCGAACTTGCTCTGGATCTGTCCGTTTCGGCCGCTCACATCCTCTCCGAGGTCGGCAGTCGCCGCACGGCCGTGGTCGGTCGTGACCCGCGCGCCAGCGGCGAGTTCCTGCAGGCGGCGGTCATGGCGGGACTGGCCAGTGCCGGTGTGGACGTGCTCGATGTAGGGGTCTTACCGACCCCCGCCGTCGCGTACCTGACCAAGGTCCGCCAGGCAGATCTGGGCGTCATGCTCTCGGCCTCGCACAACGCCATGCCGGACAACGGGATCAAGTTCTTCAACGCCGAGGGCAACAAGTTGCCCGACGACATCGAGAACCAGATCGAAGCCCGACTCCAGGAGCAGTGGGATCGTCCCGTGGGCGACGCCGTGGGCCGCATCGTCACAGACGAGTCGGCGAGCATCGAGTACATCGGGCACCTCCTGACCACCATCACGACACCCCTTGACGGCCTCACAGTCGTCGTGGACGGCGCCAACGGCGCTGCAAGCCACGTCGCTCCGCTGACCTATCGCGAGGCGGGCGCAGAGGTGATCGAAATCCACTGCGAACCCGACGGCTACAACATCAACCACGGCTGTGGCTCCACCCACATGGAGGACCTGCAGCGCGCTGTCGCCGAACACAATGCCGACCTCGGAATCGCCCACGACGGTGACGCGGACCGCTGCCTGGCAGTTGATGCCGATGGGAATCTGGTCGACGGTGACCAGATCATGGCTGTGATCGCTGTAGCGCTGCGTGACCAGGGCCAGCTTGCCAACGACACGGTCGTGGCCACAGTCATGGCCAACCTCGGCTTCAAACACGCGATGCAGCATCAGTCCATCGATGTCGTGGAGACCGCGGTGGGAGACCGCTACGTCCTTGAGGCGATGTTGTCGGCCGGACACGTGCTCGGCGGTGAGCAGAGCGGCCACGTTGTGATGACCGAACACGCGACCACCGGCGACGGCATCTTGACCGCACTGCAACTGATGTCACGCATGGCAACCACGCGGGAGTCCCTGGCAGACCTCGCCGGGGTCATGCGTCGGCTGCCGCAGGTTCTGATCAACGTCTCCGGCGTGGACAAGGATGCTGTCGGCAGTGATGCTGAAGTCGCAGAGGCAGTGGCTGTGGCCGAGCGTGGACTCGGCGACTCCGGACGGGTACTCCTGCGCAAGTCCGGCACCGAACCGCTGGTGCGGGTCATGGTGGAGGCCGAGGACGAACACACGGCCAATTCAGTGGCAGAAGGTCTGGCCGAGGTCGTGAAGCGCCGCTTGGCACTGGACCGCGCCTGATCACAGCGGGCTCAGTTCCAGAGCCGCTACGCTGGCTTCCGAAGGCGTCCAGCGCGGCCAGCAGTTCAGTGACATCCAGACGCAACCCGAGCAGGTACGTGCGACCGTCGGGGCCCTTGAAGGTGTCGCAGGGTCCGAGGTCGCTGTCGATGAGCTCCCGGGCCGCCGCATTCAGCAGTTCGGCGGTCCGGGCCGCCGTGAGGCCCTCGACATACAACTCGGGCAGGTTCCAGACAGTGAGGCCCACGGTGTAGCCGAAAGACTCGAATCCTGGTTCAGATTCCACGAACTGGATCATCCAGCCGTGCTTCTCGATGATCGCGAACATCCGCGCGCGCATGTCTGCGGGGGTGAGTCTCGGGTCGTCGCACATCTGGCACATGGGGTCCTCCTGTCGTTGGTTTGACCATGTGCGATCACTGAACGCCGGGGGTACGACATGTCCGGATGCTGACGGGTAGCGTTGTGGATATGTGCGGAATTGTGGGGTACGTCGGCGCCCAGGATGCGACGTCGGTGGTCGTGGAAGGCCTTAGGCGCCTGGAATACCGGGGTTATGACTCAGCAGGGGTGGCGGTGGTCACCGCCGCCGGAGTGCAGTCGCGTAAACGGGCCGGAAAACTGGCCAATCTTGAGGCGGCGCTCGAGGACACCCCCCTGCCGGAAACCACGGTGGGGATCGGCCACACCCGGTGGGCCACCCACGGCGCCCCGAACGACATCAATGCCCACCCCCATCTGAGCGAAGACGGTCGCCTTGCGGTCATCCACAACGGGATCATCGAGAACTTCGCGGAGTTGCGTGACGAACTGCAGGCGCAGGGTGTGACTTTCCTCAGCGAGACCGATACCGAGGTCGCGGCACACCTGCTCGCCGCTGAATTGCGCGATTGCGCGAACCTGACCGAGGCGATGCAGAGCACCTCGCGCAAGTTGCGGGGCGCGTTCACCCTCGTGGCCGCTTCAGCTGACGACCCGGACACGCTGGTGGGTGCAAGGCGCAACTCCCCCTTGGTCGTCGGACTCGGCGAAGGTGAGACCTTCCTGGCATCCGACGTTTCGGCATTCATCGCGCACACCCGGATGGCCATGGAACTCGGCCAGGATCAGGTCATCACGATCACGCGCGACGGGGTGTCGGTCAGCGATTTCGACGGCATGCCCGCTGAAGGAACCGAGTTCGAAGTCACCTGGGATGCCAGCGCCGCCGAGAAGGGCGGCTACGACCTGTTCATGCTCAAGGAGATCGCCGAGCAGCCCAAGGCGGTCGCCGACACCCTGCTGGGCCGGATCACCGAGGACAACCGTTTGGTCCTTGATGGCCTGACCATCTCGGATGCCGAGCTGCGGGAGATCGACAAGATCGTCGTGGCTGCCTGCGGCACCGCCTACCACGCCGGACTGGTCGCCAAGTACGCCATCGAGCACTGGACCCGAATCCCGGTGGAGGTGGAACTGGCCAGCGAGTTCCGCTACCGCGACCCCATCCTCGACCGGCAGACACTGGTGATCGCGATCTCCCAGTCGGGGGAGACGATGGACACGCTCATGGCCGTGCGCCACGCCCGCGAACAGGGTTCGCGCGTTCTGAGCATCTGCAACACCCAGGGTTCGACGATCCCGCGGGAGTCCGACGCGGCGCTGTATACCTACGCCGGGCCAGAGATTGCGGTCGCCTCGACAAAAGCGTTCCTTACGCAGTTGGTCGCCACCCAGTTGTTCGGCATGTACCTGGCGCAGGTCCGCGGCAACTTCTTCGGTGACGAGATCCGCGGACTCGTGTCGGACCTGGCGAGCATGCCCAACAGGATCGACCTCGTCCTGGACACGATGGATCCGGTGCGAGAGTTGGCACGTGGGCTCAAGGACGCCCGCTCAGTGCTCTTCCTCGGCCGTCACGTCGGCTATCCGGTGGCTCTGGAAGGCGCCTTGAAACTCAAGGAGCTCGCCTACATGCACGCCGAAGGATTCCCCGCCGGCGAACTGAAGCACGGCCCGATCGCGTTGATCGAGGAAGGTCTGCCGGTCATCTGCGTGATGCCCTCACCGAGGGGACGGTCGGTCCTGCACGAGAAGATGATCTCCAACCTGCAGGAGATCCGGGCTCGGGGGGCGTTCACCATCGTGATCGCCGAAGAGGGCGATGAGGGTGTGGAGCCGTATGCGAACGAGATCATCTCGGTGCCGGTGGTCCCGACACTGATGCAGCCGCTGGTCACCACGGTGCCGCTGCAGGTCTTCGCCTGCGAGCTTGCAACCGCCAAGGGTCACGATGTGGATCAGCCTCGCAACCTCGCCAAGTCCGTGACGGTGGAGTGACGGCGAACGCTTGACCTTGACGTTGCGTCAAGCTTTACCGTCGGAATGTGGAACTGAGCATTCAAGAGGTGGCCAGCGCCGCGGGTGTCAGCAGCCGCACTCTGCGCCACTACGACGACATCGGCCTGCTGCCGGCAGCCCGTGGCTCCAACGGATACCGGAGGTACTCCCGCGAGGACCTGGTACGGCTTCAGCGCATTCTGCTGCTGCGACAACTTGGCATGAGCCTGCCTGACATCGCCGCATCTCTGGAGGACAGCACCGACGACGTCGTCGCTCTGCAGGAGCACTTGGCGGCATTGTCATCCCAGCGCAGGCAACTGGACCGGCAGATGGCCAGCGTGCAACGCACTATCAACTCTCTACAGACGAAGGAAGAGATCATGGCCGATGAGATGTTCGACGGTTTCGACCACACCGAACACCGCAGTGAGGTCGAGCAACGCTGGGGGGAGCAGGCGTATGCCGACAGCGACCGGTGGTGGCAGGGGATGGGCGAAGAAGGCCAGCGCGAGTTCATGCAGGAGTCGCAGGAAATCGCACGCGCTTGGGCCCAGGCGAAGGCGCAAGGACTCGCACCGGATGGACCTGAGGCGGCGGCTGTTGCTGCCCGGCATGCGCGGTGGATCGAGCGGGGCTGGGCGGGGCGCAAACCCAGCGCAGAGGCCCTGATCGGCTTGGCCCAGATGTACGTGGACGACGAACGCTTCGCGGCCAACTACGGAGGTGCCCAGGGTGCCGCCTATGTGCGCGACGGACTGGTTGCCTACGCCGCGACCCTGTAGGCACGCCTGCGGAGGCGCGCCCAACACGCGGGTAGCCTGGTCAATACGCGCAAGGTGAACCAGGGTGGGTGACTCTAGAACCGTGGAACGGACAAGCACGATCAGGGCTGCTCAGCGCCCAGGTCTGACCACGGGCCGGCTGACGGTGGTCGTGATCATTGCGGCGGCACTGCTGCTGACCTTGGCTCTTCCCCTGCGTGAGTTCCTCAATCAGCGCTCCCTCATCTCGGACCTCGAAATGAGCACTGCGGCTGCCCGCGAACGGGTCGAGGCGTTGCAGAAGGAAGCCGACAGTTGGGCCGACGACAATTACGCGATGGCTCAGGCAAGAGAGCGTTTCCACCTGCAGTTCCCTGGTGAGACCGGATACGTGGTCACAGACCCGCCACAATCTCAGGCCCAGGCAGAACCACTGCAGCAGAACGTTGAGGACAACTCGGCCTGGTACGAGCGGGCTTTGCGATCGGTGCAGAACGCCCAGGAGCAGCCCGACGAATCCGTCGTCTCCATCAGGCCGGATGCCCCCCGCTGAGGCCCCGGCACCGGCTGATGTTGAGGCGGTCAGCCGGCAGTTGGGACGCCCTGCCCGCGGTGTTCTGGCAGTCGCCTCCCGCTGTGAATGCGGGCTGCCCCAGGTGGTGAGTACCTCCCCGCGCTTGCCAGACGGCACTCCGTTCCCGACCTTCTTCTACGTGACCTGCCCGCGGCTGAATGCGGCCATCTCGACGCTGGAGTCCGAAGGTTTCATGGCGTCCATGCAGAGTCGACTGTCTGAGGAACCCGAGACCGCGCAAGCATACCGGCGCGCGCATGATCTCTATCTGTTGGCACGCGGACAACACGGTGACGTCGCCGAGATCGACGGGATCTCCGCTGGCGGAATGCCCGACCGGGTGAAGTGCCTGCATGTGCTGGTGGGGCAGAGCCTCGCGCAGGGCCCGGGCGTGAACCCCTTTGGTGATGAAGCGCTGCAGGAACTGCGCGCGCGGGGCGTGCTCGGCAGTCGCGCGGCATGTGTGGAGACCTCATGAGAGTGGCGGGGATCGACTGCGGCACGAACTCGATCAGGCTGCTTGTCGCCGACATCGACGACGGTCGTCTGGTCGATGTGACCCGCGTCATGCGGATCGTGCGACTGGGGCAGGGGGTGGATGTCAGTGGGGAACTGGCCCCGGATGCGATGCAACGAACGTGGGCCGCGGTTGAGGAGTATGCAGAGCAGATCCGCGAGTCGGGCGCGGTGGCCGTTCGGATGGTGGCCACCTCGGCTTCACGCGACGCGCGCAACTCCGACGTGTTCGTGGCGGGCGTGGTCGAGCGACTTGGCGTCGAACCCGAGGTGATCTCGGGGGCTGAAGAGGCGCACTTGAGTTTCGTCGGTGCCCGGTCCGTGGTTGATGTCGGTGGGCTGTCGGCAGTGGTGGACATCGGGGGAGGTTCGACCGAGTTCATCTTGGGGGCCGAAGATGTCCTGTCAGCGACGAGTGTGAACATCGGCTGTGTCCGAATGACCGAGCGACACCTGCGCGACGATCCGCCGTCTGCCGCGCAGTACGCGGCCGCACGCGAAGACATCGACGCCGCGATCCGTGATGCGATGGCACGCACGGATTTCCAGAACGCAGATCACCTCATCGGCCTCGCGGGATCGGTGACGACGGTGGCGGCCTTGTCGCTGGATCTACCGGCCTACGATTCGGCAATCATCCACGGGAGCAGAATCTCGGCGGCGCAAGTGCGGCGAGTCACCGAGGCCCTTTTCGCCGCCAGCCGCGAGCAACGCGCTGCTGAACCCGTTATGCATCCGGGCCGGGTGGATGTCATCGCCGGTGGTGCGCTGGTGCTGGATCGGATCCTCACACTGGGCCGCTTCGATGAGGTCATCGTCAGCGAGCACGACATCTTGGACGGGATAGCGCTGGGTCTGGCCGCGCGAACTTAGTACTGTCTTGAGCCATGGCTCTCATGGCGATCACCGTCCTCGGACACGACCGACCCGGCATCATTGCCGACGTCACGGCGGCACTGGCTCTGCGCGACGCGAACGTCGAGGACTCATCGATGACATTGCTGCGCGGGCACTTCGCCTGGACCCTGGTGGTGGGTGCGCAGGCCTCGACCGACGAGGTGGCACAAGACCTCGCCTTCCTCGCCTCCGACGACTTGGTGGTCAGCGTGCTGCCGGTCACCGAGGAGGTCGAATTGCCCACGGCAGCCCGGCCATTCGTGATCAGCGTGCACGGCGCCGACCGCGTTGGAATTGTTGCGGCGATTACTGGCGCGGTGGCCTCTTACGGCGGCAACATCACGGATCTGCAGACACGGCTCGGCGGTGGACTCTACGTGGTCATCGCCGAGGTGGACTTCCCCGCCGACGCTGACGCAGAGGCGCTTGACTGCGGCGCTGCAGGCCGTGGGGCAGGCCGTCGGCGTTGACGTGGGTGTGCAACCGGCCGACACGGACCTGCTGTGAATCAGCTTCACGTCGAACTGCCGCCGGGAGCCGTGCGTCCGGTGGTCGCCGTCCCCGCGGGGGTGCTCTCCACCCCCTGCTCGGCCGTTGACCCCACCGATGCCGAGGTGGTGAAACTGGCCGCCGACCTGCTGGCCACCATGGACGTTTCCCCCGGCTGCGTCGGTCTGGCCGCCAACCAGGTCGGGGTCGGCTGGAGGGTCTTCTGCCTTGACGTCAGCACCCACCCGAAGACGCGCACCTGTCACGGGAGATTCGTGCTGGTCAACCCGGTCGTGGTGTCGGCCAGTCGCAACGAGAAGGCCCGTGAGGGGTGCATGTCGGTGCCGGATTTCACCGGCGACGTCAAACGGGCGACCCGGTTGTCCGTGAGCGGGCGACTGCCGGTCACCGGTGATGAAGTGACCATCAGCACCGACGCATTCGAGGCACGCGCGCTGCAGCACGAGATCGACCACCTCGACGGGTTCGTGTTCCTGGACAGGGTGCTGTCGGCCTCAGCGGTGCACAAACGCAAGGTGTACCTGCAGTAGCCCTACGCTGGAGTTGTGCGCCCGGGTGGCGGAACTGGCAGACGCACTCGGCTTAAACCCGAGGGTCGCAAGGCGTGCGGGTTCAAATCCCGCCCCGGGCACGGGCCTGGCCCTTGTGCCTCCTGGTTAGAGGTTGTGCTGTTGGTTAGCGAATCCACGCGTTGTTTCTCTAACCAACAGCACAACCTCTAACGTGGGCGCAGTTTGGGCCCATCACCGAAATGTAAGTAAGGATTTACATGTCCGCCTGATGGCAGTTGTCGGCCCCTGCCCTTACCCTTGTCTCAAGGAGGACTACATGCAATCCAAGAACCCGATGTTCCGCAATATTGAAAAGGGACAGCCCGGCTTCGCCTACAACGAAGGGGTGAACGCCTACCAGCAGTCCGCGGCCGGTACGGCAATGCTGGATCAACAGACTGCCCCGAACTACGGCGCACCGGTCACCTCACGCCCGATGACCATCGACGATGTGATCTCCAAGACCGCACTCGCGTTCCTGGTCCTGGTGATCGGAGCGGGAATCGGCTGGGTGCTGACTCCGTCGATGCCTTGGTTGCCGTTCGTCGCGATGCTCGTGGGCTTAGGCATCTTCTTCATCGGCGCGTTCCGCAAGATCCCCAAGGCCGGGGTGGTGCTGTCCTACTCACTGGTCGAGGGTGTCTTCCTTGGCGGAGTGAGCATGTTCTACCAGGACTTCGTCGCCGCCTCGGGCAGTGATGTCAACATCATCAGCCAAGCCGTCCTCGGCACGTTCGTGGCTTTCGCGGTGATGCTGGTGCTGTACCGCACCCGCATCATCAAGGTCAACGGCACCTTCATGAAGGTCATGATGGTCGCGATGGTGTCCTACCTGGTCATCGCGCTGGCGAGTTTCGTGTCGGCTCTGTTCGGCGTGGGTGGCGGCTGGGGCTTCTACGGCGTCGGCGGGCTGGGTCTGCTGCTGTGTGTGGCCGGTGTGGCCCTCGCGGCCTTCTCGCTCAACCTGGACTTCGCAGCCATCGAGCAGGGGATCAACGAAGGACTGCCGAGCGAGTACTCGTGGCAGATGACTCTGGGTCTTGTGGTCACGATGGTGTGGCTGTACCTGGAGATCCTGCGCTTCCTGGCCATCATCAACAGCAATAATTAGGACATGCGTGTAGTCGCCCTCGGTTCGGGGGTCTATCGGATCCCCACCGCGGGCGACTACATCAACTCCTTCGCACTTGTGGAGGACGACGGGTCGGTCACGCTCGTGGACACCGGGACCCGGTTCGCGCGCAAGAAGATCCTCAACGGCTTGGCACAGATAGGTAAACACCCTTACGACGTCGGCCGCATCATTCTCACCCACGCCCACTCCGACCACGCCGGATCGGCCGCCACACTGGTTTCACGGTCTAAGGCCCAGGGCGCCACGGTGCACGCCGCCGATGAGCAGTGCGTGCGCACGGGTGTTCCGGCGCCGGCTGCCGGCAAGTTCGTCCAGATCACCAACAAGATCCCGGGCTTTGGCTGGAAGCCCTGCCCTGTGGTGCAGGTGGTCAATGACGGCGACGTGCTCGATGTCGCCGGCGGTATGTCGGTGCACCACACCCCCGGGCACACCCCAGGCCACATCAGCCTGCTGCACCGTGAGTCCGGAACTTCTGATCACCGGGGACTCGATCTTCAACATGAACGGTCGGATGACGTGGCCGTTCGCGATGGCCTGTACCGATTTCCCGCTGAACCAGCAGACCGCTGCGGTGCTGGCCGATCTTGACTACCGCATCGCCGGGTTCACGCACGGCCCGCAGATCACCGACGGTGCGCGTGAGACCGTCCGTGGTTTCCTGCGCAGGGAGGGAGTGGTCCGGTGATCCGGGCCGCCCACGCCAAACGCATCGCGATGACCGCCGCATACGGCGGGGGAGGTGTCCTGGGTGCCGGTGCCGCTGCGTTCGGGCTGGCTTTCGCCCAGGGTCGCCACGCACGCAACGAGATCGGTGTTCGCAGGAAGGCAGCCCCGTACGCCGACGGTCTCTACGGCGCACGCCGAATGGGCACCTCGCAGCGATTCGTGGTGCTCGGGGACTCTGTGGCCGCGGGTCTGGGTGCCGAGCACGCGCGGAACACCCCGGGGGCCATGCTGGCCCAGGGCATGAGCAACGTGCTGGACAAACCCGTTCGCCTGGTCAACGTCGCAACCGTGGGGGCGCGCAGCGCGGACCTTGGGTCACAGGTCGAACGCGCGCTGCTGGTGCGCCCCAACGTCGCGGTGATCATCATCGGGGCCAATGACATCACTCACGTCGGCCGGCCGCAGGCAGCCGTGGCGCACCTCGAGGAAGCGGTGCGTCAGTTGCGCGCGGTCGGCTGTGAAGTCGTGGTCGGGACCTGCCCGGACGTGGGGTGCGTTCGGCCGATCCCGCAGCCACTTCGCTGGGTGGCGCGGCGGCTGAGTCGCCAGTTGGCGGCCGCGCAGGCGATCGCCAGCGTTCGCGAGGGCGCTCACGTGGTGTCCTTCGCCGACGAGTTGGGTCCCGAGTTCGACGCCGAACCGCAACTGTTCGCAGAGGACCGTTTCCACCCCGGCCCGGAGGGCTACGAGCGTGTCACGCAGGTCCTCTTCCCCGCGGTGCTGGCGGCGCTGGACTCGCCGCGGGTCGGTGACGAGACCTCTGCAGATCTGATGGAACTCTCCGAGGCGGCCGTGGATGCGGCTGGCGAAGGCGGCACACACCTCGTCGCGGGCGGCCGGGGACCGCGCGGTCCGTGGGCGCTCATCCGACGGGTGCGCAGGACGCCGGTGCCGGAGGGCGACGACCTCGACATGGAACCGGCGTGAGTTTCCTGGTGGAGTTGGACCGGACCGCGCAGCGGCTGAGGCAACTGCCTGAGCCCCGGTTGCTGGCCCACGAAGAGAAGTACGCGCAGGTGCTGGCCGCGATCGCCGACCGCCCGGTACCTCGGGTCGAACCCCGTGCGTGGGGCGACCAACTGCTCGTGGTGGGGCGGGCCTGTCCGCCGGACCGGGCTGAGGCTCATGTGGGACGGCTGATCGAATTGCGACGGTGTTTCGACCTCGTCCTCTGAGTTCCCAGACGTAGTGATGGGGCCGCCCGCTGGTGCAGGCGGCCCCATCTGCAGGGGGAAGGACATTTAGCGCATCAGCTGAGGGTGGTGTTCTCGAAGAAGACCGAGGACGTGGCGTTCCAGCTGCGGAAGCCGACCTCGCTGCCGGCGGGCTCACGGAAGTTCGCGGCGCAACCGGAGGTCTTCATCGCTGCCTGCAGGCTGGGAACGTCGAACATCTTGATCCCGTCGATGGAGGCGTACAGGGTGTCACCTTTGTTGACGACGACCACCTTGTGCTTGGCCGAGACTTCCAGGCCGGCGGGCCACTTGACCTTCGCCACCGGGTTGCCGCACTCGCTGCCGTTGTCCCAGACCCTCAGCAGCAGCGCCTTGCCGAAGCCGGGGTTGACGTTGGCGTAGCCGGGGTCGTACTGGAACGAGTAGCCGGAGACCTTGTTGCCGGTACTGAGCGAGGCGCGGGTCCAGATTCCGTAGCCCCAGCCTGAACTCAGCGTGGCTTCGGTCGTGAAGACCGCGTCCTTGGAGTCGCGCTTGAGCGTGGACATCACGCGGGACTCGTTGCCGTAACGCATGTCGACGAAGTTGCCCTTGATGTCGGCTTTGCCGAATACGAGCTTCCACATGTCAGCCGGGATGGCGCCGGTGTCGCAGCGGTTGATGACCTGCCGGCCGAACTCTTTGGACTCCTTGGAGTCTGCGGTGAGCCCGTTCACGGTCACGGTGTAGACGCCGCAGGGAACCTGGGTGAACACCGACTGGCCAGCGGCGTTGGACACCACGTGGGTGTCGCTGAAGCCCTTGGTCGTAACGGTCGGCTTGATGCTCAGCATCATCTTCGGGTATTTGGCGCTCGAGCCGACCGGACCGGTGAAGTCGACGTTCACGGTTCCGTTGGCCTCGGAGATCTTCACCGACGGGTCCAGTTCGGGAAGGCCGGCAGCGCCGTCCTTCTTGAGCGTCGCGACCTTGGAGAAGTTGCCGCGCTCACTGCCGATCGCCCGGACCTGGAAGGTCCAGCTGCGGTTCGGGTCGAGCTTGAGCTTCATGTACTCCTGGTCGGCGGGGACCTTCATCCATTGGGACTCCTTGTCCCCGACAGCGCGGTACACAACCTCGTAGGCGTCCACTGAGCCGTAACCGCGCCAGTTCGGGGCTTTCCAGGTCAGCAGGGCGATGGCCGAGGCAGCTGACTCGCGCACCACGGTGAAGGAGGTCGGTTCCGCCGGCTTCTCGTTTCGGACCAGGCTGGTGCTGGTGATACACGAGCCGAACTCATTGGCCGCGGTCACTTTGACGGCGTACGTGCGCTTGGGGTCGAGGTTGTTGAACTGGACCTTTGTGTCCTTGGTGTCGAACTCATCGACGACCTTGCTGGTACTCATCTGCTTCAACTGGACCTTGTAGGAGGGGGAGCCGGCTCCGGGGTTGCGCGGGGCGTCCCAGAACGCCACTGCATCCGAGCCGCTTTGGCTGCGGTCCAGGTTGAGGTTGGTCACACCGCCGGGGGCCAGGGGGGCGACCCGGTAGACGCCGGTCGAAGCGGCAGCGCCGTCGGCATCCACGGCTGAAACGCGCACCTGGTAGCGAGTGCAAGCCCCGGCGGCGTCGACCGTGAGCTCGGTGGTCTTGGCGTCAACGACCTTGGAGATGTCCTTGTTGCCGTCGAAGACCGTAACGGTGTAGTGGTCCACGTTCTGCACAGCACGCCAGGAGATGTTCAACTGCGACGACGAGTCGCCGGTGCGTTTCACGGTGAGGGTGCCCGGTGCTTTCGGTCCCGCTGCCGATGCCGTGAGGGCGGGCAGCAGGGATAGGGATGCGGTGGTGACCGCTACTGCTGAGGCGATCGTCTTACGACGCAGAGTGTTGGTTTTCACATTCGCAACGGTGCCCAACCCGATTCAAGACAACCTCAAGGCACTTTCGGCATAAGGGCAGGATCGTGGGCTGGTCAAGCCGGGCGCTGGTCGAGCCGGGCTGGTCAAGCCGGGCGGGTCAAGCCGAGGCGCGGTCAAGCCCGGGCGCTGGTCGAGCCGCGGGTCAGCGGCGGGTCAAGCCAGGGCGCTGGTCGAGCTGGGCGGGTCGAGCCGGGCCGTGTGATTTTCCGGCGATCTACTTGCCTATTTCCCACATTGCTTCCTGGGCGGCGGGCCTTTGGGTGACCAGCGGCCTACTGGTTGGTCGGCTAGTCGCCGAAGGGTGGGGTGGGGCCGGTTTTGCGTCCTGGGCGGCGGGCCTTTGGGTGACCAGCGGCCTACTGGTTGGTCGGCTAGTCAGCGAAGGGTGGGGTGGGGTTGATTTCGCTAGTGGCAGGCGGCCGAGCCCGCATCCACGACACCCTCGCCAAGTGCGAAGAACTGCCACGAGTAAGCATCCGGATCCAGCTGAAGTTGCAGTACTCCGTGGTGGTCGGTGTCCCGGAACTCGCTGGGCACCGCCTTGGCTTTGGCCCGCCACTTGGCGTCGCCGAGTTCCGGGTCGTAGGTGACCTGACCGCCGGTGCCGACCACGAACTGTCGGACCCCCACAGGCAGTGGCTGACCGCTACCGTCCAGTGCAGCGAAGCGCTCGTAGTCCGCCTCATGAGCGGATAGCAGAATGTCGACGTCCTCAATCAGCAGGGTCTCGTACAGAGCCGCCATCCGGGCGTCGGAGCCGGCGATCCCGTTCGACCAGCGAGGGTGGTGCCACACCGCCATCGTGCACTTCGTGGAGTTGCGCGCGAGGTTCTCCTGCAGCCACATGTGCTGCGGTGAACCGGCCGCGCAGCCACCGGTCACGACCGTGCAGTTGGAGTTCAGGAAGACAACGTGCCATTGCCCCAGGTCCACCGCCCAATAGCCCTGCTCCGGGCCCGAGCGCTCCCCGAAGTAGTCGCGAAAGGTATTCGCCTCGTGGACCTTGTACTCCTGATTGCCGATAGCCGGGTAGGTGATGTCGCGCAGTCTGCCCCAGCCGGGGTCGTAGACGTCCGCGTATCCGTCCGCGGTGGGAATCTCGTACTGGTAGTCCCCCAGGCCGATGAACGCGTAAGGCTGCAGGCCCACGGCGATGTCAGACACCGCCTGGGCCTGGCAGTCCAGGCCTTTGCCCACTGCAGGGTCTTTAGGGTCGCAGCCCATGTCGCCAGCAGCGACCACGGTCACACTTTGGGGTTGCTCCTCACCGCACGAACGCAGCAAGAGAAGCACGGCAGCGATGATCACCACCACGGTGAGGATCACACCGATGATGCGCCGGCGACGATTCGGTGCGTGGAGCGCCGGCATCGCGACCGCCGGGCCCACAGGCGGGCGGGACAACGGGTCGTAGCTCACGCTGGCCTCCTCCGGGCGCGCCGACGACGCCACCAGGCGCCGGTGAGCATCGCCAGGAACGCCGCTACCAGAGCCACCGGAAGTAGGTAGAGCGCCTTGCGACTCGTGCCTGCCGGCAGGTATCGGGCAGAGCCGTCGACGGGCTGACCGTCGACCTTCCAGGAGGCCATCCACCCCTGAGCCGGGCTCGACTTGCCGAAGCCTGTGAGGTTCCAGCCCGGTGCGTTCGTCTCAGTCAGGGCGATGAGGGTCGCCCCGGGTTCGGCGGAGATCTTCGTTTGGGTCGGGTTGATGCGTTCGGACTCCACGTCGATGCTGCGTGCGCCCATCACATCGGGGGTGCCCCCGTACGGTTGGCGCACGAGGACCACAGAGCTGGGCGATGCGACCGGGTTGAGTCGGATCGACCGGTACTCCACGCGTGACTGCTCGGTGCCCTCGAGGGTGCGCAGCCCATAGAGATAGACCCGCGTCTCGACAGCCTTGTCATCTGGGCCCACCAGGGTGCTGAAGGGGGTCCAGCCGTTCCAGCCGACGACGATTGGAAGTTTCTGGCAGCGATCGGGCCCGCGCAGATACAGGCAGAACTTCGGGTCCCGGTCGTTGACTTTGCGGGCTTCGAGTGCGAACCGGTACAGCGAGGACTGGCCCATGTCGGGGATGGTCGCACCCAGGCACGCCATGTGGTCGCGGGCGCCCAATGTGATCGTTGGGTCCCGCAGGTCGCCGGAGTAGCTGGCCATCAGCCCCGCCTGCTCCTGGGTGCGGTCGTCGTACCGGAAGCAGTCCTGCAGGGGCTCGAACTGTGACAAGGACGAACCCGACGGCCCACCGGAGACCGAAATCGTGTGTTCTCCCCCGGTGAGGTCCACCTGCTGCTGACGGACCTCGGGGGGCCAGATCTCGGTCTCGAGAACCGGATCCAGCGCCTCGATGGAAATGGAGCGGTAGTCGGTCACCGTCTTGCCCAGCAGCCGCTCGCCGACGTCGGCGTGCAGCACCAGGATCAGGGAGTCAGCATCCTGCTCGACGGTCACGATCTGTTCGTAGGGGTGCCACCCGGCGTTGATGGTGGGGCGCGGGGCCAGGGCGCAGCCGTCGGTGCCGACCTGCCACAGGCAGATCTGCGGCCGCTTGCCCTGCACCATCCGGTACTCCAAGCGCACCCGGTAGGTCCGTCCCGGCGCGGCGTCACGGATCTCGATGCGCGTGCAGGCGGCGTGGTCCAGGGCGCTGAGCCGGATCGCCGGACCGGCTGGGGTGGGCACCGTGGTCTTGCGCAGTTTCAACTCCGAGGCTGGCCGCGGTTCGTAGTTGTTGCAGTCGTAGACCTCCGAAGCTGGGGCCGGGTCCGCGGGTTCGGCGCTGGGGGAGAACACCGTCAAAGGAGTGGCCGATCCGACCGCCACAGCGGCCTGGGCGACGGGGGCACCGAGTTTGCGAGGCAATGCCTGCCGACCCCATTGGTCAAGCGACACCGCGCGAGTACCCGCTCGAACCGCCACAACGTCGGTTCGTGGCACAGGTACGTACAGGGGTGGCCTCGTGGAGACGACCTGGTCGTCGACTCGGACCTTCGTCGGATCGGTGAAGACCAATCGGCTTCTGCCCTTGTCGAGACTGGGAGTGAGAACCGCAGCCGCCCGCGCCCTCTGCGCGACAACGTAGCGGCCGGGTAGGAGATCCACTGCCGTCTGCGGGTCACCTTCATCCACGGCAGGGATCGGCCAGGCGACGGAGTCGTCGGTCACCTGCGGGGAGTCGTCCACCGTCGGATAGGCCGGCGCCTTCGTGCTGGACTTGAGTGCCATCACCGCACTGCCGTTACCGATAGACCCGAGCACGGCCGCACCGGCGTCAGGTCGAGAGCCAACGGTGACGACATTGTTGTAGGCGCGCACAGCGTCCCCGCTGCCGGCTGGCGCGTGCCATAGTTCCAACTCGCCTTCTTCACTGCGCATCATGCCCGGGGTCCGTTCCAGAGCCTTGGCCAGAACCTCGTCGTTGGCGATCGAACGGCCAGGCATGTCGCGGATGAGGTCGTGCCGAACGATGATCGTGTCGATGCCGCTGGCGTCCAGAAGTCGCGGCACGGCGCTCAGATCCCCGGAGGTCAAGGCGGTCTGGATTCCTTGCACATCGGCCTTATAACCGGGCACGTCGCCGAAGTAGCCGTCCGGCTTCGGCTGGATGACCCCTCGGCGCACGAGCAGGTTGGCGATGCTATCCACACCGAAGAAACCCCATTGGGTGGGCATCTGGTAGTAGTCGTCCAGCGGCAGCACCAGGACCTTGCCAGGGCTGGGGTCGGCGTTGACCGCCGCAGCCATCTCGCGCCAGTACTCGGGGACCCGCACGTGCGCCGACGGCTGCATCGGGCGCTCGTCGGGAATCACGCCACCGGTCGCGATCGGGTAAGGGTAGATGATGACCAGAAGCGTTCCCAGCGTCGCGCCAATCAGAGTCAGGGTTCGCGGATGAGGCAGGAAGCCCGGCCATCTCGCAGAACGCGGGCCACGGTCGCGCCATTTGTGCAGCACCCCTTCGGTTAGGATCGCCAACTGCACTGCGAACAGGACCACTAGCAACTGGCCGAGCTTGCTCATGGGCTCGCGGAACAGCCAGAAGCCCGGCACGTGCAGGTAGAGCCACAGGTTCACCTGCGACAGCGGTTCCATGAGCCCCTTCGCCAAGAACACGAATACCCCGGACAGGCCCAGCAGGACCATCGACACCCGACGTCGGGCAGGCAGGGCGGCCAAGGGTGCGGCGAAGACCAGAGCGGGGATCAGGTAACGGATCCAGATCCAGGTGGGGCGGTCGAGAGCCTCCGTGAACGGAAGGTACTGCGGCAAGTACCAGGCCCAGTTTGCGGTGAGGGTGAGCGCGTTGGGGATCTGGTTGTTGATCTGCGCCCAGGTCCAGTTCGTGGGATCGGTGAAGGTGGCGTTGGACTCCGCACCTCCGCCGCCGGTGTAGGCCTGCAGAAACGGCACCAGCCACCACAGGTTCAGCACGATGACCCACGGTGCGGCCATCAGGTCCCACTTGAGCAGTCGCATGAAACCGCGGCGGCCGAACAGGAAACCGACCAGCAGGAGCGCAAAGACGCTGGCCCACAGAGTGGCGACCACGAACATCGGGGGATTGAAGGCCAGGAAGGCGATGGGGATGAATGCGAACCCGGCGATCGGGGTCGGGACCGTCCGGCCCTGTGCGACCCGCATCGCGATACCGGTCAGCAGGGCCAGGGTGCCCACGGAGATGATGTTGAGCGGATTCGGGATGCGGGTGAGGAAGAACCCGTTCATGACGGCGAACGTGCCCGCGACGACGATGCCCCACTCGCTGCGCACGATCGCCCCGGCAGCGTAGGCCACGCCGAATGCGACCAGACCGTAGATGATCGTGTAGAACATCCACTGCGCCACGGTCTCGTCGAACCCCATCGAACGGCTCAGCCAGATCAGCAGGAATTCCGGTGCCCGGCCTATGGTGTGCGCGGCTGACCCCGCGCCGGTGACCTGGTAGTTCCACGACCACAGCACCCCGGGTTCCCAGCCCTGTCGGATCAACGGGCCCATGTCGCCGGTGGCGATGAACGTGCCGGCCCTGAACCAGCGACTCACGATGAACGTGGAGATGATGAGCACGATCCCGTAGGCGCGTGCGGGGTGGAAGCCGCTGGGCCACAGTCGTGACAGCCAGTCACGAGACGGTGCGGCCACGGGAGAACTCTCAGACGGTGCCTGAGTCGTTGTGGCCACGGACATTAGATTCATGGGCTTACCTCAAGAGATGTGCAAGCGCGGGTCAGGTTTGACCTCAGAAAAAGCCCTGACATGGCGCCCTGCCCTACTCTGAGGCTCATGATGACCGCTGTGCCGACCGGTTTCCAGCGGGCCGACGTCGTCGAAATCCTGGCCAACGTGCTGGGAGAGCGGCGCTGGGCCTGGCAGGGTGCGTTTGACGCAGTGGATCAGTGGGTCGTTGCCGACGACGCCAAGGACCTCGACATCTGGTGTGAGGGCTCGCAGCGCGAGGAAGTCGTCCGGGCCGTGGAGCAGGGTTTGCCAGCAGCCCGTGTCGAGCACACAACGGATCCGCGCCGTCTTCAGCACACGGGATGGGCCGTGGCGACCTCTGCCGGATTGGCGATCGTGGATGTCACGTTCAGTGACCTTCGGGTCGGGCCGATTGTGCTCTTGGCGGGGTCCGAGGTGGAAGTGCTCGACCATCGCCTTGTCGGCACCGCCGCTGCGGCTGACCTCTTCGTGAGGCCACTGCTGCGCGGCAGGATCGTCGAGGACAGCCGGCTCGCCCAGGCCAGACAGGCGTGGGCGCGGGCCACCGACACCGCCCGCGCGGCGGCAGTTGACACGTGGTCAGCATCTATGCCGACCCTTGCGGACGACATTGTGGAGGTGCTGGCTGGTTCGGAACCCCCGGCTGGACTGGTCAAACGTGCCAGACGGGTGCTCCTGAAATCCACAGTGGCTCCAAGCAACCTGCGCTCGTCCTGGCGGCAGCGTCACACGATCATTCCCGCCGGACGCCGCAAAGGTCCTCTGGGTCATCGTGCGCGTGGAGTTGTGGTGGCCACGGTCGGGACGGACGGCTCTGGGAAGTCGACGGTGGCCACGGAATTGGCGCAGCGCCTTGAGGCCTTTGGGTTCGTCACACGGACCGCCTACTTCGGAATGGCCCGGGGCAATCTGCCCGGTGTAGGGCTGGCGCGCAAGCTGCTCGGAGTGCCTGAACCAGGAGGTGAGGACAAATCGTCGGCCGCTGATCAGGTCAAGGACCCCCACGCGACCCCCGACCATCCGGGTCTGCGCAAGGCCGCCGCGTGGTTCTACGCCCTGGAGTACGGGTGGCGCTATGCGTCCACGGTCGCCGGTCCCAAGCGTCGCGGTGAGGTGGTGATCTGTGATCGCTACGTCTACGACCTGCGGGAGTCGCCGTGGCCTGGTTCGCGCGCGGCGAAGTTCGCGCAGTGGCTCGTGCCTGCTCCAGATGTCATGGCATTGCCTGACGCGCCGGCCGAGATGATCCATGCCCGCAAGCCCGAGCGTCCATTGGCCGAGCAGGCCGCGCAGCAACAGATGTTCCGGGACTTGTTGGCTGAAGGTCCCGGACGCTGCGCGAATCTCATCGTCGACACCTCGGGGGCGTCGCACGATGCGGTCGGCCCTCTGGTCCGCGCCGTCGTCAGCGCTGCGCATCTGGACTCAATCGACCGGTCATGACCACCAGCTCGCGCCGGGTCACGCTGGTGGCCGCGGCGATTGGTCTGCTGGTCGGTCTCGCGGTTGTAGCACCGTGGGTGCGCGGCGGATACCTGTTACTCCTGGACTGGGTGAGTGGTCCCAATCAGACGCTTACTCCCGGGGTGTACGGCCTGTCCGGATCTGCCTTGGACGCCATGCCGTTCCGAATCATGACCCAACTTCTGCGCGAGGTGGTCGGCCCGGCTGCTACTGCCTGGATAGTGATCCTCGCCTACTTTCCGCTGGCTGCCGCCGGAGCCTCGGTAGCAGCCGGGGGAAGCTCGTGGCGCCGTTTGGGAGCCGCGCTGTTCATGGTCTGTAACCCCGTGGTCATCGACCGCGTACGGGTGGGGCACGTGGCTTTCCTGCTCGGCCTGGCCCTGCTTCCCTGGCTTTTCGCTGCGGCACTTGAAGCCAGGCGCCGGAACAAGTGGTTCGCAGTCCGTCCAGCGCTCTGGTACGCATTGGCGATCTCCGTCAGCCCGCACGCGGCATGGCTCGGGTTGGTGTTGGTGGTAGCGGTCGCGTTCCTACCCTCACCTTCTTGGCGTGACCTCGTTCGAACTGCGCAGGTGGTTGTCGCCGCGGGCCTTGTCTATTCCTACGCCTTGGTGCTCTGGCTGACGAACACGCCGGCGCTGCAGGTCACCGACGCCGACCTAGAGGCCTACGCCACCAGATCCGGGCCGGGGGGAGTGCTACTCACCGTCGGTAGCCTGCACGGCTTCTGGCGCACTGCGCCCGAGGAAGCCGTTCGAAGCATGTTCACGCCGGTGTTGGCGGTGGTGTTGTTGGTCGTCTTGGCGGCTGGGATTGTTTGGGGATTCCGGCAACTCTTCGCTCTTGAGGCCGAAAGGGCCGCTCCGCTGCTGGCGGTCACGATCGTCGGGCTGCTGCTGGGTGCGGGGATCACCGGTCCGCTCGGGAGTGTCTACCGGCTGGCCTTCGATCATCTTGCCGCTGTTCGAGGCGATGCGTGAGCAGCAGAAGTGGGTGGGGCTCGCGCTGCTCGGTTACGCGGTAGCGTTCGCGACCGCTGCTGAGTGGGTAGCGCTGCGCCTGGCTGGTCGCTCCCGGGCGCTGGCTTTGCCGATTATCGGCGCACCTTTGGTATTGGCGCCGGCTCTGCTGTGGGGGCTGGGCGGGTCGATTTCGACCAGTCAGTACCCCGTCGGCTGGTGGGCGGCGAATCTCACCATGGGTCGGGGTGCCGGTCTTGGCCTGTTCCTGCCTTGGCATGCGTACCAGCCGTTCGAGTTCTCCGGTGATCGGACGATCGCAACTCCGAGCAACGCCTTCTTCAACAGGTCGGTTCTGACCTCCGACGCTGTTGAGCTGCCGGGTCTGCGCACGGACTCCACATCGCTTCGTACGGCCTACGTCGACCGGCTGGTCGCTGATGGCGGGGGTGGGGCCTTCGGGCGCCTGATCGCGCCGCTCGGAGTCGAGTACGTGTTGCTGGCACGCACACCCGAGGCCGAGGACTACGCCTGGCTCGGTGAGCAGCCGGACCTGGAGAAGGTCCTGGAGACCGAGTCGATGGTCGTGTACCGAGTGCTTGCCCAGGGCACCGGTCGTGTCGTGGACCGCCGGGTGGCCGATTATGGTCAACTTCTCGAAGCGGCCGCGGCCGGGGAGTTGGGAACGGAGGCTGTCACCTCCGGAACGGGCGGCGACAGTGTGGCCAGCCAGCGGTCCGGCGGCCTGACGAAGCTGTCTGCCACCGCATGGCGGCTTGAGGCGGGCGAGCCGGGTTGGGTCGTTCTGCCGGAGGAGTACTCCACCGGCTGGCAGATCGCCGGACGCCCAGGTACGCCCACATTGGCGGGCACCGTCGCTTTCGAAGTCGATGGCCAAGCCACGATGGTCGAGTACGCCCCCTGGCGGCTGTTGTTGCCGACGACCTTGGGTTCCTTCGCCGTCCTTCTATTGCTGATCGCCGGCGGCCTGGTTGAACACCGCAAGGCCTTGTCAGAGCGGCTGAGGCCGGTTGGTTAGAGGTTGTCCGGTTGGTTAGCGAATCCACGCGTTGTTTCGCTAACCAACAGCACAACCTCTAACGCGGGCCGCCCAGCGCAATGGGCGCCGTGGTGGGGGCCGGCATTGGGTAGGTGGCGATCATCGGTCCTGTAGGCGCGGGTGCCAGCAGCAACGAGGGGACCTCGTGTTCGCGAACCCGCCTCGGGCGACGGCCGATCAGCCCGGCTACCGCCAGCAGCACTACGGGCACAACAAGCACCCACGGCACCATGCCCATCAAGTTCGTCCCGTGCGGCAGGGGCGGGATGGATCCGACCAGTGTGCGTGTGGCGCCCGATGGACCGCGGCCGATGGCCACGACGGTTGTGCCTGGGTCTGCTGCTCCGGTGGCGGGGAAGTCGGCAGTGATGGTTCCGGTCTGGTCGGCGCGAACGGCCACGGGCTGCGCGCTGCCGAACTGGATCTGCACCTCGGACAGCCCACGGAAGCCAATGCCATCGATCTGTAGCTGCGCGGCGTCCGCGGCGGTAGCGATGCGCTGCGGGTCCCGGGCCGGTTGTGAACTGGCGCCCGACTCGGTGTCGGTGGGCACGGGGGGCGGGGCCGCGGCCAGTGCTTGGTTCTCGTTGGTCTTCCAGGAGACCTCGAGGCCGTTTGCGTCGCCCCCGTAACCGGGACCCTGTTCAGCGTGGGCAACGGCGGGCATGCCAAAGGTCAGCAGGAGCATCGAGGCGGCGAACAATCGTTTCACCGTTCTACTGTGACCGTGCCGCTCCTGCATACGCCAGTGCTTGGAGTGGATGCGGAGCCAACCCGTAGCGTCTCTTGAGGAGTACTTGAGAATGGGCCGTCAGCGTAAGGATGTGACAGCCACCGACGTGCCCGTTCGCCCCTCCATCCGCACCTCAGCCCTGTCCCGGCTGGCCGCTCCGCTGTTCATCGCAGTGGTCGTACAAAGCGTCGCGAACCTGCTGTTCCACGCCGTCGTCGGTCGCGCACTGCAGCCCGCGGAGTACGGCGCTCTGGGAACAGTCCTGGCGGCGATGACTCTCGTTGCGGTTCCCTTGTCCGCGCTTGCAGACAGCAAGTGCTCGGGCAACCGCCACAGATGGTCTGTCTCGTGCGACAGCCCTTTCGCTGGCCGTCCGCACGGTGGCCTACAGCGCGCCGGTCGTCGTGCTCCTACTTCTGGCCGCCACGCCGGTCGCCGGTTTCCTGCACCTGGACTCCGCGTTGGACGCGGCCATTCTCGCCCCCACCCTGCTGGTGGCGGCATTGATCGCAGTCATCCGTGGCTTGCTGCTGGGTGTGGGCCGGACCTCGGTGGTCGCGGGCAGCTACATCGTGGCCACAGCGGTTCGCCTCGGGCCGGGTCTGGCCCTGGCGTATTTCGCCGGAGTGACCGGCGCCCTGCTCGGCACCCTGCTCGGTGAAGTGTGCGGCCTGCTCCTCGTCCTGGTCGCCGCTCTGCGGGCCGGCAAGGGACCGCGCGCGAGGGTGTCCGGCAGCGACTACCTGCGCACCGGCGCGGTGGTCAGCGGGTTGTTCCTCTTCACTACCGTTGACCTGTTCCTCGCGCGTCACTTCCTGCCGGCTTCAGTATCGGGCGGGTACGTCGCAGCGGCCACGATCGGCAAGACCGTGCTCGCTCTGCCTGCGGCGGCGATCTCCATCGCATACCCGAAACTGGTCGCCGGATGGACCACTGGTCGGGGCACAGCCGCCCTTCGTTCGTCACTGTTAGTAGTCGGAGTCCCAGCAATTCTTGCTGCGTTCTTCGTGGCCCTCGTGCCCGGTCTTGTGTTGACCGTTCTCTTCGGAGCCGGCACCTACTCCGATGCGGCGTCGGTGACCCGGGTGCTGGCCCTGGTAGCCGGTCTGAGCGCATTCGTCAGCGTTCTCGTGCATGCCGGCCTGGCAAGGCGCGGCTGGACCGCGTGGTTGCCCTGGGCGGGAGCGGCGGGGGAGATCCTGCTGATCAGCATGTGGCACAGTAGCGCGACCCTTATTGCCACCGGTTCCGCAGTAGCCGCAGTCGCCGTGATTGCTCTCTTGGTGGCCTTCGAAATTCCGGCGTGGAAATCGAATCGGAACGCTGATTCGGCGTTGCCTTCGGCTTGAATCTGCCTTGAAGTAGGCCGTCCAACGTGGGGGCATGGCACAAATCACCCCTCAGATTCCCACCCTGGTCGCCCACTCCCGCTTCCTCGCCTCGCAGCTGCTCCGGATGCTCGTCCTGCTCCCCGCGATGGTTGCCGCGACGGTTCTGATGCTCATCGACCGCCGCAAGCCCCAAGCCCCGGTCCTGGTTTCCAGCGACCTCCACCGCCCCGCCGAGGTCGAGCTCAGCGTCGTCATCCCCTTCTACAACCCGGGTGCCTCGCTTCGGCCGAACGTGCTCGAACTGGTCGGCGCACTGCAACAGCGCGGCATCTCCTACGAGGTTCTCGCTGTGTCCGACGGATCCACCGACGGTTCGGAGGCAACCATTGAGGGCATCGCTGGGGTCGAGGTGATCGTGGCGCCGGAGAACCGCGGCAAGGGAGCGGCTCTTCACACCGGGTTTTCCCAGGCCCGCGGTCGTTACCTTGGAATGGTGGACGCCGATGGTGACATCGATCCGACTTTCCTGTGCGACTACCTGCAACGGGCGCAGCGGGACAACCTTGAGGTGGTCTATGCCAACAAGTACCTGGCCGGTTCGCAGTCCGCTGCCAGCTCGATGCGCAAACTCGTGTCGAAGGGTTTTGTGACCTTCGTGACCGCCCTGTTCAACCTCGGCGTCGAGGACACCCAGACGGGCTGCAAGCTCTTCCGCCGCGACGCCATGGCCAAGGTGCTGCCGGTGATGCGCGAACAGCGATTCGCTTTCGACCTCGAGTTCTTCGTCGCAGCCAAGCAGGCCGGCGTCACCCGCATGCAGGCCGCGCCTGTTGAACTGCGCGAGCGCCTTGCCGGCTCGACGGTGGGCGTGAAGGCGAT
Organism: uncultured Actinomycetota bacterium; assembly: GCA_963732355.1. Lineage (GTDB taxonomy): Bacteria > Actinomycetota > Actinomycetes > S36-B12 > UBA10799 > JADKAV01. The sequence goes on along the minus strand of CAVSZD010000007.1, from coordinate 482,595 downwards.
CCTTCGCACGGTCCGCGAGGCTCTCACGATCTTCGGCCGCTTGCACCTCACCTCGCTCTACCGCGAGCACCGTGCGCCGGTCATCGCACTGCCCGTGATCCACGACGACGCGATCCTGCAGGCGGCCTGACATGCGAATCCTCATCCTCACCTGGCGCGACCTGGCCAACCCGTTGGCCGGCGGAGCCGAGGTCTACACCGAGCAGGTCGCCAAGCGCTGGGCCGCCGAAGGTCACCAGATCACACTCTTCGCCGCGGCAGTTGCCGATCGCCCCGCAGTGGAGAAGGTCGATGGCTACACGGTGGTCCGCGGTGGCAACCGTTACACCGTCTACCGCAAGGCCCGCACTTGGTGGAAGCGGGCGGGTCAGTACCAGGGTTACGACCTGGTCATCGACATGATCAATACAGTGGCCTTCGAGGCACACAAGTGGATCAAGGACGTTCCCACCGTTGCCTTCATCCATCAGACGTGCGAGGAGATCTGGGCTCACAACGCGCCGTGGCCGGCAAGCCTGCTGGGCCGATACGTGCTCGAGCCCAAGTGGCTGAAGTCCTACCGCGGTCAACGCGTCCTGGCTGTCTCGCAATCGACCAAGGATTCGATCGCACGCTTCGGCGTCACCGACGTCACGGTCGTTCCCGAAGGTTTCGACCCGCCGGCCACGATCCCCGACGTCCCCAAGGCCGATCGCCCCACTCTTGTCTGGTGTGCCCGGCACGTCCCCTACAAGCGGCCGATCGACGCGATCGAGGCTTTCGAGATCGCCCGCAAGCAGATCCCCGACCTCCAGTTGTGGATGCTCGGCGGTGGCCCGGAGCTGGAGGCCACGAAGGCCGCTGCTGTGGATGGTGTGACCGTGTTCGGCCGGGTCAGCGAAGAGGAGAAGGCTGAGCGGATGGCCGCGGCCCACGTCCACATCGCCACTAGTGTGCGCGAGGGCTGGGGATTGGTCGTCAGTGAAGCCGCAGCGGTGGGGACCCCGACGATCTCCTACGACGTACCTGGTTTGCGGGATTCGACCCGTGCCGCCAAGGGTGTCGTGGTGCCCGCCACGCCGATGGCGTTGGGTCACTGGATCCCCACCATGCTGCGAAAGTGGCAGGGCGAACCGGTGCAACCGCTGCCGTACGGTGGCGCCCACTCTTGGGACACAGTGGCCCGCGAGGTCTTTGAGCAGGCCACTGCCGGCATCAAGCCCAGCCTGAGGTTGGTGCACGATGCCGCGTAGCCCCCGTGCCCTTGCCTGGCGCGTACCCCTTGTTGTTGCAGTCCTGTGCATGCTCGTCGCGGCCGGCCTCGCCGCCGTGGGTCAGCGTGCCGTGTCCGACGTATTCGTAACCATCGGTTTCGCCATCGGCGTGCTCAGCGTCCCGATCTGGCTCGTGACCGGAACCCAGGAGCAAGCATGAATCAGCGAGTCAGCCTCATCATCCCCACCCGCAACTCGGCGCGGACCCTCGCAGCCTGCTTGGAGTCGTGCCGTAACCAGACCCACCCGGACGTCGAGGTCATCGTCGTGGACAACAGCTCTACCGATGGCACCGTCGAGATAGCCCGGGAATTGGCGGACCTCGTCTTCGACCAGAAGCCGGAACGCAGCGCCCAGCGCAACCGCGGTGCCAGGGAGGCCAGCGGCGGCGTTGTGGTGTTCATCGACTCCGACATGGTGCTCGAACCCACCGTGGTAGCGGATTTCATGAGGGTGTTCGAGCAGCGCCCGGAGGTCGGTGCGGTCATCATCCCGGAGCGGTCCTTCGGCGACGGATTCTTCGCGTCGTGCCGCGTGCTGGAGAAGAGCCTCTACGTGGGTGATTCCGACGTGGAGGCGCCCCGTGCCTTCCGCCACGAGGTGTTCGAAGCCACTGGAGGTTGGGACGAGACGTTGACGGCCGCTGAGGACTGGGACCTCGCTGACCGGACGAAGGCCATCGGCACAGTGGTCGGCCGGATCGACTCGCTCATCTGGCATGACGAGGGCCGCATCGAACTGCGCGTCACATACGGCAAGAAGCAGTACTACGGGCGCTGGGTCGCCGAGTACCTGCAGCGCCACCCGGAGGGCCGCGCCCACCTTGCTCGCTCGGGAGTGTTGCGGCAGGCGGGGACGCTGGCCAAACACCCGGTCAAGTCCTCGGGGCTGGTCCTGCTGAAGTCCGTCGAGGCGGCCGGTCTGCTTCGTGGGATGCGCAAGGCTGCGTGATGCGCATCCTGCACGTGATCGCTGAGTTCTCCTCGCATGAAGCCATGGGAAGGACAGTCACCGAGATCGCGCAGCGGGTGCCAGGTGAGCACTATGTGGTGACGACTCGCGCTCACGATGGGCAGCATGTCTTCGCTGGCGTCATTGAACTCGGGGGCGCGGTTGAGACCTTTCCGATCGGACGTACGGCGGCCCTCGATGCGGCGATCGGCGAGGTGGCGCCGGATCTGCTCCACGTGCATGGTGGTGCCTTGGCGCCGATCATGCTCGCGAAGAGTGCCGTGGCCACGGTGCCCAATGTGATGACGATGTACGCCTGGCCCGTCTTGCCCTCGCCGCGGCGGTTGCATGCTGGTGGGCTTCGAGCGGCCATGCAGTCGAATGTTCTGCGGCCCCGGGTGCTGGCGACGTCGGTGCTGCCCGCCGCCGTGGTTAAGCAGGCGTTACGGCGCTGCCGCACCCGCGCGGTGATGACTCCGGACCCACGCGTCGAGCAGAAGATCGGTGCCCTGCGGGTCGGATCGGGTGCGCCGCACGACGATCGCAGGGCGCAGTTCCGCAGCGAGGCGCCCGTGGTGCTCTTCGCAGGCCGTGCCGAATCAGTGCGCGGCATCGACACGCTGCTGGAATGCTTTCCCGAGGTCCTTCGAGAAGTGCCCGATGCGCGGTTGCGGCTGCTCTTGATCCCACGCCCGGAACTGGACGGTCTGCTCGAGAAGGCCAACGCAGCCGGGCTCGGCGATCACCTCGAGGTCGTGACCGAGCCGGTCACCGATCTACTCGGTGAAATGGCCGGCGCCCAGGTGGGCACGTGGCCTTTCAAGTACGACTACACGACCTCGCCGCCGGCGATGGCCGCGGCCGAGGCCTTGTCGGTGGGACTGCCCACTGTTGCCACGGAGGTCTCTTGCGTCGAGGCAGTAATTGAGGACGGGGTCAACGGCACGCTCGTTCCAGTCGGCCAGTCACAGGCACTGGCCGCGGGGATCGTGCGCCTGCTGCGGGACCGGGCTGTGTGGGACCAATACGCCGAAGCTGGTCCGCGCACGATGGCCCAGCGATTGAGTTGGCAGCGGATGGCTTCAACGGTCGGGCAGGTCTACGGCCGGACCCTGGATATGGACGTGGTGCCGCCGGAACGAGCCGCGGGGTAGTAGGCACTGAACGAAGCGGTTCTCAGTCGCCGTTCGTAGACGTAGACTGCCGGTGTTCGCTACGTCGAAGGGCCTGTGATGATCCGTAGGAGTTACGCCGTGGCAGTGATCGGCAGTTTGGCCGCAATTTGCCTGGCCAGCGCCCCGGTCACAGCGAAGCCAGCCGATGTCCAAAACGGCCGCTACAAGGCCACGGGCGAGCTCGCCTTCACGTTCACGGTCAAGAAGGGGGCGTGCCCGCCCGGGACGCCGCCAACCAAGGTGTTCAGTTGCTTCTACGGTGACAGCGACCCCAAGTACCTGCTGAACTGCCCGGATGCTGCGGGTTATCAGCCGGACTACGAGGACTACATCAGTTTCCCGTACAACATGCGGATTCCGAAGAGCGGCAAGATCTCTGATGTCAGCAACGCCTATTACAGCGACGGGACTGTGGCCAGCACCACAACGTTCCAGTTGAAGATCAAGAAGAACGGAACGGCCAAGGGGTGGGTCAAGAAGGAAGCGGCCACGGACTGGGGTCCTGCAGGTACCTGTTCCTCGGGGAAGCTGAGTTTCACGGCGAAGCGGAAGTAGCGGTAGGCCCGACGAACTCAGGGGACGGAGGTGACCATGCGAGCTGTCCTGACCTTCACTGTTGCGACTGCGCTCATGGTCAGTACCGCCGCTGTGGCTCCGGCGGCCAAAGGGCCCGGCTGGGGGCTGGACCGTATCGATCAGCGCGAATTGCCATTGGACGGGACCTACGCGGCGCCGTCCGACGGCCGTGGTGTGACCATCTACCTCGTGGACACCGGCTTGGATGTTGACAATCCGCAGTTCGACGGCCGTGCATCGTTGGGCATCAATCTCACAGGCACCGGCGTGACGGACTGCGCGGATGAGATCGGGGTGAGCCACGGCACGTTCGTCGCGGGGATCGCCGGTGGGCGCAGGACCGGCCTTGCCAAGAGCGCGCGGCTCGTGGAGGTGCAGGCGCTGGGGTGTTCCGAGGGCGGTTCCACCATGACGCTCAAGCAGCAGCGGCGGGCGGTTGTCAGAGCCGCCGGCTGGATCCGCCGCAACGCTCAACGTCCGGCTGTCGTCAACATGTCCTTGACCTTCGGCGGTTCCGACCGGATTGACCGCGCGGTACGACGCCTGATCAACAGTGGCATCCCGGTGGTGGCCGCAGCTGGTAATCAAGGTGTCGATGCGTGCCGGAAGTCCCCGGCGCGTGTGCCTGCGGTGATCACGGTGGGGGCGAGCACGCAGCGCGATCGGGCCTGGTCGGGGTCCAATCACGGACCGTGCGTGGATGTGTGGGCGCCCGGAAAGGACATCACTTCCGTGATCGCGGGCGGCGGTGTATTTCGGTACCGCGGGGTCGGAGCCACATCGTGGGCGACACCGTTCGTCTCCGGTGCCGTGGCTCTGCGCCTCCGGGACCGTCCCGCTGCCACCCCCGCCGCGGTGCAGCGCTGGGTGCGCCGGACCGCCACCGTTGGAGCGCTTGATCCCGTTCCTGCTGGTAGCCCGAATCGGCTGTTGTTCGTAGGTCTGTCGTGAGCCGGATCTTCACCATGAGCTTCTCGTCGGTGTATCCGCTCTATGTGGCGAAGGTGGAGAAGAAGGGCCGGACAAAGGCTGAGCTGGATGAGGTCATCGAGTGGCTGACCGGCTTCGACGAGGCCGACCTCGACCGCCACATCGCGCAGGGCACAACGTTCGAGGACTTCTTCGCCGAAGCCACGCTCAATCCGAACGTGTCGTTGGTCACCGGCGTCGTGTGCGGAGTGCGGGTCGAGGAGGTCGAGGACCCGCTGATGCGCCAGATCCGCTACCTCGACAAATTGGTCGACGAACTGGCAAGAGGTCGCCCGATGGGCAAGGTCCTGCGGGCTTAGGCTCCGCTGTGCGGGCCGCTTATGTGTCACCCCAGCGCGTTGGTTGGGGTTCGTGTAGTTGGTTGAGGCCCGTCGGCGCCTGAGCGTCAACCAACTACCTGAGCGTCAACCAACTACCTGAGCGTCAACCAACTCAGCGGTTGTCAGCCCGAGGTCACGGATGCCCTGGAGCCCGCTGGCCATGTTGGTCGCGCGTGGTCAGCCCCGGGGGTCGAGTCGCGAGGAGAGGCCGGTCACCTCGATGCTGGTTCGGGCTGCCTCGACCATGACACCCGCCTGGCTTCTCGACCAAGGATTGACAGCCATCGATACTGAGGCTAGCGTGCGTATTGATAGACATCGATACAAGCGTGGGGTCCATGAGCCAAGACACTGTTCCAGCGGAAACCGCCGTATTGGGTCGGTTGTCCTTGTTGGACCGCTGGCTGCCGCTCTGGATCGGCGCCGCGATGCTCGGTGGGTTGTTACTCGGTCGCTTGTGGCCGGGCGTGCAGGACGTCCTCGGGGCCGGCGAGGTCGAAGGGACATCGATCCCGATCGCCCTGGGTCTGCTCGCGATGATGTACCCCGTCTTGGCCAAGGTCCGGTACGAAGAGATCGGCCACATCACCGGCGACCGCAAGCTGCTGGGCTTGTCGCTGTTGCTCAACTGGATCATCGGTCCCGCGTTGATGTTCTTCCTCGCTTGGACGTTCCTTCCCGACCAGCCGGAGTTTCGTACAGGACTCATCGTGGTCGGCCTAGCGCGCTGCATCGCAATGGTCCTGATCTGGAACGACCTGGCCTGCGGCGATCGGGAAGCCGCGGCTCTACTGGTCGCCATCAACTCGCTGTTCCAGATCGTCGCCTACGCGGCCTTGGGCGTGTTCTACCTGCAGATCCTGCCCGGCTGGCTCGGCTGGCAGACCGCCGACGCGCAGTTCTCCACCTGGTCGATCACGAAGAGCGTGCTGATCTTCCTGGGGATCCCACTGGTTGCCGGGTACCTCACCCGTCGCATCGGCATCGCGCGCAAGGGCGACGACTGGTACACCCGAAAGTTCCTGCCCCGGATCTCCCCGATCGCGCTGTACGGGCTGCTGTTCACCATCGTGGTCATGTTCGCCTTGCAGGGAGACCGGATCACCAGCGAACCGATCGCTGTGATCCGCATCGCCATTCCGCTGCTCGTCTACTTCGCGCTCATGTGGTTCACGGCATTTTTCGCCTCGCGGGCGATCGGCCTGAACTACCCGAAGACCGCCACGATGGCGTTCACCGCTGCAGGCAACAACTTCGAGTTGGCGATCGCCGTCAGCATCGGGGTGTGGGGCGTTACCAGCGGGCAGGCTCTGGCAGGAACCATCGGTCCGCTCGTCGAAGTCCCGGCCCTGGTCGCGTTGGTCTACGTATCCCTCTGGTTGCGCAAGCGACTATTCAGCGGTCCTCATATCCGACAAGAAAGGTGTCCACCCATGAACGACATTCAGATTGACGAAGTGCGCGAGACCGTGCGCGAGCACTATGCGCAGGCCGCCCGTACTGCGTCCTGCTGCTCAACCCCGGTCGACCAGGACGTGTTCGGACACGGCCTCTACGACGAGGCCACGAAATCGGGACTTCCCGAAGAGGCGATCATCGCGTCGCTCGGATGCGGCAACCCGACTGCGCTGGCCAGTCTGCAGGCAGGGGAAACCGTTCTCGACCTGGGCTCCGGGGGCGGCATCGACGTCTTGTTGTCGGCTCGCCGCGTCGGCCCCGAAGGTCGGGTTTACGGGCTGGACATGACCGACGAGATGTTGGAGTTGGCGCGCGCTAACCAGGCCAAATCCGGCGTCACCAACGTCGAGTTCCTGAAGGGTCACATCGAGGAAATCCCGCTGCCCGACAACAGCGTCGACGTGATCATCTCCAACTGCGTGATCAACCTGTCCGGCGACAAGGATCGGGTCTTCGCGGAGGCGTTCCGGGTGCTGCGGCCAGGGGGTCGTCTGGCTATCTCCGACGTGGTGCTGAGTCGAGAACTCCCGGCCGAACTCAACGCCATCACCTCGTTGTGGACCGGCTGCATCTCCGGGGCTCTGACCGAGCAGGCGTGCAGTGACGGGCTGGACGCCGCAGGCTTCGTGGGGGTGTCCATCGAGCCGACCCAGATCTTCGACCGGGCCGCGCTGGAGTCGCTGGCAGCGCAGATCCCTGACGGGGACCTCGCTGGCGGACGAGACGTTGCCGAGGCCGTGAACGGGCTGGACGGGGTGATCCGCAGCGCCTTCATCCGGGCGATGAAGCCCTCCGCGCAGCAACGCAGCATTCGCGTGTTCGAGCCGGCGTTGTGCTGCAACACCGGGGTGTGCGGTCCCGATGTGGACGAAGCACTCGTCGGGTTCACGGCGGACATGGCCCACCTGCGAGACCTCGGGCGTGGACATCCAGCGGCACAACCTTGCCAACGATCCGGGCGCGTTCGCCGACGACCCCGCTGTGCGGGAGTTCCTGCGCGTGGCGGGTTCCGCGGGACTTCCGTTGACCATGGTCGACGGGGTCACCGTTGCCACCGGCACCTACCCGAGCCGGGCCGACCTTCTTCGTTACGCCGGGGTCGAGACTCCGTCGCCACAGCCTGGCTTGACGCTGCTCGCCGACACCGGTGACGGTGCCTGCTGCACGCACCGATGGCTGCTGCTGATGCACCTGATCGCGGATCCTCCCCGCTTCGTATTCTTCACCGGGAAGGGCGGTGTGGGTAAGACGTCGATCGCCTGCGCGACGGCTGTGCACCTGGCCGATGAGGGCAAGCGGGTGCTCCTGGTCAGCACCGATCCGGCGTCAAACGTCGGGCACGTGTTCGGTCTGCCCATCGGCAATGTGATCACTGCGATCCCGCACGTGCCGGGGTTGGACGCCTTGGAGATCGACCCGGAACAGGCGGCCGAGGCCTACCGGAACCGCATCATCGAACCGGTGCGCGACCTGCTGCCCGCACAGGAGATCGCGGCGATCACTGAGCAACTCTCCGGATCCTGCACGACGGAAGTGGCATCGTTCAACGAGTTCACCGCGCTGCTTTCCGGGGGCGACGAGTACAGCGCCTACGACCACATCGTGTTCGACACCGCCCCCACCGGCCACACCATCCGACTGCTGCAACTGCCCGGTTCGTGGACAGGATTCCTCGACGACGGCAAAGGTGATGCGTCGTGCCTCGGGCCTTTGGCGGGCCTCACTGAACGGCGCAGCCAATATGCCAACGCCGTCGCCGCGTTGCAGGATCCGCGCGCTTACGCGTCTGGTTCTGGTGACCAGGCCCCAAGTGTCGGCCCTTGCGGAAGTCGAAAGAACCTATGAGGAACTTGGCCCTCATCGGTATCCATGCGACCAACCTGGTGGTCAATGGCGTCCTGCCCGACGCTGCGGATGCGGGTGCTCTTGACGAGGCCATCCGGCGTCGCGAACGCAACGTGTTGGGCATGCTGCCCCCGAACGTTGCAGCGCTGCCCCGGGACGTGATCGCGCTGCGGTCCGCCAACATTGTCAGCCTGTCGGCCCTGCGCAGCCTGCTGTCCGACGAGCCCGGCGTTGACGATGGCCTTCCCGTCGCGACGTTCACGCCGCCAGACGCTTCCTTGTCCGCCCTGATCGATGGGCTGGAGGGGGACGGGCACGGCCTCGTTCTGTGTATGGGCAAGGGTGGAGTGGGCAAGACAACAGTTGCGGCGTCGATCGCGGTGGCCCTGGCCCGGCGAGGCCACGACGTCCACTTGACGACAACCGACCCGGCGGCCCATTTGCACGACGTGCTGCCCGTCCAGATCCCGAACTTGCGGGTGTCGCGCATCGATCCGGTCGAAGCGACCCAGGCATATCGCGAGCGTGTCATGGCCACGAAGGGGAAGAACCTCGACGCGGACGGGAAGGCCCAACTGGCCGAGGACCTGCTGTCGCCCTGCACCGAAGAGATCGCCGTGTTCCAGCAGTTCTCCCGGGTTGTCCTCGAGGGCCGCCGCCGGTTCGTAGTCGTCGACACCGCGCCCACCGGTCACACGCTGCTGTTGCTCGACACCGCCGGCGCCTACCACCGCGACATGGTCAGGCAGTCCGGTGACGCCATGACATTCCACACGCCGCTGATGCTGCTGCAGGACCCTGCGCTGACTCGGGTTCTCATCGTCACCACTGCTGAGCCAACGCCTGTTGCTGAAGCCGCTGGCCTGCAGGACGATCTATCTGCGCGCGGGTATCCGGGCCTGGGCTTGGGTCATCAACGGTTCGATCGCCGCGGCTCGGCCGACGTCGCGTTTGCTTCAGCAACGCGCTGCAACCGAGGCGCCGCTGTACGAGACCATCGCCGGCCTGAGCCCGCGCATCGCGGCCATCCCGCTACTTGCCGAAGAACCCAGCGGTGAGCAGGCGCTGTTGGAGTTGTCGTCGATGGTTGGTAGCGTCGGCTGACCTGCCCACCAGGCCGTTGGGTGGGGTTCGTGCAGTTGGTTGACGCCTGTCGGCCGACGAGCGTCAACCAACTACCCGAGCGTCAACCAACGGCACTCAGTCAGACCGGTACTCCAGCAGGTCCCCGGGCTGGCATTCCAGCTCCCGGCAGATCGCAGTAAGCGTGCTGAAGCGGACCGCGCGGGCTTTGCCGGTCTTGAGGATGGATGCGTTGGCCAGCGTGATTCCGATGGCATCCGCGAGTTGCGTGAGAGTCATGTTCCGTTGTGACAGCAGGTCGTCGAGATGGACGACGATCCGAATCGGCCATCAGACCGTGTTCTCCTCGAAGTCGGCCAACTCCACGCCACGTGCCCAGATCGTGACCAGTGCGTAGGAACCGAGCGCCACGATGACAGGGGCGAAAGAGGTCTGCGCCGTCACCACGGCGGAGTCCAAGCGGGCCTGCGCCCAGGCGTTGAGCAGCGGCCCCAACCACCAGCCGACGACCGCCGCCAGCAAGGTCAGCCTGGCAACCCAATGCAGGCGTCGGACGTTCTGCGCGGTGAAAGGCCGGCCGGCGGCGGTGTCGCGTAACAGAGCGGCGAGCAGGGCGAGAATCGCCGCCACAAAGAGTGCAACAGCGATGTTCGGCAGCGTCACCACGAATGCGGTCAGTGCGTCCATTTCCGAGACCTGGACGACGACGGTGCTGTCGCCGGCGACGTTCATCGTCGCCAGGAGAGTCTGCGATGTGGTCGCCGATGGCTGGACGTTCACTGGTGACGGCACGGAGCCCTGCGATGATCGCCATGGCGGTGTAGACGACAGCCGTGATCGCCAGGAGCAGTGAGCCGACGGCCAACAGAGTCTGCAGGATACGGATAACGGTTCCAGGTTTCGTCTCCATATTGATAAACAATATTACTGTTTTTCAATAAGTCAAGGCGTTGGGTGGGGTTCGTGCAGTTGGTTGACGTTCGTCGCGCGACAGCCGTCAACCAACTACCCGAGCGTCAACCAACGGGTTTGAGGCTCGGCTGGAACGGTCGCTGGTCCGACTGGCACACGGCCCCGCGGCCCGGCGTCGTCAGATTCACCAAGTAGTCGACACGGGCCCGATCCACGCAGATGCTGGGGTCCTGGTAGCTGAGGTGGCCGTAGCCGTTGTGGGTCAAGAGCACCGCGTTGCCCAGGTAGCCCTCGGCGCTGACCGCGTTCTGGTAGGCCGTGTTCGGGTCGTACCTGGTCCCGATGAGCAGGATCGGGTTGGGTGTCGAGGCGTTCCAAGGCCCGCGATAGGAATCCTGCCCACGCACCGGCCAGGCGGCACAAGGCGCCCAGAGCCACCATCCGTTCACACGCCCCTGCATGCGGCTGATCCGATCGAGCCGACCGATCACCTGCGGCCATGCGTCCAACGCGCGGCGCGCCGGCGCATCAGCGCACGAGATGGCCGTGGATGTCGTGGCACCGGCCCAGCCCTGCGGTGTCAGAAAGGGTCGAGCCCCTGCCTCAAGTGCCGACCCGTTCCCCGCCAGCGCCGCGTCAAGCGACTCGGCATTCGCGGGCCAATCGGGCGGCGTGCGCAGAGGCTGGAACTGCGACAGCAGCAGGTCGCCAAGGTTCAGCCCTCCCGGCGGATCGGCGTCCGGTGCCGGGATCGGTGAGCGACGGACACGCTTGAGCAGTCGGTCGAACCTCTCGGAGGGCGTGCGTTCCCCGCCCGCGAGAGCGCACTCCTGCGGACCGGCACGCCGACACAGGCGGAGGAACTGATCGAACACCGCGTCGCTGCCGCCGACGGTATTGACCGCACGAGCCTCAGCACTACGCGAGTACTGCACCGCGTCCACCACGCCGTCGAGCAACATCGCCCTGACCCGTCGTGGGTACATGTTCGCGTAGGTCTGCCCGAGCATGGTGCCGTAGGACAACCCCACATAAGTCAGCTTGTTGTCGCCGACCAGCCCTCGTAGGTGGTCGAGGTCACGGGCGGTGTCGGCAGTGGAGATGTGAGGAAGCAGCCATCCGCTGACCTCCCCGCAGCGCCGCGCCAAAGCAGCTGACTTGCGACTGAAGGACCTGGACTGGGCTTTCGTGGTCGGGATCGTGGCGCCCTTCCAGAACTTGTCCGCGCTCGCCTCGCTTCGAAAACAGCGCACCGGGGTGCTGGCATTCGTGCCGCGCGGATCCCAGCTCACGACATCGAATCGGCCATCTCCCCAGGCGTCCAAGTCGCTGCCAGTACCTTTGATCAGCTCGACTCCGGATTGGCCGGGTCCACCCGGGTTGATGAACATCGAGCCGATGCGTTGCTCGGGATTGCTCGCCAGGTGGCGGATCAGTGCCAGGCCGATCGTGCGCCCTTGCGGGCGGTCCCAGTCCAGCGGCACCCTGATCCGTGCGCATTGGAGTTGTTCGCCGCAGTCCTTCCACGGGATTGACTCGGTCAGCCTGTTTTGGGCAGGTGGCGCCTCTGACGCGGTGGCCTGCACAGTCGCCAGTCCACTGAGGATGGTCGCGGCGGACAGCGTGGCCGTCAGTATCCGACTGGTGAGCATTCTTGGGCCTTCCCTGCCGCGAAACCACCGACGTGTCAAAGCCCCACACTAGGGGGATGCCCGTTGCGCGCGGAAGGGCCGATCAGTCAGACGTCCGGGTCATGAAGCAAGGCGCCAAAGGGTCGAATAGTGCGCCAGGAGTTCGACAACCCGATCCCGGGTCATCTACGGTCGGTTCATTGCACCGCGGCCTCGCGTGGCAGGAGAGGTCGGGTGCCATGCGCATCGTCACAGTTCTGACAGCCACGCTGGTCCCAGCGGTGGCGCTTGTAGGGTTACCGGCCGCCCACGCCGCGGCGCCTGCGAAGAAGCAACCGTCGCCGACGTTCGGAACCACGATCAAAGAGGGTCGCAAGGCGGTGCGGCAGGCGTTGAAGGACACCAAGTCCACGTCGGCGTCGGTGGCGTTGGTGTCCGACGGCAAGGTGGTCTGGAGCCAGGGCTTCGGCCGGGTCACCCCCGCCGGCAAGAAGCCAACGCCGACGACCCTGTACGGGGTCGGGTCCGTCAGCAAAGTGGTCACCACAATGGCGGTGATGCAGCTGGTGGACCAGGGCAAGGTCGCACTCGACGCCCCTGTCGCACGGTACGTCACCGACTTCGCGATGCAGTCCCCGCAGTACAAGCAGATCACCGTGCGAATGCTGCTGAACCATGCGGCCGGAGTGCCGGGCACCAACTTCGCGGATCTCTGGAGTCACAAGCCGATCCCGTCTTACGTGGACGGCGTGCTGGCTGGGTTGCGCAACTCACGGTTGAAGACCACGCCGGGTGCGCTGAACGTCTACTGCAACGATTGCTTCACCTTGGCAGGCTTAGTGGTGGAGCGGGTCTCTGGGCAGCCATTGCAGGACTACGTGACGGCCAACATCCTCAAACCCCTGGGCATGAAGGGCTCCCGCTACCCGACCTCGGTGCCGGCGCCGGGCACCGTCGCGCCGATCATCCAGGACGGCAAAGCCCAACCGATCGAGATCACCAACGCCTTCGCCACCGGTGGTCTCATGTCCACGCCCGAGGAAATGGCCCGGCTGGCCATGGTCTTCACCAACGACGGCAAGGTTGGCGGCAAACGGATCCTGTCCAGTTCGGCCGTCCAGCAGATGGCCGTCGATGAGACAGCCACCGGCCTGCGGGTCGGGCCGCCGAGTTTCCTGCGTTACGGCCTGGGCTGGGACTGCGTTCAGGACCCCGCGCTTAAGTCCGCCGGGGTACTGGGCTGGACCAAGGGCGGCGACACCGTCGACTACCACGCCTCGTTCGCGATCGCCCCCGACGACGACCTCGGGGTTGTGGTGCTGGGAGCTGGCAGGAGCTTCAGTTCCATCGCCGCCGAAACCGTCGCACAGACTGTGCTGCTGAATGCCCTGGTCGAGACCGGTGCCGTCGAGAAGATGCCGAAGCAAGTCAGCGGCATGCCTGGCAAGGGTCAGGTAACGGCGAAGATGGCCGACAGGAAGATCAAGCAGCTCTCGGGCACGTTCCTTGCCCAGAACGAAACGAAGAAGTTGAGTGAGGCCAAGAACCGCTCTGTGAAGGTGGCCACTCTTGTCGACGGTGCTTGGGTGCGCAGCCCTGGCCGGTTCGAGTTGCGCAACGACGGGCGTTTCTGGTCGACAACGTCGCCCGGCACCTCGATCAGCGCGGTGAAGTCATGGGGCCGAACCTACGTCTTGCAGCGCAGTATCGGTGGGGTGGGGACGTACTACTCCTACGTCGCACGCGGGCAGAAGGTTCGCTCGGGAGGTGCGTTGTCGCCAGCTTGGCAGGCGCGGGTGGGCAAGAAGTGGTTGCTGGCCAATGAGAGCCCTGACTCGTTGAGCTGGACGCTGTCCGGTAGTCCTGTGGTCAAGATCGCGCCCATCCCCGGCCTCTCCGGCTACCTGCTCGCCACGGGCGCCTTGGTCGACACCGTGCCGTTCGACGCCACCACCAGCGACACGGTTGGCAGCATGTTCCTCGAGATTCCCCTGGGGTTCGGCCGCGATCTGCTGGACTTCGACTTCTCGATGCAGGGCGGTGAGGAGTTGATGTCCTTCGACAGCAGTGTCCTGCGGCCGGCCGCGACAGTTCCTGACCTGGCGTCCGGCAGCAATGCGGTCACCATCGACTCCCAGGGTCTGGTCGAGTGGGTCAAGGTTTCGGCCGCGTCCACGGTGACGATCTCTGGTCAGAGCGACTGGAAGCTCTTCGACGCCGACCTGTCGATGCTCGACTCGGGCGGCGCGGCGACGGCGACGAAGCAGGCGCCGGCTGGGGCGTATCTGGCGGTCTTCGGTCCAGCGGGCAGCACCGCGACGGTGGTTGTGGAGTAGACCCTGCTTTTCAAGAGGAGAAGTGTGATGGCGCCTTACCTGAGATCGTTCGATGAGGCAGACGTGGTATTCACGGACGAGGAGTTGCCAGACGTGGCGCGGGACGCCAATGCCGTCGCCGACGAGGCCAAGGGTGCCGGCGTCTGGGTGTTCGGTGGCGGGTGACCGGAGCTGGGGAGGCGAGTGTTGTCGGCACCGACGCGTCGGTGACCGACGGGGCGTTTGCGGGGAAGCAGACGTTCATCGCGGAGCCGGAAATGTGAGTCGGCGGCCCCTCTGGGCGTTGGGTGGGGTTCGTGCAGTTGGTTGACGTTCGTCGCGCGACGAACGTCAACCAACTACCCGAGCGTCAACCAACGGCCCGGTTGGCTCATGAACGGACACGCACTCTCGGTAAGAGCGCCGCGGCGACCGTGGTGGCCGCGGCCCTTCATGAGGTGAACCTGCTCTGCGTTGGTCTCGGCGCTCACACCTGCTGGGGCAGCATGATGATGAAGGTGCTGCCGGTGCCGGGGCCGCTACTGCGGGCGGTCAGGTCTCCACCGTGACTCTGCACGAGGGCGCGGGCGATGGTCAGTCCCAGGCCGCTGCCCCCGGAGTCCGAGTCCCGGGAGGTGTCCAGTCGCTGGAACCGCTGGAACACGCGGTCCACGTCGTCGGGGTCGATGCCCTCACCGGTGTCCGTCACCGAGATCTCGACCGCGTTCCCGTTCTGCCGGCACCCGACGCGGACGGTCCCCTGGGGCGGTGTGTGCCGCAGGGCGTTGTCGAGCAGGTTGCCGAGGACCTGCTGCATCCGGTCCCGGTCCACAAGGACGACCATCTCGCGATCGTGACGTGACTGGTCGTCGAGCAGCACGCCCTTCTCCTGATAGCGCGGCGCGTACAGCGCGCATGCGGATTGGACCAGGTCGCTGACTTGTGTCGGTACCGGGTGCAGGTCGAGCGCATGCTCCTGTGCCTGCGCTGCAAGGCGGACATCACTGGCCAGGCGGCGCAAACGGTGGACCTGTCCCCGCATCACCTCGTACGTCGCCGCGGTCGTCGGGACCACCCCATCTTCGAGGCCGTCGATGTGGGCCTCGAGGGTGGCTAGCGGGGTGCGGATCTCGTGCGACAGATCGGAAAGCATCTGCGTACGCGCCTCGTCGGTGGTCGCAAGGCTGTCGGCCATGTCCTGGAACGACTGCGACAGGGTGTTCAGTTCCGCGCCGAATCCGGTCTGCTGCACGACCACGTCGTAGTTGCCGTGCGCGACCGCCTCCGCCGAAGATGCCAAGTCCGTGATCGGTCGGCTTACCCTGCGGGCCAGGAACCACGACAGAAGAATGGCTGCGACGATGGCCACCGCCGCAGCGGCCAGCAGGGCAAGACCCACCGACGTTTCGAAAGCCTGCTGTGCGTGCACCTGCACCACCGGCGAGTCCTCCCCCGTCATGCGCAGGTGATGCAGGAACAGGCCCGGCGCGATGAGCACAACGGTGATGAGCAGTGCCATGAAGGTGATGGCGATGACGAGCAACTGCGCGGTGAACAGCCGCGCGGCGAGACTGCGCGGCTTCACGACACCATCCCGTAACCGACGCCGCGGACCGTCCTGATGAAGCGGGGTGATCCGGCGTCGTCGTCGAGCTTCTTGCGCAAGTGCCCGACGTGGACGTCCACGATGTGTTCGTCGCCGTACCAGTCGCTTCCCCACACCGCGTCGATGAGTTGCCTGCGCGTGAAGGCGCGCTTCGGTGCGCTGGTGAGGCTCTCGAGCAGGTCGAACTCAGTGCGGGTCAGATTCAGTTCGACGTCGTCGAGCCAGACCTTGCGGGCGTCGGGGTCGAGCCGCAGCGCGCCGAACAGCCTGGCGTGCTGCCCTGTCGACTCCTGCCCGAGCGTGCGGGGCCGGCGCAGCATCGCGCGGATTCGGGCCGTCAGTTCTCGTGGCGAGAAGGGCTTGACGAGGTAGTCGTCGGCCCCGACGGACAGGCCGATCACCTTGTCGATCTCGTCGTCTCGCGCGGTCAGCATGATCACGTAGCAGTCCGTGAAGGTCCGCAGTTGCCGACACACCTCGAGGCCGTCGAAACCGGGCAACATGATGTCGAGCACGACGAGATCGGGGCGTAGGTCCTTGGCCATTTTGACCGCCTGCGGACCGGTTCCGGCAATGTCGACGTCGAAGGTCTCACCCCGCAAGTAAGCGGCGATCACCGAAGCCAGATCGGGTTCGTCCTCCACAACCAGGACCCGAAGTTGTGTCGACACACACTCTCCATTCCGCCGCGAGACGATCACCCATGGGCGGCGCGACTGCTGTCATTGTCCAGGATCGCGGCCGCTTCCACGTACTCCTGCTGGCTGATCTCCCCACGGGCGAAGCGTTGCTTGAGGATGTCAGACGGTGAGTCCGATCGGCGCCGCACCGGTGTGACCCGGCGGTCCCGGGTCAGGGCGACCACGGCCCAGATCCCTGCCGCGATCAGCAGCGGCCAGAGCCACATCGCCATCAGCATCCAGCCGTTCCAGCCGTAGTTGTTCATCATCGTCATCCACCTCCGTGAGTCGACGACACCTCCAGCATCCGGGCCACCGATGGAGATCGGACTTGGGTTTCCATGAAGACTCCATGAAGGTCGCCCTTCATCGAAACTTCATCGAACCTGGGCAGCACCTCCAAGAACCTTTGTCAGGGTCGAGTCGTGAGTTCACCGATGTCGCGGCGCCGCTTTCTGGCCGTATCGCTCGGCGCCACCGGCGCTGCGGCCCTGGCGTCGTGTACACCGGTGAAGAACACGACCGCGGTCGCTCCGACCACCTCCGCCACCGGACCCATCGCCCAGGAGATCACTTTGCGTGCCAGGCAGGCAGAGATCGACCTGGGCGGCCGCACTGCGACCGCTTGGACGTTCGGCGACCGCGTCCCGGGGCCGGCGATCCGGGCGAAAGCAGGGGAACGGGTGCGTATCACGGTCGCCAATGACCTTCCCGAGGAGACCAGCGTGCATTGGCACGGTCTCGCGATCCCCAATCCGATGGACGGGGTCCCCGCAGTCACGACGCCGGCCATCGCATCCGGCACCTCTTTCACCTATGACTTCGTGGTCCCGGACGCGGGCACACACTGGTTCCACCCCCACACCGGCCTGCAACTCGACACCGGTTTGTACGCCCCGTTCATCGTGGAGGAGCCCGGCCGGCCCGCTCGGTACGAGCACGACTGGGTGCTCATGCTGGACGACTGGACACAGGGTGTGGGCCAGGACCCGCAGCAAATCTTCGACGATCTGGTCGCCGCCGGTCAGCGCAGCGACCAGGGCGGGATGATGCACATGGGCGGGATGGGCATGGGATCCGACGGCGGCGACGTCACCTACCCCCTCTATGTGATCAACGGCAGGGCCAACACGGACCCGGACGTCTTGCGCGTCAGGCCCGGTGAGAGGGTCCGGATTCGGATCATCAACGCCGCAGCGGACACGATCTTCACCGTGGCAGTGGGCGGGCACCGAATGACCATCACTCACACCGACGGCTACCCGGCCCAGCCCGTCGACGCGCAGTCACTGCGGATCGGGATGGGCGAGCGGTACGACGTCCTCGTACAGGCCGGCGACGGCGTCTTTCCGGTGGTCGCCCAGCCCGCGGGCAAGAGCGGGTACGCAATGGCCGTTCTGCGCAGTGCCGCGGGCCGCCTGCCCGCCGATCCCGTTCCTGCCGAGCTGTCCGCCTACCCGGCCGGCGCTGACATGCTGCAATCCGTCGAAAGCGTGCGGCTGCCGAGAAGCGATCCCCAGCAGAACTACGACCTCGTTCTCTCCGGGACCATGGCGCCGTACGTCTGGACCATCAACGGTGCCACGTACGACCGGGCGCAACCGCTCACAGTGGAGACGGGCCAAACCGTTCGGCTGCGCATGTCGAACATGTCGATGATGACCCACCCCGTGCACCTGCACGGTCACACGTTCCAGGTGGGGCCGGCCGGAGGGACTGGTCCCCGCAAAGACACCCTGCTCCTGCCCCCCATGACCCGGGCCGAAGTCGATCTGGTCGCCGACAACCCTGGGCGCTGGATGCTGCACTGCCACAACGCCTACCACGCAGAGGCGGGCATGATGACCCGCCTCGACTACACCACCTGAGAAGGAGAGAAATCCGTGCAGATCCGACGCACAATCGCCCTGTCCGCCGCCGCCACGTTGGGGGTGGCAGCACTGGCTGCTTGCTCGAGCACCCCCGAGAGCGCACCGACGCCGGAGCAATCCGTGGCGACTGCTCCAATGATGCAGGGAACGCCGACAGACATCGCCTTCGCGCAGTCGATGATCCCCCACCACCAGCAGGCGATCGAGATGGCCGACCTTGCGCTCGACCCGCAGTCGGGAGCATCGGAGCAGGTCCAAGAGCTTGCCCAGCAGATCAAGGCGGCGCAAGACCCTGAGATCCAGCAGATGACCCAGTGGCTGCAGGCGTGGGGTGCGCCGACCGCGATGCCTGGCGCCACCGACGGCAGCGGCGTGGCAGGCATGGATCACAGCGGCCACGACATGGGCGCCATGACCATGTCGGGGATGATGACCGCTGAGCAGATGCAGCAACTGCAGCAGGCACGCGGAACCGATTTCGACCAGATGTGGCTGACCATGATGATCGCGCACCATCAAGGCGCCATCTCGATGGCTCAGCAGGCGCAGGTGTCGAACAGCAACCAAGTGACGACCCTGACCGATGCGATCATCACAGGCCAGCAGCAAGAGATCACGACGATGCAGCAGCTGATGTCTGAGGGCCAGTAAGGGGCGGCTGCTCGTGGCCGCAAGTGTCCTTGTGGTTCTCTGCGGGTGCTCGTCTTCCACGCCATCCTGGCCCCCGACGCCGGTCGACTTGGCCGCGTCATCCTCGGATCCCAGCAGCTAAAGCACCTACTCGATCACCTTGCTCAGGCTATGGTGCCGGGAAGGGATTCCATCACCGACGCCAGTCGCGCGGATCAGGTGGCAGATGCCGCGATGGCGGCGGCGGCGTGGTCTATCTCATCGGGGGTTGTCCATCTCCCGAGCGAGAGCCGCAAAGCGGTGAGTGCGCGCGTCGGTGATATCCCCATGGCGCTCAGAACCGGCGACGGCTCGTCTCGTCCGGCGTGACAGGCGGAGCCGGCTGATGCGGCAAGGTCGGGGATTCCCGCAAGCACGCCAAGTGCCGGAGCGCCGTCAATGCTGACGTTGACCGTATTGGGCAGTCGATGCTTCGGGTGTCCGTTGAGGTGCACCCGCTCGGGGAGTCGGTCCCCGAGTTGCTTATGCAGGCGGGCCCGCAGCGCGGTCAGGCGTGTGGTTTCCCCCTCGCCGATCGCCAGGCGAGCCAGTTCGGCGGCGGCACCCAGACCTACCGCGTAGGCGACGTTCTCTGTTCCTGCGCGTCGGCCGTTCTCCTGGCCGCCGCCAGCGATCAAGGGGACGAGCTCGATTCCGTCGCGAACGTACAGGGCGGCGATGCCCTTTGGGGCATACACCTTGTGCCCAACAACCGTCAGCAGGTCGACGCCGAGGACGCCGACATCGACGTCGATCTTCCCGACCGACTGGGCGGCGTCGCAGTGAAGCAGCACCCCAGCCGCCCGAGTTACCTTGGCGATTTCCGCCATCGGTTGGATCGTCCCAGTCTCGTTGTTCGCGTGCATGATTGTTACGAGTACTGTGTTCGCAGTGATCGCTGCGGCGACCGCGGCTGGGTCCACCCGACCATCCCGGTCGACCCCTAGCACCGTCACCTCGGCATTGTGGAATTGCGCGAGTTGGTCGCAAGCGGCTAGGACGGCGGGATGTTCGGTCGCCTGCGTGATGATGTGCGGCTTCGCCTTCCCAGCGGCAAGGACCGTGCCGCGGATGGCCAGCGCGTCGGCCTCAGACCCGCTCCCGGTGAACACGATTTCGTGAGCTCGTGCGGCGATAAGGGCAGCGACTTGCCCCCGGGCGAGGCCAAGCGCCACGGCCGCGGAACGTCCGTAGGCGTGACTGCTTGACGGATTGCCGAACTCGACTGCCAGGTAGGGCGTCATGGCGTCGAACACCCGCGGGTCGGTCGGGGTGGTCGCGTTGTAGTCCAGGTAGACGGGACGGTCCGGCAAGCCCGGATGAACGGGGATCATAGTTCTGAAGCCGACAGCCCGGTCAGAAGGTGACGACTTTGTCGGCAGCAAGGACCAGGTCGGTGAGGGCTTCCATGGTCGATCGTCTTGCGCCCTCGATGAGCGTGGTCTCGGCGATCCCGCGGGCATCCATGCACGTTCCGCAGCACTCGATCGTGCCGCCGTTACGTACTACGGTGCCGAGCATGCGGTCGAGTTTGTAGTACCCGTCGGGCGTCTTCTGCCCAGCGATCGCAGCGGTGACACCGTCACCCATCAAGAACACGGTCGTATCGACGCCCTCGCGCTTGGCCAACGAGGCAGCCAGGCGGACGGCGTTGAAGGTGGAGTCCAACCCGTAGGCGGAACCGTTGATGATCATTAGGACGTTCATAGGTGCATTCCTTCGGATTCAGTTCCGGGCGACCGGCCCGGTTCGGACTGCGAAGTATCGGTGTCCGGGCGGGACAGCCAGCGCAGGTTCTCGGTGTCGCCGAGCAGATCCAGCCGCCGCCACAATGCGCTGCCAGGAACTGCCTGGCTGGGGTGGCAGGCGAGAGCGCGGTGCTGGGCCGCTCTGTCGACATGGACTACCAGGTCTATGTCCGCCCGGTCATGGCCGACGAACTGGGTTCCCAACTCCGCGTTCAACGTGTGGGCGACGTCCGTGGGTAGTGTCCAGCCCAGTGCCGGCAGCCCCCGGGCCCTCGCCACATCGACGGCGACGGCGGTCGCACGCTGATGGTCAGGGTGACTGGTGACTCCGCTGGGGTCGAAAACGATGAAGCCGTCCGGTGCAGCGGCGTCCGCGGCCCGGGAGACCTCCTGCCGCAACACCGTCGCGTCAACATCGGTCAGGCCCCCGTCCGGATAAGCGCACAGGGTCACCGTGTCGATCGACAGTTCCTTGGCTGCTGCCGCGAGTTCCTTGGCACGCACCTCGGACAAGTCCCCGTCCACGCCGTGCAGCGTGGACGCTTCGCCGCGGGTCAGGCACAGGACCGCTACACGGGAGCCACGCTCGGTCAGTGCTGCGAGGATCGCTCCGAGCGCAAAGGATTCGTCGTCGGGGTGCGCCACAACCGTTACAACGGAGTCCCACGCGGGCAGGGCGTTGCGACTCACGCCGCACCAGTTTCAGGGCCAACCTCAACGGGCAGACCGGCCAGCCGCCACTCCAACATCCCGTCATCCAGCCGCCGGGCGGCACGTCCCGCCCCGGTGAGGGTGCGGACCGCTTCGTACGCCAATACGCAGTAAGCCCCGCGACAGTACGCAACTACTTCAACATCGGCAGGCAGTCGATCCAAGTAGTCTTCAAGCCGATCCAGTGGCACGGACACCGCCCCCGGGACGTGGCCAGCGGAGTATTCCACGGATGGGCGCACGTCGAGGACAACCACATCTCCGATGCGCACCCGCTCCAGCAACTCCTCGCGTTGCACCGGCAGCGCGGCCTGGTCGGGGACAACGCCAAGATAGTTCGCCGCAGCACGGTCTGCATCGGCAAGATGTCCGGCGGCGACATCGCGTAGCAGCGCCAGCAGTGCGCCGACGTCTTCGCCCGCGATCCGGTAGTGCACGAAGGTCCCCTCGCGTCGAGCGCGCACCAGGCCCGCATCCTTCAGAGCCTGCAGGTGCATCGAGGTGGTCGAGATCTGCAGCCCCGCCGCACGCGCCAAAGAATCAACCGAACGCTCACCCTGAACGAGGAGGTCAAGTAGTTCCAAACGCTTGGGGTTGGCCAGGCCCTTACCCGCCCGAGCGAACTGCTCGAACATCGCCGTCTTGGCGTCCCGACTATTCACCGTGTCCTCCCGGCCAAACCCGCCCCCCGCCTGAATAGCGACCTGCACTCCATTGTGCAGTATTCCATAGAATTATGGAATACTAACCGGAAGCGGACATCGAGTAGGCGCATCATGTCTCCCTGCTGGATCTAGCGCGGCTTGAGCGCTCTCTCTCGGACGTTGTGGGGGAGAAGGTCGAGATCGTGCCGGACTCGCGACTGCGTTCGATTGTGCGTGAAACGGCGATCGCGGAGGCGATCCCGCTGTGAGCCGCAGCGACCGGGAACTGCTCGCCGATGCCTTGGGTCACCTCGAGGTGCTTCGTTCGCATCAAGCGCGGCGCGACCTTGACGACCAGACCGTCGCCGATGCGGTGTGCCTGCGTCTGGCCGCGGCGATCGAGGCGGTTGCCAACATGAGCTCCAATATGCGCGTCGGTGCTTTCGGGGAGGAATGGCCATTGATCTGGGCCACGCGCAACCGGATTGCTCACGGTTACACCTTCATCGACCGCGACATGATCGAGGCCACCATTGACAAGGATCTGCCGGGCTTCGAGTCCACCCTCAGTCGACTGTTCGGGGAGTTGTCCTAGGCAACTGTCACGACGGCAACGCCACGCCAGTGTTCGCATGGCACCGGTAGCCGTGGGGAACGTTGTTGGAACGGGTGGTGACTGGCCCCGGGTACTGATAGGTCGTACTATCGACCTTGTGGGAAGCGAAGTGGAGGAACGTCTGCGGGCTGAGTTGCGGGAGGCGGCCACTCGTAGCGCCGAACTGCACCGCCAGTCTCGCTCTCTGCTGGTGGAGGCGGTGCGGAGGGGCTCCAACGCGGGAATGAGCCAGCGGCAGATCGCCGAGTGTGTGGGTCGCAGTCAGCCGGAGGTGGCCAGGCTACTGCGGTTCCAGCCGACGTCTACACGGGGCAGGGCCGTTGCGGCGAAGCGAGGTGAGATTCTGCGGATTGCGCGCGAGGCCGGCTTCACCAACATTCGCATCTTTGGGAGTGTGGCTCGAGGCGAGGATGGCCCGCAATCGGATGTCGATCTGCTCGTGACTGCGCCAACAGATGTCTCCCTGTTGGATCTCGCGCGGCTTGAGCGCTCTCTCTCGGACGTTGTGGGGGAGAAGGTCGAGATCGTGCCGGACTCGCGACTGCGTTCGATTGTGCGTGAAACGGCGATCGCGGAGGCGATCCCGCTGTGAGCCGCAGCGACCGGGAACTGCTCGCCGATGCCTTGGGTCACCTCGAGGTGCTTCGTTCGCATCAAGCGCGGCGCGACCTTGACGACCAGACCGTCGCCGATGCGGTGTGCCTGCGTCTGGCCGCGGCGATCGAGGCGGTTGCCAACATGAGCTCCAATATGCGCGTCGGTGCTTTCGGGGAGGAATGGCCATTGATCTGGGCCACGCGCAACCGGATTGCTCACGGTTACACCTTCATCGACCGCGACATGATCGAGGCCACCATTGACAAGGATCTGCCGGGCTTCGAGTCCACCCTCAGTCGACTGTTCGGGGAGTTGTCCTAGGCAACTGTCACAACGGCAGTGCCACGCCCGTGTTCGCATGGCACCGATAGCCGTGGGGCACCTTGTGCAAGTACTGCTGGTGGTAGTCCTCGGCGAAGAAGAACCGGCGGTCAGCCGCGGGTTCGATCTCGGTTGTGATCTGACCGAGGCCGCGGGAGGTCAACACCTCTTGGTATGCGTCACGCGTCTTCTCAGCCATCGCGCGCTGCTCGTCAGTCGTCCAGAAGATCGCCGACCGGTACTGGGTTCCGACGTCATTTCCCTGGCGGTACCCCTGCGTCGGGTCGTGGTGCTCCCAGAAGACGCGCAGGATGTCCAGCGTGGAGGTCTTGGCAGTGTCGTAGGCAACCAGCGCCGTCTCGGTGTGACCGGTCCGGCCGGTGCACACTTCCTCGTACGTCGGGTAGGCCGAGAACCCGCCCTGGTAGCCGACAGCGGTGCCTACGACTCCAGGTGACTGCCAGAAGTACTCTTCTGCACCCCAGAAGCAGCCCATGGCCAGGTAGATGACCTCGACACCTTCGCCCCACGGCCCATTAAGCGAGGTGCCCAGCACCGCATTGCTCGCTGCGAGCGGATAGGGGTAGTCCGGGCGATCCGGCAATGCGTTGCTTGGTTCGATCATTGAGCGCTTGTCGGCGCCGAAGAAGCCGCGAAGATCCATGCCTCAAGTCTCGCCCAGATTCAAGGAGCGCGAAAGTGGCTGCGATAGTGGCACGGATGAAGTCCTGGGTACCCAAGGTCGGCGGTCTGCCGCGCGAGGTCAGCGTGCTGGCTGCGATCGCCTTCTGTGTGGCGCTCGGTTTCGGCATCGTGATCCCAGCCATCCCGCTGTTCGCGCGCACGTTCGGAGTCAGTGCATTCGCAGCGAGTGCGGTCATCAGTGTCTTCGCCTTCATGCGGCTCATCAGTTCGCCGGCGGCCGGCTGGGCGGTCAACCGCTTCGGCGAGCGCACGATCATGTCGACGGGTTTGGCCATCGTCGGGCTTTCCAGTCTTGCCGCGGGGTTCGCAACGGACTACGTGCAACTTCTTCTGCTGCGTGGAATCGGAGGCACGGGTTCAGCCATGTTCACGATCTCTGCCACCGCGCTCTTGTTGCGTGTGACGGCTCCCGAGTATCGAGGTCGCGCATCGGGGTTGTTCCAAGCGGGCTTTCTCATCGGTGGGGTCATGGGTCCCGCGGTGGGGGGCTTGGTAATCGGGCTCTCGATCCGGGCGCCCTTCTTCGTGTACGCAGGAACCCTGTTCGCTGCGTTCCTGGTCGCGGTGGCGTTGCTGCCCCGCTTGGAAAATGTGGAAAGCCCGGACTTGGCCGCAGACCAGGAACGGATCAAGTTCCTGCCGACGTTGAAACTGCCGGCCTACCAGGCGGCGCTGGGCGCCAACTTCGCCAATGGTTTTGTCTTCTTCGGTCTTCGGTCGTCGCTGGTCCCGCTGTTCGTCGTTGAGGGTTTGCAGCAGGGGCCGGGCCTGGCTGGGGCGGGCTTCGTCGTGGCGGCCGGATTACAGGCGGCACTGCTCGCCTTCGGTGGCCGCACGGCCGACCATCGCGGCCGGCGCCCGGCGTTGATCATCGGGTTATCGGTGGGTGCTTTGTCTCTTGCGCTCTTGGTTGTGGCCCCGAACTCCGCGCTATTCCTCATCGCGATGGCTGTCGCTGGTGTCTCGGGGGCGTTCCTTGGTCCGTCACCCACTGCGATCGTCGGTGACGTCTCCAAGGGCCACCACGGTGGCTCGGTCGTCGCCGGTTTCCAGATGATGTCCGACGTCGGCTCGATCATCGGGCCGCTGGTGGGTGGGCTGTTGCTGGACGCGGCCGGTTTCCACGTGGCCTTCGCCGCGGGCTTTGTCGTGAGTGCACTGGCGCTGGTGCTGGCGGTTCGGATGCCCGAAACGCTGGTGCGCCGGGAGGCGGCGGCATAGCGCTGCAGGCCATGCTGGTTTTTGACAACTGGGTTGCCGGTTTCCAGCTTTGGTTGGTGGGGGTCCGGTCCGCCGGCGAGGCCATGCTGGTTTTTGACAACTGGGTTGCCGGTTTCCAGCTTTGGTTGGTGGGGGTCCGGTCCGCGGGCGAGGCCGTGTTGGTTTTCGACAACTGGGTTGCCGGTTTCCAGCTTTGGTTGGTGGGGGTCCGGTCCGCGGGCGAGGCCGTGTTGGTTTTTGACAACTGGGTTGCCGGTTTCCAGCATCTCGGGCCGATGCGCCCCGCCTGAGGTCTAGTCTTCCGTTCATGGCGAAACCGCGTCGCTGGTGGATCACCTCGATCATCTTCGCGCTCGTCTCCATCCTCGTCGGCTTCGGTGTGGCCACTGCCACCAACGGCCTGCTGGCGCTGTCCATCGAGCCCAAGCAGGTTCCCGCCACCGCAAAGATCCCCGTTGGCCAGGCCAGTGAGCCAGCGCCACCCGAAATCAAGACGATCTCCATGCCCGGCGGCTACAAGAGCGACCCGCTGCTGGTCATGGCCCTGACCAGGCTGCAGGACGCGGTGGAGGCGACAACCGGCACGCGCCCGCGCGTGGTAGCCGACGGACGCGGACTTCGAAGTCGCCAAGGCCGACCTCCCCGACGAGGGCTACCGCCTTTCGGCATCCGGGGTGTCTGGGGCTGGACGACAGGGAATGGCCAACGGGATGCTGGCGGCGGCCACCGCGATCCAGGCCGGTGAGCCGCTGCCCGATCTCACGGGCCTGCCGGTTGTACCTGACCTCGAGTACCGCTTCGCCGACTACGGTGCTGTGGGCGTCGAGCCGGACCCGCAGGCCTGGGCCGAACAGGACGACTACTCGCACAACTCCCGGCAGTTCGCTGATGTCGTTCTGTCCGAGCCGCCGTGGATCGATCCGGTCGGCCTGGAGCGCGTCACGCAGGAGTGGCAGGACTACATCGACCACATCCGGGCCTACGGCTACAACGGCGTGATCGTCAGCGGCTTTCTGGAGTACGTGAACTTCGACAACGTCGGCGACGGCTTCCAGGTGTATCCGGAAGACAGCCCGTATCGCGCGCGGCACGAGGCGATGGTGGAGCAGTTCGGCGAAATGTGGCAGTACGCCGATCAGATGGGCATGCGGCTGGTTTTCAAGACCGACATGCTGGCCAATACTGGCCCCCTGAATGACTACGTCCAGCGCGAGCTCGGCGGCTTCAATGTCGACGACCCTCGCCTCTGGGAGATCTACCAGGCCGGGTTGGCGGAGTTCTTCGAGAACATGCCGTTCGTCGACGGCCTGATGATCCGCATCGGCGAAGCGGGCAACGTCTACAACCTGCCCGGCTGGGACTACTACTCGACCCTGGGGGTCACCACCGTTGACTCGGTGCAGGAGATGTTGACCAAGTTCACAGAGACCGCTGGGGAGTACGACAAGACCATCTACTTCCGCACGTGGTCGGTCGGGGTCGGCGACGTGGGCGACATGCATACGAATCCGCAGACCTACCAGCGCGTTCTGGACGGGATCCCCACGGACAATCTGGTCGTCGTCACGAAGTTCACGATGGGGGACTTCTACTCCTGGCTGCCGCTGAACCCGACCTTGGAGCAGGGTGATCAGCCGCGCATCGTCGAGTTCCAGTCCCGCCGGGAGTTCGAGGCTTTCAGCTCCTTCCCCAACTACCTGTCCGCGGACCATCAGGTCGCGTTGCAGAACTTCGAGCAGAAGAATCCCAACATCCAAGGGGTCTGGGTGTGGACCCAGGACGGCGGTCCGTGGCGGGCTGGACCGATGTCGTTGTACCTCAAGACCGGCTTCTGGCAGTTGTACGACTTGGACGTGTTCGCCACTGGTCAACTCGCCTGGGACCGGGACGCGGATCTCGGCCAGGTCAACCGGACGTGGATCGCCCAGAACTTCTCCGATGACCCCGCCACGATCGCCACGATCGAAGAGATCCTGGCGCAGTCACGGCAAGTGGCCCAAGAAGGTCTCTACATCCCGCCGTATGCCGATAAGCGGGTGCTGGCACTGGGGCTGGAACCGCCGCCCATGATGTGGATCTTCGAGTGGGACATCGTGAGCGGCGACTCTGCGGCATTGAGCGTCATCCACAACGCCTCGCGCGGCCGCGTCGAAGAGGCGATCGCGCGCGCCGAAGCCGCCCAACAGCAGGCGGAGGCGATGCTGGCCAAGGCGCAACAGACCGACCCTGCCGACTGGAAAGACCCGGCGCTGCGTGACCGGTTCATCCACGCCCTGGAATACGAGGCAGATCTGTTCGCGACGCTTGGGGCGTTCCGATCAGCCTTCCTGTCCTACTACGAGTGGCTCGACTCGGGGGATCCGGCGCAGTGGGACGCGTGGCAGCAGGCGAAGAACGAGTACGAGGTCGCCGTCGCGGCCCACACGGCCAAGTACGGCAACGATCTGGACACCCCCGCCTACTCCTTCTTCGCCGTGGACGCGGGTTTCGCCCATGCCGAACGAACCCGTTCCTCGCAGGTTGTCACCGTGATCGTTCTGGTCGGGATTCTGATCCTCTTGGGTGTCGGCGCGTGGGCCCGAAACGGCCGCGGCGGTGCGTTCGGTTCAGCAGCTCGAGGACTCTGGTTGGGGGCCACCCGGCCCTGGCGATTGAACGACGACCGGTCGTCGAGAACCTCGCGGCTGCTTGCCTGGCTGATCCCCGCAGCGTTGTTGTTGCTCAGCCGAGGAGCTTTCTCCGGTTGGCTGTCATGGAGTTACCTGTTGGCGACTCTGGGGAGTATGGCGCTGTTCGTGGTGACCGCCAGAGTTCTGATCCGTGGCCGCGATCCCTTCGCGCTCTATGCCGGCGCTGGTGCGGCGCTGCTGCTCAAGACCGCCCTGTTGAGCGTGGTGGTGATGGTTCGCGGGCCCGGGCTCTATTGGTACCGGTTCTGGACCGATGAGCAGTATCGCAACGTGTATGTGACGCTCAGCTTTGCCTTGTTCCTGTGGCTGTTCTGGGTCACATATGTCGTGATGCGCAGTGCCTACGGATTGGGCAGGGCGCGCTCGTTCGGCCGCGTTCTGCTGGCCATTGCAGTTCCTGTGCTTGGGCTCGGGGCGCTGATGCAGGTCTTCGGCCTGGAGGCGTCGCTGACGACCTTCAACGATCAAATGGCGTTGCTCCCGCTTGGGCTCTCACGGATTCTCGGCATAACCGTGCATCTCGGGATCCCGCCGGAGTTGCCGCTCTACGTGCTCGCCTTCGGCGGGTTGCTGGCTGTGGTGGGATTGCTGTTCGGGGGTGCTCGACGGCTCGCGCGGCCGGCGGTGGTCACTGAGCAGTGAGTCAGGGTCAGCCCGGCAGGCGGCCATGGTGATTTTCGACAACCGAGTTGCGTGTTTCCAGCTTTGCTTCGGGCGGCGCTTCAGCCCGGCGTGCGGCCGTGTTGGATTTCGGCGTTTTGGTTGCCTGTTTGCAGCTTTGCCGATTGCCGGGCCGGCCATGTTGATTTTCGACAACTGAGTTGCCTGAATCTCACATGGGTCAAGCCAGCGCAGCCGCCACAGTGGCGCGACGGGCCCACCGGTAGGCGAGCACCAGCAAGACCGTCACCACCAGACTCAGAAGCCCCGGCACAATCATCGCCGCGCGGGTTCCGTAGACATCCGCCAGCCAACCCACCAGCGGTGCTCCGACCGGAGTGGTACCGAAGAAGACAGCCATGTACAGGGCCATGACCCGGCTGCGATGGTCGTCGTCGCTGTTGGTCTGAAGGTAGGAGTTCGCCGCGGTCATCATCGTCAAGGAGGCGGCACCGCTGGCCATGAGGACGGCGGCGAAGGTGTAGACGTTCGGGCTGAGGCCAGCGAGCACGCCGGCGACACCTGCACCGACGGCGGCTAGGGCGACCAGGCGCAGGCTTGTGCGGGCGCGGGTGGCCTGCAACAAGGCCGCCGCCAGCGAACCGACCGCCATGAGCGAAGCCAGCACGCCGTAGCTGCGGGCACCGGCGCCGAACTCGTCGGTCACCATCAGGGCGATCGTGATCGGAAAGTTGAACACCAGCATGGCCACTGCGCCAGCGACAGCAATCACGAACCAGAGGTCCGGTCGACCGCGCACATACCTCAACCCATCCAACAGACCGCCGCGGTCCCGCCCCGCGGTGCGTGTGGTGTTGCGGATTCGGGTCAGTGCCAGGAACATGACCGCGAAGGTGCCGGCGTTGACGAGGAAGACCCAGCCCGGCCCCCAAGCGGCGATCATCAACCCAGCCAAAGCCGGTCCCACGAGCCGCGCTGCATTGAAGTTGGCACTGTTGAGCGCGACGGCATTGACGACCTGATGGGCCGGCACCAGGTCAGAGACGATCGACTGTCGGGCGGGACCGTCGAACGCCGTGAACAGTCCGAGCGCCACCGCCGCTGCCAGGATCACCGGCCCCGTCGCGAAGCCCAATAGCGTTAACAAGCCCAATGCCAAAGCCTGCAGACCCATGCCCACCTGCGTGATCTGCAATATGCGTCGCCGGTCGTACCTGTCTGCCAGAACCCCTGCCCACGGCGACAGGAACAGCATCGGCGCGAACTGCGCGGCGACGACCAGGCCCAGCATGCGTGGGTCGCCGGTCACGGTCAGCACCAACCATGATTGGGCGATGCGATGCATCCAAGTGCCTACGTTCGAGGCCAGCGCGCCGGTCGCGTACAGGCGGTAGTCGCGGGTTCGCAGGGCAGCGAAAGTGCGGCTCAGTCCAGCGCGATGCGGTTCAGGATCGGGATCGCGGTGTCCAGCGCCTCGCGCTCCTGGGGTGTCAGTCCGGACAGGCGCACGGACAGCCACTGATCCCGGCGTTCCCGGTCCGCGGTCACCAGGCTGCGCGCCTCGTCGGTCGCTGCGTACAGCACTTGGCGTCGGTCCTTCCGGTCGGGTGCCCGGGTCACCATCTGCGAGGTCTGCAGGGCGTTGAGAATCCTTGTCATCGACGGTGGTTGGACGCGCTCGGCGTCGGCCAGTGCTGCCGTGGTCATAGGGCCCTCGCGCAACAGGGTCGCCAACACCGCCAACTGGCTGGGCGTCAGAGCGTCGCTTGCCCTCTCCGTGCGCAGTCGCCTGGCCAGCCTCATTACTGCAATCCGCAGATCTGGTGCGTCGTGCACGGGGGACTCCGATGTGTTCTGTAGTCATTACCTTTGCTAACGATATCCCTGTCCAAAACATTCCGAGCGCATAAACTCGGCATGCCTCGATGCCGATCTGTTGGTAGGGAGGCAACATGCTCACACGCGGATCGGTGATGGCGGCCATGACCGCCGCACTGGTCGTCGTCGGTGGGCTGGGCCCGGGGTGGACCTCGGATACTCCCGGGCCGCTGGTGGGGAAGTTGGGCGTCGACGAGCAGGTTCGGCTCGTCAGCGTCGCCCAATCACCAGGTGGGGGACTTGACCTCGACACAACCCTGGTCACCGGCAACAAGCAGGCGCAAAGGGTCGCCGCAGACGTGCTGGCCCAGCCCGGGACCCTGAGTGTCGAGATCGACAGCCGGGTGCAGGCCACGATGACCGCCGATCCGCTGGTCGACCAGCAGTGGGCTCTGGATGCCGGGCAGGTGAAGCCCGTCTGGCCCGTAGCGGACGGTGCTGGCGTGATCGTGGCGGTGGTTGACTCCGGGGTCGACGCATCTCATGAGGACCTGATGGGCCAAGTGCTCACCGGGGTGGACGTGATCGGCAACCAGATCCGGCAGTCAGCGGATGACGCCAACGGCCACGGGACACACGTGGCAGGCATCATTGCCGCGGCGGGCAATGGCGTCGGCGGGATAGGCGTCGCCCCCGGTTCCAAGATCCTGCCCGTTCGGGTGCTCGATGAGCACGGAGCCGGTTACAGCAGCGACGTCGCAGAAGGCATCATCTGGGCCGTTGATCACGGCGCATCGATCATCAACCTGAGTCTCGGCGGCCCAGTGGCCAGTGCGGCCCAGCACGCCGCTGTGCAGTACGCCGTCGCGCACGGTGTGAGCGTCTTCGCAGCGGCTGGCAACAGCGGCAGTTACGGCGCGCCGGAATACCCCGCTGCCTTCCCTGAGGTCACGGCCGTCGCCGCTGCGACTCCCGCCAACCAGGTGGCCTCCTTCTCGACCCGTGGCGCCTATGTCGACCTGGCAGCCCCCGGAACGATGATCCTTTCCACGCTGCCCGGCAACGACTACGCGATGGAGTCCGGAACCTCCATGGCGGCGCCGTTCGCCGCGGGGGTCGCTGCGTTGATGCGTAGCAAGTCGGTACTGACGCCGTCTGCTCTGACTGGACTGCTGCAAGCAAACGCGCAAGATGTGGACGCACCGGGCGCCGATCAGGCCTCGGGGGCCGGCTTGGTCTGCGCACGCTGCGCCATGGAGGCTTTGACCCAAGGGGCCACTCCGGCCAGCCCCGCGCAACCCGAGGTCACGGATGCACCGCCGCCAGCCAAGGCCACCCGCCTCGGTCCGTTGACAACTCTGCGCGTGCAACTCGGGCGTACCAGCACGCTGCGGGCTCCCCGTGGCATAACGGGCCTGCACTTGGTCGCACCGCAATTCCGAGCAGCAGTGGCGCGCCCTGCCCACGCACGTGTGCCGCCTGCAACTCGGCGTGGTGCGTTGGCGCATGGACGGGGCCCGGTACCGGGTCGATGCAACGATGGACGAAGTCCGCGTCTATGCAGTGGTGCGGCTGCGCGTCTTTGGCCGCTGACCCAAGTTCATTCCGCGGTGCCCCGCCTGTTTACCCTTGTGGCAGTCGGGCACATCGGGCCCACACCGAAGGAGAATCTATGACTGAGACCACAGAGGCGCGCCGTCTGCCCTTGATCGGGGACCCCGCGCCGGCTTTCGAGGCGGAGTCGACCCACGGGGTCATCTCGCTGGACAGTTACAAGGGCAAGTGGATCATGCTCTTCTCGCACCCCGCGGACTTCACGCCGGTGTGCACCACGGAGTTCATCGCGTTCGCCCAGAACATCGACGAGTTCGAGAAGCGCAATGTGCAGCTGATCGGCAACTCGGTCGACTCGATCTTCAGTCACTTGGGCTGGGTCCACTCCATCGAACAGAACGCGGGCGTGAACATCACGTTCCCGATCATCGCCGACCTCGAGATGAACGTGGCGCAGGCCTACGGGATGATCCACCCGGAGAGCAACGGCACCAACGCCGTGCGCGCCGTCTTCATCATCGACGACAAGGGTGTCGTCCGGGCCATGGTCTACTACCCGCTCAACGCCGGTCGCAACGTCGACGAGCTCCTGCGCCTGATTGACGCACTGCAGACCTCCGACCGTGAAGGTGTGTCCTGCCCGGCCAACTGGCGCCCCGGTGACGATGTCGTCGTCGGTGCGCCGCGGACGACCGACGCTCTCAAAGAGCGCCTGGCAGACGACTCGCTGAACCTGACCGACTGGTACCTGGCGAAGAAGTCGCTGAACGCCTGATCCGGGTACAGAACTTGCAGGGCCTCGGGGCTACCCCGGGGCCCTGCGCTATTCCCCTGACGCGGACACGGTCCCGCCCGACGTCTCACAGGTGGGCGGGATGGGCGAGAATGCAGCGGTGGGCTTGGTAGGAGAGGGTCTGGCGGTTGCCACCGGCGTGGAGCCGGTGGACATGACCGTCCTGGCACGCACGGCTGCGAAACAAGCGCTGGTCCAACTCGGCTCGGCGCCCAACCTGGCCTTCGTGTTCGTGGCCGCCGCCGATGCCGAGGACGCGGAGCAGGCGCTGCTCGCCGCATACTCACATCTCTCGTCGGGCACGGTCATTGGCTCGTCTGCCTCCGCCGTTATGGCGGGCGGTCGGGCCAGTGACGCCGCGTCGGTTGCCGTCTGGGCGGCCAGAATCCCCGGACTGCGCGCGCGAGCCTTCCATCTCGAGGTGCTGTCGGCCGATCAAGGCGACCAGATCGTGGGACTCCCGGGCCGCCGCCGCGACGATGTCATGGCCCTGGTTCTCACCGATCCGTGGTCGTTCCCGACGTCCGATTTCGCCGCCCACGCGCAGCTACTCATGACCGATCTGCCGGTGGTTGGTGCTGTTGCCTCTGGCCCGGCCCCGGCCCGCACGACCCGTTTTCTCATTGACGGGCGAATTCACAGCAGGGGAGCGGTAGGAGTCCTGGTGGGGGGCCATGCCCAGATCGTGACCATCCAGAGTCCGGCGTGCCGACCGGTGGGTCCGCTACTGACCGTCACCGACGCCGAGGGTTTTCTGCTCAAGACCCTCGCCGGGACTCCAGCCGCGCTGCGGGCTCAGGAGATCATCGCGGCGCTCGAAGAGCCAGAGCGCTCGTTGGCCCTGTCCGGTTTGCAGCTCGGAGTGGCGCTGACTCAGGACCCGAGGATGGGTGACTTCGTGATCCACGATTTCCTGCCTGCGGATGCGCAGCGGGGCGCGCTGCAGATCAGTGGGCAGGTTCCGTTGGGCGCCTCTGTACAGTTCCAGGTGCGTGACGAGGACGCCGCCGACGAGGATCTCAATGTCATGTTGGAGGGCGTGGCCGCACGCATGGGTCCGACCCTGGCTGGTGCGCTGATCTTCTCCTCGGTGGACAGAGGCCGATTCATGTTCGACAACGGCAGTCACGACGCGGCTGCGGTCGCCGACCGCCTGCGCGTTCCCTGCGCCGGGACCTTCGCCGAGGGGGAGGTCGCCCCGGCCGGTGAGGGGGTACACCTCAACCGGCAGACGGCCACAGTTGTCGCTTTCGGGGCCGGGCCCCGAGCAGTGGCTGGGCATCAGGTGGCGGTGCGGCCCCAGCGGATCACTGAGGCCGACCCTGTTGCACGCGAAGTCCACCGGATGCTGGCCGACCTCGCCCAGCCCCCGGACGAGGGTCTGCTGTGATCGATCACCGACAGATCCTCCAGGCGGCGCAACGGCTGGACGGCATCGTGTTCCGGACTCCGACCGTCCCGGCCAGGTGGCTCAGCGAACTCGTGGGCGGGCCGGTCTACTTGAAGTGCGAGAACCTGCAGCGTACGGGGTCGTTCAAGATCCGCGGTGCGTACAACCGGATCGCGGCCCTGACCCCTCACGAGCGTGCTCGCGGGGTGGTGGCTGCCAGCGCGGGCAATCACGCCCAAGGTGTGGCGCTGGCAGCACGTCTGCTCGGTGTCGAGTCCACGGTGTTCATGCCCGAGGGCGCCACTTTGCCCAAGATCGAGGCGACAGTCTCGTACGGCGCCGCGGTGGAGTTCTTCGGCAGCACGATCGACGAGTCGCTGGAGGCGGCAACGGCCTACAGCGAGCGGACTGGTGCGATCCTTATCCATCCCTTCGACCATGCCGATGTTGTGGCCGGTCAGGCGACGGTCGGTTTGGAGATCGCCGATCAGCATCCGGAAGTCAAGACCGTCGCCGTGTGCACCGGCGGCGGGGGTCTGTTGGCCGGCATTGCGCTCGGTCTTGAGGACAAGGCTCCGCAAGCCAAGGTCGTGGGAGTGCAGGCTGCCGGCGCGGCCTCATACCCTGCGTCGCTGCGCGCAGGCCACCCCGTGGCCGTTGAACACATGGCGACGCTTGCCGATGGAATCGCGGTGGCCAAGCCTGGACAGATCGACTTCGACATCATCGCTGCGGCTGGCATCGACTTCCTGACCGTCGACGACGAGCAGATCGCCCGTGCGGTGCTGATGTGCCTGGAGCGCAGCAAGCAGCTCGTGGAGCCCGGAGGTGCCGCCGCAGCGGCAGCTGTACTCAGCCATCCGGAGTTGTTTGAACCCCCCTTGGTGGTCACGCTCTCCGGCGGAAATGTCGACCCGCTGCTGTTGTTGCGGATCGTGCGGCAGGGCCTTGTGGCAGCCGACAGATACGTGGTGATCTCCGCCTTGATCCCCGACCGCCCGGGGCAGCTCGAGCGGGTGCTCTCCTTGATCGCCCAACACCGGGGAAACGTCGTGACGGTCTCCCACAACCGCACGGATCCGATGCTGGCAGTCGATGAGTGTGCAGTGATCGTGGAGGTCGAGGTGCGCGGTGTTGGTCATGCCGACGAGTTGCGGGAGGCGCTTCGCGAGGACGGTTTCAGAGTCGATCCGCCCTCCCTCAGCATACCCCGGTAGGGTATGCTGCAAGGCATGAAACGTCTGCTGATCGCGCTCTTCGCACTCTTGGCTTTGACCGCATGTTCTTCGGCGACCGCCACTTCGTTGTCGCCGCAGGCCTTCGACGACCTCGCGCAGACAGATGGGGTTGTCACGCTGGATGTGCGTACCCCTGCGGAGTATGCCTCGGGGCACCTTCCGGATGCTGTGAACATCGACGTCGAGGCCGCCGATTTCGGTCAGAGGATCACCGAGCTCGACCCGGAGGCGACCTACGCGGTGTACTGCCGCAGTGGCAACCGTTCGAAGGTGGCAATGGACCAGATGGCCGGGGCCGGGTTCAATAGTCTCTCCGACCTCGACGGGGGGATCGTTGCCTGGCAATCGGCGGGGCTGCCGGTCGTGCAATAACGCGCGTTCAGTCGTGCACCTCGATCAGGGTGACCTCCATCGTGCGCCCGTTGGGTAGTTCGTAGGCGACCTTGGTCCCGGCGTGCTGGCCGAGCAGCGCCTTGCCCAAAGGCGAGTCGGGTGAGCAGATCTCGAGTTCGGTGTGGGCCTTCTCCTCGCGGCTGGCGACCAGCATGGTCTCGCGGTCCCCGCCTGCGAACTCGATAGTCACCGTCGACCCGTGACTCACCGCGCCCTGGACGACGTCGTCTGGCCGCCCCACCTGGGAGTGTTCGATCAGGTACTTGAGTTCCCGGATGCGGGCCTCATTGCGTCCCTGGTCCTCTTTGGCCGCGTGGTAGCCCCCGTTCTCACGCAAGTCACCCTCCTCGCGTGCGAGTTCGATCGTCTTGGTGATCTTGCCGCGGGTGACCTCTGTGCGCTCGGTCAGCTCAGTCACCAGTCGGTCGTGTGCCTCCTGGGTCAACCAGGTGACCTTGTGCTCGCTCACGGTTCTCTCCTCATCAGATGCATCAGCCCACCGGTACCGTCGCGACCGGAGGGCTGTTTGCTTCATTCTGCCTGTTATCTGCGCCGCGGTCATTCCGGTTGGCGCATACCCGCCACGTATCGTGGGCTGGTGGCCAACGACCTGCGACTAATGCACGTGCACGCGCACCCCGACGATGAGGCGAGTAAGGGCGCCGCCAGCACGGCCAAATACGTGGCTGAAGGCGTTCGGGTCAAGGTGGTCACCTGCACCGGTGGTGAGCGCGGGGACCTGCTGAACCCAGGCCTGCAGATCGACGCATCCCAACTGCCCGAGATCCGGCGGGCCGAGATGGCCGAAGCCGCACGCATCCTCGGCGTTGAGCACTCATGGCTCGGGTTCGAGGACTCAGGGTTCCCCGAGGGCGACCCCCCGCCACCGCTTCCGGCCGGTTGCTTCGCCGATCTTCCGCTCGACGAGGCCACTGCACCGCTGGTCGAGGAGATCCTCGCGTTCCGCCCGCAGGTGATCACCACCTACGACGAGAACGGCGGTTACCCTCACCCCGACCACATCCGCTGCCACGAGGTCACGATGGCGGCCGTGGCCCAGGCGGCTCCGCTGTGGCAGGTCAGCAAGGTCTACTACCACCAGACCTTCCACAAGCAGAAGGTCATAGCGCTGCACGAGGCAGCCGTCGCCCTCGGGTACGAATCGCCCTACGCGGGGTGGATCGACGACATCCTCGCGCGCCCGGACAACACCGCACGGGTCACCACCCGGGTGCCGTGTGCTGAGTACTTCGATGTGCGTGACGCCGCGCTGAAGGCCCATGCGACCCAGATCGATCCGTCCGGGCACTGGTTCGCGCTTCCCGCGCAGGTGGCCCGGGACGTGTGGCCGACCGAGGACTTCGAATTGGCACTCAGCGTGCTGCCCCTTGACCCTCCGGAGGACGACTTGTTCGCGGGTTTGCGGTAGGCGGTGGTTGCCCGCCGGGGCGCTCCCGGGGCAGTTGGTTAGAGGTTGTGCTGTTGGTTAGCGAAACAACGCGTGGATTCTCTAACCAACAGCACAACCTCTAACGCGGGCATGTCCGGCGGCCGTGGCCCCGACCCGCGGGCCCATCCGGACGACCCGATGAGCAAAACTGGGCCGCGTCGTAGACTCAAGGAGTGCTGCTGATTCTCGCCGTGGAGGGTGCACTCCCGGATCCGAACACTGTTGGACCGGGCACGGGCGCATTTATGGTGTTCGTGTTCCTGCTGATCGCCGGAATCTTCTTGTTCCGATCCCTGAACAAGCAACTCAAGCGGGTCGATTTCGACGAGCAAGCGACGACGGGTGCCCCGGTCGACGGCGAGGGAAAGCCCGCAGCCTGATGGTCCGCTACATCCTGTCGCCGCGTTGGATCCCCTGGACACTCTTGTGCCTGGTGATCAGTTTCGTTTTCCTGCGGCTCGGTTGGTGGCAGTGGGACGTGGCGCACAGTCAGTCCGCGCTGGACATCCAGAACGCGGCCTACGCCTTCCAATGGGTGATCTTCACGGGGTTCGTCGTCTGGTTCTGGTACAAGGTCATGCACGATCAGCGCACCATTGACGCTCAACGGGAGCGGGAAGAAGAGATGGTGGATTAATGGCTGGCTCTCTTCTGCGCTACCGGATCATGGCCTACGTGGTCGGGGTGTTGCTGCTCCTGCTGGTGTTCGTTCACATCCCCCTTCGCATCGTGTGGGACATCCATACCCCGCTGGCCATGGTGCATGGATGGATGTTCATGATCTACCTCGTGACAGTGCTGGACCTGTCATTGCGGTGCAAGTGGAGTGTGTTCCCGCGCACTGTGCTGGTGATGCTGGCTGGAACCATCCCGTTCTTCTCCTTCTACGCAGAGCACAAGGCCACCGGTTGGGCCAAGCAGACCATGGCCGAGCAGGCGTCCAAGGCGCCGCCGCGGGTGTCCGCCACCGGATCTGCGCGCACTGACAACTAGCATCGGGGCATGATCTCCGACCTCGTGCGCCTGCCGGGACGACGGCGGACGATCAGTCTCATGGTCCGTCAGGACCTCAAGCAGATGTACCGGCGCTACCGGCTTGGTTTCGTCTGGACGCTCGGCGAACCCTTCCTGTTGGCCATCCTCATGTGGGTGGTGTTCACGTTCGTCTTCGCCGGTGGTCGCGGCATCGGACTGCAACCGTTCATCGTGTTCCTCATCACCGGCCTGTACCCGTTCCAGTGGTTCTCGCAGACGATCCGCAAGAGTCCGCGGTCGTTCCGCCGGTTCGGCGACGTGCTGCAGTCGAGCCCCTTGCCAGCCTCGACGTGGCCGTTGCGGATCGTGTTCGTGGGTCTGGCCGAGTTCCTACTGTCGATTCCGATCATCTTGATCTTCATCTTCCTGGGTGGCGCCAGCCTGACCTGGGGCACAGTGCTCTTCCCAGTGGCGATCGTGCTGCAGATATTGCTGTGTGCAGGTTTCGCGCTGTTCGAAGCGGGCCTCGCGCTGCGCTGGCCGGACATCGAGGTGTTCGCCTCGATCCTCACCCGCGCGTTCTTCTGGGGCAGTCCGATCCTGTGGTCGCAGAAGAACTTCCCGGAATGGTTGCAGCCCTTCCTGTACTTGAACCCCTTCCACGGGGTGCTCGACTTCTACCGGGCCAGCGTGTGGCCGGAGGTTCTGACGTCTTGGACCAACTACGCCATCTCCTTCGGGGTGATCCTGGTGATCCTGCTCGCAGGCATCTGGATGGTGCACGGCTCCGGTCTGAACCTGCGCCGGAAGGTGTGACGTGTTAGCCAGTTTCACCGACGCCGGACTCGAGGGATTCCGCCTGAAGAAGAAGCAGCAGATCATCAAAGGCGTCCCTCGAATGACCTCTACCCACGAACGCGAGTCCTACTGGGTTTTCCGCGGGCTAACGACCACGCTGGAGGCCGGCGAGGCGCTGGTGCTGGTCAGCCGCGACCCCGCGCGCACAAACGCGGTGCAGCGGGTTTGGGCGAACTTGCTGCCCGTGGACGTCGGGCAGGTGCAACGCCCCGAGCGCAGCCTGCTGGTATCGCCACCTCAGAGCAGGTGGGTACGCGAACTATCGGTGGAGCAGTCCATCCGGATGATCGCCGGTGTCTACGGACTGCCCGATGCCCAGATCGAGGAACTTGTCGGCCCCGTAGCGCGCACCGCGGACGTCGAGTCCCTGCGCAATCGCCCGCTCGAGGACTTCAGCAAGAAGATGCGCTACCAGATCGCATTCGCCATCGCGATGCATGCAGACGTAGACGTGCTGATGTTCGACCACACGGCCGTCATGGGTTCTGGTGACTTCCGCAAGCAGTGCCTGGAGCGGGTGCTGGCTCTGCGTGACGCGGGCAAGGGGGTTGTCGTCACGACCACCAAACCTCAGATCGCGCTACATGTGGGTACAAAGGCCGTCATCGTGCGTGGCAAGCGGGCTGATCAGGTCACCGTCGCCGAAGCTGCCGAGTTTCTCATCCGCGACAAGGTCAAGGGTCGTAAGCGCTCGCGCCGCCAGGACGAGGATGATGACGACGACGGCTCGGGTATCGGGTTCTGAGCAACATAACGGTCACGGCGCTGCCCTGAAGCCTGGCTGCGGGGTACCCTCCTTCAAGAGGAGGTGGTGATGGGCCTTCGTGACGTCGCCTACTCGGTCTACGAGCGTCGTCTGCTGGCTACCCTCGACTCCGAGCGGATACCCCGACATGTAGGGGTGATCCTCGACGGCAACCGGCGCTGGGCATCGATGCAGGGCATCAGCGCGTCGACTGGTCACCGTGCCGGTGCCGACAAGATCGCCGAGTTCCTGCGCTGGTGCGACGACGTGGACGTCGAAGTCGTCACGCTCTGGCTGCTGTCCACGGACAACCTCATGCGCCCCTCGGACGAACTCAGTCAGTTGATGGCCATCATCACCGACACCGTCGACGCATTGGCAGCCACGGGTGAGTGGCGCATCCACCCTGTGGGGGCGTTGGACCTGCTGCCGGTGGAGACGGCCACGGTGCTTAAGGAGGCTGACGCCGCCACCCGCGACATAGACGGGATGACGGTCAATATCGCCGTGGGTTATGGGGGCCGCCGCGAGGTCGTGGATGCTGTGCGGTCCCTTTTGGCCGAGCATGCTGGGCGCGGCACGAGCCTTGACGATCTAGCCCAAGCCCTCGAACCAGAGCACATCGCCGAACACCTATACACCCGCGGTCAGCCCGACCCGGATCTTGTCATCCGCACCTCGGGCGAACAGCGGCTGTCCGGGTTTCTTCTGTGGCAGAGTGCCCATTCGGAGTTCTACTTCTGCGAGGCGTACTGGCCGGATTTCCGCCGCGTGGACTTCCTGCGGGCCTTGCGTTCCTATTCAGATCGACAACGTCGTTTCGGGAGCTGAGCTCCTCCGCAAACCGGTCATTCAGGTGGACGTTGGGTGGCCTTCGGCGTGGCTCCTACCGGCTCACCCCGATCCCGGCCTAGAGTCCCGGCATACCGGATCGCCGGGATCCGCGAAACGGAGGCCGACGTGCCCTTTGATCACGATCTGTTCCGCACCTACGTCATCGATACCAGCGTCCTGCTCTCCGACCCGCATGCCATCCTGCGGTTCGACGAGCACGAGGTGGTCATCCCGGCGGTCGTGATCTCCGAACTTGAAGGCAAACGCACCCACCCCGAACTGGGGTACTTCGCTCGCACGGCACTTCGACTACTCGACGATCTGCGCATCCAGGCCGGCCGGCTTGACCAGCCCGTACCGCTGGACAGTGGCGGCACCTTGCGGGTCGAACTCAATCACGCGGACCCGTCGATCCTTCCGAGCGGTTTCCAGCTCGGGGACAACGACACCCGGATTCTGGCCGTGGCCCGCAACCTGGCCGCAGAGGGCCACCACGTCGTGGTTGTGTCCAAGGACCTGCCCCTGCGTGTCAAGGCCTCAGCGGTCGGGCTCATCGCCGAGGAGTACCGCGCCGAGCTGGCGAGCAATAGTGAGTGGAGCGGCATCGAGGAGTTGGACGTCAGCTCCGCCTGGATCGACGATCTCTACCACAACGATGTGGCCGACCTCGATGAGGCGAGGGACCTGCCTTGCCACACCGGACTGATTCTGACCGGCGAGTCCGGTTCGGCGCTCGGGCGAGTCACTGAGGGCAAGCAGGTGCGCCTGGTCCGCGGGGATCGGGAGGCGTTCGGGTTGCACGGGCGTAGCGCCGAGCAGCGCATAGCCCTGGATCTGCTGCTCGACCCGTCGGTGGGAATCGTCTCTTTGGGTGGTCGCGCTGGCACCGGAAAGAGTGCGCTTGCGCTGTCGGCCGGATTGGAGGCCGTCCTGGAGCGAAGGCAGCACCGCAAGGTGGTCGTGTTCCGGCCGTTGTACGCGGTAGGTGGCCAGGAACTGGGCTACCTGCCCGGGTCGGAGCAGGAGAAGATGGGCCCCTGGGCGCAAGCCGTGCACGACACGCTGCAGGCGGTCACCACCCAGGAGGTCCTTGACGAGATCGTGGACCGTGACCTGTTGGAGGTCCTGCCCTTGACCCACATCCGCGGCAGGTCGCTGCACGACTCGTTCGTGATCGTGGATGAAGCCCAGTCGCTGGAGCGCAATGTGCTGCTCACGGTCCTGAGCCGGGTGGGCCGGGACTCCCGCGTGGTGCTGACCCACGACGTCGCGCAACGGGACAATCTGCGCGTGGGCCGCCACGATGGGGTGGTTGCCGTTGTCGACAGACTCAAGGGTCACCCCCTGTTCGCGCACATCACACTCACGCGATCGGAGCGCTCGCCCATCGCCGCCTTGGTTACCGAACTGCTCGAGGACTATCCCCTTTGATGGGGGGAGTGTGAGCCGACTCACTGTTTCCGTGAGAGGCAGGCGGGGCATCTAACAGACAGACCCTGTCTGGAGGAACCCATGGCCTCACGCCTCACCCGTGTCGGAATCGGCATGCTTCTCGTCGCTACGCCTGCATCGCTTCTCATTTTCGCCTCGCAGAGCGCACCCGCATCCGAGTCGGTTGGTACGTCCGCCGCGGCCTCTGTGTCGGTTACCCAGCCGACCCCAAAGGCGTCAGCGACCGTCAGCATCGGGTTCCCGACGTCCAAGACCTGGACTGCGGCCGCGGAGCGGGAGAAGCACGTCGGCCGGGCCAGTCGCAGCGACTCTCCGCACGCCTACGGCACGATCGCTTACAACAAGTGGTTCGCCCGGGAGTACATGCAGGAGAAGTACGGCTGGGGTGACGACCAGTTCTCCGCGCTGGAGCAACTGTGGCAGCGCGAATCCGGTTGGAGCCAGAACGCTCACAACTCCTCGTCCGGCGCTCACGGGATCCCGCAGTCACTGCCTGGTTCGAAGATGGCCTCATTCGGTAGCGACTGGGCCACGAACCCGGAGACGCAGATCAAGTGGGGCCTGTCCTACATCGACTCGGTCTATGGCTCCCCAGCTGGGGCGCTGTCATCTTCGCACTCGCGTGGCTGGTACTGATTCTGCGATAACCGCAGTTTCCGATAGCGAACGTTGCGGATTGCGTGGTCGATGTCCGGAATGACCTCGATTATCCTCTTTGGTACGTGATGTATGTCACGGACGAACCAGTTGAACATCTGCGGGCGGCTGGACATGGTGGTGAAGGAAGTTACGCCCGAGGTGCCGTGATGGTCGCGTTGATTCTGTGGGGAAGCAGACAGTGACCATGTCGAGACCTTGCCCTTGACCAGGGTGAACCACCCCGTCGCAGTCGGCAGATCGAGCCGG
Source organism: uncultured Actinomycetota bacterium (assembly GCA_963732355.1). GTDB lineage: Bacteria > Actinomycetota > Actinomycetes > S36-B12 > UBA10799 > JADKAV01. Next base: position 438,980 of record CAVSZD010000007.1, on the reverse strand, counting down.
TCGGGAGGGTTGCGCGGGTTCGGAAGTGTCCTCGATCCGGACGCCACAAGAAGCGGTTCAAATGTTTAAGGCCCTCATCGCGCCAGCAATTGCTATCAGTGTGCTCGCCGCTCCGGCAGCCACCGCCCAGGCCAAGACCCGCGATCTGCCGCGGCCCAGTCGTTCCGAGGCGCCAGCCCGGTTCGGCACAATCGCCTACTCCCAGTGGTACGCCAAGGAGGCCGCCGCGATCCGTTACGGCTGGGGCCCCAAGCAGTTCCGCTCGCTGAAGACGCTCTGGTTCCACGAGTCGAGTTGGAACCACAAGGCGGTCAATCCGTCGTCAGGGGCGTGGGGGATTCCGCAGTCGCTGCCAGCGCGCAAGATGCGCACCCATGGTTCGGACTACAAGACGAATCCCGAGACGCAGATCGACTGGGGACTGGACTACATCAAGAGCCGGTACGGCAGTCCGATCAAGGCTTGGTCATTCTGGCAGCGCCACCACTGGTACTGATCCCCGGTGTGATCGGCTTCACGATTCGCTAGGGGCTGCGGCGGGCAAGACGAGGGTGTTAGGAAATCGACCCTCAGGAGACACCCCCTCATGGCTTCCAAGAAGACCGCAGCTTTCGCTGGCGCAATGACTGTTCCACTTTTGATCGGCATCGGTGCTGCACCTGCCTTGGCCCAGGACACCCCTGCGACGACCGAGATCACAACGTCGCAGGTCACCGCGGCCGGCAAGCTCAAGAAGGCCCACAAGAAGACTGCGCCATCGCGCGGCAAGGCCCCGCACAAGTACGGCAGCGTTTCGTACAACAAGTGGTACGCGAAGAACTACATGGACTACAAGTACGGCTGGAGCAAGGGCCAGTACAAGAGCCTGGTGAAGCTGTGGAACCACGAGTCCGGCTGGAACCAGCGCGCACACAACGGATCCTCAGGTGCCCACGGCATCCCGCAGGCGCTGCCCGGTTCGAAGATGGCCTCCCACGGCAAGAACTGGAAGGCCAACCCCGAGACGCAGATCAAGTGGGGCCTGTCCTACATCAAGGGCCGTTACGGAACCCCGAACGGTGCTTGGAATGCCTTCCAGAACAAGGGCTGGTACTGATCTTCAACCACTGACGCACGAGGCCCCCGCGGGTATGGACCGCGGGGGCCTTCGCGTGTCTGCCGGTCGGGCTCGGCGGGAGGCTCTGGGTCACCCGCGTTAGAGGTTGTGGTCCTGGTTAGCGAATCCACGCGTTGTTTCTCTAACCAACAGCACAACCTCTAACCAACCGGGGCGGGCCAACCGGGCGGGCCAACCGGGTCGGGCCAACCGGGCCGCGGTACGCTCAGCGGTGAGTTCCGCCCGCCCCAGGTCCGCGGGTCGGGCTCGGCGGGAGGCCCAGGGTGCCCGCGTTAGAGGTTGTGGTCCTGGTTAGCGAATCCACGCGTTGTTTCTCTAACCAACCGCACAACCTCTAACCAACCGGGGCGGCGGGGGCGGTGACCACCGCAGGGCCACGACCCGGCGGGCCCCAACCCGCGCAGGCCCACCCCTAGTCGGTCGGTGGGCCGACCGGGATACGAGAGGCGATCGGTCGCATCGTCTCGGCGAAGAAGTCGTTGCCCTTGTCGTCCACCACGATGAACGCCGGGAAGTTCTCGACCTCGATGCGCCAGACCGCCTCCATCCCGTGTTCCGGGAAATCGAGCACCTCGACCTTGCGAATGCAGTCCTGCGCCAAGCGGGCCGCGGGTCCGCCGATGGATCCGAGGTAGAAGCCACCGTTGTCCTGGCAGGCCTGGGTCACCTGCTTGGAGCGGTTTCCCTTGGCGAGCATGATCAACGACCCGCCGGCCTTCTGGAACTGATCCACGTAGGAGTCCATGCGACCCGCGGTGGTCGGACCAAACGAGCCAGATGCGTAGCCCTCGGGAGTCTTGGCCGGTCCCGCGTAATAGACCGGGTGGTCCTTCATGTACTGGGGCATGGGGTGGCCGCTGTCCAGCAGGTCCTTGATACGCGCGTGTGCGATGTCGCGGGCAACCACCAAGGTCCCGGTCAGGCTGACCCGGGTCTTCACGGGCAATCGGGTCAGGTCGTTGAGCACCTCGGGCATCGGCCGGTTGAGATCGATGCTGACCACGTCGTCGTCGAGGTGTGCGTCGGTGATCTCCGGCAGGAACCGGGCCGGGTCGCGCTCAAGTTGCTCCAAGAAGACGCCCTCGGGGGTGATCTTGGCCAAGGCTTGCCGGTCGGCCGAGCAGCTCACCGCGATCGCAATGGGGGCACTTGCGCCGTGACGAGGAAGTCGGATGACTCGTACGTCGTGGCAGAAGTACTTGCCGCCGAACTGGGCACCGATGCCGAACTCGCGGGTCTGTTCGAGAATGCTTTGTTCCATCTCGTGGTCCCGATACCCGTTGCCGTCCGGGCCGCCATGCTTGGGGAGATTGTCGTAATACCGCGCGGAGGCGTACTTGGCGGTCTTGAGTGCGAACTCAGCGCTTGTCCCGCCCACCACGACGCCGAGGTGGTAGGGCGGGCAGGCCGCGGTCCCGAGGGCTCGCAGGGAAGAATCCAAGAAGCTCCGGAACGTCTCTGGGTTCAGCACCGCTTTGGTTTCTTGGTACAGGTAGGACTTATTGGCGCTGCCCCCGCCCTTGGCCATGTAGAACAACTCGTACTGCAACTCGTGTCCGGGCTTGGTGTCGGCGGCCAATTCGATCTGAGCGGGCAGATTGGTTCCGGTGTTCACCTCGTCCCACATGTTCATCGGGCTCATCTGCGAATAGCGCAGGTTCAAGGTCTGATATGCGTCGTAAACCCCCTGGCTGATCGGCGCTTCGTCGGGGCCGTCGGTGAGTACGCGCTGACCTCGTTTGCCCGAGATGATCGCCGTGCCGGTGTCCTGACACATGGGCAGCACACCGCCAGCAGCAATGTTGGCGTTGCGCAACAGGTCGAGGGCGACGAACCGATCGTTGGGTGAGGCTTGCGGGTCATCGAGAATGTTGCGCAACTGCTGCAGATGCCCCGGTCGCAGAAGATGCTGGATGTCGCGCATCGCTTCGAAAGTCAGCGTGCGCAATGCGTCAGCGGAGACTCGCAGGAACTGCTCGTCTCCGATTTCGACCACTTCAACGCCGTCGGTGGTTATCAGGCGATAGGTGGTCGTGTCCTCGCCTCGCGGGAGCATGTCGACGTACCGGAACTCGGGCATGTCCCAAGACTAGATCGTCGCCTCGCCTGCCCCCAAGACCCCGATGCGCACAAGGGCTGCCATGACACACTTGTCCTGTGCCAAAACGGGGACTGATAGGTGTGCTCGCAGCGCTGACCGCAGCAGTGCTGCCACTTTCGGTTGCCCAGCCAGCCGCTGCGGCGCACAAACCCAAGATCGTGTACCTGACGTTCGACGATGGCCCGAACGCCATGAACTCGCCCCACCTGCTTCGATTGCTCAAACGTGAGAAGGTGCCCGCGACCTTCTTCGTCCTGGGGCAGGCCCTCGCGCTCGATCCGCTGTACGCGACCAACCTGTGGCTGGCCGGACATGCGGTCGGCAACCACACCTGGTCGCATCAGGATCTGACGTTCCTTCCGCCCTTCGCGATCAAAGATCAACTCCGGTCCACTCAGAGACAGGAAGGGCCCGGTGGCGGACCCTGCATGCGACCGCCCTACGGGGCAACCAACGCCACGGTTGCCGCAGTCGCCGCCGAACTCGGGCTGACCCCGGTGATGTGGACCATCGACCCTCAGGACTGGGCGTATCAGGATGCGACCTATATCGCCAATCACGTGCTGAGCCACGTGCACAACCGATCCATCGTCCTCCTGCACGACGGTGGGGGTCCGCGCGCCGCGACAATCGCCGCAGTGCGGACCCTGATCCCGCAGTTGCGCGTGCGCGGCTACGAGTTCCGCACGGTGCCCGCCTGCCGGGTGGCGCCGCTTTCGGGGACGGCCACCGGCATGGTCAAACAGCCGAAGCCGCCCAAGCCTGAGCCGACTCCGACCCCCGATCCGGTTGTAACTCCTGTGGTGTCTGCTGGAATGTCCCAGTGAGTGAGGATCGGACCAAGCGCGGAGTGCGCGACCTGGTGCTGAGCATGGCCGTCGTGGGCTTGTTCGTGGCCTTTTTGTTCGCGGTGGTGTGGCGTCCGGCGCCAGAGGCGGTCAAGGTCGTGGACCCCTTGCCGATGTTGCAGGTCGCCCGCGAGCAGGCCGATTACCCCGTGCTCGCCCCGGTGGGACTGGATGACCAATGGCGGGCGACGTCGGCGCGATTTGAGCAGGGAGAGTCGTCGTCCACCTGGTTCCTCGGATACGTGACGCCTGCCGATGAATTCATCGCGGTCACCCAGACCGACTCCTCGGCCGGGGACTTCATCGCCGAGCAGACCGCCGAGGGCAGTCCTGATGGTGAACGCGAAATCGCCGGCCGGGTTTGGATGCAATACACCAACGGTGCTGACCAATCTCTGGTCCTCACGGGTCCTTCGGGGACGACCGTGGTCACCGGCACTGTCGAATACGACGAACTTGAGTCATTCATCCAGCGGTTGCGTTCGTGAGCACCCCCACCGCAGAGCAGCCGTGGCCGTTGCGGGTGATGCTGACCCATTTCCGGGACTGGGTGGGCAAACTGGGTCAGGTCTGGGTGTCCGGTGAGGTCTCCAAAGTCCGGGCCGCGGGCGGGCAGACCTACTTGACCCTTCGCGACGAGCAAGGGACAGTCAGCGCAGATGTGATGATCCACCCGGGCAAGTTCGCGGACCTGCCGCGCACACCTGCGCAGGGCGACCGCGTGGTGGTGTTGGTCAAGGCTCAGGTCACCAAACAGACCCGGATCTTGCTGCGGGCATCCCAGATCCATCTGGCGGGCTTGGGCGATCTACTGGCCCAGATCGAGCAGCGGCGCAGACTGTTGGCCCAAGAGGGTTTGTTCGCCGAGCATCGCAAGCGCACGCGCCCGCTGATCCCGCGAAGGGTCGGTGTTGTGACCGGGCGCGACTCCGATGCGCTCAAAGACGTTCGGCGTATTGCAACGGCACGCTTCCCGGACGTACGACTTGAGGTCCGGCAGACCGCAGTTCAGGGTCGGTCAGCCGTGCCCCAGATCACGGCCGCCCTGCTCGAACTCGATGGGCATCCTGAGGTGGATGTGATCATTGTGACCCGGGGTGGCGGTTCGCTGGAGGATCTCCTGCCGTTCTCAGATGAGGGACTGGTGCGCACTGTTGCGGCGATGCTGACACCTGTGATCAGCGCGATCGGACATGAAGCCGACCGGCCGATCCTCGATGATGTCGCAGATGCCCGGGCAGCCACACCGACCCATGCTGCAACCCTGGCCGTGCCCGACGTGGCCGAGGTCCTCAAGCACGTCGGCGTCCTGCGGCGCAGGATGCGTAGCCGAGTGGTTGGTCGGATCGAACACGAGCGGCACCGCCTCGACACGGTCAAAGGGCGCCGGGTGATCAGCGATCCGAAGGTGCTTCTGGCGCTGCCCAGGGAACGCCTGGACAGGACCCGGCGCAGCCTGTTGCCGGCTGTGAACAGAATCGTGGAACGCCATCGCGTCGATGCCGCAAGCCTGGATCTGCAACTGCGAGCACTGTCCCCGCAGGCGACGCTTGACAGGGGCTATGCACTGGTTACCGACAGGACAGGCACGCTGGTGCGGACCCGCCCTGTCGCCGGCACGCGCGTACATGTCCGAGTGCAATCCGGCAGCTTCGATGCGGCCGTGGAAGGAGGCGAGGATGACTGAGACTCCCGGTGACGAGCAGCCCTTGACGTTCGAGGCCGCCCGCGACGAGCTGGAGCAGATCGTGCGAAGGCTTGAGGACGGCAACGTTTCGCTGCAGGAGTCGTTGGACCTGTGGGAACGAGGGGAGAAACTGGCCACCCACTGCGACACGCTGCTGGGTCAAGCCGAACAACGCCTCGAGGCGGCGAAAGCGCGCACGGAGGATCCCACGTAGCATTGAGGTGTGGGAAAGATCCTTTTGGCAGCACCCCGCGGCTACTGCGCCGGGGTCGAGCGAGCAGTCATCACGGTGGAGAAAGCGCTCGATCTGTACGGGCCGCCGATCTACGTGCGTAAACAGATCGTGCACAACGTGCATGTGGTCGCCGACCTGGAACATCGAGGAGCGATCTTCGTCGATGAAACCGAAGAGGTTCCAGAGGGCTCCCGGCTCGTTTTCAGCGCCCACGGCGTCTCGCCGGCGGTACACGACCAGGCCGACGCCCGTAACCTGCTGACCATCGATGCCACGTGTCCGCTGGTGACGAAAGTCCACTACGAGGCCAAGCGGTTCGCGGAGTCCGGATACCAGATTCTTCTGATCGGGCACGAGGGCCACGAAGAGGTCGAGGGCACTGCGGGCGAAGCGCCCGACGCCATCACGGTGGTGGAGTCGCCCGAGGCGGTCGACGAGTTGAACATCGATCCCGATCGGCCCGTCGCCTGGCTGTCACAGACGACCTTGTCCGTCGACGAGACCATGCAGACCGTCGACCGATTGCGCGAGAAGCTTCCCTTGCTCATCGATCCGCCCAGCGACGACATCTGCTACGCCACCCAGAACCGGCAGGCTGCCGTGAAAGTGATCGCTCCGCAGTGCGATGTGGTGATCGTCGTCGGCTCAGAGAATTCCAGCAACTCCGTGCGACTGGCTGAGGTGGCCGCCGAGGCCGGTGCTCGCAGTTACCGCATCGACGACGCCGGGCAACTGGAGCGTGCCTGGCTGGACGGAGCGGAGACGGTCGGGGTCACATCCGGAGCCAGTGTGCCGGAATCGCTGATCGATCAGTTGTTGGAGGCACTGGCGGTCTATGGCTTCGACGATGTAGAGGTGGCCACGACGGTCGAGGAGAGTCTGGTGTTCGCGCTGCCGCCAGAGTTGCGCCGCGATCTCAAGGCCGCGGCGGCTACCTGATTCAGCGGTGCAGGATCCAGCGCCGCACAATGACGATCAAGGTGGCGGCGGCGGTCCCAGCGAATATCCAGGGCGCGTTGAAGGCCAGGCCGGCCACGAGCATGGCCACCTCACGGATCAGCAGGTTGTCCGTCACGCCCTCGAGCAAGTCGGGCTGACCAGCGATCAGGATTGCGGTGAAGTACGCCAAGGGTGGCGTGATGATGGTTGTGGACAGGGCGTCGTAGCGAATGAGCGCCGCACAGACCACGGAGATGACGACGAACACGACACCGGTGATGTAGGTGATGCTGCCATTGAAGGCAGTGTCACCCAGCGCCGCCAGAATCGTGATCGTGAACAGGATCAGAACCATGAGCCCGACGCCAAGACCACCTGCTTGTGGCTCTTCGGTGTCGGACACACCAGCCACGGTAGTCGCAGGCGAAGCCGTCCCATCGACGATCTCGACCGACACCCCGGCCACGGCCGTCATTTGATCCTTTGTACTCACCGCTCAACCGTAACCTGACCATCAGGTAGCACCGCGCAAGCGCCTACCCAGTGTCATGCAGCGGTTCCAGACTGCTACTTGAGCGTGGCCGGATATCCAGCTCCGCGAATTCGGCGAGGTCCGACTCGGGCGCAACCATCTGGCCCAGCCGCCGGGTGGCCGGCATCACCCGCGAATCCAGCGATCCGACGAATTGGTTGTAGCCCGTCACCGCGTCCGAGAGTGACTTCCCCATCTTGGTGACGTGACCGGCCATGGTGCTCAGCCTGTCGTACAACTGCTGGCCGGCGTCCAGCACGTCCCGGGCCTGGTCGGCCATCGCAGCTTGTTGCCAAGCCCAGGAAATGCTGCGAAGTGTTGCCATCAGTGTCGTCGGTGTGGCCAGGACCACCTTCTTGTCGAAAGCGGTCTGAAGCAGGTCGGGCCTCTCTCGCAGAGCGACGCCGAGCAGGTGTTCGGCCGGCATGAACATGATCACGAACTCCGGTGTGCCCACCGCGCGCCAGTACTGCTTGGCCGAAAGCCGATTGACGTGCTCGGCCACGGCTGCGGCGTGCTGGGCGGCTTGTGCCCCAGGGTCGAGCCCCGGGTCGAGGAAGGCGTCCAAGGAGACCTTCGCGTCGACCACGACCGTGCGGCCCTGCCCCAAGTCGATGAGCATGTCGGGGCGCAGCAGGCGGTCTTCGTCATGGACACTCGCCTGCTCCACGAAATGGACGTGCGGGATCATCCCGGAGGCCTCCACCAGTCGACGTAGCTGCATTTCTCCCCAGGAACCCTGGTTCTGAGTCCGGGACAGTGCCTGAGTGATCCGCTGGGCTTGGTCTTGCACATCTTTCGTGGCGACCCCCATCTGCCGGCCCACGGACAGCACCTGCTCGGACAACCCGCTCATCGCGGTGAGCCGGGAGCGTTCCGCGGACTCCACCTGCGTCGTGAGAGAGGACATCGCCTGTTGAAGGGGTGCGAGTGTGCCGTCGAGGCTGCCTCGGGCCTCCAATTGCGAGGCCAGGGTGCTGTTTCGCCCCTCGAGTTCCGCCACCCGCAAGCGACCTGGCGGCGGCCCCGAATCGGTAGGCGAACACGAGCGCCGCGGCAACCGCGATGACCAGGATGAGCACCCAAACACCGGTGATAGTGACCATGGCGGCACTGTGCCCGATGGGTATGACAAAACCGAGTGCTCCTTAGACTTCAGTGGTGCCCTTGACTATCGGAATCGTCGGCCTGCCCAACGTGGGCAAGTCCACCCTCTTCAACGCGCTGACCAAGGCGGGTGCCCTCGCAGCGAACTATCCGTTCGCCACCATTGAGCCGAACGTCGGGATGGTCGGGGTGCCGGATGCTCGCCTGCAGGCTTTGGCCGACATTCACGGCTCGGCGAAACTTCTGCCTGCGACAGTGCAGTTCGTCGACATCGCCGGGATCGTGCGAGGTGCCAGCGAAGGTCAGGGCCTTGGCAACAAGTTCCTGTCCCACATCCGTGAGTCCGACGCCATCTGCCAGGTTCTACGGGCGTTCCACGACCCGGATGTTGTCCACGTGGAGGGTCGCGTCTCACCGTCTGAGGACATGGAGACCATCAACACCGAGTTGATCCTGGCCGACCTGCAGACCCTGGACAAGGCGCTGCCCAAGGCTCGAGAAAGAGGCCCGCATCAACAAGGATCGGGCTTCTGTTGTCGCGGCCGCCCAGGAGGCCAGGCAGATCCTCGACTCAGGTCGCACGTTGTTCGCGGCCGGGGCGGATCCGGAGCCGCTCAAGGAGTTGTTCCTGCTCACCAACAAGCCGTTCCTGTACGTCATCAACTGCGACGAGGAGGAATTGGGCGACGAGGCGTTCCGCGCTGAAATGACGCAGTTGGTGGCACCAGCCGAGGCGGTATTCCTCGATGCCCAGGTCGAGGCTGAGCTGACCGAGCTTCCCGAGGAAGAGGCCCTGGAATTGCTGCAATCCATCGGGCAGCCGGAGTCGGGTATCCAGGCCCTGGCGCGCGTCGGGTTCGAGACCCTGGGTCTGCAGACGTACCTGACGGCCGGTCCGAAGGAGGCGCGGGCGTGGACGATCCCCAAGGGAGCCACTGCCCCCGAGGCCGCAGGTGTGATCCATACCGACTTCCAGAAGGGCTTCATCAAGGCCGAGGTCATTTCCTTCGACGAGCTCGTCGCGGCGGGTTCGATGCAGGAGGCCAAGGCACACGGCAAGGTCCGTATTGAGGGCAAGGACTACGTGATGGCCGATGGTGATGTGGTCGAGTTCCGGTTCAACGTGTGAGGCTTGCTCACTACATGTGGGCGTGAGGAGTGGCACGGGTGGCACGCGACATCCATCCTCCGGGTCGGCGCCGACTGCGCAGCGCGGTCCGTCCGGACGGTTACGAGACCTGGACGATTGAATCGGAGCAATACGATGTGCTGCGGGCGTTCATCCTCGACACGGTTGCGGATCTGGACGACGGGGACGGCGTCATGCTCAAGACCCTCATTGAGGTCGCTGAGGTGCAGTTGGCCGGTCATCCTCGCTTCTCCAGTGGACGCTTCACGAACTGGATCCGTTTCGTCAAAGTGGACCTTGAGTGTGAAGGTGTGATCGAGCGGGTCGGGCCGAAGTCGCCGCAGCGACTGCGCTTGGCTGAGGGTTGTACCTGAATCCACAGCCGTGTTTTCGACGGCCGATTCGAGTCCGTGGAATTACCACGCGACCTCTGGCTACTCAGCCTCAGACTCTTCCATTTCATCGAGGAGATCCTGTGCGTCCCGGCTGCCCCGGGCTGCCAGTCGCACCAATTCGTTTCGATTCCCTAGCTCCCCAGCCAACTGGACGAGTTCAGCAAGGGCGTCCCTGCGTTGGGGAGTGTTCGGTAACACCCTCACACCCGGCGGCGCTCAGCAAGCCTTGTTGGTTTCTGACAACTAAGTTGCCTGAATCCACCACCGGTCGAACCCGGGCCACTACCGCCAGCGGGCAAAGCTGGAAACCGACCACTGGGTTGCTTGAAAATCACACGGTCGTTGCGCAGCACCGCATACCCCGCGGCGCCCAGCAAGCCTTGTTGATTTCTGACAACTAAGTTGCCTGAATCCACCACCGGTCGAACCCGGGCCACTACCGCCAGCGGGCAAAGCTGGAAACCGACCACTCAGTTGCTTGAAAATCACACGGTCGAATTCCGGTCCAAACGTGAGAGCCTGGCCGCGCTCCCATCGCAGGTAAAAAGCGTCTCTATCGGCGGATCGATTGGACCAGGCTTCTGATCTCTCGAGTGACCAACCTGGGCTGGTCGAGTTGGATGTAGTGCCCACTCTTGGTCGCGATCACTTGCCGCGTGCCAGGTACCAACGCAGCAAGTCGGTCCTGCGAGTCCTGGAATGCCCGCTCGAGTGCATCGTTCGGCCAGTCAGCGGGGAAGCCGAAGGGGTTCGGGAGGCTGCGGGAATGGGAGATGATCACGACTGGCATCCTGCGAAGCGGCGTGTCCGCCTGTGCCTGACGAACTTGCGCCGCGCTGGCCTCGAGGCTGAGCCGCTCTAGTCCCGAGAGGTCCTCCAGCCCTGCTGGCGGCTGAGGATCCAGCACCGCCGCCGCGTATTGCGCAGGGGTCAGGAACCGCTTGTAGGCCGCGACGAAATCCTCGTTCTGGGCGTCAATGGACACAAGCCCGGCTGCCTGACGCGGATACGAAGTTGCAAAGAGTCGCGCCACCAAGCCACCGAACGAATGTCCGACCAGCAGGTACGGACCGGGGACGTCGGCCGCCCGAAGCAGGGCGCGCAGATCCAGTGCGATATCGCGCGCCGTCCGAGGCATCGCGACGGGATCGCTGCGGCTGAGCAGGTCGGGCAGAAGATAGGTACCGGGCCGGTCGTAGGTGCAGACCCGGGTGAAGCGGGCGACGGCTGGCATCACAGCCGACCTCCCACCCGACGGCGGCAGGCGCCAGATGTCGCCACGATCGCCTGTCCCGGCCTCAAGCACCACGGTCGGGCTGCCAGTCCCACGACACTCCAGATAGAACTTTCGGCCTCCGGGGATCGTGACTCGTTTGCTGAAACCGTGGGGGACCGAGGCGGGTGACGCCATTGAGCTGGCCTGCACCCGGTGTCCTTGCGCGCCGGGCGCACTCACTGCACCTGCAACCAGAACCGCCCCGGTCAGCAGCAGCGTCTGGGAGATCACCAGCAACTTCTTGCCGCTCATCTGGACTCCTCAGAACCGATTCGTCACCGGAGTGATCAGTCAATCACGTTGGGCGGGCTCGCCAAGGATGCGTCGTCGACCTGACCGTCCAGCCGATGACGGGAGCCGCGCCGCCGGGCCTATAGCTGCTGACCAAAGGCTTACCTTGGTGGCGTGTTCACCACCCCGCCCGCGGCAGAGGAACCGCGATGCTGACCGCGGTCCTGGGCTTTGCCGTTGTGGCCGGCCTGCTGACACTGGTGCCGGGCATCGATACGGCCCTTGTGCTGCGTGCATCGGTGACGCAAGGCACGAAGGCGGCATACGCCACCGTTCTGGGGATCTGCGTCGGACTGCTGGCCTGGGGTGTCGCTGCGGCGGTGGGGATCGCGGCGATCCTCACCGCGTCACAGGTGGCCTACGAGCTCCTGCAACTGGCCGGTGCTTTGTACCTGGTCGTTTTGGGGGTGAGGTTGATCTGGCAAGCCCAAAAGCCTGGAGTGCCTACTGCGGCTGGGCCCAGACAGTCGGGGGATTCCTCCTTCACCTGCTTCCGGCGAGGGCTGCTCACCAATCTGCTGAACCCCAAGATCGGCGTGTTCTACATGGCGGTGCTTCCGCAGTTCATGCCCGCCGAGCTCGCGCCATTGAGTGCTGGCTTGCTCCTCGCGATGGTGCACGTTGCGGAAAGCCTGGTCTGGTTCAGCCTGCTGATCTGGGGGACCAGCATGATGCGGACCTGGCTGGAGCGCCCGAATGTGCAGACGTGGATCGATCGGGGCACGGGCGGTGTGCTGATCGGTTTCGGGATCAAGGTCGCGGTCAGCAGAGCTTGATCAAGCAGTTGGTTAGAGGTTGTGCTGTTGGTTAGAGAAACAACGCGTGGATTCGCTAACCAACAGCACAACCTCTAACGCGGGCGCTGGGACCGGCCCAAGCCCAGGGCTATCTTGCCGTGATCGTGACGTCTTTCTTTTGCAGGCCCTGAGCGCTGCTCTTCTGTCGCGGTGAGGGCGGCGGGCCCTCCTGCGTGACGATCCAGTCCGAGCTCGATGGCTTGAAGCGCGCGGTTCCGTTGACTCCAACCATCCACTGCCGCTGGGGGATGTAGCCGGACAGGATGTCCTTGCGAACCTTGACGGTCAGGAAGAACTGCCCCCGCTTGTCCGTCCGGAAGTTGCGTCGCAGTCCGGGCACATCCTCGCCGCGACCGCGCAGCCAACCGGCGCCGTTTCGCAAAGGCACCCACTGCTTGCCCTTCAGCCGTTCAAGGACCCCGGAGATCCGAGTCCTCGCGTCGCTCGAGACGACGGCGCGCACCGATGCCGCCCTGGTCTTGACCCGTGGCTGCTTGTAGTTGACAGGAATGGCGGTCGCCCTGGTGAAGGTGTCATCGCCCAGCCGGTTGCCGTCGAACCGGGAGACCGTGATGTCCACGCTCGTGGCCCCAGCCGTGGGATACGAAGCGGTATTGGTGTTTGTCCACAGGGTGGGTGCTTCGAGCGGATCGCCGAAGTCGAACGTCACCGCGTACCAGGCGCCGGCAGCCGCCTCCCAGTTGACGACGGCATTGCCATTCTCGATCCGGCTGGACACTCCTGTGGGACGGTTGCCCATCCGCAGGCCGTTGCGCACGTCGACACCGAGGTCGGGGAAGTCGGTGATGACGGCGTCGGCGCCAATAGTGGCTGCCTTTCGGTAGGCGTCACGGCTCCCGCGCAAGGTCCAGACGTGCACCCCGAGATCAGCCGCGTGCGCTTCCTGCACGAGTTGTCTGCGGGCGCGTGTGGTCGGCACGCCGATCACATCCGCGAACTGTCGATAGCCGGGGAACGCGCCGACGTCCTCAGGCCCGACGCCGCGGGTGAGGAAGACTCTGCGATTGCCGATCTGCCCGCCCAAGTACTGCAGGTCGCCCGGGTTGCTGGACTGCACCCACACCCGCGAGCCGCGCTGATCCTCCCCGCGCGCCCGAAGGGTGTTCACAAGCACTGGCAAGGGATCCAGCCCTCGGCTCTGGAAGTAGCCCGACTCCTTGAGTTCCATGTACAGGCTCGCGCCCCTGCCCTGTGCCAGGCCGATCACATCGTCCAGGGTCGTGAGAGTCTGCCCGTCCCATTTACGAAGTGTTTGCAGCTCCGCCAGCGTGAAATCGTCCACCCAGAATCCGGTGTAGTCGACCCCGTTGAAGTTGCGCACGCCCTGGCGACCAGCGAACTCCGGCCGGCTGGCGATATCAGTAACCCGGCTCAGTTCGATGTCGTGGCACAGCACCAAGCGACCGTCCTTGCTCATCACCAGGTCGCCTTCCAAGAGGTCGGCTCCCAGGTCGGCGGCGCGCTGGTAACTGCCGATTGTGCTCTCGGCGGCGTACATGGGAGCTCCGCGGTGGCCGATCACGAGCATCCCGCTGCCTGGCCGTCCCTCCAGCGCGCTGGCGGCAGGCGCAATCGAGGCAGTGACGGCCAGGGCCACCACTGCCGCAGTCGTTCTATTGCGCAAACCAGACACCTCCTGCCGACCACTGTGCCATGAACTTTTGGACGGACCGAACATCTGACCCGTTCCACTGCCATGGACGAATCCGGTTACTTGTGTAACGATTCGCCACCCAAGTGTGTGCTCACAGTGTGCGAATTGGCACAATGGGCGACGAACTGCAGCATCTTAGCCCGACCTCGTCGGCGAATCAGCCGGGGTCTTCGCGGTGCGGTTGCTGGGAATCCGATCACGGATTCAACACAATTAGCCCAAGGCAGTTTGGGACACATAGAAGGGATAGTCCATGCGTGGACTGAGGAAGGTCGCCCCAGCGGTGATCGGCGTGAGCGTTCTCGCGCTGACGTTGTCCGCTTGCGGGGGGTCGTCGGACAGCGGATCGGGAGGCGGCGATTCAGCGTCATACGTCACCGTCAACGGCTCTGAGCCGCAGAACCCGCTGATTCCGGCAGCGACGAACGAGACTGGTGGCGGCAACGTCATCGACGCCATGTTCACCGGTTTGGTGACGTACAACCAGGAGACGGCCGCTCCCGAGAACGCGGTCGCAACGTCGATCGAGTCCAGCGACCAGCAGAACTGGAAGATCGTGATCCGCGACGACTGGAAGTTCCAGGACGGCACCCCGGTGACCGCTCAGAGCTTCGTGGATGCCTGGAACTGGGCAGCCTACGGTCCGAACGCCGCATTGAACTCCTACTTCTTCGAGCCCATCGAGGGCTTCGCCGAGGTGCAGGGCAAGTTCGACGAAGAGGGCAACCCGGTCGGGACCCCCAAGGCCGAGGAAATGTCTGGTCTGAAGGTCGTCAGCGACACCGAGTTCGACGTCAAGCTGAGCCGGCCGAACTCGCAGTTCCCGGTCATGGTTGGGTACTCCGGTTTCGCACCGCTTCCCGAGTCCTTCTTCGAGGACCCCGAGGCGTTCGGCAAGAACCCGGTCGGCAACGGCCCGTTCCAGTTCGAGAGCTGGGACCCGAAGGTGTCCATCAAGCTGAAGGCTTGGGCGGACTACCCCGGTGCTGAGAAGGCCAAGGTGTCGGGCGTCGACTTCAAGATCTACCAGGATCTTGACGCCGCGTGGGCCGACCTGCAGGCAGGCAACCTCGACGTGCTGGACACCATTCCGGACTCCGGTCTGGCCGGCGGTCAGTACAAGAGCGTTCTCGGCGACCGTGTCGTGGAGCAGCCCGCGGGCATCATCCAGACCGTGAGCTTCCCGATCTACGACAAGAAGTTCGACAACGTCGAGCTGCGTAAGGCCATCTCGATGGCCATTGACCGTGAGACGATCATCAACAACGTCTTCAACGGTACGCGTGAGGCCGCCACAAGCTGGGTCTCCCCGGTTGTCAACGGCTACAAGGCCGGTGTCTGTGGCGAATGGTGCAACTTCGACCCGACCAAGGCCAAGGAGCTGTTCGACCAGGCTGGTGGGTTCGATGGCAAGCTGACGCTGGCTTACAACGCAGACGGCGGTCACAAGGGCTGGGTAGACGCGACCTGCGTGAGCATCACCAACGCCCTTGGCGTCGAGTGCGTGGGCAAGCCGATCCCGGACTTTGCAACCTTCCGCACCGAGGTCGTGGACCGGAACATGACCGGTATGTTCCGTACCGGTTGGCAGATGGACTACCCGTCCATCGAGAACTTCCTGGTCCCGCTGTACAAGACCGGCGCATCGTCCAACGATGGTGACTGGTCGAACCAGAAGTTCGACGACCTGATGGATGAGGCCTCGGCCAAGCCCGGTCAGGAAGGCATCGACCTGTTCCAGCAGGGCGAGGCCGTTCTCGCTGAGGACATGCCGGTTATCCCCATGTGGTACGGCGCTGTCGTCGCCGGTTACTCGGACACGGTCACGAACGTTCAGTTCACGCCGTTCTCCCGCGTCAACCTGCTGACGATCGAAAAGAGCTAGTCAGCAACAACGTTCTGCGCCCTCATCGCCTCGGCGGTGGGGGCGCAGTCGTGTCCGGGCCAGCCGCAATCTGCGTTGGGTGGGGTTCGTGCAGTTGGTTGAGGCTCGTCGCGCGACAGGCGTCAACCAACTACCCGAACGTCAACCAACTCCCTGGCGGAGATTTTCGGACATTCCGACACTTGTGGGGGCGTTTCGCAGGGCCTGCCGGCCATCAATCTGGATTCACCGGGGGGTTGAGTGGTCATGAGCGCGCCGAGGTCAGTAATGTTCGAACGTCGCGCTACCAGGATTGGAGGGGCAAAAGTGGGTAGGTACACCATTCGGCGCCTCCTCCAGATGATCCCGGTGATCATCGGGACCACCTTCCTGATCTATGCGATGGTGTGGGCCCTGCCTGGTGATCCCTTTGCTGGCAAGTGCGGAGACAAGCCCTGCCCCGCGTCCTACATCGCGGAGATGAACGCGAAGTTCAATCTCGAGGACCCGCTACCAGTCCAGTACGGCAAGTACCTGGTGAATCTGCTGCAGGGCAATTTCGGGGAGAGCTTCTCCGGCAGGCCGGTCTGGGATGAGATCGCCCAGGCCTTCCCGGTCACCTTCCGCCTGGCGCTGATCGCCATCGTGATCGAGATCATCATCGGGATCGGTGCAGGTATCCTCGCGGCGCTGAACCGCGGGGGTTTCCTGGACAACCTCGTCCTCATCAGCACGCTGATCGTCATCTCGATCCCAGTGTTCGTGATCGGCTTCCTGGCCCAGTTCACGTTCGGCATCAAACTGGGTTGGTTCCCCCCGACGGTCGGGCCCAATGCGACGGTCTATGAGTTAATCCTGCCGGCATTCGTGCTGGCATCCCTGTCCCTGGCCTACGTCGCCCGTCTCATGCGCGGCAACCTGACAGAGAATCTTCGCGCCGACTACGTGCGAACCGCGACCGCCAAAGGGCTGACCCGGCGCCGGGTCATCGGCCGTCACGCGGTGCGCAACTCTCTGATCCCGGTTGTGACCTTCATCGGCGCGGACTTCGGCGCATTGCTCGGCGGTGCGATTGTGACCGAGGGCATCTTCAACATCCGTGGGATCGGTGGTCTTCTCTACCTGTCGATTCGGACCCGCGAAGGTGCCACCGTCGTCGGCGTCGTCACGGTGCTGGTTCTGGTGTTCCTGCTGGTGAACCTGCTCGTCGACATCCTGTACGGCGCGATCGACCCAAGGATCCGGTATGAGTGACCCGAACGCCTCGATGGCTGCGGCGGCGCCCGAGACCGTCGAGAGGGAGACCTACCTCGGCTCGGACCTGCCCCCTACCCCCGGCAACGACCGAAGCCGGTCGCTGTGGAGCGATGCGTGGCGTGAGCTGCGCTCGAGCAAGATCTTCATCATCTCCGCGGTATTGATCGTCTTCTTCCTCATCATGACGTTCTTCCCGCAGCTTCTGACGTTCGGCAAGGATCCATCGACCTGCGACCTGACACTGTCGCGACAGGCCCCGTCGAGTGAGGCGTGGTTCGGCTACGACAACAACGGCTGCGACGTGTACACCCGCACGATCTACGGGGCCAAGGCATCGATTCTGGTCGGTGTTTTCGCCACGCTCTTCACGATGCTGGTCGGTGGGTTCGTCGGCGTGATCGCCGGATTCTTCGGTGGCTGGGTCGATGCGATCCTGTCGCGGGTCACTGACATCTTCTTCGCTATCCCGCTGCTGCTCGGTGGCATCCTCGTACTGACCTCGTTCCCGTCGGGGGAGGACACCAACCTGTACACCGAGGTGGCCAAGGTCGTGCTGGCGCTGGGCATCCTGGGCTGGACATCGATGACCCGCATCATGCGCTCGTCGGTCATCCAGGTCCGCAATGCCGACTTCGTGCAAGCGGCGCGGGCGTTGGGTGCGAAGAACAGCCGGATCATCAACAAACACGTCGTTCCGAACTCGTTGGCGCCTCTGATCGTTCTTGCGACGATCTCGCTGGGGGGTTACATCGGCGCCGAGGCCACCCTGTCGTTCCTGGGGCTGGGTCTGCAACCGCCGGTCATCTCGTGGGGAACCATGATCAACGACGCCCAGCCGTACATCCGGGTCGCGCCGTTCATGCTGTTCTTCCCGGCGCTGTTCCTGTCGATCGCGGTGTTGAGTTTCATCATGCTCGGCGACGCCGTGCGTGAAGCCCTCGACCCGAAGTTGCGGTGAGACCATGAGCGACCACCTGCTTGAGGTCGACGACCTCTACGTCGAATTCCGTACCCGCGACGGTGTCTCCAAAGCGATCAACGGCGTCAGCTACACCTTGGATGCCGGTGAGACGCTGGCCGTGCTGGGGGAGTCGGGCTCGGGCAAGTCCGTGACCGCCCAGACCATCATGGGCATCCTCGACATGCCCCCGGGGTTCATCACCGGCGGTGCGATCCGGTACAAGGGCAACGACCTGCTGAAGATGTCCGAGAAGGACCGCCGGAAGATCCGTGGTGCCGAGATCTCCATGATCTTCCAGGACTCGCTGTCGGCACTGAACCCGGTCTTCACGGTCGGGGACCAGATCTCGGAGATGTTCCAGGTGCACCGGGGGATGTCCAAGAAGGAGGGCATGGCCCGAGCCGTGGACCTCATGGACCAGGTCCGCATCCCGGCCGCCAAGGAACGTGTCAAGGACTACCCGCACCAGTTCTCCGGCGGAATGCGCCAGCGCATCATGATCGCGATGGCCATCAGTCTGGATCCCGCGGTCCTGATCGCCGACGAGCCCACCACGGCCCTCGACGTCACGGTCCAGGCCCAGATCATGGAACTTCTCCAAGACCTTCAGCGTGAGCGGAACATGGGAATGATCCTGATCACCCACGATCTGGGCGTGGTTGCCGGCGTTGCGGACAAGATCGCGGTCATGTACTCGGGTCGGATCGTGGAGAGTGCCGATGTGCTCACGCTCTACAGCAAGCCCGCGCATCCGTACACGCAGGGCCTGCTCGACTCGATGCCGCGCGTCGACACCAAGGGCGAGGAGTTGTACGCGATCAAGGGGCTCCCGCCGTCGCTACTGAACCTCCCTCCCGGCTGCAACTTCAATCCCCGTTGCCCGCACAAGCAGCAGTTGTGCATCCAGGAGGTGCCGGACACCGTTGAGGTGGCCCCAGGTCACGAGGCAGCCTGCCACTTCTGGAAGGAGGTGGCCCGTGGTTGAGCCCATCCTGCAGGTCAAGGACGTCGTGAAGCACTACCCGCTCACGCGAGGCATCATCTTCAAGAAGGAGATCGGGCAGGTCCGTGCGGTGGATGGCGTGTCCTTCGATCTCTTCCCGGGAGAGACGCTGGGCATCGTCGGCGAGTCAGGATGTGGCAAGTCCACCCTGGCCAGACTGGTGATGCGACTCGAGGACCCGACATCGGGGGAGATCTGGTTCGAGGGTGAGGACATGGCCTCCCTTGGTGCCAAGGCGATGCGCACGAAGCGCCGTGACATCCAGATCGTCCTGCAGGACCCGTACACGTCCTTGAACCCCCGGATGACCGTTGGCGACATCATCGGTGAACCGTTCGAGATCCACCCGTCTGTGGTGCCCAAGGGCGGGCGCAAGAAGGCCGTCCAGGACCTGCTGGATGTCGTCGGGCTGAACCCGGAGCACATCCACCGCTACCCCCACCAGTTCTCCGGTGGCCAGCGCCAGCGCATCGGTATCGCGCGGGGACTGGCCCTGAGGCCCAAGATCATCGTTTGTGACGAGCCGGTTTCAGCTCTTGATGTCTCTGTGCAGGCGCAGGTCATCAACCTGTTCGAGCAACTGCAGAACGAGTTCAACCTCACCTACATCTTCATCGCCCACGACCTGTCGGTGGTCCGGCACATCTCCGACCGGGTCGGAGTCATGTACCTGGGCAAACTCGTCGAGGTGGGTGACGAATTGTCGATCTACGAACACCCGACCCACCCCTACACGCAGGCCCTGCTCTCGGCGGTACCTGTGCCGGATCCGGTCGGCCGGGACGAGCGCAAACGCATTGTTCTGCAAGGTGATGTCCCATCACCGGCCAACCCTCCGTCGGGCTGCCGATTCCGGACCCGATGCTGGAAGGCCCAGGACATCTGTGCCGAGCAGGACCCTCCGCTTATTCAGATCGGCACCAAGGGTGGCCACTTCTCCGCCTGTCACTTCCCGCAGGAGCGGGACATCGTGCACAACGACGTGCCGACTGGTGCCCTGGATCTGTCGGACATGCCGAAGGAATGATCAAGCCTGCAGATGGCGGCGGAAGAACCCCACCTGCATGTGCAGCAAGTTCTCGGCCACCTCGGGCTGGGGCGTCATGTGCGAGACCCCGGATAGGGGCAGGACCTCGTGTGGCTTGCCGGCCTTGAGCAGTTCGGTGGACAGGCGCAGCGTGTGAGCGGCGAACACGTTGTCGTCGGCCAGCCCGTGTATCAGCATCAGAGGCCGTGACAACTGGTCTGCCAGTGGCAGCAGACTGCTGTGGTCGTACGGTCGTGCGTCGCGGCCCGGGTTGCCGAGATATCGCTCCGTGTAGGCCGTGTCGTAGAGCCGCCACTCGGTGACAGGGGCGCCGGCGATTGCGGCGTGGAACACATCGGGGCGATCCAGCACGGCCAAGGCGGCCAGATAACCCCCGTAGGACCAGCCCAGGATGCCCACCCGGGACAGGTCCAGTCGGTCCGGGTAGCGCGCGGCGACGGCGTGCAGAGCCTCGATCTGATCCTCGAGCGCGAGATCTCGCAGATTCCCCGCGATGCTGTGTTCCCATTGCGGCGACTGTCCCGGAGTCCCGCGGCCGTCTGCCACGATCACGCAGAACCCCTGATCGGCCAGCCATTGCGCGCCCGCATATGCCGTGCGCGAGGCCAGGACGCGCTGGGCGTGAGGCCCGCCGTAGGGGTTCATCAGAACAGGCAGCGGCCCTTCCGTCGGCTCGGTGGGCCACAGTACAACCGTTTGTACCGCATTCACAGTGGCTGGCAGTCGATGCGGGACAGCTGCAACCAGCGGCTCCTCGCCCAGGTTCTCGACCTCGGCCAGAGGCTCATAGTCAGCGCCGCGGATCGTCGCCTTCGAACGGTAGGTGTCCCAGCCGACTTCGCTGGTCACAATCAGGCCCGACTGGACCACAGCGCTCGTGAAGCGATCCGCCGGCGACAACCAGGTGAACGAGTCCCCATCGATTCTGGCCAGGCGGCTCTCCGCTGGCGTCGAGCAGGCCAGGACATACAAACTGTCATCGATCGAGCCGACGAACGAGCGCAGATACACGTCCTCGGGCATGCACCGCGCCCCGGCAACGGTCAGACCCCGTCGCGCACCCTCTTCCCAGGCGACCAACCTCCCGTGCTTGTCAATCCTGGGCAAGCCAGGGACGAGGTCCAGCCACGGGCTGCCGCGCAGTTCGCCGACCGCCGAGCCTTCGAGGTCGGTCAGTGTCAGAGTCGTCTGCTCCCGGTCGAACACGCCGATCAGCCCACCCGTGACACAGGCCAAGTACTCATGGTCGGGAAGGCCCACCCGCACCCCTTCGCCGTCGAGGTCGAAATGCCACAGGTCCACGCGTGCGTTGCTCGCCCCGGCGTGTGGGTATCTCTGCGCGGCCGGCGGTGCTTGGGGATTGGCGGGGTCGGCCCGGAACCACTGCGGCACGTCCGAGTCGTCCGTGCACTGCACCATCAGGCCCGTGGAATCCGGCAGCCACCAGTGACCGCGGCTTCGGTCCAACTCTTCAGCCGCGATGAAGTCCGCCATGGCCCAGGTCCGCCCATCCGTGGGTGTGATCACGGTGGTGACATCGTCGTACCCCCACCCCCTCACCATCAGGCCACCCTGCTCAACCCAGGCCACCCATTGGCCATCTGGGCTGATCCTCGGATCGAAGGCGCCACTTGCGATGGCCCGGACCCCGGACTGGGGATCCCACAGCAGCAACTGGCCGCCAGCGTTTGCGACAACGTGATCCCCGCGCACATCGAACGCGGTGATCCCGGAGGCCGATTCACGAAGCCGTTCTCGCATGGCCAGTTCGGCGGCGCTGAGGGCGGCGTCGGTCGCACCAGACAGGATGACTTCGGTGGTGCCATCGGTTCGGTCCCACCTATGCAGTTGCAGGGCCGAACTGCGGCTGTCTGTCGACCGCAGGTAGTACACGGCACCGGTGGTTACCCGGAAACCGCGGGGAACACCGTTGCGGAACCCGTTGGTAGCACCCGACTGCCGGGGGAAGGTCTCCATTGGAGCAAGGGTAGTCGGGCTTTGCTCCCGCCGACGGGCTTGTGGATGGCCACCACCGGACCTCGTTAGAGGTTGTGCTGTTGGTTAGCGAAACAACGCGTGGATTCGCTAACCAACAGCACAACCTCTAACCAGGAGCCGTGGGCCGGGTGCGGTGTAACCAGGAGCCGTGGGCCGGGTGCGGTGTAACCAGGAGCCGTGGGCCGGGTGCGGTGTAACCAGGAGCCGTGGGCCGGGTGCCGCCGTGGCGCCACCCGCACCGATCCTCGCGCATAAGGTAGGCCCATGGCTGATCGACGTTTGCTCATCGTGCATGCTCACCCCGACGACGAGACGATCACCACGGGCACGCTGATGGCCGGGTACGTCAACCAGGGGGTCGGTGTCACGTTGGTGACGTGCACGCTTGGGGAGGAAGGCGAGGTACTCCTCGACGATGCGGCGCACCTGGCCGCAGACGCCGAAGACCGGCTGGGGGAGCACCGCTTCACCGAACTCGAGGCGGCGATGGAGGTGCTGGGGGTCACCGATTGGCGACTGCTCGGCGGACCCCACAAGTACCGCGACAGTGGGATGATCGGCACGCCATCCAACGACCGTCCCGATTGTTTCTGGCGCGCTGATCTGCTCGAGGCTGCAACTGATCTCGTGGAGGTCATCAGGGAGGTCAAACCGCAGGTCGCGGTGACCTACGACGACTTCGGGGGCTACGGCCATCCCGATCACATCCAAGCCCATCGGGTACTCACCTACGCCTTGGCCCTCGCCGCGGTCCCCTCTTTCCGGCTGGACCTCGGAGCGCCCTGGACGGTTCAGAAGGTCTATTGGACCGCGCTGCCAAAGGGCATGTTGCGCGATGGGATCAGGGCCATGCGTGACGCGGGGGAGGACACAGGGTTCGCAGCCATGGACCCCGACGATCTTCCGTTCGGTGTCGAGGACGAGTTGGTGACCACCTCGGTCGACTTCGCGGACTTCCTCGATCTCAAGATGAAGGCCCTGGCCAAGCACGCATCCCAGGTGCAGACCGACAGTGGTTTCTTCGCCCTTTCGAACAACCTCGGCAGCAAAGCGATGGGGGTGGAGCACTTCCGGATCGCGGCGGGGAACGTGGCCGGTCCGTTCCACGCCGACGGTCGTGAGACGGACCTCTTCAACGGAATCACCGCATAGGGTTACCGCTTCACTCGAAGGGATTAGGTCGTTCGTACTCTCTTGATCGTTCAGGAGTTCCATCGCGGCCGAAATCGGCGCACGCTGAGTATTGGGGCCACTTTCGACAGGAGCCAGCGTGAGTACGTCAGACGAGATGCTGAGCCGCGTTGCTGGCGGACGCCTGGCTGCCGCGGACGCCGATGTCGGGCGCGCCCGGGAGAAGGGACGCCAGCGCAGACTGCTGGGGTTCGCGGCATTGCTCGGCTATCCCGGCCGCGTTCCTGTGGCTTCGGATGCTGACCGGCCGTCCGATAGACGTCACACAATTGCGGCTGCCAGTGATGGATCCGTTCCTGCTCGTGGTGGGCGTATTCTTCCTGGTCCTCATAGGCACCTTGCTCGGTACCACCGTCGTGGCCGGCAGATCGCCGCATGTCACCTACCGCCCGGACCAGATAGCCACCCGGTTCGATGATGTGCGCGGCATCGACTCGGTCAAGGCCGAGGTCCTGCGCTCATTGAACCTCTTCCTGGCCCACAGGTCCTTCTCGGAGGAGATGGGTGGTACCGCGCGCCGTGGGCTGTTGTTCGAGGGGCCTCCGGGTACCGGGAAGACCTACGTCGCTCGCGCTATGTCGGCCGAGGCCGGTGTGCCATTCCTGTTCGTCAGTGCGACGGCGTTCCAGTCGATGTACTACGGCGCAACGGCTCGCAAGATCCGCTCGTACTTCAAGGCCTTGCGCAAAGCGGCGCGCAGCGAGGGTGGGGCGATCGGTTTCATCGAGGAGATCGACGCGATCGCCACGTCCCGAGGCGGGCTCTCCGCCATGAGCCCCGGGCCTCAGTCGGTCGCCAACTGTGGTGGTCTGGACGGCCTTCCGACCGCAGCCGCCTCGCCGGCGGTCGTTCACAAGTCCGTGGTGAGCGAAGGCACTGGCGGAGTCGTCAACGAGTTGCTGGTGCAGATGCAATCCTTCGACGAGTTGACCGGGGGCCAGCGGATGCTGGGCTGGCTGGCTGACAAGTTCAACCTGCTGCTCCCTGCCCATCGGCAGATACCCCGACCGTCCTCGCGTTCGTCCAACATCCTGCTGATCGCAGCGACCAACCGTGCCTCGGCACTCGATCCGGCCCTTCTGCGTCCGGGCCGGTTCGACCGGGTTCTGGCGTTCGAAGCCCCCGGCAAGCAGGGCCGTCGCGACCTGATCGATCTGATGCTGACCAAGCGGTCTCATGATCCGGAACTCGACGAGGACCAAGCGCGTGACCACATCGCCGCACTGACAACCGGTTACACCCCAGCGCGACTGGAGAACCTCTTCGACGAGGCCCTGGTCGAGACTCTGCGGCGCGGATCGCGCAGCATGAACAGCCGTGACGTGCACAAGGCCCGGCTCGTGGCCGACGTGGGTCTGGGTCAACCCGTGGCCTACACCGACCACGAGGCGCGTCTCATCGCCACTCATGAAGCCGGGCATGCGGTCGTGGCCCACGTTGCTGCCCCGCAGCGCCGCCTTGAGGTGCTGACCATCATCAAGCGCAAGGATGCCCTCGGTCTGCTGGCGCACAACGACACCGATGATGTCTTCACCCGTTCGCGCAGCGAACTGCTGGCGCTGATCCAGATCGCGTTCGGCGGCATGGTGGCTGAGGAGTTGTTCTTCGGCGAGGTTTCCACCGGACCCAGTTCCGACCTCAACTACGCGACCACGGTGGCAGCGCAGATGGTCGGTGCCACCGGAATGGTTGGATCACTGATCAACCTGGCGGCCGTGCAGGGCTCGAGCCTGTCGGACACGAATCTGGTGGGCAGGGTCATCGCAGATTCGCAGGGCCGAGCCGCTGTGGAGAAACTGCTGCAGGAGCAGAAGGCCGCAGCTCACGAAGTGCTCGTGGCCAACCGGGCGAAGGTCGAGGCGCTGCGAGACGCACTCTTGCAGCGCTACGAACTCGTCGGCCAAGAGATCGTGGATGTGATGTCCGTGGTCGACCTACGGACCGTAGATGCCCCGACCACCGGGCAGGCGTGAGACGTCCCACCAGGTTAGCGTTCTTCTGATGGATGACACCGAACGCTTCCGCGGCTTCATGGCCCGTTGTGCCAGCGGTGTTGTGGTCGTCACCACGAGGGTGGATGACGAGGATCACGCGATGACGGCGAACTCCTTCACCTCCGTCTCATTGGAACCGCCTCTGGTGCTCTTCTGCGTGCAACTGGATTCGAGGTTCCACACCGCGGTGTCGCGTACCGACCGCTGGGTGGTGAACATGCTGTCCGCCGACCAGGCCGCGGCCGCTCGTTGGTTCGCGGAACGGGGTCGTCCGCTGGCCAGTCAGATGGACGTCGTCGAGTATCACCGGGATGCCGAGAAGACCGCGCTGCTCACTGGTTCCATCGGCTATCTGACATGCACCACCGAGGCCGTGTATCCCGGCGGGGACCACAGCATCGTCGTGGGCCGGGTCCGCAGCATCGTGCACGACGCGTTCGAAGCCCCTCCCCTTGTGTATCTGGATCACAGGCTGGGTCCGGCCTGATCTACTGCATGGCGGTTTCGCCTCGTTTGCACGGGTGGGCCTGACCCGATTCAATGGAAGCGCTATAGCCTTGGGATAACGGCTCACCCACGTCGAGAAAGGGACCGTCGTGACCTACGTCATCGCGTTGCCATGTGTGGACCTGAAGGACAAGGCTTGCATCGACGAGTGTCCGGTCGACTGCATATACGAGGGTGAGCGGATGCTCTACATCCACCCGGACGAGTGTGTCGACTGCGGTGCGTGCGAGCCGGTGTGTCCGGTTGAGGCGATCTACTACGAGGACGACGTGCCCGAGGAGTGGACCGAGTACACCCAAGCCAACGTCGACTTCTTCAACGACATCGGTTCGCCCGGTGGTGCTACGAAGATGGGCAAGATCGAGCACGACGTCGACTTCATCGCGGCTCTTCCGCCACAGCAGCACGACGAGTAGCAGGTGCAGCTGCCGGACTTCCCGTGGGACAGGCTGACACCGGCCAAGCAGCGGGCGGCTGCCCATCCGGACGGGATTGTTGACCTGTCGGTGGGAACCCCGGTCGATGCGACCCCTCGCATCGTCCAGGACGCCTTAGCAGCAGCAACTGATGCTCCCGGCTATCCGACAACCCAGGGGACCGTTGAGGTTCGCCAGGCGGCTGTCGGCTGGCTGCAGCGCTCGTTGGGCGTCGTGGTCGAACCGGAGAACATCCTGCCCCTGATCGGCACCAAAGAGTTCGTGGCCTGGCTGCCCACCCTGCTCGGGCTCGGTGCCACGGACACGGTTGCCAGCCCGCCGATCGCCTACCCCACCTACGAGGTGGGTGCCTTGATGGCCGGATCCCGCACGACCGTTGCCGGTGAGCCTGCCGAGCTGACCTGGATCAACTCCCCGTCCAACCCCACCGGGGCGGTGATGAGCGCAACCGAACTGCAAGCCGCAGCGACCAAGGCGCGAGCCCGCGGCAAGATCCTGGTCAGCGATGAGTGCTACATCGAACTGGCATGGGACGCCGACCCGGTCTCCTTGTTGCATCCGCAGGTCTGCGGGGGTGACCATTCCGGGCTGTTGGCCATCCACTCGTTGTCCAAGAGGTCCAACATGGCCGGCTACCGGTTCGGCTTCGCAGTCGGTGACCCTGCCCTGATCGATCGGCTCCTGCAAGTGCGCAAGCACGCGGGGATGATGGTTCCGCTGCCCGTGCAGGCTGCTGCCTGCGCTGCGCTGGATGACGACTCACATGTGGTCACCCAACGTGAGGTCTACCGCAGCAGGCGGGCGGTTCTGCGGGCCGCGCTGGAGTCTGCGGGGTTCCGGATCGATGACTCGCAGGCGGGCCTGTATCTGTGGGCGACTCGGGGCCAGCCGTGCTGGGAGACCGTCAACGCCCTAGCGGCTTCGGGCATCCTGGTCGCCCCCGGGGACTTCTACGGAACGGCCGGGGCGCAGCACGTCCGGGTGGCGCTGACGGCAACCGATGAACGCGTGAGAGCGGCGGCGGACAGGTTGGGCGCCCTCCAGAGCGCGCGCTGAGGAGTCACTACCCGCGCCGAGTTCCGACCTGCTGACCACAGCACCGGGCGCACGGCGTTAGCGTGTGGCCGTGAGCGAATTCGTCTTGAACGGTCCCGGGGTCAGTCTGGATCTACCGGTGGTGCGAGCCACGGACGGTGAGTCGGGTCTGGACTCCTCGAAGTTGCTGAGTGCGACCGGGCACGTGGCGCTGGACAGTGGCTTCGTGAACACGGCCTCCTGTACGTCGGCCATCACCTACATCGATGGCAACGCTGGGATCCTGCGCTACCGCGGTTACCCGATCGAGCAGTTGGCCAAGAGTTCCTCGTACCTTGAGGTCTCGTACCTGTTGATCTACGGGGAATTGCCCACCGCATCCGAACTCGCCGATTTCGATCAGCGCCTGCGCATGCACACGATCCTGCACGAGGACCTCCGCCGCTTCTTTGACGGATTCCCGCGCAACGCCCACCCGATGCCCGTCCTTTCCAGCGCTGTGAGTGCGTTGTCGACCTTCTACCAGGACAGCCTCGACCCGTTCGACAGCGACGAAGTGGAGATCTCCACTTATCGGCTTCTGGCCAAGCTGCCGACGATCGCCGCCTACGCCTACCGGAAGTCGCTGGGCCAGCCCCTGCTCTACCCGGACAACTCACTCAATCTGGTCGAGGGCTTACTGCGGATGACGTTCGGCTGGCCGGCGGAGCCCTACGAGAGCGATCCCGTGGTGACGCAGGCCATGGACCTTCTGCTGCTACTGCACGCCGACCACGAACAGAACTGTTCAACATCGACGGTTCGACTGGTCGGGTCGTCACACGCGAATCTGTTCGCGTCGGTGTCCGCCGGAGTCAATGCCCTATTCGGTCCCCTGCACGGTGGCGCCAACCAGGCGGTACTCGAAATGCTCGAGCAGATCCGGGACTCCGGTGAACCCGTGGACGCCTTCATCAACAGGGTCAAGAACCGTGAAGCCGGCGTGAAGCTGATGGGCTTCGGTCACCGTGTCTACAAGAACTACGATCCTCGCGCGGCCATAGTGCGCGAAACTGCGGCGCGTGTCTTCGAGCACCTGCACGTGGACGACCCCCTGTTCGACATCGCCCAGCGGCTCGAAGACGTGGCGCTGGCCGACGAGTTCTTCATCGAACGCAAGCTGTATCCCAACGTCGACTTCTACACCGGACTGATCTACCGCGCTATGGGATTCCCCTCGCGGATGTTCACGGTGCTCTTCGCGCTGGGTCGGCTGCCGGGCTGGATCGCCCAGTGGCGAGAGATGATCAAGGACCCACAGACCAAGATCGGACGTCCCCGCCAGGTCTACATCGGCGCGGCAGAGAGGGATTACCTGCCCATCGAAGGTCGCTGATGGCTGTTGATTTCACAATGAACGCGATGATCCATCGTGCTCTGTTGCGCGAACTTGCACGAGTGGACGCCTTGGTGGATTCCGGCGACTTCGCAGCGGCGCGCAAGCACTGGTGGTTCTTCTCAGAGAACCTCCACCACCATCATGAGGGTGAGGACGCGTTCTTGATGCCGTTGATCACCCAGCGTTCCACCGATCCGAGGGAACTCGCGACCGTGAACGCGCTGACCGCCGAGCACGAGCAGATGCACGCGGCATTGGAAGCCTGCGACGCTGACTTCGGTGGCACGCAGGGCCTCTCCGCCTCGACGGGCGCCGATCTGCGGTCCTTACAGTTGATCCTCGCCGCGCACTGCGCCCACGAGGAGGCCGAGGGAGAGCCACTGCTGACCCGGTACGTCACCGAGGCCGACATGAAGCCGTTCCACGCCGCCAACCGCAACGCCAAGTACTCCATGCTGGTCTTCCCGTGGATCGCCGATGGTGGCACGCCTGAGGATCAGCGGGTCTTCGACGTGCTTCCCGGTCCGGTGCGGTTGGTCATGAAACCGCTCATGAACCGCAAGTACAAGGCTTTCTGGCGGGCGTAACTCAGTTCTTGTGCAGGTCCTCGTTGAGGGAACCCCAGGTTCCAGGCCGACGCACTGCTTCCAAAGCACCTGACACGGAGTTGCGGCGGAACAGCCAACCGGGCTCTCCGGACAACTGGCGGGCCTTCACCACGGTTCCGTCGGGCGTGGTGACCTTCGAGCCGGCCGTGATGTAGCACCCCGCTTCCACGATGCTGCCGTCGCCAAGGGAGATGCCGACCCCTGCGTTCGCCCCGACCAGACAGCCCTGACCGATCGTGATCACCTCGCTGCCACCGCCTGACAGGGTGCCCATGATCGAAGCGCCGCCGCCTATGTCCGATCCGTCGCCGACCACGACACCGGCGGAGATGCGGCCCTCGACCATCGACGCGCCCAGGGTCCCGGCGTTGAAGTTGCAGAACCCCTCTTGCATCACGGTGGTGCCCTCGGCCAGGTGAGCTCCGAGGCGCACCCGATCGGCGTCCGCGATACGCACGCCGCTGGGAACGACGTAATCGACCATGCGGGGGAACTTGTCCACGCTCAGAACCGTCAGGTATTGACTACGCCCGCGGGCGCGTATGCGGGTGTCTTCCAGTTGGTCGAGCGCCACGGGTCCGCCGGTCGTCCACGCGACATTGGGCAGCAGCCCGAAGACGCCGTCCAGGTTCACGGTTCGTGGCTCGACCAGCCGGTGTGACAGTAGGTGCAGGCGCAGGTATACGTCGGCTGTGTCCACCGGGGGCGCCGACAGGTCATCGATCACGGTCACGACCGTGTCCACCCGCACGTTGCGCACCTGATCCCGATCGATCGCCTGCGAGATCTCGGGGGCGTCGGCCGGCTGACGAGTCAGCGCCGGTACGGGGTACCAGACGTCCAGCACGGTGTCCCCGGAGACAGTGGCAAGTCCGATACCGCTTGCGGGTGAGGTGATCAGCATGGGCCCAGCCTGCCATTGCCCGGGTTGCGCGCGCACAAGCGGGAGTACCGGGTGCGCTGCCGCCCACGTGCGGCAGGCCGCGCGCTGCGACGTACTGTGGTTCGATGCTTGATCTTTCGATGGACGTCGTGAATCTGACGGCGGCTCTGGTGGACATTCCCAGCGAATCGCGACATGAACAGCGCATCGCGGACGCCGTCGAGCAGGCCCTGCAGGTGTGCGAACACCTGCAGGTAAACCGTTTCGGTAACACGGTTGTGGCCCGCACCGAACTGGGCCGACAGGAACGGGTGGTGCTCGGAGGGCACCTGGACACCGTGCCGGCGGCCGACAACCTGCCTCATCGAATCGAGGACGGCAGGCTCTACGGCCTGGGCGCCAACGACATGAAAGGCGGCTGCGCCGTGGCGTTGCGCTGCGCTCATGAACTGACCGAACCCAGCCGTGACCTCACGTTCGTGTTCTACGAGTGCGAGGAGATCGATGACTCGGCCAACGGCCTGCGCCGACTTGCTGCCGAACACCCGCACCTGCTCGAGGCCGACTTCGCGGTCCTGATGGAGCCCAGTGATGCTGGGGTCGAGGCGGGCTGTCAAGGGACCCTGCGGGCCCTGATCCGTACCTCCGGGCAGAGAGCACACTCGGCCCGGGGCTGGCTGGGAAGCAACGCCATCCACGCCGCGGGTGACATCCTGGACCGGCTCAACCGGTACGTGCCATCGAGCCCGGTCATCGACGGGTTGCAGTACCGGGAAGGTCTCAACGCTGTTGGCATCGAAGGTGGTGTCGCCACCAACGTGATCCCGGATGCCTGCGTCGTGACCGTGAACTTCCGATATGCCCCGGACAGGAGCCCAGCCCAGGCACTGGCCCACGTCGAAGAGATCTTCGAGGGGTACCCGATCGAGGTCGTCGACAACTCCCCGGGAGCCATGCCGGGACTCGGACACCCGGCGGCCCGCGCATTCGTGGAGGTGACCGGCAGCGTCCCGCGTCCGAAGTTCGGGTGGACCGACGTGGCGCGCTTCTCCGGATTGGGCGTGCCGGCGGTCAATTTCGGGCCGGGTGATCCGTCCTTGGCCCACACCCGCGGCGAGTATGTTCCAATCGAGCATCTTCTGAAATGTGAGAACCAGATGTTGGAGTGGTTGCGATGAACCGGGCGTTGCTTGCCGTCGGTGCAGCAGGGCTGTGCGCCGCGGTCGCAGCCGTCGGGATCCAGCCGGTGGCCGGTTACAAGCCCAAACCGAAAGCGACCTCGTGGAAGCACCAGGGCCTGGCCGAAATAAGGGGAGTGGACGTCTCGCGCTGGCAGCACATCGGCCCGGGTGTGCTCGACTTCAACAAGTTGCAGAACAGCGGCGTGCGTTTCGTGGTGATCAAGTCCGGTGACACGTCCGGCTCGGCGCATGCCGAGGCCGGCTACTGGTACGGCCGTGACAAGGTGGCGGCTCGTCGGGCCGGGCTGCTTGTCGGCGCCTACTATTACGCCACGCCGACCAGTCGCAAGTCGCGGGTCGTTGCCGACGCAAGAGCCCAGGCGCGCAAGGCCTCCGCACGGGTCGGCGGCAGACTCCAGCCCGGGCACCTGCCCTTGGCACTCGACCTGGAAACCGAGAACACGAGTCTCGGTCGGGCAGATCTGACCCGCTGGGTCACCACTTGGTTGCAGGTGGTCGAGCATCGAACCGGGCGCACACCGTGGTTCTACTCCTACACCCGGTACATGGAACGCCGACTACTCCCCGACCCGAAGCTGCATTCGTACCCCCTCTGGCATGCCAACTGGGGCCTGTTCCTCAAGCAGAAGCCCATGCAGATCAGGGGCTGGCCCCGCGACCACGCCCGAATCTGGCAGTTCACGGACTCCGGCCGGTTGCCCGGATCGGGCTCGCGAATGCTCGACCTGAACGTGTACCGCGGCACCGGCACCGAACTGCTGGCGGAAGCCGGACTTGGACCGGAGGCTGCAGACCGCTATGACATTCCGCTCAACCGGCCGGGCACCAAACCAACTGCTTCACCCTCTCCGAGCACGTCGGTCTCCCCGAGCCCGTCACCAACGCAGGAGCCCACCAGCTGACCCGCAGCGTCACCGAGGCGTTGCCAATAGGTCACACCAGGCGCATATGTTGGCTGCATGACCGATGAGCAGTCAATTACCCACACTGGACCATCACCGCAACGCCAGCGCGGCCCAGTTGTCCTTCGCGGGAAACTGGCGCGGGGATCCACCACCGATCAGCGACTTCTTGATAGTGAAGCCTCCGGAGACTGGGTCCACACCGACCCCTGGCGAGTCCTGCGGATCCAGGCGGAATTCGTTGAAGGGTTCGGGGCCATGGCTAACGTCGGCCCAGCCATCTCCGTGTTCGGAAGTGCCCGAACATCCCGCAGTCACCCGGAATACGCCGAGGCCGAAGACGTCGGTGCGCGACTGGCCCGGGCTGGTTATGCGGTGATCACCGGCGGGGGTCCCGGCATCATGGAAGCTGCGAACAAGGGTGCCTTCGAGGCCGGTGGCACGAGTATCGGGCTGGGCATCGAGCTGCCCCACGAGCAAGGCATCAACCAATGGGTCGAGATCGGAGTCAACTTCCGCTACTTCTTCGTGCGCAAGACCTGTTTCGTCAAGTACAGCCGCGGGTTCGTGGTCTTCCCGGGCGGGTTCGGAACCCTCGATGAGATGTTCGAGGCGTTGACGCTTGTACAAACCGGCAAGGTCACCAGGTTCCCCATCGTGCTCGTCGGGACTTCGTACTGGTCCGGTCTGGTCGACTGGATCCGCGACACCCTTGCCGCCGAAGCCAAGATCGCCGACAACGACCACGAACTGCTCTACCTGACCGACGACCCCGGTGAGGTCGTAGACGCGATTCGCAGGGTTGACCAGTTGCAGGGTGCGCAGGGTTAGGCCAGCCCCCGGCGACTGACCGCGGGCTGGCGGGTTCCTTGGATGGCTTGCACCATGTGGAGCACGTCGAAGGTCTCGGGTACCTCATGCACGCGGTACACCCGAGCTCCCAGCCAGGCCGAGACCGCCGTGGTCGCCAGCGTTCCGACGAGTCTCTCGCCCACCGGTCGGTCCAGGGTCTCGCCGACGAAGTCCTTGTTGCTCAAGGACACGAGGACCGGCCAACCGGACGCGACCATCTCGGGTAGTCGGCGTGTGCATTCCAACGAGTGCCGGGTGTTCTTGCCGAAGTCGTGGCCCGGGTCGATGAGGATGCCCTGCCGGGGGACCCCCAGCGATTCGGCTCGTCTGGCCCCAACCAGGACATCGCCAAGCACGTCGGCCATGACGTCGGGATACGAGACGCGATGCGGACGGGTGCGCGGGGCAAGACCACCGGCGTGTGTGCACACCAGGCCCACGCCGTAGCGCGCTGCTACCTCGGCAAGTCCCGGGTCGTGCCCACCCCAGGCGTCGTTGAGCAAGGTCGCGCCCTGCTGGCACACCGCCTCCCCGACATCGGCGCGCCACGTGTCCACGGAGATCACCACATCGGGGTGCCGGGACGCCACCTCCGCCACAAACGACACGACCCGCCGCTTCTCCTCGTCGGCGTCGACGATCTGCCCGGGACCGGCCTTGACCCCGCCGATGTCCACGATCTGGGCCCCCTGTGCCACGACCTGATCAACTCTGTCCAGAGCGGCGTCGTGGGCGTAGGTCGCACCTTTGTCGTAGAAGGAATCCGGAGTCCGATTGATGATCGCCATCACCAGCAGCTCGTCTGCTGGGAATTGGTGATGGCCGAATGCCAGAGGTGGTGGGCGGTCCATAGGGTGCCAGACTAGTCATCAATAGCCGTCGTACTGCCGGGTGGAGGGAGTCACGCATGACCTGGCTTTTCGCTCTTCTGGCTTTGGCGTTGATCGTGGCCTTCGGATTGGTACTCGCTGGTCGGCTTCCCAAGGTTCCTCAGCCCACCCGCGAGCGCTACATCCAGCGTTTGCCTGAACGTCCGAGTCCTGTTGATGTGGATCAATTGCGATTCCCGGTCGCTGTTCGGGGCTACCGGATGGATGACGTGGACGAGGCTTTAGCGATCCTGCGCAACCGCATCGCAGAACTCGAAGCGGCCTCGGTGACCCCGGCATCACTACCACCGCCAGACAACCCTTTCGCGCCGCCACCAACTCCGGGTGAGTCTCTCTGACCGCGCGCATCAGCGTGTAACGCCGTCTCGTTGCGAGGATTCGCGAAGGTTCGCCAGTCGCCGCCCGGCCACTGCTGCGGATAGGTGAACGCGGCACACGTTGGATCTCGTTGCGGGATAGACTACCCCTACGCGTGTTGGTGAGTTCCGCACTGTTGCGGGCACGCAAATGGATTGTGATCGACGAAAGGGGACCGATATGGCGGCCATGAAGCCGCGGACGGGTGATGGCCCTATGGAGGTCACCAAAGAGGGACGTGGGTATGTGATGCGCGTTCCACTTGAAGGTGGCGGCCGGCTTGTCGTTGAGATCTCCCGCGAGGAGGCTGAAGAACTCGGTGGGCTCTTGCAGAGCATCGGGTAGTTCAGGATTGTCGAAGGCGGGTCTCGCTGTACCAGTGGGGCCCGCTTCGTCATGTCCGCCCTGTCGTGGTGTCGGTACGGTGTGACGATGAAGGTCTTGCGCAGCGCCGCCGAACCGGACGGGCGGCTGGTCATCCTGGGCCGTGACGCCCTGGTTCTGCCCGAGGCACTTGTCCCCGCAAAGGGTGAGGTGCTCCTGCAGGCAGACGGTGACCGGCACTGGCTGGCTGTTTGCGCGCAGCCGCGCGATTGGGCCGAGTTGGGCGCGTCGATCGTGCGTCGGGTACCGCCGGGCACGCTCGGGTTCACCAGCCCTGCTCGCGAAGGGGAGCTGCAGGAGTTCGTCCGGGGCTGGATGCTGGGTGCGACCGTCGGCGGACCGGGCTTGGAAACGCGCACCCTGCTCGTGCCACCGACCGCTCCCGAGATCGATGAACAGGTGGGCCGCGCCCGGGCCGTTCTCGGTGCCAGGGAACTGGGAAACACCCCTTCGAACACCAAGAACCCCGCGTGGATGGTGGCTCGGGCGCGTCAGCTTGCGAAGAAAGTCGGAGCCGACATCGAAGTGTTGGGCGTTCCCCAGCTGCGCGCAGGTGGCTTCGGCGGCGTGCTGGCAGTCGGACAGGGATCGGTTTCGCCCCCGCGGGTCGTCGTGCTCAGGCGCCCGGGCCAAGGCCCGCGTGTTGGCCTCATCGGCAAAGGCATCACCTACGACTCAGGCGGCCTGTCGCTGAAACCGCGTGAGTCGATGGCGCTGATGAAGACCGACATGGCCGGTGCCGCTGCGGTGCTCTCGGTTCTGCCGATAGCGCCCCCGGATGCCGACCTCACGATCGTGGTGGGGCTTGCCGAGAATGCATTCGGTGGGAGCTCCTACCGGCCCGGCGATGTGATCACCCACGTCGATGGCCAGACCTCGGAGGTGCTCAACACCGATGCCGAAGGTCGTCTCGTACTCGCAGATCTGCTTGCGTACACCCGCCAGGAACACTCGCCTGATGTGATCGTCGATCTGGCGACGCTCACCGGCGCCGCCACGCTGGCGCTGTCTCGGGAGTACGCGGCCCTGTACGCGAACCGCAGTCGATTGACCGGTGCTTTGGTCCGAGCCGGCGCAGCAACCGGCGACCGGGTGTGGCCCATGCCTTTGTGGGAGGGTTATCGCGATTCCTTGGCCTCGCAGGTGGCCGACCGTTGCCATATCCCCACGAGGAACGTGGGGGCGGGCTCCATCACTGCCGCCTTGTATCTGCAGGCGTTCGTGGCCGATGTGCCGTGGGCGCATCTGGACATCGCAGGACCTGCTCGCTCCACCGTCAATGCGGGCTTGCGTCAGTTGGGCGCGACAGGCTTCGGAGTGGAACTTCTGCGTCGCTGGTTGGCCGACGGCCCGCGCTATTAGGGGCGCAGGACCGCGATCAGGACTCCGTCGGCCACTGGCAGCAAAGTGGTGAGCCACCGCTCGTCGTTCTGCATCGACTCGGTGAACTGCCGCACGGCCAGTTGGTCGGGCTCGCGCTTGGCCGGGTCGGCGGCGTCGGCGACGTCCAAGAAGATCGCGATGCCACCGGGACGAAGGAGGCGTTCAGCCTGCTCTGCGAACGCCGCGTGATCCGCCGGCTTGTCGGCGGACAGGAACAGGTCGTAGTGGCCATCGGTGAGACGCGTGAGCACCTCGTGCGGGTCCGCTGCGATCAACCTGGTCCGGGCGTGGGAAACGTCAGCCGCCACGAAGTTCTCCTTCGCCAGGCGCAACTGCTCCGGATCGGGCTCAACCGAGGTCAGGATTCCGTCCTCGGCCATGCCTTCGAACAGCGCCAGGCCGGTGCTCCCGTTGTGCGAGCCGACCTCGACCGCGGCCGCGGCATTGGTCAACGCTGCGCACAAGGACAACAGGCGCAGCACGCTGGCCTTCACAGTTGTCGACTCGGCGGTGAGGTTGGCGGTGTTCCAGTTCTCGCAGAAGGTCAGCAGATCCTTCGCGTTGACGCTGGTGGAATCCATGACCACGACAGTACCGGCCCAGTGCAGACGCCCGCGTGCCCCTCCTGCGGTTTTCGCCCGATTACATGTCTTTGACATACCCCTAACCCGTACTGGCTTCCAGTCGGCGCCGCGGTAGCCCATCCTGAAGTGCGAGTTCAACTAGGGAGAGGGTTACCGTGAGTTCATTCGTGGACCATGAGGAGTCACAGATGTCGAACGACGACGTTGCGCCGGGCGGTCCGTCCGAGGTGCCTGGCGATACCGCCCCCGAGGTTGGTCAGGCCGTCGATCCCTCCAATGGGGCTGCACCGACCTCACCCCCGGACCCCTCAGCCCAATGGTCTGCTCCCGAGCCCACGCAGCAGTGGCCTTTCGACCAAGCCGCCGACGCCCGGCCAACGGCGGACCCGGGGCAGTGGCCGGCTCCGGACCACAGCACTCAGGTCCTCAACCCCGACCAGCCATACGCCCAGACCACGACGTACCCGCAATACAACCAGGCTCCCGAGCCGGCCACCCAGTGGCCGACCCCGGGCCCGGACGGGTACCTGCCCCCACCGCCCGGAGCTCCCCCACAGCCACCGGCACAGCCGGCGAAGTCCGGTGGTGCCGGCAAGTACGTGGCGATCGCTGCGATCACCGGGCTGCTGGCTGGCCTCGGCGGAGGGGCCCTCGGCTACGAACTGGCCAGTGACTCAGGCACCACCTCCTCGGTGTCCGTCAATTCACCCAGCAGTCCGGAGGGGTTGTCCCCGCGTGCGGACGGCTCGATCGCCGCGATCGCCGAGGCGGTGCTGCCCAGTGTGGTGTCGCTCGAGGTGACAGGCAGCGGACAAGCGGGCTCGGGGTCTGGATTCGTCGTCAGTGAGGACGGCTACATCCTCACCAACAACCACGTCATCGAAGCAGCTGCCGACAGTGGCACGATCGAGGTCGTCCTCAAGGACGGGACTCGGCTGCCGGGCGAACTCGTGGGCCGCAATGCCGACTACGACTTGGCTGTGGTGAAGATCGACCGCGCAGGTCTCACCCCGGTGGTCATCGGGGATTCCGAGAGTGTCAAGGTCGGCGACCAGGCGATCGCCATCGGTTCGCCGCTCGGCCTTGAGGGCACTGTTACCAGCGGTATCGTCAGCGCGCTGGACCGTCCGGTCACCGCAGGCGGCGACTCGGGCGGCGAGACCTCGTTCATCAGCGCCATTCAGACCGACGCGCCGATCAACCCGGGCAACTCCGGAGGCCCCCTGGTCAACTCCGAGGGCCAGGTGATCGGCGTCAACTCGGCGATCGCCTCGTTGAGCACGGGTTCAGACGGTCAGGCCGGGAGTATCGGCCTGGGCTTCGCCATCCCGATGAACACCGCGAACCGGATCTCCCAGGAACTCATCCGCACAGGTGAGGCATCTACGCCGATCATCGGAGCTGAGATCGACTTCAACTTCTCTGGTCAGGGTGCCCGGGTCCAGGCAGTCACGGCCGGTGGCCCAGCGCAGGCGGCAGGGCTGCAGGACGGTGACGTGATCGTGGCTGTCAACGGCGAGCGTGTCGATGACGCAGTGGCGCTCATCACCGACATCCGTAACAACGCTCCTGGCGACAAGATCACGCTGACTCTGGAGAGCGGCAAAGAGATACAGGTCACCCTCGGCCAGCGCTGACGTACTCTGGAGGGGTGTTCGACATCGGCCTGGGCGAGTTGCTGGTACTCGGCCTGCTCGCCCTGCTGGTGTTCGGCCCGGACAAGTTGCCCGGTGCAGCAGCCAGCGCCGGACGTTTTGTGGCCAAGGCGCGTGAGACGGCGGGTGCGGCTCGCGCGCAACTGGGGGATTCCGCGGACCTCAGCTCGGTGACCAAGGATCTGCAGTCCTTGGCCGATCTGCACCCCAAGCGGATGCTGTCCTCGCTGACCGAGCCGATCGATTCACCGGCCAAGCCCGACCAGAAGCCCGCTTCCTCGCCGATCGACCCGAACGCGACCTGAGTCGCGCGAACCGGCTTCAGGCCAAGCCGTCTGGGTTTGGGTGAGCATCGGTCGATTCAGTGGGCGTTCTGTCACCGAAAGGCACGCCGGTTGGCTTCCTGGCTGGCAGCCCTGTTATCTGGCGACCGGCGAGATCCCCAGGTTCAAACCGGCCAGGCCCCGGGGTTTGGCGGCGAATCGATCGGCGATGTCCCGGATTGCCGCAGAAGCCGGTGCGTCGGGCACGTCGAGGACCAAGGGTCGGCCCTGGTCGCCGCCTTCGCGCAGTCGAACGTCGAAGGGGATCTTCCCCAGTAGCGGCACTTCAGTCTTAAGCGACGCGCTCAGTTGTTTTGACACGATCTCGCCGCCACCGGCACCAAACAGGTCCATCGGTTCCCCGCAGTGCGGGCAGGGGAACGCACTCATGTTCTCGACCACGCCCATGACCCGCTGGTTGGTGTACTCGCTGAGCATGCCGGCACGCACGGCAACCTCGGCGGCGGCCACCTGCGGGGTGGTCACCACCAGGATCTCGGCACGTGGAAGTAACTGCGCCACGGAGATGGCCACGTCCCCCGTGCCGGGTGGCAGGTCCAGAAGCAGCCAGTCCAGGTCCCCCCAGTACACATCGGTGAGGAACTGGTTGAGGGCCCGATGCAGCATCGGCCCGCGGAAGGCGACGGCCTGGCTGTTGCCGCCGGACTTGAACGGCAGCACCGAAATGGTCGTCACCCCGTAGGCCTGCGGCGGCATGAGCATGCCTTCGACCACGGTCGGAGGACTGGTCACCCCGAGCAGTCGGGGGATGGAGTGACCGTAGATGTCGGCGTCGATGAGCCCGACCTTGTTGCCCATAGCCGCCAACTGCACGGCGAGGTTCGCAGTGACCGACGACTTGCCGACGCCACCTTTGCCCGAGGCAACCGCGATGATCTTGGTCAGGTTCCCGGGCCGGTCGAAGGGGTTCTCCTTCTGCGGGCCCTGCAACATCTCGCGCAAACCCTTGCGCTGCTCCTCGCTCATCACATCGAAACTCAGGGCGACGCCCCGCACCCCCGGGACCCCCGCCACTGCGCGTTCGATTCGTTCGCGCAGGGTGTCCTGCATCGGGCAGGCTGCGATCGTCAGGTATACCTCGACGTGTGCCAGTCCGTCGGCATCGACGGCCACCGATTTGACCATTCCCAACTCGGTAATGGGGCGGCGGATCTCAGGATCCTCGACGGTGGCCAGCGCTGCGGTGATCGCATCGGGAAGGGACATGTCCCAATCGTACGAGGCGGTCCCCGACGTGCTGCGGGGCTCAGGTCTGGTCGTCGCGCTCGAGGTCGTCGATCAGGTCGCGCAACTCGCGGCGCAGGTAGTCGCGGGTGACTACCTCACCCAGGCCGATGCGCAGGGCGGCGATCTCCCGTGCGAGGTACTCGGTGTCGGCTATGAGCCGTTCTGTGCGCTCGCGGTCCTCCTTGATCTGCACACGGTCACGGTCGTCCTGCCGGTTCTGGGCCAGCAGGATCAGTGGTGCGGCGTAGGAGGCCTGCAGGCTGAGCAGCAGTGTCAAGAAGATGAAGGGGTAGGGGTCGACTGCGCTGCTGGAGACGATGTTGTAGACGACCCAGGCAGCGATCAGCCCGGTCATGTACGCGATGAAGCGCCAGGAACCCAGGAAGCGCGCCACCCGTTCGGACACCTTCCCGAACGTCTCGGGGGCGAATGACGGTTTGATCGAAGGTCGTCCGCGGGCCGGCTGATCCAGACTGCTGCGCTCACTCATTGGCGAGCCCAGAGGATTGATCACGCCAGTTCTCGCCGAGCAGGTGGTCCAACAGGTCGTCCACTGTGACCGCGCCGACCAGATGGTTCGCGTCGTCAACGATGGGAACCGCCACCAGGTTGTACGCCGCGAAGTACCTTGTCAACATCGGAAGGGGCGAGTCCGGCGGCAGCGGTTCGAGGTCCTTGTCGATGGCCCGGGAGACCAGGTCGCTGGGGGGCTCACGCAGGAGGCGCTGCCAGTGCACGACGCCCAGGAACTTGCCGGTGGGCGTCTGCATGGGCGGGCGCACGACGTACACCTGGGAGGCCAGCGCGGGCGACAGGTCGGGGTTACGGATTTGTGCGAGAGCTTCGGCCACTGTGGCGTCGGCGCCCACAATGACCGGATCCGGACTCATCATGCCGCCGGCGGAGAGCTCGTCGTAGCGAAGCAGGCGGCGCAAGTCCTCGGCGTCCTCGGGTTCCACCAGTTCAAGCAGTCGCCGTGCCTGTTCGGGGGCCAGGTCGCTGAGCAGGTCGACGGCGTCGTCCGGGTCCATCTCCTCGAGGACGTCGGCCGCCCGCTCAGACTCCAAGGCGTTCATGATCTGCACCGCGTCGTGTTCGGCCATCTCCTCAAGGACGTCGGCAAGTCGCTCGTCGTCCAGAGCCCGTGCCACTTCCAGCCTGCGCTTCTCAGGCAGGTCGTGCAGGACGTTGGCCACATCGGCTGGACGCAGTTCGACCAGGGAGGCAAGCATCGACTCCACTGCCTGGTCCTCCTCGACGAGCCCCACGCCGGACAGGTCGCTCCACTGGACCACGCGGGTCTGTCCGCGACGTCCGATCCCCCTGCCCCCGCCACGTACATACGCCTGGGAGATCTCCCAGTCCCGGTGGGCGTTCTGCTGCATTGCCAGGTCGAGGATCTTGACACCTTCCCCGGTGGAGCGCAGAGTCCCGGTTCGGTCGAAGAGTTCCCCGATAGCCAGCGTCTCCCCGGGGCGCAACTTGAAGCGGCGCAGATCCAGCACACCGGTCGACACGATCTGACCGACGTCGATCTTCGTCACGCGGGTGATGGGTAGGAAGATGCGGCGCCGGGCTCCCACCTCCACGACCAGGCCCACAAGCCTGGGTGCGGCCGTGCCATGGCGCAGGATCACGACGAAATCGCGCACTTTGCCCAGTTGTTCCCCGTTGGGGTCGAACACCGCCGAGCCGCGAAGCCGGGCGATGTAGGCGCGTGTGACGGTCACGTGCGCAGGCTATCGCCCCACGGATGCCTGGTCACGGGCATTCACTTGGGGCGTTGGGTAGCGTGTTGGCCGTACCCGTTCATCGAAGACAGGCGGTAAGGGCCATGCGAGTGGCGATGCTGACAGCCGGAGCGATTGTCCTGGCCGCGCTCGGGGGCTGTTCCAGTTCCGACGACAACGCCGAGGAGTCGCCATCGGCGGTGGCCTCCGGGTCCGAATCAGCGTCTCCTGCGCCGAGTGCGGAGCCGGTTGGCAAACCGAACGGTGTCGAGCAGCTGGGCCCGAAGAAGCTCCTCGCGCAGGCGGAGAAGGCCGCGATGTCCGCACGCAGTGTCCGAATTGTTGGTGAGAGCCCACAGGCAGCCCTGGACCTGGTGGTGACCAAGGACTCCAGTGACGGCAAACGCAGCGCCGGCGAGACGACCCTGCAGACCCGGGTCGTGGACGGGACCATCTACATAAAGGCCGATCAGGCCTACTGGACCGAGGCGTTCAACAAGAAGAAGGCCAAAGAGATCGGCGACAAGTGGGTTGCTGGCAACCTTGACAACCCGAAACTGAAGTCCTTCAAGCAAACCTCAACGATGAAGCCGATCATGGCGCAGTTCCTGCGTACCAGTGGCCCGGCCGAGGTGGGCGAGGTGGGAGTCGCCCAGAACCAGCCCGCCGTGCCGTTGACGAGCGCCGCCGGGACACTGTGGGTGGCCACGACTGGTAAGGCCTACCCGCTGCTGATCACGAGTCCGCCGGAAACTGGCGAGAACAGCGAGGTCGACTTCACCAACTGGAACAAGAAGGTCGTCATCAAGGCTCCACCCGCGAAGAAGACGATCGACTTGGCGGATCTCGCCTGACCAGTTCGGTGTCGGCGCGTGACGCCGGCCTGCTTGTCGTCGCGGTTGTCTGCGTCAGTGCGTCCGCACCCCTGATCGCAGCGTGCGCGGCGCCTGCTCTGGCGATCGCGATGTACCGGTGTCTGCTCGCGACAGGATTGACCTGGGGCTGGATGCTCGCTGCGCGAAAGCGGCCACAACTGTCTGCAGCGGCAATCGGGCCGGGCGTGGCCCTGGCCGCACATTTCGCCACCTGGATCCCGTCGTTGCGGTTGACGAGCGTGGCTCTGAGCACTGCGATGATCTCCACACAGCCGGTCTGGTCGGCCCTCATCGCCAGGGTCTTCGGGGCCCGGCCGGCGCGAGCGGTGTGGATCGGGATCGGGATCAGCGTTCTGGGTGTGCTGCTGCTCACCGGCTTCGGGGGCTCTCTGCAGGGCCGTTCGTTGGCAGGGGTGCTGCTGGCACTGGTGGCGGCCGTGCTGGCCGCGGTCTACGTCGCTTTCGGCGAGCGACTCCGGGCGGTCACCGACCTCGGCTCGTACACCGTGGCGGTCTACGGTGCTGCCGCAGTGGTCCTGCTCGCTGTCTGCATGGTGCTGAGGGTCCCGCTGGGTGGGTACGCGAGCAGGGACTGGGTGCTGATCCTGGTCATCACTCTGGTGGCTCAGATAGGTGGCCACTCGGTGATGAACGCTGTTGTGCACAGGACCTCGGCCACGGTGGTCAGCACGGCCATCCTGTTCGAGGCGCCCGGAGCGACGATCCTGGCCGCGATCTTCTTGGGCCAGAGCGTGGGTTTGTCGCTGGTCCTGGGCCTCTCGGTGATGCTCGTGGGCCTGGTGATCGTGGTGCGGGCGGGACGTCCCCGGGTCGCCGAGTCGGGGGTGTGACACACGACCATGGGCCCCTGGATATCGTCGGATCATGAGCGAAAACCTGCGTAGCCGCCGTTCGAACCTGGCCGTCCCGGGCAGCAGCCCGAAGATGCTGGAGAAGGCCAAGGGCCTGCCAGCAGACCAGGTGTTCATGGACATCGAGGACGCCGTCGCGCCCCTGGCCAAACCGGATGCCCGCAAGAACATCGTCGCGGCCCTCAATGAGGGTGGCTACGAGGACAAGGTCCGGGTCGTCCGGGTCAACGACTGGACGACCCAGTGGACCTACGCGGACGTAGTGGAGGTTGTTGAGGGTGCCGGCCAGAACCTCGACTGCATCATGCTCCCCAAGGTCCAGACCCCCGAGCAGATCGTGGCGCTGGATCTGCTGCTGACTCAGATCGAGAAGGCCAACGGTTTTGAGGTCGGGCGCATCGGGATCGAGGCCCAGATCGAGAACGCGCTTGGCCTGATCAACGTCGATGCCATCGCCACCGCCAGTCCCCGCGTGGAGACCATCATCTTCGGCCCGGCCGACTTCATGGCCAGCATCAACATGAAGTCGCTGGTCGTCGGCGAGCAACCCCCGGGCTACGACGTGGGTGATGCCTACCACTACATCCTCATGCGCATCCTCATGGCCGCGCGCGCCCACGACAAGCAGGCCATCGACGGCCCGTACCTGCAGATCAAGGACGTCGAGGGCTACAAGCGGGTGGCCGGTCGCAGTGCAGCGCTCGGCTTTGACGGCAAGTGGGTGCTGCACCCGGGCCAGGTAGACGCCGCCAACGAGGTGTACTCCCCGCGTCAGGAGGACTACGACCACGCCGAACTCATCCTCGACGCCTACGACTACTACACCTCGGCCCAGGGTGGGGCCAAGGGTGCGGTCATGCTCGGTGACGAGATGATCGACGAGGCGTCCCGCAAGATGGCCCTGGTGATCTCGGCCAAGGGTCGCGCGGCCGGGATGGCACGCACCAAGACGTTCGAGGCACCGCAGGCCTGATCGGCGCGGCTTGGGCCCGTTTGGAACCGTGGACCCCGCTGCGGCGTCGGATATCGAATAGTTACTTTCCGAGGTCCTGGTGTGTCCGGAAGTGCGGGTTAGACTGATGCGTCGTCTCGCCGCAACCGAATGCCCAGGGCGGCGGTGCCGCTGACAGTTCGACGGGAGTCCCCAATGCGCAAACCTCCGGTGATCACCGCAGTCGTCGCCGGGCTGGTGCTTGCCACGGCCATGCCCGCCGCGGCCGCGATCACGACACTGCCCAAACCGGGCCAGGAGAAGCCGACCTTCAAGAAGGTCCCGGCCTCTCTGCTCGGTATGCACGTGCACAGCCTGACGAACACCCCGCCCACTCCCGAGCAGCGCTTCGGCAGCATCCGGATCTGGGACAAC
The DNA here is from genome assembly GCA_963732355.1 of uncultured Actinomycetota bacterium. Lineage (GTDB taxonomy): Bacteria > Actinomycetota > Actinomycetes > S36-B12 > UBA10799 > JADKAV01. The sequence continues at coordinate 394,064 of CAVSZD010000007.1, read as the reverse complement.
GGCGTGCGCTGGGACCAGGTCAACACGGCCAAGGGCGTCTACGACTGGACTCTGTTGGACCAAGTGGTGGCCAACGCCGAGGCGACCGGTGCGCAGGACATCATGTACGTCATGGGCTACACCCCCGCGTGGGCAGCCAAGAACCTCAAGCCGCTCTGCGAGCCGGGTAGTTACACAAACTGTGAGTACTTCCCCGGGGGCAGCAGTTCCGGGCCGAAGGACATCGAGGACTGGAAGACCTGGGTCCGGGAGGTGGCCACACGCTACAAGGGCCGGATCACCGAGTACCAGATCTGGAACGAGGCGAATCTGACAGCCATGTTCAGCAGCACCGGCAATAGCGCTGTCGAGATGGCCGAGTTGACTGTGGCCGCGGAGAAGGCCGTACGCCAGGTCGATCCGGGAGCCGACGTCGTCACGGCTTCCAGCACGATCGTGCAGAAGAAGAACTTCGTGAAGAAGAGCTGGCTGACTCAGTACCTGACGGCGCTGAAGAAGCAGGGCGGCAAGCCCGACAGCATCGCCATCCACGCCTACCCGTGGCTGAAGAAGGGCCCGGGTAACGGCAACCTCGCCCAGCGGGCCGAAGGCGTCGTGCTGGCCCAGCAGGCGATCGCCAAGGCTGGTTACAAGAAGCTGCCGATGCTCGACACCGAGATGAACTACGGAAACCAGCGCAACAACGGCTGGCCGAAGAAGAAGTACTCCGAGGACACCGGCGCTGCGTACCTCGCACAGACCTACCTGGAATCGCTGCACAACGGTCTGTCCCAGGTGGACTGGTACGGCTGGGATGACTACGGGCTGGGGATCTGGACAACGTCACAGTCCGGCACGGTTCTCAAACCCGGCATCGCCTACCAGAACCTGCTGCAGAACCTGCCGGGCAAGAACAACAAAGGCTGCACGATCACCAAGACGGTGACAGTGTGCCTGACCACCAAGGGTTCGACGCGCGACTACTACGTGTACCGGCCGAAGAGCAAGATGGTGTCGTTCAAGGTGCCGCCCTCATTCAAGGTGAACCAGGCCTGCGACATGTTCGGCAAGTGCAAGCCCATTCGCAAGGGCAAGATCAAGGTCGGGCTGTCGCCGCTGCGCCTGACTCAGTAGTACTCGCCTCCTGCCAGCCGTACCGAACCCGGCCTACCTCGTGCTGCCCGCTGACCCGGCCGGTGGGATACTCACGAGTAACAACTGGTTGGAGGCATCACCATGGGGCGATTGGCGCAGACTGAAGGCTTGACCGACGTGCAGCAGGAGATCCTGTCGGCGGTACACGATTTCGTGGAGAACGAAGTCATCCCCAACGCCCAGCGTCTTGAGCACGCTGACGAGTACCCCACCGAGATCGTCGAGGGCATGAAGGAGATGGGGATCTTCGGCCTGATGATCCCTGAGGAGTACGGCGGCCTCGGAGAGTCACTGCTCACCTACGCCCTGTGCGTTGAGGAGATCGCGCGCGGCTGGATGAGCGTCTCCGGGATCATCAACACCCACTTCATCGTCGCCTACATGGTCATGCAGCACGGGACCGACGCCCAGAAGAAGGACTGGTTGCCGCGCATGGCGACCGGGGACCTGCGCGGATCGTTCTCGATGTCCGAACCCGGGTGTGGGTCCGATGTCTCTGCGATCCAGTCCAAGGCCGTGCGCGACGGCGATGACTACGTCCTCAACGGCCAGAAGATGTGGCTGACCAACGGTGGCAGTTCCAGCCTGTGCGCCGTTTTGGTGCGCACGGATGCTGAAGCTGACGACAGCGCGAGCGTCTACAAGAAGATGAGCACCTTCCTGATCGAGAAGCCGGCGGGCTTCGGCGAAGTGCTTCCGGGTCTGACGATCCCAGGAAAGATCGAGAAGATGGGATACAAGGGTGTCGACACCACCGAGTTGGTGATGAGCGACTTCCGTTTGTCCTCTGATGCCCTGCTCGGTGGGGAGACCGGGCGTGGCTTCTACCAGATGATGGACGGCGTCGAGGTGGGTCGCGTGAACGTCGCGGCACGTGCCTGCGGGCTGGCCACCCGGGCCTTCGAGCTCGGCGTCGACTACGCCCAGCAGCGCGTGACGTTCGGCAAGCCGATCGCTGAGCACCAGGCCGTGGCGTTCCGCCTGGCCGAGATGGCCACCAAGGTCGAAGCCGCCCACCTGATGATGGTCCGTGCAGCCCGGACCAAAGATTCCGGCGCCCGCAACGACCTTGAAGCCGGCATGGCCAAGTACCTGGCCAGCGAGTACTGCAAAGAGGTTGTCGAGGACTCCTTCCGGATCCACGGCGGATACGGCTACTCCAAGGAATATGAGATCGAGCGGTTGTACCGCGAGGCTCCGATGCTGATGATCGGTGAGGGCACTGCTGATATCCAGCGCATGATCATCGCCAGGCGTCTACTCGAGGAGTACAAGCTGCGCGGCTGAGCGACCGCGCCGCGAGGGGGCAACCGGCTCACCCGCTACCCTCAAGGCATGTCGAACGCTGATCCCTTCAAGCAGTTGGAGGGCCGTCCGGTCCTCGCCACGTACAACACGTATGCCGAGGCTCAAGCGGCGGTGGACAAGCTCAGCGACAACAAGTTCCCGGTGCAGAACGTTGCGATCGTAGGCGTGGATCTGCGCCTGGTCGAGGCGGTTGTAGGGCGGCTTTCCTGGGGCCGGGCAGCCTTGAGCGGCCTGGGAATGGGTGCCTGGTTCGGCCTCCTGCTCGGGCTGTTCGTGTCCCTGTTCGCCGAGGGTGACGGCAGCACCTTCTCGTTGATCATGTTGGGGCTCGTCTACGGTGCGGCTTTCGGCATCGTGTTCGGTCTGCTCTCCTACGCGTTCACTGGCGGTAAGCGGGACTTCCTTTCACGTAGCCAGATCACCGCGGAGCACTACGACGTCCGTTGTGATGCCTCAGTGCTCGGGCAGGCCCGCCAGATCTTGGGAATCACCGCCGAGGCGACTCCTGCACCACCAGCGGCGCCAGCTGCGCCATCTGACCAGTAACCGTGGATTGGCGGCTTTTCGGGTCTGTTTTCGTCACGCTGGTCGTGATCATGGATCCGCCCGGGATCGTGCCGATCTTCCTGGGGCTGACCCACAAGCGTGGCCCCGCGCAGATGCACAGACTGGCATTGCAGGCCACTCTTACAGCTCTCGGGGTAATCGTCGGCTTCGCCCTCTTTGGTCAGGCGATTCTGGACTACCTTCACGTTTCAGTTCCGGCGCTGCAGGCCAGCGGCGGTTTGCTTCTGCTGATCGTGGCTCTTGAATTGCTGATGGGAAAGGGCACCTCCATCGCGGGATCCGAGGATGTCAACGTTGCCCTGGTACCCCTCGGCACCCCGTTGATCGCGGGGCCGGGGGCAATCGTGGCGGTGATGCTGTTCATGCAGCAGGCCGACACGTCAGGGCAAACGGCCTCGGTAGCCTTGGGGGTTTTGGCCGTGCACCTGGTTCTCTTCCTGGCCATGCGGTTCAGCACGGGCATCGCTCGAGTCCTGGGAACCGGTGGGATCACGGTTCTGACCCGGATCTCCGGGATGTTGCTGGCGGCGATCGCCGCGCAGCTGATCGGGAACGCGGTTTTCGGTTTCATCGAGCTTAACGGGTAGCTCGGGTGCCCCGGCCGCTCCTGGCCCCGGCCGGCTCCTGGTTAGAGGTTGTGCTGTTCGTTAGCGTTTCCACGCGTTGTTTCTCTAACGAACAGCACAACCTCTAACGCGGGCGGTTTCGTGCGCGGGCGGTTTCGTGCGCGGGCGGTCCGGCGGGCTAACGCGGGCGGTTTCGTGCGGGCCCGTGGGCGGTCCGGCGGGCCCGTGGGCGGTCCGCGGTTCAGGCGGCCAGCTCGGCCCAAACCTCTTTCCCGTCGGCGCCGACCTCAACGCCCCAGTCGTAGGCCAGGGTCTGGACCAGCCCCATGCCCCGGCCACCGACCAGCAGCCCACGGTCGCCAGCCACCGCGGGCACGGCGTGCGGGTTGCAGTCCATCACGGAGATGCGGACCCGGTCCGGCAAGGCCGACAGACGTAGCTCGACACAGCCGCCACCGTGGGATATCGCGTTGGTCACCAGTTCGCTCGTGATGATCTCAGCGTCATCGGCGATCCCGGACAGCCCCCAGGCCCACAGTTGGTCGATGACCGTCTTGCGAGCCTGACGGATCGCTGCCGGGTCGGCTGCCAGGGGGGTAACGATTCGCATGCCCAAGGCATACCCAGACCAGCGACTTCTTACACACCGTGGGTCGCCGGCATCTATGAATGTGGCCGCCAACAGCGAGACTGTCTCTTCGGGGGCTTCTACCGCGGGTGAATGCGCTGCGCCCGGAATCGTGGCCAACCTGGCCCGCCAGCGCGCCGCCAGATCCACTTGCGCCTGCCATGGCCACGAGTCGGGGTCGTCGGTTCCGAATGCGATAAGCAGCCGCCCGCGTGCATCGCGGAGGTCCTGGTGCGGTCCGTCCAGCAGTATCCGGGACATCGCGGTGAGACTTCTGGGATCGGTTCGCAGGAAGCGCTGCCGTAGGAACTCCATGATGTCCGCCGGTACCGTGGGCAAGCCGTTTGCGAGGTCAGCTGCGACCTTCGCCTCCCAGATCTGCTCCAGGCTGAAGTGCTCAAGTGCCTGGATGAGCAGTCTCAGCCGGTCGTGCTGGGACTGGTGGATGGGACCCGACCCCGAGTTGAGCAGGGTGACCGAAGCCCAGTCGAAGCGCGGGGCGGCCCGCCCCGCGATCAGCCCTCCCAGTGAGTGACCGACCAGGTGGACCGGACCGGGAAGCCCACCGGCCACCGCGCACAAGTCGTCCGCCCAGGAGTCGAGGCTGTAGTCCTCGGCGCGCGCAGACTCGTACTGTCCGCGGTGATCGATGGCCACAACCGTCCAGCCGAGAGCATTCAGGGGAGCAATGATGGCAAGGAAGTCCTCCTTGCTGCCGGTGAAGCCGGGCGCCAGCAGGACTGTGCCCATCGGGCCCCCGTCGGCGCGCAATGCGGCGATGTCGAGGCCGGGGATCCGAACACGCCGCACGCCCTTGGGGAGGGCTGTCGACCGCGGTGTGCTCACTGGGGCACAATAGTGCTTTGTAGGTGGGGCAAGGCAAGGTGCAGGGGAAGTCGTGAGTTCACGGATCGTGGCGGTCGCCAATCAGAAGGGCGGCGTCGCCAAGACGACGACTGTTGCCTCCACGGGGGCGGCTCTGGCCGAGGCTGGTCGGAAGGTCCTGCTTATCGATCTCGACCCGCAAGCCTGTCTGACTTTCGCCATGGGGGTCGAGCCAGAGCAGGTGCAGTTCACCGTGCATGACGTCCTGCTCGGACGGCTTGGTCCCAGAATGGCGATTACGGCCACGCCTGAGGGTCCCGACCTGCTCCCGGCCACGATCGAACTGTCCGGTGCCGAGATGCAGTTGGCCAATCGCACCGGGCGCGAGTATGTCCTGCGTGAGGCCCTCGACGAGGTTGCGGATGACTACGACGTGGTCCTGATCGACTGCTCCCCGTCGCTGGGTGTGCTGACCATCAACGCGCTGACCGCAGCGACCGAGGTCTTGATCCCGATGCAGGCCGAGACCCTGTCCCACCGTGGCGTGGCGCAGTTGCTGGAGACTATCGACGACGTGCGCCGCTACACCAACCGCGGGTTGCGGATCATGGGGGTCCTGCCCACCATGTACGACGCCCGTACGCGTTTGGCACGCGAGGTCCTCGCAGACATCGAGGAGCAGTTCCAGCTGCCGGTGCTCAGCCCCGTTTCACGCTCGGTGCGCTTCGCTGAGGCGCCGGGCACTGGTCGCTCGGTGCTGTCGACGGCGCGCAGATCGCGCGGCGCGCAGGCATACCGTGAACTGGCAGCATTGATGATGGAGCAGTCATGAGTGAACGTCCAGCGACGCTTCGTCGCGTGCCCACACCTTCGGATCAGCCGCGCAGGATGGCTGACCCGCAGGGCAAGAGGTCCCTGTTCAGCGACGAGGTGATGCCGCCGTCCGTTGGCAGCGTCGCACTGCACTGCAGTCGCTGCGACTCCCGCTCGGTGGTCTCGGTCGTGCGGGCCGCCAGACTGGCCATGCCCATGATGTACATCCCCAGCCCGGGAAGGACCGACCGGGTCTGGATGAAGTGCCCGAGTTGCTCGGCACGCAGTTGGGTGAAGGTCCGGATCAAGTCCTGACCCTCACCCGGTGGTCACTGCGAGGGGGCCTGCTTGTTCTGATCCCCGGGGCTACGCCTGGTTCGACGGCGCTGCCGGGGTTTGCCCCCATTGGCCTTTGAGGCCGACTCTGACTTCTCGCGAGGCTGTTTGTTCTGCCCGGATGGACGTCCGCGGTCACGACCCCGGTCTCGGTCTCGGTCGGGCTTGCGGGCAGGCCGACCGGCGTCAGGCTTCGGCGGAACTAGCCGGCTCGGGGCGTCGCGCGGGATGCCCAGACCGGTGTAGACGTGGTCGGAGTTTGAGTATGTCTCGATAGGATCGGCGAACGGCAGCCCCAGGGCCTTGTCGATCAACTTCCAGCGGTGGATGTCGTCCCAGTCCACCAGAGTCACGGAGACCCCGTCTGCGCCGGCGCGACCGGTACGACCGATGCGGTGCAGGTAGGTCTTCTCATCGTCGGGGCACGTGTAGTTGATCACGTGGGTGACATTCTCGACGTCGATCCCACGGGCTGCCACGTCGGTGGCGACCAGTACGTCGAGCACGCCGTCACGGAACTGCTGCAAGGCCTTCTCCCGAGCGGCCTGCCCGAGGTCACCGTGCACGGCTCCGGCCTTGAAGCCACGCTCGTCGAGGTCGTCGGCCAGCTTCTGCGCCGCCCGCTTCGTCTTGCAAAAGATCATTGTCCGGCCGCGGCCGTCAGCATGCAGAATCCGTCCGATTAGCTCGGGCTTGTCCATGGAGTGCGCTCGCCAGACGTGCTGCTCGATCGCATCCACGGTCGCGGCGTCGTCGCCTGGATCAATCGCGCGGATGTGGGTGGGTTGGGTCATGTAGCGGCGGGCGAGGTTGAGGATCTGCCCGGGCATGGTCGCTGAGAAGAGCATGGTCTGGCGGACTGGCGGAACCATCGACACAAGCTTCTCAACGTCAGGCAGGAAACCCATGTCGAGCATCTCATCGGCTTCGTCGAGCACCAACGACTTGACCTCGGACAGGTTGAGGATCTTCTGGCGCTGCAGGTCGATGAGCCGCCCGGGAGTGCCGACGACGACGTCAACACCCTTCTTGAGCTGCTCGATCTGCGGTTCGTAGGCCTTGCCCCCGTAGATCGCCAGGACGCGGGCCCCGGCTTGCTTACCAGCCTCATCGATGTCCTCTGCCACCTGCAGGCACAACTCACGGGTGGGGACGATGACCAGCGCTTGGGGAGCGGTCTTGCCTGGCTCGAGACGCTCGAGCAGGGGGATACCGAACGCCAGGGTCTTGCCAGTGCCGGTCTTGGCCTGTCCGATCACGTCGTGGCCGTCGAGGGCCAGAGGCAGGCTCAGTTGCTGAATACGGAAGGGGTGTGTGATCCCCTTCTCGGCGAGGGAGGCCACGGTCTCCGGGCGAACTCCCAAGTCTTCGAAACTCGGATCGTTGATGGTTGTCTCCATTGATAGTCATAGTCATTCTCCCACGGGCACACCCAGGGCCAACGACCGGACACGGGCAGTAGCCTTGACCGCGTGGAAAACCGACGACCAGAGGCGACCATCGACTTGCTCGGCGTTCTTGCCTACGGCGAACTCCAAGCATTCGAGCGCTTGTCCCAGGATGCGCTGTTGTCACCTGACCTGGCCGGTCGAGAAGCGGTCACGGAGATGGCCATCGGTGAGTACGGTCACTACAAGATCTTGGCCGAGGGGTTGCGGGCACGCGGTGCCGACCCGATGGCGGCCATGCGTCCGTTCGTCACGCCGATCGAGAGTTTCCACCAATCGACGGCACCTGCCGACTACCCGGAGGCGCTGGTCAAGATCTACGTGGGCGACGGGATCGCCTCGGACTTCTACCGGGAGGTGGGGCAGTTCGTCGACGAGGAGTCGCGGGTGCTCGTGGACGCGGTGTGCTCGGACCTGGGCCACTCGGTGTTCGTGGTGCCAACCGTGCGTCGGATGATCTCTGCGGACAAGACCCTGGCCAGCAGGCTGTCTCTGTGGGGGCGACGGCTGGTCGGCGAGGCACTGTCGCAGTCCCAGCGGGTTGCCGCCGAGCGCGAGGCCATGGGGGAGTTGCTTGTTGGCAGCACCGACTTGGCCGAACTCGGCCGGATGTTCGCGCGGTTGACCGATGCCCATGCTGCCCGGATGCGGGAGTTGGGCCTTAACGCCTAAGGCTCAGTCGGCGCCGAAACCCACGCGGCGCGACTCGGGCGGGCCGATCTCGATGTAACTGCACTGGGCGGCTGGCACGATGACCTGGCGGCCTCGGACGTCAGTGAGGTGAATGACGCCACCTTCAAGCACGGCCTGATCCACGATGGCGCGTACCTGCTCTGCGGTGTCCGCTACCTCGAGGCTGATCTCACGGGGGGAGTGCTGAACGCCGATCTTGACTTCGATGGGGTTCTTCGCTGCTGCTTTGGCCACAGCGAAAGACTACGTCAGCCCGGACCGTGCGTCTTGAGCGGAACCGGCCCGTTCGCGCAGGGCGCACAGGGTGGGGCGTGTCGGGGAGGCCGGCCACTTGCCTCGCCGTCGGTGGCCGGCGCCAGCCCGGTCTTGGGCTGCGGCGGTTCCCCCGCACGCAGCTCGGGGTTGTTGGCCGACCGGTGTGACGTCCTGGTTAGAGGTTGTGGTCCTGGTTAGCGAATCCACGCGTGTATTTCGCTAACGAACAGCACAACCTCTAACGCGGACGGTTTGGGGTGGCCGGTCCGAGCGTAAGTGAGGCGCCAGCCCGGTCTTGGGCTGCGGCGGTTCCCCCGCACGCAGCTCGGGGTTGTTGGCCGACCGGTGTGACGTCCTGGTTAGAGGTTGTGGTCCTGGTTAGCGAATCCACGCGTGTATTTGCTAACGAACAGCACAACCTCTAACGCGGACGGTTTGGGGTGTTGGGCGCGGACGGTTTGGGGTGTTGAACGCGGACGGTTTGGGGTGCGCGGGCCCCGGCACCAATCAGGTGCGCGCGTCGGTCTTGGGGAAACCGGAGACCCCGCGCCAGGCGAGCACGGACATGATGTGGGATGCCTGATCGCGCGGGATCCGCCCCTGTTCGCGCAGCCAGTAGCGGGCAGCGGTCTGCGCCATCCCCGTCAAACCAGTGGCCATCAGCATCGACTGGTCTTCCGGGAGCCCGGTGTCGGCGGCGATCACGTGACTGATCGCCAAGGCGCAGCGGGAGTCGGTGCCCTCGACGATGGCCCCCACGGCCGGCTCATTGGTGAGGTCGCTCTCGAAGATCAGCCGGAAGGCGGCCGCCTTGTCGTCTACGAATGCGAAGTAGGCCTCAATAGCGGCCCGCACCCGCAGGTGGTTGTCATGGGTTCCGTCGAGGGCCAATTGCACTCGATCGACCAGATCCTGACTGGACTGTTCCAGTAGCGCCAGGTAGAGGTCCAGTTTGCTGGGGAAGTGCTGGTACAGCACCGGCTTGCTCACGCCCGCGGTCTCGGCGATCTCGTCCATCGCCGCCGCGTGGTAGCCCCGCTCGACGAAAACCTCTTGGGCCGAGGCTAGTAACTGCTCGCGCCGGGCTTGGCGGGGCAGCCGGACTCCTCGGCGGGCAGGCTCGGCGGAGGACACATTGACCTATGTTACTCAGCAGTAGGTTAGGTGTCTCGGATGGCCTCGTGATCGTTGTGGCGGCGCTACGGTAGGACGATGACGGTGCGAGAGCGGGTGCCGGGAATCGAGTCCCGGATCGACGGAAATGACATGTTCATCCGCGAGGTGGGCGGCGGCGCGCCGGCCCTCTTTGTACATGGTCTCGGTGGCAACTCCACGAACTGGACCGATCTCATGTGGATGCTGTCGGACCGTCTCGATTGTGTTGCCCCGGATCTTCCCGGATTCGGGCGCAGCGGTCCGGCGGCCAGTGGTAGTTACACGCCGCAGGCGCAGGCCGACGTGCTCGCGGATCTGGTGGCCAAGCGATTCTCCGAACCGATCCATCTGTTCGGAAATTCGATGGGCGGGGCGATCAGCGTGCAGTTGGCGGGCCGGCATCCCGACCTCGTGCGATCGATGACGTTGATCTCGCCGGCGATGCCGGACCTGGTGCCGATGCGCACGAACGTGCAACTGCCCGTGATCGCGTTGCCCGGAGTCGGCGAACGCCTCGCGACACGAATCGCGAAACTACCGGTCGAGAAGCGGGTGCAGGCCACGCTCAACCTCGTCTACGCCGACCCCTCGTGTGTCCCGCCGCAGCGGGTCGCGGAGGCGCAGGAGGATGTCCGCCTGCTGGCGCAGAAGCCGTGGGTCGGCGAGGCGTTCCAATCGGCCCTGCGCGGGATTTTGGGGACCTACTTCGATCGTGGCCCCGACGCGCCCTGGAAACTGGCTGAGCGTGTCAAGGTGCCGGTCCTGCTCATCTACGGCCAGCAGGACAAACTGGTCAACGCCCGGTCCGCCCGGCGGGCGTCGAAGCATTTCCTGCACTCGCGCGTGATGATCCTGCCGCGTTCGGGCCACGTGTCACAGATGGAGCATCCGGAGATGGTCGAGCGGGCATGGCGCCATCTCATCGAGCCGTACGCGTGATCAGCCGAGGAACTGGTAGCTGCTGACCAGCATCCCCAAGTACATGAACGGGATCGCGATGATCCCTGCGATGTTTGCCAAGGCCGCACGGCTGCGGGCGCCGCGTACCAGGGCGTACGTGGCGATGCACAAAGCCACCTCGGGCAGCAGGACGTACACGGCGACCCCCGCAACCCTTGCCACGTCCACTGGCTCCCACAGAGGGATCGCCGGGGCGACCCACTCGGCGGCAATGAACAGGCACAATCCTGCGATCGCGACCGTGACGAAGGCGTTCGCGGCTCCGCGGCGGGCTTCAACCTCACGGCCGATCATCATGAGTGGCAGCAGCGCGATTGTCCACATGCCTGCCATGAAGATGGGCATCGTCCCGATGTACCAGGCGCCGGTATTGGGGAAGTTGAGTGTGCCCAACACTGCGGACAGGAACCAGTCCGGAAGGACCATCAGCACGCTCATCGGCGCCAGTACGGCCCACGTGATCCACAGAGCATCATCGGAGGTTCGCCGGGCCACGATCGGCAGCGCGACGTTGTAGATGACAACCAGGGCCATCACCCGGATGCCGATCTGCGTAACCGGTACCAGGAGCACGACCACAGCCACGACCGCGAACACGACGTGGAATCCGACCCACCTCGACTTCAGGGCCGTGTCCGGTGGAGAAGCCACTTGAACCATGTGGGAAGTCTGGCATGGGGCGGGCCTGTGCGCACTGCATCGCGATACCCCCCGGGAGTCCTGCACGCCACCGGTCATGGCACGGTTGTGCGAAGGAACCAACCCCCTGGAGTATGTGGTGAAACTAGCGCCATTGGTCGAGCCCGCGGCCGACCTGACAGTTGACGAAGTGCGCCGGTACAGCCGGCACATCATCATCCCCGAGATCGGGATGATGGGGCAGAAGCGCCTGAAGAACGCCAGGGTCCTGTGCGTGGGTGCTGGGGGTCTCGGATCCCCGGCGCTGATGTACCTGGCGGCCGCTGGGGTGGGGACGCTGGGTGTCGTCGAGTTCGACGTGGTTGACGAGTCGAACCTGCAGCGCCAGATCATCCACGGGCAAAGCGACATCGGCCGTCCCAAGGCTGAGTCAGCAGCCGACGCGATCGCCGAGATCAACCCTCTTATCAACGTGGTCGTGCACAACGAACGCCTCGACAACGACAACGTGCTGCAGATCTTCGCCCAGTACGACTTGATCGTCGACGGGACGGACAACTTCGCGACCCGCTACATGGTCAACGACGCCTGCGTCCTGCTCGACAAGCCCTACGTCTGGGGCTCCATCTTCAGGTTCGAAGGTCAGGCCTCGGTGTTCTGGGAGTCGCAGGGCCCGCAGTACCGCGACCTGTACCCCGAGCCGCCGCCGCCCGGGATGGTTCCCTCGTGTGCCGAGGGTGGCGTGCTGGGAGTCCTGTGTGCATCGATCGGTTCGATCATGGGCACCGAGGCGGTCAAGCTGATCACCGGCGTGGGGGAGACGCTGCTGGGCAGGTTGATGATCTATGACGCCCTGGAGATGAGCTACCGCACGGTCAAGATCCGCAAGCACCCGGAGACGATCGAGGTGACCGGCTTGATCGACTACGACTACTTCTGCGGCACGGTTTCCGACGAGGCCGCCGAAGCCGCCAGGGACTCCACGATCAGTGTCAAGGACCTGCAACTGATGCTGGAGCAACGACAGCGCGGCGAGCGCGACTTCGTGCTCATCGACGTGCGCGAACCCAACGAATGGGACATCGTCAACATCCCGGGTGCGGTCCTTGTGCCGAAGGGGGAGTTCCTGTCTGGTGAAGCCTTGGGAACCCTTCCCCAGGACAAGCAGGTCGTCCTGACCTGCAAGATCGGTGGTCGATCGGCCGAGGTGCTCGCGCTGGTGAAAGCGGCTGGTTTCGCCGACGCCGTGCACGTGGGCGGCGGCGTGGTCGCATGGGTCAACCAGATCGAGCCGGAGAAGCCCAACTACTAGGGCTCACAGCAACTCGTTCTTCTGCAGGGAGTTGAAGGCGAACCAGCCCGGGATGGTGGGCAGCCAGAACGTGGCGAGCCGGAACAGCAGTACCGACGAGACGGCGATGCCGCCGGGGATCCCGGCTGCGGTCAGACCTGCCGCCAGCGCGGCCTCCACAGCACCCAGACCACCAGGGGTGGGAGCGGCCTGCCCGATGGTCGCACCAGCCAGATAGACGACGGCGATGGCGGCCAAGGGGGCCGATCCCCCGAAGGCCCACACGCACGCTGTCAGACACGCGATGTAGCCGAGGTTGAGCAGCAGGATCCCGCCCACTCCGCTGCTGAGCTTCCTCGGCTGCTGCAGCAGGGTCAGCAGCCGAGGCCCCACCTGCTGGAAGATCGGACGGATTCGCCGGGTGATCCAGTGCCGGCTCCACGGCAGCAGCAGCAACAGGATAGCCGCGACAAGGCCCACGACGATGACGAAGACGGCCCACGAAGGTGGGGTGAATTCGTTCTCCGCACGCGTCCCAGCCACCACACCGAACCCGAGCAGGAGCAGCAGGTGTACCACGAACGCCATGACTTGGGAGACCCCGACGCTGGCTGCCCCGAGAGCTGGATGGACACCCGCCCTTTGCAGGTAGCGCAGGTTGACCGCCACGGCACCCAGGGTCGGCGGTGAGATGAGGGTGGCGAAGGAGGCAGCCAATTGGGCTTGGAACGTGCGGAAGAAGTGCAGTTTCTCGGGCACGAACCCGTCCAGTGCCATGGCTGCGGCGATGTAGGTCAGCCCGGAGAGGATGAGGGCAACGAACACGAGATCCCAGCGGGCATCGGTCAGCAGGGTGTTGAGGTTCACCTGCGCCAGTTGGGTCAGCAGGATGTAGCCCGCCACCGTGCCCGCAACCAGCGTCAGGAGAAGTCGTGGCCGCAGCCGCTCCAGTTCCACCTGTTCGGGGTTCGGGTTCGGCGACATCTCAAGCAACAGGTCGCGCAGCTCCACAAGGATCGCTTTGCGCTTGCGGATCGCCTTACGGGTCTCGGAGCTCAAGGCGATGGGTTGCAGCACTCCCAGGGCTTTGACCAGTCGCAGTGGCCCGAGAACCCGCTGGCCTGAGGCAACCGCCCGGTCCGGGCTGGTGAGCATGGACAGGGTGCACAGCAGTTCAGCCAGATCCACTCTCTGAGCCACGTCGCTTGCGGCGATCGAACCGTCCTCGGAGTGCAGCAGCCATATCTTTCCGTGGTCGTCGCGCAGCAGGTGACTGCCTGTCAGCGATCGGTGGGTGATGCCCCTGTCGTGCATGGTGCGAACAGCGCGCCAGGCGCTGTCCAAGTCGGCGTCGGTGAGGTCGGCGCCGATCTGGTCGAACGTGCGGCCGTCGATGCGTGGGAAGGCCACCAGGGCGGCGTCCTCGTTGACCTGGACGGCGGCCAGGAGTTCGGGGGTGGGCGCGCCGGAAGCGACCCCGGCGTAGGCCTGAAGGGCTGTGCGCTCGAGTCTGCGCCGCATGCTCATCCGGGAGGGCGCGCTGTCGTCGCGTACGCGCAGCGTGCGCCACACGCTTGCAGCGACGCCGGCCCCTTCGAGGTCGCGGTCCAGCACGAGCACGTTCAGCGTCTCGCCGGACCGGGTGGTGGCCACATAACGTCGGCCTGCGCTGAATTCGCGGTGGGCCCGAAGCACCGTGACCGGATACCCGACTTCTTCCAGAGCAGTGGCCACAGACAAACCCGAGGGGCGCGTGGTCGGTGTGCCCAGGCTGTAGCGCATCGCGAGCCCCACGGCCCAGCCCATCAGGATGGACAGCGCCAGCGCGGTCGCGGTGATTCCACCGGTGACCACGTTGGCCAGCACGATGGCCGCGACAACCACCAGCGAGACAGGTCCGAAGCGCGGGCGTTCGATGAGTCTGGCGATCGTGATGAACGCAACCAAGCCGGCCAGGATGGCGTTGAGCGGCGGCAACTGTCCCGGGGTCTCCTGGCCCGTGAGCGTGACGAGCAGGCGCGGGTTGGGGTAGCGGGTGATCAGCCAGGCGACTGCCGTGGTCAGCAGCACCCCCACCGCGAGTCCCGCCAGCGCCTCGGCCAGCATCCGGCCGCGTCGGCGCAGCATGAGATCGAACGCCGCGGCGATGGGCAGGGCCAGGACGCCGAGCAGGCCGATGAGGTTTGCGGCGACCACAATCACTTCCGGGATGCGCCCGGACGCTTTGGTGAGGTCGGATTCCAGGCCCTGGGCGGTCGATGAGGCGAAGTACGAAACGGCCAGGATCAGAGCCGACGTTGCGAAGGCGGAGACAAGTCGTAAGAGGTCGATCGGGCGACGAAGGCGCCGTGGGATGACGTCGGCCTCGATGACCACTGTCTCGGGATCTGCTTCGCGGCCCATGGTGGGTGCCGGTGGCATCTGGGCGGGCGGTCGGGGGGGTGCGGAGTCGGGTTCAGGACTCTGCTCGGGGCTGCCCTCCGGTTCCGGAGCGAACGGGGAGCCAGTCAGCGGTGCTGGATCCAGATCGACGGTTGGGGTCTCGGCCGACCCGTTCGGGGCCGGGTTGAAGTGCCCAGTGAGTCTGATCGTGGGGTGCTCGCCCTCGCCAGCAGGCTCCGGCGGGCCGGCCGCCTGGTTGGAGTCTGCGCTGGTCACCTCTGAATGGTGACAGATGCCCGCTGCCGTGACCGTGTGCGTGTCCGTGGCGCCTTGGGTGTGCGTGCGGCGCGGATGTCGCACCCCTGTGATGTGCTGTGCGCATGGCCATCCAACTCAACTGGCCGACGGCGGGGACCTACTCATTCAGACCCGACCCGGCGCAAGCGGCAGTCATAACCCATGGACGCGGGAATCTGCGCGTTCTTGCCGGTCCCGGTACGGGCAAGACCAGCGTCATAGTGGCGGCCGTGCATGCACGTCTGAAGCAGGGGGAACCGGCCGAGTCGATGCTGGTCCTGACGTATGGGCGTCTGGCTGCTCAGGAATTGCGTGACAGGCTCGCCGTCGGCTCCCAAGCGGTGCCGGTGGCGACCACGTTCCACTCCCTGGCGTTCAGGCTGTTGATGTCCCACGCCCCCGGACTGCGGCTGATGGGTGCACCCGAGCAGGACGCAGTGCTGCGTGAGATCGTCGCCAAGACCTCGTTCCTACCGGAGCAGTTGGAGGTGGCCAGAACCAGCCGCGGCCTCACCGACCAGGTCCGTCAGTACATCGCCGCGCGGCAGTCCCGGGGTCAGGCGCCTGCGCCCGGTGGTGACGGACCGTTCGCAAGCGTCGAAGCGATCTATGGGGAGTATCTGGACATCATCGGTTTCGCCGGAGCGATGGACTATGCGGAGTTGATCCGCCGGGCCACGACTGTGGTGAGCAGCCAGCCCCCGGAGCAGGTTCGCAGAATCAGGACGATCTTCGTCGACGAGTACCAGGACACCGATCCGGCCCAAGTCGGGCTGCTGCGCGCCCTGGCAGCCCATGGGGCCGACGTGGTGGCGGTGGGTGACCCCGACCAATCGATCTACGGGTTCAGGGGAGCCGATGCCCACGGCATCCTTCGGTTCGACCAGGACTTCCCCTACCCGTCCTGCACCACCATCGCCTTGGGCGCCACCCGTCGTTTCGGCGGCCAGATCGCAGAGGTCGCCCGCAGAGTGGTGCCGAGCAACGCATTGGGTCCGGTGCCGGTCGAGGAGGTCCGAAGGCATCGCATGCCCGAGGCTCAGGGCGACCCGGCGGGACAGGTCTCCATCCGGACATATGAGTCCGAGGCGGCTGCAGCCGACCACATCTGCGACCTGTTGCGGCGGGTCCACGCCGGCACCTCGCAGGTGTTCGAGGGACTCCAGTTGGACTGGTCTGACATGGCGGTTCTGGTGCGTTCGGGCAACCGTGACATCCCTGCGCTGCAGCGGGCGTTTCTCGCCGCCGGCATCCCCATCCAGATCGCACGTGACGACATCCCGTTGGCACTCACAGCGTCGGTCCGTCCGCTGCTGGACGTGCTCCGGGTCGCTGCCGACCGGCAGAGCGGACTGACCGGGGACCGAGCCGTCTCCCTTCTGACTTCGCCGTTGGGTGGGCTGGGTCCGCAAGACATCACCCGACTGGGTCGCAGCCTGCGCCAGCATGACAGGACCCAGTCGCCGGCTGCCCGTTCCTCGGCCGAGCTGATCGTGCAGGCTTTGCGCGATCAGGAACTCCTCGCCCACGTCGACCCGGACCTGGCACAGCGCGCGGGCCGCCTCGCCCAGATCTTGGAGGTCGCCGAACAGAATGCCGCCGATGGTCTGGCGCCCTCACGGATCCTCGACGGAGTGTGGCAGGCCACTTCCTGGCCGCAGCATCTGCGCCGGGAGGCACTGGCCGGGGGTAGGCGTGCCAGGGAAGCCAATCAAGCACTTGACGCGGTGATGGAGTTGTTCGATCAGGCCGAGCAGATGGACGAGGCGTTCGAGTCCGTTCGTAACGTCTCGCAGTTCCTGGAACAGCTGGATGCACAGGTCATTCCCGCGGCTCCCAACCGGCAGAAGAACTGGAACCGTAACGCCGTGCGCCTGCTCACAGCACACCGCGCCAAGGGCACCCAGTGGCCCCTGGTCATTGTGGCGGGCGTGCAGGACGGAGCCTGGCCGGATCTGAGGGCACGCGCATCTCTGCTGACGTCGCAGGAGCAGGGCTGGCGTGAGCAGCAGATGCTCGATGAACGGCGGCTGTTCTTCGTGGCATGCACCCGAGCGTCACGAGCGCTGGTGATCGCCGCGGTCAAGAGCCTGACCGAGGATGGCCCCGAGCCGTCGGCCTTCCTGGAATTGGCTGCCGGGGACGTCGACGTCATCACGGTGAAGGGTCGGCCGCGCACGCCCTTGACCCCCGCCGGAGTAGTCGCGGGCTTGCGTCAGCAACTGCTGGAACCAGACATCTCCGATGCGCTGCGGCAGGCGGTCTGGCAACGACTCTTGGCGCTTGCCGACGACCTGGATGCCAGGGGCAACCCGATCTTCCCGTGGGCGGATCCCCAGCGCTGGTGGGGTCATCGCGATTGGACGACCAACGACGAGCAGCCCTGGTTCGACGTCCAGAAGCCCTTGCAACTGTCGGCTTCTGCCGTTGAGGGCTACGTCGGCTGTCCTCGACGTTGGTTCATGGAGAAGAAGGTCAAGGCCCAGGGCCCCACGAACACGAAGCTCGCGTTCGGCAACATCCTGCATCTGTGTGCCCAAGCGGTGGCCTCCGGGGAGCTGGCCGCGCGGGAGGAGGACATCGACGAGGTGCTCGAAGGGGTGTGGCATGCGGTCGGTTATGAGGCGGGATGGCAGTCGCGTTTCGAACGCGAGCAAGCCCGCGCGGCCACCCGCCGATTGCTCAGGTGGATGCAGAACACTGCGGGGGACTTCGTCGGCGCCGAGATTGCGTTCGAACAGCAGATCGATCTTGATTGCGGCGAGTCGGTCGTGGTGCGCGGTAAGGCCGACAGGGTGGACCGGGTCGATGAGCAGCTGCTCATTACGGACTTCAAGACCGGCAAGCCGATCCGGGTGGCTGACGCCGCCACCCACGTGCAACTCGGGCTGTACAGATGGGTCGCGGACTTAGGTGCCTTGGGTCCGGGTGGCGACGCGATCGCGCAGTTGTTGTTCCTGCGGGAGGACCCTCCCAAGAAGCAACCTGAGCTGGGGGCGAAGGTGATGACCCAGCAGACCCCCGACGTGCCGGACTGGCTTGAGCCAGTGCTGGAGACCGCGGTAGCAGGCCTGCGCGCAGAGATCGCCCCCGCCCGGCCCGGCCCGTTCTGCAGGGTGTGCGTTGTGGCGACATCCTGCCCGGCCGACCCGAGAGGCAAGGAGGTGCGGCCGTGAACCGCGAGGACCTGGTCGGGATCCTGGGTTTCAACCCCAGCGATGAGCAATGGGCGGCGATCAGCGCCCCCATCACCGGACCGATGCTGGTGCTGGCCGGTGCGGGTTCGGGCAAGACTGCTGTGATGTCGGCTCGTGTGCTCTGGCTGGTGGGCACGGGTCAGGTGGAACCCGAACATGTACTTGGGCTCACGTTCACCAAGAAGGCCGCGGGTGAACTCGGATCGCGCATCCGCGGTTTGCTCGACTGTTTGCCGCAGGCGCGCCCGGAGCAGCAGGGTGATCCCACGATCGCCACGTACCACGCATTCGCGATGGACCTGATCTCCCAATGGGGCCTGCTGGTCGGGGCCGAACCGTCGGCGACCCTGCTCACACCCACCGATCTGGCGGTGGACACCTTTCGATCGGTGGCCCGCAGCAAGGTGGCGTGTGAGCAACTCGGGACGTCGGTGATCCGCACGGTCAGTGACCGGGTGTCCACCCTCGACGATGAATTGTCCGAGCACCTGGTCACACCCGAGCAGTTGCGTGACCACGACCAGCAGTTCATCGCGTCACTGTCGGGCGAAACGGTGAAGGATGCGTTGGACGCAGTCGAGGCCGCGCGGCGCCGTATCCTCGCATCGCAGGTGGTTGAGGAGGTGCGCGCCGACAGGTCCCGGCAGGCCGTGGTCGGATTCGCCGACCTCATGCGGTTGGCTGTCGAGGTCAGTCGGGTCGAGCAGGTACAACAGGGACTCCGGGAGCAGTACCGGGTGGTCTTGGTTGACGAGTACCAGGACACATCTGTTGCCCAGAGGGTCATGCTGCAGAACCTGTTCGCCCGGGGTTTCCCGCTGACCGCTGTGGGCGACCCGCTGCAGGCGATCTACGGATGGCGCGGAGCCTCGGTGGCGAACATCGACGGGTTCACACAGGATTTCGCGACCGCAGCCGGAGTGGCACCCGTGCGCACTCTGAGCATCAACCGGCGTTCGGGCACGCTCATCCTGGAAGTGGCCAACGCCGTGGCGGCTCAGGTCCGTTCCCAGCACCCGGGGGTCATCGGCCTGCAGCCGGCCGGCGAGCGGCAGGCCTCGGTCACTGCAGCGCTGTTCGACACCTGGGACGACGAGGTCCAGTGGCTGGTGGCTCAAGTGCGCGCCCAGTTGGAAGCCGGCCGGTCTGCCGAGGAGATTGCCGTGCTGTGCCGGACCAATGCCTATGTGCTGGAGGTCGCCGCCCAGTTTCGCGAGGCTGGAATCCCGGTGGCAGCGGCGGCGCTGGGTTCGGTTCTGCACTTGCCCGAGGTGGTCGAGGTGCTGAGCCTGCTTCGTGTCCTCGAGACCGCGGACAACGGTTCTCTGGTCCGACTGCTCACCGGACCCCAGTGGCGAATCGGCGACCGGGACCTTGCCGCGCTCGGTGAGCGTGCCAGATGGCTTGCTGATCCCGGTGGGGTCACTGAGGACAGCGACTTTGCCAAAGAACTACAAGATGCTGTTGCGCAGACCGACCCGGTGGATGTGGCCAGCCTTCTGGAGGCGGTGTACGACCCCGGATCGCGGGTCAGCGCCCAGGCCCGGGAAAGGTTGCTGGAGTTCACGCAGATGCTCGACCTGATGCGGCCCGCCCTCGTGCTGGGGGTGGAGGAGGCGGCCCACCGGGCGGTGGATGTGTGCGGGCTCGGCGTCGAAGTGCGGCTCGGTGTGGCGGCTGAGACGCGCATCGATGGCCTTTCCGCGCTGTTCGACGTGATCGCGGGATACCGCAGCGCCCACGACGACCCAGGCGTCGGGGCCTTCCTGCGGTGGCTGGACTTCGCCGAACACCTCGACGAGATGCCCGACACGGACTTCCCCGTGCGCGGCAACGCAGTGCGCGTGATGACGGTTCATCGGGCCAAGGGCCTGGAATGGGAGTGTGTATTCGTTCCCGCGCTCAGCGATGGGGTCTTCCCTTCTTCGATCGGTCGTTCCCTATGGGTGAGGAACTACAACTGCCTTCCCTACCCACTGCGTGGCGACAGGTCCCGGTTGCCCTCGCTTCCTGCCTGGGAGCCGGGAGCCTACAAGAAGGCCCAGCAGTCATTGCATGAGCAGTACAAACTCAATGACCGCTGGGAGGAGGACCGGCTGGCCTACGTGGCCCTCACCCGGGCGCGGGACGTGCTCTTCGCGAGCGGTTCCTGGTGGTCTCACAACGGAATCCTCAAGGCGCCGAGCCCATACCTGCTGCAGGTCGCGCAAGTGCCAGGAGTCCGCACGGATGTGTGGGTCGATGAGGCCTCAGAAACGTGCCCCGCGTCCGAGGCGGGCGACGTCGCGTGGCCGCGAGGCGATGCAGTGTTCACCCTCGTACAGCCTCCGCCGGCGACCGATGAGCCGCTCACGCTCTCCGAGTCTGCGTGGTTGGATCGCATCGACACGGACATTCGGGCGGTCGTCGCCCGCGAGGTGGAACAGTCCCGGCCGGTGACGTCTGTGGATCTGCCAGCCGTGATGAGCACGTCGCTGGTGATGCGCGCGCACAAAGATCCTGAGGCGCTTGCCCTGGATCTGGCGCGTCCGATGCCCCGGGTCACCAACGAGGCGGCGGCACGGGGAACCCGGTTCCACGAGTGGGTGGCTGCTCAGTTCGAGCAGTTGTCCTTGGTGCCCGAATGGGACGCGGCTGTGGATGCCGACCTGGCCCCCGACGACCTGCAGGATCTGATCGAGGGGTACCGGCGGACGCCGTTCGCGCAGATGGTGCCCCATGCGGTGGAGACCGAGGTTGTCGTCAAAGTGGGCGGCCTTTCGATCATTGGTGTCATCGACGCCGTGTTCGCCAACCCGGACGGGACCTGGGACGTGGTCGACTGGAAGACCAACCGAGACCACACCGCAGACCCGTTGCAGTTGGCGATCTATCGCCTTGCCTGGGCTCGGCATACGGGTGTGCCGGTCGAAGCGGTGGGCGCAGCCTTCGTGTACGTACGCGATGGCCAGGTGGTCCGCCCCGGACTGCCGGGGGAGGCTGAGCTCGAGCAGATGCTCACCGCTGATGCGTCATAGGGCAAACTCTGCTGTCACTGCGCAGTGGTCGGACACCGGCAACGGATGTACGCGCGCGCAGTGCGCTTTTACACCGTCGGACAGGATGTGGTCGAACCTCACGCGCGGTTTGAACACGGGGTAGGTGGGCCCGAGTTCGGCCTCGGACCAGCCCGTGACCCGGGCCGGGATGTGGCCGGGCAGGTTGAAGTCGCCCATTAGGATCAGTGGGCGCGGCAGGCCCGCCAGCCAAGCCTTGACCTTGCGCAATTGGCTGATGTTGAACAGCGGCACGAACGACAGGTGAGCTGTGGCAACCGTCACCGGGGTCGGGAGGTCCAGGACTGCGGCAAGGGCCGCCCGCGGCTCATCCGGGACACGCAGAAACTTCGGCCGCGGGTCTCCGGGCACCAACAGCGGCAGGGTTCGCTTGGACGGCTCCATCAGCAGGTGGTGCCACTGCAGCACCGGTATCCGGCTGACCAGACCCACCCCGTACAGCGGGTTCTCGTACTCGCCGCGCGAAGCCGCCTCGATATCGCTGGCGGTGCTTGGGCGAAACGTGGCCCCGGGTCCTGGCGTGCCGACCACCGTGGGCACGAACCGCCAGTGTGAGGCATCCAGTGCCGCTGCCGCCACGGCCGTCTGATCGGTCATCTTGCTGCGAATCTGTGCGGCGTCGACCTCTTGCATGCCGAGTACGTCGCAGTCGAGTTGTCGCACCGAATCGATCAGCGCGTCGGTGTCTGCCTCCACAGCACCCCCGAGCACACGCATCCCGTGCAGGAGGTTGAAGCTGGCGACCCGTATCTTCACTTCAGCGGGCCTGTTCCCCGGCTTCCTCCGTGGGTATCCGCCGAACCCCGACCTTGCTGCGCATCCATTCGCGGGCAGGCTCCTCCACGCGCCGCCACATCAGGTAGGCCAGCCCGACTGTCGAGGCGATCAGGAAAAGGGTGCTGAGCAGATAGAGCGGTCCGCTCTCGATCCCAATTACGTCCATGCCGGCGCGCCACAGGCCGTACCACACGATGTGGATCAAGTAGAGCGAGTACGAAATGAAACCACCCACAACAAGGGTGTGCGTGCTCAGGAACTTCGAGGGCCGCCCGTTGCTCAACGCGAGGGCGCCGATCCACAGAACGAGCAGCGGGATCACGACCACATAGCCGCGTGGTGCCTCGTCCGGAAGGCCCTCCCACTGCAGCGCCGGGATGTTGCCCATCGCCACCGCGATGACCAGGATCGCCACCGGGACCACCCAGGCCAGGATTGCCGCAGGCCGCTTGGCCGAGGGATTGTCCTGCCACTTGCGCACTGCCAGGTAGGTGAAGCTACCGGCGGTGAATTCGGTCGCGATCCGGATGGTGCTGGCCCAGCCCTGGACGAGGAAGGGGTCGTCGTCGCGGGTGATCCCGATGTACAGCAGCGGGGTCAGGCACAGGAACGCGATGCCGGCCAGCGCCAGTGGCGCGAGCCTGTCGCGAACCCGCCACAGGATGAGAACCAGCAACGGGAAGAACAGGTACGCCAGCCATTCCATCGACAGCGACCACGCGGGGAAGTTCCACCCACGAGAGGGATCTGGGCCCCATTCCTGGATCATCAGCACCTGCTTGAGGTACGAGGGGAACGTCATCCAATCGCGGCGTCCCTCACCGGTCACGAGCCCTTGGGCCAGGGCTGCCAGCCCAGCGACGTTGAGCATCACGAAGTACACCGGGTACACCCGGGCAAGGCGCAGCCACCAGAAGTTGAGGCTGCCCGACCAGGTCAACGTCGAACCCATTCGTTTCAGATACGTGTGGGTCAGGATGAAGCCCGACAAGGCGAAGAAGAGGTCGACGCCGACGGATCCCAATCGAAGGAACTCGTGCAGTATCGGAACGAGCAGGCCGCTGGCCGCCAGCGCCGGCTGGAAGTGGTAGAGCATCACCCAGGCGGCTGCGATGAAGCGCACGCCTGTGAGTTGCCGGATGAAATCGCCCATGCTGGCCAATCCTGACACAGAGGTTACGGTTGGCTGGTGTGGCCCACCGCTGAGAGCGACTTCTTCGACCGCGACGAGGCTGCGCGTCTCGACGCTGCGCGTCTTGACGAGTTGTGGAGACACCCGGACAAGCGCGTGGTGGCGGTTCACAAGGGGCATGTTGATGTGGCCACCGGCTCGTCGGGTGAACGCGCAGATGCCATCCTGCTCGGTCTTGTCGGGTCGTCTCCGTGGTTCGCCGTGCGGGGGCGCACGCCGACGACCGTGGATCTGCGCACGGTGATCGATGAGCTCGATCCGGTGGAACGCTCAGCAGCGCTCACGGCCGTGGCGCTGGACAACTGGCACGAGAGTCACACCCACTGCCCTCGATGTGGGTCGCCTACCGACAGTGTGCGGGCGGGTTGGGTGCGCCGCTGCCCTCGCGACGAGTCCGAGCATTTCCCCCGTACCGACCCCGCAGTCATCACGCTGGTGATCGACGACGAACAGCGCGCACTGCTAGGGCGACGGGCCGTGTGGCCGGCGGGCTGGTACTCCACGCTGGCCGGTTTCGTTGAGCCGGGCGAGACGTTCGAGCAGGCCGTGGTTCGCGAGGTTGCGGAGGAGGCCGACGTGCAGGTCGACGTCGCGGGCGTGCAGTACCGGGCGACACAACCGTGGCCGTTCCCGTCATCCATCATGATTGCTTTCACGGCCCATACCCACTCCCAGCCCACCACACCCGATGGGGAGGAGATCGCTGAGACGGTCTGGGTAAGCCGTGAGCAGTTCCGGGACAGAGCCCAGCAGGGCACGCTTCGGATCCCGCCGCGTATCTCGGTGGCTCACCATCTGATCGCCGACTGGTTCGGGGAGCCGATCCCGCACACCTGGAGCAGGTGAGACCCGGTTTCCACAGGGGGCTGGCGCGGATGTCGGTGCCTGGTGTGAGGATCGACGCGTGCACCCTGACGAGATTCTGGCTCCCCTCGACCCCGAGCAGGCCGAGGTGGCGCGTGCGGTCAGTGGCCCAGTCGTCGTCCTCGCCGGTGCCGGGACGGGCAAGACACGAGCGCTCACCCATCGTGTCGCCTACGGGGTGGCCACTGGCTCGATGGATCCGCGGCGAAGCCTCGTGGTCACTTTCACCACGCGGGCGGCAGGGGAGTTCGGTCGACGTCTACGGGCCATGTCTGTGCCCGACGTGCGGGTGCGGACCGTTCACTCCGAGGCCCTGCGGCAATTGCAGTGGATGTGGCCGAGGGCCGTGGGTGGACAGCTGCCCAGGATCCAGTCGTCCAAATACCCCTTGGTGATGACGGCACTGCAGAAGGCCGGGATCAGGCTGGACGACGCGGGTCGCCGTGATGTCACTAGCGAGATCGAGCGCGCCAAAGCTGTCGGCCTGTCCCCGGAGCAGGTGACCAATGACGGAGTGCTGGCGCAGCGATTGAGTGAGGTGTACCAGGGGTATGAAGATGCCAAGGCTGCCGCCGGCGTCCTTGACTTCGAGGACATCCTGCTGCTCAATGCGGGGCTGATCTCGGACAACATCACGCTCGCCGAACAGGTTCGGCAGTGGTGCCGGTGGGTGACTGTCGACGAGTACCAGGATGTCTCCCCGCTGCAGCAGCGCGTGATCGAAGGCTGGCTCGGGGCCGGGGAACAATTGTGCGTGGTCGGCGATCCCTCCCAGACGATCTACACGTTCGCTGGTGCCACCAGTGAGTACCTGCTGTCGTTCCGGTCCCGGTGGCCGCAGGCCGCGGCGCTGCAGTTGACCCGCTCCTACCGCTGCTCCCCGCAGATCGTGAGCCTGGCGAACAAGGTGCTGGACGGGGGTCAGGGCCGCGAACGTCTGCAGCTGGTGTCCCAAAGAGAGCCTGGTCTCCCGGTCAGCACCAAGGTCTACGACGACGAGCAGGACGAGGCGGCGGCTGTGGCCCAGTCGATCAAGTCCCTTCTGGACGCCGTCCCCGCCGAGAAGGTGGCCATTCTGGTTCGGATCAATGCCATGACCGCCCGCTTCGAAGCTGCCTTGCACGCCCAGGGGATTGCCTACACGGTCCGGGGCAGTGCCCGATTCATGCAAAGGCCGGAGGTCAAGAGGGCGGTCTCGCTGCTTCGAGTGGCTGCCAGGCACGACAGTGACGCCCCGGTCGCCGAGCAGGTCGCGGCCGCTCTCGAACCGGTTGGTTACAGCCCGACCCCGCCTCTGGGGCAGGCGCAACGTGAGCAGTGGGAGTCTCTGGCCGCCTTGGTCGGGCTCGCGGGCTCCCACACATCGATGGCCGACTTGATCGCGGACCTCGACGAGCGGGCTGAGAACGATGACGCCCCCGTCGCCGCAGCAGTCACTATTGCGTCCTTGCATTCCGCGAAGGGCCTGGAGTGGGACGCGGTTTTCATGCCGGGGTTGTACGAGGGTGGGCTGCCGCTGCGCTACCAGGGTGAGTTCGTGGACATCGACGAGGAACGACGACTGTTCTACGTCGGAATCACCCGGGCCAGGGATGTGCTGGAGTTGTCTTACGCGGCCAGGGGATCACGACGCGATACCCGTCAGCCGTCCCGGTTTCTGCCTGACGCGCAACGCCGCAAACCCCCCGCGAAGCCTGCCAAACGGGAGGTCGCCGGCTGCCGCGTCTGCGGCAAACGCCTGAGCAACGGCGTCGAGCGGGCGATGGGCACCTGTCGCTCATGCCCCAGTGATGTGCCGATCGGTCTGGTCGAAGCACTGCGCAGTTGGCGCAGCGGCGTGGTGGCGCAGCGCCGGGAAGACACGGGTAAGGCCATCCCGGCCTTCTTGGTAGCCACGGATGCAGTGCTGATCGGCATCGCTCGGACGCGGCCGACGAACCGAAGCGCACTGGCTGGGGTCCGCGGCATCCACAAGGCGTTAGTCGCCGACCACAGCGAGGAACTGCTCGCGATCGTGGCCGCAAACCCCGTTGCGTAGAATGGCGATCGCAACGTAGATTGTCCTGGGATGCACGAGAGGAGCAGCACGATGAACAAGATCACTTTTGATGCGGTGGCGTTTGCTGCTGCCTACTGCGCGGTGCGTCCTGGATAGCACTCCTGAATTCCACCAGGCCGCGGCGCAAACCGCGGCCTTTTTGTTTGCCCGATTTGGAGGTGAAGTATGACTATCGAGATCCCATGTGTGGCCGGTCCGGCCGACCTGTGGTTCTCCGACGTACCCAGTGAGATCGACCGTGCCCGTGGCGCGTGCATCGGCTGTCCCTTGCGACGTGATTGTTTGACCGGCGCTCTGGACAGAGGCGAGACCTGTGGCGTTTGGGGAGGTGAGTTGTTCCTCGGTGGTCTACCCGTCGCCTCCCCGAAGCGCAACGGGCGTCCCCGCAAGGACGCGGTCCAGACCGACGCAGCTGCGACTGAACGGATGACGCGCCGGATCGGGGAAGTGCTCGCGTCGGTCTGAAGATGGCAGGCGATGGTGGTGGCATCCGCTACCACCATCGTCGGTCAGCCCTGATCCGTGAAACCCGGCACCCACCGTTCGATCTCCGCGCGGGAGGCCACGTTGGCGTCGAGCTGGCACAGAACGCCAATTCCTCCAAGCCACACCCGGTGGATAAGCAGGTAGTTCGGAGGCAGGTTGAGCTTGAGCCCGACCGTGAACTCCTCACTGCGCGGATCCTTGAGGCGGGTGAACTGCCCGCGCAGCCAGTCGCGGTCGTAGTGGAACAGGTCGTGGCGGGCAGGTTCAACCAATGGTGACAGGTAGTCCAGCAGAACCTGGGCGTCCAAGGCGATGTCGTGTTTGACGAATCCCTCTTCGCGTAGGCCTTCAAGCACTTCGTCGGCGTCGTTGTTCATCGCGACCCGCAGCAGGTGGCCCATGGCGCGAGGCAGTCCATCCGGCAGGTGGGCCACGGCACCGAAGTCGAGAACGGCGAGTTTCTGGTCCTCGGTGACCCGGTAGTTGCCCGGATGGGGATCTGCGTGCAGAAGCCCCGCGCGCGCCGGCCCCGACAACTGGAAGCGTTGATACAGCGTTGCGTACCGGTCGCGTTCCTCGCGGGTCCCGTCGGCGATGATGTGCGACAGTCCGACGCCGTCGACCCACTCACTGACCAGCACCAGCGGGGCAGCCGCCAGGATGTGTGGGACACGGAACTCGGGGTCCCCTTCGTAGGCCACCGCAAAGGCACGCTGGGAACGGGACTCCTTGAGGTAGTCCAGTTCCTCTGCGACCCGGGCGCGCAACTCGTCGATCAGGGGTTTGATGTCCATCCCGGGGACCATCGCCCCGAAGACTCTCCCCATCCGGGCGACCTGGTTCAGGTCGCCCATGAGCGCCTTGCCCGCGCCGGGGTACTGGACCTTGACCGCCACTGCCCGACCGTCGCGATACACGGCCTTGTGTACCTGGCCGATGGAGGCGGCGGCGGCTGGGTCATCGTCGAACTCGGCGAATCTGTCCCGCCAGTCGGGTCCGAGTTGATCGGCCAGCACTTCATGAACGGTCTGGGCCGGCATCGGTGGGGCCGCGTCCTGCAGACGTGTGAGGGTGGCTCGGTAGGGCCCGGCCACCTCCTCAGGAAGGGCCGCCTCGAACACGCTCAAAGCCTGGCCGAACTTCATGGCCCCGCCCTTGAGCTCGCCGAGCACTTTGAACATCTGCTCGGCGGTGCGCATCTGGATCTCCGTGGTGACCACCTCGGCGGGCTTGCCGCCGATGCGTTTGCCCAACCCCAGGGCTGTTCGCCCGGCGTAGCCGATGGGCAGGGCGGCCATGCGCGCAGTTCGGGTCACGGCCCGCTTCGGCATCGCATCATTCTTTTCGGCCATACCCCGATTCTGCCTTGACAACCGCCTGGCCACCAACGGCCGCTTAGCACGAAGTGCCTGTGGAGCGCTCGTGCTGTCCACAGCGCAATCGCGCGAGCATCCAGGGATGAAGCCCAAAGTGATCGGGAACCCGTTGATGGCGTGGCGCGCAGATGATGTCTTGCAGATCGGGTGGGGCCGGCACGCGGTCGTGATCGAAGGGGCGCCCCCGGACCTGCCGAAGTGGCTCGCGCTGGTCAACGGGGGTCGGGCGCTGGAAAGGCTCTTGGTCGCTGCCGAGGCGCACGGGATCGCCAGTTCCGAGGCGACCGGACTGCTCGACCAGTTGGAGGCGGTGGGTCTGGTTCAGTACACCCGTGCTGTGTGCCGAGTGGCTCTGCATCCGTGTGGGGTCGTGCACGAGCCGCTCGAGCGAGCGCTCACTCAGGCGGGCTTGACCGTGGATCCCCAAGCGGAGGTTGTGGTTTTCGTCCAGGGCCAGCTGCCGTCCTTGATCAACGCTCCGCCCCTGCTCAAGAGGCTGGTTCCTGTTTGGTTCTCTGCCACGGCCGTACACATCGGGCCCGTGCTGGATGCGTCCGCCGGGCCTTGCCCGGGCTGTATCGATCGGGGTTGGGCGCGCGCTGACGAGGCTTGGGCAGATCTGGTGGCGCAGGCGGCGACGGTGGCCACGTGGCACACACCTGCACAACTGGTGCAGGCAGCGGCCGGAGTTGCGCTCATCGCACATGACCCAAGGACGATCGGTCTTGAGATGATCTTCGACCCGACTCAGGCGGGACCTGTCTGGCGGGTGTGGTCAGTGGAATCCGGCTGTGTATGCCAGATTCAGCCAGCCGCCCCGGTCACCGTTGACCCCAGCCTTGCGTGACGGCATGACAAAGGCGGGCCCGCTTGATGGCAGGCCCGCCTTTGTGATGTTTCAGCTGCTCTTGCCGAGAATGCGAGTCACCGTGGTGCCGCACTCGGGGCACTTGCCCTTGGCGATGCGACGGCCGTTGGTCTCGTGGACCTCCCCGTTCAGCGGTCGCTTGGTCTTGCACTTGACGCAGTAGCCTTCGCCTTCGTAGGTCTCAGCCATGTTCCACTCCCTATCACTTCGCGTCCGCGCGAAGCTGTGCTGTCGTTGGCCGAAATGCTACGTGGCTAGGGTGCGGCTATGGAACTCGCCCCGCCGCTTTCCACCTTGTCGGCATCCGATAACCATCTGTTCGTCAGATGGCACGAGCCCGGTATTGCTGAAGTTGTTCTCGCGTATCCGCAGCGTCGCAACGCGATGTCGGGACCCATGACGAAGGCTTGGCGCTCGGCGATGGCCGCGCTGGGACGCATCGACGAGCTGCGGGCTGTGCTCGTGCGCGGCGAGGGTGCCGCGTTCTGTGCCGGTGGGGATCTCAGCTGGCTGGCGGACAGCGGCACCTCGTCGGTCCCGGAGTTGAGCGCGCGTATGCACGAGTTCTACGCGGACTGGCTGTCGATCGTTGATCTTGCGGTGCCGACGATCGCCTACATGCAAGGTCCGGCGGTCGGGGCGGGGGCGGCTGTGGCGCTGGCCTGCGATCTGCGCTGGGTCGGACCGCAGGCGCGGTTCTCGGTCCCGTTCACCCGCTTGGGGCTGCACGCCGGGATGGGCACGACCTTCACGCTGCCCGAGGCCGTTGGCCCCGCGATGGCGCGCGACCTGCTCCTGACCGGGCGCAGCCTGGACGCCGGGCAGATGTTGGCCTGCGGTGTGGCGACCCAGCAGCTGAAACCTGAAGAGGTCCTGGCGCAAGCCGCCCAGGTCGCAGCCAACGCGCCCGTGGCGCTCAGGCTGACCAAGCAGGGATTGTCCCCGCGGCCGCCGCAGACCCTGGCTGAGGCTTTGCGGTGGGAAGGCGTAGTGCAACCAGTCACGATGACAACAGGCGACGCCCAGGAGGGCTTGCGGGCTGCGCGGGAACGACGGTCGCCGGACTTCACGGGGGCTTGAGGGGGTGGTGGCGCTGCCTCTAACCAGGAGGCCTGCGGATGGCCGGGGTGGGTCGGCGGCCTGGTGGCGCTGCCCGCGTTAGAGGTTGTGGTCCTGGTTAGCGAATCCACGCGTTGTTTCTCTAACGAACCGCACAACCTCTAACCAGGAGGCCTGCGGATCCGCCGGGGTGGGTCGGCGGCCTGGTGGCGCTGCCCGCGTTAGAGGTTGTGGTCCTGGTTAGCGAATCCACGCGTTGTTTCTCTAACGAACCGCACAACCTCTAACCAGGAGGCCTGCGGATGGCCGGGGTGGGTCGGCGGCCTGGTGGCGCTGCCCGCGTTAGAGGTTGTGGTCCTGGTTAGCGAATCCACGCGTTGTTTCTCTAACGAACCGCACAACCTCTAACCAGGAGGCCTGCGGCCCCGGTCCGGACATAGAGCGAGGCCCCCGGTTGGTCTGCTTCCCGCCTTCCCCTGCGGTCCGCTTCCCTCTCGGGGGCCTCGTTCACGACTGACGTTATGGGAGCCCGATTCGCAACGTCTAGACGAATCCGCCACCGCGAATCCACCGCTGTGGATAGACCTGTGGAAAGCCGGGGGACGGCCTGTCCATGAGCCTGTGAACCGCTGGGGAAAAGCCCGAATCGACCGTTTGCGTGTCGCGGCGACTCGCGGGCTGATCAGGGGATTCAGTTATGCACCGGCTGTGCACAACGATTGGTCAGTCGCCGATCTCCCCGGTTGCCTCCAGCCACGAGGTGGGGTCGGCGAGGTCCTCGGCGGTGGGGATGAGATCGGGGTGACGCCAGACCGAGTCCCGGCCCTCGACTCCTCGGGTCTCGCGCAACTGGGTCCACAGCGCCGTCGCCTCGCGCAGCGCCCGGGGACGAAGCTCGAGGCCAATAAGCGTGGCGAAGGTCTTCTCGGCTGGTCCGCCCGAGGCGCGCCGCCGGCGCATGGTCTCGCCGAGCCGCTCGGCGGCGGGCATCCGTGAGTCGATGGCCGCAGACACGACCTCCTGCACCCAGCCTTCGATCAGGGCCAGCAGGGTCTCAAGGCGGGAAAGGGCCTGCTTCTGCTCCTCGGTCTCTGCCGGCTCGAAGACCCCGGAGGACATGACCTCCTGCATCGCCTGCGGGTCTGAAGGGTCGATCCCTTGCAGCGCATCCTGGATCTTGCTGGTGTCAACCGAGATCCCCGAGGCGTAGACACGAACCGCCGTCTCCACTGCGGTTCGCAACCACGGGACATGGGCGTAGAGCCGCTGGTGGGCCGCCTCCCGTAGGGCCAAATACAGGTACAGGTCGGTCAATTCCACATCGAGGTCAGCGCCGAACGCCTTGACGTTCTCGCTCACCAGGGCCGGACGGCCGTCGCTGGTAAGCGGCACCGTGACGTCGCTTGCGCCCAGCACATCGTCGGCCAGGGTCGCAAGACCGTTGCCCACCTGGGCCCCGAACATGGCTGCACCCATGCGGCGAGCCATGTTCATCAGCGGTCCGGCCAACTGGTTCAAGTCCGGCATCTCTGCTGGCATGTTCTCGCCGAGTCCCGGGATTCCGAGATCCTGCAGGTTGATCTGTCCAAGATCGGGCATCGACGTCAGGGTCTTCTGGACCCCCTCGGCGATCGGTTCGATGATCTGCTGCCACGCGGGCCACGTCTGCTCGAGCCACTCGCTGCGGCTCCAGGTCGCGGCGGTGC
Source organism: uncultured Actinomycetota bacterium (assembly GCA_963732355.1). Classification (GTDB taxonomy): domain Bacteria; phylum Actinomycetota; class Actinomycetes; order S36-B12; family UBA10799; genus JADKAV01. The sequence continues at coordinate 362,127 of CAVSZD010000007.1, read as the reverse complement.
CCGAACCCGCCGGGAAGGTGGTTGCCGCATCCAGCCACAACTGCGCGAGGTCGAAGGCCTCAGCGACTCGGCGCACGTCGTTGTCGTTGACTGACGGGTCGCCCTTCTGGCTGATCTGCTGGCGTGCGAGGTTCTTGGCCAAGTCCCAGTCCACCGGCCCGGTCACCTCGTTCTGGCCGCTCTGGAGCATGGCTCCGAGTTGCTGCAGCATCGCTCCGAGCTGCGACATGTCGAAACCGCCTTGGCCCGGATTGTTCGGGTCGTCGGGATTCGGGGAGAAACCGAAGGGAAGGTCGCCGCTCATGCAATGCCGCCTGTTCGTCCTGGGATAGCAGACTTCTAGGCTACGCCGCGCCGGTGCTCGCCCCCAACGCGCGCGTTACGCCCTGCGTGAAGGCGCGCCGAAGCCCGTACCCTGAACCCATGTCGGTGCTGCTGTGGTGGTTGCCCGCGATCCTCGTGCTCGCGGTAGCGTGGTGGCGCCTGCGGCCCGCCGGGCAGCGAGTCCGCCAGAAGGATCTGCGCGCCCTGCAGCGGGCGCTTCGGACGCAGCGGTGAGGCGCTGGTTCGACACTGACCGCAAACGGGTCGTGGTGTTGTCCCTGGTGTGCTGGCTGTTGGTGCTCGTGGCCGTCGACCTGGTCAAAGTCCCCTATGTTCGGCTCTCACCGGGGCCGGTCTTCGACGTGTTGGGCGAGGCAGACGGCGAACCCGTGATCACCGTCGAAGGGGCCAAGGTGTTCCCGACGCAGGGCCAGTTGGACATGACCACTGTGTCCGAGCGAGGAGGGCCCTTCGGGTCGATGACCCTGTTCGAGGCCTTCACGGGATGGTTGGATCCCGAGGTCGTGGTGGTCCCGACCGAGTTGCTGTACCCGCCGGACACCACCGGCGATCAGGCCGAGCAGGCAGGTCAGGATGCGTTCGCCGATTCTCAGGAGAAGGCCAGGATTGCCGCGCTGCGGGAAGTCGGCAAGCCTGTAGAGACGCGGCCGTGGATCGTCGAGGTCCTTCCCGGATCGCCGGCTGAGGGCAAACTCGAGCACGGGGACGTCGTGCTCGCGGTGGACGGAGAGTCCGTGAGCGGTCCCGATGAACTGGCCGAGGCGGTCCGGGCGCGGGGTCCGGGCGCCAGCGTGAGTCTGGACATCCGGCGTGACGACAAGGACAGCGCGGTCGAGGTGACCACGGCTGCCAACCCTGACGACCCCACGAAGGGCTACTTGGGTGTGAGCTTGGGTGTCATCGCGGACTCGCCGATCGAGGTGCAGTTCAACCTCAACGACGTGGGCGGGCCGAGTGCGGGATTGATCTTCGCCTTGGGGATCGTCGACAAGCTCACGCCCGAGCAGTTGCTCGATGGGCGCACAGTGGCCGGCACCGGAACGATGAACTACGACGGGGCTGTCGGTGCCATCGGGGGCATACAGCAGAAGATGGCTGCCGCCGCGAGCAATGGGGCGACCTTGTTCCTGGCCCCCAAGGACAACTGTCCGGAGGCCGCCGAGAAGGCGCCCGAAGGGCTCACCGTGGCTGCCGTGGAGACGTTGGGCGAGGCCGTCGACGTTCTCGAGGGCACGATCGCGCCGCCACCCTGCCCGGTTCAGTAGCTACTGCAGCGTGTCCCACAGGGCGCGCTCGAGCAGGGGCGCCAGCCCAGCCCCGACCCCGACCTGTGCGTCGGCATCGTGAGTCCGGTAGCGCACGGCGGTGCTCACCTGCTGGTCGCGAAGGGCTGCCACCGTCAGGCGGACGTCGTGATCGGGTTCAAGGATGCGCTGCACACTCAGCGCCGCCCCGAGGACTTCAGTGGGCCACTCGATGCGGGCCAGGTCGCCCATGAGGTCCTCCCCGGTGCTCTGCCACGGTTGCTCCACCACGGTGAAACCTTCCCCTTCGTCCACCAGGGCGAACAAGCGAGGAGGCTGCTCCCAGCCGTCGCGGGCGACATGGCTGTCCACATCACGAATCACGCTTTCCAGGTCCGGTGTCGGGTGCATGTCACCATCGTCTCGTAGGGTTGGGTTGTGACGTTCGAGACCGCCACGAAACCAGCGCCCAGCCGAGGTCCCAAGGGACGCGTGCTGGCGATCACGATCGCCATCCTCGCGGGGCTGCTTGTCCTGTTCCTGATCTTCACTGCGTTCTACACCGACCTGCTGTGGTTCCGTTCGGTCAACTTCACCTCCGTGTTCACCACGATCATCGGCGTCCGGGGTCTGTTGTTCCTGGTGTTCGGTGCGGTGATGATGCTCGTCGTCGGGGCAGGCATGTACACCGCCTACCGCACGCGGCCGGATTACGACCCCCGGCTGTCGGCGAGCATGGAGGGCTACCGCCAGAGCATCGAGCCGATCCGCAAGTGGTTGCTTCTGGGCGTGTCTGGTTTCCTCGGTATCCTCGCGGGACTGTCGGCGATGTCGGAATGGTCGCGGTGGCTGCTGTTCCGCAACGGTGGGTCGTTCGGCAAACAGGATCCGCAGTTCGGGATGGACGTCGGCTTCTTCGTGTTCAAGCTGCCATTCCTGCGCTACCTCACCGGTTTCGGTTTCATGGCGCTGTTCCTCACCCTGTTGCTGGTGATCGCCGTCCATTACCTGTACGGGGGTTTCCGGGTCCAGAACGGACTGCAGGCCACCGAGGCAGCCCAGATCCAGATCTCCCTATTGCTCGGTCTGATCTGCCTGCTCAAGGCCGTGGCCTACTGGCTGGACCGGTTCGCTCTGTCGTTGAAACAGGAAGACTTCGTCGAAGGGTTCACCGGTCTGCGCTATCGCGATGTCGAGGCGGTTCTGCCGGCGAAGACGATCTTGGCCTTCATTGCCCTGGTCTGTGCTGCCTTGTTCTTCCTCAACATCTTCCGCCGGACCTGGACCTTGCCGCTCGTGGGTCTCGGTCTGCTGGCTGTCAGTGCGCTGATCATCGGGGGGATCTACCCGGCGGTCGTGCAGCAGTTCCAAGTAAGGCCCAACGAGCCGGGCAAGGAAGCCCCGTTCATCAGCCGCAACATCCAGGCCACCCGCGACGCCTACAACCTGTCGAATGTGCAGAGTTCGGAGTATTCGGCTGTGGGTCAGCCGGATGCTGCGTCACTGGAAGCCGACCGGGGAACACTGGAAAACATCCGCGTGCTCGACCCCGCGATCGTCTCGCCGACGTTCCGCCAGTTGCAGCAGATCCGTACCTTCTACTCCTTCCCCGACACCTTGGACGTCGACCGATACCAACTGCCCAACGGTCGCAGCGGCGCGATCGTGAGCACGCGTGAAGTCGATCTCGCGGCGGTCCCAGCTGCTCAGCGCAACTGGGCCAACGACACCCTGGTGTACACCCACGGGTACGGACTTGTCGCTGCATACGACAACCGGGCCAACACCGAAGGTGAGCCCGAGTTCTTCGCCGAGGACATCCCGCCGACCGGTGAGTTGGAGATCGCACAGCCCAGGGTTTACTTCGGTGAGAAGTCCCCGCCTTATTCGATCGTGGGCGGGCCCGGCGGTCCGCGCGAACTGGACTACCCCGACGACACCAGCCCCACCGGCCAGCGCAACAACACCTACGACGGCACCGGCGGCGTCGATGTCGGCTCACCGCTCAACAGAGTGATGTTCGCTGCCAAGTTCTCCGAGCCCAACATCTTGCTGTCGAGCCTGATCGGCCCCGAGTCGAAGATCCTTTACGACCGGGACCCGTTGACCCGCGTGAAGAGCGTGGCGCCCTGGATGCGCGTTGACTCCGACCCCTACCCGGCCGTCGTCAACGACCGGATCGTCTGGCTTGTCGATGGCTACACGACCTCCGACTCCTACCCCTACTCGGCGCAACTGCGCTGGTCTGATGCCACCAGCGACTCCTTGACGGTGCGCCGCCAGGTCAATGTCGAGCAGGACTACGTCAACTACGTGCGCAACAGCGTGAAGGCCGTGGTCGACGCCTACGACGGCACCGTGACGCTATACGCCTGGGACTCCTCCGACCCGATCCTGCAGGCTTGGCAGAAGTCGTTCCCGGACACCCTTAAGCCCGCCAGCGAGATGCCAGCCGAACTCCAGGCGCATGTGCGCTACCCCGAGGACATCTTCAAGGCCCAGCGGACCGTGTACAGCCGATACCACGTCACCGACCCGGGTTCCTTCTACTCCGGTCAGGACTTCTGGTACATCCCGACCGACCCGACCCAGCAGGCCGCGGGCAAACCGCAACCTCCGTACTACCTGACGTTGCGGATGCCAGACCAGGTCTCCCAGGAGTTCGCGCTGACGACCACGTTCTCGCCGGTCAGACGCCAGACGCTGGCCGCATTCATGAGCGCCAGCTCCGAACCCGGACCTGGGTACGGCAAGCTACGGGTGCTGCAATTGCCCCGCAACAGCGTGGTGCCCGGGCCGCTGCAGGTGCAGAACACATTCGAGTCCGACCCTGATGTGGCCACGGAACTGTCTTTGTTGCGCAGGGGTGGCTCGGAAGTCGAACTGGGCAACCTGCTGTCCCTGCCGGTGGCCGGAGGTTTCCTCTACGTTGAACCGGTCTATGTGAGGGCCAGCCAGGACGGCTATCCGTTGTTGCGGCGCGTGCTCGTGTCGTTCGGGACTCAGGTCGCCTTCGAACGCAACCTGTCAGAGGCCCTGGCGAAGGTACTCGGGACCTCGGTGGAGGGCGAGCAGGAGCAGAACAAGGGCGGCAAGAACCAGACCACGCCCGAACAGCGACTGTCGAAGGCGCTGGCCGATGCCGACGCTGCGCTCAGGGCCTCGGAGGAGGCACTGCAGTCCGGTGACTTTGCGGCCTACGGCGAGGCGCAGGATGCGCTCGAGGACGCGATCAACCGCGCGATCGAGGCCCAGCGCGAGCTCGCGCGCACCAACGAGGATGTTGAACCACTACCCGAGGCGACACCTGCGCCCGAGGACGGCGCCTCCCCGGAGGTCTCGCCCAGTCCGCTGGACGCGGGGACGCCAGTGCCGCTGGAACTGGACACCGCAGCTCCGGTTGAACCGCCTGCTGCCTGATCTTGGGCTCGCGGGCCGAGGGGAATAGTTGTAGCCTCAACTATGTTGCACCCGTGTGTAAGGAGGCCCAAATGCCCGCTATCACTGTCGATGACGTCACGATCCTGCCTCGTGTTGGAGTCAGTGGCGCACAGCCGCGCGAGGCCATGTCCATCACGACAGCCCCGCGAGGGTTCGAAGGGGAGGGCTTCCCGGTTCATCGAGCTTTCGCTGGTGTTCCGCTCGAGTGGCTTGACCCGTTCATCCACATGGACCAGATGGGCGAGGTTGAATACGCAGCCGGTGAGCCCAAGGGCACTCCTTGGCACCCACATCGCGGTTTTGAGACCGTCACGTACATCATGGACGGCACCTTCGAGCACGCCGATTCCCAGGGAGGCGGGGGCCTGATCACCAATGGGGACACCCAGTGGATGACGGCTGGTTCGGGCTTGCTGCACATCGAGCGACCCCCGGAGGACCTTGTCGCCTCGGGTGGGCTCTTTCATGGCGTGCAACTGTGGGTGAATCTTCCGCGGGCACAGAAGATGGCTGCGCCGAAGTACCAGGACCTGCGGGCCAGCACGGTCGGCCTTGCGACAACGTCCGACGCTGGTGCCTTGATCAGGGTCATCGCGGGGGAGCTGGGCGGCATCAGCGGCCCGGGCATCACGACCTCGCCCATCACGATGGCGCACGTTTCGGTGTCGAAGGGCGCGTCAGTGCGCCTGCCGTGGCGGGCCGATTTCAACGCCCTCCTGTACGTCCTGGCCGGCCGCGGGCACGTCAATTCCACGCCGATCCACGACGGGCAGTTGGTGGTCTTCGGCCCCGGTGACGAGATCGCGTTCGGAGCAGACCCTTCGCAGGACTCGCGCACCAACGACATGGAGGTGCTGCTGCTGGGCGGCGCACCCATTCGCGAGCCGATCGCGTGGGCCGGACCTTTCGTGATGAACACGAAGTCGGAGGTCCTGCAGGCCTACGAGGACTTCCAGGCCGGGCGCTTGGGGATCATCCCCGCCCATGAGGGTCTTGGGGGCCTGTCCGGCTGAGGCCTGGACCAGCGGTTTTCGGACATCACCGCGCTCGTTAGAGGTTGTGCTGTTGGTTAGCAAAACAACGCGTGGATTCGCTAACCAACAGCACAACCTCTAACGCGGGCGGTCTGGTCCGGGCGACGGCTACGGTTTTGCCGCGTGTTCCAGTTTCTCCGCCTCGCGCTTGGCCCAGTGGACCAGACGGTTGGCGTTCTTCTCCAGGTAGGAGGGGAGCAGACGCTGAATCCACCAGGCCAGTCGCGCCCGGCGCGGGGTCACGATCAACGACGAGTTCGCGGCAATGCCAGCGACCAGGTCGGCGGCGAGGTCCTCGACGGGGTAGATCCCGCCGGCGGCTTTGGTCAGCAGGTCGCGGGCTGAGACGCCCTCAGACGCAGCCAGGTCTTCGGGGCCGGTGCTGTCCAGGATGGGGGTCTCGGTCGGCCCTGGGCACAGTGCTGTGACCCGGACCCCATGCATCGCCGCTTCAGGGCGCAGACTCAAGCTCAGGCCGACGACGGCGTGTTTGGTCATCGCGTAGGGCGCGAGCATCGGGCTGGGGACCAAGCCGGCCAGCGACGCCGTGTTGACGATGTGGCCGTCACCCTGGGCGATCATGTGGGGGTACGCGGCCCTGATGCCGTTCACCACTCCCATGATGTTGACGTCCACGATCCGTTGCCAATGCTCAATCGTGAGGTCCTCGATCGGGCCTCCGACCCCGATGCCGGCGTTGTTGAAGATCAGGTCGATGCGGCCGTGATCTTCGACAACTCGGTCGACCAACGCGGCGAACGCGGGGCCGTTCCTGACGTCGAGGGCCGCGGACTCGGCCTTGCCCCCCGAAGCAACGATCTGGGCAGCGACCGTATCGGCTGCCTCGACGTTGATGTCGGCGAGGATCACGGTGTCCCCGTTCTTGGCCATGAGGGTGCCGGTCGCTGCGCCGATGCCGGAGCCGCCTCCGGTGATGAGTGCGATTGCCATGAATCCAACCTACGGCCACGGCCGCCGATCGGGGGCGAAGTCTTAGGCTTGGCCATGGACTCCTATGAGGTGAACCGCCTCAACTGGGATGAGCGAGCGCCCCTGCACGCGGCGTCTGAGGAGTATGGCCTGCACCGCTTCCGTGACGATCCGGCCCACCTCAGTGACGTGGTGGCCTTCGACGTCCCACGGCTCGGGGACATCACTGGCGTGACTGGCGTGCACCTGCAGTGTCACATCGGAACCGACACGGTCTCACTCGCCCGGCTCGGCGCACACATGACGGGTCTGGACTTCTCAGCACCGGCGCTCGAAGTGGCACGTGGGCTGGCCGCCGACATTGGCGCAGACGTCGACTTCGTGCAGGCACTCGTGTACGACGCGCCCGAGGTGTTGGGCCGTCAACGATTCGACTTCGTGTTCACCGGTATCGGGGCGCTGTGCTGGTTGCCAGACATCGACCGCTGGGCCCAAGTCGTCGCCGACCTGCTCGTACCAGGCGGACGGTTGTTCCTGCGCGAGGGCCACCCCATGTTCTGGACGCTGGACTATGTCACAGAAGACAAGCTGGTCATCGACTACCCCTACTTCACCACCGATGCCCCGATCGTGGAGTCCGAGGACGAGACCTACGTCCCCACGGACTCGCCTCTGGTCAACAGCACCACCCACAGCTGGAACCACGGGCTCGGCCAGATCATCACCGGGCTGCTTGATCACGGGATGCGTCTGACTCAACTCGTGGAGCACGACAGCGTCCCGTGGAACCCGATGCCGGCGCACATGGTCAAGCGCGGGCCAGAGTGGGTGCTTGCTGAACGGCCTGAGCGACTACCGTTGACCTACACGCTGCAGGCGGTCAAGGAAGGCTGATTGCAGGTCAGGCCAGATCGAAGTCGCTGCGCCTGTCTTCCGGCACCAGCTCGATGTCCTCGGGATGCTTGCGCAGGAATGCCTGCACGTAAGGGCAGAGCGGGATCAACATCTCGTCACGCGCCCGCAGGTCGTCGAGCGCGCTGCGGACCAGTTCGCCCGGCCAGCCCCAGTCCCGCGTAGTCCTCGGAAGACGACGGTGTGGGTCAGGGTGATCACTGCCTTGTCCTGTCGGTAGGCGATGTACCCGACCTGCTCACCATCGAGAGACATTTCAAAGCGGCTCTCGGCGTGGTTGCGCAAGACTGCGGTGTGATTCATCGGCTGCAGTTCAGTGTCCGGTGCGGCCGCGGCCCGGTGCTGGTTCCACGGAGTCCTCGCGCTCGATGGGCGAGTGCGTTCGTTTGACCCAGGCCCCGTACATCGACGAAAGCGGAGCGGCGCTGATCCCGTGCGCGAAGACGCTGATCAGGACGGTGACTCCGATCACCGCTGATAGAGGCTTCATGACTGGTGAGTCCGGGCCCAGTTCCTCAAGGGCCAGCAATGCGAAGACGACCGTCGCGAGTCCCCGGGGACCGAACCAGCCGATGAACGTGATCGTCGGCCATTTGAAACCGGTGCCGATAAGCGCTAGGAAGACCGGCAGCATCCGCAGCGCGGTCAGTACGAGCAGCGCCAGCAGCAACCATCGCCACTCGATCCCCTCCTCGAACACCAGCAGAACGATCCCGCCCGCGAAGAACCAGACCACGAATCCGAGCAGGTCCGAGGAGACCTCCAGCAACTGCGAGGTCTCTTCCTCTGCCTGCAGGGTCATGCTGGCTGCGCCGAACACGAACCCGGCGACAAAGGCGGCGATGAAGACGTTGGCCCCGATCACGTCGGCCACGCCGAAGATGAACAGTGGCAGGACCAGAGTTGCGATGGACCTGCCCCGACGCCCGCTCAATCGGCGTTCCCGCGAACGATCCATCAGCCAGGCGCTGGCCAGTGCCACGACTATGGCCACCAAGAGTGCGAGGATCACCGGAACCAGCCCGACTTGCAGGATCCCCGGTTGGTCAACACCCTCTTCGGCGGCAATCGCGGCCAGCGCCATGAGTACGACGGGTGTGGCCAGACCGTCGTTGAGCCCCGACTCGACGTTGAGGCCGCGACGAACCCGTACCGGCACCTTGGGGTTCATGATCGTCGGTGCGCCCAACCCCGCGTCCGTGGGCGTCACGGCACCGGCCAACAGCCACGCGCCTGCGACCCCCAGTGTCGGGATCAGTTCGCGGGTGACCAGGAACGTAGCCACCAGGGCAAGGGGAAAACCTATGAGAAGCAGTCGCAGTGATATGCCGGGGTCTTCACGCAGGCGCGAGAGCTTGACCGTCGAGGCGTCGTGGAAGAGCACAATGACCAGGGTCAACTCAGCGACGATGTGGACCACTGCGGTGTCGATGTCCAGCTCTGCAACGGAGAAGACGACCATTCCTGCCAGCACGCTGAGCATCGGCATCGTGATGTTGAGAGCGCTCAGTCGCTTCGCGCCCAGAGCGTACAACATCGCCAGACCTGCCATGACCGCGATCGCCGGTGCCACGCTGGCGAGTCTACGACGCCGACAGGTGTGTCAGAGGGATCATGCGGCGTCGGGCCGCCTGTCACTTCGGCCTGTTGTCGTCCACAGGCATTACCCTTTTGCCTTGTGCGCTGGATCGTTGCGGTAGTTCTCGGGCTAGGTCTGCTATCGGGGTGCGGCACGGGGTCCTTCAGCAACGCGGTGTCAGTGTCAGTGACCTCGCCCCAGCAGGTCAGCGTTTTCGATCCGCAGGTGGGTGACAGCGCCGAGTGGGCTGAGAAGACCATGGGTGAGGCCGCACCTGGGGCTCCGTACACCACTGAAGTCCCGGCGCTGGCCACCAAGTTCTTCTTCGACAGCAGCCCCCCGCCCTCCCTGAACCTGGCGCTCTACCTGCCGGACGTCACGCAGGACGGATGGTTCTCCATCAACGTGCCGGCCGTGGCCCCGGGAACCGCGGCCTTCGATGCGCCCTTCGTGAAGTGGTACTCGGCCACCCCGGATGCCCAGACACCGCAGGCCCAACCGATGGAGTTGGAGATCGTGGCCGGACCCAACGGTTGGCTGGTCAACATCCGCCTCACGGGGTCCACGTGAGGCTGACCGGTCGAATCGTCTTTGCAATCCGTGCTGCGGCCGAACTTGTGGGCCGTGACGAGTACGTCCCCCTCGACGTGATCGCGGCGACCCAGGACCTGCCCACCGATTATGTGCGCGCCGCGATGTCGGACCTGCGCAGAGCAGGCATCGTGTCCACCAGGCGTGGCCGGGTGGGTGGTTACCGCCTGGCGCGCCCGGCCGATGCGATCACCTTGGCCGACATCATCCGCGCGGTCGACGGTCCGTTGACGGTGGTGCAGGGCGAACGCCCGGACAACCTCGAATACGCCGGTGCGGCCGCCGGGCTCGAGGATGTGTGGTTGGCCGTGCGGCGCGCGGAACGCCGCATCCTTGAGGCGGTCACACTCGAGCACCTGAGTAGCGGCGAGCTCCCGCCGGAGGTCCGGGAGGCCTAGTGCTTGCGCACGCGCAGCGCAGCGGCTGGACACGTCCACTGGGCGGCGCGGGCGGCGGTCTGCAGATCCGCCGGAACCTGATCGTCGGACAGCATCGGGTAACCCCACTCGTCAAGGGTCACCAGCTCCTGCAACGACGCCGCGCAGACCCCGTGTCCCTGGCACCGGCGCCAATCGATGTGCACGGTGCTCATGACGGGCTTCCCACGCGTGCCGTGCAGGTTCCAGAGGCATGGCGAGCGACTTCGTCAGCTAACAACTGTTGGCCTGAGCGCATCGCGGCGATCGCCGCGGTGGGGTGTGCGCACAATCCCCGGTTGCCGACCCGGTCCACGACCGGTGCGCCCTGAGTCAGGTCTGCGCGGGCTTTGTCGAGTCCCAAGATGCACGGTGCGCACTGCCGCGCTCCTGCCCCGACCAAGTAGTCGGTGATGGCTCTGAGCACGTCAACAGGGCAGGGCCTCTGGCCTATGACGACCAGGGCGCCTGCGCCCCAATGAGCGCCGACGGCCCGAAATGCATCGCGGTTCACGGGTGTGGTCATCAGCGACGGGGTCGGCGCCAGCCAGGTTCCGTGCCAACCGCCGGAGATGATGGCGGCCACGTCGGAGTCTGCCCCGACGAAGTCCAGGACTTGGCGCAATCCGGTGTCGACCGGGACCTCGAGAACCCCCTGGACAGCGCTCGCCCCTGACACGGTGATCAGGCTGCTGTGGGTCCGGTGCCCCCGGCCGGCCAGGGCCAGTCTGGCGAACGTCTCGACGTTGCTGAGCATCACCGGCCGTCGCCGCAGACCGGACTTGATGTGCGGCGGTTTGCCGGCCGGAATCGGTTTTGCAGGCCCTCCCTGCAAGGACGAGATGACCGCGGAGGCTTCACCAGCCACGAAAGAATCCTCGCCCGCACTGACCTGGATCCGCACGCCGGGGTCGTGACGCTCGTCGATGGCCCGCACGATGATGTCGATCACGTGCTGGCGGGTACGAGGGATGCGCACGACGACCTGGCGCGAGCCCAAGGCACGCGCGGTCATCACCGCGGCGTCGAGAACCAGGTGCGGCACATGACTGAGCAGCACCGTGTCCTTTCCGCTGGCCGTCTCGCCTTCCGAGCCGTTCACGACCACCGGTCCGGGCTTGTCGCTTTGCATTGAGCGCAGTTTGCGGGCCGTTGGGAAACCGGCGCCACCGGCGCCCACCAGACCGACGGACTCCGCAGCCGCAGTGAGGGTCACGAGGTCGACGGATGGCAACAACCCCCAGCGCTGCTGGTGCTCAGCCAGGCCCACTGTGTGGCCGGGGCGGACGCCGGCAAGCAGCAAAGTGCCAGGCAACAGCAGCTGGTGGGGAGCTGGGGCGGCAGGGACGCCGGCCACCGCAATGCCCGGGAGCAGCGGCCGGGTCAGGGTCTCGACGGTCATTGGAATGCCTCCACTTTCTCGGGGACGTATGTGTTCTGTGGCTTGGTCATGAGGCGCAGCGCGACGGCAGCTGCCACCACTGCGGCCGACGCGGCGGCCAGCCCAACCATGAGTGGCGTTGTGCGGTCGGTGCCGATGGTCAATGTGTGGATCCAGACGAGGGCCCACGTGGGGTAGGCGAGCAGATGCGCACGCCGCCACATCCCAGGAGCTTGCTGACGCATCGCCGATGTCGCTGCGATGACAAGCATGAAGTCGAACGCGACCGTGCCGACCGCGACCCAAAGGGTCTGCCACGGCGAAGCTCCCGGCACGAACGCCGCCATGGCCGGCACCTGAACCCAGGAATCGATGATTGCGAAGAGCACGTGGCCGATGACCAGCACCGTGCCGCCGACGCCTGCGGTCAGGTGTAGGCCCACTGAGGTAAGACGGGCTGCCGGGCGGCGGATGGCCGGGCCCGCGATCCCGAGGGCGACCGACACAGTCAGCAGACCCAGAGCCAGCAACCCGGTGATCCGGATGATCTCCCATGTCATGCGGCCACCTCCGAGTGCCAACGTCCGACGGTTTGACCGCGGTCAGGGGCGGCGAAGAAACCGTCGAGACCGCGTTCCTGCAACCACTGCGGCCCGTCGTCGCCGAGGATGACGCCGGCCGTCGAGGCTGCGTTGGCTTCGACAGCGGTGGCGGCCACGGCACTGACGGAGGTCCACGGTGTTTGGGCGGCATGCCCGGTTCGAGGGTCGATGATGTGATGCCCGCCGTTCCAGGTGCGTTTGCCGATTCCGCTGGTGGCCAGAGCGCCGTCTACAAGTTCCACGGGCCTGTCCTCGAGGCCGGGGACTCCTGCGTCGGCCCAGACCGTCCAGGGCTCCCTCGAGATCACGCGGATGTCACCGCCCATGTTGGCGCAGACGTCAAGGCCGCTGCGGTGCACGGTCGTTGCCAGCCGGTCGGCCAGCCACGCCTTGGCGATGGAACCGAGGTCCAGGGCAGTGCCGGCCGGGGTGAGCACCTGTGCCTGCGATCGACCCGGGCGGATGCCCACCCCACGCCAATGCCCGCGATGGGCAATGGCGGGTGTGTCGGTGGGTTGCCCGGCCCACTGGTCGTAGCCGGCTGCTTTGATGGCGCGGCCCATGGTGGGGTCGACGAGTCCGCCGGTCTGTTGCGCGGCACGCAATGATGCGGCGAGTACGGTCACAAAGGCCCACGAGACTTCGACCCATTCGCCTGCCTGCTGGTTGACTCTGGTCAGCTCGGAGTCTGCCCGGAAGCGGCTCGCGAGTTGGTCCAGACGCTGGACCTCGGTACTCAGGAGGCGGTCAAGGGCGCCCTGGGTGCGCCCGTTGGGCGTGACTGCGGCAGTCAGGATCAGCCGCGTCTTCCAGGTGTGGATCTCCGCGGTGATCATGAGGACTTCGATGTGGTGCCGGGAGTCTTGGTCGATGGGTTCGAGTTGAATCCCGTGTTCGGCCCGGCTGGTGTCAACTGCTTGGGGGAGTCGTCGCCGTAGTCGCCAGTCGTCGTCGTCCTGCGGGGCTCGATAGACCGTGGTCCGGTCGTCCTGGGGAGTCTTCAATTCCGTCGTCGCGGCAGCGTCCTGGGCGACCTGGTTTGACTCCTGGGCCATGTCGAGGGCCAGGACCGCGGCGCCGGCCCCAGTGGCGGCAATCAGCGCGGCGCTGGCGGTGGCGGCGAAGATGCGAGGTGCTGTGCTCATGTTTCCACGGTGGGCCATGAGCCCGATAAGGGTCGATGCTCCGCAACGTTAAGTACGGGCGCGATGGCTCTTGACGTTGCCTTGACGCCGATCGCATCGGGTTGGACATGCGAGCCAGATCACGTTGACATTGCCTCAAGGTTGCCTAAACTGAACTTAGTAAGTTGAGTATTCGCTATTAGGCCCGGTGCGTCCGTGGCCATCACTAGGAGCCATGTCCATGCCGATGATCTTCGTGTTCGCCATCGTGGGCGGACTCGCCCAATTCGTCGACGGATCCCTGGGCATGGGGTTCGGTGTCACGTCTGCCACTCTTCTCACCCTGCTGGGCTACTCGGCGGTCGCCGCGTCGGCAGGCACCCACGCTGCGAAGGTGGGCACGACCTTCGTGTCCGGTTTGGCCCACTGGCGCGAGGGCAACGTCGACTGGCGCGTATTCCTGGCGCTGGCGGTGCCGGGCTCTGCCGGCGCCTTCACCGGAGCGGTCATCCTGACCAACGTGAGTCTGGGCGGCGCCCGGCTGTGGATGGCCAGCATCCTGCTGATTCTGGGAATCTCGATCGTCATGCGGTTCGCCTTCGGGCGCACCCTGATTCCTCAGATCAAGGCCCGGACCCGGCATCTGTGGCCGGTCGGTCTGTTCGGCGGATTTGTGGACGCCACCGGTGGCGGCGGGTGGGGCCCAGTGGCCACGCCATCCTTGATGACGCTGACCAAGCACGAGCCCCGCAAAGTCGTTGGCACTGTCAACGCAGCTGAGTTCACTGTGGCCGTCTCGGCCTCCATGGGTTTCCTCGTCGGTGCCAAGGAGTCACAGGTCCCGTGGGCCGCGGTGATCGGCCTGATCATCGGCGGCATGCTCGTCGCGCCGTTTGCCGCCCGGTTCGCAGGGCGGGTGCCGATGCACTCCCTGGGCACGCTTGTCGGTGGCATGGTGATCATCAGCAACATCGCGGTAATCAGCAACATTGCCGGTGTGCCAGGCGCTGTCGGCGGGTTCATCTGCGCCGTGGTCGCCGTCTCCGCGATGGTTCTCGCGTGGCGAGTCCACCGCATGGATGTCAAGCCCGGCGAGCCGCTGGAACAGAAAGCCAAGGTGTCCTGACCACGGCTAGTCGGCGAAGGCCGCGGTCACGATCGCATCCACGTCCCCGGGCCAACCCGGCTGGACGGCGAGGACGTCCCGACCGCGTACGACCACGGCGTACACCTGATCGCGGCTCGGCAGGTTCAGGCTTCGCTCCACAGCCCCGATCTGGCCGTAGGCGGTCACTGTACGGGCAAGAACGGCAGGCACGCCGATGTTTGAGGCCATGCCACCGTCGATGAAGCTTCGAAATGGTTGCCACTTGGCGCCCAGCAGGGGGATCTCGTAGAGGACGACCTCAACCCGCTCTCCGGTGGGCAGGCCTTGGGTGTCGTGCGGCGGTGAGGTGTCGATCCCGCGCTGCCCCAACGCGTCGATGAGTCCGTCGATGTCGCGTTGCTGCCGCTGCTGGAACGCGAGCAACAGGACGTTGGTCTGGCCCGCGAGGTCGTCGGGGATCTGCAGAGCGGCGCCAGCCAGCGAGCGACCCGCGATATCGGGAAAGAGCACCTTTGAATTATCTGCTCCGCTGGGATCTCGCAACACGCGCCACGCTTTGTGACCGGGTTCGGTCGATCTGCCAACAAGGGGGTGTATTCGCCACAGTGGCACTGTGGAGCCGTGGTACCGCAGGATGGCGCCGAATACGTTCTCGATCTCGTTCGGTCTGGCTGGTCTGGCGGCCACCTGGCGGGCCATGGATGCCTCGGTCCCCGGAGTCCGGCCTTCGGCGTGGGTGTCATCACCTGGGTCATCGCGCTGGTCCTCACGGCCTTCATCGGTTGGATCTCCGTGCGCACGGTGGGGATGCTGCGGGCGGGAAGGTTCTTCCCCGACGGACGTTCTCAGTCTGTGAGCGACGGCGGGGTCAGCCGGTAACTGGCAGGCGTTTCGGACATCCTGATGGGGTTGGCCACGGACTTGCGGCCGTCGATATCGGCGACCGGTTGAAGCCCCAGACTCTCGGCGAGTGCAATAGCCTCGGCGATGTTGTTGATCGGCCCCGCAGGCACACCGCGCTGCTGGCAGAGATTCAGCCAGTGGGCCGCCGGAGCAGCGCGCAGTGTCGCGTTGAGTTCAGCCTCCAAGGCAGTGCGGTGCGCAACGCGGTCGGGATTGGTGCTGAAGCGAGGATCGGCGGCGAGCTCAGCGCGACCGAGCAGATCGCACAACAACTGAAACTGACGGTCGTTGCCCACCGCGATGATGATCTCGCGATCGGATGCGTGGAAGCTGCTGTACGGCGAAATGCTCGGGTGGGCATTTCCCAGGATGCCGGGAACCACCCCGGCGCCGATTACCGAACCGGCCTGATTGACCAGTGCCGACAGCAGGGACGTGAGCAAGGTGACCTCCACCCACTGGCCGCGGCCGGTCGCTTCGCGGTGACGCAATGCCGCCAGCACCCCGATCGTCGCGTGCAGGCCGGTGAGGACGTCGACAACCGCGACCCCGGCTTTGGTCGGCTCACCGGGTCCCGGACCCGTGATGCTCATGAGCCCCCCGACGCCTTGGACGAGCAGGTCGTAGCCGGGCAGGTCCGCGCCCTGCTCACGACCGAAGCCGGTTATCGAGCAGTAGACCAGCCCGGCGTTGCGTTCAGACAGCGTCTGGAAGTCGAGACCGAATTTCGCCATCGTCCCGGGCGGGAAGTTCTCCACGAGCACATCCGCACTCAACGCGAGTTCTCGAGCGGCTTCCCGGCCGCCTTGGGTGCGCAGGTCGAGACTGACCGAGGTCTTGTTCCGGTTCACCGACTCGAAATACGTGGCCCTGCCCTGCGCGTCGGCCGGGGGGTGCCAATGCCTGGTGTCATCCCCGGCGCCCGGTCTTTCGACCTTGATGACCTCGGCCCCCAGATCGCCCAGCAACATCGTCGCGTACGGCCCGGCCAGGACGCGGCTGAAGTCGGCCACGCGCACGCCGTCCAGGGAAGCGGTCATGCGTGCACGCTATCGCCCGATGAGCTGTTGGTTAGAGGTTGTGCTGTTGGTTAGCGTTTCAACGCGTGGATTCGCTAACCAACAGCACAACCTCTAACCAGGGCGTCAAGAACCGGCGAAGAACGTCCCCTGCCGTCGGGTCCCCACGGTGACCACGTCCCCGACCGCCACGGTTGGCCGTCCCAGTGCCCGGATCCGCAGCAGGTGGTCGTCGGATGCCACGGTGAGAACCGTGTCGTGGCCGTGGTAGCGCGCTGACCGCACAATCGCCCGGGTGAGCGGTGCCGAACTCTCATCCAGAACGAGGTCCTCCGGCCGGAACACGAGTGTCCCGGGGGTTCCGGTCTCGTGCGCACCGGTCGCGCTCAGCAGACCGAACGGCGTGCGTACCTGGTCGGCAGCGGTGACTGTGGCCGGCAGCAGGACCGTCTCACCGACGAACTGTGCGATGGCCAGCGTCGCCGGCTGCAGATAGACCTCGGCGGGCGGGCAATCCTGGACAATCTGGCCGTCGATCATCACAGCAACGCGATCGGCGACCGCGAATGCCTCCTGCTGATCGTGGGTGACCAAGACAGCGGTGGCGCCGGTGGCACGGATCGCGGCGAAGACGTCGGTCCGCAGGTCGTCGCGCAGGCCGGCATCGAGGGCCGAGAACGGCTCGTCCAGCAGAATCACGTCCGGTTCGGGTGCGAGTGCACGCGCCACGGCCACCCGTTGCTGCATGCCGCCGGACAGTTCGTGCGGACGCATGGCTGCGGTACCGGGCAGCCCGACCAGTTCGAGCAACTCAGCGACCCTGCGACTGCGGCTACGGCGGTCCAAGCCGAAACCCACGTTGTCGGCAACGTTCAGATGGGGAAACAGGGAACCCTCTTGGGGGACCAGTCCCACGCCCCGACGCTGTGCAGGCACCCAGACCCGGGGGCCGGACACCTGGCGCCCGGCCAGTTCGATGCAACCAGCGTCGGGCCGCAATAGTCCCGCGATGCATCGCAGCAGCGTGCTCTTGCCTGATCCGCTACTTCCCAGAATCGCGGTCACCGCCGCTGCGGGGACATGCAGCTCGAGGTCGCTGAGGACCTTCTGGTCGAAGCTCATGCTCAACCCGTCGATGTCTATGGCGCTCATCGGCGGCTCCTGCTGTTCGACAGACGGGCGAGCACAAAGGCGGGGATGGCCGCCAACAGCACCAGACCGAATGCGTATGGGGCGGCCTGGCTGTAGGAGCCCACTGTCGTCTGGGTCCACATCTGCGTCGCAAGCGTCTCAAATCCGGTGGGACGCAGCATCAGAGTGGCCGGTAGTTCCTTCATCGCAGTCAGCAGGACCAGTAGCGCGCCGGCAAGGATTCCAGGCAGGGAGATGCGCGCAGTCACCCGCCACCACGCACGCGTCGGCCCCGAACCGAGGGTGCGTGCCACATCCTCCAGGCCTTGCGGAACCTGGGCTGTGGACGACCGGATGGATCCGATTGCGTTCGACAGGAACAGGACCGCGTAGGCGAACCCGAGCATCACCAGAGTCTGGTAAAGACCCGGCACCAGCGCCAGTCCCAGGTAGACCAGCGACAGCCCGACCACAACCCCGGGAAGCGCGTGCGAGACGAACGCTGCGGACTCGATGCCGCGACTGACCCGGTCGCGGTGGCGGGCGGCGAGCACGCCGATCGGAAGTGCCAAGGCCATTGCCAGGATCGCGCCGACTCCGGCGGCCTCGACCGTGTTGGCGATGGCCAGCGCCCACTCAGAGATGTCGAAACTCAGCCGCTGGGCTTGACCCATGAGCCGTAGGAGCATCGCAGCGGGGAAGCCCACCGCCACAGCGAAAAGCGCGAACAGCCCGGCGAAGACGGGCCACCGCCACGGGCCCAGGGGGATTCGGCTCGGCGAGCGTGCGGCGCCCGCACCCACGCGCCATTGCAGGTGACGGGTGCGCACCGCACGTTCCAGGATCACGAACAGCAGGGCCAGAGCCACGAGCACCAGTGACAGCACAGCGGCGCTCGTTCGGTCGAAGGCCGCGCGGTAACTGGTGTAGATGAACCGCGTGAACGTGTCGAACCGCAACAGCGATACGGCCCCGAAGTCGCTCAACACGTACAGAGCCGTCAGTAGTCCACCGGCGGCGCCCGCCGGCCAGAGCAGCGGCGCTGTTGTCCTTCGGAAGGACCTCAACGGCCCATCGCCAAGAGTGCGGGCGACCTCGTCGAATGCCGGGTCTATCACGCTCAACACAGCTGCCACAGGCAGGATGACGTAGGGCAGGCTGACCAGGCTCAACACCGCCCAGGCGGGCGCGAAACCCTGCAACCCCGGGTATGCGGCCAGCCAGGTGTAGGCGGCGACGTATGAGGGGATCGCCAGAGGCAGCGCCGCGACGATCAACCACCAGCGGCCTCCCGGGAGCGCCGTCCTGGTGATCAGCCACGCGACCGGGACACCGACAACGATGCATGTGCCCGAGACAGCGGCTGCCAGGCCCAGGCTTGACACAGCCAGTTCCAGGGTCCGGGGCCTGGCCAGGATCTGCCAGACCTCGGCCATGCCCGCGGACCCGGTGCGGACCACCAGGTAGATCAAGGGACTCAGCGCCACCAACGCAGCTACTGCCGCCAGGGCATGCAGAGAGGTCAGGCGTGTGCGCACGCCCGGCTCCAGGGGTGGGTCACAGCAGGCCGACCTGCATCAGCAGGTCCTGGGTGCCGCGCAGATCGGCGAGCTGGTCCAGCGTCAGTTCCGGGCCGTCGATCTCCGAGAGAGGAGGCAGGCCTTCGCGTTGCTCGACCGAACGCACCAGTGGGTACTCCGCGGTCTGGGCAGCGAAGTACTCCTGCGCCGTATCGCTGAGCATGAACTTCACGAACTGCGCGGATGTGGTGTTGTCCGCTCCCGTCGGCAGGATCGCCAGACCCGCGACGTTGACCAGGTTCCCCGGGTCGCCAGGAGCGAAGGAAGCGTTCACGGCGGCCATGTTATCTGCCCCGATCTCGTCTGCCTTCTCGTACCAGTAGTAGTGGTTGGCAAGGCCCATCTTGATCGTTCCGGCGTTAACCGCGTCGAGGATCGCCAGATTGTTCTCGAACGTCTGCACGTCGTTGGCGAGCACGCCTTCCAGCCACTGCTTGGTCTTCTCCTCGCCCTGCGTGACCCGCATGGCCGTGACGAAAGACTGGAACGAGGCGTTGGTGGGCGCGATGCCGACCTGGCCCGCCCACTGGGGATCGGTCAAGTCGAAGACCGTGTCGGGCACCTCATCGGCACTCACGAGGTCCTTGTTGTAGACCACAACCCGTGCGCGGCCACTCGTGCCGACCCACTGGTCCTCGTCGCTGCGGAACTTCGCGGGAACGCGCTTGACCTGTTTGGGTGACAAGGCGGTGGTCAAGCCCTCGTCCTGCATCACCTGCAGGGCGCCGGCGTCCTGGGCGAAGAACACATCGGCAGGGGAGCGGTCCGCTTCTTCGAGCAGTTGAGCGGCCAACTCGGCAGTGTCGCCGTAGCGCACATCGACCGCGACACCGTTTTGCTGCTCGAACTGATCGATCAGCGGACCCACCAGCGTTTCACTGCGACCCGAGTACACGACCAACCCGGCCGGCGCCTGCGAATCGGCAGCCGGCTCCTCACTGGTTTGTGAGCAGGCGGTCATGGAGACCGCCACAGCCAGTACCAGTGCCGCGGTATGGGCAACCTTCACGGTGAATTCCTCCCCGGATCCCGATTTCTATTTAGGTTAGCCTAACCTTGTTAGGGATCAGTAGCGGAGGAGGGTGCGTGACGCTGGCAGATGAGCGGGCGGTCGTGGCGGCACCTCGCTTCGTGACCGACCTTGGCGTGTTCGGCAAGCGACCGGCCTTGCTCGAGGGCAAGGCAAAGATGTCTTACGCCGAGCTGGATCATGCTGTGGAACTGGCAGCTCGCCGATTGCGGACCACGGGGCCGGTGCACGTGATCAGTGCTCGCAACAGCGTGGATTGCATCGTGGAATACCTCGGCGTCTTGCGGGCAGGGCACGTAGCTGCTTTGGCAACCCCGTGTCGCACGCAGAGTCTGGCCGGTGTCTACGCCCAGGCCGAACGGGTGCATCCCGACCTGGCAGTTCTGCTGCCCACCTCGGGATCGACCGGTGACCCGAAGACCGTGCGTCTGTCGGCGATGAACCTGGATGCGAATGCGCAGGCCATCGCAACAGCACTGGAACTCACCGAGGACGACCGCGCCGTCACCACGTTGAGTCCCGCGTACAGTTACGGCCTCTCGGTGATCAACAGTCACCTGGCGGTCGGGGCGAGCATCATCCTCACCCAGGCGTCTGTGACCGACCCAGAATTCTTCGATGCGTGTGCCGGGGTCACGGTTCTGCCGGGGGTCCCGTACACCTTCGCGATGTTGGAAAGGCTCGGTTTCCACGCCCCGAGTGAACTCCCGGACCTGCGTCTGCTGACGTGCGCCGGCGGCAGGTTGCCGGAAGCCACGGTGCGGGAGTTGGCGGTTGCCGGGCAGCGCGACGGGTTCGGGCTGACCGTGATGTACGGCCAGACAGAGGCGACGGCAAGGATGGCGGTTCTGCCGGCCCATTTGGCCGCGCGCCATCCCGGTTCGGTGGGTTACGCCGTTCCGGGCGGCCGGTTCGAGATCGTTGGCGAGCAGGACGGGGTCGGCGAGATCGTCTTCGAAGGTCCGAGCGTGATGATGGGCTACGCACAGTGCCCGGAGGACCTCGCGGCGCCGCCAGGACCAGCTCGATTGGCCACCGGAGATCTCGGCTTCATCCGCGACGGGCTGCTGCACATCACCGGCAGGGTGTCGCGTTTCGCGAAGGTCCGTGGCCTGCGCATCAACCTTGACGACGTCGAGCGCTCCCTTGATCCGGAGCCTGCCGTATGCGTGGAACTACCCGAACAACTCGGTGTCGTGTGTGACGTGGATACCGATCTGGCGCTGGCCCGTGTCGGTGCTCTGACCGGTTTGCCTCCGGCCGCGATTCAGGTGGTTCAAGCCCAACTTCCCCGGCTCGACAGCGGCAAGCCGGACCGTTGTGCGGCGCTCGCGCTTCTGCAAGGCGCCCAGGGCAGTGATGAGTCCGGGTCGAGGCAACAGCGTTTATGTTCGGCCTACAGCCGGCTACTGGGCCGCCCGGCGGGACCGAACGACAGTTTTCGCGGACTAGGTGGGGACTCGATGAGTTTCGTCGCCGTGTCCATCGAGGTGGAGTCCATCCTGGGGGACTTGCCCCCGGACTGGCACTTGCGCAGTATCGCGGATCTGGCGGGCACCGCTGGTGGGACCGGCAGGCTGCGGCGCATGGACACCGGCGTTGTGCTGCGGGCGGTCGCGATCATCCTCGTTGTGGCGTCGCATGCGGCCGTAGTCGACGTGCGCGGCGGTGCCCATCTGCTCGTGGGTTTGCTTGGGTACAACTTCGCCCGGTTCCAAGCTGGGGAACGCCTGGGCCGGCTGGTCACTTCGATCGCGTGGCTGATGGCACCGGCCATTGCGTGGGTATCGATGGTCGTGCTGTTCTCCGGGCAGTATTCGGTGTCGTCTTTGGGGCTGAGCTGGATCACACAGCCGACCACCGATGGGCCCGATTGGCGCTACTGGTTCATAGGCGCCCTGTTCTGGGTGCTGCCACTGGCCGTGTGGCTCAGCACCTGGCCGCGACTTGAGCAGGTCCGTCGCAGATGGCCGATGGGGCTGCCGGTTGTCGCCACGATTCTGGCGCTGGGCATCGCTGCCGTGGCCGTCCCAGACGCCCGACCGTCGTCGATCTTCTCCCCGTGGGCAGTTCTGTGGCTGTTCTTCTTGGGGTGGTCGATCGCGCAGGCGCGAGCGCGAAACCAGCGGGTGGCCCTGTCGATCGTTGTCATCGCCCTAGCTGCGGTGATGTTCGACGACTCCAGGACGTGGGTGATCGGCCTAGGTCTACTCACGCTGATCTGGTTGTCCCGGGTGCCCGTCCCGGCGTTATTGGCAGGTCTTGTGGGTGCCTTGGCCCAGGCGTCGCTGTTCATCTACCTGAGTCATTGGCAAGTGCTCGAGGTCGCGCGCAACTGGTGGGCGCTGGGGCTGTCAGTGGCCGTTGGAGTGCTGCTCAGCACGGGCTGGACCCTGCTACGTGCCAAGGTCGCCGGCACCCCGCTCGGTCTACTGTGGGACCGTGCCCATCTACGAGTTCCGGTGTCGCGCCTGCGGCCAGACGTTTACGAAGAACCGGCCCATGGCCGAATCGGGAGATCCCGCCCGTTGCCCGCAGGGTCACGATGACACCGCCCGACTGCTGACGACGCTGGGCGCGGTGGGTACTGCGACTTCGCCCGCGCAGTCCGGTGGTGGCTGTTGTGGCGGGGGCTGCTGCAGCTAGCCGCCGCAGACGAAGGGCGCTTGTTTCTCGTAGAGGCCCCGCTTCGGCCACATCCACCAGGAACGCGGCGAGATCGGCGCGCGTCGTGCACGATCTTGCCGGTGGCGGGTCCGTCCAACAGGCGCGGCGGGCGCACCAGGGTCCAGTCGAGCTCCGAATCGGCGAACACCGCGTACTCCTTGGGCTTGTCCGCGACGACGACACCCGGACCAGTACGGTCACCTCGTGACCTCCGTTCAACAGGTCGTGACCAGAATCCCACCCGTGCGACCGGTGGCTCCGATAACGGATACCTTCATGCCTATTCCTCCATCGATGTGGCAAATCTGGCCAGCAGTTCTGCGAAGCGCGTTCGGTCTTCCTGACTCCAGTCCACGGTGGCGTCGGTCAGTTTCTGCAGCCGGAAATTCAGGCCTGCGGCGGCCAACGCCTCCCCGGACTGCGTCGTGCTGACCGTGACCCGACGTGCATCCTGCGGGTCGGTCAACCGGGTGACCGTACCCGCGGCCTCGGCGCGTGCCACCAGGCGACTGGCGGTGGATTGAGCCACGCCCATGGCCTCGGCGATCTGCGAGATGGTCTGCTGCGCATCGGGGCAGCGCAACAACGTGTCCACCACCCAGACCGTGGACATCTCGATGCTGCCCAGGTTCGGGTCGTCCAGCCGCGGTGGTGCACTCCAGAGGTGACGTAGGTGGATCAACGACTCGTCGATACTGCGCAGGGAATCATCGTGCATCTGGATTCCACACATCCGTGTGCTCGGCTGCCCACTGCGCGAAACTCATAGGGGGTTTCCCGGTGACGATGAGAACGTCGTTGGTCAGTCCGCCGGCCTTTCCCATCCGGGCGACGGTGTATATCGCTGTGGTCACCAGCGCCATGGGTAGTGGCAGTCCCAGGGTCTTCGTGGCGTGACGCAGGTAGCGTGCGATCCCCGGGCGTCCGTAACGGATCGGGCGGCCCAGAACGTCGGTCAGGGTCGAGGCGACTTCGTCATAGGTCAAAGCCTGCGGCCCGGTCGGGGTCCAAGCCCTTCCGGTGTGCTCAGCGGGGTTGCGCAGGGCTGCGGCTGCCACCGCCGCGACGTCGGCAGCCGCGACGAACGACGTGGCCCCGCTGCCCGCCGGGACCAGCAGGCAGTCGCGATCGCGGATGTCGCTGGCATGGGTCGTGGAGAGGTTCTCCATGAAGAATGAGGGACGCACGAAGGTCCAGTCCATACCGCTTTGTCGCAGCCAGGCCTCGATCTTGGCGTGGGGGACGACCTTGTTGTGCTCAGCGCCCTGCAGGGAGAGCAGGACCACGTGACCGACCCCGGCACGCTGCGCAGCCTGCAGCGCGGGCACCATGTCGCGGGCGATGTTGCTCAGTGCGGGGGGCCGCATCAGGAACATGACCTCGATGTCGTCGAATGCGTCCCAGGTCGAGGCGTCGGTGAAGTCGAAGCGGACCTTCTGCGTGGCTGCTTCGATGGCCGCAGAATCCACGTCCGCCGCGCGCAAAGGCACGTCGTCCAGTTGTTTGAGAACCTCCCGGCCGATGTTCCCGGTTGCTCCCGTGACGAGGATCTTCGTGGACATATATGTATCGTACATGGAAAATGCGCGAGCACTCGACTCCCCTGATTCGGTCAAAATGCTTGAAACCGCGTGTCGGTTCTTGACATTGGCCGTTTTGTCATACCCCCGGCGCAGTATGAGCCTCAGATGGTGCAGGACGTGCGGGGGCTGTGATCCGCACCATCACCCGGGACGAAAGTCCTGGGGGTCCGGGTCGGACTCGCGGGGGTGGTTCGACCCGGGCCGCTGGCCCCTAGAGAACGTTGAGCTGAAGCAGTCCCGCGGCTGTGTCGTTGACCTCGTAGAAATCGACGATGGACAGGTTCACCGGTAGGCCCTGATTGCGCCAGTCGGTCATCTCTGCCACGACACTCGGATTGCGCAGTTCAGCGAGTTCTAGCAGGGAGCAGTTCTCGGTACGGGTCCTGCCCAGGCACTGCACCTGCGAGGTGAAACTCATTGACAGTTGCAGTTGATTGACGAACAGGCCGCACTGGTTGCCGCCGCTCACAGTGCAGCCGGCGGAGCCGTTCAGCGCTGCCTGCCTGTTGGTCAGGTAGCCGAGGTTGTCGGCCGCTGATGTGGCCGGGCTCTCGGTGTTGGGCCACGGGGAGTAGAGGACTTTCTCGCGCTGCCGGTAACACGAGTTCTTGGGAAGCTCGCCCTTCGCGTACAACACCAGAAGGTTCCGATCGGCGGCCCAGGCCTGACCGAACGTGGCGCCGGTGACATCCGGGATCAGCTTGTCGGTCCATCCTCGTGAACAGACTGAGGAGCCATCGACCTTGTAGGTGCGCAGAATCTTGTCGATCGCGGACGTGTAGTACTTGTCGATCTTCTTCGTGCCCGTGAGGTCGATGTGCTGGAAGTCGAGGATCACCTGTTCGCGCGGGTGTGCCTTCGCCCAGGTGATGATCTGGTCGAGGCCCTTGGTGAACTTCAGGGACACGAAGGTGTGTTGCAGGTGGACCGGCACCTTCCAGGCATTGGCGTTCGTGAGCTTCTTGCCGGCCTTCTTCTTCGACACGACCTTGTTCTCAGGGACTCCGAGTCGCATGTCAAGGTAGCGGATGCCGCCGTTGAGTTGCGAGGTGAAGTTCTGGCTCTGCGCCTTGGCCAACTTGCCGGCGCCGCACGGGTTGCTCTTCGCGGCGGCCGCCTGCGCAGGATTCGCACCGGCGATCGCAGTCACCTTGCAATTGCCCTCAGTGTCGATCTTGAACGCGCCCGAGTCGTGTGTGCCAGGGATGACGACACTGGTGAGTCTGGTGTCGGGCCGGTCGTTGTAGAGAGTCCCCATCCAGTCGGGAGTGGGCGGGACGACGGCCAAGGCGGCGGCGAGCAGCAGCATGGGATCACGGTAACCGGCGGGCCCCGGTGAAAGTCGGTGATCAGAGCAGTTCGGGGATCTTCTGTTCGGATCGGAAGAACGCCTTGCGGAACAGGATGGTCACGAAGGTTGCCGTGATCACTACGAACAGGGAGTAGAGGGCCGGGATGAGATCGGCCTGGACCTTGGCGTCCCCACTGAAGCTCAATGCGATGACCGCCACAGCTAGCGGTCCGTTCACGATGCCGATCTCGAGCGCGAACGTTCTGCGGTCGGCCACTTGCGCGCCCCACAGTCTGGCCCACAGGTAGGCCACCGCCATGCCCAGTACCGGCAGCAGGATCGCTGAGGCGAAGATGCCGGGCTGCTCGGTGAACGTCTCGACCAGCAAGGCCCAGTTGCGTGGCACCCAGGTGACCAACAGCAACACGATCACGAGGATCCCGAACACGCTGCCGATCACCTCAGTGGAACCGCCCAGGTTGGCACTCTTGCGGCGCAGCCAGATCCCGATGAAGATCGGCAGGATCAGCAGGGCGAGGCTGACGACGATGTTGATGTAGGGAATCTCGACGCCGGACGCAACAACCCCGCCGTACAACTTGATCAGCAGTGGTGACACGACGATTGCGGTCATGGTGGTGAGCATCGTGATGATGACCGAGAGGGACAGATTCGCCTTCGCGAAGTAGGTGAACAGGTTGGACGTGGTTCCGCCCGGCATGCAGCCCACGATGATCAGCCCAATTGCCACGGCCGGAGCGAGGTCGAAGACCGCTCACCAGCCCGAATGCGATCAAGGGCATGAACACGAACTGCCCGATCACGGCCAGAACCAGCCACTTGGGTCGTTTGAGTTCGTCGTTGATGTCGCGCGGCGTCATGGCCGCACCCATGCCGAGCATCATGCAGGCGACGAGGATCGTCAGCATCGCCTGTTCGAATGGGCCGATCATCGGGTACCTCCAACTGTGGTCTCGACGCTGGCGTCGGCGAACTGAGTCCGTACGTCCTTGCGCAGGATCTTCCCGATCGGCGACTTGGGCAGCTCATCTGTGAACACGAACTCGGAGGGCACTTTGTAGCCGGTCAACAACTCTGCGGCATAGTGGCGCAGGTCCGCCGCTGTGACGTCGGGGCCGCTGCGCACAATCACAGCTCGGACCTTCTCCCCACGCTCACCGGCGTCCACCCCCACGACGGCAACCTCGTCCACTCCGGCGTGACTGGCCAGGGCCTCTTCGACCTCGTTCGGGAAGACGTTGAAGCCGCTCACAATGATGACGTCCTTGCTGCGGTCGACGATCTTGATGTAGCCGTCCGCGTCCATGGTTCCGATGTCGCCGGTGCGCAGCCAGCCGTCGGTCATCACTTCCGCGGTGGCCTCCGGACGCTGCCAGTACCCGGCCATGATCTGCGGTCCGCGGGCCCACAGCTCACCCGGTTCGCCAACAGACGCGGGTTGTCCGTCCTCGAGCATGGGGCGAACCACAGTGCTGGGCAAGGGAATCCCCACCGTGCCTATGCGTACGCCGTCCGCGCCAATCGGGTTGAAGGTCAATCCTGGGGATGCCTCCGTGAGGCCGTACCCCTCCACCACCGGCGAGCCGGTCACGCGCTCCCACTCAGCGGCGGTGGAGGCGTGCAGGGCCATCCCGCCGGAGATCGAGGCTTTGATGTGTTGTGGAGGGTGCGCGACGAACCACGGCTCGTTGACGAGGCCGTGGAAGAGAGTGTTCACCCCTGACACCCATGTGACGGGGTAGTTCTCGAACGCCCGCTTCAGGTTGCTCAACGGTCGCGGATTCGGGATGAGGACGTTGTGAGCGCCCATCCGATAGAAGCCCACGAGGTTCACCACGAACGCGAACACGTGGTACATCGGAAGTGCCGTCAGGATCGTCTCGCGGCCGGGCTGGATCGAGTCCGACGAGAATGCCAGCATCTGCTGGCTGTTGGCCATCAGGTTCCCATGCGTGAGCATGGCCGCTTTGCTCACGCCGGTGGTGCCCCCCGTGTATTGCAGACAGGCAAGGGAGTCGGGGGTCAGCGGCGCGCTGTAGGTCGAGGAGTCGCCACTGTGGGATTGCCCTTGCCGTAGGGCGGCTTTGAAGCGGGTGTGGGGGTAGGTGACCTTCGGCAGGTTTCGCGACCAGACCTTCTGGATGCTTCGGATGATGCCGTGCACGTATCCGGGGAACAGGTCGCTGATCGCTGCCAGAACCACGGGCACCTGCTTCGACTCAGCCAGGACCTCGCCGATCTTGTCCGCCATGATGTCGATGCCCACGATCGCGCTGACATCGGCGTCGGCGAACTGCTTACGCATCTCCGCTGCGGTGTACAGGGGATTGGTGTTGACTACGACGCAGCCGGCCTTGAACGTCCCGAAGGCGGCGATCGGATACGCCAGACAGTTCGGCAATTGGATGGCTACGCGATCTCCCTGTTGCAGGCCCAGGTCTTCGCGCAAGTATGCGGCGAAGTCGTCGGACAGCCGGTCGACGTCATCGAAGGTGAGGTGACCGTTCATGCCGTTCGGCATGACCATCGTGAAGGCGCGCTGTTGGCCGTACTCGAGAGCTGCCTGCCGGATCTGGTCGGCGAGGTTGCCGCGGGCGATCGGTTCGATCTCGTCAGGAACGCCAGGGGGATAGTGCGCGAGCCAGGGGCGGGCGGAGGAGACGGGGACTAACATGCCGGACCTCGATTCAACGGACTAACGATTCACGAAGTGTAAACCCGGTATTCAGCCTTCGTGCAAGTCTTGAATCTGTCACACCCCGGCGCTACGGTGAAGCCAGGTCACGAGTGAGCGGCGACAAGCCCCGGCTAGCCGCTCCGGCAACCGCGCTACCGGCACGGTGCCCCGGGTGACGACCTGCCCGTTGACGGCCGTCAGCGGGACGTGCGGTTGTCGTGGAGTAGTGATGAAGGAAGAGATTGTTGTACGACAGATTGTCTATCCGCCGGACGAGGTAGCGGCTCGCGCAGAACCACTGCCTGCGCAGTTCGGTGCCCTCTCGACGTTGGACGGGTATGCGACACGCGTGCCCCGCTCGCGTGAAGATGTGTTGGCAGGCATGCGTGGCCAAGAACTGCACCTGGCAGTATCAGGGCGCCACGTTGTCTTCCGGCGTGCGTCGGAACAGGGGCCGTTCCCCTTCAATCGGTCCGTTGTGCTGGTCAGTGTCGACGTGCACGCACACCACCGGCTCGACCCCCAGGAATTGACTGCCGTCGCCGTCGCTGCAGACCGGCAATGGCTGGATCAAATGCTTGTGCGCGGCGACGACCGGGAAGCCTTCGACCTGGCCGCCGGATTCGGGTCCAGGTTCGTGATGCGGTGGACAGAAGAGGCCATGTCGGTGGTCGATGCCGTTTCGGGTGAGGAGGTCGACAGGTTCTGCGTCCAAGGCCGACAGGTGGTCTACCGGCCCTGCCCGGTGATACCGGACGCCTGCCGGGGTGATCGCTGCAAGCTTCACGGCGGACCGTGGGTGTCTGCTTCCATGACTGCGGCGCGGAACTGGTCGAGTCGCCGGTCCTTGTTCGTGCGACATCTCGGATGTGATGTGTGCGACGCGCAGGTGCGTGAGGACGATCGATCGGTACCAACTCGCTACGACGATTGGGCGAGGTTCTCGCAGGACTCGTCGGACGAACAGAAGACAGCCACCGGTCCGCGTCTACGCACGATCACCACAGCCGATGGGCTTGTGATCGCCGACTCGGACCAGCCTGTGGTTCTGGCCAAGGGCAGCATCGTGGAGATCGGGGGTGCGACACCGCTGTGGCCCCAGCTGCGTCTGCTGTCTGTCGATCCCGCAGGTGGCTCTGAGGACGCTCTGGATTGGTCAGGAGTCTCTTCGTACTGGCCGACGACCCAAGCAGAACTCGATCGCCGAGTGGGGGGCCTCGAGTTCGTGCATCGTTGGGCCGCTCTGGGTTCACTGCGGATCACTGGCGTCCGGCTTGGCGACCGGGTCGTGCCATTGGCATTCGATCTACAGGCTCCCCGCCTGGTCGTGGAGTCCGAGCTCTTGCGCCTGGGCAGGTGGGAGTTCGCCGCTGTTGGCGACTGGCGTTTCGCAATGACCTGCCATCGCGGATTCTGCCAGGTCGACGCGGATCAAGCCGTCGATGAGATTTCCGATGTGGCGAGATGGTTGCACGTCCACGATCTGCTCACGCTGGCCGCGCTGGCCATCGAACCGTTCGATGTCGATGGCGAAATCGAAGGCTTCACACGTAATGGCATGTTGGCGTTCCGGCGTCAACTTCTTGGGCCCGCGCACGTTGTGGGGGTCGATCCTGTTGCGCTACGCGAGGTCCTCCTGGACTCGGCGGAGTACCGGCGCGCCCGTGGTGCAATGCGCTGGCCCCACGCCCATCGCCCATTCTGGGATCGGCTCAGGATGGCGGCGGTTGGCCGGAAGGACGCGACCCCCTTCCGCTATTGACTAGAGGCCGGTGTCGTGGATCGCGGTCTCGATGCCGCGCCAGATCGTCGGATAGGCGTAGATCATGTTCTTCATGGTCGCCACGGGGACCTGTGCACGAACGGCCAGTGCCAAGAAGGACAGCACCTCGCCGCCGGTCGGCCCCACGGAGGTGGCGCCCACCAGGATCTCTCGGTCGGCGTCAGCCACCACCTTGATGATGCCCTCGTTGCCGACCTTGTGTATCCAGCCGCGTGACGTGCTCGGCACCGCAGCTGACCCGACCGCCACGTTGATTCCTGCCTCGCGTGCCTGTTGCTCGGTCATCCCCACCGAGCCCACTTCGGGATCGGTGAAGGTGACATGCGAAACCGCGGAGTAGTCGGCCGCGGCCACCGGTTGGCCCAGGATCGACGCCACGCAGATCGCAGCTTCGTACATGGCCATGTGCGTGAATGCGCCCTTACCGGCGATGTCACCGACTGCATAGACGCCGGGAAGGACTTGCATGTGATCGTCGACGGGAAGGTATCCGTGCGGAAGTTCGACACCAAGGACCTCTGCGCTTACGAGGTCGCTGTTAGGGATCCGGCCCGTGGCCACGAGAAGCTGCTCGGCGCGCAGGGTCTGCCCACCGACGGTCACCTCGAACATGCCGTTCGCATGCCCGACTCTTTCGGCGAAGTTGCCCGTGTGGATGCTGACACCTTCGGCCTGGAGCACCTCGGCGAGGATCTTCGATGACTCGGGTTCCTCGGGGGGCAGAATCCGGTCGGCTCCCTCGACGACGGTCACCTCGGTGCCGAACCGGGCGAAGACCTGTGCGAGTTCCACCCCGATCGCGCCGCCACCCATCACGATCAGCGAGGCCGGTGGGCGTTCAGCGCTGATTGCCTCACGGTTGGTCCAGTACGGCGTTCCAGCCAGTCCGGGTACCGGCGGAGCCGCTGCCCGGGAGCCCGCCGCGATGACCACGGCACGGGCTGCTGTGTAGGTGTCGTCACCAACGGCAACCGTGTCGTGTGCGACGAGCCGTCCGGCACCTCGCACGAAGTGCCCACCCTTGCCGGTGAACCGGTCGACGGCAACCTGATCGTTCCAGTCGTCGGTCGCTTCGTTGCGGATGCGTTCGGCCACGATCGCGAAGTCGGGATGCACCGTGCTGGCGCCTGCGAGTTGCGGAATCCTCCTACCCTCCTGCAGTGCATTCGCCGCGCGGATCATCATCTTGCTGGGCACACATCCCCAGTAGGGACATTCCCCGCCCACGAGTTCCTTCTCGATGCCCACGACCTTGAGTCCCGCCTCGGCCAACTTCCCGGCGACATCCTCGCCACCCGGTCCGAGTCCGATCACAATCACGTCGGCAGCTGTATGCGTCACTTCGGGGTCCCTTCGCCACAGTGATCCCAACCTACTTGGACAGGTCCTGTCACACCCTGTCTCTACAACTGCACTGGAGGGATTGACGTGATGAAGATGAAGGCCATCGACCTGCTGGCAACGGTCCGTGTGCCCGAGCAGGCAGTGCGCGCGATCACCGATAAGGTCGAGCGCACGGCGCTTGATCCAGGGGACGACGTGCGAGTGACTGTGGGGGAATCCGCGTGAGCCGAGCCAAACACTCGGGGTGCCTGACCAGTCTCGTTGCTGTGATCTTCGCAGGCGGACTGATCTGGGCCCTGGCGAATCCGGAGGATGCGCCCCCCTCGCCAGTTCCGACGGTCCAGGAGCCTTCCCTGGACGACGCTGCGTCACCCAGTCCGCCAGTCAGAGCCAACAAATCCGATTCCGTCGAGTCGCTGCCGTTCGTCGATGTGAAGGCCGCCCAAGTTGCACTGCCGACATTGCCGGTGAAGGGCAGAGCCCCGCTCACCGACTACAGCCGCGAAGCCTTCGGGACCGCCTGGTCGGATGTCAATGACAACGGCTGCGACACCCGCAACGACATCCTCAGGCGTGACCTCACCGCCAAGACCGTCGAGGACTGTGTGGTCCTGGCTGGTGTGCTGCAGGATCCCTACAGCGACCAACAGGTCAGATTCACCCGGGGCCCGGTCACCAGTCTGGACGTCCAGATCGACCACGTTGTGGCTCTGGCCAATGCCTGGCAGACCGGCGCCTCATTCTGGTCGGACGAGGAGCGCGAACGCTTTGCCAACGATCGGCGAAATCTGCTCGCCGTGCGCGGAGATCTGAACCTTCAGAAGAGCGATGGTGATGCCGCGACCTGGCTGCCCCCCAGAAAGGCATTCAGATGCCAGTACGTCGCCATCCAGGTTCTGACCAAGCAGCGCTACGACCTGTGGGTCACTGACGCCGAGAAGGCTGCGATGCAGCGGGTACTCGACCGGTGCTGATCATCTCTGCGAAGAACGGGGACTCACCCCTGACAGATAGGACACCACGCACAATCAGGACAGCACTCGTCGCCGGCGAAGATCGCCGCTTGGGTGTCGATCCCGTCGTCGAACGGTTCGCCCCACCAGCCGTCACCGCGATCGGCCACCTGGGCCAAGGCGATGCCGGTCTGCTGACAGCCGGGGCTGCAGTCTGGGCAGCAGCGCGCGTGTGTCATGCGGGTTTCGAGTCGTGCATTTCGGCCGCCCTACTCAGTTCGCGTACGTACCAGCGCCCACGTAACCGGCTGAAGGACTGCCCGTTTTCGTAGAGCGTGGCCAGTAGACGGTCCAACGTGACAGCGGGATCACCTGTGCGCACGATCTCCAGAAGGTCGTCCGGGCACAGCGGTTGATGGGTCAGGGCCTCGCGCACCGCGCAGAACATCGGAAGGTCCTGATCTTCGCGTACTTCAGACAAAGTGCTCACACTGTTGATTTCGACCGATGATCGCTGCGCCTTGAGCCACGGTCGAGGGGATTTGTCAGACCCCTGTGCGACTTTGGTCATGACGCAGAGGTATTGGGGGAATCATGGGAGCTGAACCGGCGACACAAGAGCACCGGCAGTTGACTACTGCTCAGAGGGATCGGGCCGTTGGAGCCATCGTGGGGCTGGCGGTGGGCGATGCCCTTGGGGCTGGGTACGAGTACGCGGTCGCCCCTCTTCCGGAACATGCCCGCATGATCGGGGGCGGTCTCGGCTCCTTCGCGCCGGGCGAGTGGACCGACGACACGACCATGGCAGTGCCTATTCTGCGGGTATTGGCCGAGAGTCGGGACCTGCTGGAACCGCAGACCCAGGACCAAGTGGTTCGGGAATGGCTGACCTGGTCGAAATCGGCCAAGGACATCGGCGTCACCACCGCCCAGGTCCTGCGTGCTGCCCGGGCCACTCAACCGTCCGGCTCGGTGCGCGAGGCTGCCGACGCCATGTTCGCCGCGGGCCTGGCCAGCGCCGGCAACGGCTCGCTCATGCGCACCACTCCCATCGCGCTGGGCTACCTGGACGATCCGGAGAGGCTCACGCTCGCGGCGCGCACCTACAGCCACCTCACCCACGGGGATCCGTTGGCCGCTGACGCCTGTGTGCTGTACAACCATGCGCAACGACACGCCATCCTCACCGGGGAACTGAACATCCGCATGGCGATGAGTCAGGTGCCAGTCGAAAGGCGCGCCCAGTGGTCACAGTGGTTCGACGAGGCCGAGGCTCAACCGCCAGGCGACTTCTCTGCCAGGAACACGTTCGTCGTCAGAGCGCTGCAGGCGGCTTGGTCCGCGATCTTCCACTCAGACCCAACTGGCCCGCAGCACCTGGAGCAGTCGATCCGCAACGCGGTCGCGATCGGCGGGGACACGGATACGGTAGCGGCCATTGCAGGCGGCTTGGTGGGTGCCCGCTGGGGTGTCTCGGCCGTGCCGCTGAGCTGGCGGCGCCAGTTGCACGGATGTCCAGGGTTGAGAGGGGAGGACCTTGTGCATATGGCGTCAGCCGCAATCGGCGCGCCATGGAAGAACGTGTTCTACCCGTGGTTGCCCGAGGGCGCTACCTGCGTGCAACATCCACACGATGACGGGGTGTGGATCGGGGATATCCGTGGCCTCAAGGTTCTACCCGACGACATCGAGGCTGTCGTCTCCTTGTGCCGGGTGGGCTTCGACGAAGGGCCGGGTTCGGTTGTCGCTGCCAGCGACCATGTGCACGTCTGGTTGATGGACAGTTCCGATCCCAGCGACAACCTGAACCTTGACCTGGTGTCGCGGCAGGCCGTTGAGGTCATCGGGGAATTGCGCAGGGCGGGTAAGGCGGTCTACCTGCATTGTGTGCAGGCCCACTCCCGCACGCCGTTCATCGCTGCTCTGTACGGAGCTGAGGTCTCCGGCCAGCCGACGGCGAAGGCCCTCACGGATGTGCTCGCGGTGCTGCCGCAAGCACAGGTCAATCAGCGATTCCACGAGATCCTCGCAGGGTGAAAGCCGACGCTCCCAGGGCGGTGCCGCTGAAGTCGGCGCGCGAACAATCGCTGGGCCAGGGATGCTGGAAGGACAGTGTCGACCGCCAGGGGATCACATGTCCAAGAACGACGATGAGCTCAAGACCCGCATAGTCGATGCGGCGGCTGATCTTTTCGCCATCCACGGTTTCAGCGGCACCAAGATCAACATGGTGGCAAAAGCCGCAGGAGTCTCGTCGAAGACCGTGCATCGGCTGACCGGTGGGCGGGCGGAGTTGTTCGAACAGGTCATGGCCACGCGGGTGCGGTCCTCCGCAGCCGAACAGGTCGCGGCGGCGGTGGAGAATCCAGAGAAGACACCGCCCATAGCGGTGATCCTGGCTGCCGCCCAGGAAGTCTTCGCCAGCCCATCGGCAAGTTGGGATGTCCTGGAACTCGAGGCGCTGACAAGGGCGCATATCGATGGTGGATTGCGCGAGATCGAAACCGAGCGCATGCGCCACAGGTGGAACAACGCCGCGGCGCTCATCGCTCAGATCCGCGCCAATGGTGGCCTGGATGCGGAAATGTCGGACGCGGCTCTGGTGCAGCTGGCGATGGCGATGTCCGCGGGGTTGGCCCTCCTGGATCCAGTCCTGGAAACGAAGCCGACCATGGCCCAGTGGATCGGCTTGATGGCCCGGGTGGGAACCGCGATAGCACCACAGGACATGCTTCTGCGCAACGAGTTCGATGGACACCAGCCGTGGCGGGTCCGCGTGGACATTTCCGAACAGCCAGGATCGGTGGCCAGGCTTGTGCGGGCTCTGGCTTCCCTGCACACCTACGTGGTCGCGGTGCAGGTCGTGGGCCACGATGATGGCCTGCGGACGATAGACGTCGCCCTGACCGCTCCAGATTCCGTCACCGAACAGGTCATCCTCACCGCAGCTCTGTCGGTGGGCAAGCACGCGTTCGTTGGCCCGGGCTCACCGGATGACATTCTTGACCTCCCGACTCGGGTGCTCGACGGTGCTGCGGCTCTGGTGAAGACGCCGGAGCTGGCCCCGTTGGCGGCCGCGGAGCTGGTGGAGGCCGACGAGGTGGAGGTGACTTCGGCCACTGAGGGGGAGGACGACAGCCCGGATGTACTTCGGCTGCAGTGGACACCTGAACAGCACGTGGTGCTCCAGCGGTCGTGGGCGCCGTTCGCGAAGGCCGAACGTACCCGAGCCTCAGCACTTCTGAGGTTGTCTTCGGCCATCGCCTCCCTGACCGGCAGCGACGAGGCCGTTGGTTGGGTCGAAAGCATCAAGGGCGGGACGATCTGGATCCGATTGTCGCGTCCCGAGGACGCCGACGCCGTGGCGGCGATGCACGATCGCAGTTCGGAACGCAGTCGCTACCAGCGCTACTTCTCGATCACCGACTGGCACGGCACTCGCCTGTACCGGCTCGCAGGTGGACATCGTGGAGCGACCTTGGTCGCGATGAGCGAGGACGGCGAGATCATCGGTCTGGGCAACCTGTTCCCGGACCCCGCTGAAGGTGAGCACGCCGCTGAAATCGCGATGATCGTCGAGGATGCCTACCAGGGTCGCGGTGTTGGGAAGAAGCTGCTACAGGCCATGCTGCATATGGCCACCAGGCTGGGGTTCACCTCGATCGTCGCCAGCGTTCTCGCCGACAACAACGGCATGCTGCACCTTCTTCAGTCCAGTGGACTGCCGTGGGATGTGAATATCCACGACGGTGTCTCGTACATGCGGGCCGACTTGCCCAGTCCGATGGAGACGTCCTTCGTCGAGGTAGAGAAGGGTCCTGTCCGCAGAGCGCGTCGCAGTCCGGCGGCGAAGAAGACCCCGGCGAAGAAGGCCGCGGCAAAGAAGACTACGCCGCGCAAGACCTCGGCGAAGAAGACCTCGGCGAAGAAGACTACGCCGCGCAAGACCTCGGCGAAGAAACCGGCGGCCAAGAAAGCGGCTCCGCGCAAGGCCGCGGTGAAGAAGCTCGCGCCCCCCGACCCCGCCGAGTGAGCCGGCGACTGAAGCACCCAGCAATGCCCCTGACGGGCGTGACGTCGCGGGTATCGACAGACTCGTGACGTGCCCCGAAACATCCCCTCGAATCCCCAGTACTCCGAGCCTGGATTCGGTGCGGAGGCGCGGGTGTGGGCGGCGCTGCAGCAGCTCCCCGACGAGGCCGTGGTCATCAGTCAGTACCGAGTTCTCGATGACCGAGGTGTGGTGCGCGAGGCGGACTTCTTGGTGCTCATCCCGGGGGCGGGTGCAGCTGTGGTTGAGGTCAAGGGTGGCCTCATATGGACTGTGGACGGCGACTGGTACTCACGTGACCACACCGGACGCGATCATGCGATCAAGGATCCAATGTGGCAGGCGCAGAAGGCGGGC
Organism: uncultured Actinomycetota bacterium; assembly: GCA_963732355.1. Taxonomy (GTDB): domain Bacteria; phylum Actinomycetota; class Actinomycetes; order S36-B12; family UBA10799; genus JADKAV01. The sequence goes on along the minus strand of CAVSZD010000007.1, from coordinate 325,030 downwards.
TACACGATCCGCGACTTCGTTCGGGACCAGGACATGTCGTGTCCCAGCCTCACCCCGGTCGTTGTGTTGCCGGACACCACGCTGCCGAAGGCGTTCACGCCGGCTGATTCTCATCGGGCGCAGTGGGTCGATGGCGTAGCCGACCTCGCAGCCCGTGTCAGTGCAGCGCTGTACACCGGGGAGTCCTTCGACGTCGAGGCGCTGATGGATGTTCTGGAGAGGCGTCTACCCAAACCATCCACGCGACAGAAGATCGCGCTGGCATCCCGGCGCGCGGACATGATCACCCGTGATCAATATGACATTCTGCGGGCCCTGCGAGCCAACGACCGGATCCTTGTAACCGGAGGTCCCGGGACAGGCAAGACCTGGCTCGCCCTTGAACACGCCAGGCAGGAGACCGTTCGCGGTGCCCGGGTCGCGCTGCTGTGCTACAACCGTGGCCTGGCGTTACACATGGTCCAACGGGCTTCCACTTGGCCCGCGGATCAAAGACCGGCATGGATCGGGACTCTGCATGAGCTGGCCATCGCGTGGACGGGAGCGCAGGTGCCCCCCGAGGCGCAGCAGGAGTTCTGGGACAGTCTGCCTGGAGCCCTCGCCACCGCTGCGTGTGATTCAAACGAGCGCTTCGATCTGGTCGTGGTCGATGAGGCCCAGGACTTCGCTGCTGCTTGGTGGGATGCGGTGCACTTGCTGCTGTGGGATCCCGCTTCCGGCCCCTTGGTGCTGTTCGGTGACGACGAACAGCGCCTCTACCCGCGCGAGTCCGAGGGGCAACTCGCAGTGGAAGTTGAACTGTCCGAGAACGTCCGAAACACCGAACAAATCGCGGCGGCCCTCCAGGCTCTGTCCGGGGAGACCCAGGACTGCCGCGGTGCATCCGGTCCTCCGGTGGAGTTCTTCGAGTCACCCGTGGAGGAGGCGATTGAGGTCGCCAACCAGGTGGTGGCCGCGCTGCTCGAAGCAGGCGACTTCGATTCCTCTGACGTCGCCCTCTTGACGACCTGGCGGCGGCACCCAGAACACGTGCGCCGGATCGACGAGTTGGGAGCCGTTGGTTTCGCCCGGTCCTTGCTGTCGCCTGATGAGGTCGCTGTATGCACGGTCAAGGGTTTCAAAGGCCTTGAGCGACCGGTCGTCGTTCTGGCGATCAACGGTTTCCACGACCAGTCCGATGCCCAGGCACTGCTGCGAGTCGGGGTCTCGCGCGCTACGCACCTATTGGCTGTGGTCGGACCTGAGGAGTGGCTCGGCCGGCTAGGGGGCTAGCACCAGTCGCCAGTCGGAGTCATCGCCCATTCTTGCCGTCCTTGTCCCACTCGCCGCCCTGCTTGCGATCCCTGTAGCCGCGCGACTTCTTGGTCCGGTCTGCGCTCAGGCTCTTGCTCGTGTACTCCGGATCCCCGCGGTCGAGGTCGCTCAACGACCTGCGCAGGAACTGGATCTCTTCTTGGACGTCAGCGTCGGGCTTGTCGCGTTGCGCTTGCGTGAGCTTGTCGACGGTATTCGTCAGCTCTGCCCGTGCGCTTTCCACGTCGCCTCGGCGCAGAGCGTCCTCGCTGAGGCGCTTTGCCGACTGCGCGTCGAGGATGAGCTTCTCGCGTTGCACTTCCGGATCTGGAACGCGGCCTCGGGCCAAGTCTTGGGGGACGACGTTCACTGAGATTGGGAGAGTGACCGTGTGGGCCAGTAGGTCGGGAATGCTCACGAAGGTGAGTTCCAGGTGTGCCACCTGGGCCAGCCCGAGGGCGGCCATGGCAGGCACCTCGAGGGTGATGAGAAGGCGGCGTTGTTCTCCCGCATAGAAGTCGCCCAGTTCGACCATCACAGCGTCGGCGAGTCCTTGGCTGGGGAGGTCGTTGAGAACGGTGATCTTGATGACGTCGGCGGTCGGCTTGATCAGCAGACTTGCGGCCTGGACGGTCTTCGACAGCAGGCCCTCCAGTTCACCTGCGACCGCAGCAGCAGCGGCGTCAGCCTCCCCGGCGAAGGTGTGGTTACCGGTACCACCGATGGCCAGCTCAGACAGAATCCGGTCGTCGTAACCGAGCCCGATCCCGATTGTGGATGTGGTGATGGCCTGTGCCGCGGCGCCTGTGGCCATCTGCCGGAAAGCTTGCGGATCGACTATGCCGGAGTTGGCGCGGCCGTCAGACAACACGAGGATCGTTGTGCCACCTGCGGCTGCGATGCGCCGGGCTTCCTGCAGACCGCGCAAGTAGCCCGAGGACAGATCGGTGGACCCACCGGGTCGGATCGCGGAGATCGCGCGTCGAATGGACTCTCGGCCGAGTTGACCGACTTTGCCCGCAGGAACGGTCACCTGCGCCTCCTGGTCGAACGAAACGAGCCCGAAGTAGTCCGTTTCGTCAAGCCGGTCGATCAGAGCCAGCAGTGCCCGCTGGGCGGCCTGCAGACGACGTCCGCTCATTGAGCCGCTGCGGTCGAGCACGATGATCGCCGCACTCGGCGGCCGGCTCGTGTGTTCAGTTGCCGCGGGTGCCGCCAGATCGAGCATCACTGTGACGCTGTCCTGCTGTTCCACCGACACGACATCGACATCGAGTTGCGCGTTGATATGCATTTGGTTCCCCCTTGGACGGACTCCGATGTGATCCGACTATGCGGTGGGGGTATGACAAGGACGGTGATGACCGTTGTCGAACGCTCGGGTTGTCCACAGATTGCGATCGGCTCTGAGAACTTGTCAGACCCTCGTACTAACGTTCGAAGCAAGAGATCGGGGGTGAGAAATGACGGTGATTCAAGAGGACCAGGTCACGCAGTTGTTGGCTGCAGTGGAGTCCTTGCCCACAGGTGAGCCTGTCCAGTGGAGCGTCGCGGAACTCGAGGAGGGTCTTCCGGCCCTCTTTCGGGTGGGCAATCAGTTGGCAGCTTTGCAGTGCTCAGCGTTGGCGGCTTTCGATGCCCGCGGCGGTGGCGAGCTGCTCGGGCACCGCTCGACCGCTGACTGGCTGGCGCGGACGATGCGGCTGTCTTCAGCGGCCGCCGGGGCCCTTGTGCACACCTCTCGTGCGCTACGCGATGACCTGCCCGAAACCGCGCGGGCCCTGGCCGACGGTGACATCAGTGCCGAGCACGTCAAAGCCATCCGTCACGCTCACCGCCGTCTCGACGACGCCTTCAACCGCGCGGAACCGATCATCGTCGACTACGCCCGCACCCACACTGCGGCCGAGACCCGCGTCCTGTGCGACCGGCTGATCCAGCAGTACTCGCCCGACGACTATGAGAACGAAGCTGAGCGAGCCCGAGACCGACGCAAGGTGTTCCTGCACGAGCGGAACGACGGTTGGTGGTACCTCGATGGGCTGCTCGATGCCGCCACCGGTCACAAGCTGGCAGCCGCGTTCGAGGTATTTGCCGAGCCGATCGGCCCCCAGGACGGCCGTAGCGGTGGAATGCGCCAGTGTGATGCTCTGGGCGAGATCGCCGCGAAAGCTCTCGATCCGGTCGACCGACCCACAGGTGCCGGACATGTGACGTTGACGCTCACCCCTGATCAACTGGAGTCGGGCGTCGGCGCCAACTGGCCCTCCGGGTTGCTGATGTCAAGGCTGGACCTGGCCGTGGAGACGTGCAGCGCGAAGGTCACCTACGTGGTCGGTCTGCGCACCGACGACGTCCATTGGGCACCCCTGGCAGTGGGCTTTGCTGAACGGTTCGCCACGAAGGCCCAACGGGCGGCGCTTGCCGTACGTGATGGCTCCGGGTGCATCCACCCCGGATGCACGGTGCCCGCCCGTCGTTGCATCGCCCATCACATCAAGGCCTGGAAGCATGGGGGTCCTACTGATTTGGTCAACCTGGTGCTCATTTGCCGATACCACCATCGTCGGGTGCACCAGGGGCTGTTGCGGATCGTGTGGACCGACGGCCACTACGAGACCGGGTCGCCGATCCGGCCGCCTCCATAGATTGGCAACTGCCAACCCGGATCGGTGGGGGATTTCAGGCGACGGCTGATGCGAACTGGGCGAAGAGGTCGCCGGGGATGGGTGTCTTGAGTCTCCAGGTGATGGCCATCGGCCTCTCGCCCACGTGCCGGACGTACGTGCCCTCACCGAGGAACCAGAATGGCTCGGGCCCACGCAGGCGTGCGAAGAACATCTGGCTCGAGGGTTCGGCGAGCCCGCGGTAGCGGCGGCCGACTCGACCGTCTGCCGGGGTGGTCGACTGGCTTTCCCAGTGCAGCAGATCGCGGCTGATTGCGTAGTCGCGGTAACGCGTGGTCGGAGAGAAGGTGCCGGCTGACTTGTCGAGGGTGAAGGCATGAAGGTCGACCGCCTCGTCCTCGAGGAAGATCGTGCCTTCGCGCCAAGGCCTGTTGCGGGCCACGTCGCCGCTGCCGAATGCGCCGAGGATCTCGGATCGGGTGTACCTGGCGTGTAGGCGCAGTGGGACGTCCGGATGGGAGAGCAGGGGCGACTGCACGTGGTCCACCAGCAGCAGGCGGAGCAGTTCGTCGAGTTCGGCCAGGACCTGCGGATGTTGTTGCAGGAGCCCGGCGGCCTCGGCAACCGTGCCATTGAGCAGCGGACCGTCGAACAGTGCTGACAGGAGCATGCGCATTACCCGTGTCTCGAACAGCGTCTGTGGGCCTGTGTACATCAGTCGGCGGTAGCCTGATAGGCGGACCTGGTCGTCAACATGTCGAAGTCGCCCGACTGCTCGCCGCAGCGCCTTCTCATGCGGGCCTGGTTCAGCCGTCTCAATACCAGCGGCCTCGAGCATGTCGGACCAGCCTCGACCGCCCTTATACACGTCGTCGAGTTCCAGACCCGTGTGCTCCAGGTAGCTGCCAAGGGTGGGCCTATGACCGGCTTTCACCATGGCTACAAGCTCGGTGACTTTGGCGGTCCACCGGTCCGGCACGGACTCGCGAATGCTGCGCAGCACCTCCTCGCGTGCCACCCTGTCCAACTGCATGTGGCAACCTGCTGGCAGGAATGGGAACCCGTCTTTGACCTGTTGGGCCAGATCCTTTCTGGTCCCGCCTACAATCGCCCGGAAGCGCCGGTCGAACCGGAACTCCTTGCGGTGCTGCCCGACGAAGTCCAGCACGAGGCAGTCTGTCTTCCCCTCGGACTTGCGCAGTCCTCGGCCGAGTTGCTGCAGGAACAGCACCGGACTATCGGTGGGCCGCAGCAGCAGGAGAGTGTCAACGTCGGGGACGTCCAGGCCCTCGTTGAAGAGATCCACGCTGAAGATGACCTGAACCCGGCCGGATCGCAGGTCGGCCAGAGCGCCGGAGCGGATCGCGTCGGGGCTTCTCCCGGACACTGCCACGGCCGGAGTGCCCGCGCCGTTGAACACATCAGCCATGAAGTGAGCGTGGTCGACGTCCACGCAGAATCCGAGGGCCTTGACAGGTCCGTCGCTGCGCTCGTGCAGAGCGCCCAGCACTCTACGTGCCCATGCTCGGTCGCCGGTGTACACGTTGGAGAGCGCCGCGACGTCATAGCCCCTTCCACGTGTCCAGGACACGCCGGTCAGGTCGATCCCGTCGCTGACGCCGAAGTAGGTGAAAGGGCTCAGGCGCCGCTGGTCGATGGCGTCCCATAGGCGCAGTTCCGCGGCGATCCGGTCACCGAACCAGTGCAGGATGTCCTGGCCGTCTGAACGCTCCGGCGTGGCGGTGAGTCCTAGCAACTGCACCGGTTCGACATGGTCGAGTAGGCGACGATAGGTGGCGGCTGCGGCGTGGTGAAACTCGTCCACGATCACGACGTCGAAGTGGTCGGCGGGCATTGATTCCACCGAGTGAAGGCTCTGGATCGAGGCGAACACATGCTGGAACTCAATTGGTCGTTTGCCCGCAGCCCACAACTCTCCGAAGGACGCGTCACGAAGGTGATGGCGGAACGTGGCGAGCGCTTGCTCCAGCAGTTCCTGCCGGTGAGCGACGAACAGTAGACGCGACCGTTGTAAACGGTCCTTCAAGCGTCCGTAGTCGACTGCCGCCATCACGGTCTTCCCGGTACCTGTGGCAGCCACGAGCAGATTCCTGGTGAATCCAGTTCTGCGCGCCACCTCGACCTGTTCGAGCAGCCGCTCTTGAAACGGTTCAAGCCGGATTTCGACTGGGCTCAGATAGGTTGCCGCGGATTTGACCGCGCTCCGGCGTGCGAACTCTTCAGCATCGAAGTCGACGAAGTCGCCGCTCTCCCAGTAGGCGTCGAATACACCCGCGACCTTCTCGAGGACATCCGGGTTGCGTCGGCCGGAAACCCGCAGGTTCCATTCCAGGCCCGTGTGCTGGGCTTGATGGGTCAAGTTCGACGATCCTACGAAGCTGGTGGAGGCCCCCGATCGTCTGTGCAAGATCCAGGCTTTCGCGTGCAGTCGGGTACTCGAAGTGTCGTAGGAGACGCGGACCTGCGCGCCGAGACGCACCAGATCCTGCAGCGCCTCCAACTGAGTCGTGCTCGTGTATGTCGTTGTAAGGACGCGCAGGCGTTTGCCCGACTGGCAGTGACGCTGCAGCGCTTCGCGGATCGGGTTGAGGCCACTGCGCCGGATGAAGGCCATGATCAGGTCAATGCCGTCTGCAGACTCGATCTCCGATTGAATCTGGCTTACCAGTCGCGGCTCCCCAGGGGAGTTGGTCAGCAGTGTTGTGTCGAGTAAGGGAGTCAAGGGGGTGGCGATGTCCGCAAGGGAACCGTCCGGGCGTACTAAGCGGATGAGACGCAGCACCTCTGCTGTGCCAATCGGCGCATCCCGTTCGACACCCGAACGTGGGGACGCGGCGGCCAACGACAACCCGATCTCCCGCGCGACCTGTGCGCCGAGTGCCACACGTTGATCGCTTGGCAAGGCCTCGACCGCTCGACGAACCATGTCGCTTATGTGTAGGGCTAGCCGGTCCGGGGCCTCGGCGGGTGCCAAGGCGGAGCGCGTACTTCGGTCCAGCACCTGAGCCAGGCGTTGCTCGAGGGCTGACGTGACCAGATCCTCGTAGACCCCCGGTGGCAGCTCCCCGTCCATGGCCGGCAGTGTGGCAGAGAAGCCGCTGTGTGGCCTGCGCGGACCCCGTCGGGCGCGTCAGGCAGTTTTGTCAGACCCCTGTGTAAACATCAAAATCAGGAAGCGCGGGGAGGTTGAAGTGAGGTTTCTACACACGTCGGACTGGCATTTGGGACGTGGTCTGCACGGGACACCGTTGCATGACGCGCAGGCCGAGGCGCTGGAGCAGATCGTCCAGATCGCCAGAGACGAGGACGTCGATGCGGTACTGATCGCTGGGGATGTCTACGACCGCTCTGTGCCGCCCCTGGAGTCGGTGGGACTGCTCAACCGAACACTGAGTGCCCTGGCGCAGATCGCCCCCGTGATCCTGACTCCGGGCAATCACGACTCGGCAACGCGGTTGGCTTTCGGTGCCGGGTTGTACCGCGACACCCTGCACATCCGCGGGTCGGTCGAAGAGGTCGGCACGCCGGTGATTCTCAATGACGAGCATGGCGAGGTGGCCGTCTACCCGTTCCCGTACCTGGATCCCGACGATGCCCGGCGTCGTCTGGCCGAGGGTGACGAACCGCTGGCCCGCAGTCATTCCGCGGTCCTGGGGCGGGCGATGCAGCGAGTCCGTGGCGACCTGGCAGGGCGTGACAACCCACGCAGTGTGGTGGTGGCCCATGCCTTCGTCGTGGGCTCCAGCGGTCGGGAGAACGCTGAGGTGAGCGACTCGGAGCGGGACATCACAGTCGGCACGGTTGACTGCGTCGGCACTGAGTTGTTCGAGGGCGTCGACTATGTCGCGCTCGGGCACTTGCACGGGCGGCAATCGCCCCGGGTCGCAAATGACTCGAACGTGGTGCACTACAGCGGTTCGCCACTGCGGTACTCGTTCTCCGAGTCCGACCATGTCAAGAGTGTGACGATCGTTGATCTTGATGCAGCGGGTGCTGTGTCGCTGCGAACGATTCCCATCGAACAGCCACGGGCAATGGCTCGGATCCAGGGTCTAATGGCCGAGCTCGTTGAAGACCTCGGTCCTTTCGCCGACAATCGGGAGGACTGGGTGCAGGTGACGGTGACCGACGCGAGCCGGCCCGCCGACATGATCATGCGAATCCGCGAGACGTTCCCCCACTGCTTGGCGGTGCGGTTCGAACCGAACGGTGAACCTCTGGCTGTTGCACACAGGGGAGCTGCGATCACGACGATGGCGCCGCGGGACGTATTGGCCGACTTCATCCATGAGATGGGCGGCGAGGCAGCCTCCGAAGCAGAACTAGCCGCGTTGGAACCGCTGTTGACGCACGCATTTGGGGGGGCCGGAGCATGAGGATCCACACACTCGCTTTCCGCGGGATTGGTCCGTTCAAGGACGAGCAGAGTCTGGACATTGATGACATCGGACAGCAGGGCCTGTTCCTGCTGGACGGGCCGACTGGTGTCGGCAAGTCCACGATCGTTGACGCGATAGTCTTCGCCCTCTTTGGGGAGCCCGCCACGCAGGACGGCAAGGAGAGGATGGTTTCGGACTTCCTCGGCAACGACATCGCCAAGGGCGACCGTCCGTTCGTGGAGTTGACCTTCACGACCGCGGCGGGCACATTCCGTCTTCGTCGGGAGCCGAAGTCTCCCTATCTGTCGCGCAAGGGTGACATCAGGGAGCACGGCGCGACGGTACAACTGTGGCGGCTGGCCAACGAGGCTTCCGACGCAGGTGAGCTGGTGTCGAGTCGATCCGAAGAGGTCGGACGCGAGGTCGTTGACATCCTCGGCCTGGATCGCAGCCAGGTGCTCAGCACGATGTTCCTGGCGCAGGGACAGTTCGCCCGCTTCTTGAGCGCGGGCTCGGATGAACGCCGGGCGATCCTTCAGAAGGTCTTCAACACAGCGCCGTACGCCACGTTGCAGACCGACTTGGTCAACGCGCGCAAGGACGCCCATCGCAAGCGGGCCACCGGACGGACGCGCCTGTCCCAACACATCGCAGTGTTGGCCCACGCAGCCCAGTGGCAGCTCGATCCCGGCGAGTTCACCGAGGCCTATTGTCGGCACTCGGCGCAGGAGCAGGCGAAGATCGACGCGCGCCTCGAGGTGTTCGACGCCGAGTTGACGCAGCTGCGCGACCAGCTGCAGGCCCATGAGATGGCATTCGACCGGGCCGCTTTGGAACTGAGCGAAGCCAAAGAGCGGGTCGGACTCGTGCGCCGCAAGACGAGCTTGCTGAAGAGCCAATCCGACCTGGCCGATCGGCAGCCCGTGATGGATGCTCTCGAACGGGACGTGACCGCTGCCCGCGACGCTGCCCCACTGACCGTCGCACATGACCACTTGGAGAAGTGTGTTGCGCAGGCCGATGAGGCTGATCGCGCCGTGCTGGTGGCCGTTGACCGCCTCCCGGAAGCTGAACGGTCACTGACTGCCGGCGGTCTTGAGACCCTTCAGAGTCAGGCGAACACTGAGCAAGTCGGCCTTCGGGAAGCGCTCAAGGCCGAGACCGACCTCCCCGTCAATGTGGCCAAGCACGGTCGCCTCAGCGAGACGATTGATGATCTGGAGGCGAAATGCGAGGCCGACTCCCTTGAGCTGGAGAATCTGCCCTCGGCGATCGCCGCTCTGCGGGATGAGTGCGAAACACTGACGCTGGCGGCTGCAGGTCGGGAACTGGCGGACAAGGCCCTGCGAGAGGCCAAAGAGGCAGTTGAGCGACTTCGCCAGGTCGAAACGCTGCGTGAGGACCAGGACAGGCAGACGCGCAGTGTGCGGGACGCCGAGGCCCTGAGCCGGACCGCGGACGAGGTGCTGCGTATGACCGTCGAGCGCTATCGCAACGGACTCGCAGCGGAACTGGCCACACTTCTGGCCGACGGTGAGCCCTGTCCGGTGTGTGGTTCGCAGGAGCACCCAGAACCCAGCACGAAGGCGTTGGACCACGTGTCCGCCGATGATCTGGATTTCCGCGATCGCGAGGCGCGCGTGTTGCGTGAAGCTGTGACTGCCGCCCAGAACAAGCTTGCGGCCATCGAATCGCGGCTGGACGTCGAGGAGTCCTGGCTAGGTGCTCAAGACGCAGAGAGCATCGCCCTGTGCGAGAAGCAAGCCAAGCAGTCCCTGCACGATGCGCTGGACGCTGAACGTGGGTTGACCACGCGCAGGGACGAGCTGAAGCGCCAGCTGGAGCTCGCTGATCAACTGAGTGGCCGCGTGGAGAGGACGAAGATCAATCTGGCCTCGGCAACCCGGGAACGCGAACTTCTGGGTGACCTCATCGGTGAGGCCGAGCAGTTGGTGCGCGGCGCTCTCCAGGGCTTTGATTCGGTGAGTGCTCGCGACGTCAGCCTGCGCGCGCGGATCGAGGCCTTGTCCGGCGCGATCACGGCGCGCCAGGCGCAGGATCGCGCCGCGGCCAGTATGCGGGAGGCCAGGGTCGGCTACCAGGACCGATTGGCTGATTCAGCCTTCCCCGACACGGAGACCTTCCTGAAAGCCGTAAGGTCCGGCGAATGGATTGTGGAGAACGAGCGCGCGGTTCAGGACCACCGTGACCAGGTCAACCTGCTGACTGCGCAGCTGGGCTCCGAGCAGTTGCAGGACGTTCGGATCGACGAGACCCACGATCTCGGGGCGCTCGAAGAGGCAGCGAAAGCGGCGAAGGTGGTCTTGGAGGCCTGCCGCAAGGAGGAGATCGAAGCGAGCAAGCGGGTCATGGAATGTGCCAGCGCGAAGGCGCAGGTTCTCGACACCTGGCAACAGGTTGCAGAGACTGACCGGACAACTGCACCTCTCATCCGGCTTGCAGACCTCGCCAATGGTGACGCGGTGAATCACCACCGCATCGAGCTGAGGACATATGTGGTCATGCGCCGGTTCGCAGAGGTCGTTGATGCTGCGAACGCGCATTTGGCCAACATGTCCGACGGGAGGTACCGGCTGGAGGCAACTGGCGGGGGAGTGGGCCTGGAGCGGAAGATCGGTCTGGCGCTGCAGGTGTTCGACGACCGCACGGATGCGCCCCGGGGTCCCTCGACCCTGTCAGGTGGGGAGACCTTCTATGTCTCGCTTTCTTTGGCGCTCGGTCTGGCCGATGTCGTGCAGGCCGAGGCGGGTGGGGTGAGTCTGGAGACCCTGTTCGTGGACGAGGGTTTCGGCAGTCTCGACGCTGAGACCCTCGACACTGTGATGAACGTGTTGACCCGTTTGGGACGCGGTCAGCGCACCGTCGGGCTGATCAGCCACGTCGAGGAACTCAAACGTCGGATCCCTGATCGGGTCGAGATCTACCGTCCGGACCCGAACGGGCCTTCGAAGATCAAGCCGCGAATGTAGGGCCGGTGCTGGGTCAGGCGCGACCGTAGTACGGCTCGGCCCAGCCCAGGTACGGTCCCCAGCGATCCAGGGTGCGCCAGGAAACGATCTTCACCCGGCCACTTCCGACGTTGGTGACCACAAGTCCGCGGCCGATGTAGGTGGCGACGTGACCTGCGGGGTTGCTGGTGCGCCAGAAGAGCTGCGCGCCGATGGGGGCGTAGCGGTTCTTGTGACCGTAGCCAGCACCTCGAGCGCGGAACCACTGGCGCAGGGCGGTGGAGGTCCGGCCTGAGCTGATGCCGTAGGCGTCATCCACCAAGCGCAGGCAACCATTGTGGTACCCGCTGCGTCCACTGCGGGCCCAGCGGGTGAGTCGGTACACCGCAGCCATGGGGGTGTACCGGGTGCCCTGGGTGCGCATGCTGACGCCACCCCGGGAGGTGCGGATGCCGGTTCGCTTGCGCTTGACCACCGGGGTCACGGTCGCCGCCGGCGTGCTCGCCACGGGTGCCGGGTCGACGGGTGCCGGGTCGATGGGTGCTGGGTCGATGGGCGCTGGGTCGACGGGTGCCGGGTCGATGGGTGCTGGGTCGACGGGTGCCGGGTCGATGGGTGCTGGGTCGACGACGATGGGGTCGGGGGTCGGCTCATCAGCCATAGCCGGTGAGGTGATCAGCACTGGCAACGCGACGGCTGCGCCGATGATCTTGTTTCGAAGCTTCATGCAACTCTTCCTGTTTGCGAATGGACTCGGGATCGGGCTTGGTGGCCCTGCGATCTGTGGAGGTTCGGCGTGCTCGAGTGCACGCGGGCAAACCAATGCCCGGGATCAGATGGTGCGAATCCCCAATCGGAGCTGCCATGGCTGTCATCAGACGCCGGCAGTACCCCTCCGTGGCGAGTGTTTCGTAAGAAGACTCCAATGCATTTGCTGCTGTGGTTCCTTGGACACCGTAGGCATACTTTTCTCAAGATTTACCCAGAGGACTCTCATTTGTGGGAAGGGTCACAGTTTGCTCAGCTATATGTCCGTTTTGCCTCAAGGCTGCCTGTGGACAACCTTCGAATATGGAACACTTCCTCGTTGCGTTAGGCTCCCACGGTGACTGATGACCTTGAACTTCTGCGCCGGTTCGAGCCCGTGATCCGCTTCAATGCCGGGGAGATGTTCCTGCCTGCATCGGTGGGTGACTACGTCGCTGCCAGTGCTCTGTACCTGAGAACCGACGACGAGCCCGAGGAGCTGGCAGCCCGCGGGACGTTGACCCTGGATCGGCTCGCTGAGCTCGGACGGGTCAATGCCGGCGAGGTGTTGTACCTGCAGCAGGTCGATGAGCCGCTGAACCGTAAGCAGTACAAGAAGTGGCGCAAACGTCCAGACCGGGTCCGGTTCAAATCCTCAAGCCGGTTCGCAGCCGTGGGGATCCTGTCTCGCTTCGTGGACGCCATAATGCGGTTCACGTTGCTGCTGCGTGGCCGTGTGCCCGGTGGTTACGCGGCAGCCTCCCAGGTCGCCTACGCCGCCTCGCCCGAGTCGGACAAGTGCTTCTACTACGGCCACGTCCAGCGAGACGCCGGGTACATCACTCTGCAGTACTGGTTCTTCTATGCGATGAACGACTGGCGGTCCAATTTCGGTGGCGTCAATGATCACGAAGCGGACTGGGAACAGGTCACCATCTTCCTGACCGACGACGAACAGAGCCGGCCCGTGTGGGTGGCGTTCTCGTCTCACGACGAGGTGGGTGACGACCTTCGGCGCAGGTGGGACGACCCGGACATCGAGTTCGTCGACGGCAGTCATCCTGTGGTGTACGCGGGGGCAGGCTCACACTCCGGCGCCTACCTGAAGGGGGAGTACCTCATCGCCGCGGCTCTGCCATTGCCCGACTGGATCGACAAGATCCGCCGGTCGTTCCTGCGCATCCTTCCATGGCATGAGGACGATGACTCCGGAGTGATCGGGATCCCCTACATCGACTACAAGCGAGGCGACGGGATCTCTGTTGGCCCTGGCCAGGACCGCCCGTGGAACGCGGTGCTCGTCACCGATGACACGGACTGGGTGCGCGACTATCGCGGGCTCTGGGGCCTGGACACCCACGATGTCTTCGGCGGGGAGCGCGCACCGGCGGGAATGCGTTACGAACGCAAGGGGACAGTCCGGCAGTCCTGGGGGCAGCCGGTTGCGTGGGCGGGGTTGGACAAGGAAGCCCCAACCGACGAGTGGGCGCTGGAGGACCTGCGTGATGCCCGCGAGACTCTGACCGAGCGTCTGGCTGAGATCGACGGCGAACTCGATCAAGCGCGGGAGGGCCTTCGCGCAGCCCGGGCGGCAGAACGTGCCCAGGGCATCTCGCCACAGGAGCCTTCTCCGCGGTCTGAAGAGCTGATGGACGAGGTGGCTCAACTTCGCGCACGCCGGTTGGCGGTCGGCCAGCAACTCGAGGGGGCGGAACTGGGGCTGGCGCCCGGTGCCCTGCCGGTCGAACCAGTCCATGCCCACCTGCACCACCGGGCAAAACCTCTGACCCCGGAGGACACAGTGCGTTCGCGCTTGTTGCGGGTCTGGTCGGCCGCCTCAGCCTCGATCCTGTTGGCTGCTCTGGGCATCTTGTTGCTCGTGGACACGTCCGGGTTGCTTTGGCCCATCATCTGGATAGCCATCGCCATGTTGGTGATCGAGTCGATGCTGCGCCGCCGTTTGGCCAGTCTGCTGGTCGTCGTGGGGATGCTCGCGCTTGCCGTCTTCGGGCTGTGGGCTGTGTGGTCGGTGTTCACGGGCAACTTGCGGATCGGTTTCGGGATGTTGCTTCTGCTTGCGGCGGTCTACATGGCGGTTCAGACCGCGAAAGAGGGCATTCGCTCGCGCAACTGAGTCAACCGAAGCGCTCCGAATGGTCACTGCGCCGCGCCACAATGATTCCGTGGACATCGCGATCATCGGTGGCGGTATCGGGGGACTGAGCGCCGCTTTGGCGTTTCAGCGGGTTGGTTTGTCGGCAACGGTGTACGAGCAGGCGCCCCGCATCGAGGCGGTCGGCGCGGGAATCGGTCTGTGGCCGGGTGCGCTCAACAGTCTGCGCGAAATCGGCGTCGCACAGTGGTTCTGGGACCTCCCAGTCTGCCCGTTTCGGTGGGCGCAGACGGCCACGCCGAGAGGAAAGCCGATCACCGGCTTTGATGTCAGCGGGATCACCGGTGGTCTCGGCTACGTGGTGCGCCGCAGCGATCTGCATTCCGCCTTGCTGGAGCCGCTGGACCCCAAGGCGGTGGTGATAGGCAAACGGTTGGTCGGTCTGCGGCAGGCAGACGGGGTCACCTTGAGTTTCGACGACGGCACGGTGACCACTGCCGATCTGGTGATCGGAGCCGATGGTCTTCAGTCGGTGGTGCGGCGAGCCGTTCTCGGAGCCTCGCGTGCGCGCTATAGCGGTGAGACCTGCTGGCGGGGAATCGCGAAGTTCCAGACCGCAGACGCAGGGTTGATGCAGGAGTTCCAGGGCGCAGGTCGCCGCGGCGCAGTGCACGCTGTGGATGCGCAAACCGTCTACTGGTGGACGACAGCGCGGGCTGCTGCCGGCGCACCGGCGGGGAGCAAAGACGATCTGGTTGGTGCGCTTCGGGATTGGGACTGTGAGTTGCCGGCGGCGATTGCGGCTACTGAGGAATCAGCGATCCTGCACAACGACCTGTACGACCGGGATCCGGTGTCCCGGTGGTCCGACGGGCCGGTGACGCTATTGGGCGATGCAGCGCATCCGACCACGCCGAACCTGGGCTTGGGGGGTTGCATGGCGATCGAGGACTCGCTGGTGCTCGCTCGCGCTGTGCGTGAGAACCGCACGTTCGGCCCGGCTCTGGCGCAGTACGAATACGAACGTCACGCCCGAACGTCCCGGGTGGTGAAGATGTCGCGGTTGATGGGGCGTACCGGCTCGATCGGCAACCCGTGGCTGGAGCGAGGATGGCGCGTGGCCAATGCCCTCACCCCAGCCCGGGTGGGCGCTTCGCTGCTGGCCCGAGAGGTCGGATACGAGCCGGGTCCGCTGCATCGCTGACACTTACTCCGCGAGCATTCGGTAGATCTGCTTGCGGGCTTGGGCCAGGACCTCAGCTGCCTGCTTGATCTGCTCAGGGTCGTCCAGCTGGCTGACCTGCCAGACGGCTGCGCCCAACTGCTTGCCTTCGGCCCACAGTTGCGTCACCTCGTCGTTGTCCTGCTCGGCGGCGCGGGCCCAGGGCTCTCCCCAGGTGTCGCGCTGCTGGTCCACCAGCGTCTTGCCGGCCGGGGTCAGGCTGAAAGTGCGCCGGCCCTCTTCTTCGCTGGGTTGTACCAGTCCTTCGCGCGAAAGGCGCTTGAGCACCGGGTAGATGGATCCCGGTGACGGCCGCCACCGGCCCTCGCTGCGCTCAGCGAGTTCGGTGATGATCTCGTAGCCGTGCCTGGGCTGCTCGTCGAGCAGCAGCAGGATCGCGAACTTGACGTCGCCGCGATCGCGACGGCCGCGAGGTGGGGGCGGTCCCCACGGGCCTGCCCCCCAGCCCGGGTGCTGGTGGCGCCGGCGGCGGTGGGGCTTCTCGCCCGTGGTCATGAATGCCCATCTTGGCATCGGGTGTGCGTAACTCATGGTGTTTCTCCTTTGTCGTTGTCGCTTACGCGATGTCTCACGATATATCGCTATCTTTCTGGTTGTCAAGCAGCGTCAAGGTCACTGATTCGACACAGTGGGCCTGTGAAGAGATGGCTCCCACTCGCTGTGCTGATGCTGGCCGGATGTGGCCGGCTCGACGAACTGACTTATGAACCGCCTATCAACGGTGAGCAGTGGTGCCAGGAGCGCCCGTGCGTCGAGGTCGGTTCGATCGTTGTCAACGAGCCTCTGGGTACCTTCTTGGTCTTTCTGCTGGCGGCGCTGTGGATCGCGGTGGGTGTGTATTTCCTGGTCAAACGGCACGGGCAGCGTTCGAGGCTCTGGTTCGGGGTCGCCTTGGTGCTCGGGGGAATCGGCGCCGCGCAGGCGGGGGTCAGTTACCAGGCGTTCAGTTATGAACTCAAGTGCGCGGGACGTCAGGAGTGTCTGTACACCAATGGTTTCGAGGTCGGTTACAGCCTCACTCAGGCTTGGAGCGTGAGCGCGATGGTCGTCGCGGTTGCTTTTGCGTGCACAGTCGGGTCGGGGCGTCGGGGGCTGGTGATCTACTCGATCGTCAACGCGGTGGTCTACATGGGCGTGACCGTCGCCGGGGTGCTGCTACCCAGCAAGTTCCTGCTCTCCTTCGAGCTGCTCATGCTTTTCGCGTTGCCCGGGATCATCCTGGCGATCGTGATTGGCGCTCGCAGCGAAGTGCCGGTCGGTAGACCGATCATGGTGGCGGCCATACTTCTGATCGTCGTCAATGCCGCCTACTTCGCCTACTACGCGGCCGGCATCACCGAGAGCCTGTGGGACGGCGGGCAGGGGTTCTACTTCTCTGCCAACGACGTTCTGCACATCGGGATGATCGGCTGGCTGGCCTACGTCGCCTTCGCGCTGGGACCGAAACTGGCCGACTACCCCTCGACGATGCGACCCGCGCCGGCGAACCTGGCCCGGTAGTAGCCCATCCGGATGCTGTCCACGCGCACCCCGGAACTGGGATTGGTCGCGTGGATCATCTTTCCCTTGCCGATGTACATAGACACGTGCTGGGAGCCGCCGGCACCGTAGAAAAGCAGGTCGCCCGGCTTGAGGTTGCGGGGGCTGACGCGGCGCACTCTGTCCATCTGCGCGCCGGAGTAATGGGGCAGGTAGCGGCCCAGGGCGGTCTTGTAGACCCACATGGTGAAGCCGGAGCAGTCGAACGCATTCGGCCCCGATGCCCCGGCGACGTAGCGCTCGCCCTTCTGGTTCAACGCCACGCGGACCAAGGAGGAACGCGCCCGGTTGGCGCGCTGACGCGCGGCGATCCGCTTGGCACGTTTGGCCTGAGCCCGTTTCTGGGCCTTGGTGGGGCCGGTCTCGACGGGGGTGGTCTGCGTTGAGACCGGGGCGGGGACGTCGGTGGCGATGGCGGCCTGCGTTGGCAGAGCCACGGCTGCACCGGCAACCGCCACGGTCAGCAGGCGAACGGAAGTGGCAGGCGAGAACGCCATGCTTATCGACTCCTTCTCATGCCGCCTACCGGGTTAGCTGACGGGCTCGAGGTTGAGAAGTCCTCTACCGACTCTCGTCGGATTCGCCCCACGTACCTGGGTCCCCGGCGCGCGAAGCGCCTCGGCGGTTGTGGTCCGTCCGCAGGTGGTCCTGCGGATTTCGTTGTCGAACCAACTACTCATCGACGGTACCTTGTGTCTGGGTGGTCGCCGAGGGGTGGTTACGTGATGTCGCTCACAACGGCTACTCCAGGAACGGCGCAGGATCGCCGGCGCCAACCCTGGCGATCACCGGCTCGGACTCGGACAGATCCACCACCGTCGTCGGCTCGGTGCCGCATTCCCCGTCGATGACCGCGTCCAGTGCGTGGTCAAGACGTTGCTTGACCTCCCAGCCGTCGGACATCGGTGTCTCGTCGCCGGGCAGCAGCAGTGTGCTGGACAGCAGCGGTTCGCCGAGGGTGTCCACCAGCGCCTGGGCCACGGGGTTGGGGGAGATCCGGACTCCGACCGTGCGTTTCTTGGGGTTCATGAACCGTCGCGGGACCTCCCGGGTGGCAGGCAGGATGAACGTGTAGCTACCGGGAGTCTGGGCCTTGATCAGGCGGAACATCTTGTTGCTGACGAACACGAACTGACTCATCTGCGCGAAGTCGTAGCACATGAGGGTGTAGTGGTGGCGGTCGTCGAGGTGTCGCATTTCCCGGATGCGCTCGACGCCGTCGGTGTTGCCCAGGCGGCTGCCGAGCGCGTACCCCGAGTCGGTCGGGTAGGCGATCACCGCGTCCTGCTGGATCATCTGGACGACCTGGTTGATCAGGCGTTGCTGGGGGTTCACCGGGTGAACATCGAAGAATCGGGCCACTTCGCCACGCTACGCCGCCTCGGGTCTGGGCGCCATGGGCCGGTATGGTGCCGAACGTGTCAGTGATCGTCGCGCCGGTACCGGGGGTCAGCCGGGCGAAGGGCTGGCGCAAGGCCGACAGCGCGGCTGTTGTGGTCGCAGCGATCGGGGTTGTGTTGTTCGCTGTCATTGGTCGGGTCGCCTTCCTGCGCGGTGACGACTGGGTGATCCTGGCCCTCGTGGCTGATCCGGGGTTCTCGATCTTGGACACCTTCCGTCTCTATGGCAGTCATCTGATGCCGTTGGGGCAGTCCGCATTCTGGGTCTCGCGATCGGTCTTCGGCGCAGCCCCGTGGTGGCCCTTGGTCATGTTCGGACTCGGCTTCGTCGCGGCTGCCGGTTGTTTCACGTGGGCGACCATCCGGCTCTTGGTCGGGCCCAGGATCGCAGCTGTCGTGCCGTTCGCGGTTGCGGCGTGGGGGCCAGCTGCACTGGCCGCGGTCATGTGGCCGTCCCCCGGGGTCTACATGACCCCCTTGTATGCCGCGACCGCCGCCGCTGTTTACGTGTACGTGCGCGGCCGGTTGGGGTTTGGCCCGCGACGCTGGACCTGGCTTGTCGTCGCGGTGGTGGTCGCGGGGCTGTTCGCCTTGGAGACGGCATTGCTCATCGGGCCGCTTCTCTTTGTGGTGGAGGCGGCCTGGTTCACCCGGGGTGGTCCAGTGCAGTCGGTGCGCCGGGCGTGGGAAGCGCAGCGCAGTCTGTGGTTGGGGTTGATGGCACTGACGGCGGTGTACCTGGCGCTCTACTTCCTGTTGTCCAGTTATTCGCAGGTGATCCCCGAAGACCGGGCGGGTGTGGATCTGCTCATCGAGGGTCTGATTGTCGTCGCGTGGAAGATCCTGCCAGCCATGGTGGTGGGTGCACCGTGGATGTGGGACGCGGCGGTGGCTCCGCGCAACGCAGCCGGGCCGTGGATGTCGATCCTCGTTGCGCTCGTCGCGTGGTTCATCATCGTGCGCGGCAGGCGGGCGGGTTGGCGTGCATGGCTGCCCTTGTTCGCGATGTTGGTGCTCACGGTGGGCGCGCTGTCAGCAGCCCGCTTGGCCACGTTCGGCACTTTGGTTCTGCTGAATCCGTACTACTACTTGGCCAGTCTCGGGCTGCTCGCTGTGGCCTTGGCCGTGGGTTACCTGCCCAGCAGGCTCGCGGAGCCGGCCGACGACTCGGCGCCGCGGACAGTCCCGTTGGTTGTGCTGGCAGTCGCGCTACTGACCAGCGTGACCATGGCCGCGGTCGGTTACGCCCGCGCCGTGCCGCAACTACCAGCCCGCGAGTACCTCGATCAGGCGGCCACCTCATTGCAGCAGCCGACCTTGAACACCTCCTCGCCGCGATCGGTCTTCGGCGTCTTCGCGTACTCCGCGCCGTTCGACACCGCCGAGAACACTCTGGCGTTCGCGGGGGTGGAAGGCGTGTGGCTGCGCGCCTCCGACGAGCCATTCATGCTGGACCAGGACGGGTTGCGAGTCCCGGCCACGGTTGAGGGGGTCGACGTCGACCTTGCAGCGGGGTGCCAACCCGTCGACGGTGCGCGCTCGTTCGCCCTGCCAGAGACCCGTGACCCCAATTGGCCGACGTTCGTCATGACGTACCGCTCCGATTCGGATCAGACGGCGGTGGTTGATCTCGGTGGGGACTTGGTCGAGTTACCGCTGCGGGCAGGTGCGCACACGGTGTACTTCACCGGACCAGCTGTTGCGCCCGGACTTCTGCTGCGAGGGCAGGGCTTGTGTGTGGATTCGATGACGGTGGGTGCGGCGGTTCCTGCTGGCTGAGGGGGTTGGCGAGAGGGGTGATGGGTTCGGCGGGGTGGGCTCGGCCGGTGGGCAATGTTGTTTTCAGGCAACTGTGTGGTCGGTTTCCAGCATGGGTTCGGCGGGGCCGGTGGGCAATGTTGTTTTCAGGCAACTGTGTGGTCGGTTTCCAGCATGGGTTCGGCGGGGCGGTTTGGGCCGCCGGTGGGCAATGTTGTTTTCAGGCAACTGTGTGGTCGGTTTCCAGCATGGGTTCGGCGGGGTGGGCTCAGTCCGACGTCCGGTTACGGTGCAACCGACGCATCACGAACACCGCGAGTGACGCACCGATCAGTATGTAGATGATGTTGTTGGCCGTATCGATGTGTGCCTCAATCAGGTGGTACTGGGTGCCGAGCAACCAGCCGCCGCCGATGAGCAGGAGGTTCCAGATGGCCGAGCCGATGGTTGTGAGGACGATGAAACGCCCCAGTGGCATCGCCGCCGCGCCCGCTGGAAGCGACACCAGACTGCGAACGCCAGGGATCAACCGGCCGACCAGGACCGCTTTGTCGCCGTGCTTGGAGAACCATGCGTCGGCCCGGTCGACATCGTCGGCGTCGATCAGCGGCACGGCCAGCATCACCCGCTTGGTGCGCTCCTCACCGAAGGCGCGGCCGGCGCCGTAAAGAATCAGCGCACCGACAATCGATCCCAGAGTCGCCCAGAACATGGTCAACGGTCCGGACAGGTCCCCGAAGTAGATGAGGGCGCCCGCGGCGGGCAGGACCACTTCGCTCGGGATGGGTGGGATCAACGACTCCAACAGGATCAATGCGCCCACCCCGATCTCGCCGAGGGAGTCGATCGTGGACAGGACGAAACCGATCAGACCGCCGTTGTCGTCAGGTGGATTCAGTGAAGCGAGAAACACAGCGTCCATTTTGGCAGGGGAGTGGCTGGCCCCTACTCGTCCAGGTGCAGGGCGAGTCGTGGGCAGGACAGCACAGTGCGGTGAGCAAGCCGTGCCAGGCCGGCCGCCACCTCTACGGACCGCCGGTCACTTTCGAATCCAGTTCTCTGTGTGCCAGTCTCGCCAAGGATGGGGAATCCCCACTCGTCCAACGTGATCACCTCTGGAAGAATCTGCGCGCAGATCCCGAAACCGTCGCAGTGCGTGGGGTCCAGGTGCAGTCTCATTGGAAGTGCCTTCCCTTCGCGGTCACCGGGTGCGGATGTGTGGACGGGATCGGCGTCCACGGGTCAGCCGGGGGTTCGGGCGACGAGCAGCGCCCGGAGATGTGCTGGTGGACTTCGTCGGAGAACACGTCCAGCGCGCTCTGCGTCATTCGGACTGCACCGTCGGGGAGTGCACAACCGCCCCGACGGGGGATCGTGCGCAGGCGCCCGACGAGGCGGTCCACTGTCTGGTCGTCGGCCTGGCACTGAGCCAGGGCCGACATGTCGGCGGCCGTCGAAGACAGGCCGAAGGCGCAGACCCCGCACTGGCCTGCGCTCTCGCCGGCAAGGTACTCCAGAGTCAGTGCGGTCTCCACGAGTCCGCAGCGCGCAGATGTGAGCGCCCACAGAATGCCTGAACCTACTGCGATCCCACGCTGTTTCAGCCCATCAGGATCCCAGGTCAAACTCATCAGTTCGGGGCTGGTCCAGGTTCCACCGAATCCCCCGGTTCGTAGGGCCGTCAGTTCACCGGTGATGCCGCCCGCGTTGGCGATGATGTCCGACACCGGTGTCCCGGTTGCGACCTCGACTTCCAGTCCTTCGTGGACGTCCCCGCCGACTGAGATCAGCGTCGTTCCGGGCGCATCGGCCAGCCCGACATTGCGGAACCACTGTGCGCCGTAGCGAGCGATCAGCGCGACGTAGGCCAGGGTCTCGGCGTTGTTGACCAATGTCGGCCTGCCTCGCACCCCGCGCTCGTACGGATGTGTTCCGTACACCGGAAGTCCCACTCCTGTGCTGATGAAGCGGGCCAACGCGGTCTCCTCGCTGGCCACGTAGCGGGCCGGAGCGGCGACGATTTCGATGCGTACGCCACTATCCGGGCGCTGTGCCAGCGCCTCTCGCAGCACGGGGATCTGGGGCGCGCTCTCATGCATGGCGATGTAGGCGCGCTTCGCCCCCACGGTCGCTGCCGCGACTTCGACGCCGTCAATGACCAGATGCGGCCGGTTGCGAACCAGTCGGGCATCGCCGCTGGCAGCAGGTTCGCCTTCCATCGCGTTGCAGACCACCACTGGGGCACGCCGGTGCTTATCGGCGCTGCGCAGAACAGCCTGCATCTTCTGAGCAGTCGGGAACCACCCCCCGCCCCGTCCGCGGAGCCCCGCGACCCTGACCTCCTCCAGCATCCGTGTCGCAGTCACCGTCGGTGCCGCGCCGTAGCGCTGCGTGTGTTCTGCCAGGTCGGCGCCTATGGGCTCGCCGAGCGTGAGGCGACGCACCGTGTCTGGGGCCATCATCGGATCTCCTGAACTTCGGGGCGTTCATGTGGCCTCACGTATCTCAAGATCGTCGCAGGCACGACGAGCAGGACTCCCGCGACCGCGATCGTGAACGTCAGTCCGCGCTCGAAGCCGGCTGCCAAGGCGTGCACAGTCGCCAGCGCCCAGCAGATGTAGGTGAGGTCGTGGATAAGGCGCCACAGCCGGGCATTGATCTTGTCTCGCAGGTAACTGGTGATCAGTACGGCGAGCATGAGATCGAACGCCAACGTCCCCAACCCCACCCAGACCGTCTTGTAGGAGGATGTGAAGGGGATCAACGCTGACGAAAGCGGAATGTCGATGTACAAGTCGGCAATGGCAGTAAAGACGTGCAGGGCCAGGAAGACCAGGGTCATGAGCGCGATGTTGCGGTGCAGGCTGACCGATCGCACCTCGGGGAAGCGCAGGCTGCTCCAGCCCGCCGACACCACAGTGCCCAAGAACGTCGAAATGCTCAACAGCGCCAGAGCAGTCAACCCCGTCGAGCGCTCCACCACCCACACCAGGCTCACCTGGGACCAATCGATGAATGCCAGGATCATGCCGGCCAACCTCCCGCGGTCTCAATGCTTCCGTCGTTGTGGACAAGCCGGGCCGGAAGTCCCAATTGATTCAGCCATCGGCGTGCTGAGTCCCCTCGCACCAGTGCGGCTGTAGCCGCTGCGTTCGCGTGGGAGCAGGTCGCCGCCGCCACACTCACCGTGCGCAGCGGCCCTCTGACCGGGCGGTGAGTGCGCGGGTCCATCACATGATTGCCTCGTCGCGATCGACGCACGGTCAGACTGGAAGTGGCCAGCCCGCCTGCGGTGATGCACACCTGCGAACTGGGGCCTTCGGATCCCGAGTCGCGGTGGTCATCGCCGCAGATGATCGGCCATCCACCCTCAGGAGCGGGCCCAGCCACGGCAATGTCGCCGAGTAGTGAGACCAAGACCGCCTGGCCTGTGACGGAATGGGCTGCAGATGCCGCGAGGTCTGCGCAGCGGGCTTTTGCGATCGCACCCAGATCCAGCGCAAGGCCTTCGCGCAGTCGAACGCGACGGAACCCCTGGTCGATCTCAACACCTCGCCAATCCGACGTACCCAGCACCGATATCGCGACCGGCATCCGAGCCGCAAGCGTCACCGTGCCAACAGTGGGGTCAGCCAGCCCTTGAGTGGCTTCGGCCATACTCACAGCCTCGCCGAGGACGTCGATGAAGGTGTTGCTGACCGAGGTCCACCGTCCATCCGCGCTGTTGACCCGGCTCAGGTCGGAGTCCTCGCGGTAGGCACTGCAGGACTGGTCAATCTCGGACACGGTCTTCTGCACGACTTCAAGAGCTGCGGTCGCCTTGGAGGACTCGGTGCAGATGTGAGCCTGGCCGCCCCACAGGCCAAAGTTGTACTGCTCGATCACCTCAGGAGCCTCCGGATTTGGAGGTTGGCGCCTGGGTTGCTGCGGGCGTGGCAGTGGGCTTGCTGGCGGGCGGCTGCACTGTTGAGCCGGGGGCAGGGGTTTGTGTTGACTGACGGTTGTCCGCCTGGTCCACCCGCTGTTGATCACCCCAGGCGATGCCGACGCCGAGCACCACAGTGGCACCAACCGCACTCACGGCTACGGCTCTGGACACGTTCGTGATGGTGCGCAACTCCTGGTCACGCTTCTGCGGATCCCCTTCGGAACTCATGAGCAATACTGTGGTCGGCCCATCCGACTGGGGCGTGAGAACCTGTGAAGTCCTGTCCGGTTCACCCTGACGGAGTGACGCCGATCGCCTGGATCGGGAGGCATCCTAGGAAGCAAGGTGCCCTGCGGACTGTCCGAGTGCCTGCTGGCAGTCCGCGGGGCGCCTCAATTCCTAGACTCGGACCATGCGCAGACGCTTCCAGCAAGTCGATGTCTTCGGTTCAGCGCCGATGACCGGTAACCCCGTCGCGGTCGTCATCGATTCCGACGGGCTGACCGACGAGCAGATGTCGGCGATGGCACGTTGGACGAATCTGTCCGAAACAACGTTCATCAGCAAACCGACGGAGCCGACTGCGGACTACCGGGTGCGAATCTTCACCCCTTCCCAAGAACTGCCGTTCGCCGGGCACCCCACCTTGGGCACGTGCCACGCGTGGCGTTCAGTGACAGGCTCCTCGCAGACTCAGTTCGTGCAGGAGTGCGGTGCCGGGTTGGTCCGCGTTCGCCAGCAGGACGGCCAACTCGCTTTCGCGGCTCCGCCACTTGTGCGCGAAGGTGCGGTGTCGGCCGAGGACCTCGGGCGGGTGGCCAGATGTCTGAACCTTCCGGTCGCCGAAATCGCTGCCGCCCAGTGGGTGGACAACGGCCCCGGCTGGGTTGCGGTGTTACTCAAGGACGCCGACGCAGTGCTGGCTGTGGAGCCGGGAACCCTGGACGGGGCGTTCATCGGGGTTGTTGGCCCACTTGCAGAAAGCAACGCAGATGTCGAGGTGAGGGCGTTCTTCCCAGTCGGAGCGGCGACGGTCGAAGATCCCGTGACCGGCAGCCTGAACGCGTCGCTGGCGCCCTGGCTGGTGAGCCTGGGACTCGTGGAGTTTCCCTACACCGCCCGGCAAGGGACTGCCTTGGGTCGTGAGGGTGTGTTGCGCCTTGACCAAGCCGAAGGGCAGATCTGGGTGGCAGGCAGCACACTGACCTGCGTGGATGGCTTCTTGGATTTGTGAGCCAACTCGGCTTAGCCTTGAGATATGCAAGCCGATGCAGGCTTCAAGACGGGGATCGAATTGCGCAGGCTGCCACCCTTTGGATCGGGCGGCAATCCCGATACGCCGTATGCGGCCCTTGCGGGGATCCAACTGATGGGCGCGGCGGGTTCGGCTCTGCTGGGTCTGGTGCCGGGCCCATCGGGGAACATCGTCGACTGGTGGGCTCCCGTGCTCATGACCGTCCTGGCGGGCCTGACGTGGTTCGGATTCCGGCGGATGCCTGCAGGTCTGGACGTTTCGGTGTTATTGGCGGCCTCATTGACAATTGCTGCTGCAATCAGCACCGACAGCCCGGAGAGCCAGGTGGTGGCGGGCTTGGGGGTCATGGTCCTGGCGATGTTCGCCGCCTACTCGCTACCGCTCAAGCGGGCCATGATCGAGATGGCCGTGATGTTGCTCGGCTACACGGTGGCGATCGGGGTCTTCAGCTCGATCCTGCATCCGGTGTATGTGATCGTCGTGATGCTTCTCACCTCCACTGTGTCCGTGTCGATCGCGGCGCTGGTCGGTCTGCTCCGGGAGCAGGCCGTCACCGACGTCCTCACCGGCGTGCTGAACAGACGCGGATTGGCAGCCGTGGCCGAACCTCTGCGCGCACAGGCCAGAAGAGTCGGATCGGCGGTGTCTGTTGCCTTGATCGACGTCGATGACTTCAAGTCCTACAACGACCGCAATGGTCACCTGGCCGGCGACAGGCTACTCAAAGAGGTTGCGGATTGCCTGCAGCAGAACCTTCGAGCAAGTGATGTCGTGGCGAGATTTGGCGGCGACGAGTTCGCGGTTGTCCTGCCCGGCGCCGATGCTGCGGCGGCCAGACTCTTGCTGTCGCGTGTGCAGCATCCGCGGGCCACCTGGAGTACCGGTGTGGCCAACTGGGTCTCGTCCCAGAGCATCGACGATGTGCTGGCCGAGGCAGACCGGCAGTTGTACCAGGCGAAGCAGCGACGTTAGGCGCCAAGGCCTACAAGCGGTAAGTCGGCGGGTTCAGTTGTCCTCATAGATCGTCGTGGCGATCTTGCCCAGATCCTCGTTCGCGTCGAATACCCCTTGGATGTCTTTGAACATCGCTTGGTTGACGGTGATCGCGATGGCGAGTTTGCGCCCGGACTTGGCGATCACGTATCCGCCCAGGGCCTTGGTCTCCAGGCGAAGGCGCTGGTTCAAGAGGTCCCCGGCACCAAGGGTGCCGGTCTTCGCGTACACGTTGCCGGCCGCCGGGCTGTCCTTCTGCACAGTGGCCACCGAACCGTCGACCCCCATGATCGGTTGTGCTTCCTGCCAGCGCTGGGCATCAGGTCGGGCTGCGAAGGCCTGCATCAGGTCGGTGATGGTCGCGGCTGTGATGAAGTTGCCCGGCAGTCCTGACCCATCCACCAGGGAGGCGCCGGCAGGATCGATGCCGGTCGCTTCGAGCAACTTGGCCATCTCTGCGAAGCCATCGTCACAGTCTCGGCTGCCGGCGTCGGCGGCCAGCAGGCAGACCTGAGTCTGCGCGCCTCGGTTGTAACTCACCTTGAGGATGTAGGTCCCGTTCTCCTCCAGCGACAGTCCCTCCAGCGCCGCACTCTCCGGCAGGTTGGCGACCCGCTTGCGGGAGGGCAGCTGACCCGCCGGGTTGGCTGCGGTGGCATCGCCGGGAACCTTCACCCCGGCGCGCTCCAGAGCTTCGATAAACGCCGTGCGTGCGAACCGCGCCGGGTCGTCGAAGTGCTCGACCTTCAAGACCGGGTCACTGTCGGCTGCGATCGTCCCGCGCAAGACGATCACCCCGTAGCGGGGGGAGGTGATTTCGATGGCGCCCTCCTCGCCCGCGGCCACCGTCTCCACGCGGTTGACCACACGCCACGGTGCGACTTTGGGGCGCATCCTGACAGAAGCGCGTTCGCCTTCGGCCCCAGGTGATGTCACCAGGTCGATGAGGTTGTTGTTGATGATGATCGGCGACACTGGCCCGTCTTCGGTGCCGAGGTCGCGGGTCACCCACAAGCGGTCGTCGACGATCACGTCACCGGTGATCCGGTCCACGCCTGAGGCCTTGACCTGCTCTGCCAGCTCGTCAAGTCCGGCCAGCGGATCGTTGTCCGTGATTGTCGCCCCGGGCAGAAGGTTCGCGTCATTGTGGTCCAGGTCGGTGAACACCACAGTGCCGTCAGGGCCGGTCTGCCCGCCCATCGTGACGTCGCCCTTGCCCACAAGGATCAGGTCGCCGCCGAGAACTCCGGCATCGACCTTGCCTGTGCTAACGACCGGGGTGCTGATCTTGTAGTCGGGCCCGAACTTCAGCCACACGGCACCCACGCTGAAGGTCTTGGTGACCGAAGCGGGTTCCAGCAAGGTGTTGCTGTTGTAGTCCACCAGCACCTCACCCGTCGCGGCGTCGGCCACCTTCACCGACCACGTCGAGCGCTCATATGGCGGCGCGTTCATGATGTCGACCGCCGATTGGCTCAAGCCCGGGATGGATCCGACACCCGCGCTGGGGCTGGCCTCCGGTTCGGGTTCGCTGGAACAACCCGCCAGCATCAAGCCTGAGACTGCCACCACCAGTAGACCCTTGTGCATGTTCTCCGCCATCCCGTCGATCTTCGGCACAGCCTAGGTGCTGCCAGTGCGTCAATCAGCCCGAGTGGGGTTGCCACACGCGACTAGGCTGTGAAGAGTGCCACGCAAACTTGAGTTCCCGGCCGAGATCCCGTTGCCGATCAGCGAAACGGCTGGCTCGATACCAGCGCGCAATGCCCAGCGCTTCCCGCAACGACCCCTGTACGCCGTGCGCGACGGTGACGGCTGGCGCGACGTCAGCGCTGCGCAGTTCAACGAGCAGGTGCGTGCGGTAGCCAAAGGGATCGTCGCTCGGGGCGTCGCACCTGGAAGCCCCGTGGCCATCCTGTCGCCGACCAGTTACGAGTGGACCGTGCTGGACTTCGCATTGTGGTCCGTGGGGTGCTTCGCGGTGCCGGTGTACGACTCATCGTCGGTCGAACAGATCGAATGGATCCTGACCGACAGTTCAGCCGTGGCGGTCATCGTGAGCACAGGCGAGATGGCCGAGCGGGTCCGCTCAACCGGTTTGGCGACGCCCACCTGGGTGATTGAGGATTCTCTGCTCGAAACCTTGTCGGCCGAAGGGGTCGATGTTCCCGATGAGGAACTCAGCGCCCGGTTGGCCACCGCATCGCCACAGGATCCGGCCACCATCGTTTACACCTCCGGTACCACCGGGCGGCCGAAAGGCTGCGTGATCACCCACGAGAACCTGCTGTTCGTGGTGCGGACGCTGGTGGCCACGACCCAGCCAGTTGTCAATGCTCCCGGTGCCCGCACAGTTCTGTTCCTGCCTTTGGCTCACGTTCTGGGACGCGGTGCGCAGGTCTATTGCGCCGAGGGCGGCATGCAGGTGGCCCATTGTCCGGCCCCCAAACAGTTGCCCGCCGACATGCTCAGCCTGCAACCGACCTTCCTCGTGGGGGTTCCGCGAATCTTCGAGAAGATCTTCAACGCCTCGCAGCAGAAGGCCCATGCGTCGGGCAAGGGTCGCATCTTCGAGCGCGCGGCCAAGGTCGCCATCGAGTTCGGCAAGCAGGCTCGTGCTGGCAAACCCTCATTGCGGCTGCGCGTCGAGCACGCACTTTTCGACCGTTTGGTCTATTCCAAGTTGCGTGCCGCGATGGGCGGTAACCTCCGGTTCGCCATCACCGGCGGTGCCAGTCTGGGTGAGCGTCTGGGCTTCTTCTACGCCGGGATCGGCCTCACTGTGATGGAGGGTTACGGACTGACCGAGACCACCGCGTCGGGGACCTTCAACCGTGCGGAGAACCCGCGGATCGGCAGCGTCGGCCAGCCCATGCCCGGGACCGGGGTGCGGATCGACGATGACGGTGAGATCTCCCTGAGTGGTCCGCATGTCATGGCTGGTTACCACAACAATCCAGCTGCGACCGCTGAGGTCATCGACGCCGACGGTTGGTTCCGCACCGGCGACCTCGGAAGCCTGGACATGGACGGTTTCTTGCAGATCACGGGGCGCAAGAAGGAGATCATCGTGACCGCTGGTGGCAAGAACGTCGCACCGGCCGTGCTGGAGGACCGGATGCAGGCCCACAACCTCATCGGGCCGACGATGGTGGTCGGGGAGGGCCAGCCGTTCATCGGTGCACTGATCACCCTGGATCCCGATGCCCTTTCGGCGTGGGCAGCAGCAATGGGCAAGACCGGCCGGACGGTGGGGGAGTTGCGCGACGATCCTGATTTGCGCGAACAGATCCAGAAGGCCGTGGACGATGCCAACGCAGCGGTGTCGAAGGCCGAGTCCATCCGCTCCTGGCGGCTGCTGGACTCCACGTTCACCGAGGAGTCCGGTCACATGACACCCACGCAAAAACTCAAGCGGGATCTCGTGGCCCGGGACTTCGAGGGCGACGTCTCAGCGATCTACAACTGAACTACTGCGCTGCTTGCTTGACCTTCTCGGCCTGAGCTGCGGGCATCGGCTGGTAGCCGATGTGACGCCGTTCGAAGTGACCTGTCCCGTGCGACATCGAACGCAGGTCCACGACGTACCTCGTCAACTCGGTCTCAGGGACCTCTGCGGTGACGATCGTGAAGCCGGTGCCGTCCGAGTCGGTTCCGGTCAGCCGTCCGCGCCGAATGGACAGGTCGGTCATCACCGCGCCCACGAAGTCATCGGGCACGTGGACCGTGATCTCGGAGACGGGTTCGAGCAGGCTCACGGCGGAGTTGGCAGCGGCGTCCTTCAAGGCCAGCGAGCCGGCGGTCTGGAAAGCCATGTCGGAAGAGTCCACACTGTGGGCCTTGCCGCCGACGAGGGTCACGCGGATGTCGGTCACGGGGTAGCCGGCTTCCACACCGCGAGCCATTTGCGTGCGCACGCCCTTTTCGACCGAGGGAATGTACTGACGTGGGACGGCCCCACCGACGACCTTGTCGACGAACTCGAAACCGGTGCCCTGAGGAAGCGGTTCGACCTCGATCTCGCAGACCCCGAACTGTCCATGCCCGCCGGACTGCTTGACATTGCGGCCGTGCCCGTCGGCCTTGGTGCTGAACGTCTCCCGCAGGGAGAGCCGTAGCGGCACGGGATCCACAATGACCCCGTAGGTGTTCGCGAGCCGGTCCATCACGACGTCGAGGTGCGCCTCACCGAGGCACCACAGAACCTGCTGACCGGTGTCCTCCTTCGATTCCAGCCACAGGCTGGGGTCTTCGGCCAGGAGTCGCGCGAGGGCCTTGGCGAGTTTGTCCTCATCGGACTTCGTGCGGGCCTCGATGGCTGTCGGCAGCAGCGGCTGGGGAACCTGCCATGGCTGCAGCAGCATCGGATCAGTGACGTCGGAGAGGGTGTCGCCGGTCTCGGCCCGGGTCAGTTTCGCGACCGCACAGATGTCGCCGGCCACGCAGGTGGGCACGAGACGTTGGGTCTTGCCCAAAGGGGAGGACAGTGATCCGACGCGTTCGTCGAGGTCGTGGTCCTGGTGGCTGCTGCCCTCGGCGAAATGCCCGGAGACATGCACCGGGGCTTCTGCGCGCAGGGTCCCTGAGAACACGCGGACCAGCGACAGCTTGCCGACGTAGGGTTCCGACGTGGTCTTGACGACCTCCGCCACCAAGGGACCGTTGGCATCGCACGCAAGCGCCTTGAGGGCCTTGCCGTCAGGAGTTGTCACCTCGACCTTGCGGTGCTCAAGAGGCGAGGGGAATCCTTTGGCGATCAGTTCGAGCACTTCGAGCACACCTTGCCCGGTGACGGGATTCACGGGCACCAGTGGGAAGAACTCGGCACGGACGACCGCCTTCTCCATGTCCGCGATGACGACGTCGATGTCCATGGCCTCGCCCGCGACCCATGCGTCGAGCAGGGTCTCGTCCTCGCTCTCAGTCACGATCGCCTCGATCAGGCTGCCCCGCGGCTGCTCGATTCGGCTCAGCTGGGCGGAGTCGGCCGCCTCTTTGGTGCGGGTGCCGGTTGAGTAGTCGGCGACCTCCTGCGACAGCAACCCCACCATGCCCGTGATGGTGTGCCCGTCGTCTCCATAGGCGGGCATGTACAGAGGCAGGATGCCTCCACCGAGGCTTTGCTGCAATTGCGCGACCGACTCCTCGAAGGAAGCTCGCTGGTGGTCCAGTTTGGTGAGGATGACCGCGCGGGCCATGCCGACCTGCGCGCACTCGTTCCACAGGATGCGGGTGGCCGCGGTCAGGCCCTCAGCCGCGGAGATGACGAACAGTGCTGCATCGGCTGCCCGCAGGCCAGCGCGCAGGTCGCCGACGAAATCGGCATACCCGGGGGTGTCGATGAAATTGATTTTCAGTCCGTCGAACATCGTCGGTGCCAGCGCCAAGTTGATGGAACGCTGCTGCCGCGCCTCCACCGGGTCGTAGTCGCTGACGGTGCTGCCGTCCTCGACCCGCCCTGCGCGGGTGAGCACACCGGTGGTGAGCAGGGCCGACTCGACGAGGGTGGTCTTGCCGGAACCGGCATCCCCGACGAGCACGACATTGCGGATCTCACCGGGTTGGACCTGGGGTACGGATGCCACGGACACGTGCGCCTCGCATTCTCGCACCGGCAGCCGACTACCGCCGGTTTCGCATGCGTCAATCCTATTCGCCGTGGCGCACACTCAGGGCGCCGCCCAGGAATCCTCAGGCCTTGGGCGTTACCACCACGGCCGACCCGTACGCCAGGATCTCGGACAGGCCCTGGTCGCCGCCGATATCGCTGGAGTCGAACCGGACCCCGATCACGGCATTGGCACCGAGGCTCTGGGCGTGGCTGATCAGTCGCTCAAGGGCGTCGCGGCGGGCGCCGTCCACGACATCGGTGTACTGGGGGACTTCACCGGCCTTGAGCGCCCGGAAACCGCCGGTGAAACCCTTGGCGAAACCGACCGAGCGCACAAGCACGCCCCAGGTCAGGCCGAGGTGCTCAGTGATGTCGTGGCCCGGGATCTCGAAGGCAGTCGTGCACGGGATTGCTTCTTTGATGGGCTGGTCAGCGCTGGAGGTCATGGGGGAACGCTAGTGGTGCAAACCCGCGCCCCGCTACTTCACCCGCACCACGTGCTGCGAGGTGTGCTTCTTCTCCTTGCCGCTACGAACCGCGGTGGCCACGAGCTTGCAGTCACCGTCGCGCTTCGTGGAGTAGACGTCACCCTCGAAAACGTTGCAGATCTTGGGCGTCAAGCTGTCCCACCCGAGCGCGTTCTGCTGCTTGGTCATGTGCGGAAGGTCTTCGGCCTCGCGGTTGGCCATGCGCTGGGGCACCGACCCGCGGACCTGCTGCTCAACGGTGGCCTTGGCGACACTCGGCGTGGTGACCCACTTCGGCTTGTCGCCGCACCACTGCCCGAAGGCCGAGCACATGGCCGAGGTAACGGTCTTGGCCAACTGGGTGTGGCCGGCTTTGCTGGGGTGGATCCAGGTGTCGTTCTTGAACACCCACGAGTCGCTACTCCAGGCCTGGTGTTTCTCCCAGGCGCTCTGATCGGGAACCGCCAGCTGCAGGTTCGCCGGGTTGATGCCGGGCTGGGTCTTTGCCCACTGCTGAACCTCACCCACGGCCGCAGCGATCTTCGCATTCATCGCGTTCTGGGCGGCCGTCGCCTGCTCCCATTGGGTGGTCGCACCCTTCACCGGGCAACTGCTGCACTCCGACACCTTGTTCTTCTGCGACGGGCACGGGTTGCCGGCCTCGGGGCCCCTGTCGACGTTGCCCTCGGGCTGCCAGTTGCCGAACGACCACGGGCAGGTCCGGTAGTACTGCATGACCATGACCTTGTTCTTGTTCTGCAGCAGGGTCTTGTACACGTTCTCCAGGTGGGTCGTCTGCTTGTTCTGTGCCCACTGCTGGTCTGCGCAATCCACGACGTGTTGGGTCGGGTAGGCCCACCAGCCGGTCCACCCCAGCCACTGAGTGGAGTCAGCGCAGGCGCCGTTCGTCACGGGTATGAGGGACAGCTTGATCTGCATGAAACTGGCGAGGATCGGGTTGGCGCCCAGGGTCATCACAACGCTGGTGTTCTTGATGTTCTTCAACTGGAAGTTGAACGGGCCGCCGGTGTCCCACTGAGCTGGGGTCGATCCGGTGATGGCCCAGTTCTCAACCGGTGCGGCGTTAGCGGGATCCTGGCTGGCGGCGACCTGGTAGGAGTACGCCACGTTCGGCGCCTTTGCTCCCGCCTGCCACGGACCCGCGCTCCACGGTGCACCGTTGTAGTTGTTGTTGCTGCACTGGTCGATCGGTGTGCCGGCCCCCGGGCTGCAATCGGACAGGCTGTTGTCGCCGAGGTACCAGTTGCTGGGGAAGGCGTTGTTGACCGTTCCGGTGATGTTCTTGGCGTTCTCCTTCTGGCCGAAGTATCCGAAGCCGGCGGTCACGGAGTCACCCATGAAGATGACCGAGGGCTGATCGTCTGCTGAGGCGGGGGCAGCAGCCAGTCCCACGAAGGCCAGCACCATGGCCGCGAACGTCGCGATCAAGGTCAATGTGTGCTTCAGGATTCGTGCCATCGGATTCCTCGCAGCCTCTACGTGTAGGTACGCAGACTAGTGGGCTGGTCTTGCGAATGGAACAACTTGCGCAAACCTCAGCCCTACATCGGATCGGGCGAGGACTATGGAGCCATGAGTGAACTGCTTCGACTGGGTGTGGTTGGCACGTCGAGCAAGGAGAACGAACACCGGCTCCCGATTCATCCGCACCACTTCGCGATGATCGACGCTGAGGTGCGACACAACATGATCCTGGAGCAGGGCTACGGGCAGCGCTTCCGCGTCACCGACGAGCAGTTGTCAGCCCAGGTGGGCGCGATGGGTAGTAGGCAGGAGGTCTTCGCCAACTCCGATGTGGTGCTGCTTCCCAAGCCGACGCTCGCCGACCTCGAGATGATGACCCACGGCCAGGTTCTCTGGGGCTGGCCGCACGCGGTCCAGGATCCCGAGCTCACCCAGATCTCCATCGACAAGCACTTGACCCTGATCGCCTGGGAACAGATGAACCACTGGACCCCGGCTGGCGACTTCATGGTGCACGTGTTCCACATGAACAACGAGATGGCCGGATACTGCTCGGTTCTGCAGGCGATGTCCCTGATGGGTTCCACGGGACATTACGGGCGCCACCTGCGTGCGGCTGTGCTCGGTTTCGGCAACACAGCGCGCGGTGCGATCACCGCACTGCAGGGGATGGGCGTGCACGACATCACGGTTCTCACGATGCGAGACGTCCCGGCCGTCGCCTCACCCATCCCGGGGCTGGTGATGGACCACATGGAACGGGTGCCGGACAGGCCCGAGATCGTGGTCCGGATTCCTGAGGGGTACGTTCCGGTCGGCAAGTTCCTGTCGCAGTTCGATGTGGTGGTCAACTGCGTGATGCAGGACACCGACAACCCGATGATGTTCGTGACCAACGACGACCTAGCGCACTTCCCCACGGGCCATTTGATCGTGGATGTGTCCTGCGACCGCGGGATGGGCTTCGAGTTCGCCGAGCCCACCAGTTTCGAGAACCCCATGCTGACCGTCGGTCCCGGTGTTGCGTACTACGCCGTGGATCACAGCCCGAGCTACTTGTGGAACAGCGCGACGTGGGGGATCAGCGAGGCCTTGATCCCGTTCCTGCGCCCAGTGCTCCAAGGCCCGGCCGAGTGGGAACGGGAACCGAGCCTGCTGCAGGCGATCGAGATCCAGGACGGCGTCGTGCGCAACCCGAAAATCCTTTCATTCCAGCAGCGTCATGCGGACTTCCCGCACCCCAAGCAGTGACTGGAGCGCCGCGAGCAATTCTGCCGGCCGTTTGTGGTGTTGTTGCTGATTGTGATCCTGGGGTGTCGTGATGTTGCTGGTTCCGCAACGTGTTAACCAGCAACGACGCGACATTTGCGCTCCCCGCGACGCAACAACGCCACATCCGGCGAGCGCAACTAAAGCGCCTCAATCAACTCGGCTGCGGTGTATCCGTCCAAGCCGAGGCCTGCCATCGTGCGCGCCTGCTCGGCCTTGTAGTCCCGTCCGGTGACCACAGAACTCAGCTGCAACAGCGAATCCATCACCGGCGTCGCAACGCCCACCTGACGCGCGAGGTCTGTCATGAAAACCAGGCCGAAGCCCGAGTCCTCGTTGAAGTAGCGGTGGTCGAGTTGAGGCTGCGCACGGATCCCGCGGAACCCGGGCGCCTGCGAGTAGCCGATCCCGTAGTCGTCGATGGTCTGGTAGCCCTGGTCGATTCCGAGTTCGGGGTCGCGGCGCACCCTGACTCCCAACGCTTCGGCTATTGCCACGCGTTCCAGATCCACCGCCTTGATCAGGCGCCCGACTGCCTCGGTGACGCCCTCCTCGTAGAACAAGAAGTCACCCCCGGTTCGCTCAATAAGCGCGGCGTTACACAGGGAGACGGCCGGATGGATGATCGGGTTGCTGTTCTGCAGTGTCGTCTGCCACACGCTTTCGCCGGGGGACATCTCGGCGTGCACCGTGCGCAAGAGGTCGAATAGACCTTGGGTTGCGCTGCTCGGCAACGCGGCGACGTAGTAGCCGCCCTTCAGCCGGTTGTAGACGGTGATGTGCGCATCGCCGGTCACCCGCACCGCGTACGGCAGGGTCGAGGTCTCCGCCACCACGACTGAGGCGTCGGTAGCTTCGAGGCCCAGTGCCTGCTTGAAGACCAGTGCTCCTGCGCACGAACCAGGGCAGACGACGAACACCTGCCCGGTGACCATATGCGGGCGGCACGCTTGGGCGAAAGGAGCAGTGCTGTAAGCCGGACCGACGGCGAACACCAACTCCGCGCCCTGCATCGCCTCGGCGATGTCGTGACCGGCGTAGCGCAGCTCGACGAAGCCTTCCAGTTCGCCGTCCGAGCTGATCCCCCCGCGGGCCGCGACCGCTGCCACGTTGGTGTCGAACTGCTCGAAGTCGAACAGGGCGACTTCGTGGCCCGCCTGTGCCCACTCGAACGCGATCGCCATGCCGCCATTGCCGGATCCAAGAACTGCGACTCTCATGTGAACCTCCGGTTTCATCCTCCTTCAAAGCGAGCCGGGGCGCTCGTCACAACCACATGCAGCCCGTTGTCCTTTGCCACGCGGCCGTCCCCGCTGGAGACTCCGCGAAGACGCCGCCAGATCCACGGTGCGAAATGCGCGCCTGCCCAATTGAGATCACCGGCAAGTGACTTGGCGCGGCCCTTGGGTGAGATAGCAGGCAGTGGGACCGCCCACCAGTCGGGTCGGCCGCCGTCATCCACTCCGAGCTGTGCCAGGACTGCGGCCGCGACCCGGGCGTGCCCTTCTGCGTTCAGGTGCAGGCGATCGGCGTGCCAGAGTCGCCTGTCGGTGAGAGCCTCGACCGTGTCGAGCTCGACCACCGCGGCGCCGCGCCGTGCGCCCACTTCCCGCACGTTGTCGTTGAACTGGTCGAACCGGGTCGCGATCGCTTCGGCGAGCCGTCCCGTGCCACCGGCCCGGGTGATGCTGGTGAAAAGCAGCACCTGACGTCCGGGGGAAGTGATTCCAGCCACCGCCGCGTCGTACCGGTTGAAGAGGTCCGGGAGGTCGGTGCCGCGACGCAGCACATCGTTGCCGCCGGCGTGGAACGTCAGAACATCGGCAGCGAGCTCCGCAGCGATCGGCAACTGCTCGTCCACGACCTGGTCGAGGAGCTTGCCGCGCACGGCCAGGTTCGCGTACTCCACGGGTTGGGTGGTGGCCAAGGCCCCAGCGACCCGGTCGGCCCATCCGCGGTATTCACCGTCCGGGCGCAGGTCGTCGGCCAGCCCCTCGGTGAACGAGTCCCCGACGCAGATGAGTCTCATGTGATCGTCACGCCGCCGTCGACCACCACGGTCTGACCGGTCATGTAGCCGGATGCGGGACTGGCGAGGAACACCACCGCGGCCGCCAGTTCATCGAGTTCGCCCATGCGATCCATCGGGATGCGGTGCCGCAGTGAGTCCACGTAGCCGGGCGGGTACTCCTGCGTCATTTCGGTGGGGAAGAAGCCCGGGGCGATGGCGTTGACGCGGATGCCTTTACGCGTTGCCCATTGCTGGGCGAGGTCGCGGGTCATGCCCAGCAGCCCGGACTTGCTCGCCGCGTAGGCCGCTTGCGGCAGCCCCGCCGTGGTCAGGGCCAGGACGCTGCTGATGTTGATGATGCTGCTGCCCGGCGCCATGACCCGCCCGCACGCTTGGGCCATCCAATAGCACCCGTTGAGGTTCACGTCGATCACACTTCGGAACTGTTCGGGCGTCTCGCGGGTGGCGGGTACAGCCGTACCGACACCGGCGTTGTTGACCAGCACGTCGACTCGGCCGAACTGCGCGATCGCCGCCTCTACCATCGTTGTGCAGTCAGTCGGTTCGGAGACGTCGGTGGCCACTGCCAGCCCGCGGCGTCCGGCCGCTTCGACCGCAGTGACGGTGTCGGCCAAGCGGTCCACACGTCGGGCCCCGACGACCACATCGCTACCGGCTTCTGCGAGGGCTTTGGCAATGGCGACACCCAGCCCGGATGAGGCCCCGGTGACCAGGGACACCCGCCCGTCAAGGCGGAAACGGTCGAGCACTGTCATGGCTTCTCCTCAAGGTTGGCTGCGACCATTCGCAGGGCCAGGTCTGCGTACAGCGAGGCGATGGTCTGCGCCGGCCAAGTGGCCTCGACGCCGTACCAGCGGCCTATGTCGATGCCCAGCGACAGCAGCGCCATCGTCGTCATCTTGGCATCAGCTGTATCGAAGACCCCGGTGATCATCCCGGCTTCGACCACTGACTGGACGTCGCGGCGGATGGCCCGGCGCAAGGCTGCGATCTCCTTGCGGTGGGGCGCGTTCAGCGAGACCAGTTCGTAGTTGACCACTCTGGCGAGCGTGTGCTGCTCGGCGTGGAAGGTCGTGAACGACGCCATCACCGCGCGCAGTTGTTGGACGGGATCGTCGGCGCTTCCGATGGCCTCGCGGACCAGCTCGCGGGTGCGCGTGTGTCCTTCCAGCGAGATGAGGTACAGCAGTTCTTCTTTGGATTCATGGTGCACGTAGACAGCCGCTGGGCTCATACCCGCGGCCGCTGCGATGTCGCGGGTGGTGGTGGCGTGGAAACCCCGTTCGGCGAACGCCGTCCCCGCCGCGGCCAGCAGCCTCTCGCGGGCGTCGGCGGCTCTGCCGCCAGCCGCACCGTTGGCCACCTGTCCTCCTGTTTGTGTGGTTTGGACACCGAACAACTACCGCGGAGACTAACATGCTGAGTAAGCGCTTGCTTAGTCCTTGGAAGAGTCACTTGGAGCAGACATGACCCGCACCGCAATCGTCACCGGAGGAGCTCGTGGGATCGGCGCCGCCGTCTCCCGGCAATTGGCACAGGACGGGATGGCCGTGGCCGTGCTGGACCTCGATGCCGCGGCGTGTCAACCGGTGGTCGAGCAGATCAAGGCGGCCGGTGGCAACGCGCTGGCGGTCGGCGCGAACGTGGCCGATGAGACCGAGGTGGGTGCTGCGGTCGACCGGATTGCCGCGGATTTGGGCGCGCCCACCGTGTTGGTCAACAATGCCGGGATCATCCGGGACAACATGCTGCACAAGATGTCGGCGGACGACTGGGACGCGGTCATGGCCGTGCACCTGCGCGGTGCCTTCTTGATGAGCCGCGCGGTCCAGCCGTATCAGCGAGACGCCCAGTGGGGACGGATCGTCAACCTCTCGAGCACCTCCGCGCTCGGTAACCGCGGGCAGGCGAACTACTCGGCTGCCAAGGCCGGAATGCAGGGCCTCACGAAGACGCTGGCCATCGAGCTGGGCCGGTTCAACGTGACCGCGAACTCCATCGCTCCTGGTTTCATCCAGACCGACATGACCGCTGCGACCGCGCAGCGCATCGGGATGGAGTTCGACCAGTTCATCGAGCTTGCGGCCTCGCAGATCCCCGTGGGCCGGGTCGGTCAGCCCGAGGACATCGCTAACACGGTGTCGTTCCTCGTCAGCGAGGGTGCCGGCTTTGTGTCGGGTCAAGTGATCTATGTCGCCGGTGGACCCAAGGACTGATGCCGTGAAGCGCACTGTTTACACCGAAGACCATGAGGCCTTCCGCGCCTCTGCCCGGACCTGGCTCGAACGTGAGGTGAGCCCGCGCCTCGAGGAGTTCATCGAGGCAAAGGCCATCCCGCGCGACGTC
Organism: uncultured Actinomycetota bacterium; assembly: GCA_963732355.1. Taxonomy (GTDB): domain Bacteria; phylum Actinomycetota; class Actinomycetes; order S36-B12; family UBA10799; genus JADKAV01. The sequence continues at coordinate 285,555 of CAVSZD010000007.1, read as the reverse complement.
TGGATCAGCGCGGGGAAGATGGGCTTCCTCGGTCTGGAGATCCCGGAGCAGTATGGCGGATCAGAGGCCGGCGACTACCGTTTCAACGCAGTCCTCAGCGAGGAGTTGTCCCGGGTCTCGGCGGCCCTCTCGTCCTGTCTGGGCATTCACGCCGACATCGTCGCGCCGTACCTTGCGGACCTTTGCACCGACGAGCAGAAAGAACGTTGGTTGCCGCGATTCTGCTCCGGCGAACTGGTCACCGCGATCGGCATGACTGAGCCGAGCGGTGGGTCGGACTTGGCGGCACTGCTGACCACGGCTGTGCAGGACGGCGACACGTGGGTGCTCAACGGGTCGAAGACGTTCATCACGAACGGCTACTCGGCCGACCTCGTGGTTGTTGCCGCGCGCACCACACCAGGATCGGGCGCCAAGGGCATCACCCTGTTCGGCGTCGAGTCCGGCATGGAGGGCTTCACCCGCGGCCGCAAGTTGGACAAGGTCGGACAGACCGAGAGCGACACCTCGGAGCTGTTCTTCAACAACGTCCGGGTCCCGAACGCCAACGTGATCGGCGAGCTCAACCTCGGTTTCATCCACATGATGCAGAGGCTTCCGCAGGAGCGGCTCGGTGCGGCGGTGTCCAACATCGCGCACGCGGCGGCCGTATTCGAGGAGACGCTGGCCTACATCAAGGAACGCAAGGCCTTCGGTCAGCCCGTCGGGACGTTCCAGTACAACAAGTTCCTGGCTGCCGAGCTGGCTACCAAGTTGGAGGTCTCGCAGGCCTTCGTCGACAAGTGCGTGCTTGCGTTCAACGCCGGTGATCTGACCGCGGTCGATGCAGCGAAGGCGAAGTGGTGGACCGCGCAGGTGCAGAACGACGTGATCGACGCGTGTGTGCAGCTCTACGGCGGGTACGGCTACATGAACGAGTACCGCGTCGCACGTGCCTGGCGCGACGCCCGCGTGACGAAGATCTGGGCCGGCAGCAACGAGATCATGAAGGAACTGATCGGCCGCGACCTGGGCCTCTGAACCGCCCGCGTTAGAGGTTGTGCTCCTCGTTAGCGAAACAACGCGTGGATTCGCTAACCAACAGCACAACCTCTAACCAGGACGTGCGGCGCTGAACTGGGGCAGGCCTTCGACCGCGGCCCGGACCTCCGGCGGGATGGGTACCGGCCGTCGGGTGGCGGCATCGACGTAAACGTGGACGAAGTGGGCCAGCGCGCGCAACTGTGAGTCGCCGTCGCGGAAGATGCCCAGGCAGTAGCGGATGCTGGACGTCCCCACGCGCGTCGTGGCCAACCCGATCTCGATGGTGTCCGGGAATCCGAGTTCGGCGTAGTAGTCACAGCCGGTACTGGCGACGATTCCGATTGCCGACAAGTCCCGGATATCGATCCCCGTCGCGGACATGAGCCAGCCGTTCACTGCCGTGTCGATGTACTCGAAGTAGGTCGCGTTGTTCATGTGGCCGTAGTGGTCGTTGTCGTTCCAGCGGGTTGTCATCGTGTAGACGACCGGGAAGTCCGCGCGAGCCGGTTTCACAGGGACTCCCTGAAGACGTGCGCCAGGTCGGTCGGCCGAGACCTCCACCGGCGCAAGTGCCAGCAACCGCTGTTGGGCAAGCGCACCCTCGACGAGGTCCGGGATGTCGGCGGCGGTGTACCCGACCGCATGCAGACCGGCTGGCATCCCGACCGCGTCCATGATCTCGCGCAACGTGGTCGGCAGGTCCGCACCGCCCAACAGATTCGCGGCCCGGCGGTGACGGTCCGGCGATGCGTCGTGGGTCAGGCTGAAGGCCGCAGGCGCAGTCAACGAAACAGCCATACCGTGCGGGATCAGTGGCTCGGCCTGCGGGTAGTCCGGGGGTCGGTACTCACGGACCCGGCCAGCGATCGGATACGCGTTGGCGTGTGGGATGTGGACCCCAGCATTGCCGAAGCCCATTCCAGCAAGGGTGGCGGCCAGAGCCATCTTCCCGCGAGATTGCGCGTCGCCGTCGCGAACCGCCGGAATGAAAGCCTCGGCCATCAGCGTCAAGGCGCGCTCTGCCCACATGTCGGAGATCGGGTTCGCGCCACAGTAGGGGACACGCTGATCACCGGTCTTCGCTTCGAAGGCCTGGTACGGCCGCGCGGTGTACGACTCAAGCGCGTGGCAGAGGATGTCCAAGCCCGCGCACGCTGTCACCATCGTCGGCTGCGTCATCGTGAGGTCCGGATCGACGATGGCAAGGGTGGGCCGCAGCCGCGCATGGCTGATCCCGGTCTTGACGTGCCGGTCCAAGACATCCAGGACGCAGATGGTTGTGCTCTCCGAACCCGTTCCCGTTGTGGTCGGCACAGCGATCAAGGGTTTCAACGGCTGCTCCGGCGCGCGGCCGCCGCCGATGGGGGAGTTCACGTAATCGAGTAGTTCGCCCGGGTTGGTGAACATGAGGTTGGCCGCCTTGGCGGTGTCGATGCTGGAGCCGCCGCCGACAGCCACGAACGCATCCCAGCGGCCGGTTCTGCGGACGTAGTCGGCGATGCGCTGCAGGCTGACATCGGTCGGCTCGATGTGAGTGTCGTCCCAGATCGCCACCTGGCAGCCCACAGCATCGACCACGCGTTGCACCGCTCCGCCTGCGGCCACACCCGGATCGGTGACGATCAACACCCGCTTCGCGTCGCGCAGGTGGAACGCGATGTCGCGTATAGCGCCGGGGCCGTAGACCAAGGTCGGAGCGGCGTAGGTGAACACCGTCTCGGGCCGGTTGGGTGTCGACAAGGGTTCAGGCATCGCCCAATGCTAGAGCGCCCAATGCTGCGAAGACAGGCAGTTCCTGGCTTTCACCACGACGTCGCATCGAGCAGTGAACTCAATGCGTCTTCGCCGCCGGTTGCATAGGCCAGCCAGTCCTCGCTGGTCTGGGCCAGGCGTTGCGCGGGTGACTGGCGCCATGTGTCACGGACTTGTGCGATCGCTGCCAGCAATGCGGACTCCTCCGCGCGCTCGACGGTGTTCAAGAGCACACGCCGCAGGTCGGCCATTGCCGATGCGGCGCCTTCGTCGTACTTGAGCGCCGGCATCGAAAGGCCAGCGCGGGAGATCGTGCACAATCCCTTGCTGCCCACCTCGGCCTCCATTCGCATGAGTGCCTGTGTGCGGCGCTGTTCAACCGTCGCCAGCAGCGCGGCGCGCGGGGTTGAGGCGGTCACTTGTTCATTGTCAGGTGCTGGGCCACCATTTCCGAAGCGTTCAGCCCCGGTTGCGTCCCAGCCGTTCGTGGCTGGTCACCCAATCGCCGGCCAGAACCGCGCTGGCAAGTGAGACCTCGCCAGCAAGCACCACCGCGGCACAGATCTCGGCCAGCGCATTGACCCGGCCTTGGCCGTAGCAGCCCAGCAGCTCCAGGCATTCACGTTGGGTGGGCAGTCCTGTGCCGCCGCCGATCGTGGCCACGATGAGGGCGGGCAGCGTGATCGACCAGTAGTAATCTCCGCCCTCGGTGACCTGTGAATAGGTGATGGCCGTGTGCGACTCAGCCACGTTGGCGGCATCCTGCCCGGTGGCGATGAACAAGGCCGCCAGACCGTTGGCCGCGTGGGCCCCGAAGTTGGCGCTACCGGCGAGAACTCCGCCAGCCTGGCTCACCTGGCGCATCGCGAACAACTGTGCCGGTGTCACGCCCATCTGCTCCTTGAGCAGACCCGCGGGCAGGGTTGCCTCGGCGACAACGCGCTTGCCGCGTCCGCGCAGCACGTTGATCTGGGAGTGTTTCTTGTCGGTGTCGATGGCTCCGGACAGCACATACCGAGCAGTCGCTGGATGGTTGGCCCGGATCCATTCGCACGCGGCATAGGTCGCCCGGCCCACCATGTTCTGGCCCGCCGCGTCACCGGTCGTGTAGTCGAAGCGCAAGTAGAGCAAGGGCCCGACGTGGTACTGCTCGATCTCGATCAACTGCCCGACCGAAGTGGTGCTCTGCGCAACTGTCCGAATGGCCTCGTGGTTGTCCCGGATCCAGCCTGCCAACTCACGAGCCGCCCGGGCGTCGTCAAGGATGAACACGGGCGCCCGCTGCATCCTGTCGTCCACGACGGTGGTCTTGACGCCGCCGGCAGCGGTGAGCAGCCTCATTCCTCGGTTGTAACTGGCGACCAGGGTCCCCTCGGTTGTTGCCATAGGGACGTAGTAGTCCCCCTGCGCGTGCTCGCCGTTGATCCGCAAGGGCCCGGCCAGGCCAATAGGCACCTGCGCGACGCCGATGAAGTTCTCGATGTTCCCCGGCAGAACGGCTGGGTCGAATGAGAAGGACCCGACGTGCGTCAAGTCGCCGCCGGTGTGCTTCTGGGCGAACTCCCGTCGCCGCTGCGCCTGTTCGACGGTGTAGTCGTTCTCGCGGTCGCGTGGAACAGGCTCTCTGGTGCTCACTCGACGAGCGTAACTGCGGTCAACCCCGACGTTCTGCCCTTCTGGTACCCCCGCTAGCGGGATGCTAGGTGCGGGAGGGGCCATGAACAACCCGGAGGCGACGCAGCAGGCGTTGGACATTCTGCGAGTCGGCGACAACTACCAGTGGTACGTGATCCCGATGCTCGCGCTGGTGATCTACGTGTATGCCAACGAATACGCCCAGCGGAACTGGAAACCGATCGCCGCGGGTCTGGCGCTGTACGGCGTGCATTGGTTCTACGAGATCGGCAACGCATTGATCCAGCATTTCTCGGGTCATGCACTGTGGACCGTGCCCGAAGGGACAGCATTCCTGCTGCTCGTGGGCGTGGGGGTCGAGCTCAGTCTCATGTTCGCCATCGCGGGGTTGGTGATGAGCAAGTTCCTGCCGGCTGATCCGGCGATGAAGATCCTGGGCATCCCGAACCGGTGGGTGTTCGCCGTCGGCAACGCCGCCTTCTTCGCGATCTTCGAGATCTTCCTGGCGATGACGCCGACCTTCGTCTGGGTGTACCCGTGGTGGGGGGCGTTCCCGGTCTTCGTGCTCGTCTACATCCCGTTCTTCCTGGCGGCCTTTCTGTGTTACGACTGGCCGCCGCGGCGCCAAGTGCGCTTCATCGGCACAGTGTTCGCAGTGGACGCAGTGATGCTCGTGATTTTCGCTGGTGTGCTGGGGTGGATCTGACGCGGCTCAGAACGGCCACACGACCGGAACCCAGAAGACGCCGACGATCCCGAACAGCAGCACCAAGGGCAAGCCCAGTCGCCAGTAGTCACCGAACCGGTAGCCGGCCGGTCCCATGACCATCATGTTCGCGGGCGTCGCGACTGGAGTCAGGAAGGCCACGGCGGCGCCCACACAAAGAGTCATGAGGACAGGCTGTGGGGAGATCTGCAGTTGAGCCGCGGCCGATACCGCAATAGGGATCATGACGAGTGCGGTTGCTGTGTTGCTGATGAGTTGGCCGAACACCACCGTGATCAAGAAGATGGCCGCGATGAGTGCCCGCGGACCAGCGTCGCCCACCAGATCTACGATGCCCCCGGCCACGAGTTCGCCGGCCCCTGAAGTGGTCACGGCCGTCGCCATCGGAATCATTCCGGCAACCAGTAGGACGGTGGTCCACGAGATGCCACGGTAGGCCTGCTGGACCGTGACGACTCGGAACAGGACCATGGCCAGCGCTGCGGTGAGTGCCGCGACCACCGGCGGTACGAAGCCGGTAGCCAGGGCCACGACCATGCCGAGAAGGATGACGATCGCTGCCAGGGAGCCCCGCCCCAGAGGGACGGTCTGCCGGCGGACGATCTCGGGGGCGTTGACCACGAGCAGGTGGTGAGCGTTGGTCGCCGCGTCCAGGGCGCTCCAGGGGCCCTCGACCAGCATCGCGTCACCGGCTTCGACCCGAGTCGCTTGGGGACCCAGGTCCTTACCGCCTCGCGTGATCGCCAGGACGATGAGTGAGCCCTCGATCACCATGCTGGGCTGCAGTTCGGCACCGACGTGAACCGACCTGGGAGGGACCAGCACCTCGGCGGCCCCGAAATCCTTGCTGAGCAGATCCCGCTCGATATCGGCGGCTGTCCGTACCCGCTCGACTTCGAGCCCGTGATCCTGGGCGTAACGTGTGGCAACGTCCGGGTCGCCCACCACGGTCAGCCGGTCACCGATTTCGAGGTGGCCGTCCGATGTTGGGCGGTCGGCGGCGCCGTCCAGCACCGTGATGATCCGAACGCCGGCATATCCGGTCAAGTCCCACTGCGATCGCAGATGTCCGAGCAGCGTCGAGTCTGCGCTCACCCGCAGATGAATCACGTTGTCCAGTGAGTAGTCACGCACCAGGGTGCTGGCCAGCCCGGACAGGTCAGGGGGCAATTGTTGGCTGCGCCGTTCGGGAATCAGTCGGTTGCTGAGCAGCAGGACTATCGCGACGGTGCCTGCCACCAATGGAAGCCCCACGATGGAGAACTCCGCGAAACCGAACGCCCCGACCCCAGCGTCTTCGGCGGCCTCGGAGATCACAACGTTGACGGGGCTGCCGGTGAGCAGCAACATGCCACCTGCGCTGCCCGCGAACGCCAAAGGCATGAGCAGTCGAGATGGCTGGAAGGACTGCCGCAAGGCCATCACGACCACCATCGGCACGAGAGTGGCAACAGTCCCGTTCAAGCCGATCAAGGCGGTGAGTCCTGCGGCCAGCAGCATGGTCCACAGCAGAAGACGCTGTGCCCCCGAGCCAGCGCGGCTGACCAGTGACTGGCCCACCCAGGTTGTGACGCCGCTGGCATCCAGGGCCTCGGACACGACGAACAGGGCCGCGATCAGGATGACTGCCGGGTCGCCGAACCCGGCGAGGGCCTCCGGCAGGCTCAGCACCCCCAACGCGAAGAGCACCAAGGCTGATCCGACGGCCACCAACTCGACCGGGAGCCGGTTCCAGACGAAGAGCACAACCACTGCCCCGAGAGTGATCAGCGTCAAGGCCTCGGGGGTCATCGTGTCAGCCGACTGGGGACACCGCAGGGCGGAGGTGGATGCATCTGCTCACGGTACTTGTGCACAACCGAGGAGGCCCTTCAACCAAGTTGTCAGACCCCCCTGTTTCACTCCCGCTATCGACGAGGGAGGGCCGGCATGGCTAGAGACAGGCAGTCGTACGAGGCAGTTCTGACAGCGGTTGGGGTGTGCGTCGCCGCGCGCATTCCGTTCCTGCTGTGGGGGGACCCCGGCGCTGGGAAGACCGCGGTGGTGGAGTCGGCGGCGCAGTGCGGTTGGCACGTGGAGACGCTGATCTGCTCGCACTACGAACCCTCGGATTTTGCCGGTCTGCCAATCGTCAACGGCGACCGCGTCACCTTGGCTCCGCCCGGTTGGGCGTCCAGAGTCGCTGAGGAGCCCAAGGCCTCCATCGTCTTCTTCGATGAATGGACGACGGCCTCCCCGGCCGTGCAGGCCGCCGCGTTGCGACCACTGACGCACGGCCAGGTCGGAGCGCTGCAACTGCCCGAGCGGGTTTCGTTCGGCGCCGCAGCGAACCCCGCCGACGTGGCCGCTTCGGGCTGGGAGCTCGCGGCGCCGACGGCCAACCGGTTTGTCCACTTCGAGTGGGGAATGCCGTTGGAGGTTTATGCGGAGTCGATTGTGACGGGCGACTGGCCCGTGTTGCCGGTCCCGGAATTGCCGGTGGACCTCGACGCGATGGTCTGCGCTCGGCGGGGGCTGGTGGCCGGATTCCTGCGCACCCGAGGAGGCCAGTTGTCATCGATCCCGAAAGACGCATCCAGTCGCGGCCGTGCCTTCCCAACACCGCGGACGTGGGACTACGCCGCCAGGCTGTTAGCCGTTGCCGATCACGCGGACGCTTCGCAGGACGTCACCCGGCTACTTGTGTACGGGGCGGTGGGGGCACCTGTGGGCCATGAGTTCCTCACATGGGTCAGCGCGCTGGATCTGCCGGATCCGGAGGATCTTCTGGCCGACCCGCTTGGTGACGGGCTGAAGGGCTTGCGCCCTGATCGGGTCCACGTGGCACTGCAAGGCGTACTTGCCGCGTACTCCAGCAAGCCGACGTCGGATCGTTGGACCGCGGCGATGTGCGTGTGCGTCGGAGCCGCCCAGCATTCGAGTCTGGACTCGGCTGTGCCCGTGGTGAGAGCGCTGCTGAGACCAGGAAGACGTCCAGCCGGAGCTGACCTGCCGCCCGGTTTGACAGTCTTCGCGCCTGCCTTGCAGCTGGCAGGGCTGCTGTGAACGAGCTGGTGGGCGACGTCAGCGACCGGTTGGCGGCGGCCAAACTGTGGCTGGTGTCGCAAGCGGCAGGGGATCTGCCCTACTTGTCATCGGCCGTGTATTCCTTGACGACCGTTCACACCGAGACGGTGGCTGGGATGTCGACCGACCCGTACTGGCGGCTTTACGTGAATCCCATGTGGGTTCTTGCCACCGAGGTCGAGGCTCTCGCTGTGGAGTTGGGCCATCAGGTGTGGCATTTGCTGGCGGACCATGCCGGGCGCGCCGGCGACGCGGGAGTCACCCAGGCCACCCGTGACCGCTGGAAACTGGCCTGCGACGTCTCCGTTGAGGAGGTGCTGCCATGGCCTGTGGCCGGGCTACCCTCCGCGGGGTCGCTGTTCTTCGAGCCCAACCTCTCGGCTGAGCAGTACTACCTGCGCCTGCGGGCACGGCCGGTGACCGAGCAGGCGCTGGGGCTGGACCCCGATGAAACATGCGGCAGCGGCTGTGACGGGATGGCTCGCGGCCACGATCTGCCAGCCGGTGATGCGCAGGCGCCCGGCTTGTCCACGCAAGCCGCCGAAGCTATTCGCAAGATGGTTGCCATCGAGTTCCGTGAGCACCAGACCACACGCGGCACGGTTCCCGGGGAGTGGGGACGCTGGGTCGTCAACATCCTCGAGCCCGTGGTGCCGTGGAATCAGGTGCTGCACGCGGCCGTGCGCCGGGGGATCGGCTGGGGGCAGGGCCAGGTGGACTACACCTACTCGCGCATCTCGAGGCGGCAGCATGCTGTCGGCTCGGCGATCATGCCTGCGATGCGACGACCCGTTCCAGCCGTCGCGGTGGTGATCGACACCTCCGGCAGTATCGACGACGGTCTGCTCTCGCAGGCGATGGGCGAGGTCAAATCGGTTCTCTCGTCGTTGGCCGTGCCGGACAGCAACGTCACGGTCCTGGCGGTGGATGCTGCCGTACAGACGGTTCAGCGGATCCGAGATGTCAGGGAGGTGAAGCTGGCCGGGGGTGGCGGCACGGACATGACTGTGGGGATCGACGCTGCGCTTGCCAACAAACCCTCACCGCAGAGCATCATCGTGCTCACCGATGGGTACACGCCATGGCCGGACACGCCATCACCCGTGCCACTCATCGCAGGGGTTCTGGGCCGTGTGCGCGATCAGCTCCCTGTGACGCCGAATTGGGTTCAGCGCGTCGAGGTGGTGCCCGATGGTTGGGGCTGATGTGACACTGCCGAAGGCCATCACGGTCTCGGTCAGGTGCAGGACTGCACGCAACAGCACGAAGGGTTCACGGCGCCATCCAGTCACGCTGCACCCCGACGGGACGATCGAGACCGGCCACGATCTGGAGCAGGAGCGGATCCTCGCTGCGATGGGCGGGTATCTCTCGTGCCTGGAGATGGTGGATACGGCAGCACCTGCTTTCCTCACGTGGTTCGCGTACCAGCAGCGACTCGTGCCCCGGCCCATCAAGGCGGCCCACCACGGTGCGCCGTGGCACCCCGTGCAGCGCGCATCGTGCTGCGCCCGCCGAGGTTTTCGGACCCCGCAGGAGGCGGCGGCGCACGTCCGGGAGCCGAAGCACGCCGCCCTGCTGCACGGTGCCCACGCCCGGCAGGTCGTGGAGTTGACCAGCGGGGTCCAGGGGCTGGATCCTCCGGAGATGCCCGGGGATCCGTGGGCAACCCTGTGGGAGTGTGGAATGCATCCGGACGAACTCGACCGGATCTCAATTGAGTTGGATCTGGACGATCCGCTGCCCGTTGCGTTCTATCTCGGCGTGATGGCAAATCAGCCGGATTTCGACTGGCTCATATCCACGATGCGCGCTCTGCCGCTGGAACCCAGGTCGATCGTCTGGCTGGCGTGGACCTACGGCCACCTCGACCGGGAGCAGATGGACTTGCGCGCGCAATGGCTCGCCACCGGCGTCATGGATCGCTTGGTGGTGTCCCTGATGCAGTCGCCCTACTCGATCCAGGACGTGGAGTTGTTCGCGCGGTACTGGCGGGTGAGTTTCACAACCGCAGCGATCGCGATTCTCGAATGGTCTAAGACAGGAGTGAGTCCGCCAGTTGAGTCCCTCGTGGGCGACCGCTTCAACCACTTGGGCGTGCCGCCTCAGCCACCCACGCTGCAAGCGCGTCGCCGATTACGGGACCTGCTGGACGACGACGCCATCACCGAAGAGCAACTGGCGATCGCTTTGTCGATCTTCGGATCGGTGGGTATGGCAGCCCGGGGACTGGAATGGGGGATCGCGATGTAGGCCGGGCCGCGGTCAGCGCTGGTCGGCAAGACCATCCAGGGCCGCAGCCACGAGCCGTCCCAGAGTAGGCAAGTGGTACCCGCCCTCCTGGACGGCGACTACCGGGACGCCGAGGGCGCCCACTTGCCGGGCAGCCGACCGATACCCGTCCTCGGTGACCCGCAGGGGGCTCTCGGGGTCGTCAGCCGCGGCGTCCACACCCAGGGAGAGCACCACTGCACTCGGGTCGAACCGCGCGACCGCCTCAACCGTCGACGCGATGGCGGCCAGCCACCCCTGGTCGCCGGTGCCCTCCGGAAGTGGCAGGTTGAGGTTGGCGCCAACACCGGCTCCGCGGCCGGTCTCGTCGGCGAACCCGAGGTAGTGCGGGAACCAGCCCGCGGCGGGGTCGACGTGCACAGACGCCACCAGCACGTCGGGGCGGTCGTAGAAGATCGACTGCGTTCCGTTGGCATGGTGCGCGTCGATGTCGACCACCGCTACCCGGTCGTGCCCAGCCGAGCGCAGAGCCTGCGCCGCGATGGCCGCGTTGTTCAGGTAGCAGGACCCTCCGAAGGCGTCTCGCGTGACATGGTGACCCGGTGGGCGGCAGGCGGCGTAAGCGGCGGGTGCCCCTGAGTTGACCAAGTCGACCGCAGTCAGGGCGACGTCAGCGGCCGCCCGGGCCGCGGGATACGTGCCCGGGCCGACCAGCGTCATAGTGTCGTAGCAGAAGCGGCCTGCGCGTGCGTGCGCCGCGGTCGGTGTGCGCATCGGAAGGCCGGCCAGCAGTCCGGGTGTGGGGAACAGGTAGCCCACCACTCGGTCCTGTCCGGGGTTCGCGGGGAAGCCGGCTCCCACCCACTTGCTGTACGCCGTCGCCAGGTAGTCCAGCAGCGAGGCGTCGTGGACGGCCAGCACGGGTTCGTCACCGTGGGTGGTAGCCGGGACGAATGGGTGCCCGGCCGCGGACAAGGCCGACCGGATGGCCGCCAGCCGTTCTGGCACCTCGGTCCCGGGGGTGCGCACCCCTACCCACACCTCCCCACCCGGTACGTGCTGCAGGCAGTCCTCCGACCAGACCACAGGCACTCTCATGTGCGGCATGATGCCACCATGGCGCCCGTATTCCTTGCTGAGCCCTTCGGCCGGTTCCCCGCTGGCCCTACCGACTCAGTGCTGGACGTGCCCGGTTTCGGGTTGGGGCACGCGACCGTCGTCGCTGACCAGGCCGACCCGCCTGCCGGCAGCGGGATCGCCCGGACGGGCGTGACCGTCGTGGACCCGGGGGGCGACGTGTGGGCCAGTCCGGTACCGGCTGGGGTCGCCGTACTCAACGGTGCCGGCGAACTGACCAGCAGCCTGCAGATCCGCGAGTGGGGGCTGGTCGAGACGCCCGTATTCCTGACCAGCACCATGCAGGTCGGCCGGGTTTACGACGCGGCGTGCCAGTTGCTGATGGCCGAACAGTCCCAGATCGCGGACTCGGTGGTCATCCCCGTCGTTGGCGAGTGCGACGATTCGTGGCTCAACGACCCCCGCACCATGCACGTGAGGCAAGCGCACGTGGCCGAAGCCCTGGCGCAGGCGCGCCGGTCAACCGGGACGGGTGGGCCGGGCTCAAGGCCAGCGTTGAGTGGAGGTGTGGGCGCGGGGACCGGCACCGTCTGTATGGGCTGGAAGGGCGGGATCGGGACCTCCTCGCGAATCCTGCCCGACGGAACCACCGTCGCTGTCGTGCTGCTCACCAACTTCGGCGCGCCACGGCAGTTGACGTTGCGGGGCCGGGTGGTCGGGGAGGAACTGGGCGAACCTTCCTGGTGGACGGCGGCCAAACCAGAGCCGGCCGGTTCCTGTATCGGCATCGTCGTCACCGACGCGCCCCTGGATTCAGCCGCCGCAACGCGCGTCGCAGCGCGGGTGGGCCTCGGGCTAGCCAGATGCGGTTCGGTGGCACACCACGGCAGCGGTGAGATCTTCTGCTGTCTTGCCACAGGGCTGCGGGCTGCCCGTGGATCGGCGCCCGCTCAAACCCCTTGGCCCGCTGCCCGCCTGGACGACCTGTTCGAGGCCACGGTGGACGCAACCGAGTCAGCCGTCTGGGACAGCCTGTTGTCAGCGACGACGACCACAGGCCGGCGGGGTCTGACTGTGCCCGCACTCCCGCAGGACCGGCTGGCCGCCTTGCTCAGGTCGCACTGACCGGCGTCCCTGCCAGCCAGCAGGCCGCCTCATGCCCGACCTCCCCGGACAGCACGGGCAGTGCCTTGCCGCGGCAGTCCGAAGCCACGTCCTGCGCCTGCCCGTCGCGCAACGCGGGGCACCGGGGGTGGAACCGGCAGCCGGTTGGGATCGCCGTCGGGTCGGGGGGCTCGCCGGTGAGGACGATAGGAGCGACGTGGTCGATCTCGGGCACGACCGACAGCAGCGCTCGGGTGTACGGGTGCTTCGGCGCTGACAACACCACTTCGGTGGGACCTTGTTCCACGATGCGGCCGAGATACATGACGGCGATGCGGTCGGCGATGTTCCACGCGACCCCGAGGTCGTGGGTAACGACCAGCAGGGACAGCCCCAGCGACTCCCGCAGGGACAACAGCAGGGCCAGGATCTCTCCGCGGACCGAGGCATCCAGTGAGCTCACCGGTTCGTCGGCGATGATCACCTGCGGCTGCAGCACCAGTGCCCCGGCGATCACGACCCGCTGCCGCTGGCCACCTGACAATTCGTGCGGGTAGCGCAGGAAGAACCGCTCCGGAGGCCGCAAGCCCGCGCGCGACAACGCATCCGCAACGGCCGCCCGCTCGTCACCGTCGAACCGGTGCACCCGCAGCCCCTCCGCGACCGCTTCGTACACCGACCGGCGGGGGTTGAGAGCGCCGCTGGGATCCTGCAGGACGAGTTGGGCGTTGCGGCGGTGCTGCTTGAGCGCCGATGCCGAATACTCCAACGGTCGTCCGGACACTAGCACCTCGCCGCCCGAGGGCTTTTCCAGCCCGAGCAACGCGCGCGACAGCGTCGTCTTGCCGCATCCACTCTCACCGACCAGCGCGACGATCTCGCCATGGCCGAGGCTCAGGTCGACGCCGTCGACGGCGCGGGCGGACTGGTTGCCCCGACCGCGGAACGTGACCTCAAGACCGCGGGCTGCCAATACGGGCTCGCTCATGTGCGCACCCCCGGGGCGAACAGGCAGGACGACCACCGGCGGTCGCCCGAGGGGCGCAGCTCGACATCTGTGGTGGCGCACTCGTCGCGCGCTTCCGGGCAGCGCGGATGGAACGGGCACCCGGAGGGCGCTTCGCCGGGAAACGGCGGGTCGCCGGGCAGTCCGCTGGGCGCATAGCGAAAGCGTTGGTCCCCGATCCGCGGGAATGCCTCACCCAATGCCCTCGAGTAAGGGTGGTGAGCGTTCTCGAAGACCTGGTCCGAAGGGCCCTGCTCGACGACTTGGCCGGCGTACATGACGGCGAGGTCGTCGCAAGCCGAAGCCAGGACGGACAGGTCGTGGGAGATGAAGACCATGGCCAGACCCAGGTCACGCACGCGATCGGCCAGGACACTGAGTACCTGCTGCTGGACCATCACGTCCAAGGCCGTCGTGGGCTCGTCGGCCACGATGAGTTCAGGACCGCACGCCAAGGCCATGGCGATCATCACGCGCTGCTTCTGACCGCCGGACAGTTGGTGCGGGTACGACTGGGCCACCTTCGCCGGAAGGCCTACCTGCTCCAATAGGTCTCCCACGCGTGCGCGGGCGCTCGGTTCCGACACGGACTTCTCGTGCAGGCGGATCGGCTCGGCGATCTGATGGCCGACCCGCTGCACGGGGTTCAACGCGTGCATGGCGCCCTGGAACACCACCGAGGCCGTCGCCCAGCGCACCGCGCGCAAGCGCCCCCACCGCATCGTGAGCACGTCCTGGCCATTGAGCAGGACCCGTCCGGTCACGGTCGCGGACTTGGGCAGCAGGCGCAGGACGGTCGAGGTCACAGTGGTCTTTCCCGACCCGGACTCGCCGGCCAGCCCCAAGGAATGGCCGGCTTCCACGGTCAGGGATACCCCGCGGACCGCCGGCACGTCACCTTGCGACGTCCGGTACTTGACGCTGACGTTCTCCAGTTCCAGGACCGCCATCTCAGCGCCCCCCGAGGCGCGGGTTGACGATCTGCTCGAGCGCGCGGCCGATCATTGTGAACGACAAGACGACGAGCACCACGCACACGCCTGGCGGGCCGATGTACCACCAGGCACCGGCCGATATCGCACCGTTGGAGAACGCCTGATCCAAAGTGGCTCCCCACGACGGCCGCAGCGGATCTCCGAGGCCCAGGAACGACAGAGTCGTCTCCGAAAGAATGGCAATCGCGACTGTGAGCGTGGTGTTGGTCAACACCAGCGGGAATACGTTTGGCAGCACGTGCCGGGTCATCTGGTGCCAGTTGCCGCTGCCTAGCGCCCTCGACCGCTCCAGGTACGGGCGACCCTCGACCGACAAGGTCTGAGCCCGGATGAGCCGGGCGGTTCCCGCCCATGACGTGACGCCGATGACCACGATGATCGTGACCGTCGAGCCGCCGCCAAGAACCGTGGCCAACACGATCGCCAGGGGCAGGAACGGGATCACCAACACCCAGTCCGTCAGGCGTTGCAGAGCCGCACCGCCGAAGCCGGTGTAGTGACCGGAGGCGATGCCCACCGACGTCCCGATCAGCATGGAGATGAGCGTCGCGGCGATGCCGACCGTCAGCGATACCCGCGCCCCCCACGCCAGCAGCGCCACCATTGACCGGCCTGAATCGTCGGTGCCCAGCCAGTTCTGCGCAGAAGGCGGGTCCAGGAGTTCGCCCGTGGCCTGCGTGACGCTGATGGTCTCGGGTGGGAACAGCACCGGCGCCAGCAGCGCCACGAGGATGAAGAAGACCAGAATCCCCAGCCCTGCCATGCCCCCTCGATGGCTGCGGAACTGCCGCCAGCCGCGGCCGAAGGCCTCGCGGCGGCGGGCACGGGCAATGGCACGCCGCCCCTGCGGGCGACCCGGAGTCTGCTGGTCGCTTGCCATCACGACCTCACTCTCGGGTCGATCACGGCATAGAGCAGGTCGGCCACGAGGTTGGCCAGCACGACGCCGATGGAGAAGAGCAAGAAGATCGCCTGCAGCAACGCGACGTCCGGGCCCCGCAGGGCCTCGTAGGACAGCAGACCCAGACCCGGCCAGGAGAACACCGTCTCGACCGTGATGGCCCCGGAGACAGTGAAACCCAGGTTCAGGAAGATGAGGGTGACGGTAGGCAGCAGGGCGTTGGGAACGGCATGCCGGCGACGCACGAACTTGTCCATCATTCCTTTGGCCCGGGCTGTGGTGAGGTACTCCTCGTCCATCTCCTCGACCAGCGACGAACGCATCACCAGCGCGTACTCAGCCAGATAGACCAAGGTCAGCGTCGTGACCGGCAGCACCATGTGCCATGCCACGTCGAGCCAGCCCGCCAGCGAGGACGTGTCCACTCCCGGCGAGGAAATCCCCCCGATCGGGAACATGCCGGGCAGGCCGAAGGCCCCGACCCCGAAGACGATCAGCAGGATCATGCCGAGCCAGAACTCGGGCATCGCGTACAGCGTGAGGGTGACGCCGGTCGACACCTTGTCGAAGGACTTGCCGCGTCGCCACCCGGCCTTGATCCCGATGAAGACACCGATGATCGAGGCGAGCACGATCGACGTACCCACCAGCAGAAGTGTGGGTCCGATGCGTTCAGTGACCAGCTCCCACACCGGCCGGTTGAACTGGGCCGAGTCGATCGTGCTGGCGAACGGGTTGCGCAGGTAGGTCAGGAACTGCTCGAGGACCGGACGGTCGAGTGCCGCCCGCAGTTCGGCCAACTGTTCGGGCGGAACGTTGCGTCCTCGCGTGTACATCCCGATCGGGTCTCCCGGCAACATCCTGAATAGGAAGAAGTTGACCACCAGGACGAACAGCAGCGTGCCCGCCGCCGCACCGATCTTGCGCAGCGCGAAGACCACGCCCGGGGACAGGCCACGACCCCCCTTCGGTTTGCGTGACAGCGGGGGAGGCCCGGGGATTGGATCGGGACCACCGCTGCCGGCAACGTCTTGGATCAGTGACATGGCCCTACTCCACGTCGTAGTCGGACGGTCGGCGACGTCCGAGCCAGTAGCCGATGAGGAACAGGCCAACCCCGGCCACCACGGCCCCGAGGATCAGCCCGGGAGTCAGCGCAGAGCCGGGGGAAGCGGCACTGCCGGTGTCGGCGGAAACCGGTTCGATGCTCTCGTAGGACCACGTGCCGTACTGGAACAGCAGCACACCGTCGGGGTCCGGCTGCGGACTGAAATTGGTCCAGCGGTCGGATCGGTAGGCGGTCGGGTTGTCGTAATAGACCGTGACGACGTACGCGTTGCTGTCGTAGAGCTTCTGCTGCATCGCTCTGACGATCTCTGCGCGCTTGGCGGTATCCGTCTCGAGCTTCTGATCTTCGTACAACTGGTCGTACTCGGCGTCGCAGTAGAACGAGTCGGACAGCCCGGCGAAGATGGTCCCGTCGTCCTCGGTCGAGCGCTGGTCGCAGGTGAACGTGGACAACTGATAGTCCGGGTCCGGTTCGACGACCCACCCCCACTCGAACATGTCGAAATTGCCGTTGCCGACCTTCTCGTACAGGGAGTCCTCGCTGACGATCCGGACGTTGGCCTCGATGCCGATCTGCCCCAGCCAGTCCTTGACGTACTCGACCACTTTCTGCGACTCGCTGGACTCCTGCCGCCCGAGCAGCCGCAGCGACATGCGTTCGCCATCCGGGCTGATCCGCACGCCGTCGTCGCCCATCGTGTATCCGGCCGCTTCCAGCGTCGCGTTCGCCGCCTCCAGGTCGAACGCCACCGGATTGGCCGGCTCCAGGTGCAGGTCGCGGTACAACGGTGGGATGACGGTCGTGCCGGGCCGGGCGAATCCGCCGTACACCTTGTCGGCCAGCACCTGCCGGTCGATCGCCTGGGCGATGGCTAGGCGTACCTGCGGGTCGAGCACCAGTTTGCTGCCGTCCCCGATCGGCGTGCCGTCGGTCAGGGCCGCGCCCATGTTGAAGGCGATCTGGTTGAAGCCCGAGTAGACACTGGGCACCGTGGTGATTCCCTCGGCGCCGGCCAGCGAGTTGAAGACGTTTGCGGACAGGTCGTTGGCGTAGTCGACCTCACCCTTGCGCAACGCCTCGGCGATGGCGTCGGTGTTCTTGTAGACCCGGAAGACGACTTCGTCAGCGGCGGGTTTGCCGCCGTAGAAGTCGGGGTTGGCCTCGAATCGCAGGAACTCGCCCTTGCGTCGTTCGGTCAGCACGAAGGGGCCGCCACCCACGACCGGCTGTCCGTCCACAGGCTCGTTCTTGTAGGACTTGACCTGCTTGCCGTCGATGTCCTTCCAGATGTGTTCGGGGAGGATGTAGACCGCTAGGTGGTACATGATCGGCGAGGGCTTCTTCACATAAAGGATCAGCGTCGTGTCGTCCTGCGCGACAGCCCGCGTGATCGTGGATGTGTAGCCGCCGTAGTTGGTCTGCTCGATGTCGCCGTTGATGACCCGATTGAAGGTGTAGGCCGCGTCGCGGGCGGTCAGCGGCTTGCCGTCGCTCCACCTCAGACCGGGGCGGATCTTGTACGTCCAGTACGTCTGGTCGGCGGACTCCTCCCACGATTCGGCAAGGCCGGGGACCGTGGAGAAGTCCGCCGCCGAGTACTCGGTGAGGGTCGGGTACATCATCTGGTAGGCCTCGAAGGAGGCGGCGGCAATTCCCGTGAAGGGGTTGGTCGTGTCGACGTCCTGGGTGATGCCGACCGTGAAGACGGTCTTATCGTCAGCGCTGGCCGGGAGTGCCGGGAGTGCGACCATCACAGCCAGTGCACCCAGGAACGCCGCCCACACGTCCCAGCGTCGTCGCGCCCTCATCTGCTACCTCCGTGCCTGCCACGGGTGCTAACGTCCGGCCATGCCGTCCCCGCCTAAGCCCCAAGTAAACCCCAGGACGGTGCGCTGGGGTGCCGGAAATCGGCAGGACGACTTCGGCTGGCTGGCCGGTGATGGTTCGGATGTTCTCCAGGCCTTGCAGGCTGAGCGCGCCTACTACGAGGAGAGGGTCCAACCACTGGCAACGCTGCGCTCGGAACTTGCTGCCGAGATGCGCGGTCTGCTCCCCGAGGCCGAAGTGTCGGTCAGCTTCCTCAGGCGGGAGTACGTGTACCTGACCCAGTTCCGGGCCGGGGCCGATCTGCCTTGCTTGGCCCGTCGGTCGCGGGAGGCCGACCGACATCGAAGTGTTGGTCGACCTTGAGGCCGTCGCCGCACAGGAACGTTCCACCTATGCCGAGTTCGGCCTGACCGAACCGGGACCCGGCGAGATCATCCTGGCGTGGTCGGTCGACCTGACTGGCGCCGAGAAGTACTCGCTGCGCTTCCGGGACCTCACGACTGGTGCAGGACCTGCCGGACAGGGTGGAGGGGACCTACTACACGGGCGCGTGGGATGCCGCCTGCAGCCGCTTCCTCTACGTCGTGCCCGACCACGCCATGCGTCCCTGGCAAGTGCGCGAGCATATCCTTGGAACCCCCGCCGACACCGACCGCGTCGTCCTGCAGGAAGACGACGAGTCGTTCGAGGTGACAGTGAGCGGGACGCGTTCCGGGCAGTGGATCGTCATCGAGTCCCGCAGTCGGGACACCAGTGAGTGCTGGCTGCTTCCGGCCGGGGACACCAGCGCATCCCCACGTTCGGTGGCCGACCGCCGCCGGGGGGTCGAGTACTCCGTCGACCACGCCCCAACAGCTCAAGTCGACGAACTGCTGATGGTCACCAACGACGGGGCGCCGGAGTTCAGGGTCCTCGCTGCGCAGACCCAGACGCTGGGACCGTGGCGGGAGGTGGTGGCCCACGACCCGACCACCCGGCTGCTGGCCATCGACGCCTTCGCCGAACACGTTGTTCTTACGATGCGAAACGACGGCCTGCCGCTGCTGCGGGTGGCCAAGCGGGACTGGTCGGCCTCCTACGACATCGAACCCGCAAACCAAGCGTCCACCGTCTGCCTGGTTCGGGTTGACGACTTCGACCCGGATGTCATCACCGTGCGTACCGAGAGCCGCACGACCCCGCCGACGTGGTGGGACGTTGACCTCGACTCCGGCGAGCGGGTCGAACTGCACACTGCAGTTGCCCCCGGCCTGGACCCGACGCGCTACACCGCCTCACGGGTGTGGGTCACGGCCCGGGACGGCGCCAAGATCCCGGTGACGGTGACACGGCGCAATGACGTCGCGCTGGACGGAGGCGCACCCTGCCTGCTCTACGGATATGGCGCTTACGAGTACGTCTTCGAGCCGGAGTTCGACGCGGCCCTCCCGGCGTTGCTGGAGCGCGGGGTCGTCTTCGCCCATGCCCATGTGCGCGGCGGCGGGGAGATGGGCCGGACCTGGTGGGAGCAGGGCCGGCTGTTGAACAAACGCACCACGTTCGACGACTTCATCGACGTTGCCGACGCGTTGGCCGACGACGGATCGCTGGGTTTGGTGGATGGACGCCGCATCGCGAGCCGTGGTTTGTCCGCCGGGGGACTGTTGCAGGGCGCGGTCTATTCGCAGCGACCGCACCGTTGGCGCGCCGTGATCGCCGAGGTCCCGTTCGTAGATGTCGTAACGGCGATGTCGGATCCGTCCATCCCGCTGACGGTGAACGAGTGGGACGAGTGGGGCGACCCGCGTGACCCCGAGTTCATGACCTACCTGTCCGGGTACTCGCCGTACGAAAACCCCCCGCCCGCCGAAGGCCGGCCTGCTCTGCTCGTGACCGGTGCGCTGCACGACCCCCGCGTCCTCGTGCGGGAACCTGCGAAGTGGGTGTCTGTGCTGCGGGTCAGCGATCCTGATCTGGGCGCGGGGACCGATGGCGCAGACCCCACCTCGCCGGGCACAGTGCTGTTCCGCGTCGAGACCGCCGAAGGTTCTCACATGGGCCCGGCTGGGCGTCATGGGCACTTGGACTACGAGGCCGAAGTGGCCGCGTGGTTGCTCACGGCCCTCACCTGAGGCTGGCGTGGGGCTACAGTCGTGGCGTGAACGAGTGCGTCTCGTATTCGGCTGACGGCCCTGTCTCATGGGTCCACCTCGACCGGCCGCAGCGTCTCAACGCCGTGGTGCCGGCCCTGGTCGACGGCATACTCGCGGCGTTTGAGCGAGCTGGCGCCGAGGGGACCCAGGTGGTGATTCTGGCGGGCCGCGGACGCGCATTCTGCGCAGGGCACGACTTGAAAGAGCCGGCACCGATTGAGGATGAGGCCGCCGCCAGGCAGCGACTCCAGCGGATACAGGATGTGACCCGCGCGGTCCGCTCGTTCCCGGGTCCGGTCATCGCCTCAGTCCACGGTTACGCGCTCGGTGCGGGCGCTGAGTTCGCCCTGGGATGTGACCTGGTTATCGCTGGGGAGGATGCCCGGTTCGGGTTCCCCGAGGTCGGTGTCGGGCTCAGCGTTACCGGCGGGATCTCCGCTCTGCTGCCTCGCACCGTGGGCTCGGTACGGGCCAAGGAGTTGCTCTTCCTCGGCGAGCACCTGTCGGCCGACGACGCATACCGCCTGGGCCTTGTGAACCGGGTAGTCCCCGCCGGCACCCACGAATCGGCAGCCGGAGATCTTGCCGCACGACTCGCCGCGCAGCCCCCTGCAGCCCTCGCGTTGGCCAAGTCGCTGCTCGACCTTGGAGCCGATTCAACCGAGTCGGCCGCGTTCGAACGCGAGGTGGACGCCGCTGTCGCGACTATGGCCACCGACGAGGCAGACACTGCCGCGCAGGCGTTCCGGGAGGGATCCGGTGGGTGATGCGGGGGTCGCCGGTGTGAAGGATCTTGTCACCGCAGTCGACCGCGCGGCCCACCTTTGGCCCGACCGGACGGCTTGGACCTTCGACCCGGGGGAATCCCTGACCTTCGCCGAAGTCCGCAGCCGATCGATCGACCTGGCAGCCGCGCTTGCCCACCGCGGGATCGCGACCGGCGACCGGGTCGCAGTGATGCTGGGCAACAGGGCCGAGTTCCCCCTGACGTGGTTGGCTCTGGTGCGTCTCGGTGCCGCGATGGTCCCGGTGAACCCGCAGTACCGCGCCGATGACGCCGGCCACATTCTCAGGCACTCCCGCGCCGTAGCCGTGGTCACCGCGGGTGAGTTCACCGAGCGGGTGAGGGACGCTGCAGGCGATGTGCCTGTCCTGGAGATCGACGAGTTGCCGCAGCGGCTCGAAGGACCCCCGGAACACCGGGTCGCCGCGGAGGACACCGTCAATATCCAGTACACCTCCGGCACGACCGGACGGCCCAAAGGTTGCGTGCTGTCCCACCGGTATTGGCTCGAACTCGGCGGCGGTCTCGTGGAGGAGTTCCCGTATCTCAATGCCGACGACACCATGCTCACCGCGCAGGCGTTCTCCTACCTCGACCCCCAGTGGAACGTGGTCGCGGCGTTGCTGGCGGGCGCGCACCTGGTTGTTCTTGACGGTTTCCACCCGTCCACGTTCTGGGAGAAGGTGCGCAAGCACGAGGTGACGTACTTCTACTGCCTGGCCGCGATGCCCAACTTGTTGCTCAAGATGCCCCCCGACCCCCTCGACAAATCCCATCGTGTCCGGGTGGTGCAGTGCTCGGCCATCCCGCCCGCGCGCCACGCGGAGATCGAACAGCGGTGGGGCGTGAAGTGGTACGAAGCCTTCGGGATGACTGAGACCGGGGCCGACCTTCGCGTGACTGACGATGACCATGACGAACTGGTGGGCAGTGGCTGCGTGGGGGCAGCGACGCGGGTCAAGGAGGCCAGGATTGTGGACGTCCATGACTTTCCGGTACCCCGCGGTGAGGTCGGCGAACTGGTGCTGCGCGGGACGGGTCTGATGGACCGTTACGAAGCCGACCCGGACGCGACGGCGACGGCCTTTCGTGGCGGTTGGTTCCACACCGGCGACCTGGCACGGATGGATGATGACGACCGCGTGTATCTGGTGGGGCGGTTGAAGGACATGATCCGGCGCGCGGGGGAGAACGTGTCCGCCCGGGAGGTCGAGGACGTCCTCATGACCCACAAGGACGTCCGACTGGCCGCCGTGATCGCGGTCCCCGACGACTTGCGCGGCGAAGAGGTCAAGGCCTTCGTCTCTGTCGGCGGCGAGGTTCTGGTGGCCGATCTTGCCGAGCACTGCGAACAGCGACTGGCCCGCTTCAAGGTGCCCCGCTATTGGGAGGTGTGCGACGACCTCCCAGTCACAGATTCCCACCGGGTGGCCAAAGCCCGTCTGGTCCCTGCCCCGGGACGCACCTGGGACCGGGTGGATGGGACGTGGCGATGACTGTCACGGGACCGGCATGCTTCCGGCATGACAGCGCGGTCTTCTTCGACGAGATGGATCCGCTGGGCGTCATGCACAACTCCAGGTTCGCAGTGCACGTCGAACGGGCCCAGTCGGCTCTGTTCGAGCACCTCGGGTACGGCTGGACCGACCTGTCCGAGCGGCACGAGGACATCGGCTACGTGGTCCGTGACATTGCCCTGTCTTTCACTGCGCCCGTCTCATCCCCGGGGGTCATGTCGGTGGAGGTCGTGGCCCTGCGGTTGGGCCGGACAAGCGCGACATGGGGATACCGCTGTACTGCTGGCGACCTCCCGGTGGCCCATGGGACGCGGGTGGTCGTGAAGGTGGACGGTTCCGGGCGGCCCGTCCCGTGGACCGAATCGTTCCGGGAGCTGTTCGACTGGCTCGCTGCGGGTGCGCTGGGTCCGCGGCCATGATCGCCGACCTGCTGCTCACCGATGCGGCCATCTTGACGATGGCCCCCAATGTCGAACCCCGGGCCGGTGTCGTTGCGATACTCGGCGACCGGATCCTGCATGTCGGGCCCGACGATGCCGGGTTGACGGCCAAGCGCACGGTCTCCCTCGGCGGACGGTGCGTCGTGCCGGGCTTCCACGACGCCCACCAGCACATGGCCTGGTTCGGAGCGAGCCTTGGCGAGATCGATCTGTCCACGCCGCCCATGCGCAATTTGCACGACGTCGCCACTGCGATCGCTGCGGCGAGCGCGACCACCCCGGCGGACCGATGGATCGTCGGGAACGGCTATGACGAGAACAAGATCGGCGGCCATCCGGATCGTGACTTGCTCGAGCGCGTCGCGCCGGGGCGCCGGGTCCTGCTGACACACACGTCGGGGCACATGAGTGTGGTGAGCGAAGCGGTTCTGGCCGAGCTGGGTCTGGCCGAACACGGCCGCGAGGTGCCCGGCGGGACGGTTGTGTTGGATGCTTCCGGACGCCCCACCGGGCTGCTGCAGGAGCAGGCGCAGAACCTGCTCACCCCGCTGCGTCGACCGGTCGCGGTGGACGACATCGCGGATGCGCTGGCGCGGGCCAGTGACGTCTACGTCAAGCAGGGCATCACGAGTGTGGTGGAGGCAGGCGTGGGCGGCGGCTGGATCGGCCGTACCCCGGTCGAGGTGTTGGCCTATCAGCAGACCCGCGATGCCGGACGCCTCGCGGTCCGCGTTGAATTGATGGTCGCATCCGACGTGCTCCACGCACTCGGGGGCAAAGACGCCGACGACCTGGGCAGCGGCATCGACTTGGGTCTGCGCACCGGTTTCGGCGACGACCGGTTGCGCCTCGGGCCGGTGAAGGTGTTCTCCGACGGGTCGCTGATCGGGCACACCGCCGCCATGTGCTCCGATTTCTCTGACACGCCCGGCGTCCGCGGCTACCTGCAGGATGATGCCGACGCGCTGGTCGACACGATCGTGTCGGCTCACCGTTCCGGCTGGCGGGTAGCCACCCACGCCATCGGTGACGCCGCGATTGACCTCGTTCTGGACGCCTATGCACGCTGTGCGCGTGAGCATCCGCGCAGCGGCTGGGGCGGGCGTCCAGGCAATCCTGCGCCCCGCCACCGGATCGAGCATTTCGGTGTCGCCCGTCCCGATCAGGTGGACCGGGCGGCCCGCCTCGGTGTGGTCGCGGTTCCCCAAGGCCGGTTCGTCGGCGAGATCGGCGACGGCATGCTGGCGGCGCTGGGTTCGCCGCGTTCCGATTGGGCCTACCGCTTCGCATCCCTACTGGCCGTCGGAATGGTTGTGCCCGGCAGTAGCGACCGGCCTGTGGTCGACGGACGCCCCATGCTGGGGATCCACGACATGGTGAACCGGCGGACCGCTTCCGGGCAGGTGCTCGGCGCGGGTGAGGTCGTCACGGCCCATGACGCGCTGCGGGCCTATACCTACGGATCCGCCTATGCCTCCTACGAGGAGGACCGCAAGGGCTGGATCGGTCCAGGAACGTTGGCCGACCTCGCGGTTCTGTCCGACGACCCGACGCAGGTGGACCCACCTGCCCTCGCGGACATCGACGTGCTCGCGACCTTGGTTGGCGGCGAGGTCGTTTGGGACGCCGGTGTGGGCCTGGGAGATCCGGCATGACGCACAGCGAACTGGTGCCCTTCGCCGGGCTGGACGTTGAACATCAGGTGGCCGTTCGCCACGTGTACGAATCGTCGTTCCCGCTCGCGCTGCGTGCGCCGTGGGAGGAGATCACGGCTGGGCGCCCCGATGAGCAGTTGCTCGTGCTCCTGGCTGATGAGAGTCGTGAGGCGCCACCAGTGGGACTGGCGCTTATCCGCCACCTGGGCAGTACGTCGATGTCCTTCCTGCGGTACTTCGTGGTCGATGCGCAGCGCCGCGGGCTCGGGCACGGATCGGCGCTTTGGTCGGCCATTGTCCAGCACCTTCGCGGGGCTGGACGCTCCATGCTGCTGCTCGACGTGGAGGACCCCGACGGCCGTCCGCAGGATTCGCCGGACCGTCGCGACGACCTTCGCCGCATCGACTTCTACCGGCGCCACGGCGTGGACATGCTCGCGGTGCGCAAATACTGTCCGCCCGACCATGGGCAAGATGACGAGGAGCCGCGCTTGCTCTTGATGGGTGCGTCCCTGGTCGAACCCGCCGTCGACGACCTGCGCGCCGCGGTCACGGCCGTTTACCGCGATCGGTACGGGCTCGACCCCGATCATCCGGTGGTGCGGACCACCCTTCAGGCGTCTGGCTTGTAGCCGTCAAGTCCCAAGAGCGCGTCCAGAGCAGTGATCGTTTGGTCGACTTCGCGCTCGATGCCGGAGCGCTGGGCAGAGCCCGACCATTGCAAGGCCCGGTCCTCCATGTAGGCGAACCACGCGTGCACTGTCGGCAAGCTGGACTGCGGCTCGTTGAGCAGACCAAGGACCCGTTCGGCGAACACGCGACGGATGCTTTGGACCCGGTCACCACCCAGCGGCAGTGCGCCGTTTCCGAACACCAGCGCAAGGTAGGAATCGCGGCGGCGTTCCACTTGCTCGAAGAAGCGCTGAACCGTCTGGCGCAGAGCAACCCGGCCTTGTGCGTCTTCGTCCGGCTCGGTGTTGCGCAACGTCCGGCGCACGGCCGCGTCGAGCACCGCGTCGTAGTAGTCGGCCTTGGTGGGGAAGTAGTGGAACAGCAGCCCCCGGGAGATCCCCACCTCCGCAGCCACCGCGTCCACGGACACCGCCTGGATCGGTCGCTCGGTCAGCATGCGCAGTCCGACGCCGATGAGTTGTCGACGGCGGTCTTCCGGGCGCCATGCGCACGGGCGAGCGGGTCACGGGCTTGAGCATTGCTCAACGAAGGGTTGTGGTCAACCTCCCAAACCCATTGAGCAACGCTCAACAAGGTGCTAGTTTCGAGTCATGGACTTCGAACCGTCTGCCCGTGCCGCCGACCTCACTGCCCGAGTGCGTTCGTTCATCGACCACGAGATCACCCCGGTCGAGGAGGAGTACCACGCCGAAATCCGGCGCATCCGGGAAAGTGG
Source organism: uncultured Actinomycetota bacterium (assembly GCA_963732355.1). Lineage (GTDB taxonomy): Bacteria > Actinomycetota > Actinomycetes > S36-B12 > UBA10799 > JADKAV01. Next base: position 259,205 of record CAVSZD010000007.1, on the reverse strand, counting down.
CGGCAACTCCTGGAACCCGCTGCCGGCGCTTGACGGTCTGCGGGCTGAGGCACGTCTGCGTGGGCTGTGGAACCTGTGGCTGCCGGCTGGGCACGAGGGCGAGTACGCCCAGCGTTTCGGTACGGACGCAGGCGCAGGCTTGTCCAACATCGACTACGCGCCGGTGGCCGAGCAGATGGGCCGTTCGTTCCTGGCGCCTTTGGTGTTCAACAGCAACGCGCCCGACACCGGCAACATGGAAGTCCTTCTGCGCTACGGCACTGACGAGCAGCGCGCGCAGTGGTTGGAGCCGCTCTTGGACGGCAGGATCCGGTCCGGGTACGCGATGACCGAACCCGATGTGGCCTCCTCGGATGCGACGAACATGGCAGCCACCGCTGTCGTCGAGGGCGACGACGTGGTGATCAACGGGCGCAAGTGGTGGACCTCCGGAGCGGGCCATCCCGACTGTGAGGTCTTCGTCTTCATGGGTCACACGGGCGATCCCGAGGCCGACCGTCACCATCAGCACACGATGGTGCTTGTGCCGCGGGCGGCCGCCGGTGTTGAGATCGTGCGGATGCTTACCGCGATGGGCCAGTACGACGAACCGATCGGGCACGGTGAGGTTCTGTTCAGCGACGTGCGCGTTCCGAAGTCGAACATCTTGCTCGGGGAGGGTCGCGCCTTTGAGATCGCCCAAGGTCGGCTCGGGCCAGGCCGTGTTCACCACTGCATGCGCCTGATCGGGCTGGCTGAACGGTCGTTGGAGCTGGCTTGCCAGCGGGGCAAGGAGCGCGTGGCGTTCGGAAAGCCCCTGATCAATCTCGGCGGCAACCGTGAGCGCATCGCCCAGGCGCGCATCGCTATCGACTCGACCCGCCTGCTTGTGCTCAACGCCGCCTGGAGGCTCGACCGGTTCGGCCCGATGGGTGCGCTCAGCGAGGTCAGCCAGATCAAGGTCGCCGCTCCACGCATGGCACAGGAGGTCATCGACTTCGCGATGCAGATCCACGGCGGTGGCGGCATGAGCGACGACTTCCCGCTGGCCGCGGCCTGGACTCAGGCGCGGGCGCTGCGGCTTGCCGACGGTCCCGACGAGGTCCACCTCGGGGTGGTGGCGAAGCTCGAGTTGGCCAAACAGAAGTTGCACCGGTAGGGGCGGCCGGGAGGCCCGGCCCGCCTAAACCGGGCCCGCGTTAGAGGTTGTGGTCCTGGTTAGCGAAACAACGCGTGGATTCGCTAACCAACAGCACAACCTCTAACCAGGGGATCAAGGGCGGTTCCCGGGGTCCGCCTGCCGCTGGAACCGGTCCGCCTGCCGCTGGAACCGGTGCCGCGTTAGAGGTTGTGGTCTTCGTTAGCGAAACAACGCGTGGATTCGCTAACCAACAGCACAACCTCTAACCAGGGGATCAAGGGCGTAGCGCCAGCGAGGCCCGCGTGGCCCAGGCGGCCCAGCGGCGGTGCCGAACCGCCTCGCCTCACCCTCCGGTCGTCACGTACTCCAGGATCTCGTCGCGGCTCAAACCGCCCAGGCCGCAGCGCTCGAGCGTGCGCCGGTCGTCCGGGAAGTCCGAGCCGAGCAGCGCCGTAGTCAGGTGGATGACCGACTCCATCAAGATCGGCGAGGTCCCCACCGCCCGGCCCAGCTGCGAGTAGACCGTCAAACCGACCGGAACGTCCTCGGTCAAGTAGCGTGAGTCGATCTGCGACGGGCCCTTGATCCCGTTCAGCGCGGCGACCCCCCTGATGACCGACCAGAACGTGTCTCCCTTCGGCCCGTACCCCATCACCGGGTAGGTGTCCTTGAGGCTCAGCAACTCGATCCCGAAGGCCGAACCTATCGCCACCCGCTCAGCGTCGATGGCCTCGATCGCCTGACACACGTGCGGGGTCATGCCTTCCTCGTAGTAGTAGAACTCGCCGTGGCTGTACTCGATCCGGCTCGCGGACATGAGCACGCCCAGGCAGTGCAACGTCGGGTTGGGGTTGCTCAAACCCGACGCCAGTACGTTGGGCAGGATTTCGATCCCGGGGTACAGATCGTCCAGAATCGGTGCGACCCGCTGCGTGCGCTCGGCCGGGAAGGTGCCGACCGCGACGTAACGGCGGCGGCCATGGACGGTTACTTCGGTCGGGCCGGTGATCCGCGTTGCGTAAGGCAGCGCTGCGATCTCAGAAACGGTGATGTCGGCGGTGACCCCGCGTTCGCGCAAGGTATTCGCCACGTCCAACGATCCCAGCGAACCAGGCATGAGAACGATGTTCGCGCCGTCGGTCAGAAGCGGCGCCAGCATGTTGGCGAAGGTGCGGTGGTGGTTGGTGGGCACCACCACGAGGATGACCTCAGCGCCGGTAATCGCGCGTCCCAGGTCCTTCTCGACGCGCACGGGCGCGACGCCCTCCATGACACCGCGGGCACGGATCTGACCGCTGGCGGCAATCGCGTCGAGCCCGCCGGCAAACTGCGGCACCTCGTACAAGGTCACGTCATGGCCACCGAGACCGAACTCCGCAGCGGCTGTACGCCCGCCATTGCCCCCACCAAGCACCGTCACTCGTCGTATTGTCACGGGTGTCAGCCTAGGGGAGTAGCCTCGGATCAGGGGTGGACGTCATGTTCACAACACTGTCCGCAGTCTCCGCACTCGCACTCGTATTCGCGCCCATTTCGGCTCCTGTGCCTTCCGCGACCGTCTGCACCGCACACCTCGACGCCGGGTCATTACGACCGGCATGGTGCGCCAAGAAGCCTCCGCCGAAGTCGTACGAGACGTTCCGGCGGGCACTCTCCGACTACCAGACCAGCGTCTACTACATGGTGGATGCGCTGGCAGGCGCGATCGGCTCGCTGAGTCCCATTGACTCGCAGTGCCGGGACAACCCGCCCGTGGATCCCACCACCGTCGACCTCATCGTCAGCGGCGCGTACCTCAGCGCAGGCCCGCAGTTGGAGCGGTCACGAGCGGCTCTGGCGAAGATGCTGTCCGTCACCGACTCGCTGTTCGAAGTCCCCACGCTTGCCGAGGTCAAAGTGACCGTACGTGGACTCTCCCCGAAGGTCGATGAGTTCGAGGCGATCATCAAGACCATCGAGGCGGCTGGTGATTCCTACAAGATCGGCGACTGCGAGACGGGCCAAGCCAGCTGGCTCAAAGCGTCCGATGACTTGGTGGCAACAGGTCAGTACAGCAACCGAACGGTTGTGTCGCTGAGCCGCCTGCTCGGCACGACACACAAGCCGTGCAAGTCAGCGACGGTCAAGGACCCGTACTCCGACAAGGCGCTGAAGAAGGCATCCGGGGCCAAGTCGGTGAAGACCACGAAGTTGGGCGACATGACGGTGGTCTACCCCAGCAGCATCGACGTTGGCGACTCCACCTGGCTGCCTTTGAACCTGCAGTCCTCGGCGCCTTCCGGCTTCGTCCAGGTGACGCTCACGCAAGGAGCGAACTCGTTGGCGGCACTCGGTGGCGGGACTCCAGCAGGCGGATCGGGAGTCAGGATCAAGGTAATGGGAAAGCCCAAACCTGGTCCCGCGAAGCTTCAGGTGACCTTCTCGCCCGCGGGCGGCAGTCAACTCACGAAGACAGTCAAGATCCGGTTGAGCTGAGTCACTTGGCCCGGATGTAGATGTCCTTCTGGCTGGTTCCCTGCGCCTGCCGTTCCTCGATCTGGAACAGGTCGGTGCGTGAGCGCACAAGGTCGGACAGTTTGCGGTAGCCGTAGAGCCGGGAGTCGAAGTCCGGCTGCAGTTTCACCAGGTAGCTTCCGAACGTTCCGAGGTTTGCCCACCCCTGGTCGTCGACCGATTGCTCAAGGGCGGTCATGAGGAACTTCTTCGGGAACTTCGCCGCCGTCGGTTCGCTCTGCTTCGGCCGGGCCTTGCGCTGTGGTTGCGCGGGATCGGCGGACTCAGGCTCGTCGGGCTCCCTCGATCCCGATCGCAGCACCTCCACGAACACGAACCGGTGGCAGGCATTCCGAAAAGCCTCCGGCGTCTTGCGCTCGCCGAAGCCGAAGACCATCAACCCGGCCTCGCGCAGTCGTGTCGCCAGACCGGTGAAATCGCTATCGCTGGTGACCAGGCAGAACCCGTCGAAGTTCTCCGTGTACAGAAGGTCCATCGCGTCGATGATCAGAGTGCTGTCGGTGGCGTTCTTACCCGTGGAGTAGGCGAACTGCTGGACGGGCTTGATGGCGTTGCGCTGCAAGACCTTCTTCCAGGCTGAGCTCTGCGACGTCGTGAAGTCGCCATAGATCCGGCGCACTATCGCGTCGCCGAAGGTCGCCACCTCCGCCAACAGTGCCTCGATCACAGAGGCCTGCGCGTTGTCGGCGTCGATCAATACGGCTAGTCGCAGTTGGCCGTCGTCGGGTCGGTTGGGGCTGGGGCGATCACGGTTGCTCACAGGTACAGCGTGGCACGCCCGGGTCCCGGCGCGACGATTGTGGCGTTGTTACGTCGGTGGGAGCCCCAGTGTCGTGTTGTTGCCGGTTTCCTGAGCCTGAAAACAGCAACAACGCAACATCCGAACTCCGCGACCCGCAATAGCGCAACAATCGCCGGCGGCCGGACCCCGCCGCTCAGACCTGGTCGAGCGGAACGCCCGGATCCTCAAGGCGAGCAGAGGCCACCCGCCGCCCGGAGATGATCAGCTCGCGGATGGGATCCACGACGTCCCAGATGTTGACGTTCATCCCAGCCACGACCCGCTGGTCGGCGACCCAGAACGCGATGAACTCGAGTCCGGGTACATCGCCGCGCACAACAACCTCAGTGGGAACCGCCGGGTCCGGAAGGCCGACGTACTCCATGCCGAGGTTGTACTGGTCGGTGTAGAAGTACGGCAATCGGTCGTAGGTCGCGGACTCTCCCAGCATCCCTGCGGCCACGACAGCGGGCTGGTTCAAAGCGTTGGCCCAATGCTCGACGCGGATGTGACGGCCCAGCACGGGGTGAAAGGCGTTGGCCACGTCACCTGCGGCGAAGACGTCGGGCTGGCTTGTGCGCAGGTGTTCGTCGGTCACGATTCCGTTGTCCAGGTCCAGGCCCCCGGCCTGCGCGAGCTCAGTGTTGGGAACCACCCCGACGCCGACGATGACGGTGTCGGCGGGGACCACTTCGCCGTCGGCCAGCTTCACGCCCAGTGACGCTGCGGTCACCGATGAATCCGTCGACCCGCGCATTGACGCGCAGATCCACACCGTTGGCGCGGTGCAGGTCCGCGAACACAGTGGCCATCCGGGGACCGAGGGGGCCCAAAAGCGGAAGCGCCCCGGTCTCCAGCACCGTCACATCAAGGTCCTGCGCGCGGGCCGCCGCCGCAGCCTCCAGGCCGATCCAGCCGCCGCCAACAATCACGACGCGGCCCCCACGTTGGAAGGCGCCCAGAATCGCCTGGGCATCCTCGAGCCGACGAAGGTAGTGAATGCCCCCGAGGTCCGAGCCGCTGATCTGAAGGCGTCGGGGTGAGGAACCGGTCGTGATCGCAAGCCTGTCGAAGGCCAACTCGGACCCGTCGGAGAGAGTCACAGTGTGATCGGCCAATCCGACCGCGCTCACATCGACTCGTAGGTCCACATCGTTGTCGGCGTACCACTGCTGCGGGTGGACGTAGGTGTCCTGCGCGGTCTGCTTGCCCTTCAGCAGGCCCTTGGACAACGGCGGCCTTTCGTACGGAGGCGCGCTCTCATCGCCGAACAACGTCACCCGCCCCTCGAACCCGCCGCTTCTGAGGTGCTCGGCGGTCTTCGCGCCAGCGAGTCCCGCTCCCACAATGACGAAGTGCTGTGTCATGGGCCGTCCTTCGTTCCGGTTGTTCAGTCAGGCTCGCATGCCCCGGCCCGACGGACAACCGGTCAGTTCCTCAGGTCATGAACCCGCCGCGAAGGTGCTCGAACACCAGGTGCGTCTCGGCCGCCGCCACCGCGCGGTCGGAGGTCAATGACTCGAGCGCGAAGTCCCGCAACTCTTCAGTGGTCCCCACTGCGACATGGACGAAGAAGTCGTCGGTGCCGGAGACATGGAAGACCTGGATCACCTCGGGCAGCGTGGATACCCGGCGGGCGAAGCCGAGGACATGAGCCGCGTCGTGCGTACGCAACCGCAGTGCGATGATCGCCTGCACCGGGCATCCGACCATTGCAGGGTTGACGTCGGCATGGACACCGCGGATGACTCCGCGCTGCATCAGAAGCCGCACCCGCGCCAGAGCGGTCGAAGCGGCTATCCCAACCAGTTGGGCCAGCGCGTTGTTGGCGCTTCGCCCGTCGTGCACCAACTCGCGCACTAACGCGTCATCAACAGCATCAAGGGCTTGTGGGTTATTCGACATGAGGTTCCCTGCCCGTCTGCATTTCGCATAATCTTCGATTGTTGAACCATGATACGAATTCAATTCGAGAGACGTGTACGTCAGCCGTCGATCACGCCAAGGTGTACCCATGACAATGTCAACCTCCGCGGCCTTCGCATCGCTGGCCAGCTTGGCTGTGCACGCTGGTCGCGAAGACCTCGTGGGTCTCGGCGTGCACACCATGCCGATCGACCTGTCCACGACCAACCCGCTGCCCTCCATAGAGGCCGGGCGTGATGCCTATGACGCCTACGCGGCCGGCGCTCGGCCCGAGCCGGGCATGTCGTGGGTCTACCGCAGGGCGTGGAATCCAACGGTCGCCAGGTTCGAGGACGCGCTCGCTGCGCTGGAGTCCTTCGATCCGCACGGCGCCGATGTAGAGGCGCAGGCAGTGGCGTTCGCGACTGGGATGGCCGCCATCAGTGCGGTGATCCTGAGCCGGGTGGCGGCAGGGCTTCCCCACGTTGTGGCCGTGCGGCCTCTGTACGGCGGGACCGACGCGTTGTTGGCCTCGGGGCTGCTCGGGGCATCGGTCACGTACGCCGACCCGGACGCCGTGAGCGACGCGATCACGGATGCCACGGGTTTGGTCGTCATGGAGACCCCGTCCAACCCAACGCTCGAACTACGTGACATCGCGCGCATCGTGGGCGAGGCTGGCGAGGTGCCAGTCATGGTTGACAACACATTCGCAACGCCGGTCCTGCAGCGACCTCTGCTGCACGGCGCCACCTACGTGGTGCACAGTGCCACGAAGTACATCGGTGGCCACGGTGACGCGATGGGCGGCGTTGTCGTCACATCTGCAACGAACGCCACCCAGCTACGACCCATTCGAACGATCACCGGCGGAATCCTGGACCCTTGGTCGGCGTACCTGTTGCACAGGGGGCTCGCGACCCTGCCTGTCCGAGTGCAGGCGCAGCAGGCCACGGCGGAAACAGTGGCGGCCTGGCTTGCTCAGCACGACGCGATCAGGCGGGTGTTCTATCCGGGTCTGCCCGGAGGCGACCCACTCGGCTTGATCGGCACCCAGATGGCCGGACCCGGCGCGATGGTCGCGTTCGAGTTGGCCGGGGGATTCGCCTCGGCCGAGCGCGTCTGCCAAGCCCTTGGGCTGATCACCCACGCCGTGTCGCTCGGCGGCGTCGACACCCTCATCGAACACCCGGCGGCGCTGACCCACCGGGTGGTGGAAGAGGCGGCACAGCCCGGTGCCGGGGTCCTTCGGATGTCCATTGGCCTGGAGTCCGCGCAGGACCTGATCGCCGATCTGGAACAGGCCCTGCGCCATGGCTGATTCGCGCGATCTGGACGCGATCGCCGCGCGCGTTCTCTGGCTGGCGGTGCGCATGGTGGATCACGCCAACCGTGAGCGGCCCAACCCCGACGGCCTCAAGGTCGGCGGGCATCAGGCGTCCAGCGCGTCTTTGGCCTCGGCGATGACGGCGTTGTGGTTGGCGTATCTGCGGCCAACTGACGTGGTGAGTGTGAAACCGCACGCGTCACCTGTTCTGCACGCCATCTGGTACCTGCTCGGCGAGTTGGATCCGGCCTACCTTCGACAGTTGCGCGAGTTCGCAGGGTTGCAGGCCTATCCGTCGCGGACCAAGGATCCGGACCGCGTCGACTTCTCCACTGGCTCGGTCGGGCTGGGCGCGACCGCGCCACTGTTCGCGGCGGCCGCCCGGCGTTATGTCGACGCCCACTTCGGCCCTCGACCAGCCTCTCGCTTCATCTCGATCATCGGCGATGCCGAACTCGACGAAGGCAACATCTGGGAGGCGGTCGCGGACCCGGCCACGGCTGGTCTGGGAAACGTGATGTGGCTGGTGGACTTCAACCGTCAGTCGCTGGACCGCGTCGTACCCGGTGTTCGCATCCACCAATGGCGCGCGCAGTTCGAAGCAGCGGGATGGCACGTTGCTGAGGTCAAGTACGGCCGGCGCCAACTCGACGCATTCGCGCTGCCGGGCGGCGAGGTATTGCGCGAGTGGATCGATCGCATGCCCAACGAGCAGTACCAGTCCCTCTTCGGACTCGCCGCGTCCGACACGCGCGATCGTTTCCTGCAGGGGGCTCCGGCAGGGGTTGACGAGTTCCTCGCCCAGTTCGACGACGAGCAGTGCGCCGTGTTGGTGCGCGATCTCGGCGGCCACGACATGGATCAGCTCCTCGCCGCTTTCGCCGAATGTGACGACATCACTGACCGGCCCAGCGTGGTGTTCGCCTACACGGTCAAGGGTTGGGGACTGCCCACCGCCGGCCACCCGCGCAACCACTCCGCAATGCTCGGCCCGGAGCAGATCGACCAACTTCGCGTGCAGTCCGGGCTGTTCCCCGACGACGAGTGGTCGAGGTTTCCCCCCGCTTCCACGGAGGCGCAATTGTGCGAGCAGCGGGCCCACGAACTCCAACGACCTGAGCCCTTGGCGGAGGCAACGTTCGATCTGCCCTCCTCGTCGGGAATCCGGGTCAGCGCGCGGACCTCCACCCAGGAGGCGTTCGGCCGGGTTGTCGCCGAGCTCGCCAGGGACGAGGCGATCCGCAAGGTGCTGGTCACGACTGCCCCCGACGTCGCCACGTCGACCAGTCTCGGCGGTTTCATCAACCGGACTGGTGTGTTCGCCCCCGAGGCCCGCCAGTCCTGGCAGGGCGACGGCCTGCTCGCGTGGGAGGAGGGACCCTCGGGCCACCACATCGAACTGGGTATCAGCGAGATGAATCTGTTCACGATGCTGGGGGCGTTGGGTCGTTCGGCCGAGCTCAATGACCAGACCCTGCTGCCCATCGGCACGGTCTACGACCCCTTCGTCCTGCGCGGCCTGGATGCGTTCATCCACGGCGCCTATTCCGGTGCCCGGTTCATCGTGGCCGGCACTCCGTCGGGTGTGACCTTGGCGCCCGAAGGAGGTGCGCACCAGTCGACGATCACACCTTCGGTGGGCATGGAACTGCCCGGAGTCGTCCTGCACGAACCGGCGTATGCGCAGGCCCTCGATTGGCTGTTGCTGGACGCCCTGCACCACGTGAGTGGTCAGGCGGCGGAGACGGCCACGGACCTGCGCAGCGCGGAACTGGCGCACTACTTCCGGTTGACGACGCGCACCATCGATCAGGAACCCTTCGCGCTGGCCCGCGGCAGACTCGGGGAGGCCGTGCTGAGGCGACAGGTTCTTGCCGGCGCCTACGTTCTGGTCGACGGTCGGGAACGTGTGGTCGAGCAGGTTCCCGACGCCGACGGCCGCCTCCCCGTGGTGCATCTGGTTACTGCGGGTTCGGTGATGCCTGAAGTGTTGGAGGCCGCCGAGGAGCTCGCAGGGGAGGGGGTGGTGGCCAACGTCATCGACGTCACCACCCCGGGCCGTCTGTACCGTTCCTGGCAGCGGACCTTGCGCCAAGCCGTTCGTACAGCGACGACTCCCTCATTCGCCGGCCCGTTGCGAGCGGTCATGGCTGTACCCGCCCCGATCGTGTCCGTTCACGACGGCGCCTCGCATGCCTTCTCGTGGTTCGGCTCAGCGTTGGGAGTACCGCAGATCGCGCTCGGAGTTGACGAGTTCGGTCAGTCCGGTCGCATCGACGACCTCTATCGCGCCCACGATTTGGACGCCGGTTCCATCGTCAATGCGGCTATTGCGGCACTCTCTCTTCGGTAGCCGCTCAGACGACGTCGAACTCCCAGATGGTCGAACCCGTGGCAGCCGGTTGTCGTCCGCCCCCGTGGCCCGCGGCGAAGTCCCGTGATTCCAACCACGTGCGGTAGGACTCGACGCTGTCCCAGCGGGTGTAGACCAAGTAATCCTCGGTGCCGCTGACAGGGCGCAAGAGTTCGAAGTGTTCGAAGCCGGGGGCCTGATCGACTGCACCCGCCCGCGCGGCGAAACGCTGTTCAAGAGTGTCGGCTTGATCGGCCGGAACGGTCAGGACGTTGACGACGACGTAGGACATGGTTTCAGCCTAAGCCGACCGAATAGGAACAGCCCCGCGGTCACCAGGCTCACGGCGGCACCGGCCCATCCGTGGGCGTCCATTCCGTCCAGGTAGGCCTGCTTCTGGACGGCGTCGATACTGTCCACCTCCTGCAGCGGAACCGCATAGGTAGCCGCTGCCTGCTGATCGTCGGCGCCGGTTCGCAGGTCCGCTGCGATCTGGTCCGTCTGCGCGGAGTCCAGTCCCGCGGCGTCCAGTTGGCTTGCCAGTGACGAAGAGAAGGTCGAGAAGACCACTGCGGAGATGAGCGCGATCCCGATCGCCGTCCCGATCCCGACCGATGCCTGTCTATAGGCCGAGGCGCTGCTGTCGCCGCCGGGGGTCGCTGAGTCCATCACTGAATTCGTCATCGGCACTCCCGCCGCGACGCTGGCGAAGCTGTAGAAGCAGGTCACGACCACCGGCCACCAAAGTGGCGAGTCCACCGCGATCAGAACACTGAGTGCAAGGGAGATCCCTGTGGCGATCAGCAGCCAGAAGCCCGACGCAGTCAGTCCGAACCGCTTGATCATCCAGCCGGCCGACCTGGCCCCGACTGCGGCGCACAACTGGGCCGGCACCATGAGCAACGCAGTCACCAGCACACTGAGGCCGAACACGTACTCGTAGGCCAATGTCATGTAGTACCAGAGTTGGGTGAAGCACCACAGCCCGACCACGGCCAGCATCACAACCGCCCCACCGTTACGCAGGAATGCAACGTCCAGTGACGGTCGGCGGACACGTCGCAGGGCCAAGACCAGCCCGACCGCGGCCGCCAAGGTCAGACCGATCCGCACGAGTGTTCCCGCGTTGGTCAGTCCGTCGGACATGGCATGCGAAACCGACTGCACGACGGCCGCGCACACCACCCCTGCCAGCGCGGGCGTCAGCAGTTCGCTGTCGCGGTCAGCGCCCCTGTCGGCTGCCAGCGCCCACCGCCCTGCCACTAGAGCGGCCACCCCGCCCAGAGCCCAGGTCCCCGCGACGACCCGCCACGAGAGATGCTCCATCAGCGCCGCCGTGATCACTGGCAGGATCACGAACACAGCAGGTCCAACCATCGAGAACACCGCGAACGCCGTGGCTCGCGCGCCAGGTCCGTCAGTCGTTGAACCGATCACCCCGAGTGAGACGACAAGCAGCACCGTTGCTCCGACCGACTGGACCGCCAGTCCGAGAATCGCCACGGGGAACACCGGTGCGGCGGCCACGAGCAGGGAGCCCAGCAGCAAGAGGATCGCCCCGCCGCTGACCGCGCGACGTTCGCCCACGCGGGTGGCTGCAGTTGCAGCGAGGAAGATGGCCACGAGAGACGCGATGCTTGGGACTTCGCGCAGCGCGCCACTGCTGGATTGGTCCACGCCGAAAGTGATCAGCATCGGCTCGATGACGTAGTTGTAAGTCGCGGGTTGCAGGAACGCGGCCCCACCGGCGATGCACGCGCCGATCAGGACCCGGTTCCGGCTCATGGCAATGCGACGTCCAGCCTCTGCAGCAGCCGGGAGTACTCGAGATCGACCTGCGGGATCTGCGGCAAAAGCACCTCGCCCAAGGTCCGGTAGTACCAAATCGTGCCCTCGGGCCCGCCATGGAAATGGTCGAGCGCCTCCACGCCGTGGGCTTCCACGTCCTCAACGATGTCGCGCAGGTTGGCGAGTTTGTCGCAGGCCTCTACCAGCCGGGATCCGTGCGGGTCAGCGCCGGTAAGCGTCGCGATATACGTGCGCTTGCGTTCCAGCCACGGCCCCTTGGGCTGGCCGGGTTCAGGCACCGCGTCGCTGCAGTCGAGCACGATGTCCGCCACCCGCTGCCCGAACTCGGCCCGGATCTTCTCCAGCATGCCTGGCCCGCCTTGATCCTCCACCGCATCGTGCAGAACGCCCGCCATGATCTGCTCCTCATCCCCGCCGTAGTGGGCCACCAGGCCCGCCACCATCAGTACGTGGGAGAGGTAAGGCTCGTCCTTGCTCCTGCGCGATTGCCGGGCATGGACTTCGGCGGCGAAGGCGAGCGCACGGCCGACCTGCGTGCCGTACAGCCGCTCTTCGTGATTCGGCATCGCGACCCTCCTCCGATCGAAAGGTATCGGGAGTTCAGGGGCCGAAGCAGGCTATGCACACCCTCCGGAACTCCTTGACAATCTATCGAACATGTGTTCGAATAGAGATGTGAGCATCCCAGTGATCGACCCGTTCCCGTCAGTCAGGGCGGCGCTGGCGGACGCGCGGGCGCTTGACGACCAGGACCTCTGCGATGCCATTGCGGACGCTGAGAAGGGCCTGCGGCGACAGCAGGCCGAAGCGGCTGCGCTTGGTGGCCGAGATGGGCGCCCGGATCGAGGCGATGGGTCACGTGATCTCCGGGAGTTCCGAAGAGCTGGCGACCATGCTGGCGATCTCGCCGCGCACTGCGGATCGACGTCTGGACACCGCTGTCGGGCTCTGCGATCGGGACCTGCTGTGGGGAGCCCTTCACGACGGCCGGATCGACATGCCCAAGGCGACGGCGATCCTGGACATCCTCAGCGACACCCCCGATCCGCGGCGCGAGGAACTGGAACTGATCGCGATCGGTTACGCCGAATCGCACACAGGCCACGAGTTGCGCAAGAAGTTGCTGTCCCTGACCTGCGAGAAAGATCCCGACGAGGTTCTGCGCAAGCAGGCCATCGACCGGCGAGGGGTATGGGTGCGACCGTCGGCGCATGGGATGGCCGACGTGGGTGGTTACCTGTCAGCCGAACATGCCGAGGTGTTCATCCAGGCACTCGAGGCGCTGGCCGGCTCGAAGGACTGCGCGGACCCCTACCAGCAGGGGGATGCCCGCAGCGCCGAACAGCGCAGGGCGGACGCGTTGGTCGGCTTCCTGGCCACACACACCACCGTGGCTGTCAGCGTGGACGTCGTGATCAGCGCCGATCAGCTCATCGGGGACAACGATTGGACCCCCGAATCGAAGCGACTCGGACCGATCGCCAGCGAAGTCGCTCGGGACCTGTGTATGTCCGCCGACGCCCGGTGGCGCAGGCTGGTCACCGATCCGGTGACAGGAGAACTGCAAGCCATGGGCACCTTCAAGTACCGGATTCCCCAGCCCCTTCGCGAGGCCATCAAGTGCCGGGATGTCACCTGCAGGTTCCCCGGGTGTCACGCGCGGGCGGAGTTCTTCGACTGTGACCACGTCGTTCCCCACCCGGCCGGTGAGACCTGCGCGAACAACCTCGCAGGACTGTGTCGGCGCCACCATCGGACCAAGACGTTCTCGGCCTGGCGTGTTGAACGTGATGCGAGTTCGCCGACCCATGACTTGATCTGGACCAGCCCGTTGGGCCGTACGTGTAGAACCTCAAGCCATCGGTACAAGCAGGACGAGTAGGGGTCTTGCCATGCTGGCGAGAGCGGACTAACGTACAACCTAATGGTTGTATATGAGGAACAGCAGTCGTGGATGCCCGATGACGAGGTCGACCGGGTGTTCCGCGCATTGGCCGATCGCACGCGTCGGGACATCGTCCGTCGCACGCTGATCGGGGAGGTGACGGTCTCACATCTGGCCGGTGCCTACTCGATGTCGTTCGCGGCCGTGCAGAAGCACGTCGCGGTGTTGGAGGCAGCTGGCCTTGTGACCAAACATCCACACGGAAGGGAGCGGCTCGTGCGAGCGAATCCGGCGACGATCCGGCGGGCACAGCAACTCCTGGACCAATTCGAGCAGCTCTGGCGCGACCGCGTCGCCAGGCTTGACGACCTGCTCGACCGAAGACACCCCCTGACGAAAGGAACCGCAATGCCTATCACTTCCATCGACAAGGACCCCGAGTCCCTCACCATGACCGTGGTCGCGGAGTTCCCCGTGCCCCTCGAGCGACTGTGGAACGCTTACGCCGATCCGCGTCAGCTCGAACGTTTCTGGGGTCCGCCGACGTACCCCGCGATCTTCACCCGTCACGACATGTATGCCGGCGGACGCAGCGAGTACGCCATGACCGGACCGGAGGGGGACGTGTCCCGCGGCTACTGGGACTACGTCGATGTCACACCGATGGAGTCCTTCGAGGTGCGCGACGGTTTCGCCAATGAGGACGGGTCGGCCAACACCGAGATGCCCTCGATGCGGATGGTGTTCGACTTCTCTGTAACGCCGGAGGGCTCCCGGGTCTCCACGACCACCTACTTCAACTCGGTCGAGGAACTCGAGCAGTTGCTCACCATGGGCATGGAGGACGGGATGAAGGCCGCGATGGGACAGATGGACGCTGTGCTCGCGGATCTCGCATCGTTCGCGTCGGGTGCGGTCTGTGAAGCGCAGATCCTCAGCGACACCCAGGTGCGCGTGAGCCGGGTCGTGCGCGGGACGGTCGAGCAGATCTGGCGCGCGCACAACGACGCCGACCTGATGCGCAAGTGGCTACTCGGCCCGGACGGCTGGACCATGCCGGTGTGCGAGATCGCCACGAATGTCGGTGATCAGTACCGCTACGAGTGGGAGCAGGCGGACGGCACGGGCAGGTTCGGTTTCACCGGCGAACTGCTGGAGAGTTCCCCACCTCGCCGCGCGGTCACGACCGAGCAGATGATCGGCATGGAAGGCCCGGGCACCGTCAACGAAATGACCTTGACGCCGGTCGAGGGCGGTACGTTGCTGTCCATAGTGATCACCTATCCCAACGCCGAGATCCGCGACATCGTCCTTGCCACCGGCATGACCACAGGGATGGAGACCAGTTACGCCCGGTTGGAGCGCGAGGTGCTGTCGGTCTAGCGGCCGGTTGCCATCTTGGTGATCAAACGGTTGGTCCAGTGTGGGCTTACCTGAGCCAGGACGGCGAACAGGCGAGCTTGTCGACCCACGGCGATGTGGGGATTGCGGAATCGGGAGGCGGCGGGCTTGGACCGGATCTCACGCACCGCAGTGATCAGAGCTACCGCGACGTCATCGGGGGTGAGGTGGATTCCGAGCCGGTCGCCGGAGGTGGCGTGCATGCCATCGACCATCGCCGTCTGCACGAACAACGGCCACAGGTCCAGGACCCGGATGTCGTGTTCGGCCCACTCCAGATCGAGTGCCTCAGTCAAGCCGCGGATCGCAAACTTGGTGGCTGAGTAGGTCGCCAGATCCGGCTGTCCGTACATTGCCGAGGCTGATGCGAGGTTGACCATCACGGACCCGGGCGTGTTCGCCAGCAGGGGGAAGCAGGCCAACGCGCCGTTGACCACACCGAGCACGTTGACCTCCACGATTGTCCGGTGGCGTTCGGCCGGGATGTCCACGAAGGGCCCGGAGCTGAGCACTCCAGCGTTATTGACCAATAGGTCCAGGCGGTCGAGGTCTGCGACAGCGTCGCGCCATTGGGCTGGGTCGGTGACGTCCAGGATGGCGGTCTCGGTGGGTAGCGAGCGGAGGGCATCTGCGTCCAGGTCGAGCGCGTGAACCGTCCACCCGTCGCGCAGGAGGTGCTCGGTGGTCGCCCGGCCGATACCGTTGGCTGCGCCGGTGACGAGGGCGACTGGTCGGTTTGAACCCATGGCGCCTTTGTACCGCTTGGAGGTGGTGTGTGAAGGCACTTGTGCAAGACGAGTACGGCGGGCCAGAGGTACTGAAGGTCATCGACATGCCCGTTCCCGTGCCAGGCGACGGGGAGGCGCTTGTGCGTGTGGTTGCCTGCTCGATCAACGAATGGGACAACGGCCTCCTGCGTGGTGTCCCGGTGGTCAATCGGATCGGGGGACTGCGCCGCCCAAAGCGCCGGGTGATCGGTTCGGACATCGCCGGCGTCGTTGAGGCCGTGGGTGCTTCGAGCACCTGGTCTGTTGGCGACGAGGTCTTCGGGGACCTGTCGAGCAGCGGTTTCGGGGCCTTCGCGCAATACGCGTGTGCCCCCGATGACGCATTGACGAAGAAGCCTGCTTCGCTGTCCTTCGAGCAGGCCGCGGCCCTCCCGCAGGCAGGTGGCCTTGCGGTGGGGAGCCTGCGCACGGCGGGCGCTGGCAAGCACCTGCTCATGAACGGCGGTGGGGGCGGCGTCGGGACCCTCGCCATCCAGATCGCCAAGGCGCGGGGCATGCAGGTCACCGGTGTCGACGGCCCGGACAAGCAGGACGTCATGCGGCGGTTGGGTGCGGATCACACAATCGACTTCACACGGGAGGACTTCACGCGTAACGGCGTGCGGTACGACCTCGTAGTGGATGTCGTGTGCCAGAGGTCGATCGGCGAATACCGGCGAGCGCTTCGGCCGGGTGGGGTGTGCGCGGTGGTGGGCGGGAGTACGCGCAGACTCGCCACGGTCGCGCTACTCGGTCAGACACTGCGGGTGTCCCAGGGCCGACGGGTCAACCTGGTCGTCTACCGGGCCAACCGGGCTGAGGACATGTCGTTGTTGTTACGCCTGATCGAGAAGGGCGACGTCAAACCGGTGATTGACCGGACCTTCACGCTGGATGAGGGCCGGGCGGCAATGGCCCACTACTGCAGCGGGCATTTTGCGGGCAAGATCGTCATGACTACGGGAGCTGCCTCATGAACGCCTCGAACCACACTGTTTCGGCCAACCGCAAGGTGCTGGACGAGCTACCGTTCGCTGACCAGACCGACTTCGAGAACGCCCGGCGGGGTTTCATCGCCGACTCGCCCAACAGGGTGATCATGAACCCGGACGGCAGCCCGGCGTTCGATTTGGATGCCTACGGATTCGTCCGCGACGCGCCGGCGCCGGACACTGTGAACCCGAGCCTCTGGCGACAGTCGCAGTTGTTGGGCATCACCGGGTTGTTCGAAGTGGTCGAGGGGATCTACCAGGTGCGCAACTTCGACCTGGCGGTGATGACGTTCATCCGTGGGGCCAGGGGCTGGATCGTTGTGGACCCGTTGGTCAGCGCAGCGCCGGCTGCCGAAGGGCTGCGACTTCTGCGCGAGCACGTGGCCGACCTGCCGGTCGTGGCGGTGCTGACGACGCACTCCCACGCGGATCACTTCGGCGGGATCGAGGGGGTTGCCTCACGTGAGGACGTCCAGTCGGGCCGGGTTCGTTACGTCGTGCCGGTGGGGTTCACCGAGGAATCGGTGTCGGAGAACGTCTTGGCCGGCAACGTGATGGCTCGCCGCTCCTCGTACATGTACGGCAACACGGTGCCTGCCGGTCCGCGCGGGGCGATCGGGGCTGGTCTCGGGCCGTCGACCAGTACCGGTTCGATTGCGCTGTTCCCCCCGACGGACATCATTGACCGGACCGGGCAGGAACTCGAAATCGATGGCGTGCGGTTCGTCTTCCAGTACACCCCGGGCGCCGAGGCCCCCGCGGAGTATTGCTTCTACATGCCAGATCACAAGGCGTTGTGCATGGCCGAGATCACTTCGCACACCCTGCACAACGTGTACACGCCGCGTGGTGCGAAGGTGCGCGACGCTCTGGCTTGGTCCAAGCACATCCACGAGGCGCTGCGGTTGTTCGGCGACGACACGGAGGTGCTCTTCGCTTCCCATCACTGGCCGACCTGGGGCAACGCGCAGGTGCGCGAGGACCTGGTCGGTCAGCGCGACCTCTATCGCTTCATCCACGACCAGACGCTACGTCTGGCCAACCATGGGCACGGTCCGGCTGAGATCGCCGAGATGCTGGAACTGCCCGAAGGGATCTCCGGCCGGTTCGCTAACCGGGGCTATTACGGCAGCGTCAACCACAACGTCAAAGCCGTCTACAACTACTACCTCGGCTGGTTCGACGCGAACCCCGCCAACCTGCACCCGTTGCCGCCCGTGGAGGCCGGCAAGAAGTTCGTCGAGTACGCAGGGGGAGCGGACTCGGTGCTGGCCAAGGCGCGGGTGGACTTCGAGGCCGGCGAGTACCGGTGGGTGGCCGAGGCGCTGAACCATGTTGTGTTCGCCGACCCGGACAACATGGACGCCAGGCATCTGCTCGCTGAGACCTACGAGCAGATGGCCTATCAGGCCGAATCGGGACCGTGGCGCAACTTCTACCTCGCGGGCGCGACCGAATTGCGCGAGGGGGTCCGCGAGGTCTCCACCCCAACCGCCGCGCAGCCCGGGATGGTCTCGTCCATCAGCGTGGACCTGTTTCTCGACGCCCTGGCCATCCGACTCAACGGGCCCAAGGCGGCTGGGGTTTCAGGCACAATCCACCTGTTCGTCGATGAGGACACCCACACCCTCGAACTGAGCCACGGCACACTTCACAATCACCACGGCGCTACCGGCCAGGCCGACGCGACCATTCGGATGACGCGGTCGGCCTTGGACACGATCCTCATGGGCGGCGCGATCGCCCAACTGGTCGCTGACGGCGCGATCCGTGTCGAGGGCAACCCAATGCCGGTGCAAGGCCTGATGGCCAACCTCGACGACTACGAGTTGTGGTTCCCGATCGTCACGCCGTAGGACCCGGTTGTTGCGTTGTTACGGGTTCCGCATCTCGGATGTCGCGTTGTTGCTGGGTTTCGGGTCGTCAAACCAGCAACAACGCGACAAACGCATCCTCAGTGCCGCAACAACGCCACAACGCACGGGAGGGCCCGCATCACCAGACCAGAGCCGCCGGCGCGGTCTCGGGAACAGCCGGCTTGACCGGACGCACCGCGTCCAGCGGCTGGTACTCACTGCCCAGGTCAGGTCGCGGGTCCGCCTCGCCCTTGTTCGGCCACATCGACATCGCCCGTTCCGCCTGCGCGGTGATGGTCAACGAAGGGTTCACCCCGAGGTTGGCGCTCACGGCCGCCCCGTCCACGACGTGGATTCCGTCATGGCCGTACACGCGGTGGTAGGGGTCAATGACACCGGTCTGCGGGCTGTCGCCGATGGGGGCGCCGCCGAGGATGTGTGCGGTCATCGGGATGTTGAAGGCCTCGGTCCAGGTCCCGCGCGCCTCACCGCCGGTCTTGTCCGCGAACCGGTTGGCGACCTCGTGCGCCGCGGGGATCCAGGCCGGGTTCGGTTCACCGGTTCCCTGCTCGGAGGCCAGCGTCTGCTTGCCGAACTTGTTGCGTTTCAAGGACACGTTCAAGGAGTTGTCCAGGCTCTGCATCACGAGCATCACGGTGGTGCGCTGGGACCAGCGGCGCACCGACAGCGAGCGCCAGAACGAACCGGGGTTGCTGCGCAGCGCTGCAACGAACCGCTTGCGCCGCGGTACCGACGGTTCGCCGGGGCGGTCGCCTTCGGTCAGCAGGGTGCTGAGCATCCCCATGAAGTTGCTGCCGCGCCCGTACCGGACAGGCTCGACATGTGTCTGCGGATCCGGGTGGATCGATGAGGTGATCGCGGGGCCGTGGGAGTAGTCGACTTCGAGGTCGCGTGCCTCGACGGTGAGGATCGACTCCGAGTTGGTCCGGGTGAGTTGGCCCAGCCGATCGGAGATCTCAGGAAGGTCTCCGGACTGCTTCATTTGGTGGAGGAGCTTCTGGGTGCCGAGGGTTCCGGCGGCCAGGATCACGTGGTCGGCGCTGACCTGGGAGCGAGGGGGTTTGCCAGCGCCCGGACCGGCCGCACGCATCGACACCAGGTAGCCGTCCGGACCGTCCGGCGTAATGGTTGTCACGGTGGTCAGTGGCTGGATGGTGGCGCCGAGCCCTTCGGCAAGGTGCAGGTAGTTCTTGGGCAAGGTGTTCTTGGCACCGAGCCGGCAGCCGGTCATACACGATCCGCACGAGTCGCAGGTCGTTCGCGCCGGTCCGGCTCCGCCGAAGAACGGGTCCTCGACATCCTCGCCGGGACGCTCGCCGAAGAGCACGCCGACGTTGGTGCGATGGAACGAATCGGCGACCCCCATGTCCTGGGCGACCTCGAGCATCACCTGGTCGGCCGGGGTGTCGACGGGGTTCTCCACGACGCCGAGCATGCGCTTGGCCTGCTCGTAGTGGGGGGCAAGTTCGTCGCGCCAATCGGTGATGTGCGCCCACTGCTTGTCGGCGTAGAACTCATCCAGAGGTTCGTAGAGCGTGTTGCCGTAGACCAGCGAACCACCGCCCACGCCCGCGCCGGACAGGACCAGCACGTCGTTGAGAAGGGCCAAGCGCTGAATGCCGAACATCCCCATCGCAGGTGCCCAAAGGAACTTGGGCAGTCGCCAGGAGGTCTTGGGCAACTCCTCGTCGGAGAACCGTCGGCCCGATTCCACGACCAGGACTTTGTAGCCCTTCTCGCTGAGACGCAGTGCGGCGACGGAACCGCCGAAGCCCGATCCGACGATGACGACGTCCCAATGTTCAGTGGTGGTATTCACGTTTCTCTCTTTCGGTCAGCCGCGGACTGCGGGAAGGAAGATGGACGGCAGGCGTTTCGGGTGGGGGTCGGCGGCGAACATGGTGAACGCGCGTGCGGTGCTGCGTGCCGTGCGGTTGTTGAGGAACCACGGTGGCTTGACGGTCAGGCCTTGCAGCGGGTGGGCCAACGACCGCTGGAAGGGGCGGAAGGGTGCGCGCGCGACGGACTTCTGGGAGCTGTCGAACAGCAGCGCGTTGTGGACGACGCCGGTGCCGGACGCGATGTTGTCAGCGGTGTTGCCCGGGTAGGCGCCCCACGCGGCGCGGGGTGCCAGGAATGCGAATGCCGACCAGACGTTGACCCCGATGCAGCCGTACCTCAGGTCGGCGATGGCCTGCTCCAGGCGCGGCCCCAGGTCCTTCGCCGTCTGCGGGTGAACGATGATGTTCGCCCCGAGGTTGCCGTACAACTTGTCGTTGGCGAACTCGACGGCGCTGGCCAGGAAGTCCGAGGCGTCCGTGCCCGGCAGGGCCGTGGTCACGTAGATCGGGCCGAACATCTCATCGTGGAACGCCGGGTGGTTGCTGTCCGGGTCCACATCCACGAGCAGGGTTCGATCCTGCGGACCAGGGATCACCTCGGCGTCGATGTTGTCGGCGCGGAACGCATCCTGGCGCTCCTGCGTGCCGGGGTAAAAGGGCTTGCGGTCCGGGGCCTCGGCCAGCGCCGAGCGCAGCGCGTCGAGCAGTTCCTCCTTGTGTTCCCAACCCTGCGGCAGGATCAGCACTTGGGACGCCACGCAGGTGTGACCGGCGGAGAAGAGTTTCTGGGTGGCCAGGTGCTGGGCCTGGTAGGCGATGTCGGCTTTGGTCCAAGGGCCGGGCACGACGATGGTCGGGCTGGCGCCGCCGAGTTCGGAGCGGATCGGCTTGTTCCAGCGGGGCTTGCCGGCTGCCTTCGCCTTCTGCCCGGCAGTCCCGGGCCCGTACACGATCGTCTCGAAGGTGCGCTCGCTGCCGGTGATGTGCACAGTGTCGACGAGGTCGCTGTCGGTGAGGTGCTTGCCCACGTCGGCGCCGCCGTAGACGACTGCGAGGTACCCGTCGCGGATCAAGGGGGCGAGGATCCGTTCGAAGACCGGCCCGTAGGCCTCGTTGACGGGGTTCATCTTCAGTACCACCGCGTGCCCGTCGGCGTAGAGACAGTAGAGAACGTCCAGCATCGGGATGGCGGCCACGTTGCCTGCGCCGAGGACCAGCGTCACTGCGCCGGTCGGGTCGGTCTGGCGGTAGAAGGAACCGACGTGATCGCGCAACGTCGCGGGTGTGACTTGCGGCTGCATCCAGACTTCGAGTTCGTACCCGTTCAGTAGTAGTTGGTCGTAAGGGTTCGAGGGGAACACGCCGGCGACCACCTGGCCGTTCTCGCGTGTGCGGATCCGCACTCCCTTCAGCGGGTCCTCGCCAGCGTCCAACCGGGTGAGGGTGGAGATCATCTCGGTCAACCAGGCGGCGGTGGGGTAGGGGCCACCGAGCCACTCCTCGCCCCCGACGATCGGCGCCTTCGGGTCCAGGCCTTTCATCTGCACACCGGCCGCCACCCATGCATCGGCATTGGCCACGACCAGGGCGCGGATCTCCTCCAGGTACCGGATCCGGGCGGCGATCGGCAGGTGAGCCCACTGATCTTTGTGGGCGCTGAGCTGTTCAAGGGACGCGTCGATGGCGTTCAGATCCATGTATCCTCCGGGGTCTGAACTAATATAGCGAACGCTACATATATTTGTCCAGAGTCCTACTCGTAGTAGGCGTAGAAGGCGGCGAGCCGCTGGCTGATCAACGTCTCGAGCACGCCGTCGTCGGCCGCGCGCAGGATCCAAGGCCGAACGAAGGCGGCCGCCGATCCGGCGGTGATGTCAGCCTCGGCGAGCAGTTCTCCGACCGGGCGTGCGGCATTGGCGTCGAGTACCGCCTGCGCCATGTCCCGGAACGACGCGGTGGCGCTCAGATGTGCCCAGGCGTCCTGGCCGATTGCCGACAGTTCCGCCAGGGTCTCCTCGGGGATGAGCGCAGCGGCGTCGGCCAGCGTGGATTCGGCGTTGCGGTCGTAGAGATCGTCGGCCACTTGGCCTAGTGCCTCGTCGTCGACCACGGTGGTCAGGAACTGCTGGCTCTCGCGCAAGGTCTCCTGAAGGTTCGCGCTCACGAAAGCGGTCAGCTGCTTCTCGATGCCTTTGCTCAATCGCGGGGCAGCGCTGTCGAACGCACTCTGGCCCATGCGCATCAACGAGGACGCTCCGGGCACACGCGCGATCGGGCTCTCGGTCATCACGTAGTTGCGGATGCCGTGGAAGAGCACGTGGGAAATGAGATCGGCGTACACCTCACTCGTGGTGATCTGCTCCACGACTGCTTCCTGCAACCCGGTCATTGTGGCGAGGACCTGGGCGAGGCGGTCGAAGTCCTCGCGGCGCACCAAGTCGGCCATTGTCGTGCCGTCCTCCAGTGCGGCCGCATGCAGGGCCAGCAGGGAGGTGGTGATGTCGGGCAGGGGTGTGGTCTCGATCAGAACGTCGAGGTCCGACTCGCTGATGACGCTTCCCAGCGAAACACCGTCCAGCCATTCGAACACCGTCGCGGTCGTGACGGCCAGCGTGTCATTGAGCGACTCGGTCCAGGCCGCAACCTCGAACGCCACATGTGCCTCGAGCATCTCTTCGTCCATGCTCGTGAGTCTGTCAGGTGTGCGGGTGGTTTCACCTGATCTGCTTGATGCGCTCGCTTTCGCCCCAGGTCTTGTCGGCGGTGAGGGCGACCTCGTTCAAGCGGTGGGCCAGGGCCAGACACAAACGATCGCCAAGCGACAGTCCCTCACCCTTGCGCCAACGAAGGGCTGCCCACTGCGCGTCAGCGACTTCGACCGGTTCGAGGGCGAGGCGGTACGACATGAGTAGGGCCCGGCTGAGTTCCCAGTCGCCGCCGGCAGCGATCACCTTCTGGGCCACCTCGGACCAGTTGGCGGTGCTGCAGTGGCCGCCCTGTTCGAGGGTCAGTTCCACCTCGTCAGCACCCGGCTCCCCCGCGAGGTAAGCCAGCAGCGCTGAGGCGTCGAGCACCGTCACGCGGATTCCTCGGTGGATGCAGCAGTTCGCCGATCTGCCAGTAGGTCATCGACCAGTTCCTTGCCCGCAAGGCCGCTGCGGATCCTGTCTCGCAACTGTTCGCGGGTGAGCAGTAGGACACCATGCGGCGTTTCGACAAGGACAACGTGACGTCCTTCGTGCAGGCCAGCTCGCTCGCGAAGCTCGGCGGGGACGACGAGGCGGCCTCGGTCTCCCATCGTGGCGGTGTATGTCCCACTCATAGGTCCAACGTACCACTGGGCCGGTTGGGCTACCGTTTCTGCTGCGAACCGCGACGCTGCGGCTGTTGCGCTGCTGATGGCTGCGGTGTCCCCTGGTGAGGACCTGTCGCACACACGGATCAGTTCGGTGATTGCAGCGTTGGCGCACGAGGCGCTGTTCTGGCACGGGCGGGGCAACGGGGGTTTGGGCTGAGCCGGCCGTCGGTGGCGACCATTAGGCGGAGGCCATGTTGTTTTTCGGCGATTGAGTTGCCGGTTTCCAGCTTTGCTTCGGCGGCGCCGGGCCCAACACCCACTTTGTACAATTGAACTACCCATTGGAAGCGGTTCAAATGCCTGTCGTCGACGCCAAGTGTCCCCTGCGTGACGATCAACCGTGCACCCTGTGTCACCCGGACGCCAAGAAGGGTCCCCAGGATTGCCCAACGGTTGCCCTGGTGATGGCCGACGAGAGCCTGCGCGAGGAATTCGTCAGATGGCGCGCGGTTCAACCCCGCAGCGCGGCAACCACTTCCCGTGCCGCGCGTTCCCCTGACTCGAGCGCGCCCTCGACGTAGCCGCTCCACTGCGTGGCGGTTTCGGTCCCGGCCCAGTGGACCAACTCGTGCGGCGTGCGCATCAGGTGCCCGACCGTGGTGAGCACTCCCGGCGGCATCGTCGCGCCGTAGCAACCGCGGGACCACTGCTCGGCCGTCCAGTCCTTGTCCACGTAATCGATGGGCTTCGCGGCAAGCGGACCGAGATGGCGAACCAACGTCTCAATCGCGATCTCGCGCCGCGCTTCAACCCCGTCCTCGGCAACGCTGCGGCCCTCAACCGATTCGAAGAATCCGGCGATCAGTCCGACGTCCGAACCCGGAGGGGTGGCGTCGAAGGCAGGGGTGAAGGCAGAGGTGTCGTCCATGACGAAGCCGTTGTGGTTGCCGTCGCGCCAGAACGGCCTGTCGTAGGCAAGCCAGCCCTTGATCGTCGAGCCCATCGTCTGGCGTTCCAGCAGGCGCCTGCGGTTCTGCGACAACCCCGGCTCCCAGGCGATCTGACCAGCAAGCGGGGGTGGCGTTGCGACGATCACCCGGCGGGCGCTGACCGCTTCCCCGGACTCGGTCGTGACGCTCACAAGCCCGGCGTCCTGCTCAACCGCGACCACCGGTGCGTCGAGCTGAATGCGGTCGCCGAGATCGTCGGCAAGGTTCTGGGCCGCAGCGTGCAGACCCCCGTCGAACAGGAAGTTCTGCGCACCACCCGGTCCGCCGGCAAGCAGGACCAACAGCCCCCCGGCTGACTTGCAGTAGAAGGCGAAGAAGAGGAAGGACAGTTCGCGCGCCTCGGTGCAGAAGACCGCCTGGCACACGAAGTTCATCATGTCGCGGATGTCAGCACTGCCCGTCCGGCCGGCCACCCAGGAGGCGACCGTCTCGCCGTCCATGTCCTTGGCCTTCGGGTGGTCCCACGGTGCGGCCACATCCAGATGTTTCGTCGCGCGCTCCAACTCCCAGTTGAGCTTCAGCAGCCGCAGGCGGTTGGGTGTGCCCAGAACCTTGTCGAAGTCCTCGCCCGGCGCCCGGCCGAATCGCCCCCGGAAGCCCAGCGAGCACTCACCCTCCAACCACATCGGGTAGCGCTTGAGCCCCATGTCGCGGGTCATTGCGTCGAGGCGTTGCTGAGTGGGGCCGAGCCACATCCCGCCCAGGTCGATCGTGTGTCCTGCGATCTCGCCGGGGCAGATGCGTCCGCCCACCCGGTCTCGGGACTCAAGCACCGTCACCGTGTGGCCGGCGTCCACGACGAGCTGGGCCGCGCGCAGGCCAGCGAATCCCGCTCCGACCACCACCACATCTGTTGCCATGCGGCCTCCGTCTCAGCTCGTTGTCGAGCGCCGGTCCTATTGTGCCGACATGACCCTTCTGCGCATGGACAATGTGCCGCGCGATGGGTGAGCCGCTTCCCGCACGGCTACCGTGATCGCCATGACGAAAACCGCACGCGCGATCTTGATCGCTGGAATCGCGGCGGGCCTGTCGCTGCCGACGAGCGCCTACGCCGGATCCGAGACCGTGCTGGATAAGCAACTGGATGTCATCCCCGGGTGGGAGATCTCGGACATCATCGCGGCGACCGTGACGTACGGTACCTCGCGGATCACGATCGAGGTCGAGCACTCTGAATGGATACAGAACTGGAAGCGTCAGCCCGCCGCGACTGGCGGCAGACTCACCTTCTCCAACGGTCGAACGTACGTCATCACCCCTGGTGCGAGTGGGCGGAAGTCGGTGCTCGCCACGTTGAAGCAATTCCGACATTGCGTGGCCCAACCGAAGGGTGGGCCTTGGGGGGAGCCTTGCCGGACGCTTAAGTGCTCCGGCTGGACCTACGCGATCGACAAAGCCAACCTGTCGCACCGCGGTCAGCGTGCCGGTCCGGTGCTTCCCGAGCGCGTCCGCCAAGGTCAAAGTGCTGCCCATCCACATGATCACCGACTATTCCGGTGAGGGTGTGATCGATCCGATCGACAGCACTGGTTGGATAAAGCGCGGGTAGCGCCCGGGTGATGCGCGACTGCCTAGGCTTTCGACATGACCCTTCTGCGTATGGACAATGTCGCGATCGTCGTCGAAGACCTGGACGCGGCCGTCGCCTTCTTCACTGCGATCGGCATGGAAATGGAGAACAGCGCCGAGATTGAAGGTGTGTGGGCCGACCAGACCGTCGGCCTTGACGGTGTTCGCAGCACGATCGTGATGATGCGCGCGCCTGACGAGAGCGGGCGCGTGGAGTTGACCAAGTACTACGCGCCGCAAGCGGGCCTTTCGGACCCACCAGCCCCGCCGCCCAACACGCTTGGTCTGCACCGGATCATGTTCGCGGTCAGCGACATCGACGACACTCTTGCCCGCCTGAGCGAGCACGGGGGAGAGGTGCTGCGCGAGGTGGCTCAGTACGAGGACGCTTTCCGGTTGTGCTACTTGCGAGGGCCCGCCGGGATCATCGTTGCTCTGGCGCAGCCGCTTGCATTGGCGCAAGGCTGACGGCATAGCGTGGCAACCATGAGGATTCTTGTGGGTATCGCAGTGGCGGCCCTGGCACTGACAGCGTGCAGCGACGGTCAGGTCTCTGACATCGCCGGCCAAGCAGCGAGTGCGGCAGCCAGTTCGGTTGAGAGCCAAGCGGGCGAAGCCATCGATTCGCTCACCGGTCCGGTGTGTGACGGGCTCGCCCAGGCAGACGAGAGCCTGGCATCGCTGGCAGCGGGAAAGGCCGCGACCGTTGGGCAGGCCAAGAAGCAAGTGGCTGCGGCGCAGTCCGACCTGGAGCAGGCGGCACAGGACGCCCCGGCCGCAGCACAGGCAGTGCTGTCCGGTGTCTCGACAGCGCTTGACGGGCTGAAGCAGTCGTTGGCCTCGCAGAAGGACGACGCCGCGGTGCCCGAGTCCGTCACGACTGCCACGGAGTCGGTCGAGTCGACGATCTCGCAGGCCCAGGATTCTCTGGGCTGCTAGCCGTGGAAGTCGATCGCCGTCACCGGGGTCTCGCCGGGAAGCGTCATCAGCACTTCCGTGACGGCTCGGAGGTGGGCGATTCTGTCGTCTGAGTCGATGGGGTCCCAGTTGGTGTCGTAGTACACCGGACCCTCGGGGCCGACGATCAGGCTCGGGCCGCCGAGTGTCAAGCTCGCCTCGAGGTCCATCTCGGCCACAGTCGTGGCGGGCACCTCTTCTCCTGACGTGGTGACCAGTGCCAATCGATCGGGATGTCTAAGGCGCGACCAATAGTCGCCCACGGTGTGGAAGAACCGCGGAACGCCGGCGTACCACTGGCCCTCGACCTCGCAGATGTGGTGGCGAAGCACCCCAGTCGAGTCCGTCTCGCCTTCGTTCAGGAGTGCGCAGGGGCCGAGGAGGTCGCGTAGTACCGCCGCGGGCCACACAATCGTCAGGAACTCATGCTCGTCCGGGCACCAGATCGGGACCGACGGATCCGGCTTGACCAGTGCCCAGCCGGATCGCCACATGGGCAATTCGACGGCCTTGTCGCTGACGATCTCCATCGGCACCATGACCTCAGGGCGGGAGTGGCCGAAGGGGTGCGTGAGCGAGTCCATCAATTCGTCGACCTTGGGCCCGAACACACCCATCCGTTGTAGTGCATCCTTCACTCCCCTCTCAGAATCTGCACCAGGCCGCGGTCACCGGCGTTGTCGCGGGCAACTGCAGCAGTCTGTCCAGGGCGGAGTCGAGTCGCCGATGCCAGTCCATGGTGCTGCGATAGCGGTAGTCCAATGGTCCGAACAGAACAGGACCCTCGGGCCCTACGAGCAGCTCCGGCTCGTCGCGATACCTGTCGAGCGACGCCTCGACGTCCAGCTCCCCCACCGTCGTGTGCGTGCTGCTCTGTCCATCGGCGGTGGTCAGCGGGGGCGCGGTCCTGCGGGTCACTCGTCCAATATTCGGTGACCGTCTTGAAGAACCGCGGCACCTTCACCATCCATTCGCCGTGGCGTTTGCGCACGTCTGAGCGCAGGGCCTTGGTGCGTTCCATCCCGAAGACCGATGTGAGTGCATGCGGTCCGAGCCGTTCGGTGATGACGTGTGTGGGCAGGCCGAACTCGATCCACACCTCACCGTTCGCTGGGGGGCACTGCGCCCACGCCGACTGCCACCGCACGAGGCCGTCGTCAGATGTGCCGGAGACATCGAGGGGCAGCCACACCTCTGCTCTGGGATAACCGTCCGGCGCGGTCATGGCATCCATATGGTCAATCGCCTGCTCGCCGAACAGCCATGCTCTGAAGAAGCCCATTTCCGTCCTCCCGTTCGACACCGAACGTATGCGGGCGAGGTGGGTGGCGGGAATGGCCAGCGAGGATCTGTGGACGGAGGCGAGGGGATATCAACAGGCTCGGTTCTTGCCGGAAATTCTTGTGCACAAAGGCTTGACATGGTATCGAACATATGTTCGAATAGAGACATGGAGATCCCGGTCCGCGACCCCTTCCCGTCCGTGAGGGCGGCGCTGGCGGACGCGCAGGCCATGGATGACCAGGACCTCTGCGATGCGATTCAAGCAGCGGAGAAGGCTCTGCGCCGCCAGCAGGCGCAGGCCGCTGTTCTGGCCGCGCAGATGAGTGCCCGGATCGAGGCCATGGGTTACCCGATCTCGGGGGCGGCTGAGGAACTCGCGACCATGCTTGCCATCTCGCCGCGCAGTGCCGATCACAAGCTGGATACCGCCGAGGCCCTGTGTGATCGGGAAGTGGTGTGGGGTGCGCTGTTCGACGGTCGCATCGATCTGCCGAAGGCGACCACGATCCTCGACGTCCTGGCCGACGTGCCCGATCCCCGCAGGCTGGAGTTGGAGCTGATCGCGATCGGTTTCGCTGAAGGGCACACGGGCCACCAGTTGCGTAAGAAGCTGCTCGCTCTGACGGTCGAGAAGGATCCGGAGGAGACCCTGCGCAAGGAGGCCATCGACCGGCGCGGGGTGTGGGTCCGTCCGGCCGCTCACGGCATGGCGGACATCAGTGGGCGGCTTTCGCTGGAACACGCCGAGGTGTTCATGAAGGCGTTGGAGGAATTGGCCGGATCCGATGACTGCGCGGACCCCTACGGCCAGGGCGGCGCCCGCACCGCCGAGCAGCGCCGGGCGGACGCATTGGTGGGATTCCTCGCCGACCACACGTCGGTGTCGGTGAGCGTGGACCTCGTGATCAGCGCTGACCAACTCATCGGCGACAACGACTGGACCCCCTGGACCAAGCGGCTGGGGCCGATCGCCAGTGAGGTCGCCCGTGACCTGTGCATGTCGCCGGACGCGCGCTGGCGACGACTCGTGACGGACCCTGTGACGGGGGAACTGAAAGCCATGGGGACCTACAAGTACCGCATCCCCACTGCGCTGCGCGAGGCGATCAAGGCCCGTGACGTCACCTGCCGGTTCCCCGGGTGTCACGCCCGGGCGGAGTTCTTCGATTGCGATCACATCGTGCCCCACCCCGCTGGCGCGACCTGCGCGAACAACCTTGAGGGGATGTGCCGGCGGCATCACCGGACGAAGACGTTCTCGGCCTGGCGGGTCGAACGGGACCCCGACTCGCCCACCCATGACCTGATCTGGACCAGCCCATTGGGCCGGAGGTATCACAGCGGGAGTCATCGGTACAAGCAGGACGAGTAGGGGTCTGCCTGCTCTAAGTCAGAGCCTGTCCACTGTCTGGGGCGAAGAAGTGCAACTTGGACTGCTTGACGGCCAAGCGGATGCGTTCGCCGGTGCGGGGAGTCTGATCGGGCTCGACGCGCGCCACGAACCGAATGCCGTGCTCAGGCAAGAGGTCCTCGATCTCCGTTGGTGTTCGAGGCGCACAGCACGGACTACCAAACGCGCGATGCGCTTGCGAGGGCTGGTGACGGACCACTTCGCGATCCTCAAGGTCGGACCCGTGCTGACGTATGCGTACCGGGAGGCTGTGTTCGCTCTGTCGTTCATCGAGGACGAGTTGCTCGGCGCCCAGGCCTTGCGCAGTGATCTGTTGAGGCGGCGGTGGGGGCGATAGTGGCCGGACTGCAGAACATCCGCGACGAGTTGCTGGCCCATTTCCTGCCGATCCAAGCGCGGCTGTCTGGCCCAGGCTCAGTTGGTGGCGCAGCCGCGTGAGTGGATGCGCGACAAGGTTCGCGAGGTGCTCGACGATTACGCGGCGGCTATCACGCCGTGGTCAGCTTACATACACCTAGCGGCAGTCCAGGATGGCCTGGACGGCGGCAGCGTCGACCGGCAACTCATGCGCGAGGGTGTTCCAGAC
Organism: uncultured Actinomycetota bacterium; assembly: GCA_963732355.1. Classification (GTDB taxonomy): domain Bacteria; phylum Actinomycetota; class Actinomycetes; order S36-B12; family UBA10799; genus JADKAV01. The sequence goes on along the minus strand of CAVSZD010000007.1, from coordinate 228,515 downwards.
AATCACAGGGTCCACGACCTCGTACTCGTGAGCGATGAGGTTGCGCATGCCTCGCATGAGCCGCCATCGAACGCTCGGATGAGCTGCCGTGACAGTGTCCGGTAACCGCGAGACTGCCTCGCCGATCCGGTGGAGAACCGCTTCGGCTGCCAGCGGCAGCATCTCGTCCTGGTCGTAGACCAGTCGGCCTCGAGCGACAAGCCGGGCGGCGATCCCTGCGAAGTCGACAATGTCACCGAGTGTGCGGCGGTCCTGTTCGGTGAGTTCGGGACCGGAGGTCACAGTGGCCGAGCCTCACGCCGGATGGCATCGTGGCGTGCGCTGAGCCCGGCGGCGCTGACGACATCTACGTGAACCCCGAGCAGAGCCTCGAGATCCTCGGTCAGGGCGACCTGATCGTAGAGGGTCGCTCCAGTGTCGAACGACACGAGCAGGTCGATATCGCTGCCGGGGTGGTCCTCCCCGCGCGCCACCGATCCGAAAACACGGACGTCGCGGGCTCGGTGTTTCGCGGTGATCGCCCCAACTGCGCGCGAGTGCCTCGACAGCAGCACCGACGGGCGCGGACGTGCGGCCGCAGTGAGTCGCACGAGCATCTTCGGAGACGGCTGCCTCCTGCCGGTCTCATAGGCCGCGATGTTCGGCTGGGCAACCCCGGACAACTGCGCCAACTCGCGCTGACTCAACCCCGCGCGCTGGCGCAATTCGAGTACAGCTGCGCTAGCATCCATGCGGTCACCTCCGATATCAATGATATGCGTGAACGTTGTTGTGGACATAGCTCCAGGCAACCAAGGTTTCCCCGATCGCAGGGACTCGCGTTCACATCTGTGGACACCGATGCGGGCCAGCAGTGGTCACATGGCCACAACGTCTCCGGTCGAGGATCACCGCGGAGTCGATGTCGCGCAGATCCGTGTGCTGCTCCAGATGAGTCCGGCGCAGCGCCTCAACCACATGCTCGAGGTGGCTCAGAAGCTCAGGGCGATCGCCGACCATGCCCAGCGCGCGCGGCGGTGAGTTTCGATCCGGTGGCTATCTGCTCCATCCTGGCCGAGGAGCAAGCCGTAGTGCGTGGTGGCGAGCAGCTTAGGCCTCTCGGGCTCCGGTTCTTATGATCGCAGCCCGCTGTCGAGGAGTTCGGCCACAAGTTCAAGATCCTCGGCTGTGGTCGAAGTGCCCTCTGGGATGCTGCGGATCTGTCGCAGAGTCCGATCCGCAGCTTCGCGAAACCAGCGGCGTGCGTGCAAGATCGCATCCGCCCTGAGTTGAACGTCGGCAGTCCGCAAGCCGTCGATCACCGAGGCAGCGGTGGCGCGATCGGTGGTGAGGCGCACGATGTCGAGCAAGTCCGTACCTTCCTTGGCGGCCCCTCTGTTCATGGCAGACTGCAGCTTCATGGCAACTAGTGGGGCTGGTTGCGCGACTAGGACGGTTACCGCCAGGGCACCGTCGGCTTCGAGATGAACCGGCGTCGCGGTCTGCGCTGCCCAAGCATGGCTCAGGACATGCAGCCGATCGGTGGGGTCATCGGGCAGTGGTGCAAGGTCCGCGTCCGTCACCTCGAGCACATCTACTTGCACCGGTCCGAGTGGAGTCTGTACCTGCACGCCGGTGGGCCCGCTGGGGGTCGCGCCTGCGGCCACGAGAAGTTCGATCTGGCCGACCTGGCCAGCCTGGAGGCGCGCGACGGTGTCGAGGTCGGTCGTGGCTCGATAGGGGTGCGAAAGCCGACACAGCACAGCGAGACCGCCGACCACGATCACGGGACGACCCGTGTCGTGCGCAGTCACTGGGATGGCGCTCACGACGGCGGCCAGCATGGGCCCGTGCAGATGTACGGTCGGCGCGGCCTTCTCGTTACCAGACACGTTGCCACCGCCCGGGGGGATCCCATCCCGCCAAGACCTCACTACCTCGATCGGGGTCCTGGGCCAAGTCGAGTGCCACGAACAGTGGATGCACGAGCGGCCATCCAACGGCCTCCGATGCAGTCCATTCCACGCGGTGAGAGGTGACCAGCGGCACCGGCGCCACCCGGAGCGTCCCTGCACGCTCCTGCCGCGTCGCGGACGTTCCCAGTAGCTGCCTCGCTCGACGCAGCGTTGCGCCATCGGGGGCGTAGAGGTCTGGTGGATACCCGCCAGTTGTGCTCACTGGAGCGCCATAGGCGATGGCGGCAAGCGTGTCGCCCAACGCCCAGCCCACGTTGTTCTCGGGATCATCGCGGCCCAGGCGCAGCGCATCATTGATGGGTGTGTCGCCGGGTCCGGGTAATGAGGCAAGGTCCACCGACTCGGGACGCCAGCGCCTCGCGAGTGCTCGGAACAGGTCCGGGCAAACCGGCCGATTCTCATTGTCGATCAGCCCAGAATCCCGCAGGCGCCGCAATTCCTGGGAGACCGAGCTCGGCGCCCTTCCGAGTTCGGTGGCAGCTTGGCGGACTCCAAAGGTGCGGACCGGATTCATCAGCAGAAGGCTGGCAAGTTCGAGACCTACCGCACCCGCCAAGGGTTCCTTCGCGACTTCCACGTGGGGCTCCGCCGAACTCACGCGCGCATCGATGAACACCCCGGGCGCTTCAAGGTGCAGGTCGCCGCGCAAGTCCAGCCACCCGAACGACTTCGCGCGGAGCCGTTTCTTCGCGTCCTCGGTGATCCGGTCGGAGACAATTACGCCGGTCACTCCCCGGCGTCGCTCTGCAGCCGAAATCCCTCGAACGATTCCGGGGACGTCACCCTCACGCACGAGGGAGCGCCGCCTAACCGCGACTTTGAACTCAAGGCCATGACGACCGTGGACCACCATCCGGGCGTTCTCATGCGTGACCGCTGGCTCCAAACCGACTTCAAGTAGGGCTTGCGTGAGAAGTGCAACGGCGTCGCGGTCCCTCTCTGAATTCACCTCACCAGAATGCAGCGTGTTCGGTGTTCGGTCAATACCGAACGCAGAACGGACAGTCACACACGCCTTGGGCGATGATCACCGCGCCTCTCATCGGGGACTCATGGCAGGCTCGTCCAGTGAGCAGGGGGGACGCGTCGTGCTGGTTGTGCGACGCTGCGGCGATGCTGCGGGTCGTGAGCTCGCCTTCGTCGTCCTGTGGGTATCGACCAGCAGTTCGTCGCGTCGGTCGTCACGCTCCCGATTGGTGGGGGTTGAGTGATCAGGAACGGCGAGCGGTTCTGGATCTCCTCGACCGGGTTCGCGCAGACCTGCCGGGCGTGCATGTTCAGTTCGAGTCGGGCGACGAGCGCGGGCATGCGCACCTCCGTGTCACCCGCACAACCGCTGCCTCGCGTGACCGTCTCCACGATGGGCCAGCCCGACCGCTGATACCTGCGATCGCTGACCTTGTGGACGCCGGCACGGTGCAGTCGATCGATCTGGTGGTGTCCTTCGTCATGGTGTCTGGCCTGCGCCTATTGCAGCCGCACTTCGACTCCGTGCTCGACCGCGGCGGTCGAGTGCGCCTGCTGACCACCGACTACCTGGGCATCACGGAGAAGGCGGCGTTGCAGATCCTCCTGGCCCGAAGTCATGAGTTCGGTGAGCGCTTCCAGGTGAAGGTCCACCGCGCGGGTCCGGTGTCGTTTCATCCCAAGGCCTACCTTCTTGGGGCGCATGCGGATTCCTATGACGCAGCATTCGTGGGCAGCGCGAACATCAGCGCGTCTGGCCTGCGCGACGGATTCGAGTGGACGCTGGAGACCCGTGATCCCGCCGCACTGCCGCCGCTGCGCGATTCCTTCCGACAGCTGTGGGAGGGGGTGGACTCCCAAGTACTCACCCAGTCGCTGGTTGACGCCTACGTGCAAGCCGAGCGTGCCCAAGATGCGGACGTGGTGGCGGTGGCGCCGCTGTCACAGCCGTTCGCGCCGACCTCGGTGCAGAGCGAGGCATTGGAAGCCCTGAGCAGGACGCGCAACGCTGGCTTCGGAGGTGGGCTGGTTGTGATGGCCACTGGTCTGGGCAAGACCTGGTTGGCCGCGTTCGACGCCACCCGTCCCGAGTTCCGCCGCGTCCTTTTCGTCGCGCACCGCGAGGAGATCTTGCAGCAGACCCGCAAGGTGTTCCGGGCGATCCGTCCCGACGCGACAGTCGGGTTGGTGATGGGCGACGAGAACGAGATGGACGCCGAAGTCGTGCTGGCCACCGTGCAGTCGCTGTCGAGAAGGTTGGACCGACTGCACCCTGAACGGTTCGACTACGTCGTGATCGACGAGTTCCATCACGCAGCGGCAGCGAGCTACCGGCGGGTGGTCAACCACCTGCGTCCCGGCTTCCTGCTGGGTTTGACGGCCACCCCGGACAGGGCAGATGGCGCGGATCTGCTGTCCCTGTGCGAGGACAACCTGGTCTTCGAATGTGGCCTCACGCAAGGCATCGAGCAAGGCCTGCTCTCCCCGTTCCGGTACATGGGAGTGCCCGACCCTGTGGACTTCGCGCCGCTGCCCTGGCGCAACTCCCGCTTCGATCCCGACGCGCTTGAGTCGGCTGTGATCACGCAGGAGCGAACAAGCGCCGCGCTGCGAGAGTGGCAACAGCATGCTGGCACACGCACGCTTGCCTTCTGTGTCTCCCGACGTCACGCCGACCGGATGGCACAGGTCTTCTGTGAGGCGGGGATCAATGCTGCGGCCGTGCACTCCGGGCCCACGTCCGCACCGCGACACGAAAGCCTGTCCGACCTCGAGCGAGGTGCGCTGCAGGTTGTGTTCAGCGTCGACATGTTCAACGAAGGTGTCGACGTGCCGGCCATCGACACAGTGCTGCTGCTTCGCCCCACGTCATCACCCGTCGTCTTCCTGCAGCAGATCGGCCGAGGTCTTCGGCTGAGTCCGGGCAAGCAACACCTGACGGTGATCGACTTCGTCGGTAACCACCGGTCGTTCCTGTTGCCGGCGCGACTGCTCGCAGGTCTGGCTGATGGGCGTCCGGCGACAGACTCGGAACTGCGGGAGCGACTGCTCGCCGCAAACCTGGAGCTGCCCGCTGGCTGTTCAGTGGACTACCAGGTGCAAGCTCGTGACGAGTTGCTTCGGCTTCTGCCCAAGAGCCGCGGTCGCAGTCTTGCGGGATTCGTGGACGCATGGATGGAAGAACATGGGCGACGCCCGACGGCCGGCGAGGCGTTCCAGTCCGGCTACAACCCAGCGTCGGCGCCGGGACGCTGGTTCGGGTTCCTGGCCGAACGCGGAAGTCTGAGTGCGCTCGAGGCCGGGGTTGCGGAACGGCATGGGGCGCTGCTCGCGGACGTGGCCACGACATCCATGACGAAGTCCTACAAGATGGTGGCTCTGCGTGCGTTCTGTGACTCCGACAGCCTCGTGACGGGCATGCCCGTGGAAGAGCTGACGCAGCGTTCGCGGCATCTCGTACTGCGCGACCCGCGGCTGCTCGGCGACGTCCGCAGCAAGGAGTTGGCTGATCCTGGGCGGGCGTCGCTGGAGGCGTGGGTCAAGTGGTGGCGCAAGTGGCCGTTGGAGCATCTCGTCGGCGAGGGGTTCGCCCTGTCGGATGACCGTTTCGAACTGCGGCGGCAGGTGGATGTGGTTGACGCTCCCGTGCTTGCCGGACTGCTCCACGAGCTCATCGACTGGCGCCTTGCCCGCTACCTGCAGACCAAGAGCTTCTCGGAGGTGGAGGGCGCTGTGGTGAAGGTCATCCAGGGCGGAGGTGGGAACCCGATCCTGACTCTTCGCCGCGAGAGCAACGCGGGATTGCCCGAGGGTCGGGGGGTCCGGGTGCTGGTCGATTCGCAATGGGTCACGTTCGACTTCATGAAGGTCGCGGTGAACGTCGCTCGCCGCGAGCCCGACGGTCCCAATGAACTGGCGAACATCCTGCGCGGCTGGTTCGGGCCGGACGCGGGTGCTTCGGGTACCGATCATCAGGTGCGCTTGTGGGAAGCGGAGGGTGGTTGGAATGCAGCGCCGCTCGGGCTGGGTGATGCGGCGGAGGACGTCGGGGGCGGGTAGGTCACCCCTCTCTTATCCCAAATGTTCCCTTTGGCTGAACGATTCTCCGACGGGAGTCCCTTCGACGTAGCTGCGTAGGAACCGGCTGGCTGCCTCTGCGTCGGGCCCGGCCAACTGGTCGAGTTGCTCGTACATGAACTCCTCCAGCTTCTTGACTGCGTCGGCCTTGTCGGTGCCGTGCCGCGTCAGCGACAGCACCACGGCTCGGGCGTCCTGCGGATCTGGACGCCGATCGACGAGGCCACGCTCAACGAGCCGGTCGACGAGTCGGCTGGGGTTGGTGCCGGACTCGCAAACCAGGAGGGACCCAAGGGTGCCCACCGACAGGGGACCGTGGTCTTGCAGAACGCGCAGGACCTCTGCCTGAGAGGGCGTGAGCTCCAAGGGCTTCAAGGAACGTGACCACTGTCTGCGTCCCTCGAGCTGAGCCGCCAGCACCAGGTAGCGCAGTTGTTCGGCAATCCGCATGCCACCCATTGTCCAGCGCGAGCGCTGTCTTCACGCGGCGGTGGCCTCGGCGAGCAACTGCGGCGCAGAGGCGTCGTGGGCAGCCAGGATCGCAAGCCCCGGAAGGTGATCGCGAAGTGAGAGGAGGGAGTCGCTGCTGCGCCGCAGTTCGTCCTTCTCCCCGGAACCGGGCACCTTCCCCGCTTCGAGTAGGTCGCACGAGTACGTGAGGTCCCCGACCAGCGCCATGGGTGCCCACCCGGACTGGCGCACGACCATTGACAGCGAACCGGGGGTGTGGCCGGGTGTGCGGACCAGTGTCAGCGTTCCGTCGCCGAACAGGTCGAACGATTCCTCGAACGGGCCGACTCCACGATCCCGATCGTCGTAGGACACCTGCTCCCATTGCCGTCCGGGCGCCTCGATGTGGCGCGCCATGATCCCCGACAACTCCGCACCGCGGGCATGGACAGTGGCCCACTCCGACGGGTCGACGAGGATCCGCGCCTGCGGGACTTCGCCCAGGCCGCCGATGTGGTCTTGGTGCAGGTGGGAGATCACCACGGTAGACACATCGCTGGCCGAATACCCCAACCGCTCCAGACCGGCTGACAGCGTCTGGTCAGCCGGGATCTCCGCCTGTGCGGTCCGGCGATACATGGCGCCGACGACCCCGCCCGGGAAGTACCCCGGATCGGTCACCGACGCGCGGTCTTGCCCGGTGTCGAACAACACCAGGCCGTCGTCGTGCTCCACCACGAACGCCTGGATCGGCAATGGCGACGTCCAGTGCCGCGACGTCGCCATCCAAAGCATCATCGGCTTCCAGTTCGCCGAGATGTGCTCGGGACGCACCCGCACCACTCCTGTTGTCACGACGCCGACTCGCTGCACTTTGGACATGTCAACCTCCAATTTCTATGTCACGACACTATATGTCACGACATATGAATGGCTGCAATTCGGGAATTGGAACGGAATTTGACACGGGAAGCGCGGTAGTGCCCGCGGTCTTCATGCGGGTTTGGTTAGGGACTTGTGCCGCGCACCAGTCTCTGCAGGAGTACCTGCTGGCGCGGCTCATCGCCGAGGCATCGGTACCGACCTTGGACGAGGTGCTCGATCGGGCGGATGGACGTGCGGGGGGAGTGCTTCCCCTCGCCCAGGCGGTCGCGGATCTGAAGGAGGATCGTGCCCGTCGTTGATGCCAGCGTTCTCGTGGTGGCATTGGCCGTCTACAAGGAGAGCAACTCCTCGCCCCCGAGTCATTGATCTGGAGGTCCTGTCGATTCTGCGCCGGGCGGTTGCTCGCGGCGCGCTGAACGAGCGGCGTGCGCTCGCTGGCCCGTTGTTGGGAACTGCGCGAGAACCTGACCCCGTACAACGCCGCGTATGCGGCCCTGGCCGAGGCCCTGGAGACCGTTCTCATCACCGCGGACGCAAGGTTGTCGAAGGCCCCGGGGCTGATGTGTCGCGTCGAGGTGATCACTGCATAGGCAGGGGGCATCCCTGGTCAGGGGGCTGGCTTCTGGGCAGGCGGTGTGTCGCTGGCCGACGACCACTTGGCGCCGGTCTTGGCCAACTGCTTGCCGAAGTTCTTCAGGCACTTGCCGGAGAGGAACTCCTCCACAGTGCAGTTCTGACCCTGCGGAGCGGTCAACCCCATCCCGTTGAACTGGGTCACCTGCGCGCTAGGAGGGTCTTGGGGCAACGGCAGTGACGGGTCGGTCGACTGAGGACAAGGCGCACCTACCGTGACGTCGTTGGTGCTCAACGCCTTCTTCCACTGCGGGTTCTGCCCCTTCTCCCGGATCACCAGAAGGTTGGGCGCCAAGGTGGTCTGCACCCCGCTCTTGAGCAGGTTCCACCCGTTGGCCTTGACGACGGCATCGATCTTCGCGATCTCGTCGCTGGTGGCCTTGTTCGGGTACAGCACGACCGTCGCGCCACCGTCGCTGTCCAGAGCGATCTGGCGGTTACCGATCTGGGAGTTCTCGGTGGTGCCGTACGCGTCGAGCTGCTTCTCAGCGCCGTAGATGACGATGCTGTAGAACGCGACGTTGTAGTCGTTGGCCTTGTTCAGCGTCTTCGCGGTCGCACCCTGGTAGTTCGGGAAGCTCGGGACCTTTGGGATACGCACGAGCGATACGACGTCGTTGGGCAGGTTGGCCATCACATAACCACCGCAGGCATCTGGCGGATTTCCCGGCGGCGGGGCCGATTGCACGTCTGCGAACGGGGCGCTGGCCGCGACGTTGCGGTAGAACTGCACCTCGTCAGGTACCGGGGAGGGTGGGAACTCCTTGCCGGCGCTGCCGCTGAAGGACCCGGTCTGCAGGAGGAAGCGCGGGATGTCCTCCAATTCCTTCTCCGTGGGCCGAGGCGCATCTTTGAAAGTCACGATGGGCGAGTTATTGGCCGCGTTGTACCAAACCTTCTGGGGCACGGCACTCTGGGAACCGCAGTCCTCGACCGGCGTGGTTGTGATCTCGCCAGTCGACTCGTCGGTCATATAGGCCTTGAGGGAGTGCGTCGGAGTGTTCGTGGGACCTCCGTAACCGAAGCGGGAGTAGTCACCCAGGCCGTCGTTCGAGAACGACCAGTAGCTCCTGCTCACGATGACGACGTCCGGCGTGGTGGATGCCGAAGGCAGCGTCACCACATTCTTCCCCTCGCTCTGCATCGAGCTGATCACGCTGGCAGGTGTGCTGTTCGGCATCAGGTAGATGGTGTAACTGCGCTTGGGCGCAAGAATCGGATTGCCGTCCACGAACGGGTTCGTCGAGCCCTTGTCCGGCAGGATGTCGCTGTCCGACAGCTTGACCAGTGGGACGCCTTTGGCGGTGTATGTGTACCAAGCCATCCACTGCGAGTAAGGGAAGTCGCCGGTGACGACATAGGCCCAGTTCTCGGTGTCGCTGCTCACGTGCTGCGCGGCAGCGGTGTACCCCGCGGAGAAGCTCGGCTGGATCGGGTAGAAGTCCGCCTCGGACGCGTCATAGACCATCGGGCACTCGTTGCCGGTGACGGCCGGCGAGGTCGTGCCGCTCGGTTCCTGCGACGCCCCGGCACCCTGGTCGGCGTTCGATGTGCACGCCGCCACCAGCAGCAAAGCCCCCAGCAGCACACCGACCCGTCCGAGACTGAACTTCATGTTGCCGACCTCCTCGTTCGCCACATCCATTGGCTTGTCGAGGAGCATGTCGCGTGATCCTGCGGAGTCCAACGGCACCGTCGCCACGGCGCCTGTCCGGCGCGCGTTGCGGTGGTGTTCGCGTCACGATACACGGGTGAACGAGACCACGGCGTTGAACGCAGGTGCCGAGGTGCGCGAGGTCGTTGCCCTGCACGAAGAGGCGGGTCGACGATTCACTGCCGACGGCATCGGGTCGTTCGTGCGGCGTGCGGGCACTGGCCATCCGGTGGTACTGATGCACGGTCTGCCGGCGTCCAGCTTCCTCTACCGCAAGGTGATCGACGAGCTCGCGGCGATGGGGTTCGATGCGTTGAGTTTCGACCTGCCGGGGCTTGGCCTGGCCGACAGGTCACCGGGCCTTGACGTGTCCATCGCCGGGCTGGGCAGGTTCTCGGCGGCGGCCGTGGATGCCCTCGGCCTGACCGACTTCCACCTCGTCGTGCACGACGCAGGCGGTCCGGTCGGATTTGAGTTGTGTGGTCTGCTGGGCGACAGGATTCGTTCGCTGACGATCCTCAACACGATGCTCGGACTCGGCAAAGCTCCGTACCCGGGTGAACTGCTGGCGCGGGCCGCGCACTCAGTGCGAGGCCCAATGGCCAGCCCTCGCGTGTGGCGGCTGATGATGCGCCGCGTTGGAATCGCCGACATGTCCGCGGTGTCGCCGGCGGAGCTTGACGCCTATCGCGTCCTAGCGCTCGGCGATGACCGGGGCGCCGGCTACCTGCGGATCATGCGCCGTCTGCGCTCGGCGCCTCCGGGGGACTACTCCGCGGTCGTGGACTCGCGGCGAGTGCGTTATCCAGTGGCCGTCGGGTGGGGTGCGCGCGACCCGATCCTGCCGCTGAGTCGCAACGGTCTGGCGGTGCTGGCGGCCACGGGTTTGTCATCGCTGTCAGCGGTCCCCGGGAAGCATTACCTGCAGGAGGACCAAGCCCCGGCCGTCGCCGGCATCATCGCCGCCAATGCGAGACGTGGCTGAGGAACGGTGAAGCGCCTTCGGTGGGCGGGATCCCAGAGGTGGCCACGCCACGGCCCTCAAGTCCCCTCGTAGGAAGGGAACTGAGCCGCCAAGTGAGAACTCAGTTGGGGCACGTCCAGATCTCCCGCTTGCTCCTTGCCGATCAGACGCGTGAGGCGGCGGACTGTCGCCACCACCACGTCACGCACGGAGAATGCTGGAGCGGATAGCGGCCAGTCTGCGTCGACGAAGCACAACGCGCCCTTGACGGGCGTGTTGCAGACGGTTTGCTGCACGAGTCGTGTCTGGTTCAGGACCCCGTCGACAAGATGCGTGCGATCTCTGCCGCCTACCCGCAGACTCTCAGTCCTGGGCCGGAAGAGACCACCTTCAGTTTTGCGTTCCGGGCGGCCTTTGTAGCGCTTCGCATCGATGACCCAAACGGCTGCCGGTGTGATGACGAGATGGTCGATGTTGGCCCGGCTGCCCGGAATACGCCTGTCGTGAAGGACAGCGACCCCATCATCGATAAGGCGGTTCAGGCGTGTGCCGAGGCGCTCCTCGCCGATGGCGCCGCGCTCCCAAGCGTGCGTGCTGGGTCTCTGCTTCGAGCCAGCCACAACCAGTCCGCCCATGCGACCCCACCGCGCGCGGATCCGCTGTTCATCGGCCGCCTTTCGTCTCTCGTGCTCGCGGCGGGCAGAGGCCCCTGGAGTGCCAGGGCTCGGCAGCTGGGTTTGCGCCATTGGGTCGGGGTTGACCGCCGTGGTAGTGCACGCCGCGCACCAGACATTCCCGGAGCTGAGGTCCGAGACCGCAGCAGCCTGCGGCTGGATGGCCAACCCGCACCAACTGCACGGCGCCGGTTGTGTCAGCCGCACCCAGATGGCTTGTGGCTTCGGCATGGTCAAACCCCCGTTTCGCCCCTGGATCCGGAGGCTGTGCTGGAGTCATCGGTCCGTGCGCCATGCGAGTTGAGCGTTCGCAGTCCCAGTGCGCCGCGGCACCCACTACCCTGAACAGGTCAGGTTGCGGCCCGACGGGCTTCCTCGATTTCCGCTGGACATGCCCCCAACCGCACGGAGTTTCTTCGTGCTCGCGGGGTGTGTTGTGCCGTTGTTGCGGTCGTCGGCGGAGTCATTGTTGGCCGGCCTACTTGCTCACAGTGCGGTGCCGAGATTGACTCGCCAGTTTCAGATCGACCAGGGCTACATGCCGGCTGCCAGTGAGGTGCGCTCCTGGGAGTCGTCGCTGCCGGTGCTGATGGCCGACCTTCGCGATGCTGGGCTCGAGGACGTCGAGGTGCTGGTCGAACATCGCCTGCCGCTGTCGAGCAAGCGCACGGACGTGATCGTGTGCGGTGAGCATCCGAAGACCGGTGATCCGTCCTACCTTGTGGTCGAGCTCAAGCAGTGGTCGGCCGCGCAGGCCGACCCCGATGATGCGCGAACTCGTGAGGATCGCCGCCTACGGTGATCGTCCGGTTCTGCACCCGGGCCGACAGGTGCAGAACTACGTCGACTACATGGTCGACTTCGTGCGGGTTCTCGATGGTCACCGCGACCGACTGCGGGGTGCGGCCTACTTGCACAATGCCTCGGAAGCAGCAGTGGCGAGTCTGCGAGCTCGACCTGAGACGGATTCGAGTCGGCTGTTCACCGGCGATGAGCGCGGGCGGTGGTTGGACTACCTGCAAGCCCGCTTCGCGGCAATGCCAGGTGCTCCCGCGGCCGATGCCTTGGTCTCGTCGGCCACAGCGCCGAGCAAGCAACTGATGAAGCTTGCCGCAGCCGAGATCCAGAAGCAGGAGCAGTTCGTCCTGTTGGACGAGCAGGAGGTTGCCTATCGTCTGGTGCTGAACGCTGTGACCAAAGCGATCCGGGGTGACCACAAGTCCGTTGTCGTCGTGACGGGCGGCCCCGGCAGCGGCAAGAGCGTCATCGCGTTGTCGCTATTGGGGGAGTTGTTCCGCACGGGCCGGACGGCTGAACATGCGACGGGCTCGAAGGCTTTCACTGAGACGTTGCGAAAGGTGGCTGGCGCCAGACAGCCCCGCGTCAAGGAGTTGTTCGGCTACTTCAACCAATTCGCGCACGACGACCCGAACTCCTTGGATGTGCTGATCCTCGATGAGGCGCACCGCATCCGGGAGAACAGCAACAATCGCTTCACGCCTCGGACCAAGCGATCGACCCAGCCCCAGATCCACGAACTGCTTGATGTGGCGCGGGTCCCGGTGTTCCTGCTCGACGAGCATCAGGTGGTGCGTCCGGGTGAGATCGGGACGGTGGCCGAGATCAAGCAGGCGGCGGCCAAGCGTGGGCTGGATGTGCAACTCGTCGAACTCGACGCGCAATTCCGTTCAGGTGGATCCCGGCTGTACGAGGAGTGGGTGCTGCGGCTGCTCGGCCTCTCCGATGGCGGGCCGGTCGACTGGGCAGGGGACGAGAACTACACGCTGCGCGTGGCGGACAGCCCGCAGGAGATGGAAGCGTTCCTTGCTGCGCGGCTGGCTGAGGGCTACGGTGCCCGGATGTCCGCTGGCTTCTGCTGGCCGTGGAACGACGCCGAGCGCGGGGAGCCGCTGCCGGACGACGTCGTGATCGGGGACTGGGCTCGACCTTGGAACAACAAGAACGAACGCAAGCACGGCGACGCTCCCGGGCGGAGTCTGTGGGCGACTCAGGACGGCGGCTTCGATCAGGTGGGCTGCGTCTACACCGCGCAGGGATTCGAGTACGACTGGTCCGGTGTGATCCTCGGCCCGGACCTTGTGTGGCGCGAGGGTCGGTTCATGTCCGATGTGAGTGCTTCTCGAGACGGAGCCTTCAAGGGGAAGGGTGCAGCCTCATTCGACACGTTCGTGCGCAACGTCTACAAGGTTCTGCTGACTCGGGGAATGGTCGGGACGGTGTTGTACTCCACGGATTCGCAGACGCGGAAGATGCTGAAGGGCTTGATTCGTGACGCTTGAGGACTTGACGCTGGCACTGCGTGAGTTCGCCGCAGAACGGGAGTGGGAGCGGTTTCACACCCCAAAGAACCTCGCGATGGCGGTTGCGGGGGAGGCGGGCGAGTTGCTTGCGGAGTTGCAGTGGTTGACCCCCGAGGAGTCGGCATCACTGACGCCCGATCAGTTGAATGCGGTCGGGGCCGAGATGGCCGACGTCCTGATCTACCTGTGTCGGCTGGCAGATGTTCTCGGGGTGGATCTGTTGGACCTGGCGCAAGCGAAGGTGACTGCCAATGGGGAGAGGTATTCGGTGGCTGAGGCGCGTGGGAATGCGGTGAAGCGCTGACTAGCTGGACCATAGGGAAAGTGGAGGGGTAGCGGTCCCCTCGAGTCAGCGATGTCCTGAGTCCTTACGCCGACCGTCCGTATCCGAAGATGTGCAGGCTCACGATGTCGATCTGCCGACGCTCATCGCCGAAGAAGCTTGAAGCGCGGTGTACCACGCGTCTGAAGGGGCGTTCCCTGGCCGAACCGTCGGGCTTGAAGTTGCTCACGGGCACGATCAAGAACAGATGTTGTGCATCAGCGGCGATATGTGCTTTCCAGATGTCCTTAAGGTCGTGGTTGTTGTTGACTGTCCCGCCCCGCTCAACCTCTGCCAGTACGCCGCGGTTTGCCCCGAGGTGCAGGAAGAAGTCGGGTCTGGCGTGGGTCACGAATCCCTCTTGGGGCCGTAGCACTTCTTCTTCGTGAAATCCGATCGTGAGCAGGAGTGACCCTATGAGTGCCTGGATCACCGAACTTTGTGCGCCGTGGACATGTGCCGCGTCGATCGCGTAAGACCGTGCTTGGATGTGCTGCCTGAGCCGTTGGGCGGCATCATCCACGCTAACCATCTCGGTGACTTCGTGGGCGGACAGTGGTTCGCGCACGAGTCGCTCGTACGGCGTGTCCACGAGTCGGAGCTTTGCAGCTCCTGAGCAGGGAAGCTCGTCGAGTCAGGCGTCGCCGGAGACTGATGGAGTCCAAAACGCAGGGACACTTCGCTTGGCCTGAGCCCTAGGGGTCTGCAGCGAGCCGACCATGCTTCTCAACCCGTGGTGGTCAGGAATTCCTCGAAAGTCGCGATGCCTCGATCGCCGTTGGTGACGGTGTTCCTGCCTGCCCGGAAACCCTTTGCGATTCGGCCTGGGACGGGTGCTTCGAGCACGCGCTTGCTGCTTCCGGTGCTTGTCAGGTATAGGCGCATCCAATCGGCGATATCCGCCTGTTGCGGTCCGGCGAAGTCCGGACGCCTCCCGGTGATGTGCTCCTCGGTGATGGAGATGAGCTTCGCAGCCACCTCACCGCTGTTGACGGGTTGGAACTGGAAGCCTTTCGGGATGATCGCCACCGGCGGTTTGATGCACGCCTTGAGCACCTGGAAGAGCAGGTCGTGGAACTGAGTAGCGCGCAAGATCGACCAGGACAAACCGGAACTCTCGATCAGCCGCTCGGCTCGATGTTTCGCCTTGTAGTACGGAACCGGAATCTTGTCGCATCCGACGATCGAGATGTACGTGATGTGAGGAGACGAGCCGGCTTTCGCTGCGGCGATGAGGTTCCTGGTTCCGCGGACATCCACCGTTGCCCGCAGATCCATTGGATTCGAAGCGCAGTGGATGACGCCGTCCACGTCGGCAACCGCTTCGGTGAGTCCCTCTCCGCTGGCCAGGTCGGCGGTGCGGAGTTGGCATGCGTGAAAGTCGGCGGGCAACGAGTCGCGCCTGGTCAAGACACTCACCTCGTGACCGGCGGGCAGCAACTGGTTCACGATCTGTCGCCCGAGGGTTCCGGTGCCGCCGGTTACCAGGATGTGCATGGCAGCAAGGATAGTGAGGCGAGGTCGGGCCTGTTCCGCTTCGAGCGGGTCCTGAATTGCTCGAGGGCATTAGGCGCCTACATTGCGTCTCGGCTTCGCGACAACCCAGGTGTTCAATGTGTGGTGGTGGGGGCTGAGAAACACAAAAGGCCCGCCGCAAGCGACGGACCCTTCGTGTTTCTAGTGGCGGGGGCAGGATTTGAACCTGCGACCTCTGGGTTATGAGCCCAGCGAGCTACCGAACTGCTCCACCCCGCGTCGGTTCCCCAACTATAGCAATGCCCCCGCGGCAGCGGAACACGCCGTCCGTGTGAGGTGGATCATGGCCCGGTGATCGGCACGTCGAAGTAGGTGTCCGGGTAGGGCTCGTCTGCCAGCGTGTAGTGCCACCACTCCTCGGGGAGGTTGGTGAAACCGGCCGCCGTCATGGCATCGACAAGCACCCGGCGGTTGGCCTTCTGCTCGTCAGTGATCTTCGCGGTTTCGGTGGCGGACTTCGGGTCGAAGCAGTCGAAGCCGGTGCCCATGTCCACCGAGGTGTCGGGGAACCGCTTGCCCACCTTGGCGGTGCAATCGACCAGTGGGTCCCCGACGGTCCACTCGGGGCTCAGGCCTGCGCCGTCAGGCACGATCGTGAGGTCGATGGTGGAACCGCGGCTGTGGCCGCTCTTCTCGAGGATGTAGCCCTGGGGGAACAGGACGTCCTTCTCCAGGCGCGGGTAGAACTCCGCGCGGGTGGTGTCATCGTCGGGATCCTGGGCCCAGGCGACGAAGTCGTCCACCGCGCGTTGCGGCCGGTAGCAGTCGTAGGCCTTGAGCGTGTAACCCTGCGCCGCAACCTCCGCCTGAACCTCGGCCAGGGCTTGCGCAGCGGGTTCGGTCAGCCAGCACTCGGTGGCGTCGTAACCGGTGACCGGGCGGCCCAGGAAGTTGTGTTCGCCGTAATAGCGGATCTCCTGCAGGACGTCCGGAGCCACGTCCGACAGGCGCACGAAACCTTCCGGCGGCCCGTCGACCGGAGCTCGGGCTGGAACAGGCGGCGAGCGCAATAGCCGCCATCAGTGCGACGGTCCTCATGGCGTGAGCAATCCGGCCAGCAACGCCCGCCCTTGCGGCCAGTCGCCAAGACCGGAGTCGGCGTTGATGTGGCCCAGCGCTCCGGCCACGACGAAGTCCGATCCCCAGTCGGCGGCCAACCCACGCGCGAAGTCGACGCTCGCGTACGGGTCATCGAGGCTGCCCACCACCAGCGACGGGAACGGCAATGGGTCGCGCGGGACGTCGGCGAACCCCTCGGCAGCGGTCGGGAACTCCGGTGAGGTCGGATCCACCGGCGCGACCATGAACGCAGCGGCCACCGGTGACGTCGGACTGCGCGGCCCACATCGGGACCAGCAAGCACGCCAGGCTGTGCGCCACCAGCACGGGAGGTTCGGGTGCAGAGACCACTGCGGCCTCCAGCGCGGCGACCCATTCCGAGGCCACCGGGCGGTCCCAATCCGGCGGCTCGAACCGCACGAATGCAGGGTCCACGGCCTCCCAGAGCGTCTGCCAATGCGTCGGCCCGGAGTTGAATATTCCCGGCAGGACTATGAAGGATCTCACGCTGAGCATCCAAGCGAGTCCGGGCTCTGGTGTCCACGGCTCACGTACCCTGGAAATAGAGAAAGGAGCCACAACATGGCTATCAATCAGGACGGAATCAAGGGCCGGGCGAAGATCGCGGCAGGCGCTGTGACCGGCAACAAGGACCTCGAGAACGAGGGCCGTATCGACCGTATGGCCGGCGACGCCAAGAAGCAGCTCGACAAGGCCGCTGGCAAAGCGAAGGAACTGCTGGGCACCGGCACGTCGCAGGCTTCCGGCTGGGTCGACCAGGCGAAGACCTCCATCGAGGGCCTCATCGACAAGGTCAAGAAGTAGATCCACAGCAAGGTCGTGGCTCTTGACCTGCCCCGAAAAATATAGCCATACTTCTGGACATGAGTACGTTAGATCGTCTGCCACTGGCTGATGTGAAGAACCGACTGTCCGAGGTCGTGGAGCAGGTCGAAGTTGAGCACGCCCGGGTCACCATCACTAAGCACGGACGTCCTGCGGCCGTCCTGATCAGCGCCGATGATCTGGAGTCGCTGGAGGAGACCCTTGCGTTGCTCAGCGACCCTGAGGTTCTGTCCCAGATCCGAGCTTCCCGTAGCGAGTTGCTAGCGGGACAAGTCGAAGTCATGACCAAGGATCAAGCACTGGCCAGGATCAGGCCGTGAGTTTCGCCGTCATCTGGACGGCGACAGCGGTGCGTTCGATAGAGCGCCTGCCAGAGAAAGCCGCGGCGGCCGCAGTGGAGTTCATCTATGGGTCATTGACGGAGAACCCTCACAAAGTGGGTAAGCCTCTGCGCTTCGAAATCCAGGGACTGCACAGCGCACGCCGGGGGGACTACCGCGTGGTCTACGAGATCCACGAGACGTTTGTCTCCATCATGGCCATCCAGCACCGCTCTGACGTGTATCGCCCACGCTGAGGCGGCCGAGCCCCACCTGGCAGGATCAAGAGCGTGGAACTGACCGCGCCCGGGCCCAGCGGCCTGGACATGATGCGCGGTGCCCCGACGATGATTCGGGACCCGTTGGGCTTCCTCGGTCACCAGTGGCGCAAGCACGGCGATGTCGTGCAGTTCCCGGTCCCCAGCCCGCCCACGTATCTGGTCAACCACCCCAACGCGGTGGACCGGGTGCTGCGGGGCAACCACAAGAACTACGGCAAGGACACGCTGCAATACCGCCGCCTGAGTCTGCTCACCGGCTTCGGGCTGCTCACTGCTGACACCGATCTGTGGCGCACGCAGCGACCCGTCGTGCAGCCCGCGTTTGGGGCGGACTTGGCACCGGCGGTGGAGAAGGCCACCCAAGCGGCTTGCTCCCGGATCTCCTGGACGGACGGTGTGCGAGACGTCGACGCGGACATCCTGCGGATCACGCTGGAAGTGGTGGGGGAGGTGCTGTTCGGCGCGGACCTCACGGGCAGCGCGGCCGACCTGGCCGAGGCGACGCTGTCCGGGCTGGAAGTGGTCGTCAAGAAGTCCTCGCCGCTGTCGGCCCCCCTCTGGCTACCGACGCCCAACAACCGACAACTCGCCGCGGCCAAGGCACGGCTGGATCAAGCCGTTCGCGAGCTCACCGCAACACCGGCGCCCGACGGCACGCTGCTGCGCCTCCTGCAGGACGGCGCCGACCCGCAAACCGTGCGCGATCAGGTCGTCACGTTCCTGGTCGCGGGCCACGAGACGGTGGCAAGCGCACTCACCTGGAGCCTGTATCTGCTCGCTCAGCACCCGACCGACGCCAGCAGCGTGGACGTCTTCAACGAGGCGCTGCGGCTGTACCCGCCGGCGTGGTTGATCACGCGCCAGTCGCTGGGGCCCGACGAGCTCGCCGGCGTCGAGATCCCCGAGGGTGCGCTCATCATCACGTCCCCGTACCTGCTGCACCGCCATCCTGCGGCCTGGGAGAACCCGGAAGCCTTCGACCCGAGTCGAACGATCCCGCGCACCGGCTACGTCCCGTTCGGGGCTGGACCGCGGTTGTGCATCGGCCGGGGGATGTCCCTGGTGGAGGGGCCGATCATCCTGGACCACCTGCGCGAGCGCTACACGTTCAAGGTGGTCAGGCAGGTCCGGATGAAGCCGGAGGTCACGCTGCGACCGGTCGGCGGGATGCCGTTGCAGGTCAGACGGGCGGCGGCGCCGCGCTGATGGGGTGGCGCACGACCACGCGGTTCCCACCTGTCTGTTTCGCGTCGTAGAGGGCGCGGTCGGCGCTCTTGAGAACGCTGTCCGCGTCGTGGCCTGCCTGAACCAGTACGCCACCGATGCTGACCTTGATCCGGGTGTTCGCACCATGACCCAGGTCGACGGGTTGGGAGAGGCTGGATCGGATCTTCTCGGCGATGTTGATCATCTGCTCGAGGGTATGGATCCCGCGCAGGACGACGATGAACTCGTCTCCTCCGACTCGGGCAAGGACGTCATCGCTGCGCACCGCCTTGCGCAGACGTTCACTGGCGGCGACCAGGACGTGATCGCCAGCAGGGTGGCCGAACTGGTCGTTGATCGGTTTCAGCCCGTCGAGGTCCAGGGCAAGAACGCCAATGCGGGTTCCTGTCCGCGGTTGTTGGGTGAGCAGGTCGTCGAGCGATTCGGCCAGTCCGCGGCGGTTGCCCAACAGGGTAAGGGGGTCGTGGGTGGCAGCGTGGCGCAGTGCCTCGTGCGCGGCCCGGGCATCGCTGATGTCGACGAACTGGGCCACGAAACTCACCGGCTGGCCGCGCTCGTCGCGCAGAACGGCCAGTGAGCTCTGTGCCCACAGGGTGTGGCCGTCGGCGTGCATCAGGCGGCACTCGACCACAGCGGCCGGAACTTCGCCGCCGGTCAGGCGGTCGTGCAGTCGCTTGACCGAAGGCCAGTCGTCGGGGTCCACGACCTCTGACAGCTTGTGCTCCTGCAGCCACGGCCGCGAGCGCCCGGTGATCTCAGCCAGTGTGTCGTTGACCTGCACGAACTGCCCGGTCAGGTCCACGACGGCCATCCCACTGGGCGCGGAGACCATGGCGAGCCGGAACTGCTCCTCGCTGCGTGCCAGGGCGGTGACGGCCTGGACCTCCTTGTCGATGTTTCGCAGGCCCACGATCTGGCTCACCAGGGTTCCTTGTTCGTCAGTGATCTTCGTGGCGATGGCTGAGAACCACCGGTACTGTCCGTCGGCGCAGTGGGCGCGCAGAGTCACACGTTCGGGTTCGTTGGGCAGCAGACCGTTCGCGAAGGCGTAGAAGCCGGGCAGATCTTCAGGATGTACGAAGACCTTGGGATCCTGGCCGAGAACGTCGCGGAAGGCGTACCCCAGGACCTCCCCGATGCTGGGGGAGATCCACGTGATGGTGTCCGAGGCGTCCATCCGGAAGACGACATCGGCGGCGTGCTCGGCGATCTCGCGGAACTCCGCCTCCCGCTCGGCGAGCAGGGCGCGAACGCGGATCTCGTTGCGGATGTCGCGCATTGTGGCCACGCACCCGGGGGTGGCACTGCCGTCTTCGAACGGCGGCCGAACGGTGAGAGCGAACCAATGGAACTCGCCGGCGGCCGTGCCCACTCGCACTTCAAGCTCACAGGTGCGGCCACGGCGGACCTCCCCGAGTGTGCGCTGGACGGCCTCGATGTCGTTGGGGTGGAGCATGTCGATGAAGGGCCTGCCGACCGCGTCCGAGGGCCACAAGCCCGTAGCAGCCGTCAACGACCGCGAGGCCCACAGCACGCTGCCGTTGTCGTCGCACTGCACGACGACGTCAGTGACCGAATCGGCCAGCAGTCGGTAGTGCGCTTCCGAGTCCGCCACTAACTGTCGTTCCTGCTCCCGGGCTGTGATGTCCAGGATCTGCACCACGAACTCCGTGAGTACATCCTCGTCATCGCGCAAGGCGCTCACTGTCACGTGGCCGATGACGCGGGTGCCGTCAGGCCGGGCGTAATGGCGCACCCCACTGAAGGAGTCCTGCTCACCGGCTCGCATCAGCCGCACGTTCTCCTCGTCCTCGGGCACCTCCGCCGGTCGAAGGATCTCCTGCCAGTGCGTTCCGATCGTCTCTTCCATCGACCGTCCGAGGAAGTCGCACATGGCAGCGTTGGCCGTGGTGATACCTCCTTCCGGGGTCACCAGACACATGGCAACGGCGGAGTCACGCATCGCCGCGCGGAACTTCTGCTCGCTGGCGGCGAGTTCGGTGCGGGCCCGGCGGTGTTCTTGCAGGTCGCGAATCCCGCCGACCCGCCCGACCGTGGTGCCTTCTTCGTCGAAGATCAATCCGCGGCTCAACTCAACCCAGCGATACTCCCCGGAACTGGTGCGCAGTCGCACCTCGACGGTCGGGAAGCGCCCACCAACAGTGCGTTGTGCGTTCATCTCGATCAAGCTCAGGTCGTCCGGGTGGACGAACTGCGCCGCCTCGCGGCCCAGAGCCTCCTCGGGAGTCCAGCCCAGCAGGGCGGTCACAGACGGGGAGATCCAGTTGATGATGCCTTCGGTCGACGAGCGGTAGACGATATCGGTGGTGTAATCCGCTAGACACGAGAAGGTTCGCTCAGCCTCCCGCAGGGCTTCTTCAGCCAGTACCTGAACGTGGACGTCACGCAGAGTAGCGACCGCGTACTCCAGCTCTGCTTCGCTGTTACGGACGAACACCGCGCTCATGTCCATCCACAGCCACGACCCGTCGATGCGCAGGACCCGGATGCGGCGGTTCGCTGCTGTGGATCGGCTCTCGATGCAACTGGCGAACCAGTCGTACAGACCAGGCAGATCCTCGGCCGGAACTAACGGCCTGACCTCGCCTATGAGGCTCGCGACGTCGAAGCCCAGGACTCGGGTCGTGGATGCCGAGGCCCAGACCAAGTAGCCACGATTGTCGAGGATGATGATGACGTCGGTGGCGTGCTCGGACAGGATCGGGAAGAGGCGTTCCGGCTCACCGGTCTGGCCGAGGATGCGCAGGATGGACAAGGTGGAAAGGTGATTTCCCGCATCGTCGTACTCGAAGCGCAGCATCGCTTCAGCGGCCACCTTGGTGCCGTCAGCCTTACGCAGGTCGAACCGGAGCCCGATGCGGTCGAGGTGTCGGGTCAGCGCCTGCTGGAAGTCGTCAACTAACGCGACGGTGTCCTCGTCGGAGACCATCCTGAACCTTGTGCCGACAACATCTTCGGGGCGGTATCCGAGGCAGTGGAACAGCGATGGTGAGGCCCACGTGACCACCCCGTCGGGTGCGTAGCGCAAAGCGATGTCGGGGATGCTGTGCACCACCTCCTGCTCCAGCGACAGCATCTCCGCGGCTGTGAGCCCGGTGGGCCCCTCCCCGTGAGGTTTCATACAAGATCAGAGTATTACGGGCATCGGTTCCTTCATCGATTCAGCAGGCGCCGGGCCATGACCTCAAGGAAGTTGGGACGGGACTGCTCCTTCTCGAGCATCTCGGGGCTGAACCACGCGTACTGGTTGCGTCCGGCGTCCTTGGCCGCATACATCGCCGCATCAACCTGGCGCACGAGTTTCTGAACACTGCCCATGCCCGCGCGCGGGATCCCGGCGCTGAGGGCAAGCCCGAGGCTGGCCCCGGTGTGGGCCTCACCTTCGTCGACCTGGACAGGAACGGCGAGGGAGGTCAGGATCCGGTTCGCGACTTCCTCAACCTCTTCGCGGGAGTTGACATCCTCGAGCAGCACGACGAACTCGTCGCCGGACACCCGGGCGACGGTGTCGGAGGTCCGGCAGGCAGCGCGTAGCCTGCGTCCCACCTGCACCAGCAGTTGGTCACCGCCGGAGTGCCCGAAGGTGGTGTTGACCTCCTTGAAACGGTCGAGGTCGCAGTACACGATCCCGACGTTGCCGTGATTGCGGGCCGCTCGGTTCAAGGCATGTGTCAAGCGGTCGACCAGCAGGACCCGGTTCGGCAAGCCCGTCAGCGGATCGTGGGTGGCTTTGTGGTGCAGATCGAGTTCGGTCTCCTTGCGCTCTGTGATGTCGATGTGCAGCACAAGTGCCGCGGCGTGCGGGTGACGCGCGGCCCGGGCGTGGATCTCGGTCCAGGTCTGGCGGCGGCGGTAGGTGCTTTCGATCTCACGGCTCAGGCTGGGCAGGTCGCCGTCGAGCACGTCCTGCAGGCGGCGCTGCAGCTCGTCATCGATCCCGGCCAGCCACGCGAGGTAGTCGCTTCCGGGTGCCAGCGCGGAGCGCCGTCCGCGGCCCAATGGTCCCTGCCGGTCGAAGTCGGCATTGGTGGCCACCACGATGCCCTCGGAATCCAGGACACAGGCACGGCCCGGCACGGACTCCAGCAGCATCACCGATAGGGACTGTTGAAGCGCGAGGTCGTCTGCTGCCTGCAACTCCGCCGAGCGGTCGGTGAAGGAGATCCCGGTGAGGTCGCCCTGCTGAGCGGCGCTGACGTGCACCGGCGTGATCGGACGATTGGCCGACTCCTGCCAGGCCGTCCCGTCTGCGCCCTGCTCGGTTCGAACCAGGTCTCGCAGCCGCTGGCCCAGAGCCTCGGGCGCGGACACTTCGTAGGTCTGCTCAGCCGCTCGGTTCCACGCCGCGATCCGGCCGCTGTAATCCAGACCGGCGGTCGGCACTGGGTTAGCATCCAGGGCGAGCTGGGCCAGCTCAAGTCGTTGCTGGGCCTGCCGCAGGGCAAGGATCAGGCCCAGCCGCTGCGCGGTAGCCCGCAATCGGTCCACGGCCTCGGTGTCGAACGCCTTGCGGTAGTTCAGCGCCAGCAGCACGCCGAAGGTGGTGTCCTCAGCCGCCAGCGGCAGGCTGACCAGGCTGGCGGGATCCCACCTGCCGAGCCAGGGATGGTCGGCGCAAACGGGCCCGCCGAGATCGAGGATGGGCTGATCGGTCGAAAGGATCTGTTCGTGGGTGTGGCGGATCGCTGAGGTCGCCAGCACGTTGCCCCGCACCGGACGACGGTCCAGAGCGGCCCGCACTCGGCCACCGGCGATGACGAGCAGGGTCTCGGCCCTGCTGGAGGCCTCGCGGACCGCTTCGGTGAGTTCGGGATCGCGGTCGCCGGCCACCCGCAGCAGGTCGAGCGGTTCGCGGTGGTCCTGGAGGTCGATCTGGGTGTCCACAGTGGCGAAGGACCGGCGCATCACCGGACCCCAAGTGCGCACCGTAGTCACCCGTGTCACCTCCGTGAATGTTCGATCGAGCGGTTGAGTACACGTTAAACGGCGCAACCACCCGCGTGGGGCCGAATCCGCATGGCACGATGAGCGAGTGCGGCCCGACGACGAGATTCCCCATGGGTTGCAGGTGGCAGCGGCCTTCGGATGGCGGCTTCTCGTGCTGCTGGCAGTGGCCTACGTGGCCATTCGCAGTGTCATCGCCATCGAATTCGTGGCCGTGGCGATCTTCGTCGCTCTGATCATCTCCGCGCTGGTCGGCCCGCTGGTCAATGTCCTGCAGAGGTTCATGCCCCGCGGGGCTGCAGTCACGCTGGGCCTGATCGCGGTCGTGTCGATCATCCTGGGCGTGTTCACATTCATCGGTACCCAGGTCGCCGGGCAGGTGCAGGGTCTTTCCATCCAGTTCAGACAAGGTATCGACGAGATCCTGCAGTGGATGCAGACCGGCCCCCTGCATCTGACCTCCGACGCGATCACTGAATACGTGAACGCGGCGCGTACCTGGATCACCGAACACCAGAGTGACCTCGCGACCACAGCGATCGGGGCGTCGGGCACGATCGTGGAGTTCTTCACCGGCTTCGCGCTCGCGATCTTCGCCTCGGTGTTCTTCCTCGTCGGCGGGCGCGAGATCTGGGAGTGGATGGTGGGCCTGTTCCCGCAGCGCCAACGCGGCCGGATCGACGGTGTCGGTCAGGTCGCCTGGGGTTCGTTCGCCGGGTACACGCGGGGCATCGTGATTGTCGCCTTCGTCAACGCCGTGCTCGTCCTGATCGGCTTGTTGATCTTCCGGGTGCCTCTGGCGTTCCCGCTGGCGCTACTGGTCTTCCTGTTCTCGTTCATTCCCCTGATCGGCGCACCCATCGCCACCGCGATTGCGGCAGTTGTGGCTCTGGCGGCACGGGGGCCATTGATCGCGCTGGGTGTGATCGTGCTCATCGTGCTGGTGGGGCAGTTCGAAGGCCACGTGCTGCAGCCTTTGGTCATGAGCAAAGCCGTGCACCTGCACCCGCTGGCAGTGGGTGTGGCGGTGGCCTGCGGCACCGTGCTGGCGGGGATCGTGGGTGCGGTCATCGCGGTGCCGTTGGTCGCGGTTCTGTACTCCAGCATCCGGTTCTGGGTCAACACCGGCTCCAAAGCGGGCTTCAGTCCGCCGCCCAGCGACCCCACCGGGACCGGCGCGGCGCTGCCGTGAGATCGCCGCGCGCGCTGGCGGTGATCCTGGTGTGGATCCCGGTGACTCTGGCCCTCGACACCACGGTCGGCCTTGCCGGGCAGTGGCTGCTGGGCCTGCTCACCACCGCACTGCTCGTGGCGCTGAGTGCGGCTCAGCCTGTGCTCGTCCGGTGGCAGGTCGGGATCGTCGTGGCCTTCGCAACGGTCGTCGAGCTGGTGTTCAGCGGCTGGCTGGGGGTCTACGAGTACCGACTGGGTGCGGTGCCCGCTTACGTGCCAGCGGGACACGGGTTGGTCTATCTGGCAGCGCTGGATTTCGCGAGCTGGGGGTGGGCGCGCAAGCACGCGCGGCTGCTGGTGCGGGTGACCGTGACGGTCGTGATTGTTGTCGCGCTGTATGCGCTTGCGGGTTCGCGCCAGGACGCCCTCGGAGCGTTCTGGGCGCTGTGCCTATTGGGCTTCCTTCGCTGGGGACGCTCCCCGCTGCTGTTCGTGGGGGCCTTCTGGGTGGTGTCGTGGCTGGAGGTGCTGGGCACGCGGTGGGGTGTGTGGACCTGGCAGCCGGTGGACACGATCCTCGGGTGGGTGCCGATGGGCAATCCGCCCTCGGTGGCTGCCGGTGGATACGGGTGGTTCGACCTGGTGGCGGTGGCCGGCGCAGGGTGGTTGGTCAGCCGCCTTCAGCCGTGCCTGAGCATGCTGCGTACCTCTTCGTGGAGCAGGCCGTTGCTGGTCAATGCCGAGGACCCTTCCAGCGCCGGGTCGCCGGTCCAGCCCGTCATGATCCCGCCTGCCTCTTCGACCACCGGAACCAGCGCGGCCATGTCCCAGAGGTTCAGCGTGGGTTCGCAGGCGATGTCCACGCAACCCTCGGCGACCATGACGTGTGACCAGAAGTCGCCGTAGCCGCGACTGCGCCACACCGAGTCGCGCAGGGTGAGGAACGACTGGCGTTCCCACCCTTCGTCGTCGGAGTAAGAAAGGGATGCGTCGCCAAGTTCACTCACGGCGCTGACCTGGTTGGCCAGGGGTGTCGAGCCGTTCTCGGTTCGCCAGGAACCCTCCCCGCGCGCCGCCCACCAGCGCCTGCCCAGCGCCGGAGCGCTGACCACACCCACCGTCGCCACGCCGTCCACCGTCAGGGCGATCAGTGTTGCCCAGACGGGGACCCGGCGCACGAAGTTCTTCGTGCCGTCGATCGGGTCCAGCACCCAGGCCCGGCCCTCACCCATGCTGCCGCCGTACTCCTCACCCAGCAGGGTGTCTTCGGGGCGGGCTTGGGCGAGCCGTTCCCGGAGTGTGCGTTCCACCGACTGGTCGGCGTCGCTGACCGGGGTCATGTCCGGTTTTGTGGTCACCTGCAGGTCGGCCTGGCCGTATCTGGCCATGCTCACCTCGTCGGCGAGGTCGGCGAGTTGCAAGGCGAGTTCGAGATCGGTCACGTGCTCAGATTATGCGCAGAGTGACTATTCGGTCACCCGGGTGGAATACGGAACCATTCGTTCGGTACCTTTACTAAGGCAGGCATTTTGTAGTTGCGGCCCGGTTGAACGGGGACGGCGGGGGAGTTCCCGTTCAACCGGGCCGAACTCGTTCATGGCAGGCTTACCTCGTGGAATTCCTACCTGAGTCGGTCAATGGCCTGCCCCTTCATCCCCTCGTCGTGCATGCCGCTGTGGTTCTGGTGCCACTGGCCGGGGTTCTGGCAATCCTGATGGTCATCGTGCCGCGGTTCAGTGTCCGGTTCGGGCCGTTGGTGGCCATTCTGGCGTGGGCGGCTCTGGGCGCGAGTCTTGTCGCCAAGGAGACCGGGGAGATGTTGGCCAAGGATGAGAGCGTCTCGGCCCTGCACGTGGAATCCGGCGACCTCATGCCGCTGTTCGCAGGCGTTCAGGCGATCCTGATCACCGTTCTCTGGCTCGGCGACCGACGTTCCGGCCGAGGACTTCTCGGCATCGTGGTGGCGCTCATGACGGTCGTGGCTGTGCTGGCCACCGGTTACTGGATCTACCGGACAGGGGATTCCGGGGCCAAGTCCGTCTGGGGCTGACTACTCCTCGCGCATCGAGGCCAGCAGCCGGCGCATGGACGCCACCCGGGCGGGGTCCACGCCGTTGGCCGCGGCGAACTCGTCCAGACCGCAGTCGGGCTCGTCATGGGTACAACCTCGCGGGCAACCGGCGGTCCCGGGCTCGAGATCCGGGAAGGCGTGGATCACCCGGTTGACGTCCACGTGGGCCAAACCGAAGGACCGCACGCCGGGGGTGTCGATGAGAAGCCCGCCACGGTAGGGGAAGCCGTAGGCCGAGGTCGAGGTGTGCCGACCCCGGCCCGTGACCGTGTTGACCGAACCGACCGCACGATCGGCCTGCGGGACCAGAGCGTTGACCAGCGTGGACTTACCGACTCCGGAGTGACCCACCAGCACGGTGGTACGCCCGCTGAGCATCTCCAGCAGGGGCCCTTGGAACGCCAGGGTCCGATCGGGGCGACGGTGCACCTCAATGGCCGGGAAGCCGGAGCCGGGGTAGAGGGACAGCACCTCCTCGGAGGTGGCGAGGTCGCCCTTGGTAAGGATCAGCAGGGGGGCGATTCCGGCGTCGAAGGCCGCCACCAGGCAGCGGTCGATGAAACCGAAGCTCGGCTCGGGATCGGCCAAGGATGCGACGATCCCCATCTGGTCGGCGTTGGCCACGATCACACGTTCGGTGGGGTCGGTGTCATCGGCGGTCCGGCGCAGTTCGGTGCGGCGGGGCTCACGGCGCACTATGCGCACCAGGGTGTCGTCGTTGTCGGGCAGCGGCCCATCGATGCCGACCCGATCGCCGACCACGAGCCCCTTGCGGCCCAGGTGCCGGGCACGCACCGCCATGACCAGCGCGTCCCCGGCTGCACAGGTGAACCGGCCGCGGTCCACCGCGATCACCGTGGCCGCGATGGCATCGGAGAAGTCCGGACGGACCTTGCTGCGGGGCCGGGTGCTGCGGCCCGGGCGCACCCGGACGTCGTCCTCATCCCAATCGCGGCGGCTCACCCGAGCATCGCCTCCCACTGCCCCACGAAATCGGGCATGGTCTTGGTCGTTGTCTGTGGGTCTTCAACCCGCAGCCCCTCGATCCGCAGGGCCAGGATCGCGGCCATGGTGGCCATCCGGTGGTCGGCGTAAGTCTGCATCGCCACGCCGCTGGCGGACACACGCCCAGCGGGGTTGATGGTCAAACCGTCCTCCTGCTCGACGACCTTGACGCCCACCTTGCGCAGTTCGGTGGCGATCGCCCGCAACCGGTCGGTCTCATGGCCGCGCAGGTGCCCGATGCCGGTGATGGTGCTGGGGGAGTCGGCCAGGGCGGCCAGCGCGGCGATGGTGGGGGTCAGTTCCCCGACGGCGCGCAGATCGACGGTGAAACCCTCGTGTCCGTTGGGGCCCTCCACGTGTAGCCCGGCATCGTCCAGGACGACGCCGGCGCCGAGGTCGGACAGGAAGTGGCGCCAATAGTCGCCGGCCTGCGTGGTGTGCTTGGGCCACTTGGCGATGGTTACGCGCGACCCGGTGGCGACGGCGGCTGCCAGGAACGGGCCGGCGTTGGACAGGTCCGGTTCGATGACCCAGGCGTGAGCCGCGATCGGCCCGGGGGCCACCTCCCACTGGTCACCTTCGGCGAGGACTGGGATCCCGACCTCGGCGAGCATGGCCATCGTCATCTCGATGTGTGGCGCCGACGGCAGCGGCGGACCGGCGTGGCGCATCAGCAGGCCCCGCTGCATGGCCGCTGCGGACAGCAGCAGACCGCTGACGAACTGGCTTGAGGCCGACGCGTCCAGCGTCACGGTCCCGCCGCGCAGCGACCCCGTGCCGTGGACTGTGAAGGGCAACTGGTCGCCGGTGATCCGTGCGCCGAGGTCGCGCAGTGCTTGCAGCATCGGGGTCAATGGCCGGGCGGAGGCTTGGGGGTCGCCGGTGAACTCGACGTCGCCGGGTGCCATGGCGGCCACGGGGGGCAGGAAGCGCATCACGGTTCCGGCCAGGCCGCACTCGACGCGTCCGCTGCGTAGGGGTCCGGCTTGGACGACGAGGTGTTCTGGCTCCTCGCTGATGTGCGCGCCGAGCGCCCGCAGCCCTTCGATCATCAAGGTCGTGTCCCGGGCTTTGAGCCATCCGGACAGGGTGCTGCGCCCACCGGCCAGCGCGGCCAGGACCAGCGCGCGGTTGGTCATCGACTTGGAGCCGGGGACCTCAATGACCGCCTGGAAACGTCCTCGGGAGTGAGGAGCGGCCCACGTCTGCATCCTGTAAGCCTAGTTGCGACAACCGCGCGCACCTGCACGGACAATGGGCCTGTGGCGGGCATCCAGCGACTCAGCGCCAACGACCTGACGACTCTGGCCACTGATCGAGGACAGGTGCCCATGAACATCTGTGCGGTCCTGCTGCTGGGCGGCGAGGGTGATCCGCGCAGTAGCGCACAGGTCGTGGCGCAACGGCTGGCAAGCATCGGACGTATGCGGCAGCGGTTGAACCGTACGCCGCTGGGCGCCGGGCGGCCCTATTGGAGCGACGACCCGTGGTTCAGCGTGTCGGCGCATGTGGCACAGATCGAGGCGGGGGATGAGCCGCAGTTGGTCGCGGCCGCCGCGCGCGTCGTCTGCCAGCGGCTCCCGATGGACCGGCCACTGTGGGCCATGCGCTGGTGTGCGCTGGCGGACGGGCGGTTGGGCATCGTTCTGGTGGTCCACCACGTGCTGGCCGATGGAATGGGTGGGCTCGCGATGCTGGCCTCGCTGGTCGACGGGATTTCCGCCCCACCCGTCGTGGCCAGCCCAGCGCCGACCTCCAGTCAGTTGCGTCATGACGCTGCGCGGTCACGTCGCGAGGCGCTTGGTCATGTTGCTCGCGGTCTTCGAGCGGCGGCAGCGGGTGTGCGTGAACTGGGAGTGGGCGGACGCCCCCGATTCATCGAGCCGACCTCCATCACCGGGAGCACGAGTTCCCGCAGGGTCGTGGCGGTGGCTGGTGTGCCACTCGCGCCCGTCATCGAGTACGCCCATCAGCACCGCGTGACGGTCAACGACGTGGTGCTGCGTGCGGTGTGCCAGGGGTTGTTCGAGTTGCTGGACGCCCGGGGCGAGCGCCCGCCGGAGTTGGTCGTGTCGGTGCCGATCTCCATGCGTGGCGCCGGTGATGACCTCGGCAACCAGGTCGGGGCAGTGCCTGTGGCGGTTCCGAGAGGTCTGGACGCGCAGCAGCAGTTGAGCCACATCGCTGCGCGTACGCATGCTGCCAAGCAGGGCTCACGCGGTAGTTCATCGATGATCCTGAGCTGGGTCTTCCGGGGGTTGGGCGCCCTACACCTGGCCCAGTTCTTCGTTGATCGGCAGAGGCTGGTGCACACCTTTGAGACCAATCTGCGTGGTCCTGGTCAGCAGGTGCGCATCGACGGTCGTCCACTTGAGCGCATAGTGCCGATCGCGGTGAATCCGGGCAATGTCGGTGTCAGTTTCGACGTGCTGTCCTACGCGGGCGAGTTGACGCTCAGTGTTGTGGCCGATCCGGCTCAGGTCCCCGAGGCCGAGGGTCTGGCGCTAATGCTGAAAGAGGCGCTGACCCGGCTGTGACGTTTGTGGTCAGATGGACGCATGTGCGGAAGGTATGCCGCGGCCAAGGACGTGGCGTCGCTGGTTGAGGAGTTCGAGGTGGCCAGGCCGCCGGATGAGCGGCTGCCGGAGGACTTCAACGTCGCGCCCAGCAAGAAGGTCTACATGGTCGTGGACCGCCCCGGCGACGAGGCGATCGAGCGGCAGTTACGCGTGGCGAAGTGGGGTTTGGTTCCCTCGTGGGCCAAGGACCCGAAGATCGGCAACAAGATGATCAACGCGCGCATAGAGACGGCCGCCGAGAAGCCCTCCTTCCGCAGGGCGTGGGCGAAGCGGCGGTGTTTGCTGCCCGCCGACGGCTATTACGAGTGGTACGCCGGGGAGGGCCCGAAGCAGCCGTTCTTCATCCATCGCCCGGATGGCGCTTCGCTGGCCATGGCCGGGCTGTACGAGTTCTGGAAGGACGGCGAGGACTGGTTGGTCACCACGTGTGTGCTGACGACCTCGGCGACCGACGACCTCGGGCAGATTCACGACCGCATGCCGTTGCTGATCCCGCGCGAACACTGGACCGGCTGGTTGGACCCCGAGAACGTGCCCACCCCCGACATGGCGGTCCCGGCGATGTCCACGGGTTTGGAGGCCTACCCGGTCAGCACCGAGGTGAACAACGTGCGGCACAACGGTCCCCAACTGCTCGACCCGCTGCCGGCGTCATGATCGAGGTTCTGACCAGTAAGGGGCCCGCGCGGTTTGTGGAGTACCCGGCGAACAGCCCGCGCGCGACGCTCGTCCTGGGCCACGGCGCTGGGGGAGGTGGGCTGGCCCCGGATCTGGAGGCGCTGGCGTTGCGGTTGCCGCAGGTGGGGGTCACGGTGTTGCTGCACGAGCAGCCGTGGAAGGTGGCCGGCAAGAAGGTGGCCTCCGCGCCGCCGGTTCTGGACGCCGCCTGGATCGAGTCGGTGGCCGGGTTGGAGGGTCCCTTCGTCGTTGGGGGGCGCTCGGCCGGTGCCCGGGTCGCATGCCGCACGGCGGGCGTGACGGGGGCTTCGGCGGTTGTGGCGCTGGCCTTCCCTCTGCACCCGCCCGGCAAACCGGAGCGCTCACGGGCCTCGGAATTGACCGTGGACGTGCCGCTGCTGGTGGTTCAAGGTCAGAGCGACCCCTTCGGGCGGCCCGAGGAGTTCCCGCCGGGGCTGGATCTGGTGGCCGTGCCCGGTGACCACTCCCTGCGCAAGGGCCTGGACCAGGTGGTCGCGGCGGTGGCGGGGTTCTTCGGCTGAACCGGGGGCCGGTTGTTGCGTTGTTACGGCAGCGTCTGCCCGAATGTCGTGTTGTTGCTGGATCGGTGTCCTGAGAACCAGCAACAACGCGACACGCGAGGAACGCGACCCGCAACAACGCGACAAACGGCGGGCGCAGTCGAGGGGCGGCGGGAATGCCGCAGCGTAATCGGGTGTTTACGCCGGTGATGCACACGCGGAGGTGGGAATGCTCCTTCTGGACGACCCGAGGACCATCGTCGACGGGGTCGGCGCACTAGGCTCTCGAATCATGGCGGACAGCGAAGTGGAACTGGCCGAGCGTTTCGAGGCGGAGGTCATTCCGCTGCTCGACACGCTCTACGCTGGCGCCCTGCGCATGGCTCGCAACCCCGATGACGCCAGCGATCTGGTCCAGGAGACCGTCGAACGGGCATTCAAGGGCTTCAAGTCCTACACCCCGGGGACGAACCTGCGCGCGTGGCTGTTCCGGATCATGACCAACGCCTACATCAACACTTACCGCAAGAAGCAGCGCCAGCCGCAGCAGTCCTCAGCCGATGACGTCGAGGACTGGCAGATGGCCCGGGCGGCCTCGCATACTGCCGGAGGTCTGCGGTCGGCAGAGGCCGAGGCGCTGGACCGGTTGCCAGATTCCGACGTCAAAGACGCGCTTGCCTCCATCGGTGAGGACTACCGCCTCGCGGTCTATTACGCCGACGTCGAAGGTTTCGCCTATAAGGAGATCGCCGAGATCATGGGCACTCCCGTGGGCACGGTGATGTCGCGACTGCATCGCGGGCGGCGCCAATTGCGCGAACGCCTCGAGGACTATGCGACCAACCGAGGATTCATCCCGAACCAAGGGGAGGGGTCATGAACGACGGCGGTTGTGCTGACCCGCGCGGGTGCGATGACACCACGAAGCATCTTTACGAGTACCAGCACCACGAACTCGACGCCGAGGCGTACGGGCGCATCAAAGAGCACTTGATGACATGTGCGCACTGCCGGGACCTGTACCAGGAGGAAGAGGTCATCAGGCAGCGCGTGAAGGCATGCGCCTGCGAGGCAGCGCCTGAGCAGTTGCGCCTACGCGTGGTTTCCTGGATCGCTACGTTCCGCACGACCAGCGGCTGAAGCCTCAGGCGTTGGGGCGGCGACCGTGGTTGGAGTTGCTCTTCTTACGGGCACGACGCTTGCGACCGCGCTTGCTCATGGTGGCTCCTAACTATTGAGTCGGCGATTGAGTGCACTGAGCACCGATCGGGCCAGCGCGTCCTCTGCATCGCCTCTTACTAGTGCAGATCCTACGAGGGGCTGGTGTTGCCCCGACGCATCGGGGAACTCCACCACGGTGACGGCCACCGTTCGCCCGGGGATTGCGATCACCTGTGAGCTCTCCAGATCCACCCCTTCGGGCAGCAGGTTCGACAGCGCGGACAAGGTCGCCGAGGCGATTGTTCGCTCCCGGTCGCCGTCGTGGCGGGTCGCGGTGCCGGTCAGGGACTGACCCCGCAGGGTCAACGTCGCGGTGGCGGTGATCTCGGCTCCGGTTCGCTTGACGGTGATCGTCGTGAGCGCGGGCCGGGGGGTGCCGAGCGGCAATGGGTCTTCGGCGGGGTCGTTCGAGCCCTGCTGGATGTGCCGCGCGGGCCTCTGGATCACCCTTGTCACACTAGTGCCGGTCATTGCCGCTCAACCGGAACGCGCGACGTGACGAAGCAATCAACGTGGAACTGAATCGTCGTGCGGTCGTCGAGCCGTATCTGCGCGCCCTGACTGAGTGCGGTGGGTCCGACCTGCACATCAAAGCCGGCGTCGTGCCCCGCGTCCGAATCGACGGCACACTGCGTCCCTTGCGCAGCGAACCCCTGTCTGAAACGGACACCAAGCAGATGCTGTCCGAGATCATCCGGGCCGACCTTGTCGAGGAGTTCGCGGCGACCGGCGAGGCCGACTTCGCGCTGATGGTCGACGGGGTGGGGCGCTTCCGGGTGAACGCTTTTCGGCAACGCGGGAATGTCGGGATCGTGTTCCGGCGTGTGGCGATCGGGGCACCTGCGCTGGAGTCGCTGGGCCTGCCCGAAGCCGTGTCCGCGTTGGCGCTGCAGCCGCGGGGACTGATCCTCGTTACCGGCCCGACCGGTTCGGGCAAGAGCACCACGTCGGCCGGAATGATCGACGAGATCAACCGGTACCGCGACGTGCATGTGGTCACCATCGAGGACCCGATCGAGATCATCCACCACGACAAGCGCGCCTTGATCAACCAGCGTGAGGTGCGCATCGACACCGCCGACTTCAAGGTGGCCATGCGCGCTGCCATGCGCCAGGACCCCGATGTGATCCAGATCGGGGAGATGCGCGATGTGGAGACGGTTCATGCCGGTCTTGAGTGCTGCCGAGACCGGACACCTGGTGCTGTCCACTCTGCACACGGTTGATGCCCAGGAGACGATCAACCGTGTCATCGACTTCTTCCCGCCACACGAGCAGCAGCAGATCCGGCTCTCGCTGGCCGGGGCCTTGCGCGGCATCTTGTGCCAGCGGCTCATCCCCAGGGCGGACGGCAAGGGGCGCTGCGTGGCCATGGAGGTCTGCATCAACACCGGCCGGGTGGCCGACGCGATCGTGGACAGGGGCAAAACCGGGACCATCACATCCTTGATCGCCGAAGGGCGCTTCTATGGGATGCAAACCTTCGACCAGCACCTCGTGGACCTCTACCGCAGCCAGACCATCACTTTGGAAGAGGCCATGGCCGGCTCCAGCAGCCCGCACGACCTCGAGGTGGAGTTGCGCCGGTTGGGCCTTGTGGCGAGCTGAGCCGGTTGAGGGGGGGTGCGGGCTGGTTGCGCTCCGGCCGGCGTCCTGGTTGCGCCCGGACCGCTCCGGCCGGCGTCCTGGTTAGAGGTTGTGCTGTTGGTTAGCGAATCCACGCGTTGTTTCGCTAACCAACAGAACAACCTCTAACGCGGGCGGGTGGCTAACGCGGGCGGGTCGGTAACGCGGGCGGGGGTAACGCGGGCCGCGCGGCCACCACCCTCAGCCCTCGATCACCCCGTGCCGCGAACACTTGGCCTGCCAGCCGGACGGGGTCACCTGCACGATCATCCGGCGGCCGCATTCGGCGCAGAAACGGGGCGGTTCCAGGGGCTGGTCACAGTCATGGCCAAGGACTCCGCAAACAGGGCAGTACGACACGCCTTCAGGCTAACCATCCCCGTAATCTGACCTGCATGGAGATCTCGGTGGGGCAGACCGCAACGGTTGTCAGGACGGTCACCGAAACGGACACGGCCAAGGCTGTCGGCAGTGGCGACATGGCGGTGTTGGGCACGCCGATCCTGCTCGCCTGGATGGAGGCCGCGACCATCGAGATCACCGGGGCGACCGAAGCCGAATCGACCGTGGGCACCCGGGTGGGTCTGGACCACCTACGTCCCAGTGCGGTTGGGGCGGAAGTGACCTGCACCGCGACCGTCGCCGAAGTCGATGGCGCGATGATCACGTTCAAGGTCGAGGCCACGCAGAAGCACAACGGTCAGGACGTGCTCATCGCCAGGGGGGTGATCACCCGGGCGGTCGTGCAGCGTGAACGTTTCCTGGCCAAACTCGACCGGCGGGCTACAGACCGGTTGTTGCGCGAGGGTAAGCAATCTCCGGGTCAGTGAGCACGTTGACCAAGTAGGGCACTTGGGCGTCGAACGCCCGCTCAAGCGCCGGACCGATCTGGTCGGGGTCCGTGACGGTTTCGCCGGCACCACCCAATGCGCGGACCACCTCGTCGTAGCGCGTTCCCTGCTGTAGGTCCGCGGCGACGTCGTACTGGTGAAGCAACCGCATCGGGTGCTTCTCAAGACCCCACGCGCTGTTGTTGCCCATCACCATCACAACCGGCAAGTCCTGGCGCACCAACGTGTCCACGTCCATGAGACTGAAGCCCGCCGCGCCGTCACCGAGCAGCAGGACGGTCTGCGACGAGGGCTTGGCGATCGCCGCGGCCATCGCGTAGCCCAACCCCGTTCCCAGGCAGCCGTACGGGCCCGGATCGAGCCAGTGGCCGGGCTGCTTGGGTTCGATGAACTTGCCGGCGAAACTGACGAAGTCCCCGCCGTCGCCGATGACCACGCTGTCGTCGGCGAGGCGCTTGTTGAGTTCGCCGTAGATTCGTCCGGGGTGGATCGGGTCGAGCGTGCTACCGAGGATCTCGGCGTCGGCAGCCACAGCGGCCGCGGCGGCGTCCTGCAGGCCGGTGAGCCAGTCCGCGCGCTCGCGGTGCTGGGGGTGGGACTGCCAGGCAGCCGTGATCGCGTCCAGGGTCTGGCCCAAGGCGCCGGCCACCCAGGCGGTGGGTTCGGCGCGACGGGACACCTGATCGGGGTGGTCCACGATGTGCACGACCCGCGCGGGAGCCTCGGCCGGTCCGAACTTGCCGTACCCGAGCCGGAAGTCCAACGGGGTCCCCACGACGACCACCAGGTCGGCGTTCTTCAAAGCCTGCGACCGGGCCCGGGTGACCAGCAACGGGTGGCCGCTGGGAACCACACCGCGGCCCATGCCGTTGGGGATCACCGGCAGTTGCAGCGTGGTCGCAATGCGTACGGCGGCGTCCTCGGCGAAGTCGTTCCACACGTCCGAGCCGAGGATCAGCACGGGGCGTTCAGCGCCTGCGAGAAGCCCGGCCACCTGAGCCACGGCGTCGGGATCGGGGCTGCGGTCGGGATCGGTGTGACGGACCGGGTCGGGTGCGTCCACGGGCGCGTAGAAGATGTCCATGGGCACGTCGAGGAAGGCCGGGCCACGGTGAGCCGTGGTGGCGGCTTCGAACGCGGCAGCGGTCATCGCGCCGATCTGGGAAGCATCATGCGCGGTTGCCGCGCTCTTGGTAACACTGGACACCACGGGGACGTGGTCCATCTCCTGCAACGCACCCAGGCCCCAGCGGAAGTCCGGCGAGCGCCCGCCCATCACGACCATGGGCACCGAGTTGAACCAGGCGCTGGTCAGACCGCTGACCGCATTGGTCACACCAGGTCCGGCCGTGACAGCAGCGAAGCCCGGGGTCCGGGTCAGTTTCGCGGTGGCTTCGGCGGCGAACACGGCCGTGGCCTCGTGGCGCACGTCGACAAGCCGGATGGGTCCGGTGCGTTCAGCTGTCTGGGAATCGCCGGCGGCGTCCACCCGTTCCTTGCCGCCGACCGCGGCGTCGAACAACGGGAAGATGTGAGCCCCGGACAGCGTGAACAGCGTCTGCACGCCGTAGGCCTGGGCGGCGGAGATGGCGTGCCAGCCGCCGTGTCCGCTGGTCATCAGAGGATGCCGATCAGGATGCCCCAGACGAGGCCGACAATGAGCAGGATCGCAACGACGGCCACGACTGGGCCTTTGGTATTCATCATGGTGAGGGTTCCTTACAAGGAGTCGGACAGGGCCTTGATGGGCATGTTCAGTTCGGTGAGCAGCTCGAGGTCGTCGTCGGCCGAGCGGCCGAGAGTGGTCAAGTAGTTACCGACGATAACGGCGTTGATCCCGCCGAGCAGGCCGTCGCGCGTGCCGGGGTCACCGAGTGTCAGTTCGCGGCCTCCCGCGTAGCGCAGGATGGTCCGTGGCAGGGCCAGCCGGAATGCGGCGATGGTGCGCAACGCATCGGCCGAACTCATCACCGGCTGGTCGGCGAAGGGCGTGCCGGGACGGGGGTTCAGGAAGTTCAAAGGCACCTCGTGCGGTTCCAGCTGTGCGAGTTGGGCGGCGAACTCGGCACGCTGCTCCAAGCTCTCGCCCATGCCCACGATGCCGCCGCAGCAGACCTCCATGCCGGAGTCGGCGATCATGCGCAAGGTGTCCCACCGCTCGTCCCAGGTGTGGGTGGTCACGACGTGCGGGAAGTAGGACTTGGCGGTCTCGAGGTTGTGGTTGTACCGGTGGATACCCATCGCTTTGAGCTCTTCGACCTGCTCGCGGGTGAGGATCCCGAGACTGGCGGCGACGTTGATGTCCACCGCGGCTTTGATGGCCTGGACGGCCTCGGCCATCTGGCTCATCAGCTTCTCGTCCGGGCCCCGAACTGCCGCCACGATGCAGAACTCGCTCGCACCGGTGGCGGCGGTCTGCTTGGCCGCGTCCACCAGCCCGGGGATGTCCAGCCAGGCCGCGCGCACGGGCGATTCGAAGAGTCCGGACTGGGAGCAGAAGTGGCAGTCCTCGGGGCACCCGCCGGTCTTCAGCGAGACGATGCCTTCGACCTCGACCTCGGGCCCGCACCACTTCACGCGCACGCTGTGGGCGAGCTCCAGCAGGGCCGGGATGTCCTCGTCGGGCAGTCGCAGGACCTGCAGCACTTCGTCCTCGCGCAGGCCCTCACCCGTCTCCAGGACCCGTTGGGCAGCGTCCAGCACCGTCGCGTTCATGCTCACCTGTGTTCCTTTGCTCGTTCCACAAACCTATCCGCCTCGAACTGCCCGCCGAATCCAGGGGACAAGCCGTCGCGGGCCACCCGCTCGAACTCCTTCGGCGCCAGCCTTCCGATCTGTCCGGGCAGGATTCCGGCCAGCGGCTGGCCGACCAGGGTGCGAAGGTCCTCGAGGTTGGTCCAATGCACCAGGTCCGGCTCTTGCGGCCAGGCCCCGACCACAACCCCGGCGAGTTCGATGCCGCGCGCATGCATGGCTTCCAACGTGAGTGCCGTGTGGTTCAGGGTGCCCAACTCGACGGTCGTGACGAGGACTGCCGGTGCGCCGATCTCGACCAGCAGGTCCGCGAAGGTAAGCACGGGGTCGTCGCTGAGACGCACCAACAACCCGCCGGCACCCTCCAGCAGAACAAGGTCGGCGTCTGCCTCCTCGATGCCTTCGACGACCTCGGCGACCCCCAACGTCGGGATCCCACTGAGCCGCGCGGCGGTCGCCGGCGCCACCGGATCGGGGTAGCGGACCAGTTCCATGGTCTCGACGTGAGGCACGAGGGCCTTGACGGCGTCGACGTCGCCTGCCTCGTCCAGGCTCAGGCCGGTTTGCGCGGGTTTGAGGACGGTGACCACATCCGGGCACAAGGCGGCGATCGCAGCTGTGACGACGGTCTTGCCGACGTCGGTGCTCGTGCCGGTCACGGCGATGACACTCATGTGTTCTCCTTGGCCAGGCGAAGCGCCTTCTCCACGATTTCCAGGTCGGCATCGGTCACGGTGGCGTGGCCGGTCATGCGCAGCCGGGCGATTCCGTCGGGCACCGATGGTGGCCGGAAACACCCGATGTCAACCCCTGCCTCCCGGCACACCTGCTGGGCGGCGACAGCGCGCTGAGGGTCGCCCACCGGTATTGAGGCGACGGCGGCGTCGTGGGGGAGTACACCCCAGCCGGCGGTGGTGGCAACTGTTGTCAAACGCTGCGTCGCAGCCAGGGCCAAGTCGGGCAGCCGGGGGCGGGAGAGCAGTAACTGGACAGCGGCAAGCGCGCTGCCGACGGCGGCCGGCGCAAGGCCCGTGTCGAAGATGAACGACCGCGCAGCATTGATCAGGTGCTCGACGACCTGCGCCGTGCCCGCGACCGCCCCTCCCTGTGAACCCAGGGACTTGGACAGGGTCAACGTGCGCACGACGTGTGGGCCGTTGACGTCGTTGGCGATGCAGGCACCTGCTCCCGCGTGTCCCAGCACCCCCACGCTGTGGGCTTCGTCCACGATCAGCGTGGCGCCGTGCTGCTGTGCCAATTGCGCCAGGTCGGACAATGGCGCAAGGTTGCCGTCCACGCTGAACAGTGCATCGGTGACGATCACTGCCCGCCGGCCCGGGTTGGCGGCCAGAAGGGCTGCCACCGCACCCGTGTCGCCATTGGGATAGACCTGCACCTGCGCGCGCGAAAGGCGGCAGGCGTCGACGATCGAGGCGTGGTTGTAGGCATCCGACAGCAACATCGTCTGGTCGTCGGTCAGGGCCGTGATGGCAGCCAGATTGGCCAAGTAGCCCGAGGAGAACACCAGGGTCCGTTCGGCGTCCAGCAGGTTGGCCAGGGCCGACTCGAGTTCGGCATGCAGCACGGTGTGGCCGCTGACCAGTCGGGATCCGGTGGCGCCGGCCCCCCACTCGCGCAGCGCTGCAACCCCGGCCTCGACCACCACCGGATTCGACGCCAGTCCCAGGTAGTCGTTGGAGGCGATGTCCACCCGGTCGGGCGTGCGTGCGCGCAGACTGCGATGCAGCCCGGACGCCCGGCGCCGCCGGTCCTGTTCCTGTAGCCAGGTCACCGGTGGACCACATCCAGACCGTAGGAGACCGCTTCGACCAGTTGCTGCAATTCCGGCTCCTCGATGCCCAGTGGCGGCATGAGGATCACGACGTCGCCCAGGGGGCGGGTGATGACTCCCATCTCGCGCGCCGCGGTGCAGATGCGAAAGCCCGTGCGATCGCCGTGGGGTTTGACCTCGATGCCGGTCATGGTGCCGATCCGGCGGACCTCCACCACCCGCTCGTCGTCCTCCAGCGGCTTCAGCAGGTCGCCGAGCCTGCGCCCGATCCAGTCGGCGTGTTCGATCGTGTTCCGCTCGTCGATCAGCTCGAGGTTGGCCAGTGCAGCGGCCGCGCACAAGGGATTGGCGGTGTAGGAGTGGCCGTGGAAGAAGGTGCGGGAGCCGTCGCCCAGGAAACTCTCGTAGATCTCCTCGGTGGCCAGCACCGCCGAAAGTGGTAGGACCCCGCCGGTCAGGCCCTTGCCGCAGGTGAGCAGGTCGGGCTGGACGCCTGCGTGTTCGACGGCCCACATGCGACCTGTGCGGCCGATGCCCGTGGCGACCTCGTCGGTCACCAGGTACGCGCCGAAGTGCGTGGACAACGCGCGCACGCCCTGCAGGAAGCTGGCGTCGTGGGTCAGCATGCCCCCGGCGGCCTGCACCATCGGCTCGACGACCACTGCACAGACCTGATCGCCCACCTCTTCGAGAAGGCTTTGCATCTCGGCCAGAACCTCCTGCGCCCGCTCAGCCGGGG
The DNA here is from genome assembly GCA_963732355.1 of uncultured Actinomycetota bacterium. Lineage (GTDB taxonomy): Bacteria > Actinomycetota > Actinomycetes > S36-B12 > UBA10799 > JADKAV01. The sequence goes on along the minus strand of CAVSZD010000007.1, from coordinate 187,369 downwards.
TCTGCCCGGGTTCGCGCAGCCCGGGCGAGGACACCATGCGAGTGCTCAGCAGGATCGGCCGGTAGGTGTGGTGGAACACGTCGATGCCGCCCACTGAGACCGCTCCGAGAGTGTCCCCGTGATAGCCCTGCGCAACGTGGACGTACAGGGGGCGGGTCTGGCCCTGCTGCGCCTTGGCCTGGTAGGCCATCTTGATCGCGGCCTCAACTGCGGACGAGCCGTCACCGGCGAAGAACGTGCGGGTCAGGGGTTCGGGGCTGCGCGCCACCAGTTCCTGGGCCAGCCGGACACCCGGCTCGTGGGTGAACCCGAGGAACGTGGAGTGGTCCAGTGTCTGGGCCTGCTTGGCGATGGCGTCGTTGATCCGGGGTTCGTTGTGCCCATGAACAGTGACCCACAGAGAGGAGAAACCGTCGATGTATTTGCGCCCGGTGTCGTCGTAGAGCCAGACGCCATCGGCCCGGGTGATCACGAGAGGCTCGTCCTGCGGCCACCACGAGTGCTGGGTGAATGGGTGCCAGACGTGCTGTTCGTCGGCCCGCAGAAGGCTGTCACTCACGGTCCCAGTGTGCCAATAGAGTCAGGGCATGGTTGATCTGGATCGGTTGGCACGCGAGCGCACCGACCTGACCTCCGCGCAGATCGCACATTTGCACCTGGTCATCGCGGACTGGACCCTGCTGGCAGATCTGTCCTTCTCCGACCTCGTCATGTGGCTGTCGACGTGGAACGACGCGGGATTCATCGCGGTGTCGCAGGTCCGCCCCAGCACCGGTCCGACGGTGTACCCCGAGGACATCGTCGGGGCGTTCGCCGCCAAGGGACGCCTGCGCGAGGTCGAGCGGGCGTTTCACTCCCAGCGGGTCATCCTCAACCGGACCCCCGAAGATTCCCTGCTGCCCAAGGGCACAGAGGCGGTGCCGGTGCTTCTCGACGGCCGGGTGATCGCGGTGATCGCGCGGCGCTCGGGTCTGTCACCGAGGGAGGCCGGCGAACTCGAACGGACCTATCGGGAAGTGGCCGATGCGTTGGCGCAGATGCTGTGCCAGGGCGACTTCCCCACCTACGGCATGCAGGACTCGTCGACACCGCCGCGGGTGGGTGACGGGCTGCTACGCCTGGACGCCTCCGGGGTGGTGGTGTTCGCCTCGCCCAACGCCCGCAGCGCGTTCCGGCGGATGGGTGTGAACACCGACCTGACCGGTCGCCTTCTCGAGCGAGAAGTCCGGCGACTGGCCTCACGCAGGGGTCCGGTGGACGAGTCCATCGGGGTCGTGTCCAGTGGTCGGGGCGCTGGCAGCGTGGACGTGGAAGTCGATGAGGCGACGGTCTCCATGCGGTCGATACCGCTCAGGACAGACGGCCGGCGGGAGGGTGCGGTTCTGCTGATCCGGGACGTGACCGATCTGCGCCGCGGAGAACGTGCACTGCTCACCAAGGACAACACCATTCGCGAGATCCACCACCGGGTGAAGAACAACCTGCAGACCGTTGCCGCTCTGCTGCGGATGCAGGGCCGCCGCCTGGAGGACCCGACCGCGCGAGTGGCCCTCGAGGAATCGGTGCGCCGGGTCAGCGCAATCGCCTTGGTCCACGAAACGTTGTCCCAGGCCGACGCCGATGCGGTGGAGTTCGACCAAGTGGCAGACCGGTTGGTCGCGATGGTCGCCGACCTTGCTCCAGACGTGCACGTGCAGCGCTCAGGTCAGATAGGCGTGCTCCCCGGTTCGATCTCGAGTTCGCTGGCGCTAGTGGTCGCCGAACTGCTGCAGAACGCGTTCGAACATGGGTTGCAGCAGCACGGATCGGGACATATCACTTTGATCACCGAACGACGTGGGCGCCGCTTGCGCGTGGCCGTGGTCGATGACGGTCAAGGTCTGCCGGTCGGCTTTGACCCGGCCACCGACGCCAAATTGGGGCTTCAGATCGTGCAGACCCTGGTGCGCGATGACCTCAAGGGGTCATTGAGCTGGGAGCCAGGCTTGTCGGGAACGGGAACGACGGCAACCATCGATCTCGTGATCCCGGCCAAGTAGGCCGAGCCGGTGAAGCCTCAGTGCTGGTAGCCGAAGGCAAGACCAGTGCGGGCACTGCGCCGACGCAGAGCGCGTCGCTCGGTCTCGGAGAGTCCGCCCCAGATGCCGGAATCCTGTCCGGATTCCATGGCCCAGGTCAAGCAGTCACTCACGACTGCGCAGGAGCCACAGACCGCTTTCGCGTCCTGGATCTGCAGCAACGCGGGTCCAGTGTCCCCGAGGGGGAAGAACAGCTCCGGATCTTCGTCACGGCAGGCAGCGTCAGCGCGCCAGTCCATGCGTTACCTCCTTGGTCTAAGGCTGCCCCCCCGGGTAGCCAATGTGGCCGTAGCAGACACCAGTGGGCACCCTTGTGGGGGGTGGTGCTCTCCGGCTTTTCGCTGTGGCGTATCTTGCGCTCCAGCGATTTCAGATTCACACAACGTGAACGGATGCACAAGCCTTGTGAGGCATAAGTCTCATCACGACGGTGTGTTCTGCGTCACATTCCGCGTCTCAGTGGACCGAATTGCCCGTATGTGCCCCATTCGGTAACGCTGTGCAGTCATTCTTCGGCACACGGTCACGGAACGTAAACCCTGATCGCACCCGGAACAGACGTGAATGTCACGTCGGTGATGTCGCCTGTCACCTCGCCGTCAATCTGCATCGACGTCGGCCGAGTAGCCGTGATCCGGAACTCCTCCACGTCGTGCCAGGCCACCGTTGCCTTCGGATTTCCCCGATCGCGGCTGAAGACCATGCGCGCTCCCAACCGCAGTGCCTGGGGCACCTTCAGCGACCGGGTCGCCCACAGATCCAGACCGGTGTCGAAGGACGCCTTGGGCGACGGGTTGATCGGATGGCTGCCGAAATAGGTCCACGGTGAGGTGTTCTGGATGATGGCCAGAAACACCCCTTCCACGGGCTCCTCGCCGGGGCGGTGCAGGACAAGTGCAGGTTCCTTGCGGTCGGTGCCGCCGAAGAACTGCCGCAGGGTCGTGGCCAGGTACCGCGTCGGGGTGGCGGTCTTCCCGTCGGCGCGGGCGGCTTCCATCCGGTGCATGATCTCCGCATCGATGCCCAGTCCGGCGGTGAAGGTGAAGTAACGCTCGTCGGCCTTGCCCAGCCCGATGGTCCGGGTCTTGCCCTCCCGCATGGCCCGCAGAAGTAGCCCGGTCGATTCGACCGCGTCCTGCGGGTAGCCCAGAGCCCGTGCGAAGACGTTGGCGCTGCCGCCTGGGACCGTGCCGAGCACTGGCAAACCGGGGGCCGGCCCATCGGCCAGCAGTCCGTTGATCACTTCGTGCACCGTGCCGTCGCCGCCGAGAGTCAGGATGCAGTCCATGGCCTCAGCGCGCGCGTGCTGGCCCAGTTCCAGGGCGTGGCCGCGGTGGGTGGTCGTGACGACCTCGAGATGGAACTTGTCGGCCAGTGCGCTGATGAGCACGTCGCGCGTGGTGTCGGTGGTTGTGGTGGCCTTGGGATTGACCACGAGAAGGCCTCGCACCCGACCCACCGTAGCGGCCGGTAGATTCGGGACGTGGAACAGGGACTCTCGCCTGCCCGTCAGGCAGCGCTGGTCGCAGGCATCGAGGCGGCGGTGCTGGTCGTCTTCGCGATCGCCCTGGGCATCGCCTCGTTCAACACCCGGGGCACGAACACAGGGGCCTCCCCGCTGGCCGAGGTGGTCATCTACCTTCTGTTCGCGTTGTGCCTGGCCCTGGTCGCCCGGGGACTCTGGCGCCGAAGCCGACTGGCCCGCACGCCGATGGTTCTGGCGCAGGTGTTCGGTCTCATCAGCGCCTGGCTGTTCCTCGAGGGTGACGGTCTGGCGGTTGCGGCTGGTGTGGCGATCGTGGTCGTGAGCCTGCTGGGCATCTACCTCACACTGCGGCCCGCGACGGGGGCGGATCTGCTGGACTGAGCGAGGTGTCAGAGCTGCGGGCCCACCGCTGCGCGCAGTGTGCGCAGGGACTTGGCCAGCAGACGCGAGACGTGCATCTGGGAGACGCCGACCTCCTCGGCGATCTGGGACTGCGTCTTGTTGTGGAAGAACCGCAACAAGATGATTTGCCGTTCTCTGTCGGGCAGTGCATCCAGCAGTGGTCGAAGGGTCTCGCGGTACTCGACGTTGGCCAACTCTTCGTCGTTGGAACCCAGCGTGTCGACCAGCGCGGGTGCACCCCCCTCGGAGTCGCCGCCGGCACCGTCCAAGGACATGGCGCTATACGCCTGGGCGGACTCCAGGCCCTCGAGGATGTCGTCCTCGCTGACCTCCAGATGTGCGGCCAACTCCTTGACCGTGGGTGATCTGCCCAGCTCCTGGGACAGCTCGGCCGTGGCCCGGGTGATGTGAAGACGCAGCTCCTGCAGGCGGCGGGGCACGCGCACAGACCAGCCCTTGTCCCGGAAGTGCCGCTTGATCTCGCCCACGATCGTCGGTGTCGCGTAGGTCGAGAACTCCACACCGCGACCGACATCGAAGCGGTCCACGGACTTGATCAAGCCGATCGTTCCGACCTGCACGAGATCGTCGTGCGACTCCCCGCGGTCGCGGAACCTGTTGGCCAGATGGTGGACCAGCGGAAGGTGCATCGTCACCAACTCGTCGCGGATCGCCGCTCGTTGCGGGTCGTCCGGCTCAAGATCGGCCATACGGGCCAGGAGCTCGTGCTCGCGCGCACGCCGTTCCGCGGTCCAGCCGCGCCCCGTGGTGGCGTCGGTCACGAGGCCACCGTTTCGACCCCGTGGGCTTGCAGACTGATCGACAACCGACCGTCGTCGACCTCGGTATGCACCTCATCGACCAGCGCGGTCAAGACCGTCCAGGCGAAGGTGTTGTGAGCGACAGGGTGTCCGCTGGTCGTGTCGGCGCTGACATCGATGCGCACGGTGTTCCCGGAGACCGTGAAGGTCACGGTGACCTCGCCCTCGGGTGGAGCTTCGTCGATGACGATTGCGAAAGCCTCGTCCACAGCGATGGTGAGGTCGTCCATCGTGTCGATCGGGAAGTCCGCCTGTGCGCTGACAGCGGCGGTCGCGCTGCGGACGAGCCGCACGTAGGCGGTCTGCGCGGGCACGGTCAGAACTACCTCGGAGGCAGGGTCCATAGGCCGCAGGGTAGTCGCCATCCGAGGGTGGATGCGACGGTCACAAAGTCGGCGAGGGGGAAACCGAGGGCGACACCGACGGGGTCTGGGTGAACGTCGTGAGTGGTGTCGGTTCGGAGATGTTGCGTCGGGTCAGGATCCGCGGTTCGCTGATCGAGCCCTGGGAGATGCCCCACTGTTCAAGGATCTGCTGGTAGGTGCCATCGGCGATCAAGGACTCCAGCGCGTCGCGGATGACCTGGGCCAGTTGTTTGCGCTCGCTGGCCACCGCGATGCCGTAGGGTGCCCGCTCGAAGACCTTGCCGTTGTTCACCAGCGCCCCACCGGATTGCTGGATCGCACTCTCGATGACGGGGGAGTCCGCGAGCGTGGCGTAGACCTTGCCCGCCACGACGGCCTGGGTGGCAGGGGCCTGCGACTTGTAGGTGACGATCGTGATGGGCTTCTTCTTCTGCTCGGTGCAGTTGGCCGACCTGGTGACCAACTGGGAGTACTGGACGCTGCCATCCAGAACGCTCACCTTGCGACCGCAGAGGTTGTTGGGTCCGAACCGTTTCTTGGCAGGTGGACGCACCGCCAACTGGGAGCCCGCCCGGTAGTAGGTCACCATATTGACGTTCTGCAGGTCGTTGTCGTCCACCGACAACGCGGAGATGGCGGTCTCGAAGCGACCGGCTGCCACACCTGGGACCAGCAGGGCGTAGGCATCCTCTTTGAACTCCGCGCGCAGACCCAGTCGCCCGGCGATTGCGTTCATGATGTCAAGATCGGCACCGACCGCCTCTCCGCGTTCCAGGTACTCCATCGGCGGGTAGTTGGGGTCGATCCCGACTGTCAGGACGCCGTCCTCACGCACCTTCTCGGGCACCTTGGCGGCCAGGCCACTGATCGGTCCCGCGGCCGACGGGCTGGTCTGAGGCGTGGCACCGTCCTGACAGCCGGACAGCACGATGAGTGCCGTGCCGGCAACACACAGCGCGGCGTAACGACGCAGACTCATGAACTTCCCTCCGGACAACTGCCCACCATTGTGCCGAAGGACCTGTGGAAAGATGACACCGCATCGCAGAGAACGAGGATTACTTGTGGATCTAGACAACGACCCGGCATTCCCCCTGCACAGGAGGGGCAAGATCGAGGTGCGCCCCACCGTGCGCATCCGTGACGGAGCGGGCCTGGCCCTGGCTTACACCCCCGGTGTGGCTCGGGTGTCCGAAGCGATAGCCGCCGACCCCGACCTCGTATTCGACTACACGTGGAAAGCGAACACCGTGCTGGTGGTCACCGATGGCACGGCCGTGCTGGGCCTGGGCGACATCGGTGCGCAGGCGGCTCTGCCGGTGATGGAGGGCAAGGCCCTGCTGTTCAAGGAGTTCGGCGGGGTCGATGCGGTGCCGATCTGTCTGGCCACAACCGATAGCGAAGAGATCATCGAGACAATCGTGCGGATCGCGCCTGCCTTTGGCGGGATCAACCTCGAGGACATCTCCGCCCCACGCTGCTTTGAAATCGAGCAAGGGCTGCAGGAGCGTCTGGACATCCCGGTCTTTCACGACGACCAGCACGGAACCGCAATCGTGGTCATTGCTGCGCTCGAGTCCGCCGCGCGGCTCACAGGCCGGCGTCTTGACCAGATCAGGGCTGTTGTGTCCGGTGCCGGCGCGGCGGGGGTTGCGGTGACCAACATGCTGCTGGCTGCAGGAGTCAGCGATGTCGTCGTGTGCGACTCCCAGGGACTACTCGGTCCGGACCGCGAGGGACTCAACGGGGTGAAGGCCGAACTCGCCTCCCGGACCAACCCGCGCGGCCTTTCCGGCTCGATCGACGTGGCGCTCGAAGGCGCGGACGTCTTCATCGGAGTGTCCGCCGGAACCGTTGCCGAGAGTGCGATCGCCGGCATGGCCGACGACGCCATTCTGTTCGCGCTGGCCAACCCCACCCCGGAGGTGGACCCGGCCATGGCGGGTAAGTACGCGGCTGTGGTGGCGACAGGTCGCAGCGACTTCCCGAATCAGATAAACAACGTGCTGGCGTTCCCAGGAGTGTTCCGGGGGGCCTTGGACGTGCGGGCAACCCGGATCACGCGGGGTATGCAGTTGGCCGCAGCGGACGCACTCTCGGCCTTGGTCGGCGACGACGTGGCCGCGGACTACATCGTGCCGTCGGTCTTCGACAAACGTGTCGCGGGCCAGGTCGCCCAGGCCGTGTCCGTTGCGGCCCGGGCGGACGGTGTGGCTCGGCTGTAGGCCTTGTGGCTCAGCCGACCGGAACCTGGGGAAGCGTCTCCAGCCCGTGGGCCAGTCGTTCTGCGGTCACGTCCTCATCGACCATGCGGCCGTTGAGGTAGTCGTCGTAAGCGGTCAGGTCGAAGTGCCCGTGGCCGCACAAAGCGGTCAGGATCACTGTTTCCTCGCCGGTCTCCTTGGCGCGCTTCGCCTCCCGGATCGCCAGCGCCAGCGCGTGGGTGGGTTCCGGGGCCGGCACGATGCCCTCGGTGCGCGCGAACTGAACCGCTGCCGAGAAGCACTCCGTCTGGGGGACGGCTTGGGCGGTCATGAGCCCTTGCTCGTACACATGGCTGATCAGCGGCGCCATGCCGTGGTAGCGCAGGCCACCGGCGTGGATCGGGTCGGGCACGAAGTCGTGGCCGAGGGTGTGCATCTTCATCAGGGGCGTCATGCCGGCGGTGTCGCCGAAGTCGTAGGCGTACACACCGCGGGTCAATGAGGGGCAGCTTGCGGGTTCGGCGGCGATGATCTCGGGGGAGATCTTGCCTGCGAGCTTCTCCCGCAGGAACGGGAAGGACAGGCCGGCGAAGTTGGAGCCGCCACCGGTGCATCCGACAATGTGGGTCGGGGTGTCCCCGGCCATCTCCATCTGCAGCAGGGCTTCCTCGCCGATCACGGTCTGGTGCAGCAGAACGTGGTTGAGCACCGATCCGAGCGCGTAGCGGACCTCGGGGTGGGTTGCGGCCACCTCGACCGCCTCCGAGATCGCAATGCCCAGCGAACCGGATTGGTTGGCCGGGTCTGCCCCCAGGGTTCGGCCCGCCTCAGTCAGGTTCGACGGCGAGCGGTGAACACTCGCGCCGAACGCCTCGATCATCAGCCGGCGGTAGGGCTTGGCGTCGTAGGAGGCGCCGACCTGCCAGACCTCACACTCGATGCCGTACAGGGCGCAGGCGAATGCCAGCGCGGTACCCCACTGGCCGGCACCGGTCTCGGTGGTGAGCTTGCTGATGCCTTCGGCGGCGTTGTAGTACGCCTGCGGGACAGCGGTGTTCGGCTTGTGCGAGCCGGCCGGCGAGACGCCCTCGTACTTGTAGTAGATGCGCGCCGGGGTCCCGAGTGCCTCTTCGAGCCGGTGGGCACGGAACAACGGTGTGGGCCGCCATTGACGGTAGACGTCGAGTACTCCGCCGGGGATCTCGACGTAGCGGTCGCTGGTGACCTCTTGCTCGATCAGCGCCATGGGGAACAGGGGTGCGAGATCCTCGGGGCCCACAGGCTGCATGGTCCCTGGGTGCAGCGGCGGAGGTGGGGGGACCGGCAGATCCGGGATGATGTTGTACCAAGTCGTGGGGATCTGGTCCTCAGTCAGCAGGTACTTGTGCTGGCGGATCGTGTCGTCCATTGGCGGTGCCCTCTTTCTCGCGACACCTGCACGCTACCGACGCGGGTGTTGACCGGGTCGGGTGGGTCCCGGGGTGGTGCGTTGGGTGGGGCTCGTTCGGGGTGCGCCGGGGCCGCCAAGAGCCGCCGGGGTGCGTTGGTTGACGTTCGTGCAGTTGGGTGGGGCTCGTGCAGTTGGGTGAGGTCTGTCGGGCGACGAGCGTCAACCAACTACCTGAGCGTCAACCAACGCGGGGGCGGGGCTGTGGGCAAGGGCCTCAGCGCGACTCAACCGCTGCGACGAACTGGTCAACCTGCTCGGCGGTGGTGTCCCATGAGCACATGAGCCGCACCTCGTCGGGGGCCAACCACGGGTAGAAGTGGAACCGGTCCATCAGGTCCTGGGCATCGGGCATCGAGGCGAAGACGGCGTTGACCTCGACCGGTTGGGTGATCGTCACCCCGGCGGCCGCCAGGCCGGCCGCCAGGCGCCTGGCCATGGCGTTGGAGTGAGTGGCGTTGCGCCGCCACAGATCGTCACGCAGCATCGCCAGGAACTGCGCGGCCAAGTAGCGGTGTTTGCTCATGAGTTGGGTGGTGGCTTTGCGGATCCACTTGACCTGACTGGCGAGCGCGGGGTTGCGGAAAACGACGGCCTCGGCGCCGAGCAGCCCGTTCTTGGTCCCTCCGACGCTGACCACGTCGGCGTCGAACATCGCGGCCACGTCCCCCAGCGAGCAATCAAGGGCCACCGCTGCGTTGCTCAAGCGGGCGCCGTCGACGTGCACGAACATCCCCAGCCGTCGGGCCTCGGTGGCAAGGGCTGCGGCCTGCTCAAAGCTGTAGAGCGTCCCATACTCCGTGGACTGGGTCACCGAGAGCACCCGCGGTTGCACGGCGTGCTCGTCCCCGGCGCGCTCGCAGGTCGCGGCCAGTTGCGCCGGGTCGATCCGTCCCTGCGAGGTGGGCAGTCCGACGAGTTTGGACCCGAGGATGCGCTCGGGTGCCCCGCCCTCGTCCACGTTGATGTGCGCCACGTCCGAGCAGACCACGGCCTCCCATGGGCGCAGGCAGGCTTGCAGGGCGATGAGGTTGGCGCCCGTCCCGTTGGCCACCAGCACCGGCACGCTGTCAGCGCCGAACTCCTTGCGCAGCGCGTCCTCGGCCGCGCGGGTCCAGGGGTCGTCCCCGTAGGCGCCGGTGTGTCCGGTGTTGGCTTCTGCGAGCGCCGCCAGAACCTCTGGGTGCACTCCGCTGTGGTTGTCGCTGCCGAAGGAGACCATGTGTTCTATGGTGACGGCCATGCGCGCAGCCTTCGCAACCGGCTTCAGTTCTGACGATCCGCTCAGTGGTCTGGAGGTCGGTGAGCGACCCGTTCCGCAGGCCCCGCCGGGGTGGACAGCCGTGCAGGTCAAGGCCGCGTCGTTGAACCATCACGACCTGTGGAGCCTCAAAGGCGTGGGTCTGTCGCAGTCGGCCCTGCCCATGATCCTCGGCTGCGACGCGGCCGGGACTCGACCAGGACGGCCGGGCCGTGATCGTCCACTCGGTGATCGGCTCAGCCGCTGCCGGAGGCGGTGACGAGACCCTGGACCCCGACCGCAGCCTGCTGTCCGAGAAGCACCAGGGCACGTTCGCCGAATGGCTGGTCGTCCCGCAGCAGAACCTGATCGCCAAACCGTCGGCCCTGAGCTTCGAGCAGGCAGCGTGCCTTCCGACCGCGTGGCTGACGGCCTACCGGATGCTGTTCACCCGCGGGGGCCTGCAGCCCGGCGAGACCGTGCTCGTCCAGGGCGCGGGTGGGGGAGTCGCCAGTGCGGCGATCGTGCTGGCCCGCCAGGCGGGTGCACGGGTATGGGCGACCACCCGCGACAAGCCCGACTTCGCCACCGAGATGGGCGCGCACGCGGTCTTCGACTCGGGTTCGCGGTTGCCCCACCGGGTCGATGTGGTGATCGAGACGGTTGGCCAAGCCACGTGGTCGCACTCGATCCGCTCGCTGCGGCCAGGCGGACGTCTGGTCGTCAGTGGTGCGACGACCGGTGCCCAACCACCTGCCGACCTCAGTCACGTCTACTTCCGGCAGTTGAGCGTCATCGGTTCGACCATGGGGACAGCGGTGGAACTGAAACGCTTGATCGACATGTGCGAGGCGACCGGTCTTCGGCCCACCATCGATGAGGTGTTCGCCACTCGCCGACGCCACGGTGGGCGTTCGAGCGCTTGGCTGCCGGGGACGTGCGCGGAAAGCTAGTCCTGCTCGGTTGCCGGGTTGATGCCAGGATGTCGGCGAGCCGCGCCGGCCGGTGAGCCAGGAAACCCTGGTAGAAATCGCAGCCCGTGTCCGCCAGCCAGGCGCGTTGCGCGCTGGTTTCGACGCCCTCCGCGATGACCTCGAGCCCAAGGTCGTGAGCCAGTGCGATCAGTGAGCGGACCAATGCATTGGACGTCGAATCAGTGCCCACACCGGACGTGAAGATCTTGTCCACCTTCACCGCATCCACCGGCAGTGACTTCAGAGTGGGTCAATGACGAGAAGCCGGTCCCGAAGTCGTCGAGTGCCACCGGACACCCAAGTCGCTGAGACGCGTCAACTGAGTGAGGACACGGGTCATCGTCGGTGAAGGTCGTGGTCTCCGTCACTTCCACCACGAGGGCTGCTGGTCGGCAGATCCCGGTCTCGCGATATGGTCACCTCATAGACTCGCGACGTCGAGGTCGAGGAACTGCTGGGCGGAGATGTTCATCCCCGACCTGCGATCGCGGGCATTCGACGGGTCTGCACGCGGATTGCGCGGTCTGCGCCGCCATCGCGATGGTCCAGCGGCCACCGGGCCAGCCACGGTCGGTTCGTCGAGCAGTGCGCCGAACGTGGCCGGTGTGAGCGTCGGGCACACCGGCCGGGGCCAACGCAACAGCGCCTCGAAGCCGACGACCGCCTCGTCGGTCAGCCGGCGTATCTGCTGGTAGTGCAATTCGAGGTCTCGTTGACGTCAGCGCCTCAGTGAAGTCGTGCTGCAGTTGCAACGATGGAGGTGGACTGGTCGCGCAGGTCGGGAACGTAGTGGCGCACGCGATTGCGACCCTGCAGTTTGGAGTCGATCCGTGCGGTGTCCGCGCGCGCGATCAGTTCGGATGACGTCCGGTGCCCGAGATCCTGCTCTTGGGGGTCGAGCGCGCATCCCGATGCTCAGGGAGACCCGCCAGTTGTCGCCCATCGATCTCAATCGGCTGGGCAGTCTCGACACGCAGATGCTCGGCCAGGTTCTGCAGCACCATCGGGTCTGTCACAGACTCGGCGAACATCGCCGAACTGGTCGGCGCCCAGGCGAACGGTCGGAAGGTCGGCGGACATTCGGCGCATGCGGTCGGCCAGGTGCGAAGCACTCATCGCCGACGGAGTAGCCGAGCGTCTCGTTGACACTGCGAACCCATCCACATCGCAGATGATCAGTCCTAGTGCGCCGTTGTGGGACTCCGCCGAATCCGGCCCGCATTGATCGCGGTTCTCCAGCCAAGGATCCGGTTGCCCAGGTCCGTGAGGGAGTCATGGGTGTCTCCGTGGGCCAGTCGGCTCTCGAGAGGATGCTCTCGGTCACTTCCCTGTGGGTGATCACGGCCCCCGGCGTCGAGCCGAGATCTGCGCGCCTCCATCCGGTACCAGTGTGGGCCATCCGGGCGGTCGCATCGATACTCGAACCGACATCGGGCGGGCGCCGAGAGTACGCCCACCACAGCGTCCAAGGCGCTCACGCGTCGGCATCACCCGCGTCGGCCGCCTTGCGCACGGGTGCCAGGTAGTCGGCCCCGACGCTCACCTGATCCATGGGTGCGGTGTTGACCAGCGCCATGTCGAGCCATTCGCGGTTGGCGGCCACGATGGTGGCCTCCTCATCAAGAACCACCGACATCGCTCCGGCTGCGCTGAGCGCATCGGTAAGCATCGCTCGGCGGCATCCAAGCGGCTGCGTGCCCGCACGATCTCACTGTTGTCGCGATTCGTGGCGACCGCCCCGATGATCTTGGCGTCGTCATCTCTGAGCAGGGTGACTGCCGCGACCACGGACACCGTGCGACCCGCCTTGGACTGCTGGGTCACCACACCGTCCCAGTGGTCGTTGCGCAGCAGTTCCTCCCATGCCCGGTCGCGGTCCATGTCGGGGTCGTCGTAGAAGGTGGAATAGAGCGTGGCCAACGGATTGCCGATCGCATCCGCAGCCGGAATCCCATAGAGTGCTCAGCACCCGCGTTCCAGCGAAAGACGTGAACTGCGGGTCGACTGCGATGACCGCCTCCGGCAAGGCCTCGATCAGGTCACGGCCGAAGATCTGGTGGTCGCTGAGAACAACGGACAGGATCATCGGCGTGCACGTGACGGTCGTCCCAGGAGCCGCAGCCTCTTCATGGTCGGTGAAAGCGTCAGTCGAACTGTGGCGCCGAGAAGAGGATCGCCCCGGCGGCGTGCCCGGGCATCGCCAGGGGTGCCAGAACCACGGATCCCCAGTCCAGGTCACGGACGGGGGGTACGCCCGGGATCACCCTGAGCCAGGGCCAGCGTGTGTTGAGCGTCCAGCAGGCCCGTGACGCCAGCTGCGAGCAGCGCAATGACTTCGTGATCGATGCGGGTGAGTTCCTGAGGGGTTGGCTGGATCCCCTGGGTAGGGGGCTCGGACACCAGGGCCAGATGGTCGGGAATCAGCGAGGGGACGAATGCCAGCAGGCCGTCGCACAGGCTCGGAGAGCATTCGCCGCGGATGGCCTCGACGATGTCCGCTGCCCCGTAGGGACCGGCGGGCAAACGGTCAAAGACCTGTGTCCCCAGTTGCGCTGCCCGTGGTGTCATGGCCCTCCTCAAAGGTAGCCTGACAACCTGCGGCCGCCCTTGTCGCGCCAAGCCGCCAGTGCTTACTTTCCGTGGCCTGTTCAGTCCTCGTCGTCGCGGGCCAGCCAGGTGGCCAGCCGCTCGACCGCGCTCTCGTCACCCGGATGCAGATCCACGTACACGCGCAACTGGTCGGCCAACCACTCGACGGTGAACTCCTCGCCCTCGCGACGGCGCAGCAACTCCTCGATCCCTCTGTCGCTGTCGTACATCAGCCCTCGATGGCCGCCGTGACGACTTCGGCCTGCTCGGCCTCGTGGGCCTTGTGACTGCCCGTAGCCGGCGAGGCCGAGGGCTGACGCGAAACCCGGCCCACGGTCCTGCCGTCGAGGTGCTCGGGGAGGTTGACCGACACGTACTGGTAGGCGCCCTGGTTCATCGGCTCCTCCTGCACCCACACGATCTCCGCATCCTCGGGGAACTCCTTGAGCGCCTCGAGGATCTCGTCGACGGGTAGCGGGTACAGCCGTTCCAGGCGCAGAATCGCCACGTCCTCGCGGCCAGACTTCACCCGCCCGGCCAGCAGGTCCCACGTGATCTTGCCGGAGCAGAGAAGCACCCGGCGAACCTTTGCGGGATCCACCTTGTCGTCGGTGATCACCGGACGGAAGTAGCCAGTGGTGAAGTCGTCGGCCTTGGATGCGGCGGCTTTGAGACGCAGCATGGACTTCGGGGTGAAGACCACCAACGGCTTGTGGTGGGGGGCTTTTGCATGCCAGCGCAAGAGATGGAAGTAGCTCGCCGGGGTACTGGGCATGGCCACAGTCATGTTGTTCTGCGCGGAAAGCTGCAGGTACCGCTCAACCCGGGCCGAGGAGTGGTCGGGGCCCTGCCCCTCGTACCCGTGGGGCAGCAGCATGACGATCCCGGACATCTGCCCCCACTTCTGCTCCCCGGACGAGATGAACTCGTCGATGATCGTCTGAGCGCCGTTGGCGAAGTCGCCGAACTGGGCCTCCCACAGGACCAGGGTCTGGTCGTTCTGCACGGAATACCCGTACTCGAACCCGAGTGCGGCGAACTCGCTGAGCATCGAGTCGTAGACGTAGTAGCGGCCCTGGTCGCTGGACAGGTGGTGCAACGGAACGTAGCGCTCCTCGGTCAGCCGGTCGACGATCACGGCGTGGCGCTGGCCGAACGTGCCACGACCGCTGTCCTGGCCGGTGAGACGCACGTCGCGGCCTTCGATGAGCAGCGAACCGAACGCCAATGTCTCGCCCAGGGCCCAGTCGATCGTGCCGTCCTCGACCATCTGCGCGCGGCGCTGCAACTGCGGCTGCAGGCGTGTGTGCACCGTGATCCGTTCGGGAAGTGCGACCTGGCTGTCGATGATCCGCTTGAGGGTCTCGTCGGTGATCGCGGTCTCGACGTGCGCCGGGTACTCGACCACCGTGACCGGCTTGGTCTCCTCCGGGTGGGACATCGCCTCGCGGGTCTCCGAGAACACCCTCTCCAGTTGGGTCTGGTAGTCCTGCAGCGCCTGCTCGGCGTCCTCCTGGGAAAGGTCCCCGCGCTCGATGAGCGATGAGGTGTACAGCTTGCGCACTGATCGTTTCTGGTCGATCAGCTTGTACATGTTGGGGTTGGTCAGCGAGGGGTCGTCGGCCTCGTTGTGGCCCCGACGCCGGTAGCAGACCAGGTCGATCACCACGTCCTTCTTGAACTCCTGGCGGAAGTCGAACGCCATCCGGGCCACACGCACGCAGGCTTCCGGGTCGTCGCCGTTGACATGGAAGATCGGCGCCTGCACCGTGCGGGCGACGTCAGTGGCGTACACCGAGCTGCGACTACTCTCCGGCGGTGTGGTGAAGCCGACCTGGTTGTTGACGATGATGTGCACGGTCCCGCCGGTGCGGTAGCCGCGCAGTTGCGACAGGTTGAGCGTCTCGGCCACAACACCTTGTCCGGCGAACGCGGCGTCGCCGTGCATCAGAACGGGGATGACGGGGAACTCCTCGCCCTGGTCGAGTTCGTCCTGCTTGGCGCGCACGATGCCTTCCAGCACCGGGTTGACCGCCTCGAGGTGGCTGGGGTTGGCGGCGAGATAGACCGTGATCTCCTCGCCGGTGTCGGCGGTGTAGGTGCCTTCGCTGCCGAGGTGGTACTTGACGTCGCCAGAGCCCATGACCGAATCGACCGTGCCGCCCTCGAACTCGCGGAAGATCTGCGCGTAACGCTTGCCCGCGATGTTGGCCAGGACGTTGAGCCGGCCGCGGTGGGGCATACCGATGGCGACCTCGTCGAGTCTGGCCTGGGCCGAGGCCTCGAGGATCTCGTCGAGCACGGCGATCGTCGACTCCGCGCCCTCCAGCGAGAACCGCTTCTGGCCCACGTACTTGGTCTGCAGGAAGGTCTCGAAGGCCTCGGCCGCGTTGAGCCTGCGCAGGATCTGCATCTGCTGCTCACGGCTGGGCGGCGCGTATGGGCGCTCCACGTGCTGCTGGATCCACGCACGCTGCTCGGGGTCCTGGATGTGCATGTACTCCACGCCGATCGTGCGGCAGTAGGAGTCGCGCAGGATGCCCAGCACCATCCGAAGCTGCATGAACGGCTGGCCGCCGAACCCACCGGTGGCGTACTCCCGGTCCAGATCCCACAGGGTCAGGCCGTGGCTGGCCACGTCGAGGTCCGGGTGGGCGCGCTGCTTGTACTCCAGCGGGTCGATGTCGGCCATGAGGTGGCCGCGCACCCGGTAGGCGTGGATCAACTCCTGGACGCGGGCGGTCTTGGAGATCTCGTCGTCGTGGCGCAGAGCGATGTCCTGTGCCCAGCGGATCGGTTCGTAGGGGATGCGAAGCGAGCGGAAGACGTTGACGTAGAAATCGAGTTCGCCGAGAAGGAGTTGGTGCATCCGGCGCAGGAACTCGCCGCTCTGAGCGCCCTGGATGATCCGGTGGTCGTAGGTGGAGGTGATCGTGAGGATCTTGCTGATCCCCTGCCGGACGATCGACTCGACGGCCGCCCCCTGGAACTCGGCCGGGTACTCCATCGCCCCCACGCCGACGATCACGCCTTGGCCGGGCATGAGCCGTGGGACCGAGTGCACCGTGCCGATCGTGCCCGGGTTGGTCAGGCTCGCGGTGGTGCCGGCGAAGTCGTCCACGCTGAGTTTGCCGGTGCGAGCCCGGTGGATCAGGTCCTCGTAGGCGTGGCGGAACGCGGCGAAGTCCATGTCCTGGGCGTTCTTGATGCTGGGGACGAGCAACTGCCGGGTGCCGTCGCTCTTGGCCATGTCGATGGCGATGCCCAGACCGATCGACTCGTGCTGGACGACCGCGGGCTTGCCGTCGATCTCGGCGTAGGACACGTTCATGCTGGGCATGGCCTTCATCGCCTGGACCATGGCGAACCCGATGAGGTGCGTGAAACTGATCTTCCCCTGCCGCTTGCGCTTCAGGTGGTTGTTGATGACCACGCGGTTGTCGACCAGCAACTTGGCCGGGATGGCCCGGACACTGGTCGCAGTCGGGACCCCGAGACTGGCCTCCATGTTGGTGACCACGCGGGCGGCCGGTCCGCGCAGGACCGTGGCCTCCTCGGTGGTGACCTGGGGTGCGGCGGGCTTGGGTGCAGCTGGTGCCGCCGGAGCGGGGCTGCGACTGGCGCGGGCCTGCTCGATCTTGGACCGCAACGCCGCTGCGCGGGCAGGGTCGGAGGGTGTGTAGTCGGCGAAGAAGTCCCACCAAGCAGGGTCGACAGAATGCCGATCCTGCAAGTACTGCTCGTACAGCTCGTCGACGAGCCATTCGTTCGCGCCGAAAGTGTTACCTGCGTCAGTGGTCACATGTGCCCCTGGGGTTGAGTCGCATCCGCACTCCAGGGTAGTCAGCCCTCAGCCCGGACGCATCGGTCGCCCGGCACGGGTGATGTTTCGGTTCGGTGTCGATGCCGGCTGAGGTGACTCACCGGACGTGCAGTGGCTACCCCTGATGGGCGTGACGTCATGCCGTCGACTGCCGATCCACTCGGCGACGGCACTGGCACTGGCACGGGCTCAGCCAGCATGTTTCGGCGGTGGGCTGTCCGGATTTGCAGGTTGATCAAGGCCGAAACGCGAGCGCTCCTCAGGGATTCCGTGCGTTGGGCTTCGTGAGCCTGCGGATTCGGACACGCTTTTGGCGTCAGTACCCGGACGATCTCACCGGGGCCGCGTCGACCACGTGGGTCAGCGGGCGGTGAGGGCCCGCGAGATCACGAGCAGCTGGATCTCGGAGGCTCCCTCGACCACCCGGAGCATGCGCAGGTGTCGCAGAACCCGTTCGATCGGTCCCGACTTCATCAACCCCATCCCGCCGAAGACCTGCAGGCAACGATCGGCGATGGCGTAGGCCCGCTCGGTCGAGTAGAACTTGACGATCGAGGCGTCGAGCATCGGGTTCTGCCCCTCGTCGACAGCCCACGCCAAGTGGTAGACCAGCCAGCGCATGGCCTCGATCTCGACCTTGGACTCGGCCAGCGGGAAACTGGCACCCTGGAACGCGGCCAAGGGTTTGCCGAAGGCGGTGCGGGTCTGCACGTGCAAGAGCGCCGCATCCAGGCTGAACTCGGCAAGGCCAAGGGCTTGGGCGCCGATGTAGGCACGCCCGGCGTTGAGGAACTCCATCGCGGCGAAGAAGCCGAGGCCGACTTCGCCCACCACGTGGTCGTCTGGGACCCAAGCGTCTTCGAAGAACAGTTCTCCCGGGTGGGTGTCTGAGATGTTCCATTGGGTGGGTCCGCGGCGGAACTGGTCAGCGGGGACCAGGAAGGCGGTGATCCCACCCGCGGCGCGCTTCTCGGCATCCGTGACCGCGAAGGCAACGGTGAAGTCCGCGTGCGAGGCGTTGGTGATGTAGTGCTTGTGGCCGTTGATGCGCCACCCGTCGCCGTCCTTCACCGCCTTGGTGCGGATCGCCTGGGCGTCGGAGCCCGCCTCCGGCTCGGTGAGCGCGAAACAGGCGGTCTTGGTGCCCTCCACAACCGGTCGGACCCACTGGTCGAGCAGGTGCTCGGGCAGTTTCAGCAGTAGGGAACTCGGGCCGGCCGGGTTGGGCGGGGAGATCGCGGTCATGGCCAGGCGCGAACCGCTGCGGGCGGCGTCTTCCACCAGAACCGTCATCCCAAGGGTGCTCAGACCCTGACCGCCGACGGATTCGGGCATATGGGCGGCGAAGAAGCCTGCTTCCACCGACATGGCCCGTACCTCGTCCATGACCTCCCGGACCCGGTCACGGTCCGGTGACGGGGTGTCGAACTCGACGGCGATGTCGTCTTCGAGGGGCCGGATGCTTCGGTCGATGAAATCGGCGAAGCTGGCGCGAAGGGCGGTGATCTCCTCGGGAAGGTTGAAGTCCATGACCGCATCGTTGCACGCGGTCGGTGTGGCTCAGCCCGAGGCGAGTTGCATGTCGCGCTGTTCGACCGCGGAGCGCACCCGGCGCAACACGACCTCCATCGCGGCATCGGTGCTGTGCAGGGTTCCGGTGATGGGCTGGGCCCCGGATTCACGGGCTGCCGCGGCGATGCGCTGCGACATGACCCCGGGCGCGATGACGAAGGGCGCCACGCAGATCCGCTCGTACCCGGAAGCCTGCAATTGGCCCACCGCGTCGCCAACCGTGGGACCCTCGCCCGACGCAAAAGCAACGGCGGACGCGCCCCAACCGTGGGTGCGCCATTCGAGGGCCAGCGCGGCGTGCCGGGTCCGGGCCGCGGAGTAACTCGAGCCGGCGGATGCCAGGACCACGGCTGTCTGCGGATCGGGCCTGAAACCGGCTGTCTTGAGCACGGCGTCGAGCCCCTTGAGCAGGTGCGGGTCCGCGCCCATGGGCGTGGCGATGGTGATGCGAGTGTTCGGGTGGGCGGCCTGGGTGGCGGCCGCGAACGCCGGCACGTCCTGGGTGGCGTGGTAGGCGGTGGTCAGCAGCATGGGAACCACGACCAGGTCCCGGATCCCCTTTGACTGCAGATAGGCCACCGCCCCGTCCAGGCGCGGGCGGTCGAGGTCCAGGACTGCTTGGGCGACGAATGCTCCGAGCCGATGCCCCACTCTGCGCGCCAACAGGTCACACGCGAGCCGTGCGCGGGGGTCCGCACTGCCGTGTGAGAGCAGCACCACGCCGTAGTCGGCGGGGGGCGGGGGCAGAGAAATGGCGTCGCGGGCAGTCCGACTCATCGGCACTCCTTGCAGGTCTGAGGATTCCGTAGCGCACCATAGCGCTGATTGCGGAATCCGTCGCGTCAAGTGCGGCTAGTGCGAATGGGTGACAACCGTTCGCACGTGATCTCAGACGTGAAGTCCGCACTCCGTCTTGGCGTTGCCAGCCCAGCGTCCGGCACGCGGATCCTCGCCCGGTGCGGTCGCGCGGGTGCATGGGGCGCAACCGATCGAGGTGAAACCGGCCTGCCGCAGGGGGTTCAGCAGCACGCCGTTCTCGTCGGCGTATGCCTGAGTCTGCTCCTCGGTCCACAGCGCCAAGGGGTTCACCTTGACCATGTGCCGCCGGACGTCCATTGACACGATGTCGATGTCCGACCGGGTCGGGGCGTCGATGCGGCGCATCCCGGTGATCCAGCCGTCGCGTCCGGCCAGAGTGCGTTCCAGCGGCTCCACCTTGCGCATGGCGCAGCAGCGGTCGGGGTCCCGTTCGTGCAACCGCGGACCGTACTGCTCATCCTGCTCGGCAACTGTCTGCAACGGTCTCACGGTCAGCAGGCGCAAAGGTTGGGTCACCTCGTACGCGTGGGCGGTACCGAGGGTCTCGGCGAAGTGGTAGCCGGTGTCGATGAAGGCGACCTCGATTCCGGGAGCTGTCTGTGCTGCCAGGTGGACCAAGACCTCATCGCCCATGCTTGACATCAGGACCAGTGAATCGAAGGTCTGCCTGGCCCATCGGATGGCGGTGCGGGCAAGTTCGACGTGGTCGGCGCCGCTGGCTGCAGCCCCGGCGACGATCGCCGCGCCGTGCTCGGCCAGGACTTCTGGGGTGTTGGTTTGTGTCTCGATACTCATGTGCGTTCCTCTGCTTTGACGATGCGGACGGTGAATGTGCGGGTGCAGGCCCGACATCGCCAGGTCCCATGGCCGGACTCCGGCCAGAGATCCTCGTCGCCGCAGTAGGGGCAGAAGTGCACGACGTTCATCGCAGCGAGTCCTCCTCGGCCCGCTCGACCCAGTCGGCGAAGGGCTCGCCGGCTGTGCGCTGCTCGGCGTAGTTGCCCAGCACCCGCTCCACGTATTCGCCGGTCTCATCGGCCGTGACCTTAAGGGCGCGCAACTTGCGGCCGAACCCGGCATTCGGCCCGAGGCGTCCGCCGAGATGCACCTGGAAGCCCTCGACCATGTCCCCGTTCGCGTCAGGAACCAGCGATCCTTTGAAACCGATGTCAGCCACCTGGAACCGGGCGCACGAGTTGGGGCAGCCGTTCACATGGATGCTCAGGTCGGTGCCCTCGAGCTGGGAGCCGAAGTGCGATTCCAGCCGGTCAACCAGGTCGGCGGTGCGGGCCTTGGTCTCGACGATGGCCAGCTTGCAGAACTCGATGCCGGTGCACGCCATCGCGCCCCGGCGGAACTCAGATGCCCGCACCTGCAAGCCGAGGGATTCCAGACCCTGGGCCAGCGCTTCGGGATCGGCCACGTCGAGGATGACGAGTTTCTGGTGTGCGGTGAGGCGCAGGCGGTCCGTGCCGGCCCGCTGCATGAGTCCGGCAACCGCGGCGAGCTTCTCGCCGGACACCCTGCCCACCGTGGGTGCGGCACCGACGTAATAGCGGCCGTCGTTCTGCTGGTGGATGCCGATGTGATCGCGGCGACCGGTCGGCTCACCGGGGGCGGGACCGTCGCTCAACGTGCGCTTGAGGTACTCCTGTTCCAGGACCTCCCGGAACTTCTCGGG
Source organism: uncultured Actinomycetota bacterium (assembly GCA_963732355.1). GTDB lineage: Bacteria > Actinomycetota > Actinomycetes > S36-B12 > UBA10799 > JADKAV01. The sequence goes on along the minus strand of CAVSZD010000007.1, from coordinate 165,868 downwards.
ACCCCAGTCGGCGACCAGGAACTTCAGCCGCGCCCGGTTGCGCAGACGCCGGTAGCCGTAGTCACGGAAGATCTTGATGATCCCTTCCCAGACGTCCGGGACCTCATCCAGCGGAACCCAGGCGCCCAACCGCTGAGCGACCATCGGGTTCGTGGACAGCCCGCCACCGACCCACACGTCAAAGCCGGGGCCGTGCTCGGGGTGGACGACGCCGACGAAGGACACGCAATTGATCTCGTGGGCAACATCCTGGCGAGGAGAACCGGAGACCGCACTCTTGAACTTCCGGGGAAGGTTGGAGTACTCCGGGTCGCCCACGTAGCGCCGGACGATCTCGTCGATGGCAGGTGTCCCGTCGATGATCTCGTCGGCGGCGATCCCGGCGACGGGGGAGCCCAGCACGACCCGGGGGGTGTCGCCACAGGCCTCGGTCGTCGACAGGCCAACATCCTCCAGCAGCTTCCAGATCTGCGGCATGTCCTCGATCCGGATCCAGTGCAGTTGGATGTTCTGACGATCGGTGATGTCTGCGGTGTTGCGACCGAAGCGCACGGAGATGTCAGCGATCGTGCGCAGCTGGTCCAGAGAGAGCATCCCGCCGTCACTGCGGATCCGCAGCATGAAGTACTCGTCGTCGAGTTCCTCGGGCGGGAGGCTGGCAGTGCGGCCACCGTCGATGCCGGGACGGCGCTGGGTGTAGAGGCCCCACCAGCGCAGACGGCCGCGCAGGTCCTCAGCGGGAATGGAGGCGAACCCCTCCTTGGCGTAGATCTGCTCCACGCGGGCACGGGCGCTCAACCCGTCGTCCTCCTGCTTGAACTTCTCGTTCTCGTTCAGGGGCGTGAGTTGTCCCAAGGCCCACTGCCCGGTCTCTTTGCTCCGGGTGGGTCGGGTGCTGGTCGACATCGGTTCTCCTGGTAGCGGAGACCGGCGGCAGGGTGCTCAGAGGTGAGGGGAATCGGCTCTGAGGGAGGCCCAGACACCGATCGTCCATGGATATGGCTGATTGGCGGCGGCTAGGCGCGACAACACGAACACATACACATGAACTGTGTGGTGTTCGGCATGGGCATCATCATGCCTCAAGATCCTTGAACCGACAAACTCAGGGTCGACAACCGTGGCGTTCAGGCAGCGTACAGGCGCACTTCAGCGGCCTTTATGGCCAGATGCACCTCGTCGCCGGGGTGAACCCGCAGTTCGGCGATCGCTGCGGGAGTGAGGTCGGCGTCGACCTCGCGGGTATGCACCCGGATCAGGTGGCCCAGAGGCCGCAGTTCGCGAATGGTGGCGGTGAAGACGTTGCGCGGGCTGCCTTCCGGGCGGTGTCGGTGTACCGAGACGCTGGCCGGCGAGAACGCCGCGATCGCCTGGGTCCCTGTCTGCAGGACGTTGTCCGCGCCGACCACTTCACCGACATCGCAATGCAGGCGGTCACCGGCGGAGGCGACACCGCGCAGGATGTTCAGCCCGCAGATCTGCGCTGCGAATGCGGTTCTGGGTTCCCGCAGGATTGTTTCGGTCGGCCCTTGTTCCACGATCCGGCCTTCCTGCATCACGAGAATATGGTCGGCCAGCAGGGCCGCGTCGAGGATCTCGTGGGTGACGATCAGGGCCATCCGGTCGTGCAGGACGCGGTGCAGGGTCGCACGGACCCCGGTGGCCACATCCACATCGAGGGCGGCCAATGGCTCGTCCAGAAGCAGCAGTCGCGGGGATGCTGCAAGTGCCCGCGCGATCGCCACACGTTGTGCTTGACCGCCGGACAGTTGGCGCGGTGGACGATCTGCCAGTTCTGCGACCGCCACGGCCTCGAGCCACTCGTGCGCCCGGGCTGTGGCCTCCCGGCGACCCAACCCTCGTGCGCGCAACGAGAAGGCCACGTTGTCAACTGCGGACATGCGGGGGAACAGCAGAGGCTCCTGCGCCAGCATGGCCACGCCCCGATGATGGGCGGGGACGCTGTGATGGGCATTGAAAAGGACCGTCTGATCCAGCGACGCGCTGCCCGTTGCAGGCAGCAGACCGGCCAGGACCTGCAGGACCGAACTCTTGCCCGCGCCGTTGGGACCGAGCAGGGCAGTGGTTGTCGCAGCCTCGATGCCGAACTCGACGTCGAGGCTGCGGTCGGGGACCGTGAACCGTGCTTGCAGACTCATGCCCGCACCCGCCTGGCGGCGATCCCGATCACGGCCACGGCGACGAGGACCAGCACGACGGATAACGCGATTGCCGCCTCGGGGTCGGTCTCGCGCTGCAGGTAGATCTCCAAAGGCATCGTGCGCGTAACGCCCTGCAGGCTGCCGGCAAAGGTGATGGTCGCCCCGAACTCGCCCAGAGCACGGGCGAATGCCAGCACCGCGCCTGCCCCGATCGCGGGGGCCACAGTCGGCAGCGTGACGCGGCGCAGTGTGAGTGTGGGGGAAGCGCCCAGCGTTGCCGCAACCGCCTCGTAACTCCCGCCGGTGGTGCGCAACGCACCCTCCAGACTCAGCACAAGGAAGGGCAGCGCCACGAAAGTCTGCGCCAGCACGACTGCTGTGGTCGAGAATGCGATCTGCACTCCGAAGGCCTCGAACGTCGAACCCAGCAGACCGCGCCGGCCGAAGGTGTATAGCAAGGCGATTCCGGCTACGACCGGCGGCAGCACCAAGGGAAGCAGTACGAACGGCCGGGCAGCGGTCACGAAAGGCGATTTCGACCGGGCGAGCACCAAGGCCATGGGCACTCCCACCAGTAGGCACAGGATCGTCGCGATCGCCGAGGTGCGAAGGCTCAGGGCGAGTGCAGAGACCGCTGCTTCGGACGTGATCAGGCTGGGGAAGTCCCGCCACGGAACGCGCAGGCACATGGCCACCACGGGTGCCGCGATGAACAAGGCACCCAGTCCGGCCGGTACGTAGATCCAGCGGGGCAGATGTGTCGTCACGGGGGGCCGAACCCGGTCTCGCGCAGTACCCGGCGGCCTTGCGGGCTGAGCACGAGGTCGATGAATGCACGAGCCTGTGGGTCCTCGCTCACGAGCGCGATCGGATAGCGGTTCACGGTGTTGTAGCGCACGGGGATCGAAATCGCCTTCACCTGCGGGCTGGCGGCCTGCACGTCGGAGGCGTAGACGATCCCAGCATCTGCCTCGCCGGTACGGACCTTGCCGAGAACGTCGGTGACCGAGCTCTCCTCGCTGTCAGCCCAGATGTCGATCCCACTGCTGGCCTCGATCCGGGAGGTCGCGGCCCCGCACGGGACCTGGGGTGCGCACACCACCACGAGCAGTTCCGGGCGCTCCAGGTCAGCCAGACCGGTGACGTTCCCGGGATTGTCCGCGGGTACGACGATCGACATGGTGTTCGTTGCGAAGATCTGCGCGCCGGTGAGTTCCGAGGAATCCATGGTCGCTTCGTCCGCGGTTGCCAGCACATCAGCACGCGCACCCTGCTGGATCTGGGTCACAAGTTCAGCTGAACCGGCGAAGTTGACGGTGATCTGAGACCCCGGGTTGGCTTTTTCGAACGCGGTTTCCAGTCGCTCGAACGGCACCTTGAGTGAGGAGGCCGCCAACACGGTGACTCCGGGCCGTTCGGGACCGGAGCAGCCAGCTGTCGCGAGTGGCAGGATCAGCGCCGCGACCAGGGCTTTCATGGGGCTTCGACGATGACGTTGGTGGATTTGACCACCGCGCTGGCCACGCTGCCCACCTCGAGGCCGAGGTCGCGCACGGCCTCGCTGGACATCAGTGACACCACTCTGTGGGGACCGCACTGCATCTCGACCTGGGCCATGACCGCGTCCATCCGGATCTCGGTGACCAGGCCACGGAACCGGTTGCGCGCCGAACTGCGGTGCAAGGCCTTCGGGCGGCTGGGCGCGCTCGCGTAGGAGATCTGCCAATTGTCCGCCGTCGATCACCTGCCGCCCAACTTCGTCGGCGGTGACCGACAGTCGACCCGCCTCAACCAGTCTGCGCACGGTGTCGTCACTGACATTGAGGAGTTCAGCGGCGTCTTTGACCCGCAGGTGCGGCATAGAAGAGACGATATCAGCGCATTCGCGGCGCTAATGCGCTGTGGGCAAGCATTTGACCATGCCGCCCCCGTTTGTCACGTTGTTGCGACCGTGGGAGCGCATTTGTGGTGTTGTTGCTGGTTCGAGCGCTTGAAATCAGCAACAACACGACATTCGAGGACGGGGACCGGCAACAACGCGACAACCGATGGGTCAGGGACGTTCCGGGCGCGTGATCGCGCAATAGCGGGACCGGACTCGCTAGTTTCACCTTCATCGAGGAATGGAGGCAGCCATGGCGCACGGTCCCTTGCCCGGAGCCGGTGACAGCGGTCCAGTTGTGGAAGAGAAGTACCACACCGGTCGTGTCCTACGGATGGCCATCGTGGCCGCCCTGGGAGGCTTCCTGTTCGGTTTCGACTCAGCCGTGGTCAACGGCACGGTCGACGCGCTCAAGGTCAAGTTCGACATCGGCGGCGCGATCGGATTCGTCGTTGCGATCGCACTGCTCGGCTCCGCGGTAGGCGCTTGGTTCGCCGGCACGTTGGCCAACAAGTTCGGCCGTCGCCGAGTTATGGTCATCGCCGCGGTCCTGTTCCTGATAGCGGCAGTCGGGCAGGCCTTCCCGCTGGGTGTCGCGGACCTCATGTTCTGGCGATTCATCGGCGGCGCGGGCATCGGAATCGCCTCGGTGATCGCACCCATGTACATCGCGGAGATCGCCCCGGCGCAACTGCGCGGACGGTTGGGATCGCTGCAGCAGCTGGCCATCGTGCTGGGCATTTTCACAACCGCGCTCACCAACTACTTCATCCTCAACGCGGCCAGTGCCGGCAAACCCGAGACGAACGCGAACAACACCTGGCTGCTGGGCCTGGAAGCCTGGCAGTGGATGTTCCTGGTCATGCTCATCCCGGCGATCGTGTACGGGAGTCTGGCGCTGACGATCCCGGAGTCGCCGCGGTACCTGGTGGCGATCGGCAAGGACGAAGAGGCCGCTGAGGTGCTCTCCAAGGTGCTCGATGGGGATCAGCACGCCAAGGTTGCCGAGATCAAGGCGTCTCTGTCAGGCGATCACAAGCCGCAGGTTCAGTGATCTCAAGGGCAAGGTCGTGGGGCTTCAGCCGATCGTGTGGATCGGAATCGGGTTGAGCGTCTTCCAGCAGTTCGTAGGCATCAACGTGATCTTCTACTACTCGAACAGCATCTGGGCATCTGTGGGTTTCGATGAGTCCCAGGCGTTCCTGATCACCTTGATCACCAACACCACGAACGTGGTGGTGACCTTGGTGGCGATCTCGCTGGTGGACCGGATCGGGCGAAAACCGTTGCTCCTGGTCGGTTCGGCCGGCATGGCGGTGACGCTGGGAGTGATGGCCCTGCTGTTCGGAACGGCCGCCACCTGCACGCAGGCTCTCGTCGACGCCGGTCAGGCCGGTTGTTCGGGAGTGGATTCCATCGGCACCCCGTACCTGACCGGGGCCGCAGGTCCGATGGCTGTGGTCGCGGCGAACCTGTACGTCGTGTTCTTCGGTGTCTCGTGGGGCCCGGTCGTGTGGGTGCTGCTGGGCGAGATGTTCCCGAACCGGATCCGGGCCGCCGCATTGGCCGTGGCAGCCGCTGCGCAGTGGATGGCGAACTTCATCGTCAGTGTCTCGTTCCCGGGGATGTCCGACATCGGTCTGGGTTTCGCGTACGGCGTCTTCACGGTGTTCGCGGTTCTGTCCTTCTTCTTCGTGGTGAAGTTCATCAGGGAGACCAAGGGCATGAGTCTGGAGGACATGCAGGGCGCTTGACGCGTCTTGGAGCTGGCCGGTACGTGACTGTTTGTAATCGGCCAGCGCGCGGATTCCTTCTCATCGCCACGCCTTGGTGTGCCGACTACTGTTTAGACAGACGAGCGAAAGGTGCTGCGAGATGGCTAACGGAAACCCGTCCCCTGGTTGGTACCAGGACCCGCGGGATGCCAGCCAGGTGCGCTGGTGGGACGGCGGGGGCTGGTCGGAGAACACTCAGCCGATGCCAGGCGCGCAGGTGCCCGGCCCCAGCGTTCCAACTCCCGAGCCAGTCGACCCCTGGACTGCAGCTGGTCAGGCTCCGGTGCAGCCTGAGCAGCAGCAGTGGGGTCAGGCTCCGGTGCAGCCTGAGCAGCAGCAGTGGGGTCAGGCTCCGGTGCAGCCTGAGCAGCAGCAGTGGGGTCAGGCTCCGGTGCAGCCTGAGCAGCAGCAGTGGGGTCAGGCTCCGGTGCAGCCTGAGCAGCAGCAGTGGGGTCAGGCTCCGGTGCAGCCTGAGCAGCAGCAGTGGGGTCAGGCTCCGGTGCAGCCTGAGCAGCAGCAGTGGGGTCAGGCTCCGGTGCAGCCTGAGCAGCAGCAGTGGGGTCAGGCTCCGGTGCAGCCTGAGCAGCAGCAGTGGGGTCAGGCTCCGGTGCAGCCTGAGCAGCAGCAGTGGGGTCAGGCTCCGGTGCAGCCTGAGCAGCAGCAGTGGGGTCAGGCTCCGGTGCAGCCTGAGCAGCAGCAGTGGGGTCAGGCTCCGGTGCAGCCTGAGGGTGGTTGGCAACAGCCCCCCGGTGGGACCTGGGGATCGGCAGTTCCTCCGGCAGCGGTGCCCCAGGGTTTGGCGCCCGGCTCGCCCATGGGTCAGACCAACGTCTTCCCGACTGCTGAGACGATCGACCCGCTCACCGGGATGCCCGTCACGTCCGCCGATGGCCGGTCCAAGACCTCGGGTAAACGCCTCGCTGCGCTGGTGATCGGGACCTTGCTGGTCGGGGTTCTCATCCTGGGTCTGCTCTGGTTCTTCCTGTTCCGCGGCTCCAGCACCGGCGGCTCGGGGAACACCAACGGCCAGGTCGATGTCACGGCCACGTTCTCAGGCACGGTGGATCCGGCTTGCTCCGATTTGGGGGCCGCCCTCACCGCCGACGACCTGAGCACTTCAGTGGCGGCGCGTCTCAACGACGTGGCAATCGCCAAGGACCTCGAGGAGAACCAGGCGTACTTCGAGCAACTGGCCAAGGACATCAAGCCGATCATGGACCAGTACCAGAGCGCGTGTGTTGCCGCTGTGTCGGCGGGTAACGCGCCGGAGTTCTACCGCACGTTCGTGGAGACGTTCCAGGTGTCGGTGACCGACGGCGCATCCGTGGCGACGACCGCTCTGGACAATGGCGGTCAGGTGGACCCAGCGGACGCTGAGAAACTGCGTGCGGAAGCCAGCAAGCTGGAGGCCAGCGCGGCAGCGGTGATCTCCATCTCGGGGTCTCCGTCGCCGTCTGCGTCGCCCACGACCGCGGCCACACCGTCGGAATCCGCGACGCCAGCAGCCACTGAATCCCCCGCCGCCAGCCCCATCGGCTAACTTCGGGGAGTGCCCGAACCTTTGTGGCGGCCTGACGCGGCCGCCGTCCAGCGTTCATCGGTCCGCAAGGTGATGGACGAGGTGGAAGCCATCACGGACATGCCGATGGTCACGATGGCCGACTTCCACGATTTCTCCGTGGCATCCCCCGGTGACTTCTGGGATCTGGTGTGGGGCGAGTGTGATGTGGTGGGGGACCGGGGTGACGGCCCGGCCGTGGTACCGCCCCCTGCCGGGCACGATCTGCGAGGCACCAAGTTCTTCCCCGCCGCGACGTTGAACTACGCCGAGAACCTGCTGGCCGGCCAGACCGTGCCGGGAGCGGCCGACACGGCTCTGGTGTTCCGGCGCGAAGACGGGCAGCGCCGCGTGTGGTCGTGGTCGCAACTGCGCGAGGCGGTCGGCTCGGTGCGTCGGGGGCTTCTGGACGCGGGCGTGGCTCAGGGCGACGTCGTCGCGGCCTGGATGCCCAACACCCCTGAGACGGTGATCACCATGCTGGCTGTGGAGGCGATCGGGGCGGTGTTCACCTCGACCAGTCCGGATTTCGGCCCGGCCGGTGTCCTTGACAGGTTCTCCCAGGTGGATCCGAAGGTGCTGGTTGCCGCTGACGGCTACGTCTACGGCGGGAAGCGTCATGACCGCCGCGGCGCGCTGCGGGAGATCGCCGAGGGGCTGCCTGGCCTGCGTCAGGTGTGGTTGGTGGGCGAGCTCGATGAGGGCGCGACGGTGGAACTGGATCAGACCACCATCGCCTTCAACGACATCCTCGCTCGGCCCGCGGAGTTGGATTTCGTTCCGATGCCGTTCGAGGCCCCCGGTTTCGTCCTGTACTCCTCGGGAACCACCGGGGTCCCAAAGTGCATCCTGCACAGGTCGGCCGGGTTCCTGCTCAAGCATGCATCCGAGCAGCGGTGGAGCATGGACATCCGTGCCGGCGATCGGGTCTTCTGGTTCACGACCTGCGGCTGGATGATGTGGAACTGGCTGGTCAGCGCACTGGCCGCAGGTGCCACCGTGATCCTTTACGACGGCTCACCCTTCCACCCGGGACCGGATCACCTTTGGGAGATCGCCGAACAGGAGCAGATCACGTTGTTCGGGGTGAGTGCCAAGTACCTCGATGCCTGTAGCAAGCAGGGCTTGACCCCCGGTGCCAGCCGGGATCTCTCGTCGTTGCGGACTGTGGGCTCGACTGGTTCGCCGCTGTCGCCGGAAGGGTTTGCGTACGTATACGAGGCCGTCAAGCCCGAGGTTCATCTCGCCTCCATTTCTGGAGGGACCGACATCTGCGGATGCTTCGCGTTGGGTGATCCCACCTCACCGGTCTGGCCCGGCGAACTGCAGGCGCCGGCACTGGGCGCCGACGTCGACGTGCTCGACGAGGATGGCTCGAGTCTGCGCGGCCAGGCCGGCGTAACCGGCGAATTGGTCTGCCGCAACGCCCTGCCCAGCATGCCGATCGGGTTCGTCAATGATCCCGAGGATGCGCGGTACACCGCTGCGTACTTCGAACGTTTCCCCGGCCTTTGGACACATGGGGATTTCGCTGCGTGGACAGAGCACGACGGCCTGGTGATCCTGGGTCGTTCCGATGCGACGCTCAATGCCGCTGGCGTGCGCATCGGCACCGCGGAGATCTACCGGCAGGTCGAGGCCCTCGATGAGGTTCTGGAGGCGATCGCAGTCGGGCAGGAGTTCGACGACGACACCCGGATAGTGCTGTTCGTCAGGCTCATCCCGGGCCACGAACTCGACGATCTGCTGCGCGCGCGCATCGTCAAGCGTCTGCGCGAACGGTGCTCGCCGCGACACGTGCCCGCCCGGATCATTGCCGTGCAGGACATGCCGCGCACGCGATCGGGCAAACTGGCCGAGTTGGCAGTCGCTGATGTCGTCCACGGGCGCTCTGTGCGCAACACCCAAGCACTGGCGAATCCGGAGAGCCTGCAACTCTTCGTCGATCTGGAGGAACTGAAGACATGACGCTCGACGCAGCGCAGAGCTCGGCGCAGGACCTGAACCGCCGGATCGAGACCGAGATACCGAGCAGGCGCTATGTGCCGGGTTCGGGGTGGACCAGCCACGTACCCAACGTGCTTCGAGCACTGCTGCTCACGGTGGCCGTTTTCAGCGCGGTCACGGCGGTCTTTCCGCCGCTGGCGAGGGCGCTGAGCGGGGTTCGGGAGGTCATCGAGGTCGTCCTCGTCCCCGCGCCGCCGAACCTGGCGTGGGCTGCCTTGCTGGCGATCTTCGGCTCGGCCCTGGGTAAGCGCAAGCGGTCCGCCTGGTGGTTCATGGTGATCCTGCTGGGCCTGGGGATGCTCGTGTCCGTTGGGCTGATCGCATCCGAACCCGACCTGCGAACCAAGGAAGTCTTTACGGCGTCGACCTCGCTGGTCTTGTTCGTGGTGCTGATCGTGGCCCGCAAGGAGTTCTTCGCCGTCGTTCCGCGGCGAAACGTGTTCGTGGCGATCGCCACCCTGGTCATCGGATTCGCCATCGTCATCCCGATCGGATGGGCGATGGTGGAGGCTTTGCCGGGTTCGGTCGCACGCGGCGATTCCTGGGGGTATTCGGCCCTCAACGTCCTGGGCGGTCTCGGATCCGCCGAAACCACCGGCATCGAAGGTCGCGCGACTCGGCCGGTTCCCTTCCTGCTCGGCGGGCTGGGCACGGTCGTCTATGTGGCATTCGGTTTCGCCCTGTTCCGCACCCGGGGCAACCAGCGCCGCATCGGGGCCCAGGACGAGGTGGACCTGCGTGTGCTGCTGCACGAGCAGGGCGACCGGGACTCGCTGGCCTACTTCGCGACCCGTCGCGACAAGTCGGTGGTCTGGTCGTCCTCGGGCAAAGCGGCCGTGACCTATCGCGTGGTCAATGGTGTGAGCCTGGCGTCCGCCGATCCCATCGGGGACCCTGAGAGCTGGCCGCCGGCGATTGAAGCTTGGCTGGAGCAAGCGCGGCACTTCGGGTGGGCGCCTGCGGTGATGGGAGCCTCCGAGTTGGGCGCTGAGGCCTACGTGCGTGCCGGCCTTGAGGCCCTGTCGCTCGGCGATGAGGCGATCATCGAATTCTCCGAATACACCCTCGACGGACGCCACATGCGGGCGGTCCGGCAGGCCGTGCACCGTCTGGAGCGCGACGGGTACACAACGCGGGTCCGCCGGCACCGCGACATCCCGCAGGACCAGATGGCCGCCGTGATCGTGGACGCCGACCGGTGGCGCGACACCGACAACGAACGCGGTTTCTCGATGGCACTGGGTCGCCTTGGGGATCCGTTGGACGGTGACTGCGTCCTGACCGAGATCTTCGACCCTGAGGGCGTGCGCAAAGGCTTGCTCTCGTTCTCGCCGTGGGGCTCCCGGGGCATCTCCCTGGATCTCATGCGCCGCGATCCGCAAGCTGAGAACGGCTCGATGGAGACGATGGTCACGGCCACGGTTCAGGCTGGCCCCGTCATCGGCGTCGACCGGCTGTCGCTCAACTTCGCGGTCATGCGCGCCATCTTCGAGGAGGGTGCCAAGATCGGCGCCGGGCCGGTGATGCGGGCCTCGCGCGGTCTGCTGATGTTCGCCAGCCGCTGGTTCCAGTTGGAGTCGCTGTACAAGTCAAACGAGAAGTACGAACCCAACTGGGTGCCGCGCTACTTGTTGTTCGAACGCTCCGGGGACCTGCCCCGGGTGGGGATCGCTGCGGGCCTCGCAGAGGGGTTTGTGGAGAAGCCAGGGCTGCCGTTCACCAGCAGTCGTCGGGAGTCGCTGGCCGACGGCGCGGCCTTGTCGCCGGTGGCATTGTGGGAACCGGTTGCCGCGCAGTTGAGCCAGCAGGACGCCGAGCAGTCCGAGGTGGCGCTGCGACGGCTGCCCGAGCAGGAGTTGGTGCGTCGGCACAAGCTCGAGCAGATCAGGGCGCGTGGCGTAGATCCCTACTCCACAGACTTCGACCGTACGGACATGATCGGCGACATCCGGTCACAGTTCGCAGATCTGCAGGCCGATGCCCGCACCGGCCAGACGGTGCGGATCGCGGGCCGCGTGATGCTCAACCGGGTGACAGGCAAGTTGGTCTTCGCGCAGGTGAAGGACTGGTCCGGGCAGATGCAGGTGATGCTGTCCTTGGCCGAGGTGGGCCAGGAAGCGCTCGACCGCTGGAAGAATGAGGTCGACCTGGGCGACCATGTCGGGGTCGTCGGCCAGGTCATCACGAGCAAGCGCGGGGAACTGTCGGTGATGGCCACGGACTTCGTGATCACCTCGAAGTGCCTGGTGCCATTGCCCGACAAGCACGCGGGGCTCACAGACCCCGAGGCCCGCACCCGCCAGCGGTACGTGGACCTCATCGTCAACGACTCGTCACGCGAGATGGTCGCCCTGCGCTCGACGGCGATCCGGGCACTGCGCGAGAGTCTGTGGCGCCGGGACTTCCTCGAGGTGGACACCCCGATGCTGCAGACCGTGCACGGAGGGGCGAACGCGCGTCCGTTCATCACCCACATCAACGCCTACGACATGCGCCTGTACCTGCGGATCGCACCGGAGCTGTTCCTCAAGCGACTGCTGGTCGGTGGTGTTGAGAAGATCTTCGAGGTCAACCGCAACTTCCGTAATGAGGGCGCTGATACCAGCCATAACCCGGAGTTCAGCAGCCTCGAGGTGTACGACGCCTATGGCAGTTACGAGACGATGCGGGTGCTGACCCGCGAGCTGATTCTGGAGATCGCCACGGCTGTCTATGGCGAGCCGATCGCGCGGCGGCCCCTGGAGGACGGTGGCTACGAGGAGGTGGACCTCTCGCCGGAGTGGCCGACGATGACCGTGCACGAGGCGGTCAGCGCCAAACTGGGCGAGGAGGTCACCGTCGACACCAGCGAAGAGGTCCTGCGCGCCCACGCGGCGCGCTTGGGGATCCCGATGGACCCCTCGTGGGATGCCTCGCAGGTGGTGCTCGAGTTGTACGAAGAACTGTGTGAGAGCACCACGACGTTCCCCACGTTCTACTTGGACTTCCCTACGGAGGTCTCGCCCCTGACTCGGAAGATGCCTTCGGAGCCCAGATTGGCTCAGAAGTGGGACCTCGTCGGCTGGGGTGCCGAGTTGGGCACCGCCTACACCGAGTTGATCGACCCGCTCGACCAGCGCGACCGGCTGGTGGCTCAGAGTCTGCTGGCTGCGGCCGGCGACGTGGAGGCCATGGAGGTGGACGAGGACTTCCTGCGCGCCCTGGAGTACGGAATGCCCCCAGCCGGCGGGCAGGGGATGGGGGTCGAGCGCGTCATCATGATGCTGACCGGGCAGAACATCCGCGACACCATGCTGTTCCCCATCGTCCGTCCGGAGTAGAGGCGCCGATTGTCGCGTTGTTGAGGGGCCGGCGGCTCGCTTGCTGTGTTGTTGCTGGTTTCCGGCGCGAAAACCAGCAACAACGCGACATCTCAGCGAAGGGCCCAGCAACAACGCCACAGTCCGTTGGCTGTTTACCGTTCGGCACGCGAGCCGGATGTGTACCCGCCGTTCACACCACGGCAACAAGGCCGCGCAAGGCTTGGGGCAGGAGGTGGTCGCCATGCCAGTTCGACTGAACGCTTTCGCCAACCTTGCCAATCTGCTGGGCTCCATGACGGTGTCCATGGGCCAGATGCTGATCGAAACCCCCTCGCGACGTGACCGCATCACCTACTACGAGGATCACTTCTAAGCGCTGGGCTACCGTGGTCTGCATGAAGGCAATGATCGGCGTGCTGCTGTTCGCCGGGGTTCTCGCAGGTTGTTCACAGACCGAATCAGCGCCGGAACCGGTGGACAGCGCGACGGTCTCCCAACTACCGCAGTCGCAGACCCCGACGCCGGAGCCCAGTACTCCGGCCGTAACGACCAGTCCCACTGTGACGGTCTCGAAGAGCCCCATCGAGCAGAAGGCCGCGGACACGACGTTCTGCGCGTACCTGAAGAAGGCCTCCGGCGCGGCCCAGCAGGTCGAGGATCCGACCCAGTTCGTGGCGCTGGTCGAAGGCGCCCAAGCGGTGGCTCCGGGTGCGATCGAGGAGGACCTGGCGCTGTATGCCGAATCGGTGCGCAAGCTGGCCCTCACGGTCACCGGTAGCCCCAAACAGGCAGCGAGCGCGGATGCCTGGTTGGCGCAGAACGAAGACGTCATTGCGGCCGCGGAGGCCAACGTGAACAACTACAGCCTGTCGGTGTGCGGACAGCCGTTCATCACAGGCGAAGGCCAATGACGACACGTCCGACATAGGGCTTGCAATACCTGAACTGAAATACGCTAATATTGCTTCATGCCGAACATCAGTCATGTTGCGAAGGGCACCCTCGCGGGCCTGATCGCCTTTCTGTTCGCCTCGTGGGTCTTCTTCGGAGAGCCTGTCGGACCTTTCTGGTTCACCGCGGAATCGATTCTCTTGGGGGCTTTCATCCTCACCATGGGGTGGCTGGTGGCCGCCTACTCGGCGCGCAACCTGCGCGGCCAAGCTCGGCAGGGTCGATTCGCCGCCTACCTGGGCCTCGCGATCCTTGCACTGTGGCTGGCCGTGGTTGCGGACCCGGTGCTGCTCACGGCGGTCGGCTGGACGGTCAGCGGACTGGCAGTGGCTGCCCTGGTCGCCCACGCCGACACCCCGACTGCTCGTCGCGCAGGGCGGCGGGTGGCGGCCCGACTGCTGGTGGGCGATGTTGCCCTGTGGGCCGCCTTCGTGGTGCTCATCCTGGGCGGAACGTCGTCTCGCTCCGAGATCGGTGAGGTCTCGTGGGTTGTTCCCGCGCTCATGGCCATTGCCGGAATCGTGCGTTCGGCGCTGGTCCCCGCGTGGCGGTGGCTGCCGCTGACCGCGGAGGCCCCTTCGCCAGTCTCTGCTCTGCTGCACGCCGGTGTGGTCAATGGACTCGGTCTGCTGGCAGTCCTCTACTGGGGCGTGTTCTCGTCCTCGCCGATGGTGCTGCTGGCGCTGGTTGTTGTGGGCGGGATCACGGCTGTCCTGGGCACCGCGGCGATGCGTGTGCGTCCCGATGTGAAGGGCAAACTGGCCAGCTCGACGTCGGCCCAGATGGGCTACATGACTGTCCAGGTCGGTCTGGGCCTGCCTGCCTTCGCGATGTTGCACCTCATCGGGCACGGCTTCTACAAGGGCTGGCTGTTCCTGCGGGCCGGCGGTGCCCCACGGCGGCCCAGGACCCCTGACCTCTCCGGGGTCAAGGTCCCCATGGCGCTCATGCTGGCAGGTATCAGCGCAGTGGTCATCGGACTTGGAGTCAACACGTGGGTCTCACGACCTGTGGTGGATCTGGTGCCCCTGGCCGTCGCCGGTGTCACTGCCACATTCGCTCTGTGCGCACTGGTCTGGCCGGATGTTCGCACCGCAGTGCACTCAACTGCTCGTGGCCGTGCGTGGTCCATGGTCGCGACCGTGGCAGGACTACTCGCCTACGTTGTGGCGCTCGGTGTCTGGGTGCGCATCTTTGAGATGCCCGGTGTCTGGTCAGGGGCCGGCGCGCTAACCCTGACGCTGGCTGTGCTGGTCCTCGGGTCGCTGGGTATGTACGCGGTCTCGAAGAACTGGCTGCGCCCCTTGGTCAGCCCGCTGGTCGTGGACACCGCGACCCGGATCAAGGGCCAGGTTCCCCCTGTTGCCCCGACCGACGCGCCTTCGGTGGACGTGGCCATGGATGCCGCGTCCGCCATGGTCGGCCCGATGTGGCCGATCAACTCCGCGGTTGCGGTCAACCCGCTGTCCGGGCTGCAGGCCATGGCCTTCTCCGACGCGGCTGAGGTTGCCGCCCGGACCTGGGGGGCGCGCTCCCACATGGATGAGTCCCAGTACCTGCAGGCGATGTCAGCAGGGCGTTTCACACGCGACGACCTCATTGCCGCGGCAGGCGGTTTCTCACTGCCCAACGAGACCGTGGCCGACTTCCTGACGCGGCGTGCCCAATGGGAATTGAGCCCGCAGTCGAAGTCGAACGCCGCGGAGTTGTTGTCCGGGCTCAGCGACGACCAGATCGCCGCCGTGCTCCCGCGTCCCAGTGCGCTCCCACGCACCCTTGGTGAGCAGACCGGGATCGGCGACAGGGTCTCAGGGCTTGCCAATGCCTGGACGGCCCTGGCCAATAGCGGCCAGCCCTTTGCCGGCGGGCTCTGGCAGACGTTCCAGTCAGATGTGCAGGATCTCGGTCTTCGAGGCCTCGGTGTCGCCGTGCGTTCGCTTCCCGAGCAGCCCGCGGAAGCGGTCGCGGTGTTGCTGCACAACGTGGTTCCGGCCTCCGAGCAGGTCGGCTACCTGTCACGATTGGTTGCGAAAGACCCGGGCTGGGCAGCCCACCTGAAGCAGCGCGACCCGGGATTGATCGCCGACCTCCTGGCCATCCGCGTCACTTTCGATGTGCTCGGGAGCGCGGCAGCGGGTGCTCGGGTGTGGTCGCGCTCTGAGCAGACCGAACGCGAGTGGGCTGCGGCCGAACTTGCTGCTGTAGTCGACCTGCTGGGTGTGGCTGAGGCCCGCGAAGGGCTTGAGATCGCCAACGAGTTGTTGCCCAGCGCTCGGGTCGCGGTCTGGCAGAGGGCTTGGGAGCAGCGCTACCGCAATGGCCTGATGGACCAGGTGAGTACCCGGGCGGGCCAACCGGTTGAGCGTGACGAGACGCCCACGGCTCACGTCATCATGTGTATCGATGTCCGCTCGGAGCGGTTCCGCCGGCACCTGGAGGCTCAGGGTGAGTACGACACGCACGGTTTCGCCGGGTTCTTCGGGGTCGCGCTGCGCCATGAGACGGTCAGCGGCTCGTCGAGCGACCAGTGCCCTGTCCTGCTCAAGCCGGCGTTCACCATCACCGAGGACGACTCGCTGAGCAACTCCTACGGAACACCCACCGCGATCAGGGGCGGCTTGGTGTCCTCGACGGCGCGTCCGGCAAGTGCCTTCGCCGTCGCCGAGGGTCTGGGGGTGCTCGCCGGTCTGGATGCGCTCGCGCAGACCGCCGCACCGGGTCTGTGGGGACGCTGGCGGGACCGACTGCAACCAACTCACCGCGGTGACCTGCATGTTGGCCACCTTGATGTGGCGGGAAGTAGCGACAAGGTCGGTATGGGAATGACTGTCGAGCAGCGCACGGCGGCAGCGGCCGGAATGCTTCGTGCCCTGGGTCTGGTGGAGAACCTCGCGCCGGTCATCCTGGTGACCGGTCACGCAGCCAAGGTGGAGAACAACGCCTTTGCCGCTGCGTACGACTGCGGGGCTTGCGGCGGAAACGGCGGATACGTGAACGCCCGAGTGATGGCTGCGGTCGTCAACGATCCGCGGGTGCGCAGGCGGCTGCGCCAGGAGCACGGAATCACGATCCCCGAGAGCACGGTGGCCGTGCCCGCGTGGCACAACACCACGACCGACCAGGTGCTCATCGAGGAGCAGGACGTGCCCGACAGTCACCGGCAGAAGGTTGGGGCTTTGCGCGCGGACCTGGCTGCCGCGGGGGCGTCAGCCCGGGCCGAAAGGATGGTCGAGTTGCCCGGGGTGTCCGGTGTTGATGCCCGTGCCGCCGCGCGTCGCGCCGCGGACTGGGCCGAGCCGCAACCCGAGTGGGGCTTGGCCGGCAACGCTGCGTTCGTCATCGGCCCCCGGGCGATGACCAAGGGCCTCAACCTGTCGGGACGGGTGTTCCTGCACTCCTACGAACCGGGTCTGGACGTCGATGGCTCCACGCTGGAACTGCTCTTGACGGCGCCCATGGTGGTGACGCAGTGGATCAACAACCAGTACTACTTCGCCACGGTTGACCCGCAGCACTTCGGTGCCGGGGACAAGACCACACACAATGTAGTGGGGGATTACGCGGTGTTCAGTGGTGCCGGCGGCGACCTGCGGGTCGGGCTGCCGTGGCAGGGCGTATTCCGTGAGCAACCGCTGAACGAGGCCAACTGGATGCACGAACCGCTGCGCCTGCAGGTGGTCGTCTACGCGGATCCGGCGGACATCGTGACGGTCCTCGACCAGCACCCGGACGTGGCCGCACTGGTCGCGAACGAGTGGATCGCGCTGGCAGCCATCGCGCCCGGTACCGGTGAGGCCTTTGCGCTTGGTACCGACCTGCAATGGCAGCCATGGCTGGCACGCAGCAACGACCAGGCCGTATCCGTCATGAGCAAGCAGGGATGAACATGTTGACGCAGAAGAGACTCCTTATCACCGGTGTCGTCACCACCGACTCGATCGCCTGGGCGGTGGCCGAACGCGCCCAACTGCACAACGCGGAGGTGATCCTGACCACCTTCGACCGGGTGCGCGACCTCACCGAGGCTGCCTCGTGTGCCCTTCCCCGGATGCCGGAGATCCTGACCCTGGACGCCACACGAGCGGGTGACTACCAGGGGTTGGTCGACCAGTTGGACGGACGCGAGGTAGACGGCGCGCTGCACGCGATTGCGTTCGCGCCCAGGGAGGCGCTGGCCGGGGACTTCTTGTCGGCCAGCGATGAGGCCATCGAGTTGGCCTTCCGCACGTCCACCACCTCGTTCGCCCGATTGGCCGACGTGGTGTCCAAATGCGCTCCAGCCAAGGGCGCATCTGTGGTCGGCCTGGACTTCGATGCCGACGGCCGGGCCTGGCCTGTGTACAACTGGATGGGCGTGTGCAAGGTCGCCCTGCAAGCGACCATGCGCTACGTCGCCAGAGATCTCGGCCCGCGAGGCATCAGGGCCAACCTGGTGGCGGCGGGGCCGTTGCACACCCGAGCTGCCGGTGGTATCCCCGACTTCCAGAGTCTGCTGGACGCCTACGAGGCCGCTCCACTGGGCTGGGACGCCGGGGATGCCACGCCGGTAGCCGATGCCGTGTGCTTCTTGTTGTCGGATATGGGCAGGGCGATCAGCGGGGAGATCCTGCACGTGGATGGCGGATACCACGCCCTGGCGGCCCCGGGGATCGGTCAGCGCTCAAAGGTGGCGCTGTGACCTCAGGGGGAAAGTCAGGCGGAGCGGCGGGCTGGCTGCGCGTGCCAGAGATCGTGCAACTGCTCGCCGATCCAGTCATTGCCAGCGGCTTCGGAGTCGGCGATCAGCAGGGCTGACTCCACACGGGCGCGCTCTACGTCCCCGCTGCGAAGCAGACGATGCACATCCCAAAGTCGGCCGTCCAACTCGGCGGCCTGGTCATGTGAGGTTGTACCTGTGGTGCTCATGCCTGCAGCATGAAGCCAGGGTGTGACAAAACTGCGCAGGCACGCCGCGCTGGGGCTCAGTTGATGGCCGAAATGGTTGCCGTCGCGATCTCGAGTTCCTCGTCAGTGGGGATCACCAGTACGCGAACGGCGCTGGCGGTCGTTGATATGTCCACGGGCAACTCCGGGCCCAGGGCGGCCTCGTTGATCTGCGGATCCACCTCGATGCCCAGCTCCTGCAGGCCTTCGCAGACTGCCGCCCGCACTGCCGGATCGTTCTCCCCGACCCCGGCGGTGAAGACGATGGCGTGGGCGCTGCCGAGTTCGACCAGGTAGGCCCCGAGATAGTGCCGGATGCCATGGACGTAGACCTCCAGGGCCGAGGCAGCGAGGTCGTCGCCCTGCTCGGCTCGCCGGTGCACCCTTCGCAAATCGTTGTCCGCGCACAGACCCTTGAGCCCTGAGGAGCGGTTGAGCAAGGTGTCGACTTCGTCGACCGACATGCCCGTGCGCAGTAGGTGCAGGAGCACTCCGGGGTCGACGTCGCCGCTGCGGGTGCCCATGACGAGGCCAGCAAGCGGGGTCAGCCCCATCGAGGTGTCGACACTGGCGCCGCCGCGAACCGCGCAGGCCGAGGCGCCGTTGCCCAGATGCAAGGTGATGATCCGGGCGAGGCGAGGGTCGAGTCCCAAGTGCGCGGCCGCCCGCCGACTCACGTATTCATGGGAGATCCCGTGGAACCCATAGCGGCGCACCCGGTTCTCGTCAGCGGTCTGCCGATCGATTGCGTAACGATAGGAGGCCTCCGGCATGCTCTGGTGGAACGCGGTATCGAAGACGGCAACGTGGGGGATGCCCGGGTAGGCCTGCATCGCCACGTCGATGCCCAGCAGGTTCGCCGGGTTGTGCAAAGGAGCCAAGGGCACACAGGCGCGGATGGCCTCGAGCACATCCGCGTCGATCTGCGCGGGTTGGGCGAACTTGTCGCCCCCGTGTACGACTCTGTGGCCGACCGCCACCAATCCGCCTTCGGGGATAGGCGTGGTTGCCTCGAAGGCCTGATTCATGGCCGCGAAGCCCTCGCGATGATCGACCAGTGCGCCGTCCACGATGTGGGTGACGCCATCGGCCTTGTGCGTGACCCGCGAGTTCCCCTCGCCGATCCGCTCGACAAGGCCACTGGCCAATGACGAGGGCTCGGTCATATCGAACAGTTCGTACTTGATGCTCGACGAGCCGGAGTTGAGGACGAGGACCAGCGACACCTAGACCTCCTGCGCCTGGATGGCTGTGATGGTGATGGTGTTGACGATGTCCTTGACGGTGCAGCCGCGCGAGAGGTCGTTGATGGGTTTGCGCAGTCCCTGTAGCACTGGTCCGATCGCCACGGCTCTTGCTGAGCGCTGGACGGCCTTGTACGTGTTGTTGCCCGTGTTCAGATCGGGGAAGATCAGTACGTTGGCCTGGCCTGCCACTTCCGAGCCGGGTAGTTTGCTGGCTGCGACCTCAGGTGCCACCGCCGCGTCGTACTGGATGGGGCCTTCCACAGGCAGGTCCGGGCTGCGCCTGTGCACGATCTCGGTGGCCAGGCGAACCTTCTCGACGTCACCGCCCGCCCCGGAACTGCCGGTCGAGTAGCTCAGCATCGCCACGAGCGGATCGATGCCGAAGGCCGCTGCTGTCTGCGCTGACGAGATCGCGATGTCGGCCAGTTGTTCAGGGTTGGGGTCGGGGTTCACCGCGCAGTCGCCGTAGACCAGCACCCGGTCGGCCAGGCACATGAAGAAGACGCTGGACACCACGGAGACCCCCGGCCGGGTCCGGATCAGTTGAAGCGCCGGACGCACGGTGTCAGCGGTGGTGTGGGAGGCCCCGCTGACCATCCCGTCGGCCATCCCCGACTCGACCAGAAGTGTCCCGAAGATCGTGACATCCGTGACGGCGTCATGTGCGATGTCCATGACCATGCCCTTGTGCTCACGCAGGCCGCACAGTAGTTCGGCCATTTCGTCACGCAGTTCGCTGTGCTCGGGGTGGATGAGGGTGGCTCCGCTCAGGTCCAGGCCCATGGAACGCGCCCGGTCGGTGATTCCCTCGGGTGAACCGAGAATCGTGAGGTCGCAGATCGAGCGACGGAGCAGTTGGTCGGCGGCGCGCAGGATCCGGTCGTCGTCGCCTTCGGGCAGCACGATCCGGCGACGGTCCTGGCGTGCGGCCCGCACCAGCCGGTTCTCGAACATCATCGGTGTCGTGACTGATGTGTCGCTGAGCTGGATGCGTTCGATCAACTCCGAGGTGTCGATCTCCGCCTCGAAGAGCCCAAGGGCTGCGGCGATGCGACGGTCGTCCCCGAAGCGGATCTGAGGGGTCAGCGTCGCGATCCGGTGGGCGGTCTCGTAGGTGTCACTGTCCGACATCAGCAGCGGAGTCACTGCCGAATCCATCCCTCGCGCGAACGACATGATCTGCGGATCCGGTTCGACGCCTCCGGTGACGATAACCCCGCTGATGCTTGGCACTTGGTCGCTGAACCGCGCGGTCAAGGCGGCCAGCAGGACGTCCGAGCGGTCTCCGGGGGTGACAAGCAACACGCCGTTCTGCAGGCGGTCGAAAAGATTGGGCAGCGTCATGGCAGCCACCCGGACACCGGTGACTTCCCGGTCCAGCGACTCCCGGGATCCCAGCAGCAGATGGGCCTGCAGCTCCGCGCCGATCTGGTGCAACGAAGGTAACTGCAGGTTGCGTTCCTCCGGCAGGATCCACACCTGCTCGGGCATCTCCGACAGTGATTCCTCGATCGTTGCCAGATGACCTGCCTCGACCCGGTTGACGGCAACGCCGAGCAGGCTGACGTCGCGGTCGCGCACGAATTCGCTGGCCGCATGGACCGCACCCCGGACCTGCTCAGGACGGTGGTGGTGGGCGCTGATGACCATGAGGACCGGGGCAGCCAGGTTCAGTGCCATCGTGACGTTGAGATCGAACTCGAAGGCCGCGCTGGCCCCGGTGTAGTCGGTCCCCTCAACCAGCACCACGTCACATCCGGCGGCCACTGCGTCGAACTTGCTCATGATCTCCGAGATCAGGCGGTCCGCATCGTGCATCGAGCCCAGGCCGCGGGTCTGGTGGGTCGTGATCCCGAAGGACTGCTCGTAGGTCTGCGCCAGGCCGTAGCGTCGCCGGATCAGGTCGATGGTGTTGTCCGGCCCCTCCCCACTGCCCACAACGGGCCGGAAGTAGCCGACCCGGGAGCTGTGCCGGCTGAACGCCTCCATCAGCCCCAGCGAGATCATGGACTTCCCGCTGGCCGGTTCCATCGACGTCACGTACACCGCTTTGGCCACGTCCTGAGCCTAGGGAGGCTCACCGTGGTTTGCACGGGCACGGCCGCAGCCGTGGATCCTCAGCCGACCTTGCCTGCAGCCGCTGACACGGCGTTGGCCAGGGTCTCGCGCGGGATCTGTAGTTGGTCGGTCAGCCGCACTGCCATATCCCCGTAGTTGGCGATGGCCGTGAGCGTTTGCCCGGTTATCTGCTCCGGCGCACGGTCGATGGGTTCGAGTATGCGCAGAATCAGGATCTCGGCATCCCCGTCCTCGCCGCCGTTGCCCAGGCGCAGTGTGTCGCGCACGACCCGGGCAGCACTGGCTTCGTCCTGAGTCACCGACAAGGCCAGCAACGCCACGGTGTTGGCGAAACCCACGGCGGTGTTGAGCAGTTGCGAGGGGTCCAGCGGTTCGGCCAGCGCCTCTTTGAGCGCCAGAGTTACCGGGTTGGCCGCCTCCTGCCCGACGTAGGAACCAACGACGGTGCCGACCTCTCGGTAGACGGCCGCGTCCAAACGATCCTGCGCAGGAACGGAGATGACTTCGAAGTTGCCCACCACCAGAGCCTAAGTGGTGTGCGTGTGGGCTATTGGTTCTGGATTCTTTCGGTGAGGTTTTGACGTCTCACGTGTCACTTCTTCACCCAAAGGCGCCGCAGCGGCTGGTTGTGCCGGATCCCCCGGGGGTTGGGGCTCAGCCGGCTTGCACCGGCGCGGACCAGATCAGGTCGTCGCCTGCGAACGCGCACACCAGGTACACCCGACCGCGCGGGAAGCCCGTGAGTTGCACTGGGGTCCGGGGACCGTGAACGCTGAGGTGCATCTTGTGCTGGACGTTTCCCACGTCGTCGAGGACCATCAGGCGCACAGCCGGTGTTGCCGTGGCCCCTGTGATGGAGAAACGCAAGCGTCCCGATGCCGGAAGGGTCTCTGGGGGCCTGACTCGGTGATCGACGCGCATGTTCTTATGACGTGGCGCAGGGCCTTTCCGGTTCCGGCAATCCCAGGGTCCTTCTGTTGTGATCATGTAAGGCATGGCAGGCTGGCGCTATTGAGTGCCCAAGGAGGGTCAACATGCGTCGGTTGGTTGCGGTCGGTGTCGCCGTGGGTTCGGTGGCCGCAGGAATCCTGTGGAGCAAGCGTCGTGAGAACAGTAAGCGGCAGGAGTGGGTGCGTCGCGCTGGGGATGTGGCCGACGACATCGCCGAGGGTGTGACTCGCACCGCGGCAACCGCAGCCGTGACCGTTGCTGATGTCGCAGAGAAAGCTGCCGGCGGGGTCTCCACAGTGGCCGACGCCACCGCCGAGGCCGCGGCCCAGGCCGGAGTCACAGTGGACGCGGCAGCCCAGGCAGCCTCCAAGGCAGCCGATGCCGTGGCCCGCTCCACAGCAGATGCAGCCGCTGAGATCGCAGAGCACGCAGGTAAGGCCTCCGAGGTCGCAGCGGATGCAGCAGACACGGCTGCGCTGAACACCTCCGAAGCCGCGTTCGATGCTGCCGACCAGGTCCACGAAGCCGCCGAGGAAGTGGCTGCAGCCGCTGAGGCCGAGGCCGAGGAGCCGGTCGAGGCAGTCGCACCCAAGCCCGCGGCCAAGAAGAAGCGCGCCAAGCCCGCTGCGAAGGCC
Organism: uncultured Actinomycetota bacterium; assembly: GCA_963732355.1. Lineage (GTDB taxonomy): Bacteria > Actinomycetota > Actinomycetes > S36-B12 > UBA10799 > JADKAV01. The sequence goes on along the minus strand of CAVSZD010000007.1, from coordinate 142,396 downwards.
GCGCCCAAGCCGACCAACGACCAATCCGTCGCCTGAGTTTCTCCATCGCGGTCGTCGGACCGGAGTCAAGCGGCAAGACCACACTCGTCGAGCACCTGTCCCGGACGCTGCGCGATCAGGGGCTGCAGGTGCGGACGGTGACTGAACAGGGCCGGATACTGGCATCGCAATTGCCTGCCGGTCATCCCTGGTCCTTCCGCGAGCAACTTGCCACGTCGACGATGCATGTCGGCGCAGAAGCCAAGGCGAGGGCGATCCTGGACGCAGAAGGTGGTGGGGTGCTGATCAGCGACGGCACGACGGCAACCCCGGCGGTGTGGCACATGTCCGCGATTGCCCACCGACCCGGCTATGAGGCCGGACCACCGGCGGTCACAGAACAATTGCTGGGCGCCGTAGCAAGCGTCCCAATACGACCTCATCCTGCTGTTGGCCCCGGACGTCGAGTGGGTTGCCGACGGGGTGCGTGACGACCCGCAGGGACGCGATGAGGCCTTCGTGTTGTACCAGCGGCTGTACCCGCAGGCCCAGGTCATAGCCGGATCGTCGCGTGTGTCCGAGGCGATTCACAGTGTTTCCCGTGCGTTACGAACAGCAGGTGGATCCGGCTGAAAGGCCGGATCGGTGGCAGGATTGGCGCGTGCCAGGAATCGACTCAGTGCTTCCCCCGTACCAGGAGATGGACGGTGACCTGGCCGACGTCGAGGCAGTCGAGGCGCTCAAGAAGGTGCTGGCCGACCTCGGGGAGGACGGGCTCTCCGAGCGAGGACGGTTGATCGACGCCTACTTCAACCGGCAGGGCATCACGTTCAGCCTGGCTGGCAAGGAGCGCCCGCTTCCCCTGGACCTCGTGCCAAGACTGCTGAGTGCGGCTGAATGGCGCGTCATCGAGCAGGGTGTCGCCCAGCGCATCCGGGCGTTGGAGATGTTCCTGGCCGACGTGTACGGATCCCGAAGTGTTCTCGACGACGAGATCGTGCCGCGTGCCCTGGTCAGCAGTTCTAGTCACTTTCACCGGGAGGCGTGGGGCATCGAGCCGCCCAACGGTGTGCGGATCCACGTGGCGGGCATCGACTTGATCCGTGACGAGGAGGGTGTCTTCGCGGTCCTTGAGGACAACCTGCGCTGCCCCTCCGGTGTTTCCTACGTGTTGGAGAACCGCCGCGCCCTGGCCCACGTCCTGCCGGAGGTGTTTGCCGACCAGCGTGTGCAACCAGTGGCTGAATACCCCGAGCGACTTCTCGACGCCCTACTGGCGGCGGCGCCGGCCGGTGTGGCCGACCCGCAAGTCGCCGTGCTCACCCCGGGTGTGCACAACTCGGCGCACTTCGAGCACGCATTCCTGGCCCGGCGGATGGGTGTGGAACTGGTGGAGGGCAGGGACCTCTACTGCCGCGACGACCAGGTTTGGATGCGTACTGTGCGTGGTCCGCGACCGGTTCATGTCCTCTACCGCCGGATCGACGACGACTATCTGGACCCGGTCCATTTCCGCCCCGACTCTGTGCTCGGTGTGCCCGGACTGCTCAGCGCCGCGCGGGCCGGCCGGGTCACGGTGGCAAATGCCGTGGGCAACGGTGTCGCGGACGATAAGGCGATCTACCCGTACGTGCCGGCGCTGATCGAGTACTACTTGGGGGAGCGGGCGATCCTGCCCAACATCGACACCTACGACCTGCAGGACCCCGACCAGAGGGCCTACGTGCTCGACCGGCTCGACCGAATGGTCCTCAAACCCGTCGACGGGTCCGGCGGCTACGGCCTGGTTGTGGGTGATCAGGCTTCTGACGAGGAACTGGCGACATTGGCCATCCAGATCCAGCAGGACCCGCGCAGTTGGATCGCTCAGCGGATCGTGCGCTTGTCCACCTGCCCGACGCTGGTGGACGGCGGCGACCTCGGGCCGCGCCACGTGGACCTGCGGCCCTTCGCTGTCAACGACGGGGAGAGTATCTATGTGTTGCCGGGAGGCCTGACCCGAGTGGCGCTGCCCAAGGGATCCTTGGTCGTCAACAGCAGCCAGGGTGGCGGGTCCAAGGACACGTGGGTGGTGAGCGAAGCCGACGAGGCGAATTACAGCCCACCGGCGCGACCGACCCCCCGACTCACCCGGGTGCTGGCTGCCGTGCCCGCTCGGGTCCATTCCCCGACGACCCACGACGAGCGCATGCGTCAGCAGGAGAACCAGCAGCAACAAAGCAGCGGTGAGCCATGCTGAGCCGCATCGCTGAGTCCTACTTCTGGATCGGCCGTTACCTGGAACGCGCGGAGGCCACGTCCCGCCTGCTCGCCGAACACCATCAGCTCATGGTGGAGGAACGCACGGTCCCGGAGGAGTTGGCCTCTGCGGTGCTTCTGGACGCCTTGTCTTTGCACCCGCAGGCGGCCACGAGTGCCGCAGATCTTGTGTCCGCGGTGGTGGGCAATGAGTCGGATCCTGCCACGATCTCCGGTGCGATCACCCTGGCGCGGGAGAACGCCCGGGGGGTACGCGAGTCGTTGTCCGCGGACGTGTTCGAGGCGATGAATGCCGCCCACTTGGCAGGCATCCGGGGCCCGATCGTGGCCACAAGCCCCGCCTACGCCCTGTACCGCGTGGTCGAGCGACTGGCCGTGGTGGTGGGACAGATCGACTGGACGATGCCGCGTGACGAGGGCTACTTGTTCTTGTCGCTCGGGCGGTCCTTGGAGCGGCTGGACATGATGGCCCGAGTGCTGGCCGTGCGCCACGATCAGCTGTGGCCGGAAGGCGGGCCGGTGGCCACACTTCGGGCTGCAGCCGGCCTCAACGCCTTCCTGCGCACCCAACACCCAATGACCGGCGACGAGGCCCGCCGGTTCCTGCTGCTCGACGGCGACTACCCCCGTTCGATGCGCGTGAGTTCGTCGACGGCCGAGGAGGCGGTCCGGGGGCTGGCGGCCCGCGGTGCCAGCGACGGTGGTGACCTGCTGCGTGAGGTCGGTCTGATGCGCTCCCAGCTGGAGTACGCGGTGGACCCTTTCGCCGACGAGGTCGACACCCTGGTCGAGCTGGTGCAGCAGTCCACGGCGCGCGCCTCCGACGTGGTCGCGGCGGCGTTCTTCAGGCCAGTCGGCACGATCGTGTGGAGCAACTGATGCCCGGGCGCCGGCTTCGGATCCAGCACCGGACGGGGTACCGCTACGCCTCCGACGTGGTCTCATCTTTCAACGAAGTCCGAATGACCCCGCTCGACGACGACGGGCAGGTTCTCATCGCGCACGAACTGCGTGTGGAGCCGCGCGCCGCGGTGCTGGTATACACCGACTACTGGGGTGCCAGAGTCGAGTCGTTCGACACCCACGAGCCGCACGATGTGCTGGAGGTGGTGGCCACAAGCACTGTGGACACCGCGGGTGGGCATCCCCGCGCCAAGGGTGCGAGTTGGCAGGATCTGGCGGGTGAGAAGGTGCTGGACCGCTGGTGTGAGTACCTCGGTCCCAGCTCGTACGTCGACGATGCCCTGGCCGACGAGCGCCGGGCAGGGCTGGTCGATGAGTTGCGCCGCCAAGCCGAACCGCGCGATGCCGTGAGCCTGTGCAACGAGATGGTGCGCGGCCACATCTCGTATGCAGCCGGGTCCACGAACGTGTCAACGACCGCCAGCGAAGCGTGGAGTGCGGGCAGCGGTGTCTGCCAGGACTTCACCCACGCGATGCTCTCGCTGCTGCGGTCCGCGGGCATTCCTGCGCGCTACGTGTCCGGTTACCTGCATGTCGAGGAGGATGCGGTGGGGGAGACGCTTCGGGGTGAATCGCACGCTTGGGTGGAGGTCTGGAACGGTGGTTGGGAAGGTCTCGACCCGACAAATGACCGCGTTGTGGGCAGCGCGCACGTGCTGGTGGCCAGGGGTCGCGATTACGCCGACGTGCCTCCACTGAAGGGGATTTACGCGGGGGGCGCCGGCCAGGGCCTCGGGGTCGATGTGGAGATCACACAACTGCACCGTTGATGCGGAGCTACCCTGGTGGGCGTGCGACGGTGCTCGATTGCAGGTGTAGCAACATTGGCGGCCTTCATGGGTGTCGTTGGCGCTGCCCCAGTCATCGCGGAGCCGGTTGCTCTGCCCGAAGCGCTGCAAGCTGTGAGTTCTGCCTGTGCCCAGTCGCGGACGACTCTGGTGACCAAGGGGGGTTCGGTCACCTCCACGAGTGCGATGAAGGTCTTCACTGATGCCCGTTTCGAGGTGGACGACTCAGCCGGGCAGCGTGTGGTCGACTCGCAGGCGGGAACGTTCGGTTCGCTGGCAGGCTCCGGAGTCTCCGGCAAGATCCGAAAGAAGGCTCTGGCCTATCTCGACCAACCGGGAGCGCAGTGGTGGGTCAACTCAGGCAGATTCCTGACGGACGCTCTGGGCTGGTCGGCGACCTTCGAGCAGGCCCGCGCAGCCGCATTGCCCGTTGATGGCTCGTGTGCTCAGGCATTGGACGGTGCTTTCGACGAGGTTGAACGGGTCGCAAACACCTGGACCTTCAGCCTGGCGCTGGAGGGACCGGTCACGATCGTGATCGACTCCGACGGCAGGCTCGCGCAGGGATGGGGTCTGTCCTTCGACTACGCGGCCCGCGACATCGGTTTGCCGACCGATGCCATCGGGTACCGCGGTTGGCGTAAGGCTTCGGAGGCTGCTGGCCTGCGACCCACTCTGCGGGAGTTGGCCAGGGGTATTGCCGCGACGGTCAACGCCGGGGAACCCGATCTGGAGGCCATCGCTGAGGCCTCCCGCGCCGCAGTGCCCACTGATCGGGTGGTGGCCATCAAAGTGAGGCAGCTGCGAGCGGGAACGCTTCTGTACGCCCGGAACCCGTACCCGAAGACCTACCACGCGTGGCGCGTCTACCTCAAGAACGGCCAGGCGCGGGCGACTCGCGTGGCGCCCTGAATGCACAGGGCCGCAAGCCTGTGGCGCACACTGGATATGTGCAACCTGTCCGTTCAATAGTGCTCGCCGGGGTCATGGCGCTGGTCGCCGCCACTCCGGTCGCCGCCGATACGATTCCCGAGCCGACCCCGGTCGTGCCCACCCCCACCCCCACGGTCACCCCGAAGCCACCCAAGAAGAAGCCCGAACCGAAGAAGAACATAGAGCGCGTCCAGGTTTCGATCACTCCTTCGTCCGGCAAGGTCGGCGTCGGTCAGTTGATCACTGCCCGTTTCTCGGCACCCGTCCGCTTCAAGGCGAAGGCCGAGGCGGCCATGGTGGTCACCTCGCCCGACCCGTTGCCCAAGGGATCGTGGGGCTGGATCAACTCCACAACAGCGATCTACCGCCCCAAGGATTTCTGGCCCGGTCACACGCGCATCGACGTGCAGCTGTCCCTGCACAAGGTTCGGCTCAACGCCGACGCGAAGAACATCTGGTGGGGTGGCTCCACGACCACCCGCACCGACTCGTTACGCACCGCGCGTTCATTCGTGGCCCGGATCAACGCCAACACCCACCAGATGCGGGTGCTGATCGACGGCCAGCTGGTCAAGGTCTTCGGGGTCAGTCTGGGCAAGCCCGGGTTCCTCACCCGGTCCGGCGTCAAGGTGATCACTGGCGAGAAGTACCGCTGGACGCGCATGACCAGCGCCCAGTTGGGGCTCACCGACGAGTACTACGACCTGCAGGTTCCCTACGCGGTTCGAATCACGCCCAGCGGCGAATTCGTGCACGGGGCGCCCTGGGCCGCATCCCGGATCGGGGTGTGGAACGGGTCGCACGGCTGCACCAACCTCAATGTCGGGGATGCCCAGTGGTTCTTCAACCACGTGCGCCCCGGCGACGTGACCGTCACGCTGAAGACGGGCCGGTCGATGGAAACCTGGAATGGGACTCCAGGGTCCTACTGGAACTACACGTGGGCTGAGTGGAAGGCCAAGTCGGCCCTCTGATCGGCCAATCCGGGCGGTGCCCCGGTAACGAAGGGTGTACGTGTTCACCCTGGTTCTGATCGGTCTGCTGTCCGGCATCGTCACCGGCCTTTCGCCGTGCGTGCTGCCTGTTCTGCCAGTGGTGCTGGGGGCCTCAGCCACCGACACGATTGGTGGGCGCAGTCGATCGCGGCCCTACTTGATCATCGGTGGACTTGTCACCTCGTTCACCATCGCGACATTGCTGGGCTCAGCGCTGTTGAACCTGCTGGGACTGCCGCAGGACTTCTTGCGCTGGCTGGGGATCGCGGTCCTCGTGGTGGTCGGCCTGGGGCTGATCTTCCCGCAGGTGGGGCACGTGTTGGAGCGGCCCTTCGCGCGCTTGCCCCAGAGGGCGCTGAACCGCCAAGGGCCTGCATTCCTGTTGGGTATGTCCTTCGGCCTCGTGTTCGTTCCTTGTGCGGGACCCGTGTTGGCCGCGATCACGGTCCTGTCGGCAACCGGTGGGCTGGACGCCGAGCTGGTGGTGCTGACGGTGAGCTTCGCGGTGGGAGTGGCCTTGCCGCTGCTGGGGTTCGCGCTGGCAGGTGAGCGGATGGGTGAGCGCATCCGGCGCACTCGCGGCCGTTCCCAGGTCCTGCGCAAGGTCACTGGCGCGATCATGGTCGTCACGGCGGTCGCGCTGGCTTTGAACGTCACCGACTCCTTACAGCGCTTCGTCCCCTCTTACGTTGCCGCGGCTCAAGAGCGCATCGAGGGGACCGGTCAGGGACGAGAGGCGATCGAGGGGCTCGGTCCGGAGCGCAGCGCCGCGTCGTTCGACGAGTGTGCCGAAGATCCATCAGCACTTCGCGATTGCGGTTCTGCTCGCGAACTAGTGGGCATCTCGGACTGGATCAACAGCGATCCCTTGACCCTCGAGAGTCTCCGGGGCCGGGTTGTCCTGCTCGACTTCTGGACGTACTCCTGCATCAACTGTCAACGCACCTTGCCCTATTTGACCCGATGGGACGAGCAGTATCGCGACCGTGGCCTGACCGTCATCGGCGTTCACACACCCGAATTCGCCTTCGAGAAGGTGGTCGCCAATGTGCAGGACAACGCTGCCAGGCTCGGGGTGGAGTATCCGGTGGCCATCGACAACGAGTTCCGCACGTGGCGGCGCTGGGATCAGCGGTACTGGCCGGCCCACTACCTGATCGACCAGCAGGGTGAGGTCCGTCAAGTGCACTACGGCGAGGGCGCTTACGACGAAACCCAAAGGCTCATTGAGCAACTGCTCGACGTCGATGCCGCGGGACCTGGGCCGGGTTCTGATCCGCAGATGACCGCCCAGCGCACGCCTGAGTTGTATCTGGGTTCGCAGCGGGCAAGCAACGTGGTGAACCTCGACAGTGGCGACGGCGACTACGAATTGACCGAAGTCCCCCTCGACGGGATCGCTCTGGGAGGTCAGTGGGAGGTGCAGGGTGAGCGGATCGTGGCCGGTGAAGGTGCGGTGTTACGGCTGAAGTACTTCGCCCACGATGTGAATCTCGTTCTCGGCGGCGAGGGCGTGGTGCGCGTGGTGGAGGAGGCTGGAAAGCCGTCGACAGTGAAGGTTCAGGGGTCCCCGACGCTCTACCGTCTCACCGAGCACCCCCCGGCGCAGCGAGAAGTTGAGCTGCGCGTCAGCAAGGGAGTGTCGGCGTACGCTTTCACCTTCGGGTGAGACCAATCCGGACGTCGGCCAGTTGCGAACAATGATCGGAAGGGATCGAGCATGCAGGCAGAACCAGAGGTCGGACGGGGCAATGCCCCCGACCTTGGCGACGCCGAACTCCTGGCTGCTGTCGCGCGTGGGGACGAGGCCGCCTATGAGCAACTGTTCGACCGGCACGCCTCTGCCGCCTACGGGCTGGCGGTGCGGGTGGTCCGCGACCCGGACATGGCCCGCGACGTCTGCCAGGAAGCGTTTCTTCAGCTCTGGTCGCACGCCTCGCGATACGACGGGCGACAAGGCACAGTCCGCTCGTGGGTGTTCACCCTTGTTCACCGTCGCGCCGTCGACCGCATCCGCTCGGAGCAGTCGAGCAGCGACCGGGACAAGCGCGTGGGCACCGCGGCGTTCGATCGCCCCCACGACCAGGTAAGTGCCGCAGTCGAACGCGGCTTCGAGGTCCGCAGAGTACGGGCCGCGCTGGAGGGCCTGACCCCTTTGCAGCGGGAGGCGATCGAACTTGCCTATTACCGGGGGTACACCCACACCCAGGTCGCGGAGGCACTCGAGATCCCGCTGGGAACAGCCAAGACCAGACTTCGAGACGGATTGATCAGATTGCGGGACACATTGGGGGTGGAGCTATGAGCGATTCCATTCACCTACTGGTTGGCGCCTATGCCTTGGACGCCCTTGATGAAGCAGAGGCAGAGGTGTTCGAGCAGCACCTGCAGACGTGTGACGACTGCATGCGGGAGGTCGTGGAACTGCGCGAGACCGTGGCGCATCTCGCGGCCGCTGAGGTCGGACCCGATGTCGGCGGGCTGAAGGCGGAGGTCATGGACCGGCTCGCCACCACACCTCAACTCACGCCGGTCGCACGCGTTCGGCCGATGCCCAAACGCATCGTCTCTGCGATGGGGTGGATGGCTGCCGCCGCCGCAGTCGTGGTCGCTCTGGTGCTGGTGGGGGGAATCCGCGACCAGCGCGCGACGATCGCATCGATGAATGAGCACAGCGCCGAAGTGATGGCACTGATCACCCAGCCCGACGCCAAGGTGCTTCCATTACCGCTGCCGGACGGGAGTTCCACGGTGGTTGTGTCCATGGATGCCGATGAGGCCATGGTGATGGCCGACGGTGTGGTCGCGCCGGGGGAGGGCAAGGTCTACCAGACGTGGGCCTACGACGCGCAGGGCAATCCGAGTCCGGCTGGCACGTGGACCCCGGATGGCACAGGCCACGTGGCAGCGCTTGTCGACACGGGACTGTCTGGATGCACGGCCCTGTCAGTGACTGTTGAGCCTCTCGGCGGGTCCGCTCAGCCTACGGGCGAGCCGCTGGCAATGGTGCAACTCGCCTGAGGCGCTCAGCCGGCTTCCCGGCCGTCGCGCAGGTCGATCACGGTGGCGTCGAGGACTTCGGACTCGGCATCCAGTCGCTGGGTGATCTGATCCGGGGCGGTGAGATCGCTGCGGACCAGCAGGCCGTCGAGCATCGCCATCACCTCGTCGGGGAACTCCAGGGGCACAAAATGGGTCGCCTGCAGAACGTGGACCTCGGCGTGCGGGATCTGTTCGGCGAATGAAACGACGTCACGCATCGAGGTCATCACGTCGAATCCGCCGGCGACCACAGTGATGGGGCATTCCACGAAACTCGGATCCATCGGCTCATGGTCGGCGGCGGCCCGCATGAGCCTGAAGTACCACTCGAAGTCGTGCTCCAGGAAACTGCGGATCCACGGAACGACGTCCTTGGTCTGCGCGCTGGGCAGCATGAAACCGCTGTGCCGCAGCACTTCGGCGAACGTGTTGCCCTTGGGCACCGAGCGCGCCAGCATCGTCAGGGGTTTGCCGATCACCTGACCCGCGCGGCTGACCACCAGACCCGAGGTCTTGCGCAGGGGTTTTGGGATCATGAGGCTGGCGAACGCGGCGTCGAACGTGCCCCCTGGGACGCCGGCGCACATCAGCATGCCGGCCACCTTCTCAGGGTGTTCCGCGGCGATCTCGAAGCTCACGTTGACGCCCAGCGACCATGCCACGAGCAGGGCCCGGTCGATGCCTTGGTGTTCCATGAGGGCCAGGCCGTCGGCAACGTGGTCCTCCACCCGGATCCGCTCGGGGTCACTGGGCCGGCCCGAACCGAGCCCGCCTCGGTGGTTCCAGCCGACGACACGGTATCCACAGTGGGGATCGAGCAGTCGCGGCCAAGCCTCCGGGGGAACCCCGAGCCCGTTGCACACCACGACGGTGGGGCCCTGTGCGTCGTTGGACCAGCCGAGCAGTTCTGTGCCGTCGGCGCTGGTGAAGGTGAATGTCGAGTACATCCTCTCCAGTGTCCATGTGGGTAGTCGTGGCCCTGGCCGCGGGTCCGGTTCGGTGGTCGGCGAGTACCGCCGGGTGGTTTGTGGTGTTGTTTCGTCCGTTGGTGCTCGAGTGCGGTGTTGTTGCGGGTTTTCGGGCTTGAGATCAGCAACAGCGCGACATTGCGGGTGGCTGACCGGTAACAACGCGACAATCGGCAGGCGGAGGGTCCGGTTCGGTGGCCGGCGAACACGTCCGACCCCGGGGATACGCTGGGCGCCATGGCCAACATGAAACCCCGCAGTTCTGTTGTCACCGATGGGCTGGAGCGCGCGCCTGCTCGCGGCATGCTGCGCGCCGTGGGTATGAGCGACCAGGACTTCGACAAACCCCAGATCGGGGTCGCGTCCAGTTGGAACGAGATCACCCCGTGCAACCTTTCGTTGGATCGCTTGGCCAAAGCGGCCAAGGAAGGAGTGCATGCAGCTGGGGGTTTCCCGCTGCAGTTCGGCACCATCTCGGTCTCCGACGGCATCAGCATGGGCCACGAGGGAATGCACTTCTCACTGGTGAGCCGGGAGATCATCGCCGACTCGGTGGAAACCGTGATGAACGCCGAGATGCTCGACGGCATGGTCACGTTCGCGGGCTGCGACAAGAGCCTGCCGGGGATGATGATGGCCGCAGCGCGTCTGGATGTGGCGTCCGTCTTTGTGTATGCCGGTTCGATCATGCCGGGGAAGGTGGGGGACAAGGACGTCACCATCATCGACGCGTTCGAGGCCGTCGGGGCCTGTGCGCGGGGTTTGATCACCCGCGAGGAGGTCGACGAGATCGAGCGCGCGATCTGCCCCGGCGAGGGTGCCTGCGGCGGGATGTACACCGCCAACACAATGGCCAGCATCGGCGAGGCGATCGGGCTGTCCTTGCCCGGCTCTGCAGCGCCTCCTGCTGTGGACCGTCGACGGGACACCTACGCCCGGCGTTCAGGCGAAGCGGTCGTCAACCTCATCCGGCAGGGGATCACCGCTCGCCAGATCATGACCCGGGGGGCCTTTGAGAACGCGATCACGGTGCTCATGGCACTCGGCGGCTCGACGAATGCCGTACTGCACCTGCTGGCAATGGCCCACGAAGCGGAGGTGGAACTCGAACTCGAGGACTTCCACCGCATCGGTTCGCGTGTACCGCTGCTGGGCGACCTCAAGCCGTTCGGCCAGTACGTGATGAACGATGTGGACCGCGTGGGTGGGGTGCCGGTGGTCATGAAGGCGCTGCTGGATGCCGGACTGTTAAACGGCGATTGTCTGACCGTGACCGGGCGGACCGTGGCCGAGAACCTTTCCGAACTGCAGCCCGGCGACCCTGACGGCAAGATCCTGCACGCCGTCGGTTCGGCCCTCGACGCCCATGGCGGGATCACCGTGCTTTCGGGATCGATGTGCCCGGAGGGGGCAGTCGTCAAGAGCGCTGGCGTGCCCGTGGACGTCTTTGAGGGTTCGGCCAAGGTGTTCGAACGGGAGCAAGCGGCGATGGATGCGCTTGAGGACGGCAGTATCCAGGCTGGCGACGTAGTGATCATCCGCTACGAAGGGCCCAAGGGCGGCCCGGGTATGCGGGAGATGTTGATGATCACCGGGGCGATCAAGGGTGCCGGGCTGGGCAAAGACGTCATGCTCATCACAGATGGCCGCTTCTCCGGAGGCACGACGGGCTTGTGCGTGGGTCACGTCGCGCCCGAGGCCGTGGACGGCGGTCCGATCGCGTTCGTTCGCAATGGCGACCGGGTGCGCATCGACATCCATGCCCGGACACTCGAGCTGCTGGTGGACGCGGACGAACTCGAGGCGCGGCGAGAGGGCTGGACTCCGCTGCCCAACCGCTACAAGCGTGGGGTCCTGCACAAGTACTCCATGCTCGTGGGTTCAGCGTCGCGGGGAGCTGTCTGCGACTGAACTCCCACCATCTAGGCTGACCCCTGTTTGGAGGGGTCTGTGGAAACGATCAATGCTGGCGATACCGCCTGGGTGATGATGTCGGCTGCGCTGGTGCTGTTCATGACGCCGGGCCTGGCGATCTTCTACGCAGGTATGGTTCGCGTCAAGAGTGTGCTCAACATGATCATGATGAGCTTCGCGGCCATGGGTGTTGTCTCCATCCTGTGGGTCATGTACGGCTACTCGTTGACGTTTGGCCCCGACTCCGGTCCGGGCCTGATCGGGGACCTGTCGCTGGTTGGTCTTTCAGGTGTGCCGGGGACCACCGTGGGTGCGCCCGGCCATGAGATCCCGACGTTGGCGTTCGTGATGTTCCAGATGACGTTCGCGATCATCACCGTTGCGCTGCTCTCTGGTGCCATCGCCGACCGGGCCAAGTTCCGCGCCTGGATGGTGTTCATGATCATTTGGGCCACGCTGGTCTACTTCCCCATCGCGCACTGGGCGTTCATGTTCGATGGCGGGGACGGCGGCTGGATCGGAGACAGGTTGGGGGCCTTGGACTTCGCTGGCGGAACGGCAGTGGAGATAACCTCCGGTGCCTCGGCGTTGGCCCTGGCGATCGTGCTCGGCCCCCGGATGGGGTGGCGCCGTGAGGCGATGCGGCCGCACAACCTGCCCTTGGTCCTGCTCGGCGCTGGGATGTTGTGGTTCGGGTGGTTCGGTTTCAACGCCGGCTCGGCACTGACTGCCGGTTCGACCGCGGCAGTGGCTTTGATCAACACGCAGGTCTGCACGGCGTCGGCGGCGCTGTCCTGGATCGCAGTTGAGCGCTTTCGTGACGGTCACGCCACGACGCTGGGCGCGGCGTCCGGGGCGATCGTCGGGGCAGTTGCGATCACGCCCTCGTGCGCGTTCCTCACCCCAATGGGCGCGATCGGACTCGGCTTGGCCGCCGGTGCCATCAGCGCTGTGGCGGTGGGTTGGAAGTACCGGCTCGGTTACGACGACTCCCTCGACGTGGTCGGCGTACACGGTGTGGGCGGGGTCGTCGGGATGCTTGCCATCGGCTTGCTTGCGACTACTGCGGTCAACCCTGCAGGACAGGATGGTTTGCTCGCCGGGGGTGGGTTCGGGCTGCTGGGCAAACAGGCCGTGGCCGTGGTGGCTACCGCGGCGTTCGCATTCACGATGACGTTCCTGCTGGCGCATTTGGTCAATCGGGTGGTGGGTTTCCGCGCCGACGCCGATGATGAATTGCGCGGGCTGGACGTCGCAACGCACGCGGAGAGCGCCTACGAGTTCGGGCCGACCAGCGGGGTCGGCATGTTGTCCGGGACCCATCCGGGTTCGATGCACAGGGAGTCCGAATGAAACTGATCACGGCCATCATCAAGCCCCACGCACTGGACCGGGTCCGGGAGGCCCTGCAGGCCCAAGGAGTCGAGGGCATGACTGTCACCGAGGCCAGCGGCTACGGCCGTCAGCGCGGGCACACGGAGGTTTATCGCGGCGCCGAGTACGTGGTCGACCTCGTGCCCAAGGTTCGACTCGAGGTCGTCGTCGAGGACGAGGACTGCGACCACATCGTCGAGGTCCTGGTAGCAGCGGCGCGCACCGGGAAAATCGGTGATGGCAAGGTTTGGGTGACACCGGTGGACTTGATTGTGCGGGTTCGCACGGGGGAGCGCGGGCCCGACGCGGTTTAGGGGCCCTTCCGCGAGCCCGTTTCCGGCGGTCGGCCCTTTCCCGCGAGCCCGTTTTCCGGCGGTCGGCCCTTTCCCGCGAGCCCGTTTTCCGGCGGTCGGCCCTTTCCCGCGAGCCCGTGTGATTTTCACGCAACCTACTTGCCTGTTTTCAACTTTGCCTCGCTGGCAACCCCAGGGCTTGGAGCAGATCAGGTAAGAAGCGCTCAAACTCGTAGCGGATCATGAACGTGTTCGCGCGCAAGATGGTCCGACTGCCGGTGACGACCAAACCGTTGAAGCGGTAGGTGTCGTCCATCCATACGTCTGGATCCAGGTGTGCCAGACCTTCCACTTCCACCACTACCGAGCTGCCGTCCACGGCGGTGAACTCCACATCGATGCATCGGCATCTGCGCCGTCGGTCCAGTCGCCGCACTTGGCGGATCGGTTTGGGTAAGCCGTGCTTGCGGCAGATCGCCGCGAAGTTCAGTTCGTTCATGCTCTGAATGCCATCGGCGTACTCATCCACCGATTCCAGGATGAGACGGCGTCGGCGCACCGAGCCGAGATCGCCGATCACTTTGCGGAGCCTGTCAGCCTGCGTGAGCCTCTGCTGCAAAGCCGAGATGACCATCAGCACTGCCTCACGATCGGTTTGAGCCCACGCCGCCGCATGAATCGTGGCGACGTGGGCGTTCACACGCAATGGCTCGCCGAATCCGTTGCACGGAGGTCGAGTGAAGCGGTGCAACCTCAGCCAGTCCGGGACCTCGGCGCGCTGAATGCTTGCTGGCACGATCACGTGCAGGGGTCCACGGTTGTCAAGTTTCCAACCCTGCGCGACGAGTGCCGCTTGCCCGGTCAGCATCGCTCGCGGTCCCCCGTGCAGCACCCCCGCCCAGAGGCGTTGAAGATCAGTGGCACGGACCGGAGTCGTGAGGAACGTCTGGGTGGTCATCCGTTGCCAGTCGCCGAGCCGGACTGAGCGAGCGGCTGCGCGTCTCAGCGACGGGGGTATCTGCCAGGAGGCGAGGACGCCTTGTTGTTGGACGAGCAGTTCTCGTTGAGCCAGGGTCAACCGGGGAGCCATACGGTCACGGTCACACCAAGATACGGCCCTCGGCTGCCGACGAATTCAATCTGTGGATCGACGAAGTCGTCATCCACAGGCGGGTGTCGGAGAGGCCGTGTGATTTTCCGGCGATTGAGTTGCCTGTTTCCAGCTTTGCTTGCTGGGGGCGGCGCTGGTCGGAGGGGCCGTGTGATTTTCCGGCGATTGAGTTGCCGGTTTCCAGCTTTGCTTGCTGGGGGCGGCGTTTTCAAGGCCCACCCCCCAGTTGGCAGCCAACCTGGCGCAGGTTACTCTGAGCCTGTGCAGCACCTGATTCTCGTAAACGAGCGCGTCTGAGCCCCAAACGGCACAGGCGCGCTACCCTCCGCAACCCATTCGGGTCGGGGGGTTTTTCATTGCAGGAAGGAACGCCATGGCAGAGCACATGACCGGCGCGGCCAGTCTGATCAAGTCGCTGGAGCATGCCGGGGTGGACACCGTATTCGGCATCCCCGGTGGCGCGATCCTGCCCGCCTACGACCCGTTGATGGACTCCAAGCAGGTGCGCCACATCCTTGTGCGGCACGAACAAGCTGCCGGCCACGCGGCCGAGGGTTATGCCCAGACCTCCGGCAAGGTCGGAGTCTGCATGGCCACCTCTGGCCCGGGTGCAACAAACCTCGTCACTCCCATCGCCGATGCCTACATGGACTCGGTCCCGATCGTCGCGATCACCGGCCAGGTGCCGAGTGCCGCGATCGGCACGGACGCCTTCCAGGAAGCTGACATCTCCGGCATCACCATGCCGATTGTCAAGCACAACTACCTCGTGACCGATCCCGCGGAGATCCCGCGCGTGATCGCCGAGGCGTTCCACCTGGCGGGCACCGGGCGGCCGGGGCCGGTCCTTGTCGACATCAGCAAGGATGCCCTGGCCGCCCAAACAACCTTCGAATGGCCGGACAAGATCAACCTTCCGGGATACCGGCCGACCACAACCCCGCACAACAAGCAGGTCAAGGAGGCGGCGAAACTCATCGCCAAGTCCAAGCGCCCGGTCTTGTACGTCGGCGGCGGGATCGTGCGCTCGGGGGCCTCGGCCGAACTGCTGGAGCTCGCAGAGATGACCGGTATCCCCGTGGTCACGACGTTGATGGCCCGGGGCGCCTTCCCGGACAGCCACCCGCAGAACCTCGGGATGCCCGGGATGCACGGCACGGTTCCCGCGGTGGGCGCGCTGCAGAAGGCGGACCTACTCATCGCGTTGGGCACGCGTTTCGACGACCGGGTCACCGGCAAGCTCGACTCGTTCGCCCCTGAGGCCAAGGTCATCCACGCCGACATCGACCCTGCGGAGATCGGCAAGAACCGGCACGCGGATGTTCCGATCGTGGGTGACGCAAAGGAGACCATCGCGGCGTTGATCGACGCGATGCGCTCCCGCAAGGACGACATCGACATCGACGACTGGTGGGCCACTCTCAACGGCTGGCGCGAACGTTTCCCCCGTGGCTACGACGAGCACCCCGACGCACTTGAGCCCCAGTACGTGATCGAGAGGCTGGGTAAACTCGTCGGCCCGGACGCGATCTACTGCGCCGGCGTCGGCCAGCACCAGATGTGGGCCAGCCAATTCATCGACTACGAACAACCCGGCCATTGGCTCAACTCCGGCGGTCTCGGCACGATGGGCTACGCGGTGCCCGCGGCCATGGGGGCCAAGGTCGGCGCCCCCGACACGGTCGTCTGGGCGATCGACGGCGATGGCTGCTTCCAGATGACCAACCAGGAGTTGGCCACCTGCGCGATCAACAACATCCCGATCAAGGTGGCTCTGATCAACAACTCGAGCCTGGGCATGGTGCGCCAGTGGCAGACCCTGTTCTACGACAAGCGCTACTCGAACACCGACCTGCAGTCCCACCAGTTCCCTGACTTCGTCAAACTGGCTGAGGCCTACGGCTGCTACGGCCTGCGCGCCGACAGTCGCGACCAGGTCGATGTGGTGATCGAGAAGGCGATGGCGCTCAACGACGCACCGGTCGTGATCGACTTCCAGGTGCACCGCGACGCCATGGTCTGGCCGATGGTTCCGGCCGGCACGAGCAACGACCTCATCACGACCGCGCGCGACCTCGCGCCGGCATGGGACCGGGAGGACTGAGCATGACCCGCCACACATTGTCCGTTCTTGTCGAGAACAAACCCGGTGTGCTGGCCCGCATCGCCGGGCTGTTCAGCCGCCGCGGCTTCAACATCGAGTCCCTGGCCGTTGGCCCCACTGAGAACCCCGAGGTCAGCCGCATGACCATCGTGATCAATGTGGACCGCTTGCCGCTCGAACAGGTGACCAAGCAGCTCAACAAACTGATCAACGTCCTCAAGATCGTCGAACTCGACCCGGACCATGCTGTACAGCGTGAACTGGTGCTGGTGAAGGTCAAGGCGACCGAACACATGCGCTCCAGCGTGCTGGAGATCGTCACGCTGTTCCGGGCGAAGGTCGTGGACGTGGCGGGCGACACCCTGACCATCGAGGCCACCGGCAGCCGGGACAAACTCGAGGCGCTCCTGCGCGTGCTCGAACCGTATGGGATCAAGGAACTGGTCCAGTCCGGCATGGTCGCAGTTGGTCGCGGCGGCAAGGCGATCAGCGATCGGTCTCTGCGTTCCGTGGAAAAGACGGCCTGATCCAGTGACGATTGCCGCCCGGATCGCGCCTCTGGTCGGGCTTGCAGTCCTGGTAGCGGTGTGGGGCAGGAGTCTGTCCGGTGTCGTCGCCGTGCTTGTGGGGTTGGTGCTGGTCGCCGCCGTACTTGCCGCGGTTCATCACGCGGAGGTTGTGGCGCACCGGGTGGGCGAACCGTACGGCTCCTTGGTGCTGGCTGTGGCTGTCACGGTCATCGAGGTCGCCCTCATCGTGTCCTTGATGATCAGCGGCGGAGTCAAGGCCGAGACCCTGGCTCGAGACACTGTGTTCAGCGCGCTCATGATCACCACAGCTGGCATCGTCGGCGTTTCCCTGCTGGCCGCAACCTTGCGCAGGCCCATCGTTCGCTTCAACTCCGAAGGCAGCGGTGCAGCCCTGTCCACGATCGGAGCCCTGGCGGCGCTCACCCTGGTGCTGCCGAGTTTCACCACCAGTTCGCCGGGTCCCACGTTCACGGGGGGTCAACTGGCCTTCGCTGCGGTGGCCTCTTTGTTCCTGTATCTGCTCTTCGTGTTCGTACAGACCGTTCGCCATCGTGACTACTTTCTCAATGAGGGAAGCGTTGAGGATCAGCACAGCGATCCCCCTGGCAACAGGGCCGCGGTGTGGAGTCTGGTACTGCTGCTCGCGGCCCTCATCGCCGTCGTGGGTATCGCCAAGACGCTGTCGACCACCATCGAGGGTGCGATCCTCGATGCCGGATTGCCGGTGGCGTTCGTCGGTGTGCTCATCGCACTGGTCGTACTGCTGCCCGAAGGGATCGCGGCCTTGCGTGCCGCGCGGATGGGCAGGGTCCAGACCAGCCTGAACCTGGCGTTCGGGTCTGCCATGGCCAGCATCGGCCTCACGATCCCGACCATCGCCGTGGCCCAGATCTGGCTGCCCACGAATCTGCAGTTGGGACTCGGTCCCGTACAGATCGTGCTGCTGGCCCTCTCGCTGTTCGTCGCGACGCTCACCGTGGTGCCGGGCCGCGCAACACTGCAGCAAGCCGGTGTCCACCTAGCCGTATTCGCCGCCTTCCTGGCGGTTTCAATAGCCCCATGAGCCGACCCCGATCTTCGTACCTGAGAGACTGTGCACGATCCCCGCGTAATAGGAGAAGAAGTGGCTGAACTGTTCTACGAAGACGACGCCGACCTGTCGGTCATCCAGGGCCGCAAGGTCGCCATCCTCGGCTACGGATCCCAGGGTCACGCCCACGCGCTGAACCTGCGGGACTCGGGCGTGGACGTGCGGGTGGGTCTGGCCGAAGGCTCGAAGTCGCGACCGAAGGCCGAGGCCGAGGGACTGCGGGTCGTTGACCCCGCCACCGCCTGTGCCGAAGCTGACCTGATCATGGTGCTCGTGCCGGACCCCGCGCAGCGCGGTCTGTACGCCCAGGCGATCGCCGACAACCTCAAGGCTGGCGACGCGCTGTTCTTCGCCCACGGGTTCAACATCCGGTTCGGCTACATCCAGCCGCCCGCCGATGTGGACGTGTGCATGGTCGCCCCCAAGGGTCCCGGCCACTTGGTGCGTCGGGAGTACACCTCCGGGCGCGGCGTCCCGTGCATCGTGGCGGTCGAGCAGGACGCGACCGGCAACGCCTGGCCGCTGGCCCTGTCGTATGCCCGGGCGATGGGAAGCCTGCGAGCCGGCGGAATCAAGTCCACGTTCACCGAAGAGACTGAGACTGACCTCTTCGGGGAGCAGGCGGTCCTGTGTGGCGGCGCGTCGGCCCTGGTGCAGGCCGGGTTCGAGACGCTGGTCGAGGCCGGTTACCAGCCCGAGGTCGCGTACTTCGAGTGCCTGCACGAGCTGAAACTCATCGTGGATCTGATGTACGAGGGTGGCATCGCCAAGCAGCGCTGGAGCGTCTCGGACACCGCCGAGTACGGCGACTACGTCTCCGGCCCGCGGGTCATCGACGCGCAGGTCAAGCAGAACATGAAGGGTGTGCTCACCGACATCCAGTCCGGCGCGTTCGCCAAGCGTTTCATCGACGACCAGGACGCCGGTGCACCGGAGTTCGCCGCGATGCGTAAGGCCGGCGAGGAGCACCAGATCGAAGAGGTCGGCCGCGAACTGCGCCAGCTGATGGCGTGGGTGGCTACCGACGACGACTACACCGAGGGCACCGCCGCTCGATGAGGCATCGGGAGAGGCAGCGGTCCGACCGGATCATTGCCTTCAGCGACGGGGTGGTCGCTATTGCGATCACCTTGTTGCTATTACCCCTTGCCGAACTCGATCTGCCCGCGAACGGCCGCATCACCAGTCTGATCGCGGAGAACGCATCCTTGCTCGGTGGGCTGACGTTGACCTGGCTGATCATTGCGGTCTTCTGGTCGGCCCATCACCGTCTCTTCGACCACATCACGTCGGTGGACGAGGCGACCATGTGGCTCAACTTCGCCTGGCTGTTCGCTATCGCGCTGTTGCCGCTGCCCACGAACATCGTCATCGCCAATGAACCGAGCGCGCAAGTGACCGGCTTCTACATCGGGTGGATGGCCATCATCAGCCTGTTGATGACGGTGATCCTGCACCATGCCCGCCGCACGCCGGGGCTGATGGATGAGCAGTACGCGGCCTCTGAGCGGTCGCGCACCGCCCAGGTGCGCACGTCGTTGATCTCGGCGGTCTTTGTGCTGAGCTTCTTGATCGCTCTGGTCGCTCCCGGAATCGCCACGTACTTCCTGTTGCTGATCACGTTCGTGGATCCGCTCGCGAGCCGGTTCACGAAGCGGAACTCACCCTGATCCGCCGCGACCTCGAGCAGATCCTTGGGCCGGTGCAGGAGTCCGTGGAACTCAGTGGAGGCGATATCTGCCGGGCTTTCCGGGTGCGGGTCGGCGCGAACCTGTATTTCGCGAAGACACCGGCCAAGGCCGACCCGTACATGTTCGAGGTGGAGGCTGACGGGTTGCGCCGGTTGGGTGCCGCGGTCCCTGGGCTGATACCGGAAGTTGTGCATGCCGATGAGCAGTGGCTCGTTCTGGAATGGGTCGAGCAGACTCACGCCAGCCTGGAATCAGCCGAAGACCTGGGCCGCCAGTTGGCCCTTCTGCACTCGGCGCAGTCGGGTCCGTTCGGCCAGGGCCCGGATCACGGACGGATCGGATCGCTGCCCATGCCATCGGGGGCCTTCGACTCTTGGCCACAGATGTACGCCGAACTTCGATTGGGACCACTTCTTGGTCCCGACCTTCCTGCGTGTTCGGAATTGGCCGAGGTGTTGGGCGAGGAGCCGGAATGGGCCGGGCCTGCGGAGGCCCCCAGCCTGCTGCACGGGGACCTGTGGTCCGGCAACGTGATCTGGTCGGATCGTCCGCGTCTGGTCGACCCCGCCTGCCATGTCGGACACCGGGAGACCGATCTGGCGATGCTGGCACTGTTCGGGGCGCCGCTGCTCGAGGTGATCCTGGCTGCTTATCAGCAGGCCTTTCCGCTCGCCGCGGGTTGGCAGGACCGCGTGGCACTGCACCAGTTGTGGCCGCTGCTGGTGCACCACCGTATGTTCGGCGGAGGTTACGGGGCGCGTGCGGAAGCCGTGGCCACGGGCTACCTCCGGCGGGCGTAGAGCCACTTCGTACCATCAATAGGTGACCAAACCCATCGTCCTGATCGCCGAAGAACTGTCGCCAGCCACCATCGAGGCCCTCGGGCCCGACTTCGAGGTCCGGCACACCGACGGCGCCGATCGCGCCGCGCTTCTTCGCGACATCGTCGATGTGGACGCGATCCTCGTGCGCTCGGCCACGATGGTCGATGCTGAGGCGCTGCAGGCGGCCAAGAGCCTCAAGGTCGTGGCTCGGGCAGGTGTGGGACTGGACAACGTGGACGTCGAGGCGGCCACCCAGGCGGGGGTGATGGTGGTCAACGCACCTACCTCCAACATCGTCAGTGCGGCCGAGTTGGCTGTGGCGCTACTGCTGGCCAGCGCCCGCAACATCTCCCCGGCACACGCGGCGTTGCGCCAAGGCGAGTGGAAACGATCCAAGTACTCCGGGGTGGAGCTGGCAGACAAGACCGTCGGGGTTGTCGGTTTGGGCCGGATCGGGCTTCTTGTGGCCCAGCGGCTGAGTGCCTTCGGCGTGCGACTTGTCGCCTACGACCCCTTCGTCCAACCCTCCCGCGCGGCACAACTGGGCGTGACGTTGATGCCGCTTGAGGAATTGCTGGAGCAGTCGGACTTCATCACGGTGCACCTGCCCAAGACCAAGGAGACCGTCGGGCTGATCGATGAGGCAGCCCTCAAGCTGGTGAAACCAACGGTCCACATCATCAATGCGGCCCGCGGTGGGATCGTGGATGAGCAGGCCCTGTACACCGCCCTGGCCGAAGGTCGAGTCGCTGGCGCGGGTGTGGATGTCTACGCGAAAGAACCTTGCACCGACTCACCGCTGTTCGGGCTGGACAACGTTGTCGCGACCCCGCACTTGGGGGCGTCGACCGACGAGGCGCAGGAAAAGGCGGGGGTGGCGGTCGCCAAGTCCGTACGACAGGCCTTGGCAGGAGAGCTCGTTCCCGATGCCGTCAACGTCAAGGGTGGAGTGATTGCCGAGGACGTCCGGCCCTTCATCGAACTGGCCGAGCACCTCGGCCGGATCGCCACCTCGATGGCGCCGGCTGCCGTGGCCCAAGTCACGGTGGAAGCCCTCGGTGAGATCAGCGCCCAGGATGTGGGGGTACTTGAACTGGCTGTGCTCAAGGGTATGTTCTCGGTGCTGGTCGACGATCCCGTCTCCTACGTGAACGCGCCGGTCCTGGCCAAGGACCGAGCAGTGGTGACGACCCTGGTGACCGAGGGTGACTCCCCAGATCATCGATCGATGGTTCGCGTGCGCATGGCGTGTGCCGACGGCCAGGCCATGGTCGTGGCCGGAACCGTGTTCGGGGCCCGCGACAGTGAGAAACTCGTCGAGGTCGACGGGTTGGATCTCGACCTGCCGATCAGCGAGCACATGCTCGTCTACCGGTACGAGGACAAGCCCGGAGTTGTCGGAGTCGTGGGTCAGGTCCTGGGCACGGCCGGTGTCAACATAGCGAACATGCAGGTGTGCCGGGATGCCACACGTGGGCTGGCGCTCATCGCGCTGACTGTGGACAGTGCCGTCGATCTGGACACCGTCGACGCGATCGCTGCGCAGATCGGTGCACAGGCCGGCGCCGCCGTCGATCTGGTCTGAACTCCCCCACCGCAGGGGAGCGCTTGGCGGGTACGCGGTTCTAGGCTGGCGTAAACGCGAGAGGACCCTGTGATGCTGCACGAAGAAGACATCGAACAGATCGAGAAGCTCTACCTGACGCCTATGTTCGCCCGGTACGGAGAAGAGTCAGCGGTAGGTGCGAGCGCGCTGGAGGCAATGGGTCGCCGCCCCGATGTCGCCTATCAGTTGATCCACGATGAACTAATGCTGGACGGCAACGCCCGCCAGAACCTCGCGACGTTCGTAACCACTTACATGGACGACTACGCGGATCGTCTGTTCGCCGAGACGTACGACAAGAACATGATCGACAAGGACGAGTACCCGCAGACGGCGGCGATCGAGGCCCGTTGCGTGAGTATCATCGCCAACCTCTGGAACTCCCCCGAGGGAAGCAAGGCGATCGGCACCTCCACGATCGGATCGAGTGAGGCCGTCATGCTTGCGGGTATGGCCCTCAAGCGGCGTTACCAGCACAAGCAGCGGGCCGCGGGCAAGGCCGAGAAGCCGAACCTGGTCATGGGTCAGAACGTCCAAGTCGTCTGGGAGAAGTTCTGTCGCTATTGGGATGTCGAGCCGCGCTACGCGCCCCTGAGTCGCGAACAGCTCTACCTGACGCCCGAGCGCGCGGTGGACCTGGTCGACGAGAACACCATCGGGGTCGTGGCGATCCTGGGCTCGACCTTCGACGGCACCTACGAGCCCGTCAAAGAGATCTGCGAGGCGTTGGACAAGGTGCAGCAGGAGAAGGGCTGGGACATCCCTGTCCACGTCGACGCTGCCTCCGGCGGCTTCGTCGCCCCCTTCACCGACACCGACCTGGAGTGGGACTTCCGGCTTCCGCGGGTGCACTCAATCAACTCATCGGGGCACAAGTACGGGCTGGTGTACCCGGGCGTGGGATGGGTCGTGTGGCGCGACCACAGCTGCGTGCCCGACGACCTGGTGTTCCACGTGAACTACCTGGGTGGGGACATGCCCACTTTCACGCTGAACTTCTCGCGACCGGGAAGCCAAATCGTGTTGCAGTACTACCGGTTCCTGCAGCTCGGCTTCGACGGCTACCAGCAGATCCAGCAGGCATGCCGGAAAGTGGCGATGCACATGTCTTCGGAGATTGCCGCGATGGGCCCGTTCGAATTGCTCAGTGACGGATCACACCTGCCGGTGTTCCTGTTCACGCTCAAGGCCGACAGGAAGAACTACAGCGTGTTCGACGTCTCAGCGAAACTGCGAGAGCGCGGCTGGCAGGTGCCCGCGTACACGATGCCGCCCAACGCAGAGGATCTGGCCGGACTGCGCATCGTCGTGCGCAACGGTTTCGGAAGGGATCTGGCCGACCTGCTGCTGGCGGATCTGCGTCACGCGGTCGACTACTTCGAGAATCTCGATGGCCCGATTCCGCACGACCCGGACCACAAGGCCTCGTTCGCGCACTGATCAGATGCGCTCTTCCAGGGTCGCCAAGGTGTATTCGTAGAGCGCGGACGCCATTGCAGCGTCCGTCCCGGGACCGCGGGGAGTGACTTCCTTGCAGCGCATGAAGAAGCGGCCCGTCAACTGCGGATCGGCATCCAGGGCCAGCCACACGGAGGTCCGGCTGCCGGAATCCAGGTCGTCCCGGCCGGGGATCTGGAAGCCTTCGGTCAGCAACTTCGTACCGACCACTCCTGGGTGCAGGGCGTTGACGCTTACATTGGCATCCGCGCCCAGGCGGCGCGCGGTCTCGGTGGCCATCAGCAGGTTGGCGAGTTTGCTCTGGGCGTACGCGCCGTAGTGATCGTAGGGACGGTGCTCGAACTCGGGATCCTCAAGGTCCAGCGATGCGTTGCCATGGGCGATGGATGAAACGTAGATGACCCGACCGCCGTCGGGCATCTGCGGGATGAGGGCGTCAGCCAACAGGCTGGGCGCGAGGTGATTGACCACCCAGGTCGACTCACCCGAAACCGTATTGATCTTCTCGCGCGAGTAGATCCCGGCGTTGTTGATCAGTACGTCGGGACGAAACTCGCTGGCCTCGTCTGCCAGGCGTTCGACCTGCGACAGGTCGCCGAGATCGGCGACTAGGCCGCCCACCGCGCCGACCTGGTTCCGGGCGGCATCCACCTTTGCCGGATCCCGGCCGTGGACGATGACGTCACAACCACGCGCACGCAGTACTTCGGCTGTGCGCAGGCCGATCCCATCAGTGGATCCGGTGATGAAGACGGTTGTCATGACGTCAATCCTGGCTGCATGTGTGCACGTGCGCCAACGCTCCTGCTAGTCGTCGGAGTTGCCGAACCCTGCGTTCATCCCGATCACCGCTCCAATGGCAGCCAGCAGCCCGATCCACAGAGAACTGCCGGTGACGAACCAGACGATCAGCCCGACGGCCACACCGCCCGCGATCCCAACAGCAAGACCGCGGCCATCGAAGGTTCCCATGGGCCGAGGTTATCCGGCACGGGTGCGAACTGGCGGTGAGACCCAGATCGGATCGTTGGCACTTGCCCCTTTTCGGACAGCCAGGATGCGCACTTTCATACTCTCGTAGGTGCTCAGGACGTACCAGGTCCTGCCCAGGCTGGTGCCCTTGAGCCGGTTGGGTTCGGACCAGTCGCCGTTGCCGTAGCGCTGCCAGGACACGACGAAACGACCGGCGGCGGGAATCCGGAAGCGCAGTTTGCCGGGGCTGACCCGGGCGCGCACCGGCTTGACCACACGGGTGGCCACCTCCGAGGTCTTGACCTTCGGTAACGCGGCCCCGGCCTGGACGGCTGTCAGCAGATCCATGGCGCGCAGCGGGTTGATCAGGCCGTAGCCGAACTGGTCATCGCGACCCGGGGCCCCGAGGTCGGTGGTCGAGCCCAGCAATACGTCAGTGGCGGCAACCTGTAGGCCCAGGAAACGCGCACGGGCGATGATCAGTGCGGTGGCGGCCGACGCGTAGGGAGCGGCCATGGATGTGCCCGGCATTCTCACGTAGCCGGATCCCTTGTAGGTGCTGAAGATCCCGCTGGGGGAGTTCCATTGCCCCTGGCCACCGGGTGCCACCACGTCGACCTGTTTGCCGACCTCTGAGAACGAGGAACGGTCCAACGACCGCGTCACGGCACCCACTCCGACGACGCCGGGGAAACCTGCCGGGAACTGGACCGGGTTGTAGACCGCGCCACCAGAGTCCAGGTAGGAGTTGCCCGCAGCTGCCACCGGGACGACCCCTTTGGACTGGGCGTACTGGATGGCTTTCTGCTCGACCGAGCTTGCGCCGCCGGAGTAACTCATGTTCAGCACGTCGGCGCCGTGATCCACGGCCCACACGATCCCGCGGGCCGAATCGGAAGCCCGCACGGCCCCTGCCGCGTCGGCGACCACGATCGGCATGAGGGAAACGCTGGGGGCAAGGCCTGCCCCTCCCAGGTTGTTGTTCGCGGTCATCGCGATGATCCCGGCCACGTGGGTTCCGTGACCATTGGGATCCCTGCGACCGTCGCTGCCCTCAACGAAATCGCGGCCAGGCACGAACAGGCCCGCCAAGTCCGGGTGTGGTGCCACGCCACTGTCGATCACCGCGACTGTGACCCCTTCGCCAGTCGAAGACGCCCAGGCGGATTCCGCCTGCAGTCGATCCAGGGCCCACTGCTCGTCGCGCCCCGGGTCCGCGGCACTCAGCTGAGCCGGCAGGGAGGTCAGTTGCCGAGGTGCGTCAATCTCGACGGCCAGCACGTCTGGCCGGTCCTGGACCTGTGTGATCACGTTCTCGGCTGCGGTCGGGCCGGGCACGGATTCGGTTCGGATTTCCAAGTCGTCGCCGTCCTGCACGGCGTAGACGACGGTCAGGTCGTCGGCCGCTGGGACTTGGTCCACGGCCCGCTCGACGATCTTCTCCGGGTCAACGTTCACCGATGCGGCAGGCTCTGTCCACTGCGGGGCACCGATCTCGGGTACGTCTGCAACGGACACATCGACGGGCTGCGCGGCCACCGGTCCGGCCGCGAGGCTGAGACTGAGCCCCAAGGCCAGAAGAATCCGCTTCACTCCTAGAGGGTACGCCCGACCCCCGACAAGAGCCTCCGACGCACCGGTCTCAGTCGCGGTGTGCCCGGTTGATGGCACTGACCACCGCTTTCATCGACGAGGTGACGATGGAGGAGTGGATGCCCACACCCCACAGGACCTTGCCGTCCACTGCGCACTCGAGGTAGGCAGCCGCTTTCGCGTCTCCGCCGGATGCCAGCGCGTGCTCGTGGTAGTCCAGCACCCGGACGTCGGCGTGGTCGTGCAGCGCGGCGCAGAAGGCGGCGATCGGACCGTTGCCATGGCCGGTGAGTTCCACCGACTGTCCGTTGTCCAAGATCGTGGCCTTCACGACCGTGTCGCCGTCAACCTCGCTCACAAGTTCATGCTTGACCAGGGCGAAACGACCCCAGGGCGCCTGGGGATTGGGCAGGTACTCGTCGGTGAAGATGTCCCACATCTGCATGCCGGTCACCTCGCCGCCCTCGTCCTCGGTGTGGTGCTGAATGACTCCGGAGAACTCGATCTGTAGGCGGCGGGGCAGTTCCAGTTTGTGCTCGGTGCGCATGATGTAGGCCACGCCGCCCTTGCCGGACTGGGAGTTAACGCGGATCACAGCCTCGTACGTGCGGCCCACGTCCTGTGGGTCGATGGGCAGGTACGGGACCTCCCACGTCACGTCGTGTACGTCCATACCGTCCGCGGCCGCTTGGGCGTCCAGAGCCTTAAGGCCCTTGTTGATCGCGTCCTGATGGGATCCGGAGAAAGCGGTGAAGACGAGGTCCCCGCCATAGGGGTGGCGCTCGTGCACCGGCAACTGGTTGCAGTACTCGACCGTGCGCCGGATCTCATCAATGTTGCGGAAGTCGATCTGCGGGTCGATGCCCTGGCTGAAGAGGTTCATCCCCAGCGTGACCAGGCAGACGTTCCCGGTCCGCTCACCGTTGCCGAACAGGCACCCCTCAATGCGGTCGGCGCCGGCCATGTAGCCGAGTTCGGCGGCGGCAACAGCCGTGCCGCGGTCGTTGTGCGGGTGCAGGCTCAGCACGATCGAGTCGCGGTGGGCCAGGTTGCGGTGCATCCATTCGATGGAGTCCGCGTACACGTTGGGGGTGGCCATCTCGACGGTGGCGGGCAGGTTGATGATCACCTTGCGATCGGGGGTGGGCTGCCACACGTCGTTGACGGCGTCGCACACCTCCACCGCGAAGTCGAGCTCGGTGCCGGTGTAGGACTCCGGGGAGTACTCGAAGTACACCTCGGTCTCGGGCACGGTGTCGGCGTACTTCAGGCACAGTTGGGCACCATGGACCGCGATGTCCTTGATGCCGTCGCGGTCCAGGCCGAAGACCACCCGGCGTTGCAGCGTGGAGGTCGAGTTGTACAGGTGAACGATGGCCTGTTTGGCACCTCGGATCGACTCGTAGGTGCGCTCGATCAGATGGTCGCGCGCCTGGGTCAGGACCTGGATGACCACGTCGTCGGGGATGCGGTCCTCCTCGATCAGCTGTCGCACGAAGTCGAAGTCCGTCTGCGAGGCCGACGGGAAGCCCACCTCGATCTCCTTGTAGCCCATGCGAACCAGCAGTTCGAACATGCGCAACTTGCGGGCGGGACTCATCGGGTCGATCAAGGCCTGGTTACCGTCGCGCAGGTCGACTGCACACCAGCGAGGGGCCCGGGTGATGACTTTGTCAGGCCAGGTGCGGTCAGGCAGTTCGAGGGGTGTGAAGGGGCGATAGCGCTGGAACGCCATGGGGGAGGGTTGTTGTTCGTTCATTGTGGCTCCTGGTTGCGGTCGGATTGGGGCAACCGGCACGCCCACGCTCCGCGACGAGGTGGCCGGTGATCAGGCCTCGCCGCGGCAGCTAAGCAGCAGCCCGCGCAACACCTTCGAAGGCTACCACGGATGGATGCGGCGCCCCGATCAGCGACAATGGACCGCGGAGGACACCATGCGACCTGTGATCGGCCTGACCGCGTACACCGAACCAGCGCAGTGGGCGGCCTGGCACACCGACGCCACGTTGCTGCACAGTTGGTATCCGGAGGCGGTCATCCGCTCGGGCGGCATCCCAGTGCTGCTGCCACCGCAGGAGGACGCCGCGGCCGCGCTGGTCTCGCGGATCGATGCCCTTGTTCTCACCGGCGGTCCGGATATCTCCGCGACCATGTACGGCCAGGACCCCCATCCGGAGAACGACACCCCGCGGCATCTGCGTGACGAGTTCGAGGTAGCGCTTTACAGGCAGGCGCGGGCGGCGGGCACACCCATTCTCGGGGTCTGTCGGGGCCTGCAAATCATGGCCGTCGCGGAGGGCGGGTACCTTACTCAGCACCTGCCAGAGGTGACCGACCTGGCCCACCGTGTGCGGCTCGGGAGTTTCACGGAGCACATGGCGACCTTCACGCCGGGTTCCTTGCTCCAGCGCCTGCTCGGCGACGAGATGATCGTCAACTCCTCGCACCACCAGGCGGTCGTAGATCCCGGCCGGCTCACGGTGACTGGCCGGGCGGCCGACGGGACCATCGAGGCGTGCGAGGCGCCCGGGGAGTTCACCCTCGGCGTCCAATGGCACCCCGAGCACGGCGGGGACGTCCGGTTGTTCCAGGCCCTGGTGGATGTTGCAGGTGGTTAGCGCTGTGGCGGGGGGACCCTGGTGTGGCCCCGGCGGCTTGGCTGGACCGGCCCGGCGGCCCTGGTTAGGAACGGCCCGGCGGCCCTGGTTGGACCGGCCCGGCGGCTCGTGTGGACCGGCCCGGCGGCCTGGTTAGAGGTTGTGCTGTTCGTTAGAGAATCCACGCGTTGTTTCGCTAACCAACAGCACAACCTCTGCCAGGCGCACCAACTGCCCGGCGCAACCAACGGCCCGGGCCCACCCCAACCCCCGGCCGCCCCCACGGCCTCGGGCCCTCACAGCGGCGTCACATACGCCCCCGAGATCCCGCCGTCGACCAAGAAGTTGGACCCGGTGATGAAGGACGAGTCGTCCGAAGCCAGGAACGCGACTGCCGCGGCGATCTCACTGGGCTCGGCGAACCGGCCCAAGGGAATGTGCACCAAGCGGCGCGCGGCTCGTTCCGGATCCTTGGCGAACAGCTCCACAAGCAGGGGGGTGTTCACCGGTCCGGGGGACAACGCGTTGACCCGGATACCCTCGCGGGCGAACTGGACTCCCAGTTCGCGGGACATGGCCAGCACCCCGCCCTTGGATGCGGTGTAGGAGATCTGCGAAGTGGCCGCGCCCATGGTGGCTACGAAGGAGGCGGTGTTGATGATCGATCCCTTTCCCTGGCGCTGCATGTAGGGGATGGCCTCCTTGCAGCACAAGTACACGCTGGTGAGGTTGACCTCCTGGACCCGGCGCCAGGCATCCAAATCCGTGTCCAGGATCGAGTCGTCATCCGGTGGTGAGATGCCAGCGTTGTTGAAGGCGATGTCCACGCTGCCGAAATTCTCGAAGGCCTCGCGGAACACCCGCGCCACATCGACGGGGCTGGTCACGTCGCCGACGACCGCCAGGCCATTGACCTCGGCTGCTACCGCGCCGGCGGACTCGGCATCGGTGTCGAAACACACCACCCGCGCGCCCTCACTGGCGAATCGGGTAGCTGTCGCACGGCCGATCCCGCTGCCAGCGCCGGTGATCACGGCCACCCTGTCGGCAAGTCGAAGCATGGTCTACTCCTCGGTGTCGATGAAGACGTTCTTGGTCTCCGTGAACGAGTCAAGGGCATCCGGTCCGAGCTCGCGGCCAAGTCCAGAACGCTTGAAGCCCCCGAACGGCGTCCAGTAGCGCACTGACGAATGTGAGTTGACGGAGAGGTTGCCCGAGTCGTGCCCCCGCGCCACGCGGAATGCCCGGCCCAGATCCCGGGTCCAGATCGACCCGGACAGTCCGTAGTCGGTGGCGTTGGCCAGCCTGATCGCGTCGGCCTCGTCGTCGAACGCGGTGACCGACACCACCGGTCCGAAGATCTCGTGGGTGAACGCCCGGTCTTCGGGTGCCACCGGTGCGAGCACCGTCGGCGGGTACCAGAACCCTGGGCCGGACGGGGTCTGCCCGCGGAACGCGACCGGGGCGTCGTCGGGCACGAAGGCAGCGACGGTGGCCCGGTGGGAACCCGAGATCAGCGGGCCCATCTCGGCGGTGTCAAGGCCCGGGTCCTCCACCCGCACGCCCGCAACGGCCACCTCCAACAGCGACATGAAATCGTCGAGGATGCTGCGCTCGACCAGGATCCTCGAGCGGG
The DNA here is from genome assembly GCA_963732355.1 of uncultured Actinomycetota bacterium. Classification (GTDB taxonomy): domain Bacteria; phylum Actinomycetota; class Actinomycetes; order S36-B12; family UBA10799; genus JADKAV01. Next base: position 111,676 of record CAVSZD010000007.1, on the reverse strand, counting down.
CGCAGCAATCCTGCCCGGCGTTGTCGAACACCCCGTACGGTGCGGTCGCAGCGGCTTTCTCAAGATCGGCATCGGCGAACACGATGTTCGCGCTCTTCCCCCCGAGTTCCAAGGTGAGCCGCTTCACCTGAGGTGCGCACTTGGCCATGATGGCGGTGCCGACCTCGGTGGAGCCGGTGAAGACGATCTTGCGGACGTCGGGGTGCGTGACCAGCCGTTCTCCCGCGACCGAACCCGGTCCGGTGATCACGGTGAACACGCCCTCGGGTATCCCAGCCTCCAATGCCAACTCACCGAGCCGCATGGCGGTCAGCGGGGTCACCTCCGCGGGTTTGAGAACCACCGTGTTCCCGGCGGCCAGCGCGGGGGCGAACCCCCAGCCGGCTATCGGCATCGGGAAGTTCCAGGGCACGATCACCCCGACCACGCCCAACGGCTCTCGAAAGGTGATGTTGACCCCGCCGGGTACGGGGATCTGCTGGCCGTGAAGTCGCTCAGGCGCTCCGGCGTAGAACTCCAGCACGTCGCGCACGTTGCCCGCCTCCCAGCGAGCGTTGGAGATGGTGTGTCCGGCGTTGCGAACCTCCAGTTGGGCCAATTCCTCGCCGTGGGAGTCCACCAAGTCGGCGAAGCGTCGCAAGAGCCGGGCCCGGTCACCGGGGGCTACAGCCCGCCATGCGGGGAAGGCCGTATTTGCCCGCTGGACGACCGCGTCGACCTCTTCGGCAGATGCCCTCGGAACCTCGACGATGGGCTCCTCGGTGGCGGGATTGACCACCGCGAAAGTGGACATCACAGCCTCTCGAACCCGCGGTAGCGCTCCCAGTCGGTGACGGCCTCACCGAAGGCTTGCAACTCGATGCGGGCCATGTTCGCGTAGTGGTGCTGGACCTCCTCGCCGAATGCGGTCTTCACGAACTCGGAGCGTTCCCAGAGGTGCAGGGCAGTGGTCAGATTGTCGGGCAGTCGGTCGGTCTGCACCTGGTAGGCGTTGCCCTCGATCGCAGGTTCCAGCGGCAGGTCGCGCTCAATGCCGTCCAACCCGGCCGCGATCATGGCGGCCAGAGCCAGGTACGGGTTGACGTCGCCGCCCGGAGCGCGGTTCTCCAGGCGCAGCGATTCACCGTGCCCAACCAGTCGCAAGGCACAGGTTCGGTTGTCGCGGCCCCACTTGATCGCGGTTGGTGCGAACGATCCAGCCACGAAGCGTTTGAAGGAGTTGATGTTCGGCGCGAACAGAAGCGACACGTCGCGCATGTGTGCGATCTGCCCGGCGATGAATGACCTGCCCAAGGCCGACAGACCGTCCGGATCGTCGTCGTCTGCCAGCACGAACGCACCGTCGTCACCGCGCAACGACAGATGGATGTGACAGGAGTTGCCCTCGCGCTGGTCGTACTTGGCCATGAAGGTGATCGCCATGCCCTCTTGGGCTGCAATCTCCTTCGCACCGGTCTTGTAGACCACGTGGTCGTCGCAGGCCGTCATCGCGTCGGCGTACCGGAACACGATTTCGTGCTGACCGTGGTTGCACTCACCTTTGACGCTCTCGACGTACATCCCAGCTCCGGCCATCGCCAGGCGGATGCGGCGCAAGAGCGGCTCGATGCGCGAGGTTCCGAGGATGGAGTAGTCGACGTTGTACTGGTTGGCCGCAGTGAGGTCGCGGTACCCCCGGCTCCAGGCCTGCTCGTAGGAGTCGGTGAACGTGATGAATTCAAGTTCGGTGCCCGCGAAGGCTTGCAGGTTCACATCAGCCAGACGGGCGAGTTGGGCCTGCAAGACCTGACGCGGACTGGCAGGAACGGCACTTCCGTCCTCCCACAGCACATCTGCCTGCACCATGGCTGTGGCCGGGTGCCAAGGAATATGTCGTAGCGACGCGAAGTCCGGCTGCATGACGAAGTCCCCGTAGCCGCTGTGCCATGAGGCCATGCGATAGCCGTCGACAGTGTTCATGTCCACGTCCACCGCGAGCAGGTAACTGCAGCCTTCGGTGCCATGGTGGACGACCTGGTCGAGGAAGTAGCGCCCGTGAAGGCGCTTACCCTGCAGCCGACCTTGCATGTCGGTCATGGCCACGATGACGGTGTCGATCCGTCCCGCGTCGATCTCGGCGCGCAGAGTCTGCAGATCGAAGTCCACCGGCTCAGCCCGCGACGATATCGCCCTCGGCGCGTTCAACGCCGATGCCTTGGGTGGTCAGGTATTCCTTGGCCTTGCGGATGTCGTCGGGATCGCCGTCGAGTTCCATCACCATCCAGCCCAGGTGGTTCTCGATGGCAGCGCGGCGGATGTTGGGGATCACGTCGAAATCGGTCACGATGCGGTAGATCACCGGCTCGGTCGCGCGTGTCTCGGGAAAGGTCAACAGCAGGTGTTCGGCCATGGCGACAAGCCTACGCGGGGGCAGGTGAATGTGCGCCCGTGGCGCAATAGTGGGCCCACCCGTTCCGGTGCGCTTAACGTTCGTCCTCGGAAGCCACAGTTGTGTATGCACGCCTGGGCGGCGGATGCGTCATCCCGCTTGGGGGAGTGGACAATCGCGCCCCTACCCTTGACCCCATGGCTTACCGCATCGCGACCATCCCCGGCGACGGCATCGGAAGTGAGGTCGTCGAGCAGGCTTTGCGCGTGCTTGAGGCAACCGGTGTGGATGTGTCATCCACCCAGTTCAACCTGGGTGCCGCGCGCTACAACACCACCGGTGAGGTGCTGCCCGACGCTGAACTGGAAGAGATCCGCGGCTATGACGCGATCCTGCTCGGCGCAGTGGGCGATCCGAGCGTCCCGCCCGGAGTGCTTGAGCGCGGACTGCTGCTCAAACTGCGGTTCAGCCTCGATCACCATGTGAATCTTCGTCCGGTCAAGCTCTACCCAGGTGTTGCCACTCCACTTGCGGGCAAGGGCCCCGAGCAGATCGACATGGTCGTCTGCCGCGAGGGGACCGAGGGGCCGTACGTCGGTGCTGGAGGTGCGATGCGGGTTGGGACCCCGCAGGAGATCGCCGTCGAGGAGAGCCTGAACACCCGCTTCGGGGTCGAGCGCATCGTGCGTGACGCCTTCGACCGGGCCACCAAGCGTCGGGGCAAGGTGACGCTGGTGCACAAGACCAATGTGCTTACCAATGCCGGATCGTTGTGGCAGCGCACGTTTAACGAGGTGGCCGCCGAGTTCGGCGACATCGAGACCGACTACTGCCACATCGACGCAGCCAGCATGTTCTTCCTCACGTCGCCGGAGCGGTTCGACGTCGTCGTAACAGACAACCTCTTCGGCGACATCCTCACTGACATCGGCGCTGCCATCGCCGGCGGGATCGGTCTGAGTGCCAGCGGAAACCTCGATGTGACCGGTGCGAATCCGAGTATGTTCGAGCCTGTACACGGTTCGGCGCCGGACATCGCCGGGCAAGGCAAGGCTGACCCGACGGCCACCGTGCTCAGCGTGGCCATGATGCTGGATCACCTTGGTGAGTTGGAGGCTGCGATGGCGGTGGAGAAGGCGGTGACCGAAGACCTGGCCACGCGTGGTGCTGCCGTACGCAGCACTGCGCAGATAGGTGACGCGCTCGTGGGAAGAGTCAGCGGATGACGCCGTTCTCGATCCAGCTGTCGCCGGACTCCCGCTCAGCAGGCGAGCGTGAGGCGATCCTGGCCAACCCGGGGTTCGGCCGACATTTCACCGATCACATGGTCAGCGTCCGGTTCGACCGCGAGCAGGGCTGGTTCGACCCGAGTGTCGTTCCGTACGGTCCAATCACGCTTGACCCGGCGACGAACTTCATCCACTACGGTCAGTCGATCTTCGAGGGTATGAAGGCCTACAAGCACGCGGACGGACACATCCGCACGTTCCGGCCGCTGAAGAACGCGCACAGGTTCCGTGCGTCGGCTCGTCGTCTGGCGATGCCCGAGATCCCCGCCGAACTGTTCATCCAGTCCTTGGTGGAGCTGGCCCGCGTCGATGGTGATTGGGTCCCGACCGATCCGGAGAAGTCGCTGTACTTGCGGCCCTTCATGTTCTCCACCGAGGTCGGGCTCGGCGTCAAGCCGGCCGACGAGTACCAGTACCTGCTCATCGCCTCACCTGCCGGTGCCTACTTCCCGCGTGGTGTCGCTCCGGTCTCGGTCTGGCTCACGCCCGACTACGTGCGTGCCGCCGTGGGTGGAACCGGTGAAGCCAAATGCGCCGGGAACTATGCGGCCTCGCTGATCGCGCAAGCAGAGGCCACGCTCCACGGGTGCGACCAGGTCGTCTGGCTCGACGCCAAGGAGCACGAGTGGGTCGAGGAGATGGGTGGGATGAACCTGTTCTTCGTCTTCGGCACCGGTGACTCGGCCCGCCTGGTGACACCGCCGTTGAGCGGTTCGCTGCTGCCGGGTGTCACTCGGGACTCGATCCTGATCATGGCCCACCAGGACCTCGGCATTCCGGTGTCCGAGGAGCCCATCAGCGTTGCGCAATGGAAGGCTGGAAGTGAATCCGGCGAGATCTCCGAGGTCTTCGCATGCGGCACTGCGGCGGTGATCACCCCGGTTGGGGAGGTGAAGAGCCGGGTGGGGGCCTGGACGGTCTCGGACGGTGGTGCCGGACCGATCACCATGCGCCTTCGCAACGCGCTGCTGAGCCTGCAGTCCGGACAGAGTCAAGACACCCATGCCTGGATGTTCGAGCTGGCCTGAGCCGGCGACCGCAGCAGTGCCACGTTCACGTCGCTGTGGGTTGTATGCCAGACTGACGTCGTGCGTACCGCGCTGATTATCGAAAGGCGCATCGGCTGAGCAGTCGCCGATGCGCCAACCCTCGTGCCCTCGGGCTCGGGGGTTTTTTGTTGGAAGGATTGACATGGACGAGCAGTTCCAGTTGTTCGACACCACGCTGCGCGACGGCGCCCAGCGCGAAGGGATCTCCTTCTCGGTGGAGGACAAACTCGCCATCTGTCGTTTGCTTGACGACTTCGGGGTCGGCTTCATCGAGGGCGGCTGGCCGGGGGCCATGCCCAAGGACACCGAGTTCTTCGCCCGGGCAGCGACCGAACTCAAACTGCGCAACGCCACGCTGGTGGCCTTCGGCGCCACACGTAAGGCCGGGGTCGCGGTGGCAGACGACCCACAGGTCGCCGCACTGCTGGCCGCGCATACTCCGGTGATCACCATCGTGGCCAAGTCCGACATCCGACATGTCCGTGAGGCACTGCGCACCACGCCGGAGGAGAACCTCGCCATGGTGACGGACACGGTCGCCCACCTGATCGGTGAGGGCCGGCGGGTGTTCGTCGACTGCGAGCACTTCTTCGACGGTTACAAACATGACGCGGACTACGCGGTGTCGGTCGTGCGGGCGGCGTTGCAGGCGGGCGCGGAGGCGGCCGTCATGTGCGACACGAACGGCGGCATGTTGCCGGTGGGCATCCATGAGATCGTCACGGATGTTCGCGCCAAGGTCGAGGGACGACTGGGCATCCACTGCCAGGACGACACCGGGTGCGCCGTGGCAAACACGGTCACGGCGGTGGCAGCTGGCGTGACTCACGCGCAGTGCACGGCCAACGGCTACGGCGAACGGACGGGCAATGCCGATCTCTTCGTCGTGACCGCCAACCTCGAACTCAAGATGGGTCGCCGTGTCCTGCCTGAGGGGCACCTTGGCGAGTCGATGCGGATCTCGCATGCGATCGCCGAGATCGCGAACATCGCCCCGGACACCCACCAGCCGTATGTCGGGGTGAGTTCTTTCGCGCACAAGGCAGGCCTGCATGCCAGTGCCCTGAAGGTCAACTACGACCTGTACAACCATGAGGACGCATCCTCGGTGGGCAATGACATGCGTGTGCTCGTCACTGAGATGGCCGGGCGGGCGTCGGTGGAATTGAAGGGCCGCGAACTCGGCTATGACCTGTCCGAGGATCCTGCCCTGCTGGGCCGAGTCGTGGATCGTGTCAAGGCACTCGAGGCGCAGGGCTGGACCTTTGAGGCCGCGGACGCGTCCTTTGAGTTGCTAATCGTGGACGAGCGCGAACACGGGCGCACACGTCCGTTCGCTGTGGAGTCCTGGCGCACCATCGTCGAGCAGCGCATCGACGGTGAAGTCGTGAGTGAGGCGACGGTGAAGGTGACCGCTGGTGATCAGCGAATTGTGGCTGTGGGGGAGGGCAACGGCCCGGTCAACGCATTGGACAACGCACTTCGGTCGGCGCTGACGGACCTGTACCCGGAACTCGAGCAATTCGAACTCGTCGACTACAAAGTCCGCATCCTCGAGGGCGTTCGCGGTACCGGAGCGGTCACCCGGACGCTCGTCGGGTCCTCGGACGGCACGCGGCGCTGGGACACCGTGGGTGTGCATGAAAACGTCATCGCCGCCTCGTGGACCGCACTTGAGGATGCGGTGGCGTACGGATTGTTGAGCGCGCTGCGCGACTGAGGTGTCAATGCTGCGTTGGGTGGGGCCCGTGCAGTTGGTTGATGTCCGTCGCGCGACGAGCGTCAACCAACTGCTTGAGCGTCAACCAACGCGCGATCGTCATCGGGCACCCGACGCCTCAACCGTCTGCCCAGTTAGGCTCGGACGGTGAGGATTGCGCGCTACCGCCACGAGGGCGATGTCAGGTACGGGATCGTCGATGGCGAGGCCGTCCGCGAAATTGCGGGCACCCCCTTCCCGACGGTCGAGAGCATCGAGGTCACAGGGGTTGAGCACACTCTCGACGACGTCGATCTGCTCGCACCTGTCCTCCCGACCAAGATCATCGCCGTGGCCAAGAACTATGTGGACCATGCCGCCGAGATGGGCGGGGAAGTCCCGCCCGAGCCGATGATCTTCCTCAAGCCGTCGACAGCGGTCGTCGGTCCGGAAGCGATCATCGCCCTGCCCGAGCAGTCCGGCCAGGTCGAGCACGAGGCTGAGTTGGCGGTGGTCATCGGCAGGCTGTGCAAAGACGTGCCCGAGGACCGGGTGGACGAGGTCGTGCTGGGCTACACCTGCGCCAACGATGTCACCGCTCGCGATCTTCAGGCCAAGGATGGGCAGTGGGGCAGGGCCAAGGGCTTCGACACCTTCTGCCCGCTCGGCCCGTGGATCGCGACAGATCTGGACCCCGACGGCCTGGCCATCGAGTGTGAGGTCAACGAACAGATCAGGCAGGATGGGAACACAGCTGACATGGTCCGCAGCGTGTCCGAGTTGGTGGCATGGATCAGCCGTGTGATGACGCTGGTCCCCGGTGACGTGATCCTCACCGGAACGCCAGCCGGTGTGGGACCGCTGCGCAATGGCGATTCCGTCACGGTCACTATTGAGGGAATCGGCACCCTCGACAACATCGTCAGCGACACGGGAGTCTTCTCATGAGTGCAGTCCGCGTTCGGTTCTGCCCGTCCCCGACCGGCAATCCGCATGTGGGGATGGTGCGCACCGCGCTGTTCAACTGGGCGCACGCCAGGCACACCGGCGGCACCTTCGTGTTCAGGATCGAGGACACAGACTCGGCACGTGATTCCGAGCAGAGCTATGAGGCACTGCTCAAGACCCTGCGGTGGCTGCACCTCGATTGGGACGAGGGCCCGGAGGTGGGTGGGCCTTACGAGCCGTACCGCCAGTCGCAGAGGCTGGCCTCCTACAAAGAGGTGGCCCAGCGGTTGTTGACCGAGGGCAAGGCGTACCGCTGCTACTGCACGCCGGAGGAGTTGGAAGCCCGGCGCGAACTCGCGCGCAAAGAGGGTCGCGCTCCCGGCTACGAAGGCACCTGCCGCAACCTCACACCCGAAGAGATCGCCGACTACGAAGCCGCCGGGCGCCGACCCGTCGTACGGGTCCAGATGCCCGACCACGACTGGGAGTGGGACGACCTGGTGCGTGGCCCGATCCACGTACGGGACGAGCACGTACCTGACTTCGTGATCGTCCGGGCCAACGGCGAGCCGCTATACACGCTGGTCAACCCGGTCGACGACATCGCGATGGGCATCACCGATGTCCTACGGGGCGAGGATCTCCTGTCCAGTACCCCGCGTCAGCTGGCGCTATATGAACTGCTTGGCGCCCCTGTGCCGCGGTTCGGGCACCTTCCCTACGTGATGGGGGAGGGCAACAAGAAGCTCAGCAAGCGCGATCCGCAGGCCGACTTCAACGCCTACATCGAGCAGGGCTATCTGCCCGAAGCCATGGCCAACTACTTGGCACTGCTGGGCTGGTCGATCGGTGATGATCGCGAGTTCTTCTCGTTGCAGGAGCTGGCCGCCAACTTCGACGTCTCAACTGTCAACCCCAGCCCTGCCCGTTTCGATGTGAAGAAGTGCCGTGCTATCAACGGCGACTGGATCCGGGCTCTGGACGTCGACGATCTCGTGGATCGAATGATCCCCTTCTTGCAGCGAGACTCTGTGCTCGCCGACCCGGTCACCGACGACCAACTCGCGCTGCTGAAGCAGGCCACACCGCTGGTCCAGGAACGCCTGGAGACACTCGACCAGGTCAGCGGGATGCTTGGCTTCCTGTTCGCCGACGTGCAGATCGAGGATGAAGCGCGCGAGAAGCTGCTCGATGAACAGGGGATGGAGGTGGTCGCGGCCGCGGCGACCGCAGTCGCGGAATTGCCGGACTTCACGGCTGATGCGATTCAGGCAGCACTGCGTGCACGTCTGGTCGACGAGATGGGCTTGAAACCGAAACTGGCGTTCGGCCCGGTCCGGGTGGCGATCACCGGACGCCGGGTGTCACCTCCACTGTTCGAGTCCATGGAGTTGCTGGGTCGCGAGGAGTCTTTGCGGCGGTTGACCCGGGCTCAAGAAAGGTAACCCAAGGCTTCCTCGGCAGGCTTCGGCGCGCCCAGCAGGTACCCCTGACCCAGATCGCAGCCCAGGGTGGCGATGAAGTCACGCTGCTCTTCGGTCTCGATCCCCTCGGCAATCACGTCGACTCCCAGCGCGCCGCCGAGTTCGCACACCATGCGGGCAATCGCAAGCGCCCGCGGGTCGCCCTGAGTGGACACGAGGAACGATCGGTCGGCCTTGATCAAGTCCAGGGGAAGTGACCGGATGCTGGCCAGCGAGGAGTGCCCGACCCCGAAGTCGTCCAGCGCTATCCGCAGCCCACGTTCCCGAAGTGCACCGAGTCGCTGTGCGATCAGGTGATCGTGCATCGCAGCTGTTTCAGTCACCTCGATGTACAGCCGCGAGGCGTCCGCGCCAGTGCGCTCGATGGCCGCATCCAGCCATTCCACGATCCCGTCAGCGGCGATCTGGCCAGGAGCCATGTTGATGAACAGCAGTTGCTCGGACGGCAGCCTCGTCTGGAAGATGAGTGAACTCTCGATGAGGCTTCGGCCCAGATCGTTGAGGAGGCCGGCCGACTCGGCCGCGGCGATGAACTCCTCGGTAGCGATGGGTCCTTCCGGCGAGGTCCATCTGGCCAGCGCTTCGAACCCGATGACCAGGTCGTCGCCCAGCGTTCGGATCGGCTGGTAGGCCACCCAGAACTCATCGGTGTACAGGGCGCGGCGCAGTCGTCGCTCAAGGTGCAGCGAGTGCTGCATCCTGTGGATCATCGCCTCGGTGTAGAGCGTCACGGCCGAACCGTGTCGCTGCTTGGCCTCGTAGAGCGCGACATCGGCGTCGCGCAGCAGGTCGTCGGGCTGAACGGTGTTCCCATCGGACATCGCGATCCCGATGCTCGCCTCGACGTAGGCGAGGTCGCCGTCGATGGAGAAGGGCTCGCCCACGACCTTGGTGACCCGCTGGGCGACCTCCCGTGCGTCCTCACTTCGGGTGAGGTTCTCACACACGATCACGAACTCGTCGCCCCCCAGTCGGGCCACGGTGTCAACCTCGCGCATGACGGAGGTGATCCGCTTGGCGCAGTCGACCAGCAGCACGTCGCCCGCGGCATGCCCCAGGCTGTCGTTGACCCGTTTGAAGCGGTCGAGATCGATGAACATCACGGCCACCTGATGGCCGTAGCGGCGTGCCCGCTGCAACGCCCTGTTGATCTGTTCGATGAGAGCCGGCCGGTTGAGCAGGCCGGTGAGACTGTCATGGTTGGCCCGCCACAGCAGTTCCGCCTGCGCTTGCTTGCGCTCGCTGATGTCCTCGATCGCCAGCACCCCGCCGCCGGTCTGCATCGCGCGGAACAGCAGGGAAGCGCTCAGTGATCGGCCGGTGTGGGAGACCAGTTGGGTGTCCGATGCCCGCCAGTTCCGGCCCTCGGACAAGGCCGATTTCAAATCGGAGATGGTCGGATCCAGCGGGCTGGCTGGCCGCAGGACGCTCTCCAGGGGCTCGCCGATCATCGCATCATGGTCGAGTTCCAATACCGACTCTGCGACTGGGTTCAGGTCGAAGACACCGCCATCGGGTTCGAGCACGATCAAGCCCGTGGCCGCCGTGTCGAAGATGGCCTTCAGCCGGTCGCGCTGGACTGCTGCCTGGGACTGGGTGGCTTCTTCCAGTCGGTTGTACAGCGTCTGCATCTCCTGTGAGGCCAGGCGGAATGCTCGCTCGTGCAGGTAGTGCTGCTTGTCGGCGTCGTCGTAGGTGGCCGAGATCCTGAGCAGCAGCGAGTCGAGCCCCGGGTCGCTTGTTCCGTTCGTCGAGACCCCCGCCCGGTTCATCTGTCGGCGCAGGATCCGGTGCAGTTGGCCGTCATCGGTCATCGGGCGGGCGCACTTCGCTGATGGTGGTCACCGTCATCGTCTGGTTGTGCAGGGCGCACATGCCGCCGACAGGTGAGATCTCGCCGTAGCTGTAGAAGCCGATGAGAGGAACGTCGGCTCCGATCGCCTCGACCACCGAATCGAGTTCCTCCTCGGTGCGTGCTCCCAGCACCAGTCGCCGACCCACGCATGACACGGCGATAGCGAGGCCCGACTCTTCCTGGACCGATTCTTCGGCCGCCTGCGATGCGCCGTGTGTCAGACCGTCCGTGGTGGTCCACATCAGCCTGGCGGTCCAGCCAGTGGGGACGTCGCCGGCGAACGTCATGGACTGCTCCTGCTCATCGACCGACAGGATCGTTCTGACGATGCTGTTGGTGCCTTGCGGAGACGCGATGGTCAGCGGGAACAGCAGAGCTGAGGCGGGCAGGTCGTGGGCCAGATCACCGAGGTACTGCTTGTACAACGTCAGTGCCGGTTGTCCGTCGAGTTCGTAGAGGACGTTGCCGTCACTGCGCGTAATCGTGCGATGGGGTCCGAAGCCATCCCAGCCCCCCTCGGATCCGTGCTGGAAGTGTGCATGGTCACCGACGACAGCGAATGCCACGGCGCAGTTGTCGCGTCTGCTGCCGTTGAAATGCACCCATGTGTGCTCGAACCGGGGGCCGTCCCCGGCAAGACCGCCGGACAGCGACGTCCCCGGCGGCAGGCTCGCAGCCAAGCCGGTGACCAGTGCGCTGCCGTTGAGTTGCAGGCCGCCCCCGAAGACCATCACACCAGCGATACGGCGTCCATCGGCCGATGCGGTCAATGAGCGACCCAGTCCCAGCCCCATCTCATGGCTGTCGGGCTGGTCGCACACGCAGGCGCTGTGGACCTCTGCGGCTTCGAAAGTCGTCACGGACGCAACGAGGGGCGCAGGATCGACACGGTTACCCAGGATCTGTCCGGCCGTCGAGCACCCGAGCACCGTGGCCCCCGGCAGCGCTTCGTTCAACTGGCCCAAGGCCTCCTCGGCGGCGGCGAGGCGGTCAGCGAAGACAAGTGCCACACTGCGAGTTCCGACGCAGGCCACCGAAGCCATCGGTGGTGACCATCCCGCCGCGGGATCCCATGTGAGAGTGGTAGTGCGCACTCAGTCCGCCCCTCGTTCGGTCTCACCGATCAGTATCGCTATCCGTGATCGAACAAGCACGGTGAGCGACATGCAGTCGCCCGTTCGAGGGGCCGGTTCTGGAGGCGACCCGGGGATTCCGGTCGGCCCGTGGCCCCGGTATGCTTGAACAGTTGTCCTTCGGCAACGACCCTTGGGGTATGGGGTAATTGGCAGCCCGACTGGTTCTGGTCCAGTTAGTCTAGGTTCGAGTCCTGGTACCCCAGCGAGACGCGTATTGCGACTCATCCGGCCCCGTTGTGTAGCGGCCTAGCACGCCGCCCTCTCAAGGCGGTAGCGCGGGTTCGAATCCCGTCGGGGCTACAAGGCAAGGCCCCCCATCAGTGATGATGGGGGGCCTTTGTCATGTCCGTCCGAGGCGATTCGTGCGAAAGCCTGTGACAGATATCCACACCGTGTAACATTGCCGTCAGGAATGAGAGGGAGTGACCTGATGGCGCGTGACGCGGCGGCGCAGCCCGATTGGCGAGAGCACCCGGCAAGTGAGGGGACCTATCGTTCGGTCTTCACCTACGACTCTGAGCGTTTCAAACATCCGAGTGCGGGTTGGGTCCAGATGTTCAAGGACGAGTTCGGGATGACCGACGCTGACTTCTCCCGGCGTCGCGACGAAGGTGATTCTCTGGTTGAGGTGGCGCAGCCGTCGGCCCTGGCCGCCCAGCACCGAGACGCCATCGCGGCCATTGTCGGTGCCGAGAACGTTGCCGACGACGACTACAGCCGTGTGCGGTACGGGCACGGCAAGGCGGTCGACGAGGACCTGGCCCTGCGCGCGGGGCACGTGCCGCTGGTACCGGACCTGGTCGTCCACCCGCGCGACAAGGCCGATGTTGGGCAGATCGTTGCCTACTGCACTACGCACAAGATCCCGGTGATCCCCTATGGGGCCGGCTCGGGCACGGTGCTGGGGACGCGTGCCGACCACGGTGGTGTGGTACTCGTGATGCGCACCCACATGAACAAGATCCTCGCCGTCAGCGAGGCCAACATGACCGCCCGGGTGCAGCCTGGCCTGATCGCCTCCGACCTTGAAGCCTCATTGAACGACGCGCCGAACCTCTTCGGAACAACACGGGCCTTCACCTGCGGACACTTCCCGCAGTCCTTCGAGTTGGCCTCTGTGGGTGGCTGGATCAGTGCGCTGGGTTCGGGGCAGGCCTCCACCTATTACGGCGACGCCTACGACTTGATCGTCAGCCAGGAGTACGTGACGCCGGTGGGCACGTTCGTCACCCAGGAGGTGCCGGCGTCGGCCACGGGACCGAAGGTGAATGACATCTTCAAGGGCAGCGAGGGGGTCTTCGGGGTCCTGGTGGAGGCCAGCATCAAGATCTTCGGCTATCGCCCTGAGAACACCCAGCGTTTCGCGTTCATGATGCCCACGTGGGAAGCCGCGGTGGACACTGCTCGCGAGATCGCCCAGGGCGAGTTCGGCCTGCCGGCCATCTTGCGCATCTCCGACCCTGAGGAGACCGAGCGAGGCCTGGCGCTCAAGGGTTTCGACACCGGACCTGTGAACGCCTTCTTGGGCATGCGCGGGCTCAAGCCCGGGCGACGCTGTCTGCTGATCGCCACCGCGGAGGGGGAGAAGGGTTTCGCGAAACATGTCGCAGCGATGTCCAAGCGCATCGCGAAGTCGCACGGGGGCATGTCGCTAACGGCGATGGCCGTGAAGCAGTGGGAGCACGGCAGGTACTCCGACATCTACATCCGTGACGACATCATCGACTTCGGGATGATCATCGACACGTTGGAGACCTCTGTTCGTTGGGACAACCTGGACGAGGTCTACCGCGGGGTCCGGCAGTTCGTGAAGAGCCGACCGGGCACCATCTGCATGACCCACGCGTCACACTTCTACCAGCAGGGCACGAACCTCTATTTCATCCTGATCCTGCGCCCGCAGGACGCTGAGGAGTTCTTTGCCTTCCGCGCCGGGATCATCGACAAGATCCTGGAGTTCGGCGGATCGACCAGCCACCACCACGGTGTGGGCAATCTGTTCGGCCCTTGGTTGGAGCAGTACCTGGGCGCCGAGGAGATCGGGGTGCTGCGTGCACTTAAGTCGCACTTCGATCCTGACGGGATCATGAATCCGGGCAACTCGATGGGGATTGGGCAGTCATCATGAATCAAAACGATCTGATTCTGGCCATCGACGCCGGAACGCAGTCGATACGAGCAGGTCTGGTGGATCTGCAGGGCAACATCCACGCTTTCGTGAAGACCCCGATCGAGCCCTACGTCTCCGAGCAGCCCGGTTGGGCCGAGCAGGACCCCGAGTACTACTGGCAGAACCTCTGCGACACCACCAAGCAGGTGCTCGCCGAACAGCCCGACACAAGCCAGCGCATCGTCGCAGTGACCATCACGACCCAGCGGGCCACCATGGTGAACCTGGATGCCGATGGGCAGCCACTGCGTCCGGCCATCGTCTGGCTGGACCAGCGCAAGGCGGACATGCAGGCCGTCGTGCCCGGTTTTGCGGTCCCGCTTCTCAAGGCCAGCGGAAAGTACCCGATCGTGGCGTACGCGACGCAGTTCAGCCGTTCGAATTGGATACGTCAGAACGAGCCGGACATCTGGGAGCGCACCAACAAGTTCGTGTTCCTGTCGGGGTTCTTCACCCACCGGCTCACGGGTGAGCTCAACGACTCGGTGGGCAACGTGATCGGTCCGGTCCCCTTCGATGTGAAGAAGTCGGACTGGGCGGGGAAGCTCGACCTCAAATGGCGGTTGTTCCCTATCGAGCGGGAGAAGTTGCCGGAATTGGTGAAGCCCACTGAGATCCTCGGCTACATCACGGCCGAGGCTGCCGAGCAGTCTGGGATCCCCAGCGGCTTGCCCCTGGTGGCGGCCTCGAATGACAAAGCGTGCGACATCGTGGGGTCGGGGTGTCTGACGCCACAGGAGGGCTGTGTCAGTTACGGGACCACCGCGACGATCAACACTCAGACCGCCGACTACGTCGAACTGCGACCGATGCTGCCGCCGTACCCGTCGGCCGTGCCGGGGGAGTACTACACCGAGGTGAACGTCGTTCGAGGTCTGTGGATGGTCTCCTGGTTCAAAGAGGAGTTCGGACTGCAGGAGAGGCTGCAGGCGGCCGAGTCGGGACAGGCGCCCGAGGACCTGCTGGAGGAGTTGGTGCGCGACGTCCCGCCCGGGTCCGACGGTCTGGTCTGCCAGCCGTACTGGGCTCCTGGCCCCGACCTCGACGCCTATGCGAAGGGTGCGGTCTTCGGTTTCGGCGACGTCCACACAAGGGCACATCTCTACCGCGCGATCCTCGAGGGCATCGTGTTCGCGCTCAAGGAGGGCGCCGAACTCACACAGAAGAAGAACGGCGTACAGATTCGCGAGTTGCACGCCACGGGCGGCGGATCACGCAGCGACTCCATCATGCAGATGACAGCGGACATCTTCGATCTTCCCGTGCATCGGGCGCACACCCCCGAGACCTCGGTGATCGGTGCGGCGATGGACGCCGCTGTCGGTATTGGTGCCTACCCCGACGTGGCTACAGCCGCCGAGCACATGACGCGGCGCGGTGAGACCTTCAACCCGATTCCCGCAAATCGTGATCTCTACGCCCGGCTCTACAGCGAGGTGTACGCGAAGTCCTACGAGCGGTTGCGCCCCCTCTACCAGGCGATCCAGAAGGTCACCGGCTACCCGAAGTTGTGAGGTCGTTCACGCGCCCAGTTCGTCGCTGACCCGGTGTGCTGCCTCCACGACCGTCGGCCCGTGCAGTCGGCCGGGCTGCTTCGTAAGTCGATCAATCGGCCCGGAGATGCTTATCGCGGCGACCACCCGCCCCGAAGTCCATACCGGCGCCGACACACTGGCGACACCGGCCTCGCGTTCTGCGACGCTGTGCGCCCAGCCCCGCTTGCGGACGGCCTCGAGTACGGCCGGTGTGAAACTCGATGTGCCGGTTTCCCAAGCGCTCAGAACTTGGGCCGCCGAACCCGCCGTCATGGTGAGCAGTGCCCCCTCGGGCACGGTGTCGCGCAGTCCCGTGGGTGGTTCGACACTGGCAACGCACAGGCGCCGCGCACCCCGTCTGCGGTACAGCTGAGCGCTCTCGCCGGTCGCGTCGCGCAGTCCGCGCAAGGTGGGCAGGGCTACTGCGCGCAGTCGGTCGCCCTGCGCGGCCCCGTTCAGTTCGGCGATTCTCGGCCCGATCAGAAAACGGCCTTGCGCGTCCTTGGCCAGAAGGCGTAGATCCACCAGGGCAGTGGCCAGGCGGTGGCAGGTGGCGCGCGGCTGACCTGTTAGAGCCACAAGGTCAGCGAGGTCCTGTGGCCCCACCTCAACGGCATCGAGGATCGCCCCGGCTTTGGCCAGTGTTCCGACGCTGGTAGGCTTGTCCACAAGGTGATACTACAATCTCACTATGTGAGACGCAAGGAGATCGACATGGCAAAGACCTTGTCCGAGAAAGTCTGGGACTCTCATATCGTCCGAAGTGCGCAGGGCGAGCCCGACCTTCTGTACATCGATCTTCACCTCATCCACGAGGTGACCAGCCCGCAGGCCTTCGACGGGCTGAGGGCCGCCGGTCGGCCAGTGCGCCGTCCCGACCTCACGATGGCCACCGAGGACCACAATGTGCCGACCATCGACATTGACAAGCCGATCGCCGACCCTGTTTCGCGCGCCCAGGTGGACGCGCTGCGCAACAACTGCGCCGAGTTCGACATCCCGCTGTATCGCTTGGGCGACGTCGATCAGGGCATCGTCCACGTGGTCGGCCCCCAGTTGGGTCTCACACAGCCGGGGATGACCGTGGTGTGCGGGGACAGCCACACCTCCACCCACGGTGCGTTCGCGGCCTTGGCCTTCGGCATCGGGACCAGCGAGGTCGAGCATGTTCTCGCAACCCAGACCTTGCCGCTCAAGCCGTTCAAGACCATGGCGATCAACGTCGAGGGTCAGTTGCCCGCCGGTGTGAGCGCTAAAGACCTGATTCTGGCGATCATCGCCAAGATCGGTACCGGCGGCGGTCAGGGTCACGTGATCGAGTACCGCGGACCGGCCATCGAGGCGTTGAGCATGGAAGAGCGCATGACCATCTGCAACATGTCGATCGAGGCAGGCGCCCGGGCCGGAATGATCGCGCCTGACGAGACGACCTTTGAGTTCCTGCGCGGCAAATTGCACGCCCCGCAGGACTTTGAGGCAGCAGTCGCGTACTGGCGCACGTTGGTGACCGACGTCGATGCGAGCTTCGACACTGAGGTCACCATCGATGCTTCTGAACTGACGCCGTTCGTCACGTGGGGGACCAACCCGGGTCAGGGGCTGCCGCTTGGATCGCACGTGCCGGACCCGGCACAGATCTCGGATCCCACACAGGCGGCCGCTGCGGCCAAAGCGCTGGCGTACATGGGGCTGGAACCGGGGACACCGTTGCGCGACATCGCCGTCGACACGGTGTTCCTCGGTTCCTGCACGAACGGGCGCATCGAGGACCTGCGCGCAGCAGCCGACGTGCTCAAGGGACGCAAGGTCGCTGACTCCGTGACCATGCTCGTGGTGCCTGGGTCGGTACGAGTCCGGCTGCAGGCGCAGGACGAGGGCTTGGACAAGGTGTTCACCGAGGCCGGCGCCCAATGGCGCAACGCTGGGTGCTCGATGTGCCTGGCCATGAACCCGGACAAGTTGCGTCCGCAGGAACGCAGCGCCTCCACGTCCAACCGCAACTTCGAAGGCCGCCAAGGCCCCGGTGGCAGGACACACCTGGTGAGTCCGCAGGTCGCCGCCGCAACAGCCGTCGCCGGTCACCTGGCGGCCCCCAGCGACCTGCAGGAGGTCTGAGATGGAGAAGTTCACCACACACACCGGAGTGGGCGCCCCGCTGCGCCACTCCAACGTGGACACCGACCAGATCATCCCCGCCGAGTACTTGAAGCGGATCACCCGCACCGGGTATGAGGATGCGCTCTTCTCGGCCTGGCGCGCCGACCCCGACTTCGTGCTGAACCACCCGCATTACGCGGCATCGACGGTGCTGGTGGCCGGGCCGGACTTCGGCACCGGGTCGTCACGCGAACACGCCGTGTGGGCGCTCAACGACTACGGGTTCAAGGTGGTGATCTCCTCACGGTTCGCCGACATCTTCCGGGGCAACGCAGGCAAAGGTGGTTTGGTGACCGCGGAAGTCGACCAGGAGGTCGTGGAACGGCTTTGGGAGTACCTGGACTCTGCGCCGGGAGCGCACATCAGCGTCGACCTGCAGTCGCGGCAGATTCACGCCGGCGACTTCACCGCGGACTTCGTGATCGACGAGTACGTGCGCTGGCGGCTGCTGGAAGGCCTTGACGACATCGGCATCACATTGCAGCACAGTGACGAGATCGCGGCCTTCGAGCAGACGCGACCGGCGTTCCTGCCGCGCACGGGCTGACCCTTGCGGGCGAACAAGCACTTGTTCTAGGCAGTTTTCCGGCGAAGATCGAGATTTTCTCGGTAGTGTTCGAGGCACCATTACAACGTGCGACGGATGCATCACGCGGCGTGGCACCCACATTGCCCACACGAGGCCACCTAATGTGCGAAGCACCGAGTGTCCCAACCGGAGGAAAAACGTGAACAAGTCAGAGCTCATCGAAGAGGTGGCCAACCGCCTCGAGGCCAACCGCAAAGCTGCCGCGGACGCCGTCGAAGCGGTGCTCGAGACCATCAAGCATGAGGTCGCCAAGGGCGAGAAGGTCTCCATCAGCGGCTTCGGCATCTTCGAGAAGATCCAGCGCAATGCGCGCACCGCTCGCAACCCGTTCGATGGCAGCCCCATCAAGGTGAAAGCCAAGTCGGTCCCCAAGTTCAAGCCGGGTGCGGAGTTCCGCTCCTTCGTTGAGAACCCCCGCGCAGCACTGAAGAAGGCACAGGCTTCGGCGAAGAAGGCCCAGACCGCTGCCAAGAAGGCCCCGGCCAAGACCGCTGCGGCCGCGAAGAAGACCACCACCACTGCCAAGAAGACCGCAACCAAGGCAGCGGCTCCGGCCAAGAAGGCCACTGCCACCGCGGCGGCCAAGACCACAGCAGCAGCCAAGAAGACCACGGCTGCGGCGAAGAAGGCTCCGGCTAAGACGACGGCTGCGGCGAAGAAGGCTCCGGCCAAGACCACGGCTGCGGCGAAGAAGGCTCCGGCCAAGACCACGGCTGCGGCGAAGAAGGCTCCGGCGAAGAAGGCTCCGGCCAAGACCACGGCGGCGGCGAAGAAGGCTCCGGCGAAGAAGGCTCCGGCGAAGAAGGCTCCCGCCAAGAAGTAAGTCAGTTGTCCTAGGGGCCGATCCGCACTCGCGGGTCGGCCCCTAGTGTTTCCAGAACAGCTGCAGTGTTGGCACCGATGCCTATCCGGAGAGCCGTTGAAAGGTCCTCGAGTGTGTCGATGTCGTGTGACAGTCCGGGCAAGTCGAGACCGATGCGGGCGTATCCGGCCTGTTCATGCAGCCATGCCGAGTGTGGGCCGAAATGGGCTGACAGGTGCTCGCCGAAAAGCATGGCTGTACCTCGTCCGGTGTGATCCGCGACGAAGCCGGCTGGGGCCCAGGCCAAGGCCTGCTGCAGTTCGGTTGCCTTGAGTGCAGGCAGGTCGGGAAGCAGAGCGACCTGCCGACCCGGCTCTTGGCCGAAGTGGTTGATCGCCTGGTTCAGGCGTCCCGGGTGGATCACGCCGCTGGCTCCGTGGGCTTCGGCAACGCTGACCGCGCCTGGATCCGGGCTGACTACCACCACCGGTCCCAGGCGACTGTCCAACGCGGCGTTGATCGTGTCGATCAACATCGCCTCAACCAAACGTGCTCTGGGCTCCGGCGACAACGCCAGACGGCTCTTTCCCAGCGTGAGTCCCTTGACGGGAAGGATGAACCGAAGCACGGTTACATCCTGTCATTGGGTCGACAGAGTGCCCTCGGGCACGCGATGATCGTCCTCGTGCCCTTTCGCCATGGAACCCGACGACTGGGTGCCTCCTACCGTTTCGCGGCCATGGTGCTGAAGCCTCCCATGACCGTCATGACCCGCCGGGACTGGCACGGTGAGGACTGGTTGCGACGCAACTACCCTCCAAGTGACGGCATTGTGGTGGTCTCCAACCACATCTCCTGGTTCGACCCGATCACCCTTGCCCACATCCTGTGGAACAACGGCCGTCCGCCGCGATTTCTTGCCAAAGAGTCAGTCTTCGGAATTCCTTTCGTCGGCCAGATCATCGGCAACGCCGGCCAGATTCCGGTGTACCGGGAGACGAACGGCGCGGCGGACTCCGTGCGCGCGGCAGTGGAAGCGGTCCACGAGGGCGAGGCCGTAGTGGTCTACCCGGAAGGCACGATCACCAGGGATCCGGATCTCTGGCCGATGGCGGGAAAGACCGGCGCGGCGCGGATCGCCTTGATGGCCGACGTGCCTGTGATCCCCATCGCGCAATGGGGTCCGCAGGATGTGATGGGACCCTATGCCAAAGAGTTCAATGCGATCCCGCCGAAGACGATGCATCTTCGTGTCGGCCCGCCCATCGACCTCGATGAGTTCCGGGGGCGGGATATGGATGGTGAGGTGCTCACTGGCGCCACGGAGCGCATCACCGGCACCCTCACTGAGATGCTCGAGGAGATCCGCGGGGAGAAGGCCCCTGCGCAGCGACTCGACTACAAGACCTGGCGCCAGTCGCGTGAGAAAGAGTCCTAAGGAGAAGTAATGCGTCGTATTGCCGTGATGGGTAGTGGTTCCTGGGGAACCGGGTTCGGAATGGTCCTTGCAGATGCGGGCGGAGATGTCGCCATGTGGGCCCGCGAGCCCGATGTCGTCGACGACATCAACCACAACCATCACAACGCTGCGTATCATCCGGGCCTTGAGTTGCCGCCGGCAATGTGGGCCAGTGGCGATCCGGCGGAGGTACTGCGCGGCGCGGAGATCGTGGTTCTCGCGATCCCGTCGCAGACGCTGCGTGACAATCTGTCGGTGTGGAAGGAGTACCTCAACCCCGACGCGACGCTGGTCAGTCTGATGAAGGGCATCGAACTCGGCACGGTGATGAGGATGTCGCAGGTCATCGCGGAGGTGACCGGCTTCCCGGAGTCCCAGGTAGCGGTCGTGTCAGGGCCCAACCTTGCGCGCGAGGTCTCCCAACGTCAACCCGCAGCGACCACCGTTGCCTGCGCTGACGAGGCCCGCGCACAGACCCTTGCCGAAGCGACAACCACCGCGTACTTCCGCCCGTACTACACCACCGACATCATCGGCACCGAACTCGGCGGTGCGGTGAAGAACGTGATCGCGCTGGCCAACGGCATGGCGTTCGGTCTCGGGTTCGGAGAGAACGCGCAAGCGTCTTTGATCACTCGCGGTCTGGCCGAGATGTCCAGACTCGGTCAGGCACTCGGTGCCAACCCGTTGACCTTCCTGGGCCTTGCCGGCATCGGTGACCTGATCGCAACCTGCACGTCGTCACTTTCGCGCAACCGGACCTTCGGTGAGAACCTCGGTCGGGGCTTGACCGTCGACGAGACGATCGCCAAGACCAAGCAGACCTGTGAGGGTGTGAAGAGTTGTCAGTCGATCCTCGACCTGGCCACCCGCAACGGCGTCGAGATGCCGATCACCGAGCAGGTCGTCCAGGTCGTGCATCACGGGATGGCGCCGCGCGAGATGCTGGCCAATCTGATGTCACGTGACCCCAAGGCAGAGCAAGGTCACTCGGGCTTGTCCTGATTCAGCCGCCGGCCAGGGCAGACGACAGATCTGCCCACAGGTCCTCGACGTCCTCGATCCCTACCGATAGGCGTAGAAGCGCCGGATCCACGAGATCCGATTCGAAGTGGTGGCGGCGCCGGCGTTCCAGCGTCGATTCGACCCCGCCCAGGCTTGTGGCGTGGGTCCACAGCCGCACGTGGTCGCAAACGGCCTCAGCGGCCTCGACGCCACCGTGTGGGACCACCCCGATCATTGGCACCGCGACATCCATCTGCCGCAGCGCCACTTCGTGGTCCGGGTGGCTGGTCAGCCCTGGCCAGACGACCTGGGCCACACCTGGGTGGGCGGTCAGTCGATCAGCGAGTACCGCGGCGTTGGCTGCTGCTCGCCGGTAGCGCACGTCCAAGGTGCGCACGCCGCGCAGCGCGAGCCAGGCCTCCATCGGACCCGCAATGGCACCACCCAATTCGCGGTAGTCGCGCAACCGTTGGACCAGGTCAGGGTCCTTGGCGACCACCGCTCCGAGGATCAGGTCGGAGTGTCCCGAGAGGTATTTGGACACTGAGTGGATCACGATATCCGCGCCGAGTGTCAGTGGGCGCTGGGCGATCGGGGTGGCGAACGTGTTGTCCACCACGGTGAGGCCGGCGAGCCGCGACAGAGCGGCTATGTCGAACACCCGAAGGTCCGGGTTGGTGGGTGTTTCGACCCATCGCAGTTCGGCCGGGTCGGCTAACCCGACCTGGGGCAGGTTTCGAGCTGCCAGAGTCGCATTCGTGCCGGAGTACACGACCGCAGGCCGCGCGACCGTGCTGGGCGCCACAACGTCCAGCACGGCGGTGACAGCCGCCATCCCGGATGCGAAAAGGACCGCTGTCCCGCCCTCCATCGCCCCCAGGACCTTCTCGAAGGCGCTCGAGTTGCGGGCGTCGTGGCGGGTGTAGCCGACCTCGCCGCCGGCCGCCAGCGCGGAGGCGAACTCGACCGGTTCATTCAGTGGCGCGTCCGGGTTGGGATCTGGTCTGCCAGCGGCTACGGCGATCGTTGCGAGTTGCATGGGTGGACCTCCGTTAAGGTCGTGATCGTGTCTGATTCACGGATCCGGGTAGGTGTGCTCTACGGAGGCACCAGCTCCGAGCACAGCATCAGTTGCGTATCTGCGGGAAGCGTACTGCGCGCTTTGGACCCCGAGCGTTTCGAGGTGGTCCGCATCGGCATCGACCGGCAGGGGACCTGGCGCCTCGATGACCAGGACATCGACCTCCTGCGCCTGGGCGCCGAACTTCCCCAGGTCCTCGGCGGGCCGGAGGTGTCCTTGATCCTCGACCGGTTCCGCCGGGGGTTCGATGCCGAGGGCGAGTACGTGCCCGTCGACGTGGTCTTCCCGATCCTGCACGGCCCGTTCGGCGAGGACGGCACGGTTCAGGGTCTGCTGGAGGTTGCGGCGATTCCCTACGTGGGTTCGGGCGTGCTCTCCTCGGCGCTGTCGATGGACAAGATCTCCTTCAAAGCCCACCTACAGGCCGCGGGGATCGACGTGGGCAGTTACGTCGGCTTCACAGCCCGGGAGTGGCTGGCCTCGCCGGCGGACATCCGGTCGGCCGTTGAGGCGATGGGCTTCCCCGTCTTCGTCAAGCCCAGCCGGGCCGGGTCGTCACAGGGGATCACGAAGGTGCACGATGCGGGTGGTCTTGACCATGCCGTGGAGGAGGCTCTGCGCCACGACCCGCGCGTGATCGTCGAGGTGGGCGTTCAGGGGGCTCGCGAGATCGAGGTGGGTGTGCTGGCCGTCCCCGATGTCGCCGTGAGCGTCCCCGGTGAGATCGTCGTGCGCACTGGCCACGAGTTCTACGACTTCGAGGCCAAGTACCTCGACGACACCGTCGATCTGATCATCGACCCGGAGCTGCCAGCGCAGGTGCTGGATTCGATCAGCAGCACGGCAGCGCGCGCCTTCGCGGTGGCGATGTGCGAGGGCCTGGCCCGGGTGGACTTCTTCGTCGCCGGCGAGCGGGTGATCCTCAACGAGATCAACACGATGCCAGGGTTCACATCGGCGTCGATGTTCCCCTTGGTCTGGCAGGCCAGTGGTCGCACGTACAGTGATGTAGTCACCGCCCTCATCACTGATGCTTTGCATCGGGGAATCGGACTTCGATGATCCACTTGTTCCTGCCTCTGGTTCCGCCCGTGGAGCCGACTGTGGTCGAGCCGCCCCGGATCGTGCAGAAGGCCATCCCGTACAGCGCCAAGCGCAAGAAGCAGATGGCGGCATACTCCTACCGCCACTACGGCAACCGGACCTGGAAGCTCGTCGATCCCAAGGTGGTCGTTCTCCACTACACGGTCAGCAACACCTTCGAGTCCCCGTGGAACCTGTTCGCGAGCAACTCGGCATCACCCGGGCCGTCAGGTTCTGCCCCCGAGATGCCGGGTGGGTGCACTCACTTCATCGTCGACAAGGACGCAACGATCTACCAACTCGCACCGTTGACGACCATGTGCCGGCACGCGATCGGCATCAACGACCGCGCCGTGGGCATTGAGTTCGTGGAGATGAGTTCGGCCACCAACATCTTGAACCGGGGCAAGCAGCGCCGCGCAGGGGTCAAGCTCGTGCGCTGGTTGCAGTCAGAGTTGGACATCAAGACCCGCGATGTGATCGGGCACTTCATGGTCAACGACTCGCCGTACTTCCATGAGAAGGTGCGCGGCTGGCGAAACGACCACACAGACTGGAACCGCCAGCAAGTGATGAAGTTCCGCAGCTACCTGTAGTCGGCCGGGGTCGGTCTCGACAAGCGGGATGGCCCGACCGTTGCCCCTCGATTGTGGCGTTGTTGCCTCTGACTGGCACGGGGTGTGGCGTTGTTGCTGGTTCCGCGGCGGGCAAACCCGCAACAACGCGACAGTGGCGTCTTCGTCGTCGTAACAACGCAACAAGCCAGGACCAGGTGGCGATCGAACCGGACGTCAGGACACAACCCCCGCTGCCCCGGTGACCTCGGTGTGCTCTTGCATCGGTGCCGCGAGGTCCACCAGTGGGTTGACCTCGGGCTGGTGGCGATCGGGGACGTACACCGATACCAGGGGCGTGCGCCCCACAGCGGTGAAGGTGTACCCGTCGGACTGCTCCTGACCGAACCAAGCCACATCGTCGACCACGATCATCTCCGAGGTCTTCTCGTATTCTGCCGGAATCTCGACTCCGCACTTGAGAACCATGCGCGGGTCACCCCAGGCCGCGGCGTACTGCGAGCGACCAGTGTCCTCATCGCCGTTGACCGAGGCCGGCAGGGCGGCCACGAGCGCCGAACACGCCGAACGATCCGCCTCGGGGGGATCGGCTGTGGGTATCGGGTCGTTGCCGCAGGCGCCGAGCGTCAGTAGCGCCAGTGCAGCTACGACAAGTGCACTACGGGACACGTGAGTGTACGAGTGATCCCTGGGACCGCCTGCACCTTGGCCACGACCATCTGGCCGAGCTGGTCCACCGACTCCGCCTGACCCTGCACGATCACGTCGTAAGGCCCGGTCACGTCGTCGGCCTGGGTCACCCCCGCGATGTCGCGGATCTGTTCGGCGACCCTGGATGCCGAGCCGACTTCGGTCTGGATCAGGATGTAGGCCTGGACCACGGTTCCTCCTACGGGTAGGTGCCTAGGAGACTATCTTGACCACGGGTCCAAAGACACGACTGGGTGGAGGCGGCAGATGAGTGCACAGACGGTGGGCGAACTGGGGGAGTTCGGGCTGATTGCAGCCCTGCAGACCCGGCTCAAGACCACGGCAGCCGTGGAAGTGCCTTCCGGGGACGACGCGGCGGTTGTGCGACTTGGTGCCGACCGGCTGGTGGTTAGCACCGACATGCTCGTGCAGGACCGTCACTTCCGTCTGGAATGGTCCTCGCCAGAGGAGATCGGGCACAAAGCCGCAGCCCAGAACTTCGCCGACCTCACGGCCATGGCTGCGCGACCGATCGCCCTCACGGCGGCTATTGCACTGCCGGCCGAGACGCCGGTCGACTGGGTGCTCGGAGTGGTCGATGGCCTCGTGGCCGAGGCCGACGCCCTGGGTGCGGCCGTGGTCGGTGGGGACGTGACCCGCGCTTCGGCCATCACGATCTCGGTGACCGCCCTGGGGGTTCCCGTGGGCTCCAGGCTGGTACGCCGGGCCGGTGCAGTGCCCGGTGATGTGGTCGCGGTGTGCGGCCGATTGGGGTGGGCTGCTGCGGGTCTGGCGGTGCTGGGCCGAGGTTTCCGCTCGCCGCGCGTCGTGGTCGACGCCCACCGGCGCCCGCGCCCGCCCTACGAGGCAGGTGCGCTGGCAGCGGCCGCAGGGGCCACCGCGATGATCGATGTCAGCGACGGCCTCTTGGCAGACCTCGGGCACATCGCAACGGCCTCGGGGGTGCGGATCGTGCTGGATGTGGACCGGCTGCCCATCGACGACCCAATCCGGGAGACCGCTTCAGCCTTCAACGCCGACCCGCTGGGCTGGGTGGTTTCCGGAGGTGACGATCACGCATTGGCCGCGACCTTCCCGGCGGGTCAAATGCTGCCCGCAGGCTTCGTTGCGGTCGGTGAAGTGGTCGAGGGCTCAGGAGTTGAGGTGCCGGGCTACCGGCACATCGGGGCGCCGGGCTTCGATCACTTTCGTGATTGAGCGGTTGCGCGGTTGCGCGGTGTGGGGGTCAGACGACCCGGGTGACTTTGCCGGCCTTCAGGCAGCTGGTGCACACGTTGATGCGCTTGGGGGCCTTGCCGACCATTGCGCGCACCGACTGGATGTTCGGGTTCCAGCGGCGCTTGGTCCGGCGGTGTGAGTGGGAGATGCTGTGGCCGAAGCCAGGACCCTTGCCACAGACGTCGCAGTTGGCAGCCACGGGAACTCCTTCAAAATGGTTCAACGGTTGTGTGCGGTGCGCAGCGTGATCGGCGCACACGGTCTCTCCCAGGATAGCCGATGCTCGATGAAAAGCACATCGCCCCCCGTTACCCTGGGGTGATGTCCGTGACACACAGAGGAGCGACGTGATGGCCGAGGACTCCCGGGCCGTGCTCGACGCGATCTGTCTGCGCAACTGGATGCTGCTCAGTCAGGACAAACTGGGACGCCGTCGCAAGGAGATCGACGCGCTGAACGTCTTCCCGGTGCCCGATGGTGACACTGGAACCAACATGTACCTCACGGTCGAGGCGGCAGCGGTGGCAGCCGGTGAGGTGGCAGATCCAGCGAACACCCCTGCTCCGGTGGCTGAAGCCATCGCCAGGGGGTCGCTGCTGGGTGCGCGCGGCAATTCCGGAGTGATCCTCAGTCAGCTGCTGCGTGGGTTCGCCGATGTGGTCGCTGCTGTGGACGAACCCGCGGCATCGACTCTGCAGGAAGCGCTGCAACGAGGTGCCGACCAGGCCTACGCAGCTGTCAGCCGACCGGTCGAGGGGACTGTGCTCACTGTTGCCCGGGCAGCAGCACAGGCCGCCGGAGAGGTCACCCTCGACGATCTGGCGGCGGTCGCCATGGCCGCTGCTGACGGCGCGCGTGCCGCCCTGGCCAAGACCCCCGAACAGTTGCCCGCACTGGCCGCTGCTGGCGTGGTCGATGCCGGCGGCAAAGGGCTGGTTGTCGTGCTCGACGCCTTGGCCGAGGTGCTCACCGGTGAGGCGAGAGTCGAGGATCTGGTTACAGCCGAGGTCGTCGTCGCCCACGAACCGATGCCGCAGGGGGAGTATCAAGGCCCACAGTACGAGGTGATGTATCTGCTCGACGCCGAGGACGACGGCATCGCCGGACTGCGTGGACGACTCGACTCTCTGGGCGATTCCCTGGTTGTGGTGGGAGGGGGAGGCCTGTGGAACGTGCATGTTCACACCGATTCGATCGGAGCCTCCATCGAAGCCGGGATCGAGGCGGGAAGGCCCCACCGGATCGCGGTGACCGACCTGATCGAACAGCAGCGCCACCTGCCCCGTGAAATCACCCGGGTGGTCGTGGCCGTCGCGCACGGACCCGGCGTTGCGCAGTTGCTGGAGGAGTCCGGCGCAGTGGCGGTTCGCACGCCGCCACGTGGTCGTCCCAGTACCCGGGACTTCGTGCGGGCTGTGACTTCGTGCGGCGCTCGCGAGGCACTGCTGCTGCCCTCGGACAGTGACTCCACGCCGGTTGCCAAGGCCGCCGCCGAGTTCCTGCGAGACGATGACATCCGGGTGGCTGTTGTGCCCAGTCGATCGGTCGTGCAGACGCTGTCCGCGGTCGCCGTGCATGACGCCTCGGTCGGTTTCGACGACGACGTGGTCACCATGGCCAGGGCCTCCAGCGCCACCCGTTACGGGGGAGTCACGATCGCGAGCAAGGAAGCGATCACCACGGCCGGGCGGTGTCAGGTCGGCGATGTCCTCGGCCTTGTCGACGGCGACATCGTGGAGATCGGCACGTCGGTGGAGGCCGTGACCTTGCGGGTCATCGACCGTATGTCGAGCAGCACGTCCGAGTTGGTCACCCTGGTCACAGGCACGGAGGCTCCCGACGCGCTGGTCCAGACAGTGGAGCAGCACCTGCGGTCAGCGCTGGTGGATCTCGAGGTGGTCGTCGGGGGTCAGCCGTACTGGCCGGTCATCGTCGGCGTCGAGTGAGCGTGCCGACGCTGGCGACCTCCCTGGCCGAGGTCATAGGTGGGCGCAGTGCTGCCAGCCTGCGCAAGTCCCATGGAGTGCTCACCTGCGAGGACCTCCTGTGGGTGTTCCCTCGGCGCTACCAGGACATGTCGAAGTTGACCGACATCGCGGGTTTGCACGTCGGGGACGTGGCCACGGTGCTGGCCCGGGTGAAGACGGCGACGATCCGGCCGACCCGTTCGGGGCAGATGATGACCGTGGTCGTGACCGATGGCAACCAGGACCTGCACCTGGCGTTCTTCCGCGGCCTCAAACGGTTCAATGCCGTGCTCAAACCAGGGCGGGTAGGGCTGTTCAGTGGGAAGGTCGGGGCCTACCGCGGTCAATTGCAGCTGGCCCACCCACTGTGCGCGATGGCTCCCGGGGTTGGGGAGGCGGACACCGAGGAGATCGAGTCCTTCCTGGCCAAGATCACCCCGATCTATCCGGCAACCGCATCTATCCCCTCGTGGCGGGTGGCGCAAGCAGTGCGCATGGTTCTGGGTGCCGTCGATCTGCAGGACGACCCCATCGATGCCTCGATTCTGGCCCGCCGAGGACTGCCAAGTCAGGCGCTGGCCTACGCGGCGATCCACGTTCCCGCCGATCTCAACGAGGTCGAAAACGCACGTGCCAGGTTTCGGTACGAAGAGGCGTTCGTGCTGCAGACGATCCTGGCCTTGCGTCGCCGGGCGGCAGCCAGCAGCCCTGCCACCGCTCGCACTGGCAAGGATTCCGGCATAGCCGATGCCATCTCCGCGCGGCTGCCGTTCGACCTCACCGACGGCCAGCAACAGGCGGTCGCCCAGATCCAGTCGGACCTCGCCCAGAGCCGGCCGATGCAGAGGCTGCTGCACGGCGAGGTGGGTGCGGGCAAGACCCTCGTGGCGCTGCTGGCCATGGCCACCGTTGTCGACTCCGGGGGACAGGCTGCGCTCCTGGCGCCCACCGAGGTCCTGGCCGCCCAGCACTACAACTCGATCAGTTCACTTCTTGGCGAACTGGGGCAGGCCGGCACGCTGATCGGAGATTCCTCGGGCACCCAGGTGGTGATGCTCACCGGTTCGGCGTCGTCGGCCTCCAGGAAGGACGCGCTGCTCAAGATCATGAGTGGCCAGGCGGGCATCGTGATCGGAACCCATGCGCTTCTGCACGATCTGGTGCAGTTCGCGGATCTGGGGTTGGTGGTCGTCGACGAACAGCACCGGTTCGGCGTCGAACAGCGCGCCGCGCTGCTGGAACGCGGCACTGGTCAGACCCGGCCGCACCTTCTGGTGATGACCGCGACCCCCATCCCGCGCACCGTGGCCATGACCGTCTTCGGGGATCTCGATGTGACGACCTTGAGCGAACTGCCCGCGGGCCGGGCTGAAGTCAGCACGTTCGTGGTGGACGAGAGCAACGCGCCACGCCATGCCGCACGGACCTGGGAACGGGTAGCCGAAGAGGTCGCACAGGACCGAAAGGTCTATGTCGTCTGCCCTCGCATCGGTGGTGACGACGATGGCGACGCACCGAGCGAGAGCACTGGGGCTCGCGCCGTGCTGCCTATGGCTGAGGAACTGCGTGCCGGTCCCCTGCAAGGTCTGCGGGTTGAGGTCATGCACGGCAGGCTTGCCGGCGCAGAGAAGGCCGAGGTCATGCGCCGGTTCGCCGCGGACTCCCAAGCCCACGACGCGATTGACGTGCTGGTCTCGACCAGCGTCATCGAAGTCGGGGTCGACGTCCCGACCGCGACGATGATGGTGGTGCTGGACGCAGAAGCGTTCGGTGTCTCGCAACTACACCAACTGCGCGGACGGGTGGGCCGCGCTCAACTGCCCGGGTTGTGCCTGTTGTCCACGCGCAACCCGGCCGCGCTGGAACGCCTCGGCAAAGTCGCGGCGACCAACAACGGGTTCGACCTCGCCCGCATCGACCTCGAACAGCGCAAAGAGGGTGACGTGCTCGGCGCGGCCCAGTCCGGTCGGCTCACAACCCTGCGCGTGCTGCGGGTGATCCGCGACGAGGACGTGATCGAGCAAGCACGCACCGACGCGGCGGGGATGCTGGACGACGACCCGGGCCTGTCGCACCACCGGGCGATCCGGGCGCAGATCAACCGTTGGGAGTCCGCCCAGACTGAGTTCGTGGAGAAGACGTGACCCGGATCATCGCCGGCACCGCCCGGGGTCGGCGTCTCAAAGTGCCGGCACAGGTCACCCGGCCGACCTCGGATCGGGTCCGTGAGTCGCTCTTCTCGTCGCTGGAGTCGGTGCTCGACTTTCGCGGTGCCCGGGTGCTCGACCTGTTCGCAGGCTCCGGGGGCCTGGGTCTTGAGGCGATGTCGCGGGGGGCCACGCAGGCGGTCCTGGTGGACAACGCTGCGCAGGCGGCGAGAGTGATCGCCGGGAACATCGCCGCCGTGGGACTGCCAGGAGTCCACCTTGAGCGGCGTGCGGCCCAGGACTACCTGGACGGATCGCCACAGGAGTTCGACCTGGTACTGATGGACCCGCCGTACAGCGAAAGCGACCAGAGCGTCGCAGCGATTCTGCGGTCGCTGGCCGCGGGCTGGCTGGCGCCCGAGGCGGTGGTCGTGGTCGAACGGGGGTCGGCGTCTGCAGGTCTGCAGTGGCCGCCAGGGTTCGGTGAGCCCTGGAATCGCCGGTTCGGCGGGACCCACGTGCTGCGTCGGGTTTGGTACGGTCACGATCAGGTCCCGTCTCCACACCCCTGACCCCTCCCGAGGAGCCCAAGGTGCGCCGAGCAGTCTGCCCCGGATCGTTCGATCCCGTGACCAACGGTCACCTCGACATCATCTCCCGTGCGTGCAAGCTGTTCGACGAGGTCGTTGTCGCTGTGCTCATCAACAAGAACAAGCAAGGGATGTTCACCATCGACGAGCGCATCGAGTTGCTCCAAGAGGTCACCTCGGGCTTCCCGAACGTGAAGGTGGCTTCGTTCCACGGGCTGCTCGTGGACTTCTGCAGGGAGCACGAAATCCCCGCGATCGTCAAAGGCCTGCGCGCGGTCAGTGACTTCGACTACGAACTGCAGATGGCGCAGATGAACTACCAACTCGCCGGCATTGACACCGTGTTCGTGTCGACGAACCCGCTCTACTCGTACCTGTCGAGCAGTCTGATCAAGGAGGTCGCCAAATACGGAGGTGACGTCTCCAACCTTCTCCCCGGCGTGGTCTACGACAGATTGCGCGAGCGTGTGGCTAATACTGGGTGAAAGAGTCAGGAGGGCCGCATGGAGGTCTACGAAAGACTGGATGACCTGGTCGACCTTATCGACGGTGCCCGTGGGGTTCCGCTGTCCGATTCCTGCGTGGTGAACCGCACCATCGCCTTGGAGTTGCTGGAAGCCGTTCGGGCGCTGATGCCAGCGTCTCTGCGTGACGCGGCCACGATCATCGCCGACCGCGACGATGTCCTCGAGGATGCAAGTCGCGAGGCGGAGTCACGCATCGCGGCCGCACAGGACGATTCGGACACGATCGTCGCCCGCGCTGAGAACGAGGCGGCCGCCATGCTCTCGCAGACCCGGGCAGAGGTCGAGCAGATGCTCGCCCAGGGGCAGTCGGACGCAGCGCGTACTGTCGATCGGGCAAGGGCCGAGGCCGAGCGTCTCGTCGCTGCCGACACCATCCGGCTGGAGGCCGAGCGCCAGGCCAAGGGGTTGCGCCAACAGGCCGAGTCGGACGCCTCTCGGGTGCGTGCCGAGGCCGACATCTACGTGGACAAGCGCCTGGCCAATCTTGAGGACACCTTGCGTGCCGCACTCGACCAGATCGGCCGTGGCCGGCGCAGGTCCAACGCGGGTCCTGCGGCAGTCGAGGTCCAGGACGGGGTCTACGACTTCACGCAGGATCCCGAAGTCGCCGGGGAACTGGTAGGTGGGCGCCGCCGCGCCTCCCGGTAGGTTGCTACCCTTGTCAGGTGGCGCAACGCCACAGGTATCGGCGTGCCCTTGAGCACGTGTGCCCGATCGACGAAACCAAGGAACTGCGATGACCACGAATGCCGGTGTGCCGTTCGTCGTCGACGTGCAGCAATTGCTCGGCAAACCCGGGGCGTATCAGCGGCTGACGCTGGAACAGCCGGCCGGACCCGGGGTCCGCACGGAGGTCGTCGCGGTGGCCGAGGAAGAGCCGGTCACCGCCGAGGTGATGCTGGAGAGTGTGCGCGAGGGAATACTGGTCACCGGTGATGCCCGGACGACCGGCGATGCGGTCTGTAGCCGCTGCCTTGACCCCGTCCGCCTGGATCTCACCGCACCCCTGCAGGAGCTGTACGCCTGGAGTGCTCAAGAGGCCGAGGTCGACGATCTGGGCGAACTCGGACCACATCTCGACGGCGAGTTGTTGGATCTTTGCCCGGCCATCCGCGACGGGTTGATCCTCGAGATGCCGCTGGCTCCGTTGTGCGACGACGACTGCCCCGGCTTGTGTGCGGAGTGCGGGTTCAAACTCGTGGAGGACCCGTCGCACCAGCACGACACCAGTGACCCACGGTGGGCAGCACTGTCCGCCCTCAAGAACGACCTGCTCGATGAGCAGGCCGAAGTATCCAAGGAGAAGTAAGTGGCCGTTCCGAAGCGCAAGAAGTCGCGCAGCAACACCAGGGCCCGCCGGTCGCAGTGGAAGACCTCGGCGCCGGTGCTCGCAAACTGCAAGCAGTGCGGCACTCCCAAGCCGACCCACACCGCGTGCCCCGATTGCGGCACCTACGCCAAGCGCCGCGTGCTGGACGTCTAAGAGCGGCCGTGTCGTCCACCGACGATCTGCCAGCGCTCGTCGAGCGACTCGGTCTCCCAGGCGTGCCCGGTGAACTCGAACTCGCCCTTGTGCACCGGTCCTACTCCTACGAGAACGGCCGGATCCCCACCAACGAGCGCCTCGAGTTCCTCGGTGACGCGGTTCTCGGCGTGGTCGTCACCGACCACCTTTACCGGGAGTTTCCGGACCTGCCCGAGGGGCATCTGGCGAAGATGCGATCGGCCATCGTCAACGCGAACTCGCTGGCACAGGTGGCGGCCGAACTCGACCTCGGGACACACATCCTGCTGGGCCGGGGTGAGGAGACCACCGGAGGTCGCGAGAAGGTCTCCATCCTGGCTGACGCGCTGGAAGCGGTCATTGGGGCGATCTACCTGGAGTTCGGTGTCGAAGGTGCGCGAGTGTTCATCCTCAGTACCTTCGAGGAGTTGATCAGCACGGTGCGCGATCTGGGCGCCGGGCTGGACTGGAAGACCAGCTTGCAGGAACTCGTCGCGACCATGGGCCAGGGTCCGCCTGAGTACGTGGTCACCGGGGAAGGCCCGGATCACTCCCGTGTCTTCTCGGCCCAGGTCCGTGTGGGCGATGCCTTGTACGGTCACGGCAGCGGGCGCACCAAGAAGCACGCCGAGCAGGAGGCGGCCCAGACCGCTTTCGAGCAACTTCGCGACCAGGTCGATGCCTGAACTGCCCGAAGTCGAGGTGGTTCGCAGGGGTCTGGAGCAATGGACCACGGGCAAGCGGATTGAGCGCGTCGAGGTCCGTCACCTGCGCGCCACCCGCCGCCACCCGGGCGGCCCGGTCGACTTCCAAGACCGGATCACCGGTCGTGGCCTCGGTGGTGTGCGACGCAGGGGCAAATTCATCTGGTGGGACCTCGACGACGGCACCGTTCTGGTCGCCCACTTGGGGATGTCCGGTCAATTCCGCGTCGATGCGCCGGCCGGTGAGCACACCCGGATCGATTTCGGGCTCGACGATTTGAGGCTGTTGTTCGACGATCAGCGCACGTTCGGCGGGATGTGGGCCGACACGCTGCTGGCCGACGCACCGACCACTCTTTCCCACGTCGCACCGGATCCCTTCAGCGACGAGTACGACCGGCGCGCCGTGGTCGCGAACCTCCGGTCTCGCACGGCGCCTGTGAAGGCACTTCTGCTGGACCAGTCTGTGGTTTCGGGCATCGGGAACATCTACGCCGACGAGGCGCTGTGGCAGGCACGTGTGCACTGGCGCACACCCGGTCAGGGGCTGAGCGCGCGCAAGCTGGGGGAGTTGTTGGACGCAGCCAAGGACGTTATGAGCAAGGCGGTCGAGGCCGGTGGCACCTCTTTCGATCAGCTGTACGTCAACGTCAACGGCAGTAGTGGCTACTTCCAGCGCGACCTGGCCGCGTACGGCCAAGAAGGACTGCCGTGTCCGCGATGCGGCACCCCGATCGTCCGGGAGCGGTTCGCGAACCGCTCATCGTTTCGTTGTCCGAGGTGCCAGCGCGGCGGCTGACACGTGGCCCTTCGTGCTTGACGATGCACGCAGCGTTATGTCAATCTGATATATACCGCGATTTCCGCGGTGGAGATTCCTGAAGCGCAACTCATGGCGCATTCATCTGGGAGGACCTGATGGCAAAGGCGGTTTTCACCGCTGGCGCACACTTCGACCCTCGGCTACTTGCCGAACTGGCGTCTTTGCGTGCCCGCGTCGCCCAACTCGAGGCTGAAGTGAGCGCGTTGCGCGTCGAACAAGCGACCTTCGACGACGAGGTCATGTCGTTGTCAGAGCCCGCAGTTCTGGCCTAGGCAATCTGCGGCGTCCGCGTGGCGCTTCCCGGGTGGCTGAGCCGTCCGGGTTAGTCTGGCACTCTTCCCGCCCTCGGACTGCTGTGGTCCGCGGTTCAACAACGCGCGGCAGGAGGCTCGGAATGTATTTGCGAAGCCTGACCCTTAAGGGTTTCAAGTCATTCGCGTCCTCGACGACCATTGATCTCGAACCAGGGATCACCTGTGTCGTCGGGCCCAACGGCTCCGGCAAGTCCAATGTGGTGGACG
Source organism: uncultured Actinomycetota bacterium (assembly GCA_963732355.1). Taxonomy (GTDB): domain Bacteria; phylum Actinomycetota; class Actinomycetes; order S36-B12; family UBA10799; genus JADKAV01. The sequence goes on along the minus strand of CAVSZD010000007.1, from coordinate 76,680 downwards.
CCATCGCCTGGGTCATGGGCGAGCAGGGTGCCAAGAGCCTGCGCGGGGGCAAGATGGAGGACGTGATCTTCGCCGGAACGTCCGGGAAGGCGCCCTTGGGCCGGGCCGAGGTGGAACTCACCATCGACAACTCCGACGGTGCGCTGCCGATCGACTACACCGAGGTCAGCATTCGCCGGACGTTGTTCCGCAGCGGTGGTTCCGAATACGCGATCAATGGCCAGACCTGCCGTCTGCTCGATGTCCAGGAACTCCTGGCCGACTCCGGGATCGGCCGGGAGATGCACGTGATCGTCGGCCAGGGAAGACTCGACGCGATCCTGCACGCCAGTCCCGAGGACCGCCGCGGCTTCATCGAGGAAGCAGCCGGAGTTCTCAAACACCGCCGCCGCAAGGAGAAGGCCCTTCGCAAACTCGAGCAGATCCAGCAGAACCTCGGCAGGCTCACCGACCTGGCCGCCGAGTTGCGCCGACAACTCAAGCCGTTGGGCCGACAGGCCGAGGTTGCTCGTCGGGCGGCCACGATCCAGGCCGATGTGCGTGATGCCCGGCTGCGGCTGCTCGCTGATGACATCGCGGGGGTGCGCCGCGACCTCGAACAGGAGCAGGCCGACGAGAGCGCTGCCATCGAGGCCCGTCAGCAGGTGGAAGCCCGGCTCGAGGAAGCGCGTGCCTTGGAGTCGGAGCTCGACGCGGCACTTGTGGATGCCGCACCCCGCCTGCACCACGCCCGCAGCCGGTCCTTGGATGTGACACGGTTGCGCGAGCGTCTGCTGGGGCTCGTGGCCCTGATCGTCGAGCGGCGCAGGTCCTTGGAGCGCGAGCAGTTGGAGTTCAGTTTCGCGGTGGATCCCGAGGATCTGCAGCGCCAGAGCGAGTCAGCAGGACTCGAGGTGCGATCTGCCTCCGAGGTCGCCGACCAGGCCCGTGCCGAGTACGTAGAGGCCCGCGAACGTGCCGAGGACCTGGGACGTCAAGTCCGCGAGGAACAGTCGAGGGTGGACGCTGCCGATGCGGCCTTGACCCAGTACCGCCAAGAAGTCGCCGCTGCGGAGCAGGCCGTGGCCGGGGCGCAGCGACTGGTGGAAGCGACCCGTTCACGCGCCCACGGCTTGGCCGAGCAGGCCGAACTCGTGCAGGCGGAGGCTCACGAGGCTGCGCAAGCCGTCGCGCAACTTCCTGAGGTTGATCAGGTGGACGACGGCCCGGACATGTCCGAGGTCGACGAGCAGTTGGCGGCTGCAGACAAGGCGTTGGCCCTGGCCCGCGCCGAGTTGTCCAGCCAGGAGCAGAAGCGGGCCTCGCTCACCGCACGATGCGAGGCGCTGCGCTCGGCGTTGTCCAGCGAGTCCGTTGAGGAGATCGCCGGGCACCTGCACGACGGTCCGCTCGACGGGCTCATGCGGGTCAGGCCCGGGTATGAGAAGGCGATCGCCGCGCTCTTGGGCGCGCATGCCCGTGCCACTGTCCTGAAGTCGGGCGTGGATCCTGCACAGGTGCTCGCCGGGATCGACCCGAGTGCGTCGGCAAGGCTGGTTCTGGGTGGGCTGGCGCAGCCGAACTCGGCTCCGGACCCGCGGGCCGCCCTGACCTACGTCCAGGGCCCTGAGACCATCCGGGGGGCGCTGGCCGCGATGCTGCACGACGCGTTCGTGGCGGCCGACATGGATGAGGCGGCGGCCCTCGTGGCCGAGAAGCCGACCGCCTTGGTGGCGACCCTTGAAGGTCAGACGCTGGGCCGCGGAACTGCTGCCCAGGGAGCCGAGGGCGCCAATTCCATCGCGCTGCGCAACGCCTTGGAGCAGGCCACCGACGAACTGGTCTCCACCGAGGGGTGCTGGCGCCGAGCAGTGGATCACGTCACCAGGGTGGAGGAGCGCTTCGCCGCCGCCCGACAGACCCGCGATGAGATGCGCAACCAGGTGGCTGCCCACCAGGCCGCCTCCGCGGCGGCCGCCGAACGGGATGTGCACCTGCGCCGGCGTGCCCACGCCACCGCCACGCGGCTCGAGCAGCACGCGATTGAGCGTGCCCAGGTCGAGCAGGAGTTGGCTGCGCAGATCGAGGAGCTGGACCGGGCAGTGCTGCGCGGATCCGAACTGGCACAGGCCGGTGCGCCGGAACTGGACCGCAGCCGCCTCCAGTCGCTGTTGACCGAGCAGGAGCAGGCCCGCAGTTCCCACCACGAGGCCAGCCTCAATGCCCGCTCCGCCCAGGAGCGACTCGAGGGTCTGGGCAAGCGGCACCGGGAACTGGTCGAGCAGACCGAGCAGGCTCGTGAGGCGGTGCAGGCCGCAGCCCGGCGGCGTATCGAGCGGGAAAGCGCACTTGTGACGCTGGGCAGGCTCGAAGAACTGGCCCGCAGGACGTGTGCGCTGGTGGAGCACGACGCGGCCGCGGCCGACACCGCACTGAACACCCTGGAGGCCGAGCAGGCCCAGCAGCAGCGTGAACACGCCAAGGCCCGTGCTGGCGCGCTGGAGTTGGCCGGTGAGGTCGAGCGCCTGACTCAGGATGTACACCGCGATGAGGTGCTGCGGGCCGGCAAGCGCGCGACGTTGGACCAGTTGACGGAGAAGGCACTGGAAGACTTCGGTCTCACCGTGGACGATCTGGTCGCGGAGTACGGTCCGGACCAGCCGATCCCAGGCCCGAGCGGGGAGCCCGACACCACTTACGACCGAGCATTCCAGCAGCGCAGGCTGAAGGAGGCAGAGCGCGGTTTGGCACTGCTCGGCCGGGTGAACCCCTTGGCGCTCGAGGAGTTCGCCGCGATGGAGGAGCGGCACACCCACTTGGTCAACCAGATCGAGGACGTCAAGAAGAGCAGAGAGGATCTGCTGCACATCGTCGCCGACGTGGACGCGCGCGTGCAGCAGGTGTTCGCGGAGGCTTATGCCGACGTGGCTCGCGAGTTCGAGCACACGTTCTCCAGGTTGTTCCCCGGCGGTGAAGGGCGCTTGGTCCTCACCGACTCCGAAGACATGCTGGCCACCGGAGTGGAGGTTGAGGCCCGGCCGCCCGGCAAGAAGATCAAGCGCCTCTCGTTGCTGTCCGGCGGCGAGCGCAGCCTGACGGCCGTCGCATTCCTGGTCGCCCTGTTCAAGGCGCGACCATCGCCCTTCTACCTGCTCGACGAGGTCGAGGCTGCCCTCGACGACGTCAACCTGGGACGGCTCATGGGCCTACTGGAGGAGTTGCGCGAGACATCGCAGTTGCTGGTGATCACCCACCAGAAGCGCACCATGGAAATGGCCGATGCCCTGTACGGTGTCACGATGCGCGCCGGGGTCACCCAGGTCATCAGCCAGCGGATGCGGCAATTGCAGCCGGTGTGAGCCTGCCTGCCCACCTGGTCGGCGGGCACTGTTCGTCGGTCACACTGGTCTGGTGGAAACTGTGGTCATTTACGCCGTCATCGGCGTCGTCCTTGCCGTTATTGCACTAGTCCTCGGGATCCGGCTGGTGGCCGGGCGCACGAAACCGGTTGAACCGCCGGAGATCATCCCTGGCGTCGGGGACGACGCCTCCGAACCCCGGGACTCGGCGCTGCCGAGCATCGAGGACATCACGCTGCCCGAGCAACCCTCGGCACCCACCCTTGAGATCGAGCGCCCCAAACCGACCAAGGGGCGCCTTGCCGCCCTTCGTGCCCGGCTGGCCCGGTCCAACAGCGCCATCGGGCGAGGGCTGCTTGCCCTGCTGAGCAGCGACAAGATCGATGAGGCCACCTGGGAGGAGATCGAGGACACCCTGATCATGTCTGATTTGGGGGTTGAGGCCTCTTCAGACCTGGTGGATCGGTTGCGCACCCGACTGCGGGTTGAGGGGGAGGTCGACTGGCAGGTCGCGCTGCACGAGGAGTTGCTGGCGCTGGTGGGACCCACAACGGACAGGTCGCTGATCGCTTCCCGTCAGGGCGAGCGGCCCGCGGTGATTATGGTGGTCGGGGTGAACGGGACCGGCAAGACCACGACCACCGGCAAACTCGCCCGGGTCCTGGTGGCCGATGGGCACACGGTTGTGCTGGGGGCCGCCGACACCTTCCGGGCTGCAGCTGCTGAGCAACTGCAGACCTGGGGTGACCGGGTGGGTGCTCGGGTAGTGCGGGGCCCAGAGGGCTCCGACCCCGCGGCCGTGGCGTTCGACGCGGTGGCCGAGGCCAACGCTGAACAGGCTGACTGCGTGGTCATCGACACGGCGGGAAGGCTTCACACCAAGGTCGGCCTGATGGACGAACTGGGCAAGATCAAGCGGGTCGTGAACAAGCAGGGTCCAGTCGACGAGGTGCTACTGGTCCTGGACGCGACCACCGGCCAGAACGGCCTGGCGCAGGCCCGGGTCTTCAGCGAGGTCGTCGATGTGACCGGTGTGGTCCTGACCAAACTGGACGGCACGGCCAAGGGCGGCATTGTGGTGGCGGTTCAGAAGGAACTAGGGTGTGCCCGTGAAACTTGTGGGTCTGGGCGAGGGCCCCGACGACCTCGCGCCTTTCGACCCGGAGGCGTTCGTCAGCGCCCTGCTCGACTGATCGGTACGCCAAGAGCACGAAACATAGAGTTAACGCGAACCCGCCCTTCTGTCACAACGGCGAAACCTCCGACCTGCGGTTGCGAAACACGCACGGGTAAGGCTTCTTACATCCTTCAGGGAGACACCCGTTGGGAAGAAAAGGAGTGGCGTGACGATGGAAGAGTCCGTCTTGAGTGCAGGCGATACCGCCTGGATTCTCACCAGCGCCGCCCTCGTACTGCTCATGTTGCCTGGCCTAGCGTTCTTTTACGGCGGCATGACACGTGCGAAGGCCGTGCTGAACATGATGATGATGGTGATGGGGGCAGTGTTCCTCGTCGGCATCCTGTGGGTGCTGTACGGGTATTCGATGACGTTCGGCACAGACATCGGCAACGGCCTGCTGGGCAGCATCACCGAATTCGCCGGGCTCAACGGCCTGATGACCGATGACCCTGAGGCTGTGTACCCGGCCATGGCGTTCGTGGCCTTCCAGGCGATGTTCGCGACGATCACGGTGGCGCTGATTGCCGGTGCAATCGCTGATCGCGTGAAGTTCGGTGCCTGGATGTTGTTCGCAGGGATTTGGGCCACCCTGGTCTACTTCCCGGTCGCGCACTGGGTGTGGGCCGCCGGCGGCTGGATCTTCGAGGGTCTCGGTCCGCTACGCGGAACCCCGGCCATCGATTTCGCCGGTGGAACGGCGGTGCACATCAACGCCGGTGCCGCAGGTCTTGCTCTCGCGTTGATCGTGGGCAAGCGTCTCGGCTGGCCGAAGACGCCGATGAAGCCGCACAACCTGACGCTGGTCATGATCGGCGCCGGTCTGCTGTGGTTCGGCTGGTTCGGCTTCAACGCAGGATCAGCACTGGCCGCCAACAACACCGCTGCCGTCGTGTTCATGAACACCTTCATCGCCACTTGTGCAGCGGCGATCGGCTGGCTGCTCGTGGAGAAGGTCCGTGACGGCCACGCCACCAGCTTGGGCGCAGCATCAGGCGTCGTGGCAGGGCTGGTCGCAATCACGCCTGCTTGTTCGTCGGTGAGCCCTGTGGGAGCGATCCTGCTGGGTGCTGTGGCAGGGGTGCTGTGCGCCCTAGCCGTCGGGTTGAAGTACCGCCTGGGATACGACGACTCCCTCGATGTGGTCGGAGTTCACCTCGTCGGTGGTCTGGTCGGCACTCTGCTGATCGGCTTCCTGGCAACCGAGGCTGCTCCGGCCGGCGTGAACGGCCTGTTCTATGGCGGCGGGCTGACCCAGTTCTGGTCGCAGCTGATCGCAGCCGTGACCGTGATGGTCTACTCGTTCGTCCTGGCCACGATCATCGGCCTGGCGATCCACAAGACCATGGGGATGCGTATTCCCGAGGAGGACGAGGTCGCCGGTATCGACCTCACCACCCACGCAGAGTCGGCATACGAGCTGGCTGAGAGCGGTTCCGGTGGCAAGTTCGCAGGGGTCGGCCAGGCAGCCGCCAAGAGGGAAGAGGTCAAGGTATGAAACTGGTCACCGCAGTCATCAAGCCGTTCAAGCTGGACGACGTGAAGAGCGCTCTGGAGACCTTCGGGATCCACGGACTCACGGTGTCCGAGGCCAGTGGTTACGGCCGGCAGCGCGGGCACACCGAGGTGTACCGGGGCGCGGAGTACACCGTGGACCTGGTGCCCAAGGTGCGCATCGAGGTGGTCGTCGAGGACGACGATGCCGACAGCGTGGTGGACGTCGTGGTCAAGAGTGCCCAGACAGGTCGAATTGGGGACGGCAAAGTCTGGGTCTCCCCGGTGGAGACTGTGGTCCGGGTCCGGACCGCGGAACGAGGCGCGGACGCGCTGTAAGCACTGATGTGGCGGCGGCCCGGTGGGGAATGGGCCGCCGCCACATCGCATGTCGGAACTGATCAAGGAGGTCGCAGTGAGCGTTTTGGCAAACGATTTCTCCGCAGCGCGGGCGGACCTGGTGTCGCGGCCCGGCTTCGGGCCATCGAGACGCCATGCCCTGACCGGCTTGACCGACGACTGGTTGAACGACCTGTTCGAGGCATCGGGGGCCCGCCAGCTCGGATGCACGCTGGTGGCGGTCGGGGGATACGGGCGGGGGGAACTGGCGCCGGCCTCGGACATCGATGTGCTGCTGCTGCATCCCTCTGTGGCCGACCCGGCGAAGGTCGCTAAGGCCGCTGAGAAGATCTGGTACCCCATCTGGGACAGCGGAATCCGGCTCGACCACAGTGTGCGAACACCGGCGCAGGCGCGACGACTCGCGGGCCAGGATCTGCGGGTGGTCCTCGGCCTGCTCGACGCCCGCACTGTGGTGGGCGACGACAGGTTGACAGTGGAGACCCGTTCCAGTGTCCTGGGCGACTGGCGCGCGATGGCCAAACAGCGCCTCGACGAACTGCAGGCCAGTGTTGAGGAACGCACAGAGTTGCACGGAGAACTCGCCTACCTGCTGGAACCTGATCTCAAGGAATCCCACGGGGGCCTGCGTGATCTGACCGTGCTCAGAGCGCTGGCGGCGAGCTGGATCATCAGCCCGCCACAGAACTCCCTGGCCGCAGCCAAAGCGACTCTGCTCGACGCCCGCGACGCCCTGCATCTGGTCACCGGACGGGCCACCGACCGGTTGACCCAGCAGGAGCAGCCGCAGTTGGCCACCATGCTCGGCTACACCGACGAGGACGAGCTATTGCGGGCCGTGTGCGCAGCCGGGCGCACTATCGCCTTCGTCAGTTCGATGGCCTGGAGTCGCGTGCGCCGCCAAACCACCCGAAAGTCCCTGCCGAGGTTGCGCCGGGTGCGACGAACCACCGACCGGGCGCCGCTGGCCGATGGCGTGGTGGTGCAGGACTCGGAGGTGGTGCTCGCCGCAGACGCCCGCCCGGACCGCGATCCGGTGCTGGTCCTGCGCGCTGCCGCCGCCGCAGCGCAAGTCGGGCTGCGCCTGTCCACCCACACCGTGGACCGGCTGGCCAACGAGTCGGCCCCCTTGCCGGTGCCCTGGCCACGTCAGGCGCGAGAGAGTCTGGTGAGCCTGCTGGGTGCCGGTCGACCAACCCTCTCGGTCTGGGAGGCCCTCGACCAGGCCGACCTGGTGACCCGCCTGATCCCCGGGTGGGAGGTTGTCCGGTCTGCCCCTCAGCGCAACCCTGTGCACCGCTTCACCGTGGATCGCCATCTCGTCGAGACGGCAGTCGCCGCTTCGAATTACACGCGCAAGGTGTCGCGTCCCGACCTGCTGCTGGTGGGTTCGCCTACTGCACGACATCGGCAAGGGCAGGCCCGGCGACCACACCGAAGTCGGAGTGCAGTTGGTCGCCGACATCGCCCCTCATCTGGGATTCGACGCCGCCGACACTCACGTATTGGTGCAGTTGGTGCGCCATCACCTGCTGCTGCCCGACGTGGCCACTCGCAAGGACATCGATGATCCGGGTGTGATCGCAGCCGTGGCTGCCGCCGTCGAGAACAGCGAGACTCTCGACCTGCTGCGCTGGCTCACGGTCTCCGATGCCGCTGCCACTGGGCCGGCTGCGTGGAGTGAGTGGAAGGCGAATTTGGTCAACGTCCTGGTACGGCGCACCCACAGCGTCCTGGCCGGCGATGAGATCGAGATTGCGCCGGTCCTGGACGACGTGGACGAGCACATCTGGGCCGGTACCGAGGTGACGGTGGACATCGAACCGCTGGCCGAAACCGAACTTGTCATCACCGTGGCGGCCCGTGACTCGATGGGACTGCTCAGCCGGTGTGCCGGGGCGCTGGCTATCAACCGGCTGAGCGTGCGCGAGGCGGCAAGCCGGACCGAAGGTCAACGCGCCGTCACCCGGTGGACCGTCCAGACCCAGTTCGGCGAACCGCCGCCGTCGGATCGGCTCATGGCGGATCTGCGCCGAGCGATCGCGGGCGAACTCGATCTCGCACGTCGGCTCAGCGAACGCGAACGCGCTTACGCATCAGCGGATGAGGACAAGCCCGAGCCATTCGTCGAGGTGATGGCCGATGCCTCCAGCCGGACCACCGTTTTGGAGGTACGAGCACACGACCGCGCCGGGCTGCTCTACTGGGTCAGCGCGGCCCTCGCGGGTGCCGGCTTCAACGTCGACGGTGCCAAGGTCTCGACTTTGGGTTCAGAAGTGGTGGACGTCTTCTTCCTGACCGACGAGTCCGGGGATCGACTGTCGGCGGCGAGGGCGGCTTACGCCCGGGCCGTGGTGCAGAAAGCCCTGGCCGACTGAAACCGGGTTCGTGATGCTGGCAACCGCCGGTCAACCGGGCCCCGGTTAGGCTTGGACACCTGACCTCAGGAGCGATGTATGTTCAATTCCCTGTCCGATCGGCTCGCCGCGACGTTCAAAGGACTGCGTGGCAAAGGGCGTCTGTCCGAGGCGGACATCGATGAGACCGTCCGGGAGATCCGCCGGGCCCTGCTCGAGGCGGACGTGTCGTTGCCCGTTGTGCGCACGTTCACCGCGCGGGTCAAAGAACGCTCCATGGGCGAGGAGGTCTCCGGCAGCCTCAACCCGGCCCAACAGGTCGTCAAGATCGTGCATGAGGAACTCATCGCGATCCTCGGGGGTGAGACCCGCAACCTGCGCTTGGCCAAGAAGCCGCCGACGGTGATCATGCTGCTGGGTCTGCAGGGTGCGGGCAAGACCACCCTGGCGGGCAAGTTGGCAAAGCACCTGGCGGGCCGGGGCCATCAGCCGGTGCTCGTGGCCGCTGACCTGCAGCGCCCCAACGCCGTCAACCAGCTGCAGATCGTGGCCGAAAGGGCAGGGGTGGCCAGTTACGCCCCCGAACCCGGCAATGGCGTCGGCGATCCGGTCAAGGTCGCGCGCGACTCCATCGGGTACGCCCAACAGGCACTATTCGACGTGGTCATCATCGACACCGCCGGCCGGCTGGCCATCGATGAGGAGCTGATGGGTCAGGCAGCGCGCATCCGCGATGCAGTGAACCCCGACGAGTTGCTGCTGGTCATCGACGCGATGATCGGTCAGGATGCCGTGCAGACCGCTGCCTCGTTCCAGGAGGGTGTCGGGGTCGACGGTGTGATCCTTACCAAGCTCGATGGCGACGCACGAGGTGGCGCAGCACTTTCGGTGCGCGAGGCAACCGGGGCGCCCATCATGTTCGCCTCCGTCGGGGAGAAGGTGGAGGACCTCGAGGTCTTCCACCCCGACCGCATGGCTTCGCGCATCCTGGACATGGGCGACGTCCTGACGCTCATCGAGCAAGCGGAGCGGGCATTCGATGCCGATCAGGCCGCCCGCATGGCCGACAAGGTCGCACGCGGGGACGCCTTCACTCTCGAGGAGTTCCTCGAGCAGATGCAGGCTGTCAAGAAGATGGGATCGCTGGGCAAGTTGCTGGGGATGCTGCCCGGCATGGCCGACGCGCGCAAGCAGCTCGAGCAGATCGACGACCGCGACCTCGACCGGGTCGCCGCGATCATCCACTCGATGACCCCGCAGGAGCGCCGCGACACCAAGATCCTCAATGGGTCGCGCCGCGCCCGAATCGCCCGCGGTGCCGGTGTGCAGGTCTCAGACGTGAACAACCTCGTGGAGCGTTTCACCGAGGCGCAGAAGATGATGAAGCGCATGCGCGCCGGTGGCGGGGGGATGCCCGGGATGCCTGGGATGCCGCCTGGGATGGGCGGAGTCCCCAAGAAGGCCAAGGGCAAGACCACCAAGCCCAAGTCCAAGAAGGGCCGCAGCGGTAACCCGGCCAAACGCGCCCAGCAGGCCTCGGCCGCCCCCGAGCAGATCGAGGCGACACCGCAGCCATTCACCGCAGACCAGTTGCCCGAGGAGTTCAGCCGCCTGCTGGACGGAAAGTGACCGGGCCAACTCCGGGCGGGCGCAACGAGGTGGGGCCGCGTCTGGCACACTGGTGGGAGGTCCCCGCCCTCTAACCGGAGACTGCCGACTCACATCCGTCGCAAGTGTGTCCCCACGCACAAGTGGCGGTTGAAACCCGAAAACAGGAGAAACACCCCCAGTGTCAGTCAAGATCAAGTTGAAGCGGCTCGGCAAGATCCGCGCCCCCCAGTACCGCGTTGTCGTGGCCGACGCCCGCAACAAGCGCGATGGTCGTTCGATCGAGGAGATCGGGCTCTACCACCCGAAGGAAGACCCGTCGTTCATCCAGATCGACTCCGAGCGCGCGCAGTACTGGCTGTCCGTGGGCGCCCAGCCGACCGCTGCTGTCATGGCATTGCTGAAGGTCACCGGCGACTGGCAGAAGTTCAAGGGCCTGCCCGGCGCCGAGGGCACGCTCAAACAAGCCGACGAGAAGGCCGACCGCAAGTCCGTCTTCGCAGCCGCCGCAGCTGAGGCCGCTGGCCTCAAGGAAGCCGAAGCTGCTCCGAAGAAGAAGGAGAAGCCCGCCAAGGCGCCAGTCGAGGAGGCCAAGGCTGAGGAGCCGGTGGCCGAGGAGGCTCCGGCCGCGGTTGAGGAGACTGCACCTGAGAAGCCGGCCGACGACGCACAGGCCGATGGCTAAGTCGCTGACCGAAGCCCTCGAGCATCTTGTCGCGGGCATCGTGGATCACCCCGACGACGTGACCGTGCGCGAGAAGCCGGGACGCGGCCGGGGAACGCTGTTGAAGGTGAGCGTCCACCCCGAGGATCTCGGCCGTGTCATCGGCCGGGCGGGCCGTACCGCCAAGTCGTTGCGAGCGGTGGTCAACGCCATCGCCGGCGGCCGGGGCGTGCGGGTCGACTTCGTGGATGTGAACGGGCGCTGACCGTCCAACGCGTGGCCGTCGGTCGCATCGGCAAACCGCACGGCTTGCACGGTTGGGTCACGGTCACTCCCATGACCGACGAGCCTGAACGCCGGTTCGCCCCTGGGGCGTCGGTGTTGCTCGGGGACAAACCCGTCGAGGTGCTCGATTCGCGGATCATGGCCAAACCCTTGACCGTGTTGCTCGCGGGATGCGACTCCCGCGAGGATGCCCAGAGCCTACGCGGACAGTGGCTGTACGTGGAACTGTCCGAAGCCGACAGCCCCGACGCCGATGACGAGTACTACGACCATCAGTTGGTGGGTTTGACGGTTTCGTTGGCCGGCAGGGCCGTCGGCCTGGTCAAGGAGGTCCTGCACCTGCCCGCTCAGGACGTCCTCGTGGTGACTACCATCCCTGGCGACGAGGTGCTCGTGCCGTTCGTCGAGCAGGTGGTGCCCGTGGTCGATCTTGCGGCAGGCCGGCTCGAGGTGGCGCAAGTCGAGGGGTTGTTCGACGGTGAGAATTGACGTCGTCTCGGTATTCCCCGAGTACCTCGCACCGCTGCAGCTCTCGTTGATCGGCAAGGCGATCGCGCGCGAGCAGCTTCAGGTGAACGTCCACGACTTGCGTGATTACACCCATGACCGTCACCGCACAGTCGACGACGCGGCCTACGGCGGTGGCCCAGGGATGGTCATGAGCCCCGGGCCGTGGGGTGAGGTGCTCGATGAGTTGCTCACCGGTGAGTCGGTGCTCATCGTCCCCACACCCTCGGGCGAGGTGTTCACCCAAAGGGTCGCCGAAGAACTGGCCCGCGAGCAGCACTTGGTGTTCGCCTGCGGTCGCTACGAGGGCATTGATGCCCGCGTCATGCACCACTACCACGACCGGGTCACCGTCAAGGAGATCAGCATTGGCGACTACGTGCTCGCAGGTGGGGAAGCAGCGGCCTTGGTCATGATCGAGGCACTCGGGCGGCTCCTGCCGGGTGTACTGGGCAACCCGCAGAGCGCCCGTGACGACTCCCACAGCCGTGAGGACGGGCTTCTCGAGGGCCCGGTGTACACGCGGCCACCGAAATGGCGCGACCTGGAGGTCCCCGAGGTCCTGCTCTCCGGGGATCATGGCCGGATCGAGGCATGGCGACGCGAACAGGCCCGTATGCGCACCTCACAGTTCCGGGGCCCGACTACAGACGGTCGGTGATCACCGCCCAACCTCTGGCCGAATTCGGGCACCGACTCCGCGTATGGCACACTGGAGAAGTTCCGTGGGCCACCCGCCACAGGGGGCCACGCCGCGGACCAAGGGTAACTATTCCGCGAACCACCCACCCCAGATTGCGTTCGACCTGTGGCGAATGCGAGGAGTCACAATGCACACCTTGGACGCCGTCGACTCGGCCAGCCTCCGTAATGACATCCCGGCGTTCCGCCCGGGCGACACCGTCAAGGTCCACGTGAACGTGGTCGAGGGTGAGCGCAAGCGTGTCCAGGTCTTCCAGGGGGTCGTCATCCGCCGGCAAGGTGGTGGCGTGCGCGAGTCCTTCACCGTGCGCAAGGTTAGTTTCGGGGTCGGCGTCGAGCGGACCTTCCCAGTGCACAGCCCGATCATCGACCACGTCGAACTCGTGACCCGTGGCGATGTCCGCCGCGCCAAGCTGTACTACCTGCGTGAACTGCGAGGCAAGGCCGCCAAGATCCGCGAGAAGCGCGACAACACCGGCGCGTGAGCGAATCCAGCACGGCCCAGAAGTCCGGCGGGGCGCTCTGGCGGTTCATCAAAGAGATCGTCATCATCCTCGTGGTGGCGCTGGGACTGTCCTTTGTCGTGCGGACCTTCGTGGTGCAGGCGTTCTACGTGCCCAGCCAGTCCATGGAAAACACGTTGATGCCCAACGACCGGATTCTGGCCTCGAAGTTGTCGACCCGGTTCGGGGGAGTCAAGCGCGGCGAGATCGTCGTCTTCCGTGACCCCAGTGACTGGCTCGATGCTGCCCAGAAGGAACCCGTGGGCGGACTTGCGGGAGCACTGGTGTGGGTCGGGCTGTTGCCGAGCAACACCGGTGATGACCTCGTGAAGCGGGTCATCGGTGTGGGTGGTGACCATGTGCGCTGCTGCAGCACAGACGGGCGCATCGTGCTCAACGGGGTTCCGCTGACCGAGCCCTACGTGAAACCCGGTGGCACCAGCGACGATGTGCGTTTCGACGTCGTTGTGCCCGAGGGGCGCATCTTCGTGATGGGCGACAACCGCAACGCCTCGGCCGATTCCCGTTACCACCTCAACGACAACCAGGGCACCGTCCCGGAGGAGAACGTGGTGGGACGTGTAGTGCTCACCGTGTGGCCGTTCCCGGCGTTCTCCACCCACCCGATCCCGTCGCAGCCCTTCGACGATCCGCGTCTGAACGACCAGCAGAAGTAGACCGGATCGCCCGACATCGGCTGGTCCGGATCAGGAACTGTCGCAGCGTTGCCTATTGTTGGGCTGTGGCAGGTCCGGTGAGCGTCCCAGTTCCCCGAAAGGGTTCGGGCCCTTACGCATTCGACAATGCGGTGCGTCGCGCTGGTTTCGACTTGGTGGCCGGTCTGGATGAGGCCGGCCGAGGGGCCTGCGCTGGGCCTCTGTACGCCGCTGCTGTCATCCTCAGCCCGAACAGCCGCATAGCCGAGCTGAACGACTCAAAGCTGCTGACGGCCGCGACCAGGGAACGTGTTGAGCGGCGGGTCAAACGACAGGCATTGGCCTGGGCCGTCAGTTCGGTGGAGGTCGACGAACTCGACGAGATGGGCCTGCATCGAGCCAATCTGCTGGCCTTCCGGCGGGCATGGTTGCGGTTGTCCCCTGCAGCGGACTACGCGCTCTGCGACGGTTTCGTGCCCGGCGGACTGGGCAGGCCGGAACTGGGTGTCTGGAAGGGTGACCAGGTCTCTGCCACCATCGCCGCGGCCAGTGTGCTGGCCAAGTGTGCACGCGATCGCCATATGGTGGCGCTTCACAGCCGCTACCCGCAATACGGCTTTGACGTGCATAAGGGCTACACCACGGCGTCGCACCGGGACGCCTTGCAGGTGCATGGGCCGAGCCCCGTTCACCGCCACCGTTTCATCACCGTCCGGCGAGCTGTTCGAGAGGGAGTCGCATGAGCGTGGACGATCTGCAGCGATACGAAAGTGAGGTCGAACTCGACCTCTACCGCCAGTACCGCGAGGTTGTGGGCATGTTCAGCCATGTCGTGGAGACCGAACGCCGTTTCTACCTGGCCAACGAAGTGGATATCCAGGTACGCGCCACAGACGGCGGCGAGGTCTTCTTCGAGGTGCAACTTCGCGACGTGTGGGTCTGGGACATGTATCGGCAGGGGCGCTTCGCACGCTCGGTGCGCATCCTGACGTTCAAGGACGTGAACGTCGAGGACCTGCCGCCTGGGGACAACCAGCAGAGCTGATCCACAGATCACCGCCGGCACTTCCACAGCCAGGACTCTGGTGCGCACGATCTGCACATGGATGCGCAGGATTTGGCCATGGTCGTGCTCAGTGCCGCTGGGCGTCGGGCCGGAGATGTCACTGACCCGCTGGGCCAGGCAGCGGCGATCGTGGGCCCCGACATGGTCGACGACGTGGCACGCTCGCTGCTAACACCCTGGATCGAGGGTGGAGGTTCCACCATGACCCCGCGCGATCCGGGCTGGCCACGAGGCCTGTTGAGTCTCGGAGGAGCCGCCCCGTTGATGCTGTGGGTCAAGGGTGCCCTTCCTCGCGAGCCCGAATCGATGGTGGCCGTGGTGGGTGCGCGCGACTGTTCGCCCTACGGGTGTCGGGCCGCAGCAGGCCTCGCCGCCCGGATCTGTGCCACTGGCCGCTTGGTGGTCTCCGGGGGTGCGCTGGGCATCGACGTCGCGGCACACCGTTCGGCACTGCGGGCCGGCGGCGCCACGATCGTCGTGGCCGCTGGTGGCGCAGGCAGGGTGTACCCGGTGGCCAACAGGGACGTGTTCGCGCAGGCTGCCGTGCACGGGTGTGTGGTCTGGGAGTTCCCGCCGGGGGCGGCCTTGTACCCGGCTGGATTCCTGCACCGCAACCGTCTGATCGCCGCCTTGTCCGGTGCCACCGTCCTGGTGGAGGCGGCCGAACGCTCAGGGGCCCTGAACACCGGTCGTGCTGCCGCCGACCTCGGCCGGTTGGTGCTCGGTGTGCCGGGCCAGATTGACAGCCCCAGATCTGGGGGAGTGCATCGCGCTATTGGCGAGGGCTGGGCAGCGCTACTGATCAGCCCCGAGGACCTCGATGCCATGCTGCCGGCCCTCGCCTAGCCCGTTTGACTCACGCTTGTCGCGAGGGCAGGCTGAACACCGTGCGGGGTGTATCAGCGTCCGGAATCGCGGTGAGCACACAGCCTCTGCGGTGGGACGAGGCGATCCCGGACTTCACCGACTACATGGCCAGTGAGCGTGGGTTCTCGGCTCATACCTGCAGGGCCTACACAAGCGACCTCGCGGACCTGGCCGTTCACCTCAACGGCGAACCGATGACGACAGCGGCCATCCGGGCGTGGCTGGCCGATGCCCGGCGGGAGGGCACCGGCTCGCCCACGGTCGCCCGCCGAATCGCCAGTGTGCGTTGCTTCTCGCATTGGGCGGTCCGCAAAGGCATCCTCGATGTCGATCCCACGCTGCGTTTGCGCACGCCGAAGGTGAAAGCCCAACTTCCTCAGGTCGCCGACTCCGAGCGCCTCAACGAAGCCCTCGACGCACTGGGCCGCGTGGCAGACGGACCTGTGGACCTGCGCAACGTGGCGCTGCTGGAGTTGCTCTACGGCAGTGGTTTGCGGGTCAGCGAGGCGTGCTCGCTGGATGTGGGTGACATCGACATGTCACGGCGCACCGTGACAGTGATGGGCAAAGGCGCCAAACAGCGCGTCGTCCCCCTTACTGTTTCTTCTGTGCGCGCGATCGACAGATGGATGGCCTCCCGGACAGAACTCACCGGGATGAAGGGCGGTGCACTCTTCGTGGGTGCACGCGGGCGTCGGCTCGACGTGCGCGTTGCTCGTCGAGTCGTGCACGAGGTCACGTGTTCGTTCCCCGGTCTGCCCGATCTGGCCCCCCATGGCATGCGCCACAGCATGGCCACCCATGTACTGGCCGGAGGTGCGGATCTGCGCTATGTGCAGCAGTTACTCGGTCATGCGAGCCTGGCCAGCACCCAGATCTACACACACGTCTCCGCCGAGCGACTGCGCTCTGCCTACGAGAGCGCTCATCCCCGTGCCTGACTCCGACGTCTTGGACGAAGCAACGATCGCCGCTGAAGAGGCGGCGGCAAACGAGGCCGCGCTGAAGGATCTATGGGCCCGCTACAAGAGCAGCGATGACCGCAGCGCCCGCGATCGCCTCATCGTCCACTACGCACCTCTGGTCAAGTACGTGGCCGGCCGGGTGCGCTCCGGGTTACCCAACAACGTGGAGTCCGCGGACCTCGTTTCCTACGGCATGTTCGGACTTATCGACGCGCTGAACAAGTTCGACATCGACAGGCAGATCAAGTTCGAGACCTACGCCATCAACCGCATCCGCGGCGCCATCATCGACGAATTGCGCTCCCTGGACTGGGTCCCGCGATCGGTGCGTTCGAAGGCCAAGGACCTTGAACGCGCGCACGCCGCGCTTGAAGCAGAACTCAAGCGCTCGCCCACAGAGTCGGAGTTGTGCGAACGCATGGGCTTGACCCGGCAGGCCCTGGCCAAGCTGATGAGCCAGGTGGCGTTCACCAACGTGGTCGCGCTTGACGAAGTCACTCACGGCGGATCTGACCGCGGCGACAAGATGACCCTCGGCGACCTGCTGGAGGATCCCCGCGCGCCAGACCCAGAGGCCGAGTACGAGACCGTCGAGATGAAGGTCCTCTTGGCCGAACAGATCGCCGGGCTGCCCGAGCGTGAGAAGGTCGTTCTGACCCTGTACTACTACGAGCGACTCACTCTGGCCGAGATCGGCTCTGTGCTCGGCGTCACGGAGAGTCGCGTGAGCCAGATCCACAGCAAGGCGCTGCTGGACTTGCGCGGGCGTCTGGCTCAGATCGGACTGTAGACGCGCGGAAGGTCAGCCCGATCGGCTTCAACACGGGCGCGCGCCACTTGAGCATCGACATCGGGTCGATGTACTGGCCACCGACCTTCGCCCCCCAGTGGATGCATCGTCGGTCGCAGTGCCCACCGGTGGAAACACGCCCGATGCGCTCGCCGGAACGCACCTGCTCACCGGCGGCAAGCCTTGAAGTGACAGGCTCCAGCGTGAACCGCGCGACCGGAGTGCGGATCGCGATCACAGATCGACCAGCCACCTTGCCCACGAAGGCCACCTCACCGCTCAGCGGTGCGACGACCGCCTGGCCTGGGCGCGCAACCAGATCCACACCCCTGTGTGCGGCGAGCCAGTCGTGGGCGGCTGGGCTGAACTCCCGTATGACGCTGATGGGGTCCACGGGAGGCATCGGGGTCAACATGTATCCATTGCAGAGCCCAGCGGTTCTGTCTGGAAGGACGTCCGCGGGATCTGTGGACAACCGGCGCGGGCTGTCCACAAGGCCACCCGGTAGACTTGGCACATCGCGGTTCGCCGCGAAATTCGCACATCGTTCGGTGGGCTGCAAGGCCCATCCTTGTCACGGTCCGGTCCCTGCGGGGAAGCCGTGCAAGACGGTGTCAGGGTGCTGATCGCCGATCGGCACGACATAACTGGAAAGCGTCGCCTGAGCGGCGCGAAAGGAACACCCCATGGCAGTTGTGACCATGCGTCAGATGCTGGAGTCCGGCGTCCACTTCGGACACCAGACCCGCCGCTGGAACCCCAAGATGAAGCGGTTCATCCTCACCGACCGCAACGGCATCTACATCATCGACCTCAACCAGGCTCTCGGGTACCTCGACGATGCCTACGAGTTCGTCAAGGAGACTGTCGCCCACGGCGGCACCATCCTGTTCATCGGTACCAAGAAGCAGGCCCAGGAGGCCGTCGCCCAGCAGGCTCAGCGCGTCGGCATGCCGTACGTCAACGAGCGTTGGCTCGGCGGCATGCTCACCAACTTCCAGACCGTTCACCAGCGGCTGCAGCGCCTCAAGGAGCTCGAGGAGATCGACTTCGACGACGTGGCGGCCAGCGGGCTGACGAAGCGCGAACTGCTCGGTCTGCGCCGCGAGCGCGACAAGCTCGAGCGCACCCTCGGCGGCATCCGCTTCATGACGAAGGTTCCCAGCGCGGTGTGGATCGTGGACACCAACAAGGAACACATCGCCGTGGCTGAGGCGCGCAAACTCAACATCCCGATCGTGGCGATCCTGGACACCAACTGCGACCCCGACGTGGTGAACTACCCGATCCCGGGCAACGATGACGCGATCCGGTCGGTCGCGTTGCTCACCAGGGTCATCGCCGATGCAGTGGCCGAGGGCAAGATGGCCCACGCGGGTGCAGGCGAAGAGGGTGCAGCCGAGGAGATGCCGGCCTGGGAGCGTGAGTTGCTCGAGCAGCAGGCCGCAGCCGAGCAGGCTGAGTCCCCGGCTGGATCACCGGAACAGGCACCTTCAGTGACCGATGAGGTCGTCGAGGCCGAAGCCGCCGGCGAGACCCCTGCCGCCGAGCAGGACGCACCTGTTGAGGTTGCCGCCGAGACAACCCCAGAGGCACCTGTTGAGGTTGCCGCCGAGACCAGCGAGGAGAACAACTGATGGCCGTAAGTGCAGCTGATGTGAAGCGACTGCGCGAACTGACTGGCGCGGGGATGATGGACTGCAAGCGCGCCCTCGAGGAAGCCGATGGCGATTTCGAGAAGGCCGTCGAGTTCCTGCGAGTCAAGGGCGCCAAGGGCGTGACCAAGCGCGCTGAGCGCACGGCATCCAACGGTCTGGTCACCTCCTACATCGAGGGCACCTCGCACGGGGTGCTGCTCGAGCTGAACTGCGAGACGGACTTCGTGGCCAAGACCGACGACTTCCAGCAGATGGCAGCCGACGTCTCGGCCTTCGTGGCCTCCAAGCAGCCAGCCGACATCGGCGAACTGCTGGGCCTGGAGATCGAGGCCGACAAGAGCATCCAGCAACTTCTGGACGAGGCCAATGCCACGATGGGCGAGAAGATCGAGATCCGCCGGTTCGAGCGTTTCTCCGACGGGTTCGTCACGGTATACCTGCACAAGCACGACCCGGCCCTTCCGCCGAGCGTCGGGGCACTTGTCGAGCTGGACGGGCAGAACGAAGAGGTCGGCAAGAATGTCGCGCAGCACATCGCGGCCATGTCACCGATCTACATCTCCCGTGACGATGTTCCCGAAGATGTCGTGGCCAACGAGCGACGCATCGCCGAAGAGACCGCCCGCGAGGAGGGAAAGCCCGAGCAGGCTCTTCCCAAGATCGTGGAGGGCCGGGTGAACGGGTTCTTCAAGGATGTCTGCCTGCTCGAGCAGCCGTGGGTGCGCGACAACAAGCAGACCATCGGCAAGTACCTGCAGGACAATGGCGTCACTGTTACCCGCTTCGCACGCTTCAAGGTCGGCCAAGGCTGACGTCGATGCAGCACTGGGACCGCGCACCTGTTGGTGGTTGGGAACGCGTACTGCTGAAACTGTCAGGCGAGGCGTTCTCCGGGGGAACCGGGTTGGGTGTCGACCCGGATGTGGTCGCGTCCATTGCGTCTCAGATCGCCGAGGTCGTCTCAGACGGTCGGCAGGTGGCCGTTGTCATCGGTGGTGGCAACTACTTCCGCGGGGCGCAATTGTCCGAGCGGGGTATGGACCGAGCCCGGGCCGACTACATGGGCATGCTCGGTACCGTCATGAACTGCCTGGCGTTGCAGGACTTCCTCGAACAGGTCGGGGTCGAGACGCGGGTGCAGACAGCGATCGCGATGGGTCAGGTGGCCGAGCCATACGTCCCGCGCAGAGCGATCCGTCACCTGCAGAAGGGCCGCGTGGTGATCTTCGGCGCGGGTCTGGGTGTGCCCTATTTCTCCACCGACACCTGCGCTGCCCAGCGAGCCCTGGAAATCGGTTGCCAGGCGGTGCTGATGGGCAAGAACGGCGTCGACGGGGTCTACGACGCAGATCCGCGAACCACCCCGTCGGCGGCGAAGTACGAGCACCTCACGCACTCCGATGTGCTGGCGCAGGACCTGAAGGTCGCCGACGCGACGGCGATCAGTCTGTGCCGGGACAACTCGTTGCCTTTGGTGGTGTTTGACTTGCTCGCCAGCGGCGGCATCCGGGAGGCCGCAGCCGGTCTCAAGGTGGGGACGTTGGTGTCGTGAAATGAGCCTCTACTTAGGTATGCCTAAGTAGAGGCTGTTAGCCTAGGAGGCGTGACGCTCGACTTCGTCGGTTCGGCAACGGTCACCACCGTGACCGCGCCTGACACTGTGCGGCGGCGTCTGGCTGAGATGGGCATCCGGTCGGGTTCACATATCCGGGTCCTGCACCGGACGACCGGCGGTGGCCTGGTGATCGCTGTCGGCGGAGCCCGGGTCGCCCTCGACTCATCGCTTGCAGCGGCAGTGGAAACCGACCACGCCGATGACTGAGCGTAAGACGGTCTCCTCAATCGCGTCCTGTCACTCGGATGCGGCAGGCCCCTTGGCTGCTCATGGGGCTCCTGTCGTGGCGCTGGTCGGGGCCCCCAACGTCGGGAAGTCGACGCTTTTCAACAGTCTCACTGGGGCACGCCGGCAGATGGGAAACTGGCCGGGCACGACCGTGGAAGTGGGTCGCACCCAATGGCGAGTGCCCTCCGACGATGGGTCGCAGGGGGTCGCATTACTCGACCTCCCCGGGGCCTACAGTCTCGACGCAGTCTCTCCCGACGAGGAGTTCACACGCGCACTGGTGCTGGGCGAGGACCGGCCCGACGTGGTGATCGTGGTGGCTGACGCATCCAGACTGTCGCGTTCGCTGTACTTGCTGAGCCAAGTGCGTGAGTCAGCCCAGCGCGTGGTTGTGGCGCTCACGATGTCCGATGTCGCTGCCCGGCGAGACATCGAGGTAGATGTTGAAGTGCTGGCCGAGCGCCTGGGGTGCCCGGTGGTTCGGGTGGATCCGCGGCGGGGGATCGGCGATGCCGACCTGGCCAGAGCAGCTGCCGACTCGCTGGCAGCCCCCGTGCTTGCCGCGCGGGAGCATCCTCGCGATGCCGATGACTTCGACAGTGCCGACGATCGGTTCGCTTGGATACAAGCCGCGGTCGATGCGAGTACGGTCACTCCCGAACGCGAGCGACGGACCTGGTCGGACCGGATGGACCGCTGGGTCACTGCGCCATGGTTCGGACCGATCATCTTCATGGCGGTCATGTGGGCGGTCTTCCAACTCACCACCACGGTGGCGGCCCCGATGCAGGACGCTCTGGACTCCTTCTTCGCCGGGCCCGTGAGCGATGCTGCAGCTGCGGTTCTCGCGTTCGTCGGGCTGGGTGGAAGCTGGATCGAGAGTTTCATCCTCGACGGCTTGATCGCCGGGGTCGGCATGCTGCTCACCTTTGTGCCGCTGATGGCCATCATGTTCGCCCTATTGGCGCTGCTGGAGGACTCCGGCTACATGGCGCGCGCCGCGGTCGTGACAGACCGGACCATGCGCTTCGTCGGGCTGCCCGGCAAGGCATTCCTGCCGCTGATCGTGGGTTTCGGGTGCAATGTCCCAGCCATCAGCGCCACCCGGGTCCTGCCCGATGCCCGCCATCGCATCCTCACGTCCCTGCTGGTGCCATTCACGTCATGCTCCGCGCGCCTTGCCGTGTACGTGATGCTTGCCGCGACATTCTTCCCGGACGACGCCGGGAACGTCGTGTTCGCGATGTACCTGATCTCGATCCTGTTCGTCGTGGTCGTGGGTCTGCTATTGCGAAAGACTCTTTGGCGCACGATGGGACGCGAGGCCCTGCTGCTGGACCTTCCCGCCTACCAGATGCCACACCTGCGGATCCTCGGTGTGGTGACCTGGGGCAGGCTCAAGGGGTTCCTGCGCACGGCCTCGGGGATCATCGTGGCGGCAGTCGCGGCGGTTTGGCTCTTGCAAGCGATACCCGTGACGGGTCAGGGAGGATTCGCCGACGTTCCGGTCGCGGACTCCGCCTACGCCGCGGCCGCCCAGGCGATCACCCCGGCGTTCGCGCCGACCGGGTTCGGCAACTGGGAGGCAGTGGGGGCACTGGCCGTTGGCTTCGTGGCCAAGGAGGCGGTGATCTCCTCGTGGTCGCAGACCTACGCGGTGGCCGCGCCGGACGACCTGCGCACCCCGGGCGACCTCGGTGACGCACTGAACCGCGACTTCGCCGCCTCGTCGGGTGGACACACCACGGCGGCGGTCTGGGCCTTCCTGGTCTTCCTGCTGGCTTACACGCCTTGTGTGGCAACGCTTGCGACACAGCGCCGGGAGATCGGGCGGCGGTGGACGTTGTTCGGGGTCGGTATGCAACTGGCGCTGGCATGGCTGGTGGCAGTGGCCGTATTCCAGATCGGCAGGATGCTGACATGAGTGGGGGACCCTTGCGGCAAGTGCTGGCCCGCGTTGACGCCGGTGCATTGACCGTTGCCGAGATTGCAGCCGGGACAGGAATGTCAGCCGATTTGGTCGATGCCTGTCTTGATCAACTCGTGCGCATGGGGGAGCTGGACGCCCAGAATGTGCCGACCGGATGCCCACCCAGTGGTTGTGGGTCGTGCGCGAGTGCGACGGGCGGTTCTTGTGTATCCGGGCCGGTCCTGATCGGTCTGACGAGAAGGACCAACTGATCCGCTACCAGAGAATGTCCTGGTTCTCGGCGACTCCGGGCAGGGCCTCGATCTGCAGAGTCCGACGGTTGAGTTTGATCGTGCCGGTGAACTCACCGACCGGCTGCAGGAACTTGCTCCGAATGACCCTCAGGTTCAGCGACTCCCGGTGCACGCCGAGGGGGTTGAAGACCAGATCGACTTTTCCATCGGCCGTGCGTACCTGCCATGGCTTCTCGGGGTCAGCGGCATCGAACTCGATGCTTGCGTCGGGGTCGATCGCGTGCAACTGGCCATCGAACCACACCGAGTTCTCGTGAGCTCTGTGCGCAAGACCTGAGAAGTCCGCCGACAGGTTCAATCCCACTGTGCGTCCGTCGCCCAGACGCCCGGTCAGGAACGCCCAGCGCCACTGAGTGTGTCGGGGCAGGTGTCCGCTGGTGTAGTCGAAGCCGCCCACCGCGTCGGAGAAGTCGAAGGCGTGCAGGATGCCGGCTTGGCGTACAACCACCCGGCCTGTCACCGGCAAGGTCGCGTTCTTGCCAGTCGTGGAGACCAGCGGCGGTTGCGTGTCCAGGTCGGAGATGACCGTCAGCGCCGGGCTGGTGGTGATGTCGAAGGCGAGGTCCAGTTCCACCGCGGGTTTGCCGATGGCGGGCAGGCCGACCGGGGAACCGACCTTGGCGCGTACGTACAGGATCCCGTCGTCGGTGTGCATACTCACATCGGATCCCGGCATCCGGTACCGGCTGCGGTGTCCTTCGCCGGGACGGTCGTTCACCGAGACCATCGGCCGGGTGCCCCCTGGTCGGCTGATATCGGCCAGCAGATGACCGGTGCGGCGGTCAGCCACGGTGATGAACGTCGTTCCCGTCGGCCCGGCGTCCACGATCGCGCAGGTGACGATCAGCTCTTGATTGGCAGCGAACGTGTACATCCATCGCTTGTGGCGCAGGAAGTCGACCACTTGCCTTTGGCCCACGGACGCCGTCGCGCCCGGCGGGTGCAACGCCGGGGTCAGGCCCTGGTAGTCGCCGAACCGGGGACCGTTGGGACCCACGACGTGCATGGGCGCGGAGTATCGGAATGCAGTTGGCTCAGCCATACCTCCAACTTAACCCCGCTGCGCACGCTCGCGGGGCTCGCGCATCAGGACTTCCTGTGCTGCCGACGAAATCAGTTCTCCTTCGGCGTTGTAGAACTGCCCGGTCGCAAAACCGTGGCCATCGCCGGAGACCGGGCTCGCGGTCACGAAGAGCAGCCACTGGTCGGCCCGAAACGACCGATGGAACCACATCGCGTGGTCCAGCGAAGCGATCTCCAAGTCGGCGCGGGCCTCGAAGCCGCCGTGGTGTTCCAGGACCGTTGCGACCAACGTGAGATCCGAGAAGTACGTCATGGCGCACACGTGGTAGAGCGAGGGGTCGGGCAACATCTGGTCGGAGCGGATCCATGCCATCCGGTCAAACCGGCCCTGGGTGAGCTCTGTGACCAGTTCGTCGGGCACCAGTCGCATGTTGACGAAGGTCCGGCTCGGTAGGCCATCGTCCGGTGCGCCGGGTGCCGACGACGGACGGCTCAAAGGCTGGGAGCGGGGCAGTTGGTCGGGAGCAGGGACCTTGTGGATCCAGTCCGTACCGGGCATCGGTGATGTCCGATGGCTGGGGCCGACCATTTCCTGGGCGTAGGAGGCCGACATGGTGAAGATCGTCTTTCCGTACTGCACGGCGCGCACCCGCCGGGTGGAGAAAGACCGGCCGTCGCGTGGTCGATCGACCATGTAGACGATGTGATCATTGGTCGAGCCCGCTCGCAGGAAGTACGCATGCAGCGAATGGACCACGCGGCCGGGTTGCTCGACCGTCGTTCCCGCCGCCACCAGTGCCTGGGCCGCGACCTGGCCACCGAAGGCGCGCAACGGGGTGCCGGCGTGGCACCAGCCGGTGAAGATGTCGCGATCGATTCTGCTGAGGGTCAGGCGCTCGACGAAGTCACTGCCTTCCGGCGGGGTATCGCCGAGATCGTGGACGGTCACGTTGGAAGGGTAGTGGGCCGGCGGCTGCCTCGGTCATCTTTGGGTGACTGGCGGGCCATTGGCTGGTCGGGTTGTCACCGAAAGGTGTTTCCCGGACCCGGCCCAGTGGCAGCACCAACCAACTCAGTCATGGGCCCCGGCCTCGTGCGCCCAATGGTCGGTCGGTTCGACCTGGAAAGTTGTGTGCTCGATCTCGAAGCAGTCCCGCGCGCAATTCTGCAGCTGGTGGAGCATGGACGCCGGACCGCACTCGTCCAGGGTGCTGCGGTCCACGGCGACGTGGGCAGTCAATGCCGGGACCCCAGAGGTGATGGTCCACACGTGGACGTCGTGCACATCGCGCACGCCGGGCACCTCCAGAAGGTGCGTGCGCACTTCAGACACGTCGAGGTCGTCCGGAGCCGCTTCCATGAGAATCCGGACTGCGTCGCGCAGCAGGCGCAGGGATCGGGGCAGGATGAGTCCGGCCACCACGAGGCTGGCCACGGGGTCGGCGCGTGTCCAGCCCGTCGTCACGATCACGACGGCCGCGGCCACCACCGCGGCCGAACCGAGCAGGTCGCCCAATACCTCGAGATAGGCGCCCCGGACGTTGATTGATTCGTCCTTGCCGGCGGTGAGGATACGCAGGGACACGAAGTTGGCGGCCATGCCGATGACCGCGACCACCAGCATCAACCCCGCCTCGACCGGTTCGGGGTCGATCAGCCGTGCCACCGCCTCGAAGGCCACGTACAAGCCCACGCCGATCAGTAGAAGCGCGTTGAGAGCGGCGGCAATGACTTCGAGCCGCTGCCAACCGAACGTTCGGCGGTTGGTGGGCGGACGCTGCGCCATCGTGGCCGCCACCAGAGCGAAAGCGACGCCGAACATGTCTGTGAAAACGTGTCCGGCGTCGGCCAGCAGGGCGATGGAGCCGGTGACGAGGGCGCCGACGAGTTCGAGAACGAAGACGGCGGCAGCGATGGCCAGGGCGATCGCCAAGCGGCCGCGGTGTCGTCCGCCCGCGGTGACGACCCCGTGGTCATGACCCATGGGACATAGTCTTGCGCAACGATATGAACTCGGGCGCGATGTCAGGCCATGACCCGCGATCATTCCAAACGCAGTTACAGGCAATAGGCTGCGGTTAGCCCCGAAGGAGGATCCAGGTGATCGACGACATCCTGCTGGAAGCAGAAGACAAGATGGAGAAAGCCATCACTGTGGCGCGTGAGGACTTCGCGACACTGCGCACCGGGCGCGTGAACCCGGGCATGTTCGCCAAGATCACGGTGGACTACTACGGCGCACCGACTCCCTTGAACCAGTTGGCGTCCTTCCACGCTGCGGACGCCCGGATGATGCTCATCACGCCGTTCGACCGGACCGCCACGAACGGCATCGAGAAGGCCATCCGCGACTCGGACCTTGGAGTCAACCCCACCGACGACGGAAACGTCATCCGGGTCGTGTTGCCGCAATTGACCGAGGAACGCCGCCGGGAGTACATCAAGGTCGCGCGCGCCAAGGCTGAGGACGCACGGGTCAGCATCCGCAACATCCGCCGGGGTGCCAAGGAGCAGCTCGAGAAGATGAAGAAGGACGGCGACGTCGGCGAGGACGAAGTGAAGCGTGGCCTTGCCCATCTCGAGGAGATCACTCACCAGCAGGTGGCGCACGTGGACGAGATCCTGAAGCACAAAGAGGAAGAACTGCTCGAGGTCTGATGGGCAGCCCAGACGCGGCGCCCGTCGAGCCGCCGAAGAGCCGCGCAGGTCGCAATCTCCCCGTGGCGATTGCGGTTGGCGTGGGACTCGGCGCGCTCATCATCGTCACGCTGGTCTTCTACAAGTACCTGTTCGCGGTACTTGTCACTGCGGCGATGCTGGTGGCCGTGTGGGAGATGTACAACGCCTTCCTGCACAACGACATCCGCGTGGCCCGCACCCCTTTGTACGCGGTGGCCCTGGTCGGTCCGACCTTGGCCTACGTGTACGGCGTGACTGCGCACATGGCGGTCTTCGGCACGTTCGTCATCGCGGCTCTGATGTGGCGGATCCGCCGTGGGACCGAAGGTTTCGTCAAGGACGCCACGGCTTCAATGTTCATCGGGTTCTACCTGCTCTTCATGGTGGGCTTCGTGATGCTGATGCTGCGCGAGGACGACGGAGTGACGCGCATCGTGGCGTTCATCGCGGTCACGGTGGGCAACGACATCGGCGGCTACTTCGCCGGTGTCCTCTTCGGCAAGCACCCCATCGCACCCCAGGTCAGCCCGAAGAAGTCGTGGGAGGGTTTCGCCGGGTCAGTGGCGCTTCAGGTGGCCATCGGTATTCCCGTGTTCGTGATCGGCTTCGACGCGCCCTGGTGGCAGGGTGCGATCTTCGGTGTGGTCATGAGCGTGACCGCAACGGCGGGCGACTTCATCGAGTCCGCGGTGAAGCGCGACCTGGACGTGAAAGACATGTCCAACATCCTTCCCGGGCACGGTGGGCTCATGGACCGTCTCGACTCTTTGATCCCCAACGCCTTCGTGGCCTGGGCTTTGTTGGGGCTGTTCATCGGATGACATCTTTGCCCCTGGTCATGACGCCGCCCAAGCGGGGCAAGCCGCCACGCCACCTGCTGGATCTGGATCTGCCCGCGCGCAAGCAGGCCGTGGCCGAACTCGGTAGTGCCGCGTTCCGGGCCGTGCAGTTGAGCCGCCAGGTGCTGGTGCGACACGTCGATTCGGTCGAGCAGTGCACTGACCTGGGGGAGGCCGATCGTCAACGGCTGGCACCGCTGCTGCCGACCCTGCTGACACCGGCCAAGGTCCAGACATGCGACGGTGACGCCACCCGTAAAACGCTGTGGAAACTGCACGACGGATCCCTGGTCGAGTCGGTGCTGATGCGTTATCCCAAGCGCATCACGCTGTGCCTCTCCTCACAGGCCGGCTGCGGAATGGCCTGCCCCTTCTGCGCGACGGGCCAAGGGGGACTGCAGCGGAACTTGAGCATTGCGGAGATTCTTGAGCAGGTGCGGGTGGCAGCCCGCGACTCCGAATCGGGCGTGCTGGGTCGTGAAGGCAGGTTGTCGAACATTGTCTTCATGGGCATGGGAGAACCGCTGGCCAACTACAACGCCGTGATCAGCGCCGTCCGGCGGATGGTTGCCGAGCCGCCCGAGGGTTTCGGCATGAGCGCACGCGGCATCACCGTGTCCACGGTCGGGCTTGTGCCCCAGATCCGCAAGCTGTCCGCAGAAGGTCTTCCGGTGACTTTGGCCTTGTCGCTGCACGCCCCGGACGACGAACTGCGCAACACCCTCGTGCCGATCAACACGCGCTGGGATGTGGCCGAGGTCCTGGATTCGGTCTGGGAGTACGCCGATCGAACCCGGCGCCGGGTGAGCATCGAGTACGCGCTCATCCGCGACATCAACGACCAGGACTGGCGCGCCGACCTGCTCGGTGACCTGCTTCGCGGCAAGTTGGCACATGTCAACGTGATCCCTCTGAACCCGACCCCCGGGTCGAAGTGGACCGCGTCGAGCCGTGAGCAAGAGGACTCGTTCGTCGAACACCTGCAAGCCAAGGGCGTGGCCGTGACCGTGCGGGACACCCGGGGCCGGGAGATCGACGGGGCTTGCGGGCAGTTGGCGGCCACGGAGTTGTCATGACGCGCGACCTGGTGATTCTGGGCAGCACGGGTTCGATCGGAACTCAGGCCCTCGACGTCGTGGCCCGCAATCGTGACCGGTTCCGGGTTGTGGGTCTGGCGGCTGGGGGAGCGGACCCGGCGTTGCTGCGTCAGCAGGTCGAGACGTTCGGCGTCGAGCACGTGGGCGTTGCCGATGAGGCTGCCGGGGTGGCTCTCGAGGGAACCGGGGCGCAGGTGCATGTGGGCCCCGATGCCGCGGCTCAGGTCGCCGGGCTCGGTGTTCACACGGTTCTGAACGGAATCACCGGAGCCGTGGGTCTGGGACCTACGCTTGCGGCGCTGCAGGCGGGCAGCGTGCTGGCCCTGGCCAACAAGGAGTCGCTGATCATCGGCGGCGAGCTTGTGACCGCGGCCGCGCGCCCTGGGCAGATCGTGCCCGTGGACAGCGAGCACTCCGCGATGGCCCAATGCCTCCGATCCGGCCGCCATGAGGAAGTCCGCAAGTTGATCCTCACAGCCAGCGGCGGTCCATTCCGGGGAAGGACGCGCGCCGAACTCGCCGACGTCACAGTCGAGCAGGCACTGGCCCACCCGACCTGGGACATGGGCCCGGTGGTGACCATCAACTCCGCGACCCTGATGAACAAGGGCCTGGAACTGATCGAGGCGCACCTGCTCTTCGACATCGCGCTGGATCGCATCGAGGTCGTTGTGCATCCGCAGTCGGTCGTCCACTCGATGGTCGAGTTCTACGACGGCAGCACGATTGCCCAGGCAAGCCCGCCGGACATGCGCCTGCCGATCGCCCTGGGGATGGGGTGGCCGGACCGGGTCTGCGAGGCTGCGCCTGCGTGTGACTGGTCGGCTGCGGCCACTTGGGAGTTCTTCCCTCTTGACGACGATGCCTTCCCGGCTGTGGGGCTGGCAGCCCGAGCCGCACGGCACGCGGGGGTGGCGCCGGCGGTGTTGAACGCGGCCAACGAGCAGGCCGTTTCGGCCTTCCGCACGGGCAAGATCGGCTTCCTCGCAATCTCTGATCTCGTAGGGCGAACACTGGATGAGGCGCTCCCCCCTGGCGCGGTCGGGGGGAACCGGGTGACACTGGAAGACGTCTTGAATGCAGACACCTGGGCACGGGCGCAGGTGAGGGAACTGATCGAGGAGAGTCCATGACGCTGGTCGGGATCGTGGCGCTGGTGCTGGCGCTTGCGGTTTCGATCGCCTTGCACGAACTCGGTCACATGATCCCCGCGAAGCGGTTCGGGGTGAAGGTCACCCAGTACATGATCGGTTTCGGGCCGACGCTGTGGTCGCGCAAGAAGGGCGACACCGAGTACGGCGTCAAGGGCGCGCCACTGGGCGGATACATCCGGATGATCGGCATGTTCCCGCCCGCGCCGGACGGCAGCGTGCGAGCCAGCAGCACCGGTCGGCTGGGGACTCTCATCGATCAGGCCCGCGCCGAATCGGCGGCCGAGATCATGGAGCCCGGTGACGAGAAGCGGACGTTCTACTCCTTGAGCGTGCCGAAGAAGCTGGTGGTCATGCTCGGCGGGCCGGTTATGAACCTCCTGTTCGCCATGGTCCTCTTCGCCGTCGTCTACGCAGGGTTCGGCACCCCGAACCCCACCACGACCGTCAACACCGTCACCGCCTGTGTTCCCAGTGCGGCCGATCCGGAGGGCGCCTGCGTGGGCGGGAACGGCACGTCGACCGGTGCGGCGCAGGCGGGCCTGCAACCAGGCGACCAGATTGTGGCTTGGGACGCTGTTCCGGTGGCGGACTGGGCCACCCTGAGTCAGGCGATTCGTGCCTCCACGGGAGGCCTGCACGAGGTCACCATCGTCCGCGGCGGGCAGCAACTCACCGTGGACGTGCCCTTGTCGACCATCGACGGAGCGCTGCTCGGGGAAGCTGCTGCCCTGCGGGGTTTCCTGGGGGTCTCACCGCTGGTGGAGTTGCAGCCGATCCCGATCACGGGGGTTCCCGGTGAGATGTGGGACATCACGGTGCGATCGGCGAGTGCACTTGTGAGTTTCCCGGCCAAGATGGTGGGCCTGACCGAGGCGGCCTTCACGGATCAGCCGCGCGACCCGGAGGGACCCGTCGGAGTCGTGGGCGTATCGAGGATCAGCGGGGAGGTCGCCTCCGCAGATGCACCACCGAGCTGGCGCATCGCGCAGTTCTTGGCGATCGTGGCCTCGTTGAACTTGTTCCTGTTCCTGTTCAACCTGTTGCCGATCCTGCCGCTCGACGGTGGTCACGTGGCCGGTGCCTTGTACGAAGGCGCGCGCCGACAGGTGGCCAAGTGGCGAGGGAGGCCCGACCCGGGACCGGTCGACGTGGCCCGGATGTTGCCCGTTGCATACACCGTCGCCCTGGTCCTGATCGCCATGAGCGTGATCATCCTGTGGGCCGACATCATCAAACCCATCCGTTTGGGCTGAGTGCTGCGTTGGGTGGGGTTCGGGTAGTTGGGTGACGTTCGTCGCCCGCGCAGCGTCAACCAACTACCTGAGCGTCAACCAACTACCGTGCCGGGGGCGGTCGCGGCGGCCCGCACATGAGGGATACTTGAGGACATGACCGTTTCGTTGGGAATGCCTGAGGGACCGCCGCCTACGTTGGCCGACCGAAGGGTCACGCGCAAGATCACCCTGCGCCACCCGCACCACCCCGTGGAGGTCGGTGGGGATGCCCCGGTCAGCGTGCAGTCGATGACTACGACCGTCACCGCCGATGTGAACGCCACCCTGCAGCAGATCGCCGAGTTGACCACCGCCGGTTGCCAGGTGGTGCGCGTCGCTGTCCCGAGCCAGGATGACGCCGAGGCGCTGCCCATCATCGCCAAGAAGGCTGACATCCCGGTCATCGCTGACATCCATTTCCAGCCCAAATACGTGTTCGCGGCCATCGATGCCGGGTGCGCCGGGGTGCGGGTCAACCCCGGCAACATCAAGGCCTTCGACGACAAGGTGGGCGAGATCGCCCGGGCCGCGGGTGAGGCCGGAACCCCGATCCGGATCGGCGTCAATGCTGGCTCGCTGGACAAGCGTTTGCTCGAGAAGTACGGCAAAGCGACCCCTGAAGCGCTTGTGGCCAGTGCCCTGTGGGAGGCCTCGCTGTTCGAGGAGCACGGGTTCCGCGACATCAAGATCTCGGTCAAACACCATGATCCGGTTGTCATGGTGCAGGCCTACCGGCAACTCGCCGCGGCCTGCGACTACCCCCTGCACCTCGGGGTGACCGAGGCCGGTCCGGCGTTCCAGGGGACGGTCAAGTCCGCGGTCGCTTTCGGTGCGCTTCTGTCCGAAGGGATCGGTGACACGATCCGGGTCTCGCTGTCCGCGCCGCCCGTCGAGGAGGTCAAGGTCGGTTTGCAGATCCTGGAGTCGTTGAATCTGCGCCAGCGCGGCCTTGAGATCGTCTCGTGTCCCGAGTTGTGGGCGCGCCCAGGTCGACGTCTACACGTTGGCCGAGCAGGTGACCGCGGGTCTTGAGGGACTGGAGGTCCCACTGCGCGTTGCAGTCATGGGCTGCGTGGTGAACGGTCCCGGAGAGGCCCGCGAGGCCGACCTTGGGGTGGCAAGTGGCAACGGCAAGGGTCAGATCTTCGTCAAGGGTGAGGTGATCAAGACCGTTCCGGAGGCCGCGATCGTCGAGACCCTCATCGAAGAGGCCATGCGTCTGGCGGAGGCCATGGAGGCCTCCGGCGAGCCGAGCGTCTCAGTCGGGTGACCGGGTCGGTCCGTCTGCTCACCGGAGCCGACGCCCCCGCGCTTCGCACTCTGCTGGCCACTGACCCCGTGTCCTACGCGATGGTCGGGGAGAGGTTGCAGACGATCGGTGTGGGTTCTGCCATCGGCGCCGAGGTGTGGGGATGGTTCGACGGCAAGGATCTGCGTTCGGCGCTCTACCTGGGGGCCAATGTCGTGCCGATCTGTGTCCTGCCCTCAGCCATCGCTGGGTTCGCCGCGCGGGCGAAGGTCGTGCCTCGACGTTGCTCCTCGATCGTCGGTCCGGCCGAGGCGGTGTTGGCCTTCTACGACCAGGTCGCAGACGCCTGGGGCCCGGCCCGCGATGTGCGCTCGTCGCAGCCCATGTTGAGCATCAGTCGCGTGCCCGACGTCCAACCGGACGCCCGCGTTCGGCAAGCCACCATGGACGACCTCGAGTTGCTCTTCCCCGCGTGTGTGGCGATGTTCACCGAAGAACTGGGGATCAGCCCGCTCGTCCCGGACGGAGGCTCGGGCTATCGCAGGCGGGTGGCGGCGCTCATCCGGCAGGGTCGCGCGTTCCTCATCGTCGACGAAGGCGAAGTGCTGTTCAAGGCCGAGGTCGGTGTCGTTTCGGACGAGGTGGCACAGATCCAGGGTGTATGGGTGGACCCGTCCCACCGGGGGCAGCACGTTTCGGAGTCCGGGCATGGCCGCGGTAGTCCAATTGACGCGCAGGAATTTCGCTACCACCGTCAGCCTGTACGTCAACGACTACAACCACGCCGCCCTCGCGTCCTACCAGCGTGTCGGGTTCGAGCAGGTGGGGGAGTTCGCCACCGTCTTGTTCTAGCGGCGCGCTGTGGACGGCAGCCTGTGGTCATCCACAGCCGGGCCACGGTTTTGCCCACTGCTTCCTGCTGAGGGCACAGGCTGGACGTTGTGAAACGGATCAGCGACTTGGTTGCCGACGGCGCTACCGGAGCCGAAGTGCAGCGCGTGCGGCGCACAGACAAACCCTTGACCTGGGGTGCCTACGTGCCACAGGGCCTGACACCCGAGCAGGAGTACTTGGCCAAGTGCCATGCGGTCATGGCGCGGCTGGACCCGGCGGCTGCCTTGGCGGGACCCTCGGCCGCGTTCGTGTACGAACTGCCCTTGGTGGGCGGCGTGCCGTCTGAGGTGTTCGTGCGCAACATCGCGCGCGGGCGTTACGCAGGAGACGTCCAGGTCATGCCCGACGGGCCCTGTGCGGGACACCGCGACTTTCGCCTCAGCGCTCCAGAGGCGACCGTGCTGGATTGTGCGCGGGTGCTGACAGCCCGCGACGCATTGATCGTGGCGGACGCCATGTTGGCCAGCGGTCTGTGCTCCGTTGACGGTTTGCGGTCGGCCGCGGATGAAATGGTTGGGCGCCATGGTGCCAGTCGGATGCGCTGGGTCGCTGCGAGTGCCGACCCGCTGGCGGAATCGCCCGGTGAGACATGGACGCGGATGCTGGCCAATGGGCTGGGTTACGACCTCATCAGCCAGGTGGAGGTCCGCAGCGGCGAAAGGGCCGCTCGCCTCGACTTCTTGATCGAGGGAACCAGGATCGCCGTCGAGTTCGACGGAGCCATCAAGTACAAGCGGCAAGGCGAGATCAAGGTGATCCTGCAACTGCTGCGCGACGGTGATCTTCAAGAGTTGGGGTACCAGGTCTTGCACGTTGTCTGGCAGCAGTTGACCAGGCCCGCACAGCTCGATGCCCGGTTCAGGTATGCGGGGGCGGTCCCGGTTCGCAGGCCCCGGATGCCCTCGTGGTGAGGGGTGGGGTGGCTGCGGTCTGGCTGCCCGGTCTGCCCGGCCGCCCGGCCGCCCGGGCCGCCCCGGCCGCCCGCGTTAGAGGTTGTGCTGTTGGTTAGCGAATCCACGCGTTGTTTCGCTAACCAACAGCACAACCTCTAACCAACCGCTTGGGGGCCGCTTGGCGGCGGCTCGGCGGCGGCTCGGGGCGGCTCGGCGCCACCCCGGCACCGCCCCTACGGTGTCAGCCCGGCCGCCGCCATTGCGGCCAGGATCTCCTCACCTACGGGATCGCCCACCTTCACGAAGGCTGCCGGAGTGTCCAGCGGTGCGTTCACGGTTGCCTGCGAGTCGCCGGGGAAGACCTCGCCGGTGAGGACGTGCTTCCACTGCCCCGGTGGGAAGGTCACCTGCACGGTGGTCGCGTTCTCCTCGTAGACCGGTGCGACGAGCAGATGGTCGCCGAGGAAGAACTGCAGATCCTGATCAGCGGCCTTCGTGCCCGGGTAGACCAGCCATGTGTGGCGCATCGCGGGGATGCCGTCCTTGACAGCCTCGTCGATCACGCCCTTGCGGTATTCGTACAGGGCCGCATAGATTTTCGAGGCTAGGGCGAACTGGGCCCGTGTCGTGGCGTCGTCGTAGACCTGCTGGTTGAGCTTCGGCCGGTTCGTCTCGTGGGTGCGCATCACCACGCCGAAGGCCTGCATCTGTGCCCAGCGGGCGTTCAACTGCGGCGGGGCGCAAGAAGTTCTTCACCCCGGCGTTGATGCTGGTGTAACCGCCGATGTCGCTGTGCCATAGGGGCGCACCGGAAACGCCGGCGGCCAACATTCCCTCGACCGCGCTGGCCATGCCGTCCTCGCGGGCGTAGTTGACCATCTGGTCACCGGCCCACATGAGCGGGGCATTCTTCGGGGAGCCGAGGTAACTGGAGCGGAAGAACGCCACGCAGTCCGGCACCCCGCCGCGGTTGCAGCCTTCGCGCACGGTCTTGGCCCACAGTTGCGGCCAACGGTTGTGCTGCTTGGCGGCACTTCCGTTGAACAGCACGCTGTCGAACGGCAGGTACTCGGCGAAGTCGGCCATGAAGCCGGTGGCCCCTACGCCGAGGACCTCTGTGGCGATGATGTCGGCGTACCAGTCGCGCGCTTCGGGATTGGTCAGATCGACCAATGCCGTCGGGAAGCCGATCGTCTCGACGACGTAGGTGTCCCCGACCTGGTTCTTCACCAGGAAGCCCTTCTGCTCGCCCTCCTTGTAGTAGTTGCGGATGGGCACCCCGTTGACCTCGTCCTGGTTGATGACGAAGGGGTTGATGTAGGTCATCACCCGGATGTCCTGGGCCTTGAAATCGGCGACCATCTGCTCCCAGCCGGGGTAGGTGCCGCGGTTGAGTTGCCAGGTCCACCACAACTGCTCGCCGAAGACGGTGACCCGCTTGCCGACCCAGTCCTGCAGCCAAACCGCGCTGATCTTTGTGCCCGCGGCCTGCATGTCGGCCACGACCTGGCGGACCTTGTCCGTGCCCCCTTGCAGCCCCAGAACGGCCCCGCGCTGCACCCAGTCCGCAAGGACCGGCCGCGACGTGCCAGCAGCTCGAGCCCGCAACAGGGCTTGACCGTTGTCGCGCGCGAGGACCATGGCGCTGTAGGACTTGGCGTAGGACTCCAGGGAGATCTGCTTGTCGCGCCGGGTGTCCGCCACGCTGAACGAACCGCCGGTCACGGTGTCGGCCAGTTCGAACGAGCGGTACTGGTCGGTGACGTAGGTCGGCCAGGCTCCGTAGGTGGTCTTCAGGTTGCCTGCGCCCCACGTCGCGGAGTCAACTGCCGCTGCCGCCGGTGGCTCGCCGCGGGTGACGCCTTGCTCCTGGACCAGTATCGGCAGCAGTTGACCGGACAGGTTGAACTTCTGGAACTGGTTACCGAAACCGTGCACTCCGGCCTTCGATGAACGTCCCGAGGTGACCTGCACGCTGTTGGGTGTGACATCGGACTTCTTGGCGTTGAAGCTCACGTCCATCTGAAGGGCGGCGACGTCGGCCGAACGCTGCACCGAGGTCAAAGTCATCGTGAAGAACGCCTTCTTGCCCTCGCCACGCACGCTTCCCTTGACCGTGACGGTTCCTCCGGATGCCTGAACCGATTCGACCTTCTGTTCGGTCAATCGCACCTTGCGCTGAACCTGGGGCCAGAACGCGCCCGCGGTCGAGCGCTGGAACCAGCGCACTTTGCTGCGGGCTGCAGTCACAAAGGCCTTGCCCGGTGTGCTGGCCCATGCAACGCGGCCGGCGCCGTCCGTGACAGTGATGCTCGGCTTCCCGGACTGTGGGGCAGATACGACGAACTCGCCGGCTGTGAACTGACCCGAGCCGAACTGGCCCTTCGCCTTATTGGACAAAGTCAACGCACCCGGGATCATTGGGCTGAGCTTGTCGGTGGGCGGGTCGCTGAAGGGCTCGTAGGTGGACTTCAGTGATCGCGATTTACTGGTCGCCGAGGCGAACCCCTTGGACTCCGGAACGACCGCACGCACTTTGTAGTCGCCGCTGCGGTACGTAGTGAAGTTGATCTTGACCTTGCCCGACTTGTTGGTCTTGGCCTTGGCCACGGTCTCCCACGTGTTGGTCTTGGAGCGCGTCTGGATCTCAACGGCCCGCTTGCTCGCCGGGGTGACCTGCACCGTGGCCGGAACGTTGTCCGATACGAAGGTCTTCGATGACGGAACCTTCACGGTCACCGAGGACGACTGCTTCTTCGCCGCGCTCAATACTGTCGGCTCGACCCTGGGGTTAAGTGCGGCGGTTGGCAGGGCCAGGCCGGTGATCAAGGCTGCGATGGTTGCGGGCACCAGAATATTCCGAGGCTGCACTGTGACTCCCCTTCGTCGCTGTCTCACACGCTAATCCCCGGGGGACAGGATTGCCGGGGAATCTGCTGGCCAACGTGGGGGTGTGGGCTATTCGTGGCGGTGCCCTACGCTTGCACTCGTGCTGAGAATGTCCACGTTGTTCCTGCGAACCCTGCGCGAAGACCCCGCTGACGCCGAGGTCCCGAGCCACAAACTGCTGGTCAGGGCCGGGCTTGTCCGGCGTGTGGCACCAGGTGTCTTCACGTGGTTGCCGCTGGGCTACATCGTGTATCGCAACGTGGAGCGCATCGTGCGTGAGGAGATGGACGCGGCCGGTTTCCAGGAGGTCCACTTCCCGGCGCTGCTGCCGCGCGAGCCCTACGAAGCGACCGGCCGCTGGACCGAATACGGCGACACTCTTATGCGCCTGCAGGACCGTAAGGGCGCCGACTACCTGCTGGGGCCCACGCATGAGGAGATGTTCACGCTGCTGGTCAAGGGGGAGTACTCCTCCTACAAGGACCTGCCGCTGGTGATCTACCAGATCCAGACCAAGTACCGCGATGAGGCGCGTCCGCGGGCAGGGATCCTTCGGGGCCGCGAGTTCGTCATGAAGGACTCGTACTCCTTCGACATTGACGACCAGGGACTGCAGAAGTCATACGACCGGCACCGCGAGGCCTACATCAAGACATTCGACCGGTTGGGCCTGGAGTACGTGATCGTTTCGGCCATGTCCGGGGCAATGGGTGGGTCAGCCAGCGAGGAATTTCTGGCTCCGTGTGAGTCCGGTGAGGACACGTTCGTCCGTTCCGACGCAGGCTATGCCGCAAACGTGGAGGCGGTGGTCACTGTGCCGCCCGCGCCGATCGAGGTCGCAGGCCTGCCCGCTGCCCACGTTGAGGACACTCCCGACACCCCGACCATCGAAACCCTGGTGGACTTGGCCAACGCCCGGTTCCCGCGGGCGGACCGCGCTTGGGTGGCTGCCGACACGCTCAAGAACGTGGTCCTTCGCCTGCAGTACCCGGACGGTTCGGTGTCGCCCTTGGTCGTGGGCCTGCCGGGCGACCGCGAGGTCGACATGAAACGGCTCGAGGCCCAGGTGGCGCCAGCGGTACCCGTTCCTTTTGAGGAGGCAGACTTCGCGCGCTACCCACAGTTGGTGAAGGGCTACATCGGCCCTCAGGCGCTGGGTGAGGACCGGGGGATCCCATTCTTGGTCGACCCGCGGGTCGTCCCGGGCACGGCCTGGATAACCGGTGCGAATGAGCCCGGCCGACACGTCTTCGAGCTTGTGTGCGGACGCGACTTCACCCCGGACGGAACCATAGAGGCAGCCGAAGTGCGTGACGGTGACCCCGCACCCGATGGCTCGGGACCGCTGCACAGCGCCCGCGGAATTGAGATCGGGCACATCTTCCAGCTTGGACGCAAGTACGCCGAAGCCCTGGACCTGACCGTGCTCGACGAGAACGGCAAGGCCCGGGTGGTGACCATGGGGTCTTACGGGATCGGGGTGTCCCGTGCAGTGGCCGCCATTGCCGAGCAGTACCACGACGACAAGGGGTTGATCTGGCCTCGGGAGGTCGCCCCGGCCGATGTACACATCGTGGCCACGGGCAAGGACCCGGCGGTCTTCACCACCGCCGAGGAGATCGGTCTTGCCCTTGAGGACGAGGGGGTGCGGGTGCTGTATGACGACCGCAAGGCGTCGCCGGGCGTGAAGTTCAACGACTCCGAACTGCTCGGGGTACCCACGATCCTGGTGGTCGGCAAGCGTCTGGCCGACGGCATGGTGGAGATCAAGGACCGGGCCAGCGGAGTCCGTGAGGATGTGCCGGTGGCTGCAGCGGTAGCCGAGGTGCTCAAGGCCTGCGGCCGCTGACCGCGACTCTGCCCGCGTTAGAGGTTGTGCTGTTGGTTAGCGAAAACACGCGTGGATTCGCTAACCAGGACCACAACCTCTAACCAGGACGCCTAAGGCAGACATCATGGGAACCACACGCGCAGGAACCGCGGCCGGTATTGAACCGGGTCGTCCACGATGTGCTGGAGATTGACGTCGTTGCGACTGTAGGAGACGACCATGCTGTCATCCTCCGGGAGCACTTCGGGATGGGCGAGAGCCATGTACGTGAAGTGCCCGGCCTCGAGGTCAGATGGCAGGATCGCCAAGACCGGCCCGGCGTAGAAGGGCCCGGTCGGGGCTGCAGCGATCCATACCCGCAGGTACGAGCCGAGGAACTCGTCCTGCTTGGACACCGCGTACCACGTGTCGCCCTTGTGGAAGACGCTGAAGATCTGGGAAGTACCGCCGGCCGCTGGGATCACCTCGGCGGCGGTGCCTGCGGAGTAGTTCCAATCGAAGCCGTCCCAGTACTGCAGTCGGGTGGGGTCGAGGAGGTCGTCAACGTGAAGGCGTGCGACCTGCACCGAGAAGCCCCAAGTGCCGCCGGCGTTGGCCGTCCCGTACAAATACACCCACTCGCCATCGATCGCTGATGCCGCGCCCCACGCCGGCTGCTGTAGATCGGTCGTGTCGGCGGTGAGATCCTTCATGGCCACCAGTTGTGGGACCTCACCGGGCCGCACGACGAAAACCGCAACGGACGGACCGAGCGTTTCGAAGCCGAAAACACCGGATCCTTGTTGCCTGACGCGCTCGGTCCAAACCGGCACCAGGTCGTAGCCGGGCAGGCTGATCGCCACAGCGGACATGGGCCAGTAGCCGACCTGGGATTGAGGACGATCGGGGATGACCGCACCTCCATCCTCGGGCACGACCGCGTGCAGGCATCGGTCGTCGGCCACGAGCATCGAGTTGCGCACCAGCCCGGCGTTCTCGCGCAGTGTGTCGCCGAACAACCAGAGCCTGCGGCCGTCTGCCAGGCCGACATCCGCGCCCACGTCGGCCCCCGCGAAGTACGCATTGGGCGGCATTCGCGCGATGCGGTTGAGGTCCGCAATGGAATCGACCTCGGGAATCCGAACACAAGGTGATAGTCGGTCGGGCGCCAGTGGGGTTGATATCGACCCTGCGACAACCGATCCGGGTGCCAGAGCCACAGCACTCAGGAGCAGGGCTGTGAAGCCAACCACGACCGCCCCGATCCGCCTGCGCTGGACGGATGCATGCCCGTTGATCCGGCGCGGAGAACGGCGGGTCAGCCACAGGGCCAGCAACCCGCTGGCCACCCAGACCAGCATCTGCAGCCCGTGATGGAGCAAGCCGGTACCGCCGTAGATCATCGCCGACAAGATCGCGCTGGCGGCCGATCCCGTCGGCGACCAGTGCCAGCCCATCTGCATCCACACGGGCAGGAAGACGTGATCAATCCCGAGGACGGTCGGCCAGACCACCGTCAAACACAGCGCCGCCGCGACCGCGAACCCCGTCCAGCCGAACATCGCCTCCAGGGCGAGGGTGAGTAGTACGGCCATCGTCAGGGCGATCGCGAGCCACAAAGCGCTGGCCCACCCGGCAGACACCGCCGCGCCGATCGCAACTACGCAGACCGAAAGCGAGATCACAGCCGTTGCGTGTCGGTGCATCCGGTGTGCCACGTGCCCGGTACCCACAGAAGCGAGGGCCGCAACGAGGAAGCCCAGGATGAGGGCACCAGCAGCCAGATCGTGAGCTGTTCTACTGCCTCGCCCGAGATCGCGCATCTGCACGTCCAAGGACCGTCCCCGCAAAGCCTGGACGGCTCGCAGTTCATCCACGAGCGCTGCGTCAGCGCGTTCATTCTGGCCCGCGGGGATGACGAGGGTGTCCGTCGTGGTACCCAGGTCCACGACCAGAGCAGCGCGCGACCTGCCCGCGGCCAGGTCCGCGAAGGCGGCGGTTTCGTCGACGGTCTGTCGGACATCGACCTGCGAACCGAGGTCGTCCACGAGGCTGGTGACCATCACCGGTGCTCCCACCACGGACACCGGAACCCCGTGCAACTGGCCACGCTCGTTGAAGGCGACCAGCAGCAGGCAGGTTGACAGGGCCGCGAGCAGAGCCAGTACGAGGGCGTAGACGTGTGCTCTGGTCTGCGGCAGCGAATCCTCTTTGACCGTCGCTGCGAGGACGTCCTCGGGGCTTCTGTCCACCGGGTAGTCAGCCAAGTGCTGCGCGTAGTGGCGCTGCATGGTCGCCCCCCATTTGGGTTTCCCCGAACCCAACATCTCCAGTCTACGCGCGCAATCGCAGCCAGGTTCGCGGCAAACAGGCCCGCGTTAGAGGTTGTGCTGTTGGTTAGCGAAAACACGCGTGGATTCGCTAACCAGGACCACAACCTCTAACCAGGAGGCACAACCACCTCGACGATCCGGTCGTCGCCTGTCCGTGGCGACCCGCGGCCGTCGGTGTTGTTCGTCACCACCCACAGGTCGCCCTCTGGCGTGGCGACCACGTCGCGCAGCCGGCCCAGATCCTCTGCGAACCAGGCCTGGGGCTGCGAAGCCCGTGTCCCGTCCAGTCGGACTTCGTAGAGGGCCTGACCACGAAGGGCCGCCACCCAAGCCGATCCGTTGAGGATCGCCAGGCCGCTCGGTGACGATGTCGACGTGGGCGACCAGGTGGCGCTCGGGTTGGTCATCCCGGGCACCGTGCAAGCACCTTCGCAGCGAGGCCAGCCGTAGTTCTTCCCGGGCTCGATCAGGTTGAGTTCGTCGACGTCTTCCTGGCCGAACTCGGTGGCCCAAAGCCGGCCCTCGGCGTCCCAAGCCAGGCCCTGGACGTTGCGGTGTCCGATGGACCACACCGGCGAGGTGGAGTCGGGGTTTCCCGGCGCCGGGTTGCCGTTGGGGCTGATCCGCAGGATCTTGCCGGCCAGGCTGCGCGGCTCCTGGGCCAGGTCGGGTTGACCGGTTTCGCCGGTTGCCACGTACAGGTAGCCGTCCGGGCCGAACGCGATCCGCCCGCCGTTGTGGATGAAGCCCTTGGGGATGCCGCCCAGGATGGTGCGCTCGTTGCTCAACTTCTGGCCGTCGAAGTCGAAGACCACGACCCGGTTGTCGGTCGCCGCCGTGTAGTAGGCGTAGACCCGCTCGGGGTCCGGTGTTCGCACCGCCAGACCGAGCAACCCGCCTTCCCCGTCAGGGAGAACCTGCGCGGGATTGGCGATAACAGTGGTCCGCCCGCCGGCCAGCAGGAGGATCCTGGCCGTATCGCGCTCACTGATCAGGGCCCGGCCCGAGGACAACGGCACCAC
This sequence comes from uncultured Actinomycetota bacterium, assembly GCA_963732355.1. GTDB lineage: Bacteria > Actinomycetota > Actinomycetes > S36-B12 > UBA10799 > JADKAV01. The sequence goes on along the minus strand of CAVSZD010000007.1, from coordinate 34,461 downwards.
GCTCCATGGTGCCTGCAGACCGGTCGCGACCTCACCGGAGATCGTGGGTTCCGGCACTGCCGCGGTGGTGGTTTCGGCCGGTGTTGGTGACTCTGTGATCAAGGCGTCCGAGGGTCCGCCGTTGCTGCATCCGGCCAGAAGCAATGCGGCCAGCGTCATCGTGGCTATCCACCTCATTCGGGACTCCCCTTCAAAGTTCGACATGCCTAAACCGGAGCCTCAAGGTCAGTGGGCCACGGGAATGCTTGACCCGGCGCCCCCCACTTCTGGGCGCGCAGCGCGCACGCCCGGACCTGCCTGATCGACCAAGACCGGCGCTTCGGGTCGTCGGTGAAGTCGGCGACGAGTTGGGTGTACAGGGGAATCAGCCGCAGTTCCAATGCGGCCAGCAATTCCCTCGCGGATGCGTCGCCGGTGACTCGTTCGGGCAGTGTGTAGGCCGGTGCTGGAGGGGCGGGTTCATCGGAGTCCGCGACCAGCCAAGCCCGCAACTGGTCGCGGCTGACGCGGTGCTCAGCCAGCATGGCCAAGGCCAGATCGGCATCGCTGGAGAGGCGCGCTCCAGCCACCCCGTAGGCGTACATGATCGCGTACTCCCCGTCGAGTGCCGCCTGCATGCTCATGCCCGCTCCAACGTCACGACATGCTGTGCCTCGGAGGCGGCGATGAGCGCCAGGATCTGCGCACGTTCGCTGTCCTCGGTGACGGCTGCGGCTCGGGCTCGCGCTCGGGAGGCTCGCCGTTCTGCCCGCACCAGAACCTTGCGCCCGGTGGGTCCGGACCCGGCGGTCGGCGTCGGCGGTTGCTCCCAGCCGAGGGCCCTGAGGTGGGCAACGTGCTCATCTCGGATCTTCTGGAGGCGTTCCGGGGATTTGGCGCCTGCGGCCAGAGCCGCGTCGTAGGCGGCGATGAGAGCGATTTCGTCAGCCTGTTCCGGATCCGGGACGGGGGGATCTTCCGGTGGGGCCGCGGGGTCCGAGGAGCACGCTGGCAGCGCCATCAGAGCGCCGCATACCAACCCGACCTGCAACACGCTCCTCCGGTCGGTCATGCCCCGCAGCCTACGCGCGCGTACCCTTAACAGGGCACCAGGGAGGCGCACATGTCGGACGAACGCGAGCAGCAGATCGCGGACCTTGTGACGCCCGTGGCGGCGGCTTCGGGGGCGGACGTCGAATTCGTCACAATGCGCCGCGCCGGTCGGCGCACCGTGGTGGTTGTGGCGGTGGACGCCGATGGTGGAGTCTCCCTGGACGACGTCGCCGAGATGTCGCGGAAGATCTCCGAAGTCCTCGACGAGACCGACGTGATGGGCGAGACGGCCTACACACTCGAGGTGACCAGCCCCGGCGTGCATCGCCCGCTCACCCTCCCGAGGCATTGGCGCAGGGCCGCCACCCGACTGGTCAAGGTGACCACCACCGACGGCGAGGTCTTCGAGGGCCGAGTGGTCGACAGTGACGAAACCACCGCGAGGTTGGACGTCGATGGGGTCGTGCGCGCCGTGGTCTATGAAGACGTGGCCAAAGCGGTCGTGCAGGTCGAGTTTCCCAAGGAGGCACTCTGATGGACATCGACATGGCCGCGCTGAAGGCTGTGGTCGTGGACCGGGGTTTGAGCCTGGCGACCGTCGTGGGCAGTATCGAACAAGCGCTGCTTGCCGCCTACCATCACACCGAGGGCCACCAGCAGCAGGCCCGCGTTGAGCTGGACCGCAAGACCGGGCACGTCACGGTCTGGGCTGCCCAGCTCAATGACGAGTCCCTGGTGATCGGGGAGTACGACGACACCCCGGCCGACTTCGGGCGGATCGCGGCGACAGTCGCCAAGCAGGTGCTGATGCAGCGTCTGCGCGAGGCCACTGATGACGTCACGTTCGAGGAGTTCGCGGGCCGCGAGGGAGATCTTGTCTCGGGCACCATCCAGCAGGGCAACGACCCGCGATTGGTGTACGTGAAGCTCGACGCGCTGGAGGGTGTGATCCCGCCGACTGAGCAGGTCCCGACCGAGACCTACGAGCACGGCCAGCGCATCCGCTGTTATGTGGTGTCTGTGCGGCGCGGAGCGAAGGGCCCGACAGTCACTTTGTCGCGCACACACCCGGAATTGGTCCGGCGCCTGTTCGCCATGGAGGTGCCAGAGGTCGCCGACGGTGTTGTTGAGATCTCAGCGCTTGCCCGAGAGGCCGGCTACCGGACGAAGATTGCGGTACGGGCCACCGTGCCCAAGGTGAACGCCAAGGGTGCGTGCATCGGCCCGATGGGCCAGCGTGTCCGCGCTGTCACTTCCGAACTGCAGGGGGAGAAGATCGACATCGTCGACTTCGACGAGGACCCCTCGGCCTTCATCGCCGCGGCGTTGTCGCCGGCACGGGTGCAGTCGGTCCAGATCGTGGATGAGGCGACTCGTTCAGCGAAGGTGACAGTGCCCGACTACCAGTTGTCGCTGGCCATCGGCAAGGAGGGCCAGAACGCCCGACTGGCAGCTCGGTTGACCGGGTGGCGTCTGGACATCCATCCCGACAACGCCTGAGTGACGGGCCCGGATGCCTGTGGGGGACATGTGGTGACCGGCGCTTGACCCTGCACGCTAGACTGAGAACGGATCGCCGCGATGAACACTCCTGCGACTGACCCCGTGCCCCTGTCCGGATCCCCGGTGAGGACGTGTGTGGGCTGTCGTCGCAGGGTTCCTCAAGGGGATCTGCTCAGGGTGGTACTCGTGGAGGGCCGGTTGGTACCGGACCCGAAGCGGGAACTTCCGGGGCGTGGTGCCTACGTACACCTGGAAATGGGGTGCGTCCAAACTGCTGTCGCCCGCAAGGCGTTCGGCAGGGCACTGCGAACCGGGGGAGCGTTGGACGTGACGCGTCTGACGACGATCTTTGAGTAATTGACCGAGCCGATAGTTGGGAGCGTCGGGATGACAACCCGATGAGCAGTCAGCGATGAAAGCGCCGACACAACACTAGGTCCGGAAACGCCCGGGCCAGACAGGAGAGAAGTGGCCAAGGTCCGGGTCTATGAACTCGCCCGCGAGTTGGGCGTGGAGAGCAAAGCGCTCATCGCCCAACTGCAGGACATGGGTGAATTCGTCAAGTCCGCATCGTCAACGATCGAGGCGCCAGTGGTGCGCCGGATCCGTGACGCTGCCAAGTCGGCACCACCCCCCCAGCAAACCAAACCGGCACAGAAGGCTGCTGCGCCAACGCCTGGGCCTAAACCCGCGCCCCGGCCCACGGCAAAGCCCGCCGAGGCGCCCGCGCCCGCAGCTCCGGCTGCACCCGCAACGCCTGCCGCGCCTGCCGCGCCAGCGCAGGACAGCCCAGCCCCTGCGGCCGAGAAGCCGGCCGCACCCGCCGCCGGCCCGGCACCGCGGCCTGCTCCCAAGCCCGGCCCACGCCCCGGGAACAACCCCTTCGGCACCCCCGCGCCTCGGCCCGGAAACAACCCGTTCGGCACTCCGGCCCCGCGCCCGGGTAACAACCCGTTCGGCAGCCCGGCTCCGGCGGCGCGCAGTGGTGGTGTCCCCGGCGCCCCGCGCCCCAACCCCGGCATGATGCCTCCCCGTCCTCGTCCCGCCCCCGGTCGTCCCGGCCAGGGTGGGCGCCCCGGTGCTCCCGGTGGACGCGGACGCCCAGGCGGTGCCCCCGGCGGGCGCCCCGGTGGTCCCGGCGGTTTCGGGGGTCGCCCCGGTGGTGCACCCGGTGGACGCCCAGGTGGTGCACCCGGTGGTCGCCCAGGTGGTGCTCCCGGTGGTGGCGGTTACGGAACCCGTCCTGGTGGTGCGCCTGGCAGTCGTCCCGGTGGCGGCCCTGGAGGCGGCACCGGCGGACCAGGTGGTTTCGGTGGTCGTCCAGGGGGTGGCCCCGGTCGTCCCGGTGGTCCCGGCGGACGCGGTCGTCCCGGTGGTGCCAAGAAGTCGCGCAAGAGCAAGCGCGCGAAGCGCCAGGAGTTCGACAACATGGAGGCCCCGACGATCGGTGGCGTGCGGATCCCGCGCGGCGACGGTCGCACTGTCCGGCTTCCGCGCGGTTCAACGCTGACCGACTTCGCCGACAAGATCGACGCGAACCCCGGTTCGCTTGTGCAGGCGCTCATCGGCCTGGGCGAGATGGCCACCGCGACACAGTCGCTGTCCGACGACACCTTGATGCTTCTGGGGTCGGAGTTGAACTACGTCGTCGAGGTGGTGTCTCCCGAGGACGAGGACCGCGAACTGCTGGAGAGTTTCCACCTGGAGTTCGGCGAGGACGAAGGTGGCGACGAGGACCTCGAGCAGCGTCCGCCTGTTGTGACCGTCATGGGTCACGTGGACCACGGTAAGACGAAGCTGCTCGACGCGATCCGGCACACCAACCAGGTCGCGCGCGAGGCCGGCGGCATCACTCAGCACATCGGTGCCTACCAGATCCAGGCTGACATCGACGGCCGCGATCGGGCGATCACCTTCATCGACACCCCGGGTCACGAGGCGTTCACCGCCATGCGTGCTCGTGGTGCCAAGGTCACTGACATTGCAGTGCTGGTGGTGGCCGCTGACGATGGTGTGAAGCCCCAGACCATCGAGGCACTCAACCACGCGCAGGCGGCCAACGTCCCGATCGTGGTTGCGGTGAACAAGGTCGACAAGGAGGGGGCTGACCCGCAGAAGGTACGCGGACAGCTGACCGAATACGGCCTTGTGGCCGAGGACTTCGGTGGCGACACCATGTTCGTGGACGTCTCGGCGAAGGCCGAGATCAACATCCACGAGCTGCTCGAGGCAGTGGTGTTGACAGCCGACGCATCCTTGGATCTGCGGGCCAACCCCGAGCAGGATGCACAGGGCGTGGCCATTGAGGCCCACCTCGACAAGGGGCGTGGTCCGGTGGCCACTGTCCTGGTCCAGCGGGGAACCCTCAAACACGGTGAGAGCATCGTGATCGGTGAGGCCCATGGCCGGGTCCGCGCGATGCTGGACGAGAACGGCGACCCGGTGGATGTCGCTCTGCCGTCACGACCTGTGCAGGTGCTTGGCCTCACGGCGGTGCCTGACGCGGGTGACACCTTCTTGGTGGTCTCCGAAGACCGCATCGCGCGCCAGATCGCCAATATTCGGCAGGCGCGCGAGCGCAACGCCGAGTTGGCTGCACGCCGCGGCCGGCGCACGCTGGAGGACATCCTGCAGGGCCTTGAGAAGGGCGAGACCGGAACGCTGAACCTGATCATCAAGGGTGACGTCTCCGGTTCTGTGGAAGCTCTCGAGGATGCGTTGCTGAAGCTCGACGTGGGCGACGAGGTCGACCTGCGGGTGATCCACCGCGGCGTCGGTGCCATCACGCAGAACGACGTGAACCTCGCGACGGTCGACAACGCGATCATCATCGGGTTCAACGTGCGCACAGCAGAACGCGTGGCAGATCTTGCCGAGCGCGAAGGTGTGGACATCCGGTACCACTCGGTCATCTACGCGGCCATCGACGAGGTGGAGCAGGCGCTCAAGGGCATGCTCAAGCCGGTGTTCGAGGAGGCCGAGCTTGGCAAGGCGGAGATCCGCGAGGTGTTCCGTTCCAGCAAGGCCGGCAACATCGCCGGTTCGCTGGTGCGCTCCGGAGTGATCCGCCGCAACGCGAAGGCACGTGTCGTCCGCGATGGAGTCGTTGTTGCGGACAACCTCACGATTGACTCGCTCAAGCGGTTCAAGGATGACGCGACCGAGGTCAAGGATGGCTACGAGTGCGGTATCGGACTTGGGTCGTTCAACGACATCAAGGTCGACGACATCATCGAGACCTACGAAATGCGGGAGAAGCCGCGCTAGGCGGCAGTTGCTGAGTGTATGCCGGTGTCATGTCGGTCGACCTGCTCTTGGAGTCCCGGTCGCTGAAGCAGAAGCGCTCGGTGGTGCGACCTTTGGTGTCTCACCTGCGCCGGGAGTTCTCAGTGGCGGCCGCGGAGGCGGGGCACGTGGATCTGCTGGGGCGTACGGAACTTGGTGTGGCGGTTGTTGCCACGCAGATGTCCCACTGCCGGGATGTGCTTGACCGTTGTGAAAGATGGCTGGCTGCCGAACCGCATGTGCAGTTCGTGCACGCCCGCCGCACCTATGTCAGCGACGAGGAGATCAGATGAGCGAGCAACGTGCCCGCAAGTTGGCCGACCGGATCCAGGTGATCGTGGCGGAGATGTTGGAGCGCCGGATCAAGGACCCGAGGCTGGGTTTTGTGACGGTCACCGACGTCCGGGTGACCGGCGACCTGCGTGAGGCCACGGTGTTCTACACAGTGCTCGGGGACCAGACCGAGCGGGAAGCCAGTGCTGTGGCGTTGAAGTCGGCCACCGGCCTCATTCGCAGCGAGGTCGGCAAGCAGACCGGGATCAAGTTCACTCCCACGATCACGTTCGTCGCCGATGCCGTGCCAGAGACGGCCGCGCATCTTGAGGAACTGCTGCGTGAGGCCCGCGAGCGTGACGCCGAGGTGGCCGGTTTGGCGTCCGGGGCAACGTTCGCCGGCGACCCGGACCCGTACAAGCGCGACGACGAGGACGAGTAGTCGCCCGCAGTTGTTGGGCCGGCCCCAGCCCACCCGAAGCCGTTGGTTAGAGGTTGTGCTGTTGGTTAGCGAAACAACGCGTGGATTCTCTAACGAGGACCACAACCTCTAACGCGGGCACCGCGGGGCCCGGATGGGGACGGTGTCCAGCCCACCCGAAGCCGTTGGTGGCTCGCGGGCCGGCCCCAGCCCACCCGAAGCCGTTGGTTAGAGGTTGTGCTGTTGGTTAGCGAAACAACGCGTGGATTCTCTAACGAGGACCACAACCTCTAACGCGGGCACCGTGGGGCCCGGATGGGGACGGTGTCCAGCCCACCCGAAGCCGTTGGTGGCTAGCGGGCCGGCCCCAGCCCGCCCGAAGCCGTTGGTGGCTCGCGGGCCGGTGCAAGCCTGCTCGAAGCCGTTGGTTAGAGGTTGTGCTGTTGGTTAGAGAATCAACGCGTGGATTCTCTAACGAGGACCACAACCTCTAACGCGGGCACCGCGGGGCCCGGCGTGTGGCTCGCGGGCCGGTGCAAGCCCGCTGCCCGCTCGAGCACCCGCCGGCACAACCAGGCAGGCCGAACCCCGTCGCCCCTAGACTCAGGGGGTGAACGCCACCTTCGAGCAGATCGCCGAACACCTGCGAGGTGCGCAAGGTGTTCTGCTCGTGGCTCACGTCAGCCCCGACGCCGATGCCCTCGGGTCCACCCTGGCCGTTGCAATCGCGCTGGAGAGCTTGGGCATCCAGTCGCAGGTGACTTTCCCGGACGACCCGTTCGAGGTGCCGGGCTCCTTGCGGTTCTTGCCGCGCCAGGACCTCGTCACCGCTGGTCCGTTCGCCCGGCCCGCCGACGTCGTGATCTCCATGGACGCGTCCTCCGGAGACCGGATCGGGTTCCTGCTCACGGTAGGTGAAGCAGCACGCGTCTTCATCGCCATGGACCATCACGCGAGCTTCGTCCCCTTCGCGCCGATCGTTCACGTCGATGCTGCCCGACCGGCAACGGGGCTGTTGGCACTGGACCTCATAGACGCGCTGCAAGTCGAGCTCACAGCGGACATGGCGGTGTGCCTCTACGCCGCGATCAGCTCGGACACCGGGTCCTTCCGATTCGCGTCCACGACACCTGAGAGCCTGCGTGCCGCCGCCCGACTGATGGAAGTGGGCATCGACTTCGCGGCCGTGGCCAAGTCACTCTTTGACACCCGTTCGCTTGGCTTCCTGGCAATGCAGGCCGACGCGCTGGCAAGCCTGGAGATCCGATCGGTCGGAGCGCACAAGGTCGCCATCGTTCGGGTGGCGCGCGAGGACCGCCAGCGGCACGGAATCGAATTCAGTCAGGTCGAAGCCCTCATCGACGTCGTGCGCAGCGTCGAGGGTGCTGAGGTCGCGGTCGTAGTCAAGCAGGACGATCGCGGGATCTGGCGCATCTCAAGCCGTTCGTTGGGCGGGGTGGACGTGGGTGCTGCCTGCACGGCTTGTGGCGGTGGCGGTCACCGCATGGCTGCGGGCTTCACCGGAACCGACGACGCCGCAACGACCCTTGACTCGTTCCTGCAGGCGCTGCGGTGATCTCCGGGTTCGCCCTCATCGACAAGGACCCGGGCTGGACCAGCCACGATGTGGTGGGGCGTTTGCGCCGGCTGTACGGCCAGAAGCGCGTTGGTCACGCGGGGACCCTCGACCCGATGGCGACCGGGGTTCTGGTTGTGGGGCTGGGCGAGGCGACCCGGCTGCTGCGGTTCGTACAGGGCCTGCCCAAGGTGTACGAGGCCACCATCCGCCTCGGTGCGGGCACGCTCACCGATGACGCCGAGGGCGAGATCCTCACCGAGCCGGGCTGGCAGTGGGATCCCGCAGGTCTGTCGGCAGCCGTTGTCGGATTGACCGGCGACATCCTGCAAGTGCCCAGCGCGGTGTCCGCGATCAAGGTGGACGGCCAGCGTTCCTACGCGCGCGTGCGCAAGGGCGAGCAGGTGGAACTGCAACCACGTCCCGTGCGCATTGAGCGTTTCGAGGTGTTGGGTGCTCCGCGTCAGGCCGGCCGGTGCACGGACATCGACGTCGTGGTCGAGTGCAGCTCGGGAACCTACATCCGTGCTCTTGCCCGCGATCTTGGTGCGGCGCTGGGTAGTGCCGGACACCTGACGTCCTTGCGCCGCACTGCGATCGGGCCGATCCCGGTCGCCGTTTGTGAGCGACTGGGCGAAGTGCCGCCCGCGGTGACCGAGACCTCGACGATGATGGCGAAGATACTGCCCGTGACGACGGTGGATGAAGCGGACGCCCGCGCGGTTCGCAATGGGCTTCCGCCGGCGATGGAGGAGGGGGTTCGACTGATCCTCGATGAATCCGGTGAGTGGGTGTCAGTCGTGCAGACGACCACCGGACGTACGTCGATCCTGGTGAACCGGCCTACGTGAGTCCGGCCACAACGACGCGGCGTTCAAGCGCGGGAGCGACCACCTGCAACGAGGACGCCGTCCGCCTGATGACTGCCCGTCCCCGGCGGTTGGTGTGAAGTCGCCCGATCGTTTGCCAGCCACCGCGTCCCATTCGCTTGATCGCCAATCGAACACGCGTGGCCGGCGTCACCGCCAGTGTGATGCGACTGGAACTGCTCGAAACCACCCGCATGGCCGAGCGGGGCTTCTTCTTCGGCTTGGTGGTCGCCGTGGGCGTCGGGGTCGGTGAGGGGCTCACGGTGGGTGTTCCACCGACCAGGGCTGCTTGTTCCCGGAAGGCAGCCAGCGAGTCCGCGGAGGAGTCGATGCGCCAATCGCGTTCCTTCTTCTCGTGGAACCAAACCAGGGCGCTGACGCGGGGGAACGCCGTGCTTGTGAAGGCCTCGTTGATCCACTGCCCCTTGCTGGCCGCGGGCAGGATGGCGGCCCCGTCGTTGACGCTGGGTTCACGTGAGGCGAACTCGCAGATCCATACCGGCAAGCCGGGGTCCAAGGACGTCAGGATCGAGTACATGGGTCCGAAGATGGTGTTGAAGCTTTGCCAGGGCGCCGGGCCGCCGCCCCAGTTGTAGCCGTCGATGCCCAGCACATCGACGTAACCTGCGCCGGGCCACAACTGCCGGACGTCAGCGGTTCCCTCGTACGTCGCCGCGTACGGGTTGAACACCCACTTGATGTTCGAGCCCCCGGCGGCGCGCACCGTGTCCACGACGTGTTTCCAGGCCTCGCGGAACTGCGCCGGCGTCCCACCGTTCGGGCGGTCTCCGGAGGCGGTTGGCATGAATGTCTGCCAGTCGCCGTTCATCTCCGGCCAGGGTCGCACGTACAGCGCGTACGGATAGGCGGACGCGAGCCGGCCGATGGTGCGCAGGTAGTCGTCGTGGCGCCCTTGGGTCCAGTCGGTGAATCGGGTGTCGCCCATGTCCCACGAGATCAGGACATCGCGCTTACCCCCGGCCGCGAAGCCCCGTTCGATGTCTGTCGGGAACCAGTCGCCGAACCCGTAGAAGTAGGAGGCAATGTCGAAGGGGCGTCCCACTGTGGTTTCCAAATCCGTCAGGACTTGCGGATCCGCGACCATTGGTTTGACCCAAGCCCCCAGGCGAATGTGGCTTCGCAGGGGAGTTGCCGCATCACCGGGGGCCGAGTTTGTTGCCAGGGAGGCCAAAAGGGCCAGCGCGCTGATCGCGCAAACAGTCACGAGCCGACCCTTCACACCTGCAATATCGGCAGGCGCGACGGGCCGACTGAGGTTCTGCGGCCTGTAACCCACGCCCCTTTCCTACTCCTGAACCAGCGCAGATGTTGCGATAAGCGATCAACTCACCACCGCCCGTGACAATTGCAGGACTCTTGACGTGATCTTGATCGCATATTGATCTTCAAGCCTTGAACCATCGAATGCTTGCCGCGACCATTGAATTGGGAACGAAATCCGCGGTCCAAAGGCCCGGATGAAATCGAATCAGTAGTTTGGGGTGAATTTCTATGTACAACAACGCAATCGCAGGTGCCGCTCCGGCTGGAGCCGGCATTCTGGCTGCCACAGGACCGGGAATGGCCCTGTGGATTTTCCTTGCCGGCTTCGCGCTGCTCGCGACCGGTATGGCCGTCTCCCGCATCATTCCGAAGGCTCAGGCCTGATCAATCCGTCCTCAACCCTCAAGGACACCATGAGTACTCTCGACGTGCGTTCGCACGCCAATTTGTTGACCGAGGACCTGCCGGCTCCCGTGCGCAGGTTGCTCGTCGTCGTGCCCGCCCACAACGAAGGTACGCAGATCGGCGCCACGATCGAAGCGCTGCAACATCAGTCGCTGGTGCCCGATCTCATCGTGGTGGCGGCGGACAACTGCACCGATGAAACAGTCGAGGTCGCACTGTCCTTCGAGGGTGTGCGGGTCGTGGAAACGGTGGACAACGTCCACAAGAAGGGCGGAGCACTCAACCAGGTCATCGAGCTGCTCACAGAAGAAGGGGAGCTCGACGCATCCGACGCATTGCTGGTCCAGGATGCGGACTCGGTGCTGGACCACGAGTTCCTTCGCACAGCTGTCTTGCGGCTGGCCGAGGGTGACGTCGGGGGAGTCGGAGGCACGTTCTTCGGCCAGCCCGGCGGTGGTCTGGTGGGGATGTTCCAGCGCAACGAGTACGCGCGGTACGCCCGTGATGTCGGCCGTCTGAAGGGCAAGGTTCTGGTGCTGACCGGAACCGCCACCGTCTTCCGGGTGGGCGTCATGCAGCATGTCGCGCTTGAGCGCGGGAGCAGTCTGCCGGGGGAGCAGGGGCAGGTCTACGACACCCACGTCCTGACCGAGGACAACGAGTTGACCTTGGCGCTCATGCACCTCGGCTACGAGATCATCTCGCCCCTTGGCTGCCGGCTGACCACAGAGGTGATGGGCACATGGGGTGACCTGGCCCAGCAGCGGCTGCGATGGAAGCGGGGTGCCCTGGAGAATCTGGTGGACTACGGCTTCACCCGGATCACATTGTCCTACTGGGGCAGACAGGTGCTGAGCTTCCTCGGCGTGATCGTGATCTTCACCTACCTGTCGACTCTGGCCTACTCGTTCGTGGCGGTGGGGCACGTGAGTCTGCAGCCGATCTGGATGGCCGTGACCGCGATCTTCGTGGTCGAACGAGTGGTGACGGTGCGTTCGCGCGGGTGGATCCAAATGGCGATCGCCTCAACCATCGTGATCGAGATGATCTACGACCTGTTCCTGCAAACGGTCCAGGCGCGCGCCTTCTTCCAGGCCGCGATCGGCGCCGAGCGCAAGTGGTAGAACGCCGGCGTCGACGGTCACCTCGTTGATGCCCAGGGCTGCTTCCAGCCACGGGAACACCCAGCCGAACAAGACCACGATCGACACCGCGATGAGTGCGGCACACTGCAACGCCCTGGCCCAGGCTGGACCGGGAAGCTGCCGCCAAAGCGAGCTGTACATCAGGTCATCTCCGGTTTCGTGCGACTCGTCGACTCCAGAACACCCCACCAGATCCAGCGCTGGGTCGATGCCCACCGCGGGTGACAGGTGGTCAGGGTTAACACGGCCTCGTCCCCGAGTTCGTCGGGGATCCGTTGGCCGATGACCCAGGCGTCCGTCGGTGACACGATCTGGTCGCGAACCAGGCGGTAGGTGTACCAGGACCCGGGCATCCGGATGTAGACCCGGTCGCCTCGCTCGAGCCGGTCGACGAACCGCAGGGGCTCACCGTGGGTCGCACGGTGGGCCGCCAGAGCGGAGTTGCCAGGCTGGCCCGGCAGCGGCGTCGCCGGGTAGTGGCCGAAGCCCTTGGCCAGTTCCGCCGAATCCACCCCTTGCAGGATGGGAGCGCCCCACACGTCGTCGCGCAGGCGCGGGATGTAGATGAGTCCGAACGCCTTGCCAGGTTCGATCCGCACCGCGGCCGCCGTGTCGAGGCTGGCTTCCAGGTTCTTCGCGGTGGTCGCGGCTGCCCGGTCGGCCGTGGTGTTCGTCCAGAACAGCAGGTAGACGGCGAATGCGATCGCCAGCGCACCGGCAGTGATCAGGACGTCGGCAACCACCGCCGCCGCCTTCTGCAGGAATGTGCGATCCACCCGCACATTGTGGCCCCTCAAGCGGTTGGGCAGCGCGCGGACACTTTCGCTGCGTCTGGCAAGGTAGTGGCGTGCCTTCAGGATCTGCCGTGACCATAGGGGTCTTCGACGGGGTTCATGTCGGGCACCAATCGGTGATCGGCCACTGCGTGCAGGTGGCCCAAGACGCTGGCCTGCGGGCCGTCGCGGTGACCTTCGACCCGAACCCTTTGGAAGTTCTGCGCCCCGAACATGCGCCGACCCGGTTGTGCTCGGTATCCCGGCGTCTGCGTTTCATCGAGCAGGTCGGTGTGCACGCGGTCGAGGTCCTGGAGTTCTCCTTGGGCATGGCCGCGATGACTGCCCAGGAGTTCATCGACGAGATCCTGCTCGAGCGGTTGAATGCCCAGCACGTGGTCATCGGTCAGGGCTTCCGGTTCGGTCACAAGGCCCAAGGCACGGCCGCCACCCTGCGCGAGGCCGGGTTGACCGTGGATGAGTTCGGACTTGTTGGAGGTGGCGATCCGGTTTCCTCAACCCGGGTGCGGGCGGCGATCGCGGCCGGTGACGTCGTTGCGGCGGCGCGGATGCTCAACCGAGCGCCCGAACTGGAGGGGGTGGTGGTCACTGGCCACAAACGCGGGCGCGACCTGGGGTTCCCCACGGCCAATGTCGAGGCGCATCGGCTGGCCGCGATCCCAGCGGACGGGGTCTACGCCGGCACCGCGGTGGTGGGTGAGGATGCCCACCTGGCCGCCATTTCGATCGGCACGAACCCCACATTCGAGGCGCAGAACCGGACCGTCGAGGCGTATCTGCTGGATTTCGACGCCGACCTGTACGGCCGCGACCTGCGTCTGGAGTTCCGCAGCCGCCTGCGCGACACGTTGGCCTTTGATTCGGTGGATGCCCTAGTCGAGCAGATGCACCGCGACGTCGAGGCGACCAGGAAGGCCTGAACAACCGAGCAGCGATCCGCTGTCAGGCCCACCCGCTACACTGGGAGGACGGTTACTGAACGGACGCTCGGTAACCGCCGTGTTGTTGCGTCCGCGTAGATTCAAGGATTGTCAATGGACACTGCCACCAAGCAGAAGATCATCAGTGATTACGCCACGGTCGAAGGCGACACCGGAAGCCCCGAGGTGCAGGTTGCACTTCTGAGCCACCGGATCTCGCACCTGACCGAGCACCTGAAGGAGCACAAGCACGACCACCACAGCCGCCGCGGATTGCTGCTGCTCGTCGGACGTCGCCGCCGCCTGCTCGACTACCTGGCCCGCACCGACATCGAGCGCTACCGTTCGCTGATCGCACGGCTCGGTATCCGTCGATAACCTCGTGAGCGCTGGGGACGGCACCTGTCGTTCCCAGCGCCACACACCACCCCACACGGGGCTACCTGGAAAGCCTCGGTCCTCGGTGGTGATGACCCGCGATGCGGGTCGTCTCGATCGAAGACCGGCACGGGTGGCCCCCTGACAAAGAAGGAGGGCCCGTGGAGGGTTCCAACATTGAATTCGCCGAGACCGTTCTGGACAACGGTCCTTTCGGCACCCGCACAATCCGATTCGAGACCGGGCGCCTTGCCCGCCAAGCCGCCGGTTCGGCCGTGGCCTACCTCGACGGCGACACCATGCTGCTGTCGGCCACGACCGCCGGCAAACACCCCAAGGAGCAGTTCGACTTCTTCCCGCTGACCGTGGACGTCGAGGAGCGGATGTACGCCGCCGGTCGCATCCCCGGTTCGTTCTTCCGTCGTGAAGGCCGGCCCAGCGAGGACGCGATCCTGACCTGCCGTTTGATCGACCGGCCGCTGCGCCCGACCTTCGTGAAGGGTCTGCGCAACGAGGTTCAGGTCGTGATCACCGTTCAGTCGCTCAACCCCGACAACCCCTACGACGTGCTGGCCATCAACGCGGCGTCCATGTCCACCCAGTTGTCCGGTCTGCCCTTCAGCGGTCCGATCGGTGCCGTGCGCGTGGCCTTGATCGGGGAGCGTTGGGTCGCTTTCCCGAGTCACTCGCAACTCGAGGAGGCCGTGTTCGACATGGTCGTCGCGGGTCGTGTCGTGGGCGACGACGTCGCCATCATGATGGTCGAGGCGGAGGCCACACCGTCGGTCGTCGAACTGGTCCGAGGCGGCGCCCCGGCACCCACCGAGACCGTAGTCGCCGAGGGTCTGGACGCGTCCAAGCCCTTCATCAAGGCGCTGTGCGAGGCGCAGTCCGACCTCGCTGCCCGCGCCGGCAAGGAGACCAAGGAGTTCCCGGTGTTCCTGGACTACCAGGACGACGCCTACGCCGCGGTTGAGTCCGCTGTCAGCGGCAAGGTCGCCGAGGCGCTGACCATCGCCGACAAGCAGGAGCGCGAGACCGCTCTTGACGCGATCAAGGACGAGCTTTCCGAGCAGCTCGCCGAGCAGTTCGAGGGCCGCGAGAAAGAGGTCAGCGCGGCTCTGCGTGCCGTCACCAAGAAGCAGGTGCGCCAGCGCATCCTGCGCGACAAGGTCCGCATCGACGGCCGCGGGCTGTCCGACATCCGGGCCCTCTCCGCAGAGGTCGACGTGATCCCGCGGGCGCACGGATCGGCGTTGTTCGAGCGCGGCGAGACCCAGATCCTGGGCGTCACCACGCTGAACATGCTGCGCATGGAACAGCAGTTGGACACGCTGAACCCGATGACGCGCAAGCGCTACATGCACAACTACAACTTCCCGCCCTTCTCCACCGGTGAGACCGGCCGGGTGGGCAGCCCGAAGCGTCGCGAGATCGGCCATGGTGCGCTTGCCGAGCGCGCGCTGGTTCCGGTGCTGCCGAGCCGCGAGGACTTCCCCTACGCGATCCGGCAGGTCTCGGAGGCTCTGGGGTCCAACGGCTCCACGTCGATGGGCTCCGTGTGCGCCTCGACGCTGTCGCTGCTCAACGCCGGTGTGCCGCTGAAGGCCCCGGTCGCAGGCATCGCCATGGGCCTTGTGTCCGACGAGGTGGACGGGCAGATGCAGTACGTCGCGCTGACCGACATCCTCGGCGCTGAGGACGCCTTCGGCGACATGGACTTCAAGGTCGCCGGCACGTCCGAGTTCGTGACCGCCCTGCAGCTCGACACGAAGCTGGACGGCATCCCCGCCAGCGTTCTTGCCGGCGCGCTCGAGCAGGCACACGACGCACGGATGACGATTCTGGACGTCATGGGTGAAGCCATCGACGGTCCCGACGAGATGAACCCCCTTGCTCCGCGGGTCATCTCCATCACGGTTCCGGTCGACAAGATCGGTGCGGTCATCGGGCCGAAGGGCCAGATCATCAACCAGATCCAGGACGACACCGGTGCCGACATCACCATCGAGGACGACGGCACCATCTACATCGGTGCGTCCAACGGTGAGGCTGCCGAAGAGGCGCGCAACATGATCAACGCCATCGCGAACCCGCAGATGCCCGAGATCGGTGAGCGTTACCTCGGCACGGTCGTCAAGACCACGAACTTCGGTGCTTTCGTGTCGCTGCTGCCCGGCAAGGACGGCCTGCTGCACATCACCGAGGTCAAGAAGTTGGTCGGTGGCAAGCGCATCGACAGCGTGGACGACGTCGTCAAGGTCGGCGACAAGATCCGCGTGGAGATCAAGGACATCGACGACCGCGGCAAGCTCAGTCTCATGCCGGTCATCGAGGAGTCCGACGAGGGTTCCGCCGAGCAGTGAGCCCTCGCTCGGCGGTAGTGCTTCGCGACCCCGGGGGGATCAGTGTTCACCGCACTGACATCCCCTCGGGGCCGCGGGTTTTCACCGAGTCGATCCCTGCTGTCCGGTCGGTCTCAATTGGTGTCTGGGTGCCCATCGGCTCCCGGCATGAGACGCCGTCCACTTCCGGTGCCACACACTTCCTGGAGCACCTGCTCTTCAAGGGGACACAACGCAGGTCGGCGCTGGATATCGCCACCTCCATCGAGGGTGTCGGCGGTGAGATCAACGCTTTCACCACCAAGGAGTACACCTGCTACCACGTGCGGCTGCTCGACGAGCACCTCGAGGTCGCCATTGACGTGCTCGCCGACATGCTGGCGAACTCGCTGCTGCGGCCCTCCGATGTCGAGGCTGAGCGCGAGGTGGTCCTTGAAGAGATCGCCATGTCGGAGGACGATCCGATGGACGTGGCGCGCAACGAACTTGAGTCTCTGATGTTCCACGGTCACCCGCTGGCTACGGCGGTTGCTGGTACGGCGACAAGCGTGAGTGGCATGCGAGGTGCCGCCATCAAAGGTCACTACCGCCGCTACTACGCACCCGACAACTACGTCGTGACGGCCGTGGGCAGCGCCAATCACCGGCGCGTGGTGTCCCTGGTCCAGAAGGCCTTCGGCACCGCAGCATCCCCGGTCAAGGTACCCAAGGCGGTGGCCGGTCCGCGGGTGCCCAAACCCGCACGCTCTGCCCTGGCCCGGCCCTTCGAGCAGGTCAATTACGTGCACGGATATCCCGGGATCCCACGTGGGGACGACCGGCGTTACGCCATGGCCGTGCTGCACACCATCCTGGGTGGGGGCATGTCCAGCCGGCTCTTCCAGGAGGTGCGCGAGCGACGCAGCCTCGCCTACTCGGTGGCCGCCTTCCGTTCCAGCTACAGCGACGCCGGGATCTTCGGGGTCCACGCCGGATGTGCCCCGGAGAAGCTCGACCAGACCCGCGAGGTGATCGAGGCGGTGCTGCACGAAGTGGCGACTGCCGGCATCGCCGACGACGAGGTGCAGTCGGCCAAGAACCAGGTCAAGGGTCAGATGGTGCTCGACCTTGAGGATCCTGGGCATGCGTCTGATGCGCCTGGGGACGCGGGCGCTGTTCGGCGAGAAGATCACGGGTTTGAACGAGGGCTTGGCGAAGGTCGCTGCCGTGAAGACCCGCGACGTGTGTGACCTGGCCCAGACGGTGCTGACGCGCCTGCCATCGATGTTGCTGTCGGCCCGGTTGGAGTGAGCTTGTGATTCGAGTCGGAGTTGTCGGTGCTGCCGGACGGATGGGCGCCACGGTGTGCGACGCGGTTGAGGCAGCCCATGACATGGAGGTGCTGGCGCGCGTCGACCTCGGGGATCCTTTGGAGCTGCTCGACGACTGTGATGTGGTCGTCGACTTCACCGCACCCGATGTCGTGATGCGGACCGTGGAACACTGCGCCCGGGCCGGGGTGCATGTCGTGGTGGGGACCAGTGGGTTTGACAGTGAACGGCTCGGACAGGTCGAGGCGTTGCTGGCCGCGCACCCCCAGGTCGGGGTGCTGGTAGCGCCCAACTTCAGCATCGGGGCGGTGCTCATGATGAGGTTCGCCGCACAGGCTGCACCATTCTTCGAGTCCGTCGAAATCA
Source organism: uncultured Actinomycetota bacterium (assembly GCA_963732355.1). Lineage (GTDB taxonomy): Bacteria > Actinomycetota > Actinomycetes > S36-B12 > UBA10799 > JADKAV01. The sequence continues at coordinate 16,555 of CAVSZD010000007.1, read as the reverse complement.
TCGAATTGCACCACCCCAACAAGGTGGATGCACCCTCGGGAACCGCAGTGCGCACCGCGGAGTTGATCTCCCAGGCCCGGGAAGGGCGGCCCTCGCCCGACGCCACCACGAAGTCCCTGGACGGGGCTCGGGGCGCCCGTGTCGACGACGTGACGATCCACTCTGTCCGGCTGCGGGGTCTGATCGCCCACCAGGAGGTTCTGCTCGGGGGGGAGGGCGAGACGTTGACGATCCGGCACGACAGCCTGGACCGCAGTTCCTTCATGCCCGGGGTTCTGCTCGGCATCCGCAAGGTGGGTCAGGTCCCTGGGTTGACCGTCGGACTGGATGAGTTCCTGGACCTGGCGTGATCGCGCGCCGCATCGCCCTGGTGATGGCTGTGGCCTTCGCCCTTTACGCGGCACTAGTCGCCTGGCGCGGCTGGGACTTCATCACCTCCGGTGAACCGGCCGCCGTGGGCTTGGGTTTGGCCGTTCTGATCCTCCCGCTGCTGGCCGGCTGGATCGTGTGGCGCGAGGTGCGTTTCGGGTTCCGCATGCAGGAGTTGGGCTCGCAGATGACCGAACCCGACGAGCGACCACTGGACGATCGAATCGCGGCCGCACAGGCCGACCCGAACGACTGGCGGGCCTGGTACTGGGCGGGGGTCGGGCTGTACGAGGCGGGGGAGAAGAAGCAGGCGCGAGCAGCTTTCGACCACGCGTGGGATGTGCGGGAACTGCCTTGAGCGCAACCCCGGACGTCGGCGCAAACCGGGCAACGGCCCTCTCGTAGGCTGAAGAGGTGGCGTTCGAGACTCTGACCGGTTGGGGTCGTTCCACGTTCTCGCAAGCCCATGTCGTGCGGCCTGAGACGGTTGAACAAGCCGCCGAGATGGTGGCTGCCGCGTCCAGTGTCCTCGGTCGTGGGCTCGGCCGCGCGTATGGCGACGCCGCGCAGAACGCCGGCGGTTTGGTGATTTCCACGGACGCGTTGCAGGAGTGCAGTGAACCTGGCCCGGTGATGGACATCGCGGCGGGGCTATCCATTGACGACCTGTTGAGGGTCAGCGTCCCGGCAGGCTATTTTGTCCCCGTCACCCCGGGCACTCGTTACGTGAGCATGGGCGGCGCGCTGGCCTCCGACATCCAGGGGAAGAACCACCACGTCGACGGGGCGTTGTCCGCTCACACCGAGTCCATCGACCTTGTGCTTGCGTCGGGGGAGCAGGTCCGGGTGTCGCCGCAAGACGACCCCGAGTTGTTCTGGGCGACCACAGGTGGGATGGGTCTAACCGGCTTGATCGCCGGCGCTCGGATCCGGATGCGCCCGATCGAGACGTCGCAGTTGCTCGTCGACACCACCCGCGCCGAAGACCTCGACGACCTGATCGCCGCCATGTACGCCGCCGACTCCACACATCGCTACTCGGTGGCCTGGGTCGACACCTTGGCCACGGGTCGCAAGCTGGGGCGCAGCGTGTTGACGACCGGCGACTTCGCGGGCGTTGACGATCTGCCAGCTGACCGCCGCGCGGACCCCCTTGCCTACGGTCCGGGCCGACCAATCCCCGCGCCCAAGGCCGTGCCCAACCTGGCATTGAATCGGTTGTCAGTGGCGGCGTTCAACGAGATGTGGTTCCGCAAGGCGCCCAAGCAGCGGGTCGGCGAGTTGCAGAGCATCGCGACCTTCTTCCACCCCTTGGACGGGGTCGCGGACTGGAACTACATCTACGGACGGCGCGGCTTCCTGCAGTACCAGGTGATCGTGCCCGACGGCCAGGAGGACGTCCTGCGCAGCCTGCTGGAACAGTTCGCCGCCGCCAAGTGCCCAGTGTTCCTGGCCGTGCTCAAGCGTTTCGGCCCCGAGGGCCCGAGCCCCATCACGTTCGCGCTCAAGGGCTGGACGTTGGCTTTGGACATCCCCACCGACGTGCCGGGGCTCAATGCCCTGCTCGACGGCATGGATGCCGAGGTCGTCGAGGCGGGCGGGCGGATCTACCTGACCAAGGACTCCCGCATGTCGCCGGAGACCTTCAATGCGATGTTCCCGCGGGCTAAGGAGTTCCAGGCGCTGCGCGACCGCGTCGACCCTGGCCGCAAGTTCCGTAGTGACCTATCGGTGAGGCTGGGATTGTGATCGATTCATTGGGAAACGTCCAGAGTGTGCTGCTCGTCGGGGGCACGTCCGAGATCGGTCAGGCCATCCTCGAGCGCTTCGCCACGGGCGGGCGTCTGCAGCGGGTCGTTCTGCTCGGGCGCAACGAGGCCGAGTTGGAGACTGTCGCGCAGGGTTGGCGTGATCGAGGCGTCGAAGTCGTTGTCGTTCTAGCCGACCTCGCCGGTGAGCTTGACGTCCCGGTCCTGACCGGTCGGTGCTTCGAGGCGGGCGACATCGACGTGGTCGTGCTCGCCGCGGGGATCACCCCGGACTCCTCCGTGGAGACGGACTCCGGTTTGGCGCGCGACGTGGCAATGGTCAACTTTGTGAGCCAGATGCAACTGGGCACCGAGTTCGTTCAGAGGCTTCGGCTGCAGGGCCACGGTGCGCTTGTGGTTCTGTCGTCCGTGGCGGGGGAGCGGCCGCGTGCGGACAACTACGTGTACGGCGCAACCAAGGTCGGCCTGGATGCCTGGGCCAACGGTCTGGCCGACGCACTCGCCGACGAGCCGCTCCGAATCATGGTCGTGCGCCCCGGGATGGTGCGCACCCGCATGAGCGCCGGCCACAAGGAGGCTCCGCTGACCTGCGACCCGCAGGACGTGGCCGAGACTATCGCGAAGAACCTGCGCTCGGGACCGGTCACGGTGTGGGTCCCCGGGTCGCTGCGGGTGCTCATGAGCGGCCTGCGCCACGCACCCCGCCCGGTCTTCCGCCGGGTGTCGAAGATGCGCTGAGTCGGCCGCCGGCCGTTTGTTGCGTTGTTACGGAGGCTCGGCGCCGATTGTGGTGTCGTTGCTGATTTGACGGTCGTGAACCCCGCAACAACGCAACACTGGGCACGGGTGAGTCGTAACAACACAACATTTCAGCCGCACCAGCCGTGGGCGCGCAGGTCCTCCGCGAGCATCGACATGACGTTGTGAACCGACCCCATCATTGCTTTGGTCACGACCCGCACCGTCCACCCGAGTTGCGCCAGGCGGTTGCGGGTCTGCGCATCCTGATGCCGCTGCCGAGGATCCTCATGATGCTCCCCGTCGTACTCGACGTAGACCTGGAACTCCGGCCACACGAGATCGCCGCATCCGATCCACTCGCCTTCGTGGATGACGTCGAAGTTCGACTGCGGTGTGGGCAGGTTGGCCAGCTGAACGTGGACACGGAGTATGGATTCCCGCGGGGATCTGCTGCTTGGGTCTGCCATCACCATGGCCTGCCGCAGCAGGCCCGCTCCTCGGACGCCACGCGGCACGACCAGGTCGGTGCACAAACCTCTGCGCTGGATCCGATCCAACGCCGCCACGAGGTAGGGCAAGGGTAGGAACTGGCCCAGGTCGAGCCACGTGCGACCTGCATCCGTCACTGGAAGGGTTCGGACAGTAGTGACGGCGCCGACGGTCTGCGACGTGTGCCAGGCGACCCCGCGCCTACTGCCTCGGGCGATACCGTGCGGCACGGTGACATGAAACGGCATGGCGTCCATGTGGGACGGCGGGAGCGGGAGCCCGTGGATCTGTGCGGCCGTTGCGTGCGAGAACGCCCCGCCCGCAGGCAAGACCAGCGAGAATGCTCCGACCTCGTCCCACCAGGAATCTTCACTCCGAGGTAGACGCACTCCCCGAGTGGGGGTTCGCAGTCCGGCGCGCCGCGTCGAGACGTAGCTCATACCTCCCCCGCCATCGCGGGTCACTTGAAAGGCCGTCACCTACCGATCGTGACCCGATTCGAGTCCAGTTCTTCCGAAGGTTCGTGAACTGTGGACGGCGATTGAGCTCAGTCCACAGCCTGGATTGTCGCGTTGTTACCTACGGGTCTGTCCGAGTGTTGCGTTGTTGCGGGTTTTCCGGGACGCGGACCAGCAGCAACGCGACAAACGATCTCCAGGTGGCGCAACAACGCGACAATGCGGGGGACTCACCCCAGGTACTTGGGCAGCAACCCCTGGGCGGCCGCGGCCGGCAGGTTCGGGGCCAAGCGGTCCTTGTCCGAAATGATCGGGTTGGGTACTGGCCAGCGGATGGCCAATGTCGGGCACAGGGGGTTGATCCCGTGTTCGGTGCCAGGGTTGTACCGCTGCGACAGCAGGTACATCACAGTCGCGTCCTCGGTGAGCGCCTGGAAACCGTGGCCGAGCCCTTCGCTGATCAGCACGGCGGACTTGCGTCGGGCGTCGAGTTCCACCGGGATCCATCGGCCGTAAGTCGGTGAGCCCACCCGGATGTCGACCACCACGTCGGCCACCCGCCCCTGCACACAAGTCACGTACTTGGCCTGACCAGGGGGTATGTCGGCGAAGTGGATGCCGCGCAACGCCCCCTGCCGCGATTGCGACACGTTGCCCTGGCGCACGCACCAATCCGCGCCGGTCACGTCGGCGAGCAGGTCCGGGCGGTACCACTCGTAGAACTCGCCGCGCTGATCCTGATGCGCAGAGGGCGTGATCAGGAAGGCGCCCTGGATCCCGAGCGGTTCGACAATCACCGCGTCAGTCTGGCAGGTGTCCGGTTGTGGTGTTCAACTGGCACGCCGAAGGCCCCCACCATCGCAGGGGCCTTGGCGTTATTGGGCTACTTCAGCATCCAGGCTTTCGCCCAGGTGTTGCCCTTCCATTGATCGGTCATGCCGGACTTCGGCTGGACCTTCACCTTGACAGTGACACGCACCTTGGCGTATCCACCGGTCTTCACCGACACCTTGCCGGACTTGGTGACCTTGGCCTTGCAGAAGGCGGTTTCACCGGCACTGGTCGTCAGCAGCGGACGGCAGAGCACGATTGGCTTGAGCATGGTGCAGGAGCTCTTCTTGGTCGTGATCTTGTCCGTCAGGATCTGGTTGCCGACCAGCTTCGGCTGCGGCTTGTGCAGCGTGACGTTGATCGGGCAGACCTTCTTGACGACTACCGGGTTGACCTGGGCCACGGAGTTGACGACCGAGATCGCCGCAACCCCACCCTTAGTGATCGTTGCCTGGTCGCCGGGGCTGAACGTCGGCGGGTTGAACGTCCACCCGCTGGGGTTGGCCGGCAACGTCGGCTCGGACACCGTGCACACCGTTCCGGTCGGGAGATCCGAAATGGTCTCGGACTGCCCGGCGGTCAGTGCCAGCGTGCCCTTCTTCACCAAAGCGTTCCCGTCCAGGCAGCTGTAGGCGACGTCGAAACTGCCGACGTAGCCCGATTCCTGCGCGTTGAACTCCTTGGTGATCTTCAATGAACCCGTGCCTGTGAACACGTTGGTCGCCGTGCAGGTCACGATCTCCTTGGGATCGATGCTGCCGAGGTTCCACGTGCCCGCACTGGTGGCCGTCACGCTGAACGCCCGCTGTGTGCCTTCGAGCAGGTTCTTCGCGACGCACTCGAGAGCGGTGGCCGGGGTGTAGCCGAGCTTGGCCTTCTCCGTCACGATGACGGGGTCGGTCACGAGGTCACCCTCGGGCTCCCACTGGAACGTCGCGGCGCCGGACTGGCTGGTCACGACGGACTTGGTGCTGGCCACGCCAGCGGCGATGTCGTCGCTGCCGGGCTTGACCCATTGCCCCTTGCCCTGCGGGATGGTCACTGTGGTGTCGAACGTCCACCCGTCGGCCGGTGTCGGCTCGGGGTTCTCGGACGAGGTGATCACCTTGGTGATCGTCAACGACGGCGCGCACAGTTGAACGGCGATCGTCTTCATCGTCTTGGCAAGCGCGGCGTAGTCGGTCGTCGTGGTGTAGCCGGCTGTTGCGAAGTTGGAACCGTCTGCAAGCAATGCCTCATCGCTCGTGACGGCCTTGATCGCGCTAGTGCTCACCTGGCCGACACCGATGCCGAACATGTGCACACCTGCGGTCTTCATCTGGTCGGCGATCTTCACGGCCTCACCGAGCGGGTCCCCTCCGCCATTGGTGGTGTTGGGGTAGCCATCGGTGATGAGGACGAGAAGGTCGGGCGCGCTATCGGGTGTGAACCCGTTGAACGACGCCTGCGACTTCAAGAATCCGTCCTGCCAGTTGGTCATACCGTTGCTCACAAGGTTCTTGTAGCTGCCCTGAATCGTGGGCAACCCGGCGCTGGTCAGGGCCGTGGGGGCGAGGTTCGTGCCCTGGGTCGCAGGCCAGTTGTAGTCGATGTAGCCGGGGCTGGTGTCTGAGAAGCTCGTCACAGAGACCGCGGAACCGGTGTCCACGAGGGCCTCTGTGAAGGCATCGGATGCCTTCTTGAGGTTCGCTATACCCGTTTCCCCGATCGAGCCCGAACTGTCCAGCACCAGCGCGAAGTCAAGACCGCACTTCGCGGTCAGCGGTGGATTGGGTACTGGTAATTGCGTGGCCGTAGCGGGTGAACCAGCGGCCAGAGTCAGGCCCGCTGCCATCCCTACGGCTGCTACTGCGGAGATCATCCGCTTGACGAACATGATCGTTCCTTCCACTCGTGTCGGCTGCCCGAAGGCGCGCCCCTGCGGAAGCAACGCAGAGTGACCAATAACGCCGAACCGTCACCCTGTGGAAGGATGCCCCCTCAGCCATCCGACCTGTGCGGAGCAACTCTCCGTACACCTCAAGCGTAGTTCCGTGGGATTACGAAACGGAAGGTGTCGGAACGGCTAGGTGCGGTTGATCCCGGATCGTGGCCGCAGCGATGACCGATTTGTGATGCCTCGCCGGCGGGCGCGCGACGGCGAAGGCCCCCGCTCCTGGTGGGGCGGGGGCCTTCGTGGTTGGTGCTGGGGTTACCTGAGGATCCAGGACTTGCGCCAGCTGTTGGGCTTCCAGCGGTCTTCGAAGCCGGGCTTCGGTTTGGCCCTGACGATGACCGTGACGCGTACGGCGTCGTAGCCCTTGGTCTTGACCGTGACCCGGCCGGTCTTGGTGACCTTGGTCTGGCAGAAGGCCTTCTCGCCTGCGGTGGTGCTGGCCAGTGGCCGGCAGAGCACCACGGGCTTGAGTAGGACACAGGAGGACTTCTTGGTCTTGATCTTGTCGGTCAAGATCTTGTTGCCGATCTTCTTCGGTGTCGGCTTGTGCAGCGTCACGTCGATCGGGCAGATCTTCTTGACCACGATCGGGTTGACCACCGCCACGGTGAAGTCATCTTGTGCGCTGACCTCCGTGCCGTTCTTGTCCTTGCCGGTTGCCGTCGCGATGTTGGTGGTGGCCACTGTAATCGGCTGGCTGCAGGTGTAGATCCAGGTTTCATCCTGCTGCAGTTTGCTGTCCCCGTCGGTGTCACCGGACTGGTATTTCACCGGCGAGCACTTGTCATCGCTGACCTTCACATCGCTGAGAGGCGTGTCACCGATGTTGGTCACCTCGTAGGTGTAGGTGACAGTCTCGCCCGGGTTCACCTGAGTCGCAGACCCATCCTTCACGATCTTGATCCCAGGCTTGACGATCTCGTTGGTGACTGTGACGGAGACCGTTTGGTTCTTCTCCGTGACCTTCACCTTCCCATCGGCTGGGTTGTAGACCGGGTTGGAGAACGACCAGCCCGCTGGGGGATCGGTCGGCTTGGCCTCCGTCACGGTGCACTCGGTACCGGTCGGGATACCTTCGATCGTCTTTGACTTGCCGGCCTCGACCGCAACAGTCTGCTTCGGGTCATCGCCGCATTTGTAGTCGATGTTGAACGGCTTGTCGTAACCAGACGACTTCGGATCGAACACCTTGCTGATCGTCAAGGAGCCCAGGTCGCGAGTGTTCACAATGGTGCACGTCTTGTACTCACCGGGTTCTAGGGAAACGGTGTCTCCAGGGTTCACCAGTGCGGGGGAGTCCTTCGGATTCTCGTCGGTCACGCAAGACCATGTGGTCCCGGCGGTGTAGCCGGCCGGACCCTCGGACTCGGACAGTGTGTAGACCGTGTCGGCATACACCTCTGCGTAGTCGACGTTGTCGCCAGGGACCTTGTCGATGTCCTTGCCATCAAACGGGGCCGCAGCGTCGGCCGACAGTTTCCAGTCGGACTTACCGGCCGATCCGCCGACAACCTCCTTCTGCAGGCGCAGATAGGCGGTCAGTTTGGTGTTCTTGAACTCGCAGGTCACCGTGGTGCCCGCTACCACGTCCACGAACACCTCATCGCCGTCTCTGGACGGTTCCCCCGCATCGCAGGTGATGTCCGTGAGCGTCCACCCACCAGGCACAGACTCCGCCACAGAGTACCGACCTGGAGCGATCTTCCCGCTCGACTTTTGCTCACCGTCCTTCAGCGTGAAGTTGGCTCCGCCGTTCCAGCCTTTCGGAGTGAAGGTGAAGTCCTGCTTCGCGCCCTTCGGATCCGTGATCTTCTTGACCACCAGTTCGCCCTTGCGGCTATTCGTGATGGTGCACGTCACCTCAGTCGTACCGGCGGGAATGGTGATCTTGTCCTTCTTCACTCCCGTGACCGAGACACCCTTGTCGCAGGACCAATCGCCAGCGACGTAGTTGTCCTTCTCGCCCGCGGGGGCAGTCTCACCGAGGGTGTACTCGGTGTTCGCCCAGATGCTCTCGAATGTGGAATGGTTGCCCGCTTTCGAGTACGACGGGGCGTTTCCGGGGCCGCTGGCAGTCATGATCCACTGAGCGTCGGTTGTGCCGCCACCCTCGACGATCTTCTTGAGCTTCAGAGTCGTCGTCTTGTGCTTGTTGTAGATCAGGCAGCTCAGTCGTTGGTCAGCGCTCATGTTCGGAACGTCGAAGGAAGCCTTGCCGCCTGCGACCGTGAGATCGCCCTGGACCGCAGTGCGGGTGCTTCCGGGGAACTCACACCGGTAGCCATAGTTGACCCTCGGGTTGAAGTCATCCTTGAGTGTTTCGGTGATCCGAATCGAGGGGAGAGGCTCCTTCTGATTCCAACTGGCTTTCGGCTGGTACTGGAACTGGACGGTGCCCTTCGCTGGGTCGCCTTGCTGCACGGGTGCCGGGGCAGTGTCGTCAGATACCTTCTCGTCCGTGTTGTTCACCGGCTTGATCCAGCTGAAGTCCTCGGGGTTCATGGCGCCCAGCACCTCGGCCGATATGTTCCAGCTAGCGGCGGGTTCGTAGGCGCCGTTGACGCCCTCGTCCGTGAGCTTCTGGATGGTGATGGCGCCGCCACACAGGGAGGAGGCGACGTTCTTCAGGGACTGCTCGAGGCCGGAGAACGTGTTGCTAACGAGAACATCGAAGTCGTTGATCGTCTTGCCGGGTTCTATTGAGTCGACAAGAATTGGGCCGGAGACTTTCTTCAGGCGCTCCTTGGAGCCATCGTTGATCGCGCTACCAACGCCAACGGCCAGCACTCGGTTGCCCAGCGCCTTGAGGTCGTTCGCTTTGGGGATCGCTGCGTTGGTGGCAGTCGTGGCGTCGGTTGAGGTGCTTGTAGTAGTACCGATGCGGGTGGGGTCGCCATCCGTGATGAATACGACCAGTCCGTTCTTCATCTCCTCCACAGGCTGGTTCGTGAACCAGAGCGCCGACTCCCAGTTCGTTCCTGGGTAGACATAGGGCGGTGGAACTGGATTATTGGTGTTCAGGATGTGGTATTCGGACTGGATCTCACTCTTGGTTGTCGCAAGATCAGTGCCGCTGATACTCCGCCGCGGAGATATCTCGTCCGATGTGCCAGAGAACTGCACCACTCGCGCCGTCGAGTTGGTGTCCTTGAGCCCATCGAGGAAAGCATTCGCAGCGTCCTTGACCTGCTGTTGCTCGTTGACGGGTGGGCCCGGGCTGATGGAACTCGAAGCATCCAGCACCAGGGTCACAGGGATGCCACATCCCGCAAGTTCAGGGTTAGTGGTGGGTTGGGGTGTGGCGGAGGCTGGCACTGCTGCTGCCACCGTCACCAGACCCGCGCCCAGTGCCGTCGCCGTGAGGGCGGAGAGGACTCGTCTTCGCATGTGCGGACCTTTCGTTTGGTCGGGTTCGGGACTAAAGCGGGGCGTTCGGCTACCTTACGTGACATATGCAGCGGGGTAGTCGTCCGAAAGGGTGATACGGAGTGGGCTGTTCGGAGGTTAAGCATAACCTCTGACTACTCAGTGCGAATATCGCCCAAATGGTGGAACCTGCGCAAGACGGCGACATGCAGGTGGTCTTACGAGGAGCCGAGCGGGTTGTTGATGTTCGCCTCCCGCTCCATCTGCGTGTAAGCGTGTGTGGCGAACTGGGGGCGGATCGCGCGCAAGAGGCCTAGTGGCGAAGTCCGTGCAGGTCGATATGCGCCGCAGACCATTTGAATTGCAGTCGGGAGTGAACTCCCTGGGTCCTTGGGTGCGGTGCATTCAGGTGGTTTGCACACGCGATGGCCCCCGCTCCTGTTGGGGCGGGGGCCATCGACTGGGTGCTGGGGTTACCTGAGGATCCAGGACTTGCGCCAGCTGTTGGGCTTCCAGCGGTCTTCGAAGCCGGGCTTGGGCTTGGCCCTGACGATGACCGTGACGCGCACGGCGTCGTAGCCCTTGGTCTTGACCGTGACCCGGCCGGTCTTGGTGACCTTGGTCTGGCAGAAGGCCTTCTCGCCTGCGGTGGTGCTGGCCAGTGGCCGGCAGAGCACCACGGGCTTGAGTAGCACACAGGAGGACTTCTTGGTCTTGATCTTGTCGGTCAAGATCTTGTTACCGACCTTCTTCGGCGTCGGCTTGTGCAGCGTCACGTCGATCGGGCAGATCTTCTTGACCACGACCGGGTTGACCACAGGAACCGTGACGGTGTCTGTGGCTGTGACCGTCTTGCCGTTCTTGTCCTTGCCAGTCACCGTCGCGACGTTGGTGGTCGCCACGCTGATCGGCTGGCTGCAGGTGTAGATCCAGGTTTCGCTGGTCTGCAGCTTCTTGTCGTTGTTAGCGTCCCCGGACTTGTACTCCACGGGGGAGCACTTGTCGTCGCTGACCTTGACGTCGAGCAACTCGGTGTCGCCCGGGTTGGTCACCGTGTAGGTGTAGGTGACGATCTCGCCGGGGTTGACCTGGGTCGGTGACGCGGTCTTCACGATCTTGATCCCAGGCTTCAGGATCTCGTTCGTGACGGTGACGGACACGGTCTGGTCCTTCTTGGTGACCGTTCACCTTCCCGTCTGCCGGGTCGTAGATCGGCTCGGAGAACGACCAGCCCTCCGGCGGATCGGTCGGCTTGACCTCCGAGACGGTGCACTCGGTACCGGTCGGGATGCCATCGATCGTCTTCGACTCCTTGGCCTTCAGCGAAACAGTCTGCTTCGGGTCGTCACCGCACTTGTAGTCGATGTCGAACGCCTTGTCGTAACCCGAGGTCTTCGGGTCGAACGACTTGGTGATCGTCAACGAGCCCAGGTCGCGAGTGTTGATGATCGTGCAGACGATATTGTCACCAGGATTCAGCGTGATCTTCTCGTCATCGTTCAGTGCATCCTGGATGTCTGCCGCCGTCACGGTGCCCGAGCTTGTCGTTCGCAGGCAGGCACACCCACTCGCCCGGGGTATAACCGCCTGGCCCGTCCTCGGCAAGTTGGTACTTGCCCGAGAAGACAGTCGACTTGGTTGACGCCACCCGGCGACGTCGGGTCACCATTGCCCGCTGACCTTCACCTGACCCGGTACGTCAATCGGCTCAGCGGACAACTCCCACTTCGTCGCGTCGCCTGGGCCCACGAATTGCTTCTCGAGTGTGATCTTGGCCGTCGACCTGGTGTTGGTGATGGTGCACAGGATGTCGGCGTCTTCGACCTTGTACTTGCCGTTGTCGGGCTGCAGGACGGTCTGGCCGGCCTTGCACTGGACCTCGGCGGTGCCGTACTGGCCGTTCTTGACCAGCCACTGTTCGTCGACGCTGAACGTGTTGCCGGTGCCGACGGTGGCGGTGGCCTTGTTCTGGGTGTCGGTCCACGATCCGGCGTCGCCGTTGGCCTCGGAGGTGGCCTCACCGTTGGTGCCGCCGGTGATGACCAGCTTCACCTTGTCGCCCTTGGCCCCGTTGACCCATTCCTTCTGCAACGACACGGTCTTGGTGGCGTTGCGGTTGGTGATGGTGCACAGGATGTCGGCGCCTTCGACCTTGTACTTGCCGTTGTCGGGCTGCAGGACGGTCTGGCCGGCCTTGCACTGGACCTCGGCGGTGCCGTACTGGCCGTTCTTGACCAGCCACTGTTCGTCGACGCTGAACGTGTTGCCGGTGCCGACGGTGGCGGTGGCCTTGTTCTGGGTGTCGGTCCACGATCCGGCGTCGCCGTTGGCCTCGGAGGTGGCCTCACCGTTGGTGCCGCCGGTGATGACCAGCTTCACCTTGTCGCCCTTGGCCCCGTTGACCCATTCCTTCTGCAACGACACGGTCTTGGTGGCGTTGCGGTTGGTGATGGTGCACAGGATGTCGGCGCCTTCGACCTTGTACTTGCCGTTGTCGGGCTGCAGGACGGTCTGGCCGGCCTTGCACTGGACCTCGGCGGTGCCGTACTGGCCGTTCTTGACCAGCCACTGTTCGTCGACGCTGAACGTGTTGCCGGTGCCGACGGTGGCGGTGGCCTTGTTCTGGGTGTCGGTCCACGATCCGGCGTCGCCGTTGGCCTCGGAGGTGGCCTCACCGTTGGTGCCGCCGGTGATGACCAGCTTCACCTTGTCGCCCTTGGCCCCGTTGACCCATTCCTTCTGCAACGACACGGTCTTGGTGGCGTTGCGGTTGGTGATGGTGCACAGGATGTCGGCGCCTTCGACCTTGTACTTGCCGTTGTCGGGCTGCAGGACGGTCTGGCCGGCCTTGCACTGGACCTCGGCGGTGCCGTACTGGCCGTTCTTGACCAGCCACTGTTCGTCGACGCTGAACGTGTTGCCGGTGCCGACGGTGGCGGTGGCCTTGTTCTGGGTGTCGGTCCACGATCCGGCGTCGCCGTTGGCCTCGGAGGTGGTCTCACCGTTGGTGCCGCCGGTGATGACCAGCTTCACCTTGTCGCCCTTGGCCCCGTTGACCCATTCCTTCTGCAACGACACGGTCTTGGTGGCGTTGCGGTTGGTGATGGTGCACAGGATGTCGGCGCCTTCGACCTTGTACTTGCCGTTGTCGGGCTGCAGGACGGTCTGGCCGGCCTTGCACTGGACCTCGGCGGTGCCGTACTGGCCGTTCTTGACCAGCCACTGTTCGTCGACGCTGAACGTGTTGCCGGTGCCGACGGTGGCGGTGGCCTTGTTCTGGGTGTCGGTCCACGATCCGGCGTCGCCGTTGGCCTCGGAGGTGGCCTCACCGTTGGTGCCGCCGGTGATGACCAGCTTCACCTTGTCGCCCTTGGCCCCGTTGACCCATTCCTTCTGCAACGACACGGTCTTGGTGGCGTTGCGGTTGGTGATGGTGCACAGGATGTCGGCGCCTTCGACCTTGTACTTGCCGTTGTCGGGCTGCAGGACGGTCTGGCCGGCCTTGCACTGGACCTCGGCGGTGCCGTACTGGCCGTTCTTGACCAGCCACTGTTCGTCGACGCTGAACGTGTTGCCGGTGCCGACGGTGGCGGTGGCCTTGTTCTGGGTGTCGGTCCACGATCCGGCGTCGCCGTTGGCCTCGGAGGTGGCCTCACCGTTGGTGCCGCCGGTGATGACCAGCTTCACCTTGTCGCCCTTGGCCCCGTTGACCCATTCCTTCTGCAACGTCACCGTCTTGGTGGCGTTGGTGTTGGTGACGAAGCAGTCCACGTTGTTGTTCGGCATCGTGAACGTCTTGGCGTTGGGGGCCAGGGTGACCCCGGTGCAGGTGTAGGCCGGGGTGCCGTAGGAGCCGGTCTCGACCTGGAACAACTCGTTGAGGGTGACGTTCCCGCCGACCGGCACGTTGGAGGCGCTGGCCTGGTTCTGGGTGTCGGTCTGCACGCCGGACGTGCCGGCGGCCGTGGAGACGTTGGTCGCGGTACGCGCCCCACCGATCTGCAACTGCACCTTGTCACCGGCGGTGCCGTTGTCCCACTTCTTGGTCAACGTCACCGTCTTGGTGGCGTTGGTGTTGGTGACGAAGCAGTCCACGTTGTTGTTCGGCATCGTGAACGTCTTGGCGTTGGGGGCCAGGGTGACCCCGGTGCAGGTGTAGGCCGGGGTGCCGTAGGAGCCGGTCTCGACCTGGAACAACTCGTTGAGGGTGACGTTCCCGCCGACCGGCACGTTGGAGGCGCTGGCCTGGTTCTGGGTGTCGGTCTGCACGCCGGACGTGCCGGCGGCCGTGGAGACGTTGGTCGCGGTACGCGCCCCACCGATCTGCAACTGCACCTTGTCACCGGCGGTGCCGTTGTCCCACTTCTTGGTCAACGTCACCGTCTTGGTGGCGTTGGTGTTGGTGACGAAGCAGTCCACGTTGTTGTTCGGCATCGTGAACGTCTTGGCGTTGGGGGCCAGGGTGACCCCGGTGCAGGTGTAGGCCGGGGTGCCGTAGGAGCCGGTCTCGACCTGGAACAACTCGTTGAGGGTGACGTTCCCGCCGACCGGCACGTTGGAGGCGCTGGCCTGGTTCTGGGTGTCGGTCTGCACGCCGGACGTGCCGGCGGCCGTGGAGACGTTGGTCGCGGTACGCGCCCCACCGATCTGCAACTGCACCTTGTCACCGGCGGTGCCGTTGTCCCACTTCTTGGTCAACGTCACCGTCTTGGTGGCGTTGGTGTTGGTGACGAAGCAGTCCACGTTGTTGTTCGGCATCGTGAACGTCTTGGCGTTGGGGGCCAGGGTGACCCCGGTGCAGGTGTAGGCCGGGGTGCCGTAGGAGCCGGTCTCGACCTGGAACAACTCGTTGAGGGTGACGTTCCCGCCGACCGGCACGTTGGAGGCGCTGGCCTGGTTCTGGGTGTCGGTCTGCACGCCGGACGTGCCGGCGGCCGTGGAGACGTTGGTCGCGGTACGCGCCCCACCGATCTGCAACTGCACCTTGTCACCGGCGGTGCCGTTGTCCCACTTCTTGGTCAACGTCACCCTCCAGGTCCGGGTGTTGGTGATACTGCATGTGGTCTCCGTGCCCGCCGGAATCGTGACAACGTTGCCGGTCAGTACTGCGGATCCGTCGCACGACCAAGAACTCGGGTCGTACTGAACGCCGGGCGGCGTCGTGGTCTGAGGCGCGACCTCGCCCAAGGTGTACGCTATCCCGCCGTTAACGACCTTGAAGGAGGACTGGTTCCCGGGCCCTGAGTAGACGGTTGCACCCTGCGGGTCCTTTGCGGTCAGGGTCCAGTTCGCGGGGTCGGAGCCCCCACCCACCACGGTCTTGGCCAACTTCAACTGCGTGAGGGTGTTCTTGGCGGTGCAATTGACCTTGTCGCCAGGCTTCAGCGAGGCACCGAGAGCCGTGGTTAGGTTCCACTTGCCATCCGGGCCGAGGGGGACATCGAACGGGAATGTCCCAGGGAGGCCGATGTTGCTCTTGGTGCACTTAAGCAGTGGATCTCGCTCGTATGGGTCCGTCTTGGACGTCAAGTCCTCCTCGATGAGGACGGGTGTGGTGTTGTTCACCCCTTGGGGTTGCCACTTGAAGGTTGCCGTACCGTCAGCACCTGTCGTCGCCTCCTTCGTGCTGGCGAAGTTCTGAGAAATCGCGCCTGTGCTCGGCAGGACCCACTTGCCTGCAGCGTCCGGGCTGGTGACTGTTGTCTTGAACTTCCAACCACTGGCGGGCTGGTAGTCGTTGCTTGCAGGAGTCTTCTCTTGTTTGGTGATGGTGACCTGTGCGCCACAGAGATCCGCGGCGATCGACTCGAGGTCCGCCTTCAGAGCCGCGTAGTCCGTTGTCTCCATGAAGTCAGCTGTGCGGAAGTTCGAAGGACTGGACGTATACGGTGTGTCGTAGGTGATGGCCTTGATCGGATTCAGGTTCCCCGTTCCGACTTTGATCGCGAACATGTGGACGCCATCGGTTTTCATGCCATTCGCGATAGCGATCGCAGGGTTAGTGGCCTTCCTCGACCCGTCCGGCGTTGCGCTCTCCGTGCCGCCGCCAGCACTGTTGATCCTGTTGGGATTTCCGTCGGTGATCATGATCACCAAGTCGGGTGCCGAGCCGCTGAATTGCGGGAAGAAGTTCTGCATCTTGAGCAGGCCATCCTGCCAGTTCGTGGAACCCGATGAGTTCAGCCCCCGGTAACTGTCCTTGATGCCCGTGTTGTCGGGCTTCGAGAGGTTGGCAGTCGTCAGGGGTGTCGGGGAGAGGTTGAACGGTGTCGGGTTAGACCCGGTACCAGGGCTGCTCGAAGAGAAACTGGTAACTGCAACCTTGCTCCCTGTGTCGACCAGGGCGTCAACGAAGGCGTCGGCGGCCACCTTGAGGTTCGGCATCTGGCCACCAATTGATCCTGAGGAGTCAAGGACCAGTCCAAACTCCAAGCCGCATTTAGCCGCTAGAGGAGGATTGGTCTTTGTCGTGTCGTACGGAGGTGGGCCGTCAACCGCCGGGAAATTAGTGTCCGCGGCTGCCGGCGTAGCCGTAGCCATTACCGCCGCCCCAGCCATACCGGCCACCACCGCGGTCGATGTCAATGCAGAGATGA
>CAVSZD010000006.1:0-882570 GCA_963732355.1 uncultured Actinomycetota bacterium | reverse complement strand
CGGCGCTGCGGCGCCGGGAGCAAGAATGGGCCGAGAAGCGACTTATCGCCCGCACCGGCGAGAAGGCACTGAGACAGCTGCGTAGCACGATCAACTCGTGGGGAATGGACACGGTGAACCTGCAACTTGACGAGAAGCCCAGCGACGAGGCGTCCTCTCGACTCATCGACTACCTCAACGCACGCCTCGGTCAGTCGGGCAGTTCCGGATTGGCTTGACGCGACCTACCGACTGGCGTTGCGGTACTTGCGGATTGCCAGCGGGGCGAAGATGGCAAGGAGCACAATCATCCACCCGATGGTCACCAGGATCGGATACTGACTCGGAAAACCATCACCGACGTAAGGGTTCGGGTTGCCGAACAGTTCCCTGGTGGCGGCGGTAAGCGTGCTCACCGGGTTCCACTCAGCGATCGGCTGCAGGATCGGCGGAAGGGAGGCCGGTGGGACGAAAACGTTCGAGATGAAGGTCAGCGGGAAGATCGTCACAAAGGTCAGCTGCTGAGCCGCCTCCGTGTTGGGCACCGACAGCCCGATCCAGATCCCCAACCAGGACATGACATGGGCGAATGCGAGCAACAACGCCACGGCGAGCAGGAACTGCGCCAGGCCATTGTTCACACTCCACCCGACGACCAGTCCGGCCAGCATCAGGACCACGAGGATCCCTGCTTGGTAGATGGTGTCCGCGACGGTTCGCCCGGAAAGGACAGCTGAGCGTGCCATCGGCAACGAGCGGAACCGGTCGATCAACCCCTTACCCATGTCGTCAGCCATACCCACCGCAGTGGTGGCCGATGCGAAAGCGATCGTTTGGGCGAAGATACCCGGCATCAGGAATTCCTTGTAGTCACCCCCGCCGGGCAAAGGAATCGCTCCGCCGAACACGAACGCGAACAACAGCACGAACATGATCGACTGCAGGATCGCGAAGATCGCAAGCTCGGGGATCCTGGGAATGCGCTTGAGGTTGCGCCACATGATCACCAGCGAGTCCGACAACGGACCGGTCTGCAACATGCTCATGCGCTTTCCTCCGCGTTCTCGTCTGCCGTGTGATGGCCGGTGAGGGTCAGGAAGACGTCGTCCAGAGTCGGTCGGCGTAACGCCACATCATCGATCGTGAGATCGGCCTCGCCCATGGCCTGCACGACTTCGACCAACTGCTGGGCGCCACCTGTGCTCGAAGCGATCAGCCGGCGGGTGTGCTCGTCGACCTCCACCTCGGCCCTGAGCAGGCCACCGAGCACTTCGCGCGCCCGGTCCAGGCCGGCCCGCTCGCGGACAACCACCTCGATGCGCTCCCCCCCGACCTGCGCCTTGAGTTCGTCCGCGGTCCCTTGCGCGATGATCTTGCCAGCGTCCACCACGGCGATGGTGTCGGCCAGTTCGTCGGCCTCCTCCAAGTACTGCGTTGTGAGCAGCAGCGTGGTCCCCTGCCGGACAAGATCGCGGATCACATCCCACATGCCCAGGCGGCTGCGTGGGTCGAGCCCGGTGGTCGGCTCGTCGAGGAAGAGCAGATGCGGCTGACCGGTCAGCGCCCCGGCCAGGTCCAGCCGACGGCGCATTCCCCCGGAGTAGGTCTTGACGGTCCGGCCGCCAGCCTCGGTGAGGTTGAACTGCTCCAGGAGTTCATCGGCGCGCACCTTGGCTCGCTGCTTGGGCATCTCGTAGAGGCGACCGAACATGTACAGGTTCTCCCAGCCGGTGAGGTTCTCATCCACGGCCGAGTACTGCCCAGACAGCCCGATCGCCCGGCGGACATCCTGGGACTGTTCCACCACATCGAATCCCGCCACCCTGGCCTTCCCGGAATCGGGGCGCAGCAAAGTGGTGAGGATGCGAACCGTGGTGGTCTTGCCCGCGCCGTTCGGTCCCAGCAAGCCGAGCACCGTCCCCTCCGGCACCACCAGATCGACCCCATCGAGCGCCCGCACCTCGGAGGACCCGCGACGCGCGGGGTAGATCTTCACCAGGCCTTCGGCCTCGATCGCATTGGTCATAGGGCTGACTGTAAGGCTTACCTAAGACAAGGCGCCAACGGGGTTTCCGCGGCGATTTGTCATTTTCTGTACCGATTTCGCACGCAGGGTGACCGAACTCCTACGGATAGTGAAAGTGGGCTTCATCACAGTCGGTTGTGCCCTGGCTCAGGGCATGCCAAGGTCGAAGGGACGCGTCGGAGAAGCCTTCGATGCGGCGAGGACCGAACCGGATCTCGTTGACCGCCCCACGGACCGCGGCGCAGTACCGGCCACGCGAGGGGACGTCCGACCAAGGAACTGTTTTGCGTAAAGCACTTGTCATGCCCGTTGCTGCCTTCGCCATCGCCGGGCTCGGCGCCACCACCGTGGCCGCCCCCGCAATGGCCGCCCCGACTGCTTCCAAGAAGCAGAACGACCGCAAGGACCGCGCGTCCCGCGGGAAGGCGGCTTCGTACCCCATCCAGTACAAGTTCGTGAAGAAGTACAGCCTCAACAAGCGGCAGCTTCGCGAGATCGCCATCGCCAAGGTTTGGGCCAAGGGCTCGATGCCCCGCAAGGTCCGCCAGTGCGAGTCCGGCGGCTACTACGGCATCAACACCGGCAACGGCTACTACGGTGCCTACCAGTTCGCGGCCGGCACGTGGCGCGGCATCGGCGGCGGCAAGTACTCCTCGTACGCCCACCAAGCGCCGAAGTTCGCTCAGGACCACATGGCCTGGAAGCTCTGGAAGCAATCCGGCTGGGGCCCCTGGGGCTGTGCCTGATCCGACCTTCGCGAACTCCCGGTTCCCTTCGTGGGGCCGGGAGTTCGGCGTTTCTGGGGGGGCTCTGGCGCCGGTTCGGTGACGCGCCCCGGTTTCACGGCCCCCCACGGCCCGCGTTAGAGGTTGTGGTCCTCGTTAGCGAAACAACGCGTGGATTCGCTAACCAACAGCACAACCTCTAACCAGGAGGCCAGCCAGGCGCGCCAGCCCGCGAACCGGCCCCGGCCGCCACCGCGCGGCCCGCTCGGTTTCACGGCCCCCCACGGCCCGCGTTAGAGGTTGTGGTCCTCGTTAGCGAAACAACGCGTGGATTCGCTAACCAACAGCACAACCTCTAACCAGGAGGCCAGCGAGCCGCGCCAGTCCGCGAACCGGCCGCCGACCCGCCCCCAAGTCAAACCGGCACAACCACCGCCGCGCCACCGCGGCGAGGATCAGCGTGGGCCACAACCTCACCGTCGGCGCCGACCAGCACGGCGTTGACCCCACCGAAGTAGAAGTGGCGATCCGGCCACATACTCACCTCGCCCAGTTCGCCCAGCGCTGCCACCTGATCGGCCCGCAGACCGGGCTCGACCTGGATGATCCCCTGGTTGTCCACGTGCACTCGCGGCGCCTCGACCGCACCCGCGAGGTCCGAATCACCGCCGAGCAGCAGCGTGATCACACGGGTCAGGGCACTGCGGATCCGCTCACTTCCGCCGGTTCCGAGGACGAGCGTCGCACCGTCGAAAGTGACCACGCTGGGGGCCATCATCGACCGGATCCGTTCGCCGGGCCGCGCGGAGTCAGGACCGCCCGGGTGCAGGTCGTCCTCGCCCATCATGTTGTTGAGATGCACCCCCGTGCCGGGCAGCATCACCCCACCACCAACCCCGTTGGACAGCGTCAGAGCAGCGGCCATCCCTCCGGCATCCACGACACTGATGTGCGTAGTACCGGCCGTGGAGATCGGACCGCTGACCTGCTCCTTCAACCAAGCAGTCGTCTCTGCCAGTGCTGCTGCAATAGCGGCAGGCTGCGGATGGGCGTCGTCGGCGAGGTCGGCCAACACGTGCGCCACGATTGACCCGCCCAGCGACGGCATCGGGTTGGTCGCGATGGTCCCGCCGCGGATCGATGCGACAAGTGGTTCGCGCTCAAGGACGCGATACCCCCGCAGATCCTCCGCCGTGATGGGCCCGTCGGGCATCAAAGCCGCGAACTGCTCCACGAGGTCCCCGACGCCGAGAATCCTTGCCGCCGCCACGTCATCAAGGAAGTCCGCAAACTCCTCATCGGCGAAAATCTGGCCTGCGCCCAGTAGTGGCCCGGTCGGAGCCATCCGCGAACGGATGTCGCTCGTCAACCGCAGGACCGGGTCGATGAGCGCCATTGCGTGGGCCTGGGCCGGCTCAAGTCGCACGCCTTTGCGCGCCAGACCGGCCGCGGGCGCCACGACCTCCGGCAAGGCCCAAGTGCCCCAACGCCGGTGCGCCTCGAGAAAGCCGTCCAGACACCCGGGCACGGCCACCGTGGCCACTCCGACGTGGAAGTCCTGGGTGGCCCCCGAGTAGGTGACGGTGACGGTCTCCCGCTGCCCAGCCGGACCCGACGGCACGGTGGTGAAGAAGTCCAGCATCTTCGTCTGCCCGTCCGGCAGCCGGACCAGCATGAAGCCGCCCCCACCCATGCTGGAGACCCCGGGTTCGGAGACTGTCGAGGCGAACGCGGCCGCAATCGCAGCATCCACCGCGTTGCCACCTGCAGCGAGAACCTCGGCACCGACTTGCGCGGTCAAGGCCGATCCACAACTGATGGCGGCGCTGGACACTCGGTCAGGCTACCGGCGGGAATGCCGCCGCGCTGCGCCCGGTTGGAAATTGCGTGGCAACCACCGAACTGAACGACAGCAACTTCAACGAAGCGACCGCCGGCAAAACGGTCGTGATCGACTTCTGGGCCGATTGGTGCGGGCCCTGCAAATCGTTCGCGCCGGTCTACACCGAGGTTTCGGGCGACTACGCCGACGTGATCTTCGGCAAGGTCGATGTGGACGCGAATCCAGGTCTGGCGCAGGCCTTCGGCGTGACAGCGATTCCCACTCTGGTTGTCATGCGCAACGGTCAGGTCCTGCACTCACAAGCCGGCGCGATGAACGGGCCGTCGCTGCGATCCACGATCGACAAGGCGCTCAAAGGCCCCAAGAAGATGACCTTCAAATTCTGAGTGGCTACAGCACGCTTACGCGCGCGTCTGGCGCGTAGTGCAGTTCGTAGCGGCGCGCGGAAACCTCGCTCACGGCATCCACGATCACCTGCCCGTACTCCTCGCAGAAGTGAAACACGACAAGGTGGTCGCCCTCCACGTCGATGGTGTCGCCGTTCTTCAACTGCTTCGCTGACCTAACCACCCCTATAGGATCGGCTACCAGCCTCTGGATCTCGATTACAAGTCATCAAGAATCGATAACGGTCCGGTCACAAAGTCCTGGGAAGGCTCTTGACGAGGGATTCCACCGCCACATCCGCACGGAACGCGCAAAATTGCCGAGCGCACGCTCAGACTCGCGTGGTCAATCCTCTTCGCTGTCTGCGTACTTGTCGTACTCCTCGTACTCGTCCACATCGAAGTCCTCGTCGTGCGACGACTTGGACGTTCCGCTCAGTTCGGCCTGCAGAGCCGCAAGGTCGGTTTGAGGCGCGTTGTACTTCAATTCGCGCGCAACCTTGGTCTGCTTAGCCTTTGCACGGCCGCGCCCCATATGGCTCGACCCCCTCGCCCGGGATATACCCCGAAGGTCAGTTGACAGATACATGACGGGCACGTGGCCCTCTCGGGCAAGACTACCTCCTGCCCGGCTCGATCCGCACCTTACCCACCCCGATTCGTTTCGTGCGGTTGCCGCCCTCCTGGATGGGTGCGAGACTCAAGCCAACCCTCTTATCGGACATATGGAGCATGTATGAGCGCCAATCTCGGCACCCCTGAGGAGCTGCTTACTCCGTCTGAGGTGGCTTCGCTTTTCCGAGTCGATCCGAAGACCGTTACGCGGTGGGCGAAAGCCGGAAAGCTGTCATGCGTGAAGACCCTCGGCGGGCACAGGCGGTACCTGGCCAGCGAAGTGAACGCACTGCTGGAAGGGTCCCTGCCTCAGCAGCGCACACCGCTGGGTAGCCCCACGATCCCCTAGGGAATCACCCCATCCTCAGCGGTCCAACGTAGTCGGCCGGCGCGGGGACACTGGACAACGGCAGGCGGAATCCAGTCTCAGACGACGCCGCTTCGCAGTTGCCCGCGAAGTCGCGTTGCCACGTGGCAAGGTTGAGCACCGGAGTCGATGTGCCATCCAGTTTGTAGGCACTGGTTGGACCCAGCGTGGGCGAGGATGAGGTGCGATAGACCACCCGGAAACTGGAGTCCTGGGCGAGCGCGTCCCTTTCCCAAGCGTCATTTGCGGCAAGGAAGGGCGTGCCCGTGCAAGTAGCGTTGTCGTACAGCGGGTAACTCCCAATCGGAACCAGCCAGCCATTCGGGTAATAGGCGAAATCGCCCCCATCGACACGCACGAAGAAGACAGTCACAGGGAATGAGAACTGGCCAACGGCCACGCCGACGACCGCTCCGTTGGCATCGACCACGTTCCCAAGCGAGTTGGGCGAACCCACCGGACCTGTGGATCCGGTCGAACCCTTCGGTCCGGCCTTGGTCCACTTGATCTTCTTCCAGCCTTTGCCACACTTCTTCGTCTTTCCCTGCAACAGGCGCAGTTCACCGTTGGACTTCTTGACACACGCGGTGTACTTCTTGGCCGCAGACGCGGGCTCGGCCACCGCGAGTCCTGCTGCCCCTACTAGGGCCATGGCTGCGGTGGATGCGATCAGCTTGTTCATGGTGAACCCATTCAGCCGATCTTCAAGGGGCCGGGCACGTCCAATGGAGCTGTGACCCGCTCAAGCGCGACCAGTGTGCCCGTGAAATTGGGCGGGTCGGGCACGCACGCACCCGTGTCGTCAAGCTCCCACATCGGCAGTGCATTCACTGCCTCTGTCGTTGCGGTGAACTTCCATGCGGACGCAGGCCCGAATGTCGGCGACGTCGGCCTGTACACAAGCCGAGACGGGCCACCGGCGGACCCGGTGATGAACTGGGTGGTTTGCGGGGAGCTCGACTGCAGGTAGGCCGTGCCGTTGCAGGCGTTCGTCTTGAAGCTCGGCGACCCGCCATTGATCGAGAACAAGACTCCGTTGGGCAGGAACATGTACGAACCGCCGTCGATCTCCGCGAAGATCAGCGTGGGTCCCTCAGGGAACAGCCCCAGGAATCGACCCACCGTCTTGCCGTTGCCATCGATGACTGACAGGTTGGGCCCCTGAGCACCCTGGTTGCCCTGCGGGCCGGTTTTGCCCTTTTGGTTCCAGGAGATCTTTTTCCAGCCCTTCTTGCACTTCTTCTTGCCGCTGAGGATGCGCACCTCGCCGGTGCTCTTCTTGACGCAGGCGTTGACGGTCTTTGCCTGTGCCGGGATGGCAGCGCCAGCACCAACCAGCAGACTTGTCCCGAGCGCGGTGGCCAGGCCGATTCGAGTGAGTTTCTTGAGCATCATGACCTCCACGTCAGTGCGTGGAACACTAGCGCGCTTAGGCCACCCGTGTCAGGTGGCCGTTCAGCCGATAAGCCGAACCGAGCCGCCCGCGCCACCCTTGGCCGGGGCGTCGCCGGTGTCGCCGCTGCGGCGATCGCGCACATCGCCGCACACCCAGGCGGGTATTCCACGCTGGGCCAAAAGACTCAAGACCGGTTGCGCATCCGGAACGATAGCCACCATCCCGATGCCCATGTTGAAGGTGCGCTCGGCATCAGCGCGGTCCACTCCGCGGTCCATCAGCACCTCGAAGACCGGGGGCGCCTCCCAGGTGGAACGCCGAATGTCCGCATGCAGGTTGGAGGGCAGGACGCGGGCCAGGTTGCTGGCGAGTCCGCCGCCAGTCACATGGGAGAAGGCGTGCACGAGGTCGGCCTCGGCCAGTGCAAGGCAGTCCTTGGTGTAGATGCGGGTGGGCTCGAGCATCTCCTCGCCGAGGGTCCGGCCGAATTCGGGGACCTCGCGTTCCAGAGCCCAATCGGCCAGAAGCACCTTGCGCGCCAGGGAGTAGCCGTTGGAGTGCAGCCCCGATGAGGCCATCGCGATCACCGTGTCGCCGGGCTCAACCCGGTCGGGACCGAGTAGGCGATCCGCCTCGACAACGGCCGTGCCCGCGCCGGCGACGTCGTACTCATCGGGGGCCATGAGTCCCGGATGCTCGGCCGTTTCCCCGCCGAGCAGTGCGCAGCCTGCCTGCTCACAGCCGGCTGCGATGCCACCGACGATCGCTGCGATCCGCTCGGGCACCACCTTGCCGGTGGCGATGTAGTCGGTCATGAACAACGGTTCGGCCCCGCAGACCACGAGGTCGTCGACCACCATGGCGACCAGGTCGATGCCGATCGTGTCGTGAACATCCATGGCTCGCGCGATCGCGATCTTGGTGCCCACGCCGTCAGTCGCGGTGGCTAGCAACGGCCGCTGGAACCTCGCCAAAGCGGAGGCGTCGAACAGCCCAGCGAACCCGCCGAGGTCCCCGACGACCTCGGGGCGCATCGTTGCGGCGACCCGGGCGCGCATGAGGTCAACCGCGCGCTCGCCTGCCTCGACGTCCACCCCGGCGTCGGCGTAACTGCTCAACCGGTCACCTCGAGGATGTGCTTGGAGCGCAGTTGCGGGTCGGCCAGCGGCACTGGGTACTGACCGTCGAAGCACGCGCGACACAGATGGTCGGCCGCGACGCCGGTGGCCTCGATGAGTCCGTCAAGGGAGACGTAGGCCAGCGAGTCTGCCCCTATTGAGGTCCGGATGTCTTCCACGCTGAGACCCGGGGCGATGAGTTCGGCACGTGATGCGAAGTCGATGCCGTAGTAACAGGGCCACTGGACGGGCGGGGAGGAGATCCGAACGTGCACCTCGCGCGCACCCGCCTCGCGCAGCATCCGCGCGATCGCCCGCTGGGTGTTACCGCGCACGATCGAGTCGTCCACAACGACCAGGCGCTTGCCGGAGATGACTTCGGCAAGCGGGTTGAGCTTCAGCCGCAGACCCAACTGCCGGATGGTCTGTGAAGGCTGGATGAAGGTGCGGCCAACGTAGGCGTTCTTGACCAGGCCCTGCGCGAACGGCAAGCCCGACTGCTGGGCGTACCCGATGGCTGCGGGGGTTCCGCTCTCCGGCACGGGGATGACGATGTCGGCATCGGCAGGCGCTTCGATCGCCAGGCGCCGGCCCACTGCAGCCCGAACCCCGTGGATGCTGTGGCCGTTGAGAATCGAGTCTGGCCGGGCCAGGTACACGTACTCGAACAGGCAGCCCTTAGGCGCGGGTGCGGCGAACTTGGACGACCGCACGCCATTCTCGTCGATGGCCACGAACTCGCCCGGTTCGATCTCGCGCACGAAAGACGCCCCGACGATGTCCAGCGCCGCCGTTTCGCTCGCGATCACCCAGCCGCGCTCCAGCCGGCCAAGGCACAGCGGCCGGATCCCCTGTGGGTCGCGCGCGGCGTACAGGGTGTTCTCGGTGAGGAACACCAGCGAGAAGGCCCCGCGCAGCCGTGGTAGCTCGGCCATGGCTGCCTGCTCCATCGACTCGCCAGGATGTGCGGCGAGAAGAGCGGTGATCAGATCGGTGTCCGACGTCGAGATCACAGTGCTGTCCAGCGGCAGTTCCCCGGAGTCCAGCGTCGCCAGTCGCTCGGCCAGTTCATGGGTGTTCGTCAGGTTTCCGTTGTGCCCCAGGGCGATGTGCCCGGTGGCGGTGGCCCGGAAGGTCGGCTGCGCGTTCTCCCACACGCTGGACCCCGTGGTCGAATAGCGCGCGTGCCCGATGGCGATGTGACCGTGCAGCGAGGCCAGCATCGAGTCGGAGAAGACCTGCGAGACCAAGCCCATGTCCTTGTAGACCAGCACCTGGGACCCGTCGCTGGTGGCGATTCCGGCCGACTCCTGGCCACGGTGTTGCAGGGCGTACAACCCGAAGTAGGTGAGTTTGGCGACCTCGTCGCCAGGGGCCCACACCCCGAAGACGCCGCACGCATCCTGCGGACCTTTTTCACCGGGTAGGAGTTCGTGGTTCAATCGCCCATCGCCGCGCGCCACTTGCTCAGTGTTGCACAGGGTTTGCTGTGGACAGACCGGCGCACAAGGGTTGGACCGCCGCGACAACCATGAGACGGGGCAGTCGCTGTGCCATGCTGGGTGGCCTGATCCGGGGAGGTCCTCATGGTCCGTCGTCGTTGGATTACGTTGAGTGGAGTTGCCGCTCTGTCGATGTCGCTGCTGGGACCTGCGGCGCAGGCGGATGGCCCGGGCAAGATCACCGACTTCCCGTTGGCGGCCCCCGCATCGGCCTCCCGGATCACGCCGGGCCCGGACGGGAACCTGTGGTTCACCCAAGACGCCGACAACAAGGTCTCCCGCATCACCACCACCGGGCAGGTGACGGACTTCCCATTGCCCACCCCCAACAGCGTGCCTTTGGGGATCACGGCCGGGCCCGACGGCAACCTGTGGTTCACCGAAAGCGTCGGCAACAAAATCGGACGGATCACCCCGACCGGCACCATCACCGAGTTCCCCATCCCCACCGGCGCTAGCCAGCCGGTGGGGATCACCGCCGGTCCCGACGGCAACGTATGGTTCACCGAATCCTTCGCCAACAAGATCGGCCGCATCACCCCGACCGGCGACATCACCGAGTTCCCCATACCCACCGGCGCCAGCGGTACCCGCTCGATCGCTGCTGGGGCCGACGGCAATCTGTGGTTCGCCGAAAGCAACGCCCCTGCCAACAAGATCGGCCGCATCACCCCAACCGGCACCATCACGAAGTTCCCCATACCCACACCGGGCAGCAACCCCCAGTCGATCGTTGCCGGCCCTGACGGCAACATGTGGTTCGCCCAACCCACGGTCAATCGCATCGGTCGGATCGGACCCGACGGGACGATCTCTGAGTACACAGTCCCCACCCTCAACTCGCTGCCGCTGGGCATGGCGACCGGCCCGGACGGAAACCTCTGGTCAACTGGCGTAGCCAAACCGATTCGAATCAGCACATCGGGCACCATGACCGAGTTCCCCGGCAGCGGTGGGACACCGCTGTTCATCACCGCTGGCCCGGACGGGAACATGTGGTACACCTCCTCAAGCCCAGCCAAGGTCTCCAAGATCACCACAGGTTTCTCCCCATCCGATCGCAAGCCGGGTCTTGCCGGCTCCGGTCAGGCGGACCTACCGCTGCTGTGCGCGGCCGACGTCTGGGGTCCGAGTTCGACGGTGACCGTTGCCTGGCAACGCAACGGCCAGGCCATCGCCGGGCAAACCGGATTGACCTTCACACCCAGCGCCGCCGACATCGGCGCGTCAATCACCTGCAGCAGCACTGGCCTGTTGCCCGGCATGCTCACCGGCCTGACGGCCACCAGCAACCCGGTCACGGTCGTCGCGCAACTCTCCGGACCTCCCGGCCCTGGCGGCACACTGGCCGCGGTCCTCGCGCCGGGAGCCAAGACCGTGAAGGCCGGCAAGACCCTCAAGGTCCAGTACGGCGTCACCAACGCCGTCCCACTCACCGCTCAACTCAAGGGCAAGAAGACCGTGACCAAACAGGTCCAAGCCAAGGCCGGCACCAACACCCTCAAGTGGAAACTGCCCAAGAAGGTGAAGCCAGGTAAGTACACATTGCGCCTGCTGTTCCAAGGCACCAGCAAAGCGAGCACAAAGGTCAAAGTCACCAAGTAGCCGGCTTCCTGCTCGGCGAGGCCGGGCCAAGACCTTCCAACCTCCTGCCAGGCGTGCCTACACTTGCCACTCACCTCGTCGAAGGAGGCCCGACATGCGGCCCTTCACAGTCCTCGCCGCCGCAGCAGCACTCGCCGTGACTTTGCCGATTGCTTCGCCCGCATCAGCGGCACCACCCCCGGGCGTGATCACAGAGGTTCCGATCGGCTCTGGGGACTCCCAGGGCATCGCGGTCGACGGGGAAGGGAACGCCTGGACCGTGAAGCTGGGGACCGGCAAGATCGTCCGGGTCACGCCGGGCGGCGTGGTCACCGAGTTCTCGCCGCCAACGGCCAACAGCGGCCCACGCGACATCACCATCGGCCCAGACGGAAACCTGTGGTTCACCCAGGGAACTCCCAATCAGATCGGCCGGATCACACCATCCGGAGCGATCACGGAGTTCCCGCTCAGCACCACAGGGTCCGCAAGCTTCATCACGGCCGGAGCGGACGGGAACCTGTGGTACACCGCTGCGAACAACAACAGCATCAACCGTCTGTCCACGTCCGGCCAGGTGACGGGCTCCTTCGCGATCCCAACTTTCTCCGCGAGCCCGGCCGGTATCATCGCCGGCCCGGACGGCAACGTGTGGTTCACCGAGTTCTTCGGCAACAAGGTCGGACGGGTGACCCCCAGCGGCGTGGTCGAGGACTTCCCGATAGCCGCGTCCAGCGGGCCGCGCGGCATCGCAGCAGGACCGGACGGCAACGTCTGGTTCGCAGCAACCTCCGGTAACAGAGTCGGTCGCATCACTCCCGACGGCAGTTCACTCGCGGAGTTCTCCGTTCCTGGCAGCGGTCCCAACGACATCACCGCAGGTCCTGATGGGAATCTTTGGTTCACCGAAAGCACCGGGAACAAGATCGGCCGCATCACCCCCAACGGCGTCATCACCGAGTACCTGCTGCCCAACGCCAACAGCAGTCCGCGCCAGATCACCTCAGACCGGGACGGCTCGTTGCGGTTCATCGAGAACTTCGGCAACCGCATCGGCAAGATCACCTCTGGGGTGTCCCCGGATGATCGACGGCCGGCCTTGAACGGCACCGGTCAGGCAGGCCTGCCTTTGGTCTGCGGCGCGGATGTGTGGGGGGTGGCTTCCACCGTGACTGTGGCCTGGCAGCGCAACGGTCAGGCCATCGCCGGGCAGACGGGTTTGACGTTTACCCCCAGTGGCGCCGACATCGGCGCTTCGATCACCTGCAGCAGCAGTGGGCTCCTGCCTGGAATGGTCACAGCGCTGACCGCCACCAGCAACCCCTCGACTGTCGTCGCCCAGCTCACCGGGCCGTCAGGACCCCCCGGACCGGGCGGCACCCTCTCCGCAGTACTCGCGCCGGGAGCCAAGACCGTTAAGGCCGGCAAGACCCTCAAAGTCCAGTACGGCGTCACCAACGCCGCGCCGCTGACAGCTCAACTCAAGGGAAAGAAGACCGTGACCAAACAGGTCCAGGCCAAGGCCGGCACCAACACCCTCAAGTGGAAACTGCCCAAAACGGTGAAGCCAGGCAAGTACACCTTGCGCCTACTCTTCCAAGGCACCAGCAAAGCGAGCACAAAGGTCAAAGTCACAAGGTAGCCGTGTCCGTTTCTGCGGGTTGATCATGGACGTGCCTGATGCGTCGTGGGGGCGCGGCACGAGCAGGCCTTGATCAACCTGCAGAAACGGACACTAAGCCCTCGGCAGGGTTGGTTGAGGTGCTCGGTCTCTCAGAACCCGCCGGTCAGCGGCAGCCATTCCGAGAGATCGCTGCGTTCGCCGCTGGCTTCCACTCGTCCCGCGGCCACCGCGTCGGCCCAGGTGAGCTCTCCGCGCACCAGCGCGAGCCAGGTTTGCGCGTCGCACTCGACCAGCGCCCGCGGGGTGCCCCGGCGATGCGCGCCCCCCGGGACAGCCTGAACCGCGCCGTACGGGGGCACCCGGATCTCCACGGAGCGGCCGGGCGCCGCAGCGGCGAAATCAGCGAGCGCGGCCTTGACCTCCTCGCGCATGCTCACGCTTTCGAGGCTACGGCACAGACAGCGCGCGTCAGAGCCTTCGCCGAGCCCTACACACCCACAATCCGGCGGTAGCGCGGCTTCCACATCGAGTCCAATACCGCCTGCAGCGGGTTTGCCGGCTGTGAGCGGGCGACACCTTCGTCGATGGCCTGCTGCACAACCGCGGCCGCGACCGATGCCGAGGTCGCGCGGATGTCGACGATCTCTGGGAGCAAGGGCGAACCGGGGCCACGCATCTCCACCAGGTGCGCCACAGCCTTGGCCGCGGCGTTGAGCATGCCATCCGTAACGTGCGTCGCCCGGCTGACGATCGCCCCGAGGCCCAAGCCCGGGTACAGCAACGCGTTGTTGGCTTGGCCGATGTGATGGTTGACGCCCTCGTGCTTGACCGGCTCGAACGGGCTCCCGGTCACGATCAATGCCTGCCCGTCGGTCCACTGCAACAGGTCCGCGGGCACCGCCTCGGCTAGGGAGGTGGGGTTGCTCATCGGCAGGATGAAGGGCCGCTCAACGTGCTTGTTCATCTCCCGCACGACCTGTTCGCTGAAGGCACCCCGCACGGTGGAAGTGCCCACCAAGATCGTCGGCTGCACCCGGCGCACGGTCTCGAGCAGGCCGATCCGACCTTCGGCGTCGCGCTCGTAGTCCCGGACTTCTTCGATCGGTCGGGCGTACGGCCGGTGGTACTCCCGCAGATCGTCGCCCATCGCATCGTGCAACAGCCCCGGTCGGTCAACCAGCCAGATCCGCCGGCAGGCCTCCTCGTGGGAGAAACCCGACTCAACAATGGCGTCGCGGATCTGGTCAGCGATCCCGACCCCTGCCGTACCCGCCCCGAACACCACGACCCGATGGTCGGCCAAAGGCGTTTCCGTCACGATCACTCCCGACAGGATCGCGGCGAAGGCGATAGCGCCTGTGCCCTGCATGTCGTCGTTGAACGTGCACACGTGGTCGCGATAGCGGTCGAGGATTCGGCGGGCGTTGGCCTCGCCGAAGTCCTCCCAGTGCAGCAGCGCGTTCGGGAACATCTCGGTGGCGGTGGTGACGTACCTGTCGATCAACTCGTCGTACTTCGCCCCTCGCAAACGCGCGTGTTTCTCCCCGAGGTAGCCCGGGTCGGTCAACAACCCGGTCCGGTCGGTGCCGACGTCCAGCACAACGGGGATGGCCCGCTCCGGATCCACGCCGGCCGCTGCGACGTAAACGCTGATCTTGCCGATCGCGATGTCGATGCCGCCGACCCCCCAGTCGCCGATGCCCAGAATGGCCTCGGAGTCGGTGGCCACCAGCAGATCCACGTCGTCGGGGCCAAGACCGAGGTTGGCGAAAGCCACTGGCACATCCTCGGGCCAGCGTGACTGCAGATACACCCCGCGGGGCCGGCGGAACGCGTGGCTGTACTCCCGGATCGACTCGCCGACCGTCGGGGTGTACACGATGGGCATCAGCTCGGGAAGGTCGTCGATCAACAACCGGTAGAACAAGGTTTCGTTGCGGTCGTGCAGTTCCCGCAGGTACACGTTCTTCGCCAGCGCTCCGGGTTGCTCAGCCAATTGCCTGCGCACACGACCAAGCTGCTGGTCGATGGTCTCCACCCGTTGCGGCAGAAGGCCCACAAGTCCGAGCTCCACGCGCTCTGCGTCGCTGAATGCGGACTGCTTGTTGAGACGGGGGTCGGCGAGCAGCGCCTGGCCCCGCAGAGTGGTTGTCCGTTCCGGGAGATCCTGCATCCTCCGGTTGTACCCCGACGAGGCAGGGCGTTGCTGGTTAGGACAACCCCGCGAACCGGGTCACGTCGCGGGTGGCACCCATGACCAGGATCTCGTCGCCGTAGGCCAAATGAGTCTGCGAATCGGCGTGGGTGAACGCCGAACCACTTTCGGGCATGACCGCGATCACGGTGATCTTGTGCTCAGCACGCAGGTGAGTCTCGCCCAGGGCGACCCCGACAAGGAACCGCGGCGGTCGGGTCCTGGCGATCACCCAGTTGTCCGCGACGCGCATGTAGTCCAGCACCTCGCCGCTGACCAGGTGGGCGATCCGTTGACCCATGTCATGTTCGGGCTGGACCACCCGGTGTGCGCCAACCCGCTCCAGGATCAGGGCGTGCTGCTTGCTGAGCGCCTTCGACCAGATCCGCTCGATACCCAACTGCGAGAGGTTGGACGTGGCCAGGGTGCTTGCCTCGAGGTTGCCGGTAGCCACCACAGCGGTGTGGAAGTCGGCGGCTCCGAGTTCCTCGAGCGCTCCTAGGTCGGTCGCGTCCGCGACAACAATGTTGCTGAGCATCCCAGCCATCTTCTGCACCTGGGACTCGCTGGCGTCCACGGCCAGCACCTCGGTGCCGTTGCGCACCAGCTCGCGGGCAAGGGCGATGCCGAACCGTCCGAGCCCGATCACCAAGACCGGCTCATTCTTCTTAACCAACGATCATCCTCTCCTCGGGCAGACTATGGCGCTGCTGACGTTGGCGCAGTGCCAAGGCCGAGGCCACGGTCAATGGCCCGACCCGGCCGATGAACATCAGCAAGACGATCACCGCCTGGGCGTCAACGGGCAGCACGGGGGTGATACCCACCGACAATCCGACCGTCGCGAAGGCAGAGATCGCCTCGAACAGCACAGCCTCGAACGGGAAGCGAGTCATCGACAGCAGCACGAACGTGGCCAGCCCTAGAAGGCCCATGGCCAACAGGGTCAAGGAGATCGCCTGCCGCTGGTTCGCGGTGGGAATGCGGCGGCGGCCCACGTTGACATGGGATTCCCCTCTTGCCTGCGACCACACCACGTAGACAAGCACGCCGAACGTCGTGACCTTGATACCACCGGCCGTGCCCGCGCTGCCGCCGCCGATGAACATCAGCAGGTCCGTGAAGAACAACGACTCCTGGCGCATCTCCCCGATGTTGATGGCGTTGAACCCTGCCGTTCGCGGCATTACGGCGGTGAAGAACGAGAGGACCCCGCCCTCCGCGAACCCGTACTCACCGATCGTCAAAGGATTGGTCATCTCCGAGATCCCGATCACGATCGTGCCGACGACCAACAGGACAGTGGTCACCAACACCGTGACGCGGGTCAGCACCGACCAGGTGCGCGGGGCTCGCCAGCTGCGCAACAGTTCGAACACCACCGGAAAACCGAGCCCCCCGATGATGACGGCCGCGGACACCGTGATCAGGAAGAAAGGATCTCCAGCGAAGCCGACGAGGTTGTCGGAGTAAGTGCTGAAGCCAGCGTTGTTGAAGGACGAAACCGCGTGGAACACTCCGTGGTACGCGGCTTCGGGTAACGATTCCGAATGCCGGATCATGAGCTGGCCGGTCAGCAGAATCGCCACTACGGCCTCGGTCAGGAGACTGAACCTGGTCACGCGGAAGATGACCCGTCGGACATCCCCAGCGCGCATCGCCTGGCTCTCAGTCTGAACGATCAGGCGGCTGCGCAATCCCAGGCGATGGGAGATCAACAGTGCGGCAAGCGTGGCCAGGGTCATGATCCCGAGGCCGCCGACCTGGATCAGAAGCATGATGATCACCTGGCCGAACGCCGTCCAATGGGTCCCGGTGTCGACCACGGCCAACCCGGTCACACACACTGCCGAAGTTGCGGTGAAGAGTGCGTCCATAGGGGACGTGTCAGCGTCTGCCGTGGTTGCCCAGGGCAGCAGGAGAAGCATCGTGCCCACGATGATGGCACCGGCGAAAGCGAACGCCACAACCTGACCTGGATGGAGGTTGTGCCGCACCTGTCAGATTATGCGCGACCCGTCGATCAGAAGTGTGCCGGCAGGACCGATCCGCTGACCTGGCTCATCTGCTCAATGGACAATTCGATGTCCCCGATCTGCAAGACGTCACCCAGCCCCGAGTCCACGACCCCGATCCGCTCACATGCGAATCTGCGAGCCCCGCACATCTCGGTGAACCGCAACTCCTCCGAACGAGGCACCACAACGATGGCGCGCGCCGCCGACTCGCTGAAGAGGAATGTGAACGAATCCACGCCATCGGGGACCCAGGTGCGTGCCCCGATCCCGGCGCGCATGGCCATCTCGGTCAGAGCCAGACCGACCCCACCGTCGGAGACGTCGTGGGCAGCGGTGAGCATCCCGTCACGCGAACCGGCGACCAGGATCTCCGCGAGGACCCGCTCAGCGTCAAGGTCGACCTTCGGCGGCATGCCCGTGAGCAGGCCTTGTAGCGTGGCGACCGCGGATCCGCCGAACTCCTCGTGGGTGCGGCCGAGTAGGTAGATCAACTCGCCGTCCGGCCCCCACTCCATCGGTGTGCGGCGGCCGACGTCGTCGAACACGCCCAGCACCCCGACCACCGGCGTTGGGTGGATAGCCGTCTCACCGGTCTGGTTGTAGAAACTCACGTTGCCACCGGTGACCGGGATCTTCAGGTCCAGGCAAGCGTCCGCCAGACCAGTCACCGCGCGCTCGAACTGCCACATGACCGCCGGGTCCTCCGGTGAGCCGAAGTTCAGGCAGTTGGTGACGGCGAGTGGGACCGCACCCGTCGCGGCCACATTGCGGTAGGCCTCGGACAGCGCCAATTGCGTGCCGGTGTACGGGTCGAGTTCGACAAAGCGTGCGTTGCAGTCGGTCGCAATGGCGATGCCACGGCCGGACTCCTCGTCGATTCGGATGACCCCGGCGTCCTCAGGCTGGGCCAGCGCGGTGTTGCCACGCACGTAACGGTCGTACTGATCGGTGACCCAAGCCTTGGAACCGTGATTCGGACTGCCCAGTAGCGCCAATAGCGTCTCGCGCGGGTCGGTGCGCTCGGGTTCGGTGGGCACGGCCTGCCGCGCCGCCAGGGCAGTGGGCTCAGCGAACGGTCGGTTGTACACCGGGCCGTCATGGGCAACGGTTCGCGGCGGGACGTCGACGACGACCTCGTCGTGCCACTCGATGACCAGTCGGTCGCCTTCAGTCACCTCTCCGATCACGGTGGCTGTGACACCCCACTTCCTGCAGATCGCCATGAACGCGTCGCCGTTGGCAGGGGTCACGACTGCGCACATGCGCTCCTGTGATTCGCTCATCAGGATCTCTTCGGGGCTCAGCGTCGCGTCGCGCAGCGGCACCCGGTCCAGCCAGACATGCATGCCGCCGTCGCCGTTGCTGGCCATCTCGGAGGTGGCACAACTCAAGCCCGCGCCGCCCAGGTCCTGGATCCCCTCGATGAGGCCGGCCTTGAGCAGTTCAAGCGTGCATTCGATGAGCAACTTCTCCATGAAGGGGTCGCCCACCTGCACCGCTGGCCGCTTGCTCGGTCCCGTCTCGTCAAAACTCTCGCTGGCCAGAACCGACACCCCACCAATGCCGTCGCCGCCGGTCAGGGCCCCGTACAGGACGACCAAGTTGCCGGCGCCGCGGGCGCTGCTGACGTGGATCTCCTCGTGGCGCATGGCACCGACGCACAGGGCGTTGACCAAGGGGTTGGTCTGGTAGCACGGGTCGAACACCGTCTCCCCGCCGATGTTGGGCAGGCCCAGGCAGTTGCCGTAGCCGCCGACGCCGGAGACGACGCCATGCACGACCCGGGCGGTGTCCGGTTCTTCGACCCCACCGAACCGCAGTTGGTCCATCACGGCCAACGGACGCGCACCCATGCTCAGGATGTCGCGGACGATCCCGCCAACTCCGGTGGCAGCGCCTTGGTACGGCTCGATGTAACTGGGGTGGTTGTGGCTCTCGGCCTTGAACGTCACCGCCCAACCGTCACCGATGTCCACGACGCCGGCGTTCTCCCCGATCCCGACGAGCAGCGCCTCGGAGGCGGGTGCTTTCTCACCGAACTGGCGCAGGTGGACCTTGCTCGACTTGTACGAGCAGTGCTCGCTCCACATGACCGAGTACATGGCCAGTTCGGAACTGGTCGGCCGGCGCCCGAGAATGTCGCGGATCCGCTGGTACTCGTCCGGCTTCAGGCCGAGGTCGGCGAAGGGTTGCGGGTGGTCGGGGGTCTGGGCGGCGTGCTCGACCGAATCCATGGCTTGATTCTAGGTGGGGGCCACGTTGGGGCTGGCGGCGCGTTGACCGCGCGCCCTTCGGTGACCCAGTGCCTCTCGATTGTTGCGTTGTTTCAGACGTCCCGCCGCGATTGTTGTGTTGTTGCCGGTTTCCTGGACCTGAAATCAGCAACAACACCACGATCGAGAACCAGGACCGGTAACAACGCGACAATCCGCGACCAGTGGGCCCACTCACTGGTTCAACCGGCATCGGCCCGGCCGCACTTCGGCAGGTGGTCCGCGCCCCCCTCGATTGTCGCGTTGTTACGGCAGCCCCGCCGCGATTGTTGTGTTGTGGCGGGTTTCCGAGGTCCGAAATCAGCAACAACGCAACAACCGAGGATCTCGGGCAGCATCAACGCGACAATCAAACGCCAGCGCGCTCCAGCAACGACGTGAACAGGCCCAACCCGTCCGTACCCGGCCCGGTCAAGGGGTCGATCGCGTGCTCCGGGTGCGGCATGAGACCCACCACGTTGCCCGCGGGGTTGGTGATACCGGCGATGTCCCGGCGCGATCCGTTCGGGTTCCCACCGACGTAGCGGAAGACGACCCGGCCCTCGGCCTCCAGCCGGTCGAGGGTGGCCTCGTCAGCGATGTAAGAACCCTCACCGTTCTTGACCGGCACGACGATCTGCGCGTCCGGGTCGAAACCGCGGGTCCAAGCCGTCGCGACGTTCTCC
Source organism: uncultured Actinomycetota bacterium (assembly GCA_963732355.1). Taxonomy (GTDB): domain Bacteria; phylum Actinomycetota; class Actinomycetes; order S36-B12; family UBA10799; genus JADKAV01. Next base: position 862,255 of record CAVSZD010000006.1, on the reverse strand, counting down.
ACCCGCAACCCCTGGTCGCGGCACACGAAGTGCAGACTCTCGTTGCGTACCAGCGCACCGGGCAGCAGGTGCGCCTCGCACAGGATCTGGAAACCGTTGCAGATGCCCAAGACCGGCATCCCCTTCTCGGCCGCGTCTACGATCTCGCTCATCACGGGGGCGAACCGCGCAATGGCACCGCAGCGCAAGTAATCACCGTAGGAGAACCCCCCCGGTAGCACCACCGCGTCCACGCCCCGCAGGTCGTGGTCGCCATGCCACAAGGCAACCGCCTCACCGCCGGCGTACTTCACCGCCCGGGCAGCATCGACGTCGTCAAGGGTTCCGGGAAAGGTGACTACTCCAACGCGCACAACCTCACGGTACGACAGCCACCGAGCAGGCGGCTTTGTGCACCACCGCGTGGCTGACCGAACCGAGCAGAAGCCCCCTGAAACCACCGAGGCCACGGGAACCGACCACCAGCAGCGCCGCGTTCTGACTGGCCTTCACCAGCGACTTCACCGGCGAACCCTTCATGACCTCCTGGCGCACCTTGACATCGGGGAAGTCCTCACGGAAGCCGGCCATCGCCTCAGAGGTCTCCCGCAGTTCCGCGTTCCCGTAGTCGCGGATCAGTACCTCGGGTTCGTAGCTCGGGACCTCGACCATCGACCAGGTCGGCGGGATCTCCCAACTGTGCAAGACGTGCAAGGCCGAGCCGGTGTAACTGGCCTGTTCGAAGGCCCATTCGAGCGCCTTCAGGGAATGCGGCGAGCCATCCACGCCGACCACGACGTCGTGCTGGTCGACCTGCAGCGGGCGTACAACGACCGTGGGGCACTTGGCGTGAGTGGCGACCTGCCGCGAAACGCTGCCGAGCAGGAAGCCGGTCAGCCCTCCTGAACCGTGGCTGCCCACCACGACCAGGTTTGCGCCTTCGGAGTGCTTGACCAAGGCCGCTGGCGTCCGGCCGACAAGTACCTCCCCCGTCGCGTTGGCACCCATCTCGGCGGCCACTTTCAAAGCCTCATCGTTGACGCCGCGCGCCTCCTGGCGCAGCTCGTCGAGCAACTCCTCCTGCAGCGTCGAGGACGCGCCAATACCCAGATCGGCTGCGGGCATGGTCCACGTTGTGATCACCTCAAGGGTGCGGCCACGGTCCTTGGCAGCCTTCGCGGCCCACTTCAGTGCGTGTCGCGAACCCTCTGATCCGTCGAAACCGACGATTACCGAACCGGACATGTCCACCCTCCGTCCTCATCACGGCCGGTGGTCCCCAGGCGAACTGCGCCTGCCAGACGCATCGAGCCTTAACCCTCACTTCCACTCTACGCCCGCAGCGGCTTCCGCGAACAGGTGTCAGAGGCCCGGAAGGATGGTTTCAGCAGGTCCATTCCCCGCCGGTCGAGACGAAGCCGGTGGTCAGGGCGATGCGCTTGACCTTGCCGTTCTTCAGCACGAACTGCAGGGACGACTTCGGCTTCGCGACCACCCAGATCCGGCCGTTGGTGAAGATGTCGCGGCCCTGGAACGACCCGGTCGGGAACGCGCTGCGCACCGACGCGGCCGCGGACCCGAGCTCGATGCCCCGGATCGTGCTTGAGGGCTGAATGGCCAGCAGTCTGCCCTTGCGGCTCCATAGTGCGCGTGCTTCAAACTCCGGCTTGAAATCGGTGTCCTCGCCCGGGCAGATGGCCAGATTGGGACCCATCGCCCCGGTGGCCAGCCCCTCGGCCACCGTCATCCGAAGTTTCACCGGCCCCAACCCGGAGAAGTTGGCGGGATCACCGGCAGCTGCAGCCGGACTAGCAGCAGCCAGAACAAGGACAACAGATGCGGCGATCGATTTCATGATCCCGAGGCTAGACCTGCGAGGCCGGATCTTCCAGTACTACGTACATATGCGGGCCGACCCCGGGCTTGATCCATTCCTGTCCGACGACCAGCCAGCCACCTCGTTCGTACAGTCCCAACGCGGCCACTCGGGCGTCGGCCCAGAGCGAGCCCGCACCGGCTTGGGCAGCCACCTCAACTGCCGAACGCAGCAATCGGGACCCGACTCCACCGCGGCGCTCAGGCAGTACGGCCATAGACCGCAGCTGCCACTGCGGGGCTCGCAGACCCAGCAGTTCCGGGCGCGGCCACTGGGCTGGACCCACGGAGCATGCGCCCACCACCAGGCCGTCGGCCAACGCGGCGACGTGCTTCCAGTCCGGCGGATGGGGCCGGTCAGTCGGCAGGGGACCGCCAGGCCGGAGCACACGTTGCTGCACGCCACGAACCTCGGCACGCGATGCCGGTCGGACGATGAGCATGAGGCCACAGTAGTTTCGGGACATGGCCTACAAAGACGTGATGCGCTGGCTCGGACACAAGAAGTGGTTCGCGTGGACCGCGGCCCGACTGGCCCCCCTGGACGCGAAGGTTGTCAAGAAGACCGGTGGCAAGTTCGGGCTGCTGGGAAACTACGGACTGCCGCAGTGCCTGCTCACGACGACCGGGCGCAAGTCCGGCCAGCAGCGCACGGTGACCCTGCTGTACGGCACGCGAGCACCAGGCGAGTACGTCCTGATCGGATCGAACTTCGGACAGAAGCATCACCCCGCGTGGGCGCTGAACCTCGAGGCCAACCCCGAGTGCGTCTTCAACGTCGACGACCAGCCCCGCGACATGGTCGCGCGGATGGTGACCGACGACGTCGAACGTGAGCAGATCTGGCAGCTGATGTACGAGGTGTGGCCGGCCTACAACGCCTACCGGGGACGCGCAGGTCGCGAGATCAAGGTGTTCGTCATCACGGCGAAGGTCTGAAGTCTCAGACGTTCGTCACGATGAGGCTCGCCCCACCCAAAGCCGCCACGACCAGCACGGCGAACCTGGCGGCGGTGGCAGGGATTCGACCTGCCGCGAGCATGCCGGCCACGGTCCCGACAACCAGCGCAGCCGCCATCCACCATGCAGGGGCGAGCACGCCTATGACCAGCGCCGTGAAGATGTTCTGAATCAGGAAGAAGAACTGCAGCGTGGCCCGCGATTGCGCAGGGCCCCAGCCGGCGTTCGCCGCGTAGATCCCCATAGGTGGGCCACCTACCCCGCCGACCACGTTGAGCACGGCACTCGAGATCCCGGCAGCGATGCCGCCAGGTAGCCCACGCAACCAACGCCACGAAGCACCCCTCGCAAGAAGGACAACACCAGCGATCACCGCGACCCCCGACGCCACCGCGACCAGGGATGTATCCACACCGGCTAGTGCTAGGGCGACAACGGGTGTGGCCAGCAGAGTGGGCACCAGCAAGACACCGGCGTCCTTAAGGCGCACCTCTCGCCATTGCGACATCAGCGGCACAAGCGATGCGAACGTCGCGAGGACCACAACCATGGCGACGCCGTCGCGAGGTCCGAACAGGGCGAGGAGGGCGGGGGCCGCGATCAGCGAGAACCCCAGGCCGGTGACAGTCTGCGCGAAGGCGCCGACTGCGATCGCACTGGCCGCTAGTAAGAGCAACCACTGCACGGCGACTACCTCCCCATCAGGCCAAGGTGCCCGGCTCCCCCCTCGCGAAGCCGGGCAGAAACGGCATACCCCAGGGGGGATTGGGTCAAACCTCCACCGTCACTGCACGGTCAGCGTGTGGTTCTCGATCACCGGATTGGCCAGCAAGGTCTCGGCCAAATGTTCGAGTTCCACCATGCGATCCTCGGTCAGTTGGCCCTCGACCTCGATCTCGAATCGCTTGCCCTGTCTCACCGAGACCACCCCTTCGAGACCGAGTCGTCCCATGGCGGCCTGCACGGCCTGACCTTGAGGGTCGAGCAACTCGGCTTTGGGCATCACTTCGACGATGATTCGCGGCACGTCTTCCAGACTAAGCCGTGCCGGTCGCGCCGTCGGCCACTGCCTTGGCGAACTCGCTGTGATCGGTCTCAACGACGTCGGCGTACCGCAGCGCGTAGCGACCGACGGCTTTCACGAAGGAGTCGGAGTCGCCGAGGTACGAGTCGATGGCGATCCGGTCGCCAGTGACCGCGTGTGAGCGGGCAAGTGCGAAACCGCATAGGCGGGCGAAGCGGGGCAGGGTCTGCGGTGTTGTGCGCCGGTAGGCAGCGACCACGGGGCGAAGCTGGCTCAGATAGAAGTCGCGGTCACGCCACCGGCTGAAGCCGAGCAAGGGATCGGGCTCGGACTGGATCAGGCCCTGGCCGATGGCGACTCGGCGCGCCTGGTTGCCGCGGTGGCGGAACTCCGGCAGGACGTACGGTTGGAGCACTGAAGGTCGCGATTCCTTGACCTGTAAAGCCACCCGCTCGTGCTTACGGGTGCCTTGCAGCAGGACCACGAAGGAACGCAGCCCGACGTCGGACACCCCTCGCACGAGCATGGCAACGTCGGCGATGCGGTATTCGCTGAGCATCTGCTGGATCTCCGCCGAGACGGACGACCAATAGCCGCTCATCACCGCGGTCAGGCCGTTGTGGACCTCAGCCGCCTCCTGCTCGGTGAGCCAATCGGTGAGAGGGTGGATCGGGGGCTCGTGGCGCAGCAGTGGCGACGAGTCACTCTCGTCGTACATGTTCGCGTACAACATCGGTTCGTCTGTGAACGCAAGGTCGCGCTGACGCTTGGACGCCTTGTCGACAGCCCTGGAGATCTCGGCGTCCGGGATCGGCGCGAACCACAGATGCAACCGGTCCTGTCCTGCGGCCCAGGCGATCCCGCGACGGTAACCATCGAGTGCTGACCGCGAGACGAGACGCTGGTCCTTCGTGGCCAGCCCCATGGCCCGGGCGGCCATGACCATCCCCGCCGCCATGCGTTTGACGTCCCACTCCCAGGGCGCCCGCAGAGTCTCGTCGAAGTAGCCCACGTCGAAGACCGCGTCGCCGTCCGGGGAGCGGTAGTAGCCGAAACTCGAAGCGTCGACGTCACCGCAGGCTTGGACATGGATCTCCGAGACCGGTGTGACGGCCAGGTCGGCGGCCATGACCACGTCACTTCCGCGGAAGTACCCGTAGGCATCCGCAGCCATCCGGGCGTGGCGTACCGGGATCAGCGAGGGCAGGCGGTCCTGGTCTTGTTCCAGGACCAGGACCAACGGGTCTGGGCGCACCTGCGAGCGGTAGAGGTCAGCATGCGCGTCGTGGGGGACGCGGTGTCTGGCATCCAGACCGCGCTGGATGCGCTCGTCGAGCGTTCCCGCTGTCTTGACCTGCCACATGAAAGGCAGTCTACGGAGATGGCGGCCCGACCGGCAGCCCGTGTGGACGCGGGCTCACGAAGCGTTCCAGGCCTCCCAGGCGCTTGTCACCATTTGGCGCAGGTCGTGAGTGGCCGTCCAACCGAGCTGACGGTTGATCTTCTCAACGGTCGCCACCAGTTGGGCCGGATCGCCGGGTCTGCGCGGTGCCACTTCGGCTTGGACGTCCTCACCGACCACCTCAGAGACCATCTGCATGACCTCCAGCACCGACACCCCCTCGCCGCGGCCCACGTTGTAGGCCTCACCCACAGTCCGTGCCTCACAGGCGGCAGCGGCCACAACGTGGGCATCAGCCAGGTCGGACACGTGGATGTAGTCACGGATGCACGATCCGTCGGGCGTCGGGTAATCATCGCCGAAAACCTGCGGGCGCTGACCTTGGGACAATGCCCGGAACACCATGGGAATGAGGTTGAACACACTGGTGTCACCAAGAGCGGGACTCGCAGCCCCAGCCACGTTGAAGTAGCGCAACGACGTCCACGAGAGATCGCTGTTGACCGCAGCGTTGCGGGTCATCCATTCGCCGACGACCTTGGTCTGACCGTAGGGAGATTCCGGTGCCAGCGGGGCATCTTCGGTGACGAGTTGGGTGGCGGGCGTGCCGTAAACGGCTGCCGACGACGAGTAGACGAACGCCGATGTGCCCACCTCCTGCATGGCCTCGAGCAGCGACAACATCCCGTCGACGTTCTCGCGGTAGTAGTACTCGGGCCGCTCGACGGACTCCCCGACAGCCTTCTTCGCGGCCAGGTGGACGACACCGGTGACGTCGTGCTCGCGCAGAGCGGCCGCGACCTGAGCACGGTCCGCAACATTGGCCTGGATCAGAGGCACATCCTCTGGAACCTTGCGCGCCAGGCCGGTGGACAGGTCGTCCAGCACCACGACGTCACGGCCGCTGGCCTGTAGGGATCTCAGTACGTGAGCACCGATGTAGCCGGCACCCCCGCTCAACAACCACGTCGTCATACGAACTCCTCGCCGGTCAGCGTTTCGAAGGCTTGCACGTACCTGGCCCTGGTCGCCTGCACGACCGCGTCGGGCAATGGCGGTGGCGGCGCATCGCTTGCCGGGTCCCAGCCTGAGTCCAGGCGCAGCCAGTCGCGCACGTATTGCTTGTCGTAACTCGGTGGCGCGACGTCGAGCTGCCACGTGCTGGCATCCCAGAATCGCGAGGAGTCCGGGGTCAGCACCTCATCGGCGAGGACGATCCGACCGTCGGCGTCAAGGCCGAATTCGAACTTCGTGTCGGCGAGCAGCAGACCGCGCTCGGCGGCGAGGTCGCTGGCTCGGTCGAAGACCCGCAGCGAAAGTTCGCGGAGTTCCTCAGCGCGCCGCTGGCCGACCAGTTCTACGACTGTCGCGAAGTCGATGTTCTCGTCGTGCTCGCCGATCGCAGCTTTGGTCGCCGGGGTGAAGATGGGCTCGGGTAGTTTCTGCGATTGCCGCAGGTCCGCGGGCAGTTGCACGCCGCAGACACTTCCGTTGCGCTGGTAGTCCTGCCAGCCGGACCCGGCCAGGTAGCCGCGAACCACACACTCGACCGGCAACATGTCCAGCCGTTGGCAGATCACCGCACGCCCGGCCACCTCGGCGGGCACGTCGAGGGAGACGATGTGGTTCGGCACGATGTCGGCCAGCCGCTGGAACCACCACAGAGACATCTGCGTGAGGATCCGCCCCTTGTCGGGTATGGAGGTCGGCAGGATCGCGTCGTAGGCGCTGATGCGGTCCGAGGCCACGAACAGCAATCGGCCGTCATCGGCGTAGAGGTCGCGGACCTTGCCCGAGTACACCGGGTTCCACCCGGGGATCGAAGGCGCGCTCACCGTTCCACGTTAGTGGTCGCGTCGCAGGGGGCAGGACGGTCCCACCGTGATGCCTGCATACTGGGCCGATGACGCGGCGATCCCCTTGGCTTCTGGCTGCGCTGGCGCTGGTGTTGTGGCTGCTTGCGGCCGGGCTCGCCCGGCAGGTGGTCAGCGCGCTCGATAACCCGACAGCCCTGATACCCAACACCGTGGTCGCCAACGACCAACTGATCGCCACAGATCTGCATACGTTCGTCCACGGCCAGCAATGGGTGGTGTGGGTGGCGAAGGTGTTCGCCGTCATGGGAAGCGGCTTCGTGCTGGCACCGCTGACCGTGGCCGTGGTGGTTGTCCTTGTGCGAGCCGGGTATCGCTGGTGGGCATGGTGGGTGGGTGCGTCTGGGATGGGGGGATGGATGATCTCCCAGGCCGTCAAGGGTGCGGTCGATCGCCCGCGACCAGTCTGGGCCGACCCGTTCGAGGTGCTGAGCTCTCCCTCCTTCCCCAGCGGCCACAGCATGGCCGGGGTGTACGGGTACGTGGCTTTCGGGATCGTGGCCCTTGCGTTGCTGCCGCGGCGCTGGCCCGGGGTGGCGCTGATCACCTTCGGTCTGCTGATGGGTCCAAGCCGGGTACTCCTGGGCGTGCATTGGCCCAGCGACGTGCTGATGGGGTGGTTGTTGGGTGGCGCCTGGATCGCCACAACCGGCACGGTGGTGCTGTGGCTGCGGGGGCGGGCGTTGACGCGAGCCGAGGCGGTTGGCGGCCCCGGCCCCGGCCCCGGACCCAGCGAGGCGGTTGGCGGCCCCGGCCCCGGCGAGGCGGTTGGCGGCCCCGGCCTCGGCGAGGCGGTTGGCGGCCCCGGCCCCGGCGAGGGCGAGGGCGAGGCGGTTGGTTAGAGGTTGTGCTGTTGGTTAGAGAAACAACGCGTGGATTCGCTAACCAACAGCACAACCTCTAACGCGGGCAAGATATGGGGCATTCTGGTCGGGCGGCCCGGTCCTACAGAATCGCCCCAGGGGTGTAAGTCGCCGCCTGGGGGTGCTCGGCCACGACCAGGGAGACCGCGGCGACAACCGAGCCCACCTGCGAGGAAGCAGCGCCGGTGAACGCCAGCGGTTCGGCCATCAGAGCCTCCAACGCCGCGAGGTCGAGCGGAAGTCGATCATCTGCGGCCAACCGGGCCAGCAATGCCGGATCCGCACCAGTGGCTCGCATGTCAAGAGCCGCGGCGACGGCGTTCTCCTTGATCACCTCGTGGGCCGTTTCCCTGCCCACGCCGGCTCGCACGGAAGCCATGAGGATCTTGGTGGTCGCCAGGAACGGCAGGTACTTCTCAAGCTCCTTGGCCACAACCGCCTCGAACACGCCGAATTCGTCGAGCACCGTCAGCATGGTCTCCAGCATCCCGTCGAAGGCGAAGAAGGCGTCCGGCAGCATGACCCGGCGGACCACCGAGCAGTACACATCACCCTCGTTCCACTGCGAACCGGAAAGGTCCGCTGCCATGGTCTGGTAGCCGCGCAGCAGAACCATGAATCCGTTCACCCGCTCACAGGAGCGCGTGTTCATCTTGTGCGGCATCGCGCTGGAACCGACCTGCCCTGCCTGGAATCCCTCGGTGACCAGGTCGTGGCCAGCCATCAGCCGGATAGTGGTGGCCAGGCTTGACGGGGCGGCCGCGAGTTGCACCAGAGCTGAAACAACCTCGTGGTCCAACGAGCGTGGATAGATCTGGCCCACCGAGGACAGCACCTTCTCGAAACCGAGGTGACCGGCCACGCGCCGTTCGAGTTCGGCCAACGACTGCCGGGAACCGAGCAGGTCCAACATGTCCTGCGCAGTGCCCACCGGGCCCTTGACCCCGCGCAATGGGTAGTCGGCGATCAGGTGTTCCAGGCGGGCGTAAGCGACCAGCAGCTCGTCGGCGGCGGTGGCGAACCGCTTTCCCAAGGTGGTCGTCTGGGCCGCCACGTTGTGCGAACGGCCGGTGAGCGCCAGGTCCTGGTGCTCGGCGGCAAGCCGCGCGAGCCGGGCCAGAAGCGCAACCGTCTTGTCCCGCACGAGCAAGAGCGAGCCGCGGATCTGCATCTGCTCGACGTTCTCGGTCAGGTCGCGACTGGTCAGGCCCTTATGGATGTGCTCGTGACCGGCGAGCGCGCTGAATTCGTCGATGCGGGCCTTGACGTCGTGGCGCGTGATGCGTTCGCGGGCGGCGATGGATTCAAGATCCACGTCGTCGATCACCAGGCGGTAGTCGTCGATCACCCCGGCTGGAACCTCGACACCGAGATCGGCCTGCGCCTGCAGAACGGCCAGCCACAACTGTCGCTCAGCCACGATCTTGTGCTCGGCCGACCAGATCCGGGTCATCTGCGGCGACGCATAGCGAGCGGCGAGGACGTTGGGGATCATCGGCTTGCCTCCAGGGCGATGTCGGAACGATAGTGGCTGCCTTCCAAGACGACGCCGGACAGCATCTCGTAGGCCCTGTCCCGCGCTTCGGCAAGGGTCGAACCCGTGGCCACGATGCTCAGCACCCGGCCGCCGCTTGAGACCGTGACCCCGTCGCGGCGGGTTGTCCCGGCGTGCAGAATGCCAGGCGCGTGCGCGCCGTGGATCACGTCGCCGGTGCGGGGCGACTCGGGGTAGCCGTGTGCGGCAAGCACGACCGTCACCGCAGAACCGCCCTTCCAACGCAGCGGGGGCTGCTCGCCGAGTTCTCCGCGGGCCGCAGCGGCCAGCAAGCCGGCCAGAGGTGTCTCGAGCAGGGCCAGCACCGCCTGGGTCTCGGGATCGCCGAAGCGGGCGTTGAACTCCACCACCCGCGGACCTTTGCTGGTCAGCGCCAGTCCGACGTAGAGGACCCCGGTGTAGGGGGTCCCCCGCCGGGCCATCTCATCGATCGCCGGTTTGGCCACGTGCTCCACGGTCCACTCAGCGAGGTCGGGCGGCGCCCAGGGCAGAGGACAGTAGGCACCCATCCCGCCGGTGTTGGGTCCGGTGTCACCCTCGCCCACGCGCTTGAAGTCTTGCGCGGGCAGCAGGGCTACGACGTTCGTCCCGTCGCTGATGCAGAAGACACTGGCCTCCGGGCCGTCGAGGTACTCCTCCACCACCACTCGGCTGCCCTTGGCGATGCATGCTTCTGCGTGGGCGAGGGCGGCGATCCGGTCGGTCGTGACGACCACGCCCTTGCCCGCGGCTAAACCGTCGTCCTTGATGACGTAGGGCGGACCGAAAGCCTCAATTACCTCAAGCAGTTCGACGGCGTCTTCAACCGTCCGGGAATCCGCGGTCGGGATGCCGGCGGCGTTCATGATCTGCTTGGCGAAGTCCTTGCTGCCCTCCAGGCGCGCGGCCGCTGCGGTCGGACCGAACGCCAGAACCCCGGCTTCCCGACATGCATCGACCGCCCCAGCGACCAATGGCACCTCCGGGCCGATGACCACAAGGTCGAACCCGGCGCCGAGGTCCGCCACAGCCGCAGGGTCGGTGAGGTCCAGGGGAAGCGTGTCGACGACCGCGGCGATCCCGGCGTTGCCCGGGGCCGCTACCACCTCGGTCACGGAGGGATCGGCAAGCAGAGAAGTGACCAGGGCATGCTCGCGGGCCCCGGAGCCGACTACAAGTACGCGCACGCGTTCAAGGGTATTGCGTCTACCGAACTGGCTGGGCGACCCTCTGGCTCAACCGGTTCGGTACGCGACACACCACCAGCGACGGGTGTGGCCAACCCGTTCAGTACGGCTCAGTCCACCAAGTCGTGGATCTGGATGGTCTCGGCACGGTCCTGACCCACGCCGATGGCCGAGATCCTGCACTGGGACTGCTCCTCAAGGAAGTCGACGTACGCGCGCGCGTTGGCGGGTAGGTCAGTCAGCGAACGTGCCGTGCTGATGTCCTCGCTCCAACCGGGCAGGTACTCATACACCGGCTTGGCCGCCGCGAAGTCGCGCTGGTTCATGGGGATGTCCTCGAACCGTTGCCCGTCAACCTCGTACGCCACACACACCGGGATCTGCTCCCAGCCGGTGAGCACGTCCAGCTTGGTCAAGAAGATGTCCGTGAGGCCGTTGATCCGGCTCGCGTTGCGGGCGATCGGGCCGTCGAACCAGCCGCACCGACGGTCACGCCCGGTTGTCACGCCGACCTCGCCTCCAACCGAGCGCAGGCGCTCCCCGTCGGCGTCGAACAACTCGGTCGGGAACGGTCCAGCACCCACGCGCGTGGTGTACGCCTTGAGGATGCCCAGCACCCGCGAGATCCGGGTTGGACCGATGCCACTTCCGGCACACGCTCCGCCGGAGGTCGGATTGGACGAGGTCACGAAGGGGTAGGTGCCGTGGTCGACGTCCAGAAGTGTGCCCTGGGAACCTTCCAGCAAGATGTACTTGCCTTCGTCCAACGCCGTGTTCAGCAGCAGGCCGGTGTCGGCGACGTGCTCCGCGAACAGGGGCGCGTAGGCCAGGAGCTGCTCACACACAAGGTCAACGTCGATCGCGCGGCGGTTGAAGATCTTGAGCAGGACCTGGTTTCGGTGGTGCAGTGCCCCCTCGACCTTGTCGTGCAGACCTTCGGGGTCGAACAGGTCCTGCACTCGCACGCCGATCCTGGCGACCTTGTCCATGTAGGTCGGGCCGATGCCGCGACCTGTGGTGCCGATCTTCTTCTTGCCCGCGAAACGCTCTGTGACCTTGTCCAGTTCCACGTGGTAGGGCGCGATGATGTGGGCGTTGGAGCTGATCACCAGTCGGTCGGTGGAGATCCCGCGAGCCTGCAAACCCTTCATCTCACGCTCGAGCACAGTCGGGTCGATGACCACCCCGTTGGCGATCACCGGAGTGCAACTGGGCGTGAGGATTCCCGAGGGCAGCAGGTGCAGGGCGTACTTCTCATCGCCGATGACCACGGTGTGGCCGGCGTTGTTGCCACCCTGGTAACGCACGACGTAATCGACACGCTCGCCGAGGATGTCGGTCGCCTTGCCCTTGCCTTCGTCCCCCCATTGGGCACCGACAAGCACGATCGCTGGCATCTGGCCTCCCTAAGTCACAGACGAAACTACCGCACGTGCTTACCACTGCCCGCGTTAGAGGTTGTGCGGTTGGTTAGAGAAACAACGCGTGGATTCGCTAACGAGGACCACAACCTCTAACGCGGGCATGGGTCAGGCCTTCGCGTCCGCCTGGTAGGCGGCGATCACCTGGTCGAAGTCGTTGAAGATCCGGTCCTCAGTGAAGTCCTTCGTCAAGCCCAGCTTCTTCATCATCTCCAGCAGCGATGGATCGGCGCCCACAATGCCGAAGTGCGCATTGTTGGCGTGCACATAGTCGATGAGTCCGCCGACACTGATCGCCGCGGAGTAGTCGATGTCGGTGACACTCGAGCAATCCAGGACCAGCCAGCGCACGGGAACCGGGGCGGACGAGAAGACGTTCTCCACGGCATCCACGAACCGGTTGGCGTTCGCGTAGAACAACTCCGAGTCGTAGCGGAAGACGATCAACCCGGGCAGCGTCTGAGCACCCGCCTTCGCGTTCTCGAAGACGGCCTTGTCCCCGGACGACTGCATGACGAAGGACTCCGGGCGGTACTGCCGCTGGATGATCCAGATGATGCTCATCACGATCGCGAGGATGATGCCCTGCTCGACGCCAATGGCGCACACCACGACGGCGGTCACCACCGCGATGACCGCCTCTCCGCGCTTCTGCGCCCAAACCCGCTTCAGGCCCAAGTAGTCGACAAGGTCCACGCCGATCAGGAAGACGATCGCACCCAGCACGGCTTTGGGCATGTCGGCCAGCAGCCCGGTCAGGAAGAGCACCACCAGCAGCACCACGGCCGACATCGTGATGTTCGCCAACTGGGTGCGGCCCTTGAGTTCGTCGAGGATCTGCGTCTTGGTGGGGCTGCCGTTGACGACGAATGTGCCCGACAGACCGGCCGCGAAGTTGGCCCCGGACAGGCCCACGATGTCGCGGTTGACATCGACCTTCTGGCCGTGACGCATGGCGAAACTGCGGGAGGTGGCCGCGGACTGGGCGATGATCAGGATGAAGCAGGAGAAGGCGATTCCCACGCACTGCGCGGTGGTGGACAGGTCGATCCCCTGGGGCAGGCCGATGGGCGGGAAGCCGCCCTGCACCTCGCCCACAACGGCCACGCCCTTGCTGGAAGCGTCGATCAGCGACGAGATGATGATGGACCCGATGACGGCGATGATGGCTCCTGGCACCGCCGGCAAGAACTTCTTGAAGCCCAGGATGATGACCAGCGCTCCTACGGCGAACGCCAGGGTCAGCCACTGCACCGAGCCGAGGTTGGTGAGCAACTCCCACTGCTGCTGCAGCCAGTTGCCTGCGCCCTTGGGGATCCCGAGCATGTCGGGAAGCTGTCCGGTGGCGACCTGCACGCCGACACCGGTGAGGAAACCGATCAGCACCGACGCGCTGAGGAAGTCACCGAGGAACCCCAGTTTGGCCACGCGCGCGATCAGCAGCATTCCACCGCAGAGCAATGCGATGAACGACGTGTACGCCAGCCACTCCTCGGTGTTCGGTGTCAGGCCCGCGACGCTGACGGTGGCCAGCCCCGCGGCCAAGATCGCCGCGGTCGCAGAGTCCGCACCCACGACCAGCAACCGCGACGAGCCGAGCAGGGCGAACAGCAGCGTGGGGAAGATGACCGTGTACAACCCGGTGACGATCGGGGTCTGGGCGATGCTGGTGTAGCCCATCGTCTCCGGAATCGCGACCGCCGCCAACGTGACACCGGCGATGATGTCGGTCTTGAGCCAGGACTTCTTGTAGCCACGCAACGTCAGCGGGGTGAGTGCCTTGATATCCACGAGCGGCATTCAAGCACTTCCGTGCCACCGGATAGCCACCCGAGGCGGGGGATCCTCCGGTCAATCTGACTTGCGACCCGCGGCCACGAACTTCCGGCCGCTGATCTCACTGACCTCAATCGCCACGAAGCGGTGCTTGGGGTCGGTGTTCCAGGGGAACAAGGGCAGATTCTCCGCGGCGTCGAGTTCAGCCTCGTGACTCAACGCGCGAGCCATGCCGTTGAGGACCACCGACCACGCTTCGTTGGTGTCCGGTTCGTAACCGTCGATCTCGAAAGCCACCTCATGATGAGCCATGACCGCCGCGAGTTTGCTGCCCTCAGCGGTCTTGAAGTAGATCTCCGCGTCGTAGATCACGTAGTTGATCGGGAAGATGTCGGGACGGCCCGCGACCACCACTGCGAGCCTGCCGATCTGATTGCTGGTGAGGTGCTCCCAGCACTGCTCCTGCGTCAGAACGTCCATATGCGCATCGTGCCACGCCGGGCGACTGTGACAAGCGGGATTGGGCCGGGAATGCCGAAAACGGCGCGGCCCCCTAGTAAGCCGCGCCGTTCTCGGGTGTGATTCAGCTCATCTTGGTGCCTGCTGACCGCAGGTCCTCACATGCGCGCTGGACGCGGGCGGCCATTCCGGCCTCGGCCGCTTTGCCCCAGGCGCGCGGGTCGTACTGCTTCTTGTTGCCGACATCGCCGTCGACCTTGAGCACGCCGTCATAGTTCTTGTACATCCAGTCGGCGACCGGCCGGCTGAACGCGTACTGGGTGTCAGTGTCCACGTTCATCTTGACCACGCCGTAGTCGAGGGCCTCACGGATCTCCTCGAGCAACGAACCTGAACCGCCATGGAAGACCAGGTCGAACGGCTTGTCGACGCCGTACTTGGCGCCCACCGCGTCCTGGATGTCCTTGAGGATGCTCGGGGTGAGGACCACGTTGCCGGGCTTGTAGACACCGTGCACGTTGCCGAAGGTCGCGGCGACCATGTAGCGGCCGCGCTCGCCGAGGCCGAGTTTGGCTGCGGTGGCCAGGCCGTCCTCGGGGGTCGAGAACAGCTTGGCGTCATGCTTGGCCTCGATGCCGTCCTCCTCGCCGCCGACCACGCCGATTTCGAGCTCCATGATGATGTTGGCTTCGTGGCACTTGTCGAGCATCTCGTCGGCGATGTCGAGGTTCTCGTCCAAGGCGATGGCCGAACCGTCCCACATGTGCGACTGGAACAGGGGCAGCTTGCCGGCCTTGACGCGCTCGATGGAGATGTCCACCAACGGGCGCATGAAACCGTCGAGTTTCTGCAACGGGCAGTGGTCGGTGTGCAGCGCGACATTCACCGGGTACTTCTCAGCGACCACGTTCGCGAACTCGGCCAGCGCGACTGCGCCGGTGACCATGTCCTTGACCAACTGACCGGAGGCGAACTCGGCGCCGCCCCAGGAAAACTGGATGATTCCGTCGCTTTCGGCCTCCGCGAAACCACGCAGAGCGGCGATCACGGACTGCGACGACGTCACGTTGATCGCGGGGTAGGCGAACTGACCGGCCTTGGCGCGGTCGAGCATCTCGGCATAAACCTCAGGAGTAGCAATGGGCATGGCACCTACGTTAGTCCCAAAGCCATGAGGGGCGCGAGGGCCGAGCGGAATACCCTTGGGGCCATGACCGTCGGGCCGCATCCCTTGCCATGGCCCGACGACCCTCGGCTTGACCCGGAGCTGCTGGCCGAGGGGGACACGCGCAACGTGGAGGACCGGTTCCGCTACTGGCGACGTGAGGCAATCGTGGCCGAGTTGGACCGCACGCGGCACCCGGTGCACGTGGCGATCGAGAACTTCCAGCACGACTTCAACATCGGTTCGGTGGTGCGCACTGCCAACGCGTTCAACGTGGCGGCGGTGCACATAGTCGGCAGGCGCCGCTGGAACCGGCGTGGGGCAATGGTGACCGATCGGTATCAGCACGTGGAACATCACGCTGAGCCCGCCGGGCTGCTCGGGTTGGGGTTGCCGGTGCTGGGCATTGACAATCTGGCGGGCTCGGTGCCGTTGGAGGGGGCTCAGCTGCCGCGTGGGTGTGTGCTGCTCTTCGGGCAGGAGGGACCGGGGTTGAGCCCGGAGTCTTTGGCCATTTGCGAGCAGGTCCTGCACATCACACAGTACGGTTCCACCCGGTCGATCAACGCCGGAGCGGCGGCGGCCGTGGCGATGTGGGCGTGGGCGTTGCAGCACGCGGGGTAGGGGGTTGCCTCGCCACCAAGCAACAAGCAACAAGCAACAAGCAAAGCTGGAAACAGACAACTAACTCGCCGAAAAACAACACCGAGCCGGCAGCCAACCCCCCGCCACCAAGCAAAGCTGGAAACCGACAACTAACTCGCCGAAAAACAACACCGGCCCGGCAGCCAACCCCCCGCCACCCCGCCAGCGCCCGACCTACTCGGCGGCGGCCGCAGATTCCCGGCGGTGCCGGATGTACTCGTAGGCGATCGGCAAGACACTGATCGCCACGACGGAGATCAGGATGATCTCGATGTTGTTCTTCACAAACGGCACATTGCCCAGCGCATAGCCAAGGAAGGTCACCCCGGCACCCCACAGGATGCCGCCGATGGCCGAGTAGATCATGTAGACGCGGAAGTCCATGCGGCCCACCCCAGCCATCGCTGTGATGAACGTACGCACAATGGGCACGAACCGGGCCAGGACGACAGCGCGCGGGCCGTAACGTTCGAAGAACTCGTGGGTCTTGTCGACGTACTCCTTGCGAAAGAAGCGCGAGTCCGGGCGGTTGAACAGTTTCGGTCCGGCTTTGTAACCGATCCAGTACCCGGTGGCGTTGCCGATCACAGCGGCCGCGGCCAGCAGCAGGCACGCCAACCAGATCGGGGTGTCGATGAAACCTTGGGCGATGAACAGCCCCGTGATGAAGAGCAACGAGTCGCCCGGCAGGAAGAACCCGATCAGCAGGCCACATTCGGCGAAGATAATGAAAATCACGCCGATGAGGGCAAGCGGGCCGAGCCAGTTGAGGATGTTCTCGGGATCGAGGAAATCCAGCAAGGCCACGCTCTGGGTCATGTATATGACGTTACAGGCCGTTGTCCGTCGGGTCGGGCACCCATTGAGCGCGCCCCTGGCTACTGTGGCAACCGTGAGCGACCTCGAGAGCCTCAAGCAGCAGATAGTGGACAAAGCCGTGGTTCACGGCAAGGTCACCCTCTCGTCCGGCAAGGAGGCCGACTACTACGTCGATCTCCGGCGGGTGACACTCGACCACGAGGCCGCGCCACTGGTGGGCACGGTGCTGCGGGAACTGACCGCCGACTTGGATTTCGACGCAGTCGGAGGGTTGACCCTGGGCGCTGACCCGGTGGCCACGGCAATGATGCACGCGCCCGGCAGGCCGCTGGATGCGTTCGTTGTGCGCAAACAGGGCAAGGCACACGGACTGCAGCGCCGCATCGAAGGCCCGGATGTGGCAGGACGTCGAGTGCTGGCCGTGGAGGACACGTCAACCACCGGGTCGAGCGTGCTGGCCGCGGTTGAAGCGTTGCAGGAAGCAGGGGCTGAAGTCGTGGCCGTCGCGGTGATCGTCGATCGCGGAGCCGGTCAGGCTGTGCAAGAAGCGGGATTTGAATACCGGGCCGCGCTGAGTCTGACCGACCTCGGCCTTTCCTGAACCAGCCATGTCTGAGTTGTTGATCGTGCTGCTGCCAGCACTGCCCGACGAGACGTGGTCCTGGCGCGAGGTGGCTGCGGAGGTGTCGGCGTACGGGCACACGGCCCGGATCGTGCCCGCCATGCCCGAATCGGGAGTTGCCGGCGAGTTGGATCTGGCCGGGGCCTACGTCGCCCACTGCGCCTTGGATCTAGCCCACCCGTCGTACCGGCCACCTGCGCTGTTGGTGGCACCGATGGGCGCGGGACGGATGCTGCCCGCGCTGGGCTTCTCCCAAAAAGCCTCACGGCGCCGCATCGTCGGATACGTGCTGGTCGACGCCGAACTCCCCAAGGCCGGCGTGACCGACTGGCCCGATGCGCCGGTGACATATGTCGGCACCCACGAGTCCGCGTTGGCGCAGTTGCGCGGATGGGACGTGACAGACGCCGATCCGGGTGAAGCGATACGCGAGATCGCCACCAGATCAGTGTGATGCGAGCAGTTCCTGTTCGACGTCAGCGTCGATACCGCTGACCGCGGCCCGCGACGTCGGGGTCCACTCGGGGCCTTGGTCCTGCAGCCACTTCCAGGTGTCGGCGACGGTCTCGCTCAGCGGCCGGGGGCTGAACCCGTATTCGAAGGCCGCCTGTCCGTTGACCTCCCACAGGGCGGCGTTCTGCGCATCGGCGGGCGCCCAGAGCGGAAGGCCACGCCACGGCTGAACGCCAGCGTCAAGCAACGCCTGATCGTCCACAAAGACCGGCTGGCCCCCCGCAGTCAATGCGATGGCCTCGGCGAAGTCGGACCATGTGTACTCGCCGGGTCTGGTCACCACGTCATAGCGGCCGGGGCGGCCCGTCTCCGAACAGGTGAGGATGAAGTCAGCGAGGTCGCGGACATCGACGTACTGGAACCCCTGATCGGGACTGCCACCCACTACGAATTCCCCGCCGCGTGAAGCGCGCCTCAGGTAGTCCGGCAGCCGACCGAGGTCCTCGCGCGGCCCGAGGATGATCCCGGGCCTCAGTATCAACGTGTTGATCTCGCCGAAGATCGTCTCCACGGCGCGCTCGACTCCCGCCTTGAGCCGGCCGTACAGCGCCAGATCGGTGCTGGGTCCCTGCGTGATGCCCGTCTCGTAGACGGGCGACGAAGCCTCCACCGGCAACTCCGGCCATTGGCTGTGCGCGGTGATCGTCGAGACGACCGCATAGCTCGGGGCCACGTCCTTGAGAATCCGGGCGCTCATCAGTGCATGCGACGGGGCGTGACAGGCAGGGTCGATCACGATGTCCGCGCCGCCGCGATCGTCGATGAGCCTGGCCAGTGCGCGCAGATCCGACATCATCGTCCGGTCTCCGCGCACCGCGACCGCCCCACGCGGAGGCGGACCGCTCAAGCCGCGGTTGAAGACCACAACGTCGTAGCCCCGCTCATAGGCAGCGGTGCAGATCGCCCGCCCCACGAACCGGGTCCCGCCGAGCACGACAAGGCGCATCAGTCATCCTCCTTGTACTTGCCGGAGACCGCGCGCAGCACCCGGCGCGGAGTGTGTTGGGCCACGGTGGCCAGGGTCTTGTACCGCAGGCTCGGAACCGACAGAACGGTTCCGCGTTCGCAGTCACGGATCCCCTGCCTGGCCACCTCACCGGCGTTCAGCCACATCACCTGCGGACCGGCGACGTCCATCTTTGCCCGCTCGTGGAACTCGGTACGGGTGAAACCGGGGCACAGTGCGGTCACGTGGACGTAGGCCGGCGTCTGGGCTGCCAGGCCCTCGGAGAAGACAGTGACCCAGGCCTTGGCTGCGGAGTAGGTGCCGAAGGGAACCCAACTCGCGACACTGGAGGTGTTAAGAATCCGGCCGCGTCCGCCTTGCACCATCGATGGCAGAGCAGCATGGGTGAGTCGCATCACGGCTGTGACCAGAACATCCAGCAGCGCTTGCTCGTCCTCGACGCTGGTCTTGTCGAAGGGGGCGTTAATCCCGTACCCGGCGTTGTTCACCAGCCAATCGACGCCCACTGCCGCCTGCTCGACGCGGGCGAGCTGCTCGCGGTCGGACAGGTCGGCCGGCAGGATTGTGCAGTTGCCGAGTTCGTCGGCCAACTTCTGCAACCTCGATTCGTCACGCGCGACGAGGATCAGCTCATGGCCCTGCTTGGACAGTTCGGCGGCGATCTCCCGCCCGATACCGGCAGTCGGCCCGGTCACCAGTGCAACACCCACGGTTGGGCATCTTCCTCCCCTGTCAGGTGCGACGCCACCGGAACCGGTCACAATCGAGGCATGTCTGATCGGCTGGTCCTGCGGATGCGCGAGTTCGAACGCACCATCTTCGGTGAGCTGTCCGCTTTGGCCACTGAGTTGGGGGCCGTCAACCTGGGTCAGGGTTTCCCCGACACCGGCGGCCCGGATCTGGTGCGGGAGGCAGCACTGACTGCCATCCGCAACGGCCTCGGCGACCAGTACCCACCTGCCCACGGCCTGCCCGAGTTGCGACAAGCCGTGGCTGGCCACCAGCGGTATTGGTACGGGCTGCCGGTTGACCCGGATCGCGGTGTGGTGGTCACGACCGGCGCCTCCGAGGCCATCGCGTCGGCGATCTTGGCGCTGGTGGAACCCGGTGAGGACGTGATGATCCTCGACCCGTACTTCGACCTTTACGCGGCTGCGATCGGACTGGCCGGTGCCCGCCGCGTGGCTGTGCCCCTGACCGCCCAGGGTCTGCGTCCGGACGTCGCCGCGATGCAAGCGGCCCTGACCCCACGCACCCGACTGCTGCTGCTGAACTCCCCTCACAACCCGACCGGCACGGTGTTCAACGCCGACGAGTTGAGTCAACTCGCGCGGTTCGTCATCGACAACGACTTGATCGTCCTGGCCGACGAGGCCTACGAGCACCTATGGTTCGACGACAACCAGCACATGCCCATCTGCACGCTGCCGGGCATGTGGGAACGCACCCTGACGGTCGGTTCGGGGGGCAAGACCTTCTCGTTCACGGGCTGGAAGGTTGGCTGGGCCACCGGCCCTGAGGATCTGGTCACCGCCGTCCGGGTCGTGCGCCAGCATCTCTCTTACGTGTCGGGCGGGCCGTTCCAGCACGCCATGACCGTGGGCTTGGAGCAACTGCGGGAGGACCACTTCGACGCCTTCCGGGCTGATCTCGCCCATAAGCGGGACCTGCTTTGCGAGGGCTTGGGCGGGCTCGGATTTGGTGTCATGCCCGCGCAAGGCACGTACTTCGCCACCACCGACGTGCGGCCGTTGGGGTTTCGCGACGCCGAGGAGTTCTGCCGGAGGGCGCCGTACGAGGCGGGAGTCGTGGCGGTGCCAATCACCGCCCTGTCGGACCATCCCGAGGTGAGCGGGCCATACGTGCGCTGGGCATTCTGCAAGCGCCCCGAAGTCCTGCGCGAGGGTCTGTCACGGTTGTCCGGTTGGCTGGCGTGACCTGGCCCGCCGTTGGTCTGCCCGTCGGCCCTCACCCGCCGTTGGTTAGCCCGCCGGCCCTCACCCGCCGTTGGTTAGCCCGCCCTCACCCGCCGTTGGTCTGCCCGTCGGCCCTCACCCGCCGTTGGTTAGAGGTTGTGGTCCTGGTTAGCGAATCCACGCGTGGATTCGCTAACCAACAGCACAACCTCTAACGCGGGCGCCAAAACCCCGCGGTCACCGCCACCCGCCAAAACCCCGCGGTCACCGCCCGGTGCGCGCGTGCCGACCCAGCGCCCAGACCGCCAACACCGAGAGCAACACCGCAAAGCCCAGCAGGACCCCCAGTTGCGTGGCGATCTCCGCGACCCCGGCCCCGTCATTGATGATCAGGTTCCAGGCGTCCATTGCCCAAGCCTGCGGTGTGAGGTGCCCGATGCCCGCCATCACCGGGCCGACGACCGACAACGGCCACATGCAGCCACCGAGCATCCCCATGACGATGCCTGCCGGCACGGCGATCGCGACCGCTTGGCCGGGGGTGCGGACCACCGCGCCGAGCAGCATACCGGCCGCCGCCGCGATCACCCCGTAGATGATCACCAGTAAGCCCCCGGCGACAGGATCGCCGAGGTCAATGCCGAACACCCAGACACCCAAGCCCAGCAGGATCGCGGCCTGCAGCATCGCGATGGCGAAACGCGAGGCTCCCAGCCCGGTCACGTAGACGCCCAAGCCGCGGGGTGCGGCCAGCACCCGCTGGAAGACCCCGAGTTGGCGGGCTTGCACGAGCGCGGCCGCTCCCAGCAAGCCGTTCAGGAACGTGAACAACATCAGCTGCGACGGAACGGCGGATGCGAACCGGTTGGCCTCCATCTCATCCACCGCCCCAATGGTGCGAGCCGCAACGGCAACCTCGGGGACGCCGGCAAGAGCCTGGTCCACGGCAGCCTGCGCCTCGGCCGGCGATACGTCGTCTGACAGCACCTCGACTGCGATCGCCTGCGTGCTGACCGACGCTGCGGCGGCATTCACAGTCGAGATCACCACACCCGCCCCGGTGGCCGCCTGTTGCACGAACAACTGCACGGGTTGGCCGTCCGGTCCCACCTCCAGACCCCCGCCCAACAACCCCATCCGGATGTCCCGGTACAGGTCACCCCGATCGTCGTAGACCGTGATATCGATGGCGGGCGACTGCCCGAGTTCTGCAACCAGGCTGGTACCCAACGGGCCGGCTTGCGAGTCGAGCAGACCGACCGGCAAGGCACTGGTCTGCTGACCAAAGCTCAGGCCGATCAAGAACACCAGCACCACCGGCAGGGCGATCGTTGTGAACATCGCAATCCGGTCGCGGAAGAACCGGACCCATTCGACCCAAGCGGTGAACAGAGTGCTCATGACAGCACCCGCTTGCGAAGCGCAATAAGGCCAACCCCGGCGCAGCCGATCCCGATGCCCAGTAGGAGCAGCACCTGCGGCATGACCTCCAGCAATGACGCCTGGGCAGCCGAGAGTTCGGTCAATGCGTTGAGCGCTTGGCCGTTGGGCGTGAAGGCACGCAGCACACCCAATGACCCCGAGGCGCCGAAGAAGAACGTGCCACCAGCGACGGCGAACAGCAGAGCCATGATCGTCGTGAGGGCGTCGGCCTGGTTCTCGGTTCGGGCGAGCCCTGTGATGAGCAAAGAGATCCCCGCGATCGCCACGACGGCCGCGACGATCACCGCGAAGACCCCGATCGGGTCGCCCCAGTAGGCGCCGAACCCGATCCACGTGATCAGCCACACAGCCGTCATGCTGACGATGCCCACGATGAGCACGCCGACGGTCTTGCCGAGCAACACAGCAGATGGTGAGACGGGGGCTGCCAGCACGCGCGGCAACGTCCCTTCGTTGCGTTCCACGATGATCGACCGCGCACCGTTGCCGATGATGAAGAACAGGAACAGCATCGCAATTCCGGGAGCGAAGTAGGCCATCACCGAGAACGTCCCTGTGACCTCTGCCTGCTCGACCGTCAACGGCGCAGGAGTTGAGACCGCCTCCTGGATCAGTGGCCCGACATCGCTCACCCCGGCCGTGGTGGCGGCAACCGCAGTGATCCTGGCGGTCTGCAAGTTGGAGGCGACACCGGCCGCGACAGACTCGGCCACCGACTGCGAGAGCGGGTCCGTGGCCCGGCCGACGACGTCGAGTTGTGCCGGACGGCCTGCCAGAACGTCCTGCCCGAGACCGACCGGCAGAACGATGACCGCGTCGTAAGCATCCGACTCGACGGCCGCGTCGACGTCGTCGCCGGTAACGGTTGAGAACGCGATCCCGTCCCCACCGGAACCCGTCAGTCCATCGGCGATGCCTTTCGAGATCGCTGAACCGTCATCGTCTCGAATCCCGATCGAGACATTCAGCGAGAAGCCACTGCCAAATGCCGCTCCGACCACGAGTGCCACCGCAATAGGGGCGAGCACCGCCTGAATCAGGATTGAGCGGTCCCGCAACGAACGCTTCAGTCCGAGCGCCGCGATCAGCCAGAGGTCCCGCCACATCAGTCACGCAAACCCTTGCCGGTGAGATGCAGGAACACGGCCTCAAGGTCCGGTTCGACGACATCCACCCCCACCACGTCAACGCCGCGCTTCTGGGCCGCTTGGACGGCAGGCGCGATCAGAGCGGGCCCGTCCGAGGTGACCACGGCCAGCCCATCGTGCGAATCGAGCACACCGACAACCCCTGGAATCGAACCGAGATCCGTCCGCCAGGCGGTGAGCGAATCTGGCCCGGCGTTGACCCGCAGACTCACAGTGGTCTTCTCACCGAGCGCCCGGACAAGCTCGTCGCGTGTTCCTTCGGCCACCAGATGGCCGGCGTCGATGATCCCCACCCGGTCACACAGACGCTCTGCCTCTTCCATGTAGTGGGTCGTGTACAGGACCGCCATACCCGCCCCACCGAGCGCGGCGACCGCCTCGAGGATGCTGTTGCGACTCTGTGGATCAACCCCCGCCGTCGGCTCATCGAGTATCAGCAGGTCGGGTTCGTGCAGAAGGCCGACCGCGATGTTGGCGCGCCGCTTCATCCCGCCCGAGTAGGTGTCGATGCGGTCCTTGGCCCTGTCGGTCAGGCCCACCACCTCAAGCACCTCGTCGATGCGACGGCGCAGAACATCCCCGCCGAGGTCCTGCAACCGCCCGAAGAACTGCAGGTTCTCCCGTGCTGAGAGGTCCGGGTACAGCGCGATGTCCTGGGGGACCAGACCGATGTGGGACTTGCGGCTGGTGGTCAGCGGCTCGCCGAGCACCGCGACCGATCCTGCGTCGGGTTCGAGCAAACCGGCGATCATCGAGATGGTCGTGGTCTTGCCCGCGCCGTTGGGTCCGAGCAGCCCGTACGTCTCCCCGGCCGCGATCTGGAACGAGACCCGGTCGACAGCAGTCTGTTCACCGAACCGTCGGACCAGATCCTTCACTTCAAGGACTGGTGTGTCCACGGCTCCAGGCTACGCCCGGGGCCCGACAGATTCCGGCCCGCCCACCAACAGACGCAATGCCCGCGGGTCACCCTCCCACGCGTTCTCGATCACCTCTCGCGGAACTCGGCGGGCAGCAAAACGCAGGGCCAGCGCGACCACGACCGCGTCGTCGAGCGGTCCGATGACGGGGATGAACTCCGGGATCAGGTCGATCGGACTGAGCACCCAGAGCACGGCGACTGATCACGGCCACCCTCGCCGACGTGGGCACTGCCGGATCTCTGCGCAGCCGCCACATGGCTTGCACACAGTCGGGCAAGAAGCCGACGACGTTGCGCAAGAAACCCGGCGGCAGCCGTTTGGCCAGCAAGTACAGAAGACCCCACGCCACCACCAACACCATTGCAGTGACGACCACAGCGGTCACAACCGTTCGCATGATTCCTCCTGAACAAGTGTCCGCCCGGGCAGTGCCGACGCTGCGGGTGGGGGGGCGCTGCTGAGTCGCTATTGTTAGGGTTACCTAACTTCTGGAGTTTCACGTGATCGGCAACTACCTGATCGGCCTGCGCGAAGGCCTCGAAGCCGCGCTGATCGTGAGTATCCTCGTCGCCTACCTGGTCAAGACGGGGCGGCGTCACCTGCTGCCCCGGATCTGGGCGGGGGTGGCGGTGGCCATGCTCCTGTCCGTGGGGATCGGGGCGCTGCTCACCTTCGGCACCCGCACCCTGACCTTCGAAGCCCAGGAAGCCATCGGCGGAGTCCTGTCAATCGTCGCCGTCAGCCTGGTCACCTGGATGATCTTCTGGATGGCCAGTAACGCCCGCCACCTCAAGGGTGAGCTCCACGCCAAGGTGGACAGGGCCGCAGACGCCGGCGTGTGGGCCATTACGCTCGTGGCCTTTCTGGCTGTGGCCAGGGAGGGCCTTGAGACCGCTCTGTTCATCTGGGCCGCGGCGCGTTCTGCCGGTCAGGGATCGACGCCCCTCGTGGGCGCGCTGCTCGGGATCGCAACGGCCATTGCCCTCGGCTGGCTCATCTACCGCGGGGCGCTCAAACTCAACCTCGCGACGTTCTTCAAGTGGACCGGCGCAGCTTTGATCATCGTGGCCGCCGGGGTACTGGCCTACGGCATCCACGATCTGCAGGAGGCCGGGATTCTGCCCGGCCTCAACACACTGGCCTTCGACGTGAGTTCGGTGATTGCGCCGAGCACTTGGTACGCGGCGTTGCTGAAGGGAACGATCAACTTCACGCCCGCAACAACCGTTCTCAGTGCCGTGGGCTGGCTCCTGTATGTGGGTATCGTGATGCCGTTGTTCATCCGTCGGGTGCGGCCGGTCCGCGCGCAGACGAAGACCTTGCAGGAGAGCCGCGCTTGAGCTGATTTGCGCCCGCGTTAGAGGTTGTGGTCCTGGTTAGCGAATCCACGCGTTGATTCTCTAACGAACCGCACAACCTCTAACGAGGACCCGTGGTCGGCTCGGCAGGCTGAACCCGATGTCCGAAAACCGCCAGACCTGCCCCTGCGCGCCATGGAGAATCGGGACGTGCCAACACTGGACTTCAACGCCTGTTACCGCGCCGTCAGCAGCCGTGACGCGCGTTTCGACGGCTGGTTCTACACCGCCGTGCGAACCACCGGCATCTACTGTCGCCCCAGTTGCCCAGCCATCACGCCCAAGGCGCGCAACGTCGAGTTCCACCGCTCGGCGGCTGCCGCTCAAGCCGCGGGGTACCGCGCCTGCAAGCGCTGCCGGCCTGACGCCTCCCCCGGCTCGCCGGAGTGGAACACCCGCTCGGACGTCGTTGCGCGCGCGATGCGCCTGATCCGTGACGGCCTCGTGGACCGGGCGGGTGTGGCCGGTCTGGCTGAGGAACTGGGTTACACCCAGCGGCATGTGACCCGCCTGATGACCCAGGAATTGGGCGCCGGTCCGCTGGCCATCGCCCGCACCCACCGCGCGCGCACCGCCCGGATCCTGCTGGAGAGCACGGACCTGAACGCGGCCGACATCGCCTTCGCCGCAGGGTTCAACAGCGTCCGGCAGTTCAATCAGACGATTCAAGAGGTCTACGCCACAAACCCCCGACAACTGCGCGGAGACCACACCGGGACAGAGACGATCACACTGAGGCTAGCCACCCGGCAACCGTTCGCCGGTGACGTACTCCTGCGCTTCCTGGGTGAGCGCGCGATCCCCGGCGTCGAGTCCTGGGACGGGCACACCCTCACGCGCGGACTGCGTCTACCCCATGCGGCTGGCCAGGCCAGTGTCGTCGCTCAGACCGATCACGTGCGCTTGACGCTGTCGCTTGAGGATCTGCGCGACCTCACCAGTGCTGTGGCCCGGATGCGCCGGATGCTGGAC
Organism: uncultured Actinomycetota bacterium; assembly: GCA_963732355.1. Lineage (GTDB taxonomy): Bacteria > Actinomycetota > Actinomycetes > S36-B12 > UBA10799 > JADKAV01. Next base: position 835,410 of record CAVSZD010000006.1, on the reverse strand, counting down.
CTGGACGCCGACCCGGTGGCGGTCGCAGCGACACTTGCCCCGACCCTGCCCGTGGACCGGATACCTGGCCTGCGCAGCCCCGCCGCGTTCGATCCGCAGGAGACCGCGGTCAGGGCGGTCCTCGGTCAGCAGATCAGCGTGGCGGCTGCTCGCACAGCCGCCGGACGACTGGCAGCCGGTGGGGACGGCCTGTTCCCCACCTCGGCCGAACTCGCTGCGCTGGATCCGGAGTCGCTGCCGATGCCCAAGCGCCGGGCGCACACGTTGGTGGAGTTGGCTACGCGCCTTGCCAGTGGGCAGATCCACCTCGATCCGGGCGCCGACTGGGACGGAGCTGAACGCGATCTTCTGGGCATCCCCGGCATCGGTCCTTGGACTGCCAAGTACATCCGGATGCGCGCCCTCGGCGACCCCGACGTGAGCCTGCCCTCGGACTTGGGCATTGCCAAGGCCGCGGCCCATTGGGGGCTGGACGCCGACGATGCCCGCTGGAAACCGTGGCGCTCGTACGCGATGCACTATCTGTGGAACCTCGAGAGGGATTGACATGCCTTACACCGAATACGACAGCCCAGTTGGGTGCCTCACGCTGGTCGCCTCCGAAACCGGCCTCAGCGCGGTTTGGTGGCCCGATGATGTGCGCGCCGGGGAACTCGGTGATCGGCAGGACGAGCACCCTGTGCTCGAGCAGGTGGTGGCCGAACTCAACGAGTACTTCGCCGGCCAAAGGACCGACTTCAACGTCGCCCTCGACCCGGCGGGAACCGACTTTCAGCTGGCGGCGTGGAAGGTCCTGCGCGGCATTCCGTACGGCCAGACGATCAGCTACGCCGAACAGGCGCGCCGCCTCGGGGACGCCGGCAAGGCACGGGCGGTTGGCGCGGCCAACGGGCGCAACCCGATCTCGATCATCGTGCCGTGCCACCGGGTCGTGGCAACCTCGGGTGCGTTGACAGGCTTCGCCGGGGGCTTGGACGCGAAAACGTGGTTGCTGGATTTCGAGCGTCGCCAGGCAGGGGTTCGGGGGTAGGGGCGACGACTTGGGCCCGCCATCTCGCGGGGCAGGGCTTGCCCACACGGACCCGACAGAGACTCGTGGCCCAGCCGTGACCCAGAAGTGATCTTGGCCCCATCCCGACGTTCTACCGTGGGGGTATGGAGGGTTCGGTTGCCTTGACGAAGTGCCCGACATGCGGCACGGAACTGACGACCGCGCAGATGAACTCCGACGGGATCCTCACCTGCACATGCGGGATGCGGGCGTACGTCGGCTACATCCAGGAACTCGACTACCTGCAGCAGCGGGTGTCCTGGCTGCAGGATCGCGTGGCCGAAGGCGGCGGAGCACCGGATCCCGCCACCGCGACCCAGTACGGGGTATGGCCCTCACCGGTTGCCGCGCCAGCGACGACCCAACCGCACCGTGGGCGCTCCACCCAGGTGTTGCTCGTGACCCTCGGTGCAGTGATGCTGCTGCTGGCCGGCTTGGTGTTCGTCGCGGTCGCTTGGCAGTTGGTGGGTCCGTTTGGCCAGGTGGGCTTCCTTCTGGCCGCAACCGCGATCGCCGGGGTTCTGGCGTTCACGCTGCGCAAACGGGTTCATGCCACTGCCGAAGCGCTGGCGGTTGTGGCCTTCGGGCTGGCGCTCATCGCAGCCGGGGCAGCGCCTGCCCTGGGCGCCCTGCCGTCGGAATGGAACAGTCCTGACTCCCTGTACGCGATCGCCGTCAGTGTCGTCATGTGTGTCGGCGGGATCGGTCTTGGCCATGGTTCGGGGCTGAGGAGCTGGGTTTGGCTCGGTTGGTTCGCGTTACCTGTGGTCCTGGCCTGTGGGTTGGCGTTCACCGTGGGCTTCTGGGAGTCGGCGCACCTGGGGGTGACGGTTGCTGCCACGGTCTACCTCCTGGCTGCGATCGGGCTACTCGTCCTGCGCACGCCGGACCGCCTTGAACGGATCGCCACCGCCGCGCTGTGCGGTGTCACCGCAGGCGGGTTAACCATGGGGCTGCTTACGTTCTCGCCGCCTTTGGGCGCACTGATCGTCATCGGCACCTTCTTGCTGGCGACGCTGGTCACCTATGAGATCACCCGGCGCTTACTGCTGGCGGTTGTGGGATGGCCACTGTTCGGGTTCTGGCTGGTGCTGCTGGGCATCACTATTGGGCCCTCGCCGGCGGTGGCAGCAGCGCTCGCGCTGGCCGGGGTTGGTTTGTTGTTCGCGGTCGCTCGTTGGAGCCGGGTGTTGGCGGTCACCACCGCCGCTGTGGTCTGGTGCGCCTGGCTGTTGGCCAGCATCCCCGACGGGGAGCCAACCCTGGTGCTCACCATCGCCGGAGTCGGCCTATTCGCCTTCGGGCTGTATCCAGGTGGCGCGCCAGTGGCCTGGCTCGGGGCGTTGACGCTGGCCCTCGTGGTGGTCCTTGAGTTTGACGATCCACCGGTCGCGGAGTTCTACACCTTGTGTCTGGCGGGGTTGCTGCTCGTAGCGGGCCTGCTGCAGTGGCGAGCCGGACAAAGACGCTCGGGGCTCATCTACGGGCCGGCCGTGGCAGTTGCTCTGATCCCGACGGCGCTTCTGTGCTGGAACGATATCTGGTCGGCGCCTTCTCTGATCCGGTTCGCGATCGTGATGGTCGTGGGAATGACCCTCCTGCTGCTGGGTGTGCGGCTTCACCAGCAGGGCCTGGTGGTTCCTGCCGCCATCGCCGTGGGGATCGCTGCCACCGCCCAGATCTTCGCGACCCTCGACACCCTTCCGCGCTGGTTGGCTTTGGGGATCGCCGGGACGGTGCTGATCATCGTGGGCGCGCGCATCGAGTGGGTCCGCGGGAAGGGCCGGGAAACCGGAGAGTGGCTGAACTCGCTGAGCTAGAGAGCGCGCCGGGGCCGTCCGTGAGCCGTTGGTTAGAGGTTGTGCTGTTGGTTAGCGAAACAACGCGTGGATTCGCTAACCAGGACCACAACCTAGGGTGAAATGCCCCTTGTGCTGGGGGTTTGGGGTGTGTGGTGTTGTCGGCCCTGTGGGTGAGGGTCGCTGGTGGTGTCTGTGTTTAGGCGGCGGGTTCGATCGTGACTCGGCAGCCGAGGGCTTCGAGGCGGCGCTGGAGCCGTTTCTTCTCCAGTTCCGGGTCGAGGCGTCGGGTGAAGTAGTCCGCGCCGGGGTCGTCGAACAGGGTGCCGTCGGTGAGTAGGTACCAGATGGTTTCGAGCATGGAGTGGGCCACGGCCACGATGGCTTTGCCGGCTCCGCGGCGTTTGGTCAGTCGTAGTTTCTGGGCGTGGTAGTAGCTGGTTTTGGTTCTGGCCGCGGAATGGGCGGCTTCGATCATCGCGGTCTTCAGATGCTGGGAGCCTTTACGGGTCGGTGCTGCTCGGCGTTTACCGCCGGACTGGTTGTTACCCGGGGCCAATCCGGCCCAGGCACACAGCTGCCCGGGAGTGTCGAACTTGCTGATGTCCCCGCCGATCTCCGCGATGATCACCTCGGCGGCGCGCCGGTCAATACCCGGCCTAACCAGGACGATTGGGGCTCGCACGACGACCGGGCCGCCGGGCCTACTTCAGCGCGTACTTGCCGACCACACCGGCGTGGTCGGAGTGCCAGAAGCCGTAGGACTGCTCGCGGCCAACCACCCAGGTCTTGATCTTCTTGACCTTCTTGGGGGTCGTGGTGAAGATCTGGTCGACGCGGTGGTCGAAGTCGTCGATCGAGCCGCCGGTCTGCATGTCATCCGAGCCGGCGATGCAGCAGCTCATCGGGGTGGTTGTCCCGATGTCCTTGAAGCCCGCACCCTTCAGCACCTCGAACGCCTGCTCGTCACCGGGAACCAGCCCGGGGAAGTCGGAGTTGAAGTCACCGACGGCGATCAGCGGTCCCTTCACCTTGCCCATCGCCTTCGCGAACTCGCCTGCCTGCTTGGCCCGGATGCTCGGCACGTCGGTGCGGTCGTCGAAGGCCTCGAGGTGCGTGTTGGCAAACGTGAACCATCCGCTCTTGCCGACCTTGGCCTGGGTGGACAGCCAGCCGCGCCGGGACGTGACCGTGACGAAGTTCGCGACCTTGACGCTGAAGCTGTTCTTCACGGTGTACTTCTTGCCCTGCTGGTTCTTGGTCTTGATGCCCACGCCCTTGCGCTTGAGGATGGCGTCGCGCATGGTCAGCCGGTAGTTGGCCTCAGCACCACTCGTCCCGGTCTTCGGATTGTTGTCGACGTCCGCCGGCGCCTCGAAGTCGAACTCGTTCTGAACCCGGACCACCTCGTACTGGGCCTTCCCCTTGTTGATCTGCTTCAACAGGATCTTCAGGAAGTCCTGGTGGACCTTCGTCGCGCTCGGAGTCTGGTTGTACACAGCGTTGAGGTTGACCTTCCCCTTGCGCCAGAGGGCGACCTCCTGCAGCCCGATCAGGTCGGGCTTGCGCTGCTGGATCTCGTCGGCCAGGCCCTTTGAGCGCTTCGAGATGTTGGTGGAGTTCACCTGCCGCACGATCTCGCCGACGGCACTGACGAACTCGCCTCCACCCGTGGCACGCAGCGCCGGACCCAGGTCCGCGCCTAGGAAGATGTTGCGGGTCATCACAGTGACGTTGTCGGCCGCCTGGGCCGAAGAGACACCGAAGCTGAGGCTGAGTGCACCGGCGGTGAGCACGGTCAAGGCTTTGCGCATGCGGGAACCATATGCGCCCGACAGCGCAAGGGCCAAGGTCTTTGCAGGAATGTAACCCAAGCGGGGCGTCAGACCAGAACCAGCCCATCGCCGACAGCATCAACAGTTACCGAGTCGCCGTCGCGCACGTGCGCGGACAGTATCGCGCGGGCCAGTTGGTCGCCGACCTCCTTCTGCACGAGCCGGCGCAAAGGCCGCGCCCCGTACACGGGGTCGAAGCCGTGCTCGGCCAGCCACGTCTTCGCCGCGTCGGTGACGGCCAAGGTGATCCGCCGGCTCGCAAGCCGCTGGGCCAAAGCGTCCACCTGAAGATCCACGATGAAGGTCAACTCCGATGGACTCAAGGGCGCGAACATCACGACGTCGTCGAGACGGTTCAGGAACTCCGGCTTGAACGACTGCCGCACGACCGCCATCACCTGCTCCTCGCGCTGCTCGAAGGGCACGGTCTGGTCGATCAGGAACTGCGAGCCCATGTTGGAGGTCAGCACCAGGATCGTGTTGCGGAAGTCCACCGTGCGTCCTTGACCATCGGTCAGGCGGCCGTCATCGAGCACCTGCAGCAGGATGTCGAAGACCTCTGGGTGCGCCTTCTCGACCTCGTCGAGTAGTACCAGGCTGTAGGGCCGGCGCCGGACCGCCTCGGTCAATTGCCCGCCCTCCTCGTAGCCGACGTAGCCGGGGGGCGCACCGACGAGGCGGGCCACCGAATGCTTCTCGGAGTACTCACTCATGTCGATACGGATCATGGCCCGCTCGTCGTCGAACAGGAACTCCGCGAGCGCCTTGGCCAATTCGGTCTTGCCGACACCAGTAGGACCGAGGAAGAGGAACGAACCGGTGGGCCGGTCGGGATCGGCAATGCCAGCCCGAGTGCGGCGCACGGCGTCGGACACGGCACGCACGGCCTCCTCCTGGCCGATGACGCGCTTGCCGAGTTCCTCCTCCATGCGCAGCAACTTCTCGGTCTCGCCCTGCATGAGGCGCCCAGCCGGGATCCCCGTCCACGCACCGACCACCTCGGCGATGTCCTCGGCAGTGACCTCCTCGGAGACCATCCCACCTTCGGGGCCGGACTGGTTCTCAAGCTCCCGCTCCAGTTCGGGCAGTTCCCCGTACTGGATCCGGGCGGCCTGTTCGAGATCACCATCGCGCACGGCACGGTCGGCAATATTGCGTAGCTCATCGATGCGTATCTTCAAATCGCCGATCCGGTCGAGGTTCGCCTTCTCGAGGTCCCAACGGGAACGTAGTGCGCGCAACTCCTCCTCGTTGTCGGCCAGGTCGGCGCGCAACTTCGCAAGCCGCTCGACCGACGCCGGGTCTGTCTCCTTGGCCAGCGCCATCTCCTCCATCTTCATGCGGTCGACCTGGCGCTGGAGTTTGTCGATCTCCTCGGGGCTGGAGTCGATCTCCATGCGCAACCGGGAGGCCGCCTCGTCAACGAGGTCGATGGCCTTGTCCGGCAGGAAGCGCGCGGTGATGTAGCGGTCGGACAGCGTGGCCGCCGCCACCACCGCCGCGTCAGCGATGGCGACCTTGTGGTGTGCCTCGTACTTCTCCTTGAGCCCGCGCAGAATGCCGATCGTCTCCTCGACGCTCGGTTCACCGACCAGTACCTGTTGGAACCGGCGCTCGAGCGCGGGATCCTTCTCAATGTGCTCGCGGTATTCATCCAGGGTCGTCGCCCCGACCATCCGCAATTCACCACGGGCAAGCATCGGCTTGAGCATGTTGCCGGCGTCCATGGCCCCTTCACCGGACGCGCCAGCACCCACGACGGTGTGCAACTCGTCGATGAAGGTGACGATCTGGCCGTCCGACTGCTGGATCTCCTCAAGGACGGCCTTGAGCCGTTCCTCGAACTCACCGCGGTACTTGGCGCCGGCGACCATGCCTGGCAGATCGAGGCTGATCAGCGTCTTGTTCTTCAACGACTCGGGAACGTCCCCGGCTACGATCCGCTGGGCCAGGCCCTCGACGACGGCGGTCTTGCCGACGCCGGGTTCCCCGATAAGAACGGGGTTGTTCTTGGTGCGCCTGCTCAGGACCTGGATCACCCGGCGGATCTCCGCATCGCGACCGATCACTGGGTCGATCTTGCCCTCGCGAGCACGTTCGGTGAGATCGACGCCGTACTTCTCGAGGGCCTGGAAACTCGCCTCCGGGTCCTGGTTGGTGACCCGCCGATCGCCAGCCACCTGGGCCAGCGCGTCCAGCAGTTTCGCCGGTTCGACGGGCAGCAGATCCGGCTGCTTCTCAGCAATGCCGATGAGCAGGTGTTCGGTGGAGACGTAGGTGTCGCCGCGTTGGGTGGCGAGGTCTTGGGCGGCCTGCAGAACAGCGTGCATGGAGCGAGCCAGCGACGGCTGACCCATCGAGGAGCCACTGGCCGACGGCAGGACACTGAGCGCGGCGCGCACATCTGCGTCGAGGGCCGGGCGGTTGACGCCCACGGTGTCGAGCAGGCTGGTGGCGATGCCCTCACCCTGGGCCAGTAGAGCGTGAAGAAGGTGCGCAGGGGTTACTTCGGAGTGGCCGTCAGCGGCGGCTTGCCTGATCGCGGCACCGAGAGCGTCCTGGGCTTTTGAGGTGAAATCCATGGTTCTATTGTCGGGCAAGCGAGGTTCGACTGTCAATAACTATGAGTCGGTACGGGTCAAGGTTTGGAGCACATGGCGCGCAGACCGGCTTCGAGCCGTTGGGTGGGGTTCGGGTAGTTGGTTGACGTCTGTCGCGCGACGAACCTCAACCAACTACCCGAACGTCATCCAACGCCGTCAGCGGACCTCCCAGAGGTTCAGACGACCCCGAGTGGAGACCGGGAATTGTCCGGTCTGCCACCGCGGCCCGTGGATCGACTGTTCAGTGGAGGCGCCTCACCCGAACAGTGCGCATCGTCGAGCGCCCCGCCGCATTGGCCGCGACGATCTGCACGCGGTAGCGCTTGACGGGAGAGAGCCCACGGATGGTCGCCCGCGGGCTAGTCAGCGGCACCCACCGGCCGTAACCCGGCCCTTTCTTCGTGGACCGGATCAGGTAACGCGTGGCGGCCGGCACCGCGCGCCAGGTGAAGACGGCCTTGTGCGCCTTGCGTTTGACTCTTACCGCTTTCACCTTGGGCGGAGACTTCGCGAGCCAGGAGGCGGCGGCCGGTGTGGAGTCACTGTTGCCGAAGCCATCGATGGCGCGCACTGCCACGGAGTGTGCTCCCTTCCTGAGACCCGCCATGCTCAGTGGTGACACGCACGGGCGGAACGGGGCAGCGTCGATGCTGCACTCGTAGCTGGCTGGCGCCCTGGTGGCCACAGTCCGGAACCGCGCAGTCGCCGCCGAACCCAGCGCGTCCACTGCCACCGTCGTATCCGGGACTACCAGGGCGTCGAGCTTCGAGAGAGCGCGGTCGACATCCAGCCGACCGCCTGTGGCCACCGGGTGCCCCCCGGTGCTGGGGTTGAGGTCTGCGATCGGGTCGATGCCGGACAGCAACGCCGAACGCAGTTGGGCGACATCGGCATTGGGTTCATACGAGGCCAGCAAGACCGCGGCACCGCTGACGTGCGGAGCCGCCATCGAGGTTCCTTCCGAATATGCGTAGTCCTCGGGGCCCTCAGCACCCACCGGGGTCATGCACTGCACAGCGATGTCGTCCAACCACACGCCGTTTGCCGTCGAGCCACCGCTGCGTGTGTAGCTGAACCGCACCTGCAGCGAGTGCGATCCGGCGCCGGACACCGTGAAGTTGGCCGTGTTCGAACCCGAGGACGTAGGCGCGAAACTCGGTCCGGGCACGCCGTCGATGTAGACCGTGTACGAGAAGGTGTCCGAGCCGCCCAACGACAGTGTGCGGTCCTGGCGCACCCGGCAGGGACCCGGCCAGGGTGTGGTCATGACCGGTGTTTGGACGGTCCGCGTCGTGGCGTTGGCCTGGGTCGCGGTGTTGTTGGTGATCCGGGCCGCGACGAAAATCGTCGGGTTGGTCCGGATCCAGCTCCCAGCCACCCATCCGGGATACGGGAAACCAGCGGCGTCGAACATCTCGTCAAGCCGGGTCCGGTAGGTATGGGTGGACAGAATCTCGGTGCCGGGCGCGGCAAGATCCACATTCTGCGCTCCCCAGTTGGCGAAGGTCGCCAGCCTGTCACCCTGGTCTGTGGCAGTCACGCAGACCACGTTGTCGACCGGGCTGCCGGAGTCCCGCGGGTCGTAAGAACAGGGGTACGTCGTTTGGCCTGGCACCTGCGTATCGGCATGATCGTTGCCCGCGGAGATGACGAACAGGGTGCCCGGGTACAAGGCCATGGCGTTTCGCAGAGCGACATTGCCGACGGTGCCGCCGAAAGACATGTTGACCACCCGGGCACCGCGCCGGCCGGCGTAGTTGATCCCGGCGATCTGGGAGGAGACCGGGCAACGGATCTGCTGCTCGCTCGCTGACCAGCCACAGACCCTGACCGGCATGACCGTCGCCCGCTGTGCGACCCCGGTGGTTCCGATGCCGTTGTTGCCGGTGGCCGCAATGGTGCCTGCGGTGTGAACCCCGTGGCCGCCGCCAAGGATCGCGTCGGTCGGATCGCCGTCCGTGGTCGGGGTGTCGACGTTGCTTCCCGCGTAGTCGACGCCATGACTGTCGTCGACAATGCCGTTCCCGTCGTTGTCGGTGCCGTCGTCGGGGTCTGCCGAGTTCGACCAGGTAGCCGCCGCAAGGTCGGGGTGCAGCCGCCGGTAGCCGGTGTCCAGGTCGGCAACCAGCACTGCGTCATCACCCACCGTCTTGTCCCACGCAGACAGAACGTTCAAGTCCGCGCCCACGATCGGGAAGAACGCGGACCGGACCGCTTGGCCTGTGTTGTGTAGCCCCCACAGGCTGGCGAACAGCGGGTCGTCCGGGGCGGGGGCGTGCAAAGCGGACCACCCATCGCGCACCGCGAGTGCGACAGCCGGATCGTCGCGCAAGGTCCGCAGAGCCGCGACTGGGGTCGAACCTTGCACCTCTAGCACTTGAAAACGGCCACCGCCAAGACCCTCCGCGTCGGAGAGCCCCGCTTGGGAAAGAACCTCAGTGCGCGTATCGGCGGGAATTCCGGGGATCCACTGGACGATGATGCGCTCGGGCGTGCCGTCGTGCCCGGCGTACACCGGATCCGCGACACCCACCACGACGACGCTCGCCAAGAGAGCCGCCCATGCCCTCATGCAGGCAGTGTCACTCGTCTGCGCTCATAAGGGAATCCCCCGATCGGTCCTGCCGAGTCTGCGCCTGCCAGACCACCAGGGCTGTGGAGCGCTCGTGCCGCTCGCACTGCCGCAGCGTCTGCGGGTGCCGCCCGGACAGTTGCGAGGCGGGCATGGCTGGGTGCGGGGACCCGCCCACGGAACTGGTCGCAGATCGGTCGACGTTGGCGAACGACACCTCGCCGAGTACGCGGCGACTACTTGGCGCGCTTGACCTTCACCGTCACCAACGGCGACGATCCGGAGCTGTTCACCGCGGCGATCTTCACCTTGGCCTTGCTCTTGGCCTTGAGCTTGAGCGTGAATGACGGCTTCGAGATGGTCTTTGAGGTCTTGCCGACGGTCAAGGTATAGGAGGTCGCCCCGGGCACGGCCGACCAACGGATGATCGCCGTGGTCTTCTTGCGCTTCACCTTCACTCCGGTGACCTTGGCCGGAGCCGCCAGGGCGGGCTTGGCCGGTGGCTCCTGTGGCGGAGACGGTGCCGCGACCGTCCAGGACGCGGTCGCTGGCGTCGAGTCGACGTTGCCTGGCGCGTCCTTGGCGCGGACCTCGAACACGTGGTCGCCGACAGCCAAGGCGTTGACGGTGAAGGGCGAACTACACGCCGTGAAGTCCGCCCCGTCCACCTGGCACTCGAACGTCACCGGCGTCTTGGCATCGGAGGTGAAGGCAAACGTCGCGGTGGTGTCGGCAGTACCTCCGGACGGTGCCGAAGAGATCGACGTCTCCGGAGTGATCAGGGCATCGACCGCTGACAAGGCCTTGTCAGCGTTGAGACGGCCCCCGGTCGACACTGGACGAAGCCCGTTCACATCGAAGGCGGCGTTCGGGTCCACCGACGACAGCAGTGCCTGCTTGAGTTGCATCGTCGTCGCCGAAGGCTCGTAGGCGGCCAGCAGGGCGGCAGCCCCCGTCACATGCGGCGTGGCCATCGACGTGCCCTGCAGGAACGCGTAGTCCCCGGAGCCCTCGCTTCCCGGCGGGGTCCAACAATTGACAGCCCAGCGATCCAGCCAGAAACCGTTCGTGCTCGCACCGCCGGCCTGCTTTGTGTAGGTATAGCGGACGGACAGCGTGTGCGGGCCCGCTCCCGTCGTCGTGATCGCGTCGCTGAAACTCCCGGCGTAGGTCGCGCTCAGCACTTCGTTGATGACGGCGACTCCGTCGACGAGAACCTCCCACCGCAGACTGTCTGCGCCGCTGCGCTGCAAGCTCTCGGTGGACTGAACCAGACAGCGATTGTCCCCGGTGAGGTTGAGCGCGGGCGACGTCACGAATCGCGAAATACCCTCGCCCTGACTCGCCGTGTCGTTGGTCAAAGCCGCAGAGCCCTGTGGCGAGGTAGCGACGCGGATCCACCCATCCGTGGACCATCCGGCAGGGAAGCCCGGTTTCTCGAAATCGTCCGAGAACCGCTCGGAATAGGTGTACGTGCTCATCGTCTGGGTTCCTGGAGCCGCAAGGTCGACCCTCGTCTTCCCCCAGTTGGAGAACGAGGCCTTGCCGTCGTTCTGGTCACTTGCCGCAACACACACCACGTTGTCCACCGCGCCCGTGATCGAGGAGGTCGTGGGGTCGAAGGAGCAGGGGTATCGCGGCGCCAAATCATTGTCCACGTTGTCGTTGCCAGCAGCGATCACGAAGAGTGTCTGGGGGTTGGCGGCGAGGGCATCGCGCACCAGGTCGCTCTTCCCCGTCCCGCCGAGCGACATGTTGGCGATCTTGGCCCCGTTGGTCCCGGCGTAGTTGATACCGGCGATCTGCGACGAGAACGGGCAGGCACTCGCACCGTTCGCCCGATATCCGCAGACCCGCAAAGGCATGATTGTCGCCTGCTGTGCGACCCCCGTGATCCCCTGCCCATTGTTCCCTTCGGCCGCGATGGTGCCAGCCGTGTGGGTCCCGTGACCACCCAGCATGACGCTGTCGGTCGGGTCGTTGTCGAAGACCAAAGGATTGAGGTCCAAGTTGGCGCCTGCGAAGTCCATCCCGAACGTGTCGTCGACATATCCGTTGGCGTCATTGTCGATCCCGTCGCCAGCGACCTCGTCGGCGTTGTTCCAGATCCTGTTCTTCAGGTCAGGGTGATCGGGGCGGATGCCATCGTCAAGATCGGCCACGACAACCGAGGCGTCACCGACCGTCTTCTCCCAGGCCTTCAACGCATCGATGTCCGCACCTGGCGTAGACGTGGAGACGCCCCCGACATTCAGGCCCTGGTTGTCCAAACCCCAAAGCTCGTTGAAGCGCGGGTCGTCGGGTGTAGTCGCCTGCAGTTCGGAGTAGCCGTCGCGCTCGGCGTCCGCCACGGCGGGATCGGCCTTCAGCGCCGCGACAGTGGCATCAGGGTCCTGGCCATCGGCGAACTCGAGGAGCTGGAAGCGCTGACCCAGCCCGGTGGAATCAGTGGTGCCCACCGCATCGCGAGTCTCTTTGCGCTCGGCCCGGGTGGTCCCCGCCTCCCAGCGGATGATCACCCGGTCGCTGGGCTGGGAGACCGAGGGCGCGGGTTGAGTCTGGCGGGGAACACCCGGCTGCTCCACTGCCTGCGACGGCACCGAGGTGAAGGAGATGGCAGCTCCTGCGAGGAGCACGAGGGCGGCGCGCATAGGCCAAAGTATGGCATGCCTATCCTTGGGCGGATTCGTAGATCATCCGACGGGCGGAGGGCTCAGCCGCCGTCTCGTCAGCGCCTCCCCGGGCGCCAAACCACCAGGGCGGTTGACCGCTCGTGCCGCTCGTACTTCTGCAAGCGCGTGCGCAACTCACCCACCTCAGCTTCCAACTCCAGCACCCGACGGATGCCCTCGAGGTTCAAGCCGGCGTCGCTGAGTTGCTGGACTTTCTCCAACTTCCGGATGTCGCGCACGCTGTAGAGCCGGTACCGCCCCGAGCGCTGCGGCGAGACCAGCCCCAGCCGGTCGTACTGCCGCAGCGTCTGCGGGTGCAGCCCGGACAGTTGCGAGGCGATCGAGATCACGTAGGCAGGGAAGTCCTCATCCATGACTCATCGCCTCCCGGTACCGCTCGATGGCCTCACGGGCCTGCGCGTTCAGACCCGCTGGGACCTGGACCGAGACCGTGGCCAGCAGGTCACCCTTCGTGCCGTCCTTGCGCGGCGCGCCCTCACCGCGGATGCGGAAAGTTCGCCCGTTGCTGGTCCCCTCGGGCAGTCGCAGCGTCTTGGTGCCACCCAGCGGCAGCGGGATCTTGACCTGCCCCCCGAGTGCCACATCGTCGAAGCCCACGGGAACGTTGACGAGGATGTTGTCGTCCTTGCGGGTGAATGTGGAGTCGGCGCCAACATGCACAGTGATCAACAGATCGCCGTTGTGCCCGCCCCGCTCGCCGGGCGCACCCTTGCCGCGCAGCCGCACCTTTTGCCCGTCCTTCACCCCAGCGGGGATCCGAGCGTTGACCAAAGTGCTAGAGGCGGCCCGGCCCGAGCCATGACATCGCAGGCACGGGTCATCCACCACGAGGCCACGGCCGCGGCAGTGCGGGCAGGGCTCGGCGAACGCGAAGCCACCGGCGTTGCGGGTGGCCATGCCTGTGCCTTCACAGTCCGGGCAGACCCGGGGCACGGTCCCGCTGCGGGCGCCAGTGCCGGCGCAATCGGGGCACGCCTCTTCGCTGGTCAAACGCATCGACGTCGTCAAACCCTTCAGCGCTTCGGCGAAGGAGATGTTGACGTCTGCTTCCACGTCCGCCCCACGGCGTGCCTGTTGCTGGGCACCGCGCCGGTTGAACAGCCCGGACAATGTCTCACCGAAGTCGCCCGCCGAACCCCCGGCCCGGCGGAAGATGTCCCCGAAGTCGAAGTCAGGCCCTGGCCCGGCGGCACCGGGCATGCGGAACCCGCTGGAGGCCATCTGACGCGCCTCGTCGTACTCCACGCGCTTCTTGACATCCGACAGGACATCGTTGGCCTCCGAGACCTCCTTGAACCGCTCAGCGGCTTTGGGGTCCGGGTTGGTATCCGGGTGGAGTTCACGTGCGAGCTTGCGGTACGCCTTCTTGATGGTGGTGGCGTCGGCGTCCTTCGGGACGCCCAGGACCTTGTAGTAGTCCTTCTCCATCCAGTCCTTCATACTCATCGGCGTCCCTCCTCTCTTCTACTCCTCAACACCGACCCGGGCCGGGCGCAGAACCCGGCCGCGGAACCTGTAGCCCACCGCGAAGACCGTGGCAACCTGCGCTACCTCGTGGCCTGCCCCCTCACTGTGGGTCATGGCCTCATGCAACGTCGGGTCGAACGGGTCGCCCACAGCACCGAAGGCCTCCAGGCCCAGCTTGGCGGTCGCCGACTCCAGCTGGTCGCCAACGCTCTTGAGCGCGCCCTCGTACTCGCCGTGTTCACGGGCGCGGCCCAAGTCGTCGAGCACCGGCAGCAGCTCATTGACCACCGCTGCGGCAGCGAGGTCGTTCATGGCCTCGCGGTCGCGATCCACCCGCTTGCGGTAGTTGGCGTACTCAGCACTCACCCGCTGCAGGTCCGCGGTCAGCTCCGCGACCTGCGGGTCGGGCTCATCGGCCGGTGGTGCGGGGGCTGCCGCATCTGCAGCGGCCCCCGTCGCCGGCTCCCGCACCTGACCCGTCTCAGGGTCGATGCGCCGCTTGTCCGTGACCCGGACGCCTTCCTCGGCGCCCGGGTCCTGGTCGAACTGGCTCACTTCTGCTCGTCCTCGTCGATGATCTCGGCGTCCACGACGTCCTCGTCACCGGACTGCGGCTGGTCGCCGGCAGGCTGGTCGGACGGGGCGGAAGCCTGCTGCTGGTACAGCGCAGCACCGAGCGCCTGGCTGGCCGTCGCGACCTTCTCGACCGAGGTCTTGATGGCGGCGACGTCGGTTCCCTCAAGGGCCTTCTTCAGCTCGGCCAGCGGCTCCTCGACGTTGGCCTTCGCGTCCGCCGGCACCTTGTCGCCGTTGTCGGCCAGGAACTTCTCGGTCTGGTAGACCAACTGCTCGGCGCCGTTGCGAGTCTCCGCCTCTTCCTTGCGCTGGCGGTCCTCCTCGGCGTGCGATTCGGCCTCGGCCATCATCCGGTCGATGTCCTCCTTGGGCAGCGCGCTGCCTCCGGAGATCGTCATCGACTGCTCCTTGTTGGTACCCAGGTCCTTGGCCGTCACGTGCACGATGCCGTTGGCGTCGATGTCGAAGGTGACCTCGATCTGGGGCACCCCACGCGGCGCGGGCGGCAGGCCGGTCAGCTCGAACGTTCCGAGCTTCTTGTTGTACGCGGCCATCTCGCGCTCACCCTGGAACACCTGGATCAGCACCGACGGCTGGTTGTCGTCAGCCGTGGTGAAGATCTCCGAGCGCTTCGTCGGGATGGTGGTGTTGCGCTCGATCAGCTTGGTCATGATCCCGCCCTTGGTCTCGATGCCCAGGCTCAGCGGGGTCACGTCGAGCAGCAGCACGTCCTTGACCTCACCGCGCAGAACACCGGCCTGCAGGGCAGCGCCCACGGCCACGACCTCGTCGGGGTTGACACCCTTGTTGGGCTCCTTGCCCGCCAGGTCCTTGACCAGGTCCACGACGGCCGGCATACGGGTGGAACCACCCACCAGCACCACGTGGTCGATCTCGGCCGGCTTGACGCCGGCGTCGGACAGTACCTGCTCGAACGGCTTGCGGCACCGATCCAGCAGATCTGCGGTCAGCTTCTGGAACTGCGCGCGGGTGATGGTCTCGTCCATGAACAACGGGTTCTTGTCCGCGTCCACCGTGATGTACGGCAGGTTCACCGAGGTCTGCTGCGAACTTGAGAGTTCGATCTTGGCCTTCTCAGCGGCCTCACGGATACGCTGCATGGCCATCTTGTCCTTGGTCAGGTCGATGCCGTGCGCGTTCTTGAACTGGCTCACCAGGTGGTCGACGAGGGCGTTGTCCCAGTCGTCACCACCGAGGTGGTTGTCACCGTGGGTGGCCTTCACCTCGACCACGCCGTCGGCGATCTCCAGCAACGACACATCGAAGGTGCCGCCACCGAGGTCGAACACCAGGATGGTCTCTTCCTTCTCGACCTTCTCCAGCCCGTAGGCCAGCGCTGCCGCAGTGGGCTCGTTGATGATCCGCAGGACGTTGAGGCCGGCGATCTCACCGGCTTCCTTGGTCGCCTGGCGCTGAGCGTCGTTGAAGTACGCGGGAACCGTGATCACCGCGTCGGTCACCGGCTCGCCCAAGTAGGCCTCGGCGTCGCGCTTCAGCTTCTGAAGCACGCGGGCGCTGATCTCCTGCGGGGTGTACTTCTTGCCGTCGATGTCGACGTTCCAGGCGGTGCCCATGTGGCGCTTGACCGAACGGATGGTGCGGTCGGAGTTGGTGACGGCCTGCCGCTTGGCGACCTCACCGACGAGGACCTCGCCGTTCTTGGCGAACGCGACGATCGACGGGGTGGTGCGGGCGCCCTCGGCGTTGGCGATCACCGTGGATTCGCCACCCTCGAGAACCGACACCACAGAGTTGGTCGTTCCGAGGTCGATGCCTACTGCTCGTGACATGTACTTCCTCCAGTTATGGGTTTTGCGGGCTTTTGCTACTGACTCAATTCTGAGGGGACTGTCGGCGATTTGTCAATAAGTATGAGTCTTGTTGGGTCAAGGTTGGGTTCGGGCGTTCCCCGCGCGGTGTCACCGCGGAACCGCCTACGATCGTGGGCGTGGTGTTCAAGGCCGTTGGCAACTCCAAGCCCTACCCGGATCACGGCCTTTCGCTGGCTCAATGGGCCGAATTGCCCCCGCGGCAGGTCCGGCTCGAGGACCTGATCACCACCAAGTCCGATCTCGACCTGCACAACCTGCTAAGTGACGACAGCACGTTCTACGGCGACCTCTTCGCCCATGTCGTGCAGTGGCAGGGCGACCTCTACCTCGAGGACGGTCTGCACCGCGCAGTTCGGGCAGCGCTGCAGCAGCGGCCCACCCTGCACGCCCGCCTGCTGAACCTCGATTCCTGACCCGGGGTTTCTCGGGTTCGGGCCCCCGCCCGGCGGCCTCGGACCGCCCGCGTTAGAACCCGACCCCCCGGCCCGGCGGCCTCGGACCGCCCGCGTTAGAACCCGACCCCCGGCCCGGCGGCCTCGGACCGCCCACGTTAGAGGTTGTGCTGTTGGTTAGAGAATCCACGCGTTGTTTCGCTAACCAACAGCACAACCTCTAACCAACGCCGGATTGGGGCCCACGTATCCTTGTGTGCGGTGGCGTGTCCGAGCGGCCAAAGGAGCACGCCTCGAAAGCGTGTGTGGGGGCAACTCCACCGTGGGTTCGAATCCCACCGCCACCGCAACAACAAGCGACCCTGGGCTTGCCCAGGGTCGCTTGTTGTTAGCCGGGGGCGCGGATTCGAGGAGGAGGCCCGCCAGGGCCACGAGTCCCACCGCCACCCACCCCCCTACTGCGGAGCCAACGCCTCCAACATCGGGTAGCACGTCTTCGGCCCGTGCAGAATGTCGAACCGTGCGCCGCTCAGGGCACCCCGGCACGCACAGCCACGTTCGGAGCGGATCGTCCACTTCATCAGCGCGACGAAGAACCAGACCATGACCACGGCGTACAAGGCGAGGAAAAACATCAAGGCCACCATGGGCATCTCCAACCGTTGCGCGAACTTCCCACAACCATGCGCCACGATCGCCCACACGGCAACAGGCGCCAGCGGCACCGCCTGCCCGCCGCAGCCACCCGCCACCCGTTGACGCAATCTTGAACCGACCCTGAGCCCCCGCAGCATCGGGCGCAGGACGCTGCAGTCATGACAAACCTGCGCCCCCATGTCGCTGTCTGCGCGTCCCTGGCCGCCTTCGCCGCCACTGCAGTGATCAGCGCACCCGTCCAGGCAGCAACCCCGGCCGCACCGACCGCTCCGAAGGGGTTGTCAGTGACACGCGACCAGGCCGATCCCAACCAGTTGGACATCTCCTGGAAGCCTGTGCCCGGCGTGAACAACTACATGGTCCGGATCAACGACGGGAGCAAGGACACCAACCTCATCGTCGATGCCGACAAGACCTCCGCGACGTTCAGCGGGGCCGGCAATTGCACGGCTTACCGAGTCAGCGTCTCGGCCGTCGAATCGCAGACCTCAATGGGCACAACTGGCGTCACGTTCGTACCCTCTCTGGCACCGGGCGGAGTGACCCGCGCCCAAGGAATCCGCAACAACCCGGGCACGGCCGCCGAGCTCGCCTGGGACGCCCCCCGTCGCTCGGGCTCGGGACCGCTGACCGGCTACAAGGTCCAGGTCAAGCAGGTCTCCAACGGCAACGTTGTCCGCGACGAGCTCCAGACCGGCACCTCGCTCTCACTTCGAGGCTTGGACCCCGACCGGATGTACTCGGCTCGGGTCACCGCACAGAACGACTTCGGCAACTGCGTCACCAGCAACGTGGTACTCGGCAACAACCGCCCCTCCAGCCCGGAGTTCACAGTCGCGCGACCCCCGACGCAGCCCTCTTCGGCGACGGTGAGCTGGAAGCCCGTCACTTGGGCGGGCTACGGTCCTGTGACCGGGTACCGGATCGGCTACAAGCGCATCAACCAATCGGGCTACAGCTGGGCCACCGCTTCTGCTGGCGACCGGGCCCTGACGATCCCGGGCCTTGACCCCACGGTCAACTGGACTTTCGTGATGCGCGCGGTGAACGGTGACGTCGACGGCCTGCTAAGCAAACCGTTCACCCTGAACCGCAGCGGCTACAACCCAGTGAATGCAACGGTGGCCATCACCGGAAACTCCGACACGATCACGGTGGACTTCTCGTCTCCGGTCGGTTCCTCCAGCAACTACCCGACTGCGCGCATCGACATAGCGAAGGCCAACGGGACCAACGGTTGGTCGGACCGGCATTCGGTGACCAACCAGGCGGGTCGCGCGACCTTCGACCCCGTCCCCTGCGGCACCTACGCGGTGATTGTGACCGGGGTCGGCGGCAACGAGGCCCGCGAGATGGTCCGCACCACGGCCAGGGTCTGCGATCAGCCGGCAGAGTGCTTCGTCTCGACGCTGGACAACGGGGGCTTCGAATCCCCGGCCATCCCCAACGCCACCTACCGGATCCTGCCCTCCAGCACGAACGGCCTGGCGTGGAAGAACACCGCCGAGAACTTCGTCGAACTCTGGTCGACCGGCTTCAGCAGCAGTTCGAACGGGAAGGTGACGGCTGCCGAAGGCAGGCAACTCGCCGAGCTCAACGCCAACAAGGCCGGGACGCTGTACCAGGATCTGCCCACGACGCCTGGTACGACGATGCGCTGGCACCTCAAGCACCGCGGCCGGGCCGGCAAGGACACGATGCGCGTGATGGTAGGCGCTCCCAACACCACCCTGACCCAGTCGGGACCCGAACTCAGCACCGACAACACCGGTTGGGTCCAGTACACCCACGACTACAAGATCCCCGCTGGTCAGACCACGACCAGGTTCGCCTTCCAGGCCGTCCGCACCGCCTCGTCGATCTCGGTGGGCAACTTCCTGGACGACATCGTCTTCACCCCGGAGGCCTGCCAGTAGGGGCTCAGGCCCGACGCGGAAACTGATCGAAGTCCGGTGTGCGCTTCTGCTTGAAGGCGTCGCGACCCTCCTGCGCCTCGGCCGAGCCGTAGAACAGGAGGTTCGCGTCGTGGGCCAGTTGCTGGATACCCGCGTACCCGTCCTCGGACGCGTGGAAACTGGCCTTCATCAAGCGCAGCGCGAACGGCGACAAAGCCAGCATCTCGCGGCACCACTTGACCGTTTCACTCTCCAAGTCGGCCAACGGCACAACCGTGTTCACAAGGCCCATGTCCAAGGCCTCCTGCGCGTCGTACTGCCGGCACAGGAACCAGATCTCCTTGGCCTTCTTCATCCCCACGAGCTGTGCAAGGGAACTGGCCCCGAAGCCCCCGTCGAAGCTGCCCACCTTGGGCCCGACCTGTCCGAACCGGGCGTTGTCCGCGGCGATGGTGAGGTCGGCGACGATGTGTAGGACGTGTCCGCCGCCGATCGCCCAGCCCGCGACCATGGCCACGATCGGCTTGGGGCAACGTCGCATCTGAACGTGTAGGTCGGTCACGTGGAAACGACCGGTGGCGTTGTCATCGGTCTTGTACCCGGAGTCACCGCGAACCCGCTGATCCCCGCCGGAGCAGAAGGCCTTGTCCCCGGCGCCGGTCAGGATGATCACACCGACAGACTCGTCCTCGCGCGCGCGGGTCAGAGCATCGGACACCTCGATGAGCGTCTGCGGCCGGAACGCGTTGTGCACTTCGGGCCGGTTGATGGTGATCTTCGCGATCCCGTCCTCGGTCGTCGAGTAGATGATGTCCTCGTACTCACCGGCGTTGATCCAGGCAATGTCAGTCACCCGACCATTCTTGACGGTACGCACGCGACGGGCACGACCGGCCCGACTAGTCGAAGGACTTGGCCGTCAGGGATATCCCCAGGGCCACGATCACCAGAACGCCGAACCCCACCCGCAGCGAAGAGAACTCCCCGATGACGCCCACGAGTGGCGCGCCGAGAACGAAGCCGATGTAGTTGCCCACGTTGACCCGGGCCACCGCGATGCCGGTGTTGCCGGGATCGTGGTGTGAAGCTGCGACAAAGGCAAGCGGGAGCACCGGACTTATCCCCAGGCCGATGATCGCGAACGCGGCGATGGCCAAGGCCGGGGTGGGCGCCACCGCTACGCCGATCAGCCCGACGGCTGCGATGAGACCGCCTGCTGTGATCAGCCACTGTGCCCCTCGCCGGTTGACCAACCGGTCGGCGAAGGCACGCCCGAGCAGCATGAACAACGCGTACGCGGCGTACGCCAAGGCCGCCACCGACTCAGTGGCTCCCAGAACATCTGTGAGGTCCAGTGCCGACCAGTTCGACACTGACGAGTCGATGATGAACGCTGCCACCACCGCTGCCCCGAAGATGAGCAAGGGCCGCCAGGGGACCGCCGCCGACGCGGCAAGCGGGTCGGGAGCCGCCGCATCGGCCGCCTCGTTGTGCACGAAGCGCGTGGACGCGATCAGCCCAACCGGCACGATGATCGCCGCGACGATGGCGAAGAATCCGAACAGGGACAACGTCGTCGCAGCGGCTACCGACGCGGCAAGCGCACCCACGATTGTGGCCAAACTCCACCACGCGTGGAAGGAGGCCATCACGCTGCGCCTCAACAGAGTCTGCACACCGATCCCCTGCATGTTCATCGTCGCGTCCACCGACCCGAGCCCGAAGCCCATGAGCGACAAGGCCACCAGCAGCCCGGGGAAGGAACCGGAAGTAGTCGCCGCCCCAACGCCGACCAGCGCGCCGGCCACGATCAGCGCGCAGACCCTCAGCACTACCGCGCTGTGGAACCGAACGGCCAACAGCCCAGCCACAACACTGCCCACCCCGGCGACGATCGGAATGGCCGCCAGCAGCATGGCAAGGCCACCTTCAGAGAAGTTGAACTGATCCTGGATAGCCGGGATGCGCGTGACCAAACTCGAGAACGCGAATCCCTGGCAGCTGAAGGCGATGCTGACCGCTACCCGATTCCGGTTCACCCCGGAACCCTACGCCGCTGAGGCGACCTGGTGCGCAGGTTTCAGCGCCGGCGCGCGAAGAAGTCGCTCAGCAGTGCGGAGCACTCGTCCGCCCGAACTCCGCCCACGACCTCCATCCGGTGGTTGAGCCGCGGGTCGCGCACGACGTCCCACAAACCGCCCACGGCTCCGGCTTTGTCGTCGTAGGCGCCGAATACCAGCCGATCCACCCGGGCCAGCACGGTCGCACCCGCACACATGGTGCACGGCTCCAAGGTCACCGCGAGGGTGCATCCCGAAAGCCGCCAGTCCCCCAGTGCTTGACCTGCTTGCCGGAGGGCGAGGATCTCGGCATGGGCGGTTGGATCCCGATCGGTCTCCCGGCGATTCACACCGGTCCCGAGCACAGCGCCGTCCGGGCCGATCACGACGGCCGCGAGCGGCAGTTCCAGCCCGGGCTCTTGGGCCAGGTCCAGGGCCAGTTGAAGGGCCTGGTCGGGTGTCACGAACTGACGATGCCGAACAGCCGGTCACCTGCGTCACCGAGGCCGGGGACGATGAATCCCTGGTCGTTGAGGCGCTCGTCGACCGCAGCGGTGACCAGCGTGACGTTCATCCCCTCGGTCTCCTTCTCCAGCCGCTCAATGCCTTCCGGCGCCGCGAGCAGCGTCACGATCGTGATGTCCGTGGCTCCCCGACCCCACACCACATGCAGCGCGTCGGCAAGGCTGCCACCCGTGGCCAGCATCGGGTCGACGACGTACACCTGCCGGCCCGTCATGTCCCCGGGCATGCGATCGGCGTAGATGGTGGCTTGCAGTGTCTGCTCATCGCGCAGCATCCCGAGGAACCCGACCTCGGCGCTGGGCAGCAACCTGACCATCCCTTCCAGCATTCCCAGACCCGCGCGCAGGATGGGAATCAGGATCGGCGGCGGACTGGCCAGCGCGACTCCTTGAGTGGTCGTCAGCGGGGTTTCAACCTCGATCGGCACGACCCGGATACCACGCGTGGCCTCGTAGGCCAGCAGCGTGACCAATTCATCTGCCAACCGGCGGAAGGTCGGGCTGTCGGTGGAAGCATCACGCAGCATCGTGATCTTCTGTGCGATCAATGGGTGGTCGGCGACGATCTTCTGCATAGCCGAATCGTGGCACAGGCCCTCACGCGGGTCAGGGAGTGAGGCGGTACTGATTGAAGAACGACCACATCAGCTCAGCGGCATCGACTCGGTCGTTGTTCGGCCAGACGTGCTTTCCTCCGTACAGCGTGTAGAACTTCACCTGCGTGCCTTCCCGGCACTTGTTCCATGTCTGCACAGCCACCCCTGGAACATAGACCTCGCGCACGTACTGCTGACACCCGTCGCGGCGTGCCCATTGCCGCATAGCGATCCGGGCCGAAGGTGCCGTGGCGCTGGAAGCGGTGCGGCCGCCCGCAAACGGGACGATCGAGTCCGCCGTGCCGTGGAGGGCGATGATAGAAACCGGATCGGGGTCGGCGCACTTGGGCAGGTAGATCTCGAAGCCGACCCCACCGAATGCTGCGAACCGGCGGGGCTGGGCACACGCCTGCAGGAAAGTCATCGCCGAACCCATGGACATTCCCGAGGCATACGTGCGGGCGGGGTCGTCGCACACCCAGCCGTCGAGAATCCGGTTGGTGAAACGTGTGTCCGAACCGCGGAAGTCCCACTCACCGGCACGCGCCTGAGGTGCGATCAGCGCAACCCCCTCGCGGTCGGCCACATCCTGAAGCCCTGTGCCCCTGATCTGGCTCAGGGCCGTCTGCAGCCGGCCGTGGTAGGTCACGATTGTCGGTGCCGGCATCCGGGCGGACTCCGGCACATAGACCAGGTACGACCGGCCGTTGACGAATCCCGTGTGCAGGCCCGGCGAGCAGTCGGGTGCCTGCGTGCGAACCAGCGGGGCAGCGCCCGTGAGCATCAGCACCGCGATAAGTGCACCCACCCCCGCCAGCCACTTACCCACTTCGTCAGTGTCGCACCGCGCAAGAGTTACCCGCGACCAGGTACGGACGGGGCAAGGACTAGATTTTAGGTATCCGCGGCCGAGGAGGGTCTGTCGTGCGTATTGGCATCCCAGCAGAATCCAAACCGGGCGAGCGCAGAGTCGCTGCCACCCCGAAGACCGTCGAGCAGTTGATCAAGCTCGGCTACACGGTTGCGATCCAGGCGGGGGCGGGGGTGGGGGCCTCGTTCGATGACACCGCCTACGAGGCCGCGGGCGCGCAGATCGTCACGGATCCGTGGGACGCCGACATCGTGATGAAGATCAATCCCCCGTCCCCGGATGAGGTTGCACGGCTTGACTCCGGGCAGGTCCTGATCGGCCTGCTGGCTCCGGCACTCGACCCCGATCTCGTCCAGGCCCTTCATGAGCGTGGGGTCACGGCCCTGGCTATGGACGCCGTGCCCCGGATCTCTCGTGCTCAGTCACTGGACGTGCTCTCCTCGATGGCCAACATCGGGGGCTACCGGGCGGTTATCGAGGCGGCCAACGAGTTCGGTTCGTTCTTCACCGGGCAGGTCACCGCAGCGGGCAAGGTCCCCCCGGCCAAGGTGCTGGTCGTCGGCGCCGGAGTCGCCGGACTCGCAGCGATCGGCACAGCCAATAGCCTCGGTGCCATTGTGCGGTCATTCGACGCGCGCTCGGAGGTTGCCGAACAGGTCGAGTCGATGGGTGCGGAGTTCTTGCGCATCGAGGTCGAGGACACCGGCCCGAGTGCGACTGGCTACGCCAAAGAGATGGGCGAGGATTTCAACCGCAAGGCCGCCGAACTCTACGCAGAGCAGGCCAAGGACGTGGACATCGTCATCACGACCGCCCTGATCCCCGGCAAGCCCGCGCCGCGATTGTTGACCGAGGACATGGTTGCCTCGATGAAACCGGGCAGCGTCGTGGTCGACATGGCCGCTGCCAACGGGGGAAACGTCGCCGGATCCCAGGCCGACGAGCGGGTCGTCACGGAGAACGGCGTCACGATCCTCGGCTACACCGATCTGCCCGGCCGGCTGCCGACGCAGGCCTCACAGCTCTTCGGCACCAACCTGGTCAACCTGCTCAAACTCACGACTCCGGACAAGGACGGGCAGTTCGTGCTCGACCTCGACGACGTGGTGCAGCGCGGCATGACCGTCACCGATCGCGGCGAGATCCTGTGGCCGCCGCCGCCGGTGCAGGTCTCGGCGGCACCGGTCGCGGCCGCGCCACCCGCCCCACCGCCTGAGCCCAAGAAGAAGATGAGCGACGGCACCCGCTTGGGAATCATCGGTGCCGTGGCTGCGGTCTTCCTACTGCTCTCCTCGGTCTCGCCGGAACCGTTCCTGGGCCACTTCATGGTCTTCGCCCTCGCGGTCGTGATCGGGTTCTACGTGATCGGCAACGTTCACCACGCGCTGCACACCCCCTTGATGTCGGTGACGAACGCGATCAGCGGCATCATCCTCGTGGGGGCCCTGTTGCAAGTCGGGCAAGGTGACATTTGGGTGACCGTGCTGGCGTTCATCGCCATCCTGGTGGCCAGCATCAACGTGTTCGGTGGCTTCACCGTGACCGCCCGAATGCTGCAGATGTTCAAGCGTGAGGACCCGGTCAAATGAGCCTCACACTGGTCCAAGGCGCCTACATCGTCGCCGCTCTGCTATTCATCCTCGCGCTGGCTGGTCTGTCCAAGCACGAGACCGCCCGGATGGGCAACCGCTACGGAATCATCGGCATGGCCATCGCCTTGATCATCACGATCATCGCGGCGACCGGCGGAGTCGACGGGGTCGGCGACCTGAACGACCGCGAAGGCAGCGGGCTTGTGGGCCTCGGCCTGATCGCGGCCGCCATGCTGATCGGCGCCGTCATCGGGATCTGGCGGGCACGCAGCGTCGAGATGACCGGCATGCCCGAGCTCATCGCCATGCTGCACAGCTTCGTGGGTCTGGCCGCCGTGCTGGTCGGTTGGAACTCCTCCTACGAGACCGACGTCCCCTACCCGGCGATCCACGACGGCGAGGTCTTCGTCGGCGTCTTCATCGGTGCGGTGACCTTGACCGGTTCGATCGTGGCCTACCTGAAGCTTTCGGGGAAGATCAAATCTGCGCCGATGATGCTGCCGGCCCACAATGCGGTCAACCTCGGCATCATCCTGGTCTTCTTCGGCATGACGGCCGCCTACATCGCGGTCCCGGCAGACGACATGGTGCTGCGTCAGAGCCTGCTTGGGGTGATGACCGCATTTGCGCTGTTCCTCGGGTGGCACCTGGTCGCCTCCATCGGTGGCGGCGACATGCCGGTCGTGGTCTCGATGCTCAACAGCTACTCGGGGTGGGCCGCTGCGGCCGCAGGCTTCCTGCTCAACAACGACCTTCTCATCATCACCGGTGCCCTGGTCGGCTCCTCCGGTGCCTACCTGTCCTACATCATGTGCCGGGCGATGAACCGCTCCTTCATCTCTGTGATCGCCGGCGGTTTCGGCGTGGAGGCAGGCACGGTCACCGGGGATCAGGACTACGGCGAGCACCGCGAGATCACGGCGGAGGGTGCCGCGGAGATGCTGAGCGAGGCGCACTCGGTGATCATCACGCCGGGATACGGGATGGCGGTCGCGCAGGCCCAGTACCCGGTCGCGGAGTTGACCAGCCAGTTGCGCAAGAAGGGCATCGAGGTCCGGTTCGGTATCCACCCCGTTGCCGGCCGGCTCCCCGGTCACATGAACGTGCTGCTGGCCGAGGCGAAGGTTCCGTACGACATCGTGCTCGAGATGGACGAGATCAACGACGACTTCCCCGACACCGATGTCGTGCTCGTGATCGGGGCCAACGACACGGTGAACCCCGCTGCCATCGACGAGCCGAGCAGTCCGATCGCCGGCATGCCGGTGTTGACGGTGTGGCAGGCGAAGAACGTGATCGTGTTCAAACGCTCCATGGCCACCGGTTATGCCGGTGTGCAGAACCCGTTGTTCTTCAAGGAGAACTCGCAGATGCTGTTCGGCGACGCCAAGGACCGGGTCGAGGACATCCTCAGGGCCCTGTAGAGGGGTGGGTGGTTGCGGCCCGGATGGCTGAACCGGCCGCATGCCTGAACCGCCCGCATGCCTGAACCGCCCGCATGCCTGAACCGCCCGCATGGCTGAACCGGCCGCATGGCTGAACCACCCGCGTACCTGAACCGCCCGCATGCCTGAACCACCCGCGTTAGAGGTTGTGCTGTTGGTTAGCGAATCAACGCGTTGTTTCGCTAACCAACAGCACAACCTCTAACCAACCGGGTCCGGGGGCTGGCACACCCCGAAGCGCGAGCCGGCAACCACCCGCGGGTCCGGGGGCTGGCACACCCCGAAGCGCGGGCCGGCAACCACCCGGGTCCGGGGGCTGGCACACCCCGAAGCGCGGGCCGCAACCAACCGGGTCCGCCCCCGCCAAATTCGTCTCCGCCGATCCGGCTGATCAGGCGTAGCATGGAAATGTGCGAACGGGGGTGCGCACTCCCGCAAGCACTGGGGGTGTGCGCATGCACCGGCTGACGAGAACGATCGCACTGCTCACTGCCAGCGCAGCGATGGCTTGGCAGCCGGTCGCACCCATACAAGCCATCGCTCCAACCAAGATCGATCCTGCACTGGCCGCAACCATCCAAGCCTGGTCGCACAGCGACATGACTGCCAACCAGTGGGGCCTGCTTGCGATCCGCACACCACGGGCGTGGGAGACCACTCGAGGCGGCGGCGTGGTTGTCGCGGTCATCGACAGCGGACTCGACATGTCTCACCCCGACATGGCGGGCCAGACCGTCTCGCCCGGCTATGTCTGGCAGGTGGGCACCGAGAACGGCAAGACCGTTGGGCACCTGCGCGGGGCTCTGGCCACACCTGGCCTCGTGCAGCAGGTGGACCAGGTCGGCCACGGTACGCACGTCGCGGGGATCGTGGCTGCCAACCAGGACGGTCATGGCGTGACCGGGGTCGCCCCCGATGCGCGCATCCTCCCCATCAATGTCGCTGCGGCCCTTGGCGAGGCGTCGACCTTCCCGCAGTTCGCCAATGCGTTCACCGCCGCCATGGACACCGCCGTTCGCGATGGTGCACGTGTGGTCAACGTCTCCCTGGGCGGTGCCGAACTCGAATTGCCATGGCAAGCCCACCCTCGCTCGGAGACCGAACAAAGGGCACAGAGCGCCACGCGCCGTATCTGTGCGTCAATTGAGCGCGCCCGCGCAGTCGGTGTGGTCACCGTGGTGGCAGCTGGCAACTCGGCGCACGACGGCAACCAGCGTTCCGACCCGGGCGTGTGTCCAGCGGCGGTCGAAGTTGGTGCAGTAGGTCCTTCGCTGCAGCGCGCGTACTTCTCGAACTACAACGCCCGCGTCGACCTGACGGCGCCCGGGGTGGGGGTTTTATCAAGCGTGCCCACCCGGCCCGATCTGCCGGGCGCGTCGGGCGTTACTTCCTACGAGTGGCTGGACGGGACCTCGTTCGCAGCGCCGCACGTAGCCGGCGTGGCAGCCCTGGTGGTTGCTGCACATCCCACGTGGAACGCCGACCAGGTCGTCGCGGCGTTGTTCGACTCGGTGACCGACCGCGGCATTGCCGGGTCCGACCCGGAGTTCGGCCGGGGAGTCGTCGACGCCGCCACCGCCGTGGACCCCACAGCCAACAACCCCGGCGCGCTGACTCCCGTGGATGTCTTCATCCCGACCCGGCGTCTGGCCACGAACGAACGGGGCGAGTTCGTGTTCACGTTCAATCCCCCGGTGCTCCATCTGTTCTCCGGCTTCACAGTGACTGTGGTGAACCGCAACACCGGAGAGCAGCGCACTTACGCACTGCCCGGTGATGCGGTGTCGACCCCCGCCATCCCTCCCTCGAGTTGGGTGCACCTCACGGCGACCACCTCCGAAGGCCGAACTTTCGACGCCGGATGGTTGCCCACGGCGCCAGTCGCCCCGCGCGGGAGGTTCCAGGCTCCGCTGGTGGCACCAGCCCGTTGGGTGCGTCACCATCGGGCGCTGTGGATCCGTTGGACGAACGGCAGATACGGGGTTGCGGCGGACCTCGTGGTCGTCGTCGCGTGTCCGCTGGTGCGTACAACCTTCAGCCTTCCACTGGAGAACTGTTCGCGGCTGCAGGCCTACAACAACCCCCAGTACCGCACGCACGCCCTGCTGCATGTCCCCCGGTCGGTGCGTGCATATGACCTTCGGGTGTGGGTGATGCAGAGCGCCGACCTGACCGGCATCCCGCTGTTCGACGTGGTGCTGGCCGGTGTGAAGGGTTCAGTCGTGGTGAAGGGCGAGCAGAAGATCTTCGCCCACGCCCCGGCGGTCGTCAGCCCTCGACTGATCAGCCTCACCGTGGGGGTGAACCCCTCGTTCGCGAAACACACCCCAATCGGCACGAAGGCGATGGTGCGCTACCGGTCCCCGTCCGGCCGGTACCTCGCAGGTGGGCACGGCTTCATCAGTGGTGGTTACGAGGACTCGCTGTACGAGTTCAACCGGTCGGCAACCATCACGACCAAACTGGAGTCGCGTCGGACGCTTCCACCGAACACCCGCGTGCAGATCATCGTGGACACCCCGCGGCCGGTAAGCCGCACGATGCGCCTGGCGGACATACCGCTCGGGGAGTGACGGGGGCCGGCGGCCCGCCCGCCGAAACCGCCCGCCCGCCGAAACCGCCCGCCCGCCGAAACCGCCCGCGTTAGAGGTTGTGCTGTTGGTTAGCGAATCCACGCGTTGTTTCGCTAACCAACAGCACAACCTCTAACCACGAGCTCTAACCACGAGCTGGGCGGCCGGTTCAACCACGAGCTGGGCGGCCGGCGGGCGCGTCGGGGACGGTGCGACGTCAGCCCACCAGCCCGATCAGCGGCGCGATCAGCACCTTCAAGATCATGGCCACCGGGTAGACCAGCGCGTAACCCAGACTCACGCGCGGATCGGACGTCGTGCGCTCGTTGGCGAAGGCCAGCACCGCGGGTTGGGTCTGCGCACCGGCCAGCGAACCGGCAAGAACCGGGCCACTGACCCCGCCCCAACGCGGGCCGATGATCCGCAGCATCAGGGCCGCGGTCAACGTCACGACAAGACCCACCACGAACAACCGCGGCCCCACGTCGGTCTGCAGAGCTTGCACCAACTTGGACCCGGAGGTGGAACCGGCGTAGGCGAGGAAGGCAAGCATCCCGTACTGGCCCAGAGCGTTGGCCGTAGGGAAGGGGATCGACCACAGAATCGGCCCGGTCCGGTGCAGTCGCCCGAGAACCAGGCCCGCGACCAGTGTGCCCCCAGCGATACCCAGCGACAGCTTCGCGCCCCCGGGCAGCGGCACGGCAATCAGTCCGATGAGCAGACCGATCACGATGCCGAGCATGAAACCGATCGGGTTAAGCGCACTGGCTGCGTGCTCGGAGTCGCCGAAGAACTTCGACAGTTCGTCCATGCGGGCCTTGGGTGCAGTGATCCGGATGCGGTCACCCACGTGGATGACGAAGTCGTCGGTGGCCAGGAAGTCGATGTCTCCGCGGCGCACGCGTGTGGCGGTGGCGCCGAATTTGTCCAGCAGGCCCAACTCACCCAGCGGCCGGCCCGCGACGTCGTCGTTCGACACGGCCATCCGGCGGAAGTCCAACTCCTTGCGGTCCAGTTCAAGGTGCAGCGAGGATTCGTGCCCGAGCCGGGCCACGACCTCCCCCACTACGTTCTCCGGCCCGATCACCGAAACCACATCCCCTGGCGCCGGGGCGAAGTCGTCGGTGGCAATCGTCACGCGTCGGTTGTGCCGTACCCGCGAGAAGCGGATCCGGTCGTCGAACTCGGTGATCAGGTCCCGCAGGCTCGGCAAGCCGGAGACCTCCACCCGCACGCTGGCCATCGTCAATTCGGGTTCAGGCTCGGGCACTGCCGACACCTTGGGCTCGGTCTTGCCCTTGAGCGCCGAGGCCGCAGCGATGAGCATCCCGATCACGCCGAACACGTAGGTCACTGAGTACCCGACCGTGGGCTCGGAGGAGTTCAACTGCTCGGTGGCAGCGGCCAGTGCGGGCGTGTTGGTCAAGGCCCCCGTGAATGCCCCGGCCGTCAACGCAGGCGTCAGCCCAGCCAATGCGCCTGCCCCGATTGCTACCCCGGCAGCAACCAGCAGCGTGACTGCCACCAGGGCGACCGCCCGACCGCCGGTGCGCAGGGTGTCGAAGAAGGTCGGCCCGCTGTTCACACCCACGCAGTACGCGAAGAGAACCAGACCGATCTGGCCCACGATCTCGGGCAGCGCCAGCCGCGCATCGAAGGCTGAGATGGCAAGGGCCGCGAACAGGACCGCCGCTGGTCCGATCAACACTCCACGAATGCGGACCTGCCCGAGGACGGCGCCGACCGCGATGTAGAGGAAGTAGAGCAGGACGGTGTGTTCGACCAAGAGGTCAACGATCACGTCGGTGACCCTACTACGTCCGTGTTACCGGCGTGAAAACGCAATCGCGACCGCCACCCTGTCCGCACGGCGCGTGTTCTCAGATACGTCTGCCCGATGATGAGCGGCGTGAATGGACCGCGCGAGCCTGGACGCTCCCAACAGCCCTGACCAGCAACTCTGTGCCACACCGCGGCGCCACCGGCGACCGCTCAGAAAGTCGCTACGCCGACCACTTTGAATTCTGCCGTTATCAGGTGGCGCAGCAGATCCTGCAGATCCTCCGAGGGAAACCTCGAACGGGTGACCCGTGAGGCCTCCGCTTGGTCAAGGCCGATCACCTCAAGCGCCAGTACGTCGTGGCCGCGAACTCGGGCTGCTGCCCTGAGCTGCTAGACCGACACCGCCTGGTCCTGGGTCTTCGCGACGGCGCTCGGCAGTTCCCGCGTCGACGACAGCGACAGCAGCACGAGCGCCCCGGTGGCCAGCAAGCCCACCTTCAACGCCTGCAACTGGGCATCCTCGTAGCCCGACACGATCGCGTCGGTCTCCTGCTGACTGATCCCCGCTCCCTGCGCCGCCGCTGCGATCTGCTCAGACGACACGAAATCCAAACCCGTCCCGGCTGCGACACCCACCTGTTCAGCGACCGCTGCACTGATTCGGTCGTCCTCCTGGACGTTCTTGACGAACACGCTGGTGAGACCCGACAGGACGATCGCCCCGATGAG
The DNA here is from genome assembly GCA_963732355.1 of uncultured Actinomycetota bacterium. GTDB lineage: Bacteria > Actinomycetota > Actinomycetes > S36-B12 > UBA10799 > JADKAV01. The sequence goes on along the minus strand of CAVSZD010000006.1, from coordinate 803,845 downwards.
GGCGACACCGAGCGAGGACCCCAACTGCTGGCCGGTGAATTGCAGGCCGCCAGCCTCCGCACGGCCGGACGCGTCCACCGACGATTGCACGACATTGCCCAACTGGGAGACGATCAAGCCCATCCCGACCCCCAGTACGGCCATGGACCAGGCGAAGGCCGAGTCATCCAGCGTGGGTTCGATGGTTGCCAGCAGCATCAGAATGGCAACAGCCGACAGAACCAGGCCGGTGCGCACGATGCCTCGCACCGAGAAGCGCAGCGACAATCGAGAGCCCATCGCAGCAGCAATGAACATGGTGATGGAAACCGGCAGCATCTTCACGCCGGTCTGCAGTGCGTCAAGACCCAACACGAGCTGAAGGTACAGGGGCACGACGAAGAACACGCCCATCAGGATCAGGTTCTGGGTGAACAGGCCGACCAGACCGGAACGCAACGGTGGCACTTTCAGAAGGTCCATGTGCACCAGGGGATCTGTACCAGATGCCTCGCGCCGGTGTTGCCAGGCCACGAAGGCCCAGATCAGCAGCGCGCCGCCCATCACCACGAACGGGGTCAGGGAGAACCCGAAGGGGGTCACGGGCGAGTCCTTGGGCTGGATCCAACCCCACGTGCTCGACTGCAGGACGCCCATCACTATGGCCCCTAGGCCTACTGCGGAGAGCACGGTACCCACGAAGTCCAGTTTCGGGGTCGCGCCCTCCCTGGCAGCATCGCCCAGCAGGCGGGTCATGAGCAGGATCACCCCTACCAGCACCACCTCGAACAGGAACACGATCCGCCACGTGAATGTCGTGGTCGCCCACCCACCAAGAATCGGACCGATCGCGATCCCGGCACCGGCCACTCCACCGATCACGGCGTAGGCGGTCTTGCGCGACGCCCCCTCGAAGTTCCCCGCGATCAGCGCCGCAAGCGCTGGAAGCACCAGGGCCGCGCCCAGGCCCTCGAGAACCGACCATCCCAGCGCGAGGATCAGAACGGTGGGGGCAAAAGCCGTGATGGTGGATCCTGCGGCGTAGATGATCAGCCCCACGATGAACGCCCGGCGGCGCCCGATGATGTCCCCGATCTTCGCTCCCGTGAGCATGAACATCGCCATGACAAGGCAGTAGAGCGTGATGACAGCCTGGATCGTCGTCACGGTCGTGTCGAAGTCCTCGACCAGCGCACTGATCGAGACGTTCATCACGGATTGATCCAAAACCATTACGAACTGGGCTATCGCCAGTGCAACCAGTGGTCCCCAACGCTTCATGGATATCCCTGCCTCATAATCCTCGGGTTCTGCCGCAGGTGCTCACTGCGCCATCAGTTCGAACACAACCCTCGCGCCCCGCCATGTCGCCAGAAACCGGTGTCAGCGCGCTCATGACTCACCTTCCCGGTCAGAGACTGCCTCATCATCGTCGTGGTGGCATCACCCATCGGGGGTAGGCCACCGACATGTTCATCAAACACCCCGGCTCGCTTGGACGTACGCTACCGAAACCGTGGAGACGTCCTGACTCCGGCCGTGCCGTCAGGCGGTTTCCGGAACCTGTACCGTGCGGACCCCTCAGTGACCCGACCGCACGGCCTGAGCGCAGCGGTAAGTTGTGAAGCCACATGGAACGTCGCCTTCGTCTGGACCAGGCCCGCCGGGTGGCTGTGCGCGCGCAACGACTCGACCAGCGCCGCACCTCTGCCCCGTTAGCGCTATTGCGGCACCTCGGTGCTGTCCAGATCGACAGTGTCAATGTTGTCGCCCGCGCCCACTACCTCCCCTTCTTCGCCAGACTCGAATCCCAACAAGGCGCGGTGGATCAGCTCTTCAACGCCGGCAGCACGACCGAGTACTGGGCACACGAGGCGAGTCTGATGGCCACCAAGGACCGTGCCCTGTTCGCCTGGCGAATGCGCTCATGGCAGGACCAGGCGTGGGGGAACATGCGACGCACGGCCGCGGAGCACCCGGGCCTGCTCGACATGGTGGAGGCGGAGGTCGCCGCCGGACCCGGAACGTCACGCGACCTCGAGGCCCGGCTTGAGACAGATCATCCACGCGAGCGTTCCGACTGGGGCTGGAACTGGTCGATTGTCAAGAGCGCCTGCGAAGCCCTCTTCTGGGCCGGGCGGATCTCGACATCGCGTCGCAATGCCGCTTTCGAGCGGATCTACATCCCGGGGGGCGTGCCCAATGTCGATGACGATTGGGCCGCCGGCGAACTCGTCGCACGCGCAGTGCGGGCAAGCGGGGTGGCCGACAGGCGCACGATCAAGGACTACTACCGCCTGCCCCCGGCGGTAGTAGACCTCGGCCTGTCCGAAGCTCTGCGGGCCGGCACCGTGCGGCACGTACTGGTTGACGGCAGTCCATGGTTCGCGGACCCCGACCTCACCGTGCCCCGCACCGACCGCGGCACCGCCCTGCTGGGCCCTTTCGACTCCCTGTTGTGGGACCGGACCCGGGTGGAGCGCCTCTTCGGGTTCCGGCACCGCCTCGAGATCTACACCCCGCAGCCCAAGCGCGAGTTCGGCTACTACGTCCTGCCCTTCCTGCGCGACGGCCAGTTGGTGGCCCGGGTGGACCTCAAGACCGACCGGCAAGCAGGAGTGCTCCGGGTGCGTGGCGCTCACGCCCAGATGGACGCACCCGCCGGGGTGGCCCAGGCATTGACGACCGAACTGCACCGCTTGGCCACCTGGCTGGGAATGAGCAGCATCTGGTCAGCCCAGCAGGGCAACCTGAGCCTGCCGCTCGGCTAGGAGCGGATCACTCACCGATGCGCTTGAAACTCGTGGAGACCGCAGCCTGCCCAGTCGGCTCGACGGTTGCGGTCAGCAACTCGTCATCGACCAGGCGGAAGGTCCACACGGTTTTGGTGGCCGGCTTGGCCTCGTAGAGCATGTCGCCCGTCGACTGCGCTGACAGCTTCACGTCGACGTTGTCGCCGGTGATATTGACCGCGTACTTGCCGTCAACGGGCGCGTCGACGCGCATCGCAATCTGCTCACCCCCAGTCGACTCCCACTGACCGACGAACGGTTCAGCCCGCTGCTCGGAACCGGAACTGCATCCGGTCAGCACGGCTGCGAACAGCACAGCGATCAACAGTGTGATTGTCTTCCTCATGATGGCCCCCCCATCGCGAGTCGGTATCTCCAGCGTACGCCGCTCCTGGTTAGACCGGCCCGCCGCTCCTGGTTAGACCGGCCCGCCGCTCCTGGTTAGACCGGCCCGCCGCTCCTGGTTAGAGGTTGTGCTGTTGGTTAGAGAAACAACGCGTGGATTCGCTAACCAACAGCACAACCTCTAACGCGGGCCCTCCACGCCAGGCCGCGGTTCCTCTTGGCGTACGCCTGGAGCTTGATCACCAAACGACACCTCCCTTAACATTGGCCGCATGGATCTGGTCCGCATCGCTATTCCGTTGGCCTGCTTCGGCCTCTCGACCGCAGCCTTACCGGCAGTCGCCGCACAAGAAGTGACCGCGTCCGACTCGTGCGCACCCCTCCAGAAGAAGGCCAAGCAGGCCGCCAAGTCGGGCAAGAAGGCGCAGGCCAAACGTCTGAAGCAGCGATACAGAACCTGCAAGAGCGAGGCCACGATCCGTTCAGCGCTGGCCGGCTACACCTTCACCGGCAACCGGGGTGACGGCCAGGCGGTCCAGATCACGTTGTGCGACAACGGCGCTTGGTCCACCCGGATCGGTTCGCGTCCGGTGGCGGTCAATTCCGGTACGACCTGGGTCGTCCGCTACCCCAAGTTCTCTTCCGCGTCGAAGTGGGTGACGCAGGTCGCCGAGTTCAAGGACCGGAACAAGGGGGGCTGGAGCGTCGGCTTCGCACGCAATGGGGACAGTTTCGAGTTCGGAATCGCCTCCTTCGACGAGGTGAGCGACCTGGGTCCGGTCAGCCGGGCTCCCGCGGGAACCGCCTGCCCCGCCTGAGACCTCTCAGAACCCTGAGACGACCTCGATCCGCCCGGACTTGGCGGCCTGCTTCAGCTGCGCGTAGTCCTTTTCGTTCTGTTCGGCGTACGCGACCGCGAACGCGGCGATGGCCTTGTCGAACACATCCCCGTTGCCCAAGTAGGCCGCGATCGCGATCCGGTCTCCAGAACGGGCGTGTGCCTTGGCCAGAGTCCACGCACACAGCCGCCCGTACATGAACAAACGATCGGCGTCGATGTTGTCCACGTCCGCCGACCCCTTCCAATCGCGCAGCTGGCGCACATAGAAGTCGCGGGGCTGGCCATCCAGTGGGCTGATGATCCGGTGCCAGCCGAGGAAGATGTCGCTGGTGGACTGCATCAGTCGCTGCCCGGCAACGACTCGCTGGCCGTTGTTGCCGAACTCGCTGCGCACGACATAACGCTCGAGCACCGAGGCCTGCGCTTCCTTGGCCTGCAGGAACAGCGGGTCGTCGCTGTCGCGACCGAGCATGAGCATGATCCAGGCCCGGGTTCCGACACTGCCGACGCCCACGACCTTCAACGCCGTGTCGACGTACTCGTACTGATTGAGCAGATGGCGACGATCGCTCGGCAACGTGCGTCGGTAGCCGCGCAGCACCCCCTCGATCTCCTTGCGCACATCCGTGGCTTCCAGCCCCGCGCGCTGAGCGGCCAGATCTTCCAGACGCATGATCAATGGCGGCTGGTTGATGATGCGGCGCTGCCCGTCAACGACCTCGGTGAGCTTGGCCAAGGCCTGCATCGAGTCCTTCGTGCGCGCTTTGGCGATGGCTTTCTCGGTCCGCTTCGCCGCCTTCGCGGGTCGGCTCGCCCGCAGCTGCTGGAACTGCTCAAGGAAGTCAAGGCGCGAGTACCAGACCTCCAGATTGTTCATGGCGGCGAAATTCGCCATCGAGACCCGGTAGGCGGCCGTGGCCCCCATGACCGTGCGGAACCGCTGATCGGCGTCGTGCCCGTTGGCCCGTCCGGCGATCTCAAGACTGGTGACCAGCCGCTTGATGTCCCACTCCCAGGGCCCGGGCGCGGTCTCGTCGAAGTCGTTGATGTCGAACACCAAGGACCGCTCCGGGGAGCCGAATACGCCGAAGTTGGCCAGGTGGGCATCGCCGCACGCCTGCACCCGCAACCCTGAGTCCGGCGTGGTCGAGAGGTCACTGGCCATGATGAGCGCAGAGCCACGGTAGAACGTGAACGGAGAGACGAGCATGCGCCCGTAGCGGATGGGGACGAGTTCGGGGACACGGCTTGCTGCCTGCGACTCCAGCAATGCGACCGGATCCGGCCGGTCAGACGCTGGCACGAAAACTCCGTGACTTGAGCGCGGGACGTGAGCCCTTGCACTTTTGCCTTTAGCCGCACGATCAGCCGGTGTCGGGTTCGGGGTGGTCATACGGTTCCTTCTTTCAGCTGGGTCTGCCACTGGCTGCCAGTGGCGTCTCGACACGCCCGCACCGCTTCGTTCAGGGTCGGGTAGAAGCGGTCCTCCGGGATGTCAGGTTCGAGCCCATAGGCGTCGAGTTTGGCACGAACGGGGTCCTTCAGTTCGGCCAGGACCAGACGCTTCCCAGCGCGATCAAGGTCGGCAACCAGGTCGTCGATCATGTCGCATGCGGTCGTGTCCACGTCTGTGATCGGCTCCGCCGCGATGATCACCCAGCCGCCTTCCGGCAGACGTTTAGCCGCAGCGCGGACCGACTCCCGGAACGTGCCGGAGTTGGCGAAGATCAACGGTGCGTCGAAACGAAGGATGGCCGCGGACGGCAGCAAAGAGTACGTGTCGAAGCGCTTCGTGTCATGAAGACCGCGCATGCCGGGAACCTTGCCGAGCTCAGCCTGGTATGGCCGCCACGCCCTGCGGAACACATTGGCCACAGACAGCATCACGGCCACGGCGATACCCGGCAGCACTCCGAGCAGCGTCACCCCTAGGAAGGCAGTGATGGACAGGACAAAGTCGGTCTTGCGCTGGTGCCACAACCTCCGGGTCGCGGGGATGTCGGCCAGGGAGATCGCAGCCATGACGACCACCGCTCCCAGCGTCGCCTGTGGCAATGCGGCGAAGAGCCCAGGTACGGCAAGCAACATGACCGCGATGACACCGGCGCCGACCAGCCCTGTCAGTTGGGTCTTCCCGCCGGCCTGATCGGCTACGGCAGTGCGCGAGCCGCTAGTGCTCACGGGGAAGCCTTGGAACAGTCCGGCAGCGATATTGGACGCGCCGATCCCGATCATCTCCTTGTCACCGTCGACGAGTTCACCGCGGCGTTCCGCGAACGAAGTTGCTGTGGAGATCGTGTCGGTGAGGGCGACCAGGGCGATGCCCAGGGCGCCCGCGAAGAGGGGTAAGAGATCCGAGAACCCGACGGCCGGCCAGGTCAGCTGCGGCAGTCCCTGGGGAAGGACCCCGACCAGTTTGACTCCCCGGCTCTCGAGGTCAGCAGCTATCGAGACCACCATCGCGAAGATGACCGCGACCAGTACCGCTGGGATCTTGGGCAGCCAGCGTCCGAGCACGAAGATGACAGCCAGGCTCGCCAGACCGATGGCGGCTGCTGCGGGAACCACCTCACCGTCCGCGATGCCGGCGAAGAAGCCGAACAACTCGCCCAGGAAGCCGTCGGCGTCCACGGAGAAGCCCAGCAGTTTGGGCAACTGGCCCACCACGATCGTCAGGGCCAGGCCGTTCATGTAGCCCAAGATCGTCGGCTTTGACAGCAGGTCGGCGACAAAACCGAGTTTGCCGACCCCGGCAGCCACCATGATCAACCCGGTGAAGATCGCCAGCAGCGAGGCGAGGGCGACAGCCCGTGCGGGATCGCCACCTGCCCCGGCCAGCGGCAGGATGGTCGCCGCGATCATTGGCCCGAGCGAGGAGTCCGGGCCGAGCACGAGCACCCGCGACGGTCCGAATATCGCATAGCCGATGAGGCACAGGATTGACGTGTAGAGCCCCGTCACGGCGGGCAGACCCGCCAGTTCGGCATACGCCATTCCCTGCGGAACCAGCAGCGCCGATAGCACCAGCCCGGTCATCACATCCCGGGGCAGCCAACTGCGTTCGTAGGTGCGAACCGCGGTGATGCCAGGGACCCACCGGACGACGCCAGTGCTCACCGCGCGGGCTTCCCTGCCGCCACGTCCACGAGCGCCCTGACGCTGACGCCACGGGCACGGCGCTTCTCCGCGGTCTGGACCGTGTCCGCGGGCACCAGCAGCTGCAAGCCCGCGCGATGGATCCGGAACTCAAGAGGCGTGGCCAGGTCCAGCGCCTCGCCATCGACGCCGGCCAAAGCACGGCCGGACTTCGACCTCACCTCGAACGATTCGGCGTCGAACACGAACAGGTTCGGGTCCCGCTTGCCCAGGCCGAGCGTGGCCCTTGCGACCAGTTTCGCGGCCTCGGCTCCGGAGGATGCGGTAACTGCCAGGACCCCGAGCTGGCCGGTGTCCATCGCCCGGCGCTGGGAGATGTCAAAGGACGGACCCAGGACATAGGGGTTGTTGGACACCATCACCAGGAAGGCGCCGTCGACCTCACGCCCGTCCGGGTCGGTGAACTGCAGATCGAAGGGTTCCGCCTGACGCCCCAGCAGTTCGGGGAGTTTGCTCTGGGTGGTCTCCTTCTTGGCATCGCGGTAGTCGTCCTCCTGAACGATCGTCGCGTAGACGCCCAGGGACACGTTGTTCACGAACAGCCGGTCACCGACTGTGGCGTAGTCGACCCGGCGCGGGACGCCGTCGCGCAGCGCCACCATGCCCTTGCGCGGGTCGTCGCGGTCGAAGCCGAGGTCCAGCGCGAAGTGGTTGCGGGTACCGGCGCTGATGCAGACGAACGGGATGTCGTGCTCGATCGCGATGGATGCTACGAGGGCCTGCGAACCGTCGCCGCCGGCCATTCCCAGGCAGTCGGCGCCACGCGCGATCGCGTCGCGAGCAAGCTGGGCGAGGTCCAGGCCCTTCTCCAGAAGCACCACCTCGACGCCCATCTCCTCGGCCATCTGGATCAAGCCGAACTTCTCGACCTTCCCGCCGCCGGACTTCGGATTGCAGATCAGCACCGGATGTTCGGGGCGGACCCGTCCCGCCCGCAGCGCGTCGATATCGTGCAGGTCGCGGACAAGGGCCGCCCGGGCCGCCCCTACCGCGACGGCCAATGTGCCCACCACCACGGCCAGCCGCCACCAGCCGCCGGCACTGTCCGAGAACGCCTGAAGCACGGCCCAGCCGATGACCACCAGCCCTAGCACCAGGCCGGCTACCCCGATGGCACGGCGCGGGTTCTGTTCAGTTGCCAGCCACCAACCACCTGCGCCCGCCAGCGCCAGACCCACAATGCCGCCGACGAGCAGCGTGGGCTGCCGCAGCAAGAGCAGGACCACCAGCACCACGCCGACCAACAGCGCTACTAACGCCAGAATGGCAAGCGCGCGTCGGCGGGACGACGGTCGTGTTGTCGCGTTCATGACAGCTCCTTCATCCAAGCCCAGCGTTCCTTGCCGAAGGTTGCCACAGCATCACCCGCAGAGGGTGGGAGGGTGGTTGCTTTCAGGGCGTGTCCGCTGGGTCGGGGCGTCGGGCTCCCACCTCATGCCTGGCCGCTTGGCGGACCGCCGCAGTTTGTTGCGTTGTTACCTAATCACGAGCAGGAGTGTTGCGTTGTTGCGAGTTTCGGACCCGCGGAAACCGCAACGACGCGACAACCGAACCGCGCCAGCGCTAACAACGCCACAACCGACGGCGAGGCTACAGATCCAACCCCGTCAGCACCATCACCCGGTCGTGGGTCAGGTCCGTCATCGCGGCCCGCAGGCCCTCCCGACCCAGCCCCGAAGCCTTTATGCCGCCGTAGGGCATCTGGTCGGCCCGGAATGACGGCACGTCGCCGATGACCAGACCGCCGACCAGCAGTTCGCGATGGGCCCGGAAGGCGATCTGCAGGTCGTGGGTGAACAACCCGGCCTGCAGCCCGAAACGCGAGTCGTTGACCGCTGCAAGTGCCTCGTCCGTGCCGGTGAACCGCGACAGCGTCATCACCGGCCCGAACACCTCCTCACAGGAGACCTTGGCCTCAGCCGGGGCATCGACCAGCAGGGTGGGGGCGATGGTCGTGCCCTCGCGGGAGCCCCCCGCGAGCAGCCGGGCACCCGATGCGACCGCGTCGTCGATCCAGGTCTGGATGCGCTCGGCGGCGGCGGCGTTGATCACCGGACCGACCTGAACGCCGTCCTCGGTCGGCGCACCCGTCGTGAGTGCGTTCATCTTGTCGACCAGAAGCGGCACGAAGCGGTCGTACACGCTGCTGTCCACGAGGACCCGCTGAACGGACACACACGACTGTCCGGCCTGGTAGTTGCCGAAGGTGGCGATCCGGCTGGCGGCCCACTCGAGGTCGGCGTCACTGGACCAGTCTGCGAGCACCACCGCAGCCGCGTTCCCGCCTAGTTCCAGAACCACGTGTTTGGTCGGCTGGCCGGACTGGATGTGGTAACCCACGGTCTCCGACCCCGTGAACGACACGACTGGAAGCCGCGGGTCGGCGACCAGCGCCGCGGTCTGCTCGTTGGCCAACGGCAATACCGACCACATGCCTGCGGGCAGGTCCGTCTCGGCCAGTAGTTCCCCAAGCACCAGCGCGGTCAGCGGCGTGGCGGGGGCGGGCTTCACAATGATCGGGGCACCAACCGCGAGAGCCGGCGCGACCTTGTGAGCCACCAGGTTCAGCGGGAAGTTGAATGGCGCAATGCCCAGGACGGGCCCGTTCGGGAAGCGCCGGATGATGCCCATGCGTCCTGCGGCGCTGGGATCCGTGTCCAGACGCTGTAACTCTCCGGACCACCGGCGTGCCTCTTCGGCCGCCCACCGAAACGTCGATGCACCGCGCGTCACCTCGATGCGCGACCACATCAGTGGCTTACCGTTCTCGGCTGTGATGAGCTGCGCTATCTCCTCCGAACGGGCGGTGATCTGCTGCGAGACGTGCATCAGCGCATCCGCGCGCTGCGCGGCGGTGGTGGCCAGAGCCGCCGGCTGCACATCGACCGCGGCCTGTACAGCCTCGTCGACATCACCGGGTGTGGGCTCGGCGTGGCGGCCTACAAGGTGACCGTCATAGGGGCTGTGCACCTCGTGCACGACCGACCCGGTACGCGGCTTACCCGCAACCCAGAAGGGGATGACCTCACTCATGCGCCCACCTCGGCAGCCAGTGCCTCGGCCAGGACATCCAGACCCTCAGCAAGCAGTTCGTCACTGATCACCAGCGGCGGCAACAGCCTGATGACGTTGCCGTAAGTGCCCGCGGTCAGGATGATGACGCCCGCCTGCGTGCAGCGTGCGGCCAGTGCCTTGGGCAGTTCGGGCAACGGCTTGAGCGTCCCCGGTTCGGCGAACTCGATGGCCACCATCGCGCCGCGGCCCCGGACTTCGGCGATCACGTCGTACTTGGCGGCGAGTGCATCGAGTTTCTCGCGCATGACCGTCGCCGAGCTGGCGGGCGCGGGCTGCGAGATCCTGCTCCCGCATGGTGGCAATCGCCCCGATGGCTGCGGCACATGCGACGGGATTTCCCCCATACGTCCCGCCCAGACCCCCGACGTGGACGCTGTCCATGATCTCGGCCCGCCCGGTCACGGCCGCCAGTGGCATCCCGCCAGCGATCCCCTTCGCGGTGGTCATCAGATCCGGGACCACACCCTCGTGATCACAGGCGAACCACTCGCCTGTTCGGCAGAACCCTGTCTGGATCTCATCCGCGATGAACACGACACCGTTGTCCGTGCACCATTGAGAGAGCGCGGTGAGGAAACCTTCGGCAGGGACGATGAAACCGCCCTCCCCCTGGATCGGCTCGATGATCACCGCGGCGAGATTGCTCGCCCCTATCTCGGCTTCGATCCGCGAGATCGCGCGAGCAGCGGCGTCCTGGCCCTTCAACTCGTCGCGCAGGGGGTAGGACGTCGGGACTCGGTACACCTCGGAGGCGAACGGCCCGAACGAGTGCTTGTACGGCATGCTCTTCGCGGTAAGAGCCATGGTCAGGTTCGTGCGGCCGTGATAGGCGTGCTCGACCGCGACAACTGCGTCCCTGCCCGTGTAAGCACGCGCCACCTTGATCGCGTTCTCCACGGCCTCGGCCCCGGAGTTGAACAGGGCTGAGTGCTTGTCATGGTCGCCGGGGGTCAGTGCGTTCAACTGCTCGCAGACCTCGATGTAAGGCTCGTAGCCGGACACCATGAAGCACGTGTGCGTCAGCTTGTGCGCCTGCTCGGCGATCTCCTCGACGACCTTCGGCGCGCTGTTGCCCACATTGACCACGGCAATACCGGCACCGAGGTCGATGAAGGAGTTGCCGTCCACGTCCACAATCACGCCACCGCCGGCCCTGTCTGCGTAGACGGGTACAGCCGCGCCCAACGCGGCGGAAACGGCCGCCTTGCGGCGTTCGGCCAGAGCCAATGAATTGGGTCCGGGGATTTCGGTGAGGACCTTGCGCTCCTGCGGGAGGTCGGGGCCGAATGTTTCGCTCATGACGGTGTCCGCTCTTCCATCTTCCATTCCTGTCCATACCCGTCCTTGAGCAGATCAAGGAACGGTTCGCTCGGCAACGCCTCCGGGCCCAGAACGCCAGCACCGGACCATGCACCCGAGGCCAGCAACTCCAGAGCGACCACGGGGTTCATCGCGGTCTGCCACACGACGGCTTGGGCGCCGTACTCCCTCATCGTCCACTCGTTGTCGCTCACGTGGTACAGGTAAACGGCCCGAGGTTGACCATCCTTTCCGGTACCCGTGACGTACAACCCGGCGCAGGTCTTGCCGGTCATGTTGTCGCCGAGCGTGAGTGGGTCGGGCAGCACAGCGGCGACAACGTCGCGGGGGCTGACCTCATGGTTGTGGACCTTGACCTTCTCGGTGCGATCCAGACCGAGTTTGCGAAGCGTCTTCAGCACGTCGATGAACTCGTCTCCGAGGCCGAACTTGAAGGTCACCCGCTTGGCGTCCACCCAACGCGGCATCAGTAGCACCTCTTCGTGCTCCACGTTCACGCACTCGACCGGACCGATGCCCTCGGGGAAGTCGAAGACCTCAGCACCGCTGAATGGTTCGGTCGTGTACCAGCCCTTGTCCTTCTCCCAGATCACCGGCGGGTTCAGACACTCCTCGATCACGGTCCAGATGGAGAAGGACGGCGCGAACTCATAGCCGTGGACCACGATGTCGGAGGCATCTCGCACACCGAGCTCGTCGATCTCGCTGAACAGGTGGTCGGCTGCGTAGCGCGCGAAGACGTCGGCCAACCCCGGTTCCACACCGATCCCGACCAGCGCGAGCCGGTCGTTGTCCTCCCACGTCTTGGCAAAGGCGAACTGGTCGTCGCCGAGTTTGACGCCGGTCAGTTCATACGGCTTCTCAGGGTGTTTGCTCGACAGGCTCATGGCGGTGTCGAGGTAGTCGGCGCCCGCCAGGAAAGCACCTTCGAAGATGCTCATCACGAAGCGGGGGTCGACCACGTTGAGGACATGCGTGATCTGGTGTTGCCGGCAGGCCTGGGCGACTGCTTGGGCATCGGAGGCGTCGATCTCGATGGCGCTGAAGCGCGGGTCGCCGATACGGTCGGCCAGAGCCTGGGCCCGCGCGGCGTCGTAGTCCGCGATGACGATGTGTTCATAGAAGTCGCGGCGAGCGGCGATGAGCGCGGCGGAAGAGCCGACACCACCGGCGCCGATGATGAGGATACGCATTGATCTCCTTGACAGTCAGCGGCGAACAGCCGCTCTGATCAGGGTACGGTTTCCGTATCGTTCGACGCAATACGCTCACGAAATCGTAGGTGGCTGACGTGCCTGAAGAGTTCGAACCGCAGATCGACGACTACAAGCAGAAGGGCCTCGAGTCCGACGCGGTCGGGCTGACCAGTTCAGTTGTGATCGGACTCGCATCCACCGCCCCGGCCTTCTCGCTGGCTGCGACGATCGGCTGGCTGGCCCTGGCGGTCGGCAACCAGTCGTTGGCGGTGATGTGGGTGGCGTTCATCCCCATGGCGATGGTCGCGCTCGCCTATCGCGAACTGAACCGCGTGATCCCGGACTGTGGGACGACGTTTACGTGGGCCACCAAAGCCTTTGGCCCCCACGTCGGGTGGATCGGCGGCTGGGGGCTGGCGGTATCCGGGATCATCTTCGTGGCCAACGCCGCCGACATTGTCGGCATCTACTCAGTGCAACTCTGGGCACAGATCACCGGCGCCGATCCCGACCCTCTGCTGGACAACAAGTTGCTCGTGATGGCCATCGCGCTGGTCTTCGTGGCAGCCATGACGTGGGTCAACTACCGAGGCATCGAAGGCAGCGCGCGCATGCAGTATTTCCTTGTCGGCCTGCAGTTCGTGGTTCTGATCGTCGTGGCGGTCCTCGCCCTGGTGGCCGTGTTCAACGGCACAGGGATGGAAGGCGCAAAGGAACCCGCGAAGACCTGGCTGAACCCCTTTGCCATCGGCGATTTCGAGGCCTTCGTGCAAGGCATCCTGTTGGCGGTCTTCATCTACTGGGGCTGGGACACGGTGTTGGCGATCAATGAGGAGACCAAGGACTCGGAGCGAACCCCTGGTCGCGCCGCTCTGATCAGCACGGTCCTGCTGCTGGGCATCTACTTGCTCTTCACAGCGGCGATGGTGGCGTACGCCGGAACGGGTCGATCCGGGCTGGGTAGCCCGAAGAACGCCGACGACATCTTCGCGGTGGTCGCCGAACCGCTGTTGGGCACCTGGGGCGCGCCGGTACTGCTTGCCGTGGTGCTGATCAGCGCCGCCGCGTCCTTGCAGACCACGATCATGCCCACTGCGCGCGGGACGCTGGCGATGGCTGTGTACAAGGCCCTGCCGGACCGCTTCGCGAACGTCAACCGCTTCCAGGCGCCGTCGTTCTCGACGCTGATGATGGGTGTCGTCGGCAGCGCGTTCTACGTCGGCTTCAAGCTCATCAGCGACAACATCCTGCAGGACACGATCCTTTCGATCGGTCTGGCCATTGCCTTCTACTACGGAATCACCGCTTTCGCCGCAGCCTGGTACTTCCGCAAGGACGCATTCCTGAGCGTGCGGGACTTCTTCGTGCTGTTCTTCTTCCCGCTGGTGGGTGGCCTCGTGTTGACGGCGGTCTTCTTCAAGAGCGCGGCGGACATGTTGGATCCGGAATACGGCTACACCACGCTGCTGGGCGTCGGCGGGGTCTTCGTGATGGGCATCGGTTCGTTGCTTATCGGTGTGCTCTTCATGTTCCTCTGGCAACTCAAGGCGCCTCGCTTCTTCCGCGGACAGACCCTGCACAAGGACACCCCGGTTCTGGTGCCGGAGGAGTAGCCCTTCCCCCCACAGCCACCCGCACCCCAGGTGCGTTGCTGTCCGGATTTGCAGGCTCACTCCGCTCGATCGCGGCTCGCCCCCCACGAGAGGATCAACGCAACCATGATCAGCCTGCAAATCCGGACAGTGGACTTCGTTCACGAGGTGAAGGGCCGCCCGGTCACCACCGAACGGCCCCTCGCCTGATGCTGCTACTCCTCGATGGAGCTCATGACGTGCTTGATGCGGGTGTAGTCCTCGAACCCGTACATCGACAGGTCCTTTCCGTAGCCGGACTTCTTGTACCCGCCGTGGGGCATCTCGGCCACGAGCGGGATGTGGGTGTTGATCCACACGGTGCCGAAGTCGAGCGCCTTGGCCATGCGCATGGCCCGGCCGTGGTTCTCGGTCCACACAGAACTGGCCAGACCGTACTCCACACCGTTGGCCCACTCGATGGCCTTGGCCTCGTCGTCGAAGCGCTGCACCGTCATGACCGGGCCGAAGATCTCGTTCTGGATCATCTCGTCGTCCTGCTGCATGTCGACCACCACAGTCGGCTCGAGGAAGTAGCCGCGGTCGCCCTGACGTGAGCCGCCCGCGGCGATGTTCGCATGGGAGGGCTTGCGGTCCAGGAAGCCGAGCACCTTCTCGAACTGCGCCTGGTTGTTCAGCGGCGGGACCAGGGCGTCCTCGTCGGTCGGGCCGTTGGCGAAGGTGGTGGCGGTGTTCTTCGCCTGCTCGGCCAGAGCCGCGACGAAGTCATCGTGCACGCCAGCCTGCGCCAGAACACGTGTGGCAGCTGTGCAGTCCTGGCCGGCGTTGAAGTACCCGGCGACAACCAACCACTCCGCGGCCTTCTGCGGGTCCGCGTCGTCGAACACCACGACCGGCGCCTTGCCACCGAGCTCGAGGTGGACACGCTTGACCATCTTCGAGGCTTCCTCGGCCACCTGCATGCCCGCGCGCACCGAACCCGTGATGGCAGCCATGTCCACGCCGGGGTGGGCCACCAGGGCGCGCCCGGTATCGCGGTCGCCGGTGATGACGTTGAACACTCCGGGGGGCAGGATCTCGGCCTCTGCGACCATCTGCGCCAGCCGCGCTGTGGAGACCGGGGTCGTGTCCGAAGGCTTGAGAACGACTGCGTTGCCGGCTGCGATGGCCGGGGCGAACTTCCAGACACCCATCATCAACGGGTAGTTCCAGGGGGTGACCTGCGCGATGACCCCGACGGGTTCACGGCGGATCATCGAGGTGAAACCCTCCATGTACTCACCTGCTGCCCGGCCTTCGAGTACTCGGGCGGCGCCGGCGAAGAAACGCAGCTGATCCAGCAGCGGCGGAATCTCCTCGGACATCGTGACCGGGATGGGC
The DNA here is from genome assembly GCA_963732355.1 of uncultured Actinomycetota bacterium. Taxonomy (GTDB): domain Bacteria; phylum Actinomycetota; class Actinomycetes; order S36-B12; family UBA10799; genus JADKAV01. The sequence goes on along the minus strand of CAVSZD010000006.1, from coordinate 788,169 downwards.
TTGCCGGTGTTCTCGGACTCCAGCGCCACGAGCTCCTCGGCGTTGGCCTCGACGAGGTCTGCGAGAGCCAGCATCGCCTTCTGGCGCACCGAGGGTGTGGTCTCCCGCCACTTGAGGTAGCCCTCGCGGGCGGCGGACACGGCCGCGTCCACATCGGCCTGCGACGACACGGGCGCCGCACCGAAGACCTCGCCGGTCGTAGGGTTGATCAAGTCGATTGGCTCGCCCTGTCCCACCGATACGACACCATTTACGACGTTGCTGACTTCGCGCATTGTTTCTCCCATCGATTTGGCACCCAGGGTAGCCACTCAACGTCGTTCTGTCTGCCCGTCGAATCCGACAATGCTGCGGATTCAGCGGAATGGATGGGCTGAAAGTACGAAAAGCATTGCCGCATGAGGTCTCATAGGCCAGAATCGCATGGTGAGTGACATAGCCTTGGACAACACCAACCGCGCCATCATCCGGCTGCTGCAACTGGACGGTCGCCGGGCGTACGCCGATATCGCCAAGGAAGTAGGGCTTTCCGAGGCAGCCGTGCGCCAACGAGTCCGGCGGCTACTGGACACCGAGGTGATCCAGATCGTGGCGGTGACCGATCAACTGCAGATGGGTTACCCCCGCGCCGCAATGATCGCGATCAACGTGGACGGTGATGTTCAGGCCGCCGCCGCACTAATCGCGGACATCGACGAGGTCGACTATCTGGTGTCGACCGCAGGCGGCATCGACCTACTGGCCGAGGTGTTCGCCAGCAACGACGAGCACCTGTTCGAACTGCTCAACCGGGTGCGCGCCATCGAAGGGGTCCGTCATGCACAGACCTACATGTACTTCAAAATCCACAAGCAGACCTACCACTGGGGAGCAAAGTGACCAGCACACCTCAATTCGTCACCGAAAGCGGCCTTGACCCGCTTGCTGAGGTAGCCCGTCGGCACCTGTGGATGCACTTCACACGTCATTCGGTCTACGGCCCGCAGGAACACGTACCGGTCATTGTGAAGGGGCAGGGCGCCTACATCTGGGACGACCAGGGGCGCAAGTACCTCGACGGGCTCGCGGGTCTGTTCACCGTGATGATCGGCCATGGCCGCGAGGAACTGGCCCTGGCGGCCGCCGAGCAGGCACGGACGTTGGGGCACTTCCCCATCTGGTCCTACGCAAACCCGAAGGCCATCGAACTGGCCGAGCGACTGGCCCACCTGGCACCGCCGGACCTCAACCGGGTCTTCTTCACCTCCGGTGGCGGGGAGGCAGTCGAGTCCGCGTGGAAACTGGCAAAGCAGTTCTTTCGGATCACCGGCAAACCGAACAAGTACAAGGTCATCAGTCGAGCGGTCGCCTACCACGGCACACCGCAGGGCGCACTGAGCATCACAGGTATCCCAGGGGCCAAGGCGCCCTTCGAACCGCTCGTGCCCGGAGCGCACAAGGTGCCCAACACCAACTTCTACCGCGCCACCGAGTACGCCGACGACGAGGTCGCGTTCGGGCGGTGGGCGGCCGATCAGATCGCCACCGCGATCGAACTCGAGGGCGCCGAGACCGTGGCCGCGGTCTTCATCGAGCCGGTTCAGAACTCCGGCGGGTGCTTCCCGCCGCCGCCCGGGTACCTGCAGCGGGTGCGCGAGATCTGCGACCGCTACGACGTGCTGCTCGTGGCCGACGAGACCATCACCTCGTTCGGCCGGATCGGCGACTACTTCGCGATGAACCGTTTCGGAGTGCAACCCGACATCATCACGTGCGCCAAGGGGATGACCTCGGGCTACGTACCCATGGGGGCGATGATCGTCCACGACCGGCTCTTCGAACCGTTCGCCGAGGGCTCGAACATCTTCCTGCATGGCTACACGTGGGGCGGGCACCCCGTGGGGGCCGCCGTCGCCCTGGCGAATCTGGACGTCATGGAGTCCGAGGGCCTCATGGCGCACGTGCGAGACAACGAAGCCAAGTTCCGGGCCACGCTCGAGGGTTTGAAGGAACTGCCCCTGGTCGGCGACGTCCGTGGTGCTGGGTATTTCTACGGCATCGAGCTGGTCAAGGACAAAGTCACCAAGGAGACGTTCACCGACGACGAGTCCGAGCGCCTGCTGCGCGGATTCCTCTCGAAGGCCCTTTTCGACGCCGGCCTCTACTGTCGCGCAGATGACCGGGGAGACCCCGTCATCCAACTTGCACCGCCGCTGATCTGCGATGAGAGCCACTTCGCCGAGATCGAATCGATCTTGCGCGACGTGCTCACACAGGCCTGGTCGATCCTGTGATGTCAGCGGTGGCCGGGGAACTTCTCGCGCGCCGCTGCAACCACTGATTCGAACTGTTCGCGGGACAACTCCCCGCCCTCGCGCCGAACTGCTTGCGGCGTGACCGCCAGCGGACGACTCACGTTGACCCACGAGGCCCGGTGCTCGGAGTCCCATTGCCCTGAGCCGATCAGGATCCATCCTTCGTCGTCAGCGCGATCCTTGCTTGACAGCATGAAGCACACCAAGTCACCCGGCTTGTCCAGGGCTCGGCCCACGATCGCAAGCGGCCGGTCCTTACCCCTCGTGAGGTCCTCCTCGAACGGCACCCATGCCCACACCACCTCGCCGGGGTCGGGTTCGTGGTCGAGTTCTGGGGCGTATTCAGGAACCGCCGCACCCCTGTAGTCGAACGCCCCGCCACGGATGGGTCGAGGGTCTGCATCGTCCTGCATGGTCACCTACTTCGCGTTGATGAGTTCTAGGCTCACTTGAACTGTCACCACAGACTCACGTCCATTGTCGCGCTTGCCAACGAATGTTCCTCGACCGGCCAGCGCTTCGAAGTCATCAGTACCCCCGATCACCTCGGTCTCACCGCTGAAGGACTCTGCCTCATCTTCGGAGACTGGGGCAGACACCCCCGTGATCCGCAGGCCGATGTCCCCGTTGTCCGACTCCAGGGTCAGGAAGCCCTCCAGCGTGCCACTGCCGCGCGTGAAGTCGCTGGCGACCTGCAGTTGGGCGTCGAAGGATTCACCCAAGAAGTCGATCTTGTCCGTGTAGAGCGACGATCCGTATGACTTCTCCAGATCCATCCCCACGGTGTGCAATTGCTGGCGGCGCAGGTCGAAGGAGGCCATGAACGTCTGGGTGCGCTTGGAGGTCACCGATCGTCGAGGGCGTTGGGGTCGGACTAGGGGGTTCGTCGTTCGGCGTCGCACATCCGGCCAGCACAAGGATCAGTACCAAGACGGCGTAGCGCACGCTCAGAGCCTGCCATGGGTACCCCCGGCACGCTAGCGACGCACCTGATCACCCAGCAGAGCGGCCAGGTCGTCGGGGTGCAGTGCCGGACTGAACAACCAGCCCTGGGCGGCGTCACACCCGAGCTCGCGAAGGAGGTCAGCCTGCACGGTGGTCTCAACCCCTTCGGCCACCACCCGAAGGTTCAGTCCGTGGCCGACCGTTATCACTCCCGCAACGATCGCGGTGTCGGTAGGGTCGGCCCCCAGACCATCGATGAATGTCTTGTCGATCTTCAAGGTCGAAGCTGGGATCCGGCGCAGGTAATCGAAGCCTGCGTGCCCCGTGCCAAAGTCGTCGATCGCCACCTCGCTGCCTGCGGCACGGCATGCGCGCAGTCGGGCAAGAGTGTCGTCATCGGCGCTGAGCAACTGACTCTCGGTGATCTCAAGTTGGATCTCTCCGACATCGATACCGGCCTGAGCGGCGAGGTCGGCCACAGCGGCGGCGAGGTCGTCGCGCACGAACTGGCTCGTGGAGACGTTCACGCTCACCCGCGGGGAGAATCCGAGATCGTCGCGCCAATGACGTACCTGCTGACAGGCCTCCTCGATGACCCACAGGCCGATCGCACTGATCAGGTGCCGCCGTTCGGCCACACCGATGAAGTCGTCGGGTGGCACCAGGCCGCGCAGCGGGTGTTGCCAGCGGATCAACGCCTCCACGTCGTCAATGACTCCTGACTGCAGACCCACGACCGGCTGGTAGCGCAATATGAACTGCTGCTGCGCGACCGCTGCGCGCAAGTCCGTCTCGATCTGCACGGTTCGCAACGCAGCTGGGGGCCGCTGCGCGCGCCCGATGGACACGCAGTCCCCGCCGGCCGCCTTCGATTCGAACATGGCGGCATCGGCGATGGGCAACAGATCCTGCACCGGAATCCCGGCTCCGCTCCAGGCCGCCCCGATGGCGCTGGCGGCAGTGAGGACCGCCTCCCCGACGGCAACACCTTCCTTGAGCCGCACCCTAAGTCGCTCCGCCTCCTGGGCCACTGTCTGGGCGTCTTGCTCACCGGCGCTCAAGACGGCGTACTCGTCGGCCCCCATACGCGCCACCAACGTCGATTCGTCGACGGAGTCCTCGAGCAGGCGTGCCACCTCGACCAGGTAGGCGTCACTGCGCTCGCGACCTAGGCTCTCGTGGACGGATTTGAAGTCGTCGATGTCAATGACGTACAGCGCCACATCCTCGCGGCCGGTCAGTTCATCGAGTTGGGCCAAGAGTGCGTCGCGAGAGGCCAGACCGGTGAGCGGGTCGAACCGGTTGGCCGACTTCGGCCGTGATGAGGCGGCCATGTTGTGCACCACTACGACCACGCCGTCGTCGCCACTGGGCTCAACGGTGACTTCGTGGGCACCATGCAATGGGCCCGCCGGCATCGAGATCACACGTCGGCTCCCCATACCGGAGGTGATCACCTGCGCATAGTCCATGACCAGTCCCAGACGATCCTTGCCGGGGTAGATCGACGACTCCGTGTGGCCCAGGACGTCCGCCTCCGCCTTGCGCAACAGGTTGAGGGCGGCATTGTTGACCGCGGTCACGACGAAGTCGCTGGCATAGCCTGTTTCGTCGCGCTGCGCCTGCAGGAAGACCATGGGATCACGGATCAGATCCAGTGCCCCCCGCAGTCGGTTCGACAGGCCCTCGTCGGCGCCACCCCGTTCGGTGAGGTCGTGGTAACTCACGACCGACCCGATCACCCGGCCCTGGACATCTCCCACGGCTGCCGCAGTGACCAGCACCCAGTGCATCGGTCCCCGGCCGACCCTCACCCCGAGCAGGGAGTCCTGGACACAGACTCCGGTGGCGATTGCGATCGTCCCGGGCAGCTCATCCCCGCGCATAACGGTTCCGTCCGGGTGGTAGTAGGTCCACTCGGGGGAGTCGATGCTCTTGTCCACGAAGTCGTCGGGTGTCCCCGACACCGTCGCGGCCGCTACGGAGTTGAGGCCTCTGATCGCACCCTGGGCATCCAGAACAATAAGGGTCATCCGCGGATCGTCCGAAGCCAGCGCCAGGGACTGCTCGGGGTCGTCCCCGGCCAGCAGATGACTCCCGGCGCTGCGCATCCGGGCCAGACCGGACAGACCACGGAATGCCTGCTCGATCATGCCCTCGGCGTCAAACAAGCCTGGACCGCTTGTGACCGTCCACAGGTCGACGACACCCGCGCACTGGCCCTCTGAGCGCAGTCCTGCCTGCACAGCAGAACTGAGCTGCTCGACCTGCAACTGCGAACGCGGGTCATGCACGACCTGGGCCACGAGCAGCCGATCAGGCGACCACTCCCACACCCGGTCGCGCTCACCGACGACCTGCCGAACCTTCTTCAGGACCCGTGCCCGATCCTCGGCAGCCTGCAGCACTGCGGTCTGGGACATCGCCGAGCAGTCGACGACAGTCAACGCCACATGCGCACCGTCCGTGATCGCCCGGCGCCCGACCTCCTGCAGTTCGCGCACTGCCTGAGCCCGCTGCGTGCGCCCGCTGGTCAACGTGACTCTTGTGCGGATCCGTGGAAGCAGACGTCCGGCAACATGGGCGAGTTCCTGCAGAACCGCCAGGGGTTTGGCACCAGGACCGTATTCCAGCGCAATCGCCAATTGTGCTCGGTGACCATCCGAGCAGGGCAGCGCAACATCCGGGCCCGACTCGATCGGCTCGTCGCCCTCGAGCGCCCTGCGAGCCAGGTCCGCCAGCGCACCGGTTCTCGCATCGGGATCGGCTGCTGTGACCAGTTCCATTCGCGGTGGAGCGAACAGCTGTGTGAGCACCGTTCTGAGTGCGTCGAGGAAGGCGTCCACGCCTTCGGCCTCCGACAACTGATCGAAGACATCGAGGCGCAAATGACCTGATCGGGAGGTGCTCTCATCGGCAGTCATCCGCCGACCTCCCGACCCCAAGGCGTGCCTGACCGGCCTCCGTCCAGGATGGCCACGTGATCAGCGTAGCCACCGGGCTGCGCGTATCGCCGATCCAGAAAACCTCAGGCCCCGAAGAGCGTCTCTCCTACAAAACCGCCCGGCTGCGCAGCGGGGCAACAGGCGAACAGTGAACTGCCTGCGCCACTGTGAACGCATTGAGCGCATCCCCCGCGTCGAGTCTCGCCTGGATGGGGATGAAGCCGGTTCGCGGGTCTGCCTGCCATGCCATGAACGGCGGCAGCAAACCGGCCTCCGACAGCGAAAGCTCTCATTTCTGGGTCCTCTGCGCAAGGCGGCGAAGGTTCTCGTTGTAGGCCGCCAGCTCGGCATCGCCGTCGCGTTCAGCCCGCCGGTCGTGGCGTGCGGCCTCCCGACTGTCCGAGCGGGCCCACTGAACGGCAACCGCGATGATTAGCAGGAAGGTGGGGAGCTCAGCGATCCCCCAGGCGATCCCACCGGCGGTCTGGGAGTCCGCCACGAGATCGGTGAGCCATGGGGGCTGCACCTGGGAGTACCAGTCCGAGCCGAATGCTGTGTCGCTCATCATGATCGGGACCGCGAAGAACGAGTGCAGGATCATGGCGATCGTGGCAAGCAGCAACCTTCCCCAGGGCGGCAGGGAACGCGGCAAGGGATCGGTTTGGATGACGACCCAGGCGAACAGGTAGCCCGAGGCCAGGAAGTGGATCTGCATCGCCAGATGCCCCACGTGACTGGACATCAGCCAGGCGAACAGCGGGGTGTAGTAGAGCCCGTACAGCCCAACCGTGAAGACGAAGAGGACGTACAGGGGATGGGTCAGGAACTTGGCAAGCGGGGTGTGCATCCCCCAGACGATCCACTCCCGCGGTCCCCTGCGTTCCCCTGTGGTTGACGGCAGGGCCCGCAGCGCCAGAGTCAGCGGCGCCGACATCGCCAACAAGATGGGAGCGACCATAGACATCACCATGTGCGAAACCATGTGCCAGGTCATCGAGACCATCGCGTAAGTCGCCACGCCCGCATTGGTGGCCCAGACGACCATGATCCAACCCGTGATCCAAGCGACCGTACGCAAGACCGGCCAGCGATCGCCGCGGCGGCGCAGGCGAACCACTCCCGCGACGTACAGCCCGATGCCGAGGATGGCAAGGCCGAGGAACAGGGGTTCCAACTGCCAGCCGAAGACGATGTCCGCTGCGGTGGGTGCCGGTGGGAACGCCTGCCCGAGAAGGGTCTCGGCGTTGGTCGGGTACTGGATCTCGACGCGCGGGTAGGCGGTCTGGGTCAACGCAACGCCGATACCGCCAGCGGCAGCCATCAGGACGGCTTCGATGCTGGCGAAGCGGATCAGGGTTGGCCGCTGCTCAAGACCGGCACCGACAACCCGTGTCTGCAGCACCCGCGCCGTGATCAGCAAACAGGCCAGCAGCAGGATCTTCAGCACGATCAGAAGGCCGAAGTTGGTGGTGACGAGTTCCGACACCGAGTTCATACGAGCGAATGCGGCGCCGATCCCTGAGATCGCAAGCAACACCACCGCCCACGTCGCCACCGTCCGGAACACAGGAAGGGACCGCATTGTGGCCGGGTCATCGCGCAGTCCATGGAAGAGGATGACCAACAGCCCGCCCACCCACACCGCCACCGAAACCGCGTGAACCACATCGGAGGTCATCGCGACCCCGTGCGAGCCCAGGCTGGATGCGTGCCCGGTCAGCGCGGGAAGTGCGACGCCGATGAGGCCGGTCACCATCCAGGCGGCAGCAGAGGTGACGCTGGTGGTGAAGAAGCAACCAACAGCAATACCGACAGCGAGCAGGGCAACGATGATGAACGCCCGCACGGAGTCGACCGACCAGGCATAGGTGGAGATCACAGCCGGGGTCAGCGTCTTGGACATCGGCAGTCCCAACGCCCATGCCAGCGACCACAGGGCGGTTGCGAAACTGAACACCGCCCAGACGACGGCCACGGCACCTGCCCGCACGACGTCGGCCCGGCCCACCTGGGACAGCACCCCCTTGCGCCCTTGCGGTCCAAGCACAGCGGCGTATCCGAGCAATCCGACAACCAGGAAACTGCACACCGTGGCTACCAGGCGCACCAGTGGCAATCCCCAAGCGACCAAGGGTCCCGGTCCCGCGATCTGCTCCGCGGCCGACAGCGAGGCACCCCCGCCGACCACCAGACCGACGACCAGACCGAATACAGCCATGAGTCCCACCGGGACGACCCACCGGGTCAGAGCCGGCCGGACAGGGCGGGTGCTGGTCCTAGTCGGCACGTGATCTCCACACGAAGAAGCCGACGGCTGCCACAACAACGACGAGTAGTGCCGGTAGGAGCAGGTTGACGCCTTGCTGGGGCTCTTCTGCTACCACTTCTTCGGCCGCGACCGGCGAAGGTTGGACGGCTGGCTCATCGGCTGTGCGGATCCGGAAGGCGAACTGGCCCTCCAGTGGGTGGCCGTCGTCGCCAACCGCTCGCCAGGCCACGGTGAAGCGGCCTGAGTCTGCACTGGCCGGCCATGACGCCGAAAGAACCGCGCCGTTAACCTGCGGCGGGCCAAGAGGAACGTCTGCACCGGTCTCGTCACGGGCCACGACCCGAGCGCCGCCGTCGAGGATGTCCTCTGCGAAACGCATGAGCAACTGGTCGGGCGGGCTGTCCAGGCTTGACCCCGCGTCGGGGTTGCTGGAGATCAAATCTGTGTGGGCGGCCGCGGGCACAACCGGCGCCAGCGCAAATGCGATGGCTACCAGCAGAACCCAGCCGCGCCTGATGGGCGCAAGCATGAGGAACTCCTACTAAGGGCTGGAGGGGGTTACGAGTACCTGGCTATCAGCAGGCCACGACAGGTGGGCCACGCTGAGCGTGTGCCCTGTGGGCAACCCCGGTGAAGCACCGACGCCGTCGAGACCGCCCACGAGTTGGAGCGCCTTGGCAGCGGCGACAGGCCGACCAGCGCGGTTCGAACGGCGATGACCCAGCGCAGGTACCTGCGGCGGGCGGCGGCGAACACACGCGCTTCACCGAATCGCAGGAAAGCCCCGAGCAGCACTGCGGACGCGACATGGGCGCCCAGCATGGCCGCGCTCTGCTGATGCGCATGGCCGACCCCGAAGAGAACGTGCACCAGGCTTTGGACTGCCAGCACCCAGGCGATGATCGGCAGCAGCGAGCGCTCGGCGCTCGACCAGGCGTAGGCCGCCAGCACCGAGACAGCGACGAGCAGGAACATCAGCACCGGCTCGACGTGACCGCCACCGAGGGCGTGACCGGCAATTGCGAGGCAGGTGGAACTCAGGCCCAGCACACACGCGCGCACCCAGCGCAGTTCATGGACCGGGTGCTTCACACGCCACAGACTAACTAAGCAGTTTGGAGGCGAAGTCGGGGACGTGGGTCTGGGTGTCCTTCGGCGGACGCATGTAGCCGCGCGACGCGGGACGATCGGGAAGGTTCAGCGGTGCAACGGTGACGTCCTCGTACGGCATCGAGGAAAGGAGGTGGCTGATCACGTTCAGACGCGCTGCCTTCTTGTTGTCGCTCTCGACGACGAACCAGGGTGCCTCAGGGATGTCGGTGTGGACCATCATCTCGTCCTTGGCCCGGGAGTACTCCTCCCACCGTGTGATCGACTCGAGGTCCATGGGGCTCAGTTTCCAGCGCCGCATCGGGTCCTTGAGCCGGGACTCGAACCGACGCTGCTGCTCCTCATCACTGACGCTGAACCAGTACTTGCGCAGAACGATCCCGTCCTCCACCAGCAAGCGCTCGAAAATTGGCGCCTGGTGCAGGAAGCGGCGGTACTCCTCCAGCGTGCAGAACCCCATGACGCGCTCGACGCCCGAGCGGTTGTACCAGGAGCGGTCGAACATCGCGATCTCCCCTGCGGCGGGCAGGTGTGGCACGTAGCGCTGGAAGTACCACTGGGTCTTCTCTCGCTCGGTCGGGGCTGGCAGGGCCACGATGCGGGCGGTACGCGGGTTCAGGTAGGCGGTCATGCGCTTGATCGACCCGCCCTTGCCGGCCGCATCCCTTCCCTCGAAGATCACAACGACCCGGGTTCCGGTTGACTTGATCCACTCCTGAAGCTTCACCATCTCTGCCTGCAGGCGGAACAACTCGGCCTCGTAGACCTTGTTCTTGAGCTTCGGTTCCCTGTCGCGCTTGGCCATGGAGCACAGCGTAGGGCTCCGGCACCGCCATCGGGTGCTGGTGTGGGCTCTCGGCCTGAAAGAATGTGGTTGAAGTCACGTTTCCAGACGGCTGCTGAGGGCATCCAAAAGGTATGAAGAGCCGTATCGAGTGGATCGACGTGGTCAAAGCCACGTCGGTGCTTCTGGTCGTCTTCATGCATGCGACGAACGCGATCGTGGACCTCGGCGGACCGAGTTGGGCAATGTCGGTCCTCGTGTGGTTCAACCACTTGGTCGAGCCTTTGCGGATGCCCATCTTCTTCCTGGTCTCCGGGATGCTGGCCTCCTCAGCCGTGCACCGGCCGTGGAGCAAGACCCTGAACCGGACGACCGGCATGATCTACCTCTACATCATCTGGATCCTGCTGTTCCTGGGATTCACGGTGCTGCTCGGGGCCAGCCTCAACGAGCCGTTCACGGCCATCCTTTTCGCCAAGAGCGGTTACTGGTACCTCTACGCGATGGCTCTGTTCTTCATCCTCGCCCGCCTGCTTCGCAACCAGCCTGCCTGGTTGGTGGTCGCGGTTGCGATCGTTCCGAACCTGCTGCGACCTCTGGTGGACCAACTGTTCGGCGCGCTGATCCCCGGCACCTTGTTCACGTCCATGACCCTGAACATCGCTTTCTTCCTGGCCGGCGCCTACTTCAAGGAGATCTTCGCGACGACCGCACAGAAGGCGACCATGGCACACACGATCGCGCTCGGTGCCCTGTCGGTTGTCACCAGCATGCTGTGGATGAACATGCCCGCCGCGACCGGGCAGTCCTACTTCCTGCTCAGCGTCGTATGGGTCGCGTTCGGCATCAGCCTTGCGGTGCAACTCACGCGCAACGGCGCGCCAGCCTGGGCGACGTTACGTCGGGGCCCGCACCTTGCCTGTCTACGTGATGCAGTGGCCGGTCCTCTTTGTGGTCAGCTCGTTCCTGCCAGCGGCATTCGTGGGCAACGTGGCTGTGCAGTTCCTGTTCCCGTTCCTCATCACTGGGGCCGTCGCCGCGCTGGCGCTGTCCGCCCACCGGGTGGAAGCCTTCAAGCCGCTGTTCGTGGCCCCCGCCTGGACGACCCGACGCCCGAGCCTCAACCAGCCCGGCTCCTGGGGCCGGCGCCTGGCCGACAGCGAACCCCTGAGCGTGACCGCCGGCAGGTAACGACCCGAAAGGACCTACAAGTTACTCGCCAGTAGTATGAGGCTGGGAGGTCTGTATGGATCACACGACTATCCGGCTCATCATCGGATTGCTGCTTGTTGTCGCCGTCATAGCCATCGCAGGCAAGCGGGCATGGACTCTGTTCAAACTGATCACTTCCGGTCAGGCGACCGTCGATCGCCCCGAGAGTCGCCCCGCGGCCCTGGAGACCCAGGCGACCGAGGTGCTGGGCCAGAAGAAGTTGCTCCAGTGGAGCGTGCCCGGCATCGCGCACGTGTTCGCCATGTGGGGCTTCATCATCTTGACGCTCACCATCATCGAGACCCTCGGCGCCGTGTTCATCGCCCAGGACTTCGCCATCCCGTTCATCGGGCGCTGGGCAGTCATCGGCTTCATCGAGGACGTCTTCATCCTCCTGGTGCTCGTCGGCCTGGTGATCTTCGCGATCATCCGCCTGCGCACCCAGCCCGCCAAGCAGGGCCGCATACTCCCGGTTCTTCGGCTCCCACACCGGTGCCGCCTGGCTGGTCCTGTTCATGATCTTCAACGTCATCTGGACGCTGTGGGTCTCCCGAGCCGCGCAGTACAACGTGGCCGAGTACACCCTGGAAGAGGGTGAGTACCTGCAGGCGTTCCCGTTCCACGCCTCCGGCGGCGCCTTCGCCACCGAATGGCTGGCCGGCATCCTGTACCCGTTGGGCCTGGTGGCCAACGAGTGGATCGAGACGTTCTTCCTGCTGCTCAACCTCGCCATCGTTTTCGGCTTCCTGGTGCTCGTGCTCTACAGCAAGCACCTGCACATCTTCCTGGCCCCGATCAACGTCGGCGCCAAGCGCCAGCCCGAACGCCCTCGGACCGCTGCTGCCCATGTACTCGGGCACCGAGAAGATCGACTTCGAGGACCCGGCCGACGACGCGACCTTCGGCCGCGGACGCATCGAGGACTTCACGTGGAAGGGCATGCTCGACATGGCCACCTGCACCGAGTGCGGGCGATGCCAGAGCCAGTGCCCGGCGTGGAACACCGGTAAGCCGTTGAGCCCCAAGCTCATGATCATGGACCTGCGCGACCACATGTTCGCCTCAGCCCCCTACCTGCTGGCCACCGCCGGCGCCGGCAAGCCCGACGAGATGGGCGAGCGCAACGAGGAGGTCCTGGCCAAGGTCGGCGAGAAGGTCGCCGCCGAGGTGCAGCGGCCGCTGGTCGGTGAGCGCGACTTCGACGAGCACCGCGACACCGACGGTTACGACGCGGCCGGACATCGCAGTCACGAGGGTCCGGTCATCGACGTGGACGCGCTGTGGAGTTGCACCACGTGCGGGGCGTGCGTCGAGCAGTGCCCGGTGGACATCGAGCACATCGACCACTTCGTGGACATGCGCCGCAACCAGGTGATGATCGAGTCGGAGTTCCCGGCCGAACTCGGCGGCCTGTTCAAGAACGTGGAGCAGAAGGGCAACCCGTGGGGCATGAACGCCTCCCTGCGCAACGCCTGGATCACCGAAGTCGACTTCGAGGTTCCGGTTTTCGGCGCCGAAGGCGAGGAGGAGATCCCCGCTGACGTCGAGTACCTCTTCTGGGTCGGCTGCGCCGGCGCTTACGAGGACCGCGCGAAGGCCACCACGAAGGCAGTCGCCGAACTGCTCAACGAGGCCGGCGTGAAGTACATGGTCCTCGGCGAGGGTGAGACCTGCACCGGCGACCCGGTGCGACGAGCAGGCAACGAGTTCTTGTTCCAGATGCAGGCCATGCAGAACGTCGAGATGCTCAACGAGATCAAGGCGCGCAAGATCGTCGTGACCTGCCCGCACTGCCTCAACACGATCGGTAGGGAGTACCCGCAGGTCGGTGGCGAGTACGAGGTCGTGCACCACACCCAGCTGCTGGCCAACCTGGTGGACAACGGGCGCCTAACGCCCGTGAAGCACGTGGACGAGAAGGTCACGTATCACGACCCGTGCTACCTCGGCCGGCACAACAAGATCTATGTGCCGCCGCGTGAACTCGTTGCGGGTGTGCCCGGGGTGACTTTGGTCGAGATGGAGCGCAGCGCCGAACGGTCCTTCTGCTGCGGCGCCGGTGGAGCCCGGATGTGGATGGAAGAGACGCTTGGAACCCGGGTCAACATGAACCGGACCGACGAGGCTCTGGGTACCGGTGCCACAACGGTCGCGGTTGGCTGCCCGTTCTGCAACGTCATGCTCAGCGACGGAGTGACCGCGCGTCAGTCCGAGGGAGCTGCCGGCGAGCAGGTCCAGGTCAAGGACGTGGCGATCATGTTGCTGGAGTCGGTGAAGAAGTAGCCGCTCCCAACTGGCTCGAACCGCGACGCGGTGCCGATATCCGACGTACTTGAGTATCCCGGCAGCGATCCGGACATGATGGAGTCATGCGCACAATCGGCAACATCCTCTGGTTGCTTCTGGCCGGTATCTGGCTGGCGTTGACCTACGCGGTCACCGGCTTGATCATGTTCATCTTCATCATCACGATCCCGTGGGGCATCGGAGCCTTCCGGATGGCCAACTACGCCTTGTGGCCCTTCGGTCGGGCAGTGATCCCCAAAGAAGACAAGATCCCCGGCACCTGCATCGCCAACGTGTTGTGGTTCATCTTCGCCGGAGTGTGGATCGCCATCGCCCACGCCGTGACCGGCGTGCTGCTGTGCATCACGATCATCGGTATCCCGTGGGGCATCGGGTCGTTCCAGATGATCCCGATCGCGCTGGCGCCGCTGGGCAAGCAGATCGTCGACGTGGATGACCTGGCAGCTGGGACGGCGGGAGCCATCTACGCCCCTGGACCCCGCTGAAGGTTCGGCGTCCAACTTGGCCGCTAGCTAGCGCGGGTAGGGCCGCCCACCGCCCGCCGCAAGCAAAGCTGGAAACCGGCAACTCACTAGTCGATCAACTACGCCTCGCCCAGCCCCGGCACGCGCGGTGGACCCCCCGCGCCACCGCCCGCCCCCCCGCAAGCAAAGCTGGAAACCGGCAACTCACTAGTCGAAATACAACTACGCCTCGCCCGGGCCCCCGGCACGCGCGGGTGGGCCCACAGCCAGGAACTGCTCCATGGGCCCGGGACGGGCGTAACGGTAGCCCTGCAGATAGCGAACGCCCAGCAAGTTGACCACCTGGGCCTCGGCCTGGGTCTCGATGCCTTCAGCAACAACGTCGCAATTCAGGCTCGCCGCCACACTGGTGGCAGCGGTCAGGAAGGCCACGCCACCTTCATGCTCGCTGCCCGCCCGCTGAACCAGGCTGCGGTCCACCTTCAGCAGCGATGGGCTGAGCCGCTCCAACCTGGTGAAGTTCGAGAAGCCTGCACCGAAGTCGTCGATGGCTGTCCGGAAGCCAGCAGCCACCAGCCGATGCAGGCTCATCTCGGCGTCTGAGTTCTCTTGGAGTTCAAGGGACTCGGTGACCTCGATGATGATCCGGCCCGCGTAGTCCGCGCCGATGCCCACGAGGAGGTCCTGCACGAGGGCATCATCGGCCAACTCCTTGACCGAGAGGTTCAAGCACACGAAGAAGTCGCTGCCCTGCACGGCGAACCACCGGGGTAGATCAGGTGCCAACAGGCGCACGACCGCCCTGCCCAGTTGAATGATCTGCCCGGACTGCTCGGCGAAAGGTACGAACTCGCCGGCCGCGACCACCTTGCCGTGGCGGTTCCACCGCACGAGGACCTCCACGCCGGCCATCCGCTGCCCATCAGCCTCGAAGATGGGTTGGTAATGCAGCAGGAACTGGTCGTTGCGCAGGGACATCGTGAGGTCATGCCGAAGTTTCGCCTTCTGCACCGCTTCGGTTCCGATGGAGCTGTCGAAGATCTCGTAGCGATCACCACCGTGGTTCTTGGCCGCATACATGGCCAGGTCAGCACACAACAGAAGGTCTTCCGGCATCGTCGCATCGTCAGGTGCCATGGCGATCCCGATCGCGCAACTGACATGGATCAGGTTGTCACCCTCGCGGATCGGCTCCCGAACGGCTGCCAGCAGGCGCTCGGCGACCACCTGAACTCGCTTGGGCTCCACCTGGTCGCACAAGAGCACACCGAACTCGTCGCCTCCGAGGCGCCCGACGTGGTCCCCGAGACGGATCTGCCGGCCGAGCCGCTCGCCGATCTGGCGCAGCACCTCATCACCAACGGGATGTCCCAACTGGTCGTTGACCCCCTTGAACCCATCGAGGTCGATCCAGAGCAGCGCCACCTGCTCACCTGTGCGACCCACCCGGGCGATCTCCCTGTGCAGCGCGTCAAGCAGACTCATCCGGGACTCGGAACCGGTCAAGGAGTCGACGGTGGCCAAGTCGCTGTTCGCGCGGTCGATGCGCGACAGGTTCCAGATCAGAGCGACGAACAGTCCCCCGACGGCCAACAACCAGTAGATGCGGCTTGAATACCACCCGGCGGTGTAGCGACCCTCAGTGCTGATGTTGACCACCGCTTCACCAAAGACGATGAACCCCAAGGCGGCCAGCCACCGGCCGATCATCGACCCATTGCGCGCACATTGGACGGTGACGACAACCGTCACCGTGCAGAGGATGAGCAGAACCCAGTTCAGGAACCTCGCGTACGAGGTCGAGGTGCCGTCGGCCGTGACCAGATCGGGTAGCCACCCCGAGTCACCCCAGACCAGCCAGAGCGTGATGGCGATCCCACCCAAGGTCGACCAGAACCCGATCCTGCGTTGCCCCTTGGTGATGCCAGGACGGCGGTGGACCCGTCGGTCGGAGTAGATGATCCAGGCTGACAAACACACTCCGATCGGAAATGCGAAATGCCAGGCGAAGTAGAGGCTGATCGCGCTCTGCGTACCTCCCAGAATCTGCTCGTCGGTGATGATCGCCCCGGGGAAGAGAAGCGGGAAGAACGCCAAGCAGCGCGGTCATGTACAGGAACAGCCCGGAGATCATGAGGTAGCCCCGACGGCCCGTGCTGCGCGCATGGCTGTACATCAGCAAGGCGATCACCGAACAGATGAACGCCGAAATGACCGCGTGCATCAACGCGAAGGCCGGAATCCTCGGCATGGGATGGTTGGCATTCGCCAAAGTGAGCCCGATCACCGCAACGTAGATGACCCCGACCACCGCGGTCCACACCTTGGCGCTGGCCGTTAGCGGTCGGGGCGCATCCAGCGAGTAGAGGGCCCTCGTCACGCAATCAGGCTAGGTAGTCACACACAGCGACGCCTGCTAGACGGTCGCCTCCGGCAGGAGCTTGTCGATGACAGCATTGACGTTGCTCTCAACGGGGTCCGTGCCCGACAAGTGCAACTCCGCCGTCTCCGGGTCTTCGTACTGCTGCCCCACGCCGGTGAGGTTCGGCAGATTGCCGGCCGCCGACTTGGCGTAAAGGCCCTTGGTGTCGCGTTCCATCGCCACCTCGATAGGGGTGTCGACCCAGGCCTCGATGAACTCTCCGTCGCCGAACAGCGACCGAGCCGTCTGCCGGTCGGCGCGGAACGGGGAGACCAACGCAACGATCACGACCAGCCCCGCGTCGTACATCAGACGGGCCACTTCAGCCACGCGACGCACGTTCTCCGCCCTGTCCTCAGGGGTGAAACCGAGGTCCTTGTTCAAACCGCTGCGCAGGTTGTCGCCGTCGAGCACGAAGGAACGGATGCCTAGCGAATGCAGGCGGCGTTCCACCGCATCGGCGATCGTGGACTTTCCAGATCCTGAGAAGCCGGTCAGCCACAGCACCTTGGAGGGGTGCCCGTTGAGCACCTCGCGCGCCTCGCGGTCCACCTCGAAGTGGTGGGGCACCACGTTGGTGGCACGGCGAAGGGCGAACCGGTTGAGACCGGCCGCCAACGTCTCGCCTGTCATCCGGTCGACGAGGATGAATCCACCGGTCTCTCGTGACTCTGTGTAAGGTTCGAGGTTGACCGGTCGCGACGTGGCGATCTCCACCCGGCCCACATCGTTGATCTCGAGCAGGCGGGCGGCCATGGTGTTGCCGTTGGTGACGTCCAGGCGGTGACGCACGTTCGTCACTGTCGCCGGCACCTCCAACGGGCCACAGCGCAGCGTGTACGAGCGGCCGTGTGCCAGTTGCTGGTCGCTCATCCACACGATGTCTGCGGCGAACCTGTCCGCCAGCTGCGGGGGTTCCCCGGTGACGAGCAGGTCGGCGCGGGCGATGTCGATGTCCTTGTCGAGTTCGATGGTGACCGACTCGCCCGGGATGGCCTGCTCCGGCTCGCTGGGCTGCGTGCCATCCAGCGAATGCAGTTTCAAGATCGTCGCCTGCTGCCCGGACTGGGCAACGGTTATCTTCTGCCCGGCCCGCACAACCCCTTGAGCCACAAGACCGCCGTAGCCACGGAACTGCTTGCCGCGGATGATGGTCTGCACCGGCAGTCGGACCTCGCCGTCGAGTTCTTCCTGGATGTCGGCCGCATCAAGGGCATCAAGCAGCGTCGGACCGTGGTACCAGGGGGTGTTCGGCGAGTGGCCCAGCACGTTGTCGCCGACGAGCGCGGACACAGGCACCGGGATGACCGACTTGATCTCCATGCGCCGGGCTGTGTCGGACACCTCAGCCACCAGTTCGTTGTAGATGCCCTGGTCGTAGCCGACACCGTCGAGTTTGTTGACGGCAAGGACCACATGGCGCACACCCATGAGGCCGCACACGGTTAGGTGGCGGTGGGTCTGGCGCTTGGTGCCACGCATCGAGTCGATGAGCAGGATCGCCACGTCAGCGGTGGAGGCGGCAACGGCCATGTTCCGGGTGTACTGCTCGTGGCCCGGGGCGTCAGCGAGGATCGCCCGGCGGCGGCTGGGCAGCATCAGGTGCCGATAGGCCACATCGATCGTGATGCCCTGCTCGCGCTCGGCTTCAAGACCGTCGGTGACCAGGCTGTAGTCGACCTCGCCGAGCGGGATGGTGGAACCGGGACGGCGGGTGAACCGGGCAGCCTCGAGTTGGTCCTCCGGGATGGAGCCGGTCTCAGCGAGCAAACGACCCAGCAGGGTGCTCTTGCCATCGTCGACAGAGCCGCAGACAACGACTCGGATCAAAGCCTTCATCAGAAGTAGCCCTCCGCCTTCTTGCGCTCCATGGACTGTGCGCCTTCACCGTCAATCAGGCGTCCCGCGCGTTCGGACTGCCGGTTGACCTCGATGTCGCGGATGATGTCGTAAACGTCGGCTGCTTCGCCGGTCACCGCACCGGACAGCGGGTAGTCACCCAGAGACCTGAAGCGGATCCGCATCATCTCCGGCTCCTCGCCGGGTTCGAACTCCATCCGGTCATCGTCGACCATGATCAACGCGCCCTGCCGCTTGACCACGGGGCGTTCCTGGGTGAAGTACAGCGGCACCACCTCGAGGTTCTCGCGGGCGACGTAGCGCCACACGTCGAGTTCCGACCAGTTGGAAAGCGGGAACACCCGCATCGTCTGACCATCGGTGAGTGTGTTGTTCACGGTGTGCCAGAACTCCGGGCGCTGGTTGCGTGGCTCCCAGCGGTGACCTGCCTCGCGCAGGGAGAAGATCCGCTCCTTGGCCCGGCTGCGCTCCTCGTCGCGACGGGCACCCCCGACTGCGATGTCGAACTGTCCCTCGTCCAGGGCAGCCCGCAGTGCCACGGTCTTCATGATCCGGGTGAACTCCTGCGCGCCATGGCTGAACGGGGTCACACCCTGGTCGCGGGCCTCCTGGTTAGTGGCCAGACGCAAGTCGAGCCCCAGCTCCTGCGCTGTGCGGTCACGCAGCTCGTACATGGCCTTGAACTTCCAGCCGGTGTCGATGTGCATGACCGGGAAGGGGATGGGACCGGGATGGAAGGCCTTGCGTGCCAGATGCAGAAGCACCGTCGAGTCCTTGCCAATGCTGTAGAGCAGCACGGGACGCTCGAAAGCGGCAGCGGTTTCGCGGAACACCCAGATGGCCTCGGCCTCCAAGGCATCGAGGACCCTCGAGGTCTCATTGTCGATCGACATGGTCGCTAATCTAATCCTTTGTCGGGAACTGGCAGCGACGGCAACGTTCGAGCCCGGCGCCACGTTTCATTCACGCCTCCGACGCAGGGTGCGCCGACGGCGGCCTCCACCAGTGTAACGTGACCGCCGTTTCCGGCTTTGCGGTAATCAGTGCAGGTCTGTGCGGTGGAAGTTCAGGTAGGAGCGGCTCGGGGTCGGACCACGCTGGCCCTGGTAGCGCGAGCCGTAGACCTGCGAGCCGTATGGGTGCTCGGCCGGAGACTCCAGCCGGAACAGGCACAGCTGACCGATCTTCATACCCGGCCACAGCTTCATCGGCAGGGTCGCCACGTTCGACAACTCAAGTGTCACGTGCCCGGAGAAGCCGGGGTCGATGAAACCGGCTGTGGAGTGGGTCAGAAGGCCGAGCCGCCCCAAGGACGACTTACCCTCGAGCCGGCCGGCCACATCGTCGGGCAGCGTGATCACCTCGTAGGTGGAAGCGAGGACGAACTCCCCCGGGTGCAGGATGAACGCCTCGGTGTCGTCGGCCTCCACCATGCGCGTGAGTTCGGCCTGCTCGAGCGAGGGGTCGATGAACGGATAACGGTGGTTCTCGAAGACCCGGAAAAATCGGTCCAGACGCACATCGATGCTGGACGGCTGAACCATCCCAGGTTCGTACGGCTCGACCCCTACCCGTCCGCCTTCGATCTCGCGACGGATGTCACGGTCACTCAGCAGCACTGGCGCAGCCCAGCGAGTCGTTCAGCTCTTCGTAGTTGTCGTCGAGCTCGGTGAGTGCCTGCTGGACCTCAGCCGGAACGGCAGAGAGACTCTGGTCGCCGTCCAGGCCCGTTAGGCCTTCCTCCACCTGCATGAGGGACTCGCTGAATTGCTGCTGGGCGACCAGGGCTTCCTCGGCCGCATCAGCGTCTGCCTTCTGGATGTTCGCCTGGACCGTGTCGTAAGCAGACTCGATCTGGTTGATCGACTCCTGGGCTTTGGAGACGGTGACGTCACCAGTGCCGGTCACGCCCGTGCCCAGACCCTCGATGGTGGCTGCCAACCCCTCCAACGCCAGACAGACCGACGCGTTTGCCGACTCGGTCTTCTGCTCGGCCTCTTCGGTCGATGAACAGCCGGCAGTCAATAGACCAGCGGCGATGACGGCGGTCGCGAACACAGCAGAACGGCGCACTTTGCCTCCCTCAGGAATCCCTTGCCCACTTTAGGGGTATCGGCTCTCGCTGAGGGGCGAATGCCCATCAATGTCGCAGCACGCCTGGGCTCAACCGAGACTTGCTCTCACGATGAACGCGGCCTCCGGGCCGAGCGCGTTCTCGAGCAGATCCAGGTAGACGGACTGGAACCTCCGCCCGTGCCCGGTCGACTGGAAGCCGAACCAGGCCACATGGTGGGCGTACTCGTGCAGAACTACAACTTCGCGCATCGCCCAGCCTTGGGCGCCGATCCCGTCGGGCAGTGCGATCACGCCGTTCTCCCAGTGGGCCTTCGTTCCGCCCTTGCGTATCCGGACACCCGGCTCGGGGGTCTGCGGATGCCCCCAGGGTCTTCGACGGACCTCGCGCAGGTATCTGCGCACCCCGTCGAGATCGCCGAATCTGCGCTCGATCGGAAGGGTCAGGGAACTGCCCATGAAACGGACCGTCCCGCCGTTGGCCAGCATGAACAGCAGCGTGTCCTCGGCGGCATAGACCCGAGTTGTGTCGCTCACGAGGCCACCGCCGGCCGGGTACCCCCGATCTCACGGGCGGCGTCGATCCGGGCGCGCTGGGCGTCCGTACGAGCAGTGGTCACGGCCTTGCCCGACGACATGCTTGACCGCTGCCCACGCCACGACCCACGGGCGGTCGAAGCCCGGGTGTAGTAGTCGCGGACCTCGAGTTCCTTGCCGCGCAGCACCAGTTCCGCACCGACGCCCGGGGCAGTCCGGTCATACTCCTTCGCAGCGTCTTGCCGCGCCTGCATCAGCCGGGCTCCGATCTCGCGCACGTACGCCGTGTAGTAGCTCTTGCGAGCCTTCTGGGCGGTCATCGCCGCACCTCTGTTCTCCCAATCGCGCTCGTCCACCCAGGTCCTGCCCCGGATGAACGCATCCGCGCTGCGCACCATCTGGTGGGACACGGAATGCAGGATCATCCGGGCGGTCTCGATGTCGCTGGGCAGTCCGAACCACACGATGAAGGTGTTGTTTGACGCGATGTTGGTCCGGACACTGTTCGCCTCACCAATCACGACCGACAGCAGACACAGGTGACTGTTGACGTGCTGGCGGGGTTGGCCGATGCTCAGCTGCTCGTGGGTCGGCTCCTCGCGCCGCTCCTTCTTGCGTGCATGCGTGCGCGCCTCGGCGAGCGACAGCGCATGCAGGGTCGCCAGTTCCTGGGCCTTGGCGAAGAAGGCCTCGGCTTCGGCAGCCGTCGCGGCGTTCTCTGCCTGGTTCAGCAACTTGCTCAAAGTGTCCAGCATTGGCGTCCTCCTCGTGGGTATCCCCATCCTCACCCCAACCCACGACATCGCTGCGGCATTGTCCACAGTGGAGCAGGTTGTGTGGAGGGCCCCCGCACCCGGCCCCCCGGCTCTGGCACCGGCCCGCGGCCCACCGGCCCCGGCTCTGGCACCGGCCCGCGGCCCAGGATTGCCCGCGTTAGAGGTTGTGCCGTTCGTTAGCAAAAACACGCGTGGATTCGCTAACCAGGACCACAACCTCTAACCAACAGCCGTTCGCGCTTGTGGCGGGGGCGGCCGCCGCGGCGGTGACGGGGCCACGGCCCACCGGCCCGCGGCCCAGGATTGCCCGCGTTAGAGGTTGTGCCGTTCGTTAGCAAAAACACGCGTGGATTCGCTAACCAGGACCACAACCTCTAACCAACAGCCCCGCGCCTTAAGTCGCCGGGCGGCCGCCGCGGCGGTGACGGGGCCACGGCCGAGCGCCCCCATGGCTCGCCGTCGGCAGGGTCGCCCCGCCAACCGCCGCACCTAGCGCTGGTGCGGTCCCACGGAGAATAATGCGGGGACAACGTGAGGCAGGTGGATGGACCGTTACGAGAGCACGCGTGCCACCTTGCGCCGAAGTCTGGCAGGCGGGGGGAAGTTCACCTGGGTGCACGAGCCCGGATCGCCGTTGGCCGTCACCTGCTGGCCGTTCTCTCAGGTCATGCACGCTTACGCCCTGTCCGACCCGGTGTCCGGCCCTGCCCGGTTTCCCGGCCTGGCCCGGGGGTTGCGCGGCTACCGAGACCCGCAAGGGGGATACCGAGAGTCAGTTGGCAGGGGGAAGCGCTACTACGACGACAATGCGTGGCTGGGGCTTGCTTTCCTGCAGCGCAATGCGTTCACAGGTGGTGGCCAGTCGCGACTCAGAGCCCTGGAGATCAGCGAGTTCGTGCAGACCGGGTTCGATCCCCAGACCGGCGGCATCCGGTGGGACGAGGACGGTCCCACGCTGAACGCCTGTTCCACCGGGGCTGGATCGCTGCTGCACGCCCGCCTCGGCGGGGGCATCAAAGCCTCGCTGGAGTTCCTGTCCGGATTGCGCAACAGCGACGGCCTCGTCCGTGACCATGTGCGCGCCGACGGGAGCATCGAACCCAGCATCTACTCCTACAACCAGGGCCTACTGATCATGGCAGCCCTGGCCGCTGGGGACACCGTCCTGGCGCGCGAGGCATCCGAAGCCGGCGAGGCGCACTTCACAGTCCAACGTCTGTGGAAGCAAGCGGTCTGCTTCAACGCGATCTACGTGAAAGGGCAACTGGTCATGGGCCGGCGGTCCGGCATCAGCGAATACGCCGACCTGCTCGAACAGGACGGCAAGGGCGACGACGGCTGGTTCACCGAAGCGGGGCGCTACGACGACGGAAAGGTTCTCGACACCGCTGCCGCCCTGCAGATCTTCACGCTATTGAGGTTTCCCCACCTGGTCGAGAAGGTGGTGTGACGGCTCAGCCGTCGATGAAGCGCCGGGCCCCAGCAAGCCCCTCCGGCAAAGCGACAAGCCCCCGCTCGAACTCAGCCGCCAGCGCCGCGCCGACAGCGACTCCAAGACCAGCCAGGACGTTAGCCCGGTCGGCAAGCATGGCCTGCTGAGGGAAGGCCGCGATCTGCTCGGCCAGTTCCTGCGCAGCGGCAAGCGCACCCCCGGCCGGCACAACCCTGTCGGCCAGCCCGATGGACAAGGCCTCCGCGGCATCGACCGCGCGCCCGGTCAGAATCAGGTCCAGCGCACGACCGAGTCCCACTATGTGGGGCAGTCGAACCGTTCCGCCGTCGATGAGCGGTACTCCGACCCGGCGGCAAAACACCCCCATCACCGCGTCCTGCTCCACGACGCGAAGGTCGGCCCAACACGCCAGCTCCAGCCCACCCGCTACGGCATACCCTGCCACCGCAGCGATCACCGGCTTGCTCAGCTGCATCCTTGACGGGCCCATCGGCGCGTCTCCGGCGGGCTCCAAACGATTCGGCTTCCCCTCGGAGATGGCTCTCAGATCCGCGCCCGCGCAGAACGTCCCACCGGCACCGGTCAGAACGGCCACCTTGGCGGTGGGGTCGGCGTCAAAGGCGCGGAATGCGTCCGCCAAATCGGCCGCAGTGCGCGCGTCCACGGCATTGCGAACCTCGCGACGATCGATCGTCACCGTCGTAACAGGCCCAGTTTGCTCAATCCTTACCGTCATGTGGCCCGATCGTAGGACACCCGGTGAGAGCAGGGTCACTGTCCAGATTGGGTTGGTTCAGGGCACCATGGAGGGGTGAGTGACAAAGGGCAGGTGCCGCCTGAGTTCGAGTCGTGGATGCGTCCGGATTCCGCTGAGAAGCCGACGCAGCGCCTCGGCGCGCCCGCACGCCGACCGGTCGGCAGCCCACCGGTTGCGGTACGCCCGCCCGTTCAGACGATCCCACGCACCATCGCCCCCACCAAGAAGAAGCGCAGGCGCTGGTCGGTCAAGCGCATCTTCCTGACGGTGGTCGCCGTGATGGCCGTGTACGTCACCGCAGTGGCAGCTGTGTTCGCAACGTCGGTCACCAAGATCGACGCACTTCCGGGCACCAGCGGTTCCTCGTCGGGAACCAACTTCCTGCTTGTCGGTAGCGACAGCCGCGCGGGTTTGACCAAGAAGGACCAGAAGCGCCTGCACACCGGTTCCACCGAGGGCCAGCGCACAGACACGATCATGCTGATGCACGTGCCGCTACTGGGTGCCCCGACGCTGGTGTCGATCCCCCGCGACTCTTGGGTGGGCATCCCCGGATACGGCCAAGGCAAGATCAACGCCGCCTTCGCGTATGGCGGGCCCCAGTTGCTGATCGAGACGGTGGAACAGGCCACTGGTCTTCACGTCGACAATTACGTGGAGATCGGTTTTGCCGGTGTGGCGAACACCACTGACGCGCTCGGCGGCGTGAAGTTGTGCCCTGCGCGCAACTTCACTGATGTGAACAGCGGCCTGGACGTTAAGAAGGGCTGTCAGACGATGGACGGCCAGGACGCCTTGGCCTATGTGCGCATGCGCTACGCCGACCCGAAGGGCGACCTCGGCCGTGTGCAGCGTCAGCAGGAGTTCATCTCCTCGGTGGCCAAGCGGGCCATGAGCCCAATGACCTGGCTCTTGCCATGGCGTGCCTTCGGTGCAGCCTCGGCCGCGGGTGAAAGTCTGACCGTGGACAACGGCACCGGGATATTCAACGACGCCCGCCTCGGCCTGGCAATGGGGATGATCTCCATGGGCATCGGCGAGGCGACAACCGTACCGACCCAGCCCGGCTCCTACTACGTGGGCGGCCAGGACGCGGTCAAGTGGGACACCCCCAAGGCACTGGAGCTGTTCAACTCGATCGACTGATTAGGGCCGACGCGGCGGCTCGGATGGCAGCTCCAGCGATACCCAAGGCCAACCGCGCCTGCCAGGTCGTCCCGATTCGTGGCCGTCACGGATCTCAGCATGTCCGCCCAGCACGCCGAACGACTCTCGGCAATTCCTCACGCAGAGCAATATCTTGACCAAGAAAAACGGCCAACCCACCGCTGTAAGCGCGTTCCCGACCGTTCTTGGTCCAGTGTTGCCAGGGTGCGATTCCTCATGGTGCTGGTGCTCCTGATTGCCGGCTGCACCTCGGCACCCGCACCTACCCCGCCGCCGCCGATCACGGCCGATCAGGTGGACCTGGAAGTCGAGATGAGCGACAGCGGGATCGCTTGGGCACAGGTAGGAAGCGGCCCACCCCTACTCCTGCTGAACGGCACGGCATCACCCATGTCGCAATGGGACCCCGCATTCCTGGCGGCCCTGGCACAACGACGCCGAGTGATCGTCGTGGACTACCCGGGCTTGGGTGCGTCCACTGCCCGACTGGCACCCACATTCGCCGGCATGGCCGACCAGATCTCACAATTCCTGAAGGAGATCGGAGTCGCCCGTACCGAGATCCTCGGATGGTCGATGGGGGGCTTCATCGCCCAGCAACTCCTGCTGCGAGACCCGCAGACAATCGCCGGTGCGGTCCTCGTCGGGACGAACCCCGGCGGAACCGCAACGACCCTGGGCCCACCCTGGGTTCAGCAAGCCGACAGCGATCCCGATGCTGGGATCGGCACCTACCTGCGCACCAACTACCCACCGGACAATTGCGCGCAGAATGCGGGCCAGGCCTTCCTGGGCAGGCTTGAAGCAGCGGCGGAAGAGGGCCGGTATCCCGACGACGTGGTGCCCGACAAGACCTACGACACGATGGTCGCGGCCGAGGACCCGTGGCTGCGGTCTCCCGCGAACATCATGGGCCTGTCCCGTGTCGACAAGCCCGTGCTCGTCATGGTCGGCTCGCGAGACGTCGTGACCCCACCGGCCAACAGTCGGCTGATTGCCGCAGCAGTCGCGCGCTCGCAGTTGACGATCGTGGAGGGCGCTGGGCATTCGGTTCTGTTCCAGGATCCGTCGGGGACGGCCAGGTTGGTGACCGACTTCCTGGACAGCGGCAAGGCGCCTGCGACGACCGGTTCCGGCTGCGATTGAGCGATCGCACAGTCTCACCTGCCTCTTACCCGCATCAGGTTCTGTTCACGTAGCGGCATACGACAGTGAAAGCACCGACGAGAAGGAGATCGACATGATGAAGAAGATCGGAACCGTCGCCGGAGCGAGTATCGCGGCATTCGCCGTGGGCGCCACGGTGGCCGGCGGGATTGCTATTGCCAGTGCCGACGACAACAGTTCCACCCAGGATTCCGCAACCACCGGGCAAGCGGGCCCCATGGGAATGCGCGGACCCGGCGAGATCGTCACCGGGGAGAACGCCCAGAAGGCGATCGACGCGGCCTTGACGGCTGTCCAGGGTACCGCCGACCACGCGCACAAGACCCCGGACGGCGGATACGTCGTCATGGTCACGACCGCGGACGGTAAACGCATCGTGGTCACCCTTGACGCGAACTTCTTGGTCACCGGTCAGCAGGAGATGACCGGCCGCGGGCCAGGCCATGGAACCCCGGCGACTGCTGAGGAAACACAGAAGGCCACGGAAGCGGCCGTGGCCGAGGTCCCCGGTGCGACGGTACTGCAGGTGTTCAAGCGCGACGAGGGCGGCTTTGCGGTACTCATTCGCACGGACGCAGGCAAGAAGCAGGTCGTCCTGCTCGGTAGCTCCTATGCGGTCGAGTCCGTTGAGAACGCGCCCAAGCGCGGACACGGCCGGCATGGGCACATGGGCCGCGATGTGACCGGGCCCGCCTTCAAGAAGGCCGAGGCCGCTGTGCTTGCCAAGTACGAAGGCGCCACGGTGCTGGACGTGCACAAGGTGGGCAAGAAGTTCGTCGCGGCCACGAAGAAGCAGGACGGCACCGTGGTGTTCGTGAAACTCAACTCCAGCTTCGAGGTGACCGGCACGGCGAAGATGCCGTTCGGCCGCGGACCCGGACCGATGCCCATGATGCCTTCCGCGGGCTCGGCGTCCAACGCCGCATGATCGCCGATGCGCCGCGCAGCCGACCCCCGGGCTGCGCGGCGCATCGCGTTGTCACGGCAGACTCACTGACATGAAGGTTCTGGTTGCCGACGACGACCGCGCCATCCGCGAGTCACTTAGCACCGCACTGGAGATCAACGGGTACGAAGTGACCGCCTGCAGCGACGGTGTGCAGACCCTGGCGGCGTTCCGCGAGAGCAAGCCCGACGTGCTGGTGCTCGACGTGATGATGCCCGGCGTCGACGGCCTCGGAGTGTGCGCCGTGCTGCGCGCCGAGGGTGACCGCACGCCGATCCTCATGCTGACGGCGAGGGTGGAGACCGCCGACCGGGTCGCAGGCCTGGACGCCGGCGCGGACGACTACGTGCCGAAGCCCTACGACATCGACGAGGTGCTGGCCCGCCTGCGTGCATTACTGCGCAGATCCGGCGAAACGGCCTCCAGCGACGACCTCACCGTCGCAGACGTGCGCCTGTCCCCGGACTCGCGGCGAGTATGGCGCGCAGGCCGCGAGATCGAGTTGTCGAAGACCGAATTCGACCTGCTGGAACTGCTCATGTTCAACGCCGGCATCGTGCTGGAGCACCACACGATCTACGAGCGTATCTGGGGCTATGACTTCGGACCGGATTCCAAGAACCTCGCCGTATACGTCGGCTACCTGCGACGCAAACTCGGGCAGCCTGAGTTGATCAGGACGGTTCGCGGCGTGGGCTACAGCGTGCAAGCGCCATGAGCCTGCGAACCAAGCTGGCCCTTGCCTTCGCTGTGATGGCAGTCGTGGTGGCCGCCCTGATGGGGGTCATCGGATACTCGGCAACCGCCAACCAGCTCGAGCGCTCGGTGGACCAGTCGCTGCTCAACGCGGGCGGCCGGATGATGGATGGCCCCCGAGATCGCGACCGAGACGAGACAGCGGCGACGGTGCTGTCACCGGACGGCGAGGTTCTGCAGAGCCAGGGCGAGGTCCAGATCCCCGTGACCGACGCCGACCGACAGGCTGCTGCTTCTGGGCGTTCATTCGTGTCCGCCCGCACCCAGAGCATCGACGGCAGACCGTACCGGGTCCTGACCGTCGCTGGCGGCGACGGCCGGGGCGCGCTGCTGATGGCGCGGGACTGGTCGGCCAGCGCTGCGGTCCTGCAACGCCTGGCACTGGTCCTGCTCGTGTGCTCGCTCGCGCTGGCCACCGTCGCTGCATTCGCGGGCTGGTGGTTCGCGCGTCGCATCACCCGCCGGTTGATCGACTTGACGCAAACGGCCGGGGAGGTCAGCCAGACGGGCCAGTTGGACGTGACGGTGCCCGGGGGCGGCAACGACGAGGTAGGGCGCCTGGCATCTTCGTTCAACTCCATGCTCGCCCGGCTGGCCGACTCGCAAGCCGACCAGCAACGGCTCGTGCAGGACGCCGGTCACGAACTGCGCACCCCGCTGACCTCGCTTCGCACCAACATCAGCCTGCTTGAACGCTTCGACGAGTTGTCCCCCGAGGTGCGCGAGCGTGTTCTGGCCGACCTCAAGGGCGAATCGCGGGAGTTGAGTGGCTTGGTCAACGAGGTGTTGACTCTGGCCGGGGGTCAGGGTGCGGAAGGTGGGCCGCAGCCGGTGCGACTCGCCGCGATCGCCGAATCGGTCGCTACCCGGGCTCGGCGTCGGACTGGCCGTGAGGTCAGCCTCTCAACCGACGCCAGCGTTGCCGTGGCTTCGGCCGCTGGGCTGGAGCGGGCGGTGTGGAACCTCGTCGAGAACGCCGCGAAGTTCGACACCAGCGGCGGACCGATCGACATCACCGTGACCGACGGGGTCATCGAGGTCCTCGATCGCGGTCCGGGGGTTCCTGCCGATGAGGTCACGCACATCTTCGACCGGTTCTACCGCCCGGTCGCCTCGCGCAGCATGCCGGGTTCGGGTTTGGGCTTGGCCATAGTCAAGGATGTCGCCGAGCAGGCCGGCGGTCGGGCTTACGTGAAGGCGCGCGATGGGGGAGGTTCGGTCTTCGGCATCGCCTTGCCGATGGTGGGGTAAAGGTTGGAGGCTGGGGGCTGGCGCCCACCCCGACAAGCAAAGCTGGAAACCGACCACTCAGTTGCCTGAAAATCACACGGCCGCCGGGCAGCACCCTTACACCCCGCAGCCCCCCGCAAGCCATGTTGATTTCTGACAACCCAGTTGCCTGAATCCACCACCGGTTCAACCGGGCCCACCCCCGCCGACAAGCAAAGCTGGAAACCGACCACTCAGTTGCCCGAAAATCACACGGCCGCCGGGCAGCACCCTTACACCCCGCAGCCCCCCGCAAGCCATGTTGATTTCTGACAACCCAGTTGCCTGAATCCACCACCGGTTCAACCGGGCCCACCCCCGCCGACAAGCAAAGCTGGAAACCGACCACTCAGTTGCCCGAAAATCACACGGCCGCCCGACCATACCCTTACACCCCGCAGCCCCCCGCAAGCCATGAAAATCACAGGGCCGCCCAACGGACGCCCCAAACCGCTACCGGTCCAGCAACGGCTGCCGCGGGTCCCATGTGGTTCCGTCGCGCTCATCCTTACGACGCCGGGCCATCGCCGAAAGGGCCTCCAGGATCACCCGATTGCCCAGCAGCGCGGTGATATCGGCGTGATCGTACGGCGGTGAAACCTCCACCACGTCCATCCCGAGAACCGGCAGTTCGTAGCAGATCCGGCGCACGGCATCGAGCAGTTGCCGCGAGCTGAGCCCACCCGGTTCCGGGGTCCCGGTTCCGGGCGCGTGGCCGGGGTCGCACACATCGATGTCCACGCTCAGGAAGATCCCGTCGCACTGGTCCAAGGCGATCTGGAACGCCTCGGTCAGGCACTCGTCAAGGCCGCGCGTGACGATCTCGGTCATCTCGAAGGAGCGCATCCGTTGTTGTGCCATCCACTCGAGGATCTCCGGCGGGGGCCAGTATCCGCGCAAACCGATCTGCAGAAACCGGTCACCACGGGCGGCCCCGGACTCGATGAGGCGGCGCATGGGTTGGCCGTGACCGATCAGGGAACCGAACTCGATGTTGCCAGTGTCGGCATGGGCGTCGAAATGGATGACTGACACCTTTCCCCAGCGGTCACCACCCCGGGCAACACCGGTGACGTCCGGCCACGTGACAGTGTGATCGCCGCCCAGGATCAGGGGGATCGCCCCGGCACTGGCGACCTTCTCAACTGCCGCTTCCAGATCGGCACAAGAGCGCGCCGCATCGCCGGAGAACATCTCCACATCCCCGGCATCGACGACACGCAAGTCCTGCAGCCCATCCACCCGAAGCGCCAGCGAAGGCCGGGAACCGTCGTGGGCCAGGTAGCAGGTCTCCCGTAAGGCCTTGGGACCGAAGCGGGCACCGGAGCGGTACGAAGTGCCACCGTCGAACGGCGCGCCCAGAATCACCACGTCGGCATCGCGGTAGGTGTCTGGCTCGTCCAGATCAGCTGCGTCCACGCCTAGAAACGTGATGTCAGGGCCGAACTGTGCGCCGTATCTCATGGGAGCGAGGCTAATGCCTGTGAATGGATCGAAACCCGTTGTGCGCCGGTGCTGGGGCCTTCACCCGGTTTGCTGCAGACTTGGCCGGTGAGTATCGACCCGTTCCTGACGCTCGGTGGGTTGTTCGCCGGGACAGTGGTGGGGATGACGGGGTTGGGCGGAGCGGCCATCGTCACGCCGATGTTGCTGATCATCTTCAACGTACCCGCCCCCGTGGCCGTATCGACCGACGTGGTCTCCGCGGCTGTGATGAAGCCTGTGGGCGCCGGCGTGCACATCAAGCGCCGCACCCCGTACTACCCGGTGGTGTTGTGGTTATCGCTCGGGTCGGTGCCGGGCGTGCTACTCGGAACGTGGCTGTTCTCCCTGCTTGTCGGTGAGGAGGGCGGTGATACGGCGCTGCGCAGGCTGATCGGGGTAGTCCTGCTCGTGGCGGTTGTGATCACCCTCTTGCGGTTGCGTTTGCGCAAGTACTCCGATGCGCTCGCCGAGCAGCCGTTGACCTTCTCGCGGGGCAAACTGGCACTGGCGTCTGTGGTCGGCCTTTTCGTGGGCACCCTTGTCGGCCTGACCAGCGTCGGCTCCGGAACGCTGATAGCGGCGAGCCTTATGATTCTGTTCCCGGCGATGCTTCCTAGCCGGTTGGTGGGTACCGACCTGGTCCAAGCCGTGCCCATGCTGATCGTGGGGGCGATCGCACATGCCGGCTTGGGAGAGATCGACACGACAGTGCTCTTCTCGCTGTTGCTGGGTCAGATCCCTGGGGTCTTCATCGGGGCGCGTATCTCCAGCCGCTACAACGGCCAGGAGTTGAGGTGGCTGCTGCTGGTGCTGGTGGGCTCAGCAGGCCTGGCGCTGCTCGGTGCCCCCAGTTGGCTGGCGACGACCACCACGGTTGTAGGCGTGCTGGTTTTGGGCATCCCGATCATCGTGCGCAGTGTGCGGCACCGGCACGAGCAGGTCTAACCCGCTGCCGGGTCCAGGCGTTCAAGGATCCCGTCAAAGGCCGGATCAGTGGACACGATCGTAGAGATTCCAGACAGTGACGCAGTTGCGGCGTGGACAGCATCGCGGCCGCGCAGGCGCCCGTAGGCCATCAAACTCAGCGCAGCGTCAAGCACCCTTTCGTCGAAGGGGTGCAGAATGCACGTGCGTCCGGCCAATCGACCCTGTTCCACCGCCGTCGCCGTGGTCGTCATGCGCATCCGGTGAAACGTCAGTTCTTGGACCATCTCGACACTTGCGTGCAGTTCAAGACCCTGTCCGCGGGAGTCGCGCAGGAACCGGCGACAGCCCTCGCGCGCGGCATGCTCGCCGCCGAGCGCATAGGCGAACACGGACGTGTCCACCAGGACAGCCGTGCTCATGCGAATTCCGTGCGGGCATCCTCGAGAGCGCGCTTGGCAACTGGCCAGTCCTCGCCCGCACCGTCGTCCACTGGCATCTCCAGTAGGGCATCAAGAGCGCGGGACTTGTCATCTGCTCCGGAGTCCAGGTAGAGGCCGATGGCTTCACGGATGAGCGACGCGACGCTGCGGTAGTCCGCCCGGGCCAGGCGCTCTAGCCTTTCGTACTCCGCGCGTTCGATCAGGATCTGCACGCGCCTCTCCAACACCGACATGCTCATACAGTAGCATGTGCATGTCGACCTCCAATAGGCTGAAATCATGGAGACCGAAATCACCTCCCCGGTGGACCTGTGCCTGCCCGACGGGCATCTGAACCGCGACGCAGTGGGCTGGTCGCGCACCCCGATGCACCGGGCAAACCTGCGCGGGTGGGGCCGATCGAAGCGCTGGGAGTACTGGTGCGTCCAGACCCCAGACTGGGTCCTGTCGGTCACGATCAGCCATATCGACTACCTCGCGCTGCATCAGGTCTGGTTCGTCGACCTCGCCAGCGGTGAGCAGATCGATGTCGGCGCGATCGTGCCGCTTGCGCGCGGTCCAGTCCTGCCGGACACCAGCGGCGGTGGCCCGGCCAGAGCCCGGGCTAAGGCCCTGAGCATCGACCTGATCCCGAACACGGCCGGCGTTCGCCTGGTCGCACACACCGACCGCATCGATGCGGACATCCAGATCGCTCGGCCCGACGGTCACGAATCGATGGGAGTGGTCATCCCCTGGAGCGACAAGCTCTTCCAGTACACGGTCAAGGAGAACACCCTGCCGGCCTCGGGCACGCTGAAGGTGGACGGTCAAACCCGGGTCCTCCCCGAGGGCGAGACGTGGGCGGTTCTCGACCATGGCCGCGGGAAGTGGCCCTACAGCACGACCTGGAACTGGGGTTCGGGGTCCGGCACCAGCGACGGGCACACGATCGGCCTGCAGTTCGGCGGCAAGTGGACCGAGGGCACGGGAATGACCGAGAACGCTCTGTGCATCGACGGCCGAGTGACCAAGATCAGCCAGGAACTCAAGTGGGACTACGACCGCGCGGACTGGCTTGCGCCCTGGAGAGTCAGCGGCGACCAGGTGGACGTGGTCCTCACACCGACCTTCGAACGCAAGGCACGCACGAACGTCGGTGTGATCTTCACTGAGGTGCACCAGTGTTTCGGGGTGTGGAACGGCGTGGTGCGTGCCGGTGGCGCGGAGTTTGCAGTGGACGGTGTCAGGGGGTTCGCCGAAGAGGCTCAGATGCGGTGGTGAGGGGTGGGTGGTGAAGCGGTTCAGTTCGCGGGCCTGGTTGTCGCTGACCGGATCGAAGTCGTGGAAGAGTTCGCCGCACGCAAGAAATGGCTCGGGGGCGCGCGAGGACTACTGGGTCGGCGTGGTGTCTCTCGGCTGCACCCCGGCCCGCTGGCCCCAGTGAGTGGCGAAGGTCATTGCGGATCTCGGAGAAGGCCCGCGGCCGAAGACCACCGCGCCACGATGAGGACGAAAGCGTTGTTGAGTACAAGATAGGTCGCGCTGAACGTCACAACATCGACCTGGAAGATCGCGCCCATCGCGAACACGACGCCGAGGGTTGCCCGGTTGTCGATGCCGGCCACTCGGACGGCAATCCAGGCCGCCAGTACGACAAAGGCGACGCATCCGGCCAGACCTAGCCAACCCCCCACCGCCAGCGCTTCCAGGAACTGGTGGTGGGCGTGGTCGGCGACGCCTTGGACCGATGCGGCTTGGGTCCCGTTCCGAAAGGCATCCAGACCTGCGGGTTGGTCGCGTAGGTGCGCCACAGGTCGAATCGCCATGTCGTCGTGCCGTCGGTGATGGGAGTAGTCGCCAACCACCAGGAGATGGACACGGGCAGCAGGATCACCGCGAAAAGCCCGCCCAGAACCCAGGCGAATGCGTTGCGGAGGCGCTCGACCGGGATGAGAGTCACGACCAGGCCTACGACAAGTGCGACGACGCCGGTACGGCTGAAGCTCCACAGGGTCGCGCCGACAAGGCCTGCGGACATGATCCACGTCCAGCGGCCCGGTAGCAGCGCGAACCGCGAACACCAGAAGCACCGCGCAGGTCAGACCGACGTAGACCCGGCCAGGCGTAACGCCATTAAGGCTGGACAAGTCCCCCGTGTTGATGCCGACTACAGACAACCATCGCTCGTATCGGGGATCCCCAATCAGAACGGTGGGCCACCCGAAGACGAGGTCGCTCAGCCCCGCGAGCACACTGCCCCACCCGAAGAACCAGCCGAGCCCCAGCAGCAGTCGCTTCAGCGTTGCGAAGGGGATGAGCGCTCCGGCCACGGCGACCGCCGTGCTGGCCACGGCCACGGACCAGAACCGGGAGTCGCTCATGACCCCGTGCAGGACCATCGAGACAGCCGCTGAACCGATCCATGCAGCTACGGCCGCGATGATCATCCACTGATGTCGCGAAATCCCGCCTCGTAATGCGCCGACAACGATGACGGGAACACCAACCCAGGCGAGGAAGGCCAGTCCTCCGGCCCCGGGCAGTGCTCCTTCGACCCCTGTCCAGGATGCGATCCCACGCGCTGGCGGACCCCACGCAACAAGTACGAGATTGAACGTCACGAACAGGGCGAGAAGTACGTAACCCACCCCGACGTAGCGAAGCCAGCCGGCAGCGCTCTGGCTGGTCGGCTCGGCGCATGACTCTCTCACTGCGACGTTGCTCATCGTCGGCGCAACCCTGGGTTGCGTGCCGCGGCACGGAGGAACCTGGGATTGCCCCAGAGGTAGCGCTTCGACAGACGGCGGGGTTCGGTGGCGAGGCGATAGACCCACTCGGTTCCGATGCGCTGCATCCACAACGGCGCCTGCGGCTTGGTCCCGGCGATGAAGTCGAACGCAGCGCCGACTGCCAGGGCCACGACCGGCAGTTCGTCCGCGAGTCGAGTCACCTCCCAGTCCTGTTTCGGGGTACCCAGGCCGACCCACACGACCTGGGCGGCGGACGCGCGGATGTGCTGATCCTGGTCTGCTCTTTCTTGGTCGTTCAAAGCGCGGAAGGGGGGTGACTCCGCCCCCACGATCACCGCTTCGGGAAAGCGCCTGGCGATCTCATCCCGCAGCGCCGCCAACGTCCTCTCGTCGCCTCCCAGCAGATAGTGCCGCAGACCACCGCGTTCGAGCACCGCCTCCATCACGTCAGGCCCGTACACGCGCGGCCACTGATCGCTGGAACGGCCGTATGCCCGTCGACCGACCCATGCGACGGGCATACCGTCGGTGAGGTTCAGCGCCTTTGACTGCGTGAACAGGGCGGCAGTAGTCAGGGTCCGAGTCGGCCAGAGCGATCGTGTATGCGTTCGCGAAGTGGACGGCGGTCGGCTCAGCTGCACTCGCGCGACGGACAACTTCGTTGACAGCGTCGTCGAAGGGCAAGGCGGTGAACGGGATCGCACCGATCTGCAACGTCGTCACATCCGCTCCCATCGCACGATCCACCGTATCCACCTACTAAGGACGGTCCACACCGAAACGATCCCGTCGTAGGAATCTGGGAGTCCGGTGGGCGAGTAACACCCACGCGCCAGGCGACGTTAGTTGCATTGGGGAGTCGGAGGCTACAAGGACTCTTTGAACCAACTGTAAGTCGTTGAGATCCCCCCGCGCAGGCTGATCTCGGGAGCCCAGCCGAGTCCTCTGAGCCGGGCCACGTCCAGCAATTTCCTCGGAGTCCCGTCCGGTTTGCTGCTGTCCCATTCGATGCGGCCTTCGAATCCGACCACCTCCGCAACCAGCACGGCAAGGTCCCGGATGCTGATGTCCTCCCCCGTGCCCACGTTCACATGCTCATCGCTGTCGTAATGCTCGATCAGATGAAGGATTGCTGAGGCGGCGTCGTCACTGTGCAGGAACTCGCGACGGGGTGCGCCTGTTCCCCATAGCGAGACGACGTCGTCAGCCTCGTGGAACTTGCGGATCATGGCCGGCAAGACGTGGCTGGATTGCAGGTCGAAGTTGTCCCAGGGGCCATAGAGGTTAGTGGGCATCGCTGAGATCCATCGACGGCCGTGCTGATGCCTGTAGGACTTCACCGCCTCGATCCCAGCGATCTTGGCGATGGCGTAGGCCTGGTTGCTCTGTTCCAGAGGGCCGGTCAGCAGAGCGGATTCTGGGATTGGCTGCCGCGCGAATTTGGGATAGATGCAACTGGAGCCCAAAAACACCACGCGCTCCACATTGGCGGTATGGGCTGCCTCCAGAAGGTTGGTCTGAATGCGCAGATTGTCGTTGAGGAAGTCGACCGGGTGAGTGGCGTTGGCCATGATCCCGCCGACCCTGGCTGCCGCCATGATCAAGACCTGCGGACGGGCTTCGAGCATCGCGTCGAACGTTGCCTCGCGATCCCGCAGGTCGAGGTCGGCCGATGACCATCCGACGGTATCCACGTCTCTGGCTTGCAGCGCCCGAAAGATCGCCGAGCCGACAAGCCCGCGATGGCCGGCAACGTAGACGAGTGAGTCAGTCAGCACGTTCTGACGATAACGTTGGCCGCAATGAAGACGGCATTCATCACGGGCATCACCGGGCAGGACGGCTCCTACCTGGCGGAATTGCTGCTCGAAAAGGGGTACACCGTCCACGGTCTGATCCGTCGCGCATCGACCTTCAACACCCACCGGATCGACCACCTCTACCAGGACCCGCACGATCCCGACGCCCGACTGTTCCTGCACTACGGGGATCTGACGGATGCCTCTCGTCTCACAACTCTGTTGGAGAAGGTCTCGCCCGACGAGGTCTACCACCTAGCGGCGCAATCACACGTGCGTGTCTCCTTCGACGAACCCGAATTCACCGGCGACGTCACGGGTCTGGGAACAACCCGAATCCTCGAGGCCCTCCGAGCAGCGCAGGTACCAGCGAGGTTCTACCAAGCGTCGAGTTCCGAGATGTTCGGGAGTACCCCACCACCCCAGTCTGAGACCAGCCTCCTTCAACCACGAAGCCCGTACGCCGCCTCCAAGGTCTACTCGTACTGGATGGCCCGCAACTACCGCGAGGCGTACGGCATGTTTTCGGTTAACGGCATCCTGTTCAATCATGAGTCGCCCCGACGAGGGGAGACTTTCGTGAGCCGGAAGATCTCCATGGCCGCGGCGCGCATCGCGGCGGGGCAGCAGGAATTCCTGTACCTCGGCAACCTAGACGCTCGTCGCGACTGGGGCTACGCCAAGGAGTACGTCGAGGCCATGTGGCTGATGCTCCAGGCCAGCGAGCCGGACGACTATGTGGTCGCCACGGGGACCGCATACTCCGTGCGGGATTTCCTTGGCTTCGCTTTTGAGCATGTGGGCCTTGATTGGAGGGAACACGTGCGTTTTGACGAGCGGTACCTGCGGCCGACGGAGGTGGATGAGCTGGTCGGGGATCCGACCAAAGTGCAAGAGAACCTGGGGTGGAAGGCGCAGACGATGGTGCCCAAACTGGCGGCTTTGATGGTGGACGCTGATCGGGAAACCCTCCGATGACCGCAGAACTCCCAGACGGCACCGCGCTTTACGATCCTTTCTCCCCGGCCGAGGCCAGGTGAAGACCAAGGAGGCGGTGAAAGTACCGTCACAACACGTTATGGCGCCGGTACGCGCCATATCGGCGGCGTTCCTATCTCTGAATGCTTTAATTCTCATCAACCTCGGACTCGACCGAGCCGGTTTCCCCGCGCTTGGCGCAGCCGACGATTCATACGCCGTGTGGACACCCACATCTCTACTCTGGTTGTCAGTTGCTGGGCTACTTACAGCCACCGCCCTGGTCTCGATTCAAAGTCCACCGCCACTGGCATGGGCTGTCTCGGGAGCCGTGGCCTCCCCCTTACTCGCACCTGTGCTCTCCAAGATCGTCTATGGCCAAGGACCTGTGGGGATGGAGATCCAGTTGGCGCTCGTGATGGGTACCGTCACCCTTGCAGCGTCGTATCTGCCGTGGGAAAGCATGCGGGCTATCGCTGTTTGGGGTGGCGGTGCCTACGCCCTCATTAACGTCGTGGCAGGTCTAATTGGGTTCCTTGGCCTCCCAGGGATTGACACGCTAGAGGCCGACGCTAGGTATGCGTCCTGGTTAGGTTTGGGCTTCTTGGATGGAAACCTGCGTGTTCTGTCCGGCTTGCCCGGCCGACAGATCCTAGGTGCGACTCTTGCGCTCATCGTTGTCGCGCAACTCTCACTACTGATCAGGTCGAAAGGCGAGCCCCCCTCGGCGCGCGAAATGGCCGTCGGGCCGGGCTTGTGCGGATTCGCCCTCCTGTGGACCATGAGCAGAACGGGAGTCTTTGGCCTTGTTGCGGGGATCGTGGCTATTGCCCTGCCATGGCACAGACTCTCCTACCTGACCCGAAGGATCGCGGTTGTAGGACTATTCGCCCTACTGGCCATCGCCCCTCTGCTGGGGGTCGCAACTTACCAAGAGGGCCATCGCAGCACCTACCAATGGCGGCTTCAGGTGTGGCTCGAACTCCTCCAGGACCCGCTCTTCTTGGCCCCGTTCGGACGAGGACCACAAGAGGCACTGGTACTCGGTGCCACGCATGCCCACAACCTCGTGATGGAGGTCCTGGCGCTCGGCGGTATTGCCGGCCTGGCCTTGTTTTGCCTTTTCGCGTGGGTACTCGGTGGACTCGCCGCCAGAGCCACCCCGCTCCCGGGCAAGTTGTTGTTGGGCTGCTTCATCGCATTCGCAGCGATCGCAGCCACCGAGATGCCGCTCGGACTGCGCAGTCCATCCATCTCAAGCGAGTTCTTCATCCTGGCAGTTGCTGCAGGCGCCACGAGTCGAGCAACAGCGCGACTTGCCCCCAAGGTCGGTGCCCAAGTGTGGCCTTCATGACAACTGCCGAATCTCAGCCAGGAGGTAGGTGAAGCGGCACCATTGGCTTA
Organism: uncultured Actinomycetota bacterium; assembly: GCA_963732355.1. GTDB lineage: Bacteria > Actinomycetota > Actinomycetes > S36-B12 > UBA10799 > JADKAV01. Next base: position 748,891 of record CAVSZD010000006.1, on the reverse strand, counting down.
CCCATCCGAACAAACTGTGGAGCCATAACCCGGAACTCCGAGGGACTCAGGCCGCTGGATGGATCCTCAGGATGGAGTAGCGGAACATCGCCGTAGAAGGACGCCCACGTGGAGAAGGTGCTTGGAGGTCCGACTATCAGATCGCAGCGGGACAGCAGATATAGATCCTCAGGAGCACTGAGAGGCGAAACGGTGACAGCCGGGTGCTCAGAGAGAGCCCGTCCGACAGATGCCGGCTCGTCCGTTGTCAAGACGAACTCGTGGGGACCAGATTCCAGAACTGATTCCACAAGGTCCAGATACTGTTCATCCGTCCAGAAGTACCGGCCTCCCTCCCACAGCCGATAGTCGGTACGTCTGACGTGGAGACCCACAAGCGGAAAATGTCCAGAGCGCCTGCCGAGCCATTCATTAACGGCAGCTCGCGTACTCAGGGCTGGCGTGAACGCCCGCCTAATCTGTGAAGCATGAGTCTCGACGTCAGCGAAAGACGTCAAGTTCCAACCGGTTGCCAGAAGCAGCAGCATCTCCCGACCCTGAGAAATGAAGACCTCGTCGACGTCACTTCCACCATCCTGGTTCCCCGAATATCGGATTGCTACATGCCCGGTGACGGTCTCCTTTCCATGAAGCATTTCCAGTGCCCGCATTGGCAAAGACAAGGTCCCACCTGCCGGTGCAAGCCGGATCCGACTGCTCTTGTTCGACCCTCTGTCCCCCAACTCCAGGGAAAGCCTTCCGGAATGGGTGAAAGGCGAAGTTGACTACCGACAGGTCCTGCTCAAGAGCAAGCCCCATCACATGCGCAAAAAGGGTCATGCGGTTACAGAGTTGTCCGTAGCCTTGTGCGACGACAATCACGAGCGCTCCTGCATAACTGACCGGCCAGTGTGACAACAGTATCCCGGCATGGAGACTGTCTTTGGGAAGAGAGGGAACCTGAAGTGACAGCTCATGACCAGCCACCACCTCAGGGATCCCGCGCCTCGAGAAGAATCGTCCGGGGATTCGCGGCGGTAAGTGGCGGTTCCTTCGGGGTCATGGCGATACAACTCGGGTATGCGGTGCTGACGTCAAGGCTTCTGGATCCGACGGACTTCGGGGCTTACGCCGTGGCTCTATCGGGGGCTGGCTTGGTCGCGACCATTGCCGGACCCTCCATCGGACAATCAGCCGCCCGCGCAAACGATCGAATCTCAACTGACCGAGCCCTCCTGTCGCTGGCGCTAATGGTTGGACCCTCCGCCACGGCTCTTGTCATCATCCTGTCAACAGTGTGGAGTGACTTGCTGGTCGGTGCCCGAAGCCGTGGGACCCACCCGGTTTCTCGCGTTGGGGTTGACCCCTATGGCCCTTGCAACGCTATGGAGCGGCATTCTCCGGCGTCACGGGCGTATCCCCTATGTCGCTGTAAGATCCGCGATGGGCCAGCTCATTGGGATGGCCGCCGGTCTTGTCTGCGTATTCGCTGTAGGCCAAGCCTGGACCCTTTGCGTCGCAAGTGTCGTCGGCTGGGTCGCGACTGCAATGATGCTCGCGAGGGGTGTCAATCCGGAGAGGCTGAGACCGGGCCGACTGCACGCCAGGGCACTTCCCGATATCCACTACTCCATCAAGTCGGGGTGGCTGGGTCTAGTCCGACAGGTCTCAGCGACCCTGGCGCCTTGGGCCGTGGCTCGATTTGCGGGCGCGGCCTCACTCGGAGTATTCAACCGCGCGACCACCTTGGTCACATTGCCTCTGGACACCCTCCAAAGGTCTCTCTCATACACGCTGTTCCCTGAGGTTCGGCCGGGCTCACAAACGCGCATAGGGACCGGGGTCTTCACGGATTTCGTTTCAGCAATCGCCTGGGGGGCGATCGTCCTGGGGGGCTTGGGCTATTTCCTGATATCACCACTGACGACTCTGGTTCTCGGGCCGGATTCGGGCGGCTGTCGGCGCGCTCGCCGGACTTGCGCTCTTGCTTGGGATCATCCCCGCTGTGGGGATGCCCATCGCGACAGCGCTGGAGGCACGCGGTGAGTTCCGCGCAAATTTCGGGGTCGCGATTGCCGGTGCAGTTGTGATCCTCGGGGGCGTCGGGCTCACTTACCGATATGAATCGGCAACTCCGGCGCTGCAGTCTCTGGTCGCGGCAGCGGCGGTGCAGACCCTGCTCTGGATACTGCTGGGCCACCGCCACGATCTCCTGAGAGTCGCGGACTTCCTCAAGTCCATAAGAGCCGTGGCGCTGATCCAAGGAGGGATTACCCTTACCATGCTTGGTTTGAGCAACAGCATCGGTCCTGAAAACCCTGCGACCCAATTCGCCTGGGTCGCCATGGTCAGCTCTCTCTGAGTTGGGATTCCTGTGGCTCTTTCGGCGCAAGACATCACTTTGGAGCATCCTCAACCGAAATGGGTCTTCATGGATCAAGTAGATGGCGCTCAGGTTGACTCCGCTCTGTGGCATTCGCTGCGCAGGAGGGGAGGAAAAGTGATGACTACCGCGAGGGCTGGCGATCGTTAGTGCGCGTACTCGTCGTGTCACCAAACACGGGAACCCGAGACAATCACCTGTACTTGGCCGCGCGAAAACAGTCGGACGTCTGGCTCCTCACTCCAAGGCGCAGCGGACGACCGATCGCCTGACCCCTTCACGCGGTCCGCGCCAGACGCGTGGGGACCATCCCGTTCACTTATTTGGTTTCGAGGACTCCACGATGCAGTCAATTCGATCCGTCCGGATCTAGTGCACGTCCACGGTGAACCCTGGGTGCTCACGAACCTCCGCTTGCTTCGTCAGCAGATACCTTTGGTGACTCATGGAGCGGAGAATGTCATCTCAGACGCCCCCCTAGTTTCCAGAGTTCGACGCCTCGGAACGAGGGCGGCCCCTGAACGCATCGACGGCTACTTGAGCTGGGGCGTGCTAGGACTAGCAGCTGCTCGTGACGCCGGACTCCCCCCTGGCACGCCTCAGGCCGTATTGCCTGCCTCACCACCAGATCCAGCGATCTTCCGTCCCCTGCCGCTACGCGCGCCAGACGGCAACCTCCGATTGGTTCACGTCGGCCGACTTGTGCGCGAGAAAGGCATCGACACAATTCTCGAAGCTATGAGTCTTTCTGAGCACCGGTCCCAGCTCAGCCTAGAAATCATCGGTGAGGGACCTGAGGAGCACCGGCTACGCAGTACGGCTTCGGCGCTACACGTTCGCGCAACCTTTCACGGCCAGTTGCCGTCACAAGAGGTTCACAAGAGGCTCGGCGAGTCAGATCTGCTCGTTGCCGCATCCCGAGACACGTCCACGTGGCGTGAGCAATGGGGTCGATCAGTGGTCGAGGCGATGTTCACCGGCCGGGCGGTGTTGGCCTCGGACGGTGGGGAGTTGAGATTCGTGGTGGGAGACGGGGCTGCGGTCTTCCCCCAAAGGGAATGCATCAGAACTGTCACGAGCGATTGACCGCCTCGCTGAGTCACATGCCCTCTTGGTGACTTCGTCCCAGGAGGCTCTTCGACGCAGCGCACCATTCCAGCAAACCATCCTGTCGAGACAACTGACGGATTTCTGGAGTGCAGGTCGTCACGAGCTTCACTCGAACACGGCTACCAGGGCTAGGTTCGCTCAGCAATGACCTGCTCATAGACGCGTTCTAGACTCTGAACCCAGACTTCCCTTGTCAGTCGCTCATTGAAAACATCCTGAGCCTGACGGCTGAGGAGGCGGTCATCCCAGTCTCGTATTCGTGACTCAAGGCTGTCGTTCACATAACTGAGGCCGCCCCCGAATTCTCGAACGAAGTCAGCTGCAGCATTCCCTTCAAGTGCAAGTACGGGACTCCCCGCGACAAAGCCTCCACCAGCGCGTAGGGAAGCATCTCGTGACACAGGCTGGGTATCAGTACGCCTCGGTAGGTCGGGAGTCGCTGAAGCAGTTCGGCTCTTGGGAGGCTGCCGACAACTTCGACAGACTGCTTCTGGTCGGCAACAGCATCAACCGCGCGCCGCTCGGGGCCCGAGCCAACAATCGTGAGCCGATCTAGATCATCTGGCCAATGGCTGGCAAGAGTAGACACCCCCTTCTCGGCCGTTAACCGCCCGGCGCAAAGAAATCCCCTTCTTGGTCCCTGCCCTGAGACTGTGGACGCGTTCATCCCCTGAAACACCACCGTCATACGGTCCTTCGGCACACCGTAGTGGGCGAAGATTCGGCGCGCGGATTGAGCAAGCACGATGAGTCGATCAGCTCGTGTGACTAACGGATCCTTCGCCACCCCGGACAAATTGCGAAGTGCAAGCGGAAGCGTGGCCAACCTGGAATCGCGGTAGCATCCGTGCTTGACCGCCGCCAGGGAGCTTCCTTCAGGACACTCGTAGCACTTGTGGCCGTCGCGAAAGAGCAGCCCATTGGCGCACAGTGACCGGAAGTTGTGGAGTGTGGCCACAACAGGTGTTGAACATTTGGACAGCCACGCATAGCCGAAACTCGGAAAGAGATTGTGAACATGGATCACATCCGCCCGGAAATCGCTTACCTCCTGCCAAGGATTCCGTCCCCGTCGCAGAGCCACCTGTATCCCGAGAGACGCTAGCCGACCCAACCTCATCTCGATATCGTCGCTCGAGGCACTCACCAGCAGCACCTGATGACCACGTGCGGCGAGCGCTTCAGCTTGAAGATCCACCGCAGTGTTCTCTCCGCTGGGCTGGGATGATCGGTAATACGAATGGATCAGAGCGATCCTCACGTGCGATCTGCTCCTTCGAATTGTCCAGTCGTCATCGCAGAAGCAGCTCACTGTAGATGCTTGCCATCGCCTCTCCGCGAAGGCGCCAGTCATTCCGGCAGGCAAAGGCATAAGCCTCCTGCGAACGAGCCCCCCAGCCCGCCCGGTCAGCGCGCACGGCTTTGATCATCTCTCTTGCCAAGGCAGTCCTCATGGACGGCGCACTGTTCCCTTGTGCCATCCATGCTGCCCCATCCGGAAGCCAACGACGAAGTCCCGATAGTCCTCGATGACTGCTAAGAACAATTGGAGTTCCCCTCTCCGCCGCCTCAAGAACCACACCCCCGAAGGTGTCTCTGAAACTGCTGAAGACCAACGCGGTTGCCCGTCCTAGGTGGCCCAGCAACTCAGAACGCTCGACGTGGCCGGCGAACTCAACTCGATGTCCGACGTTCTGCTGCACAGTCAACGCATGCATTTCACCAAGTTGCGATCCTCCCCCAAAGAAGATCAATCGGGTCGATTGAGGCAGTTGCGGCAGGGCCTCGGCAAATGCACAGAGCGCCAGACTCGCCCCTTTTCGAGGTATGAGACTGCCAGCCCAAACGAGATCCTGTCGCTGTTCGAAGGGGACTATCTCCGTGACGTCTACAGGGTGCGCTCCGTCCTGAGGCATTACTGATGCGAGTCTGCCTCGACTCGTCGCCATTCTCAGAGTCCTGGCATCCGCGGCGAGAATGAAGTCCGCCGCATCGATGGCGCGGTTTGCGTAGATTGGCGGCAAAGTCCAGCCTTTGAGGGCTCTTCTTGTGACCTCCTCTGCGCCACCGCGGATTCCCAATTGCGGCCAGGTCCAGAATGGAGCGCCCGTGGAAACCCCTACCGGCCCCAGCAGACGTGGTGCACGCGTCCAGCCCAAGGAACTACCCCAATACGGTGTTCCAAGGGTTACTTGATGCGAAATGTCGCAACGAAGCGATGCGGTCAACCGGCGCGCTCCGTCGTTGAACCCTACGTAATCGCCGTAGTAATCGGGAACGGGCCCCCTCGTGTGCGTTCGACTGCGCTCGCCAACGGACGCGACGCGGACGTTGCTGGGGAGGTTACCGCCAAGCAGCCCATCTCGGACATCTCTCGGAACAACCGCAGTCACCCTCCCGACGTGGTCGCTGATTTGAAGCAACCAGTTCCAGCCGATACCCCGCTCGCTGCCGGCACCTGCCTCGATGGCCTGGAATGTTGCAACGACGTGCACATCCTTCAGCGGGCTGAACGACTCAGGGGAATCGTCACTGCCAACGCCCAATGACCAATGGTGACCCATTACGCCGATTCCCTGCTTAGCGAAGTCCTGCGTCGACCACAGGACTGTCGGGCTCTCGCGCAACGGTCACAAGGCCAGATGAGCAGTTCTGTCCACACAGGTCAGGGGCTCTCTGAGGCTTGAACCTGCAGACAGCCGCTATGCAGGAGTGGACTCAGGCCGGGGTGATCCTTCGGAATCATGAGATGGTTCACACTGCCGGCAACCCTTGCGCTCACGTACCCTTCAGGCAGCCATGTGACTTCTTCGACTGAGTCCTCCACTTGAATAACCGGTTGATATTCATCGATGACATTCACCGCACCTTGGAGAACTCGAGCCTCGCTGCCCTCGACGTCGAGTTTGATGTAGTCGACTCGAGTTACACCCTCCCACCGCGCGAGATCGTCGAGGCGCACGCTTAAGACAGACGACGTCACCGCTTTTCGGTCCAAGGCCTCCAGACTGTACTGATTCGGTCGGCCAAAATTGTGCCGAAGACCTGCGGCACGCGTCTCATCTGAGCAGCACAGCCCCCTTAGGCGAACATTAGTGAAGCTATTCAGCGAAAGACTGCGAGAAAGCATGCCGAGTAACTCCAGGTTCGGCTCCACAGCAATCACCGTGCCTCCATCAGCGCGAAGGTGTTTGGCTGCCGAGAGTGTGTACAGACCTGTACTAGCTCCAATGTCAAAGACGACCCCATCTGTCGGAAGCAAGGCAAGCATCAAGCTCACTTCCGGTTCCAGATAAGGGCCATGAACGTACAGACCGCGTCCACCATGACCCGCGCGATTGGATCCGAGGAGTACGGCTCCGTTCGGCGTGCGTGACGCAAGGGTTGTACGCCGCGGGGAGAGCGCAACTCGAGCCTTTCGACGAAGTACCCCGAGGGAATCCAGAGCACCCCGCCGTTCTCTAGGCATACACCACTTCCGCCACCTCAGTACGCCCCCCGCCGACCCACAACCGCACTCACCGTACTCGCCATGATCACAAAGTCCATCGACAGCGACCAGTTCTCCACGTAGTACAGGTCGAGTCGCACCGACTCCTCCCACGACAGATCCGAACGGCCGCGCACCTGCCACAGTCCGGTCATCCCGGGCCGCGCCCGAAGCCTGCGCACTGCCAGATCGTCGTAGCGCTCGACGTCGTCACGCGGATGTGGCCGGGGACCCACCAGCGACATGTCCCCGCGCCATACGTTGATCAGTTGCGGCAACTCGTCCATCGAGAACCGTCGCAGGAAGCGGCCGATCCGCGTCACCCGCGGGTCGTCAGCCATCTTGAACGTGGCGCCACCGTCACCGTGTGAAGCCCGCAACTCGTCGCGCCGCGCATCGGCATCGACGTACATCGTGCGGAACTTCCAGCACTGGAACGTCCGGCCATCCAACCCGACCCGCTCCTGCTTGAAGATCGCCGGCCCCTCCGAACCCCGCCGGACCAGGAAAGCGATCAGCAGCATCGGCAACCCCAGCAGGATCAACAGCAGACTGGACCCGATCACATCGGTGATCGCCTTGAGCACGACGGCGGTGCCGCTGAACTTCGGCATGTCGACGCGCACGAAGGACAGGGCCTCGACCGGCTCGACCGACAGCCGGGGCCCGGCCACTTCAACCAGCGATGCACTCACCATCAGAGACAAATCAGTGTCTTCCATCGCCCAACCGAGTCGTCTGGTCTGCTGCGGGTCCATGTCGCCGCCGGGAGCGAACAACAGCGTGTCGGCCTTACTCGCCAACGCCGCGTCCACGGCCGACGACGGGTTCCAGTCCTCGTCCAGGGCCAAGCACCCCACCGTCACGAAGCGTCCCTGCGACCCGGCCAGATCGTCCTGGAGCTTGGCCATCCGGGAGGCGGGAGCGATCAGGAACACCCGATGCAGAGGCTGTCCCTCGGCCATTCGCCGGTGCAGCCAGCGCCGCATGAGGTTGCGCTCGATCAACAACAACAGCAGGCCGGTCAGCATCACACCGACGAGGAACCAGCGACCGTAGTCGGTGTTCGTCAGGTACGCCAGGCTCATCACCAACAGCCCGGTCCAGACCGTCGCGACGATCACCCGTCGGTACTCCCCGAGACCATTGGCGACGATCGTGGCCTTCGTCGACTGCGCCTGCCACAAGGCGATCGGCCAGATGACCAGCAGCGCGACCGAGAAGAGCTGCCGGGGACGGTCGTCGGAGAAGAACTCACCTCCGTACCCCCAGCCGAGCAGCAGCCCGATGACCACAGCGGTCAGAATCACGGCCACATCGAGGGCGCGTACCCGCAACTGATAGTCACGGAGGAACTCGTTGCGCGTCGAGACCCGTGGCTGCCTGGTGCTGAGCCGCTGGGTCACGGGGTACCTGCCAGATCGGTCGCGTACTGCTTTCGGAACCAGTTCACCGTCTGTTCCAAGCCCTTGTCCAGCGGAATCTGGGCCGACCACCCGAGTACCCGGCCGGCCAGCGTCACGTCCGGCATGCGCTGCATCGGATCGTCGGTGGGCAGGGGTTCGTGGGCCACGCGCACCGGCACACCCGCGACCGCGGCCACCTTCGCGGCCAGGTCGGCCATCGTGACCTCTTCGGGATTGCCCAGGTTGACCGGCCCGGCCACCTCAGGCGCGGTGTTCATCATCGCCAGCAGGCCGTCAACGAGGTCGTCGACGTAGCAGAAGGATCGCGTCTGCTGACCGGACCCGTAGACCGTCAAGGGCTCACCGGCAAGCGCCTGCATGATGAAGTTGCTGACCACTCGGCCGTCGTCGGGGGCCATCCGCGGACCATAGGTGTTGAAGATCCTCACGATCTTGGTGTCCATGCCGTGCTGGCGCCGGTAGTCCATGAACAGCGTCTCGGCGCACCGCTTGCCCTCGTCGTAGCAGGATCGCGGCCCGATCGGATTCACGTTGCCCCAATAGTCCTCGCGCTGCGGGTGGACCGTCGGGTCGCCATACACCTCCGAGGTGGACGCGAGCAGAATGCGTGCCTTCGTCCGCTTGGCAAGACCCAGCACGTTGATCGAACCGTGGACGCTGGTCTTGGTGGTCTGGACCGGGTCGCGCTGGTACTGGATGGGCGAGGCCGGACACGCGAGGTGGTAGATCTCGTCGACCTCCACATAGACAGGGAAGGTGACGTCGTGGCGCATCAGTTCGAAACGTGGATGGGCGATCAGGTGCTCGACGTTGACCCGCGATGACGAGTAGTAGTTGTCGATGCACAGGACCTCGTGCCCCTGCTGGAGAAGCCGCTCACACAGGTGGGAGCCGATGAAACCGGCACCACCGGTGACCAGGACGCGCCTGGGCAGAATGGGGGCACTCACGTGCGTGAGACTACACCGCAACCAGCCGCACCCTCAGCCGTTCGCCACCTGCTCCATCCCCACCAACAGGCATCCAGCATCGCCTGGAACCCCACATCCGCGTCCTCAGCGAAACCGATCCCCAGCAACTCCAGACTCACCGCGCCGTGCAGCGCCGACCAGATCTGCTGGGCCACCTCGGTGTCCGACCCGACCCCAAGCGGGCGCAGCGTCCTCGCCGCCGCCACGTTGCCCACCAGCTGCTCGAACGACGCGAACGCCTCCAGCATCCCGCGCTCGCCCGGCTCGACCTCGTGCATCCGCTCGAACATCAGCCGGTAGTGCTCGGGGTTGGTGATCGCGAACTCCCGGTAATTCAGGCAGGCGGCCCGAAGCCGCGCGACGGCGTCCGGCCCGTTCGCTGAGGCGACCATGGCCTGGAGCTGCTGGAACCCGCGGATGAACAGTGCCTCGAGCAGCCCTTGCTTACCCTCGAAGCGGTTGTAGACACCCATCGGCGCGACCCCAGCACAGGTGGCCACCTTACGAACCGTGATGGCGTCCGGTCCCTCGTCAATGAGGATCTGCTCGGCAGCGCGCAGCAGCCCCTCTTCCACATCCCGGCTTGGCGTTCTACTCATATCTGTAGTATAACGTTCTACATATCTAGAACATTGTTCTACAGAAGGGAAACGAACATGTCGGTCTTGACGAAGGTGCCAACCAGCCAACGCACGAGGGGCCGGTGGTGGATCCTGGCGGTCCTCTGCTTGAGCCTGTTCATGGTGGTCGTCGACAACACGATCGTGAACGTGGCCCTACCCACGCTCAGCGAGGAACTGTCGGCCACCACAGCCAACCTGCAGTGGATCGTCGACGCGTACACGCTGGTGTTCTCCGCGCTGCTGCTGGCGTTCGGCTATTTCGGGGACCGCACCGGACGCCGACGCGCACTGCAACTCGGCCTCGTCCTCTTCGCGCTCACCTCGGGACTGGCCGCGCTGTCCCAGACCACCGAGCAACTCATCGGCGCCCGCGCACTCATGGGAATCGGTGCCGCGCTGATCTTCCCAGCCACCCTCGCGATCATCATCAACGTCTTCACGGACACCCGGGAACGGGCAATGGCGATCGGCATCTGGTCCGGGGTGACGGGGCTGGCCGTCGCAGCCGGACCGGTCAGCGGTGGGCTGCTGCTGGAGAACTACTGGTGGGGCTCGATCTTCCTGGTCAACATCCCGATCGCGGCGGTCGCGCTGCTGGCCGGTCGGGTGCTCATCCCGGATTCGCGCGACCCGCGCCCGGGACGCCTCGACAAGCTGGGCCTCCTACTGTCCGTCACATCCATCGCAGCCATCGTGTGGGCGGTCATCGAAGCACCCCACCGCGGCTGGACTTCAGCCGAGGTCGTGGTCACTGGTACAACGCGGGACTGCTACTGCTCGCCGCGTTCGTCGTGCAGGAACTGCGCACCCGCTACCCCCTGCTGGACGTCTCCCTCTTCAGAAACCCCCGCTTCTCGGCCGCCAGTGTTGCCATCGCGTCGGCCTTCTTCGGGCTGTTCGGCTTCATCTTCCTGATCACCCAGTACATGCAGTTGGTCCAGGGATACAGCCCGCTGCAGGCGGGGCTGCGGACCGTGCCCTTCGCCGTGGTCACCGGCGTCTTCTCGCCCGTGTCCATCGCCATCATGCACAGGATCGGCAGCAAGGCCGTCGTGACGATCGGGCTGACACTCATGAGCCTCGGTTTCGTGATGGCCTCGACGCTGAGTGCCGACAGCGCGTACTTCGGGCCGGTGCTGGCCAGCATGGTCACGATCGCTGCCGGCCTGGGTCTGACCACCAGCCCGGCCACTGAGGCGATCATGGGCGCGCTGCCTTCAGACAAGGCTGGGGTGGGCTCAGCGGTCAACGACACCACCCGGGAACTGGGCGGCACGCTCGGCGTCGCGATCGTGGGGTCGGTCTTCGCCAGCCTCTACGGGCCCCAGATCGTGGATGGGCTCAAGGGCTTCCCCGAGCAGGTCGTCGCCCTTGTGGAGGAGTCGATGGGCGCAGCGGTCGTGCTGTCCGAGCAGATCCCGCAGGGTGCGGTCCTGCTGGAAGCGGCGCAGACGGCGTTCATGTCCGGCTTCCAGGCGGGCTCGATCGTCGCCGCCGCTGCCACAGCGCTCGGTGCGGTGCTGGCGCTGCTCTGGCTGCCAGCGCGACACCGCCTCACACCAACGACGTGAGCCTGCGGGTCGCGATCTGGACCGGGTCCCACACCGGGGAGAACGGCGGTGCGTACGCGAGGTCGCAGCTGGTGACCTGCTCGACCGTCATCTGGTTCCAGATCGCGACCGCCGCCGCATCGATGCGTTTGCCGGAGCCGGCTTGTCCGACGATCTGGCACCCGAGGACCCGGCCACTGCCACGCTGCGCGATGGCTTTGACGTGGATGGGTCCGGAACCGGGCATGTAGTGGGCCTTGGTGCTGGCCTGGATCCGGGCCGACACGGTGTCGAACCCACACTCGGCGGCCTCGGCCTGCGTCAGTCCGACCCGGGAGATCTCGAGCTCGCACACCTTGGAGACCGCCGTGCCCACCACCCCTGGGAAGGCCAAGTCGCCGCCGCCGATGTTGGTCCCGATGACCCGGCCGTGCTTATTGGCATGAGTACCCAACGGGACATGCAGGAAACGCCCCGTGATCCGGTCGCGAACCTCGACGCAGTCCCCGCCGGCCCAGACGTTGGCCTGGCCGACGACGCGCATGTGGTCATCGGTGGCGATGCCGCCGTGGTCACGCAGAGGCAGACCCGCCTGCCGGGCAAGGTCGGAGTTGGGCTGAACGCCCATTCCGAGGATCACGATGTCCGCGGGGTATTCACCTCCCGAGGTGACCACGCCCGACACCCACCCATGATCACCGGCGACGAACTCGCTCACGGCCTCACCACCCCGATAGGAGATCCCCATTCCGGACATTGCGGTGGCGATGAGTTCGCCCATGTCCGGGTCCAGCGTCGTCATGGGCTGTTGCGCGAGATCCACAACCGTAACGTCGAAGCCCCGCCTGCACATCGCCTCGGCCATCTCGATGCCGATGTATCCCGCGCCGACGACGACAGCGTTGCGCACCGGACGCTCAAGGGAGTCCACGACGGCCAGCCCGTCGTCGATGGTCTGCACACCGTGAACCCCGGGCAGGTCGATCCCCGCGATCGCGGGGCGGCGCGGAACCGCACCCGTGCCGATCACCAGATGGTCGTAGTCGAAGGTCTCAGTCGTGCCTACTGCTAACTGCCTGGCGCTAACCCGTTGGGCCGCGACGTCGATGGCCGTCGCCTCCCACCCGGTTCGCAGGTCCAAGCCGTTGGCCCGGTGCTGCTCGGGCGTCCGAGCGATCAGCGGCTCGGGGCCCTCGGTCTCACCGGCCAGCCAGTACGGGATGCCGCAGGCCGAATATGAGGTCCAGGACTGCCTCTCCAGCACCACCACCTCGTAGTCAGGCTGCATCCGCTTGATCGTCGAGGCGGCCGAGGCGCCACACGCATCGGCTCCAATCACCACTACCCGCATGGCCACATCCTGTCGCGCCGGGGACGGTGTCGCGACCCACGCCGGAGCGGCCCCCGATGGCGTCACCCCGCGTTGGGTGGGGCTCGTGCAGTTGGTTGACGCCCGTCGCCGCCTGAACCTCAACCAACTACCCGGACGTCACCCAACGGCCCCAGGGGGAGCCGACCGGGGACCCAATGCCCAAGGGGAGCCGCGGCCGGGGCCAACCCGGGCCACACCCCGCGTTGGGTGGGGCTCGTGCAGTTGGTTGACGCCCGTCGCCGCCTGAACGTCACCCAACTACCCGAACGTCAACCAACGCCCCGGGGAGGGGTTGCCACGCCGCGCCACGCCGCGCCACGCCGCGCCCCCGCCCAGCCTGCCCCGTCCCCGCGCCCACCCGCGCCAAAACCCCCCACCGACCCGCAACCCCTGCCACAATCAAGCCCGTGGCCCGACCGATCGCTCTGCTCGTGGAAGACAACCGGGAATACGCCCTCATCGGCACCCGACTGCTGGAAAACGAAGGCTTCGAAGTGGTGGCCGCGCAAGATGGCGAGACCGGGATCGGGCTGGCCAAGGCCCGGCGCCCTGAGGTGGTTCTGCTGGACGTCAGCCTGCCGGGTATCGACGGGTTCGAGGTGTGTCGCAGGATCCGTGAGTTCAGCGACTCCTACGTGATCATGGTGACCGGGCGCACCGACGAGGTGGACCGCGTGGTGGGTCTGACTGTTGGGGCCGACGACTACGTAACGAAACCCTTCTCAGCGCGCGAGCTGGCGGCCCGCATCGGGGCCATGCGCAGGCGGCCCCGCGCACCCGCCCCCACCGACACCATGGAGTTCGCCGGACTGTCCATCGACCCGAACGCCCGTGAGGTCCGGCTGGACGGCCAACTAATGGACCTGACCAAGATCGAGTTCGACCTGCTGACCAAGCTGGCCTCGGAGCCACGCAGGGTGTTCGCCCGACAGCAACTGCTCGACGCGGTGTGGGGTGCGGACTGGTACGGCGATGACCACGTCGTGGACGTGCACATGGGCAACCTGCGCAAGAAGCTGGGCGAGTCGGGCAGCAACCCGCGGTTCATCCACACGGTCCGGGGCGTGGGCTTCCGCTTCGAAGCGAAGTCTTGACCAGGGATTGACCCGGCAGAGGGTGGTTATGAAACGCCTGGCACCCACAATGGGACGCCTCGGAACGGAGGTGTCATGAAAGGCATCATCTTCAATCTTGTCGAGGATGTGGTCACTGAGGACAGTGGTCACGACGCCTGGGATGACCTGCTGGAACATGCCGATGTTCACGGTGCGTACACGGCGGTTGGCTCGTACGCAGACGCCGACCTCGACGCGATCGTTGCGGCAGCCTCGCAAGCGGGCGGGCAGCAGCCCGAGGACGTGGTGCGTCATATCGGCCGGCGTTCGCTGCCCATGCTGGCGGCTCGGTTCCCCGAGTTCTTCGAACTGCACCGCAGCGTGTCGACCCTGTTGCCCACGCTCAACAGCGTCATCCACCCCGAGGTTCGCAAGCTGTACCCCGGCGCTGAACCACCCCGCTTCGAGTTCGCCGCGGACGACAGCGGCGCGATCCTGATGGACTACCACTCGGCACGTGCGATGTGCAGCCTGGCTGAGGGCCTCACGCTGGGCGCCGGGGACTACTTCGGTGAGAATCTGACCATCACTCAGACGCAGTGCAAGAACCTCGGCGCCCCCTATTGCACTTTGCGAATAGTGGTGGAATGACCGACCACGAGCTGCTGGAGGCGCGTGCACAGATCGCACGCCTGCAGCGGCGTGTGGAGCGTGAACGAACGGCTCGCCGGGAGTCCGAGGAGATCGCCGAGCGCTCCCTGCGCCGTCTCTACGCCCGTCAGCGCGCCCTGGACCTGCTGACCCGATCGGCAGCCGCGTCCAATGCCGCCACGCTCGAGCGCGATGCCTTCCGCGAGGTCATGACGATGATCGCCCGGGAGTACGAGTGGAGCGTCGGGCACTTGCTCGTCCCCGCTCGTGACGACGCCTCCGCGCTGGTGTCCAGCGGAATCTGGGTCGGCGAGCCCGGCGACACCTTCTACGAATCGATCCGCACCGCGACCGTCGGAGCCCGCTTCGAACCGGGGGTCGGGATCCCGGGCCGGGTCGCTTCACACGGTCCCCGCTGGGAGGTACAGCCCACCGACCTGGTGCCCGCCCGCCGGGACCTGCTGACAACAGGCTCGGCGTTCGCATTCGGGGTGATGGTCCGCGACGTCCTGGTGGGCGTAGTTGAGTTCCTCAGCCCTGTGCCCAAGGCCAAGGATCCCGACCTACTGGAAGTGGCTGTCACAATCGGCGAGCAATTGGGGCGGGTTATCGAGCGGGCCAAAGCACGGGAGTCCGAACAACTGCACCGCGACGAACTCGAGCGCACTGTCAAGGCGCGCACGGACGACTTGATCCGCGCCCGCGACCGGGCCGAGGCGCTGTCCCGGGCTCGCAGTGCGCTGTTCAACGCAGTCACTCACGAGTTGTCGACCCCGATCCATGCCGCACAGGCCGCCCTGGCTGCCACCGAGCCCGATCTGGGCACCGCCCGGTCGCAACTCGAGGTCATGAAT
This sequence comes from uncultured Actinomycetota bacterium, assembly GCA_963732355.1. Lineage (GTDB taxonomy): Bacteria > Actinomycetota > Actinomycetes > S36-B12 > UBA10799 > JADKAV01. The sequence continues at coordinate 733,426 of CAVSZD010000006.1, read as the reverse complement.
CAACGCATTGAAGCGCTGGTGGCTCTCGCCTCGGACAGCACCGGTGCGGACATCGCGAAGCCGACGATCTGCTCGCTGCCCGACCTGCTCAACGAGGTGTGCCAGACCCAGCAGTCGCTTGTGTCCGAGCACGGCGGACTCATCGCTCTCACCGTCGACCCATCAGCGGCCGAGGAGGTCCTGGTCGATTCCGACCGGCTGCGCAGCGCCCTGCACACACTTCTGGCCGGATACCGGCTCACCCGGCCCGACGCTCAGGTGACAGTCCGTCTGGGCCTCACCGGACACCGGGTCCAAGTGGAGACCCGTAGCCCGGGAACCGATCCAGATCCGGGGTCGATCAGTGTGGCGCGTAGGACGTGCGAGGAAGCCAATGGCGAGCTGGCCCACGACGGAGTCCGGTTCGAACTGATCCTGCCTGTCGCCCGCCCTCGCCTGCGCAGAACGGGGACAAACCGCCGGGTCCTGCTCGTGGACGACACCAAGGTGACCCAGCAACTGGCCTTGATGATGCTGTCGGAGTCCGGCCTGGAGGTGGACATGGCCGACGACGGTCTGGCGGCAATCCAGCAACTGTCGCACCGAGATTACGGGGTAGTGCTCATGGACATCCGGATGCCACGGCTGGACGGACTGTCTGCGACCCGACGCATCCGGGCAGGAGTGGCAGGAGCCGACCGCTGCGAGGTGCCGATCGTGGCCATGACCGCTGACACAGCGCCGGGGTCCGCCGAAGCCGGGATGCTCGCCGGCGTGGACGCGTACCTGTCCAAACCGTTCACCCGCCAGCAGTTGCTCACGATCATCCACCGCTACTTGCCACAGGATCAACCCGTGACGGATTCCTCCGCCAGGTAGGAGCGCATCAAGGTTTCGACCTGTTCGGCTTCCGCGGTCAACTCGGTCAGGGTCGCATCGTCGGCCTGAGTCTCCATCTGGGCGCACAGCCGGCTCAACCGCATCGCCCCGAGCATGCCGGAGGCGCCCTTGAGGGAGTGGGCGACCGCGCGGGTCTCCTCCGGAGAACCGGACGCGTACCCCTGGTGCAGTGCCACTAGCCGAGTCGGCAACTCCTCGAGGTACACCCCGAGCGTCTGGTGCACCAGGACCGGATCACCCAAGTCCTCGGCCAGCTGGTCCAGTGTGCCCGTATCCAGACTGACGTGGGTGTCTGCGGTTCGTGGGGCAGGTAGTTGTTCAGACACGGGCAGCCTCTCCAGAACCTTGGTGATCCCGATCTGCAGATCGGCCATCGTCGAGGGTTTCATCACGTAGCCGTTGAATCCGGCCGCGGTCAGTACCGACCGGTCGATCCATCCCGGGTCGGCGCTCAATGCGATGACCGCGAGCTCCTCGATCCCGGCCAGCCTCTCGCGAATGACACGGACCGCTTCCAGCCCATCCATGACGGGCATGTTGAGGTCGAGAAGCACCACGTCGAAGCGGTCCCGGGCGACCTCCTCAACCGCTGCCGCACCGTCGCTGACCGTGGTCACCTCCGCGCCCATCCGCCGCAACATCTCGGCGATGAGGTTGCGGTTGGTGGTGTCGTCCTCCGCGAGGAGTACCCCCAGACCAGTGGGCAGCGCCAGGATCTCGGTCGGCACTGCACTGGGAACCTCAGCGCCCAGCGCCTCAAGCAGCCGGTCCATCGTCCAAGGCATGGGCAGGTATTCCCCAGCAGTCGGCGATGCCGCCACCGTGACCGTCGGCCCGAGAACCAGAAGGCGGTGGCCGTCCTCCACCGGGTGCGCCGCTTCGGGTGCTGAGGTATCGCAGACCACACGCACGTGAAGGGTGCCCGGTTGCCCCTGACACTGCTTCACGAGCGTCTTACCCATGCGCTCCAGCGCCAGGCCAACGGCGCGCACGGCCACCGGGTGGCCCGAGACGACGACCTGGCCTGGCAGAGACACCGTTTGGTCGTCGTGGACCTTCTCGAGCCGGCCGACCGGCAACAGGATGCGGAACGTCGTGCCCTGTCCCAGTTCGCTGGTCAACTGCAGTGAACCGCCAAGCGCACTGGTGAGGCGTTGCGCAATTGCCAGGCCCAAACCAGATCCGCCATGCTCTTTGTGCACGCTGGGACCACCCTGCACGAAGGACTCGAACGCTGCGGCCTGCGCTTGCTCGCTCATCCCCGGGCCGGTGTCGGTGACGGAGATCTCGACCCACGGCTCGCGGTTGTACGTGACCGCACGGGAGACCACGGTCACCACACCCTCATCGGTGAACTTCACGGCGTTCGACACCAGGTTCAAGAGGATCTGCCGGAAACGGCTGGGGTCGGTGCGGATCCAGGAGTGCAGGTCGGGAGCAGCAGCGCCGATCAGCGGGATGTTCTTCCTCTGAGCCATGGGTCCCACCATCTGTAGGACCTCGCTGACCATGTCGCAGATGTCGGCATCGCTGTCGTGAACCTCGAGTCTGCCCGCCTCAACCCGAGCCAGATCCAGGAGGTTGTTGAGCATCGTGGTGAGACCGTCGGCGGAGTGTCGGACCCCCACGACCAGTTCCCGAGTGCGCGCGTCCAGTGGCCGTTGCAGAAGCAAGTCGACCATCCCTACGATCCCCGTGACCGGTGTGCGCACATCGTGGCTGATCGTGGCCAGGAGATTCTGCCGACTCTCAGCCAGTTCCTCGGCATCGTTGACCAGCCCCACCTGCAGTTCCACGGCCGCGGCGGCAGTATCGAGGTTGTTCCTGCGGCCCAGTCGCATCAACTGGCCGACAAGTGTTGCCATGGCCATGGCGATGAGCCAATGGGGCCAGTTGACCCCCGGTATGTTGGCCATCCCGATCACCCACGCCACCCAGCACAGCACCGTGAGCGCGAGGTTCCATTTGGTGGCCAGCACCGCCATCCCGGCACCGATGACCACGAGCATGAGGTTGGTCGTCTGCCAGTCCTGCTTCGTGATGAATAAGTGCAGCCACGAGTTGATGATCATCAACAGGATCACGGCTGACAGCAAGGCGGTCGCATGCGGGACGTTCGTACGACCGCGAACCCACCAGGCCACACCGAGTAGGAAGATCGCCGTGGCTGCTGCGACCACGCTCATGATCAGCCCGCCGTTGCCCCCAACCATAACGGGGTGCAGCGCGGCCAGCACCAGGTAGAGCAGCCCGACGAAGAGGGACACGGGGTAAAGAACACGTTGTGCCGCGCCGTCGTATCGCACGTCGGGATCAGCAGAGAACTCCGCCGGAATACGCACCACAGCCATACGTCCTTAATCGACACGATCGGGCTGCCCTTGAGGCCTCCTCAGTGTGACAGGCCGAAGAACTCACCGCCTACGCGCAAGCCGATCACAGACAGTTGACGTCCAGGTCGAGGGTGGTCCGATCGAGTGCGGCGAGGAGATCGAACTGGGGCCCGGTCTTGGGTAGCTCGTATATGAAGAAGTACTTGCCTGCCGCGCGCTTGCCGTCGTAGAAGGTGCCCTCCTTGCCGGCCGCACTCAGCATCTGCTCCAGCCACAGCCACGCGACGACCACATGGCCGAAGGCCTCGAGATACACCGTGGCGTTGGCCAATGCCAACTCCGGTTCCATAGGCGCCCAGACGGCCATGGTGGTCTGTGCCAGCCGGCCAGCCGCTTCCTGCAGCGATTGCGCGTACTTACTCAACGCAGGCTCTTGGGCTGCCCGGGCGCGGGTCCCCTCCATTCTCTCGAGTAGCGCTCGCAGGCCTGCTCCGTCGACAGCAATCACTTTGCGGCCCAGCAGGTCCAGGCTCTGAATGCCGTGGGTGCCTTCGTGGATCGGATTGAGCCGGTTGTCGCGGTAGAACTGCTCGACGTCGTAGTCACGGGTGTAGCCGTAGCCGCCGTGCACCTGGATCGCAAGCGAGTTGGCCTCCAGGCACCACTGGGACGGCCAGCTCTTGGCGATCGGGGTGAGGACGTCGAGCAGGTGGCCGATCTCGGCACGCTCATCGTCGTCGGAGGTGGTCAGCGCCACGTCGAGCAGGTGCGCGCAGAACATGCTCAGCGCCAGGCCGCCCTCAACGTAGGACTTCTGGGCGAGCAGCATGCGCCGCACATCGGTGTGCTCGATGATCGGGATCTGCGCGGACTCGGGATCGCGATCGCGCAAAGGCCGACCTTGTAGACGGGTGCGCGCGTACTCCAGGGAATGCAGGTACCCGGTATAGCCCAGCGCCACCGCACCCACGCCCACCCCCACGCGAGCTTCATTCATCATGTGGAACATGTAGGAAAGGCCGCGGTTCTGCTCGCCGACCAGGAACCCCACCGCCCCAGCCTCACCGTTGACGAGGTGGGCGCCCTCCCCGAAGTTGAGCAACGCGTTGGTTGTACCGCGGTATCCCATCTTGTGGTTCAGCCCGGCCAGTGTCACGTCGTTGCGTTCGCCGCTGTCCACGAGGTACTTGGGCACGATGAACAAGGACAATCCCTTGACCCCCGCCGGCGATCCGGGCACCCGCGCCAGGACCAGATGGATGATGTTCTCGGTCAATTCGTGATCGCCACCTGAGATCCACATCTTGTTCCCGAACAGCCGGTATGTTCCATCGGCTTGCGGCTCGGCCCGCACGGCAACATCGGCAAGTGACGAGCCTGCCTGCGGTTCGGACAGGCACATCGTCCCGAAGAACCGGCCCTGCATCATCGGCTTCACGTACGTTTCGATCTGTTCGGGGCTTCCGTGGGCCAACAGCAGATTCGCATTGCCGATCGTCAGCAGCGGATAGGCGGCCGTGCTGATGTTCGCGGCCTGCAGCCACGCGAAACACGCCATCGTCACGCACGCCGGCATCTGCATACCGCCGACCTCGACCGGCATGCCTGCAGTCAGCAGACCGGTGTCGGCGAACACCTTCAAAGCCGCGCCTACCTCCTCGTGCAGCACCACTTTCTGCCCGTCGAACGTGGGTTCCTCGGCGTCGTTGCGCTTGTTGTGCCCGGCGAAATGGTTCTCCGCAACGGTCCGGCTCAGATCCAGCGCCGCGTCAAACGTCTCCCGGGAGTGTTCGGCGTACCTCGGGCTGCTCGTCAGCGCCTGGGCATCCAGCCATTCGTAGAGCAGGAAGTCGAGGTCACGCGCGGACAGCAGCAAGGACACAGGCATGCGGCCACTGTAGATGCCGCGCGGCCGGGGAGACGTGGAGTCGAACTGCCCACCAGACAAGGACGATCCGGCTACCTGAACCCCTGAATGGTCGGGCATACTGTTGGGCAGGGACGCGCGCTCGTGGGCGCACTCCCGACAACGCGGGTGTAGTTCAATGGCAGAACATCAGCTTCCCAAGCTGACAGTGCGAGTTCGATTCTCGTCACCCGCTCAAAGACAAAGACCTCGGAGGCTTCCGGGGTCTTTGTCTTTGACTGAGGTAAACACGGCGAGAATCGGGAGGAGCCGGCCGAAGGTCGGCGACGGCTCTCGTCACCCGCTGAGGTAAACACGGCGAGAATCGGGAGGAGCCGGCCGAAGGTCGGCGACGGCTCTCGTCACCCGCTGAGGTAAACACGGCGAGAATCGGGAGGAGCCGGCCGAAGGTCGGCGACGGCTCTCGTCACCCGCTCCACAGGAAAGGGCCTCAACACCGGTCAGAGGCCCTTCTTCATGCGTCCTGATAGTGCCCCGCAATGCCGTACGACGAGTGCGCATGCTTTGGTTGAACGTTCGTTGCACTCTCGAATGCAGCGGCACTTGGTGAAACGTACGCAATAGCGTACTTTGGATTTGGATGTGGATGTGGAGGTGGATGTCATGACCGCAGTGAGCGCAACGACGGCACGAGCAAACCTGTACCGGCTGATCGACCAGGTCAACGACGAGTCCGAGCCGCTTACCATCACCGGGCAGCGGGGAAACGCGGTGCTCATCGGCGAAGAAGACTGGCAGGCCATCCAGGAGACGCTGTTCCTGGCCTCGGTGCCAGGTCTGAGCGATTCAATCCGTCAGGCGCGCGCCGAAGGTACCGAGGCCGGCTCCACCGAGCTCGACTGGTGAGCAATTGGACGCTGATCTACTCGCGCCAAGCGCAAAAGGACGCCAGGAAGTTGACTTCCTCTGGCCTGAAGCCCAAGGCCCAGCGACTGCTCGAGCTGATAGCGGAGGATCCGTTCGCCGACCCACCTCGATTCGAGAAACTGGTCGGAGACCTCGCCGGCTGCTACTCCCGACGCATTAACATCCAGCATCGATTGGTCTATGAGGTGCTCCCCGACGAAGGGGTGGTCCACATCCTGCGCATGTGGACCCACTACGAGTAGACAGCCCCCGCGGGCTGGGTTCGCAACGACTCTGGTCAAACGCCAACGGCAGACTCCACTTGCTCCGTCCTCGCCATGGCGCTGCTGCTGCCCCACAGGAACGGGCCCTTGAGTCCTGATGGTGACAGCCGAGCGTACGGACCGACACGGCAATTCCCATGGCGTGCGTAATAGGGCCTACAAAGGGCCTCAATACACCGGCCTGGTGCCGAAGAAGGTCGTCCTGGCACGGCTGACGTGCTTGAGCAGTTTCATCGCGTACAGGTAGCGGCGGGAATCCACTGCGCTGATAGCGTCCCTGGGCACCTTGTCGATCGACTCGATGAAGTCGGCGAAGGTACCGGCCACCTTGGACAGTCGATCCTTGGCCACGAACTCCAGGGCGTCGTCGTCGGTGAGCAGGTACACCGGATTGGTGATGTAGTTGACGACCGGCACCCCGGCCGCATACCAGTCGCCGCCATCGGTGGGAGGGTAGTCACCCAGCGGTCCCTCGGCTGGGAGCAGAACCGTGCGGCTGAGCTCGTGGGTCTTGGCAGCGTCCAGGAGCAGGTCCGTCACGGTGCGGTTCATTGGCACGAACACCCCCGCCGCCTCGGGGTGTCCGGAGGGGACCAGTCGGTGCTCTTGGTCCTCGATGGCCTCGAGCGCGATGTGCTCGATGGTGATCTCCAGCGCTGTGTGCTTCACGACGTCATCCTGGTGCGTCTCGATGAAGGTCCGGGTGCCCAAGGATCCGTAGAAGTGCCCCGCGGTGAGCACGACGACCAGTCGGCGTTTCAGTGCCCTGTGCTGGGCGAAGTACCGGGCGAGGGCGAGCACCACAGCCACACCGCTGGCGTCCTCGACGGGCGAGTCGAAGGGCGAGTCGTGGTGGCAGGTCAAGACGATGGTCTCGTCGCTTGCGCCCGGGACCTCTCCCACGATGTTGTGCATGGTTCCCGGTTCTCGGATCCCCGCGAGGCACAGGCGGGCCTTGGCGGCGCCGCTCTCGGCCGCCTTGCGCAGCCACGACGCCTCAGCCCGGCCGACCCAGAACCCAGGGATGGGCTTGTCGAGAATGTCCTTCTCCCGGAACCCGTACGGGGCATACATGTGGCAACTTCCCCCAGGCTGATCCTTCACGATGCCGATGAAACCCACGGCTCCCCGCTTGGCAGCCAGGTGGTAGAGATGCCACCCAAGGCGGACCCACGTGGCGGGGTGCTTGACCAAGTCGAGGCTGCCGTCGGGATCGTACTGGCCGAGGCTGAACTTCCTGAGCAGCTTCACATCCAACTCCGGGAAGCCGATCTCCGTGACCACGATGGCACCCTCCCAGTCGGCCCGGTGCCACAGCGTGTCCCGATCGGCGAAGACAAGACGGGCTTCCTTGCCCTCCGGCGCCGTGAATGCCGAGTAGGGGATCGGGAACGAGTCCACCCGCGTGAAGCCCGAGCCCTCATCGATCTCAACCGAGTGTGTCTGGGCAGCCCAGTGGGTGATGGGGATGGGCTCCCGACGAACCTTCTCAAGCCCGAAGTCGCGCAGATGCCCCTCGATATAGTCCTCGTTCTGCCGGTCCGCCACACTTCCCGCGCGGCGAGGGCCCATACTCACCTGATCCTTGATCCACTGGAACATCTGCTCTTGGTCGAACCGGTCGCTGGTCATTGCCCGCTCCTCACGTGGTCGCATGGCCCTCCACGAGCGCCCCATCCCAGACCACAGCCCGAGTGACTCGCCCATGCCCGACGGGAAGAGGGCAGCGAAGGATTTCCTGCGCTGACAACCCGCGCGGGACGATGGCCACCCGTAGTCGTTCACTGCGACCGGCCCCGGCCAGGAACGAGAAGTACTCGTCACAACCGTACTTCGCTGGAGGCGGTCAGCGCAGGTCACGCCTTCGCCACGTGGTGCGCCGTGCGGCTATGTTGTACGAGTCTCTCCGACCGACGCTGAAAGTCCCTATGCCTTAGGCATTCTCGTGTTTGCGACCGACAGACCCCCAAGCTCGCTGTGAGTTCCGCCACCTCACCAACGCGTTGATGTTTTTCGACTACTCAGTTGCCTGAATCCAACTTTGCTTCCGGCCACGGCTTATCTGATCTCCGCCACCTCACCAACGCGTTGATGTTTTTCGACTACTCAGTTGCCTGAATCCAACTTTGCTTCCGGCCACGGCTTATCTGATCTCCGCCACCTCACCAACGCGTTGATGTTTTTCGACTACTCAGTTGCCTGAATCCAACTTTGCTTCCAGCCACGGCTTTGCCAACTAGGCCAAGGGCGGCTACGTAGCCCTTGAGAAGCGGCGCCTCGTCGAGTGCATCGCATCGGCCGAGGCTCTGGGAGCCCGAGATCCGGAGGCGTCGAGATGAGCATCCTGAGAGTCCCGGCCCTAGACGTCTGGAGCCTCCAAGCACTCAGCGGTTGCGGGTGCATCATGGCGCAGATCATGTAAGCCTTACCGCACGCTGGGCGCCCACGCCTGGCGTTCCACCGAGAGGATCACGCATGGGCATCGACGACATGGTCAACAAGGCCAAGGAGACTTTGGGCGGCAGCGGCGCGACAGATGAGGCGATCGACAAGGTCGCGGAAACGGTCAAGGAGAAGACCCCCGACCAGATCGACCCGGCAGTCGACCAGGCCGCGCAGGCCGTCAAAGACCAGATCTGACCCGAGAGATCGCAACCCACCCCAGCCGGTCACCGACCATCCCGCTGGGGCCACCATCAACGACCTGAGGGCCGCCTCCAAGCGGGACGGTCCTCAGGTCGTACAGGCATAGCCCCTGTGGATCGGGGTTGCCGAGTGCCTTGTCGAACTGCGGTGAGGTCTCAAGCCAATCGACTCACACGTCCAATGCATCCCAGAGCTCGCGCGCAGGTCGGGACTTCTTCGCAGAGGCCTCCCACTCCCGGACTGCCTCATGCGCCCAGTGCCGCTCTTCAAGATCATCCAGGTGCGCAGCGATTGCCTCGCGTACGTAGAAGGACTTGAAGCGGCCCGTGTGCGCTGCGAGTGCATCCAGGCGTGCCTCGTCTCAACGGTCAGCCGAACTGGCAACGGCATACCCGACTGCGACCCTTCACTGTCGGGCCCGGCAGAACCCCCTTCTGGGACATTGGCCCGAGGCCGACGGTGCTCGGCCACCTGTACAACCTTCCGTGTGCGATTCACCAGGCGTACCCTTGCCACATGTTCAAACGGACCGGTATCGCTGTGCTTGCCGCGGTGTCCCTGGCGTTGCCCCTTTCTGCGCCAGCAGACGCTGCCGACCCTGACATCCCACGCAATTTCGTGCGGCACGAACTGACGCACTGGACCTGGTACGGGCCGCAGGACTGGGTTGCCTCCGACGGGGCCAACGACCTGCTTGTCGGATCACCAACTGGGGAGCGCTTCCTGCACTACGGCGCCAGCGCGGCTCCTTGTGTCTACCCGGGCTATTGGTCCACCAGCGACGAGTTCTTCGCCTACTTCCGCAACGCTTCACTAGCTGGCGCGGCTGAGAACTTCGGTCTGTACAGCTTTCCTTTGAAAGGTGCGAAGTACACCAATGTCGGGGGCATTCAGACCATCGGCGAGAACTACCTTCGTCAGCGCAGCACGTTCACCGGCAAGCGCGGCAAGAAGATCATCCGAGGTGAGTTGATCGTGGACTTCTTCTACGCAGGGGCCGGGTCATGCGGGGAGCGTCTACAGATCCGCTCCGCGCCGGCCAAGGGCTACGGTCCTTCGATCAAGGTCCTGCGCAAGGTCCAGACCTTCATCTTCGGGCCGCGCTGAGCCTGATCCCTGCAGGTCGTCGAACCTCCGAAACGGCGATCAAGGACCAACCGAGTTGTGCCGAAAAATCGTCATGAGCCCGGATACACGCGGTCCCGGCGCAGGCGAACGGGGTGCGCTCGCCGCCGCGGTTTGGTCGGAGAAGGATCGGTTACGCGCGATCCTTGATTCATCGCTGGATCCGCACGTGCTGTGGGGTGCGATCCGCGACGAATCCGGGGCCTTCGTGGACCTGGAGTACCTCGAGTGCAACAAGGCGGCTGCCGACTACCTGCAGATCGAGCGCGGCCAGTTGCTGGGCAGCAGCCTGTGGTCACGGTTCGCCGGACAGGGCACCGACCGGGTCCTGGCCTGGGCCGAACAGGTGATCACCAGCGGAGAACCTCTGCTGTTCAAGGCCCAGGAACTGTTCAGCCAGGTCAGCCTGGACGACCGCCGCTACGACGCGAGCATGGTCAAGGTGGAGGACGGTGTCGCGTTCACCTGGCGGGATGTGACCCACGATTTCAAAGCGGCGGCCGTTGTGCGTGCGAACGAGGAACGCCTGCGGATGGTGACGCTGCACGCCCCCGTAGCCATGAACCTCACCGCACCGGACGGGACCCTGCTCAGCGCGAACCCGGCGATGTGCCACTTCCTCGGCCGCGACGAGGCCGAGCTTCTGTCAGCCACGTGGATGGAATTGACGCACCCCGACGACCTGGCCGCGGATCTGGCCATGGTGAGGACCATCTTGGATGGCAGCGAGGACAGCTACCGGCTCTCCAAGCGGTTCATCCGACCGGATGGATCCATCGTCTGGGGCGATCTGTCGGTCTCCGGGGTACGCGACAGCAACGGCCGGGTCCTCTACCTGATCGCACAGATCGTGGACATCAGCGAACTCGTGGCCGGTCGCCGGCAACTCGCGGAATCTCGCCAGCACTACCAACTGCTGGCAGAGAACACCTCCGATGTGGTCCTGAAGGTGTCTGGCGATGGATTCCTGCAGTGGGCATCCCCGTCGGTGCAGGACACTCTCGGCTGGGACCGCGACCAGGTGCTCGGCAAACCCATCAGCGCATTCGTCTCCGACTTCGACTGGGGTGCAGTCAACAAGGTGTTGACGGCCACCGCCACAGTCGGCAGCAAGGCCGGTGGGCTCTTCCGGGTCAGGTGCAACGACGGCAACTGGTTGTGGGTGGACGCCACTGCCAGTTCGGCAAGAGACCTCGACGGCAACCTTGTCCGGGTTGTGCGACTGCGTGACGTCGATGCCGAGACCCGCGCCCGCCAAGCGTTGACCACAAGCGAGGAGCGGTTCCGGACCGCGATGCGAGCCACGCCGCTCGGAATGGCCCTGATCGATCGCGCGGGCAGACTGCTGCAGGTCAACGGCGCCTTGAGCGGGATGTTGAAGGTGGATGAGCAGTCCCTGGTGGGACAGCGCATCACCTCCATGACCCACCCGGGAGACCGACATGTCGACATGGAGATGTGGAACCTGCTGCACCTCGGGGCGGTCGACTCGGTGACTCGCGAGAAGCGGGTGGTTGATTCATCGGGGGCGGTCGTGTGGGTGCAGAACGCAATTGCGGCAGTGCGGGACGAGCACGGGGCACACGCGACGTTCGTCGCCCAATTCCTGGACATCACCGAGGCGCGCCAGGCGCATTCACTTCTCGATTTCCATGCTCACCACGATCCGTTGACGGATCTGAAGAACCGTCGTGCGGTGCTGCAGACCATGCATTCGGTGCTGTCCCATCCCCCACGCACCGGTCAGCGGCTCGGCGTTCTGTACTGCGATCTGGACAAGTTCAAGCATGTCAACGACACCTACGGCCACCCCGTCGGCGATGCGCTTCTCATCGAGGTGTCTCGGCGCATCCAGCGGTGCCTGCGTGAGGCCGACACAGTGGGACGCATGGGTGGTGACGAGTTCCTGGTTCTCCTCACGCAGATCAACGGCCTGGAGGAGGCCGCCCAGGTCGCCGAGAAGGTCCGCCGCGAGGTGGGCGTCCCGTTCCGAATGGAACAGCACGTGCTCACGCCCAGGTTGAGCATCGGTGCCGCCGTGGCTGAGGCCGGTGATGACGCCGACGAGGTGGTGGCGCGAGCGGACCGAGCCTTGTACGAGGCGAAGAAGGCTGGGCGCGATCGAGTGGTTGCGACCGGTTCCCCCGTTGTGCCGTCCGCCTTGGCCCAGATGGAATGATCGGGGCGTGATTGGCGCGCTTCTGGCACTCGCCCTTGTGCTGCCGCCAGTGGACACCGACGCTGATTACCAACTGGGCGGTGCGTACCCACCCGCGGCCAGCGTTGGCGTCGTGGCGCGAGACTGGCGCGAAGAGCCAGCAGACGGCGCCTACTCGATTTGCTACTTCAACGGATTCCAGACCCAGCCCGAGGACCGTGGAAAGTGGTTGAAGCAGCACCCGCGGTTGATCTTGCGCCGCGGTGGCGAACCTGTAACCGATCCCGGATGGCCTCAGGAGATGCTGCTCGACACTCGCTCCCGGGCGAAGCGCCAGGCCATCACGCGGATCATGGCGCCGTGGATCCGTTCTTGCGCGAGCCGCGGCTACGCAGCCGTGGAGGCCGACAACCTCGACTCGTGGACACGCAGCCGCGGTCTCCTGACTGCCCGGGGCAACACCGCGCTCGCCCGACGCCTCGCGGGCATCGCGCACGGGGCGGGGATTGCCTTCGCTCAGAAGAACGCTGCGTCGATGGTAGGTCGGGGTTTCTTCGACTTCGCGATCGTGGAGGAATGCCAGCGCTACGACGAATGCGACAGGTTCCTCGACGCCTACAACGACCGGGTCATCGAGATCGAGTACCGGCGCTCCGACTTCGAAGAGGCATGCCGCAGTCACTCCGACCGGATCCCAATCGTCCTGCGGGACCGGGCGCTGCGACCTGCCGGACGGCCGGGGTACCGGTTTGCCGTGTGCTGAGTGGGGTTGGGGGGGGGAGCCAACCCCCGCCGCCACCCCCGCCGCCGCAAGCAAAGCTGGAAACCGACAACTCAGTCGCCCGAAAACAACACCGGTCCCTACCCGACCACCCAAAAACCCCCGCCGCCACAAGCAAAGCTGGAAACCGACAACTCAGTCGCCGGAAAACAACACCGGTCCCTATCGCGCGATCCGCACCGGGACGGCATTGAGCACAGCCGTCCCCGATAACGGATCTAGGCCGACAGCCGGGGTGAGAGTGTTCGCGTTCGCTCCGGAGGTGGCGTCGTCGGACCAGATCGCTGGGTGCGCCCGGGCCCAACCGTGAGGCAGGCAGACCACCCCCGGCATCACCGCGTCAGTCACCTCCACCACCACTTCGACACTCCCCGCGGCTGAAGTCAGAGTCGCACTGTCGCCGTCGGACAGACCCTCAGCGGCCGCGTCTCGGGGGTTCAGCTGAGCTGTGCATCGACTCGATCCGCCGGTGAGACGGGGCAGCGTGCGTAGCCACGAGTTGTTGGTCCTTAACTGCCGCCTGCCGACGAGAACCAGGTCGGGAACGGCCACCCGGTCCAGGGCATCGGCCAACCGCTGTGCCTCGACAACAAGTTGCGGGGGTACCAGTTCGATCCGGCCCGAGGGGGTCCGTAGGACCTCCGGCAATCGGGGTTCAAGGGCGCCGAAGTCAATGCCTGACGGCGCAGCCTCCAGCATTTCCAAAGTCAGCCCGCCCGGGTGGTCGCCGAAACCGTCGCCGTACGGTCCACTACGCAGGGACAGGTCCACTAACCGCGCCACGCCACGGCGGGGGGTGACCGCCGCCAGCAACTCCGCCGGCTCACGACCGTGGGCACGGCTGGCGGAGTCCGAGCAGGCACGCCGAGCGACCTCAAAGGCCACAAGGTCGTCCAACTGCTCAACGGTGGGCTCCGGACCGCGGTTGACAACGGCCGCCGCAATGCCCGCCAAAGCCAAGAGCACCTCGCCCTCATCACGCTCCTCACCAACGAGTTCAAAGACCGCCGGCGACCAGCGCGCCGTATTGCGCACGGCCAGAGAACCGAACACCACGTCGTAATGGCTACGCGTCAGAGGTGGCGCCGAGGGCAGGATCACGTCGGCGTGCCGAGAGGTCTCAGTGATGTAGGAGTCGAGGCACACCAGCAGGTCCAGACCCGCGATCGCCCGGTCGAGCCGGTCGGCCGCGGGCGTCGAAACCACCGGGTTCCCGGCCACCGTGATCAGCGCACGCAAGCGCTCGCCGGTGTCCGGGTCGGGGGTGTCGATCTCCTCGGCCAGTACCGCGACGGGAAACTCGCCAAGGACACTGGGGAGGCCCCGTACCCGGGTCCGCTGGCTGCCAGGCACACGCACCCCACGCCCACGGCCGGACTCCCCGAAAGTTGTGGGCCCTCCGGCCGGCGGCAGCGGGAACATCACGCCACCGGGTCGGTCGAGATTCCCGGTGAGCACGTTGATGACCGCGATCAGCCAAGAGGCCAGCGTGGCGAAGGAGGTGGGCTCGCCGTCCACCGGCAAACCCGATGTGGACGTTCCCATCCGCCCGTAGACCGCGGCAGAATCCGCCCCAGCGATCTGGCTGCTCAGCGCCGCGATCTTCTCAGCGGGCAGGCCGGTCGGCCCGGCGACGGCCTCTGCACAGAACGGCGCAACCAGTTCCCGCAGTTGCTCGACCGCCCGCTCGTCGACCCACGACGTGGCCGCCGCAAGGTCGATCAGTCCCTCGGCGAACAGGCAGTGCACGATTCCGGCGAGGAGCAGAACGTCGGTGCCGGGGTGGATCGCCAGGTGCTCATCGGCAGCGTCCGCCGTCCGCGTGCGCACGGGGTCGACCACGACCAACCGACCGCCCCGGGCACGCAGCGCACGCAGCCGCCCAGGCATGTCCGGGACCGTCATCATTGAACCGTTCGACACAAGCGGGTTGCCACCGATCACCACGAACAGATCCGTACGGTCAATGTCCGGCACCGGCACGGACAGCTCGGTTCCGTACATCAGTCCAAGCGCCACCTGCTGCGGCATCTGGTCCACTGTGCTGGCGGAAAAGCGGTAGCGGGTGCCAAGGGCCCTGACAAGCGCTGGCAGGTAGAAGGTGCTCGTGACGTTGTGCGCGTTCGGGTTCCCCAGGTAGACCCCCACCGCGTTCGGGCCGGATTGCTCGATCACTTCGGCCAAGCCCGCGCGAATGCGGTCGAACGCTTCATCCCAAGTCGCCTCCCGCAGGCGCCCGTCCTCACGGACCATCGGGGTGCGTAGCCGAGCCGGGTCCTCCTGCAGATCACCGATCGCGACCCCCTTGGGACAGATGAAGCCCTTGCTGAAGACGTCCTCGGCGTCGCCCCTCACGCCGGTGACACGGCCGCCGGAAACCGTGATCTGAAGTCCACAGGTGGCTTCACACAGGGGACATATGTGGCGAACCTTGTCCGTCATCGGATGGTCCTGAAGTGGAAGACGTGACGCCACGTGCCGTCCTTGCGGTGTATCGACTTGCACCACCCGCGCGCACCGGCGTATTGCCCCGAACCGCCCACGACTGGACGGACGACCGAAGTACGCAGGGCGACGGTCGGAGCGGCCTGCTCGTAAACGGCGACGCCACCCACCACCAGTTGGTCGGCCGGCTTGCCGACCGTGAAGACAAGGTCCGCGGTGCGGTACTCCTTGCCGGCACTCGGTTTGCCAACTGCGGTCGTCAGCAGTGACCCGGTCAGAAAGCCGATCCGCTTGGCCTTGCCCGGCTTCGTCAAGTCGACGTAGTACGTGCGCAGATCCCCAGCACTGGGCGTCCCGGGTGTGACAGGAACCAATTGTGCCGAGACCGCGCCGTGGGCGACTTTGACGGTCGTTGTATCGGCCAACGCAGGGGCAGCGCTCGAAATGGCAAGGGCCACGGCCCACAAGATGGCGAAGCGGCGAAACATGGGCTGACTCTACGCCGCCTCAATGACTTGTCGCGGCGCTTGGGCGAGCTTGTCCACGCCCGGAACACGCGCGTGCCAGCACTGGCGCAGCGCGAAGACTCCAGGGGGCGCTGTCAGTCACCGAACAGGCGCCGCCTGCACCGACCACGAGCCCGAACGGCCCGGTCGGAAGTCGCTGTTTTGGCCCCTCGGATACACCCTTTTCGTCGCGGTGTGGGCGCTGCTCTTCCTACGTCACAACATCGACTACGGCCTCGACGATTCGTTCATCCCTACCGGACGCACAGAACTTCGCTGATGGGTACGGGCTGGTCTTCAACCCGGGCGAACGGTTCTTCGGCACGACTGCCGCCGGGTACGCCACGACGCTCGGACTGCTGCACATGCTCACGGGTTCAGCCATCCCGACACCCACGTCGCGCTACAACCCTTGGGGTGGTCGCACGCATGCCTGCCCACCATCGCCCGCGGCGTCCCGAACCGCGTTCGACAGCCATCTTCACTCGCCGCTTTCACCCTTGACCAATCAGGCATGATGCCGGACAGAGACTCGACCTCGGTCGTCGGCCCGAGAGTGCCTGGTTACGGTCCAAGCCCCGCTTGGCGGCATCCTGCGACGTGGTCACGACCCTTCCCCAAGTGGCACTGCTGGCCGCACTGCGACCCGGCCGCGCGGGTGCCTCACCGGCTTCGGCGCTCCGGCACGCGAACTGCGCACACCTGTCGGTACATGCTCTTGGCCGTCGGAGCGATCCGTCGCCATCGTTTCCCGGCGACCTCGACGAAAACCTGGCCAGTCGATCTCGATACTGCCATCTCGGCCGGACAACTCTGGACCTACCTGCTCGGATTCCTCGGTGTCCTCGGCCTGACGCTGGCCGGCTTGGCGCCTGGTCGCAGCTTTCATCCGGCCCACCGCAGGCCTTGTTCCTGCTGATCGTGTGGCTCGGCTTCACCATGGGGGCAGCCGCGTTCTACACCGCAATCGGAGTCACGTTCTGGTTCTGGTACGCCACCCCGCTGTTCTTCGCGCTGTTCCTCGCCGCGTTCGTGGGCTGGTCCTACCTGGCGGACTGCGGTTCGGCTGGCTGGCGGTCGGAGTCTGTGCGCTGGCACTCGTCGGGCAGACACCCGCGATCGGAACCTGGTTGAACACCCCGAACCTCAAGCCGCACATCCACGCCTACGAGCAGGCCGCCGACTTCATCAAGGCCGAGTCACCAGGCGGAGCCACCATCCTGATGCCAGAACCCGGGTCGTTCGGAATGCGCCTGGGCCCGGATTTCACGGTCGTCGACGAACTGGGCCTGGTCAGCGCGGGGGCGCTCAGGCTCTGCTGCGCGGTGAACCGCTGGGCGTTCCAGAACAACGACCCTGACTACCTGTTGTGCTCGTGGTACGGCGACTACACCGCATGCAGCCAGGGCCTGCAGAAGCAGGGATACGAGTTCGTCGGGGAGTTCGACAAGTGGTTCTGGGACGGCTACGTGGGCCACGGCAACCGGCTGTACCGACCCGCCGGCCGCGACACTGGCGACGGGGTTCTGCCGCCGGTTGCATGTGCTCCGCCACCCCGGTCACGGGTGTCCAGCCGACAAACCAGATGCCCAGGACTGGGAGCCTCGAGGGTGTCACCCGCGACGGCGCACGCCTTCAGGTCACGGGCTGGGCCGACGTTGCCGACACCCTCGGCGGCGGGCAACTCACGATCGTAACCAGCGAGCCTGCCGAGGTGGTCAAGGTCGAGCGGGTCACCCGAATGGACCTTCCGGCCGACCGCTCACGGGCAGGTTTCAGCCTGACACTGCGCACGCCCCAGGATCAGGTCTGCGTGATCGCCGTGGACATGGTGGTGCCGGCAGCGACCTCGTCCTGTGCCCCTAGGTCACTGCCCGCGGCCCAGCGCCACGACCAGTTTCAGCACCTCGTCCGGGTCCTCCAAGCGTTGCCCGTATGCCTCGCGGATCTGGCCCATGCGGTAGCGCACGGTCTGCGGGTGGATGAACAATTCGGCGGCCACCGCGTCGCGCCTGCCGAGGTTCAGCAACCATGAACGCAGGGTCTCAATCAGACGGTCGCGGCCTGCAATTGGAATGAGGACCTGGTCACGAAGGTCGTCGAGCGGTTCGCCGGTGAGTACCAGATCGACCAGGTGCTCTTCGGTGTCCAGGGGCCGCAGCGTCAGCAGATCGGCGAGTTGCCTGGCTCGGCTGAACGACCCCGCGGCCATTGGCCACGCCACCGTCGGCCCCACCACCGCATCGACACCTGAGACGACCGATAACAACGCCGAGCGGACAGCATCCGGCACAAGCACTGCGACGAGGTCCTCGACGGGGGCCTGCAGCGAGTCGGGATAGGCACTGGTCAGTGCGCTGGCGCGGCCGGCTTCGATCAGGACGCAGGTGAGTGTCTCCGGGGGTGCCCACGCGGCGCGGGTCATCATCCCGTCGGTCGCTTCGCCGGATAACAGGCCCTGAGCCAGGACCTCCCGATTGCGCTCGCGGGTCCGGGTCTCTGTGGCGTAGCCCTCGACGCTGGCCGCCGACAGTTGCTGGTTGAACGCGAAGATCAGCCCCGCGACCGCGGCCATAGTCGCCGCATCCAGGTCGTGCTTCAGCGCCAGGCGCGAGATCTCTTGCCAATGCACACCGGTGCCGACCTGATAGGCGGTCAGCAGCGCCCCGATCCCCCGGCGGCGGCGCGCCTCCGTGCGCCCGAGGATCTCCGCGCCCTTTTGGATCCTGGCCAGCGCGGCGTCATCACCGACCGCGAGCAGACCCGCGAACCCCTCGAAAGCCATGCGCACGCCTGCTTCGAGTTCGGCCCGATATGGCTCTTGAGTCGCTGGCGCATACGCAGGAACCTGCTCGGCAACGGTGGCCACGGTGATCTCGGCGATCTGCGGGATGCGGTCGCGGATGTCCACGACCAGCGCATCTGGCAGTTGGGGCACATCGAATCTGTTTGTTCGCATTGAACAATTCTGTCATCATTTGCTGTCCATACGCCACTACATTCTGTCTCTGAACAAGCGCACCATGGATACATGAGCACAACAGATACCGCGCAGAGTACCTCGCGATGCCCGCGCAGAGTACCTCGCCGAAGGCACCTTGAGCCACGGTCTGAGGGTCGCCGTCCGGCCGATGCGGCCCGGCGACCGCGCAGATCTCGTGGCCGGATTCCACCACCTGAGCGACGAGACCCGGTACCTGCGCTTCATGGCCAGCAAGCCGCGCCTGTCGTCAGCCGAGGCCCACCGCCTGTTCGACACCGATGAACTCGCGCTGGTCCTCGTTTGGCCGCGCACGTCGTGCAAGGACATCGTGCTGGGGATCGCCCACGCCCTTCGGGTGCCGGGCAAGCCCGACACCGCCGAGTTCTGCATCGCGATCACCGACGAGATCCACGGCAAGGGCGCCGGGCGGCTGATGACCCAGACGCTCGCCGCTGAGGCCTCACGGCAGGGAATCGACAAGCTGACCGCGTACATGCTGGCAACGAACAAGGCGCCGGCGAAGCTACTGGCCGGCGTCGGGGACGTGGTGTACGACGAGATGTCCGCAGGAGCGCGCGAGATGACGGTGCAGCTGCCTGTCGGCTGATTCAGTCGCGGCCGAAGAGGTCGCGGGTGTACACCTTCTCCACGACGTCGAGGATCTCGTCGTGGACGCGGTTCGCGACGATCACGTTGGAGCGCGCCTTGAACTCCTCGAGGTCATCGACCACCTCGGAGTTGAAGAACTCCGACTGACCCAGGACCGGTTCGTACACGATCACCTCGACACCCCTGGCCTTGAGTCGTTTCATGATCCCTTGCACACTGGAGGTCCGGATGTTGTCCGAGCCCTCCTTCATCACCAGCCGGTAGATCCCCACCACTTGCGGGTCAAGGCGCAGGATCTGTGCGGCCACGAAGTCCTTGCGCGTGCGGTTGGACTCCACCACGGCCCGGATCAAGTGCTGCGGGACGTCCTGGTAATTGGCCAGCAGTTGCTTGGTGTCCTTGGGCAGGCAGTACCCGCCGTACCCGAACGACGGGTTGTTGTAGCCGAGGCCGACGCGTGGATCCAGGCTCACACCCTCGATGATGTCGCGGCTGTCCATGCCGTGGCTGGAGGCGAACGTGTCTAGTTCGTTGAAGAAGGCGACCCGCATGGCCAGATAGGTGTTGGCGAACAACTTGATGGCCTCGGCCTGTTTGGATTCCGTCACGAGGACGGGAACGTCGACGGACAACGCACCCTCCTGCATCAGTTGCGCGAACTCCCGGCCGCGTTGCGAAACCTGACCGACGACGATGCGCGAGGGGTGAAGGTTGTCGAACAACGCCTTGCCCTCGCGGAGGAACTCGGGGGCGAACAGGATCGTGTCGGTGTCGTGCTCGGCGCACATCCGGTCGCTGAAACCGACCGGCACGGTGGACTTGACCACGATGGTGGCCTCGGGGTTGACGTTCCGGACCTCAGCGATGACCTTCTCCACGGAACTGGTATCGAAGAAGTTGGCGTCTGGGTCGTAGTCCGTGGGCGTGGCCACGATGACGAAACGGGCACCCGCGTAGGCGTCTTCGGCGTCGGCGGTCGCCCGCAGTTTCAGAGGGACCTCTGCGAGGAAGTGCTCGATCTCGTCGTCCTCGATGGGTGAGCGGCGCTGATTGATGGCGTCCACCCGCCGGGCGTCGATGTCGAGAGCCACTACTTCGTGCTTCTGGGCCAGCAGAACCGCATTGGACAAACCGACATAGCCCATTCCCGCCACAGCGATCTTCACAATTCGATGCTAGTTGCGGCGAACCTCTGGGCTGACAACCGCGTCGGGGGCTAGCCTTCAGACTCACTGACTTGAGGAGAACTGATGACACGTAAACCCTTGGTACTGGTGGCTGGCGCTGCCCTGCTCGGTGGCCTCGCCGCGCCCGCTGCGGCCGCCGACAAGGTCCCCGTCACACTCAAGCTCAAGAACTGCGACGGCTGCAGCGTGAGTGCCACGTGGACCAAGACCGGCAAGGTGACCGGGAAGTACAAGTCCCGCACGAAGAAGGCCAGTGGCGACAACGCGGAGTTGACGTTCAACGTGCCCAAGGGGTACTACATGTACTTCGCCGCAACCAGCCCGAAGGCGGCCGTCGACGCCGCCAGCGTGCTCGTCACCCAGTTCGTCGGCTCGAGCCAGGGATCCAAGGTTAGTCCGACCAAGGCGCAGGGTCTTAACGACGGCGCCTACTACTGCCTGACCGCCAAGAAGCGCACGATCAAGGCGCGCGCGGCCCTTGTTCCCGCGGGAGGGGCAAAGCTGCTGGGCCTGTGGGTCAACCCACAGTTGAAAGGCAGCGGTCCCAAGATCAATGACGGCATCAAGGGTGTCTACGGCACCCAGAACACCCTGATCTGCAAGGGGAAGTACTACTGAGGGTGCTGCAGCGTCCGGCCAGGCCAGGCCAGGCCTCCTGGTTAGAGGTTGTGGTCCTGGTTAGCGAATCCACGCGTTGTTTCGCTAACGAACCGCACAACCTCTAACGCGGGCGGGCCGGAGGCACGCGCGGCGGGCCCGGCCGGCCCGGAGCGTGGTCCGGGCGGGTCGGGTGCGGGTCCGGGGGCACGGCGGGCGGCACGCGGGCGCCCGCCCCACCCCCGAACTAGTCTGGGCCCGTGAAGTTGATCACCGCGTCTCTAACGGCCGCCACCGCGCTGCTCCTAGCCGCCACACCGGCCAGTGCAGCCGTGGTCCCGGTCGATCCTGGCCCGATCGCAAACGGTCGGCCGATAGTCGGGACCACCCAGAACCTCCCGTCCCTGGAGTCCGCGCAACCATACGACGCGGGTCCGGGCTTCGCGGCCCAGATCCGGGCGATGTACAACTCCGGTCTCATCAAGAACCTCCAGCAGGAAGTCGCCCAAGAGGCCGGCCGAACCATCCACGCCTGGGTCCGGGACCATTGCCGCGGCGGCCTCAATGGTGAGACGCGAGCCTGCCGGCCGATGGTCGTGTTCGACGTCGACGACACCATGCTCAGCGGCTTCAAGGAGTACTCGGGCAACAGTCCAGCCTTCTCCTACGACCCTGTACGCAACGCCCAGTTCGTCCAGGATTGCGCGACGCCCGCCAACAAGCCAGTGCGCCGGCTCTACAACCGCCTGGCCGACGACGGCGTCGCCCTGGCAATCATCACCGGCCGCCCCGCCAGCCAGCGAGCCGACACGATCGCCTGCCTGAATAAACGCGGCTACACCGGTTGGGACGTCTTGATCACGCGAACGACCAAAGCCGCCGACCTCTCGTCAGCAAGGTTCAAGGCCCGTGCCCGCAAGGGCCTGCAAGAGCGTGGCTTCACAATTGTGGCCAGTGTCGGCGACCAGGTCAGCGACATGGCCTACGGCCGGTTGAAGTACGGCTTCCTACTGCCCAACCCCATGTACTTCTTGCCCTGATCGCGTTAGGCACCCCCCGGCGCCCACCGCGCTACTAGCCTTATCACCGTGAAGTTGCTCGTCGCAGGAGTCACCGTGGTCGCGCTGACTGCCGGTTCGGTCGCCTGGAGCCAGACCCCGCAGCAGGTTCCGGCGGCAGACTCCAAAACCGAGCCCGGCGCCTACTGGCCAACCATGCGTCACGACCTGCGCAACACTGGCGCATCGGACCTGCCCGGCATCGACCCGGGGACTCAGCCGTGGTCTTTCAAAACCGGCAAGGGGATCTTCTCGACCCCTGTCATCGCCGCGGACGGTACGGCCTACATCGGGTCGGCCGACAACAACCTGTACGGCCTCGACGAGCAGGGCAAAGAGGTCTGGCGCTTCGAGACCGGCGAGATCATCGACACCGCGCCAGCCCTGCTCGACGACGAGAGCCTGATCATCGGTAGCGGCGACGAGAACATGTACAAGGTCAGCACCAATCGCGAGATTCCCGCCCACCAGCGTGTGGTCTGGACCTTCAAACCAACGCTGCCTACCGTCGAGGGCCAGTTGGTCAACTGGTGGGAGGGCAGTCCCAACGTCGGTCCGGACGGAGTGATCTACCAGGGCAACACCGGCGGCGGGGCGTACGCGGTCAACCCCGATGGAACGCAGAAATGGGCGTACCAGGCACAGAACTCCGTGTGGACCGTGCCCGCGATGGACGACTCCGGCACCACCTTCTGGGGGTCTGTGGACCTGCGCATGTTCGCGCTGAACGCCGACGGCACGCAGAAGTGGCAGCGCACGACTCTGGGTTACGTCACGTCGTCGCCGGCTTTGGACACCGAAGGCAACCTGTACGCCGGGTCGTTCGACGGCACGCTCTACTCGCTTGATTCACAGACCGGCGCGATCAACTGGAACTTCAAGACCGGGGACCACATCTACGCCTCGCCCGCTCTGTTGGAGAAGGACGGGACCCTCGAGCAGATCATCATCGGCAGCACCGACGGCCTGTTGTACTCCCTGAACCCCAATGGCGAGCTGCTCTGGTCCTATGACGCAGGGGCGCCCATCCGCAGTTCGCCGGTCATCGGTCAGCCGCCCGTCGCAGGTGGAACCCCGATCGTTTACGTCGGTGCCGCCAATGGTCACGTGCTCGCCGTCAACACCAACGACGGCTCACGGCGCTGGGCATTCGACACCACGTCGCCGGACCCCGAGTTGGCAACCCGCAACCAGTTGAACTCCTCGCCCGCTCTTGGCCCCAACGGTGTCTACACCGGCAGTCAGGACGGCGCGGCGTGGTTCGTCCCATACGACCTGTGCCTGCGTCCGCAGCCCGACCCGCGATGTGTGACCGAGGATCTGCCCCGCGACGGGATGTACGCGTTCGGCGTGAACGTCGGCGGTGGGATCGTGGCACCCGATGAGCCGGTCTCGATCAGCCCGGCGGGGTACATGACCGGCCGGATCCTGGTGCGCAAGGACGGTCGCACCGTCCCGGCCCGTCTGGTTCCCGCCCCGGATCCACAAAGGCTGGTGAGCATCGAACCCGCGATCGAGGTGGCCGTATCGGTCTCCGGCGACGGGCGTTACGTGTTCATCCGGCCGGAGGAAATGCTTCCACCGGACACGACTTACAAAGTCACGATCAGCGGTCTGGTCACGACCGGAGGCCCCCGGCTCGGCAATGTCTCGGTGGGTTCCGGCGGCCTCGAACCCTTCACCGGATCGTTCACGGTCCGCACCGGCAACGACGGGACCGCGTGGAACCCGAAAGTCGACCCCGACGAGACCTCGGGGTTGTCGATGTCGCGCCTGGCGGTCCCGCTGCCACCGATGCTGACCAGCCTCAACCAGATCGGCTTCGACTTCTACGACTGGATCGGTGGCGCAGTGCAGACCGCTCCGGACGCCACCGTGGTGTGGTTTGTGGGCGCCAAACGAGACGCGCAAGGCAAGATCGTCGCCGACCCATCGGCGCGGTTCGCCTTCCCCGTCGCAGGTCAGCAACGTGGCGGGACGTTCCGGCTGACGGCATCGCAGGTGAACCTGTGGTTCACGTTCGGGCCGGTTCCCTTGCGGCGCTTCGACGTGCGCGGGACGTTCGACGAAACGGGCAGGGTCCGGGCCGACTCGCAGTTCCTCGCGGAGGCCGTCTGTGAAGACATCCCCGGCTACGGATCCCAGATCCCGGCCACCGGGATGTGCGACACCGCGGGAGTGATCACGGCGGGCGGGACGTTCCTTGGCGACCAAGCCGAATCGGCCGCGGTCCGACGGGTAGAAGGCATGAGGATCGGCGAGATCACCTACGCCCAAGGCTCGCCCTCGACGCTCACAGCAACCATCGACGTGCCCACCCGCTATACCAGCGACGACCATTTCGTGTCGATCCTGCTGGTCGACGAGAACGGCCAACCGGTCCCGATCGACTACTACAGCAAGACCACGATCCAGACCGACCCGGACAAGCAGATCACCGGCGTCACTGTCACCGTGGACGAGCCTCTGCCGCCACGCTTCAAGGCCTTCGTCATGACTGATGCATTCCCCGCAGCGAGCCAGGAGTTCGGGGGTGGCTCATGATCCGGGCTTTCATCGACGGGATCCTGGCGATCGTTCTGGCCGTGGTCACCGGGGTGTTGCTGGCCTTCGGGTTGGCCCAAGTCGGGCTGACTGAGACCGGCCTCTACCCGCTGGGGCTGTGGTTGGCCGGCGTCGGACTGTTGGGCGGCTGGTACCAGGAGGTCACGTCGAACGTGGCCGGCGGGATCGGGTGGGAGACCACCGCCGCCGGCGCGCCACTGCTGGTCACCGGTGTTGTAGCGCTGTTCGTGGCGGTGCGGGCGAAGAACCGACCGGCGTGGACTGCCGCCCCCGCGGCATTGGGCGCGGCGGCCGGGGCAGCCCTGCTGGTGGCCGGCGCCACAGTCAGTCAGACCACAGCCAACGCCGCGGGCAGCGTCACGACCACCGAGGGGTTGGCGTGGTTCTGGGACGGCCAGCGTCCTGGGGCCGTTGCCGGGGCTGCGGGCCTCGTGGCCCTCGTGTGGCTTCTTCACACCGTGGGTCTTCGCTGGTGGCGCAGCGGCCGCGGTGTCGCGCTCGGTCTGCTTGTGGGTCTTGGGGTCGTGCTCACCGGCGCGGCTGTCGCAGGCGCGATCTACCTAACAAGCTCGACCGCAGTGGGGATCGCGCTGGGGTTGCTGTACCCGGTGGCCGGAACGCTGGTCCTCTTCGGGCTGGCAGGGATCCCGGTCAGCGCGAGTCTGACGCGCTTGACCCCGCAGACGCAGGAGTTCTCGACCTGGGACCAGGGGCTGCTGTACGCAATCGGTGGGGTCGTGGTGGCACTGCTTCTGACCGCCCTTGTCGGGCTGATCCTTCGGCTGTTCAAGCACCGCAGCACCTGGCTCGGGGCGGTCACGGTTACCGCCGCGCTAGCTGCCTTCCTGGCGTGGGCGATGAGTTCGACGGTGGTGGTGCCCGCCGCACTCGGGGCTGAATCGACCGTAACGCTGGACCCACTGCTGGCCCTGGCTGCGGGCGCGGTCCTCGGCGCAGTCACCCGGTTCTTCGCCGGCCGGCCGAAGCCCACCGAAACCGTTGCGCCGGCAGAGCCCGCTCCTGTGGTTACCCGTGATCAAGACGTCGAACAACTCCTGAACGAGGTCAACGCCGGTCCCGCCGGCGCACCCCGGCCCTGACTAGGACGGACGTTCTCTTACGATCGAATGAAACGTCATCGATTCGAGGACTGCAAATGATCAAGGGATTCCGCGACTTCATTCTGCGCGGCAACGTCATCGACCTCGCTGTCGCCGTCGTCATCGGCGCAGCTTTCACCGCCCTCATCGGCGCAATGAACACCGCTCTCATCACGCCGGTGGTGAACGCCATCTTCTCCCTGCTCGGCCTGGACAAGGACGGCATCGGTGGGACCATCGGCATCCCCGGCGACCAGGTCATCAACATCGGTCTGATCATCGGTGCGATCATCACGTTCCTCATCACCGCCGCCGTGGTCTACTTCGTCTTCGTCGCGCCGATGGCCGCCGCCAAGACCCGCATGTACGGCGAGAAGGTGGAAGACGCCACCGCCGAGGACCTGCTGACCGAGATCCGGGACCTGCTCAAAGAGGCCAACAAGCCCGGACGAGACGCCTCTGACGAGGGCTGATTCCCCGGGGCGGGATCTGCTGGCCCCGCAGATCGACCGACGTCAACCCGCAGGCCCAGCTAGCAGATAACCGTCTCCCCCCACCTGCCCGCGTTAGAGGTTGTGCGGTTCGTTAGCGAAAACACACGTGGATTCGCTAACCAGGACCACAACCTCTAACCAGGAGGCAGCAGGCAAACCCCAACGGCCGCCATTCACGCCGCTAGCAGGCGTAGCCTGAAGGCCGTGCGAGCGATGATCCTCAAAGAGTTCCGCGAGTTACGCCGCGATCACCGGACGATGGGCATGCTCATCGCGATGCCGATCCTGTTACTGATCGTGTTCGGGTATGCGGCCAACTTCTCCGTGGACAGCATCCCCACAGCAACCCTCGGCCCGCAGGCCGAACAGGCCGCCACTCTGCTCGCCGCAGTACCCCAGGCCCCGTTCGAAGTCACTCTGGTCGACGCCCAAGCTGGCGCCCAGACCGCGCAGGACCTGCTGTCGCGCAACGATGTCGACGTCGCGATCGTGACCGGGACCCAACCTGTGATCGCGTACATCGACGGGTCCTCCCTGTTCTCCGCCCAGAGCGCGGTGGCCTCCTTCAACCGCCTCGGCGACCAGGTGCAGACACAGATCCTCTTCAACCCCGAGCTCAAGACGAGTTGGGTGATGGTGCCGGCCATCATCGGGCTGATCCTCACCTTCATCGGAACGATCATCACCAGCATCGGGATGGTCAAGGAGAAGCAGACCGGGACCATCGAACAACTGGCCGTGATGCCGATCAAACCGAGCACCGTGATCCTTGGCAAGATCACTCCGTACTTCCTGCTCGCGTCCCTGGACATGGTTCTGGTCACGTTGTTGGGCATGGCGCTGTTCGATGTCCCGTTCAACGGCAATGTGGCCGTCTTCGCACTCGGAGCTGGACTGTTCCTGTTCGTGGTCCTGGGACTCGGGGTCTTCATTTCCACGATCTCGCAGAACGTGGGTCAGGCTATCCAGACCGCCTTCTTCTTCCTGCTCCCGCAGATCCTGCTGTCCGGCATCATCTTCCCGCTGGACGCGATTCCGTGGGGTGTGCGCTGGATCAGTTACCTACTGCCACTGACCTACTTCACGATGATCTCGCAGGGCGTGATGCTACGCGGAGCACCTCTGGACGCCCTGTGGTTCCCGCTGTTGATGCTCAGCATCATGGCCGTCATCGTGTTCACCGGCGCGGTACTGCGGTTCCGCCGCAATTTGGCTCCCGGTGAACGCCGTCACCGGTCCAAGGCGTCCTGATGGGCGTGCAAGGTCTGAGCGTCCGGTACGCAAACCGGACCGTCCTGACCGACGTGACCCTCGCCACCCCGGCTGGTCAGATCACCGCCGTGGTGGGCGGCGACGGCGCCGGCAAGTCCACCCTGCTCAAGGCGATGGTCGGTCTCGTTCGGCCGTGGGCAGGCACTGTCGAGTCCCCACCCAAAACCCGCATCGGTTACATGCCCAGCGGCGCGGGCAGTTGGTCGGACCTGACGGTGGACGAGAACGTGGCCTTCATCGGCAGCGCGTACGGACTGTCCAGGGCCGAGCTTGCCGACCGTTCTGCGGACCTGCTGGGGCGCGCGGACCTGGCGGGCGTGCGCGGGCGGTTGGCAGGTCAGCTCTCAGGCGGGATGCGCAACAAGCTGGGCTTCTGCCTGGCCATGCTGCACCGTCCCGACCTGCTGGTCCTTGACGAGCCGAGCACCGGCGTGGACCCGGTGAGCCGGGTGGAACTCTGGCGCTTGATCACCCGGGCTGCCGCCCACGGAACCGCGGTGGTGATGGCCACCACCTACATGGACGAGGCCGAGCGGGCCGGACAGATCCTGGTGCTCGAGGGCGGTCGGGCGCTGCTTGCCGGGTCCGCGGAGCAGATAGTCGAGGCAACCGCCGGCGTAATAGTCCGAACCGCCCAGCCTGAGCGTCTCGAGTTCGCCTGGCGCAGCGGGGAGTTGTTCCACGAATGGTGGCCGCTATCCCCGCCCGCGACGGCGCATGTGGTTGCGATGACCCTTGAGGATGCGTGCATCGTGGCATCTCTGGCGGGACAAGCATCGTGAACGCGCGTTTGGAGGCGGTGTCCCTGACGGCGTCGTTCGGGAACTTCACGGCCGTGGACGACGTGAGTTTCCAGGTCGCGCCGGGGGAGGTCGTCGGACTTCTCGGTGCCAACGGCGCGGGTAAGACCACGACGATTCGGATGCTGCTGGGACTGTTAAGGCCGACCTCCGGCCATGCACTGCTCGGCGGCCGGGCGCCGGACCGCGCCGGAAGGGCGAGCCTGGGCTATGTGCCCCAAGGCCTCGGGCTGTACGCCGAACTCACGGTGGCGGAGAACTTGGCCTTCGCGGCGCAGGCCTTCGGATGCGAGCCCGCCACGCTGGGGCCGTCGCTGGCGGCTTCGAAGGACCGTCTGGTCGGTGACCTCCCGCTTGGCCAGCGCAGGCAGTTGGCTTTCGCCTGCGCCTTGCAGCACTGCCCGGACGTCCTGGTCCTCGACGAACCCACGTCGGGGGTGGAACCGCTGGCCAGAGCGCGTCTGTGGGACAGCATCCGTGAGCAGTCCAGCGACGGTGTGGCAGTGCTGGTCACCACCCACTACATGCAGGAAGCCAGTCAGTGCGACCGGTTGCTGCTCATGTCGCAGGGACGCCTGGTCGCGCAAGGCACTGAGGCCGACATCGTGGACGGGACAACTGCGGTCGCGGTTTCCGCGCAGGACTGGGCACGGGTCTTCGACGTCCTCAGCGATGCCGGTTTGGCAGTGACGTTGGCCGGCCGGGCGGTGCGGGTTGTTGACCCCGACCGGATGGCCCTGCGCGCCCTGCTGGACGAGCACGGGATCGACGCGGCGATAGAGGATGTCCCAGCCACCATTGAGGAGCGGATGACCGCGCTCGTCACGGTTGCGACCTGAGCCGGCCCCCTGCCTTCTGGTGACCAAACGACCACTCAGTGGTCCGTTCATCACCCAAAGCCGGGCAGCGGCACGTCGCGTAACATTGAGCGAGGCAACAACTAAACGGGGGATCATCAAATGGGGGACGAGGCAGTAATTCTGTCTGCAATGCAACATCTGCCACGATGGCAGGTTCTTCATTGGGGCGGAGTTGAGGGCAACAGTCAACTGCAGTTCGTCATCGCCGGCGAGCCAACCGTGGTGTCTGTGAACAGCATCTACGCGATCTACTCCGGCCGCCGGATCGACATCTCCGACGGTGGTCTGCTCGAGTTCCTGCGATCGGTGCAACGTGACCTCGACGCCCGAGCGTTGTCGATGGCACAGGCCCAATCGGCCCAGGAGTGGCTGCTGGTCCAATGGCAACGATGCGTCGAGGACGAGGTCGGTCGCTGGACCTTCCCCGGAGGCGGCTTCCTGAGGTGGATCCGCGGAGACGGGCTGCTTCACGTCGAAGCCAGCGACGGTGGGCCCTACCCGGACCCGCTGCCCGAACCGCTGCGGGACGTGCTGGTTGATCTGGGCTGGAATGCCCCGGACGACAGGTTCCGCAACTGCTGGATCGAGGTGCCTCGCGACCAGCACACAGGCGCCGCAGCCCTGGGAGTGCTCACCCCACTTGCCGCATTCGGCTTGTCCGACCCACCGCCGTTGATCCTCGACTAGTCCGGTACTCCAAGAACCAGTTGCAGCGACAGCCGCACGTGTGGGTCGTCGAGCGCCTTCCCGAACAGTTCCCGCAGGCGCAACATCCGGTACGAAACTGTCTGCGGATGCACCACGAGGTGTTCAGCCACCAGTTGCCGATCACCTTGGAACGCCAGCCACGCGGCCAGTGTCTGCTCGAGCGCCTGTCGCTTGCCCGCCGAGACCCCAGTGAGCGGCACAAGGACACGTCGCTGCAATTCCGCCAGCAGTTCGGAGTCCGCGGCGATGACCATTTCGGCCAGATGATCGGCCGCAGCCACAATTCGGGTGTTGGGCAGGCGGCCCTGTTCAACCAGGCGCTGAACCCGCCGGGCATGGGCAAGCGAGACCGCCGCCTCGGCCGGTGACCGTACGGTGCCGACGAAGACCTGGGTGTCTGCCCAAGCCCGTTCCAGCGCGTCCCGGCGCCCGGGTCCCGATGGGTCGGGCAGAACCGCCACCGCCTCCCCGTTCTCGATCAGGGCCAGAACCTCCGGCGGGGCTGTGGGCTCCCTGCCTGCCGGCATCGGGACCACCGCCACAGCCATGCGCTCCGGGACGGTCCAGCCCGCTGCATCAGCGTCGGCCTGTAGCCCCACTGGGTCGGTCAGAGCGCGGCCATCCAGAAGCGCCTGCACCAACCGCGAACGCGCCACGTCGCGCATCCCCGCCTGCGAGGCATGGCCCAAGGCGCTGGCCGCTGACACCTCATCGATGTAAACGAAGATTGCCTCTGCGAGTGTGACCAGCGATGCGGTGTCCACCCCTTCACGCAGAGCCTGCGCGGACATGTGCTCCCAGGCAACCCGGGCACCGATTCGGTAGGCCGCTAGCAAGGCCTCCATCGACCTGCCCTGCTGGCTCTCGATGGCCCCGATCCGCCGGTAGAAGCCGTTCGCCCGCCCGTCCAGGGCAGGACTGTCAGTGCCGAAGAGGTCCAGCAGTCGGCTGAGGGCGACCTGCGTCCCCTTCAGGACCACGGGACCCATGTCGGCCTCGGTGTAGGCGGGCACCCCACCGACAATCTCTGCGCCCGTGGCGGCGACCAAGTCGGGCAACGCCGGGCGCAACTTGGAGGCAAGATCGACAGACAGGCGGGACCAGGGCTGCATTTTGTCACCCTGACATAAGAAGTAGCCACAACCCTAGTCAAGATTGACTATTCGTACCTGCAAATTGTGGGGACGATAGAAGCATGCAGACTTCAGTAGCAGCCTTCTTCGATCTGGATGGAACCCTTATCCCCGGCTCGGCCAACATCCCGTTGGCCAAGGCCGCCTTCCGTCATGGATTCGTGAGCAAGACCGACCTGGCCAAGGACCTTCGCAACGGTCTGAGCTTCTTACTCAAGGGCGCGACCGACGAGCGCTCCGAGCAGGTGCGCGACCGCATCCTGCGCGCTGTGCAGGGACACAAGGCCGCGGATGTGGAGGCCCTCGGCGACTTCTTCATCGACGGGCTGATCGCCTCCATCAAGCCGGCGATGCGCGAGGTCCTCGACCAGCACGGCGCAGCTGGCGTCGACCGTGTCGTCATCAGCGCCTCGCCCACGGAGATCGTCTCGCGCCTGGCCCACACCGCCGGCCTTGAGCACGGCGTGGGGACCACTGCGGCTCGCGACGACAACGGCGTCTACACCGGCGACCTGGTCGGACCCTTCTGCTACAAGGAGGGCAAGGTCGCGGTGATGGCGCAGATGGCCCAGGAGAACGGCTACGACCTGGCCGACTGCTTCGCCTACACAGACTCAGCCAGCGACCTGCCCATGCTTGAGGCAGTGGGCCACCCGGTGGCGGTCAACCCGGAGCCCGAACTGCGCGAGATCGCGACCGAACGCGGTTGGCCGATCGTCGAGACCTCTTCGGTCCCTCGGGTGAAGCTGACGTCGGTGAGCGGTCTGCTGCGCCTTGGCACCAACCTTGTGGGTGCCGCCGGGCGCCGCGTGTTCGCCTGATCGGACTGAAGCGGCGCCCATCCCACCAGTTGCGGCACCGACGGCGCCTCAGGCCGCGCCCGACGTGTTGTAGTCGGGCAGCTTAGGCACGTCCCTGCGGGCTTCGGGCAGCGACCCGTCGGCCATTCCTTCCAGCAGGTTCGCGGTGACCGCGCGACTGAAGTCCGAGGATGCGCCGGTGATGCCCTTCTTGGCCGACGGCCCGGTCAACGAGCGCGTCCAGTTCATCGTTCCTGAAGCGAAAACCTTGGCTCCCGAGTCGACTCCGTAGTAGGTCATCGTGGACCAGGTTCCTTTGCCCCGGCAGGTCACCGGCGACAAGGTCGGCACCTCGATCTGCGCCGGTGTCTGGTAGCCCGGGTAGTAGCGGTCGGTCTCGATGCCGATCAACCCCGGGAAGGCTGTCCCCTTCGAAACCTTGATCCCGTCGAAGAGTCCGAAACCTGGTTCCCGGATCACCATCGGACCGCTGACGGGGAACGCGTCGTACAGGGCGCCGACCACCGCTGACTCGGGCTTGCCCAGGTCGCGCCAGCGGATGTTCTTGGGCTGGATGGCCGCATCCTTGGCGCAATAGACCTCGTCCCCACGCAGCCCGACCCGCCAGTAGCCGGCGTTGGCACCCAGAAATGCCAGCGGCGATCCGGCGTCGCGGGCCTTGATCAACGCCCGCCGGTACGACGCTGGCCAGTACTCGTCGTGGCCGGTGGACACGACTCCGGCCGCCCCGTCCAGCAGCCCGGGGTCGCGGGCGATGTCAGCGTTCGTGAACCAGACGTGGTCGATGCCCAGCTCGTCGGCGAACCGGGCGACCGGGACGTCGAAGCCCATCGCGATGGGCGCTCCCCACAACGAGTGGTCGTAGGGGCGGCTGTAGGAGACGGCGTAGGAGCGACCGGCGAAATCGCCACCGAGGCTGCGGTACAGACTCGCGCCGCCCCACACGTTGTAGGCCTGCCAGGTCATGCTGGCGGCGATGATCGCCACCTTCCCGGCCGCCGCACCACCGCGAACGACGAACGGGATGTTCGTTCCGCCGTCCTTGGTACGCACGACGACGGTGTAGAGCCCCGAGATCCAGCCGGTTGTGTCGACCTCGGCCACGACCGGCCAGTCCACCGAGACCGCCCTGGTGCTCGGATCCACACTGCGGCCACCGTGAACCTTCTCGGGCCCCTGCACCTCCGCGACCTTGGTCGCCCCCTTACCCGCGAAGTAGCCGATCCGGTAGATCGACGCACGCCAGTCGGCGGCGGCCGAGACATGTAATTGCAGGGGTTCGCCGATCGCAACGGAGTCGTTGGCGTAGGCGGACAGCAATGCGGCAGGCGCGACTCTGCCGGCCCGCCAGCGTGAGGTGGGTGCCTCGGCAGTGGCCGCCTTCGGACTCGGGGTGATCTTCGCGGCGGGTGCACCAGCGGTCTGCGGCTGCTCGGATGCGCACGCGGCGGTGACAAGGCCGGCACCCGCCACGAGCAGGTGTCTGCGGCTGAGTTCCACGTTGCCATGGTCGCATCCGTGTGGAATCGCCACGGCAACCGGCGCGCTCACCAGGCAGAATCACGCTATGGAACACCGCGCAGTCATCGAAGCCACCACCGTGCAAGCCGTTCAGCAGCTGCTGAGCCAGCACGCCTTCCTCGAGGCCTTCGCCAAAGAGGTCGGAGTGACCCCCGGAGATATCGACATCAAGGCGGAGGACAGCGGTGTCGAAGCGCAAATGCCCTGGTCCTTCCGCACCGACAAGGCGGGCATTCCCTCTTTGGCCCAGAAGTTCCTTCCTCAAGAGGTGGAGCTGGTGTGGTGGCAGGAGTGGAAGGCTGAGGAACCGCTCGGGGACATCCGCGTGGAGTTGAACGGTCACCCGGCCGCCACCTGCACAGGACGGGCCTCCCTGTCCCAGAACGGGGAGGACGTGGACTACGTCGTGATCACCGAGACGAAGACACGAGGGGTTCCCTGGCCGTTGGGCGGGAAAGTGGAGTCGATGATCAACAAGGATCTGGTCGGGTGGATCCTTTCCGTGCAGGCCAGGGTGGCCAACCGGGAGACCTGACCGACACCTGCGCCAGCACCAAACCGGCGCAGCGCCCACAATGGTTGTTGTGAGCGAAGACCACTACCTGGACATCGAAGCCGTGATGGATCTCCAGGAGATCATCACCAGCCTGCAGGACCTCGAGGACGACACCTTCGAGCGCCACGGGCTCAGCGCGACCGGAACCTGGGACGAGGTGGACGACCCGGTCCTCATCGGCCCGACTGGCACCCCGGTGGACACGTTCCGCGAGGGCTACCCCTACGACGAGCGGATGTCCCGGCGCGACTACGAACTGAGCAAGCGATTGCTCCAGATCGAACTGTTGAAGATGCAGGGCTGGGTCAAGGAGACCGGCCAGCGCATCGTGATGGTCTTCGAAGGCCGGGACGCCGCGGGCAAGGGCGGCACGATCAAGCGGTTCATGGAACATCTCAACCCCCGCGGCGCAAGGGTCATCGCCCTGGAGAAACCGTCCGAGCGCGAGGCCGGTCAGTGGTACTTCCAGCGCTACATCCGCCACCTGCCCACCCACGGCGAGATCGTGATGTTCGACCGCTCCTGGTACAACCGCGCCGGCGTCGAACGGGTCATGGGGTTCTGCAGCGAGCAGGAGTACCGGGAGTTCATGCGCCAGGCCCCCGACTTCGAACGCATGATGGTCCGCGACGGGATCATCTTGTTCAAGTTCTGGTTCTCCGTCTCGCGCAAGGAACAGATCACCCGCTTCACCATTCGCCGGATCGACCCGGTCCGGCAGTGGAAGCTCAGCCCGATGGACCTGGCAAGCCTTGACCGCTGGCACGACTACACCGCCGCGAAGGAAGCGATGTTCTGGTACACCGACACCGATTTCGCGCCCTGGACCGTGGTTCGCAGCAACGACAAGAAGCGTGGCCGGCTAGAGGCGATGCGCTGGGTCCTGAGCCGGCTGGACTACCCGGAGAAGAACCTGGACGTGGTCGGCAACCCCGACGCTTCCATCGTCGGCCCGCCTGCGGACATCTACGAGTCCGAGGAGAACACCGGACGGGTCTTCCCAGCACTGTGAGCTTCGACCCCGACGCTTTGAGCGCGCTCGGGGGCGGGGCCCGTCGGCCCCAGCGCCGGGTGACACTGCCGTTTCTGATGCGGGTTGGGGTCGCGGCCGGCGTCGCCGCAGCGGTCTGCGACTTGGTGGTGCTGCTGGTCGCCGACTGGCGCGGATGGTCGGTTACCCCTATCGGCGATGTCAGCGTGACTGCTCTGTCGGTGGTTCTGGTCTGCCTGGTCGTGGGGGTGCTCGCTGGCATGTGCGCCTACGCGGCGGCGCGGGTCACCAAGTACCCCTCAGCCTGGGTGGCGGCCGGTGGGTTGGTGCTGCTGGCCGCCTCCCTACTGGGTCTGCCGCCAGCCCTGCAAGCCATGCACGTGATCACCGCTGCGTGGGTGATCGGGTGGCTCACGCTGGCTGTTCGGCGGGGCTCTCACCTTCAGTGACGCGGGCAAGTTTGGCATCAGCGGCGACCCTGATCAGCACCCCGATGACCGCGCCGATGATTGCCGGGGTCGTCACCGCGAGACCGGCCGCGGCGCATAGCAACAGAGCCAGCAAGACCCCGGTGAATGGAAGCCGCAACACCCCGGCGACCGCCGCTGCGATCCCCGCCGCCGACAACGCCGAGACGCTGCTTCCCGAGACCAGCAATGACATCCAGGTGGCCAGCGCCACACCGAGGAACACGGCCGGGAAGACCATGCCGCCGCGGAATCCGCCGCCCAGCGAGACTGCGTAGCCGATCGCCTTAGCGATAGCAATGATCAGAACCGTCCCGGCCGAGGTGATGCCCAGCACGCTGGCCGTGGCTTCCTGCCCTGAGAAGAGCACGGTGTCGACGGGCTCACCAGTGATGGCCCGTGTTGCCACCGCCGCGCCAGCCACGATGACCGCGGCGAGCAGCAGGCGAGTCAGTTGACCGGGGATCTTGTTCTGGAAGATGGTGCCGCTCTCCACGGCCATCACCGCGAACAGTGCGGTCACGACGCCCACCACCACCGCCAGGAGCAGGTCCAACACCTGCACGCTCGGGTAAGCCGGTAGGCCGGCGACCGCCAGCTTCGACGCGCCCACTCCGCTCCAGTCGCCCACGCCCACCTGGATCAGGTAGCCGAATCCCATCGCGACCAGGACCGGCAGGATGGCGATCATCACCTTCTTGCCACCCGGGCTGCCTTTGAGCGCGGCGGCCTCCAGCAGCAGTACGGCCGAAACCATCGGGTTGCCCAGGATCATCGTGACGGCCGCCGCCGCTCCTGCCAACATCAAGACCTTGCGGACGTCCTCAGTCGTACGAAATGCGATCAAGCCGCCGATCGCGGAACCGACGGCCATGAGCGGCGCCTCAGGACCGACGACGGCCCCTACGCTCAAGGAGATCAGCGCAGCCACGACAACCGACCCGATGACCTTGGGGCCGATGTCAATCCCCAGGCCGTCCAGTGGGCGGTGACCCCCGTGACCCGGCAGTTTCAGAGCCCCCCAGACCCCGACCGCGCCGACCAACAGCACCGCGAACACCCACCATCCCGGTGTGCCACCGAGCGCATCGGGGATTGTGGTCCACAGCAGCGTCTGGATCTGATGTTCGGCTGCTAAGAATGCGACGACTCCCGCGCCTGCCGCAAGCCCCACCATGATGGCGACGGCGAACAGCTTCGCCAGGGCACCCTTGGGGGGGCTTGCACCTTCGGCCGTTGAAGCAGACATGCACCGCAGCCTAGCGGCGAGGGGACTCAGTCCTTCTCTTTGACGGTCACGCTGCCCAGAAATGCCAGCCCGGAGACGCGTATCAGTGGCGCGTTCGGGTCGGGTGGTGCCGTTGCCTTGGAACGCGAGAACTCGCCGAGGATACCGATCCCGTTAAGGTCCACGCGCATGCCTTTGGGAACGGTGATCTCGACACTGCCCAGGATGGCGAAGGCGCGAATCTCGTTTTCCGTGGCGCCGATCTGGGCCTCGCGCAGATCGATCTCGACGCTGCCGAACACCGCGACCGCGTAGTTGTCCTCGGGCATGGCCCAGACACCCTTGCGTTCCACGCCGCTGAACACCGCGACCATGGGCGGACCGGACCCGGTGGCGGGCACCAGATCGGCCGCCGGTCGCGGCACGGGAAGGTTGTCCGAGGGCAGGTCGGCGATGAGTGGCTGCAGTTCGCCGTAAGTCTTGGCCTCCATGACGGCGCCGAGCCGGTCGTTGTACTCGCTTTGGGTCAGACGCCCATCCACGAACGCCTGCTGCAGCACCGCCGCATAGCGATCACGATCGGCATCCGAGGCCCGCATCTCGTCCACGACTACGAGCCTAAGCGAGCCACCCACAGATCCTCTGCTGGCCACCGGCTGGCCCAGTCGGCCTGCGCGATCTCGTAGAAGTCCTGGCCCACAGCGTCTTCGGGTGCGAGCAGTTCGTGCAGGGCCTGCACGGTGAAACCGTGCCGGCGCAGAACATCGATCCACTGGCTGTGCGACGGGTGGTACTCCACGCCGTCGAACCTCATCCGGCCGAGCTCGCCATACGGGCGCTGCAGAGTCGGCAACGCCGGACCTTCAGCGGGAACGCACAGAGTCGACAGGACACTGTTCACCAGGAAGACCAGCCACCCGCCGGGCTTGAGTATGCGGGCCGCTTCGCCCACCCAGACCTGCGGGTCACACCAGACACTCGCGCCGTGTTCACTGACCACGAGGTCGACCGACCCATCGCGAAGGGGAACGGCGTGGGCGTCGGCTTGGACCAGCGGAAACCGCAGATTGTGGCTGGTCTGGCAGCGGGCAGCGGTGGCGAGTTGGTCCTCGCTGACGTCGATGGCGATGGGCCGGGCACCTGCCCTGGTCAGCGCCGCGGAGAAGAAAGCGGTACCCGCCCCGAACTCGGCCACGGTTGTGCCGGGCAGGGGCGGTAGTGCTGCGACCTGCTCATCAGGGATCCCGAACAGCCCCCAGCGAACACCGTCTCTGGCCCACATCGCCTCCGCCGCGGCATCCGTGTGCCGGTGGTTGACGAAGGTCCAAAGCGCCCGATTGTGCGCCACCTCTTCCGCCCGGTCACCACGCATGTCGGCCTGTTACTCGAGGCGCTGGAGCCGGTTTGGTGGCTGGTGTTCGGCAGACACGACCACTGACTGTCCGGATCTGCAGGTTGATCATGAAGGCAGCCCGCATGTCGTGGGGCAGCACCGGCCGACCACGTTGATCAACCTGCAAAAACGGACACCGACAGGCTGCTCAACACGACACCGCCCCGGGGAGGATGAACGACCACTCCCTGTCCGGATCTGCAGGTTGATCATGAAGGCAGCCCGCATGTCGTGGGGCAGCACCGGCCGACCACCTTGATCAACCTGCAAAAACGGACACCGACAGGTTGCTCAGCGCGACACGAGCCCCGGGGAGGATGAACGACCACCGGGTCAGTGGGCCTTCGGGCCCTTTGCCTGCCCGATCCCGGCCAGCAGGTCCTCGAACCACGGCTGGTCGATGTCGAAGGCTTTGTGCCCGGCGATGCGCGGGAACTCGATGACCCGCAGCTCGTCACCGGCCTCCTCGTCCTGCCCGGTGACCCCGGACTCGCCCCGCAGGGCGGCCTCGACGGCCAAGTCGGTGCACTGCTTGATCAGCGCGAGGTCCTCGGCGTTGGAGGCCGCTGAACGGGCGAAGTAGCCGCTCTTCCACACCATGGTCTTCTCGGCTTTGAGCATGTCGGCGAACTGGTGGCCGAACCACTGGCCCGGGTTGATCGTGTCCAGTTTCACGTGCCCGAAGGCGTCGCGGCCCACCTCCTCGCCGCGGGCCTGCATCTCGGCGACGATCTCGGTCACACCCGCGCCTTCGGAAAGGAAGATGTTGACGGCACCCACATCGTCCATGACCGCGAGCAACCGTTGCGCCTCAGCGGCGACATCGAAGCCCATCTCCGGCACGAACACCGCGTGCACGTCCCAACCGCGGCGGTCCAGACCGATACCGGGGTTCCAGTCCTGGGAGTCCAACCACTCGCGGTACTTCACTGCGGTGGCCGCGGTGAGCCAGCCACAGGCCCGGCCCATGACCTCGTGGATGATCAGCATC
Organism: uncultured Actinomycetota bacterium; assembly: GCA_963732355.1. Lineage (GTDB taxonomy): Bacteria > Actinomycetota > Actinomycetes > S36-B12 > UBA10799 > JADKAV01. The sequence goes on along the minus strand of CAVSZD010000006.1, from coordinate 694,162 downwards.
CGCGGGTTCGAGGTGTGCTCGGCGATGATGTTCTGGGCGAATACCGATCCCTGTTCGGCGGCGGTCCATGCCCCCAGGGACTGCTTGATAGGCACGACATCGTTGTCGATCGTCTTGGGCAGCCCGACGACGGTGAGTTCGTAGCCGTTCTCGTGCAGGTAGGCGGCGAGGTCCGCAGCGGTGGTGTTCGTGTCGTCGCCACCGATGGTGTGCAGGACATCCACCCCGTCGGCGGTGAGCTGGTCGGCAGCCACTTTCAGCGGGTCCTGTCCGGGCTGCACCAGTCCGCGTTTGAGGCAGTCGTCGACGTTGGTCAGTTTGACGCGACTGTTGCCGATCGGGCTGCCGCCGAACTTGTGCAGAAGGGCGGCGCTTTCGCGGACCTCCTGCGTGACCGGCACCGAGTTACCCAGGAGCAGACCGTGGTATCCGTTGAGATACGCGATGATCTCTATGGTCGGGTCCACCTCGGTGTACTTCTGGATGAGGCCACCGACGGCCGAGGACAGGCACGGGGCGAGGCCCCCCGCGGTGAGCAGTGCGACTTTGCGTACGGGCATGAACAAGAGGCTAGTCGCCCAGCGGGGCAGCCTCACAGTGGATCCGTGTACCGAATTGGTTGGGCTGCAGGCTCAACCCTCCGTGATCAACCCGAAAGGTACGTTTAGCGTCCGAAATGTCGCAAAGATGGTTGAAAGGGCGTACCTAATCACACGTCATCCACATTGGGATCGGCTTCGTTCAGCAGGTGCAGGTGGGCCGGCGGGTGGTCCACCGCCACGCGGGACGTCACCTGCAGGTCTGGTCCGATGTGCAACAACTCCCCCGGGTCGAGCATGCGCCAGTCGTCGCTGCCGTCGATCCGCTCACTGGCCACCAGGACAATGGCCGTGGGCTCATCGGAGGCGATCCCGTGGCGGGCCACCCGCGACGCTCCTTCCCATTCACCACCGGTTGCCGGATCCACCACCCGCCGCGCCACATGCAGGGCCCGCTGGTCCGGATAGCGCAGCGCCCAGAGGTTCCCAGCTGAGGCGACCAAGCAGTTCAGCGAGTACATGGGCACGTGATCGGCCAGCCAATTCGCGGCCCGCACGATGCCCTCGCCCACATCGCCAGCCTCAGCCGCGCACTTCGCGATCAAGGTGGCGTAGCGCTCCGAGTCGGTCTGACCCTGCACCCGCGAGTCCCAATCGCCCAGCTCAGCGTCCACGGCAGACAGGTCCCCGAAACCTCCGTTGTGCGCGACGATCAATCCGTCCACAAGGAACGGGTGGGTGTTGACCAACGAGTCGTGACCGGCAGTGGCCGCCCGGATGTGGGTTATGAGCGTGCGCGCTCTGACTGAGCCAGCCTCGGCGGAGAACGAGGCGTCGGTGAAAGCGCTGCGCGGCGCCTTGTCGATGTGCGCTGTGTCGTCGGCCCCGAACCACCCGATCCCAGACCCGTCCGGATTGCGATGACTCTCGGCCAGGATGCTGTCGGGGGCGTCGAGCAACCAGTACGTCGCCCGCACCTCGCGGGTCCCGGCGTTGACGCCGAATAAGCGGCACATGCCTACAGTCTGACCCGCTCGATGGAGCCGCGGTGACGCTTTTGTGGAGGTTCGGTTGCAGGGACTGAAGGCAATTTGAGGACGGTGAGTTTCGGAATACGCTGAAGGTGTCGAAGGAGGCACAAAATGCAAGCGCAGCCCTGGGCAGTTGCGCTCGGATGCTTCGCGGCGGGCAGTCTGGCCGCGATGGGCATCGCGAACGCAGTATCAGCACCCACGAAGATCCCCGACTCCAACACCGGAGTCATCACAGCATGCATGGTGAAGAAGACCGGCGACGTCCGGTTCATCAACGCGCAGAAGGGCGCCACCTGCACGAAGAAGGAGAAGAAGATCACCTTCAACCAGACCGGCCCGCAAGGCCCAGCTGGCGTACAAGGTGAGCGCGGTCCGAGTAACGGGTACGTAGCGCAGCGCACGACGGCGAAGTCGCTCAGTGAGCTCACACTGATCGGCGGAAACGACATCGCCAAGCTGACGCTGCCCGCCGGTACCTACATGGTCAATGCGAACACCAGTGTCAGGGCGACGAGCGGCGAGACGACCGTGATCACGTGCCGCTTGGACTCCACCACTGGCACGCTGACCGACACCCACTCCATCTGGTCTGTATCGGCTCTCAACAAGACGCAGCCGTTCGCTCTGGCCGCCACCTACACGAACGCCGCCGAGGGCTCGGTCAGCCTCGCATGCTCACCGAGTGACGGTGTCGTGCTGGGATTCGACGGCGCGGGCGAGGCCATCGGCGGCACACTCACCGCAACCCGCGTGGCCGAACTCACCGGTCCGTGATCCAACCCGGGCCGCTGTGACGAGGAGGGGGCGTCGCAGCGGCCCTCGTGTGTCGTTCGTTCTGCTTGGTGGTCGGCAGAACCCCCTGCGCCACTGGAGGTGCGGGGGGTTCTTGTGATCTGTGCCACCCCCGTGCCCTTGCGCGAAGTTACCGGCGAGTAGCATTATTAGTTACTGACGGGTAACACGACCCGCCCCGCCATTTGGCGGTGCTTGAATCGGGAGAAAAACCGGTGAGCCACTACAAGAGCAACCTGCGCGACATCGAGTTCAACCTGTTCGAAGTCTTCGGGGGAACCGAGCGGATGGGCACAGCCCCGTTCGAGGACATCGATGTGGACACCGCCAAGGACTTCCTCAAGAACACAGAGGCGCTGGCCACGGGCATCTTGTCCGACACGTTCGCCTCGGCCGACCGCAACCCGCCGGTCTACGACCCGGCCACCTACTCGGTGACGATGCCCGAGGACTTCAAGAAGGCTTACCAGGCACTGATGGACTCCGAGGGCTGGCGCCTGGAGATCCCCGAAGGCCTCGGCGGGATCAACTGCCCGCCCTCGCTGCGCTGGGCCGTGGCTGAACTCGTGCTCGGCGCGAACCCCGCCGCATTCATGTACATGTCCGGCCCAGGTTTCGCCGGGATCCTGTACAACATCGGCAACGAGGACCAGCGCAAGATGGCCGAGCGCATGATCGACGGTCAGTGGGGCGCCACCATGGTGCTCACCGAGCCTGACGCCGGATCCGACGTTGGCGCAGGGCGCGCCAAGGCCTTCGACAATGGGGACGGCACCTGGCGCATCGAGGGCGTGAAGCGCTTCATCACCTCCGCCGAGCACGACATGAGCGACAACATCATCCACCTGGTGCTCGCCCGGCCCGAGGGCGTCGAGGGCGCAGGCGGTGCCGGAACGAAGGGCTTGAGCCTGTTCGTAGTGCCCAAGTACATGTTCGACATCGAGACCGGCGAACTCGGCGCACGCAACGGTGCGTATGTCACCAACGTCGAGAAGAAGATGGGCCTCAAGGTCTCCACAACCTGCGAGATCACCTTCGGGGACAAGGAGCCGGCGATCGGCTACCTGGTTGGAGACACCCACGAGGGCATCGCTCAGATGTTCAAGGTGATTGAGTACGCGCGCATGATGGTCGGCACGAAGGCCATCGCCACTCTTGGCACCGGCTACCTGAACGCCCTGGACTACGCCAAGAACCGCCTGCAGGGCGCCGACTTGACCCAGATGCTCGACAAGACCGCCCCGCGTGTGTCGATCATCCACCACCCGGACGTCCGCCGGTCGCTGATGCTGCAGAAGAGCTATGCCGAGGGCATGCGCGCGCTGGTTATGTACACCGCGATGTGGCAGGACAAGGTCGCCCAAGCGCGACTGACCGGCGGCGAGGACGACATGGCCGAGCGGATCAACGACCTGCTGCTGCCGATCGTCAAAGGCGTCGGCTCCGAGCGCTCCTACGAGATGCTCGCGCAGTCGCTGCAGACCCTGGGAGGTTCGGGCTACCTGCAGGACTACCCGATCGAGCAGTACATCCGCGATGCCAAGATCGACACCTTGTACGAGGGCACCACGGCGATCCAGGGCCTTGACTTCTTCTTCCGCAAGATGGTCCGCGACCAGTTCCAGGCGATCACGAAGGTGGCCGCCGAGATCACCGAGACCGTCAAGAACACCGGCGACGGGGACCAGCTTGCTGCCGAGCGTGAGTTGCTGGGCAAGGCGCTCGAGGACGTCCAGGGCCTCATCGGCTCACTGGGCGGCTGGGCGATGGCCTCCCAGAAGGAGATCCACGAGATCTACAAGGTCGGCCTGAACACCACGCGACTGCTGATGGCGGTCGGCGACCTGATCATCGGTTGGCTGCTGCTGCGCCAGGCCGAGGTCGCTGGTGCCGCGCTGGAAGCAGGCGCTTCGGCCAAGGACCAGGAGTTCTACAAGGGCAAGATCGCCGCTGCCAAGTGGTTCGCCCAGAACCGCCTGCCGCTGCTCGCGGGCGAGCGACTCGCTGCTGAGACGACCAACCTCGAGCTCATGGAACTGTCCGAGGACGCCTTCTAAAGCACGCAAACCCCGGTCGCCAGAAGTGGTGGCCGGGGTTTCTGCTGTCCGCGGCCCCTTTTCGCGTCGGTTTGGCCGCCCAACCCGCCGATGTTGCGAAGTTACCCGGACACGCTGCCCCGGCGTGTCGCGTCAACTTCGCGACAACGGGGGAGCGGGTGGCGACCCCGCCCGTCTCAGCCGACCTTGAGCCAGCGGAAGGCGTGGGTCTTCTCCCGGCCGAGGGTGACCTTGACCCGGTAGGAAGCAGCGCCGTTGGTGGGCTTGGCGTTGCAGAAGAACACCGCACCCCTGGTCCAACTCGATCGTGCGGGGCACTTCACTGTGGCCTTCTGCCCGACGACCTCTTTGATCTGACTCTCAATGGCGTTCTGGACGGCCTTGCGGGGGAAGCTGCCCGCCATCGCCGGGGCACTGAAAAGCAACGGGGCCACCACAGCGGTGGCGATGGAAACGGTGACGACGGACTTGCGCATAGCGGTCTCCTCGCTGGTCGTGAGGCGATCGTACAGCTCTGCGCCGCGCCAGATAGCGGCCTGCATCAGATCGTGACACGGGCGCGAGGTGCTTGCCGCCTCCTCTTGCGTGGGCCACCTTTGGCACATGACTACAACGCCGGCCGATGATCATGATGGAGAGCCAGTCGTCGAATGGCTCGAACGCCGCTACCGCGCGACGAGCCTGGACGCCCAGCAGTTCGACGATTCCTCCCTGGAGTACCGCCGTCTGTTCAGCGAAGTCTGGGGCACTTTCCTGCTGGTTGTTGTGGCGGCCGGCGGAGGGGTGGTCGGCGCGGCGGCGTTCGGGGGCGAACTGACCCTTGCCATGAAAGCCCTCGCCCCCGGGATGATGGTCATGGGAATCATCTTCTTCATGGGCACGATCAGCGGCGCCCACCTCAACCCGGCCGTCACGCTGGCCTTCGCCACCCGGGGCAACTTTCCGTGGCTGCGGGTCCCCGGCTACATACTCGCCCAATTCGTCGGCGCGACCCTCGCATGTCTGTTCCTGCAATGGACCTTCGGCGACATCATGGCCGGCGCCACACTTCCGGCCGCTGGCGTGAGCGCTCCCACCGCGGCCCTCATGGAGGGGTTGCTCACCCTCGGCCTGGTCAGCGTCATCCTCGGCACAGCGACCGGCGCCCGCAACATCGGCATCGCCGGGGCCATCGCGGTGGGCTCCTACATCGGTCTGGTGTCGGTGTGGGGGGCCCCGGTCAGCGGTGCATCGATGAACCCCATCCGATCCCTGGGACCGGCGCTGGTCGGATGGGACTTCACCAACTACTGGGTGTATGTGGTGGGCCCGGTGGCCGGAGCCGCGCTCGCCGTGGTCTTCGAACGCATCCTGCGCGGGGCTCCGACCAAGGGCGGCGCCGCGGCAGCTCAGGGAATCCTGGACTCCACCGATACCTCGGCCCTATGACCCAATGCCGCAGCTGAACACCGTCACAGACCGCGACGCCGCCAACCGGTACGGCCTTGTCGTCGCGCTGCTGTGTTTGACGTACGTCGTGGCCGCCACCGCCGAGGGCGAGGGCGGGCTGACCGCCGTGTGGGTCGTGCAACTGGCCACCTTGTACCTGACCTTCTCCGCCTCGGAGTCCCGACGGGCGCAACGGATCGCCGGTATCGCGTGCGTCGCCCTGGCAGTGGCGTCCCTTGCGACCTGGATCTTCGGCCTCGCGTTCACCTTCGACCACCCAGCGCTCAAGGCCCTGCCGGTGCTCAGCGCGATCCTCTACCTGATCGCCCCGGCCGTCATCCTTCGCCACCTCATCCGCAGGGACACGGTGGACGGTCGCACGATCCTGGGAGGGATCGCTGTCTATCTGATGCTGGGCCTGATGTTCTCGTTCACGTACCGGGCGATCAGCGTTTGGCAACCCGACCCGGCCTTCTTCGGGGACGCAGGACGGGGCAACGGCGCCGAGTTCCTCTTCTTCAGCTTCATCACCCTGACCACCACCGGCTACGGCGACTTGGTGCCGGCGGCCAACCCCGGGCAGTCCGTGGCGGTGCTGGAAGCGATCATCGGGCAGTTGTTCCTCGTCACGGCATTGGCCAAGATCGTCAACGCTTGGCACGTACCCGGGCTGTCCAGCCCTGCCAAGCCCGCCCCTGACGAGTGAACCCGCGCTTTGTCGGGCAGGCTGAGCCCATGCGAACGCTCGCCCTCGACTGCGGTGGCTCCGGCATCAAGGGCTCGGTCGTGGATGCCGACGCGCAACTGCTGGCCGAACGCATCCGCATCAAGACCCCTTACCCCTTGCCGCCTGATCGCTTCATCGGCGTGCTGCAGCAGATCACCTCAGCGATGCCCGACTTCGACCGCGTCACCGTGGGCATCCCGGGCATGATCCGGCACGGGGTCGTGATCTCCACACCCCACTACCCGAACCTGCACGGGCCCTACACCCGCAAGGACCCCGAACTGGACCGGGCCTGGCGAAACTGGGACGCGACGGCCGCCCTCGAGCAAGCCTTCGGTAAACCGGTGCGCGTTCTCAACGATGCGGAGGTTCAGGGCGCGGCAGTCGTTAAACGAACCGGCCTGGAGGTGATGTTCACCCTCGGAACTGGCCTCGGCTGCGCGGTCTACGACGATGGCCGGCTCGCCCCGCACCTGGAGATGTCCCACGCACCGGTGCGCAAGGGGTTCACCTACGACACCTGGATGGGCAAGGCAGTGCTCAAGCGCCTCGGGCCACAGAAGTGGTCCAGGCGGATCCTCGCCACCGTGGACGGATTACGCCCGGTCTTCGGCTGGGACCACCTTTTCGTCGGGGGCGGAAACGCCAAGAAACTCACCGTCGAACTCGGCGAGGATGTGACCGTTGTACCCAACGTCGCCGGAATCCTTGGCGGTGTGAAGGTCTGGGACCTGGATATGGCACGGTGATCTGGTGACCGACGACGCCGCCGCGACTCCCACCGAACCGGAGATCCCGAAACTCGACAAGAAGAAGAGCATCATCGCCGGTGTCATCACGGTCGTGACGCTTGTCATCGTGTTCGCGGGCATCCTGCCGAAACTGGGCAACTACTCCGACGCCTGGGACGCCGTGCAGGCGATGAGCAACCTGGACAAGGCGTCCCTACTGGTCGCAATCGTTGTCAACCTGTGGGTCTACGTCTTCCCCCTCATGGCCGCGATCCCGGGCCTGAAGTACAACCCCGCATTCGTTGTGCGCCAGACCTCGTTCACCATCTCGAACGCTGTCCCGGCAGGTGGGGCGGTGGGCCTCGGTGTGCAGTACGCGATGTTGGCCGGCTACAAGGTGAGTTCGGCGGCAGCCACGACTGGCATCGCCATCACCAGCGTCTGGAGCGTCTTCATGACGCTGGGACTGCCTGTGATCGGCGTCCTTCTGCTGCTGCTCAGCGGGGAGAACCCGCAGCAATACCTGACCGCAGCGATTGTCGGTCTGCTGGCGATCGGTGGCGCCGTACTCGTCTTCGCACTGATCCTGCGCAGCGAGGACCTGGCCCGCAAGATCGGTGGGTGGGGGCAGAAGTTGGCCAACCCGATCCTGCACCGCATGCACAAGGAATACGACGTTGTCACCGAAGTCGTGGACTTCCGATCGCAGATCGTCGGGGTGGTCTCCAAACACTGGATCTCGATCACTGCGTCCAACTTTGGGATGATCTTCGGTCAGTTCCTCATCCTGTTCGTGGCCATCCGGGCGGTATCCGACGGACGGTCCTCGGGCTTGACGGCGGCTGAGGCCTTCGCCGCCTTCGCGATCTCGCGGCTGGGCACCATGATCCCGCTCACCCCTGGCGGACTGGGCACCGTGGACGCCGCGTTGACGGCGCTGCTGGTCTCCTTCGGAATGGATCAGAACGACGCGCTGGCGGCGACCTTGGTCTGGCGGGCCTGCTCGTGGGTGCCGCAGATCTTCCTTGGTGTCGGCACGTTCCTGTGGTGGCGGGCCCACGCGCACAAGAACCCGGCAACCACCGCCTGACCGGTTCCCGCGCACCGTGACCTCGACAGGTCACGAAAGGCAGGCGCGATGTTGTCCGGATTTGCAGGATGATCATGGACCCGACCGCACTCCCCCTCAGCGGACCTCAGGCAGCCCCCTGATGAGCCTGCAAATTCGGACAGGCCACACTCCGCCCGCGGTGGCCAACGGACCTGAGATCCGACGAACCGGTCTACGCTCGACCCATGCTCGCTGAAACGCTGCTCGCAGCTGCCATTGCTGCCTCACCTGGGCCGGTCGACCTCCAGACGGTCACCAGCAACCTCTCTGCACCCACGAGTGTGGTCCCGGGTCCCAAGCGCGCGCTGTTGGTGACCGAGAAGGACGGGCGCATCGTCAAAGTGAAGCCCAACGGCAACACCTCGACGTGGTTCCGGGTTCGCGGGCTGTCCACCGAGGGTGAGCAGGGGCTGCTGTCCATGGTGCGGGTCCAAGGTGGCCAGTTCTACGCCGCCTACACCGATACCCGCGGCGCCCTGCAGGTCTCGCGTTTCACCAAGGGCGGCGGGGAACGCAAGATCATCCGCATTAAGCATCCAGTGAACCAGAACCACAACGGCGGCCAACTGGCGCTTTATAGGGGGCTGCTGTACATCTCCACCGGGGACGGCGGGGGATCCGGCGACCCATTTGACGCGGCTCGCAGCCTCCAGGACCTGCGCGGCAAGATTCTTCGAATCGACCCGACGTGCGGCAAGCGCAAATACTGCATCCCAGCGTCCAACCCCAAGTCCGGAGACCGGCGGATCGTGGCAGTCGGCCTGCGCAATCCCTGGCGGTTCAGCATCGATGCGCCCACCGGCCAGATGTGGATCGGGGACGTGGGGCAGGACAAGTTCGAGGAGGTGGACCGGATGTCAACCGACGGCAAGCGTTTCGACTTCGGCTGGTCGTGCTTTGAGGGGGAGAGCCGTTACAACGCCGACCGTTGCGCCGGACGCGACGTCACCAAACCGGTTCTGACCTATGGCCGCAAACTCGGCGGGAGCATCACCGGTGGCTACGTGTACCGCGGCTCGGATGTCCCCTCTCTGCAGGGGTGGTACGTGTTCGGGGACTTCATCTCCGGCACGGTCTGGGCCTACCGCGACGGTCAGCGCCAGCAGATCGGGCAGGCCGACGGCGTCACGTCGTTCGGCCTCGATGCCCGCGGGGAACTGCTGCTGACCACCATCGACGGGTCGCTGCAACGGGTGGGCTGAAACCAGGCGTGCCACCATGGGGCAATGCGCTACGCACTCACTGGGGGCACAGGTTTCATCGGCCGTTACCTCGCGCGGCAGTTGCGTGAGGCTGACCACGAGGTAGTTGCGGTCGTGCGCAACCCGGCCAAGGCGGCGTCGCTGAGCGCCCTGGGCGTTGATCTCGTCCCCGGAGATGTCACCTCGCGCAGTTCCATGGTGAAAGCGTTCGAGGGCGCCGACGGGGTGTTCCACGTCGCGGGCTGGTACAAGGTCGGCAGTTCGGACCCGGAGCAGGGCTGGGCTGTCAACGTACAAGGAACCCGCAACGCGCTCGACGCGGCTCGCGATGCCGGGGTGCCCCGGGTGGTCTACACCTCCACCGTGGCCGTGAACTCCGACACCCACGGCGAGGTCCGCGACGAGACCTACACCTTCACCGGCGAACACCTTTCGGTTTACGACCACACGAAGGCACAGGCCCACGAGATCGCACAGGGTTTCGCTGCGGACGGGCTCGACGTCGTGATCACCATGCCCAGTGCCGTCTACGGCCCCGGGGACACCAGCCAGATCGGTGAGTTGATCCGCCAGGCGGCGCGGCGCAAGCGGGTCTTGGTCCCCGCCGGCATGCGCATTTGCATGGCGTACGTGGACGACATCGCCACCGGCCATGTTCTGGCCATGGAATCGGGCCGCTCCGGTGAGAGCTACATGCTCGCTGGACCGCGCACGACCATGGCCGAGGTCTTGCGCATCACCTCTGAGATCGCCGGCGGTCCGGCCCCGATTGTGATGCCGGACGCGATGGTGGGTGCGTCAGCATTGTCGGCCGGTTTCCTGGAGAGGTTCCTGCCGCTGCCGGCGACTTACCGGTCAGAGTCGCTGCGTGCCTCGCGGGCCAGCTACTTGGGCAGCCCGGCCAAGGCGCAGGCGGAACTGGGCTGGCACGCCCGCGACCTTCGCACCGGCCTCGGGGCAACGGTTCAGGCTGAGGCGGGCGCCTGACGTGGGCCCGGCCCCGGTTAGCGGCCGGTCCAGGCTGAGGCGGGACCTGACTCGGGCCCGGCCCCGGTTGGTTAGAGGTTGTGGTCCTCGTTAGCGAATCCACGCGTTGTTTCTCTAACCAACAGCACAACCTCTAACGCGGAGCGGCCGCTTCGGTTGAGGCGGGCGCCTGACGTGGGCCCGGCCCCGGTTAGCGGCCGCTGCGGTTGAGGCGGGACCTGACGTGGGCCCGGCCCCGGTTAGCGGCGGCTGCGGTTGAGGCGGGACCTGACGTGGGCCCGGCCCCGGTTGGTTAGAGGTTGTGGTCCTCGTTAGCGAATCCACGCGTTGTTTCTCTAACCAACAGCACAACCTCTAACGCGGAGCGGCGGCTGCGGTTGAGGCGGGACCTGACGTGGCCGGACGAACCTCCGGGCGCCCTGGTTAGCGGCCGGTGCGGTTGAGGCGGGCGCCTGACACGGGCCCAGCCCCGGACACCTGAAATATAACGTTTCAAAAACGCTGCATCCAAACCACCCCTCCGGCGCGAACTCCTCTATGTAACCCACAAACAGGAGGCAACAAATGAACATCAAACGCACGATCACCGCTGGCACCGCCGTTGCGGCCACCGCCGCTCTCGGCGTTGGTCTGGCCGTGGCCCCCGCCACCGCGAAAGCGGGCAACGACTCGCTGGCCAGCGTGCTACTGGCTGACAACGACGAGTTCGACAGCAACGGCAAGGACTACGACATCCTGACCCAGGCAGCCCTGGCCGTCATCACCGCCGATGACAAGAGCCCGGTGGCGCTCGTCACCCAAGGTGACCAGCGTCTGACGGTGTTCGCACCCCAGGACCGCGCGTTCATCAACCTCGTGAAGGGCCTGGGCGTGGAAGTTAACTCCGAGCAAGCCGCTTTCGAGGCAATCGCGTCGACTCTCTCCATCAAGCAGATCGAGAACATCCTGCTCTACCACGTGGTGGCCGGCAAGACCATCACCAGCAAGCAGGCGGCCAAGGCCAACGGCACGAAGCTGAAGACGGCGCAGGGAGGCAAGCTGACGATCAAGGTCAAGAAGGGCAAAATCCGGGTGGTCGACCAGAACAAGGACTTCCCGACCGCCCGAGTCGTCCAAGCCGGCATCAACAAGGGCAACAAGCAGATTGCCCACGGGATCAACGCCGTGCTTGTGCCCAAGGCCGGGTTGTTGGGATAGCATCCACCACGCTCCTGCCGTGAGACTTCTCACTGCACCAATTCAGGGGGCCTCCGCCGTGTGGGAGACTGCTTCCATGACTGAGCTGGACGTTGCCGAAGTAGGGCGACAGCTGGCCGCAGGGGAAGAGTCCGCACTGGCGGAGGCCTACCAGCGGTGGTCCCGTCTGGTGTACACAGTGGCGTTGAGATCGGTGCCATCTTCGGCCGATGCGGAGGATGTCACCCAAGCGGTCTTCATCTCCGCGTGGCGCAGCCGGGAGAACTTCGATCCGGACGCTGGGAATGTGCCAGCCTGGTTGTTGGCCATCACCCGGCGGCGGATCGCAGATTTCCACCGCAAGCGTCGGGACGAAGTATCCCTTGACCACGCCCCCGAAGCAGCCGAACACAGCCCGGATGTCTCCGCCCAAGTGTCCGTCGCTGACGAGATCGATGACCTCGGTGAGCCGGCCCGGCAAATCATCCGGCTCGCTTTCTTCGACGATCTGACCCACCAGCAGATCGCGGAAAAACTGAACATGCCGCTCGGAACGGTGAAAAGCCACATCCGGCGGTCCTTGCAAAGAATGCGCACTCGATTGGAGGTGACCCATGCAGCAGCACTGTGATCTAGACGAACTAGCTCTGATGTCGCTCGGCGAGCCCGTCGAGTCCGATTGTGCGACGCACGTCGAAGTCTGCGAGCAGTGTGCAGCAGAATTGGCCGACTTCTCCCAGGTTGTCCTCGTGGGTCGCGCCTCCGGAGGCCCCGACCGGTTATCCGAACCGCCGGCCCGGGTGTGGAACCGCATCGAGGAACAACTAGCGACCGAGCCCGTACCGCTGAGCCGCGCCACCCAGCGCAAGGGTCTACCCCGCTGGACAGGTCTGGTGGCGGCCTCGGCGGCGGGCATCCTCGTCGGCGGAGCGGTCGTGGCCGTCAGCACCGGCCAGGACACCCCCACGTCGATCGTCGCTTCGGCCCAGCTGACACCGATGCCCGACGGCCCCGACCGCGGAGGGCAGGCGGACGCGACTCTGAACCGCACCGACGCCGGCTACACCGTGACTGTGAAAGCCTCGCAGCTGGCTGGACCGGAGGGTTTCTACGAGGTGTGGCTGCTGGATCCAGAGAACAGCGGGTTGATCGCCCTGGGCAGCCTCGGACCTGGTGAGCAGCAGGCGACATTCCCGGTTCCTGACGGTGTTGATCTGGAAACCTTCTCAGCTGTGGACATCTCCGACGAACCCCTCGACGGCGATCCGACCCATTCAACTGTGACCGTTCTGCGCGGGACGCTGGAGGCCTGACCGCCAGAATCCCTCGACACCTACGCAAGCGTAAGTTACGGTTAGGAAAGTTACGCATCCGTAGGGAGTCGGACCATGGCCAACGTCACCGCTGAGCAGTACACCCGGTCAGCAGAGCCGAGCCTCTCCGCACGAGTCGCTGTGGGGGCGATCATCGTGGTTCCGCTGCTTGCGCTTGTGGCGGCAATCCCCGTGGCGTGGAACCAATGGATCTCCTGGCTGGACGTCCTGCTGGCGGTTGCGCTCTATCTGATCACGGCCGCCGGTATCACCGTCGGCTACCACCGCTACTTCACCCACGGCTCGTTCAAGGCGAAACCATGGGTGGCGGCGGTGCTCGGCGTGGCAGGATCCTTGGCGTTGGAAGGGTCGATCTCCTCCTGGGTGGCCGGGCATCGCAAGCACCACGCCAACTCCGACGAGGCCGACGACCCGCACTCACCGTGGAAGTACGGCACCGGGCCCTGGGCGGTGACCAAAGGTTTCATGTGGGCGCACGTCGGCTGGCTGGTCGCCCAGGAGCCGATTGACGCACGCCGCTGGGCCCCGGACATGCTCAACCGCCCACTCACGTCTCGACTGAGCGGCGCCTTCGGCTGGCTGGCGCTGGCCACCTTCCTCGCACCAGCAGTTCTGGGCGGGCTCATTACCTGGAGTTGGCAGGGTGCGCTCACGGCCTTCTTCTGGGCTGGCTTGGTCCGGATCGCGCTGGTGCATCACGTGACCTGGAGTATCAACTCGGTGTGCCACATCTGGGGCAAGCAGCCTTTCGTCACCCGCGACGAGTCCCGCAACGTGGCTTGGCTGGCAGTGCCGAGTCTCGGGGAGTCGTGGCACAACTTCCACCACGCCGAACCCACGGCCGCGCGCCACGGAGTCCTACCCCGTCAGATCGACCCGTCGGCGGCCTTGATCCGCTTCGCTGAAAACCGCGGCTGGGTTCGCGACGTCAAGTGGCCCAAACCGGAGCGGATACAGGCCAAGCTCACCCGACCCGCCACAATGGGGCAGTGAGCCGCGTACGGATGACCGCCCAGCAACGGCGCGACCAGTTGCTGGGTGTCGGCAAGTCCTTGTTCGCTGCCCGGGGGTACGAAGCAGTGACCGTCGAGGAGATCGCCGCAGCGGCCGAGGTCTCGAAGCCGGTCGTATACGAGCACTTCGGCGGCAAGGAGGGCCTGTACGCCGTCATTGTCGACCGCGAGATGCAGACGCTGGTCCGGCAGATCACGGACTCGTTCACCGGCGACAACCCGCGGCTGTTGCTCGAGCAAGCCGGTATGGCCCTGTTCGATTACATCGAAGGCGAGAGCGACGGGTTCCGGATCCTGGTTCGCGACTCCCCTGTGCCCACCGGTAGCTTCGCCAGCTTGATCGTCGAAGTCGCCGACCACGTCGAGCACCTGCTGGCCAGCCAGTTCAAGGCCCGCGGGTTCAACGCGAAACTGGCTCCGATGTACTCCCAGATGCTCGTCGGGATGGTGGCTTTGACGGGTCAGTGGTGGCTCGATGCGCGCAAACCCGACAAGGACGATGTCGTGGCTCATCTTGTGAACCTCGCCTACAACGGCCTGAGCCACCTGGAGCACCGACCTCAACTGCGCGGCTCCGGAAAAGGTTGAACCGGCTGACCCCCCACCCAGGCAAAGCTGGAAACCGACCACTTACTCGCCGGAAAACACACCGCCTCCGGGAAAGGTTGAACCGGCTGACCCTCCACCCAGGCAAAGCTGGAAACCGACCTCAACTGCGCGGCTCCGGAAAAGGTTGAACCGGCTGACCCCCCACCCAGGCAAAGCTGGAAACCGACCACTTACTCGCCGAAAAACCACACCGCCTGCCGTGACCAGCCGCTACGGCGAGACGTTTAAACCCTGCAGCACAAGTTCTGCCAGGTTCTGATCTCCGGCGACGGAGGCCGCGTGCGGGTCCGGCCGACGCCCGGACGCCAGCCTGATGAATGCCAGCACATCCATCGACACCGTCGTTGTGGGCTGCGTCGCTTCCACCGCACGACCTCGGCCGTCCTCCCCCACGCCGATCCACTGGTCGACGTAGCCCGGCACGACGAAATGAAGCACCTGGCCCGGCAGCGCCTGCGCCTTCTTGACCCAGACGTAACCCAGGCTGTCGGCCATCAAACCCACGGTCACCGTCCCAGCCGCACCGATCCGCGGTACGCCGAGTTCCAAGGCGTCGCGCACGTCGAACTCATGCAGGAAGATGTCGAAGCAGCGCATCCTCAATACCCGTCGCAATGGCCAGGTGTTCCCGGCGATCCCACGCACCAGATCGTCGTCACCCTGCGGACCCTCGCGCAACTCGCTACTTCGGCGACGCCTGACCTCGGCCAGCTCAGCGCGCAACGCCTGGGGACTCATTCCCCGGCGGTGGTCCACCCCCAGTTCGGTGTAGCGCGAGAATGCGTCGTCAGCGTGGGCAAGGGCGTTCCAGTCGGGCTGATGATCGGGCAACGGATCCCCGCACAGTTCGGCCTCCAGCGCAGCCACGTGCGCGACGATGTCCCCTACCGTCCAGCCCGGAAGCAACGATGGCGTAGCGAAGGATTCATCGCTGATCTGGTCCACCGTCGCAACGAACGAATCGATCGCATCCTGCCAGGCGGCCACAAGTGGATTCATGCCGGTAAATGTAGTCGCGACTAACCTGCTGCTATGACCCGCGTTGCTGCAGTGCAGTTGAACCTGTCGGACGAGCATGACGCATCGTTGCGCCGGCGTCGGGTCCGCGAAGTGACCGCGGGCATCGAGGCGGACCTCATTGTGCTGCCCGAGTTGTGGGAAATCGGACCGTTCGCTGTCGCCGAGAACCTCGACCACGCGGTCCCGCTTGAGACGTGGTGCGCACATATGTCCGACCTCGCGCCGGGGAGGGTCCTGCACGCGGGTTCATTCCTCGAGCGCGACGGCGACGACCTCTTCAACACGTCGGTGGTCTTCGGACCGAACGCAGAGGTGCTGGCCACCTACCGGAAGATCCACTTGTTCGGGTTCGACACCGGTGAGGCGGTGACCCTGAACGCTGGTCAAACCGTCGTCACGGTCGAGACGCCACTGGGGGTCACCGGCCTGGCGACCTGTTACGACCTGCGTTTCCCGGAGATGTTCCGGGCTCTGACGGACGCTGACGCCACCGCCGTCCTGATCCCCACGGGCTGGCCGGCTGCGCGGATCGCGCACTGGAGTCTGTTGACCGCGGCCCGGGCCACGGAGAACCAGTTGTGGGTGATCGGCGCCAACTCGACCGGCCATAGCAATGGCATGGCGATGGGCGGACACACGACGATCGTTGACCCCCGCGGACAGGTCGTGGGCGATCTCACCGAACCCGGCGTCCTGCTCATGGATCTCGACCCCGGTCTGCCGCATCAAGTGCGCGACGAGTTCCCCGTATTGCGCGACCGCCGCCTGTAGGGGACGGCCGGGAACTGGTCCAACGCGTGTGCCGGTGCACCGGTTACAGGTTCGGGGGAAGTCAACGCGTTGGGCGGTTGTTCGCAGTCTTGGCTGGCGGTTGGTCCCTTCGGACAGTCTGCAAGATCAGGCTCTTGTTGGGCGAGGGTCGCCAGTGTAAGTTTGGCCGGTCAGCGGCGTCGACCATCGGCGACTGCGCCAAGCGAGATCGAGCGTAACCATGCGAAGAGCCGCCGCCGTGCGTCTTGCCTTCTTGTCAGTAGCCGTTGGGTGCGTGGCGGTGAGCGCCGCTCCGGCGTCGGCAGTCGATGACCACCGGGACCAAATGCTGCCCAACATGGATGTGCGCAAGACCCAGAAGGTGGCACCTGTCGCCCCGCGGGCGGCGGATCGCCTCGACAGCACCCTCGGAGCTGAGGGTTTTGTGGACTCCAGCCCGCAGACCGGCGCGGTTGCCTTCGTGGGCCGCACCGACGGGCTGCTCACCGCTGCATCCAAGCAAGCGCCGGCACACATCGTCCTCGCATACGTCAGTGATCAGCGGCGGGCCTTCGGTCTGGACAGCGGCGATCTGGCGAACTTGCAGGTCACTAAGTCCTACACCGCGATCGACGGCGTCACCCACGTCACATTCTCACAGAGCGTCGACGGGATCGAGTCCTTCGACAGCTACCTGCGCGGGAACGTGACGAAGAACGGACGGCTGATCAACATCAGCGGTGCGCCGGTCAGCGACCTCTCCGTGCCCACGACCACCCCGGACCTCACAGCCGACGACGCCCTCTTGGCCGCTCGCGAGAACGTGGGGGGTGAGGCGAGCGTGCCGCCAGTAGAGGAACGCTCGAAGGGTCCGGACCGCAAGACCACCTACGAGACCTACGCCGAGTCGGCCACGCTGAGGGTCTTCGCCCAAGCTGGCGAGGACCGGCTGGTCTGGGATGTCCAGGTGTTGGACAGCGACTCGATCCTGTACCGGGTCGCTGTGGCTGCCAACTCCGGCGAGGTGCTCTTCCGGCAGTCGTTGACGGCGTTCGACAACAACGACGCCCAGGTCTGGCCGCTGCACCCGTTCAGTGGGGTTGCGCCCACGGCCGTGAACTTCGGTACAGACCCGACCTGGCTGGACCGGTCGGCCGCGAACGGCAACCAGTTGATGGGCAACAACACTCACACCTACGTGGACAACAACGGCACCAACGGGTATCAGGACAGTGAGAAAGTCCTGCGCAACGGCGGTCTGGCCGGCAACTGGACCTACCCGACGCAGTTCTTCAACCAGCAGCCGGAGTGCCCGGCCTTCGGATGCACCTGGGACAGCACCAATGCAGCGACGAAGGCCGCCAACCGCAACCCCGGTGCCGTCGGGCTGTTCTACTTGGTCAACCATTTCCACGATGCCCTGCTGGCCGCGCCCATCGGCTTCGACGAGGGTGCGGGAAACTTCGAGCACGTCAACGCCAGCGGGCAGGGTCTGGGCGGCGATGCCGTACTGGCCGAGGCCCAGGACTCCAGCGGGATGAACAACGCGAATATGGCCACGCCTGGCGACGGCGAGTCGCCACGGATGCAGATGTACGTGTGGGATGCCCTCTACGACGTCGATGGGAGTGCAGACGCCGAGATCGTCTACCACGAGTACACGCACGGCCTGTCCGACCGCCTGGTCAACCTCGGCGGTGCGCAGTCCGGCGCCATGGGTGAGGGATGGTCGGACTTCTACGCCCTGGACCTGCTGGTACATGAGGGCGACAAGACCGACCCGGCCGGGCCCGGCAACCTGGTGATGGGCCAGTACGTGTTAGGCACTCAAGGCATACGCGAACAGGGGATCGACTGCACCGTCGGAGCGGCGAACGCGCAGTGTCCGGCGTCCGGGACAGCCGGATCCGGCGGCTTCACCTACGGCGACTTGGGCAAGGTGAACAACAACGGTGTGCACGACAACGGCGAGATCTGGGGTCAGACGATGTGGGACTTGCGCACAGCGCTGGGCCGCAACGACGCCCTCAAGATCATCACCGGCGGTATGCGGCTGTCACCTGCCTCGCCCAGCATGCTCACGATGCGCGACGCGATCATCCAGTCCGCCCAGGTCAACAACGTGAGCCTGTCGAAGGTTTGGAAGGTCTTCGCGGATCGCGGGATGGGCTACTCGGCGACCACCCCGAACGCGGACGCCACCACCGCGACGGAGGACTTCTCGCTGCCGCCGGCATTGCTCCACGTCGCGACGACCGTCAACGACAACGCCCCGCTCGGCGACGGCGACGGGTTCCCCGAGCCGGGCGAGACGCTTGCGGTCACTACCACTGTTCAGAACACGACAGGCTCGGCGATCCCGTCCGTGACCGGATCGATCACCGCGAGCAACGGCGCCCAGGTGGTTGTCGGCACGAGCAACTGGCCGACGGTGCCTGCCGAGAAGAACGCAGCGAACGACCCGCCGTTCACCGTCAAGGTGCCTGAGGCGCAAGCATGTGAGAGCACCGTGGGTCTCACGGTCTCCGTGACCGGCCCGAGCGGTGCGGTGGCCGTCCCGGTGAAGACCGTGTCCGTCGGCCAGCCGTCCTTCACCAACAGCACGGATGTGCCGAAGGCCATCCCCGACAATTCTCCTGCCGGGGTGAACTCGACGCTCACGCTGCAGGGCGCGGGCAATGTCAGCGACCTCGATGTGAGGATCGGCAGTCTCACCCACACCTACGTCGGCGACTTGAAGATCACTTTGACCCACGCCGGGACGACGGTGGTCCTCGTCGATGCCGCCGGCGGCGCCGGTGACAACTTCGTGGACCTCGTTCTCGACGACGAAGCCGCCCAGCCGATCACAGGGTCGCTACTCAGCACTGCGGGTGGTCTCACCGGTACGTATCGGCCCGCCGAGGCGCTGTCGGCCTTCGACGGGCACTCGCGCAGCGGGGCATGGGTCCTCAACGTCCGCGACAACTTCCCTGAAGACGTGGGAACTCTGAACGCCTGGGGTGTGAGCCCTGCTCGTCAGTGTGATGTCTTCAAGCTGCCCACATCGGTGACCACCGCCGCGTCGGCCATCACGACGGGCGCCGCGACCCTCAACGGAACCCACAACTCGAGCGCCACCCCCACCGACTACCAGTTCGAGTACGGGACCAGTCCTGCGTACGGGCAGAAGACCCCGGTCACCGCCGGCGGTGCGGGCAACGCCGACCTACCCGTGACGGCCACTGTGTCCGGTCTGGCACCGGCCACGCAGTACCACTACCGGTTGATCGCGCTGCGAAAGGGCGTGGTTCACAGCCGGGGTGGCGACCAGGTGTTCACGACGACTGCCGCGGCACCGACGCCGGCGCCGGACACGACAGCACCTTCGATCACTGTTTCGAAGGCACCGAAGAAGAAGATCACCACTAAGAAGGCGAAGGCCAAGGTCAAGGTCACCTTCGGCTCCGAGGCGGACGCGACCTTCACCTGCCGGGTGGACAAGGGGAAGGCCACCAAGTGCGGATCGCCGTTCTCAGCAACGGTCAAGTCCAGGCCTGGCAAGGGGCGCAAGCACACGATTCAGATCACGGCGACTGACTCGGCGGGCAACGCATCCTCACCCACGAAGGTCTCGTTCAAGGTCGTCCGGAAAAGCTGACGAGCCGTTCAGTTCAGACCGTGACGGGCGCGGCTGGCCTGCTCCTGGGCGCTGAACTGGTTGAAGCGCGGTAGGAACTTGTCCCACTCGATGATGTGGGAGTCGATCTCGGGGCCATCGATGCAGGCATGCTTGCGGACTGGCTTGCCGTCGATCAGCACCGGCACCATGCAGGCACCGCACATCCCGGTGGCGTCGACCATGATCGAGTTCAGGCTCGCCACACAGGCAGTGTCGAAGCGGCGGCTCAGGTCGCTCACGGCGCGCATCATCAAAGGTGGCCCGATGGTTACGACCTCTGCCACCGGCCGTCCCTGGCCGCGCAGCATTTCCTCCAGCGGCCCGGTGACGAACCCTGGTACTCCGAACGAACCGTCGTTGGTCGTGTAGACGACGTCGAACTGGTCGCCGAACTCGGTCCGCAACTGCTCGACACGTTCGCCGGGATCGGTCCAGAACATCAGGTCGGCACTGCGGAAGCCTGCGATCAGCGTGACATGGTTGCCGACCCGCAGGTGTTCACGCATGATCGGGAACACCGGCGGCAGGCCCAGGCCCCCGGCGGTGAAGACCACAGTCGTGCCAGCCTCGTGGGCAGCGATCTCACTGGGTCGCCCGAGCGGCCCGGCGATCCCGGTGAACGCCTCGCCGACGGCCATCTGGTTGATCTCGATGCTGCTCGTGCCGACACCCTGCACGACCAGGTCGATCGTGCCCGCCTCGGCGTCCCAATCGGCCAGCGTGAGCGGGATGAGCTCACCGTCGGGTTGAGGCAGCACGCGGACGAACTGCCCGGCCTGCGCGGACAGTGCGATCAGCGGCGCCCGGACGGTGAACTCGACGATGCCGTCACTGAGGTCGACCTTGTCGAGGATGGTCGCCTCGGTGGTGGCCAGTTCGGTGTAGGCGCGCGCGCGTGCCACAGAATCCCGGATCACATCCGGGGTGAGGTCGTCGATGGCCAGAATCTCCCTAGCTGCCGCCTGACCGTCGCCGGCTGCCAGGATCGCCGTGGACCCGCCGCGGGCTGCATCCCCACCGGTGTAGACACCGGCCAAGGTGGTCTCCTGCGAACCTTTGTGATCGAGGTTGATCGTGCCCCACTTCGAGGTCTCCAGCCTCGGCTCCGAGTCCTTGATGATCGGGTTGGCGGCGTTGCCGAGTGCCATGATCACCAGGTCGGCCCGTTTGGTGGCGGTGCGCCCCGTGGACACAGGGCGGCGGCGCCCGGAATCGTCGGGCTCGCCGAGTTCCATCTCGTCGAGGACAGCGGCCTTGACGAAACCGCTGTCGTTACCGAGGAACTCCACAGGCGAGCGCAACTCCTCGAACGTGATGCCCTCTTCGAGTGCGTGGTGCTGCTCCTCGACCCGGGCTGGCATCTGCGCCTGCGTGCGGCGGTAGACGATCGTCACGTGGCCGCCGAGGCGCCGGGCGGTCCGGGCGGCATCCATCGCCGTGTTGCCGCCGCCGATGACCAAGACCTGCTTGCCTGCGGTCTCCGGCAGGGGCGTCTCGTAGTCGGAGCGCAGCCCCTGCATCAGGTTGACCCGGGTGAGGAACTCGTTGGCCGACATCACGTTCAGCAGGTGCTCGCCGGGCACGTTCATGAACCGCGGCAGGCCGGCGCCGGTACCGACGAAGATCCGGGCGAAGCCGGCGTCGCGCAGGTCCTGCAGCGTGGCGGTCTTGCCCACCACGAAGTTCATCACGAACTTCCCGCCCAGCAGGCGGATCTTCGCCACGACGTCATCGATCAACTCGTTGGGCAGGCGGAACTCCGGGATGCCGTAGCGCAGCACCCCGCCGAGGGCGTGGAACGCCTCGAAGACGGTCACCGGGAAGCCCTGGGCGGCCAACAGGTAGGCGTTGATCAGCCCAGAAGGACCCGAGCCGATGATCGCCACCGGTGGGTGGGTCGCCGTCTCCCATGGGTCGCGTACGCCTGCGAACCGGCGCGCCGTCGCCTGCGGGTCGACGAGCTTCTCGCGCTCGGGCAGGTACCACTCGAGCTGGCCGATCGCGATCGGCAACTTCTGGATACAGGCGCCCTGGCACTGCAGTTCTTGCGGGCAGACCCGACCGGTCACGTCCGGCAGCGGGTTGCTGGACTCCATCAGTTCCAGCGCCTCGCGGAACCGGTCGTTACCGATCAGCTCGATGACCTGCGGGATGTGGATCGCTACCGGACAGCCACCTGTGGGCTCCCGGCAGCCGGCAAGGAACTCCCCGAGTTCGCAGGGCTTCTCCTCGCACTGCTTGTCGCGCAGGACCTCCAGCCACACCAGCAGGTCGACTTCGCGCTGGTTGTAACCCTGGTCCAAGTAGCCCAGGAATCCCTGGTTCACCAGGCCGAAGTCAGTGGCCCGGCTGTCGGCGTCCCGAACGAACGGCTCGATCGCGTTCTGCGCCGGCCACCCCTTCGACAGCCCGGCGAACATCGGATAGCGATCCGACAGGTGGGCGTCGATGGCACGCACGAACTTGCGCTTGCCCGAAAGCGGCAGGTTCCAGATGAACCGCATCAGAACGGTGCTGCTGTCGTCACCACGCAGCAGCGTCTCCCAAAGCCTGCGCGTGAAGTCCCCGCCCAACTCGGGCTGCTGGAACTCCCACGCCACCGCCTGCATGCCCTCGGAGATGAAGACCTCACGGAACGCTCGCGGGTCGCTGACCAGTCGCCTGCGCAGCAGATCCACCTGGTGGTCGAGCTCGGCGGTCATCGGATGATCTCCGCGTCGCAGTTGGCGCGCACCCGGTCGATCCGCTTGGCGATCTCGGGCGTGACCTCCACGGACTCGGCCGCACCGGGGATCATCCGGGCGATCACCTGCGCCTGCCCGTCGATGACCACCGTGGTCTTGGCGAAGAACTGGGGCAACTCCTGGTAGCAGGTGCCGCAGTCGTTGCACAAACCCTCGTCGGCGGTGTCGATCCAAATGGGACCTTGCCCCGATTCAGCCGGCACCGTGTCCACCGGCGCCGCGGTGCTTGTGCCCTGCACGGACATGACCGGAAGTGTCGCCCCACCTGGCGCCCGGCTCGAGGATGCCAACTCCGACATGGCCCTGGCGATGTCGTCCAGGGAAGTCTCGCGGGCTGCCGAAGCCTCGTCGAACTTCGAGCGCAACTCCTCGATATCCGCACGATGCAGTGCCGTGAGCTGGTCCTCGTGGACCCCTGAGAGGTATTGCAGGGTCTGCCAGTAACGCCGGCGGTCCTCGACCAGCGAGACGATGGAATGCGAGCAAGCGACCTTGATCAGGTGCCGGTCCTCGTCGGTCGCGTAGACGAACGGCACATGTTCTGCGCGCCGGTCCGCGGGCAGTTCGACGTACTCGTCGATGGGCACGGCGATCGCCTGCTCGTCAGCCGTCACCTTGCGGAACTGCTTCTTGAACCGCACCTCACCCAGCGCGAACTCGGCTGGCGTCAGCGGGGTCGTCAACAACTGCAGGGCGCCCTGTTCGTCGAGGTATTCCAGAGTCGTAGTTGTCCACGCCTTGTCGGCGTCGGGATTGCCGTCGATCGAGAACCACTCGCGCATGGTTGTGCCGCGCCTCGGATCGTGCACGAACAGCGGGTGCATCCGGCTCTCGACCGCCATCCGCGCCCTGGCGTTGGACGACGACTCGGGGATGCCGTGTTCGGACCCGCACGGGGTGTAGACGTTCATGACCGCCGGCGCGCTCGGGTAGCCGAGGTACTCCACGGTCGTTGCCAGGAAGTGCCCGTGGAAGGCAGTGCTGGTCGAGCAGGCATACACATGCGGGTGGAACGAGGCGAGCAGAGCCAGTTCCTTGCGCGCCTCGTGCTTGCCGGAGTGCGAACCACCGAAACGGGACAGGTCGGAGTCCTGGCCGGTGAAACTGGATGTGGACGCCTGCCCGCCGGTGTTGGAGTACGCACCCGAGTCCAGCACCAGCATCTTCAGTGGGGTATCGCTGGCCAGGATCCGCGACATCGCGCCGAAGCCGATGTCGTAGCTCGCGCCGTCCCCACCGATGGACATGATCGTCGGCAGCAGCGCCAACTCGTCAGGCGTGAACCTCTCCCACGACAGCGTGCGCAACACCGGCTCGTCGCGTGCCTCGTCGTAGGCATCCTCAAGTTCGAGAGCCGCGATCCGAAGCGCCCGCACGTCCTGGGTCATCTGCGCCGAGATCCCCTCGAAGATCCCCTTTGCCAGCGGGGCGCTGTCCTGGAACAGGCTGTTGACCCAGGGGTCGCTGTAGGAGTTGTAGGGCATGGTTGATGCGTACACACTGCTGCAGCCGGTGGCGTTCGCGATGACCACCGGGGACGGACCGTTACCGGTGGGGCCGCCCTCGTACAGGTACAGCCTGCTCTCCAAGGTCGTGAGCGCACCTTCGATGCGCTGGCGCCGCTGGGCGTCCTCCACAGTTCCGAGCTTGGTCCGCAGCGCAGTCACCAACGCGTCGAGCTCCCGCAGATGCGCGCGGCGCCGGTCGTCGGCCAGGGCGTGGCTGGTGGCCATCACGAGCCGGATCGCGGTGACCTCTCCGCACCCGCGGCACGCCCCGTGCCCGCCGGTGGTGGAGTAGAAGTTGGCCCGGTCCAGCATGAGCCGCTTCAGGTCGCCGTCCGGGGTGGTCGAGTCCTCAAGGAACCGCGCCGGCGTGTTCGGCAACGCGCCCATGAACTCGAACCGGTCCTGCAGGGTGGCGAGCACATCGGTGTCCTCGTCGAGGGCTGTGAGAGCTCCGGGGCCGCACACCTCGATGCATTCCAGGCACCCGGTGCATTTCCACGGGTCCACCGTCGCCGCGAACAGGGCGCCGGTGCCGGCCACGGAACCCTCCATCGCGTCGAAGAACGGGCGCGTGCGCGCCACCGGGTAGCTGGCGAGTTTGGCGACGAGCCGGTCGAAGTTGCGCTGCAGGGTCGGCTGTCCCCAGTCGATGCCCGCGCCCACCTGCGCCACGATCTCGTCGAACGGCCGGGCGGTCTTGTCCTGCCGGTAGGCCTCCCGCACCTGCTCAGCGACGGTGTAGACATGGGCTCGCAGGGCGTCGCGTTGCGGCTCGGTGATGTCGAGTTCCCTGATCCCGGTCAGGATCAGGTCGTGGATCTCGTGCACCACGTTGGGGATCGCCGCGTCCGGACAGGCCAGGGCGCACTCCATGCAGCCGGTGCAGGTCGAGAAGTCGAACGCCGGCACGGTGCGCCGGAAGAGACCTTTGTCCTTCGCGGCGGCGGTTCCAGCGGGCATGAACAGCCCGGCTCCCGGCAGCACGGGCGCCTCGGCGATCGTGCCCTCGCGGAACGGCCGGGCGGTGGCGTCCTCGTAGTACGCCGGGTCGAACAGACCAGCGGTGCTCGCGGCGGTGGCACACATCGATGCCGACGGCGCCACGCTGTGCCGAATGGCCACCGGCGGATCCTCGTCGATGGCCAGGAAGAACGGGGTGTCGTACTCGATGACTCTGGTGGCCGCCATGCCGTCGCGGATGACCGCCATGTTGCCCTCGACCACGGCCTCGCCCTTGCCGCCGAACTTCTTCAGGATCTGGGCATGGACCTTCTCGGCGATGTCCTCCTCAGAGGCGCCCCCCGATACCCGATCGACGTGCCCCACAACCGCGCCGATGAACGCGATGCCCATCATGCGGGTCTCAAGGTCAGCCGTCGGCGCATGCTTCTTGGCCACACTGAACGCGTCCACGACCAGGAACCGGATCCGGCGGTCGCGAATCGTGCGACGCGCATGCCGGGGCAGTTCGCGCCAGACGTCCTCGGGCGACAGGTCGGACTGCAGGATGAACGTGCCGCCCTCGACCAGTCCCTTCAGCGGGTTGGCGTGGAAGAACGCGCGGTGGTCTGGCGAGATGACGACCTCGACCTCTTCGAGTTCGGCGTTGGTGAGCAGGACCGGCTCCGGGCTCAGCGTGATGTAGTAGTTCGTGGGTGCGCCGCTCTTCTCCGAGCCGTACTTCGGCGCCGATTTTGAATGCATGCCCAGCACCCCGGCGAGGATGTCGGTCAGCAATTTGCCCGTTGCGATCGTGCCGTATCCGCCCACCGAATGGAAGCGCAGCCGGATGGCGCTCGGCGGGAGCAGCACAGGGTTGGGCTCGGTCTCCAGCGCCATCAGTTCAGTCTCGGGATAGGCCGCTCGCAACCGGTCCTGCACTTCGGCCATATGCGGCGAGGACGTTTGGGAGAAGAACTGGGAGCCCAGGTAGATCAGCGGTGCGCTGTCGGGCTTGGCCATCTGCTGGAACGCAGCGATGATGTGGCGGGGCTGCACGTCGTGACCCCCGAGGCCGAAGATCGCGGTGGTCAACCGCGGTTGCGCCGCAAGCGCCGGGATGCCGTCGTGGCGCTGGCCCGCCGCGTTGGCCGACGCCCGGAACAGGGCCTGGGTGACGAGGCTGGTCAGCGCAGTCTGGTCCGAGCGTTCTAAGACCGTGATCGCCTTTGCACCCGAAATCGCTTCGATGAGTTCGGCCTCCGGGAACGGCTGGAGCAGTTTCACCGAGACCACGCCGACCTTGAGGCCGCGCTCGCGCAACACCGGCAGCACCGCTCGTACGTCGTCGGTGATCGAGCCCAGACCGATCATGACGTAGTCGGCGTCTTCGCAGTCATAGGCCATCACCGGGGAGTAAGTGCGTCCTGTCAGCTCGGCATACTCGGCCATCGCCTGACGGGTCAGCGCGGGCACTGCGTTGGCGAAGTGGGTCCGGTGGTCGGCAGCCCCGGCCTGGAAGTCCGGCTGGTTCTGCACAGCCCCGGTGAGCCCCGGGGTGTTGACGTCGACCAGAGCCGGAACCAGCTGGCGGGTGCCCTTCTCGAAGGCATTGAGCCATTGGCGTCGCCATTGACCATGCAGTTCCTCCGGCACGAACCGCAGCGTGGCCTCGAGCATGTCCCCGGCGTTGTCGGTTTCGATCTGATCGGCCAGGTCGTCGATGTGGGCGGCCAGCGCGGCGAGGTCGGCGGGACGGAAGTCGTCACGGTGACGCGCAAGGTACTGAGTCAGTTGGAAGACTCGGCCTTTGGCCCCGAACAGAACGTCCTGGGCCACCGTCGGGCTCTTGATCCGACCGGCCGGGTCGCCGAGGTATTCGCGCAGCAACTCCGGTTCGGGCATCAGCGCCTCGCTGAGCATGTGGCTGGTGGAGAACCCGTCCATGGCGTTTGCCACCGGGATCAGGGACAGCGCCGAGGTCCGGTAGGAGATGGCCGCGAGGTCGGCTGCCTCCTGCGGGTTCGAGCCGAAAAGGATCGTGTAGCCCGCCGACAGCAGGGCATAGACGTCGTCGTGACCGGCCATGACGTTCAGGGAGTGTTTGGACACCACCCGCGCGGCCACCTGCAACACAAACCCGCCGGTCTTCTTCCCGACGGTTACGTAGTGTGACTCCATCGCGTAGAGGATGCCCTGGCTCGACGAGGCGTTGGAGATGAACTGACCGCCGGTCAGCGCCGCACCGAGCGCCCCACTCTGGGCAGAGTGCTCACCCTCCGGCTCGAAGAAGAACGGGTGTTTACCCCAAACGTTCACGCCGCCCTCAGCGCGCGCCGCCTCGAACAACTCCGAGATCTCAGTCGAGGGCGTGATCGGGTAGCCGATGACGCCACCACAAACGTGGCGCATGACATGGGCGATGGCGCCGTTGCCGTGGATCACGACGGGCTGGCCGGGGTATGGGGGCTGGCGAAGATCGGCGCGTACCACCTCGATGTCCAGCGCTGAAGGGTCGCGGTCCGGTACGTACTCGGTGCCCTCGTATCGGGTGGTTGTCTCGCTGTCGCTCATAGACCTCACCTTTCGAGACAAGTCTCCCACTTCGAGTTGTCTGACTCGCAACGTCATCGGCGACTTGCAACGGGTCCGACCGGCTAGACCAGAACCACCAGGCTGCCAACCCACAGTGCCGCCGCCAATAGGCACGAGCCGAACTCGATGAGCACCGACCAGCCGGCGGACTTCATCGCCTGCATGGTCGTGGGCCAGGCCTGCTTGAACGTCTTGAGCCGGATGGCTTCGGACAGGAATACACCCACGATGAACCCGACGATCAGGCCCACGATCGGGATGACGAAGAAGCCGACGATGCCCGCAAGAGCACCCACGATGAGCACCCAGTTGGGCACGCCGCTGGCCTTGAGTTGTTTGCCCGGAATCAGGTACTTGAGCAGCTGTCCGGCGCCGATGATCGCCACGGCGCCGATGGCCACCGCCCAAGCAGTTGTCCCGCCGGTCAGGGCCGCCCACACAACCACGGCGCCCGCGACGAGTAGCGCGCCGGGCAGGATCGGGACGACGGTTCCGAACAGTCCGACGAGGATCGCAAGGCCCACCAGCAGGTTGGTCATGCGTTCAGTGTCTCAGCGGGCGTTCAGCTTCTCGAACGAGCCGAGCACCTGGTTCACGCCCGACATGGATTTGTCCTTGTCGAGTTCCTCGGAGCCCTCGCCAACCATCCGCAGTCCCTCGATGCCCTCGGCGAGCATGCGCCGGGCTTGGGGGTCCTCGATCTCGTCGAGCCGCGGTTCGAGTTCAGCGGACACCTGCTGCAGGTGCCGTCCCATCGCCTTCATCTTGCCGAACTGCAACTTCGAGGCCATGTCCTGCAACTGGGCCATCTCGGCGGCCGCATTACCGAGGTCGGTCTGCAGGGCGAAGATGCGCTGTTCGTCCGTCGCTCCCTCTTCGAAGGTGGGGGCGGTGTAGTTCGCGTATGAGGTCGTCGTGGTGAACATGTAGTTATACGCCACCGCACCGCCCGCAACCAGCAAGAGGGCCAGGCTCAGAACTACGATCACGCGACGGGTCATACCAAGGTCATTCCCTAAGGTTTACCTGCCCAAACCTTACAGCCAGATCCCGGCGAACAACATCGCGGCGATTACGGCGGCCCAGCCCAGAACGATCAACACATCCCAACCGCCGCTGGCCAGGCGAGAGGCCAGTCGTTGGACCCCACCGGACCCGTTGGCCGCGACCATCCGGTTGGTGCCCAACACGATCGTGAGGGCTGCACCCGCGCACACCGTGCAGAACGGGCATAGCGACCCGATCGAGTAGGCGACCTCGAACATGTACCAGGTCAGGAACGCCGCGAAGAACACCGCGAGTCCCAGCATTGCGTTGTGGAACCCGGCCACCAGCCGTCCGGCCGATCCGACGACGGCGCCCGCCGTGGCCAGCACCGCGAACATGATCACGCCGAGCAGCGCGTTGGGTGGCCCGAGCACGCTGGACTGCCAGGCCAGAAGGACCGGGGAACAGCCCACGGTTGAACTGATGTCGCAGAAGGAACCCGCGGCGGGGTCCTTGAGCAGGGCGATCTTGTCCATGATCGTGATCGATCCAGACACGATCCCGATCGCGCCGGCGCCTGCCACCAGCCAGCCCCAAGGCCGGGTCGTGTCCCGTGCAGGATCGGTGATGGGGGTCTCGAAGATTTCCTGTGTAGCGCTCACACCCCCATTATCGGACGATTCAGGCGCGTTCGATACCCCCGAATTCCTCGAGGAACAGCACCTGCGCGAGCACAGCGCGCTCCAGTTCCGCGAGGTCCACACTCTCGTTGGGGGCGTGGATCCGGGCCATCGGATCCTGGGCGCCGAACAGCAGGATTTCGGCGTCGGGGACAGCCGAACGCAGTGAGTCGATCAACGGGATCGAGCCGCCCGCGCCGATCTCCTGGGCCGGTTTGCCATAGGCCTGCAGCATGGCCCGCCGGGCGGCCGCATACGCCGGACCGGAGGTTTCGACCATCACGCCCTGACCCACGGCGTCGCCGGCCACGGTCACCTTGACCCCCCAAGGTGCGTGAGTCTCTAGATGCCGGACCAACGCAGTACGCGCTGCCAGAGCGTCCTGGTCCGGTGGCACCCGTAAGGACACCCGGGCGCGGGCGAACGGGATGACGGCGTTGATCGCGCCCTCTGTCGGCGGTGCGTCGATCCCAGTGACGCTGACGACCGGCTTGCTGAACAAGCGCGAGGCGATGCTGCCGGTGCCTACCAGCGGTTGATCGGGGTCCACGCCGGCGAGTTCGCGAAAGTCGGCCTCAGCGAATTCGGGACCCTCCCAGTCGAAGCCGGTGATCCCCTCGATGCAGGTGTCACCGTTTGCATCGCGCATCGTGGCCAGCAGCCCGATCAATGCCATCAGCGCATCAGGGGACGGGCCACCGAACATCCCGGAATGTACCGATCCCTGCAGCGTCCGGCACTCGACCATGACCCCACCCATCCCGCGCAGCGCCGTGGTGAAGGTGGGCTCGTTGAGCCGGGCGTTGCCCACATCTGCGACCACGATCGCGTCAGCCGCGAATACCTCCGGATGCTCGCGCGGGTAATCAGCGAACGGTCCTCCCCACTCCTCGTCACCCTCCACAACCACGCGGACAGTGCACGGGGGTTTCCCGTCGAACGCCCGCATCAGCGCGGCATGCATGACCACACCGGACTTGTCGTCCGCCGCCCCTCGGCCATAGAGGCGCCCATCGCGCACGGTTGGTTCGAACGGCGGCGACAGCCACAGGGACTCGTCACCACCAGGTTGCACGTCGTAGTGGGCGTACAGCAGCACGGTCTTTGAGCCAGGAGGTCCGGGTGCCTCGGCCAGGACAGCTGGCTTGCCGCCGGGGATCTCGACGCGCTCAACCGTGGCGTATCCAGCGGCCTCGAGGATTTCGATCACCTTGTCGCAGGCTTGCTGAATCTGGGCGTCGGGAAACCCCGGGAACGCACAACCGGGGATCTTGACAAGTTCCTCAAGCTCGGCTCGGACCCGGGGCATGTCGGCGGCAACCCGCTCACGGTGACTCATGCCGACAGTGTGCCGTGGATCCCCTGCTGGATTCAGGCGGTTTAGTTGCCGGAAAACAACATCGCCTCCCGGGCCTCAGCACCCCAACCCAACCCAAGCTGAAAACCGACCACATGCTTGCCGGAAAACAACATCGCCTCCCGGCGGCGGACCAGCCCAGCTTCAGTCAGTCACCCACGGCGCCGGCTGCTTGCTGAGGAACGCCATCATCCCCGCCTTGGCCTCGTCGCTGTTGAACAAGTGCGCCGAAACCTCGGCCGTCCACTTGAACGCCTCGGTGCGCGGCATCCCCGGCACCTTGCGCAACAACTCCTTGGTCGCGCGCAGCGCCTGCGGCCCCCCGTTGCGCAGGGCTTCGGTGTACCTGGTCACCGCCGCGTCCAACTCGTCACGCGGAACGGCGCGATTGATGAGGCCCGCCTCCGCTGCCCGCACAGCCGGAACCCGCTCGCCCAACAGCAGTAGTTCTATACCGTCGCGGCGGTGCATGCGGTCCAGGCAGACAACCGAGATCACCGCTGGCGCCACACCCACCCGGACCTCGGAGAAAGCGAAGTGCACGTCGTCAGCAGCGACGGCGAAGTCACACGCCGCGACCAACCCGTTGCCCCCTCCCGCAACATGGCCCTGAACCCGCGCGATGGTCGGCTTGGGGCAGTCCAGAATCCCCTCTAGTACCGCGACCAGAGCCATCGGCCCAGCGTCGGTGAACGAGTCACCACTGGCAGCCGACGCACCTTTCAAGTCCGCGCCCGCGCAGAACGCCCGGCCCTCGGCGGTCAGCACGACCACCCGTACATTCGCGTCCTCGCCTGCCCGCTGTAGGCCGTCGGACAGGGCCGCCATCGTGTCGGGATCCAGCACATTGCGGGTATCCGGGTTGTCCAAGGTCAGCGTGGCGACGCCGTTGGCGACCTCGTACCTCATTTGCGGCCCATGCCTTCCAGCAGTGCCAATACCCGAAGCATGACCTCGTCCGCGCCGCCACCGATTGAGGTCAACCGGGAGTCGCGGAAGTAGCGCGCCGGCCAGTTCTCCTCGGCATAACCCATGCCGCCGTGGAACTGCACACACGTGTCGGCCACCACGCGCTGCAGGCGTCCGGCCTTCAGCTTGGCGATGGTTGAGATCTTCGTGACGTCCTCACCGTCGATGTAACGCTGAGCGCAGGAACGGTTGTACGACTCGAGCACATCGACGTCGGCGTACAGTTCGGCGAGCTTGTACTGCAGGTACTGGTTGGCCAGCAGCGGCTTGCCGAAAGCCTCCCGTTGCTGCAGGTAGTCCTTGGTCTTGTCCAGCGCCTTGCGCATGCTGGCAACGGCCATGTACGCACCGATCAACCGCTCATCCAAGAACTGGACCATCTGCTGCTGGAAGCCGCGGCCGATCTCACCGATGGTGTTCGAGACTGGCACCCTCACGTCGTCGAAGACCAGCTCCGCGGTGTCGCTGGACCAGTTGCCCATCTTCTCGATCTTGCGCCCCACGCTGAATCCGGGCGTGGCCGTGGGGACGATGATCTGGCTCATTCCGGCGTATCCACCCTCGTCGGAAGTACGCACGAGCAGACACAACCAGTCGGCCTGCGTGCCGTTGGTGATCCACATCTTGCGGCCGTTGATCACCCAGTCGTCACCGTCGCGCACGGCCTTGGTCCGTATGCCCGCGACGTCGGAACCCGCGTCGGGCTCGCTCACCCCGATCGCGGCAACCAGCTCGCCGCGCAGCGCAGGTTCCAGATAGGTGCGCTTCAACTCCGGGCTTCCGTACAGCGCGAGGGACGGGGTGGCCATGCCGGCCTGCACAGCAATCGCCATCGGCACACCGGCGCAATCAATCCGACCGAGCTCTTCGGCCAACACCAGCGTGTAGGAGTGATCCGCGCCCTGGCCGCCGAACTCGGGGTCGTACTCCAGGCCCAACGCCCCGATCTCGCCGAGTTTGCTGAAGACCTGCTTGGCCGGGAAGATCCCCGCGGCCTCCCACTCGTCGACGTGGGGGTTGATGTCGTTCTCCACCACCTGACGAACGGCCTTGCGGAACTGCTCGTGCTCCTCGGTGAATTTCATGGCGCCTCATCTCATAGATCTAGAACTTGACGTTAGTGTCAACTTTGCTGGTGGGTCAAGCGCGACCGGAATCACGGACATGCGAGGAGACCAGTGTCCGGATTTGCAGGTTGATCATGGCGTTCACGCGACAGCCCCTCAGGAGACCCCCCTGATCGCCAGCAATGAGCCTGCAGATCCGGACACACTCGGCGGAACAACCCGCAGACGCACGTCTCAGGCCACCTGATCCAGGCCCAGGGCATTCACCCACAAGCTGGGTCAAGGTCGCGTTGATGTCATCGGTCAGCGGGCGGTCCCAATAGCGCGAGAAGCCCTCGACCATCGCGCAAAGAGCGGTGGCCGTGACGTCGGCCGGCAGTTCGGCGGGCACCCTGCCCTGTTCTTGCAGCCGGCGCAGGGCCGTGGACACCCGCGCATGGTAGGTGCGACGGAACTCGTCAAGGCGGGCCCCCAGCTCGGGACTGGTGACTGCTGCCTGCTCGATGACCTGCAGCAGCCGGGAGTTGTCGCGATACGCGAGTAGGTAGCGGCGGTTGGCCTCTTCGATACGGGCCATCGGGTCCTTCGCGGAGGTGCGCAGGTCGTCGCGCAACTCCACGAGCAACTCGTCGATGACCTGTCCGAGGATCTCCTCCTTGGACTCGAAGTAGGTGTACACGGTCCCGTGCGAGACCCCAGCCGCATCCGCGATGTCGTTCATCCGGCAGTCGTCGAAACCCCGCTGCTCGAAGGCGCCCCGGGCGGCCTCAAGAAGCGCCGTGCGGGTGCGCCGCCCACGCTCGGTGCGTGGGTTCACAACAACTGCTCCGGAACGTCGATCCAGACCGCACGCAGTTGCTCAGCCAGCCCCTTGGCCTGCGGGTCGCTGCGCGTCGTCTCCGAGACGCCACGGCCAAGCAGGCCTTTGATGACCACGTTCACGGCACGCAGAGGTGGGAAGTAGTGGATTTCCACGGGCAACGTGGCGGCCTCTGGCAGTATCTCGGCCAAGCGCTCGCGGGTAAGGAAGTCGCACAGCCACTCGTATCGGGCATCGGCCAGAACCACTGCCTCGCTGTCCACATCAAGGTCAGTGTCGACGGCCCACAACTCCTCGGTGCTGTGCAGGTCATCAACCTCTGGTGCGGTCAGTGCGTCCGCCTCCATCCAGGCAAGCGCCACGGCCGCGTCCTCAGCCGGGTGTCTGACCCAGAAGCCGACGTTGGCATTACCGCCCTTGTCCCCACTACGCGCCCCGACGAACGTACCCAAGCGGCGGCGCGCGAAAGGCCCGGCGATGATCGCCTCCTGCGGCGCCGACGGCAGCGGCGGGCCGGAAACCGGCGGTGCAGGCACGGGCTTTCCACCCGCCACTCGCGCGACCTCCACGCCGTCCACGGTCACGGTCACAGGAACCTCATCAATGGCCACGGTCGACGGCCAGTACACCCCGAACGGCGTACCCTCGGCCGGCGGTGCGGTGGGGAACATACCGGGGTAACTGGCTAGCGCCGACTCGACGGCCGGACGTGTGAAGGCCTTGCCGACCTTCTTCGGATCGTCGTCCTTGACGGTGAGGATCAGCCGGCCCTGGGCAGCATTGACATCCCGCGGATCATCACTGGCGGGAGGGCTGTACGTGACGCTGAGTTCGCGGACGCCGAGTTTGCTGCGGGCACCGAGCTCAGCCGGGGAGAGCACCTTGGCCTCAGCCAGACCCACGCCGCAGATCGTGCGGATCGCGATGTCGGCCTTCTCGGCGGTCTCAGCCCCGGTGAGTACCAGCGTGATGGTGTTGCGGAACCCTCCGAGGTAGTTGATGGCGACCTTGAGCGTCTCCGGCGCACTCTGGCCGCGCACGCCGGTCAGCCGCACCCGGTCCTTGCCGACCTGGTCGATCTCGACGGTGTCGAACCGCGCGGTCACGTCGGGGTTCAGGTAGTTCTCATCCCCCACCTCATACAGCAACTGGGCGGTCACCGTGCCAGGGGAGACGAGCCCGCCGGTGTTGGGGTGCTTGGTGATGACGCTGGTGCCGTCGGCGCCCACTTCGGCAATGGGGAAACCGACGTGCTCAAGGCCGGGCACCTCACGGAAGAACGCATAGTTGCCGCCGCTGGCCTGGGCACCGCACTCGATCACGTGGCCGGCAACCAACGCGCCGGCGAGGGCGTCCAGGCTGTCCGGGGAGTCCAGGTCCCAGCCGTGCCACCACGCCGCCGGACCGATCACAAGGGCGGCGTCAGTCACCCGCCCGGTCACCACGACATCAGCCCCGGCTTCAAGCGCAGCCACGATACCGCGGGCTCCGAGGTAAGCGTTGGCGCTCAGAGGGTGCCCGGCGAACGCCTCGCCGGTGTCGAGGTTGGGCCAATCCCCACCTACCTCGGCGAAGCGCGGCAGCAGGTCATCCCCAGTCACGGCCGCGACTTTGACGGTCAGGCCCTTCTCGGCTGCCTGGTCGGCGATGGCCTGGGCAGCCGCTTGTGGGTCGAGTCCACCGGCGTTGCTGACGACCTTGATCCCCTTGTCCAGGCAGGCGGGCAGGACCTGGTCCATCTGCTGGGCGAAGGTTCGCGCGTAGCCGGTGCCGTGCTTCATCTTCTGGCGCGCCAGCAAGAGCATCGTCAGTTCGGCGAGCCAGTCACCGGTCAGGACGTCGATAGGACCGCCCTCGACCATCTCCTTCGCGGCGGCCTGTCGGTCACCGAAGAACCCCGAACAGTTGGCTATGCGCACCGGCCGTTTCATGAACTTGACGCTAGTGTCAACTTCGGCGGCGGTCAAGGGCGGCGACGCCTACTCGACCGTCGCGACCACCTGGTGGGCATCCACCGACTGACCGGCGCGCACATGCACCGCAGTAACCACACCGTCCGAGTCGGCCGTGATGGTGTGCTCCATCTTCATCGCCTCGAGAACGACCAGGATTTGGCCCACAGCAACCTCGTCGCCCACGGCAACCCGAACATCGGTGACGGTGCCCGGCACTGGTGTGGTCGGCCCGCCTGCCTCCCCGTGATGGGCACTTTCGTCGAACCGCGGGAGCACCTCGAAGGCCAAGGTGTGACCGTTGACGGTGACGGTGCCGAAGTCGTCGCCCACGACCTCCGAGGGCGTGAGCATTCCGTCGATCTCCACCGATGAACTGGTCAACCGCACCAACCCCACCGCATGCGCTTCACCGAGCAGCGGGTCGCCATCGACGAGTTCGGCAACCAACCCCTCGCGGGTGCGGGTCCAGCGCAACGTGACGGGCTTGCCGCCGATCTGCAGACTCAGCCACTCAGGAACGGCCACCACATTGCGCCAGCCCGCTGGGGCGACCGGGGTTGGGTGATCCCGCGACGCCAGCACTGCCAGGGCATGGCGCACAGGGTCGATGGGCGGGTCGAGCACCTGCGGGTGGTTGTCCAAGTAGTCGGTCGGGGTGGCCCCGGCCCGGAAGTCCGCCTCGGTGAGAA
Organism: uncultured Actinomycetota bacterium; assembly: GCA_963732355.1. Classification (GTDB taxonomy): domain Bacteria; phylum Actinomycetota; class Actinomycetes; order S36-B12; family UBA10799; genus JADKAV01. The sequence continues at coordinate 657,681 of CAVSZD010000006.1, read as the reverse complement.
CCGCGGCCAGCGAATCCTTGTTCGTCACCACGCCCTGGACACCGGCCCGGCGCAGGTAGTCAGCGAGTCTGTCGGCGGCCTGCTCGCGAGTCGGCGCTGTCGCGATGACCTTGGCGAGCATGGGGTCGTAATTGGCCGTCACCACATCCCCGGCGACGAACCCGGTGTCAACCCGGATCCCTTGGGCCGACTCAAGGTCGAAGACGCGCAAGGTTCCGGTGTTGGGCAAGTAGCCGTTGGCGGGGTCTTCTGCGTACAGGCGGACCTCGATGGCGTGGCCGGTGGCCTGGATCTGGTCCTGGGTCAGGGGCAGGGGCTCGCCTTGGGCCACCCGGATCTGCCACTCGACCAGGTCGAGTCCGGTGATCCCCTCCGTCACGGGGTGTTCCACCTGCAGGCGTGTGTTCATCTCCAGGAAGAAGAACTCGTCGCCGGCGACCATGAACTCCACGGTGCCCGCGCCGACATACCCGATCTCCGCTGCCAGACTCACGGCGGCCGACGTCATCTGCTCGCGCAAATCCGGCGTCACGCCAGGCGAGGGGGACTCCTCCACAACCTTCTGGTGGCGCCGCTGGATCGAGCACTCGCGCTCGAACAGGTGCACCACGTTGCCGTGGGTGTCGCCGAAGACCTGCACTTCAACGTGGCGGGCATGCTCTAGGTACCGCTCCACGAACACCGTGTCGTCGCCGAAAGCGCTGGCGGCCTCGCGCTTGGCAGCTGCGATGGCCTCCTCGAGGTCCGCAGGATCATCCACGCGGCGCATGCCCTTACCGCCGCCGCCGGCCGAGGCCTTGACCAGGACCGGGAACTTCTCAGTACCACTGGTCAGCATCGGCACACCGGCCTGTTCGGCCAGGGCTTTGGCCTCCACCTTCAAGGCCATCGCACGGATGCTCACCGGCGTCGGTCCGATCCAGGTGAGGCCGGCGTCTGTGACAGCCTGCGCGAAGTCGGGGTTCTCGGACAGGAATCCGTAGCCCGGGTGGATTGCGTCGGCCTGTGCCAACTTGGCCGCCCGCAGGATCTCCCCCGGATCGAGGTACGAGCCGATGGCCACCGCGAGATCCGCGCTGCGGGTGTGCAGTGCACCACGGTCGGCTTCTGTGAAGACCGCCACCGTCCCATGCCCGAGCCTGCCAGCCGTCCCGAAGACCCGGCAGGCGATTTCACCACGGTTTGCGACGAGGATCCTCACAAACTTGACGCTAGTGTCAAGTTTGGGTCCCGGTCAAGGGGACTGACCGCCCCCCGGGCACCCGAACAGCCGATACCTGAGCCAAGGGCTGTACGAGGCAGCGCGGCCGGTCTAGTCTGATCAGACTGCGCCGGGAGGAGTTACCCATGGGCCGTTACCGTTCACCCATCCTTGTGGCAGCGGCCATGGCCCTTGTCGTATCCGCCTCAACCTCACCAAGCGTCGCGCAGACACCGCGATCGGCCACACTTTCGGCGAGCCAGACAGTGACCGTCAAACTCAAGACCTCCTGGGGCGTCAAGAAGGCCAAGCAGCTCAAGATCAGCGACGGCGGCATGACCTGTAAGGTCACCCGTTTGGTCCGCAAGAAGAAGAAGCCCGCCCGATCCGCTGTACTCAGTTGCACCCTCCCTGCGGGCGCCACGGCGGGGACCTCCCTGAAACTCACCATCGTCGTCAAGGGCAAGAAGGGCGCCAAGGTCAGCAAGACGGTGGTGGTCTCCGCCAACCCCGGCCCAGGTCCGGGGCCAGGTCCCGGCCCCGGTCCGGTCAACAAGCCCACCACGTCGGCCGGCCCGATCTCGCGAGTCAATTCCGATGCCAGCGGCAATGGCGGCAACGCCGAGGCCGGCAGCGCCACTTGGTCGCCTGACGGGACCAAGGTCGCGTTCTACTCCTACGCCACCAACCTGGTGCCGGGTGTGACCGACGGTTGCACTCACGTGTACCTCAAGACCCTTGCCACCGGTGCAATCCGCGTCGTGGACACGACGTCGAACGGCACCCTGTCTAGTTGTCCGGCCGGTTCTGGGATCAACCTGGGACTCGGCTTCTCACCGCAGGGCGACTGGCTACTCTTCTGCTCGAGTTCGACGAACCTGATCAACGGTGCGCCCCTTCAGGGGCCCGACGTCTACGGCAAGAACCTCAATACCGGCGCGGTCGAATGGTTCGGCCCGGGCTGCGCCTGGCCGTCGTGGTCGCCGGACGGCACCAAGATCACCTACACCACCGACTATGAAGGCTGCCCTGGCCTGCAGAACAACGGCTCGGACGACGTCGTCTGGATAGACCGTGACAGCCAACTGCTGTCGTGCACGGACTTTCGCCGAGTGAGCAGCGACAGCAACGGCAACCAGCAGACCTGGAACGGCCCCATGGACTCCGAGCGAGGAGTCTGGTCGCCGGACTCGACCCGGATCCTATTCGAGTCCGCGTCCCCATTCCTTGTGCCCAACGACACGAACGTCAACGTGGACCTGTTCATCAAGACCATCGCCAACAACCTCACCACCCGGGTGTCCACCAACAGCCAGGGTGGCCAGCTCAGCGGGTACTCCGAACGCGGCGCGTGGTCCCCCGACGGCGGCCGGATCGCGTTCGACTCCAAGGCCAACGACGTGGTGCCCGGTGACACCAACGTGCACGAGGACATCTTCGTGAAGAACCTCAGCAGCGGTGCGGTCACGCTGGTCTCCACCAACGCCGCAGGTCAGCCGACCCTTTTCCCGCACCGGCGTCCGAGTTGGTCCCCCGACGGCAACTCGATCGCTTGGGAGTCCGAGGCAGTCGACCTCGTCCCGAACGATGCGAACATCCGGCGTGACATCTTCACGAAGAACCTGAACACCGGCTTCGTGCAGTTGGTCTCCTCCAACGCCAACGGGATTCAGGGCGAAAGCGCTTCCAACATCTTCAGCTCGGCGCCGCGGATCTGGTCGCCGGACGGCTCACGCGTGGTCTTCATGTCCAGCGCAGAGAACCTTGCCCCCGGCGACGGCAACGCCTTCAACGAGGACATCTTCGTCAAGACCCCCTGACCACAGGCGAGAGTCACTGCGCGTCGTCAGGCGCTCACCTGGTCTGGCTCATGGTTGAGGGCCCCCAGCAGGTAAGCGGAGATCCCGAGCGCCGCGAACGCGACCAGCAGCATCGTCGCCACCGCTGTCAAGCCCATATTCGCGCTGTTCTTTGAGATCCTGGGGCAGGCGGCGGTGGGGACGGCACCGTTCGCCGACCTCGCCCCTGTGCTCATTGACGACTGGCTGCGGTGGCGCGAACCACGGATCGCGATCGAGGATCCCGACAAACGCCACGCCGCAGCACTGGCGCTGCTGGCCCAGATCGACGGGTTGCTCCTTCTGCGGACCGCTGCCGGCTCGGACGCCGCCCAAGATGCGGCAGGGGTGCTCGGCTTCGGCTGACTGCCTCGCCATCGGTCCCAATCCGCCCCCGCAAATGGGCTTCACCCCTGACCACTGGCGAAAGTCCCGGTATCGGGGCTAGCGTCACCGGAGTGGAACACATCCTCGATACTCCAGACTTCCAGCGCACCCTCGCTCAGCTGTCCGAGGACACCGGCACACCCGTTTCCAAGCTCAGCGAAGAGGCGCAGGCCGATCTCAAGGAGATGGCCGTCAAGCCCGGCGGACTCACCGTGTCGGGCTGGGACATGTTCACCCGTTGGCTCTCGCGGGCCTACAAGGTGGACTACGAGCCGGCTGACCTCGAGGCCCTGCGGGAACTCAACCGCACGTCCGGGCTGATCTTCCTGCCCAACCACCGGTCGTACCTCGACCCGCTGGTGCTGCGCTGGGCCATGGAGCAGCACGGCTTCCCGCCGAACAACACCTTGGGTGGTGCGAACCTCGCGCTGTGGCCGCTGTCCGAGATCGGCCGGCGCAACGGGATCGTCTTCATCCGCCGGGAGTTCCGCGACGACCACCTGTACCGCGCGGTGCTCAAGACCTACCTGTCCTACCTGATGGAGAACAAGCACAACCTCGAGTGGTACATCGAGGGCGGCCGGACCCGTACCGGCAAACTGCGCCCGCCGCGGTACGGGATCCTGAGCTACGTCGTCGACGCCTTCGCGGACCACCCGGACAGCGATGTGCGGATCGTGCCGACCTCGATCATCTACGACCAGCAGCACGAGGTCAGCGCCATCTCGGCCGAGGAGATGGGCGGGACGAAGAAGGCCGAGTCCATCAGTTGGCTGTACAAGTTCGCCCGCTCCCAGTCCCGTCGGCTCGGCCGCGCGCACCTGCGGTTCGGCGAACCCCTGTCGCTCAGCGACGCCTTGACGCTGACTGAGGACGACGAGGGCAACCCGCGCCCCCGCCTGGCCGTACCCAAGGTGGCGTTCGAGGTCTGCAACCGCATCAACGGCGTCACCCCGGTGACACCGAGTGCCATGCTCACCTTCGCGCTGCTGGACAACGGTGACCGGGCCATCACCGTCGAAGAGGGCCGGGCCATCCTGCAGCCTCTGCTGAAGTACATCCAGTTGCGCAACCTGCCTCTCACCCAGCAAGTCAACCTCGACGACCACGGCCCGCTGCGCGACACGTTGCGCAACCTCGTCCAGGAGGGAGTGGTCACCCAATACGACGGTCCGAGTGAACGGGTCTTCTACGTGTCGCTGGACCACCAGCACGAGGCAGCTTTCTACCGGAACACGGTGATCCATTTCTTCATAAATCGCGCCATCACCGAACTGGCCGTGGTGCAGGCGGCTGAGGATGAGGCGCCCGACATTCAGGCCGCGGTATGGCAGAACGCCCGCCGCCTCAAGGACCTGCTGAAGTTCGAGTTCTTCTTCCCGACCACTCGCGAATTCGCCGACCAGATCGCCGATGAGGCCTCCCACATGTACCCGGGCTGGGAGAAGGACGCCTTCACCCCCGAGAGCGTGCTGGAGGAGGCGAAGAAACTGGAGCTGGTGCTCGCCCACCGGGTGATCGGGCCGTTCGTCGAGGCCTACAGCGTGCTGGCCGATTCGCTGGCCGAAGCCGGGGACGCCGCAGTGGATCAGAAGGAATTGGTCCAGAGCAGTTTGAGCCTGGCCCGGCAGCGGTGGTTGCAGAAGACCCTGCACACCCCCGAGTCGATCTCGAAGGACTACTTCGTCAACGCCGTTCAGTTGGCGAACAATTACGGCTTGATCACCTCTACCGAGCCCGGGCTCGCGCAAAGGCGACAGGCTTTCGCAGACGAGTTCCGCCTGATCGTGCGCCGAGTGGATGACTTGCGGCGCATCGCGGTGGAACTCGGCCAGCCGATCCTGACCGAACGCGCTTTGACTGGAGAGTCGAATGGCTGACATCGAGTGGCTGATCGAGCAGATCGAGAACTCGCCAGAGGGCCCGCAGGTCGGTGCCTTTTTCGATTTCGACGGAACGCTGATCGCCGGCTACTCCGCGGCCGCCTTCTTCAAATACCGATTGCGACGCGGGGAGATCTCTGTCAGCGAGGTCGTGAAGACGGTGGCTGAGAGCATCAACGTGGAGCGACGCGGTCATGACGTGTCGGAGATGATGCGGGTGGGGGTCAAGGCTCAAGCCGGACGTGACGTCGAGGAGATGGACTCGTGGGCACGCAACATCTTCAGCCGCAAGATCGCCGAGATGATCTACCCCGACGCCAGACTGCTCATCGATGCCCACATCCGCAAGGGTCACACCGTGGTGGTCGCTTCGTCAGCCACTCTGCCGCAGGTTCAGGCGACGTCCGAGGACCTCGGCGTCGACTACATCATCTGCACGGAGATGGAGGAGGAAGACGGCGTCCTGACCGGCGAGCTTGCCAGCCCCATTCGCTGGGGCCAGGGCAAGGCCGACGCCGTGGCGGTGTTCGCCGAGGAGATGGAGGTGGACCTCGCTGAGTCGTTCGGCTACTCCAACGGCGAGGAGGACCTGCCGTTCCTGGAGTTGGTGGGCAAGCCCTGCGCCCTGAACCCCAGCGAGGACCTGCACAGCATCGCCAAGGAAAGGGGCTGGCCCAGCGCCGTGCTCAAGACCCCGCGAAGCACAACAGCTCTCGACGTTGGGCGTAGTGCCGCAGCCATGGGCGTGTTCGTCGGCAGTGTCGCTGCGGCCACCGCCTTGGCGGTGGTGAACCGCAGCCGGTCACTGGGCGCAAACCTGGCCGCCAGCACCGGTTCGGACCTCGCGCTCGCTGCAGCCGGGGTGCGGCTGAAGGTCGTTGGCGAGGAGAACATCTGGGCGGCCAGGCCCGCGGTGTTCCTGTTCAACCACCAGAGCCAGCTCGACGTGTTCGTGCTGGCGGCCCTTCTGCGCAAGGACTTCACAGGCGTTGCCAAGAAGTCCCTGGAGAAGGACCCGTTCTTCGGTCCGATCGGCTATCTGGCCGACGTCGCCTACATCGACCGCAGCAATACCGAGGCCGCTCGCAAAGGTTTGGAACCCGCCGTCGAGGCGCTGAAGAACGGCCGATCCATCGCGATCGCACCTGAGGGTACGCGCTCACCGACCCCGCGGTTGCTGCCCTTCAAGAAGGGGCCGTTCCACCTGGCGGTTCAGGCGGGGGTTCCGGTCGTGCCCATCGTGATGCGCAACTGCGGCGAGATCATGGCCGCCCACTCGATGATCATCCACCCCGGGACCGTGGACGTGGCGGTTCTGCCGCCTGTGCCCACCGACGACTGGACCAAGGACACCTTCGACACCAAGATCGCGGCGGTCCGCCAGATGTACCTGGACACCTTGGGGGACTGGCCGGAGGACTGACGCGTACTCAGTGGTTGCCACGGGGCCGGCGGCGCTGTGCTCGCGGCCCCGCTGCTGCCCTCGTTAGAGGTTGTCCTCCTCGTTAGCGAATCCACGCGTTGTTTCGCTAACCAACAGCACAACCTCTAACCAGGACGGTTGTTGCGGCTGGCCCTGAACGGCAGGACGGTTGTAACGGCTGGCCCTGAGCGGCTGGCCCTGAGCGGGGGAGGTCACATCCGCCAGATGCCGTACGCGGACGTCCCCTCCACCGGCGCCGAGTGGACCGCGGACAGCGCCAGACCCAGCACCGTGCGGGTGTCGCGCGGGTCGATGATCCCGTCGTCCCACAACCGCCCCGTTGCGAACAAGGCCGTGGACTGGTCCTCGACCTGCTTCTCGAACGCGTCGCGGATGGGCGCGAACGCCGCCTCGTCGAACGCGTCGCCGGCCTTCTGCTTGGCCACAATGGTCAAGACACCGGCCAGTTGCTTGGGCCCCATCACCGCGATCCGGTGGTTGGGCCAGGTGAACACGAACCGCGGATCGTACGCGCGGCCACTCATCCCGTAGTTGCCCGCTCCGTAGGATGCTCCGACCATCAGGGTCAGGTGTGGCACCGTCGAGTTCGACACCGCATTGATCAACTTGGCGCCGTCCTTGATGATGCCGCCCTGCTCGTAGCGGGTGCCCACCATGAAGCCGGTGATGTTCTGCACGAAGATGATGGGCACGTTCATGCGGTTGCACATCTGGATGAACTGCGCACCCTTGTGGGACTCCTCGCTGAACAGGATCCCGTTGTTGCCCAGGATCCCCACCGGGTAGCCACTGATGTGGCCCCAGCCGGTTACCAGCGTCGTCCCGTACAAGGGCTTGAACTCCTCGAAGGCGCTGTCATCCAGGACCCGAGCCAGTACGTCGTGGACGTCGAACGGCACCCGCACATCCGCCGACGCGACGCCCAGGAGCTCGTCCACGTCGAACCTTGGCGCCACCGGTGCCCGATCCGGGCCGGGCCCGCCCTTGCGCCAGCGAAGGTGGCCCACGATCTCGCGGCCGATCCGCAAGGCGTCCGGCTCGTCCTGAGCCAGGTAGTCGGCAAGCCCGGAGACCCGCGCGTGCATCTCGGCGCCGCCCAACTCCTCCTCGTCAGCGTCCTCGTCGATGGCCATCTTCACCAGCGGCGGCCCGCCGAGGTAGACCTTGGCCGCCTCCTTCTGCAGCACCACGTAGTCGCTCATCCCGGGCACATAGGCACCACCCGCGGTAGATGACCCGAAGACCATGGTCACCGTCGGGATACCGGCCGCGGACAACTGCGTCAGGTTCTTGAAGCTCGCCCCGCCGGGCACGAAGATCTCCGCCTGTTGCGGGAGATCGGCGCCAGCGGATTCGGTCAGGCTGACCAGCGGCAGGCGGTTCTGCCTGGCGATGTCCATGGCCCGCAAACCCTTGCGGACCGCCGTCGGACCCTGGGCACCGCCCTTGACCGTGGGGTCGTTCGCGACGATCATGCACTCGGTCCCGCTGATCGTGCCGATCCCGGTCACCACACCCCCGCCGAGCGGGTCCTGGGTGCCCCACCCAGCCAGCGGGCTCAGCTCGAGGAAGGCGCTGCCGGCATCGAGCAGGTAGGCGATACGTTCGCGCGGCAGCAGCTTGCCGCGCTTGCGGTGCCGGGCGATGGTCCGCGCGTTCTTCTCGGCATCCTTCGACCCGCCCCCCGCGGCGACGGCAGCCTGCATTGCGGCGATCTCGTCGAGGGCGCCCAGCATGGCCTGCTGGTTGGTGGTGAACTGCTCGGAGCCGGTGTCGATCATGGAACGCAGGACAGCCATGAACTTGACGCTAGTGTCAAGTTCGGTCGCCGGTCAAGTGCCCCGCCGGTTCACACCTCGTGCTGGTAGGTTGCGCTGCGTGAGCCAGCGCAGGGACGACTCGGGCCTCGGCGGCCGGCTTCTGCTTCCCATATACAGCTGGAGCCCCACGGCGAGTGTGCTGGTCCGGGTTGCGATCGCCCTCTTCGCGATCATCGCCACCACCATGCTCGTCTACGTCCAGCGTGATCAGTACCAGGACAACACCGGGACCCCGGTGGACTTCGTGGATGCGCTGTACTTCGCGACCGTCTCCCTGTCGACCACCGGCTACGGAGACATCACCCCGGCCACCGATCAGGCCCGGCTGGTCAACGTCTTCCTGATCACACCACTTCGGGTCATCTTCCTGATCGTCCTGGTTGGAACGACACTGGAAGTGCTCACCGCCCGCACCCGCGACGAGTTCCGGGAACGACGTTGGAGGAAGAAATTGAAAGACCATATCGTCGTGATCGGCTACGGCGTGAAAGGCCGCTCGGCGGTCCGCATGCTGCTGGACAACGGGATCGACCCCGAGAGCATCGTGGTGATCGCCAACGAGGCGGGGGCCGTCGAGGATGCAACGCGGCCGTCCCGCAAGGACCCCTCCGATCCGACCTCGGATGAGTACCCCGGGGTGGCGGGCATCCTCGGCGACGCCCGCCGCGAGGAGGTGCTCACCCACGCCGATGTGCCCACCGCGGGCAAGGTGATCGTGGCGGTGGACAACGACGACGTGGCGGTCCTGGTCACCCTGGCCGTGCGCAAGCTCGCCGGCAAGGGGACCAAGTTGGTGGCTGCGGCGCGCGAGCAGGCCAGTGCGAACGTGCTCAAACAGTCCGGCGCCGATCAGGTGATCACCACGGCCGAGGCCGCTGGACGCCTGCTCGGCATGCAACTGGTCCACCCGATTGCCGGAGAACTGATGGAGGATCTACTGGATCCTTCGGAGGGCCTTGAGGTACGCGAGCGGGAGGTCGGCCGCGCCGAACTTGGGCTCTCCCCGGATCAACTCGCCGATTCCGGGGAGATGCTGCTGGCGGTGCAGCGCGGGGAGCGCATCTACCGATTCGACACCGAGTCGCTGCGCGTGCTGCAGAAAGGCGACAGGATTGTGACCATCAGGCAGCACAAGACCCCACACAAGTCGGAGTTCTCCGGTGATTGAGGAACCAAGCGACCAGCCGCAGGTCGTAGTCGTCGAAAGCGACGATGACGGCGCCAACGTGGCCGGGCTCGTCGAGCAGCCCGCCAAGGTGATGCGCATCGGCAGCATGATCAAGCAACTGCTCGACGAGGTGAAGAGCGCACCTCTTGACGAGGCGGCCAGACAGCGTCTCAAGCAGATCCACGCGACGTCCATCAAGGAACTGGAGGACGGTCTGGCACCGGAGTTGATCGAGGAGCTCGAGCGGCTGTCGCTGCCCTTCACCGAGGATGGCGTGCCCAGCGAGGCCGAACTGCGCATCGCCCAGGCGCAACTGGTGGGCTGGCTCGAAGGGCTCTTCCACGGGATCCAGACGGCGCTGTTCGCCCAGCAGATGGCAGCCCGGGCCCAGTTGGAGCAGATGCGCCGGCAGGCCATCGAGGGTTCCGAAAGCAGCGACCAAATTCCGGGACCGCACAGCGGCCCGTACCTGTAGCGCAACGCTTTGTTGCGTTGTTGCTGGTCTCGATAGGCGATTGTTGTGTTGTTGCCGGTTCTGGGGTCTGCAAACCAGCAACCGCACGACATTGGATCTTGAGGCGGTTCAACAACGCGACAAACGATCATGGCGGGGGGTGCCCTGCAAGCCTGAGCCGTGGCGCGCACCTCACCGCCGATACCCTCGAACAGTGATCGATCTCCACGACCTGCGCTCAGATCCCGACCGCGTCCGCGAGTCCCAGGCCCGACGCCGCGAGGACCCCGGGCTGGTAGACGTGGCAGTCGCGGCCGACACCGCCCACCGTCAGGCGCTCACCGACTTCGAGCGCATGCGGGCCGAGCAGAAGGACCTCGGGCGGCAGGTGGCAGCGGCCGACGCTGAGACCCGGCCCACCCTTCTGGCCTCGACCAAGGAACTCTCGGCCCGGGTCAAGCTGGCCGAGGCAGAGGTTCGTACCAGCCAGGAGGTCCTTGAGGCCGCGGTCATGTCGCTGTCCAACCTCGTGGATCTGTCCGCCCCGGTTGGCGGTGAGGAGGACTTCAGCGTCGTCGACAAACGCGGCACGATCCGGGACTTCGCCGCTGAGGGATTCGCCCCCCGTGATCACCTGGAGATAGGCGAGTCCCTGGGAGCCATCGACGTGGCGCGTGGCGCCAAGGTTTCGGGTTCGCGCTTCTACTACCTCACCGGCCAGGGCGCCCTGCTGGAGCTGGCGCTGGTCAACCTCGCGATGGCCCAGGCGCAGGCCAACGGGTTCACTCCGATGATCCCCCCGGCTCTGGTGCGCGCCCCAGCCATGGCTGGAACCGGTTTCCTGGGGCAGGCGGCCGAGAACGTCTACCACCTGCCCGACGACGACATGTACCTCGTGGGGACTGCTGAGGTGCCTCTGGCCGCCTACCACAGCGACGAGATCCTCGAAGAGCTGCCGCTTCGCTACGCCGGGTTCTCCCCGTGTTTTCGCCGTGAGGCCGGCTCACACGGCAAGGACACCCGCGGCATCTTCCGGGTCCATTGGTTCGACAAGGTCGAGATGTTCTCCTTCTGCGCACCGGACAAGGCCGAGGAGGAGCACCGGCGCCTGCTCGCCTGCGAGACGGCTTTCCTGGAATCCCTGGAGATCCCTTTCCGCGTTATCGATGTGGCCACTGGTGACCTCGGCGCAAGCGCTGCGCGCAAGTTCGACTGCGAGGCCTGGATCCCCTCGCAGTCGCGCTACCGGGAGTTGACCTCGACGTCCAACTGCACAACTTTCCAGTCGCGGCGCCTGCGGATTCGCAGCCGTGAGGGCAAAGGCACCCAGCCCGTCGCAACGCTCAACGGCACTCTGACCGCCATCACTCGCACAATCGTGGCCTTGCTGGAGAACCACCAGCAGGCCGACGGCTCGGTGCGGGTCCCGGAGGCACTGCGCCCGTTCCTTGCCGGCCGCACCCACCTCACGCCCGTCTGATGGCGTATCTGGTCGCCACGGACCTCGACGGGACGCTGCTTCGCGGTGACTTCACCGTGTCGCAGCGCACCCGGCAGGCGTTGCAGGACGCATCGGCGGCCGGTGTCGAAGTGGTCTACGCAACGGGTCGGCCCCCGCGTTGGCTCCCGGAGGTCTACGAGACCACCGGCTTCATGCCGATCACCGTTTGCGCGAACGGTGCCTTGACATTACGCGGCGATGAGGTCCTGGACGTCGTGGCAATCCCGGCGCCGGTGGTTGAGCAACTGTACGAGCTGCTGTCCGCCCACGAGGTCGAGTTCATCTTCCACGCTGAGGAGTGGAACGGCCACGTCCTCAAGGTGCTGGCCGCTGCCCCAGACCTTGGGGAGGATGATGCCGACTCCCTGCTGGAACAGGTGAACGCGCTGGTCGGTCACCTGGTGGAACCGACACACTCTGCAACCGGCCGACTGCTCATAGAGATGGGCCCGGCTGGGATCACCAAGGCCAACGCCGTGGAGAAGGTTCGCGAGCAGTTCTTTCCCGGTTACACCCGGATCGCCGTCGGCGACATGCCTAACGACGTGGCGCTGCTGGAGTGGGCCGACATCCCGGTAACTGTCGAAACCGGCCATCCGTGGTTGAAAGCACTAACCGAAAGGGTACTGCCAGGCCCGGATGACGACGGATTGGCAATTCTGCTTGAAGATCTGGTGACCGGTACTTTCGGCGGGAAGTGACCCAGTTCACAGCCGCGTGACTTCGTTCACAGACGGTTTTACATCGTCCGAATCGGGGGTACCTTCGATACGTCGGGTCTGGAAAACCCGTCGGAGAGTCCGACGACCAGACCCCCGCCGAAGCGTCAAGCGACGCACCGGGGACCCACCTGCAATTGGGGCGAATCCGCGAAAGCGGTAGGGCACTTCTCTGCCCGAGTCCGACAGCTAACCCGGTAGGCGGCATGAGAAGGAGAGATAGTAATGCGCTCTGCGCAAACGCCCCGTATCCGCACGGCCGCGGCCATGACCGCCGGTGCCGTACTGCTCGGTGGCCTACCCCTGCTGACGGCGACGTCGGCTCAGGCCGCCCCGGTGACCACGACCACGATTCCCGCCGAGACTGCTGCCCCCGCGGCTGAGAACGCGGTGAAGGCCAAGACCAAGACCAAGAAGCAGATCAAGGCCGCGAAGAAGCGCGCGAAGCGTCAGAAGGCCAGGCAGCGCGCCGACCGTCAGCGCTCCACCCTGGTGCGCGTGGCCCTGAACAAGCGCGGCAAGCAGTACGTCGCCGGTGCCGCTGGACCTAACAGCTTCGACTGCTCCGGGTTCACCCAGTACGTCTACAAGAAGGCCACTGGCAAGTACCTGCCGCACTACTCCGGCGCGCAGATGAACAAGGCCCGCCGCGTCAGCAAGAGCAACCTCAAGCCCGGCGACCTGCTGTTCTACGGTTCCAACGGATCCCAGCACGTGTCGATGTACATCGGCAAGGGCAAGATGATCCACGCGACGAACCCGCGCACCGACGTGCGGATCGACAGCGTGAACAACGCCTACTGGAGGGGCCGCTTCGCCGGCGCCGGTCGCATCATCCAGAACTGATAGAGCCTTGAAGTGAAGGGCCGTCGCACATTGTGCGTCGGCCCTTTGCTGTCGGGCGAGCGCTTGTCCGGCCAGTGGCCACGGTTCAACCCCGCCCCCAAGGCAAAGCTGGAAACCGGCAACTACTCGCCGAAAAACAACACCGGCCCCGGCCAGTGGCCACGGTCCAACCCCGCCCCCCAACAAAGCTGGAAACCGACAACTCACTCGCCGAAAAACAACACCGGCCCCGGCCAGTGGCCACGGTCCAACCCCGCCCCCCAAGGCAAAGCTGGAAACCGACAACTCACTCGCCGAAAAACAACACCGGCCCCGGCCAGTGGCCACGGTCCAACCCCGCCCCCCAAGGCAAAGCTGGAAACCGACAACTCACTCGCCGAAAAACAACACCGGCCCCGGCCAGCCGCCACGGTCCAACCCCGCCCCCCAAGGCAAAGCTGGAAACCGACAACTCACTCGCCGAAAAACAACACCGGCCCCCACCAGCCGCCACGGTCCAACCCCGCCCCCCAAGGCAAAGCTGGAAACCGACAACTCACTCGCCGAAAAACAACACCGGCTCGCTAGCCACCCAGACCATCGCCACGGATCTGACCCAACCACGCCGCCGACTGCGCGAACGCTTCGTTGTCGGTGCCGGGGTGAATGACAGGAGCCCGGCCGTCGTGGCGGGCGTAGGAGCCGAGGAACCGCACTTCGGCGCACAACCGGTGTAAGCCCGCGAGCGCCTCGCCCACCCGAGAATCGCTGACATGGCCCTCGCAGTCGACGGTGAAGAAGTAGTCGCCCATCACCTTCTTCGTGGGCCGCGACTCAATCCGCGTGAGGTTGACCCCGCGCACGGAGAACTCCGTGAGGATCTCAAGCAGGGCGCCTGGGTGGTCCTGGCGCATGAACAGCACCAGCGTCGTCTTGTCAGCGCCGGTCGGCTCCGGAGGCCGCCCGTGTGGCGCGACGAGCACGAACCGGGTCATCGCGTCCGGGTTGTCGGCGATGTCGGTGGCAACCGCCTCCAAGCCCAAGGCTCCCCCCGCCCAAGGCGCTGCGATGGCGGCGTCGAACAGTTCCTCGTGAGCCACGGCAGCGGCCGCCGAGGCGGTCGACATGGCAGGAATCACCTCAGCGTGGCCGAGGTTCTGATGCAACCACGCGCGGCATTGGGCTTGGGCGTGCGGGTGGGTGGTGACCCGCGAGATGTCGGCCAACTGCAACCCCGGGCGGACCCACAGGTGGAACTGGACGGGAAGAGTGGTCTCGGCAGCGATCATCAACGGATCCCCGCTGGCCAGTTCGTCCAGGGTCGCGGGCACTGAGCCCTCCACCGAGTTCTCGATCGGAACCAGCGCCGCCGACGCCTTTCCGTCGCGCACCGCCTGCAACGCAGAGGTCACCGATCCAAAGGCTTGCGTCTGCGGGTGCTCCCCGAGCGAGTCGAGCAACTGCAACAGCGCAGCCTGGGAGAACGTCCCCTCCGGGCCGAGGTATCCGATTCCGGTCACGGCTCGAGCCTATTGGTCGCCCGCTTCGGCGGGTACGGGAGTTTCGCTGCGGGGTAGGGTCGCGGCATGCACGATCCTCTGGTCGATCTCGGGTTCGCCAAGGTCGACACCCATCGAGCCCATCGCACCGGGGACCCGGAAGTCGTCTTCGCCCAGGGCAAGACCCCCGATCAGACGCTTCACATCATGCGCACCTTGCATCAGGCCCATCCCGACCGGGCGGTACTCGCGACCCGCGTGGATGACGCCTGCGCCCAGGCGCTGGACAGCCAACTGCCGGGTTGCACTTTCGACCCGGTGGGGCGCACAGCCGTCCTTGGACCCCTGCCAACGGCCAAGGGCAACGTCCTGGTGGTGTGCGCCGGAACCTCCGACCTGCCGGTAGCCGCCGAGGCCGCCACCACCGCGCGGGTCTTCGGCACCAGCGCAGCCACCATCTCCGACGTGGGGGTGGCCGGTATCCATCGCCTGCTGGCCGTGCGCGAGCAACTGCAGTCCGTCGATGCGCTGATCGTGGTTGCCGGCATGGAGGGCGCCCTTCCCAGCGTCGTCGGTGGACTCACCGGGGTGCCCGTCGTGGCGGTGCCGACCTCCGTGGGCTATGGGGCTTCATTCGGGGGCATCGCCGCGCTGCTTGCCATGCTCAACTCGTGCGCGCCGGGCGTCGTAGTGGTCAATATCGACAACGGATTCGGCGCCGCCGTGCACGCTGCCCGCATCGCGCGGAACGCCGGCTGACGTGACCGCATGGTGGATCGACGCCTCGGCAGGCGCCAGCGGTGACATGCTGCTGGGCGCTCTGCTGGCCCTTGAACCGCAGCACCTCGCCAAGGCCCAGGCCGCGGTCGATGAGGTGCTGGAACGCCTCGGCGCGGCCGGAACAGTAACCCTGTCCACAGAGACCGCCGATCGCGGCGGTCTGGCGTGCACCCGGGCGCGGGTGCAGTGCGAAGAGAGCAACGCCAACCGTAATTGGGCGGACATCGCGCCGGCGCTGGTCGACCAGCCCGGCGCATACGCGGTCTTCGAATCCCTGGCCGAGGCCGAGGCGCAGGTGCACGGGATCCCAGTGGCTGAGATCCACTTCCACGAGGTGGGTGCACTGGACGCGATAGCCGACATCGTCGCCGTGACGACCCTGCACGCGGCCCTGGCGCCGGAACGGATCGTTGTGTCCCCTGTGTGCGTCGGCTCCGGCTGGACCGACACCGCCCACGGGCGGCTGAGCGTCCCTGGTCCAGCCGTCACACGCCTGCTGCAAGGCATCCCCACCTTCGCGGGCTCGGTCGCGCATGAAGCGTGCACTCCCACCGGCGCCGCGCTGCTGCGGTTCCTGGCCGACGAGTGGGGTCCGCAGCCGGGGATGTCGGTCGAGAGCAGCGGCGTCGGAGCCGGCGGGCGCGAGACCCCCGGGCAGCCCAACGTTCTACGCATCCTCGCCGGGTCGCCTTCCGAGCAACCCGTGGATGTGGTGATGTTGGAGACCACCATCGACGATCTGGATCCGAGGGTGTACCCGGACGTTCTGGCGGCGCTCAAGGACGCAGGCGCGCTGGAGACATGGTTGACGCCGGTGATCATGAAGCAGGGCCGGCCCGGCGTCACGCTCAGTGCGGTTGTCCCACCCCCTCGCGTCGACGCCGTGAGCGAAGCGCTGTTCCTGCACACAACGACTCTGGGTGTGCGTCAGACGCCCGTGCACCGCAGGGTTCTGGATCGCGACCACGTGGACGTCGATGTTCGCGGCCAAACCGTCTGCGTCAAACGCGGCATCCTGGCCGGGCAAGTGGTCAACGTCCAGCCAGAGTTGCGCGACGCGCAAGCGGCCGCACGAACCCTGGGGGTGCCATTGCGGGAGGTGATCGACCAGGCCCGAGCAGAGGCCCTCAAGACAGTGGGCAAAAAAAGGGTTCGGACGCCACCGACGGGGGAGACAGCGACGTCCGAACAGTTCAAAACTTAGCATGACCTTGGGATGGGCTCAAGGCGAGGGGTGCCCAGTGTGTCCACTGTCACACGCCGAATCCGAAGCCAAGAGGCAATCCAACCTGCGGATACCGCAAATATCCGAACCCGTACGGCGCGGAATCCGCCGTCGCGCGCCGCTCGTCGAGAAAGTCCGTCTGCACCCGAACGGCGGATCAGTCGAGCAGCCCCCGGATGTAAGCCGGCCGGTTGGTGACCACCGCATCCACGCCGATCCGGCGGCACAGTTCGAGATCCGCTTCGGTGTCCACCGTCCACACGAACACCTGGCCGCCGGCGCGGTGCACCCGCCTGACGTACTCCGGGTAGGCGCGCACGATCTCGATGGACGGCCCGGCGACATCCGCGGCGAACGGCAGCCAGCCCTTGCGGCAGCGCAACGGGACCCGCTCCATCAGGAACACGGCAGGCATCCCGGGAGCCAGCTCCCGCCAGCGTCGAAGAGCGAGCTCGGAGAAGGACATCAGGAACACGTTCCCGACGGGTTCGTAGCGCGAGCGCAACAGACCGAAGTCGCGCACGACCTCCACTACCCGCTGCTCGACCAGACCTGCGTATCGGGTCGGGTGTTTGGTCTCGATGGCCAGTCCGACCGGTTGCGGCGCTTCGACGGCCAACCTCACCAGGTCCTCCAGGAGCAGCACTTCAGCACGGTCGTCGCCATGACCGAAGTCGCTTCGCTTCAACTGGGTGAGCGTCTTGGTCGACACGACTCCATGGCCGTCGGACGTACGGTCGATGCGCCGGTCGTGAACGCACACGAGGTGTCCGTCAGCGGTGAGCCGCACGTCGCACTCGAGTAGGTCCGCACCCTGCTCGATGGCCTTGCGGTAGGCGGCCAGCGTGTGCTCGGGGTGCTCCTTGGAGGAGCCGCGGTGGGCGATCACCCGTGGCATCGGCGGTGGCTGTCGGGGCAGCCGCACATCGGGCCAGATCGGCATCAGCGTTCCGCGTCGAACACGACACCCGGGTTCAGGATCGCCTCGGGATCCCACGCATCCTTCAAAGCACGCATCGCGGCGATGGTGGCCTCCCCTCTGTCGTTGACGACTGCCCTGGTCTTGACCCGACCCACGCCATGTTCGGCAGAAACTGCCCCGCCCAGTTCCACGACCCGGTCCAGGACGTCGTCCTCGCCGAGGTCAAAGAGCTCCACATGCAAAGACCCATCGGCCACATGCCCGAAGATCGAGCACGGGTGGGCTGCCCACACCGAATCCGTGAACTCGTCAAGCCGGTCCAACGGCACGGACACATCGACCTTCTGCTTCACTCCGGCCTTGCCCGCGACCTCGGCCTGGGACTCCCGGAAGTGCCACAGCCGCGCCCGGTCCGGACCTTCGGTGGCCACCAGAGCCTCGTCGGGCAGCTCGGCGGTCTCCATGTCCGATTCGAGCAGGAGTGCCCATGGGTGCTCCCCGAGGTCGGGTCCGCCAGCAGCTGCCCACGCAGCCCTGTCGACCACCTCAGCGGCCTGCAGGCCGGGGCCCTGTGCGTCCGCGTACTCGAGTGCCTGCGCCAGCGAATCGACCCCGAACACGGCCACCACGGACTCGGGTGCCTTGTCGTGCAACTTGACGCGCACGGCCGTGATGACGCCCAGCGTCCCCTCGCTCCCGGTCAAGAGCCCTGCGAGGTCGAACCCGGTGTTGTCCTTGGCCAATCCACCCATCCGGGAGATGACGGTGCCGCCGACGAGGACCGCCTCGATGCCCAACACCTGCGAGCGGGTCATCCCGTAGTGGCACACCCGGATGCCGCCCGCGTTGGTGGCCACCGTGCCACCGATGGTTGCCGAGTCGCGGGCTGCCAGATCCACTCCGTAGACCAACCCGTGGTCGGCGGCCAGACGCTGGACGTCACCGAGCGTGACCCCCGCGCCCACTATTGCGCTACGGCCCACGACCTCTCTTGGGTGCACCAGGCGTGCGGTTGAGAGGATCACCACCGGACGGGGTTCGGCTGACGGGACCGATCCCCCCACAAGTCCGGTGTTGCCGCCTTGCACGTGCACGGCGCGGCCGTTGGCCTGCGCCCAGGCCAGCACAGCCGCGACCTGCGCGGTGTCACCAGGGCGGACCACCGCCTCGCACTCCCCGCTGAACCGGCCGGTCCAGTCGGTCTCGTAGCCCGCGCGCAAGCCCGGGTCGCTGATCACGTGCTCTGCGCCGACAACCTCGACGAGTCCATTCACTTCAGCAGCCTCGACATTCTTCGATCGGCCAGCGGCTTACCGCCCGTCTGGCAGGTTGGACAGTACTGGAACGAACTATCCGACAGGCGAACCTCTGCGATGGGAGTCCCGCAGACGTCACACGGCTCGCCGGTCCGGTTGTGCACCCGCAACCCGGAGCGCTTCTCGGTCTTGATCTGGCCCAGCGCCGCCCCCCTGGCGCGGTCCGTAGCTTCCTGCAGCGTGTGGACCATCGCCGTGTGCAGGGCATCGATCTGTGCGGCGGTGAGCGAATCAGCGCCCGCGTACGGTGACAGCTTGGCCGCATGCAGGATCTCGTCGCTATAAGCGTTGCCGATCCCGCTGATCACTGACTGTTCGCGCAATAGGGTCTTCAACTGACGCTTGCCCGAAGCCCCGAGGAGCTGGCCGAAGTCCTCCCGGCTGATCGAGCCCGCATCGGGACCCAGCCTCCCTAGCCCTTCGACATCCGTGAGGTCACCGACCAGGTAGACCGCCAAGCGCTTCTGGGTCCCCGCCTCCGTGACGTCGAGCACGGTCGTGTCCCCGGCTTCATCGCGCCAGGTCAGACGCAGCGCCACGGGGTTCTTGCCCGGGCGCAGAGGCGCAAGGGTCTTGGAATGCCGCCAGTGGATCCAGCCCGCACGCGAGAGGTGCAGCACCATCTGGATCGGCTCACCGTCCGCGGTGGCCAGGTTGAGGATCAAGAACTTCCCCCGCCGGTCCGTGCCAAGCAGCGTCGCGTCGGCCAAGGCGGCCAGCGGCGGGTCGTAGGTCTTGAGCGCCGACAGACTCCCGAGTTCGGCCTTGGCGATCCATTGGCCGGTGAACTGCTCGGCGATCGTGTCGGCGAGAGCCTGGACCTCCGGCAACTCGGGCATACTCCGATACTGACTGGTGGGTCGCAGAATCGCCATTTGCCCCACCGGTACCCACATGGGCGGAACCAGCCAAGGGGGCCGCTACGTCTTATGGTGAGTGCAGAGGAAAGGTGCGCCAGTGTCACACCGCAAGGTCGCCGCGGGCTTCGTAGCCGCTGCGCTGCTGCTCGCGCCGCTGACCCCTGCCCTCTCCCAGGACAGCCTGCCGGTTGAGCCCGGTGTGGAGATCCTCCCGGAGGTTCCGACCCTCGGTCCGGAGATGCCCGCCGAATTGCCACCCACCGAGAGCGTGTCCGCGGTGGTACGCACCGATGACGGCTCGCTGGAGGTGGCCACCGCCGAGGACCAGGCAGCCCTTGAGGCGGAAACCGCCGGCGACACCGTCCTGGCCATCGACACCCCCTCGCACCGTTACGCAATGGCCCTGCCCGCCGACGACGCTGGCCGGGACCTCCAGTGGGGTTTGAGCCGGCTGCAGGCTGAGGATCTATGGCAGCGCACCACCGGGGCACGCGTGACCGTGGCCATCCTCGACACCGGCGTCAAAGCCTCCCACCCGGATCTGAAGGGCAAGATCGCCAAGGGTTACAACGCGATCACGAACAAGGCAGGCGCCCGTGCCGATAACAACGGTCACGGCACATTTCTCGCCGGGATGATCGTCGGCAAGACCAACGGCTCGGGGATCGCAGGGCTTGCCCCGGGCGCGCGCATCCTGCCGGTGAAGGTTCTGGACTCCGAAGGCGTCGGTGACTCCGACGACATCGCCCGCGGCATCATCTGGGCGGTTGACAACGGAGCCGACGTGATCAACATGTCGTTCGGTGCCGACACCAGCAACCGGGTGGAGGCCGAAGCGATCGACTACGCCCGCGGCGCCGGAGTGACGCTGGTCGCGGCCGGTGGCAACGAAGGCGCCCGCCTCGAGATGTTCCCGGCCGGGTACCCGGGCGTGCTCGGGGTCGGGGCCACTGATTTCGACAACAAGGCTGCCTCCTTCTCCAACCGCGGTTCGCACATCGACGTGGTCGCACCTGGTCAGGGCATCGTGTCCACCTACAACGGTCCCGAAGTACACGTGGACCTCAGGGACCTCGATGTCGACGGCCTACGTCAGTGCTATCGCCGCCTTGGCCATGAGCTACTCCCCCGGGTCCGGCGGTGAGCCCCTGCTGCAACAGATCATCGCGACCGCCCGTGACCTGGGTCCTGAGGGCCGCGACTCCGAAACCGGTGCTGGCCTGGTCGACCCCGCAGCACTACTCCAACAGATGGGCGCAGGTAGGGCACCCGGAATGCCCCGGGACATCGCCGCCACCAGCCCGAACGAGGGCGTTGCCCGCGTCACGTTCACGCCTGCCGGGGGAACCACCTATGTGGTCCGGTTCAAGAAAGGTAAGAAGGCTCCGGCCTCACCGAACTCGGGCGTCAAGGTCGCCGAGGGGACTGGCAACTGGGAACCAGTCACCGTGGATGTGCCCAACAAGAGCCCGAAGGCGCGGTACGGATTCGCGGTCTTCGTGTTCGGGGCCAGTGGTACCTCGCGTGCCATCGCGACCCTGCGCCCGGCGAACTGGACCTTGACGGGCTCACGTTCGGTTCCCCGCAACAGCACCCAGAAACTCCAGGTCGGCCTGAAGCTTCCGGTCTTCGGATGGATCGGTGGCTGGCCGCTGCAATTGACCACCAGGCAAGGTGGCGGCGGCGAGAGTGTGCGCCGGTTCGTCCCGACCTCCGACGGCCCCGACACCTTCACCGTGCGCGACATGCGGTGGTCATTCCATTACCAGTTCACGTTGTTGGCTCCGGGCTTCTGGAATGCAGCAAGTCCGACGGAGTCGCAGTGGGTCAACACCTCGGTCACCGCCAAACGCGGCGGGCGGATCACCGGAGTGGTGAGTCCGAGCAAGGCAGCCAGCGAGGTTCAACTGCAGCGCCGGGCGGGCAACGACTGGAAGACCATCGCCACCACCCAGTCCAAGCCGAACGGCCGCTACAGCCTGCCGAACAAGAAGGGCCCAGTGCGCGTGTACAGCCCGGCTGACTTGTGGCACGGTCCAGCCGCCAACGAGCTGTAGCCGACGTGCGACTGCCGGCGATACGCTGCGGTTCGTGAGCCAACCACTGCAGGACCTGCTTCCTGGCCGTCAGGGGCTCATGGTCCGACTGCTGGCTCAACCCGGCCGCAGACCGGCCCTTCTCGACGCCCTGCACCGGTACGCCGACGAGTTGCTCGAGTCCGAGCCGCAGACCGAGGCGTTCGTCATGTGCCTGGATCCCCAGGAGATCAACGCGGTCTGGCTCTTCGAATGGTTCGCCGGTCCGGACGGGCAGGACAAGCACCGGGCGTCGGCACCCTTCGCCGGTTTGATCGGCGATCTGTCGGAAGTTCTGGCCGAGGAACCGCAGGTTCTGCCGCTGGAGCCGCTGCGGATGCACATCAACTTCACCCCGGACCCCTGATGTACCCTTGGGAAAGCGCGCGGGTGGCGGAATAGGCAGACGCGCACGGTTCAGGTCCGTGTGCCCGCAAGGGCGTGGGGGTTCAACTCCCCCCTCGCGCACCAGTAGTGAAACTGCCCAGACCTCCCCTCGGGGAGGTTTTCGTGTTTCTGGGGGTGATTGGCGGTCCTGTTCCTTCAGCAGGCCATCTAATGAACTGCTCGGCGCACGCCGATAGTCAAAGTGGTTCAGTCACCGATGAGAAGGAATCCCTCATGGCGTTCCAGTGCATGCGGTTCGCCGCCCCGTTGGCAGCGGTAGCCATGCTCCTCGCCAGTTGTACTTCGACGCCTGCACCGTCCCAGTCACCGGTGTCGCCGGTGTCCAGCATCGACAAGGCGCAGACGATGCCCCAAGACGCGGCGGCCGGGATCGACAAGGCCGCCAAGGCCGCCCTGAAGGAAAGCCCGGACAAGACGCCTGGACTGTGGGTTGCCGTGTGGGACCCGAAAGCCGGCTACTACGAGGCGGCGTACGGCGACGCGGTGGCCGCCACGACCAAGGCCACAACAGCCGACCACAACTGGATCGGGTCCATCACGAAGACCGTCTTCGCGACCGCTGTCCTGGAGCAGGTTGCCGCCGGCGCCCTCGCGCTGTCCGACACGGTTGCCCAGGTCGATCCGGACCTGGCCGCCAAGTACCCGTCCATCGCCGACATCACGGTCGGCGAACTCCTCGGGATGGTGTCCGGGATTCCGGACTACGCGGACGCCGTCGTTGCCGAACTCGTCGTGGACAACACGCTGACGTTCACCCGCGACGACCTGATCAAGATCGGGTTGGCCGCCGGCAAACAGGAAGCAGTCGGAGACGCGGCCTACTCGACCACCAACTACATCATCTTGGGGAACATGCTGGCGACCATCACTGGGCATTCCCCCGAAGATCTAGTCAATGACGTGTTCGCGCAGGCCGGGATGACCCAGTCGATGCTCCCAGCGCAAGCGTCCCCGTTGCCCGACCCGGCCGCACACGGCTATATGGGGACGGTCGAGGCGGCCTCGTTCAAGAAACTCAACTCCGACATAACAGCGTCAACCGACGTGACCGACTGGTCGTTCGACTACGGCAAGGAAGGCGGCGGCGCGTACTCCATCATCGGGGACCTCGCCACCTGGGGCGGCACCTGCCTGGGCCAATCCCTGCTTCCAGCGGACATGGCCGAAACACGGCTCAAGACGCACACCAGCGACGCAATCGGCGAGTACGGCCTCGGGATGCAGGTGTTCGACAACGGGTGGATCGGTCACAGTGGGCAGACCGTCGGATGGAACGCTGACGTCGAATGCAACACCACGACCGGAGCCGTCATCGCGCTGATGTCGAACTCGACCTCCGGGCTCGTCACCGCCTCCTACGAGATCAAGGCAGCCGTCTTCCCTGAGAACTGAACAGCCACCCCACCACGATCAAGGCCTCTCCCCCAGAAGCAGGGACGTCAGGGGCCTTTGTCGTGCGCCTCGGTGACGTAACCGTTACAGGCCCGTGCGCACCATCCCCAGTCCCCAATTCGGTAGGACCCACGGGGCATCATGGCTTAATGCGCATCAAACCAACCGCCCTTATCGGCCTTGCGGTCTGGCTGCTGTACGTGGCGATCGTCGTCATCATGCAGAAGACCAGCGGCGTCCCGTACACCGAGTTCAGCGACTCGACCGCGAACATGTGGCGCGGGGTCATCCCGTCCCTTCTGGTCGGATCGCTGGTTGTCGCGGCCCTTGCGTTCTGGATGCGCTGGTGGGCGGCCGCTATGCGCGACCAGCACCGGACTCGGGTGGGGTGGACGCTCATCGCGCCGGCGGTCTTTCTTCTGATCGCGCTCGGGAACTTCGCCTTCACTGACTGGGGGAACATCAGCGCCAGCTTCGTGCTCGTCGCGCTGGTGCTGGGAATCCTCGTGGGTTTTGCCGAGGAGATCGTCTGCCGGGGGATGTTGCTGGTCGGGTTGCGCGGCACCTTCCACGAGGTAGCTGTCTGGGCCTTGACGTGTGTGTGCTTCGGCTTGATGCACGGCGTGAACATCTTCCTCGGCGCCTCCGTAGGACCCACCGTGATGCAGGTGATTTCTGCCGCGATGCAGGGCAGCGCCTTCTACATCCTGCGCCGCTACTACGGCAGCCTCGTCTGGGCCATGGCACTGCACGGATTGTGGGACATGTCGATCTTCGTCCAGGCGCAGTCCGAAGGACCTGTCAACCTGCTCGCCGTGCTCACGTGGCCAGTGGCGATCCTTGCCGTGGTGGGGGGCTTCGTCGTGGCTCGGCGGACCGCGCGGGGACCGGTCGAGGACTACGCACGGGGACCAGAGGAGCCGATCCCCGCCACCACCTGATTCTCCGGGTCGTCGTGAGGCAGTGCTGCTTTTCGACCACTGACTTGCCGATTTCCAGCTTTGCCTGGGCTGGGAAGCCCCCCGCCAGCAAGAAGAGTTGGCAAGCGGCAACTCATTTGCCTGAATCCAGCATTGCTTGGCTGGGCAGACCACCCAGCAGCAGCGACCCGGCGCATCCCAGGCGATTGCTGAAGCTCGTTCGGTGTTCTGGTCAGATTCGCGCCGCGGTTTGTTGGCGGAAACGGCAAGTGCCGCACATCACATCGACCGCACGGCCCATGTCCGCGCCGGTGATCGAGGGGTATCCTCGGCGGGTGACCAAGATCATCCGAGCGGTAGTGCCCGCCCTTGCCGTCCTCGTCCCAATGTCGGCCCTTCCGGCTCACGCCGGCACCGACGGCAACTACTCCTGGGCGATCATCCGCAACGAGTGCGTCACCTCCGGTGGCAAGTTCGGCCTCGGTTACCTGGGCATCCGAGCCGGCAACCGCAAGCAGGGCAAGATCGGCGTCAACTACCTCAAGGTGCGCTATGAGCGCCAATACCTGACCTTCAATGGCGGCTGGCGGGTCGACCGGACCCAGACCGCACAATCTCCCGTCTTCCCCAACGACAACGCTGTCCGGTTCTTCGCAGCGCCCTGGCGATTCCCCTTCAGCGAAAGCGACGTCGGCAAGGTCTTCCGGATGAAGGTCAGCTACTCCTGGTACAAGCAGAACCTCGGCCCCGACATCCGCAAGAAGCACGTTGTCGAGTACGGGCCGTCGTGCAGCCTGGCCGACCCAATCAGTGTCAGCTGAGGCATTTGGCTTTGCCCGTCAAAACGCCAGCGTGACGTCCGTCATCGGGTAAGCCACGCAGCTGTGCACGTAGCCGGCAGTTGCATCCGACATCCGGGGCTTGGCCTCGTCGGCGCTGTGCACCTGCCCGGACACCACCCGCACCCGGCACAAGCTGCACTCCCCGGAGCGGCACCCGACCTCGGGGGTGAACCCGTTGTCTTCCAGCGCATCCAGCAGCGGCCGGCCCTTGGTTGTCTCGAAACTGCGCGAACCAACGCTGACCGTAACCACCGCGTCAGCGCGCGACTCCGGAAGGCCACGACGCCTGCGCGGTCGGATCTGCGGGCGGGCCGTTGGCCTCGAACCGCACCCGACGGCGCGGGTGACCCAACTCCTGCAATTGCGCCAACGCGAACGGATACATCTGTTGCGGACCGCAGATGTAGGCCATGCGCCCGTCCAGCGGGCCGATGATCTCCGAGGTGATCAACCGGTCCAGGACCAACTCGACGGTGATGTTCGAGTGCGCGGCCGCGACCGCAGCCAACTCCTCGGCGAAGATCACGTCACCGGCGTCGCGCGAGCCGTAGATCAACCGGAAGCGCCGGGACGAGCCGGAGTCGACGATATCGCGGATCATGCTCATCGCGGGCACCACACCCGAGCCGCCGGCGATGAACACGACCTCGTCGCCGTGGAACAGCGGGTTGTAGTGGAACGTCCCCATCGGTCCGGTGGTCGTCAAGGCATCGCCCACCTGCAACCGGTCGAGCAAGGCGTTACTCACCCGCCCACCGGGTACGCGCTTAACGGTGAGGTCATAGTGACCGAGGTCGTGCGGGGACGACGACATCGCGTAAGGCCGGCTGGTGCCGTCGAAGAAGACGTTCACGTACTGCCCGGCCAGGAACGGCGGGAGGTTCGATCCGTCGGCCGAAACCAGTCGGAACGTGGCGGTGGAAACCGTCTCAGCGATGACCTGGTCGACCACCAGATGCAGCCGTTTGGGATGGTAGGTCGCGATCACGTCGGCGGCCTGTGCGGCGTGGTCCACGCGATCCGCGGGACGCGCCGCGATTTCGGCTTCCACAGCGTCGGCGCCGTCGAACATCGAAGCAAGGCGATTGGTCATGGTGGTCTCCTCAGGCATTCACGAAACGTCGAAGCAGGCGGCGGCCCACACGCGAACCGGCCTCCAAAGTTGGCTGGAACCCGCCCATCCCGGCCCAGGAACCGGCCAGGCTCAAGCCCTCCACGCCGGGTTCACGCTCGCTGTTGCGGAACAGCCAGCCCTCGGTCGCGTCCTGGTCATAACCGTAGATCGCGCCGCCGGGATGTCCGAGGTAGCGGGTCATCGTCAATGGCGTGGCCACATCCACTTCCTCGATGACCGCCCGCACTCCGGGGTAGGTGGTCTCCATCAAGTCGAGCAGGGTCTCGGCGTAGGCGAACTTGGTCGCCGCGTAGTCCTGCGGCGCAACGTCGTCCCACGCATCGGCGTACTGCAGTGTCATCAGAGTCATGTGGCAGGCCCCGGCCGGTGCGAAACCGATCGGCTCCACGTCATAGCAGGACACGCCGACCGCGCGCACCGGGTCGAGTGTGCGCCAACTCGCATGTGTCCGGTCGTCGTCGGTGTCGCGGTTGATGAAGGTCGTGCTGGCCGTGAAGCCGAGGTCCGCGGCACTGGCGTCCAGCCCCATGTGCATGACGAATCCCGAGACCCCGACGCGCCTCGTGCCAAGATCGGCGGCCACCTCGGGCGGAACCTCCCCGAGCATCGCGTAGGTGGTCGGCAGCGAGGCGTTCGACACGACCTCGGGGGCGCTGATCTGTTCGCCGGTGTCCAATCGCACGCCCGTGACTCGGCCCTCGTCGGTCAGGATCGCCTCGACCCCAGTGTTGAACCGCACCTCGCCGCCCGCGTCGAGGAAGCTGCCCAGGAGCGCGCTGGACATGGCTTGGGAACCACCGCGCAGGTGCCACGGCTTGAACTCCAGATACGCGAACAGAGTCAGCGCGAAGTCCTGGAACGGCAGCACGGACGGCGGCTGGCCGAGGTAGGCCCAGTACACGCTCAGCGCCATCTTCAAACCGTCGTCTTCGAAGAATTCGTCGAGCACGTCGGCCAAGGGTCGCAGTGCCTCGTGGAAGTAGCGGGGGTCCACTTGGTCGGTGGGGGCGTTGCGCATCACGGCGACTTGGCAGAACGTGATGAGTTTGACCAGCGCGAAGAAGTCCTCGAGTCGCGAGCGGTTGCCGGGGAATGCCGTCTCCAACGCGTCCACCGCGCCTTGCCAGTCAGCCGGGATGGTCAGATCGAACCTGCCCGGGACGACTACCCGGTAGAGATCGTGTTCTTCGACGAACTCGAGCTTGTCGGCGATCCCGAGGCCTTCGAAGAGTCGCCGCAGCATGAACGCCTGGTCCGGCGAGCCGATGCCTGAGAGCTGATGCAGGGCGACTTCGAACTCGAAGCGGCCGCGGCGGAAGGAGGTCGCGCACCCACCCGGGACGTTGTGCCGCTCGACCAGCAGCGTGCGAACGCCGCCGCGGGCCAGGGTGGCCGATGCCGTCAGCCCGGCATTGCCGGCGCCGATCACCACTACGTCGTAGTCAGTCATGTCCGAACCTACTCACTTAATTGACTATGGAAACCGTAGCGTGCCCAGTCGAATTCGTCAACTGTTGATTATTCACTTTGTTGTCTACTAAGGTGAGTGCGTGGCACTCGGGCACGCGGTCCTCGCGGCACTTCTGCAGGGCGAAGCATCGGGCTACGACCTTGCCAAGTCGTTCAATGCGTCGGTGGCCAATTTCTGGGTGGCTACACCGCAGCAGCTGTACCGCGAGCTCGACCGGCTGGAGGCGGCCGGCTTGATCGAAGGCCGGGTGGTCGAGCAGCAGCGCCGGCCAAACAAGCGCCTGTTCTCGCTTACCCCGTCGGGCCTACAGGAACTGGCCGCTTTCACGGCCGCGCCCAGTCGTCCGACCTCGATCAAGGATGAGTTACTGGTGAAGATTCAGGCGGTGGACGTCGGGGATACAGGCGCGATCCGGGAGGCACTGCAGGACCGTTTGACGCAGGCGCAGGAGAAGTTGGCGGGATACGACCGCCTGCGCGACGCCCTACTGGCCGGGCGTGACGAGGACGAGTACCTGCGCGACGCGGCGGCGGTTGGACCGTACCTGACGCTGATGCGGGGCCGGCGCTTCGAGCAGGAGAACATCGACTGGGCGCAGCGTTGTCTTGAGGTGCTGGCGGACCGCTAGGGAGACGGGCACCGGGCTCCTGGACGGCCCGGCGGATGGCCACCAAGGCTCCTGGACGGCCCGGCGGATGGCCACCAAGGCTCCTGGACGGCCCGGCGGATGGCCACCAAGGCTCCTGGTTAGAGGTTGTGCTGTTCGTTAGCAAATCCACGCGTTGTTTCTCTAACCAACCGCACAACCTCTAACCAACCGCCCGGGCCGGGCCAGGGACCAACCAACCGCCCGGGCCGGGCCAGGGACCAACCAACCGCCCGGGCCGGGCCAGGGAGGAACCAACCGCCCGGGCGAACCCCCACTTGGCAGCACAAGCCGGCCCCCAGCACCCCACGTATCATCGGAAGTGCGGAACAGGGGAACCGCCACGACGCACACGCCGTCGTTACAAGAGAGGCCAAGGGAGCGTCGTGACCGAACTCAGCACGACCCGGTCGATCTGGCGACGACCGCGTACCTGGATTCTGCTGGCCCTCGGCGCTTTGGTGGCTTGGTTCGTGCTCAGCGTCGTCCTAGTGGGCTGGCACGCCAAGCAGGCGAACTCGGCGCTGGCCTCCATGGCCAACCAGATCGCAGCTGGCGACCCGCAGGCAGCCGCGGCCTCCATCGAGAAGGCTCGCAGCAGCACCCGGGCCGTCCAGGCGGCCACCACGACCGCGCCGCTGTCAGCCCTGAAAGTGATCCCCTACTTCCGGACGAACATGGACGGCGCCAACGTGTTCATGGACGCCGCCCAAGAGGTGCTCGACGGCGCTGTCGTGACCAACACCGTGTATGCACGGCTTTCGGGCAGTGACGGGGGCGGACAGGCAGCCTTCCAGGACGGCACCATCAACATCGCGGCATTGCGCGGGATCGAACCACAGATCGGCCAGCTCGCCAGTGAACTCGACGCAGCCGAGGCCGAATTGCGGCAGATGCCAGCGGACATCTCACCATTCCTGCGCACGTACGTGGACGAGGCGGCCGGTCAGATCGACGGGATCCAGAAGGGTCTGACGATCTACGACGACATCCTGCCCGACCTGCCGGCACTGCTCGGAGAGGCTGCACCCGCGCGCTACCTTGTGGTCTTCCACAACCCCGGCGAACTGTTCGCCGGCGGCGGGGCGGCACTGAACGCCGCGATGGTGGAGTTCGACAAGGGCCGCCTGGAGGTGGTCGACAAGGGCGCGATCAGCAGCCACTTCTTCCCCTTGAACCCGCAGGTGGCCTGGGACCCGCTGGCCGACGGACCGTACTACGAAGAAGAGGATGCCACCGACGGTTTCGCATGGTCGAACCTGCATCAGGACTACCGGATCGCCGGGGAGGACATGATGCGTTCCTGGGTCGCCAACGGCGGCGAACCCGTGGACGGGGTGATCTCGCTGGACGCGGTGGCGCTGGCAGCAGCCGTCCGGGCGACCGGCCCGATCCAGACCCCGCTGTATGGCGAGATCAACGCCGACAACCTCGTCAGCAAGCTCTTCTTCGAGGGCTACAACGAAGATCCGGTGGCCCAGCAGCAGCGCCACGAGGTCAACCAGCAACTCATCGACGAGATGCTCGCCCGCATGCAGAACGGCAACACCGCCTTGACCATCGGCCGCGCGATCTTCAGTACCGCCCCCGGTCACCACATCCGCGTGCACCTGTCCGACAACCGGTTGGAGAAGGTGCTGCGGGAAGCGCAGGCTGACGGCGCTCAGCCCGACCCAGCACCCGACCGCGTGGCGTTCTACACCCAGAACCAGAACGCCTCGAAGGTCGACATCTTCCAGACCAGGATGGTGGTCCACGACGTGACCCTAGCTGCTGACGGTTCGGCGGCAGTGCTGCAGACGGCCAAGGTCACCAACAACGCACCGGTCGAAGGTGGCAGCCCGATAGAGGACCGCATCGGCTACACGACCCGCTGGGCGTTCCACTGGAACATCGTCTGGCTGCCCGAGAACGCTGAGGACGTACGGCTGGTGACCAACCCCGGAGAGCAGAAATTGGACGACCGGGTCTTCACCGACGTCGATGGGCGCAAGGCGGTCCGGATCGGTCGCTGGATGGCCCCCGGCGACTCCAGTTACGTCACGGTCTCGTACCGATTGCCGGAGGGTACTTTCGGTAGTGCGGGGAACCTGGAATACCGTGCAGGCGTCGAATATCAGTTGACGACCAATCCGGTGGACCTCACGATCAACGTGACGGGACCCTCGGAACCGACACCGATGGAAGGGGAGTGGACCGTGCAGGGAAACCGCGCAAGCACCCGGTTCCCGGTGACTGCCCCCAGCACGGTTGCCGTAGGGTTCGGTAACTGATGAAGCGAATCCTCCTGGCCGCCGTGGCCCTCGCGGTCGCACTGCCGATGGCGCCTGCCGCCGCCGCCCCGAAACCGATCACCCCGCCCCCGAAAGCACCATGGACGGTCGTGGACCCGGACCTGTTCGGCATGCACGTGGCATCGCTGAGCGCAGGCGATACCTTCCCGGGCCAGCTTGGAGGAGTGCGTCTTTGGGACTCTGGCATCCGATGGGATCAGGTCGAGAAGAAGCAGGGCGAGTTCGACTGGGAGCGGTTCGACAAGGCGGTCGACACCGCTGAGGCGTCCGGCGCCGAGGAGATCATGTACGTCCTCGGGTCGACCCCGGAATGGGCTGCGTCGTTCATTCGCCCCGACACCTACTACTACGGCGGCGGCACTGCCTCCGAGCCGAAGAAGCTCAGTTACTGGCGCGACTGGGTGCGTGCGGTGGCCACCCGTTACAAAGGCCGGATCACCAGCTACCAGATCTGGAACGAAGCCAACCTCGCCTCCTTCTTCGCCCCGGAACGCCCCGAGCACTGGAAGCGGATGGCGCTGCTGACCGATATCGCCGCCGAGGAGATCCGTTCAATCGATCGCAAGGCCGACGTGGTGAGCGCCTCGAGCACGGTGATCCAGAGCAAGCGATTCGCCAAGGAGAGCTTCTTCTACCGCTACCTGCGCGCCGTCGTGAAGCGCAAGGTCAAGCTCGACGCGATCACCGTGCACCTCTACCCCTGGACCACCAAAGGTCCTGGCGGCGGAACCCCGGTCAACCGCCTGGTCGGCCTTGAGCAGGCCCGGGAGGTAGTCGACGACCTCGGCTTGTCGAAGGTGCCGATGTGGGACACCGAGGTCAACTACGGCAATCGCCGCGACAACGGCCACCCACAGGAGAAGTTCAGCAAGAAGGTCGGCTCGGCCTATCTCGCGCGTACTTACATCGACAGCCTGCGCTACGACGTGAGCAAGGTCTTCTGGTACTCCTGGGACTCCCACGTGATGGGTATCAGCACGACCGACGAACTCACCGGGACGACGATCGCCCCCGGCCGCGCGTTCTTCACGATCCAGGACTGGCTCGTGGGCGCCAAGTGGGGAGGCTGTTCCGACCAGCGGGTTACGGTGTGTTCGCTCAAGCGTTCCGGCGAGCGTCAGTACGTTTTGTACGCGGACCTCAAGACCACCCGCAAGGTGACATTGCCGAAGGCCTCATTCGACGTGCGGCAGGTGTGCTACTTGAATGGGACCTGCGAAAGAATCAAGGACCGTACGGTGAAGGTTGAGCAGTCCCCCGTGCTGCTTGTTCCATAGGAGGAAGATGTTGCGTTGGGCTGCTGTACTTGCGGCTGGACTGGTTGCGGTTCCGACCGCGGCCCAGGCCAAACCCGTGGACCCCGAACAGTTCGGCCTGCACGTTTCCTCGGTGGCGGGCGCGAAGCCATCGGTGGCGGTCCGGGCGGTCCGCCTGTGGGACGCCGGAGTGCGCTGGGATCAGATCGAGAAGAAGCAGGGCAAGTACAAGTGGGCCGCGCTCGATTCCGCCGTTGCCAACGCGCAGGCCGCTGGCGCTACCGAGATCCTCTACGTTCTCGGCTCGACGCCGAAGTGGGCCGCGAGCACCTTCTCCAGCGTCGACCTCTACGGCGCGGGCACGTCGTCGTTGCCGAAGAAGAACAAGTACTACCTCGACTACGCCAAGGCCGTGGCCGCGCGCTACAAGGGCCGGATCACCAGCTACCAGATCTGGAACGAGGCCAACACCCGCAGCTTCTACAACGGCGGCAAGTTCGACGGCTGGATCAAGCTCGCGGCCTTGACCAAGCAGGCCTCCAAGGCGATCGGGTCGGTGGACCCGAAAGCCGACATCGTCGCGGCCTCCAGCACCGTGATCCCGACGCCGCTGTTCCAGACTGAGAGCTTCTTCTACCGCTACCTTGCGCGAACTCAAGCGCCAGAAGGCACCCATCGACGCGCTGAGCGTGCACCTGTACCCGGTCAACCCGAAGCAGGGGCCGGACTCGCGCGTGGAGAGCATCGCCGCGGTGCGCAAGGTCATGGCCAAGGTCGGCTTGAAGAAGCCGCTGTGGGACACCGAGGTCAACTACGGCGACCGCCGCGATCCCGCCCGCCAGGTGGTGCCCAAGCCCAAGAAGGCGGCCGCGTACGTGTCCCGGACCTTCCTGGACTCGCAGCGCTACGGCATCGCCCGGACCTTCTGGTACGGCTGGGACATCAACGTGCTCGGAATCTCCCTGACCAACGCCGACGGTTCGCCGACCTCAGCGGGCCAGGCGTTCCTGACGACCCGCGACTGGATGCTCGTCGGTGACTGGAAAGGCTGCAAGGACGCAGGCGGCGTGACCACCTGTCGGGTCGGGACCACCCGCATCGTGTTCGCGGCCAAGGCCAAGACGCTGAAGGTGCCCGCAGGTACGCAGGTCTGCCGACTGTCCGGTTCCTGCGCCCCTGCAGGCGCGACCGTGAAGGTGACGACCTCGCCGCTGCGCCTCTCGTGACCTCGGCGTACCGCAGATCATGAGGGTCGCCCTATTGGGAACCCGCGGGATCCCGGCCCTGCACGGCGGATTCGAGACTGCGGTGGCGCACATCGGCCCCGGACTGGCCCAGCGCGGCTGGGACGTGACGGTCTACTGCCGCAACCCGGGGCAGAAACTGCGCAGCTTCGAGGGCACGCACTTGGTGAATCTGCCCGCCCTGCGCCTCAAGGCCGCCGAGACGTTGAGCCATACCGCCCTGTCGGCTGGCCACGCACTCTTCCAGGACTACGACGTCGCGATCGTCTTCAACAGCGGCAACGCCCCGTTCTTGGCTCCGCTGAAACTGCGCGGTCTGCCAGTGGCCGTGCACATCGACGGCCTCGAAGCGCAGCGTGCAAAGTGGGAGGGCATCGGGGCCAAGTACTACGCGTGGGCTGAGCGGTCCTCGGTCAAGCACGCCGATGCGATCATCGCCGATGCCCGCGCGATCGGGGACCACGTGCGACGCCAGTACGGCCGCGAGAGTGTGTACCTGGCCTATGGCGCTCCGATCCTGCAGCGCGCGCCAGAACGCCTGGGCAGCCGGGAACTCACCGACCAGGGCTACCACCTGTGCGTGGCCAGGTTCGAACCGGAGAATCATGTCCTGGAGATCGTGCGCGGCTACCGGTCGAGTACGGCGGAGCTGCCGCTGGTGGTGGTGGGCGGGGCCAGTTACTCCCACGAGTACGCCGAGGCTATAGCCGGGGCCGCCGCCGGCGACTCCCGGATCCGGCTGCTGGGCCCGGTCTGGGATCAGGACCTGCTCGACGACCTGTACCTGGGTGCCCGCAGCGTTCTGCATGGTCATTCCGTTGGCGGCACGAACCCCTCCCTGCTGCGGGCGATGGGCGCGGCGGCACGCATCACCGCCTACGACTGCGTGTTCAACCGGGAGGTCACTGCTGGGCAAACGCGCTCGATGGTTCACCGACGAGCAGTCGGTCGCCCGCGCCGTCGAGCAGGACGAATCCGCGCCCGACGACCGCGGAGCGGCAGCGCAGGAACGCGCCCGTACCGCGTACCGCTGGGAGGACGTGATCGACGGCTACGCGCAGCTGTGTGAGAGTCTGGCGCGGTGATTCTCGCCGTGGGAGCAGCACTGATCGTCGGCGTCGCACCCGGTCTTCCGATCCCCGCAGCGGCCTTCGGTCAGCATGTGGGCACCATCGCCGCAGCACCGCCGCAGAACCTGCAGTTGAGTTCCATCCGGCTGTGGGACGCCGGCGTGCGGTGGGACCAGGTCGAGACGGCCAAAGGCACCTACAACTGGTCGGCTCTGGACGCCGCCGTGGAAAACGCACAAACCGCCGGGGCGACCGACATCCTTTACGTGCTCGGGTCCACCCCGGCCTGGGCCGCACGCGATCCCTCGCTGCCGGGTTTGTACGGCCCGGGAACCACCTCCCTGCCCGCCGATCCGGAGGACTACCTGGACTTCCTGCGCGCCGTTCTCGAGCGCTACGAAGGACGGATCAGCGCCTACCAGATCTGGAACGAGGCGAACACCCGCAGCTTCTACGAGGGCGACTGGACGGCTCTGGCCCGATTGACCCGCCGGGCGCACGACACGATCAAGGTCCTGGACCCCGCCGCGCAGGTGGTGGCCGCCTCCAGCACCGTGATCCCCGGCAAGCTGTTCCAGACCGAGAGCTTCTTCTTCCGCTACGCCCGGGCCCTGCACAAGGCAGGCGACCCGATGGACGCGATGGCCGTGCACCTGTACCCGGTGGACACCAGCAAGGGTCCCAATGCCCGCGCGGCCAGTATCCGCGCCGCCCAGCGCGTCCTCAACAAGGTCGGCATCGACAAACCCCTGTGGGACACCGAGGTCAACTACGGGGACCGTCGCGCAGGCTTGCCCCAGGTCGTCCCCGACCCGGCAACCGGCGCCACGTATCTGGCCCGCACTTATCTGGACGCCGCGACAATGGGTGTGGCGCGGACCTACTGGTACGGCTGGGACCTGTCGGTTCTGGGCATCGACACCACCGACGCCAGCGGCATCACGCCCGCCGGAACTGCCTTCATCACCGTGCGTGACTGGCTCACCGACGCCCGACCGGGGGGATGTCAGGACGAGGGCCCGCTGCGCCGGTGCTACTTCACCGCGGCCGACGGCTCGGCGTTCACCGTCATGTGGGCGAGTTCCGCGACTGAGGTGGACACCGCTGGCCTCGAGGTGTGCCGCATCGACGGGTCGTGTGAGGCGGGCGGCCAATCCCTGACCGTCAACTCCGAGCCGGTGCTTGTGCGCCGGAGCTGACCGACCCTCGTAGTTACACTCGGTCGAAGGCGGCGAAGGGAGCGGAGGTGGCACTGCAGGTGAGCGACTCGCACACGGCAGGACTGGTCTCCTCGATGCGGCCCAAACAGTGGGTGAAGAACCTGCTCGTCTTCGCCGTGCCACTGGCCTCCGGTCAGATCCTGGAACCCGGCGTCATCCCGAAGACCCTGCTCGCCTTCGTGGCCATGTGCGCAGCATCAGCGTGCGTCTACCTGACCAACGACATCCTCGACCGCGAGTCAGACGCGAAGCACCCCGTGAAGCGCCATCGGGCGATCGCGGCCGGGACTGTGTCAGTGCCCACGGCGGTGCTGGTGGCGCTCCTGCTGGCACTGGCCGCGCTGGTTCTTCCGGTCCTGCTGGGCAGCCCCGACTTGTCCCTGCTGATCCTCGCGTATCTGCTGCTGCAGGTCTTCTACGTCTTCTGGGGCAAACATCAGCCAGTCATCGACCTCGCCTGTGTGGCCGCGGGCTTCGTGCTGCGAGCCGTCGCCGGCGGGGTAGCGGTAGGGATCCCCACCAGCACCTGGTTCCTCACCGTCACCGCTGCATCAGCCATGTTCGTCGTGTCGGGCAAGACGCTACAGCGAGTTGGTCACGCAGGGTCACGAGAGTGGCACCCGGCAGGGACTGCGCGAGTACTCCGAGGGGTACCTGCGGTTCGTGTGGGGAGTCTCGGTCGGGATCGCCGTGGTCTTCTACGGGCTGTGGGCGGCCGAACTGGGCAACGGCGGCAGCGCGATGTGGGCACGCTTGTCGGTTGTCCCCTTCGTGCTGCTGCTCCTGCGGTACGCACGAGATGTGGACGCAGGCACGGCCGAAGCGCCCGAGGACCTCGTCTGGGGTGACCGCGTACTGCAGGTTTTGGGGATCATCTGGGCGGGAATGTTCATGTTGCAGGTGTTCGCCTGACCCACAGGTGCCGGATAACAAATAGGTCACATCGCCAACCTCACTTGGCACCCCGTGAAACTGCTCTGGCACTGTGGGTAAGCGCCTTAGATGGCCTTGGGTCGTCTGTGCCCGGAGGGAGTGACACGTGGCTCTGCAGGAGCAGTTCGGTCATGGTTCCGAGCGCGCAACCCTGCCCGAGGCGCTGGCCAGGTTCGCGCAGGCCAGCACGCCCTCGGCCCTGCGAGGGCTCACCTGGGCCGCCATGGGCGTCGATGTCGCCATGATGAGTCTGGCGATGACGGCCGGTTACCTCGCGTGGCCGGGCCACAACCCCTGGAAAGCGGTCGGCTTGATCATCGCCTTCTGGATGACGTCGCTGGCGGCGCGCGGCGCGTACGACCCTCGCCGGATCGGAGTGGGTTCCGACGAGTTCAAGAACGTGTTCACGAGCACCGTGGTGATCTTCGCGCTGACGGCTTCCCTTGCCTACGCGTTCAACCTGACTGTCGGCCGTCCGTTCCTGTTGGCCACCTTCATCGCGGGTCTGATTCTGCTTCCCGTCGGCAGGCGTCTGCTCCGGATTTGGGTGTTCGCACGCAGGCGGGCGGGGTCGTACCTTCAGCAGACCCTGGTGATCGGAGACGGGCCCAACCGCGACGATCTGGTCAACCGCCTGAACAACGACCGGCGAGCGGGCTTCCAGGTCGTCAGCACCCTGCGCGGTCCACGCTCCTCGGAGGCTGACCTCGACTCGTGGTTGACCGACGTCGAGACCCGGATCCACGACCACGGCCTTGATGCGGTCGCCGTGACCCAGACCCCCACCGTGAACTCCGAAGTGATCCGCCGGCTCTCCTGGAGGCTGGAGGGCCCCAGCGTCGACCTGCTGGTGGCTCCCGCACTCGGGGGGATCGCCGGACCCCGACTGTCAGTGCGACCCGCCGCCGGACTTCCCATGCTCCACTTGGAGGAGCCGCGCCTGGCCGGACCGCAGGCCATCGTCAAGCGCGGGTTCGACCTGACGATCTCCATCGTGTTGCTCATCGTGCTTTCGCCGTTGCTGCTGATCACGGCCGCAGCCATCGCCCTCACCAGTCGCGGGCCCATCTTCTTCATCCAGCAACGGGTGGGCAAGGCAGGTCGCACCTACCGCCTCGTCAAGTTCCGCAGCATGGTCGCAGGGGCCGAGAACATGCACGAGGAGGTCCTCGGCATCGGGTCGACCACCCCGGACCAATACGCGGCCGACCCGCGCATCACACCATTGGGCCGCTTCCTGCGACGCTGGTCGATCGACGAACTGCCGCAGTTGTTCAACGTGATCGCCGGTCAGATGTCCTTGGTCGGACCGCGGCCGATGCTTGTGACCGAGTTGCCGCTACTCGGGGACTCCGACCACCGTCGCCACATCACCATGCCCGGCATGACGGGACTGTGGCAGGTGGCCGGGCGCAAGGAAGTGGCCTGGGACGAACGCATGCAGATGGATCTTCGTTACGTGGAGGACTGGTCGCTGGCCCTCGACCTGGTCATCATGGTCAAGACCGTCAAGGCCGTCGCCACAGGCCGCGGCGCTCACTGAGTCTCAGTCTTTCGCGTTGCGCTGTTCCTCGAGTTCGGCACGAAGCAGCGCGACTTCCTCAGCCAGTCGCTGCGTGCGGGTATCAAGCCTTCCCACCTCAAAGCTGAGTTGCACACCGACCAGCAGCAGCAACACGGCAGCCAGCAGGAACAACAGGTTGGCCGGTACTTCGACCCCCACCAGATCAGCCGCCCACACCAGGATGCCGGGGAAGACCGAAACCAGCAGTAGGGCAGCGGCCACGGCCAGCCAGAACGCTGCGAACTTCTCACGCAGATACCCGCGCCGCAGCATGACCACGATGAAGCCGGACGTGACGAGCGCCGCGACGACGCCGAGCAGGTAGGTACGGTTCACGCGAGCCGCTCCCGACGCCGCGAGACCGCCACGACCAGCGCAAGCAGCGACCGGCTCAGGTAAGCCGCGGACATCAGCGGGCCCTGGCTGGCCCGGCCGCCCTGGCGCGCCCGCATGGCGATGTCCACCTGCGTGACGGGCAAACCGGCGCGGGCCGCCATCACCAGCGACTCGACGGTGTCCCCCAAGTACTCCGAGGGGTAGTCGCGTGCGAACAGGGCGATCGCCCGCCGGTCAGAGGCCCGGAACCCGGATGTGACGTCGGTCAGGGGCTGCCCCACGATGCGGCTCAAGGACGTGGCCAGCAGCGACATCGCCCACTTGCGTGGGCCTTTCGTGGAATAGCTGTCGCCGCGTGCACCTACCACAACTGAGGCCACCTGCAGCCCGTCCAACAGAGCTTTGATCCCGGCAGGGTCGTGCTGACCGTCGGCATCCACCTGCACGACGGCGTCGTAGTCGTTGCGCTGGGCGTAGAGGAAGGCGGTGCGCATGGCCGCCCCCACCCCCATGTTGAACGGCAACTTCACCACGATTGCCGACGCGCCTGCAGCCAGATCCGCCGTGGCATCGGTCGAACCGTCGTCAATGACCATCACAGTGTCATCCGGGCGGTGCTCCTTCACCTCTCGGACCACATCGGCCACCGTTTGGGCCTCGTTGAAGGCCGGGATCGCCACGAGCACCCGCACCCCGACAGTCTAGACGTCCAGCGCGCCCTCCTCGGCACGCGCGACCAGGCCCCGCAAGTAATCCCCGAACCCAGACTTGGCCAGGGCGTGGGCCGTCGCTAGCATCCGCTCGTCGTCGATCCAGCCTTGCCGCCAGGCCACCTCCCACACGCAGCCGACCTTGGTCCCCTGCCGGCGCTCGAGAATCCGCACGTACTCAGCGGCCTCGTGCAGCGAGTCGAACGTGCCGGTGTCCAGCCACGCAGTGCCGCGCGGCAAGACCGTCACGGACAGCCGCCCCTGATCCAGATAGGCGCGATTCACATCGGTGATCTCCAACTCGCCGCGGGCACTCGGTTGCAGATCCGCGGCCAGGGCCACCACCGAGTTGTCATAGAAGTACAACCCGGGCACGGCGTACGGGCTCGACGGTGCGGCCGGCTTCTCCTCAATGCCGGTGGCGCGCATCTGCTCGTCGAACGACACGACTCCGTAGGCGGTGGGATCGGCCACGCGGTAGGCAAATATCAGCCCACCGTCCACGGGCAGGCGTTCACGCAGCGCAGACCCGAGCCCGGGGCCGTGAAAGATGTTGTCGCCCAGGATGAGCGCCACGGGCTCATCGGCGATGAACGTGGCTCCGACCCGGAACGCGTCCGCGATGCCACGTGGGGCGTCCTGAGTGGCGTAGGACAAGTTGACGCCGAAGTCAGAGCCGTCAGCCAAGAGTCGCTGGAAGGCCGCCTGCTCGTGGGTGGTAGTGATGACCAGGATGTCGCGCACACCGGCAGCCATCAACGTGGCCAGCGGGTAGTGGATCATCGGCTTGTCGTACACGGGCAGCAACTGCTTGCTCACCCCTGTGGTCACCGGCCACAGTCGCGACCCGGTACCACCGGCAAGGACGATTCCGCGCATGGGTTCAGGGTAGGGGCTCGCGCCCACTGGTGGAGCAGCGCTGGCCCAGCCCCTAGATTGGCCAATATGCGCTATCTGGTCACCGGCGGCGCCGGTTTCATCGGCAGTGCATACGTGCGGATGCTGCTCACCGGGCAGTTGGGTGATCAGATCAGCCGGGTCACCGTCGTCGACAAGCTCACCTACGCCGGTCGGCGCGAGAACCTCGACCCGGTTGTCCACGACCCCCGCTTGAACTTCCGGCGATTGGACATCCTCAACGCGAGCCCCGATCTGCTGCGCGGACACGACGTGGTCGTCCATTTCGCCGCCGAGTCCCACGTGGACCGCTCGATCGAGCACGCGGACGACTTCGTCACGACCAACGTCGTGGGGACCCAGCGTCTGCTCGACGCGACCCGGGCTGCTGGTGTCGCGACGTTCATCCATGTGTCCACCGACGAGGTCTACGGGTCGATCGACACAGGCGCTTGGCAACCGGACGCACCGCTGGACCCCCGCTCGCCCTACGCGGCGTCCAAGGCCGGGTCGGACCTGCTGGCCCTGGCCGCCCACCGGACCCATGGCATGGACGTGCGCATCACCCGGTGCTGCAACAACTACGGCGCCTACCAGTTCCCGGAGAAGGCAATCCCGCTCTTCCTGACCAACTTCTTCGCAGGCGAGCCGGCCCCGGTCTACGGCGATGGGCTCAACGAGCGGGAGTGGATCCATGTCGAGGATCACTGCCGGGGGATCCAAGCCGTCATCGACGCCGGACGCGCAGGGCAGGTCTACACCCTGTCCAGCGGGCAGAGCCTCAACAACGTTCAACTTGCCCAACACCTTGCGGCCATTGTCGGCTTCAAAGGCGACCCGATCACATTCGTGACCGACCGACCGGGTCATGACCGCCGGTACTGCCTCGACCCCGAACCTGCCGCCCGGGACCTCGGCTTCCGGGCACAGACCAGCCTGGAGCAGGGCTTAGCACAGACCGCGCAGTGGTACCGGGACAACCCTCAGTGGTGGACCCCTCTACTGCCATGAGGATCCTGGTCACCGGTGCCCGCGGACAACTCGGATCGGCATTCGTCGACGCCGCCCCGGACGACTGGCAACTGATCCCTACGGATCGCTCGACCCTGGACCTGACGGACGGTCCGGCCCTGCGGCGCTTCGTCGCCGATGTTGCACCTGACGTGATCATCAACTGTGCCGCATACACCGACGTCGACGGCGCGCAGACCGACGAGGCCACGTGCTGGGCGGTCAACGCACAAGTGCCGGAGGTACTGGCCGACTCCCCTGCCCGGCTGATCCAGGTCAGCACCGACTACGTGTTCGACGGGACCGCCACGCAGCCTTACTCCGAGGACTCGCCGGTCAGCGGCCTGGGCGTCTACGGGCGCAGCAAGGCAGCCGGGGAGTTGGCGGTGGCTGGCAAGGCTGCGGTGGTGCGCACGGCATGGCTGTACGGCCCCAGCGGATCCAACTTCGTCAAGACCATCCTGCGGGCAGCGACTGCCGGCAAGGCTTTGAAGGTGGTGGACGACCAGGTGGGCCAACCCACCTACGCACCTGATGTGGCAGAACAGATCCTGGCCATGATCCGTGCTGGGGTTGCCCCCGGCGTCTTCCATGCGACCAACTCCGGACAGACCTCGTGGTTCGGCTTCGCCCGCCAGATTGTCAAAGACTGGGGCATCGACGCCGAGATCGAGCCGGTCGGATCTGAGGCGTTCCCCCGCCCGGCTCCCCGGCCGCGCTACAGCGTGCTCGGGCACGACGCCTGGGCAGCCATCGGTTTGTTGCCGTTGCGTGGCTGGCGAGAAGCGCTGACTGCCGCGCACAGCGATTACGGCGCCGAGTTCCTACACTGACCACTCAAGGCAGTTGGGCGCTGCACCCAACTCCGAAAGATCCGTCACACAACCAGCGTGTCAGTCGGCCAGATCGACGACGCCCAGCGGCTGGCGGGCCTGCAACCAGGGCTGAATGCGGTTCTCAAACGCGGTCAAGGCACTGGCGATGGCCATGTGCATATCGAGGTACTTGTACGACCCGAGCCGCCCGCCGAACAGCGTGTTCGCCTGGCTCCTGGCAAGGTCCCGGTAGGCCGAGAGCCGCTGTCGATCCTCGGCTGTGTTAATCGGGTAGTAGGGCTCGTCGTCGCGCTGAGCGAACCGTGAATACTCGCGCATGATCACCGACTTGTCAGTGGGGTAGGACTCGCG
Organism: uncultured Actinomycetota bacterium; assembly: GCA_963732355.1. Taxonomy (GTDB): domain Bacteria; phylum Actinomycetota; class Actinomycetes; order S36-B12; family UBA10799; genus JADKAV01. Next base: position 615,228 of record CAVSZD010000006.1, on the reverse strand, counting down.
CTCGGGGTGGTAGTGGCGGAACTCGTGGATGCGCGTGAACGGCACGTCCTCGTCGGCGTAGTTCATCACGGAGGTGCCCTGATAGTCCCCGGTGGCCACGACCTCGGTCTCGAAGTCGAGCGTGCGCCAGGACAGCTCTCCGGCACTGAAATCGAAGTACCGGTCCAGCGGTCCGGTGTAGACCACTAGCTGGTCCTCGCGGATCTCATCGCGCAGGTCGAAGAAGTCGGTCTCCAGCGCCACCGTGATCAGCGGGTTCTCGGCCATCGCCGTAAGCCATGCCGTGTAGCCATCCAGCGGAAGGCCTTCGAAGGTGTCGTTGAAGTAGCGGTTGTCGAACGTGTAACGCACCGGCAGACGGGTGATGATCCCCGCGTCGAGTTCGCGCGGATCGGTCTGCCATTGTTTGGCGGTGTAGCCGCGGATGAACGCCTCATACAGGGGTCGGCCGATCAGGCTGATCGCCTTCTCCTCAAGGTTGGACGGTGTCGCATCGCCCAACTCCGCGGCCTGCTCGGCCACCAACGCCCGCGCCTCGTCCGGGCTCATGGCCCGTTCGAAGTAGGTCGTGATCGTGCCGAGGTTGATCGGCATGGGATAGATCCGGCCCTGGTACCGGCTGTAGACCCGGTGCTGGTAGTCGTTGAACCTCGTGAAGTTCGCGACGTAGTCGACCACTCGCTGGTTGCTGGTGTGGAACAAGTGCGACCCGTAGGTGTGCACCTCGATCCCGGTTTCGGGGTCGTTGTGGCTGTAGGCGTTTCCCCCGAGGTGGCTGCGCCGCTCGATCATGAGCACGCGGCGCCCGGTCCGGCTGGCGACCTGTTCGGCGATGGTCAGGCCGTAGAAACCTGTGCCGACCACGACGACGTCGGCGGACCGGAGGGCTTCGAGGGTCACTCGTCCACCTCGATCCCGAACTGCTTGGCCCATGTCTGCGGGGAGGTCAGTTCGGGCACAGCTGCTGCGTACTCGTCGGCCAGGCGCGCGAAGTTATTCTTCACTTCCTTGGCCGCGCGGTAACCGCGTCTGGTGAGGTCCCGAGCCAGTTGCGGATCTCTGAGGCGTCGAGTCATCTTCGCGCCGTCGATCGTGGTCACCCAAGCGTCATCCGACTCCATCAAACCCCACCAGTGATCCGCGACCTTGGGAAGCTCACTGGGCGCAGGGTGAGCAGAGGGCATCTCCCAGATCAACCAGGGGTCTGGGGTCAGTCGCTTGGGGATCAGACTGGGGGGGAAGGGCAATACCTTCGGCACCGGGACTCCATACTCGCGAGCCACCGAACGTGGGAGCGACCAAGGCACCCGGGGCCCACGGAGGCGGTGGGTGGCCACCGGGCGGTCACCAGCTCGCTGCCCGGGAATGGCGGTTTCGGCATCCGGGTAATCGGCCCGAGCTGCCCGCACACGTGCGACCAGGTCGGCCAGCGGCTCCTCCAGTCGGCTCGGCCCGGCAAGGAAGTCGTTCATGGCCAGTTCGGCTGAGGCGGCACTGGCGTAGGCCCTGCGGAGAACGTTGCGGACCACGTCGCGTTTGAGCACGTCCCGCAGAACTGCCCCGACTCGTTTGTTCTGAACCTTCGCCGGGAGGTCGGCGGACATCATGGCCGCAAAAATGAGCCTGTTGCGGACATGGAAGTACAGCGTCCAGTCAGTGGTGTCGTCCTTGAGCGTGAATGGCTCGTGCCAGACCGCGCAGCCTGGCATCGTCACCGTGCGGTACCCCGCCCGCGCGAGCCGATAGCCGAACTCGACGTCGTCGTACTTGATGAAAAGGGGCAGACCCAGCCCAACCTTCCGGATGGCTTCGGTCGGGATCAGACAGCACCACCAGGCGTTGTACGCCGCATCCAACACATACTCCTGTCGATCGATCGTCAGATCGACGTCTTCCCGCCCTCCTGGAGCAGGCCCATACCGCAGGGTGTCCGACTGCACCCACTCCGAACTGCAATGCAGGACCTTAGGGTCTGCCCTGTTGAGCATCTGACCGCCGACGGCGATCGGCCAACGAGCCAGCGACGCCAGCACCACGGCCCGCCTGACACCTTCGGGCTCAATGACGACGTCGTCGTCGAGCAAGGTGACGAAGTCCGCCCGCCCGTGGTACGCGGCCTCGAATTGACCTCGGGCAAAACCGCCAGAGCCTCCAAGATTCGACTGCTTGATGTGATGTAGCGACGCCCCCCACGCATCGATAACGTCTTGCGCCCCCGGCGACTCGGTGAATGACTCGGCGCCGTTGTCGATCAGCCAGACCTGATCCACCATCTGCAGGCACTCCTGATCGCGCCGCAGGCTCGTGATGAGTGCCAGCACGTCTTCGGGGCGGTTGAACGTACAGACGGCGATGTCGGTCTTACCGATGGCCGCTTCATGTTCGGTCACCCAGCGCCCATCGGTAATGGCGATTTCGCCATCGAGTGGTTCGACCTCCACCCAGAGGGTTCCCCCGCCGGATGTGGCCTTGATGTCGACCGTGGCAGATACCCCGTTTGCCAGGTCGCCCTCAAGAACCTTCACAGTGGTCTCTTCGCCGTTGGCGGTGGAGCGTCGGATGGAGACCCTCGCGACGCCAGAGCCCTCCAAGCGCAGTATCAAGCTGTCCAGCTGCGCCCATCGCCTCCAGTAGCCCGCATTCACGCGGTTGAAGTACGTATCTGTCGAAAGGACAGCCCCCTCCGGCACACGCACAGCCGTTCGGGAGATAACGCGCGGGGTGGGAGTCGAGGAGTCACGCACCGCTGGCGGCTGGTACGCCCACCACGGGACGCCGGACTTCTGGCTCTGCTCGTTGACAACCGGCACGGAACGGATGTACAAGTCATTCAGTTCAGCCGCTGGTGCAGGCAATTCGAAACCTGCCGCAAACACGATGCGTTGTACCGTTACCTCGGCCACGACTCCCCTTGCCTACGACATCTCACTTGCGCGAAACACTACCAATGGAATGAAGGAGCACAGACAGGTGCCGTTACCGCGGTGCCTGTGCCATTGCTCCAAACCATAGAATGGCGCCGATGACGCACCTCGGAGGTGACGCAGCCACCAACAAGTTGCGCGGGGGTTTGTTCGTTGGGCTGGCATCGGCACTGCCCGTCGTTGTGTTGATCCTCATCGTGGTCCTGCGGCTGAACCCACGCTTCTTCTTCCACGACGACAGGCAGTCGTACTTCGCCGGCACCTACCACTACTTGGGGAAGTCGTTGCTGAACGGCAACATCCCCTTCACCATCCCCTGGCAAGGGGTCGCCGGCAACTTCGTGCTGGATCCGCAGAACGGGGCACTGAATCCCATCTACTGGGTTCAAAGCCTGGCCTTCGCACAACTTGACAACTTGGTTCTCGCCTCGACCCTGGTGTCAACAGCCTTCCTCCTGATCCTCACATGGGGAACCGCAGCGTGGATTTGGCGCCTGACGCACCACGCGGCATGGGCGGCGGTCGCGGGATCTGCAGGTGGCCTCGGCGGGTTCGCCCTGTGGTGGTTGGCCACCTCATGGCACCCGGGCATCGTGTCCCTTGCTTTCCTCCCGTGGGTGGGTTATTCGCTGGCTCAAAGGACGCCGGGCATCCGTGCGACGGTGGCGCTGGGAGTAGCGGTCTACTGCGCCGTGTCGACCGGATGGCCATTCACCGTGCTAGCCGTGGCCGTCCTGAGCACAGCTTCGCTGCTCGAGTTGGGGTTGCTGCGTCAATGGCGAACTCTCGCGTGGCAGATGGTCACCATCTCGGCTGGCGCGCTGCTCGCCGCACCCGCGTGGATCATCACGGCGGCCGCCCTGGACTGGACCGCCCGCGGGCAGGGCATCGTGAACACGTTCTTCCTGATACCGAACCTCGCCGACGTACTCAACACAGCCATACCCACGGCGACCTCGTCGATGAACAGTTTCGTGAGCCCCATCATCGGGTCCCCGATCACCTACGCGGGCGGCTTCGGGATCGCGACCCTTGCGCTGCTCGACTGGCGCAGGGTGGACTACAAACGCACGGGCTTCATCACCATCACCGCCGCGTACGCCACGTGCCTTCTGCTCACCCAAATGCCAGAAGTGGGCCCCTTCCGCTGGGCATTCAGGATGATTCCTGCTGTGGCCCTGCTGACCACGGTCGCCTGCGCTTATCTGCTGGCGAACTTCGGGATGGTTCTGACCCGCGCACGACTGGTCGCCGCAGTTCTCGTCCTCGGCGTCGGGGGCATCGTGGCGGCTTTCCGGTACCCTCCGTGGGTGCTGGTCCAGGTTCTCTCGATCCTGCTGGCCCTTGCGTTTCTGCTGAGCCTGTACAAGTACCTGCAACCTGCGGCGAGGCAACGGATCAGATCCGCGGCCATCCCGCTGGCCCTGGTTCTGACCATGTCCCTCTGGCCGTTCCTTGTACGGCCAGAGAACCTGGACATCGGTGACTGGGGAATGCCCGGACGGGTCTCCGATTACGCCGGACCGCTCGGCCTGCAGTCCACTCAATCCCTGGCCCTGTACCCGTCTCAGGATGAGTTGCCGGTCGCCGAGTCGGCCAGACAGGGAGTCTTCTTCGGCCAGTCCATACTGCTGAGTCCCGCGCGCTCCGGCGTTGGTTACGCCCCCGTCGGGCAGCGGTACGCGGGAGAGCAGATGTGCCTTTGGGTCTTCGGGTGGTTGCAATGTCCCGAGGGTCTGCGATGGCTCGGCTCAGTGGAACCCACCACTGGAAGACAGTGGATCGACCTGCTCGGAGTGAACACGCTGGTGAGTTACAAGCCCTTCGTGGACAAATTCGGCCCGGCGCTGGCTGATTGGCGCGAGACCGGGTCCTCAGCCGACTACCTGGTGCTGGCGCGCCAGCGTCCGATGCCTGTGGTTGGCCGCATGACCTACAACTCTGGCGGGATGGGCAGGGTCTCGCTGATATCTCAGAGCGACAAGACACAGGTCTATGAGCTCGAAAGGAACCCGGGCGGTGTTGCGGTCTTCGCCGACGTCTATTGGCCGGGTTACACCGCCAACTTCAATGGACAGTCCATCCCCGTGGTCCCACTGGACAACCATCTCGTGTCCGTTCAGTTGCCGCCTGGCTCGGGAACTCTGACGGTGACGTACCGACCGGCCGGCTCCAACGCGGCGATAGCGGCGTTGGGCCTGGGCTTAGGGCTACTGCTGGCTGCCGCGGTGATCAGCCATGTCTGGCGCAGGCGCAGCACGGTCGCCTGATCACACCTTGACACTCGACTGGCCGCCGCAATCCATGCACTAACCTTTCCCCATGCAGGGCTTCGACGATCCCCAACGGCTGTCTCGTCTCTACTCCGAACGATTCGGCGAAGCAGACGAACCAGGGACCGTCGCACGTCACAGGACCTGGGAAGTTCTGACTCAGCGGTGGTTCCCGCGCTTCGTGTCGCCACATGCAACCGTCCTCGAGATGGGCACTGGCCGCGGTGAGTTCATCAACTCCGTGCAGGCTGGCCGTCGCATAGCCGTAGACCTGAACCCGGACAGCAAGGCCTGGCTCGACCCCGAGGTCGAGTTCCACCTGACCAGCGTCGCCGACGTGCCGCTGCCGGACGGCGAGGTCGATGTCGTCTTCTCCAGCAACCTCGTCGAACATCTGGGCAGCGCCGACGGACTTGCCGCCATGCTCACCGAATGTCATCGACTGCTCGCCCCTGAAGGTCAGCTGATCACCCTCGCGCCCAACGTGAGGTACGTGGGAGGACAGTTCTGGGACTACCTGGATCACACCCTTCCGCTCACCCACGTCAGTTTCGTGGAGGCCTTGGCGCTGGCCGACTTCGAACCCACACTCGTGATCCCGCGGTTCTTGCCCTACACCTCGGCTGGCATGAAGGCCCCGCCACCCAAGTGGGCCATCGATGCCTACGTGCGAATGACGCCGGCGTGGCGAGTCCTTGGCAAGCAGTTCTTCATCGTCGCGCGCAAGACCGGTGCTGAAAGGGATGAATCGGATGCAGCAGGTCGTTGATAACGTTGTCGACATGAATGTCGCAGTGGTCGGGGGATGCGGCCATGTGGGTCTACCGCTCGCGTTAGCACTCGCAGACTCCGGGCTCAAGGTCGTGTCGTACGACATCAGCCAGAGCGCCGTGGACACCGTGAACGGTGGGCAAATGCCCTTCATGGAGGACGGCGCGGGCGAGGTACTCGCGCGTGTGTTGAGCAGTGGCGACTTCCGAGCCACGACGGATCCGCGCAGCGTCAGTCGGGCCGAATACGTGGTCGTCGTCGTCGGAACCCCTGTCGACGAACACCTGAACCCGAAGCCGGAAGCTGTCGTTCAAGCGGTGAAGGACCTCAGCCCCTATCTGCGGTCGGAACAACTGCTTGTGCTGAGGTCGACGGTCTTTCCCGGAGTGACCGCCGCCGTGGAGAAAGCGCTTGCCGGAGCCGGACTTGAGGTGCACGTCGCCTTCTGCCCGGAGCGAATCGCCGAAGGCTTCGCCATGAAGGAACTCTTCGAACTGCCCCAGATCGTCGGGGTCCGCGATGACGATGTCTTCGCTTCGGCCAGCCGGCTCTTCGGTGCACTCGGTGTCAAGGTGCACCGCACTACGCCCGAAGAGGCCGAGTTGGCCAAGTTGTTCACGAACTCCTGGCGATACATCAAGTTCGCGGCCGCCAATCAGTTCTGGATGATGGCCAACGATGCTGGGCTGGACTTCACCGTGATCCGGGAGGCCATCCGGGCCGACTACCCGCGTGCAGCCGACCTTCCCGGCCCTGGCTTCGCCGCCGGTCCGTGTCTGTTCAAGGACACAATGCAGTTGGGGGCCTACTCCAACAACGCTTTCGTCCTAGGTCACAGTGCGATGCTCGTCAACGAGGGGCAGCCCCTCTACATCGCTGATCGCTTGTCTCAGCAGTTCGACCTCGATTCATCCACGGTCGGGATCCTGGGTATGGCGTTCAAAGGCGAATCTGACGACACCCGTTCGAGCCTGTCCTACAAGTTGAAGCGGATCCTGCGGTTCAGAGCACAAGAGGTACTCTGCACCGACCCGTTCGTGAGCACAGACCCCGACCTGCTGCCTCGCGACGAGGTCATCGACAGGGCCGACATCCTGATCATCGCAGCGCCACACGTTGAATATCGTCGGCTCGAGACCGACAAGCCGGTCATTGACATATGGAACACGCTTGGTCATGGGAGCCGGGTGTGACACCCCGCGCATCCATCATCATCCCGGCGTACAACGAGGGCGAACACGTTCAACGAATCCTGCTGGACGTGCAGGAGAAGGTGAGCGTCGACTACGAGGCGATCGTCATCGTGGACACCGCTGACGACCCGACCGTGGCCGTGGTTCAGCGGTTCGGTGACTCCGACAAGCGGTTCCGCGCTGAGGTCCAGACCTTCGGGCGCGGGGTTGCAAACGCTCTGCGCTACGGCGTGACCATCGCCGAGGCTCCCGTAATCGTGGTCACGATGGCTGATGGTTCCGACGATGCTAGGGCGATCGACGGACTCGTGCACCTCGTGGAGCGAGGATGTGTGGTCGCGGCCGCCTCCCGTTACATGCCCGGTGGCCAGCAGGTCGGCGGGCCTCTTGTGAAGAGCATGCTGTCGCGGGGGGCGGGCCTTTCGCTTTCCATGCTGGCTCGCGTGGGTACCAGGGACGCTACCAACTCTTTCAAGGCCTACTCCGCCGATTTCCTGCGTGAGGTGGGAGTCGAAAGTGATGGCGGCTTCGAGATGGGTATTGAACTGGTGGCTAAGGCCCGCCGGATGCGCCGCCCAGTCGCCGAACTGCCCACCATATGGTTGGACAGGATCGACGGTGAGTCCAAGTTCGACCTGATGGGGACACTTCCGCACTACCTGCGGTGGTACGGGCTCGCGTTCGGGCGCAGGCTGACGCAAGAGCAAGTGAAGTCCAGGTTCGCCAGAAAAGGCAAGAAGGAGTAGAGCGTGCAGAAGGTAATGGTCACCGGTTCAGGTGGATTCATCGGTGGGTATGTCGTGGAGGAATTGCTTTCGCGGGGTTACCACGTGATCGGGGTCGACAACCTGTCGAAGTACGGAGCGGTCACTCGCTCCTTCGATGACAATCCCAACTACGAGTTCCACGAGATCGATGCCCAGGACCCCGAGAAGATCCTCGAGTTGCTCCCGGAGGTCAGTCACCTTCTGGCTGGCGCCGCACTGATCGGTGGCATCTCCTACTTCCACACGTTTGCGTACGACTTGCTGGCCAAGAACGAGCGCATCATCGCCGCCACGTGTGACGCTGCCATCGAGGCTCGTCGTCGAAACTACCCGCTTGAGAAGGTGACCTACCTCTCCAGTTCGATGGTCTTTGAGTCCACAACGACGTGGCCTTCCAAGGAAGGCGACGAGCGCCAGTGCCCGCCGCCTCTGTCGAGCTACGGATTCCAGAAGCTGGCTGTCGAGTATTTCGCTCGTGCCGCCTGGGACCAGTACAAACTGCCCTACACCATTTGCCGACCGTTCAACTGCGTCGGTATCGGCGAGAAGCGCGCCGTGTCCGATGTCGAGATCAAGTCCGGGAACGTCTCTCTGGCCATGAGCCACGTTGTTCCCGACCTGATCCAGAAGATCGCCAAAGGACAAGACCCCTTGCTCATTCTGGGTGAGGGCAACCAGATCCGTCACTACACCTACGGCGCAGATCTGGCCTCCGGGATCGTCACCGCCATGGAGCACCCGGATGCACTCAACGAGGACTTCAACCTCTCCACAGCAGAGTCCACTACGGTCATCGAGCTGGCTGAGTTGATCTGGTCGAAGATGCGACCGGGAGTGCCGTTCGCCTACGAAACGGAGCCTGCTTTCGAGCACGACGTGCAGAAGCGGATTCCCGATGTCACGAAGGCCGCCCAGGTGCTCGGCTTCACCGCGAAAACGAGCCTCGACGAAATGCTGGACGACGTGATTCCGTGGGTTGTGCAGGCCGTCGAGGATGGATCCATCTGACATCCGTTTCAGCCAGAGGATTCGGGTCCTTCAATCAGGCGCGCCTGCGCAAGTAATGGCGCTGCCCTGGTAGGTCCGTCGACCACGAATCGGTGGTTCCCACTGGCGTGATGCCAACGGCCGTCCTCACCGACGCGTACCACGACCCGGTACTCACCAGCGGCCAAGGGCAGGTCCATGATCCTGACCTGCACGCGCCGGTGTCCATCGATCGGCCCCACGTAACCCTCGCCCTCGCCAGACGCCTCATACAGCAGTGCGCCCGACTCGTCCATGAGCTGCACCTGGCTCAGGACACAAGCCGCGGATCCCTCAAGTTGGCAGACCACGTCTATGGTCGTGCGCTCGCCGACCCTGCGAGTGCCGACCTGCACACCGTTCACAACAACCGGCGGCGCCTGCCTGTCCTCCATCTCGGGGTGTCCCAGAAGTTCTCGGAAGTCCGCGATGGCCCGGCCGGGCTCGCCATCGGACCTGACCCGACCGTGATCGAGCAGGATGGCCCGGTCGCAGAACTCCTCCACCTGGCGCATGTCGTGGGTCACAAGCACGATCGTGCGGCCCTCTCTCTGGAACCGCCGAACCACATCCAGACACTTGCGCTGGAAGGCCTCGTCGCCGACAGCGAGGACTTCGTCGACCAGCAGGATGTCGGGTTCAGCGTAGATCGCCACCGCGAATCCGAGCCGCACGAACATGCCGCTGGAGTAGAACTTCATTGGCGTGTCGATGAACTGTTCGACCCCGCTGAAGTCGACGATCTCATCGAACCGTTCGCGCGCCACATCGCGAGGAATACCCAGCACATCGGCGTTGAGAAAGACGTTCTCCCGACCGGTCAGGTCGTGGTGGAAACCCGCGCCGAGTTCGAGCAGCGCGGCGAGGCTACCCCGGCGGCGCACCTCACCGCGGGTGGGGGTCAACACCCCGCCGACGATCTTCAGCAGTGTGCTCTTGCCCGAACCGTTGTGCCCGATCAGGCCCACGGTTGAGCCGGACGCAATCTCCAAGTTGACGTCATCGAGCGCGAGGAAGTCTTCCTTCGTGGCGTGCCGGCGCAGCACTTTGGTCACGAACAGACCGCGCAGGGTCTTCTCGTGGCGCAGTGAGAACTTCTGCGTCACGTGGTCGACCTCGAGGGCAGCCGGTCGGCTCACAACTCCGCCGCAAAGTTCTCTTGAAGGCGGTTGAACACCCGCTGTGCAAGCCACACCAGCAGCGCGCACACGGCCACGGTCCCCCACAGACGCACCGCGAATACGGAGTCGAAATACTCCGTCGGTGGCTGACCTGGCCACGCCCCCTGCTGGAAGGCCACGGCGGCGGCCGCCAATGGATTGGCCATATAAATGTCGAAGACCCAGTCCGGCATGCCGCGGTCCGCGAAGGTCTGTTGGACGGTCCACCATCCGTAAAGGATCGGCGTCAGCCAGAAGAGCAGCAGCAAGCCCACGTCGACGATGAACTGAACGTCGCGCACGTACACGTTCAAGGCCCCGAGCAGCATGCCGGCAGCTAGGCCCAAAAGCACCACGATAAGCATCGCCGGGATCACGAAGGCCACGTCGCCCGGGCTGGGCCATTCCCGGGCCACGGCCAGTGCCAGAACCAGAACCACTGCCTGGAAGAAGAAGTTGACAAGCGCGACGCCGGTGGTCGAAAGCGGCAGCAGTTCGCGTCGTAAGGCCACCTTCTTGACCAAAGGTGCATTCCACAGAATCGAAGTGGTTCCCATGGTCACGGCCTCACTGAAGAGCCCGAAGATCATCAGGCCACAGAATACAAAGAAGCCGAAGTCGGGAATCGCGTCTCCGAAGCCCAAGAAGACCCCCAGGACCAGCCCATACACCCCGAGCTGCACCAGCGGTTTGATCATCGTCCAGAGGATTCCCAGTACCGATCCTCGGTAGCGAATGCTGAGTTCCTTGCGCACCAAACTGCCGAGCAGCAGCCGGGACTTCCACACGTCGGCCACAGCAGACCAGAACCCGCGCCAGAACGGCTCCCGCCGATTGACGACCTCCACCGTGCTCACATCTGTCACCATATGCGTCCGGTGACCCAGTCCCCGGCAGGTGCAGGACACAATAGCCCTCGTGATCGTGGTGCTGCACCCCTCCGACGAGTTGTACGGCGCCGACCGTGTCCTGCTGTCCGTGGTCGAACAGATCCGCGTTAACCACCAGGTCGAAGTATGGCTGCCAACGGACGTCGATTACCCAGCCCGCAGCCTCAGTCACTTGTTCGCCACGCGGGGGGTTACGGTCGCCTTCAAGTCCCTGCCCGTCCTGCGAAGGGCTTACGCCAACCTCCGCGATCTGCCGGCCGTCGGGCGTCGGGGCGCGCACCTCGCCTCCTCGCTGACCCACACCCGGCCCGAGGCTCTTTACGTCAACACCTCCGCGTTGGCTCCGGCCGTCCCGATCGCGGCCGCCCTCGGGATCCCGGCAACACTGCACGTCCACGAGACCTGGGGTGCGTTCGAGCGGCGGGTGCTGACTCACTTGTGCACGCCCGCCGACACCATCGTGACGGTAGGAGCGGCCACTCGGGCGGCCCTTCCGGAGGTCCTTCGCCGACGAGCAGTGATCCGGCGGCACACAGTGCAGGCCCAGCCCGAGGATCCCGACAGATCCCGGACGCTGCGTGCCGTCGCAGGTGGCGCACCCCTGATCCTCTACGCCGGCCGGTGGACCCCGGGCAAAGGCATTGCCGAGTTGCTCATGGCCCTGCGCGGCTCGGAAACCCATCTCCTGCTGCTGGGTGGGCCGCCACCGTCTGGACGCAGTGTCGACGTGCGCGCGGCCATCGAAGCCGCGGGGGTCGCCTCGCAGGTTCACACCATCGGGGAGGTCGAGGATGTGTGGCCCTACATCTACGCCAGTGACGCGGTGGCCGTTCCGAGTATTCACCCCGAGAGCTACCCGACCATCGCGTTGGAGGCGATAGCTGCCGGACGCCCGGTGCTGGCCAGCCGGATAGGTGGCCTGCCCGAGATCGTGACCCCGGGCCGGGGATGGTTGTTGCCGCCTGGCGACATTCCGGCATGGGCCGAGCACCTCAAGGCCTTGGAGGAAGTGCCTGATCTGCAACAATGACCGGGTGCCCGGACTCGCAGCGCAAGCCAACGCCGTCGCTGCAGTGGTTGTCACCTACAACCGCCGAGCTCTCCTTGAGGAATGCCTGGCCGCGATCGAGGCCCAGACACACAGGCCGGACCTGATCCTGGTCATTGACAATGCCTCAACCGATGACACCGCCGAGCACCTGCAGCAGCGCAGTTGGCTGATCCCGCACCGTGTGCACACCTTGCCCCGCAATTTCGGCGGGGCGATGGGCTTCGCTGTAGGTATCGAGGCCGCGCTGGCCGCAGGCGCGGATTCCGTGTGGCTCATGGACGACGACGCCATCGCCACACCGAGCGCCCTGGAGTACCTCATCGAGGACACCAAAGTGGCCTCGCGCGGTGGTCGTCGGCCCAGTTTCGCGTGCTCGATGGTCGTGTGGAGCGACGGAACTGTCGCTCGTATGAACATCCCACGGGCAAACGCCATCTGGAACGAGACCGCTGCCGGCATCGGCAGGGCTGTCGTTGATGTGGACAGCGCCTCATTCGTGTCCGTCTTGATTGCCTCCGAGCACATCCGGGCCGTCGGACTACCTCACATCGGCTACTTCAAGTGGTACGACGACACCGAGTACACACTTCGACTGCGAGGCACCTACGGCCCCGGCATCTGCAGCATGAACAGCGTGGTCAAGCACCTTTCCAAGCACAACGATGGTGCGCTGCCTTGGCAGGCCACAGAAACGGACGCCGTCGATCACGCGCGCGCGCTGCGTAACCGTGTGAGCGCCTCGATGTCCGTGCGTGATGTCCGCGGAATCCTGTCGGTGACCCGCGACGCCGCCATGGCTGCCACCAGCGCCCAGCCCGCCCGCCTGCGCCTGCGCCTGCTAGCGGGCTACCTTTCCGGCTACCTCTACCGGCCACCCGTTCTTCCAGCCGACCCGCCACGACGCTGATGGTCGACGTCCAGCCCACCCCGACCACAACCGCCCGCAAGGAGGTCGGCGGCTTCCTCGTCGTCGGCATCCTCGCCGTGCTGCTCGACTTCGCCCTCTTCAACGCCCTCCTGCTGGTCGACTGGCCCGTCTGGGCGGCCAATGCGGTGGCGCTGTTCGTGTCTATGACATTCGCCTTCGTCGGCAACTACAAGTGGACCTTCGCCCACCGCCAGATCAAGTCGCTGGCCCACGCCTACTCGGCCTTCGCGGGGATCAACCTGCTCGCTGTCGCCTTCATCGAGGCCGTCGTCGTGGCCGTCGAGGTCGCGTGGGAACCCAGCACCCTGTGGCTCAACGTCGTGAAGGCCGCGGCCACGGCGATCGCGACGATCGGGCGCTTCTTCGCCTACAAGAAGTGGGTCTTCTTCTAGGCCCGGTGCGGCGAAGTGACGATCACCCAGGTAAACGCCCCAAGGCCGCCTTACCCACCCGCAGCACCCCCTGCTTGACCGTCGACCGGTGGTGACTCGGGCCCTCCAGGCCGACCTCCCCGCGGTGGGCCAGGAACCAGTCGTACGCCTCGCAGATCATGTCCTCATTGGAGTATCGCGCCGACCAACCGAGTTCGTGTTGGGCGGCTGCGGTGTCGAACCAGAGTTCTCGTGCGTACATCAACCAGTGGTAGTCGGCGAAGGGCGCCAGGCCCGTCTTGGAGGCCGCCTTCATCGCCGGCGCGGCCAGCCGACTGGGAACCGAACGAACCCGCGAACCGGTGCCTGCGTGGTCGCACAGTCCCTGCAGCGTCTCGCGCATCGTGCCGAAGCGCTGGGCCCCGATGTTGAAGACCGCCGGCCCGGGCTCGCCCGCCGCTAGGAGCACGGCCTGCGCCAGATCATCGGCGTGCACGAACTGGTAGCGGTTGTGGCCACCATCGAACACGAACACGTCCACACCGTCAGCCACCCAGTCGAAAAGGATCCCGAAGATCCCCAGCCGACCGTGCCCGACGATCGTGCGGGGACGGATGATCGTGACGTCCAGACCTTGGGAAATCGCGGCCCGGCACAGGTTCTCACCGTCGAGCTTGGCCCGGCCGTAGGGCTCCAGCGGCGCGGGTCGGGTCTGTTCGGTCACGGGGTTGGCTTCCGGCACGCCGAACACCGCCGACGAGGACGTGTAGACGACCTTTCCGACACCTGCTTCCCGCGCGGCCCACAGCATGTTCGCCGTGCCCTGGCGGTTGACCTCGTCGAAGAGCCCCGGGTCGCGGGCCAACGGCACCTGCGCGACGTTGTGCAGGACGACATCGGCGCCCTCGAAGGCGGCGCGAACTCCCGTCCGGTCGCGGATGTCCCCCACGAACAGCTCCACCCCGGGCAGCTCCACGGCGCTGATGTCGAAGTTGACGACCTCGTGGCCCTGCGCCACCAACTGCTGGCACAAGACGTTGCCGAAGTACCCCGACCCCCCGGTGACCACCGCGCGCATCAGAGGTCCTGTCCGTTGGCCCGAGCCCAACGGATGCTGCGCCGCAAACCTTCCACCAGCGAGTCGGACGGTTCGAAGCCCAGATCCCGCTGCGCGCCGGCCACGCTGCACGCGATGTTCTTGTCCAACTCCCCGGCCACGTGGATCTCCTGCTGGTAGCGCCCGCGTGACTGCAGCAAGAGCATCCACGCGGTGGGCGACCCGTCCGGCCACGGCAGGCAGACGCATGGCCCCCGGCTTCGACGGTCAACCCCTCCTCCCACGCCGCGGTGCGCACGGCGTCGAGGATCTCATTCATGGTGTACGGGTTGCGGTCAGCGATCCAGTAGGAACGCACACCGGAGAGGTCACTGTTCGCGGCCAGCCACGCGGCACGGGCAAGGCGGTCAACGTCCACCATCGAACGCCGATTGCTCCCGTCGCCCACGAGCGGGAACTTGCCCGACCGCACGGTCTTGATGAACCGCGCCTGCCGCTCGGGCTGGAACCGGCCGTAGAACCACGGCGGCCGAAGCACGATGCCCGGCACGCCCGCCTCACCCAAGACCTGGCCCACGAGCACTTCGGCCCGCATTTTCGACGCCCCATAACCCAGGTATGGGTCGAAGGGTTCGCTGTCGCGGAACACCTCGTCCGGGCCGGGATTGGTGCCGATCGCGGAGTTGCTGGACAGGTGCACGAAGCGGGTGGCACCGGCGCCCAGCGCAGCATCCAGCACGTTGCGCGTGCCACCTACGTTGACGGCCTCGAACTCGGACACCCGGCGCGGATGGATCACCCCAGCCGCGTGCACGACCAGGCACTCGCCCAAGCCCTCGAACGCCTCAGCCACCTGCGTCGGGTCCGTAACGTCGGCCACATGAACCCGGGCCGTAGGCAGCACATCCAGGACAGTTGGCACGTCGGCAGGGGCAGCGACCAGAGCACGCACGTCAGACACGCTCTCCGCAGCCAGCAGGTCCAGGAACGCCTGCCCGAACCAGCCGGCGGCACCCGTCACGACGATTGTCATGCGAACTCCCGGGCAGCTGGCGTCTGGCCACGTTCGCGCAGGAAGTGCTCGGCGTTGCGAATGGCCAGGGCCATCACCGTGCCCTGCGGATTGATGCCGGGGGCACCGTTGACGATGGACGCATCGTTGACGACAACTCCATCGACCTCGTGGCTGGCGCCGTACGAGTCGACCGCGCAGATCGCCTTGTCCTCACCCATGGGCACTGAGGAACACACGTGCACCGTCATGAGATCAGCTGTGCGGCGGGTCATGCGGCCCACCTCGGCGGGGATCTGTTCGGGGCGGCTTATCGCCTGCCCGCCGTGGACCGAGGCCACGACGTGATCGCTGCCTGCGGCGAGCAGGACCAGCAGAAGCCGGCCCATGGCCGAGCGCAGGCGTGCGAAGTCGACCCCGGGTAGCCCGAAGGTGACCAGCGGATCCCGCTGACCGGGCAACACCCGCACCCGGCCTCGGCCAGAGCTTCGGATGGCGGCGTAGTAGATGCCGACACTCGCGCCGTATCCTGCGACCTCGCGGACGCCCAGCAGCGGTCGGCAGTAGCGCCAAGGCCAGCAACGGGGCATCGGTGGCCGAACCCCCGATGGTCATGTCGGGGGCGAACTCCCGCACCTGGGTCACCGGGACATCACGCGGATCGTTGGCGATGTCCTCGCTGAACGCAACGGCCTTGACGGTCGGGTGCATCGAGACGGTACGGCCGACGTTGACCTTGATCCCACTGCGCAGCAGCAGCGCCGCGGACTGGATCGCCCCACCGCAGACAAAGACCGTGTCGAAGCCGATGCGCTCAACGGTGCCGTCCTCGTTCTCGATCTGTGCGGCCACCGCGCGCCCGCCGCGGGTCTCGAGAAGTCGAACCGCCGCGCCGCTTCTGACCTGCGCGCCGCAGGTCCTGGCCTTACGCAAGTAGGTCAGGGACATTGACTGCCGTTCGCCGGTGTCGTGCCGGAACCAGCGCGGCACTTCCACGCTGTTCCACCCGAGTTGCGCGGCCCCCCTTGACAGGAATTGCGATGCAGGTGGAGGTCCGGCCGGGAACGTCCCGACGTGCAGGTTGGCCTCGATCGCCGCGCTGATCGGATCCATGACCTCGGGCGTCAGCCCCTGCACACGCCAACCCCGGGTCCAGCCGGACAGCAGAGCCGCACTCGGGCGGTGGTAGAGCCCTGAGTTGATCTCCGTCGAGCCGCCGACGCACCGGCCTTCGGCGTAGGTGATCGGGGGTAGGCCCAAGGCAAGGAGTTGCCCGCGGTTGCGATACTGCCCCCGCATCTGCGCCTGGCTGAATTGGGGCAGGGTTCCGGCGGCGATGTCCGGGCCCTCCTCTACCACCAGCGTCTCAACACCGGCCGCAGCCAGAGTCGCCGCAGTGGTCGCCCCTCCCGCCCCCGATCCGACGACCAGGGCTTCGACGTGCCTCACGCCATCGGCTCCAGCGCCGCGGGCCGGTCCGCCGGAAGACGCTGCGCCGGGATCACGGGGTCCTCGGTCAAGGCCTCGAAGTAGGAGACGGCGGTGAGGCTCTCGATCATGCGGGCGTACTCACCGACGACCGGCATCCGCAGCAACCCCCTGGTCACCTGATCCGGCAGCGGTGAGGTGACAGTCTCAAACACTGCCACCGCCTGCTTCAGCACCGATGGGAGGTTCGCGAGCCGCTCAGCCACCTCGGCCTCGACCTGGGGTGACACCTGCTGGGCCCCCGGCATCGCCTGCAGCCAACGCGCCGCAATCCCGGTCGCCGTCCGCGGCTGCCTACCCACACGACCACCCTAGACCGTGCCGCCGACGGCCACCGGTCACCAAGCAAAGCTGGAAACCGGCAACTGATTGGCCGGAAAACAGCACGGGCCAACGGGCGGTCCACCCCCGCGCGAAGCCATGTTGAAAACCGGCAACCAACTCGCCGGAAAACAACATCGCCTCGCCGGCCCTGCCCCACCACCACCCACCGACCCGGGCGCGCTGATCACCTCCTGTGCGACCCAAGCACTACCCTGAAGACCGGAGGTACAGCGTGGGTTTGTTGGATCGGTTCGAACAGCGGGTTGACCGCGCGGTAAACGGTGCGTTCGCGAAGGCGTTCAAGTCCGAGTTGCAGCCAGTGGAGGTCGCCGCGGCCTTGCAGAACGAGATGGACTCCCGCGCGGCCGTCGTGTCACGCGCACGCACTGTTGTGCCCAACGTGTACAACGTCCTGGTGAGCCAGGAGGACTACGACCGGCTCAGCGTGTACGACGAAACACTCGTGGCCGAGTTCGCCGTGATGATCCGCGACTACGCCCAGCAGCAGCAGTACTCGTTCCTGGGCAGCGTGACCGTCTCGATGCAGGCCTCACCCGAACGCCCCCAGGGAACCGTCGAGATCAGCAGCGAGGCCAAGGTCGATCACGACGTCGCACCCGGCCTCGGGCCCGCCAGCAGGTTCAGCGCCCCGCTTGGAGGGCCGCACCGGCACGTTCCAACTCAACCGCGCCGTCACATTGATCGGCCGCGGGGTCGACACCGACATCAAGATCGACGACCCGGGGGTCTCCCGGCACCACGCCGAGATCCGCGTGAGTTCGGATGTGGTCCTGCGCGACCTCGGTTCAACCAACGGAACCTACGTCAACGGAATGCTCGTGGCTGAACAACCGCTGCGCGACGGCGCCGTGATCACTATCGGCTCGACCAATCTCACGTTCCGGAGCGCCCCATGAGCGAGTTGGTCCTCACCCTGTTGCGATGGGGGATCCTGATCGCCCTGTGGATGTTCGTGATGTTCACCCTCGGTGCGCTGCGCCGCGACCTGGAAGCCCCGCCCGAGGGCACCGCCGCGCTTCCGCCCCGGCCTCGCACCGAACCGCAGGCCAAACGAACCCCACGGGCCTCTCGTAAGCGGGCGAACAACCTGGTCGTGACCAGTGGCGCCCTGTCCGGCACGGTGATTCCACTGGGCAGCGCACCCATCACGATCGGTCGGGCTCCGGACTCAACATTGGTGGTCGAGGACGAGTACGCCTCTGCGCGCCACGCCCGGCTCTTCCAGCACGACGGACAGTGGGTCGCCGAGGACCTGGGCTCGACCAACGGCACGTGGATCGGCAAGACCCGGCTCACCGCGCCCACGGTATTGCAGATGGGGCAGTCGCTGAGGGTGGGCCAGACCGTTCTCGAGTTGCGGAAGTAGCCCATGCCTCTGGTCTTCCGCTACGCCGCGCGCAGCGATGTCGGGCTGGTCCGCAAAGGTAACGAGGACTCCGGTTACGCCTCCGACAACCTGCTGATCGTCGCGGATGGGATGGGTGGGCATGTCGCCGGCGAAATGGCCAGTGCGACGGTGACCGCGATCCTTGCGGGGCTGCCGATCGCCGACAGCGAGGACGTGCTGACCCAGCTGGCCGACGCCGTTGACGAAGCCCAGTTGGAGATGCGTCACATCATCGCCGAGCAGCCCGACTTCCAGGGCATGGGCACGACCGTGACCGTCGTCTGCTGGCAGGGCGACCGCGCATCCATCGCCCACGTCGGGGACTCCCGGGCCTACATGCTGCGTGACGGGCAACTGCTGCGGCTCACAAAGGACCACACCTACGTGCAGACGCTGGTGGACGCGGGGCAGATCACCGAGGAGGAAGCCGCCACCCATCGCCGGCGCAACCTGCTGATCCGCGCCATCGACGGCATCAACACCGTGGAGCCGGACTTGAGCATCCGCGAGGTCCACGCCGGCGACCGGATCATGCTGTGCAGCGACGGTCTGTCAGGAGTCCTCAAGGACGCCGAAATCGGCGAACTGCTCAGCCGCAACGACCCGCCAGGTGCGGTGACCGCATTGGTTGAGGCGGCCATTGAGCGCGGTGCCCCGGACAACGTCACCTGCGTGGTGGCCGACGTGGCCCAGGTTGACGAGGTGCCAGGCGGAAACCGGCCGGTTGTCGTCGGCGCGGCCGCAGAACCCCGCACCCGTTCGCGGCTGCCCGGGGTGGACTTCCCGCAAGACGCGCAGTTGGACCAGAGCCCAGTGGTCGCCCCGGTGAGTGCGACACCAGCTGCGCCCCGGCGGAAGCGCCGCTGGTGGATCGCGGCACTTGTTGTGTCTGGCCCTGATCCTGGGCCTGTTGGGGATGTCCTGGCTGTGGGTCTCCAACCAGTACTACGTGGGCGCCAAGGACGGCTTCGTCACCGTGTACCAAGGCATCCCGCAGACCGTGGGGCCGGTTTCGCTGTCGCAGGTCGTGGAGACCACGCCCATCCCCAGCGTGCAACTGCCCACGTACGCCCAGGAACTGGTCAACGCCACGATCGCGGCCTCCAACCGGACCGACGCCGACCGCATCGTCGCGATCCTCAACGAGCAGGCCGCAACTTGCCGGACCAAGCCGAAGACCGAGGGCTGCCCCGGAGCGACGACCACACCGACCCCGACCACCACCCCGAGCCCGGCGGTGACGCCATGAGCCGGCGACTGTCGCGTTGTTACGGGTCAACTCCTGCGGTTGTGGCGTTGTTACCGATTCTGAGGCAGAGAACCAGCAACAACGCAACAACCGACGACTCGCGGCTGCAACAACGCAACAAACCGCCGCGCCGCCTCCCGACCACCAAGCCTTGGGGCGGCGCATGAAACCTCGCCGCACAGAACTTGGCCTGCTGCTGGTCGCCTGGGCGATCGGGGCGGTCTGCTACGCCACTGTCGACCTGGCCACACTCGGTGAACTCCCGGTCAACACCGTGGCCCTGCTCATCGGCAGCGCCGCGATCCTGCTCATCGGCCACGTCGTCATCCGCCGTCTGGCCCCCTACGCGGACCCGGTGCTGTATCCGGTCGCGGCCATGATCAACCTCCTGGGTCTGGTCATGATCCATCGCCTGGACGTCGCCGAGCGGTTGCGGGCCGAGGCCAATGGCACCAAGGCGCCCTCCTCAGACGCTGTCGCACAGGCAACGTGGGTGCTTGTGGCGCTTGTGCTGTTCACCTTGGTCCTGTTCTTCGTCACTGACCACCGCAAGCTGCAGCGCTATACGTTCACGAGCCTGGTGGCCGGCGTGGTCCTGTTGCTTCTGCCGCTGCTGCCGATCGTGGGCACGAGCATCAACGGTGCCCGGCTTTGGATCCGGCTCGGCCCACTGTCGTTCCAGCCCTCGGAGCTGGCGAAGGTGGCGCTCACGATCTTCTTCGCCGGTTACCTGGTCCGCAAACGTGAGGCGCTGGCCACCGTGCGCCGGAAGTTCTTGGGCCTGGGTTTCCCGCGCGGCCGCGACTTCGGGCCGCTGCTGGTGGCCTGGCTGCTCGCCCTGGGCGTCTTGGCTTTCGAGCGCGACCTGGGTACCGCGCTGATGTTCTTCGGGGTCTTCGTGATCCTGCTCTACGTCTCAACGCAGCGACGCAGTTGGCTGATCATCGGAGCCGCCCTCTTCGCGTTAGCCGCCGTGTTGGGCTACTTGGCCTTCGGGCACGTGCGGTTGCGCGTGCAGATCTGGCTCGACCCGTGGACCTACGCCAACGACCAGGGGTACCAACTGGTCCAAGCCCTGTTCGGTCTGGCCAGCGGCGGGCTTTTCGGGACGGGCCTGGGCCAGGGGTACCCGCTGTTCATCCCCTTCGCCAAGACCGACTTCATCTCCGCTGCGCTCGGCGAGGAACTGGGCCTGGCCGGGATGATGGCCCTGATCATGCTGTTCGCGATCCTTGTCGAACGCGGCCTGCGCACCGGGATCGCCTGCCGCGACCCGTTCGGGGCGCTTCTGGCGGTGGGCCTGTCCAGCGTGTTCGCCCTGCAGGTGTTCGTCACCATCGGCGGCGTCACTCGCCTGATCCCATTGACCGGCCTGACCACCCCCTTCTTGTCCTACGGCGGCTCCGCATTGGTCGTGAACTGGATGATGGTGGCGCTGCTGCTGCGGATCAGTGACCGTAATCGCCGCCCAGCGATGATCGCCCAGAGTGCCGATGAGGCGCTGACCCAGATGATCAGGGTGGGGATCGACCGATGATCCGTGCAATCCGCCGGCTCGGCCTGGTCTTCGGGATCCTGGCCATCGCCCTGGTCGTGAACCTCACGTTCCAGCAGTTCCTGCTGGCTCCCAGCATCAACGCCCAGCCCGGCAACCAGCGCACGGTGCTGGCCGAATACGAGCGCGAGCGCGGGCCGATCCTGGTGGGGACCAAACCCGTTGCCCGCTCTCAGCCAACGCCCAAGCAGACCTTCAAGTTCCTGCGCACCTACCCGGACGGCGTTCTGTACGCGCCCGCAACCGGCTTCTATTCCTCCCTTTACGGCTCCACCGGCCTGGAACGCACCGAGAACGAAATCCTGTCCGGTAACGATTCGCGGCTGTTCGTGGACCGCATCGAGCAGCTGATCGCCGGGCGGGTGCCCGAAGGCGGCGCCGTACAGACAACACTGCTCGCATCGGCGCAGAAGGCCGCCGCTTCCGGATTGGGCTCGCAGATCGGGTCGGTTACGGCGATCGACCCCAAGACCGGCGCGATCCTGGCCTTGGTCCAGTCCCCCAGCTTCGACCCCAACGGGCTGTCGACCCACGACGCCGCGGCCGCGCAGGACTACTTCGAGCAGTTGGAGGCCGACCCCAACAAGCCGCTGCTCAACAGGCCGCTGGTCCAGACCGTCCCCCCGGGTTCGACGTTCAAACTGGTCACCGCCGCGGCCGCCCTGGACGCCGGCTTCGAGCCGGAGTCGGTACTGCCCGGGCCCGCTTCCTACCCGCTGCCGGGATCGAGCAAGTCCCTGGCGAACTGGTCCGGGGCCCCCTGCGGACCCAATGACCAGACGACGCTGGCCAACGCCCTGGCCATCTCCTGCAACAGCGCGTTCGCGTACCTTGGCAACGAACTCGGCGACGACGCGCTGCGCGCCCAAGCCGAGAAGTTCGGTTTTGAGACCTCCTTCGACGTGCCGATGACCGCTGCCACCTCACGGTTCCCTGAGGACCCGGACGAGGCCCAGACGGCCATGAGCGCGATCGGCCAGTTCGACGTGCGGGCCACGTCGCTGCAGATGGCGATGGTCACCGCCTCGATCGCCAACCAGGGCGTGACCATGTACCCGTACTTGGTCAACCAGATCCTGGCCCCCGACCTGACGGTGCTGTCCAACACCTCACCGCGGCAGTTCCAGCGAGCCATGACCGACGAGAACGCCGCACAACTCATGGGCATGATGGTCCAGGTCGTGAACTCCGGGACCGGTTCCAACGCCCGCATCCCCGGGGTGAACGTGGCTGGCAAGACCGGCACCGCCGAGACAGGTGGCGGTCGGCCGAACATCGCCTGGTTCGTCGCCTCGGCCCCGGCCGAGAACCCCCAGGTCGCGGTGGCGGTCGCCGTTGAGAACGCCGGCCAGCCAGAGGTCAGCGGTAATGCGATCGCGGCCCCGATCGCACGTGCAGTGATCGAAGCGGTGCTTCAATGAACAATGCCAGGAGGATCCAGTGACCACAGCGCGGAGACTGGGCGACAGGTACGAACTCGGGGACACGATCGGCCGTGGCGGTATGGCCGAGGTCTTCGAGGGCCAGGACCAGCGCCTCAACCGCAAGGTCGCCGTCAAGGTCCTGCGGCCCGACCTCGCTCGCGACCCCGCCTTCCAGGGGCGGTTCCGGCGTGAGGCGCAGTCCGCCGCATCGCTGAACGACCCGAACATCGTGGCCGTCTACGACACCGGTGAGGACGTGCTCGACGGCGGTGGGGAGCACGTCATGGTGCCCTACATCGTGATGGAGTACGTGGACGGTCACACACTTCGCGAATTGATGAGCAGCGGGCGGCGGCTGCTCCCCGAGCGTTCCCTGGAGATCATGGCCGGGGTCCTCAACGCCCTGGACTACTCCCACGCCCACGGCATCATCCACCGCGACATCAAGCCCGGCAACGTCATGCTCACGCGCAACGGCGACGTCAAGGTCATGGACTTCGGGATCGCCCGGGCGATCGCCGACTCCCAGGCCACCATGACCCAGGGCAACGCAGTCATGGGCACCGCCCAGTACCTGTCCCCCGAGCAGGCCCGCGGCGAGGTTGTGGATGCCCGATCGGACCTGTACTCCGCCGGCTGTCTCATGTACGAGTTGCTCACCGGCCGGCCACCCTTCCAGGGCGAGAGCGCTGTGTCGGTGGCATACCAGCACGTCAGCGAGAACCCGGTTCCCCCCTCGCAGGTCGACCCGGCTGTGCCTCCTGCCCTCGACGCGCTGGTGCTCAAGGCCCTGGCCAAGGACCCCGGTCAGCGCTACCAGAGCGCCAACGAGTTCAAGGCCGACGTGGAGAGGGCGCTCGCGGGTCTTCCCGTGACCGGAACTGTTCCGACGGTCAGGGCCACTGTGCCTGCCTCCGCCAGCACCACGGCGGCGATCCCGCCCGTGGGTGCCGTGGCCGCTGATACCAGCGAGAAACGCAGCCCTTGGGCCTGGATCGGCGTGACCGTGCTGGTGCTGGCAGTGGCTGCTGCAGCGCTGTTCATCGGCCGCAACCTGTTCAGCTCCGGAACCGGAGCCCGGGTCACCGTCCCCGACGTGGTCGGGATGAGCATCGACGAGGCCCAGCGAGCACTCGAGGCCCAAGGTCTCAAGCTCGGCGCCCAGACGCCGCAGACCTCCGACGAGCCCGAGGACACTGTCCTGGCCCAGGACCCCGAAGCCGACACCCAGATGGCTTCAGGTGAAGCGGTCACTGTCACGGTCTCAGCGGGCAAGCAGCAGACCCAGGTCCCGGCGCTGGAGGGTTTGACCAGCCTCGACGACGTCAGAACCGCACTCAAGGACGCGCGGCTCGAGTTGGGCAACGTGAGACAGGTCGAATCCAGCCAGCCGGAGGGCCTGGTGCTCAACCAGAACCCCGCGGCCTTCACCACGGTGGACGTTGGTTCCAAGGTGAACATCGAGGTATCCACCGGCGTGGTCGAGGTGCCGGACACCGTGGGCTTCACCCAGTCCGCGGCCACCTCCGCACTGTCGAGAGCGGGCCTGGACGTCAGCGTTGTCACGGCGTCTTCGGATCAGGCCGCCGGAACCGTCACCGCGCAGAACCCGCCCGGTGGCTCGCAGGTGAAGAAGGGCACAACCGTGACCATCACGGTCTCCACGGGCCCGGCTCCCACTCAAACACCGACCCCCACCCCGACCCCGACGGAGACCCTGACACCTTCGGGGGAGGCGAGCCAGTAGGGGCGGGGGCTGGGGCCCGCCGGTTCGGGGCCGCCGCTTCGCCCTGCGAACGGCCCTTGATCTCCTGGTTAGAGGTTGTGCTGTTCGTTAGCAAAACAACGCGTGGATTCGCTAACCAGGACCACAACCTCTAACCAGGACGTGGCTGCACCCCCCGGGTACGGCCAGCCCGTGGCCGGCAATGACCCAGTGGGGACAGCGCCGGTTTCACCCGACAGCCGACACATCCGCGTCCGGTTTGCGCCCGCGTTAGAGGTTGTGCTGTTCGTTAGCAAAACAACGCGTGGATTCGCTAACCAGGACCACAACCTCTAACCAGGACGTGGCTGCACCCCTCGGGGACGGCCAGCACACGGTTCCCGGCCGACGGGAGGTCGGCCGCAGCCCGCGTCACCACCTACCCCACAACCGGCGACAACCCCTCGCTGCGCTGTACCGCACCCTCGTCGCCGCACGTGACCAGCCAGTTGGCCAGCATCCGGTGCCCGCCCTCGGTGAGCACCGACTCGGGGTGGAACTGCACACCCTCGACAGCAAACTCCTGGTGGCGTAGGCCCATGATCACCCCGGAATCGGTGCGGGCACTGACCTCCAGCACCCCGGGCACAGTGTCCGGCTCAACAGCCAAGGAGTGATAGCGGGTTGCGGTCATCGGGTTGGGCAGACCCTCGAACACCCCGCGACCGTCGTGGTGGACCAAGGAGGTCTTCCCATGCAACAGTTCCGGGGCCCGACTCACCGTGGCGCCGTAGACCTCCGCAATCGCCTGGTGCCCCAGACAGACCCCGAAGATCGGCATGTCACCGGCGAATCGCCTGATGAGGTCCATGCAGACGCCGGCCTGGTCCGGAGTGCCCGGTCCTGGCGACAGCAGCACACCCTCGTAACCCGCCACCTCGTCCAGGTCGATCTGGTCGTTGCGATGGACGTCGCACTCGACCTTCAACTCCCCGAGGTACTGCACGAGGTTGTAGACGAAGCTGTCGTAGTTGTCGATCACCAGGATCGTCATGAGCGTCCTTCCTTGATGGGGGTGGCGTCATCGATGCCCAGCGGACCGTCCCAGCCCGGGATCGTCACGTCTGACCCACGGACCTGCTCGTAACCCAGGCCGAAGAACTCGACGGCGGCCATATACCCGCGCAGGTAGTCGTCGCGCTGCAGTTCGCGCTCGATCTCCGCCTGATCCCCGACCCCGGTGACCACGAACGGCGGGGAATAGACCCGGCCCTGCAGGATCAAGGTGTTGCCCACGCAGCGCACGGCACTGGTATTGATCAATCGCTGGTCCATCACCTGAATACCCAGTGCGCCACCTCGCCACATGGCGTTGATGACTGCCTGCAG
Source organism: uncultured Actinomycetota bacterium (assembly GCA_963732355.1). Lineage (GTDB taxonomy): Bacteria > Actinomycetota > Actinomycetes > S36-B12 > UBA10799 > JADKAV01. The sequence continues at coordinate 589,263 of CAVSZD010000006.1, read as the reverse complement.
ATCCTGCTGGTGCACGACCAGGTCGTCGGGGTTGGCCTCCTCGTTGCCTTCGATCGGCGCATCGGTCAGCGACACCGTAACGGCCGGGCCGGTCAGGGGGAGAAGTCCCACGGGTGCCGAGAGCTGGTCGATCAAGCCTTGGGCCTTGGCGGCCTCGGTCCCCTCCTGTTCGCGGGTGAGCACCTTGACCTCGTCCTGCAACTCGGTGAGCCGGTTCTGGCGCTGGTCCACAACCGCAAACCGCTCGGCCACAACGTCCTTCAGGGCGGCGGTGTCGCTACGCAGATCCGTGCCCGCCGCGATCTCGGAACTGGCGGCGAAAAGGAAACCTGCAGCGCCGAACACAACGGCGGCCAGCAGACCCCACCAGCGTTCGTTCACTGCTCCACAGTACGTGCAGGTAAAGTGGCCCTCGTGCCTGAATCCCGATCCCGCCGCAAGGACCCCTCCCCGGCCGATAAACGCAAGCCGGTCAAGATCGGCAGCCCTGCGTGGGTTGCTCCGCTCATGGTCACCTTGTTCGTACTCGGGCTGCTGTGGATCTGTGCCTGGTACATCGCCCCCGACGCCCCCATCCTGGGTGACCTTGGATTCTGGAATCTGGTGGGTGGCTTCGTCCTTATCGCACTCGGCTTCGTCGTGTCGACCAAGTGGCGCTAATAACAGGCTTGTAGTTCTCCCCAGGTGGGGAAAACCCTGTGGATAACTAGACCAGCTCCACAATTGTGGCGTTGGCCATGCCGCCGCCCTCGCACATCGTCTGCAGTCCGTAGCGGATGCCGTTGCGCTGCATCTGGTGGATCAAGGTGGTCATCAAGCGCGCACCCGAAGCCCCGAGCGGGTGACCGAGCGCGATCGCCCCGCCGTTCGGGTTTGTGATCTTCGGGTCGGCACCCGTCTCGGCGAACCAGGCACCGACCACGGCTGCGAAGGCTTCGTTGATCTCGACGGCACCGATCTCGTCAAGGCGCAGGCCCGAACGTTCAAGCACCTTCTGGGTCGCCGGTATCGGCCCGGTGAGCATGATGATCGGGTCGACGCCGGCCATGACTCCGGTGTGGAAACGCACGATCGGCTTGAGGCCCAGTTCGGCTGCCTTCTCACTGGTCATGACCAGCAGCGCCGCCGACCCGTCGGAGATCTGCGAGGCATTGCCTGCGGTCACCACGCCGCCCTCCTGGAATGGTGTCGGCAACCCCGCCAGCTTCTCCACGCTCGACCCCGGCCGGATCCCCTGGTCGGCGCTCACGCCCGCCACCTCCACGATCTCCTGGGCGAACAGACCATCGGCCGTGGCGCGCGCTGCGCGTTCGTGCGATTCCACGGCCATCTCGTCGAGGTACTGCCGGGACAGGTCCCACTTGTCGGCGATCATCTCCGCGGATACGCCTTGGTTGACCAGTTTCCCGTCGTAGCGGTCGATCATCATCGGTCCGAACGGACCGTCGCCACCTTTGCCGTTCGAGAACATCGGGATGCGCGACATCGACTCCACGCCCCCGGCGACAACCACGTCGTAGTGCCCGGCGATCACACTGGCGGCGGCGAAGTGCAGTGCCTGCTGACTGGATCCGCATTGCCGATCAATGGTGGTACCCGGCACCGACTCGGGGAAGCCGGCGGCAAGCGCGGCGTTGCGGCCGATGTTGAATCCCTGCTCGCCGACCTGTGACACACAGCCCCAGATCACGTCGTCGATCAGGACGGGATCGATTCCCGCACGCTGCACCAACCCCTGCAGCGCAAGAGCGGACAGATCCACTGCGTGGACTCCCGACAGGGCACCCTTCTCGGGTTTGCCCACTCCGATGGGTGTGCGGACAGCAGCGACGATCACAGCATCACGGTTGGTCATGCCGCACATGTTACTGGGGAGTAACTTAGCCTGTCCAGCCCCTCTATCCGATTGGGATGAGCGCCTGAATCTGGTCTGCCCGCCACAGTGCGACGCCCGTCAGGATCAGGACCACGCCAACGCAGCCCACCACCTGCACCATCGTCTGCCGGGAACCCTTGGGTGCCTTGGACATCACGAACGCGACGGCAGCACCGGTGAGCAGGCCACCGAGGTGGGCGCGCCAGTCGATTCCGGGGGCGATGAAGCCGATCACCACGTTGATACCGATCAGCACCAGGACCTGGGTGATGTCGGCTCGCATGTGCCGACCGGCCACGACCAGGGCTCCCATGAGTCCGAAGATCGCGCCGCTCGCACCGACCGAAACCGTGTTCACCGACGAGAAGGCGAAGGAGGCCACCGCACCACCGAGCCCCGCGATCAGGTACAGCGCGAGGAATCGCACATGCCCGAAGAGCCGCTCCAACGGCGGGCCGAGCACGTACAACACGTACATGTTGAAACCCAGATGCAGCAGGCTGCCGTGTAGGAAGACCGAGGTGAGCAGCCTGAACCACTCGTCATTGATCGCCACCGCGGCGGGCCACATCCCCCAGTTGGAGGCGACCTGGTTTACCCCGACGAGGAACTGCACCAGGAACACGGCCGCACTGATTCCGATCAGGGTCAACGTGACAGTGCTGGAGGTCGTGATGCGGCCCCCGAAGACCGTTTTGGCCTGCCTGGTAGCGGCCTGGCCGGCCGCGACACACTCCGGGCACTGGAAGCCGACCGAGGCCGGGATCATGCATTCCGGGCAGATCGGCCGGTCGCAGCGGGTACAGCGGATCCAGGTTGGCCGGTCGGGATGCCGGTAGCAGACCGGAGCCGGCTCGGGGGTGCTCACGCGATGATGTCGACCGACTCGATCACGACGTCGTCGATCGGCTTGTCCATGCGCCCGGTCGGTGCGCCCGCGATGGCGTCGACGACGTCCCGGCTGGCCTGATCGGCCACCTCACCGAAGATGGTGTGCTTGAAGTTCAGGTGCGGGGTCTTGCCCACTGTGATGAAGAACTGTGAGCCGTTCGTGTTGGCGCCGGCGTTGGCCATCGCGAGCAGGTACGGGCGATCGAACTGCAACTCGGGGTGGAACTCGTCGGCGAAACGGTATCCGGGACCGCCGGTGCCGGTGCCCAACGGACACCCTCCCTGGATCATGAATCCGCCGATCACGCGGTGGAAGATCGTGCCGGCATACAGCGGGCCGGTGCCGGGCTGCCCGGTCTTGGGGTCGGTCCACTCCCGGGACCCGTCGGCCAGTCCGGTGAAGTTCGCGACGGTCTTGGGGGCCTGGTTGTCGAAGAGGTTCAGGGCGATGTCGCCCTTGTTCGTGTGAAGGACGGCTTGAGTCATGGGTTCGATCCTGTCACAGGTGTTTGGTCGCCTCTCTGACGGATAGGGGTGCGAGATCGTGCTCACCGACAAAGGCCCGCACCCAGGCCGGGTCGGTGTAGGCGTAGTCGCGCAGCGCCCAACCGATCGCCTTGGTGATCCAGAACGTGCGGTCGGCTGTATTGGGCTCGATGACGTCACGCAGTAGGTCAGGGTCGGTGGCCTGCTTGGCCCCCACTTGACCAAGGATCGCCGCTCGCCGGATCCAGATGTCGCTGTCGTGCGCCCAGGCCCGCAGGTCGAGGTCTAGACGCAGTGGTCCCACGAGTTTCGTCGCAGTCTCATCCACGAGGTCCCACCACGCGCCCGTTGTGAGCAGATGCCGCAGCAACGGCTCGTCCGAGGCGCCCAGTCCACCTGCCCGCAACACCGCCAGCGCGGCGTAGCGCTCCTCGCGGTAGGTCGCACCGTCCCAGAGTTCCGAGGACACCCCCAGTCGCTGGTCGCGGTCCAAGCCCGCAGCCTTGGTCATGCGCATGACGGTGCGCGTGAGGTGGCTCTTCTGGACACCTAAGTACGGCATCTGGGACTTCATGTAGCGCTGCATGTCCGGCGCCCGGGTAGGGTCGGCCGACTCCCGTAACCAGTCGCGGATCTCCTCAGCCAGGTTGGGCACGGGCTCCAGGCTAGACCGCCCCTCCTAGCCCCAACAGGCCCGCGTTAGAGGTTGTCCTGTTCGTTAGCAAATACACGCGTGGATTCGCTAACCAGGACCACAACCTCTAACCAGGACGTGGCAGCACCCCCCGGGGACGGCCAGCCCGTGGCCGGCAATGACCCGGTGGGGACGGCGCCGGTTTCACCCGACAGCCGACACATCCGCGTCCGGTAACCGCCCGCGTTAGAGGTTGTCCTGTTCGTTAGCAAATACACGCGTGGATTCGCTAACCAGGACCACAACCTCTAACCAGGACGCTGGGCGGGCGCGGTTTCCCGCATCCTTGACCAGGCGACCAGGGCCAAGGTCAGGCCCAGGACGAACACGAGGGGCTGCAAGAAGTTGAAGGGGATGAAGAACACCTGCACGAGGATCCACACCATCACCGCGCAGCCGAAGGCGACGGTCAGTGGGTCGGCCAGGCGGTTGCCCGCGACGTACAGCCCGAGCAACCCGAAACAGGGGACGCCGATCAACAACATCAGCAACAACCCGGGCACAACCCAGGACTCGAAGGGAAGCGGGTCCAGCCAGTCGATCGGGAAGTCGAAAGCGTCACGGATCAACTGGACGCCGCCATAGAAGGCCTGGATCCCCAGCACGGCGAGGATCACCTCGAGCAACCAGCGGCGCTTGCGGCTCACGTGGAGACGAGGGGACTTGAACCCCTAACCCCCGCCTTGCAAAGGCGGTGCTCTGCCAGTTGAGCTACGTCCCCGAAGGGCCTGCGCAATTAGCGCAGGTCGAGATCCCTGGTGGCCTCGTTCCAGAGGTCCTGCTCCGCCTGGTTGGCGGAGTACTGGCGGTAAACGGCGTAGCCGACGGCCGCGAGGGCGCCGAGCAGTATCAGTTTCTTCACGTGCGCCTACCTGGACTTGAACCAGGGACCTCTTCGTTATCAGCGAAGCGCTCTAACCGAGCTGAGCTATAGGCGCGTGGGTGTTTCAAGCGTACCGGATGCCTCGGACCGACCCGGCAAGCAACCTCAGTCCTCCGCCAGCTTCACGGCCACACCGCCGGAGACCGAGGCCGAGGCGTTGTACAACATCGCGATCACCGCGAACATGAGGGTGGTCACGACAACCTCAACCACCGCGAAGACCACGCTGACGGTAAGGACCGTGCTGAAGCCGAATGTGAATGGACCTTCGCTGCCGGACAACTCCGAGAACGTCGAGTTGAAGGTCTCGAAGACCCCGGTCGCCGAGGCGAACAGGAACAGGAGCAGGGACGCGATCACGTACATGATGCCCAGGCCGACGGCGAAGACGAAGCCGGTCTTCATCGCACTCCAGGGGTCGATGCGGCGCAAACGCAACGACGCCACGCGCGTTGACTTGGCGGCCGTGGACGGCACCGTCGAAGAACTCACGCCTACTCCTCTGTCTGTTCGGCTTCCGGCGCCGACTCTCCATCATCACCCGGGCCCTCGTCGCCCTCGGCAACCGGGTCCGGATTCTCCGGTTCCTCCTCCTCGGCGGCCGCCCGTGCCACAGCCACAACCGTGACCCCTTCCGGTAGGCCCATGAGGTTCACGCCCATGGTGTCGCGGCTGGTCTGGCGGATGTCCGCAACTGGTGTGCGGATCACAACCCCGTTGCTGGCGATCGCGAAGATCGAGTCGTCGGTCTCGCTGACAAGGGCGCCCACCAGCGATCCGCGCTGCTCGACGAGTTTCATGGCCCGCACGCCGTAACCGGCCCGACCTTTGGTGTTCCATTCGCTCAAAGGGGTGCGCTTGGCGTATCCCTCGTCGGTGACCGTGACCAGGTCGCAGTCCTCGCGCACCGAGTCCATCACCAGCAGGTTGTCGCCCTCGCGGAAGCGCATGCCGATCACCCCGGAGGTGGCCCGGCCCATCGCCCGCAGATCGTCGGCGCGGAAGCGTACGGACATTCCCTTGGCCGACACCATGACCAGTTGGCCGTGGTCATCGATCAGCCGCGCAGAAACCAACTCGTCGCCCTCCTTGAGGTTGATCGCGATCAACCCTCCGGTGCGGTTGGTGTCGTACTCGGTCAGCGAGGTCTTCTTGACCAGACCGTCTTTGGTGGCTAGCACCAGGTAGGGCGCCTGCTCGTAATCCTTGAGCGCCAGCACGCCGGCGATCTGCTCGTCGGGCTGGAACGCCAGCAGATTCGCCACGTGTTTGCCCTTGGCGTCGCGCGCTGTCTCGGGCAGCATGTATGCCTTTGTCCGGTACACGCGGCCGAGGTTGGTGAAGAACAGGATCCAATGGTGGGTGGTCGTGATGAAGAAGTGCTCCACGACGTCGTCGCGCTGCAAAGTGGCTCCGCGCACCCCGCGACCGCCTCGGCGCTGGGAACGGTACAAGGTCAGATCAGTGCGCTTGGCGTAACCGCCCTCGGTGATGTTGACCACCACGTCGCGCACCGGGATCAGGTCCTCTTCGCTGCCCAGATCATCAGCCGGCATGAAGCGGGAACGCCGCTCGTCGCCGTGTACCCGCACCACCTCGGCCAACTCGTCGCGCACGATGGTCCGCTGCCTGGCCTCGTTGGCCAAGATGTCCTTGAAGTCGGCGATCATCCGCTCCAGTTCTGCGGCCTCATCGATGATCTTCTGGCGTTCCAGCGCGGCAAGGCGGCGCAGTTGCATGTCCAGGATCGCGTTGGCCTGGATCTCATCGACGTCGAGCAACTGCATCAGGCCGGTACGAGCCTCATCGACAGTCGGGGAACGCCGGATCAGCGCGATCACATCGTCAAGTGCGTCGAGTGCCTTGAGATATCCGCGCAGGATGTGGGCGCGTTCCTCGGCTTTGCGCAGGCGGTACTTGGTGCGCCTCTGAATGACCTCGATCTGGTGGTCGATCCAGTTGCTGACGAACGCGTCCAGACTCAGCGTGCGGGGCACGCCGTCGACCAACGCGAGCATGTTCGCACCGAAGGTCTCCTGCAGCTGGGTGTGCCGGTACAGCTGTGACAGCACGACCCGTGGCTGGGCGTCGCGCTTGAGAACCACCACCAGGCGCTGGCCGGTTCGGCTGGAGGAGTCGTCGCGCAGGTCGGCGATGCCCGTGACCCGACCGGCGTCTGCGAGTTCGGCGATCTTGGCCGTCAAGGTGTCCGGGTTGACCTGGTAAGGCAGTTCGGTGATCACCAGGCACGTGCGGCCGCGTTCATCCTCCTCGATGTCCACGACGCCGCGCATGATGATCGAACCGCGGCCGGTGCGATATGCCGAGTCGATCCCGGAGCGCCCCACGATGTAGGCACCGGTGGGGAAGTCCGGGCCCTTGACCCGCTCGATCAACGCCTCAAGCAACTCCTCCTTGGTGGCGTCCGGATGCTCGAGGGCCCACGCGATCCCAGCGGCCACTTCGGTCAAGTTGTGCGGAGGGATGTTCGTGGCCATGCCGACGGCGATCCCCGACGAGCCGTTGACCAGCAGGTTCGGGAACCGGCTGGGAAGAATGACCGGTTCCTGGGCACGACCATCGAAGTTCGGCTTGAAATCGACAGTGTCCTCGTCGATGTCGCGAACCATCTCCATCGCGAGCTGGGCCAGCCTGGCCTCGGTGTAACGGTAGGCCGCCGCCGGGTCGTTACCGGGCGAGCCGAAGTTGCCCTGGCCGTCGACCAGCGGATAGCGCAACGCCCATGGCTGCACCATCCGGACCAGGGCGTCGTAGACCGCGCTGTCACCGTGCGGGTGGTAACTGCCGAGCACGTCGCCGACCACGGAGGCGCACTTGAAGAAACCGCGGTCCGGGCGGTAGCCACCGTCGAACATCGCGTAGAGGATGCGCCGGTGCACCGGCTTGAGACCGTCGCGAACATCCGGTAGCGCTCGGCCGACGATGACGCTCATCGCGTAGTCCAGGTAGGACTTCTGCATCTCCGCCTGGAGTTCGACCGGCTCGATCCGGTCGGTGTCTGGGGTCTGAGTCACGGTAGTCCTTTAGATGTCGAGGAAACGAACGTCTTTGGCGTTGCGCTGGATGAACTTGCGCCGGCTCTCCACGTCCTCACCCATGAGCATGCTGAACACCTCATCGGCTTGGGCGGCGTCCTCCAGCGTGACCTGCAGCAGCACCCGCCGGTCGGGATCCATCGTGGTCTCCCACAACTCGTTGGCGTTCATCTCACCGAGGCCCTTGAACCGCTGGATGAAACCCTCCTTCGGCGACTTCTTGCCCGCCTCGTGCCCCGCGGTTACCAGTGCGTCGCGTTCGCGGTCGCTGTAGGCGTACTCGTGGGCGTCCTTGCCGCTCCACTTGAGCAGGTACAGCGGTGGCTGCGCCAAGTAGACGTGACCCTCGATGATCAAGGGGCGCATGAACCGGAACAGCAGGGTCAGAAGCAGGGTGCGGATGTGCTGGCCGTCGACATCGGCGTCGGCCATCAGAACCAACTTGTGATAGCGCAGCTTGTTCAGATCGAACTCGTCCTGGATACCCGTTCCAAGCGCCGAGATCATCGCCTGGACCTCGGTGTTGGCCAGCACCCGATCCAACCGCGCCTTCTCAACGTTGAGGATCTTCCCACGGATGGGCAGGATCGCCTGGGTCGCCGGGTTGCGCCCGCTGCGTGCCGAACCGCCGGCCGAGTCCCCCTCGACGATGAACAACTCACATTCTTCGGGGCTGGTGGATGAGCAGTCGATCAGCTTGCCCGGCAGCCCACCGCCACCCAGCAGACCCTTGCGGTTTCGGGCCAGGTCACGCGCCTTGCGGGCAGCCACCCGCGCCACGGACGCCGCTACGGACTTGCGGGCGATCTCCTTGCCCTCGGCGGGGTTCTTCTCGAACCACTCCCCCAACTGGTCGTTCACCAGGCGCTGAACGAACGTCTTCGCCTCGGTGTTGCCCAACTTGGTCTTCGTCTGGCCCTCGAACTGCGGCTCCCGGAGTTTCACGCTGATGATCGCGGTCAAACCCTCGCGGATGTCCTCCCCGGACAGGTTCGCGTCCCGGTCCTTGAGGATCCCCCAGTCGCGGGCGAACTTGTTCATCAACGCCGTCAGCGCCGCCCGATAACCCTCTTCGTGGGTACCGCCCTCAGTGGTGTTGATGGTGTTCGCGAACGTGTAGATCGACTCGCTGAACCCCTGGTTCCACTGCATCGCGACTTCGGCGCTGATCCCCTTATCCAGGTCTTCGGCCTCGAACTCGATGATCGACTGGTGGCTCGGGCCCTTCGTGGCGTTGAGGTGACGGACGAAGTCGCCGATCCCGCCGGCATAGCGGTAGGTCACGCTGCTCTCGTCGTCCTCGTCGATGATCTCGCGGGGACGCTCGTCCACCATGGTGATCGTGAGGCCGCGGTTCAGGAACGCCATCTCCTGGAACCGGCGGGAGAGTGTGTCGAAGTCGTAGTGGGTCGTCTCGAAGATGTCGGGGTCTGCCCAGAAGACCACCTCGGTGCCGGTGTCGGTGACCGCGGGGCCCTTCGCAAGGGCAGCAGTGGGCGCACCGTAGGCGTACGTCTGGGTCCATTCGAACCCGTCGCGGTGGATGTTCACGTCCACCCTCGTCGACAGGGCGTTGACCACCGAGACACCGACCCCGTGCAGACCACCGGACACCGAGTAGCCGCCACCTCCGAACTTGCCCCCTGCATGCAAGACCGTGAGTACCACCTCGACTGCCGGCTTCTTCTCCACCGGGTGCATGTCCACCGGGATACCTCGCCCGTTGTCGCGGACCCGCACGCCTCCGTCGGCGAGCAACGTGATGTCGATCGTGTCGCAATGCCCTGCCAGCGCCTCGTCGACGGCGTTGTCCACAACTTCGTAGACAAGGTGGTGCAGGCCGCGTTCGCCGGTTGAGCCGATGTACATGCCCGGGCGTTTACGAACCGCTTCAAGACCTTCCAGAACCTGGATATCGCTGGCGTCGTACGACACTCAACAGCTCCTTCTACCGGTAGTTCATCTCGCGCCGAGCGGCCAGAATGGGCCAGAACACGCCTTGTGTAGGTCTCATTCTATCGGCTGGTGGTGACAGTGCAGCCCATTGCACAGGCTTTAGGGCATTTCTGACGCGATTTGGGTCAAGGTAGGCATCCCCCCACACATCCCCCGTATCACGATCTCGCCCGGAAGCGGCTTGGTGCCCACAATCTGTGGACAGTCCAACCTCAGCCGTAGGTGTCGCGCGGTCCGCGGCCCTTGACGCGCAACCGACCACGCTGACGTGGTCCCACATCCGGGCCCAGCACGCTGATGTCGCTCACAAGGCTGCCGGGGATCTCCCCCTGCAGTCGTCTGCGCAACTGCCCGGACAGCATGCGGACCTGGGTGGCCCAGGCGGTGCTGTCAGCGCGAAGTGTCAGCAGGCCCGTGGTCCGGTCGAACGCCTCGGGCTTGACGTGCTCGGCGAGCGTGGGCCCGACCAGGGATGCCCACTCCCCCCAGATCTTGCCGATGGCCGTGGCTGCCTGCCAACCCCGGTCGGTGACCAACGAGGAGATCGCATCGGCAACCCGCGACGGATCACGCTCGTCTGGCAGCGCCGAGGAGTAGGTGGCCTCCCTGCGGGTGACCGTGCTGACGGTGGGCATGGACCGGGCTGCCTGCCTGGCGCGGGCCAGAACCCGGTTGGCCAAATCGCTCACGGCGTCGTCGGTCATCTCACCCCACCTCACTGATCGTCGCTTCGTCTACCAAGAATCTAACCCCGGTCAGCCGATCCGGGACATCATCCGACACGGCCGCCGTGATCAGGACCTGACCGTGGCCCCGACCGACAATCTGGGCCAGTCGCTCGCGACGCACGGAATCCAGCTCGGCGAACACGTCATCGAGGATCAGAACCGGTTCGCCGGCCTGGTCGGTCTGCAGCGTCTCGAAGCTGGCCAGCCGCAACGCCAGTGCCACGGACCATGACTCCCCATGTGAGGCGTACCCGCGGGCGGGCAGTTCGTTGAGGCCGATGTCCAATTCATCGCGATGGGGACCCACAAGCGTGACGGCCCGGGCGAACTCCTCCTTCCGCAGCCTGTCCAAACAGTCCCCCATCGCCTGGGCAAAGTCCTGAGATGTCAGTGGTTGTCCCTCAAGGCGCGAGGAGACGTAGCGCAGTTCCAGACGGTTGCGCGTCTGTGCCACCTCCGCGTAGGCGGCCGCGGCCGGCTCCCGGATGGTGTTGAGGACGTCCACCCGGCCGGCCATGATCTGCGACCCGAACTCCACCAGGCGCTCGTCCCACACAGCCAACGTGCTGTGAAGGGTGTCGCGCTCGAGGCCACTGGTCGATTTGGCAGCCGAACGCAGCAGGGAATTGCGCTGGCGAAGGACCTTTTCGTAGTCGGCGATCACGCCAGCGAACTTCGGGCTCGACTGCACGAGCAACTGGTCGAGGAATCTGCGCCGAGCTGCCGGATCCCCCTTGACCAAACTGAGATCCTCAGGAGCGAACATCACCGCCCGCACGATCCCGAGGGCGTCCCTCGTCCGTTTCACTGGTGTCCGGTTGACCTGCAGCCGGTTGGACCGGCCCGGATTGATCTGGACATCCAGACCCAGGGTTCTTTCCCCGTGGGTGACGGTGCTGCGGATGACGGCACTGTCGCACCCTGCGCGCACCAGGGCGGTGTCGTTGGCTACCCGGTGACTGCTGAAGGTCGCCAGATAGGCGATCGCCTCGACAGCGTTGGTCTTGCCCTGCCCGTTGCTTCCCAGAAGTATGTTGACGCCCGGGTCGAAATCGAGTTCAAGGCTGGGGTAGTTGCGGTAGTCGGTCAGCCCGAGGTGGGCGATCCTCACCGGTTGAGACGCACCGGCATCAGTAGATACCGGAAGACCTCGCTGCCACCATCGGCGTCCACGCCGGTGAGCACCGCTGCCTTCTCAGAGGACTGCAAACTCAACCGAGCGGTCGGTTCACTCAGACCGGCCAGACCGTCGGCCAAGAACTTCGGGTTGAACGCCACATCGATGGGCTCACCCTGCAGGGAACACCCGAGCGTCTCAGTGGCGGTCGCCTCGTCGCCAGTGCCAGCCTTGAGCACGACCTCGTCGGCGGAGAACACCAACCTCACGGCGGAGTCCTGGTGCAAGACCAGGCTCACACGCTTGAGGGCCTCTTTGAGCGCCGCCACCTCGATCTCGGGCTGGCTGACGAACTGGTTGGGCAGAAGCGAGCGGAACTTCGGGAAGCCGGCGGCATCCATGAGTCGTAATCCGGTCTGACGGCTGTCCGCGGTCAGCGACATGGAGGTCTCAGACTCCCCGAGGTGGATGCTCAGGTCCCCACCGTCGGCGAAAGCCTTGGCCGCCTCCATCAACTCCCGGCCGGGGGCCGTGATCGCGATCGGCTGCTCGACCGACAGCGGTTGCCAGTCAAGCTCGCGCACTGCCAACCGGTACCGGTCCGTGGCGGCCAGGGTCAGGTGTCCGTCGGGCTCAATCTCCATCCGGATGCCGGCGTAGGCGTGGTTGCGCTCCTCGGGCGAAGCGGATGCCACTGCCACCTGGGCCACGGCGGCCGCAAACACGGCCGCCTGCACCTGTCCGACGGCATCGGGCAGGGTCGGCAATGGTGGGTAGTCGTCTCCGGGCAGAGTGGGCAGGGTGAACGCGGCAGCCCCGCAAGTGACCTCCACCCGACCCGAGGTCTGCAGGGCGAAACTCACGGGCTGCGCGGGCAGCGAGCGTGCGATCTCCACGAGCAACCGGCCGCTGATCAATGCGGTCCCGGGTTCGCCCACAACAGCGTCGGCGCTGTTGTGCGACCACGTGTCCTGGGTGGTGGTGGTGAACGACACCGAGTGCTCGCCAGCCTCAACCAGAACACCAGCCAGCGACGGGAAAGGCACGCGCGACGGCAGCGTGCGCGACACCCACGTCACAACGTCGGCGAGCACGTCTCTCTCGATGCGAAACTTCACGAAGTCCTCCTTGTCACCGCATCGTGTCATGACCCCGCGACTTGTAACAGCAGATTCAGGGTTTGCCGACCATATTTGCAGTTCTGTGGGCACCGGCATTTCGTCCACAACTGGGCTGCCCGGTTATCTGCTCTCGCAGTCTTTGTTCATCTATAGGTTTCGTAGTAGTAGTAGGCCCTGTTGACAGTGTGGATAACTGGGCATAACCCCTGATGAGCAGCAGGTAACTACATCGCACACAGGGCTGTGGGTGTATCGCACTGAGCCTGTGGACGCTGTGGATGGCGCAGTGGTTGTCCACCGACGTTCACATTCATAGCCTTGGTTATCCCCCGTTGCGACTGTCCGGGGCGGGCTCGAAGAGGCACTTGTCCACATCGAGTTCACAGGCTGTTTTGTGCCGTTAGCGCCTGATTTACGCCGTGTCCAATCGACAGCGCAGAACGCCAGAGCTCGGTTTGGGACGAGAATGGCCTGGAATACCGTTCTCAGCAGGGGTTTTGGGCCCTGAGTGACGCTTCGAAGGGCACAGTTATCCACAGGATTTCCACGACATGGGGATACTCAGTGTGACGAAGATAACAAGGCTCTTACGGAAAGTAACGAACGTGTTACGAGGATGAGTTCCGAATCTTGTTCGTCAGGTCCGCGACCTGTTCATACAGCCGCCGGCTCTCACCGATGCTGTTACGGATCTTCCGGTCCGCGTGCATGACCGTGGTGTGGTCGCGATTGCCGAACTCGGCACCGATGGCCGGCAGCGACAGATCGGTCAGCTCGCGGCACAGGTACATGGCCACCTGCCTGGCACCGACCAGTGTCTTGGACCGGGAGGGCCCTTCCAGGTCGTCGAGCGTGACGCCGAAGTAGTCAGCGGCCTGGGTCTTGATCTGGTCGGCGGTCACGTCGCGCGCGGTCTCGTGCGGGATGAGGTCCTTGAGCACGATTTCGGCCAGATCGACGCTGATGGGCGAGGAGTTGAGGCTGGCGAACGCTGAGATCCGGATGAGTGCACCCTCGAGTTCTCGGATGTTGGCTGTGATCTTCGTCGCGATGAACTCGAGAACCTCGTCGGAGATCTCGCGGCGCTCCTGCATCGTCTTCTTGCGCAGGATGGCGATCCGGGTCTCGAGGTCCGGCGGCTGGATGTCAGTGATCAGACCCCACTCGAACCGCGAGCGCATCCGGTCCTCGAAGTCCTGAAGTTGTTTCGGGGGCAGGTCTGAGGTGATGACGATCTGTTTGTTCGCGTTGTGCAGTGTGTTGAACGTATGGAAGAACTCCTCCTGGGTCTGCACCTTGCCCGACAGGAACTGGATGTCGTCCACGAGCAGGACATCGACGTCACGGTAGCGGCGGTGAAGGTCGGCGCGACCGTGATCGCGGATGGAGTTGATGAAGTCGTTGGTGAATTCCTCGGAGCTGACGTAGTGCACCCGTGAGCCGGCGAAGATTCGCCGGGTGTGATGGCCGATTGCGTGCAGCAGGTGGGTCTTGCCCAGCCCCGAGTCGCCGTAGATGAACAGCGGGTTGTACGCACGGGCCGGTTGTTCTGCCACCGCCATCGCTGCGGCGTGGGCGAACCGGTTGCTGGGTCCGTAGACGAAGGTGTCGAAGGTGTAGCGCGGGTTGAGTGGCGTGTCGTTCTGAGCGGCGGTGGGTGCCACGGGCTCGATCTGCGGTTCGCTGTATGTGGAGTCTGCGAGGTCGTCTGCGAGGTCGTCGGGGATCTGCGGGGCGCGGGATTGATCGACCAGCACCTCGATCGTCACGCTGTGGCCGAGTTGATCGGCCAGGGCCTGCTGGACATGGGGCCGCAACTTCGTCTCAAGCATGTCTTTGGTGAACTCGTTGCCGGTCACAACGACCAGGGAGTCGGCGGTGAGTGCCACCGGCTCGGTGAGATCCACCCAGGCACGCTGGGTTTCGGGGACGGATTGCTTGGCACGGGTCCAAAGGTCTGCGAGATCGATCAGGACGTCCAAGTGAAGCCCCTTTGGCTAGAGGTATGCAGAGTTCTCCACAGTGTGGATAAACCATGTGGAAAGCTGTGGGGACGTCTTCCGGTGAGGAACTTCCGGTCAACGCCGTTGGGCTGACGCTAATCGGATAGACAGCCCCTGACAACCTGATTGTCCACAAATGGTCGAACGGATTTTCCTGGGGTCGGCGTGTCGGGACATGCCCTGCGTGTCGCGGGTGTAAGGGGAAGGGCGGATGGCGCGTTCACCACAGGTGTGCCGTATGCTGGAAGCGCTGGCCCCTGTCGTGAACCTGCGTCATTGACCTTGGTTGTCGATGGGGGCCAATTCCGCGCCTAACGTCGTCCTCGTGAGACTTGGAAGGACACCATGAAACGTACGTACCAGCCGAACAACCGGCGTCGTCACAAGAAGCACGGCTTCCGCCTGCGCATGCGCACGCGTGCCGGGCGTTCCATCCTCTCGTCCCGTCGCAGCAAAGGCCGCGCCCGCCTGACGGTGTGAGTGTGCTGCCCAGCGACCTCCGGCTGCATCCGCGCTCACGGGTGCGTGCCACGATTCGGTCGGGCCGCCGTGTGCGGTCCGGGTCGATCGTCGTGCACCACGTCGCCGACGGTTCAGGTCCACACGCAGCGGTCGTGACCGCCAAGGGTTTCGGCCCGGCTGTAGCCAGACATCACAGGCAACGCCAAGTGCGACATGCGCTGCGTGCAATATGGGCGGATCTGCCGGCAGGAGACCTGGTGGTCAGGGCGCTGCCGGGCTCGCTTGATTACGCACGCATCCAGACCGATCTGCGGGCAGCGGTGTCGAAACTGTGAAGGTCCTACACCTACTTGTCCGACTCCCCTCTCTGTTGGCGATCGGCCTGATCCGGCTTTACCAGAAGTACATTTCTCCCTTAACTGGCCCAAGCTGCAAGTTCCACCCCACATGTTCGGCGTATGCTGTTCAGAGTTTGCAAACCCACGGGTTGCTGAAGGGTTCGGTCCTGTCTGTGGCACGCTTAGGTCGATGCCATCCCTGGCAACTCGGTGGGATCAACCCACCCCCGCCTGCTGGGAAGTGGCGCTCCGATGTTGATCTCGACGGAAACCCCAGGGGGGTATCATGTTCATCCTAGAGTGGCTCGAGATAGCCGTCTCCTGGATCCTCGTCACGTTCCACGCGATCTTGTCACCGATCTTCGGTGCGGCCAGTGGTGCTGCCTGGGGCCTGTCCATCGTGGGCCTGGTCATCGTCATCCGGGTGCTGCTGATCCCGTTGTTCGTCAAGCAGATCAAAGCGCAGCGCAACCTCCAGATCCTGCAACCGCAGATGAAGGAGATCCAGCAGAAGTACGCTGGCGACAAGCAGCGGCAGTCCGAAGAAATGATGAAGCTGTACCGGGAGACCGGTACAAACCCGCTCTCGTCGTGTCTGCCAATCCTGGTGCAGGCGCCGATCTTCTTCGCACTGTTCCGGGTGCTGCAGGGTATGGCCCAGGACAAAGCGGTGGGCGTTCTCACCCCGGAGCTTGTGGATCAGGGCCGGGAAGCCACGATCTTCGGGGTGCCGATCTACGGCACGTTCATGAACGCAGCCGAGACCCCAAACCCCACAGCCACCCACGTCGTCACCTTGGTGATGATCATCCTGATGTCGGCGACGACGTTCATCACGCAGCGCCAGTTGATCGTGAAGAACACCAGCTCGGACAACCCGATGGTGCGCCAGCAGAAGCTGCTGCTCTACATCTTCCCGGTGATGTTCGCGATCGGCGGCATCAACTTCCCGCTCGGCGTGCTTATCTACTGGCTGACGACCAACCTCTGGTCGATGGGCCAGCAGTTCTGGGTCATCCGTAACAACCCGCAGCCCGGCACTCCGGCCTTCGACGCCAAGGAGAAGCGGGACGCAGCCAAAGCCGCCAAGAAGAGCGGCGCGGTGACCAAGACCGGGGCTATCGTCCCGGAGGTCGTCGAGGAGCCGAAGCCGACCCGCAATCAGCCCAAGCGGCAGCCGCGCAAGAAGCGCAAGGGTGGATGAGTTTCACGTGAAACGGAGTGAACGATGAGCGACGAGAACAAGGACCTCGAGAACGAGGGCGATATTGCCGCTGACTACCTCGAAGGCCTGCTGGACATCATCGATGTCGATGGCGACCTCGAGATGGACGTCGAGAACGGCAGAGCCATGGTGGCCATCGTGGGGGAGGACCTCGACGACCTGGTCGGCGAGAACGGCGAGGTTGTCGACGCGTTGCAGGATCTGGCCCGCTTGGCAATCATGCGCGAGACCGGTCACCGATCGCGCATGATGCTGGATGTCGGGGGCTACCGCGCCGGTCTGCGCAAGGAGTTGACCGCGCAAGGTCAGAGCGCGGTCGAAGAGGTCCAGCGCACGGGTGAGCCTGTTTCCCTGCCGGCCATGAGTCCCTTCGAACGCAAGGTGGTTCACGACGCTGTGGCCGCAGCCGGCCTGGTCAGCGAGTCCAGTGGCGAGGAGCCGAACCGCTACGTCGTGGTTCTTCCTGCCTGACGTTTCACGTGGAACAACTGCGGGCTTATCAGCAACTACTGGCCGGTGAGGGCGTCGAATGGGGTCTGATTGGCCCTCGTGAAGTCCCGCGCCTCTGGGACAGGCACATCGACAACTGTCTGGCCGTGACCGAGGATCAGGAATGCCTGCCCGTCGGTTCTTCTGTGATCGATGTGGGCAGTGGGGCGGGTCTGCCCGGGCTCGTGTGGGCTATCGCCCGCCCTGATCTGCAGATCACCTTGGTCGAGCCCCTCGAACGGAGAGTACGGTTCCTGGACAAAGCCATCGAGGATCTGAGCCTCGAGGTGGACGTCATTCGGGATCGGGCGCAGAACGTGAAGCTGCGCGCCGATCGGGTGACAGCCCGGGCATTGGCCAAGACCGCCACCGCGTTCGAATGGCTCGCCCCTCTCACCACACCCGATGGTCGGCTCGTACTGCTCAAGGGCCAGCGTGCCCAGGAGGAACTCGAGCAGGCGCAGGGCTGGTTGACCAAACACCGTTGGAGTGCGCGAGTGTGCGATGTGGGGGATCCTCCCCGCACGCGCGTCGTTATCGCCCAACGCGATCCGAAGGGGTGACCATGGAGCAACAAGCGGGACTGGGGTGGCCCCGGACGCCACGTGAGGATGTGCCCGAGCAGCCGGGTTCCGGGCTGGGCTGGCCAGAGACTGGGAGACAATCATGATCGTCACCGTTGCCAACCAGAAGGGCGGCGTGGGGAAGACCACCACGGTGGTCAATCTCGCGGCGGCTCTCGGGCAGGCCGGAACCTCAGTGCTGGTCGTTGACCTCGATCCGCAGGGAAATGCCACGACCGGACTAGGTGTGTCGAGCCGCTCGGAGAAACCCGGTGTCTACGACGTACTGATTGAGGACGTCCCCATGGCCGATACCGTAGTCGCCGTCCCTGAGAACCAGAACGTCCGGCTGGTGCCCGCGAGTCTGGATCTGGCCGGTGCCGAAATCGAGCTGGTGTCCATCCTGGCCCGGGAATACCGGTTGCAGCGTGCCCTGCGCACCTACCTGGAGAACCACCCGGCCGATGTCGTGCTGATCGACTGCCCGCCGAGCCTGGGATTGCTGACTCTGAACGCTCTGGTGGCCGCCGATGAGTTGCTGATCCCGATCCAGTGTGAGTACTACGCATTGGAGGGCCTCGGCCAACTCATCCGGACGGTGGAGATGGTCAAGGAACACCTGAATCCGGAACTGAGGATCGCCTCGATTCTGCTAACTATGACCGATAGTCGGACTAACCTGTCCGATCAAGTGGCCGATGAGGTCAGGGCCTTCTTCGGGGACCTGGTTCTGGACACTGCAATCCCGCGCTCGGTGCGCCTGTCCGAAGCACCTGGGCATGGACAGTCCGGTTTGGCCTACGACCAGACCTCGCGCGGTGCCTTGGCCTACCGAGCCGCTGCTGCCGAATTCAGTACGCGGGTCATCGATCTGCGCGAGACCCAGAAGGTCCAGCCGTGAGCCGCAGGGCGCTCGGCAAGGGTCTGGGCGCGTTGATCCCCACTGCGGAGCCTTTGACGCAGGTGGACCTGCGCGAGGACGCTACGGGGCTGCAGGCGGTGCCCGGGGTGGAACTGCTGGACATCGCCATCGACCGCATCTCAGCGAACCCCAACCAGCCCCGGCAGGTGTTCGACCCGGAAGCTCTGGACGAGTTGGTGCACTCATTGCAGACCGTCGGCCTGCTGCAGCCGGTCGTGGTGCGCCGGTCAGGGGCCGATTTCGAGTTGATCGCGGGGGAGCGGCGCTGGCGAGCTGCTCAGCTGGCCGGCTGGAAGACGGTTCCGGCGCTGGTGCGCCACACCGAGGACGCCGACCTGCTGCGCGACGCTCTGCTGGAGAACCTGCACCGGGTGCAGCTCAACCCCTTGGAGGAGGCAGCGGCCTATCAGCAACTGCTGGTCGACTTCGGGGTCACTCACGACGAACTCGCTGATCGACTGGGCCGCTCCCGACCCCATGTCACCAACACGATCAGGCTGATGAAGTTGCCGGCCGGGATCCAACGCCGGGTGGCGGCCGGGGTGCTGTCAGCCGGTCACGCCCGGGCGCTGCTGTCCTTGGACGACGATGAGCAGATGGAGGCACTGGCCACCCGAATTGTGGCCGAGGGACTCTCGGTGCGTACGACCGAGGAACTGGTCGCTTCCGATCTGCCGAAGGCCAAGCGCCGGCGCAAGACGGCCGAGCAACCGGAGTTCGCACGTACGGTGCAGACGGCGCTGGCCGCACGGTTCGACACCAGCGTGGACGTCAAGATGGCTGGGCGACGCGGTCGTCTGACGATCCATTTCGCCGACGCCGAAGACCTCGACCGGATCCTCGACCTGATGGGTCAGTGACGCCTGATCAGCGCGGCGGCCACCTGGCCCAGTGACATTCCGGCCGCGGCGGCCGCCTGTGGGAACAGCGATGTCTCGGTCATCCCAGGGGCCACGTTTGCCTCGAGGAAGACCACGTCCTCGTCGGTGACGATGAAGTCGATGCGGGACCAGTCACGCAGTCCGAGTGCCTCGTGGGCCGTGACAGCCGCTTTCGCGCACGCCTGTTCCTGTTCTTGGGTGATCCGGGCCGGCACGAAGAACTCCGTCTCCCCTGCGGTGTAGCGGGCTGCATAGTCGTACACACCGGATCGCGGTTGGATCTCCACAGCCGGCCACGCCACCGGGCCCTGCCCGAGGTCGACGACCGACACAGCCACCTCGACACCGGACACGTACTGCTCGAGCATGGCCGAGTCCCCGTAGGCGAAGGCCGCAACCATGGCCGGTGGTAGTTCCGCGGCAGAACGCACCAGGGTCGCCCCGAGGGCAGACCCGCCTCGCGTGGGTTTGACCATGAGGGGCAGACCGAGGCGTTCCACGATGGCGTCCATGACCGCAGGCGCCCCGAGGTCCCGGAAGATCCCGTGCGGGAGGGAGAAGCCATAGGGCACCTTCAGTCCATGAGCCGACGCAACTCCCTTGGCGATGGCCTTGTCGAATGCCTGACGGCAGGCCACCGCGGTACTACCCACGAAAGGCACACCGAGCGCGTCGAGCACGTCAGCCAGTGAGCCGTCCTCCCCGGCTGCGCCGTGGACCAGTGGGATGACAATCTCTGGGGCGTGATCGCGCAACGACGGAAGCAGGTTGGCATCGATGTCCAGGACGTTCACCTCGACTCCCTGATCACGCAGGGATTCCGCCAGTCGTCGCCCCGAACGCAGCGAGACGTCACGTTCGGCCGACAGGCCACCTGCCAGTACGACCACGGACATGGTGTACCTCCTATGCCAGATCTGGACCGGGAGTTGCCGGTCCGGGGGGAAGGTGGGCGGGCGCGTTGCCGAACGTATTGATCAACTCGAGTTCCGCTTCGATCACTGTGGCGAGCCGGCGGACACCCTCGTTGATGCGTTCCGGCGTGGGATAGCAGTAGGACAGCCGCATGGAGTCCCGGCCCTGGCCGTCGACGTAGAAGCCGGTGCCCGGGACGTACGCGACCAGGGCAGCCACCGCCCGCGGCAGCATGGCGGTCGCGTCGATGCCTCCGGGCAGGGTCACCCAGGAATAGAAGCCGCCGCTGGGGACCGTCCACGTCGTCCCAGTCGGGAACTGCTGTTCCATCGTCGAGAGCAGGGCGTCGCGGCGTTCGCGGTACAACTCGCGGAAGGCCTTGACCTGGTCCATCCAGGGCTGGGTGCGCAGGTACTCCGACACCGTCAACTGGGCGAAGTTCGACGGGCACAAGATTGCGGCCTCGGATGCCAGCACAAGTTTTTCGCGCACCGCGTGCGGCGCGACCGCCCATCCAACGCGCAAACCGGCAGCGATCGTCTTGCTGAACGAGCCGAGGTAGACCACGCCTTCGCTGTCGTGTGAACGGATCGCCTGGGGCACTTCCCCGTCGAACCCGAGCAACCCGTATGGGTCGTCCTCGAGTAGCAGGACACCGGCGTTCTGGGCGATCTGAAGGATCTGCTCGCGACGCTTTGGACCCTGAGTGACACCAGCCGGATTGTGGTAGCTGGGGATCGTGTAGATCAGCTTGACCCGCTTGCCCGCCTCCCGGCAGGAGGTCAGCGCCTCGGCCAGGGCCTCGGGCACCAGCCCTTCGGAGTCCATGGCCACGTGCTGGACGTCGACCTGGTAGGACCGGAACACGCCGAGGGCACCGACGTAAGACGGAGCCTCGACGAGCACCACATCACCCGGGTCGCAGAACACCCTGGTCACAAGGTCGAGGGCCATCTGCGAACCAGCCGTGACCACGATGTCGTCGGGGTGTGCATGCACCCCGACCGGGGCCATGACCTCACAGATCTGCTCGCGCAGTCCCTGATCACCTTGACCGTTGCCGTACTGCATCGCGATGTGCCCACGGGTGGTCAGCAGGTGCGCGACCGTGCTCGCGATGGCGTCCATGGGCAGGGCGTCCACGTAGGGCATTCCGCCAGCCAGCGACACCACTTCGGGCCGGGATGCCACAGCGAACAATGCTCGGATCTCAGAGGCGGTCATGCCCATCGCGCGCGCAGCGTAGGCGTCGATCCATGGATCCAGCCTTGATCCCGTCATGCAGCCACCTCCGGTCTGTCTCTACCATGCCTGTCGTGGACGACAAACACACTGCCCGGGTCCTTCTACGTATTGTGGGCCTTGCCGCTCTCGGTGCGCTCATAGGTTTTGTGCTGGGGGGTTTGCGTCCGCACGGGCCGCGCTAGCGGTCCGGGCGACTGCGGCGCTGCGTGTTGGAACCGCTTTCGATTGTGGCGTTGTTGTGGCCGCGGGTGCTCGCTTGTTGTGCTGTTGATGATTTTCTGGCCTGAGATCGGTAACGACGCAACAATCGGGCTGGCCGATCGGTAACAACGCAACAATCGGGCCTGCGTGTTGGAACCGCTTTCGAATGTGGCGTTGTTGTGGCCGCGGGTGCTCGCTTGTTGTGCTGTTGATGATTTTCTGGCCTGAGATCGGTAACGACGCAACAATCGGGCTGCGCGATCGGTAACAACGCAACAATCGGCGCCGCGCGGCTCGTGACCAGAAGGGCTCACTGAGGGGCGAAGAAGTCGTGGATCGCCGAGGCGACACTCTCGGCGATCTCCTGGCGCGTGTGGGCATCTTGCAGGCGCGCGAGGTCTGAGGCGTTGGACAGGTAGCCGGCTTCGAGGCGAACGGCTGGCATGCGGGTCAGGCGCAGCAGGTCCCAGGTCTTGGAGTGGGCCTGGCAGTCCGCCAGTCCGGTGCGTTCCACGACGTGATCCACGAGCAGTTCAGCGAAACGGCGGCCCATCATCGAGGCCGTGCGGGAACTGCCGTAGTAGTAAGTCGCTGCACCCGAGCCCTGGCCCGAGGGCTCCCAGTCGCAGTGCACGGAGATGACCAGGTCCGCGCCGACCCGGTTGGCGAACGCCGCGCGCTCGGCCTCCGTGGCCGGGGACAGGTGGTTGGCGCCCAACGGGCGGGTCAGCAGCACTTGGATGCCCAGAGCAGACAAGCGTCCCTCCAACCTGGAGCAGATGTCGTCGATCACCCATTGTTCGGTGAGTCCGGACCCTGCGAGGTCACGGCCCGGGTCGTTGCCGCCGTGGCCGGGGTCGATCACGATGACCTTGTCGGCTGTTCCCGTTTGCATGCGGGACAGGGCCTGCTGGTCGCGCAGGTGCTCCGGCGCCCCACCGCTGACTGTGCGATTGAGCCGGTCGAGTTCGCGCAGGGTCAACGGTCCGCAGACGCCGTCGGACTCCAGGCCGACATTGCGCTGGAAATCTCGCAGCGCGTGATCGGTCGACGGTCCGAACACCCCATCCACCCGGCCACTGTCGAAGCCCATGTCAGTGAGCCGTCGTTGCAGGATCAAGGCGTCATCGCCGATCTGCATGTGACCTGCCGAGAAGGACAACACCCGGTCACCGAGGCGCCAACGCACCTCTTCGAGGCGGCGGAAGGTCTCCTGACCCACGATTCCGTCCACGCTGAGACCTTGTTGCTGCTGGAATTCGCGGACGGCCGCATCCATCTGCTCGTCGAACTGCGGACCAGCGGTGGTCGCCAGCATGCCCAACCGAATCAGCCGGTCGCGCACCTCGGCGACGACCGGCCCGGCATCACCGAGTCGAGCCACGCCTTCAGCTGAGGTAGTCGCTCAGATCTGCGATCAGTGCTGCTTTTGGCTTCGCACCGATGATCTGCTTCACGACCTTGCCACCGGAGAAGACGTTCATGGTGGGGATCGAGGTGATGCCGTACTGGGCGGCGACGGCCGGGTTCTCATCGACGTTGAGCTTGGCCACGACGATCTCGGTGTGCTCGCCCGCGAGCTCCTCGAGGATGGGCGCAACCATGCGGCACGGTCCGCACCATTCGGCCCAGAAGTCGACGATGACGGGCTTGTCGCTCATGAGCACGTCGTCGGCGAAGCTGGCGTCGGTCACGGTCTTAGTGGCAGACATGGGTCTCCTTCGTTGTTGGTTTCGAGCCTAACGGCTGCTGGTTGTCAGGCGTGCTCGGCGAGGTGACGTTCGGCGTCGAGTGCCGCCGAGCAGCCGCTGCCGGCCGCGGTGATCGCCTGCCGGTAGGTGTGGTCGACCAGGTCGCCGGCGGCGAAGACACCCTCGACGTTGGTCTTGGTCGTGCGGTCCTGGACCAGCACGTAGCCCTCGTCGTCAAGATCGACCTGCCCCTTGACCAACTCGGAGCGGGGGTCGTGACCGATGGCCACGAACACGCCCGTGACGTCCAGGGTGCGCTCCTGGCCGGTGACGCGGTCGCGAAGCTGCAAGCCGGTGACCTTCTCGTCGCCGAGGACATCGAGCACCTCACTGTTCCAGGCGACCTCGATCTTGGGGTTGGCCAGAGCCCGCTCGGCCATGATCGCGCTTGCCCGGAATTCGTCGCGGCGGTGCACGATGGTGACCTTCTCGGCGAAACGGGTGAGGAAGGTGGCCTCCTCCATGGCGGAGTCGCCTCCGCCGATCACGGCGATGTGGGCGCCTCGGAAGAAGAAGCCGTCACACGTGGCGCACCAGGAGACCCCGTGCCCGGAGAGTCGCTTCTCATTGGCAAGCCCGAGCTCGCGGTAGCCGGACCCCATGGCCAGGATCACGGTTTGGGCCTTCCAGACCCCGCCGGCATCGTCGGTGACCTCTTTGACCGGGCCATCGAGCTTGATCTCGGTGGCGTCCTGGGTCAGGATCGTGGCGCCGAAGCGTTCCGCCTGCTCGCGCATCGCGGCCATCAGTTCGGGGCCCTGGATGCCTTCGGCGAAACCTGGGTAGTTCTCGACCTCGGTGGTGTTCATCAATGCGCCGCCTGCGGTCACGGCACCCTCGATGAGGATGGGTGCCAACTGCGCGCGGGCGGCGTAGATGGCCGCCGTATAGCCGGCGGGGCCGGACCCAACGATGACGACCTGATGGACTTGCTCGCTCACGACGTACTCCTCTTTCTGGCTCTGCCAGGCATAACCGGCATAGGGGGGCCAGGTATTCCGATCCGGAACAGTATCTAGAGCGTAGCCGCGGAGTTGTCGACGTCCAGAAGGAAGTGGCGAATCACATGGCTGTCGGTCGACCCGCAGTCCGGTGACACGACCCACACCTCCTCGTATTCGCTGTCGCCCGGGTAGTTGCTGACGATGACCACCGCCGAACCGCCGGCGTACATGCCGACGTCGAGTACCAGGACAGTGCCGTAGGCGTCGATCGACTCGGTGCAGGCGCACAGTGTTGATGGGGAATCCGCGAACGTCTCGGTGGGCTCGTCGGCAGCCGGGGCAGCCAGGAATCGGGAGCGCAGTTGCCCGGTGAACTGGCCGGGATCGTAGATGGCCCCGGCCTTGACGATTGGCTGCGCTGTGGGGGTGGGTGCCGAGGGGGTACCGCTTGCCACACCGATGAGCATGAGGAAGGCTGCCACTGCCGCCGCCACGAGCAGACCGCTGAGCCGCCGCTGGTGTCGCGGGGTCAGGGGCACGACGTCGGCCACCTGCGATTCCTGCGCCAGCCGGTCGAGCACAGCTTGGCGGACGTCCGGTGGGATGCCCACGGAGGGCAGACCGGCAAGCCGCGCGCGCACTTCCTCGTCGCTGGTCATGATCGGTCACCTCCCTCGTTCTCCCGTAGGACGACATGCTCTGCGTCAGGGTTCCGAACATTGCTCAAACGTTTGGCCAGTTTTGCGCGACCGCGGGCACAGCGGCTCTTGATGGTTCCCGGCGGGCACTGCAGGATCGCTGCGGCATCATCGACCGAATAGCCCTGCACGTCCACGAGCACGATCGCGGCACGCTGATCCTCCGGCAGTTCGGACAAAGCGCGCTCGAGTTCGATCTGCAACTCGCGGTTGGCGACGTCGTCGACGTCGTGAGCGGTGTCGTGCAATGTCTCGATCCATGCGGTCGTCGGACGGGTCTTACGGCGGCGATGCTGGTCCAGGCAGGCGTTGACGACGATCCTGTGCAGCCAGGTCGTCACCGCCGCGTCGCCACGGAACGATCCCGCCCGCCGGAAGGCCGAGATCATGGCCTCCTGCAGCGCATCCGAGGCATCCTCGGGGCTGCCGGCTGTGCGCAGCGCCACCGCCCACAGACGGTCCTGGTGGCGGCCGAACAACTCCCCGAACGCGGCCGAGTCGCCGGCCACGTGGGCGGTCAGCAGGTCGGCATCTGAACGAGGATCCACGCGCGTCAGCCGCTGCGGATGACTATTGAACGCACGCCGCCACGATAGCCGCCGTCGATCCAGGGCAGCCGGGTGAACCAGACCACCACGTAACGACCGGTCATCGGGCGTGCGGAGCGCAGCAGGATGTGCCGCCCGGCCCCGGTCACCGCGGCGAATGTGCGGTAGCGCTGCGGATCTGCGTGCTTGCGGTCGGCGATGAGCACGGTCAGGTTGCTGTTGGCGCCCACGAGTTTGAGGTCGACACTGGTCACCGATCGCGGTGCTCCCAGATCCACCCGCAGGCCCACACCGGGTTTGCCACCGAGGGCCGGGTCGTAGTAGGTCATCGTGGTCCAGGCCGTCAGGGGCTTCCCGTCGAGAGCGAACCTGACTTGTGTCGGTGATTCCCCATCGACGCCGTAGGGGTCGTAGTCCTTGGCGCTCACGATCGGCAAGCGGCGTTCGTCCGGGCCCACCCCTGGGACCAGGTCGGCGACGCCCTGGGCGCGGGTCTGGGCGGTCACCGGGTCACCGGGACGGCTGGCGGCATCGGCCAGGCCCATGACCACGGCAGCGCCGGTCAGCGCCCCCGCGAAGCCCCCGACCAGAATGCGCCGCCGCCGCTTGGCGATGAGTTCACCGCGCGGAGGGGCCCAGGACTGCGCTGCCTGGGTGCGCAGGTCGGAGGCGACATCGGCGGCGGTCTGGTACTGGCCCCGCCAGCACTTGTCGACGATGTCGGCGAGGTCCGGGGGGACTTCGGCCACGAGTTTGCGCACCGGTGCAGGGTTGCCCTGCTGGGCACCGGGTGCCCATTGCAGGCCCACATCGGTGGGGAAGGGCCAGCGCGCGCTGAGGCAGGCGTAGAGCAGCGAGCCGATCCCGTGGATGTCCGCGGCCACCGGTTCCAGGTCGGGCTCGCGTCCGTACAGTGATGCGTCGACGCCATGGCCGCGTACCCGCACACTTCCGTCAGGCTGGACCATGATCGTGGCCGGGCGCAGCCTTCCGTGTGTCACGCCTTGGGCATGGGCCGAGGCGATCGCTCTGGCGGCCTGACCGACGGTCACCGTCGCAGCGTGGGCCGTCATGGGTTCCTGGAGGACCTCCGGAAGGGACAGCCCGGCGATCCACTCGGTGATGATGACCAACTCGTCGTCGGGCTCCGGGCCCATCACGTCGAGCACGTTCGCGAACCGTCGGTCGGTGATGTGGGCTGCAGCCACGGCGTCGTGGGCCAAGGTCGCGGTTCGGGCGTCGTTGCCGTCGACGATGCGAAGACCCACAGTGCGGCGCAGCCGGTTGTCGTAGGCGCGCCAGAGGGTCGACCCCGCTACCTGCGCGACGAGGTCGATCAATTCGTAGCGCTCGCGCCAATGCCGCGTCGCTGCCTCCGTCACGCTTTCAGGGTAGGACAGAACCCGCGATGCCTTTGTCAGTGAGGGTCAGCCGTTTCGGGCCCGTGGCCAGCCCCGCTCAGGACTTGCGTGCCAGCGGAAGCTTGTCGGCGACCATGGCCCAGGCCGTGGAGACCTCGCGGACCCGTAGGATCCTGGCGCCCACCACGTAGGCAACCACCGCCACCAGGCACGTGACGACGGCTGCGAACAGGGCCCACCCGGGCAGCCCCACGAAGCCCAGCCGGACATCCTGCCCCCGCACCTCACCGATCAGTTCAGTGAGCCCAAGGTTGACGCCCAGGCCGATGCCCGCGGCGATCACACCCGCGATCATCAGCCGCGCCAGCACCCACGCGGTCTGGCGGCCTTGGACGTGACCCAGGCGCCGGGACAGCACGTACCAGGCCAGGGCGAACGTGAACCAGTAGGCGATCGAGTAGCCCAGCGCGAGGGCTGTGACCTTGAACTCAACGCTTGCCAGGTAGAACAACGGGATCGAGAAGCCGACCATCAGGACGTTGTAGACCACGGTGAGGTAGAACGGGGTCCGGGTGTCCTCCACCGAGTACCAGCCGCGCAGAAGCACGTAGAACATCGAGAACGGCAGCAAGCCCAGGGCGAAGGCCATGACGACCAGACCCGCATACGTGGATGCCTCCCCGGACCCTGCACCGAAGCCGAAGATCACCGTGGAGATCATCGGTCCGGCCACGATCAGGCAGACCGCAGCCGGCACGATCAGCACAGCGACCAGGCGCATGCCGTCGGCCACGAAGGCGCCCACCTTGGCGAAGTCCTTCTGGGCCGCAGAGCGGCTCATTCGGGGCAGCAGCGCAGTCATGATCGAGATCGTGATCACCGAATGCGGGAGCATGAAGATCAGGTACGCCTTCTGATAGGTCGTGAGGCCCTGGGCGACGGCACCGACCTCCGAGGCAAGGACGTTGGCCAGGGTCGCCAGCCGGGTGACGACCAGGAACCCGAGCTGGTTGATCAGGACCAGGCCGATGGTCCAGAGGGCCAGCTTGCCCGTGTGACCCAGACCGAATCCGCGCAGTCCCCGGACGTAGGCGAAGCGGAAGCCCGAGCGGATCAGAACAGGAATGAGCACGAGGGCCTGCAGTGCCACGCCGAGGGTCGTCATGATCCCCAACCAGGCGACCTCGCGGTCGGTGATCGTGTCCACGTTGACCTGGTCGCCGGCAACCCGCAGGAAAGCCACGGCCGCACCTATGACGACGATGTTGTTCACGATGGGCGCGAACATCGGGGAGCCGAAACGCCCGCGTGCGTTGAGCACCTGGCTGAACATCGTGTACAGCCCGTAGAAGATGATCTGCGGAAGGCACAGACGGGCGAACGCGACTGCGAGGTCGAACTCGCGGGCCGAGTACTCGCTGGTTGCGTAGAGATGCACGATCCAGGGGGCGGCCAGAACGGCCAGCACGGTCAGCACGAACGTGATCAGCGCGACGATTCGCAAGAGCCGGTTGGCGAACCCGTGACCACCGTCCTCGTCGTCCTGCATGTGCCGGACCAGCTGCGGGATGAACACCGCGTTCAGCGCCCCGCCGGCAACAAGGATGTAGATGATGTTCGGCAAGGAGTTGCCCAGGCTGTAGGTGTCCGCCAGGGTGCCGAATCCGATCGCCGCGACGAGCGCCATGTCCCGGACCAGGCCGGTGACCCGGGAGGTGATCGTCCCGGCTGCCATGAGGGCACTCGAGCGCAGGACCCCTGCTTGCTCCCCGGTGCTCACGAACCCTCCTGCCGGGCTTTGCTGCGACGTACGAAGTTCATGCCCAGCAGGAATGCCAGCAGCACGAACGCCCCTGAGACCACGTAGGCCGCCGCCCGTGAGTAGGCCGTCGTCCTGACCTGAACCGTCACGGGTTCGCCGTACCGGCGCCCCTCGGGGGTCGTGAGCTGCAACCTCACCGGCAGCGTGCCGGAGCCGACGACCTGGGCTTCGACCTCGAGGCTGACCTTGCGCCCGGCTGGAACCTCGAAAGCAGCGATCTCGGGGGCGGAGAGCCTGGCCGGCTCGTCGGACTCCAGCCGGATGCCGACCAGCACGTCCTGATCGAGGTCGTTGGCCACGGTCACCGGAATCCGCCCGGAGTCACCCGGAAGGGTGAACGTGCCCGTCGTGGCCACGCGCACCTTGGAGGTCTGGCTTGCCAACTGCGCGGTGACGCTGCGAACCAGTTGGATCCCGGTCTGACCGTCCGCGCGCCAGGCCGCGGACGCCTGCCTGATCACCGACTCCCCGTAGCGCACCCCGCTGGGTTCGGTCAGGATCGACTCCAGGCGCCGGGCCTGCCGGGCCTGGGCTTTGATGGTGTCCAGGTACTCGATGGGCAACTCAGCGGCTCGCTGTTCGGGGGGATACGCAACTCGGGTACGCGGGACCTCCACGGCATCCTTGCGTGCCGCGGCGTAGCCCACGAGTTCGGCGTAGGGAACCTGGCGCAGAGCGCGCAACGTCTGCCTCAGGAAACCCGATCTGGGACTCCAGCGCTGGTCTGGCACTGCCAGGATGCTCCGCGGCAGGTCCGGCAGTTCGGCCGCGGACATCGCAACCTCGGCCAGGAACTGCTGACGGGCAGCCAGGCCCTCGGACGGATTGTCCTGGGGCAACGCCAACGCAGTGGCCAGACCGGTGTCGGCAAGAGCCACCGGCAGCCCGCCCCAGCTGGTGAACCCGTCAGGGGTGTAGGTGAGCGCGGGTGTGGCCGGGATCGCGGCGTCGGAGAGCAGCAGATCTGTGGCGCCGGCGTCGCGGAAGGCCCGCATCGTGGACGAGTTGGTGAAGCCGCCGGCCGGCCAGGCGAGCACATTGCGCACGGGCTGCCGGATCTGGGCCGAGACGTCGGCCGACGCCCGTTCGGTGGCCAGCCCGATGACGTCCTGCATCCCGTCGCGGTCCAAAGCCGTCGCATCGGGCAGAGCGTAGGCGGTGGCCGTGACCGGTGCCGTCGAGCCCGCCTGCCGGACCTGTTCGAGCCAACTGGTGGCCACTGCCGCCCCCGAACCTTGGGCCGGCTCGGAGTCGCTGGGCCCTGACACGACCAGATAGCCGTCCTGCATCTCTTCGGCGGTCTGCAGCAGGCACGGGTCGAACACCCATGTGACCCGCGAATCGCCGGCGGCCGCGACGATCCGGTCCAGGCGCCCGCCGGGTGCCATCTCAGCGGCAGTGCGTTCGCTGAGCTGCACTGAGTCCAAGGCCCGGTCGGGAGCGGAACTGACCGGCCACAGCCACACCAACCGGGTGGGCGACACCGAGCCTTCTGGGAACCAGGGAAGGAAGGTGCGGGACAGCCCGAGCCGCTGCGGGAGGCCGTCGGTGCCCGTGCCGATGACCTCCAGACCGGCAACGTAGACCCCGGGGATGAACAGCGGAAGCTCGTCCAGGGGGAATTCAATGGACCAGTCGGCCACGCTACGAGCGGGGATCGACGCGATGGGTTCGCTGACCGCAAGGGTGGGGGGGCCGTCCCGGTCGGTGGCACCTGCCGACACCGCGGCGATCTCGCTTCGAGTAGCCATCGGACTCGGTGACAGCAGCAGGCGGACCTGCACGGCGGTGATCGGGGTACTGGATCTGTTGCGCAACCGGCCCGACATCCGAAGTGTGCCGCCGGGCTGCGGGTTCAGGGGGGTCATCCTCACCAGATTGACCTCGACGCTGTCCGCGGTGACTGCGCGCGGGCTGGCTTGACCGGCGGAGGCCACCCCGAGAACCAGAAGCAGTGCCGCCAGAAGTGAGAGCCGTCTGCCCACTAGAGCTCGCCGAGCATGCCGCGGGCCTTTGCCACTAGGCGGCGCTCGTCACGGTAGGCGAGTTTCGCCGGCACGTCCTCGAGCGGCACCCAGGCCACTTCGACCACTTCGAGATCCTCATCGCACAGCACACCCGACTCATAGAGCATGAGGAAGTGATGGACCGTCTTATGGATCCGGTGGTCTTCAACGGCGAACCAGAAGTCGATGACTCCGAGTGGTTCGACTATGGACGCCTTGATGCCCGTCTCTTCGAGGACCTCGCGCAGGGCGGCCTCCTCGACGGTTTCGCCCTGCTCCACGTGACCCTTCGGAAGTGACCACACCAGGCGATGCCGGCGGTCGTACCGCGCGATCAGCGGGACCAGGGTCTGGTCGTCGATCCTGTGCACCACAAGTCCCCCGGCGCTGGTCTCGTCAACCGTGGAACGTGAGCGCGTCACGTACCGCAGGTTGAACCGCGAGGGCGACGGGATGGGCATGTTAGAGAGGATATGCGCAAACACCGCAACGTCGGGGTTACTGCCGTTTGTAGGCGCCGTGACCGCCCGAGGAGAACCCGCGTTCGGCCGGGCGAATACCCTGTTGCGGTGAGCCGACCCGTTGCGCCGATGCAGGCACTGCACCACGTGCGCGATCAGGCGGTGGCCGGATTGCTGGAGCAACACCAGCTGCTGGGGGTACTTGGCCGCCGGTTCGAGGCCGCCGGGTTCACCCTCGACCTCGTGGGCGGTTCGGTGCGCGACGCGGTCCTGGGCCGCCCGGTCGAGGACCTCGACTTCGCCACCGATGCTCGCCCGCAGGAGGCGTTGCCGTTGCTCTCCGGCTGGGCGGACTCGGTGTGGGACATCGGTGCCAAGTTCGGGACGGTCGGTGCTGAGAAGGGCGGCATGCGCCTGGAGTTCACCACCTACCGGGCCGATCGGTACCACCAGGACTCGCGCAAGCCCGACGTTGAGTACGGCGCGGATCTGCTCAGCGACCTGGGACGGCGCGACTTCACCGTCAACGCGATGGCCGTCAGGCTCCCGGCCGGGCAGTTCGTGGACCCGTTCGACGGCCTGCTGGATCTGGCTCTGAAGCGTCTTCGCACGCCTGGGCCAGCTGCCGACTCGTTCTCCGACGACCCCTTGCGCATGTTGCGGGCGGCGCGCTTCGCCTCGCAGTTGGGAATGACTGTCGACCCTGAGGCCGTCGAGGCCATGGCCGACATGGCCGAGCGCATCGACGTGGTCAGTGCCGAGCGGATCCGCGACGAACTGGTCAAGCTGGTGATGTCGCAGAAGCCCCGCCCTGGGTTGCAGTTGTTGGTCGAGACAGGACTGTGCCAGCGGTTCCTGCCCGAACTCCCGGCGCTGAGCCTCGAGATCGACGAACACCACCGGCACAAGGACGTCTACGAGCACACCCTGACGGTCCTCGAGCAGGCGATTGTGCTCGAGTCCGCGCACCGGCCGGCGATCCCGCCGGACTTCGTACTGCGGTTCGCGGCGCTGATGCACGACGTGGGCAAGCCCCGCACCCGTCGGCTCGAACCTGCCGGTGGGGTGTCGTTCCACCACCACGAGATTGTGGGCGCGAAGATGACCCGCAAGCGGATGCGCGAGTTGCGCTTCGACACCAAGACGACCGACGAGGTGAGCCAGCTGGTGGCCCTGCACCTGCGCTTCCACGGTTACGGCGGCGGCGAGTGGACGGATTCAGCCGTTCGTCGGTACGCCCGCGACGCCGGAGATCAACTGCTGCGGCTGCACAAGCTCACGCGAGCCGACTCGACCACCCGCAACAAGCGCAAGGCTGCGGCTCTGCAGCGGACCTACGACAGTCTCGAGGAACGAATCGGCGTGCTGGCCCAGGCCGAGGAACTGGCTGCGGTGCGCCCAGATCTGGATGGCAACCAGATCATGTCGATCCTGGGGATCGGCCCGGGCCGCGATGTGGGCCGCGCGTACAACCACCTGCTCGAGGTCCGGCTGGAGCGCGGTCCGATGTCGGCCGAAGACGCCGCTGCCGAGTTGCTCACATGGTGGGCGGCGCAACCGGGTTCTTAGACCGCAGGTAGATGACCCCGCTTGCGATCAGCCCGATACCGATGGCGGCTGCCGTGAGACCCGCGTTGTCACCCAACGGGTCGAGCAACGCCACGAAGACGACACCCGACACCAGCGCCACATTGACCGCCACGTCGTACAACGCGAATACCCGTCCGCGGTTGCCTTCGTCGATCCACTCCTGCACGAGGGTGTCGCCGCAGACCTTGGCGGCCTGTCCGGCGAATCCGATGACCAGCCCCGCCAGGATCAGTGACGCGACAGTGGCTGTCGCCACCCCGAACCAAGCCCCGGCGCCGGCCACGATGTAGGTCGCGGATGTCCACTTGATCGGGCCGATGGTACGCGACATGAACGGGGTGCTCAGGGCGGCGGCGAGAGCACCGACGGCGGCGGCGGCCAGCATCACGGCCAGTTCGTTGAGTGCGCGATCGGTGTCCTGCGGTGCGTTCAGGTGCAGCCGCAACAGCAGCACGGCGATGATGGTGCCCGCTCCGATGGCGATCCGTTGCGCGCTGACCATGGCGATCGCGTTGCGGGCCGGTCGGCGCTGCCACAGTTGGTGAGCGCCGTCGGACAGTCCCCGAAGCACTTGGCGGGCCGATTGGGCGTGTTCCCCGGGTAACGGTCCGAAGTGCGTGCGGTGCACCCGTGTGGCCAACAGCCCGGAGATCACGAACACTCCCGCCGTCAGGCACAGCACCACCACCGAACCGGTATCCCCGCCGCCGAGCGCCTGGCGCAGGCCAACGCCTACGAACGCGGCCAGCGCCGCCGCCATTGTGCCCGCGGTTGGGGCGATGGCATTGGCGGTGACCAGGCTCGGCTCGGGGACGGTGAGCGGCACTGCCGCGGACAGGCCGGCCAGGATGAATCGGTTGATCCCGATGGCCGCTAGGACGCTGACGCCCAAGCCCAGACCGGAATTGCCCTGCGCCGTGAAGTAGATGACTGGGATCATGCTGGCGGCCCGTGCCAGGTTTCCCCAGAACAGCACCCGCTGGCGCCGCCACCGGTCGAGCAGCACACCTGTGAAGGGGCCGATGATCGAGTAGGGCAAGGCGAGGATGGCGAAAGCTGCGGCGATGGCGCTCGCGCTGGCTTGCCGCTCGGGGGAGAAGAGCACGAATGTGGCCAGCGCCGACTGCAGCATTCCATCGCCGGCCTGACCGGTGAGCCGGATCGCCAGCAACTTGCGGTACAGCGGTGACCCGAGGGCGGCCTTGAGCGGGTGGGTCACGCGGGCAAGGCTAGCCCCACGCCGGGTGCGGCGTAACCGCGACATCTCGGCGGCGGGGTGCGCGTAGTGCGGGGTATCGCCGTGGCGCCGGGGTCGGTGTTGTTTTTCGGCGAGTGGGTGGTCGGTTTCCAGCTTTGCCTGTGGCGCGGGGTTGAGCCGTGGTGGTTGGCCGGGGTCGGTGTTGTTTTTCGGCGATTTAGTTGCGTGTTTCCAGCTTTGCCTGTGGCGTGGGGTTGAGCCGTGGTGGTTGGCCGGGGTCGGTGTTGTTTTGCGGCGATTTAGTTGCGTGTTTCCAGCTTTGCCTGTGGCGTGGGGTTGTTCTAGGGACACAAAGGCGGCCCGCCCCCATGGGGACGGGCCGCTTCGCGTAGGAGGTCAGCGCTCGACAGTGCCGGCGATGAAGTCCTCGACTGCCTGTCGGGCCTCGTCGTCGGTGTACTGCACCGGCGGCGACTTCATGAAGTAGCTGGACGCGGACAGGATGGGGCCGCCAATCCCGCGGTCCTTGGCGATCTTCGCGGCGCGGATGGCGTCGATGATGATGCCGGCGCTGTTGGGGGAGTCCCACACCTCGAGCTTGTACTCAAGGCTCAGCGGGATGTCACCGAAGTTGCGGCCTTCGAGGCGCACGAACGCCCATTTGCGGTCATCGAGCCACGCCACGTAGTCCGACGGGCCGATGTGCACGTTGCGGGCGGGAATGTCGCCGACCAGCTGCGAGGTGACCGACTGGGTCTTCGAGATCTTCTTGGACTCCAAGCGCTCACGCTCGAGCATGTTCATGAAGTCCATGTTGCCGCCGACGTTGAGCTGGTAGGTCCGGTCCACGGTCACGCCGCGGTCCTCGAACAACTTGGCCAGCACGCGGTGGGTGATGGTGGCGCCGACCTGGCTCTTGATGTCGTCGCCGACGATCGGGACGCCAGCGTCCTCGAACTTCTTGGCCCACTCGGGGGTCCCGGCGATGAAGACGGGCAGCGCGTTGACGAAGGCAACGCCGGCGTCGATGGCGCACTGGGCGTAGAACTTGGCGGCCTGCTCCGAACCGACCGGCAGGTAGCACACCAGCACATCGGCCTTGGACTCCCGCAGCGCCGCGACGATGTCCACGGGCGACTCGTCGGACTCGGTGATCATCTCGCGGTAGTACTTGCCGAGGCCGTCGTAGGTGTGGCCGCGCTGCACGTGAACGCCGGTGGGCGGCACGTCGCAGATCTTGATGGTGTTGTTCTCGCTGGCCGTGATCGCGTGTGCGATGTCCTGGCCGACCTTCTTGGCGTCGACGTCGAACGCCGCAACCCACTCGATGTCGGACACGTGGTACGGCCCGAACTTGACGTGCATGAGCCCCGGAACCTTGCTGTCCGGATCGGCGTCCTTGTAGTACTCGACGCCTTGCACAAGCGAGGCGGCGCAGTTACCGACACCGACGATGGCGACACGAATAGACATTCGTTCTCCTTATTTACTCGCCGGCTCGGTGCCGGTCGATTTCTTGACGGCACTGCCGTCGATTTCTTGATCAATCAGTTGGGATAGCCAGTCGACTTCCCGTTCAACGCTGTCCAGACCGTGCTGCTGCAGGGTCAAGGTCCATTCGTCAAGTCGTTCGCGGCGCTTGGCTAGGTTGTTGCGAAGCGTCGCGAGACGCTCCTCGAGACGGCTGCGCCTGCCCAGAAGTATGCGCAAGCGGATGTCCCGGTCTGTGCGGCCGAAGAAGGCCAGGTGGACGCCGAACAAGTCGTCCTCGTAGGCGTCGGGGCCTGCGTCGGCCAGCCATTCCTGGAAACGGTCCTTGCCTTCGGCGGTCAACTTGTAGACGATGCGTGCCCGGCGCCCGGACAGAGCCGGCGCTCCGGCATCTGCCGGTCCGTCCTCAGCGATCAGGCCCGTGCGCAGCATCTCTTTGAGTGAGGGGTACAAGGATCCGTAGGAAATCGCCCGGAACGTTCCAAGCACGCCGTTGAGGCGCTTACGCAGTTCGTAGCCGTGCAGAGGTCCTTCGTGGAGCAGTCCGAGCACGGCGAACTGCAGTACGTGGGTACGCTTCGCCGGGGCCATGGATCTCCTAGGAGTGTGGTTCGAGATGTATCGAGTCGATATATTCTCTTTCACTTACAGTAATTGAACACCAGGCATCGCGCAAGCAACATCGGGTGTGTCGTGAATCACCGCACGTGCAGACGCAAACCCCTTTGTTCCTTGAGCAGATCTTGAGGTTGGTCGACAACGGTGGCCCAATGGCGCAAGAACACGGAACCCGACGCTGGGAAGTGCTGGACTGGGTGGATGCGCCGGTGTTGGTGGCTGACACCGGCGGCAACATCGTTCACGCCAACCCACGCCTAAGGTCCCTGTCGGATGCGAGCCACGTGTCCGAGGTCCAACCCGACCTGGCGTGGCCCCCCACCGGTACCGACGCTGTCGGTGTGCGTCGCATGGGTGAGTACTGGGTGCTGACCCTGCACGATGCGCCCGATGGGCTACGACGGGAACTGGAGTACCTGCACACCCGCAACCTTGTGCTGGAGTCGGCGAGTCTGGGCACGTGGGACTGGCATGTCCCCAGCGGTCGCGTCGACTACGACAGCAATTGGGCGGCCATGTTCGGCTATGAGGTCGAGGACCTCGCCCCCGCCCTGAGGACTTGGGTCGAACTGGTGCACCCCGACGACATTGAAGGTGCGACGGCCGCGCTCGACGAGCATCTGGCCGGTCGTTGTGACACCTACGTCAGCGAACACCGCTGCCAGCACGCCAGCGGACGCGATGTCTGGGTGCTGGACATGGGCCGAGTTGTGCAATGGGACGCGGATGGTCTGCCCGTGAGGGCTACGGGGATCCACATGGACATCACCGAACGCAAGCGCGCAGAGGCCGAAAGAGAGCGGCTGATCGCCGAGCTGGAGCGGGCCAAGGCTGACCTGCTGGAACTTGCCCGCAAGGACGAACTCACGGGCTTGGGTAACCGCCGGGTCCTGCAGGAGGCCATGGACAGCGCGTGGCTTGCCGGCTTCGGCAGGGGTGAACCGATGGCGCTGGTGGTTGTCGACCTCGATGACCTCAAGGCATTCAACGACACCCACGGGCATGCCCGGGCCGACCGGGAGCTACGCGGGGCTGCGATTGCCATGCAATCGGTGGTCCGTTCCAAGGACAGCGTCACCCGTTTCGGCGGCGACGAGTTCGTGGTCGTTCTACCCGGGGTGCATCCGGGCGCTGCGCTGCAGGCTGCGCACCGGCTCGCGGGTATGCATCTCGACGTGTACCGTGCTCACAGCTTCGGTGGGCGTCGCCTGCTGGACCCCGGGCTGCGGGATTCAGGATCAGGACCAGTGGTTCGCTACCGCAGATGCGGCGGTCTACGACGCCAAAGCCGCGGGCGGGGATAGCGTGCGTTTGCGTGATCGGGCGGTCACGTCCGGCCATGCACCGGGGTGAGGTTGGTAACAGCCGTGGGCGCAGGGCCCAAACCCGACCTACCCTGGAACCATGGCCGAGTCGCGTGCACAGGGGACTGTGCGGGGAAGCAAGGTGCTGGGTGCACCGGGCAAACCCTCGCGTGCCCGGCCCGAACTGGCCGAACCCGAAGAGGTGGCAAACCCCCGCGAGCCCAGGCGGGTTGTCGACTACAGCCTGGAGCGGCGCAGGGCGCTGGGCAAGTTGGTGCTCACTGCGACCGGAGCCAGTGACAATCTGGATCCGCACCCCGATTTGTTGCGCGCCGCCAAGTACCACGGGCTGGCCCTCGAGCAGAACTGTCCGTGGTGTCACGGAACGGACATGGTACTGCTGCGTTACACCTGGGGCGACGAGCTGGGCGACTACACCGGGCGGCAGCACTCGCCGGCCGAGATCGAAGAGATGGCCGTCGAGCACGGCCAATTCCGGGTGGACGAGGTAGAGGTTTGTCGCGAGTGCCACTGGCACTTCCGGCTGCGCAGTTATGTGCTGGGTGACGGAGTTCCCCGGCCGGCGCGGCGGATCCGTAAGAACGAGACCTGGTGAGACGGCACCACGCCACGACGCGCGACGTCAGACACTAGGTAGCACTGAGGAACGAGGATAGGCACATGGCTAAAAAGACCACCGCGAAGAAGCGGCGGTTAATCGACTACCCGCGGGCGGGCAAGTCGGGGCTGCGGCGTTGGCTCCCATCGTGGAAGCTCACTCTGGCCACCATTGGGACCCTGCTGGTGGCGGCGTTCGCGGGTCTGGGAATCGCCGTGGCCACCATCGAGGTCCCCAAGCCCAACGACCTGGCGGTCGCGCAGACCACCCGGATCTATTACGACGACGGTGAGACCGAGATCGGCCGCATCGGCGAGGCGAACCGCACCAGTGTGCCCATCGACCGGATCTCCCCCGAGATGCAGGCGGCGATCCTGGCCGCCGAGGACCGCGGCTACTACAGCCACGGCGGCTTCGACCCGAAGGGCCTGCTACGCGCCACGTTCAACAACCTGACCGGCGGCACGACCCAGGGCGCATCGACGATCACCCAGCAGTACGCGAAGAACGCCTACCTGACCCAGGAGCAGTCGTTCACGCGCAAGTTCAAAGAACTGGTGCTCTCGGTCAAGCTCGAGACACAGGCCAGCAAGGACGACATCCTTGCCGACTACCTGAACACCATCTACTACGGCCGGGGTGCCTACGGCATTCAAGCCGCGTCACAGGCCTACTTCGGCAAGAGCGCTGCCAAGCTCGACGCCGCGGAGTCTGCGTACTTGGCCGCGGTGATCCGGGCTCCTTCCTACTACGCCAGCAAAGAGGGCCAGGAGGAACTGGAGGGACGCTGGTCCTACGTCGTGGACGGCATGGTGGCGACCGGTGCCCTGACCCAGGCCCAGGCAGATGCTCTCCAGTTCCCCGAACCGCTGCCGTGGACCGGTGCGTTCAACTACTTCAAGGGGACCAACGGCTACTTGCTGGAGTCAGCCCGCGACGAGATGCTCGAGCTCGGTTACACCGACGACGACATCAACCTCAACGGCTACCGCGTCGTGACCACGATCAACAAGCAGGCGCAGGACGCGGCCACCGAGGCGGTGGACACCTACGGTCCGTCGTACAACACCGAAGGTCTGCGGATCGGGCTGGCCAGCGTTCGTCCAGGCACCGGCGAGATCGTGGCGATGTATGCGGGCAAGAACTACTTGCGCAACCAGCTCAACGACGCCACCCAGTCAACGGCTCTGGCCGGATCCACATTCAAACCGTTCGCGCTGGCGGCCGCCCTTGAGGACGGCATCGGGCTGTACTCGACCTGGGACGGCTCGTCGCCGCGCACGATCGAGGGCTACACGCTGCAGAACTACGGCAACGTGAGTTTCGGGACCGTGACGCTGCTCAAAGCCACGGAGAACTCGATCAACACTCCTTACGTCGAACTGGGCCTGACTGTAGGCACGGAGAACGTCAAGAAGGCCGCGATCCGCGCCGGGGTCCCCAAGGACACCGTGGGCTTGCGCGCTGATCCCACGACCGTTCTGGGAACGGCCTCGCCGACCGCCATGGACATGGCGGATGCCTATGCCACCTTTGCCGCGCGCGGGGAGCGTGCCGAACCAGTGATGATCAAGACGGTCAAGACGGCCGACCGCCAGATCGACTACGAGTTGCAGGTTGACGCGCGTCGCGAGTTCGACCAGAACGTGGCCGATAACGTCAACTACGCACTTCAGCAGGTCGTCAACGTCGGTACCGGCACCACGGCCCTGGGCCTGGGACGGCCCTCGGCGGGCAAGACCGGCACGACCGACAACAACATGTCGGCGTGGTACGTCGGGTACACCCCGCAGTTGTCGACGGCGGTGATGATGGCCAAGTCCGACAAGAACGGCAACAGCGTCACCCTTGAGGGCACCGGCGGACTGTCCAGCGTGACCGGTGGGTCATTCCCTGCCCAGATCTGGACCGCCTTCAACCAGGCAGCGCTGTCCGGGCTGCCGGTGGAGACCTTCGAACTGCCGGCCACGTTCATCGCTGGCGGCACGTCGACACTGGTGCCGTCGCCATCGGCGACCATCAGCGAGAGCCCGTCGGGGGAGCCGTCGCTGGAGACCACACCTTCCGGGGAGGTCACCGAGCGGCCCACGACGCCGACACCCACGCAAACGGTGACTCCGACTCAGCCTGCGCCTACCCAGTCCCCGGCGCAGGCCCCTCCGCCGGCGGTGACACCGACCCAGCGCGACGTTCCGCCACCGACAAGTCCACCGACTCAATCGGCGAGCCCGTAACGGTTCGCGGCGCGAATGGCCCGGCAAGTGGGTCGAACTCGCCGCTGCCGTCGTTGCGGACGGGATCGTGACGGGGTCGCAGGACATCGCGCACGACCATGCCGCACAGCCACAAGGTTGCGAAGACGTGGATGAGGATGGCCACTGCGTAGGCCTCGCGGGAGAGGCCTTTGGCGACTTCCCCATCAAGGCCTTCGAGGTACAGCCAGATCGACACGAAGTACACCACTTCGGCCGCCTGCCATATGAGCAGGTCGCGCCACCGGGGCCGGGCCAGGACCGCCAGCGGGATCAGCCATACCACGTACTGCGGTGAGTAGACCTTGTTCGTGAGCAGGAACGCCGCGACGACCAGGAACAGCACCTGACCTACTCGCGGCATCACAGGAGCGCGCCAGATGAGCAGCGCTATTGCGGCGGCCGCGAGCAGCAACAGCCCGGTAGCCAGCGCTGTTCAGGACGTCCGGCGGGACTTGACGTCCGGCCGTGGTGAGCACCAGCCACACCGACCCGAAGTCCTCGCCGCGCTCCTGACTGAAAAGGTAGAAGCGCGACCATCCATCGAAGTTGATGACCATGAAGGGCACGTTGACGAGCAGCCAGGCAACAACCGTCCCGGCGAGGTATTTGGCGAAGGCCCCCCATGCGCGCGCTCGCCAAGCCAGCAGAAACATCGGCCCGAGGATGAGCAGCGGGTAGAACTTCGCCGCGATGGCCAAGCCCAGGAAGACCCCGGCCCACCAGGGGTGGTTTCGTGCCCAGAAGGCGACGGAAACGGCTACCAGTGCCACTGGCAGAAGGTCCCAGTTGACCGTTCCCGAAAGGATGATCCCCGGGGCCAGCGCCACCATGGCCGCATCCCAGGGCCGGGAACGTTGTGCGACGGCGGTGGCCAACACAGCGACTATCCAGCACACCAGCAGCAGCAGGACGTTGACGTGGAAGAACCACGCGGTGTTTCCCGATGGCGTCATCCGCGCGGCGATCCAGACGAACACCCCGGTCAGCGCCGGGTACTCCAGGACCTGGTCCTGGGGAAGGTCGGTCACGTAGGGAATGGCTCCGTCGGCCAGCCCGCGCAACTGGTACAGCGGGGCGATGTCGGTGTAGCACATGTGCGTGTACTTGCCCGCGCCCCAGCCATTGATCAAGCAGTAGTACTTGCTCAAGTAGCCGAGCACGGCGGCTGCGGCGGTCATCGCGATCAGGACGCGGTAGACCGTCCACCATGTCAGACCGACCAGAACCCGTGTGCCCGCCGGCCCGCCGGCCACCTCACTGCCGCTGGCGACCACCGGGTCGTCGCGGCTCGGGAGGATCGAGATCATTTCTGCGTGAGCACCGCGTCGAAGAGCGCTGTTGTGTGTCGGACCCGGCAAGCCAGAGTCTCGCCGACCGCCGGGGTGCGCTGACCGTGGGCCAGGCCCTCTCGCAGTGTCGCGTCGGGCAGCCACAGCATGGACACCTGCATGTGGGGGGGTTCGGCGAACCAGAGCAGTTTGTCGTCCCATTGGAACGGCGAGCGGCTGCGGCCGGTTGCCTCCAGCGCACCAGTACCGGCCGCGATCGCCCGCTGCCGAAGTGACGTTGCGGGGGTCGGAGCGGCCATGGCAACTCCGTGGGATGTCCCGCCGCCCACAACGAGCAGCAGGCCGTCGCTGCTGGCTTTGCGCTGCCGGTATCCCACGGCGAACCGGCGGCCCACGGGGTGCACGGCCAGGATCGTGCCTTGGGCTGACAGGGCGCTCCCGTCGCCGAGCCACAAGCGGGTGCCGACGCGCGAATTGACAGCGATGTCTGGTTCCAGCTGCCGCACTGTGGACAGTTCTTCTTCGGTGAGGTGGGACACCCACAGACTGTTGGTGTCGTCGGTGACCGGGCAGCGCGCCCGCAGCAGTTCCTCCAGGGCTGCGCGCCAGGTCTTGGCCCAGCCCTGGACCTCGATGACCCGTGAGCTGGTTCCGCGGGGCAGTTTCGTGGCCGACACGTGGTGGATCTCGGGCATGGCCAGTGGTAGGTGCAGGGCCAAGCCTTCCAGCCTGATGTGCCCCGAGCTCAGGGCGTTCTGGAACGACTCGCTGCCTACCACGGCCAGCAGTTCGGTCTCGAGGATGCCGAACCGGCGCATGCTCGTGATCCCCTCGATCACGATCCTCGACCCGGTAGGCAGTTCACCGACGGCCTTGGCGGTGGCCACATCCGACACCGTCCGGATGACACGGGCCGCGTACGGTGCGGACTCGAGCGCCTGCCAATGGGCCGCGGCGACGACATCGCGCGGATCCCAGGGCGACAGCACGAGGATCTCCCCGGCGAAGTGTTCGGCGGCCTGCGCGATCTCAAACACGGTGCCGACGGCAAGCCGGTCGACTCCCAGGCGGGTCGCCTCGGCGGCCAGCGTGGAGATGCCCAGGCCGTACCCGTTGCCCTTGGCGACCGGAACCAGATCGCCGAGCCGCGCCATTCCGACGTCAGCCCTGATTGCCGCACGCAGGCTGTCGCGCACCGACTCTGTGTGCAGGCGCCAGGCGGGGCCGTCGACATGCAGGGTGAAGGTCACGCAAGCAGTCTTACATCCCCGCACCGCGTGTCGGTGCCGGGTCGAGGTGTTGCTCGCACTGGAAGTTCGGCCTACGCAATGGGCTGTGTACTGCGTCCGTGGTACGCCATAGTGACTGCGTTTGCGGGACGCACGGCCGGGCGTGCGCCGCCCACAGTGGCGAAGTGACCTTGTGGACGCGCGCTCAACAGTGGCGTCAGGGGCACCCCAGGCCAGCGACGCACTGCTCGCTCGCGATCTTGATCTTCGGACTCGGTCTCACCGGACAGCCCAGCCTGAAGAAACGGGTTCACAGTCAGGCAGATCCCCTACAGTCGGCTCGCGGTGTTGCGCGGCGGGCCGACTGCCGGTTGCGGGGTTTACCGGTGTTGAATTCCGGCGATCTAGTTGTCGGTTTGCAA
This sequence comes from uncultured Actinomycetota bacterium, assembly GCA_963732355.1. Classification (GTDB taxonomy): domain Bacteria; phylum Actinomycetota; class Actinomycetes; order S36-B12; family UBA10799; genus JADKAV01. Next base: position 545,605 of record CAVSZD010000006.1, on the reverse strand, counting down.
CTTTGCTTGTTGGCAGGGCACAGCCCATGTTGGATTCGTGCGCTTTGGTTGCCGGTTTCCAGCTTTGCCTGTCGGCGGCGGGGGGTTCGAGGTCTTGGTCGGTGGCCCAACCAACCAGTTCGGAAAGCCCGGACGTGCCCATCCGCGGACAACCGCAAGCTGGACAACTAGGTCTGAAGCAGCCGCGATTGCCCGGCATAGACATTCATCCGGCCGTCCCGCACGAAGCCCGCGAGCAGGATGCCGGTGTCTCGGGCAAGTTCGACGGCCAGACTGGTCGGAGCTGACACGGACGCCACAGCGTGGATACCTGCCATCGCCGCCTTTTGGACTATCTCGAATCCACATCGGCCACTCACCACGAGCATGTCCATGGGCGCATCGGCCAGCAAAGCGGCACCGACTGCCTTGTCGACAGCGTTGTGCCGGCCGACATCCTCACGCACCGTGTGGACGATCCCGGCGGCGGAGGCGATCCCGGCGGCGTGCAGCCCGCCGGTTCGACGGAAGATCCGCTGCTCGGTGGCCAATTGCTCCGGAAGGGAAAGCAGAGTCCGCGAGAAGACAGGGTCCCGATGGGTATGCGTGGGACACAGAGCCAGGACCTCCTCGATCGCCTCCCTGCCGCACAACCCGCAAGCACTGCTGACCGTGCCTACCCTGCCTTGGCGCATGGGTAGCTGGATGCCCGGGCGAACGTGCACGGTCACCGCGTCCACTGGCTCGGCACTGCACGCACGGACCTGGACCAGATACTCGCGATGCCGCACGACCGCCTCACACACCGCCAGGCCCACGGCGAGGTCGATGTCGTGGCCGGGAGTGCGCATGGTGGTTCCCAGGACCACACGCTCACCCCCGACCGCCGCATGCACGCGCAGCGGCTCCTCGACGACCACAACATCGCCTCTGCTGCGGCGGGATTGTTCGCCTACCTCAATGATCCGCACGCGGTCGGTGGTCGTCGTGCGGGCGGCAGGCAACCCCTCTGCTGTCATGGTCGGGCGGGCCTGGCGCTCTCGGGGACGGCCAGCGGATCGGCAGCACTGCGCATCCCGGCGCTGAAGACGGCGGTCTTGGTCAAGGATGATCCGACCGCGCCCATCACACCGGCTGCCAATCGGCCGGCGGTTGTCCGTCCGGCCGTCAGCCCAACAGCCAGCGACCCGAGGGTGAGCCACTTGCCGATTCGCCAACCTGGGGTCGCGGCGTAGCACGCCTGAACCCGCGGCCGATCCGCCATCCGTCGCTCCAGCACAAATCCTGCGGCCAGTTCCCCGACCTGCCCGGCGATTGCGAATGCGCCGACCGTTCGTTGCGAGGGCCGGTCCAGTGGTGTCAGACGTAAGAGGGAGCCGGAAGTGGCCGCGCCTGAGGCCACGAACAGGGGAGGAAGGATCGTCAGTCCCACGTTCCACCCGGGAATGGCGGTGGCACCCAACAGCACGCCGGTGTAACCGCTCAGGGGAAGCCCCGTCAGACCGGCGATCACCCCCGCCAGACGGCCCGCCGTTCCCAGCAGACCGTGGCGGGGCGCGAACAACGAGGAGGCCAGAGATGCGCCGGTAGTGGTTGACAGCAGGTAGCCCCCGACGTTCATCACGGAAGTGGGACGGAACACCCGGACCATGTGCAAGAACCGCTCGGGGCGCCCTAAGTCGGCCACGAGCAGGCCGGCCCCCACCGAGCCGCTGGCGGCTGCCAGACCCATTGCGACGCCCGCGAGCCGGCTGTGGGGATCCCCGGACATCTGCACCGCTGAGGCGAGTGCGGCGGAGGTGCCGGCAACCCCGCCGGCCACAAGGTAGGCCGACACCTTGGGACCCCACGGGGGTGCCTTCACCACCGGTTGGTCGTAGTAGGTGTCCGCAACCGATGGTCCCTGCCACACCTGTCGACCTGCGCCAGGCATTGGTCGGTCGGGGGCATGGGCCGGGCGTTGGTCGGCGCCGATGCCGGACACATCGCCCAACTGGGCATCGAGGTTGCGGCCGTCGTCAAGGATCTCCGCTCCGCTCATCGCCGGCCCCAGAGGATGGCTCCGACGGTGACCACGGCCGCTGTGACCGCGGAGGCCGCCACGGATTTCCAGCCCGTACCTGCGTGGGCCGACCATGCGACCGGGTCGGCGGGCAGACCGTAGACCTCGGGTTCGTCCAGCAGCAGGTAGAAGGCGTGCAAGCCGTCGGTCCCGGGTTGTTCGTCGGCATCGCGACCGTACAACCGTGCCTGCTCCATGCCGCGTTCCTGCAATGTGGCAAGACGGGCGTCGGCCTTGGCCCGCAGTTCCTCGAGGTCCCCGAATTCGATCGCCTGCGTGGGGCAGGCCTTCGCGCATGCGGGCTCGAATCCGTCGACCTGCCGGTCGTAGCACATCGTGCACTTCCAGCTGCGTCCGTCGGAGGGCAACTTGTCGATCACTCCGAACGGGCAAGCTGCGTTGCAGTAGCCGCAGCCGTTGCAGACATCTGGCTGGACCAGCGTGGAACCGAACTCGGTTCGCACCAGAGCGCCAGTCGGGCAGGCATCAAGGCAGGCCGCGGTTACGCAGTGTTTGCACGAGTCGGACATCATCAGCCAACTGAAATCTCCGAGCGTGGACCGCACCTCGGGCATGGGCACGGGCCGCTCGATGAACTTCACATGCCGCCAGGTGGATGCATTGAGTTCGCCGGTGTTGTCGTACGACATCCCGGTCATGACCAGGCCGTCGTCGGGGAGGTCGTTCCACTGCTTGCAGGCGACCTCGCACGCCTTGCAGCCGATGCACACGCTGGTGTCGGTGAAGAATCCCTTGGTCGTCATCGTTTCTCCTTAGGTCCCTTTCGCCTGCGATGCCGGACCGACGTAGCCGTGGGCTCCAGTCACGTGTTCGCCCACCTGCGGCAGGTCGCGCTGGACGGTCTCGGGTGCGGGCAGATCGGGCTGCAGCGGGCCGTCGGTGGCGACGTTGCGGACGTGCGTCGGCTTGCCGGCCCGCACGGCCACCGAGGTGACCTTCGACCCCTGAATGGTGGTGTTCGGCTCCCCGCTGAGCGCGAAGAGCTCGTTGAGTGGATCGCCGGTGACCAGACCCTTGCGGCCGTAGTGGTAGCTGGCAGCCACGTGATGTCGCGGGGAACCGTCGATCATCAGTGGGCGTAACCGGCCGGTCACAAGCGCCCGCCCGCCGATTTCAGCACGCAGGGTGCTCAGCGTGATCCAGTCCCCGTTGCCGACACCGAGTTCTGCGGCCAACTCCGGCGAGACCTCGATCATCGGCGCGGGCTGCAGCTCGGCCAGCCACGGCAGCCAGCGGCTCATTGCGCCCGCTCCGTACATCTCCGCGAGCCGGTGGGTGGACAGGATCACGGGGAACCGGGGGTCGTCGAAGGCCCAGTGGTAAGGATTGTCCGCGCGGTTCCACTGGGTGCGCGCCGGGTTCGTCTGCTGCTTATGCAGGCGGTTGCGCACTGTCCCCTCGACCGGTTCGTAGTGCACCGGTAGCGGACCGTCGCGCAGCCCCGACGGTGCGAACAGCCACGCCTTGCCGTCGGTCTTGGCGATGAACGGGTCGGTGCCGCTGATCCTTGCCATGGAGTTGTCCGCCTCGGGCCCAGGCTCGTAGTCCGGGGCGGTGTGCAACGGGAAGTCCGGGACGTCCAGCCCGGTCCAACTGCCGGCTTGCGCGTCCCACCACACGAGCTTCTTGCGCTCACTCCACGGAGTCCCGTCGGGGGCCGCCGAACAGCGGTTGTAGAGAACCCGGCGGTTGGCTGGCCACGACCAGCCCCAGCCGTGGCCCAACGGGTCTTCGGCAGTGGCTGGTTCGCGCCGCGCGGTCTGGTTACCGGCCCCGGTGAAGCACCCTGCGTAGATCCACATACCGCACCGGGTGCTGCCGTCCGCATGCAGTTGCGCAGCGGACTCCAGCAGCGTGCCGTTCTCGTCGAAGCCGTTCATCTCTTGCAGGATCGCGGCCGGATCCGGATCCTCGGCAGCGCCTGGGGTCGTGTAGTCCCACACGAGAGCGTGTAGGGGGGCGTCCTTGGGCTCGTCGCGATCGGCGAGCCGGGCTTTGATCCGACGTCCCATCTCGTGGATCCACCACAGGTCCGAGTTGGCGTCACCGGGTGGCTCGACGGCCTTCTCGTGCCACTGCAGGCGCCGTTCGGTGTTGGCGAAGGAACCGCTCTTCTCCGTATGAGCCGCGGCTGGGAACACAAAGACCTCCGTGGCGATGTCCTCGCTGCGCACCTGACCGGATTCGATCTCGGGGGCGTCGCGCCAGAACTCGGCGGTATCGATGAGGTCGAGGTCGCGCACGATCATCCACTTGAGTCTGCGGAAGGCCTTGCGCTGCAGCCCTCCGTTCATCGCCCCGACCACAGGGTTCATGCCCATCAACACAAGTCCCTCAAGCGCACCGTCCGCCGCTGCGGCCATGGCGGCCTCGTAGGAGGCGTTCCCGGTCAGGCGCGGGAGCCAGTCGAAGCCGAAACCGTTGTCCTGAGTGGCGCCCTGGCCGTACCAGGCCTTGAGCGACGACACAAGGTACGCCGGGTACTGCCCGTAGAGCCCGACGTGGGCGGTGCGGGCGTCGAGGTAGGTCTGCAGGTCGACGTCGGAGGCCTGCGGCATTGCCAGGTACCCGGGCAAGGTCTCGTAGAGCGTGGACACGTCGGTGGTGCCTTGGACGTTGTTGTGCCCGCGCAGCGCCATGATGCCGCCGCCCGGACGGCCGATGTTGCCCAGCAGGGTCTGCAGGATCGCCGCCGAGCGGATGATCTGCGGGCCGTTGACGTGCATGGTCCAACCGACCGCGTAGCAGATGTAAGACGTGCGGTCGGGCCCCGAGTTCTTGGCAAGAGTCTGTGCGATGTGCTCGAAAGCGGCCGCAGGAACGCCGCAGGTCTGCTCGACGGCAGCCGGGGTGTACCGGGCGAAATGGCGTTTGAGGATCTGCAGAACGCACCGTGGGTCCTGCATGGACGGGTCGGTGAGTGCACCGTCGTGACGCGCCGTGGACGTACCGTCCTGCTGCATGGCGCACCCCTGCGCGGGCAGGAGCACTTCGGGATCGACCCGTTGATCGTCCTCACCGGTGTCGTACTGCCAACTCGTCGGGTCGTACTCCCCGCGCGCCGGATCCCAGCCGCTGAACAGACCATCTAGGTCCTCGCTGTCCACGAAGTTCTCGCCCACGAGCGTCGTGGCGTTGGTGTAGGAGGCAACGAAGTCGTGGAAGTAGAGGTCGTTGCTCAACACGTAGTTGATCAATCCACCCAGGAAGGCGACGTCAGAACCGGGCCGGATCTGCGCGTACACGTCGGCGTGGGCGCTGGTGCGGGTGAAGCGAGGGTCGACGTGAATCACCGTCGCTCCGGCCTCCTTGGCGGCCATGACCCACTGAAACCCGACGACGTGGGTCTCGGCCATGTTCGAACCCATGATCAACACCGAGTCGGCGTGCGCGATGTCGGCGAGGTAGCCGGTGGCAGCCCCCCGACCCCAGGTTGGTCCCAGGCCCGCCGGACTTGGGCTGTGACAGATGCGCGCCTGGTTGTCCATCATGAACATGCCCAGCGAGGTCGCCAGCTTGCGCAGCAGGTAGGACTCTTCGTTGTCCAGAGTCGCCCCACCCACCAGGCACATTCCGGTGGTGCGGTTGAGTGGGCGCCCCTGGTCGTCGGAGGATTCCCAGGTGTCGTCACGGGTGGCCAGGATGCGGTCCACAGCCATGTCGAGTGCTGTGTCCAGATCGAGGGTCTTCCACTCGGTGCCGCCGCTGGGGCGGTACTGCACCGTGGTCAGCCGCTGCGTGCTGGTCACATACTGGAACGTCGCCTGCCCCTTGGGGCACAACCGTCCCCGCGAGATCGGGGAGTCCTCGTCACCCTCGATGGAGGCGATCCGGTCGCCATTCACGAAGACTGTCTGCGCGCACCCCGTGGCGCAGTAGGGACATATTGACGGGACCGCGGTCGAGTCACTGATGCGCGCCCGCATGCTGTGAGTCTTCTCTGAGTAGGCCGTCGAGCCTAGGGCGGTGAGGTCGCGATCTTTGAGCTGGCGCAGGATCGGCCAGTCCAGCGGTGTGGGCTTCTTCAAGGTTCCTCCCTCAGTCGGCGCCTCAGCGGTTCAGTAGCGCGAATGTGGTCGCCGTCGTCGTGCTGTACACGAGATGGGCGCTGAAGTCCTGCCACAGCGTGTGGGCGTCGTACTTCCAGATGGGTTTGTAGACGCCGATGGCACCGAGGATTGCGTAGGACGAGAGCCACACGGTCGGTGCGAATCCAGCAGCCACGAGCAGCCGGTGATTACGTCCGGGTCCGTCGGCGACGACGCCGTACACAGCACCCCACTGCGTACCCGTCAGCCAGTGCATGGCGTTGGTTATGGCACGCGCCGAAGCCTCCGGCGGGTCTTTATGGGTGACGAGGTGGTACGCCTTGCGGCCGACCTGAGCCGGAGCGCCAGCCTGGTCGTAGCTGTGGGTGCCCGCGGCCGTCTCCCAATCCCACACACCGCTGGTGCCGCCGCCTTTGCGGAAGCGGTAGTACCACAGGGCATCCATCGCCGCTGTGCCAATAGCGGCCGCAAGCAGTCCCTTGATCGCGCTGGTCGTCAATGCCATTGACATCACCTCTCGGTCGACTCGTAGGACTCGCTCCACATGAGCTTGTAGATTCCTGTCGCCTTGGGGATGTTGCGCAGGCCCGGAATGTAAGGCGTCAGCATGAAGATCATGCGATCGCGCCGGTGGCCAGCATGGCGTACAGATCCGCCGAAGCGCTCGTCACGCCCGGACCCCACTGGTACCAGGACGAGTAGAGGACTCGTTGATGACGCCCCAGGTGTTGGCAGCCAGGAACCCACCGAACCGGGGCGCGGTGTTGGACACCGACTGGTTGAAGAACCAGCACTCTGCGTTGGCCGGTGGCGCGGGCAGCAGCCGTTCGTACGGCCAGTACTTCTGCGCGTACCGGCGGACCCCCGCCATCCAGTTTCCCGACTCGTTCACGGCGCTCATTTCTCGCCCTTGCTGCGCGGCAGAGGCACGAGGATTCCCGCCGGGAACACGACCACTAGAAGTGCGTACACCGCGAAGTTGGCGCGCGTCATCAACAACCAGCCCCACTCGAGGATCAGGCGGGTCGGGTTGGCGAGGTCGAAGACCGGCATTGGCGCTCCCGTGGGTTGCAGCCTGTCGATTCAACTCGAACGCGACGCCGGGACACAAGGGTTAGCGTCACCCTTCGGGGGTGACTTCGCTGTCGCCTATGTCAGATGGTCCAGTGCTTCAGTTGGTCGTGCTAGGTCTTGCCGGGCTTATGGCGGGTGCAGGGATAGGTGCGTTACAAGCGCGTGCCCCTCGGGCGTTGGTCGTTACGTTGTTCTCCATGGCCGGGATCACACTTGTGTTGGCGTTGATCATGCTCCCGGCCGACTGAGTCCGCGCCGGGTTGAACCGGTGTTGGATTCGGGCGAGTAAGTTGCCGGTTTCCAGCTTTGCTTGTTGGCGGTCGGCCCAACCGAGCTCACCTGCGCTTGCGGTACGCCTCGTAGGCCTTGTTCCACATCGGTCGAAGTACGTGGTCCCACTCGCCGACGTACTCAAGAGCGTCACCACCGGTTCCCACCTTGAACTGCACAAGCCCCAGCAGGTGGTCGCCTGCAGTCAGGTTGTCGCTGATCCCGCGCAGGTCGTACACCGCGCAGCCCGACTCGAGGCTGTCGGTGATCATGCGCCACTGGACTGCGTTCGAAGGGCGCACGTTGCGACTGGCCGTCGTCGAGGCGCCGTAGGAGTACCACGCGTGGTCCCCGACCGTGACCAACGTGGTGGCCGCCACGACCTCGTCCTCGTGACGGGCGAGGTACAACCGCAGCCGCTGCGGGTCCTCGGCGTTCATGGCGTCCCACATGCGCTGGAAATAGCTCAAACCCCGCGGCGTGAAGCCGTCACGCTGCGCGGTCTCGACGTACACCGGGTGGAACAGCGCCAAGTCGTCCCGGGTCCCCGCGACCACCTCGACGCCGAGCTTCTCGGCCTTACGCACATTGCGCCGCCACAGCTGGTTGAAACCGGCGAACACCTCGTCGGCAGTTCGTCCGGCCAGCGGCAACTGGTAGACGTAGCGCGGCTGCACATCCCCGAAGCCGGCGCCACCGCTGGGGTCCTGCTGCCAACCGCTCTCGCGCAGGGCCTTCTGCAAGTCCAGTCCAACGGACAGTTCTTCGTCGGCCGGGGCGTCGGCTAGCCGTGTGACGGTGTCGTCGGCTATTGCCTTCTTGACGGTTTCTGCATGCCAACGGCGAGTTCCCACGGCGGGGCCCATCTTGAGCGCGAAGGCCCCCTTGCTGCGCGCGTGATCGAGCAAGGGCTGAAGCCAACTGCTCAGGTCCGCTACCGCGGTTTCCCACGGCAGGACCGGCCCCTCGGGGATGTAGGCCAGGAAGCGCTTCACCCGTGGGACCTGCCGGTACAGGATCAGTGCGGCCCCCACGAGTTGCTCGCCGTCGAACCATCCGACGGATTCGCTCTGCCATTCGGCCTTGACCCCGGCCCAAGCCGGTGTCTGCAGGAAGGAGACGCTCGCCTGGTCCTGGACGAAGGCCAGATGGGTCTGGGCCGTGATGGGCCGCACAGCGATGCTCACGGAAACCGAGTCTAGGCTGCCGCGGACGACAGCGGCCGCAGACGCCGAAGTCCGCACCCACCCGAACCCCGAGGAGCGCCAATTTCGGTTTTCCACACCGGCGGGTCGTGGCCCAATCGCGATCGGTTACTCTGGAACAGCCGTGGTAATCGCCACCGGCAGACGCCTATGACCTCCTGTCGCGGAAAGACCGTGACCGCATGAGTCCAAAGGAGGTGGTCGCAGTTGCGTCCCTATGAAGTGATGATCATCCTCGATCCAGATCTAGAGGAGCGGACAGTTCAGCCGAGCCTTGAGGCCTTTCTGAACGTCGTACGCCAGGACAAGGGCACCGTCGACAACATCGACATCTGGGGCCGGCGCCGGATGGCCTACGACATCCAGAAGAAGGCCGAAGGCATCTACGTCGTGCTGGAACTGACGTGCACCCCGCAGACCGTGGCCGAGTTGGATCGCCAGTTGAATCTAAACGAGTCCGTGCTGCGTACCAAGGTGCTGCGGCGAGTTGCCTGAGGCGTTTTGTCGTACCCCCTTGTTTAAGTTGTCAAAGTCAAGGCCTGATCGAAAGGTGAACAACAATGGTCGGTGAACCCCAAATCAACATGGTGGGCAACCTCGTTGCCGATCCCGAACTGCGTTTCACCCCGTCGGGCGTGGCTGCGGCGAGCCTGCGGATCGCAGTGACTCCGCGCAGCCGGGACAACGCCACAGGGGAATGGAAAGACGGCGAGACCGTCTGGCTTTCGGGCACTGTCTGGCGCCAGTACGCCGAGAACGTTGCCGAGTCCCTGAGCAAGGGCACCCGGGTGATCGTGATCGGTCGGCTCAAGCAGCGCTCGTACGAGACACGCGAGGGCGAGAAGCGCACCGTGTACGAGGTCGACATCGACGACATCGGCCCGGCTCTGCGGTACGCGACAGCCAAGATCCAGAAGACCGGTCGCGCAGCCACCACCAATGAGGCGCCAGCTCAGGCTGCTTCCTCCGGTGGTGGAGACCCATGGGGATCGCCCGCCAGCAGCGGCGGCGATGCCTGGGGCGGCGCGGTCGACGAACCACCGTTCTAAATCCCTAACCAACCATTCCGGCCAACCGGCCGGGCCCGACACATCGGAGCACCACAATGGCGAAGCAGCCACCTCGGCCCGTAAAGCCGATCAAGAAAAAGGCAAACCAGCTCAAGGCAGCCGGCGTCGACAAGGTCGACTACAAGGACGTGACCTTGTTGCGCAAGTTCATCTCCGACCGCGGCAAGATTCGCGCTCGTCGCGTCACTGGCGTGACCGTGCAGCAGCAGCGAGAGATCGCCAAGGCCATCAAGAACGCCCGCGAGATGGCCTTACTGCCGTACTCGTCGACGGCCCGCTAGGAGAACCATGAAGATCATCCTGACCCAAGACGTCGAGAACCTCGGCGCACCTGGCGACATCGTCGAGGTGAAGGACGGTTACGGCCGCAACTACCTGCTTCCGCGCGGTTACGCGATCGGGTGGACCCGCGGTGCCGAGAAGCAGATCGACCAGATCAAGCGTGCCCGTTCCGCCCGTGAGATCCGCGGTCGTGAGCACGCCGACGAGGTACGTTCACAGCTCGAGGCGCTCACCGTGAACTTCACAGCGAAGGCCGGCGAGGCTGGGCGACTGTTCGGATCGGTGACCTCTGCCGACGTGGCTGCGGCCATCAAGGCTGCGGGTGGACCACTGGTCGAGAAGCGGGCCATCGAAGTCGAAGGACACATCAAGCAGCTCGGTGACTACCCGGTGCGGGTCGCTCTGCACCCCGGAGTGGATGCCACCGTCACCCTGCACGTGGTGTCTGCCTGACGATTTCAGGACCGAAGACCGTAGTCGGCCGCCGTCGGATCAGTCCGCCGGCGGCCGACGCGTCTTCCCCGTCGGCAACTCTGGAGGCCCGATGACCATTCGCATCACGACTGTCTGCCTGGGCAACATCTGCCGCTCTCCGATTGCGGCTGCCGTCCTGGCCGAGGAACTCGCCGATCTCGATGTTGAGGTCGATTCGATGGGGACCGGCGGGTGGCATGTCGGCCAGAACGCCGATCCCCGCGCGCGGGCGGCACTGACTCGCGCCGGGTACGAACTGGAGCACAGCGCGCGCCAGGCCAGTGGTGTTGCGCTCGCCGACTCGGATCTCGTGCTGGCAATGGATTCCAGCAACCGCTCAGACCTCGCGCGGATGGGGGTCGAGGCGGTTCTGATCCGCAGTTTCGACCCAGCAGCCGATGACCTCGAGGTGCCCGACCCCTACTACGGTTCGGCGTCGGACTTCGATGAGGTGGTGACGATGATCCAGGCGACCGTGCCGGGGATCCGCGCACATGTGACGGCTGGTTGAGCTTCTCGAAGATCACCCGAGCAATCGGATTCTGTCCACATGTAACAAGTGGGTAAAATGCCTGATCAGAGCCAAGTTCTGCGCTTCACAAACTCGACTGTTCCCAGGTTTTCCACAGCTTGTGAAAGCAGCGCTCCACGGCGCGTCCACAGGCAGTTCACCGGTGCGTCCACAGGCGGATGGACCAAGGGTGCTGTTCTGGCCGAATCTGTCGTACCCGGTGAGTACAACTGACATATGAGTCTGGACATGCAGCCTGTGGCCTCCGCTTCGTTCGAGCGCACACCGCCGCAGGATCTAGCCGCTGAGCAGTGTGTGCTCGGCGCCATGATGCTGTCCAAGGACGCGATCGCCGATGTTGTCGAGCGGTTGCGCGAGGAGGACTTCTACACCCCTGCCCACCAGACCGTCTTCCGCGTCGTGCTGGACCTGTATGCCCGCGGAGAGCCCGCCGACGCGATCACGGTTTCGGCCGGACTACTGGCGTCCGGGGAGTTGCAGCGCATCGGGGGCGCGCCGTACCTGCACACGCTGGTGGCCTCGCCGCCCCTGACCGCGAATGCGTCCTACTACGCCCAGATCGTGCGGGATGCCTCCATGCGCCGACGGCTGGTAGAGGTGGGTTCGCGGATCGTTCAGACCGGGTACGCCGGCGAGGGCGAGGTTGAGGAGTTGATCAACCGGGCGCAGGCCGAGGTGTACGAGATCACCCAGCGCACGACAGCAGAGGACTACGCGCCGCTGTCCGATCTGCTTGACGGCGTCTACACCGAGTTGGAGTCGATCCAGAACCACACCGGCGACATCATCGGCATCCCGACTGGGTTCATCGACCTCGACAAACTGACCAACGGCCTTCATCCCGGCCAGATGATCGTGGTCGCGGCGCGCCCCGCGATGGGCAAGTCAACGCTTGGTCTGGACTTCGCGCGCTCGTGCAGCATCAAGAACGGATTGACCAGCGCCATCTTCAGCCTGGAGATGAGCCGCAACGAGATTGTGATGCGCCTGCTGAGCGCGCAGGGTGAGTTGCCTCTTCACCACATGCGTTCGGGCTCGTTGAACGAGCAGCAGTGGACCCGGATGGTCAACACCATGTCCGCGGTCTCCTCGGCTCCGCTGTTCATCGACGACTCCCCGAACATGTCGATGATGGAGATCCGGGCCAAGTGCCGACGCCTGAAGCAGCAACACGACTTGCGGCTGATCGTCGTGGACTATCTGCAGTTGATGAGTTCGGGCAAGCGGGTCGAATCGCGTCAGCAGGAGGTGGCGGAGTTCTCGCGAGCCCTGAAACTGCTGGCCAAGGAACTCGAGGTCCCAGTGATCGCGATCAGCCAGCTGAACCGTGGACCGGAGCAACGCACCGACCGCAAACCGATGATGAGCGACCTGCGTGAATCCGGTTCCATCGAGCAGGACGCCGACGTGGTGATCCTGCTTCACCGTGAAGATGCCTACGAGAAGGACTCCCCACGCATGGGCGAGGCGGACATCATCGTGGCCAAGCACCGTAACGGCCCGACCGCCACGGTCGTGACTGCGTTCCAGGGCCACTACAGCCGTTTTGTGGACATGCAGCGGGGGTAGTAGGTCGGCTCGTTCTCTGCGCGCAGCGGCCAGATGCTGATTCAGCTGGCTACTTGAGTCGGCTGTTGTGCCAGTTTTCCGGGAGCGCTCAGTTTGCGTTGGTGCCGGGCAGCTAGCCACAACAGCACTGCCATCACCACGAGCACGTCGGCGAATCCGGCGATGGAGGCCCAGGGCAGCACGATGTCGCCACCACGCAGGTTGTTGAAGAACGCGCCCATCGGGGTGAGTAGCGGCCAGAGTACGAGGACGTTTCGGACGAGGGCGAAGGCGACCGCGTAGACGACTCCGAGCCCGAACAGGAAGATCATCTCGGTGCCGCCCATGCCGTAGCCGACGTGGTAGAGACCGTATAGAGCGGCAGCGCCCGCAATTCCCGGGACCACGCCGAAGCTGGCACACAGGCGGGTCTGAACGAACCCGCGGAAGAAGACCGCTTCGAAGGCACCGACGGTCAGCGACATCACCAGCAGAGGTACCCAGTCCTGGGGGGCGGGGTAGGCGTAGCCGAAGAGGGTGAGTGCGAACTGAACCAAGGCGAAGGTCAGGGCCAGGGGGATAGTGGCACGCCAGTTGTCCAGCCTTAGGCCCAACTCAGCCAACGATCGGCGCCTTAGCCAGACCGTGTAGATGATGGGACCCCCGAAGCCGACCAGCATTCCACCGGCGAAAGTCAGAAACAGTCCCGCAACGTTGGCTGTGCCAAAGACTGTGAAAGCGACCCGGAACAACGCCACGACTGCCACATACAGCAGCGACACTGCGAGCAAGTCGCGGGCGTCGGTCTTGCCCTTTAGAAGCGGCGAAGGACCTGCGACCAGGGCAAGCATGAGTGCGGACAGCGGCACGACCACGCCATAAACCGTCAGGTCAAGGAAGTCCAGGGAGATCAGGGCGAGGACGACCCAGCCAGTCCACAACCGCCATCGTCAGCGGTCAGAAATCTGAGCCAGCATCGCAGGCCTCCAACTTGAGAATACTCCCGGTGTTGCGCCTGTGAGCTCCGAAAGGCCTGCGCAAAGCCCGGGCGCCCATGGTGGACGGGTGCGGGGTCCCGGCGGCAGGCCCGTCTCTGTTGGCGACACCACCCCGGTCTATCCCAGTCGGCGCAGGGTGGACTCGGACTTGGGGGTCGCGGGCCGTGGTGTGGATGGACGCAATTTGTTTTGTCGGACCCTTGTGTGAGGGTGTGGGTAGGCGGCGGTGGGTCGTCGGTTTGCACCCTTTCGGTGCTTGTGCTGGGGCGGCGGGGTTTTCTCGTCAGGGGCCCGTGGCCTGTTTCTGGTGGTCGGTTCGAGCAGCTCACAGGGGGTGTGTGGTGGGGTTCTTCCAGGTGTCGGTGCCGGCGTCTCGCCGGGCACGGATCCGCGCCGGTCTGCCCACGATGTGTCCTGCGGGGTGGGAGGCGCTGGCCGCGGCGGTGGCGGGTTTGCCGGACCCGGCGGTGCTGGGTGCCGATGAGTTGTGCGGGTCGTTGATCGCGGCGGGGCGGTTGCGTAACCAGGTGGATGCGTATCTGTGCGGGTTGGCCGGTGCCGCGGATGTGGTGCAGGCCAGCCGCACGCTGCACGCGGGTACGACCGGCACGCTGGTGTCGGCGGCCACCGGGTGTACCCCGGCGGCCGGTTCGGCGGTGGTGGCCACGGCCCGGGCGTTGCGGGGGCTGCCGGTGGTGGCCGAAAGGTTCCGGGCGGGGGATCTGTCGGCGGTGCACGTGTCGGTGATCACGCGGGCGGCCGGGTCGATCCCGGGGTTCACGCGCTGGAGGACGCGGTGGTGGCCACCGCGGCGGCCACCGATCCGGTGGAGACCCGCCGGATCCTGGAGGTGATCATCGACCAGGTCGGTCCGGGTAGCCCCGGGCTGGATGCCGCCGCGCAGCGGGAACGCCGGTCGCTGCGGTTGTCGGCGCGCCCGTCGGGGATGTGGCGGTTGTCCGGGCTTCTGGATGAGGTGGCCGGGTCGAAACTGTCCGAGCTGCTGGCCTGTTTCATCCAACCTGCCGACACCTTGGATCAAGCCACCGCTGAGCAGCGCCGCGCGGATGCCTTGGACGGCATCGTGGATGCGGCGGCGGCCAACACCGCCCCGCACGGTGTGGGGGCGTTGAGTGTGCTGGTCGACCTGGCCGACATGGCCGACGGGGACACGGCGGTACTCACGGATGGGACCCGGTTGAGCCCGGCGGGCTACCAGTTGGTGTGTTGCGCGGCGGTGATCAGTGTCATCGTCGGGATCACCGACCCGGCCGGGGCGTTCGTGCCGTTGGCGTTGGCCCGCACCAAACGCCGCGCCTCCGCGGCGCAGTGGGCCGCGCTGGTGGCCCGGGACCGGGGGTGTCTGCGGTGCGGGCAGAAACCACGGTTCTGCCACGCCCACCACATCATCGGCTGGGCGTCAGGTGGTTTGACCGACCTGGAAAATCTGTGCCTGCTGTGCCCGCGATGCCACCGCGACCTGCACCTGGGCCGCTACCACATCACCACCACACCCGGCACCGCCCCCACCATCACCGTGGGCCCACCACCAGGCCGACGACAACCCTAGCCACCACCCCCAACCGGGGGCCGGTGGCACCTCGACCCCAATCACATAGGCACGTCGCGCGACTCTTCGTTGTCGGGTGCGTCCGCGTGTCACCGGGCTCAGGCCTGGGCCGTCTGCTGCGCGAGTCGAGACAGATGGCCGAGCGGGCTGAGAATCCGACAGAAGGGTCCCCAGTCAGCAGAACGGCTGAGCCGCTTGCGAGGCCGTGCGCCTTCCCGTCGCCAGCAACCAGTCCCGAACATTGGCTGTGTTGTCAGTGGTGATGCCCCAGGCGCCGTCGGTCAGGCACGCCTGGATCGCTCGGGGGTCGTTGGCCGTCCAGACCAGCCAGGTGAGTCCGGCCTCCGCGATTGCAGCAGGCAGGTCGGGCGGGTAGGCGAACAAGGTGTCCAGACCGTCCAAACCCCGGGTCTGGACCTGTTCGAGCAGCCAGCCCACATCTGCAGGTTCGTCGAAACCGTGGCGTTCGTTGTGTGGACCGCGCTTGTGGCCCTGCGCCCAGCTGCCGATCTGCCAGCGCGGCGTGGTGTCGACGATCCAGAGGACCTTGTGCTGCGCAGAGACCTGCTTCACCTGGGCGGCAGTATCCAGGTTCTTCGCGATGAACATGACTTGGTCGGCTGAGAGACCCGACTCGGCGACGGTGGCAAGGATGGCCTCGACTGCCTGCGGTCCTTGCACGATTTCCACCACAAGACCCCGGCCGTCGGGAACAGCGGCTGCAACAGCGGCCAGCGTGGGCACGCGGGCGGTGACCCACTGCGGGCCCTTCCACCGACCTGCACTGGCCAATTCGAGTTCGGCGTGGGTGACCGCCTCGAGCTCGTGGCCGGGCCAGTCCGTCGTGCGATCGGTGGTGGCGTCGTGGTGGACGACCGCGATCCCGTCGCGGGTCAGCCAAACATCGACCTCCACTGCGTCGGCGCCCTGGTCGAAGCCGTAGGACACGGCGGCTTCGGTGTTCTCGGGCGGTCCGTCCGGGTCGTTGTGTTCATGACCCGATCCGCGGTGGGCGACGAGTCTGACAACGTTGGCATCCTGTGGTGGGTCGAGACTCACACTCGCCACGCTACGTGTGACGCCTCTGATCAGGCGGCAACCCCAGCAGCGAGCCCTGACGCCGTGCGAAGTGCCGCTTCGGCCACGACAGTTAGACGACCCAGCGCCGTGGTAGCGCTTGTGGATTCGACTGTCGAGCCGTCAACCTGCTGGACTGCCGCTGCGATGACTGCTGTCTTCTCGTCGACGAACTCGGAATCCTCACCGCGATCAAGCGCTGCGGAGATCGCTCGGGTGATTGTCTGGAGTTGGTCGAGACCAGCGGGTGCGGGCACGCCGCTGCTGATGTCCTCGCCAAGAGTCATGACGGTGCTGAACAGTCCGCGCAACACCGCGGGCAGCGAGTTCAGGTAGGGGTCGGTGGAGTTGACGATCACGCCCCGGTGAAGGTCGGCACCCTCTGCGTGGATCTCGAGGAGGGCCTCATATTCATCGCTTCGTTGAGACTCGGGCGCCTCGGCGAGGTCGCGCAGGACACCTGTCGCCTCGGCCAGGAGAAGCGCGTAATCAGCGATTGCGTTGTGACCTTGCTCAATCTGGTGAACAGACATGTTTGGCCTCCGACTACACCGTAGAAGGGCTGAGTCACGACGCCGGAAACACAGACTGAACACGGCATTAACGATTTCTGTGACAGCGGTCACGCACCATCGCTGCGTACTCCCGCGAGGCACCGGGAGCGGCTGGCTACGGTGTCACTGTGTCCGACCAACGAGTAGCGCACCACCGCCGATCAGTCGTCTTCGACGTGTACCCAGCCGAGGATGACTGTCTTGAAGTTGTCGGGCGGCTGCGGGATGAACGGCCCTGGGCGCAGCGGCCGGAGGACCTGCCCGTGGTCCACGATCTGGAACTCACTGCCACGGTGTCGACTGTCGATTTCACGGTGAGGTCCGTCGATGTCAAGTTCAACACCTACCCCCACGCCGAGTGCCCGGCCATCGCGCAGGCGTACCAGCAACTTGTCGGAGTGCGGGTCGGGCGTGGTTGGACCTCGGCGATGCGCGAACGCCTCGGAGGCCCGAAGGGTTGCACTCACTTGCGCGAACTGGCCAGGTCGATGGCGCCCGTGCTCGTCCAGGCTGCCTTCTCGGCGCGCGTGCATGACAACCCCACTCGCGAAGGTGACGAAGATCGCTTGCGCACGGTGTTGCCGTTCCTCAGCGGGACGTGCCACATCTGGGCGCCAGGTGGCCCGGGGGAGCAGAAGCTGGATGCCGGGTGGGTGCCGGGCACCACTGGCTACCCGGTGCCCACTGTTGCGGAATTCGAAGTCGGTAGGGCCGACTAGATGGCGATTCAGTTGTATCCGGCGCAATACGGGCAGCAGGTAACCAGTCGGACATTTCCCGGACACTCGCTGTACTTGGTAGCGAAACGACCCCGCGTGGCGCTACTGTCGGGGTGCTGTTCACGAGAAGGGCGCAAGCCCCCACAGATGGAGGAAACCCACCCATGAAGATGCGCGCGACACTGGTCGTGTCTGCAGCCGCGTTCGGCCTCGTGCTGAGCGGCTGTAGTTCCAGCGACAGCGATTCGACCGCCTCCGAGTCCCCCAGCGCTGCCGCGGGCAAGGTCGGGGTCATCCTGCCCGACACCGCGTCCTCGGATCGCTGGGAGAACGCCGACCGCAAGTACCTGCAGGAGGCCTTCGAGGCTGCGGGTGTCGAATACGACATCCAGAACGCCAACGGTGACAAGGCGAAGTTCCAGACCATCGCCGACCAGATGCTCAACTCGGGCGTCAACACGCTGATGATCGTCAACCTCGACAGCGACACAGGTGCCGCCGTCATCAAGAAGGCCAACGCTCAGGGCGTCAAGGTCATCGACTACGACCGCCTCACGCTCGGCGGCAACGCCTCCTACTACGTGTCCTTCGACAACGTGGCGGTCGGCACCAAGATCGGTGAAGGCCTGGTGACCTGCATGCAGGACAACGGCGACACCACTGGACCGGTGGCGTTGCTCAACGGCTCGCCCACCGACAACAACGCGACGCTGTTCAAGCAGGGCTACGAGACGGCCATCACTGAGGCCGGATACGAGGTTGCTGCCGACCAGGCTGTGCCCGAGTGGGACAACACCAAGGCCGGAACGATCTTCGAGCAGATGTACACCAAGGCCAACGGTGACTTCATCGGTGTGGCTGCGGCCAACGACGGTCTGGGCGGTGCCACCATCGCCGTTCTCGACCGCAACGGTCAGGCTGGCAAGATTCCGGTAACCGGACAGGACGCGACCGACGAGGGCCTGCAGCGCGTGCTGCTGGGTACCCAGTGCATGACGGTTTACAAGGCCGTCAAGCAGGAAGCCGACGCGGCCGCCGCACTGGCGATCGCACTGTCCAAGGGCGAAGAGCCGGCCGTGGACCAGACCACGCTCGACCCAGAGACCAACACGGAGATCCCCTCAGTTCTGCTTGAGCCGCAGTCGATCTTCAAGGACAACGTCAAGGATGTTGTGGCCGACGGCTTCACCACCGCTGACAACCTCTGCACCACGGAGAAGCTGAAGCAGGCCTGCACTGAGGCTGGCGTCTCCTAAATGTCGGTAAGCGCGCAGTCCGACGCCCGTCCCTCTTCGGGGCGGGCGTCGGACCCCGTGCTCTCACTGCGCGGTATCCACAAGAGTTTCGGTGCGGTTCACGTCCTGCAGGGGGTGGACTTCGATGTCTACCCCGGCCAGGTCACCGCACTCGTGGGTGACAACGGCGCGGGCAAGAGCACCCTGATCAAAGGTGTGGCTGGCATTTACCCCTTCGACGAGGGCGACTTCCTCTTCGAAGGGCAGAAGGTCAGCATCAGCGACCCGAAGCATGCAAATGCTTTGGGTATCGAGGTCGTGTACCAGGACCTTGCTCTGTGCGACAACCTCGACGTTGTCGCCAACATGTTCCTCGGTCGCGAGGAGAAGAAGGGCCCGGGCCTCGATGAGGCAGCCATGGAGCGCAAGGCGTCCGAGACCCTCGCGGGTCTGTCGGTTCGCACCTTGAGCTCGGTGCGTCGGACGGTGGCCTCGCTATCCGGCGGACAGCGTCAGACGGTGGCCATCGCCCGCGCGGTCCTTTGGAACTCCAAACTCGTGATCCTCGACGAGCCGACGGCCGCACTGGGTGTCGCCCAGACCGAACAGGTTCTGAGCCTGGTCGAACGGCTGGCCCATAACGGTCTTGGCGTCGTCCTGATCTCCCACAACATCAACGACGTGATGCGCGTGGCAGACCATATCGCCTGCCTGTACCTGGGCCGACTGGCTGCACAGGTTCCCGCCTCCGAAGTGACCAACTCGCAAGTCGTCGAGTTGATCACCACAGGCCGTACCGGCGACATCGGCATACCTGTCCAGGTGGCCAACAACATCGACGCCACCGACCCCACCACTGGAGCCTGACACATGTCGAGCACCCTCACTCCGGAAGCCGCCGCACCTGAGGCGCAGTCGAGCCCCGGTATCGGCGAATCCATACGCAACTACTGGGACAGGGTCCGAGGCGGCGAACTGGGATCGTTGCCCGCCGTCGCCGGCCTGATCGCGCTGATCATCGTCTTCACCGCGCTGCAGGGCGAGACATTCCTGTCGGCGTTCAACTTCGCCAACCTCATCAACCAGTCCGCGATGATCATCGTTCTGGCCATGGGACTGATCTTCGTCCTCCTGCTCGGCGAGATCGACTTGTCGGCCGGCTACGCCGCGGGGACCTGTGCGGCGATCCTGGGCGTGACCTTGACCCAGCGGGGTTGGCCCCTCTGGCTCGCCCTGGGCGCCACCTTGTTGACGGGCGTAATCATCGGTCTGTTGATAGGTCTGTTGGTCGCCAAACTCGGCATCCCCAGTTTCGTGGTCACCTTGGCAATGTTCCTTGCGTTGCAGGGAGTCATCCTGCTCATCATCGGTGAGGGCGGGACGATCGGGATCGACGACCCGACGATCCTGAAGATCATGAACGCGAACATGTCTCCCATTGCCGGGTGGATTTTGTTCGCAATCGTGGTGGGGGGCTGGGCGATTCTGTCGCTGGTCAAGATGCGAGGGCGCCGCGCCGCGGGTCTGCCAGTAGAGAACATGTCGGTCTTCCTGGCCAAACTGATCGCGCTGGCAGTGATTCTTGGGGCGGTCGTCTACATCCTCAACCAGGAGCGCAGCCGCAACCCGGCGATCACCTCGATCCAAGGCGTCCCTTACGTCGTCCCGCTGATTCTGGTGCTGGTGGTCGGATTGACTTACTTGCTGAGTCGAACTGGCTTCGGTCGGCACGTCTATGCCGTCGGTGGCAACGCCGAGGCCTCCAGGCGCGCAGGTATCAACGTCTCGAGAATCAGGATCGCGTGCTTCGTGGCTTGTTCCACTCTGGCAGCGGTAGCTGGCATCCTGTTCGCGTCGCGCGACAACTCGATCTCGCCGTCTACCGGTGGGTCCACGACGCTGCTTTACGCAGTGGGTGCGGCCGTCATCGGCGGAACGTCTCTGTTCGGCGGCCGTGGCCGGATCATCGACGCAGTCATCGGTGGATTGGTCGTCGGTGTGATCGCCAACGGTCTGCCGCTGGTCACGCAGGAGTCAGGTATCGCGTTCATCGTGACCGGTCTGGTTCTGCTCGTGGCGGCCAGTGTTGACGCACTGTCCCGGCGCAGAGCAATGGCGACAGGTAGGGCTTAGCTGCAGCGTGTCGCAGATCCGGGTTGGACTGATCGGTTACGGCTTGGCCGGACGGTTGTTCCACGCCCCGTTCATCTGCGACACGCTCGGCTTGTCCCTAACCCACGTGGTTTCGCGGGATCCTGCGCGAGCTGCGGCGGCTGTGGCGGAAGTTCCAGGAGTGACGGTTTTGCCCCAGGTCACGGCGTTGCTCGACACCGACGTCGACCTTGTCGTGGTGGCCAGCCCGAGCGGGCTGCATGAGCAGCATGCCCAGCAGGCGTTGGAGGCCGGCCGACACGTGGTTGTGGACAAGCCGGCTGCCCGCGATGCCGGGGGACTGCAGGCGCTGATCGACCTGGCCGGTGAGCGCAACCGGGAACTCGTGGTGTTCCACAACCGGCGTTGGGACAGTGAGTACCTGACCCTGCGGTCGGTGCTGGCCGAAGGGACGCTGGGCACGGTCCACCGCTTCGAGACCCGTATGGAGCGGTGGCGGCCGGTTGGAAAAGGCGGCTGGCGGGAGTCCTCGAACCCGGATGCCTTGGGTGGGTTGCGCTACGACCTCGGGCCGCACCTCGTCGATCAGGCACTGCAGTTGTTCGGGCCGGTCGAAACCGTGACGGCGCACAGTCGATCCCTGCGCGCGGTCGGCAGCCACGATGACGACATCCAGGCGTGGCTGCAGCACACTGATGGTGTGCTCACGGTTCTCAGCGCCTCGGTCCTGACCGCGATCCCGGGGCCCCGGATGAAGGTGCTCGGCAGCGACGGCGCACTGCTGCTGCCAGAAACCGATACCCAGGAGGACCGACTGCGCGCCGGTGAACGGCCCGGCGCGGGCTGGGGCTCCCAGCCGGATGTGGTGGCCACCCTGGCAGTCGGGGACCCGGCACAGGCGAGCGAGATCGCCTACCTCGACGGCCGATGGCCGGCCTTCTACGCCGGCGTTCGCGACCTATTGGCCGGTAGTGGCCCAACGCCAGTCACCAACGAATCGGCCCTTGCCGTTATGGAGGTCCTCGATGCGATCGGGGACTCCGCGCGGACTGGGCAATCAGTCAGAATCTCGACGAAAGGAACATGATGAACGACTACTCAACCATTGACCTGAAACCGACGCCGGCGGACAAGTTCACGTTCGGCCTGTGGACCATCGGCTGGCAGGCCCGCGACCCGTTCGGGGACCCGACCCGTGAGCCGATGGACCCGGTGTTGGCCGCGGAGAAGCTGGGCGAGCTCGGGGCCTACGGGGTCACCTTCCACGATGACGACCTGCTTTCCCCGCTGCTGACCGGCGACGAGCGCGAGGCAGCTATCAGTCGCTTCGAGAAGGCCCTTGCCGCCGCCGGCCTGGCCGTCCCGATGGTCACCACAAACCTCTTCACCCACCCGGTTTTCAAGGATGGCGGTTTCACCTCCAATTCCCGCGATGTGCGCCGTTACGCCCTCGCGAAGGTCCGGCGCAACCTGGACCTGGCCGCCCGATTCGGTGCCACCACCTACGTCCTCTGGGGCGGTCGCGAGGGGTCCGAATCTGACGCGGCCAAGGATGTGCGGGCGGCGCTGGACCGCTACGCCGAGGGTCTGGATGCGCTGTGCGACTACATCGTGGAGCAGGGGTATGACATCCGCCTTGCCATCGAGCCCAAGCCCAATGAGCCGCGCGGGGACATCCTGCTCCCGACGATCGGGCACGCCTTGGCTCTCATCGACCGGCTCGACCACGCGGACATGGTGGGGCTCAACCCCGAGGTCGGCCACGAGCAGATGGCGGGCTTGAACATGGTCCACGGCGTTGCGCAGGCGCTGTGGGCTGGGAAGTTGTTCCACATCGACCTCAACGGCCAGCGCGGCCCCAAGTACGACCAGGACCTCGTGTTCGGTCACGGGGACCTGCTCAACGCCTTCTTCCTGGTCGACCTGCTTGAGCAGGCCGGCTATGAGGGCATGCGGCACTTCGACTACAAACCCGCGCGCACGGAGGACTCCGAAGGTGTGTGGCGTAGCGCTGCGGCGAACATGTCCACGTACCTGATGCTCAAACAGCGGGCGCTGGAGTTCCGGGCCGACCCGGACGTGCAGGCGGCGGTGGCTGCAGCCGGAGTCGACTCGCTCAAGGAGCCCACGCTGGCACCGGGTGAGACGCTCAAGGACCTGCCTGCGATCACCGACGTGGACGTCGAGTCCTTGGTGCGCGGCTACCCGTTCGTCAACATCAACCAGTTGGCCATCGAGCACCTTCTGGGCTTCCGCGGGTGAGCCTGGTCGCCGGGATCGACTCGTCCACGCAGTCGGTCAAGGTCACCATCCGGGATGCGGCGACCGGCCAGGAGGTTCGCAGTGGCCGTGCCGGTCATCCCGACGGAACCGCCGTCGCGGTTGGTCGCTGGTGGGACGCGCTGCAGGAGGCGCTGGTAGCCGCTGGCGGGCTTGACGGTGTGGACGCGGTGTCGGTCGGTGCCCAGCAGCACGGGATGGTGGCGCTGGACGCGGCAGGCGAGCCGGTCTTCGACGCGCTGCTGTGGAACGACACCCGTTCGGCCGACGACTCCGAGGCGTTGGTGGCACGTTACGGCGCGCAATGGTGGGCCGAGAACACGGGCTCGGTGCCGGTGGCTTCGTTCACTGTCACCAAGTTGGCCTGGCTGGCTCGCGAGCATCCCGAACGTGCCCAGCGCGTCGCGGATGTGATGCTCCCCCACGATTGGCTGACCTGGCGGCTTCGGGGCGCAGGCGAGCCCACCACCGACCGTGGCGACGCCAGTGGGACCGGTTACTTCAACCCGGTGACAGGGGAGTACTTGACGGACTTGGTGACCGAGATTCTGGGCCACTCGGTGCGGCTGCCGAGTGTGTTGGGACCTTCGCAGTCGGCCGGGGAGTTCGAGGGCCGGGTGCTCGCTGCGGGAACCGGGGACAACATGGCCGCGGCTCTGGGAGTGGGCGCTGGACCAGGGGATGTGGTGGTGTCCATCGGCACCTCGGGGACGGTCTTCGCCTCCGGCAACGTGCCGACCGCCGACGCGACCGGCATCATCGCTGGGTTCGCCGATGCCCGCGGGGGGTTCCTGCCGCTGGTGTGCACGCTGAACGCCTCACGGGTGCTGGATGCGGCGTGCTCGGTGTTGGGTGTCGGCTACGCCGAACTGGACGAGTTGGCCCTGTCGGTCCCAGACGCCCACGGCCTGGTGCTTGTGCCGTATCTGGACGGCGAGCGCACGCCGAACCTGCCCAACGCCACCGGCTCGCTGCACGGCATCACACGGGCCAACTCCACGCCGGCCCACTACGCGCGCGCTGCCGTTGAGGGGATGCTGTGCGGGCTGGGCGCTGGATTGCAGGCGTTGTTGGACGCAGGGGTTCCGTGTCGGCGGGTGCTGCTCATCGGAGGCGGCGCGCAATCGCGGGCGGTGGCCCAGGTCGCCTCGTCGGTGTTCGGTGTCCCGGTTGTCGTGCCGCAGCCCGGGGAGTACGTGGCTGCAGGTGCTGCTGCCCAGGCGGCGTGGGCCTTGACCGGGGAGCTGCCGCAGTGGGAGTCCGCCGGGGAGCAGGTCTTTGAGGCCGAGCCACGCCCGGAGGTGTTGGCGGCTTACGGGGAGGTGGCCGGCCGCTGACGCTCCCGGTGCGTTGGTTGACGGTTCTAGCGGCCGACGGACAGGTGGCCAGCCGATGACGCCCCGGTGCGTTGGTTGACGCTCATGCAGTTGGTTGAGGTTCAGCGGCCGACGAGCATCAACCAACTACCCGAACCCCATCGAACTACCTGAGCGTCAACCAACGTGACGCCGCTATTCGAGCAGCGGAACCGCCGGCTGCGGTTCGCGGTGTCCGGAGCGTTCGGCCCCGATCCCGGCGACGACCACAAGCGCGACGCCGGCGATCTGGCCGACATGCGGGATCTGCGACAGCAGGACCACGCCCATGAGGAGGCCGAATGCGGGCTCGAGTGCCATGAGGGTTCCGAAGGCCGCAGTGGTCAGACGCCGTAGCGCCAGCATTTCCAGCGAGAACGGGATCACGGGCAGAAGCAGAGCCAACCCGAACGCGATGAGCACCACTTGCCAGGTGATGTTCCCGGCCGCTTGCGGAACGCCGATCACTGCAGCGGTCACCGCCGCGACGGGGATTGTGATCGACAGTCCCTGCAGGCCCTCGAACCGGTCGCCGATGTGCTGTGTGAGCACGATGTACGTCGCCCAGCCGCACGCCGAGATAACGGCAAGCAGTACACCCAGCAGATCAACGTTGCCGGTCCACGGTTCGGTCAACAGCAGGACACCCACGAGTGCCAGCGCGGGCCAGATGAGAAGTGCCCGGCTGCGGCTGCGCGCAACCGCGACGCCCAGCGGCCCGAGGAACTCAATGGCCACGGCTGTGCCCAGCGGGATTCGCTCGATCGCGGTCAGGAAGCTGGTGGTGATCAACCCGGTGGCCATGCCGAGCACGATCGCGGAGCGCAGATCGGGCCACGCCATACCCCGTAGGCGAGGCCGGGCGATCAGCAGAAAGATGATCGCCCCCGCGGTCAATCGCAGCCACGCCGTGCCTCCGGCGCCCACTGTGTCGAACAGGCTCACCGACAGGGCAGCCCCGATCTGCACGGTGAGCATTGCCGCCACCGCGAGACTCCACGCCGGTACTCGATCGGTCATCGCAGAAGTCGCCAGCCGGTCATGGCCCCCGGTGAACCTTGGTGCAGGACGTCCAGCAGGTTCTCGGCCGCAGTCACTAGCGCGTCATCAGTCATGGGTTCCAGGGCGTCCAGGATGAATAGCGCACGACCTGTGTCGTCACGCAGTTGGGTCCGGGTGCATTGCCGCCAGTTCCATATGCGGCAGGTCACACCGTCGTCGTCGCGCCACACCACCTCACCGGGTTTGGGGTGTTCAATGGCGGACTCGCCGCCGGCCACGGTCTCGAACAGTTCGTCGCCCGCGGCACGGACTAACCTTGCCGGGCCGCTGTAGGCGTCGAGGTTCTCACCGCCGATCGGCACCTGGTGCAGCACGGAGATGGCGTTGTAGGCGTCGGTCAGTGCGTTGATGCGCGGGAGCCCATCGGGTGCGCGCCGAGTCAACGCCTCGAGGCTGTTGCGGGTGCGCTGCGGTTTGGCGCCGAAGCTGCGGAAGGCCTCACGCCAGGCCGCTATGTGTGGCAGGTCCTCGACTGCGCTTTCGGCCTGCAGTGCGCGAGCGTGTGCTTCGGCGCGGGTCAGCAGGTCGCCGGTGTCGAAGTCGCCGGTCACACCCTCTGCCACCACCAGCAGCACCCGGTAGTCGGGTCGTAGTTCGGTGACGGCCGGGTCGATTTGGGCGGTGTTCAAGGCGGCCAGACCGGCTGGGGTCAAGTCATGGTTCATCGGTTCGCTCCAACGTCGGGTTCGTACACGGTCAAGGCAAAGCGGGCGGCGCGGGCACTCGGGTTCGCGTAGGCATGGGGCACGTCGCCTGGAAACGACACGGCATCGCCCACTCGCAGATCCCAGGACTGGCCCTCCACAGTGAGCCGGACAGTGCCCTTGAGTACAGCCAACAGCTCCCAGGTCCCCTCATTGTGGGCCTCGCTGCGGTAATCGTCATTGGGGCCGAGGTGCCAGTCCCAGAGTTCGACTACGTCGGGCGGGGCCGTACCAGCGGTGAGAAATGCTCGGCCCCCGTTGTCACTGGTCCACAGGGCGCTGCGATCTGCGGCCCTCCTGACATCGACGCGATTGGAGGGGCCGGGGGCGACCAGCGCCGGTAGCCCGACCCCGAGGGCATCGCTGAGCCGCAGAAGGGTTGCGATGCTGGGGTTGGTGCCACCCTGCTCGATGGTGATGAGCATGCGTCGGCTTACCCCCGAGCGCGCGGCGAGTTGATCCAGGGTCCAGGTTCGCCGCTTGCGCTCGCTACGAACCCGCTCGCCAATCAGCGTGCCCAGCGCGGCGGCTTCCTCCATGAGTGCATCATACTGCACTACACAGAGTATAGTGTTACACCGTGTACCAGATCTCCTTCATCTTCCGCCCCGGCACCTACGACGACGACTTCAAACGCCTCGACGCCCAGATCGAGCAGATCGCACAGGCGACGCCCGGTTACGCCGGGGTTCGCACTTGGTGGTCCGTCGATGGGGCGGTGTGCAACGCGGTGTACTCCTGGGAGCACCTGGACAACCTCAAGGACTTCTCCCGATCGGCTGCGCATCTGCAGGCGAAGTCCGAGTACGCGCGGTGGTACGACGGGTATGAGGTGATCGTGGCCGAGGTCATGAGCCGCTACGGGGACGGTCGCCTGTGAGATTTCGGCCAGGACGGCCGTTGCTACTGGCCCCAGAACTGTCCCGGTTAGAGGTTGTCCTGTTGGTTAGAAACAACGCGTGGATTCGCTAACGAGGACCACAACCTCTAACCAACCGCCGGTTGGGCCCCGGATGGGCGGGAGCCTGAGCCGGCAGGCCTCGGGCTTCGCGAGGCGTTGCCCGACCAATCGCCACCCGCGTTAGAGGTTGTCCTGTTGGTTGAGAACAACGCGTGGATTCGCTAACGAGGACCACAACCTCTAACCAACCGCCGGTTGGGCCCCCTTGGCCCAGGGCCAGAGCGACTGACCGGGCACACAACCGCCGCCCTATAAGGCAGCCGCCACCTCGGTCCCCTGCTTGATCGCGCTCTTGGCGTCGAGCTCGGCCGCGACATCGGCACCACCGATCAGCTGCACCAGCACCCCGGCGGCTTCAAGGCCGGCCAACAATTCCCGCTGAGGCTCCTGGCCCGTGCAAACCACCACCGTGTCCACGTCGAGGACCTGCTTCTCGCCATCGATGCTGAAGTGCAAGCCGGCGTCGTCGATGCCTTCGTAGGCGACACCCGTGAGCATCTGGACTTGCCGGTTCTTCAGTTCGGTGCGGTGGATCCAGCCAGTGGTCTTGCCCAGACCCTGACCCATCTTCGTGTCCTTGCGCTGCAGCATCGTCACCTGACGTGCGGGCTGCGCATGCTCGGCGCGAATCACACCGCCCCTGGCTTCGTGAGAACGGTCGATGCCCCACTGATTGAAGAACAGATCGGGTTCCAAGGTTGCGCTCGGACCGCTCTGGGTCAGGTACTCGGCCACGTCGAATCCGATCCCGCCGCCGCCCAGGATTGCCACCGAATCACCGACCGGTTCGTGGTCGCGCAGAACCTGCAGATACGTCAGCACCTTGGGGTGGTCGATGCCGGGGAGGTCCGGGATCCGGGGGACCACACCGGTCGCCAGGATCACCTCGTCGAAATCACTGAGGTCCGCGACCGATGCGCGCTGGCCCAACCGCACCTGTACGCCGGTGTCGGCCAAGGCATTGCGGTAGTAGCGCAGAGTCTCGTGGAACTCCTCTTTTCCCGGGATCTGGGCTGCGTAGTTGAACTGCCCGCCGAGTTTGTCATCCCCCTCGAATAACGTCACCGCATGTCCCCGTTGAGCCGCCGTCACAGCGCATGCGAGCCCGCCCGGCCCAGAGCCCACAACCGCGATCCGCCGGGGTGCCTTGGCGGGTTCGATAGTCAGGATCGTCTCGTGGCAAGCCTGTGGATTGACCAAGCATGAGGTGAGTTGCAGGGCGAAGGTGTGGTCCAGGCACGCCTGGTTGCAGCCGATGCAGGTGTTGATGCGGTCGGCCTTGTTCGCCGCGGCTTTGGCTACGAAGTCGGGGTCGGCCAGGAAGGGCCGAGCCATGGAGACCATGTCCGCTTGTCCGTCAGCCAGAACCTGCTCGGCGACCTCCGGGGTGTTGATGCGGTTGCTGGTGACCAGAGGGATGCCGACCTTGCCCTTGAGCTGAGCGGTGACCCAGGTGAAGGCCGCGCGCGGGACGCTGGTCGCGATGGTTGGGATGCGGGCCTCGTGCCAGCCGATCCCGGTGTTGAGGATCGTGACTCCTGCGGCTTCCAGGCCTTGGGCCAGCTCAACGACTTCGTCCAGGGTGGAACCGCCTTCGACGAGGTCGAGCATGGACAGCCGGAAGATGATGATGAAATCGTCGCCGACCGCCTGGCGTACTCGGCGGACGATCTCGAGCGGGAATCGCATGCGGTTGGCATACGAGCCGCCCCAGTCGTCGGTGCGGTGGTTGGTGCGTTCGGCGATGAACTCGTTGATCAGGTAGCCCTCGGAACCCATGATCTCGACACCGTCGTAGCCGGCTTCCTGGGCGAGGCGGGCGCAGCGGGCGAAGTCGTCGATGGTCGTCTCGATGTCCGCGGCGGTCATCTCGTGCGGGGTGAAGGGTGAGATCGGCGCTTTGAGCGGTGAGGGTCCGACCAGTTCGGGGTGGTAGGCGTAGCGGCCGAAGTGCAGGATCTGCATCGCGATCCGGCCGCCCTCGGCGTGGACAGCATCGGTGACGACCTTGTGCTGCACGGCTTCCTCGCTGGTGGTCAGCGCGGCGCCCATCTGCCACGGACGTCCCTGCTCGTTGGGGGCGATGCCGCCGGTGACGATGAGGCCGACGCCTCCGCGAGCCCGCTGGGCGTAGAAGGCGGCCATGCGCTCGAAGCCGTCCTCGGCCTCCTCCAGCCCGACGTGCATCGACCCCATCAGGACGCGGTTGGGCAATGTGACGAAGCCCAGGTCCAGGGGTTCAAGCAGATGTGGGTACGGGCTGTTCGACACGGGGGCCTCCCTCAGACGGTGTCTTCCAGCGTATTGAGCCCAGTTGTGGGGTTCGTGCGGGGGCGGCAGCCACACGGCGCACCATGGGATGGTGCCTGAAGGTGATGCCGTGCGCCGCACTGCTGCCCAGCTGGACGACGCCCTGACCGGACACGTCCTGACCGTCAGCGACTTTCGAGTCCCGCGCTTCGCAACGGTGGACCTGAGCGGACGCACAGTCCTGGGCACCGTGGCCGTGGGCAAACACCTGCTCACGCGGTTCTCGGGCGGAGCGACCTTGCACAGCCACCGGCGGATGGAGGGGCGCTGGGTCACTGGCGGCCCGGATCTGCGCACCGGGCCCTACCACCAGATCCGGGTGATCCTGAAGACCGAGCAGAGCACCGCCATCGGGCTGCGGTTGGCGATGGTCGAGGTCGGACCCACAACTGCCGAAGCGCGCTGGATCGGCCATCTCGGCCCGGATGTGCTGGCGCCGGACTTCGACCCCGGGTTGAGCCTGCCCGCCGACAGAGCCGTTGTCGAGGTCCTGCTCGACCAGCGGGTCGTGGCCGGGTTGGGCACGATGTGGGCCGCCGAGACCGCCTTCCTCGCAGGTTGTTCGCCGTACAGCCACGGTGTCGATGTCAGCGAAGCACTGGCGCAGGTGCGGGCGCTGATGCTGGCCAGCGTGTCCGGCGCCCGGCCCCGGATGAACGTCTTCGAGCGCGCCGGGCAGCCGTGCCGGGTGTGTGTCACTGCGATCCGCACCGGCAGGATCGGAAATCCGCCGGCTGATCGCGTCACGTATTGGTGCCCTTCCTGCCAGCCGTGACGATTGTCACCCTGATCGCTTCCGGCGGCATGGCCCCACACGGACTTACACTGAAACTGTCCCCTCGACTCAAGGAGTTGCCATGCTCAACGGCACGCCCGCCGGGCAACTCACTGCCGTTGACCCCCGGCGACTCGGGAAATGGGACGTCGAGGCGCGCATTGGAAGCGGGGGTATGGGGGTCGTCTACAAGGCGACCAGTGGCGACGAGGTGGCGGCGGTCAAGGTCGTACGACCCGGTCTGCTGGACGACCCGCAGGTTGCCGCGCGGTTCGAGCGGGAGGCCCAAGTCCTGCGCTCCGTGCACGATGAGCACATCAGCCGGTTCCTGGATGCAGACATCGCCGGCATGCCGGCCTGGCTGGCCACCGAGTACATCCCGGGGCCGAACCTGCGCGACGCGGTGTCGATCTGGGGTCCGCTGACGCCGAAGCGCTGGTGGGAGCTCGCCCGCGGTCTTTCCCAGGCATTGGCGGTCCTGGAGATCCACGGGATCGCACACCGCGACATCAAGCCGGCGAACGTGATCATCGCCGACCGCGGACCGGTTCTCATCGACTTCGGGATCGCCCACCCGGAGGACGCGACGTCACTGACGGCTACAGGGATCGTTACGGGCAGTCCGTCGTGGCTGTCCCCGGAGCAGGCGAACCTCGACGAGTTGTCCGCGGCTAGCGACGTGTTCTCGCTGGGCTCGCTGCTGGCCTTCGCCGCCACTGGGCGGCCGCCTTTCGGGCAGGGCGCAACGGTCGCGGTGCTGATGAACATTCAGCGCAACGACCCCGATCTGGCTGGTATCGACGAGACCCGAAGTGCGTTGCTTCGACGGATGCTGGCCAAGGATCCCCGCAAACGCCCGACCGCTCGCGAAGTGCTGGCCATCGCCCGCCGCGTGCCAGACGAACCGACCGTGGCTTTGGATCTGCGCGATGGCGATTCCACCCAGCCGATTCGCGTCGGTGTCCCAGCCCCCGCCCAGCACGTGCCGGCCCCAACCCCGGTTCCTCCGGCCTGGCAGCCGGCGCCGCCCCGTAAGCGCACTTGGGTGAAGCCGGTCGGGATCCTGATCGCGGGGGCGCTGGCGCTTGCCGTCGGCTTTGCCGGCTTCAATGCCCTCGAGCCGGACAGCCCTGCACCGACGCAGACAAGTCAGGCGCAGACCACCCCCGAACCGACGTCCGCACCCGCTTTTCCCGGTTCCGATCAATTGCGATCCGGGGACTGGCTGCTCTCGAGCTACTCGATCTCGCAGGACGGCGGGAAACTTGTCATAAACGGGACAGTCCAGAACTCGGGCGATTCCCCGGCAAGCACGGACTTGACCGTGTACTACTTCGTCAACGGCGAGGCAGTCGCGGTTGCTACGGGCAGCACTGGGAAAGTGTCGGCCGGGGCCAGTACGAACGTGACCTTGACCAGCGATGACGACTGGCAGCCCGGGAACCCGGTGCTGGTGGTCGAAGCCGCCTGAGGGCTCAGGTCGCCGCAGCCAGGCGACGCCGTCGCCGCCAGCGCACAACCAGCCACACGAAGGCCGCCAGGACGATCAGAACCAGGAACGGCGCGAGGATGGCCACGAATGCCAGGGCTGTGGAGACGATGTCCTCGGTCGTGCTGACCACAGGTGCCGCGACACCGGCCGACCCTGCGTTCAGAACCGGCCTGATGGCGGCCTTCGTACCATGCACCGCGCCGGCGGTGATCAACCCGGCGATCAGCGAGACGACCGGCGGGATGTCGGTCCCCAGGCTCGTGCTCGCAGCGAACAGCACTGCTCCCGCGACTGGCCGGATCACGGTCTGGATCACGTCGTTGACGGAGTCGACCGCGGGGATCTTGTCGGCCAGAACCTCCACGAGCAGTAGGACGACGAGCACCCCCAGGACCCAGGGGTTGGCCAGATTGTCGAAGGGCTGTCCGAAATCTATCCAGTTGAAGTACTGCAGGAACCCGACGATGACCAAAGGGATGTAAGCGTTGAGTCCGGCGGCGGCGGCCAGACCCAGGCCGGTGAGGATCGCGCTGGCCAGGTCCATTGGATCAGGGTACGTCCCCGCCGGGCACGCAACCAACCGCGCGACTGTGCCTGCGTAGCATCGAGGACATGTATCCGGTGTTCCTGCGCCTGCGCGACAAGTCGGTGCTCGTCGTGGGCGCGGGGGCGGTGGGCCGTCGCCGGATTGAAGCGCTGTTGGCTGAGGGCGCCGATGTTGTAGTTGTGTCACCTACCGGTGAGCACGTGCCCGGTGTGCAGTGGAAGCGTCGCGAGTTCGTCGCCGAGGACCTTGAAGGAGCCTGGCTGGTTCAGGCCTGCGCGACGCGCGAGGTCAACCAGCAGGTCGCCCGGCTCGCAGCTGCCCGCGGCGTGTGGTGCATAGACGCCTCGGACGCCGCGAGTTCAGCCGCGTGGACCGCGTCTCGGGTGCAGGCCGTGGACGGGGTAGAGGTGGCGGTGAGCGGGGGCGGGGATCCGGTGCGCGCCGGGCGCATTGTCGAGGTCTTGTCGCAGGCGCTGCTCGGGGCCGACTTGCGACGGGAGCGCTCCGGCACAGGCAGTGTGGCGCTCGTAGGAGCCGGACCGGGGGACCCGGGGCTTCTGACCGTGCGGGCCCGGCAACTGCTTACCGCCGCTGATGTGGTGGTGGTCGACCGGCTGGCACCGCGCGCCGCTTTGGACATGACGCACGGGACCATCATCGGGGTCGGGAAGGCCCCGGGCGATCACACGGTCGGCCAGGAGGACATCAACCGGATCCTCGTCGAACATGCCAGCGCCGGCAGTCGGGTCGTTCGGCTCAAGGGCGGCGACCCGTTCGTGCTCGGCCGGGGGGGCGAGGAGCTCGCAGCGTGTCTGGAGGCGGGCATCGAGGTCGAGGTCGTGCCCGGGATCACTTCGGCCGTTGCGGTGCCGGCGGCGGCGGGCATCCCCGTGACCCATCGCGGGCTGGCCACGGGCTTCCTGGTGGCCACGGCTCACGGCGAGGACCCGGCCCTTATCGCCCACTTGGCCGATGTCCCACCCGAGATCACCATCGTTCTTCTGATGGGGGTTCGCTCCTTGGACATGGTCGCCTCGGTGCTGCTGAGAAGCCGGCCGGCCGACACCCCCGCGGCTGTGGTGGAACGCGGATGGACGCCGCAGCAACGCACCATCACCGCGACCCTGGGCACGGTTGCCGCCGAAGCCCAGAAGGCACAGATCGCCGCGCCGTCGATCGTGGTCGTGGGTCAGGTGGCCGCGCTGCACGAACAGTTCGGGGACGTGGCCCGGCCATCCCCCGGCGCCGGGCTCATCGCCGACCTTTAATCACTCCTGCAGGCGCCGCGCGGCGACCAGGGTGACGTCGTCCCGGCGCCAGTCCCCTGCCCTGGCGCGGACGGCCGAGAGGATGTGGTCAACCAAACCCTCGGCACTGTCCTCCACGGCTACGGCCTCGGCGACCATTCCCGCGAGCCCCTCATCCCCGAGTTGCTGGCGGTCGGCGTCGTTGGACTCCGTCAGCCCGTCGGTCCACATGAGAAGTGTCTCGCCCACGCCCAGACGCCCGTAGTGGTTGGTCCATTCACCGCCCAGGACACTGATCAGCGGTCCGGTGATGTGCAAGCGGCGTCGTGCCGGTTGCGCCGATAAGCCAGGGGGCGGGGTGTCCCGCATTGGCCCAAGTCAAGAACCCGGTGGCCGGCTCGATGAGGACAACCACAGAGGTCGCGGGCAGCGAGGGATTGCGCGTACCGTCCGCGGCCAGTTGCAGGGCCCTGGCAGGGTCGGCGTTCTGGGCCATCGACAGTTCCAGCGTGTGCTTGAGCCGCAGCGCCTCCATGACCGCCTCAGGTCCGTGCCCCGCGACGTCGGTGACCGTCAATGCCAACTGCCCGTCGAGGAGCACCTGCGCACTCCAGCAATCGCCGGCCAGTACCCCCTCGGCAGCGTGCATCAGGCCGTAGTTGTCAATGCCGGGGACTGAGACGTGGTGGCTGTTGGCCAGTTCGGCCCGGATCCGCGCAACGACCGGCGACTTCTGCTCGAGTCCCTCGACTGCAGCCCGTGCCCGGTCGATTTCGCTGACCAGTTCCCTGCGCATCTTCTCGGCGTCCTGGCCGACGTCTCGCAGTTCGGGCGGTCCTGTGGCCGTGATCGGCGCCTCGCGGGACTCGTCGCGGGTGACTTCGACCAGTTGTCTGCGCAGGTCCTTGAGTGGCATCAGCACCCCGCGCAGCAGCAGGAGCGCGAAAGCGGCCAGTAATGCGAAGAACGCGAGGATCGAGACGTTCACGATGCCCGACAGCCGGATGAACTCGCGTTCCTGCTGGGCCACCGCGAGTTCGATGCGGTCACGGATGTCTTCGTCCATCGAATGGGTGTAGGTGCGCACGTCGTTGTAGAGGTTTCGGCTGATGCCCGATCGCACAAGATCCTTGGCTTGGTCGCGGTCCCCCGCGCGGGTCGCTTCGATGATGGGACGGGTGCCCTGCCGTCGCCATGTGGCCTCGGCGCGACGGGTCTCGCGCAGTAGGCCCTCCAGTTCGGCGTCGCCGTCCACCATCGTCCTGAGGCTCGCCATCTCGTTGCTTGCGCGCACCGTACCTTCGACGTAGGTGCCGAGGTCGGTGACGTCGGCAGTCAGGGCGTATGACGTGACGCCGCTGTCCATCTCTG
The DNA here is from genome assembly GCA_963732355.1 of uncultured Actinomycetota bacterium. GTDB lineage: Bacteria > Actinomycetota > Actinomycetes > S36-B12 > UBA10799 > JADKAV01. Next base: position 510,670 of record CAVSZD010000006.1, on the reverse strand, counting down.
CCAGGGCGGTATTGAGCGAGCCCACGGCGTCGGAGGCCGGTTGGAGTTGCTCCACGACGGTAGCCGTGGACCGGTCCACCTGGTTGTATCCGACGCGAAGCCACACCCATGAGACGAGCACGAGGATCACCGCAACGATCAGCAGGATCCAGATGCGGGCTCGCAGAGTCACGAATGGCAGGCTACTCGTAACGACGCAAGGAGACCGTGATGTCCGCAGGGGTACGACTGCGCGCGATGCTGGCCGAACTTCCGCTGTACCGGGCTGGGCAGCGGCCCGCGGCGCGCTCCGATCTGCAGACGTACAAGCTGTCGTCGAACGAGAACCCACTCGGGCCGCCCGAGGCGGTCCTGTCCACCCTGCCCGAGAGCGCAGTGCACCTGTACCCGGATCCGGGTAACACCGAGTTGATCGCTGCATTGGCGGCGCACCTGCAGATCAGTGAGGAGCAGGTCTGCGTGGGCTGTGGCTCGGTTTCGTTGTGCCAGAACGTGGTGCAGATCGCCTGCGATCCCGGGGACGAGGTCGTGTACGCCTGGCGATCCTTCGAGGCATACCCGATCGTCACCTCGATCAGCTCAGCGATCTCGGTCAAGGTGGCTCTGACCCAGGACGCCCGGCACGACGTGGCGGCCATGGTGGACGCCGTTACCGATCGCACCCGTGTGATCTTCCTGTGCACCCCGAACAACCCGACCGGCCCGGCAGTTACCCACGAGCAGGCTCAGTGGGTGATCGACAATGTCGGCCCGGATGTGCTGGTGGTGATTGACGAGGCGTACCACGAGTACGTCACCTCACCGGATGCCGTGCGGGCCCTGGAGCTTGCGGCCCAGTATCCGAACGTCTTGATGCTGCGCACGTTCTCCAAGGCCTTCGGCCTGGCAGGGCTGCGGGTCGGCTACGGGGTGGGCTCAGCCGAAGTTGTCGCTGCCATGCGCAAGGTCGCGACACCTTTCGGTGTGTCGACGCCTGCTCAGACTGCCGCGGTGGCTTCGCTGCAACCTGCCGGTCTCGAGCACATGCGCACGAGTGTCGCGGCCAGTGTCATGGAACGAGACCGGTTGGCCCTGGCCCTACGCAGCGCGGGCTGGGACGTTCCCGACAGCCAGGCCAACTTCGTGTGGATCAGCACTCCGGCCGCTGCCCAGGTGTGCGGGCGCCTGGAGGCTGCGGGCCTCACCGTCCGGCCCTTCGCCGAGGGGCTGCGAATCTCGGTGGGACCGGTTGCTGCCAACAACCGGGTCCTGGAAGTTCTCGCCAGCGGCCCAGCGTGAGTGCGGCGGTGAAAAATACTCAGCGTTACGGGGCTGGATGTGGGATTGGTCACAATGGCCGGTGATTCCGTCACATTTGGGGCGGTTTGAGCGCGGAAACGGTTGCCCAAGGGCGCCTTAGGTAAGGCTTTGATTGCTGGAATTTACACGGTCCTTACGGAAGACTCGCGGCTATGAGTGCGCTGGATCTCTCGCGATGGCAGTTCGCGATCACCACCGTTTATCACTTCCTCTTCGTACCCATCACCATCGGAACCTCGTTCCTGGTGGCCGGTATGCAGACCGCCTGGGTGCGGACCGGAAACGAGAAGTGGCTCAGGGCCACGAAGTTCTTCGGGAAGCTGTTCCTGATCAACTTCGCCATGGGTGTCGTCACGGGCATCGTGCAGGAGTTCCAGTTCGGCATGAACTGGAGTGACTACAGCCGGTTCGTCGGCGACGTCTTCGGGGCCCCGCTTGCCATGGAGGGGCTGTTGGCCTTCTTCCTGGAGTCGACGTTCCTCGGTCTGTGGATCTTCGGATGGGACCGACTTCCGAAGAGGCTGCACTTGGCCACGATCTGGCTGGCGGCAACGGGCACCCTGCTGAGCGCGTACTTCATCCTGGCGGCGAACTCGTTCATGCAGAATCCGGTCGGCTATGAACTCAATCCCGTGACCCAGCGTGCGGAGATGAACGACATCGCAGCGGTGCTCTTCCAGCCCGTTGCCTACATCACCTTCTCGCACGTGATCTCGATGGCGTTCCTGGTTGCGGGCCTGTTCGTGGCTGGCGTCTCTGCCTGGCTGCTGTACCACCGCCGCTCTCTGGACGTCGTGCGCTCCACCCTCAAACTCGGTGCGATCACCGCAGTCGTCGCGTTCCTGATGACCGGCTTCACCGGCGATGCGCAGGCCCGGGTCATGGTCGAGGTGCAGCCGATGAAGATGGCCGCCGCCGAGGCTCTGTACGAGACGGCAGCGCCCGCCCCGTTCAGCATCTTCACGATCGGGACCCTCGACGGCTCCGAGCCGATCTTCAGCATCGACATCCCGCACGGCCTGTCCCTGTTGGCCACCCACAGTTGGGATGGGGAGGTCGAGGGGATCAACAACCTGCAGACGCAATACGAACAGGAATTCGGCCCGGGCAACTACAAGCCCAACATCCCGGCCGCCTACTGGAACTTCCGGCTGATGATGGGCTTCGGTTTCGTGGCCGTGGCGATCGCGGTGTGGATGCTCTGGGTCACCCGCAAGGACCGGATCCCGACCACCAAGTGGTTCCCGCGTCTGGCGATGCTCGGCATCATCACCCCGCTGCTCGGATCGTCCACCGGATGGATCTTCACCGAGATGGGTCGCCAGCCCTGGGTCGTGTTCGGTCTCATGCAGACCAGCAACGGCGTGAGTCCGACGGTGTCGGCCTGGATGGTGCTGACCTCCATGATTGTGTTCACCCTTCTGTACGGCGGACTGGCCGTGGTCGAGGTGGGTCTCATGGTGCGCGCGGTCAAGATCGGACCGCCTGATTCGGTCGAGCACGACTATCCCGACAAGGTTGGCGAAGACCGACCTCTGACCGTGACGTACTGAGGAGAGGGTCATGGAACTGCAACAGGTGTGGATCATCCTCATCGCGGTCCTGTGGATGGGTTACTTCGTCCTCGAGGGCTTCGACTTCGGGGTCGGGATGCTGCTGCCGGTGATCGGCAAGAACGAGCAGGAACGGCGCGCACTGATCACCACGTTGGGTCCGGTGTGGGACGGCAACGAGGTGTGGCTGCTCGTCGCTGGTGGTGCGACATTTGCAGCCTTCCCCGAGTGGTACGCGACGTTGTTCAGCGGCTTCTACCTGCCGCTGCTGCTGATTCTGGTGGGTCTGATCCTGCGTGGCGTGGCCTTCGAGTACCGCAGCAAGCGCTCTGATCCCACGTGGCGCAAGCGCTGGGACGCGGCCATCGTGGTCGGCTCGTTCCTGCCCGCGCTGCTGTGGGGTGTGGCGTTCGCGAACATCGTGCGCGGCGTTCCGATGAAGGCCGGCGGGGCTGACAACAGCCTGTACGACGGCGGTTTCTTCAACCTGTTGAACCCGTATGCCCTGCTCGGTGGCCTGACGACCTTGACCTTGTTCGCCACCCATGGCGCGATCTTCCTGGCGCTGAAGACCGACGGCGAGATCCGGGTCCGGGCCAACAAGCTCGCAGGTCAGATCGGTCTGGTCGCCACCGTGGTCGCCGTTGCCTTCCTGCTGTGGACGCAGTTGGCCTTCAGCGACAAGGCCTGGACGTGGGCGCTTGTGCTGGTGGCGGCGGTTTCGTGGCTGGCTGGTCTGGCGATGAACCGGGCGGGCAAGGAGGGTTGGTCGTTCCTGTTCAGCGCGATCACTTTGGCTGGGGCAGTCGCCTACCTGTTCAGCGTCCTGTACCCGAACGTGATGCCGGCGTCCAACGACCCGGCGTTGTCACTGACGATCTGGAACGCATCGAGCAGCGACTACACCCTGAAGATCATGACGATCGTGGCGGTCATCTTCACCCCGATCGTCCTGGCCTACCAGAGCTGGACCTACTGGGTGTTCCGCAAGCGGGTCTCCCCCTCGCAGATCACCAACCCCAATGAGGGTTCGCTGGACCTGCCTGAGGAGAAGGCCCAAGCCGGCGTCTGAGGGGGAATGTCGCAAGGGGCGTGCGTAACATCTGTCGCCGGGAGCGACGAATGTTACGCACGCCTTCACGTACCGACGGTTTGACTATCCCCCCGGAGAGCAGGGCGGGCATAACGTGGTCGGCTATGAGCAACGAGCAAGCCAAAGCCCAGATCGCAGGTGTGTTCGGTTCGGTGGCACCGTCCTACGACCAATCGGGGGTGCCGTTCTTCGAGGTCTTCGGAGCCGCTCTGGTGGACCTGCTCGAACCCGCGCCCGACTGGCACGTGGTCGATGTGGGTGCAGGGCGGGGTGCTGTGGTGTTCGCCCTCGCGCCCTTGGTCCCACAGGGCGCGGTGACGGCGATCGACCTAGCAGAGCCAATGGTTGCCGAGCTTCGCGCAGATCTGGACCAGGCGGGTGTGACCGGCGTCGACGTCCGGGTTGGTGATGTGGAGGCGTTGGATCTGGACGACGGATCGGCAGACGCCGTGACCGCTGCCATGGTCCTGTTCTTCCTGCCGGACCTTGATGGGGGTCTGCGCCAGATACGAAGGGTGCTCAAGCCCGGCGGCGTCCTGGCATTCAGTGTCTTCTCCGGCCCGGACCCCGCCTGGCGGGATGCGTATGAGGCATTCAGACCGTACCTGCCTGCACCCATGAGCTTCCCCGAGTTGAGCCGGCCTGCACACAAGGACCTCTCGTCGGTCGAGGACATCCATCGGGTGCTGACGGCCGCTGGTTTCAACGACGTGCAGGTCGTGGAGATCTCCCACGACATCCGGCTTCGAATCCGTCGAGCAGTGGCACGAGTGGACGTGGTCGGTGGGCCTGCGCGGGTTCTGGGTGTCGATGTCCGATGAGGTCCGCGAGCATGCCCGGGAGGCCGTCCTGAGCGAGGTCCAGAAGCTGGCCGCCCCGGACGGCTCGATCGTGGAACGCTTCGCCGTCCGCTACGTGCGGGCCCTCGCCACGGCTTAACCTGGCCCCATGTCAGCAGCAGATGTCGAGGCGTACCTTGCCGCAGTGCCCGAACCACAGCGAACCACGTTGGAGACCGTGCGGGCCAGGCTGTGCGCGGTCCTGCCGGCAAGCACAGGAAGGGATCTCCTACGGGGTGCCCGCGTTCAAAGTCGACGCGATCGCGGTTGCAGGCTACTCGGCATCGAAGAAGCACTGCTCGTACCTGCCGATGAGCGGAACGGTACTTGCCGGGATGGCCGACACGCTCGATGGATTCCAGTGGTCAAAGGGGGCGCTGCGGTTCGGCGTTGATGAGCCACTTTCCGCGGAACTGATCGAAGCGCTGGTCACGGCCCGCCTCGCGGAGATCCGCGCCCAGAAGGTTCTAGTCGTCGGCGTCCTCGCGGGTCACCTTCTCGATCAGTCCCTGTTCCGCAGCAGCGTCGCGGGTCTTCTCGTGGTGCGACTCGCGTTCGATGGCCGCGTCGACGGCGGCTTGTTCTTCATCACGTTCGGTGGGCATGGGGTAAGAGTGGCATGCATCCGCGGGCGCAGTCTCGGCGTATCGGCGGCGGGCGACTGGGTAAACGACGGCCATGGCTGTCGACATCATGCTGGTTCTGGCTTCCGAGCACCGGCGAATGACTCAACTCGTGCAGCGCTGCGGGCGGACCAGTCGCGGCTTCCACGACCCTCGCAGGGATCTGCACATCGTCCTCAAGGCCCACCTGCAGGCCGCCGCCACGGAGGTCTACCCGTCGGTCGCTCGACGGGCGAAGGACCTGGCCTGGCCCGCAGAGCGCATCGAGTCCTTGCGCGAGGCCCTGGAGCACGACCAGCCCGCCGAGGTGCTGGCGTCGATCGCAGATGAGATCCGTCACATCGAGCAGTCCCTTGTGGTGCCGACGGTGTGTCAGCGACTCGAACTGCAGAGCCGCCGCAGGTTGGGCAAGATCTTCCGGATCAAGCGCGATGCGCACCTGCGCAGCCTCAAGAAGGGACCGCGCACCCAGTTGTCGCAGACCGAGCTGTACGAAGTGGCCCGGCGTGCTCAGGTGGAACACCGGTCGCGCATGACAGCCGCCGAGTTGCAAGCGGCCATCAATGCGCGTGGCATCAAAGCCTGAAATCCTTGTTGACGAATCAATTTCAGGAACTTCTTTACATCATTCGGCGAGGGCGGTAACGTCGTTGCCACGTCCAGCAGGGTGGCGTATCTAAAGGTCCATCCGGCCACCCAGATCTGGGTCGGAACCGACCAGGATCTGTAAGGTCACGGATCCATTTCCTTGGGATAGAAACCTCCGAGCGGGGTACATGTCCCTCGCCGACGTGCGCTTCAGAGTGCAGGCCGCGTCGCTCACCGCCAAACGAACTGCCGCTGAGCGAGGTACCTAATGCTGGTTCACGTAATCTCCCGCCAACTATCCGACGTGTCACACCTTCCACCCAGCGCGATCGAGTCCCTGATCGACAAGATCTCCACGTCCGGGTTCGAAGTTCACACCGATATCCAGAAGTCCATGACCGACGCCGCCACCACTGCGCGGCAGTGCGAAGAGGCCCTTCGCCGGCGCTGGAAGCAGTCCTCTCCCGATGTCATCCATTCTTTGGGGGTCGCTGCAACGACGGCTGCGCTCGCCGCGCGACCCGACCAGATCCCGATCGTCGCCACATTCGACGAACACCCCGTTTCCACGGCGATCGAGCAGCGACTGGCACGCATGGTCGATGCCGTCATGCCGATGTCCATCGCAGAGCAGGACGACTGGCGCAACCGGGGTGTCAAGGTCCTCACCCACCTCGGGACGGTGGCCGTACCAGAGCCGGCTGTTTCCGAAAGCCCGACGTCTAAGGCCGGTCACGTCGTGACGATGGCCCGTGGCGAGGCCCTTGAGAAGATCATCGCCTCCATGCAGTATTGGCCCGGGAACCGGCTCGTTGTGCTGGGCCCGCTGCCCGATCGGGACCGCACGCAGCTGCGGCGTATGTCGCGAAAGCTGGGGCTGCATGACCGCATCGACTACCGTCCTGCCACCGGGGTGAGCCACCCGGCGAGCATCTGGCGAGGTGCCGGACTGCTGCTGGCAGGCGAGGACAGCGCGCGTCACGCCGCCCATGTCCTGCAAGCTGCCGCCCACGGTGTCGCGGCAGTTGCCGTTGCCCAGGAGGCGCACCTTGACCACATCCTGCCGGGCGCGACCGGTGTGCTCTATGACGGCCGCGAAGGTATCGGCGCTCTTGGCAGCGCTGTGGCCGCGCTGCTGCGAGATCCGCTTCGATGCCGCGGCATGGGTGCCTCTGCCCTGAGCAGGGTCAGCGCTTTGCACGGTCTGGAGGCCGCCGGCCACAGTGTCCGCGACGGGTATCTGCAACTGAAGCCGGAACCGCAGGAGCTGGCGGGACCCTTGATGCAGACCACGTCCACCACCCCGCCGCTGACGGCGCAGGGCGAGAAGTTGGCACTGGACCACATGCAGTTGGCCCGGCAGTTGGCCCACCGCTACTCCGGGCGCGGACAGCGCATCGACGACCTCGTGCAAGTCGCCTCCCTGGGACTGGTACGAGCAGCAGCTCGCTTCAACCCCGACCGCGGCAGTGAGTTCCACTCGTTCGCCGTGCCGACGATCCTGGGTGAGCTGCGTCGCCACTTCCGCGATCACGGCTGGGCCGCGCGGGTGCCACGCAGTCTGCAGGAGGCCTCGCTGAAGGTTCAGAAGGTCAGTGACGAAGTGCGCGCTGCCACGGGCCAGGAGGCCACGACCGCGCAGGTCGCGGAGAAACTCGGGCTGCTGGAGGAGGAAGTCCTGCAAGCCATGCAGGCCCGAGGTGAGGCCATGAGCTCGAAATCGCTGGACCATCCGATGGGCGAGAATGGCGACGAGACTTTCGTCGATCTCGTCGGTGACGTCGACGGCAACCTCGAGTATGTCGAGTTGCGCGAGTCGGTCACTGCGGCCTTGCAACAGCTGCCGGAGCGGGAACGCGAGATTCTGCTGATGCGCTTCTATGGCGAGCACACCCAGGCCGAGATCGCTGAGCGCCTGGGGCTCTCACAGGTCCACGTATCGCGGTTGATCACCAGGACTCTCGCGGCACTTCGCGACCACGTCCTGAACGATGTCCCGCTGCCCAGGTCATGGCACAACGCCGATGACGTCACCGAGGTCGCGACGCAGCGCAAGGCTGCTTAAGGATTACCTGGGCAAGAACCGGTTGGTTCGCCGTGCGTGTCCGGCTTTGCAGGCTCATAGAGGCCTAAGCCCGCTCACCATGAGGGGCCGACGCCAGAGGTCCATGATCAACCTGCAAATCCGGACACTCGCACGCGCCGAGGCGTTCTCTGAACTCAGGGGGCCCACTGGGGCCACGTCACCGGCGGACCAGATCGTTGCCGCGCTCTTCGGGTATGAACTCGGCGCCTCAGGGCAAGAATCCCCAACTCTTCCGAACCCTCTCACGAGGGGCTGCCAAAGGAGCAACCCATGTCCGCCATCGATGCGGTGCTCTTCGATCGGGATCACACGATCACCATCGACGATCCGCCCTATAACGGCGATCCCGACAAGGTCCGACCGGTTCCTGGCGCGGCCGCGGCCGTGCGCAGGTTGCGCTGCGAGGGCATCCCCGTCGGAGTGGTGACCAACCAGGCGGGCATCGGACTGGGACTGCTCACAGTCGAGCAGGTGGAGGCCGTGAACGCCCGGGTCGATGAACTGGTCGGCCCCTTCGACACCTGGCAATACTGCCCGCACGCTCCCGTGGACGAATGCAGTTGCCGAAAGCCTGCGCCCGGCCTGGTGCTGCGCGCCGCCGACGCCCTGGGCGTGCAACCAGAGAACGTGGTCGTCATCGGTGACACCGTCATGGATGTGGGGGCTGCCGAGGCGGCCCGCGCCGCCGGAATCCTCATCCCGACCGAACGCACTCTGCCCGGTGAGATCGCCCGGGCCGGACTCTGGTTCGCCGACCTCGGTCGGGCGGTCGAATGGGTTCTGAGTCAGCGCGAGCAGGCGGCCTGAAATGGCCCGCAGAGTCCTCGTCACCCGACTCGACAGCGCGGGTGACGTCATACTGGCCACCCCCGCGATCCGGGCCGTGGCAGCGACCGGGGCCGATGTCACGCTGCTGTGCTCGTCGCAGGGCCAGCCGGCCGCACGACTTGTCCCGGACCTGCACGAGATCCTGGTCTTCGACGCGCCGTGGGTCCATGGCAGTCCACCGCCGGTGCGCGCCGGCGAACTGGCCAAACTCGTGTTCGGTCTGCGCCGCAGGCGCTTCGAAGAAGCTCTGATCCTGACCTCGTCCTTCCAGAGCAGCCTGCCGACGGCGCTGCTTCTGAGGCTGTCAGGCGTCGGCCGCATCTGCGGCATCAGCAGCGACTACCCGGGCAGCCTGCTCGATGTCCGGGTGGCTGTGGCCGACGACCTCCACGAATCCCAGCGGGGTGGGGCGGTCGCAGCCGCCGCCGGGTATCCGATCGATGGACGCGGCCCGCGGATCCGCCGTGGGCTGCCGGTCGTCAAGTGGGCCGGCAAGCGCAACCCCTATGTCGTCGTGCATCCGGGGGCCGACGCCCCCGCCCGCTGCTGGGACCGCGACCGTGCCCGTGAAGCAGTCCGGCTTCTCAGCGAGGACGGATTCCAGGTCGTCGTCACCGGGAGCCCTGACGAGCGCAGCCTGACCAAGCATGTGGCCGGTGACACCGGGGTTGACTTAGGCGGCCGGACCACCCTGGCTGAACTGGCGGCCGTGATCAAGTCCGCGCAGGCCCTCGTGATCGGCAACACCGGACCAGCCCATCTCGGCGCGGCGCTCGAGGTGCCTGTCGTGTCGTTGTTCGCCCCGGTGGTACCGGCCGGCAAGTGGGCGCCCTTCACCGAACGGCTCATGGTGCTGGGGGATCAGCTCGCGGCCTGCGCCGACACAAGGGCGCGGCAGTGCCCGGTCCCGGGCCACCCATGCCTGTCGTCAGTCAGCGCCCACGACGTCGTGGAGGCTGTGCGCTGCCTGGTCGGGACGGTGGCGGCATGAAGGTCCTCATGTGGCACGTCCACGGTTCGTGGTCAACGGCCTTCGTGCAAGGCGCCCACGAGGTGATCGTGCCGGTGACCCCTGATCGCGGCGCCGACGGCCGGGGCCGGCCGGAAACCTACGACTGGCCCGCGGACGTGCGCGAGGTGCCGGTCGACGAACTCGCCCACGAGCACTTCGACGTCGTGGTGCTGCAACGTCCCCATGAGATCGACCTGGTCCGGCAGTGGTGCGGGATGTGGCCGGGGGTCGACGTCCCGGCCGTCTACGTCGAGCACAACACACCACGCGAATCCCCGGTCGACTCCAGGCATCCGATGGCAGAGCAGTCGCTGATTCCGATCGTGCATGTCACACATTTCAACGCCCTCATGTGGGACAACGGGCGAGCCCAGGTCCAGGTCGTGGAGCACGGGATCCCGGACCCGGGACTGCGCTACACAGGCAGGCTGCCCCGGGCCGCGTACGTCACCAACGAACCGATCCGGCGGGGTCGGGTGACCGGGATGAATCTGCTGCCGGAGATCGCGGCCGTCGCGCCCGTCGACGCATTCGGGATCGACACGGCACCCCTGACGAACGGCTCCTACCGCCACGACATCGTCGGGCACGGCGACGTCGCCCACAACTCCCTGCACGACATGCTCTCCGGGCGCAGGGTGTACGTGCACCTGTGCCGGTGGACGAGCCTGGGCCTGTCCATGCTCGAGGCGATGTACCTGGGCATGCCGGTCGTCGCGCTGTCGACCACCGAGGCGCCTGAAGGACTGGCCGAAAGTCCGGCCGTCATCACGAACGACCTCGAACGGATGCGCGCCGCAGTGCGCGAGTTCATCCACGACCCGGCCACCGCGCAAGCCGTGGGCCGGGCCTGCCGTACCGCAGTCATCGATCGCTACAGCCTGCAGCGGTTCCAGACCGACTGGGACCGCGTACTGAAGGAGGTCCACGGATGAGGATCGCAATGGTTTCCGAACACGCCAGTCCCCTGGCTGTGCTGGGAGGTGAGGACGCCGGCGGGCAGAACGTCCACGTCGACGCGCTGTCGCGGGCGCTGGCTCGCCGCGGTCACGAGGTGATCGTGCACACCCGAAGGGACGACCCGGATGTGCCCGCCTACGTCGAGTTGGCGGCCGGGGTCCGTGTCCACCACATGGACGCCGGGCCGGCGCAACCTGTGCCCAAGGACGAGTTCGGTCCCTTCCTGCCGAGGATGTCCGAGATCCTGCAGGAGCAGTGGACCAGGTGGCAGCCGGACATCGTGCACTCGCATTTCTGGATGAGCGGCATCGCAGCGCAGCCGGCAGCCGACAGCCTGGACGTGCCGACCGCCATCACCTTCCACGCCCTCGGGGTGGTGAAGAAGCGGCACCAGGGCCGGGCGGACACGAGCCCGGCCGCGCGGATCCCCGGGGAGCGGCAACTGATGACACACGTTGACCGTGTGATCGCGACCTGCAGCGACGAGGTCCAGGAACTGCGTCAGATCGTCTCAGACCAGGCGAGCATCGACGTCGTGCCGTGCGGGGTGGACTCCAAGGCGTTCGTGCCCGTGGACGACGTCGAACCCCTGCTGCCCGAGCGGCGCTTCGCCCACCGGGTACTTTCCCTGAGCCGGCTTGTGCCGCGCAAGGGAGTTGGCGAGGCGGTCGAGACGCTGCGCGAACTTCCGGACGTGGAATTGGTGGTTGCCGGCGGCCCGGACCGTGCCGGCATCGACTCGGATCCCGAAGTGGCACGGCTTCGCGACCTGGCCACGGAGCTCGGTGTTGCACAGCAAGTGGACTTCGTCGGGGCAGTCTCGCGCGAGGACATCCCGCGGCTGCTGGCCGGTGTGGATGTGGCCGTCTGCTTGCCCTGGTACGAGCCTTTCGGCATCGTGCCTCTGGAGATCATGGCTTGCGCCAAACCACTGGTGGGCACGGCTGTCGGCGGGCTGCTGGACACCGTCGATGACGGGCGCACCGGACTGCTGGTGCCGCCGAAGTCTCCGCAGAAGGCGGCCCGAGCCGTGCAGCGTTTGCTAGCCGACGCCGATCTGCGTGCCCGTATGGGTGCCCGGGCGCGGCGCAAGGTCGAGCGGCTGTACGGCTGGGACAAAGTGGCCCAGGCCACCGAGGCCGTCTACGTGCAGATGCTCGCCGAGCGCCGCACTCGCCGCGGCCTGGCGTTGGGCCGGACGGGCAGCTGATGACCACCGTCAGGGTCACACCGGCCCCGCTCGACGTTGTCGAGGAGGGCATCGTTGAAGAGCACCGGGCAGCGACGCTGAACGCGCTTGGACAGTCGGGTCCGGCTCTGCACCGCGCGGCCTCTTGGGGCCGGCGGTTGGCTGGCCGACTCCCGGCGGGCCGACGGCTGTTGGTCTGTGGCAACGGTGGCAGTGCCGCCGAGGCGCAGCATCTCACCGCCGAGATGGTCGGGCGCTTCCGCTACGACCGCCCGCCCTTCTCGGCAATCTCGTTGCACGCCGAGACTTCGTCGCTGACGGCGATCGCCAACGACTACGGCGTACAGCACATGTTCGCCCGGCAGGTCGAGGCGCACGCGCGCGCTGGCGACGTGCTCATCCTGCTGTCCACGAGTGGGCACAGCGAGAACCTGCTGGAGGCGGCCGAGCGCGCCGCCCGCTTGGGTGTGACCACGTGGGCCATGACCGGCCCAGTGCCCAACCCGCTGGCCCAGATCTGTGACGAGGTGGCGGTCATCCATTCGTCATCCACCAGTGCGATCCAGGAAGTGCAACTGGTGGCCATCCACATCCTGTGCGCGACGTTCGACGCGCAAGTGCGGCGGACGTCATGACGACAGCCGGCTCGCGGTCGCGGCTGGTGGTCGTCGGCGACGCCATGCTCGACATCGACCTCACCGGGTCGGTGTCCAGGCTGTGCCCGGACGAGCCGGCGCCAGTGGTGGAGTCCATCGACGAGTCCGCCCGGCCCGGTGGGGCCGGCCTCGCCGCCCTCATCGCCGCGCAATCCGGCCCGGTCGTGTTGGTCACAGCGATCGCCCGAGACGCTGCCGGCGAGCGGCTCGCGGAGATGCTCGAGTCACGGATGACGGTGATCAATCTGGGAGCCGACAGCACCGTGGTCAAGACCCGCGTGAGGGTGGCCGACCGCACTCTGTTGCGCATGGATCAGACCACCTCGGCGGGGTACCCGCTGCGCGCTGCGCATCCCGACCTCGACGATGTCCTCGCCGAGGCTGCGGCCGTCCTGGTCAGTGACTACGGACTGGGGGTGACGTCGCACGCCAGGATCAGGTCCGCCCTCGGGAGAGCACCTCTGGTCTGGGACCCTCACCCAAGGGGCGCGAGTCCGGTGCCCGGGGTCACGACCGTCACCCCCAACGTGCGGGAGGCCCAGCACTTCAGCGGGGCCGCTGGCACCGACCTGCCGAGCTCGATACGGCAGGGAAAAGATCTCACCAAGAAGTGGCGGGCTCGCAGCGTCACCGTGACTCTCGGCAACCGTGGGGCTGTCGTGTGTGCGCCCAGACGCACTGCGTTGGTCGTGCCTGCGCAGCGGAACGTCGCTGGTGACACCTGCGGGGCCGGCGATGCCTGCGCTGCGGGCATCGCTGTGGGTCTGGCGCAGGGTCAGGACATAGCCCAGGCCGTGCGCACCGGCGTGGACGGCGCGGCGGACTTCCTAGGTCGCGGAGGTGCTGCCAAGGCGCTGGACGATCCGGGTGCTGGGCAGTCCGAATCGCGAGGGACGTTGGCCGAGGGTATGGCCAGCGCCGTGCGCGAGCGAGGTGGGACCGTCGTGCTGGCCGGGGGCTGCTTTGATCTGCTGCATGCCGGGCACGTCAAGTACTTGCGTTCCGCCCGCGCACTGGGTGACTGCCTGATCGTGGCCCTGAACAGCGACTCCAGCGTGCGTCATCTGAAGGGATCGCAACGCCCGCTGGTCCCACAGGAGGACCGGGCGACCATCCTGCAGGCACTCGATTGCGTGAACGCCGTGGAGATATTCGAGGAGCACACCGCGACCGAGGTCGTGCGGCGCCTCAAACCGCACATCTTCGCCAAGGGCGGCGACTACCGCGAGGACGCGATACCCGAAGCCCGCGTCGTGCGTGAGCACGGCGGTGAGGTCGTCGTTCTCCCCACTCTGCAGGGCCGCAGCACCACGTTGCTGGTCGAATCAGCGCGCGCCGGCACCGGCGCCATCGAAGAGGAGGATGAGCAATGTCAGACACAACCGGCCTAGGGCGGGTCCTGATCACTGGTGGATCGTCGGGGCTCGGAGCGGCGGTAGCGCACGCTGTGGCGAAGGCCGGAGGTGTTCCGTTGATCATCGACCTGACGCCGGGTCGCGACGGTCATGCCCACTTCACAGTCGACCTCGCGGACACCGAGATGACGGAGTCCGTCGTCGCGATGATCGCCCAGGACGGCCTCGACGCCGTCGTCACCTGCGCTGCTGTCGACTCGTGCGGCCCTCTGGAATCGGTGAAGACCGCCGACTGGGAACGTGTGGTCCAGGTGAACCTGCTGGGAACCGCGGCTGTGATCCGGGCTGCCCTGCCGGCCCTGTTCGAGTCCGGAGGGCAGGTGGTGACCGTTGCCTCGACACTGGGCCGCAGGGCGTTGCCTGATGCCAGCGCCTATTGCGCTTCCAAGTTCGGTGTCGTGGGACTGTCCCGGGCGCTCAACGCGGAGTTGGGAGAGCGTCTGCGCGTCACCTGCGTCATGCCAGGCGGGATGCGCACGGCGTTCTTCGACGGTCGTCCAGCCCAGTACCGCCCGGCTCCGGATGCCCCGCTGATGGACCCCGCCGACGTGGCCGATGTGATCGTCGACGTCTTGAGTCATCGGGGTACCGCCCACGTCCCCGAAGTCATGATCACACCCGGTGGTGAGAGGTCATGGCCATAGAGGTCCTTACTCTCCGGGCAGCGGGGATCGGGGACCTGCTCACCGCGGTACCAGCACTGCGCGCACTGGCCCAGGGGCACTCGCGCAAGGAACTTACCGTCGCTGCGCCCGACTGGCTGCATCCGCTCGTCGGGCTCATCCCCGGGGTGACGCGGGCGGTGGGAATCGACGGCCTGATGCCCCGGCAGGACCTGTCGGCCTGTCTTGTCTTCAATATGCACGGCCGGGGCCCTCAGAGCCACCAGGCCCTCTTGCGTGCGAACCCGCGGGAGTTGGTGGCTTTCGCCTGCCCGACGGTCTGGGAATGCGGCCCCGAGTGGTTCATAGACCCCGACGAGCCCGAACGTGCTCGCTTCTGCCGGTTGGTGCAGTGGGTCGGGATCGACGCCGACCCCGACCAGTTGGGCATCAAGCGCCCCCACGTGCAGGTTCCGCGGGGGCGGGTGGTCCTGCATGTCGGAGGCTCGGACCCGGAACGCCGCTGGCCGCCGGGGCACTTCGCACAGTTGATTCCGAAGTTGCACGGTCATGACTTGGTGGTCACGGGAGGGCCCGGTGACGTCGTGCGTGCCCAGCAGGTCGCACATGAGGCGCAACTGCCCGGCGACCGGGTACTGGCCGGACGCCTGGACCTGGCGCAGTTCGCTGCCCTGGTCGCCGAGGCCCGGCTCTTGGTCACCGCTGATACCGGCGCCGCCCACTTGGCTCACGCCTACGGGGTCGCCTCGGTTGTCATCTTCGGACCAGCTTCGACCGGCCAGTGGGGACCCCCCGATTCGGTGCCCAGCACCGTGGTTCAGGCGGCGGGAACCCATCCGAGGGCATCCGACGTCCCCGTGGCGGACGTGGAGAAGGTCGTACTGCTGCTATTGGAGGAGTCGTGACTCTGCGCGATGAACTCATCTCGATCGTCCAACGGTTCGCGTGGGGCCGGGTTCTGGTCCTGGGCGACCTGTTGCTCGACGAATGGTTGATAGGTGCCTCCCATTCGGTGGCCCGGGAGGCACCTGTTCCCACTGTCGCCGTCACCTATCGGGAGGCCGTGCCCGGTGGAGCGGGGAACACCGCCGTCAACGCCGCGGCGCTCGGGGCTCGCACCAGGATGCTCTCCGCGGTGGGCAGTGACGATGTCGCGAAGCTGGTGGCCACGCAACTCGATCGCAGGGGGGTTGAGGCCTTGCTGATACCCGTCCCCGGGCGGATCACCATGGCCAAGCGCAGGGTGGTCGTCGGCCGGCAAGTGGTCGCCCGCTTCGACGAGGGAGAGACGGGGCCCGTTCCCGACTCCGTGGACTCAGAACTCGCGGGGCGGTTGGAGGCACTGCTCGATACCACCGATGCCATTGTCCTGGCCGATTATGGCTTGGGGGTCTGCGCTGGCCCCGCGCTGCGGGAGGTAGTAGGCGGTGCGGCGTCGCATAAGCCGCTACTCGTGGACGCGCATCGGGTGCGCCAGTGGCAGGACTGCCAGCCCACCGTCGTCACCCCCAACTGGTCGGAGGCTCGCGAACTTCTGGATCTGGGTAATGAGCTTTCGGGGCCTGCCCGCATCGAACGGCTCTGCGACGGCCGTGAGCGGCTTCTCGAGATGACAGGGAGCAGCAATGTCGTGGTCACCCTCGACGGGGACGGCGCGGTGTTGCTAAGTCACGAGGGTGCACATCATGTGCCAACCCGGCGAATCGACGAACCACACAGTGCGGGGGCGGGAGACACCTTGTCCGCGGCCATGGCTGTGTCCCTCGCGGTGGGCGCACCTATGGGCGACGCGCTGGAGATCGCGGTGTGCGCGGCCACCGTCGTGGTCCAGCGACCCGGGACAGCCAGCTGCTCGCGGGAGGACCTGGTAGCCGGTGCCGACGGCCCACTGCTGACCACCGAGGCGCTCCTGCAGGTGTGCCGCGAGCACCGGGCTGCCGGCCGACGGATCGCACTGACGAACGGTTGTTTCGATGTCTTGCACGCCGGACATGTCGCCTGCCTGCGGGCCGCGGCCGCCCAGGCGGACGTCGTGGTGGTGGCCCTCAACAGCGATGCAGGAGTGCGTGCCATCAAGGGAGCCGGCCGGCCCGTCAACCGGGTCGCGGACCGCGCAGCAGTGCTGGCCGCTCTGGGCACGGTCGATCACGTCGTCGCGTTCGACGGCCACACGCCGCTGGCTCTGGTAGAGGCCATCCGGCCGGACGTGTACGTCAAGGGCGCCGACCACGACGTTCTGTCGCTGCCCGAAGCCCGGGCCGTGGCCCGGCTCGGCGGACGTGTGCACCCCGTGCAGCTGCTGCCCGATCGTTCCACGTCCGGGGTCATCGCTGCCTGTGCCGCAGTCACGGGCTCGACCGCATGAGCACCAATGCTGTGCCGCCCGTTCCACTGGCGGCAGCCCGATCGATCGCCGTGCTGCGAGCCAACGGGATAGGCGACTACCTCGGCTCGGAGCCGGCTTTGCAGGCACTACGCGACAGTGCCCCGAAGGCGCGAATCACGCTGCTCGGCCTTCCGTGGCACGCGGTAGGTCTCAACAGCAGGGCAGGTCCGGTCGATGAGGCTGTGGTGATCCCGTGGACACACGGCATCCGCAACCCGCCTGTCGGTAAGGCGCCGGACTCCGCGGTCACGCAGGCGTTCCTGGACTCCATGCGTGATCGCAACTTCGACTTCGCGTTCCAGATGCACGGTGGCGGGCGCAACAGCAACCCTTTCGTGAGCGCACTCGGGGCCAAGTTCACCGTCGGGCTGCGAGCCGCCGATGCGCCCGCTCTGGATCGCAGCATCAGCTATCAGTACTGGCAGCCGGAGGTGCACAAGTACGCCGAGGTGGTGCAGGCTGTCGGCGCCGTCCCGACCCGGCTGAACCCCAGGTTCCACGTCAGCCGCGAGGACAGGGCGCAGGCGCGCACCTGGTTGACCCAGCATGGCGTGGACGTCGACGACCCGATAGTGGTCATCCACCCGGGCGCCACGGACCCGCGACGGCGTTGGCCGCTGGAACGCTTCACCCTGGTCGGTCAGGCGTTGACAGCCAGCGGGGCCCAGATCGTCGTGCTCGGCGACCCCAGTGAGGCTGAGATCGTGGCGCAGGTGTCGCGTCGGATCCGGACCTCGGTGGCCGGCGTCGACCTGAGTCTCAGCGAACTGGTGGGGCTGCTGGAAGCGGCGACTCTGCTGGTGGGCAACGACAGCGGCCCACGGCATCTGGCCGATGCTGTGGGGACCGCCACGGTGTCGGTGTACTGGTTCGGGAATCTGATCAATGCCGGGCCGCAGGGGCGCTCGCGGCACCGGGTCCATATCTCGTGGACCACGTCGTGCCCGGTGTGTGGGACCTCTTGTGTCGGCGAGCCCTTCCCTGAGCGTTGTTACGATGCAGTCAGTTTCGTCCGTGATGTCGAGACCGCCCCGGTGCTGGCCAGCAGCCTCGAGTTGTTGGAGCAGCAAACGCGCAAGACTCGACGCAACAGGAGGGCACACACGTGAGTCCTGAACCTGGGAACGCAGAAACGACCTGGATGCGTGAAGCCGGAACCCTGCGAATCGTGCTTGTCGGGGATGTGGACGGTCCTGCCATGCAGGCGAGCCTCGCGCACATGCCAGTTGAGCTGGATGACTCGGTGCAGTCGCTGGTCGTGGATCTGTATGAGTGCAGTTTCATAGGCGCGGCCGGTGTGGATCTCCTGGGGACGCTCGTGGGTCGTGCCGCCGAACATGGTGCGACGGTTGAACTGCAGGGCGCATCACCAGGTGTCAGCCTCATTCTGGGGATCGCGGGACTACTGGATCTGGCGCAGTCCAGCGGTCGGGGCGGTGACCAGGGATGAGTCCCGTCGACGGGGGCAGCAGGTGGCAGGCCCCGAACTCACCTCTGGCGGAGACGGTCGCGGCCCTCGGCAAAGAGGTCCGCGACCTGCGGGCCATGGCCCGGATGCGTGCTGTCATCGAACAGGCCAAAGGGGTCCTCGTGGAGCGCCACGGGATCTCCTTGGACGAAGCCTTCACGAGGCTGCGCACGATGTCCCAGCAGCACAACGTCAAACTCGTCGAGGTAGCAGCCACAGTGGTCGGAGTGGCGATCCCGGAAGGAATCGACCCCGAGATTGGCGAGAAGCTTCTGCGCGAGGAACTCCCGGTCAGTGAAGCGACCAGCGGCACCTGGAAGGCCCTTCGCGAGCAGCCGGACATCAAGTCCGGTGTCGTGACCGCGATCATGGAGGCGGTCGCCGGAGCCACCGACAAGGGTGACGAGGCGGCCGCCCTGTTGCTGGACCTCCTCCAGCAATTCGACGTCGCAGCGCTGACGATGTATCGCACGAGCGCCGACGGATCACTGCGCCTGGTTGGCCAGGTCGGGGTGCCCGGTGATCTGGTGAGTTCCTGGCGCAGCATCCCGCCCAGCACCGACGTCCCCTTTGTGCGCTCAGTGCTGGACAACGTCTCGCTGTTCTGGACCGATCGGGCCTCCCGCATCGCTGAGTTCCCTCAGGTGGCCCGAAGTGGGTCTGCTGGCTTCGAGGCCACCGCAACCATCCCGGTCACAGACGAGGGGTCGGTGATCGGTGTGGTCGGACTCATCTGGCGAACTGAGGAAGTGTTCGACGAACTGCGTCAACGCGCCATCACCAAGGCGGTGCAGAGAGTAGCGCCGCTCTTGATGCGCAACGCCGCGGCCGCCGACCCGGAACTCGACTGGTTGAACACGCTCTTGCGGCTGCACCTGGACCCCTGGCTGTTGATGGAGGCGGTGATCAATGCTGACGGGGCGGCGACCGACTTCGTCGTTCAGGACGCTTCAACGAGCATCGTGAATGCCGGTGCCTGGGTTGGCCGTCGCATGCTGGAGGTCTGGCCGTTCCTTGCCGAGGAGGGCACGACGGGGTCACTGCGCGGTTTGATCAAAACCGGCGGATCCTGGTCCACGACGGTGACGATCCCAAGCGAAGCTCCGTGGGGGGTGCCGGGCAGCCTGGTGCGTGCCGTGCGGCTCGGTCAGCGGGTAGT
The DNA here is from genome assembly GCA_963732355.1 of uncultured Actinomycetota bacterium. GTDB lineage: Bacteria > Actinomycetota > Actinomycetes > S36-B12 > UBA10799 > JADKAV01. The sequence continues at coordinate 490,893 of CAVSZD010000006.1, read as the reverse complement.
GCTCGTGTGGAGGCTGGGCTCAGCCTGATCGGCGACGAGCCGCACGATGAGCACTGTTGCGTCGCCGAGCACTCCACCTGAGGGCATCACGGCCTCCAGCAGAGAGCGTGACCAGCCATCGGTGGCGCGGCGGCGCAGCGCGACGGCCGTGCTCTTCAATCCCGACAAGCCGGCGATGAGGTCCCGGGTACCAGCGACCACCCCGTCGGTGTAGAGGACTAAGGAATCTCCGACGTCCATGTGCGTGCTGACCACGTCTCGGGAGCCAGGGCTCGGGGCTCCCACTCCGCGTCCCACCGCTTCCAACCATTGCGTGTGCCCGTTCTCGTGCAGCAGCAAAGCAGGTGGATGGCCCCCCGTGGCAACCTCGAGAGCACCGTCGCGGGGGTCGAGCACGGCGGCCAGCAGGGAGGCTTTGGGTGGCTCGTCCTCGGCAGCCAGAGCTGCGGCCGTGTGGGCGACGAGGTCCGGCAACGGTATGCCCGCATGGGCGTAGGCGCGGCTGACGTACAGGACCCGCCAGGCGTCGCGCGCCGACACAACCCCAGCTCCCAAGGCATCCACGACCAGGATCAGAACCCGGCCATCGGACAGAACACTCACGTCAGTCAGGTCTCTGCCCACAGTGGCCCTGGAACCGTCCAAGGTGCTCCAGACGTCAACCGCGACCCCGTGCAGGGTCATGAGACCCCCCCCGTGGTTGGGCCGCAGTGCTCGCATTAACTCTTCTTGTTCGCGCTGCCGGGATGCGGCTTCGAGAAGGGCCCGCCTGTCGGCCTCAGCCGCTACCAGCTGACTGACGTCGCGCAAACTCAATACGCACGTGCCCGAATCCACCCGCGCGGCGGTGTACTCGATCGGCACTGGGTGCCCATCGCGGGTGATCCGTTCCCCGGCGACGACCTCCCCATCAGCAGCTTCATGAATGGTCGTGGGGTCGTCCAGCAGGCAACCTCCCGGGCAGGGTGTGCCGTCGGCTCGGACGTGACCCAGGTGGGCATGGAGGCTCTGCCCCAGGACGGCAGTGGGCACGAGGTCGACCAGCGCGTGATTCGTCTGGATGAGCAGCCCTTGGTCGTCGAGCACCACCAAGGCGTCGGGTACCCCTGCTAAGACCTTCTCCTGGGTCTGCTGCAGACGCGTGATGCTGCGCACGCGTTGTTCGAGCGCCCAAGAGACCGCAACGCCCAGCAGCGAGGCGAGGACCACATTGCCCAACCGGTACCAGGGGCGGTCAACATCCTGGGTCAGTATCAGGACCAGGGCGGTCGCCACTGCGGAACCTGCAACGATCAAGGTCTGTCGAGAGCTGAGATACAGCCCGGCCGCCACGACCACGATTCCCATCGTGGGAATCAGCGGCCAGCCGAACTCCCCAACCGTGATGGCCAGGACCAGCAGACAGCCCAAGGCGACCCCGATCACCGCTGTCCGGTGTGCCGGTCGGCCTTGATCCACGCTTGCCCCGCCTTCAGGTGCGGTGTTGGGACGACTCAGACGATACCGCCGGTACCTCCCGCTGCGCCAACGGCTCGACGGCCGGACCGTCGATCACCGATCCGTCGGGCGCGAAGCGTGAACCGTGCAGTGGGCAGTCCCAGGTCTTCTCCGCGTCGTTCCAGCGCACGATCCCGCCGAGGTGGGTGCACACGGCACTGCACGCACGGCGTCGGCCGTCCACGGTGCTGACGGCCACGGGTTGGCCCACCCGGCGCAAGACGCGCGCCTCCCGACCGTCCTGGTCACCGAGGCGGGGTTCGAGCAGCCAACCGCGGGCCAGGTTCGCACCCACCTCGGCATTGAGTTTGGCTAGGCGGCGGGCTCCGGACACGCTGCCCGCCAACCGGGGCGCCATGATCGCAGCCCAGGGTTTCGGCGAGCCGGTGATGATGTCGGCAAGGGCGTGGGCGGCTGCTGAGCCGTTGGTCATCCCCCACTTGTTCATGCCCGTGGCTATCAGAAGACGCTCAGGGCCCATCGGGGAACGGCCGACCTGCGGCAGCATGTCGACGTGTGAGTAGTCCTGCGCCGACCACCTGTGGGTGATCTGCTGGATGTCGAAGTTGTCCCGGGCCCACGTGGCCACGCCCTGCAGGTGCCGACTGGCCGGGTTCTGCTTGCCGGTCGGATGCCCGTGGCCGCCGATCAACAGGTGCTCGTGGCCCTGCTCGTCGTAGGCGGTGCGCAGCGAATGGGTGGGGCTCTCGGTGCTGATGTACATCCCCTGCGGGACTTCACCGTTCACCCTCGTTGCCAGGATGTACGACCGGGTCGGGGTGCTGTCCGCGAACATGACGGTGCGCAGCGGGAAGGGCAGCAGGGTCGCCAGGACGACCCAGCGTGCGCGCACCTGCAAACCTTCCGCGCTTCGCAGGTGCAACATCTCGGCCTGCTGCTCGACCTCGGTGATCCGGTGTGGCCACACCACCGGAACGCCGAGCGCGGTCAGGGCGTCATGCAGCGCAGAGACGTACGCCGCGGGGTCGATCTGCAGCTGATCCGACATCCGGATGGCGGCGGTGGTCGGGAACGGCAGACCGTGGTCGTCGCTCAGGGCAACGGGAAGTGTGAAGTCCACCATTGCGTCGAACTCCTGATGGACCTGGGCTGCGCCGTTCTCAGTGGTTGCGTACGTCCACGCGTCCCGATCCGCGTGGTCGACATTGCCGGCCTCCTCGACGACGCGGCGGATAAGGTCCTGGCCGATCCGGTTGGCCTGCAGATAGGCGCCAGCAACGTCCCGGCCGTGAGTGCGACGGATCTGACCGAGGCGGGTTCCCTGCAGCAGCGTCGCCTTGGCCGTGGACCCGGTCGTCGTGCCTGCACCGGGTGTCCGGGCCTCAACCACACAGACGTCGACTCCCGCTTCGGCCAGCAGTAACGCCGTCGAAAGGCCGACGATCCCTGCCCCCACCACGACGACGTCATGGTGGTCCTGAAGTTCCGAGGGCCGGGTGCGCACCTCGGGGGCACCCCAGAAGACGCTTGATCGTTCGGGCAAAGCGATGTCCAAAGGCATAGGGACCAGTACCCGTTTGGGTGAGGGCTATCCGGGGTCTAGTGGTGGGTAAGGCGGGTACTGGAGGTGACATGGCTACCCAGGCCGACCGCCGCATCCAGGTGCCGCAGGAGAGTGCGTTCCACCGCCGGGAGTGGCGCCTGGAACGCGTGGGCTGGGTGGGCCTCTCCCTGGTGTTCCTGGCCGCACTCGCCGGTGGTCTTGGGACAGGCCCGCTCTCAGCAGCCCAGTCGCGAACCATGTCCGGTCACGTCGAACTGCAATACCAATCGGTGACCCACCGCGAGGCCGACGACACACTCACTATCGTCTTCGACTCCCCGCCGTCGGGCCAAGCGGATCTGCAGATCCTGGGTGACTGGGTCGATGCCGGGGACATCCGCTCGGTGTCGCCGGAACCGGCGTCGCAGAAGGCGATACCCGCGGGGCTGTCCTTGGAGATCGAAACGGCCGGAACCGAGACATCGACCGTTGTGATCTCTTTCCGTCTCAGCGCCCCCGGCCCGGTGACCGGCGAGGTGCGAGTCGACGGGCAGTCCGTGCCGTTCACTCAAGTCGTGCTGCCATGAGGGGGTCGGCATGGAAGCGGTTCTGACCACCGCCGGGGTCTACTTCATCCTCCTGGTCCTCTTCCGGCTCACGGGCAAGCGGTCTCTGGCGCAGGTGACCACGTTCGACCTGATCCTGCTCCTGCTGATCTCCGAAGCCACCCAGCAGGCACTCATCGGTGAGGACTTCTCGGTCACCCAGGCCTTTCTCGTGATCTTGACCTTGATCGTGCTGGAGCGAGCGTCGGATTACTTGTCCTGGCGGTTCCCCGGCTTTCGCAAGTGGTCGGACAGCGTCCCGGTGGTTCTGGTCCGGCAGGGCCGTCCGATCGATGAAGCGATGCGGCACTTCCGGCTCACGATTGACGACATCGTCACCGCGGGGCGCGAGCAGCACGGTCTACGCACCTTCGCCGACATCGAGTGGGCCGTGCTTGAGAACTCAGGTGGCATCAGCGTGATTCCCTGGCAGAGCGCACGGACCTGAGTGTGTGTATGCCCACCTCTGAGGGGGGTATAGGGCGCCCATGAGCACCGAGCAGGCAACCCACCCCGAGCAGACGCTCGAGTACCCAGGCACTGAGCAGCAGATGGACCAGCAGCCGCGCGATGAGATGTCCGACTACCAGGGCAGCGCACTGCTTGCCGGCAAGGTCGCACTGGTCACCGGTGGGGACAGCGGCATCGGGCGCGCCGTGTGCGTGGCCTTCGCCAAGGAAGGGGCCGACGTGGTCGCCTCCTACCTGGACGAGCACGAGGACGCGGCCCGTACCGGCGAACTCGTGAAGGGGGCCGGCCAGCGCTTCCTGGCAGTACCGGGAGACATCTGCGATCCGCAGCACCGGGTCAGCCTTGTGCAGCGCACGGTCGCCGAGTTCGGCCACCTGGACATCCTCGTGAACAACGCGGCGTTCCAGCAGCCGGTCGACCGGCCCGAGGATCTGACCCCCGAACAGTGGCAGCGCACCTTCGCCACCAACATCGAGGCCACGTTCTTCCTCACCCAGGCTGCGCTCGCGCACATGGGTGAGGGATGTGCGGTGATCAATACTGCCTCGATCACCGGCCTGCAGGGACACAAAACGCTGCTCGACTACGCCGCGACCAAGGGCGCCATCATCGCCATGACCTACTCGCTGGCCCAGGCCCTGGTCGACCGCAGGATCCGGGTCAATGCGGTAGCTCCCGGGCCCGTGTGGACGCCTCTGATCCCAGCGACGTTCGACACCGAGAAGGTCAAGGGTTTCGGTACGGACACCCCGATGGGACGGGCTGCCCAGCCCGACGAGATCGCACCCTCGTACGTCTTCTTCGCGAGCAACCGGCTGTCGTCGTACTACACCGGCGAGGTGCTTGCGCCCGTCGGCGGGCAGACGATGCCGGGCTGATAGATGTCCGCCGCCGGCCTCTCCGGTCCGTGCGGCGGCGCTCTGAGCGGAATAATCCCCCTGCCGCTCAGAGTTCGCCGGGAGGGTGTGGCGGCACCCTCCCGGCTCCCTCATCGGCCGACTCAGTTTCGGCGGGACTGACGTGATGCACGCGAGGCTTCGACCTGCTGGTCGAGGTCGGCGGCCTTCTTCGCCTGACGGGCTGCGGTCTTCTTGCGGACCGCGGCCTTCTCCTTGCCCTCTGCATCGCTGAGCGCGTCGTTGCGCTCGCGGTTCTCAAGACCCTCCTCAGCCTTCGCCGCACGCTCGCGCGCGTTGGTCTTGCGGGTCCGCGCGGTGTTGGCGACCTCCTGGCGCTTGCCCTGCTCGCGCTTGTCCAACTCCTGCTTGCGTGACTTGGACCGTTCCCGAGCCCGGCGCTTGTCCTGCTCCACCAGTTCCAGTCGTGTTGCTTCGCGCTGCTCGGCTTCGAGGGCCAACCGGTCGGCCTCGGCCTGCTGGTTCACAGCCTCGGACTTGGATGCGGCCGCAGCTTGCTTCGAGCGGCCCCGACGAACCATGTCCTCGTCGCGCAGCAACCCTCCAGTAACCTGCATCACGGTGGCCTCCAGCGAGTCGAACCCGACGGCCGGGGGCCAGTTGCTACCGCGCTTGCCGGTGACCTTCTCAACGGCGTTGAGCGGCAGGCGGGCGACGTTCATGCCCTTGGACAACAACCGCTCGGTGAGGCGGGCGTCACCTTCGGCAGCGGAGTCCAGGCGATCGGCGCGTGCCTGCTGCTGGTCGGCTGCGCGAGACAGATCGCTGACCTCCTTCTGCGTGTCCGCGCGCTCGCGTCGGGCCGCCTGGGCCTTGCGGTCAGCGGCTTCCTGCGCCCGTCGGGCATCGGCCTCCGCCGCGTTCTTGGCGCGCTCGGTGAGGTCCACCACCAACTGGTCGGCGGCCGTGGCGTCACGTTCTGCTTGGTCGATCTCCTGCTGCGTGCGCTTCTGCGCGATCATTGCCGCCCGTTGCGAGCTGGCTTCGCGCTGCATTGCCTCGGCCTCCTGCAGCTCTTCGGCGATCTCGGCACGCTCCTCGGACTTGCGGGCCTTGCGTTGCGCCTCTGCTCTGTCGTGGCGCAGCTCCCCCTCGCGCTGCAGGTCGTCGCGCCCCGTCACTGCCCCAGCAACCCGCTGGAAGGCGCCCGTGACGCGGTCGACGGTCTCCTGCCCGATGGATGTGTCGGAATCCATATTCGATCTCCTCGTTGTCATTGCAGCCCTGGTGGCCGCACGACTTCCTCTACCCGTGGGCGTGCAGACCATCCGCGGTCCGGGTATGGCACTGGTCACCAGGGGTACGAATCAGCTACCGCAAGCTGGACAGCGATCAGTCGCAGTCCGCCGACGACAATGGAAGGAGTGCACCCATGCAAGGGAGCACTGGATTGACCGGGACGCAGGCGACCTCGGCTCACGAAGAACACGAAGTGGATGTCCGCGAGCAGGCAGCCGACCAGATCAGGGCCGTGGCCGACACGACCAAGGAGCAGACCCGCAATGTGATGGCCGACATCGCCGGCGAGGTCAACCACCAGGTTCACGAACAGAAGGACCGGTTGGCCGCCACGTTGCGGGAGGTCGGCGACGAACTTGAGCGCACCTCTGCGACCGGCGATGGCCGCGTCGCCGGATTGGCTGGCGAGGCATCCGGGCGGACCCGCGAGATCGCGAGCTGGATCGAGGGCCATGAACCCGGCGACATGGTCCGGGCAGTGGAGGACTTCGCACGTCGGCGTCCCATGCTGTTTCTGGCCGGGGCTGCCGCGGCCGGCCTGGTGGTAGGCCGGATCACCCGCAGCGCCATGAGCAGCAAGCCGACGCCCAACACCTCGACGCCAATGATCACGCCGGTGAGCGGCGGGGACTTCCCGGCGACCGGTGCCTTGAGCAGCCCGGGTGGCACCAGCGTGCACGCCTCGGACCCGCACCTGACCGGTGGCGCTTCAGACGAGGCGCTTCTGGGTGAGGCCTCTGGGCCGCTGTCGAAGCGGGCCTATGACCCGCAGTCCGCCTACCCGAGCAACGATCAGCCCGTGGTCGAGGTGGGCGAGGAACTGCCGCAGGCTGGCGTCCGGATCGGTCAGGGACGGACCGATTCATGAGTAACGCCGACACCCACTCCGACGGCCTGCGGGTGGAGCGTGACACAACACCAACGCCTGATCAGTCGTTCGCCGAACTCGTCACCAACCTGACGGAGACCACCTCCAAACTCTTCCGGCAGGAGGTGGCCTTGGCCCGAGCCGAGGTCAAGCAGGAGGCCTCAGTCGCGGGCAAGGCGTTGGCCCTGATGGCCTCAGCGGGCGCCCTGGGCGCGATCGCGCTGGTGCTCGTCTCCTGGGCAGCAGTCGAAGGTCTGCAGCGCCTGCTCGACATCGACATCGCGTGGTGCTACTTGATCGTGGCAGTGGTCTGGGCGGCGATCGCGGCCGCGCTGTTCTTAGCCGGCCGCTCGAAGTTGGCCGAGATGAACCCCAAACCGGAACGCACCGTGGAGACGTTGCGTGAGATCCCAGAAACCCTGAAAGGACAATCATGAGCACGACACCCGAAGAGATTCAGTCAGACATCGAGCAGACTCGCGAGGACCTTCGCGAGAACGTCGAGGCCCTGCAGGAGAAGGCCAGCATCAAGGGGGCTGCCACGCGCAGCGCCGACCGGGTCAAGGAGTCGGTGAACTCGATGAAGGACAAGGTGATGGGCTCGGCCGAGGGTGGCGCGTCGTCGGCCAAGGATGCACTCGACGCCGCGCGGGGGACGGTGTCGGAGTCGGTCGGTTCTGCACGCGAGACCGTCAGCGAGGTCCCCGAGCAGATGCGATCCACGACGCGAGGAAACCCCTTGGCGGTGGGCCTCGGCGCCTTCGCCATCGGGTGGTTGATCGGGTCGTTGATCCCTGTCTCCAACACCGAACGTCAGGCTGCTGAGAACCTCGGCGCGAAGGATCTCGTGGCGCCGCTGCAGGAGTCGGCGCACGAGATCGTCAACCGCGCCCAGGAGCAGGGCAAGCAGGCGGCCCAGGAGGTCGGCGAGCAGGCGAAGGCCAGTGCGTCGACCATCGCGGACGCCGCCAGCCAGACGGCCAGCGATGCCGCCGACGCGGTGAAGGAGAAGGTGTCCAGCGCCAAGAGCTGACACGACACGGACTCGAAGGGGCCCCTGCTAGGCGCAGCGGGGGTCCCTTCGACTTGTCTGCCGGAACGGCTATCCCAGCAGTTCGAGCAGTGCCGGTTCCCAAGCGACCAGACAGTCGTCGTCGACCAGGGGCAGCGACTCGCCTTGCAGGTACAACTGCACGACGCGGGGGTCCACGTACGACGATCTGGCGATGGTGGCCGTGTTGCCCAGATGGTTGGCCGCGTCCTCGATCGCGCGCGCGACGACTGTGCGCCGATCGGTGTGCGAGGGTGCGGTGCTGAGAGTGACCAGAGCGCGCAAGCCGGCCTGCCAGGTGCGGAAGTCCTTGGCGGTGCCGTCCACACCGACCTCGCGCAGGTACTCGTTGATGTCGCTACTGGTCACATCCACCCACCTGCCGTCTCGCTTGTAGGCCAGCAGTTCGCCGTTGCCGGACCCCCGCCGGCGCAGGGAACGCACGACCGGCAGCAGTTCGGGGTCGTCGAGGACCACGTCGTGTTCCTTGCCGGACTTGCCGAGGAAGTGCAGGCAGATCTTCGCGCCGCGGGTGCTGACTTGATCGCGCCGCAGCGTGGCCAGACCGTAGCTGTCCTCGTAACTCTCCGACCCGATCCGAAGTCCGCGCAGATCCAGGATTCTGAAGGCCACCGCTAGCGCCTTCTCCCGCGGCATGCCTGGTCGTTGCAGGTGCTGGGACACCACATCCCTTGCTGCGGGCAGGCTGGCGCCGAACTCCAGAACGCGGTCGAACTTCTCCGCGTCACGCTGCTCGCGCCAAGCCGGGTGGTACAGGTACTGGCGCCTGCCTGCTTCATCGGTGCCGACTGCCTGCAGGTGACCGTTGGGCCACGGGCAGATCCAGACGTCGGTCCACGCCGGCGGGATGACGAGGTCCTGGCAACGCGACCTGTCAGCAGCACCAAGTGGCCGGCCATCCTGATCCAGGTACGAGAAACCCCGGCCGCGCCGGCGACGGGTCCAACCTGGTGTGGCGGGATCCGCCCGGCGCAACCGGGGCATCGCCGGTGCTACTGGTTAATGTCGACGTCAGTGGGCAGCTGGTCGCGCCAGTCCTGCAGCTGTTGTTCCACGCGATCCACGGCGTTCTCGTCGTTGAGGAAGAACGTCAAGCCCAGGCCCATGGCGGCACCGAGTAGCACCGCCCCTATCGACAGGACCAGTCCGCCGATGGCCACGCCGCGTCCTGTCACCCCGGCCCGCTTGGCGTTGCGGATCCCGAAGACCCCGAGCAGGATCCCGATGATCCCCAGCACTAGGCCCAGGGGTCCCAGGATCACGGTCAGGACACTGAGCAGAGCCGAGAGCCCGAAGACCAAGGAGAACACGGCCGCCGCGGATGTCTTGGCCGGCCGGATCTCCTGACGGTGCTCGTAGGGGTCAGGGACCACCGAGGGTGCGGGGGACGCCGGGTTGGTGGTCCCGTAGGTCCCCGCAGGTGCCTGCGGTTGTTGTTCATAGGACATTGTGGAGCTCCCTTTCGTACCGGTGTGGCTTGCCGTTGGTCAAGCCTCTTGCGCTGTACCCGCGCCCGGTGCATCCATCCCCGCGCCGGTATGGACAGCCGTGGGCGGGGCACAAGTCGCCTTCGACCCCGCAACCCTTTGGAGGAAACTGTGAGCACCGCCGAGTCGACCAGCATGGAGCCCGACGTCCTGGACCTGCTGATGCAGGAGCACCGCGAGGTGGAGGACCTGCTTGGACAGCTGAGCATGCAGGACGGGCAGGAGCAGGACCCGCGCGAGATCGCCGACATCGTGATCGCCAGCCTGGTCCGGCACTCGGTCGCAGAGGAGATGTACGTGTACCCGGTCATCCGGGAGTACCTGCCGGACGGCGACGAGGCCGTCGAGCACGACACCGGAGAGCACCAGGAGCTCGAGGAGCTGCTCAAGGAGCTCGAGGGCTTGGAGCCGTCCAACGGCAAGTTCGCCGAGGTCGTTGCCCGGTTGCAAGAGGTGTTGGCCGACCACATCTCCGACGAGGAGGACGAGCAGTTCCCCCGTCTGCGTGAGGCCGTGCCCACGCAGAAGCTGATCGATCTGCGTTCCAAGGTCGAGATGGCTGAGCGCATCGCGCCGACCCGGCCCCACCCCGGTGCGCCGCACAGCGAGTTGTTCCACAAGATGGTCGGACCCGGAGTGGGAATGGTGGACAGGCTGCGCGACACCTTGTCCGGACGCGTCACCGAGTAGCTGATCTTTCGACGTTGAGGCACGTGGGCTACGGGGTAGGCCAGCTGGTTAGAGGTTGTGCTGTTGGTTAGCGTTTCAACGCGTGGATTTACTAACCAACAGCACAACCTCTAACCAGGACCCGGGTCGTCGGCTTGAGGCAGCGCGGGCGGGAGCCTCCCAGGACACGCGCGGGGCCCATGTCAAGGTTGGTCGCATGACTGATCCCCTGGCGTCGCTATTCTTCGTGATCCTTGTTGCGGCAATGGCGCCGATCTTCAGCCGGATCCTGCCCGGACCGAAGGCGCCACCTGTGGTCTTCATGCTCATCGGCGGGGTACTGATCGGGCAGGAGGGTCTGGGGTTCGCCGCGCCAGAAGACGTGAATCTGCTGGCGACGATCGGGCTGTCCTTCTTGTTTCTGCTGGCTGGGTACGAATTGGACCTCAACCTGATGCGCCAGCCTCCGGGACGGATCGGGCTCGGTAGTTGGTTCGTCAGCGCCGGGATCTCCGTGCTGGTCACTGCCCTTCTTTACGAGGCCGGCATCATCAACGACTTCCTGGCTATCGCCATTGCTTTGACCACAACTGCGTTGGGGACGCTGCTGCCGATCATGCGCGAGGCGGGGATGCTCGATCAGCCCATAGGCCCGTTCATCTTCGCCGCGGGTGCTATTGGCGAGTTCTTGCCCATCGTGGCTATGGCGCTGTTCCTTACAACGTCCGGACCGATCGTCGGGGTCTTCGCGCTGGTGGGGATGGCCCTGGCCACATTCATCACTATCAAGGTGATCGAGTACGTACGTCGTCGCCAGATCCATACCCGCCTGGCCCTTCCCGAGGAGTCCACCGGACAGAGCACGCTTCGCTGGACCCTGGTTCTGCTTTCAGCTCTGGTGCTGGTGGCCTCCGACTTCGGCCTCGACGTGGTGCTGGGCGCATTCCTGGCCGGGGTGGTTCTTCGCAGGTTCGCCCCGATGAACGCACACGATCTCGAGCGCAAGCTTGAAGCAGTCGGGTACGGCGTCTTCATCCCGATCTTCTTCGTGACCTCGGGGATGAAGCTGGACGTGGACTCGATCGTCCAGAACCCCCTGCGACTGCTGCTGTTCTTCGGCCTGCTGTTGGCCGTGCGCGGATTGCCCGCGCTGTTCATGTATCGCAAGCACCTCGGTGGGATCGAGAGATGGCAGATGGTGTTCCTGACGGCAACCGCACTACCCCTTCTCGTGGCATTGACCGAAGTCGGTCTGGAGTCGGGCTTGATGCTGCCCGCAAACGCCGCCGCACTCGTGGGGGCTGGTGCGCTGTCCGTGCTGGTGTTCCCGCTCGTGGCGGTGGGGCTACAGGCGAGGGAACGATCGGCCAGCGAGGCAAACGCGTCGGCGTGAGCCAAGCGCCGCCGCCTCCTGTCCTTCAGCCGTTGCAGGCTTTGCCCAAGGCAGCAGCGGACTGCGCCCGCTTCTTGACCGCAGCGTCCAGCCGGTTGCGGATCTTGGCCTTACCCGCCTCGGACTTGGCCTTGCGCAGGTCGCGGCGCAACTGGGTGACCTTCTTGCGGGCGGAGCTGTATTTGTCGCGGGCTTTCAGGCACTGCGCGGTCGTCGACTCAGAGACAGTCCCGGTGACGTCCACCCACGCTTGCGTGCCGTACCGCTCCTGCGCTTTGGCGACCCAGTCTGAGCAGTCGAGGGGAACGCCTGGTTGCAGGGCGCCGGCACGAGACTTCCAGCCGAGCGAGAGCCAATTCGAACCGGCCGGCGCGTAGAAGTTGACGCCCATTGTGTCCAGCGTGTTGTGGAAAGGTGGCGTCCCGGTGATGGTCTTCTCAACGCGTGCCTCTGGAGGTCCATAGAAGTAGTGACCGGTCCAGCCTGTCGGTTCGAACCCCTTCACCTGGGGGTCCTTCCACTCCAGGACCACGAAGGCCCCGCAGTTTCCAGGGCGCGTGGGGTGGGCGATGTTCTTGTAGACGATGGTTGCCCCGACCCGTTTAACCACGGTCTCGTCCGCAGTCGCGGTGGGCGCGGTGATGACGGTCATGGCTGCCAATCCGGCTAGCGTCGCCCCGATCGAGATGATACGTGCTGATTGTCTCTCGGTCATGGCCGTACCCCCTGGGCATAGGTGTTGGCTAAGGGTAACGGACAATTCGCGGGTTGGGAACGGGCCAGAGTCATTTTGGGACAAGGCCAGGGACCGCAGGCGCACAATGGCCCTATGTGCGACACGTTCGTCTCTTTGCCCGGTGCCACGTCCGACGGATCGGTGATCCTCGGCAAGAACTCCGACCGCGAGCCGAACGAGGCCCACGAGTTGCTCATGGTGCCAGCTGACCTGGACCCGGGTCGGCGGCTCAAAGCCACCTACATCGAGATCGCCCAAGCCCCGCGCACGAATGCCGTTGTCCTGTCAAAGCCCTACTGGATCTGGGGTGCGGAGATGGGGGTCAATGAACACGGCGTGAGCATCGGTAACGAGGCGGTGTTCACGAAGGCGAAGCGAGAGAAGAAACCCGGGCTGCTGGGCATGGACCTCTTGCGGCTGGGCTTGGAGCGCGCCGAGACCGCCGAAGAGGCCATCGATGTGGTCACCTCGCTGCTGACGGCCCACGGTCAGGGAGGGCAGGCAGGCCACACCCACAAGTTGGTCTATGACAACTCCTTCATCATTGCTGACCGCACAGGGGCCTGGGTCCTGGAAACCGTCGGCCGGGACTGGGCCGCACGCGCGGTGCAGTCCACGGCCTCGATCTCCAACGGACTGACCCTCGCCTACGCCGAGCGTAGTTCGGAGGGCCTGAAGGGGATCAAGGTCACGGACCGGTCGGACTTCCTCTACACGAAGTTCTCCGACTCGGCTGCCCGCCAGTGTCGGACTTCGGACGCCCTCAAGGCGGGACGTGGTTCGATTGATGTGGCCGCCACCATGACGCTGTTGCGCGACCACGGCGATGCCGGGCCGGACTGGTCGCCCGGGCCAGGCGTGAGTGGTCAGACGGTTTGCGCCCACGCCGGATTCGGGCCGATCCGCGTGGCCCAGTCGACAGGCTCGATGGTCTCCCACGTCAGCGCAGATGACATCACCGTGTGGCTCACGGGGACATCCGCACCGTGCACGTCGGTGTTCAAGCCGGTCTGGTTCGAAGGGGGTCTGCCTGAATCCTCGCGGCCAGGCAAGCAATTCGACGCCTCGACGATGTGGTGGCGTCACGAACTGCTCCACCGAGCCACGCTGCGCAACTATCCAGAGCGAATGGTCGCCTACGCGAAATTGCGTGACGATCTCGAGACCCAGTTCATCGGCGGCGCCCAGGCCACAACAGACCGTGGTGCCTACACGCGGATCTGCTTCGAACAGGCCGAGGCGGCTGAAAGGCAGTGGCTGAACTCGGTGCGGGATATCCCAGCCGTCAGCGTGCCGAAACTGTATGAGCGGGCCTGGCGCAACTGGGACAAATTGGCGGACATGCCGTGACCTCCGCCGCGAAGCAAGAGGCGCTGGAACTGTCGCAGAGGTACGTGTGCCCGGACCGGGTGCGCTTTCTCACCGGGGCCGGGATCGACCTGGTGATCGGACGGCGCGAGGGTTACCGGATCTGGGACGTCGACGGCCGCGAACTCATCGACATCCACCTCAACGGCGGGGTCTACAACCTCGGCCACCGCAACGCCCAGGTCATCGCCGCTCTGACCCAGGCCTTGGAGACCCTCGACATCGGCAACCACCATTTCCCGAGTACCGAACGGGCGGCCTTGGCCGAGAAGTTGGTGGAACTCACCCCCGGCTCGCACTACGCGGTGTTCGCCAGCGGCGGCGGCGAGGCCATCGACTTGGCGATCAAGAGCGCGCGCCGGGCCACGGGTCGACGCCGTGTGGTGTCGGTGACGGACGCCTATCACGGGCACACCGGCCTGGCTCTGGCCGCCGGTGACGAGCAGGCAGCCGCCGCGTTCCTGGCATCAGAACTCGCAGTTCGTCCGTGTGCCGTTCAACGATGAGGCGGCTCTCGAGGCAGTCCTGAGCGAACCGGTCGCGGCGGTCATCCTGGAGACCGTGCCCGCGACCGCTGGCTTCCCCCGGCCTGCCCCCGGGTATCTGCAAGCGGTCCGTGCCGCGTGTGACGCCAACGGTGCGATGTACATCGCCGACGAGGTGCAGACAGGTCTGGGGCGCAGTGGCTCGATGTGGGCGGTGCAAGAGTTCGGTGTAGTGCCGGACATCCTGGTCACCGGCAAGGGTCTTTCTGGGGGGATCTACCCCATCGCGGCAACATTGCTCAGCGAGCAGGCGGGGGCTTGGCTCGAGGACGATGGCTGGTCGCACGTCTCGACGTTCGGGGGCGCCGAACTCGGCTGTCGGGTCGCTTCGACCGTCCTGGATCTCACCGCCGCCGCAATCCCGGACTTGCCCATCGACAGGTGGACGCAGGGGTTCGCGGCTCTGCGCGCGAAGTACCCGCAATGGGTCGTGGAGGTGCGCCAGACCGGGCTCATCATCGGGGTGAAGTTCGGCCACGAGATGGGCGGCATGCTGATGACCAAGCTGCTCTTCGACCAAGGGGTGTGGGCCATGTTCGCCGGCTTCGACCGCAGTGTCCTGCAGGTCAAACCCGGCCTTCTGATGCATGACGAGATCGACGAGGTGCTGGCTGCGTTCGACCGCGCGTGTGCCGTGGCGGCGTCATGGTGACCGAGGTCCTGGCACAGGTGGAAGCGGGGCTAGACCCGGCCCATCCCACGGGTGTGCAGGTGCTGGCCTACGGTGAGATCTCGGCGGCCCTGATCGTCCCCGGCCTACCGGGCCAGGTCGCCAAACGTATGTCCGGATTCGCCGATCACGCCATGGCCGCCGCGTACTGCGCCCTAGTGGCCGACTACGTGTCGATCGTGCGTGCCGCCGGGGTTCGAGTGGTCGAAACCGAAGTTGTCCTGCTCGACCGGGTCGATCGGCCGCCGGTGGTGTACCTGGTCCAGCCGCTGGTTCCCGACCTGGGAAACCAGCTGCTGCACAAAGCCAGCGACTCCGAACTCGGTGAGGCTATCCACGCGGTGATGGACCGGGTCTTGGCACTATTGAGCCGCACCGACGATCCTGAGGTTGCCATCGATGCCCAGTTGTCCAACTGGTCCTTCGCCGATACCGGCGACCCGGTGCTGATCGACGTTGGCACCCCCTTCGTGCGGCGGTCCGGCCGGTACGTCTTCGACCAGGAGATCCTGTTGTCCGCGATCCCGCCGGGGATCCGCTCGTACTACCGGCGCAAGGGCAGCGCCGCGGAGTACATGGACGACTACTTCGACCCGCGGCTTGTTGCGGTGGACCTATTGGGGAACTTCATCAAGGAAAAGGCAATCGCCCGGTTGCCCGAGGGCATTGTGGTGGCCAACGAGTGGCTTAGCGCCCATGGCTTCGAGCCGATCGAACGCCCAGAGGTGGACGCCTACTACAAGCAGGATGCCGCGACCCTCGAACTGTTCCTGCGGGTGCGGCGGCTGGACCGCGCGGCCAAGAAATTGCTGCGCCGCGACTACGACTTCATCCTCCCGGGGAGGGTCAAGCGGTAGGCGAGACCGGCTACTTCTTACTTGGTGATCTTCCAGGTCTTGGTGTACGAGTATGCGGTGTACGCGGGGGTCGCTGGGGCGGTCAGGCGCAACTTGACGAACAGTTTGCGGGCTTTGCCGGTGGTGGTGATGGTGAGCTTGCCCGATCGGGTGGTGTGACCTTCGCGTACTTCTTGCTCGTGCCCTTCGCCGACCAGGTCAGCTTCGGCGTGGCCTTCGCCCCGGCGTTGGTGACCACCGCCTTCTTGAACAGCACCGTGGCAGCTCCAGATCCGACACAACGATCCTCACCGCCGACGACAAGCACGACCGCGACATCATCCCACGACGGATCCCGCAGACCTCACGGTTCCGCGACCTCCCTGGGCGCGTGTGGCGCTGAGCAGCCCGTCCTGTGTCCGTATCTGCAGGTTGATCAAGGCCCCAGGCTGGCGCGCCCCCACGGGATGCCAGTCGCGCCCATGATCAACCTGCAGATACGGACAGCGAGCGGTGGTGTCTGACGATGAATGCCCTCCGTACCCTGGGGGCATGCGCGGATTTGACCGGCGGCTGCTGAAGTACGCCCGCTCGACGCGCACCTTCCTGGTCGCCAGCGTTTTCGTGCAGACTGTCCAGGCGCTGCTCATCGTCGCTCAGGCATTCCTGATCGCCACGGTGATCGTCGAGGCCTTCACGAACGGCGCCGACCTGCAGATCCTCATGCCGACCGTGATCCAACTCGGGGTTGTGATCGCTTGCCGTGCGCTGACGGCCTTTCTGGCCGAGTGGCTGGCCCACCGCACGGCAGCGACCGCGATGAGCGAACTGCGGATAGCTGCGTGGCAGCACATGATGCGCCTCGGTCCGGCGTGGTTGTCAGGTCAGCGCACGGGCCAGTTGGCCCAATTGCTGGTGCGTGGTGTCGGGGGACTTGAGGCCTATTACGCCCGGTACCTTCCGCAGTTGGTTCTCGCAGTGGTAGTGCCGCTGATCGTGGGGACGGCGATCCTGACTCAGGACGTCCTGGCTGCAGTGATCGTGGCACTGACCGTTCCCTTGATCCCGGTCTTCATGATTCTGGTGGGCTGGGTCAGCCAGGCCCGCGTCGAGCGGCAATGGCGCTGGTTGTCCGTATTGGGCAACCACTTCCTCGATGTGGTCGAAGGGCTGCCGACGCTGAAGGCCTTCAACCGCGCCCAGCACCAGGTGGGTCAGATCCGCAAGGTCGGCGAGGAGCACCGGCGCTCCACGATGGGTGTGCTGCGGATCACCTTCTTGTCCTCGTTGGTGCTGGAACTGCTGGCCACACTTTCGGTGGCGCTGATTGCGGTCTCCATCGGTCTGCGACTGGTGAACGGCAGCATGACGCTGATGGCGGGCTTGACGGTGCTGATCCTGGCTCCGGAGGTCTACCTGCCGCTGCGGATGGTCGGCCAGCACTTCCACGCCGCCGCAGAGGGTGCCGAGGCTGCCGACAAGGTCTTCGCGGTGATGGAACAGACCCCGCCGACCAACGGCACGGATGATCTTGTGAACGCCGGTGCCGACCTGCGTCTCGACGATGTGACGCTGGACTACGGCGGCGAGCCCGTAGTGAGTGGGCTTTCGGCTGTCATCCCCGCTGGGGCCACGACCTTGCTCAGCGGCATCTCTGGAGCGGGCAAGACGACGGTGCTCAACGCGCTTCTTGGGTTCTTGAAACCCACAACGGGCAGGGTCCTCGTGGGTGAGCAGGACCTCGCCGACGTCGACATCCGGCAATGGTGGGACCATGTGGCCTGGGTGCCGCAGAACCCGCAGATGCTGCCCGGCACCATCCGCGAGAACCTCACGCTTGGCCGCGATGTCGATGTGACCGCCGTGCTGGGGCAGACCCGCTTGTCCGAGTGGGTGGCCAGCCTGCCCGAGGGCCTCGGCACGGTCATCGGCGAGGGTGGACGACCGGTTTCGGTGGGCCAGGCGCGACGCATCTCATTGGCCCGTGCTCTGCTGCGCGGCTCGACTGTGCTGATGCTTGACGAGCCCACAGCCGGTGTCGATCAGCAGTCCGAGCAGGCGATCCTGGAGACCCTGCGTGTCATCGACGCCACCGTGATCGTCGTTGGGCACCGAGGTGCCATCGAGCAGATCGCCGACCACGTGGTGCAGGTCGGAGCGGTCGTATGATCCTTCGCGACCCTGCCGTCAAACGCCTGAGCGCTCTCTATCGACCCGCGTCGGGACGACTGTGGTGGGCTGCGGTTCTCGGGGCATTGGCACTGGGGTGCTCGGTCGGGCTCATGGCCGCAAGCGCCTGGTTGATCTCCCGGGCATGGCAGCAGCCACCGATCCTGTTCCTGCAGGTCGCCGTTGTCAGTGTCCGGGCATTCGGCATCGGCCGCGGTGCCTTCCGGTACGCCGAGCGTCTTGTCAGCCACCAAGCGGCCTTTCGCTCACTTGTTGATCTGCGGGTCAGCCTGTACGAGCGGCTCATCCCGCTGGCACCGGCAGGGCTGCCGGCCTTCAAACGCGGTGACCTGTTGCGCCGGATGGTCGATGACGTGGAGGCGATGTCGGACTTGAGCCTGCGGGTGCTGTTGCCCGCCTTCTCGGCGGTGATCGTCGGCACCGGCTCGGTCATTCTGACTGCCTGGCTGCTGCCCGCGGCCGGAGTGATCATGGCTGTGGCCCTTTTGCTGGGAGGCATCGTCGTCCCGGCAGTGATCATCTGGTCCTCGGGCCGGGGGCAGGCCGTGCAGGCTCCCTTGCAGGCGGACCTTTCGGCGGAAGTTCTGACCTCGCTGCAGGCTGGACCTGAGCTGATGGTCCTGCGCGCGGACGATGAGTACGGGCGACGGATCGCGGCCATCGACGCCTCCTTGACCACCGCCATGCGCCGCACCGCGGTCGGCTCTGCCCTGTCGTCGGCGTTGGGCATCCTCATCCAGGGGGCGGCGGTCATCGCGATGATCCTGGTCGCAGTGCCGGCGGTGCGCTCGGGTTCGCTGCCCGGGGTCAATCTGGCGGTGGTCGTGCTGCTTCCGCTGGCCGCATATGAGGCCGTTGCGGTGCTGGCGCCCGCTGCCCTGGCGGCCATCAAGGTCCGGTCATCGGCCCGGCGTCTGGTCGAGATCATGGACGCCGAACCCCCGGTGGGCCAACCTGCGCAAGCCGTCGCCGGCGATGGCGCGGATTTGGCCGTCGCGAACCTGTCCGCGTCCTACCCCAGCGGTCCGGTGGCGGTCGCCGGGGTTGACGTAGCTCTGCCTGAGGGCCAGCGGGTGGGCCTGGTCGGGGAGTCCGGCAGTGGCAAGTCGACCGTGCTCAACGTGGTGGCCGGGTTCCTCTCCTACGAGGGCTCGGCGCGCTTGGGCGGGACCGAACTTCGCGACCAGGACGGGGACCAGGTCCGCGATGTTGTGCTGTGGACGCCGCAGATCCCGCACGTGTTCGACGCGGACATCGCAGCGAACCTGCGTATGGCCAAACCCGACGCCAGCGACGAGGAGTTGACGGCGGCCTTGGATGCGGTGGGACTTCCCATGGAACTCGACCGGGCGGTGGGTCAGCACGGAGCCACCTTGTCCGGCGGTGAGCGTCAGCGGTTGGGCCTGGCGCGTGCCGTGCTGGCCGATCACCGGGTGCTACTGCTCGACGAACCGACCGAGCACCTCGACCCCGCAACGGCGGCGGCCGTGCTTGAAACCGTCGAGCGGGTGACGCGGGGCCGTTCGCTGTTGGTGGTCACCCATCAACCGATTGACTGGCTGGACGAGCATGTGGTGGTCGAACCAGCGAGGCGCACATGAAGCCGCTGGACGAGATCATCGACCCCGGCTGGGCGAAAGTGCTGGCCCCGGTTGAACCGCAGATCCGGGCAATGGGGGACTTCCTGCGCGCCCAACCCGCTTATCTGCCGGCTGGCGCGGACGTGTTGCGCGCCTTCACCTACCCGTTCGACGCAGCCGAGGTTCTGATCGTCGGGCAGGACCCGTACCCGACCCCGGGGCACCCGATCGGCCTGAGTTTCGCAGTGGCCCCCGACGTGCGCCCATTGCCCGGTTCGTTGCTGAACATATACAAGGAACTGGTCTCTGATCTCGGTGTCCCAATGCCTTCCAGCGGGGATTTGCGGCCGTGGGCCCAGCGTGGTGTTGTGCTGTTGAACCGGGTGTTGTCGGTGGCCCCAGGCGCTTCGGCGTCGCATCGGGGCAAGGGCTGGGAGCCGATAACCGAATGTGCGATCACGGCATTGTCCGCGCGCCGGACCCCATTGGTCGCCATCTTGTGGGGCCGCGACGCGCAGACCCTGACCCCCATGCTGCGCGATCATGACGTGCCGGTGTTGACAAGCGCGCACCCGAGCCCGCTGTCAGCGCACCGTGGTTTCTTCGGCTCCCGGCCCTTCAGCCGCGCAAACGAGGCGCTAGTGGCCCAAGGCGGCCGGCCAATCGACTGGCGTCTGCCTTAGTCGTCGTCTGCCGTGATCTCCACGACCTCGTCGGCCAGAACAGTGGCATTGCCGTCGGCGTCGATCGCTGTAACGGTCTCCTCCATGATCACGTTGCCGTCGGCGTCCTCCTCGACGACCAGATCGTCGATAACCGCTTCGCCGGTTTCGGTGTCCACTGCTGCCACGATGTCCTCGGCGATGATGTCGCCCTCGTCAGTCACGTCGGCCGCGGCTGCTTCGAAGACCTCGATGTTGTCGTTCTCGCTCATACAATCCTCCTAGTTGGGAAGTCCGACGCTATTGCCAGAACCGTGCATGATGCGCGACCAATCCGTTGTTGGCGCTGCCGCGAACTGTTCGCAGAGACGAGAGGACCGAAATGAACCGACGTGCCGTGACCCTGTCCGCCGTAGCGCTGATCGCCTTGGCCGGCTGCAGCTCCGCCGAATCCCCCGAGGCCGCGCCTTCGAGCGCGATGGCTGAGTCGCCCAGCGCCATGGAGAAGTCCCCCAGCGCCATGGAGAAGACGCCCGGGGCCATGGCCGGTGGTGCGTACGTGACCGAGACCCAGTACCGCGAGGATCCCAGCGCGTACCAGGACGGCAACACCGTGTTGTTCTTCCACGCGGGCTGGTGCCCGGATTGCCAAGCGACGGACAAGTCGATCCAGCAGACGGGGGTGCCTGAGGACATCAACATCGTGAAGATCGACTTCGACAGTGCCAACGACTTGCGCAAGCAGTACGGGATCACCCAGCAGCACACCTTCGTGCTGGTCGGGCCCGACGGTGAGGAAGTGAAGAAGTGGACGGGCACTTTCACCGCCGATGACATCAACGCCCAGGTGAGCTAGTGCTTGCGCTGCTCGGCGCGTTCGTAGCGGGGGTGCTCACGACCCTGGCGCCATGCGTTCTACCGATGCTGCCCGTCATCGTGGGCGGCTCGTTGACGGGGACGGGGTCGGATCGCAGGCGGGCCTACGTCATCACCGCCTCGCTGGGTGTCTCGGTGGTTGTGTTCACGCTGCTGCTTAAGGCCTCCACCGCCTTCATCGACATCCCGCCGCGGACGTGGGCCCTATTCAGTGGTGGGCTGCTGATATTGCTGGGTGTTATCAGCCTGTTCCCGGGGATCTGGGAGCGGATCTCCGCGAGGTTGTCGCTGCAGTCCCGGACCACCACCGGCTTGGCCGAGGCCCGCGGGCGGGACGGTCTCGGCGGGCAGATCCTGACGGGCGCGGCGCTTGGTCCAGTCTTCTCCAGTTGCAGCCCGCTTTACGCCTATGTCGTGGTGACGGTCCTGCCCGCGCAGTTCGGCTACGGGATGCTGCTGCTGGCCGCCTATGTCGTGGGGCTGTGCGGGACGCTGTTGGTTGTGGCGCTGCTCGGGCAGCGGTTTGTGCGCCGGATGGGGTGGGCAGCAGATCCGCACGGCTGGTTCCGCAAGGTCATCGGCATCCTGTTCATCCTGGTCGGGATCTTCGTGCTCACCGGCGCTGACAAGGACCTGCAGGCCTGGATCATTGAGAACTCGCCGATCCGGCCGTGGGAACTGGATTCGGGGTTCATCCCAGAGCAGTGAGATGGGGGCTGGGGCACCCGGCCACCTGGACCTGCCCGCCCGCGTTAGAGGTTGTGCTCCTCGTTAGCGAATCCACGCGTGTTTTCGCTAACGAACAGGACAACCTCTAACCAACGGCTCAACCTCTAACCAGGGCAGGGGCGGCCGGGGCCGCAGGGCGACCCGGCCCAGTGGCAACCATCCTCGACTCGTTTGCCCCACTACGGGTGAGTGCTTTGTCTGGACCCTTCCGTAGAATGAGTGAGTGTGGGCGCAGATGCCCATTTGTCTATCAAGGAGTTTGTGTATGGACGGCTCTGTATTCCAGGCCATTTTGCTTGCTTTCGTCTTCATGGCGTACCTGATCCTAGTGTTCGTCATCGTCGGCGACCTCATGCGTGACCACAAGCTCAGCGGCTGGTGGAAGGCAGTGTGGATCGTCGCGCTGGTTCTGATCCCGTGGCTGACCGGTCTGATCTACCTGATCGCGCGCGGCAAGGGAATGGCCGAGCGTTCGGCGGCCCAGGCCCAGGAGATCCAGAAGGCCCAGGCCGAGTACATCAAGTCGGTCTCAGGCGGTACGGACCCGGCGGCTCAGATCGCCCAGGCGAAGAAGCTGCACGACGAAGGCGTGATCTCGGACGAGGAGTTCGCGCAGTTGAAGTCGAAGGCCCTGGCTTCCTGAAGCCACGCGAGAGCGCCCCTCACCGCTGGTGGGGGGCGCTTTCGCGTGTGACGAAACCGAAGGCCGCGATGCCCGCCCCAACGGCGCATAACCCCGCAGAGATCAACTGGGCCGTGCGGAAGCCAGCAGCGAGACCCTCGCCGGAAGCGGTGATCCCGGCAACGGCCGGCAGGACCGCGATGGCGATCAGACCGGCGACCCTGGCCACGGCGTTGTTCACCCCGGAGGCGGTCCCGGACAGTGCGGGTGTGATCTCCAGCAGCGCGGCGGTCGTCACAGGCGCCACAACCAGAACCAGCCCGAAGGCGAAGACCAGCATCGCCGGTAGCAGCGCCGTGAAGTAGGAGTCGCCGGGCCCGATCAGCGACAAGAGCACCAGCCCGGCAGCCATCACCAAGGGCCCTGCGGTGAGGAACCACCGTGGCCCCCAGCGGCTGACCAAGCCCCCCACCCGCGAGCTGAGCAGTGCCAGGATCACCGTGATCGGCAGACCGGCCGCTCCGGCGGCCACTGCTGAATACCCCATCACGATCTGCACGTAGATGGTCACCAGGAACGTCGCAGCACTCAGCGCGCCGTAGACCACGAAGGTCACAAGGTTCGCCACGCTGAAACTGCGGATGCTGAAAAGGCTCAGCGGGATCATCGGCGGTGGCTTCTGGGTTCGGCCGCGCCGGGACTCCGTGGCGAAGAAAGCAACCAGAAGCGCCACGCCGAACGCGACCAGCACCCAGGCCGAACCCCCCAGGCGTTGCGCCTCGATCAGTGGTCCGACGAGCAGCCCCAACCCCACTGTCGCCAACCCGGCCCCCAGCAGGTCCAACTGCGAGACCAGCGGTGCCGGGGTGCGACTGCCGGGTGTGGCCGGGACCGAAGATCGCGCCAACCAGACAGCCACCCCCGCCAGGGGCACGTTGATGAGGAAGGCCAAACGCCAGCCCGCGGGAAAGGCATCGACCAGCGCGCCGCCGACGAAGGGACCCAGCGCCGTGAAGACCCCGGACAACCCCGACCACGCTCCGATCGCCTTGCCGCGGTCGGCGCCGGCGAACTCCGCGTTGAGCAGAGCCAAGGAGGTGGGAACCAGCAGTGCCGCGCAAGCGCCCTGGACCATGCGGGCCAGCACTAAAGCCGCGATGCCCGGCGCCAGTCCACAGGCGACGCTGGCCAGTGCGAACCCGATCGTCCCGACGATGAACATCCGGCGCTTGCCCAACAGGTCGCCCAAGGCTCCACCGACCAGCACCAGTGCGCCCAGCGTGAGCAGGTACCCGTCGAGCACCCACTGCATGCCGGCGAAACCACCACCGAGGTCCTCAGCGATATGCGGCGCCGCCACGGTCACGATGGTCGAGTCCAGGAAGGCCATGCCCGACCCGACGACGCTGGCCGCGAGGGCGCGGCGGCCCGCCGGGGAGGACAAAACCAAGGTCATGGACACAGGTTAGACGCGACCGCCACCGACGACGCCCGGCGAAGATCGCGGCCTACTCTGGTCGGCATGGCTGAGAAGACCTGGAGCATCGGATCAATCCTGGTCGGGCGACCCGCTGACCGGTTGAGTGTGGACGATCTCGAGACCCTGTTGTTCCTGGACCGTGGCGAGGCCCGCTACAAGTTCCAGCGGTTCGGGTTGCTGCTTGTACTGTCAGCCATCATCGCCAGTGGTGGCATCATCGTCGATTCCACCGCCACCGTCATCGGCGCGATGATCGTCGCTCCGCTGGGGGTGCCCATCATGGGCGTGGCGCTGGCGACCGTGGTGAGTTCGGCCAGACGATTGGCGGCCGCGATCGCGGGGGTCGTCGGCGGCGCGGTCGGCGCTGGCCTGATAGGGGCCGCCATGGCTGCACTCTTCGTGCCGCAGACCACTGACGTCCTGGCCAATCCGCAGGTGGCCGGCCGCATCGCACCCAGCGTGGTCGACATGGTGGTCGCCCTGGCCGTGGGAGTTGTGGCTGCGGTCGGGATGATGCGGCGCGACCTGTCCGATGTACTGCCGGGCGTGGCTATCGCGATCTCGCTGGTGCCCCCGATGTGTGTCGTGGGAATCACGGCCTCCGAGACCGAGTGGGCGGCGGCCTTTCGGGCCTTCACCTTGTTCGCCACCAACGTCGTCGCGATGATCGCTGCCGGCATCCTCACTTTCGCCGCCGCCAAGTACGCCACGACCGATTCGGCCCTGCGCAATCTCAACAGCCGCCGGGTGACCGTCATGATCGGGATCGCGCTGGTTGCTCTACTTATTCCGCTGACAGTGCAGAGCGTTGAGTACCTGCGGGATTCGCGATCGCAGGTCGCGGCCAACGCGGCCACGCAGCAGTGGCTGGCGGACACCGGCTGGGAGTTGGAATACGTCGAGGTGTCGGGACGTTCGATCGACGTGCGGATACTGGGCACGGGCCAACCGCCTCCGGTCGAGTCGCTCATGGCGTTGCTCGATGCGTCTGTGGCTGCGGCCTACGAGGTCACAGTTGATGCCCAGCAGGGGGAGTCCATCAAGGCGGGGACGACGGCCCCGAGTTAGGGCAGTGTCACCATGGAGGCATGGCGCAACGTCCCGGTTTCAGTGGAGCCCTCTTCGAAGAGTTCCAACGGTGGTCGGATCTCGGTCTGGGACTGGTGGGGCTGGCCTCGGAGTACACGCGTTCGCACCTGATCGAAGGCAGCGACGAGCAGGCCGAACCCGTCGAGGTGGTGACCCTGGCGAGGTTGTTGGCGGTATTGCCTGGCGCGACGGCCACGATGACTGCGGCTGCCCAGAGTGTCGTCTTCGACATGGTCGCGGCGCTAGAACATCTGGTCAACCGCGCGTCGGTTATGGCTTCCTCAGTGGAGTTCACCGGCAAGCCGATCCGCAGACTGTACGAAACGCTGGCAGAGCTCGACGAACAATTCCAGGGCAAACAGGATGAGAGGGCGCAGGCTGCGGCCGAGTTCCTGGCCCGCGTGGGCCCACACACGACCGCGGAACTGCTGTCGCGGGTGGACATGAACATGGTGCTCAGCGAGGTGGACATGGATGCCCTCGTGGAGAGGGTGACCCTGGAGCGGGTGCTTGAGAAGGTGGATTTCAACGCTGTCGTGGCCGACGCGCTGGCCCAGATCGATGCCACCGATCTCACTGGAGTGCTTGCCTCGAACACGGTCGGTTCCATCCGCACGCTGCCCGGCACGGCCACCCGAATCGCCGGCCGAGTGGTCCGCCGACCGGGCACCTGATGCGGGCACTGGTCCAGCGCGCCGACGGTGCGGCAGTCAGCGTCCACGGTGAGATCATCGGCTCGTTCGAGGGCCCCGGCCTAGTGGTGCTGGTGGGCGTCACGCACGACGACACCGCACAGCTGGCGGCCCGGCTTGCCGCCAAGGTCTGGGGCGCGCGACTGTTCGACCGCGATCGTCTACCCGAGATGTGTGTGCCACCGGCAGGGCCTGCCGAACTGTCGGCCTCCGACCTCGGACTGCCGCTACTGGTGATCAGCCAGTTCACCCTCTATGCCAATACGGGCAAGGGCCGCCGGCCCACATGGGATGCTGCGGCGCCCGGCGCACAGGCAGAACCGCTGGTGGAGGCCTTCGTCGAAGCGCTGCGGGTGGCAGGCGCACAGGTGGCGACAGGTCGGTTCGGTGCGGACATGCAAGTGCGCTTCACCAATGACGGCCCGATCACCGTGCTTTTCGAAGTCTGATTCATTTTCCGATCAACACCGTGTTGTTCGATTACCCTGAGCAGATGTTCCACGCCCCGCTCGCTGAGGTCAGTGGTGCGTGTTTCGTGGGGAATCGACTGGTCATCGTCGGCGACGCCAAGCCGGTCCTGGCGTGGGCGGACTGGACCGGGGATGGCCCGGGCGAGTGGACCACGCTGGACGTCTCCGCCCTGCCGGACGCGCCGGGCGAGACAGGCCAGTTCGAAGCCGTTGAACATCTGCGCGGGTCGACGGTTGTGATCCTGTGCGAAGAGCCTGCCCTGTTGCTGGCCGTGGACCTGGACGCCGGTGCAGTAGCCGGATCGTGGCGCTTGAAGGTGGACCTCAAGGATCTCGCGAAGTCCTGGAAGAAGGATCCCAACTCTCACGGCGAGGGTATGTTCACCGGTCCTGACCGCCTGTTCGTCGTCAAGGAGAAGAAACCGGCCGCGATCATCGAGTTCGGCCTGGCGGATCAGGCCAGTGTGGGTCCGACGCCGGGGACCTGGGATCCGCCCACCTCCGGTGATCTTGTGGCACTGGCGTATTGGCCCATTGAGCTCGACGACGTCAGCGATGTGTGCGTGGTCGACGACCAGATCTGGCTGCTCAGCGACAAGGCCAGGTGCATGATGACGCTGGGCGGTGAGCCTATGGCCCTGCCCCCCGCGATCGACAAACCCGAGGGGCTGGCCCGCACTCCGGAGGGCACCTGGCTCGTCGCGGTTGACAACAAAGACGGCAAGAACGCGCTGCACATCGTGGCGACGTGAGGCCCGCATGGGACTGTCCGACTGGCTGCGGCGACTGCTGGGGTCCGGCACGGAGGAAACGGTGAACGACGACACGGCCCGCGAGGCTGCCAAGAAGGAGTTCATCGCACCACGCACGCGCTTTCGTGGTGAGTTCACCCCGGAGAACCTCGCTTTCGACTCCAACCTGCAGGAGTTCGCCACCCGCGTGGCCTATATCTGTGGCCTGGAGACGGCCGGCAAAATCGGCCCCGACGAGGCTCACCGGCAGATTCGTGAGCTCTACGAGGAGCTCAGCCGGACCCACAAGGGGCTCGGGATCGGCGAAGACTAGCGAATCCGCCGGACCCGGCTGTCCGGATTTGCAGGTTGATCAAGGCCCATACGCGACTGCCCCTCAGTAAACCGCCCGCCAGGCGGGTCGTGAGCCTGCAGAATCGGACACGCCACCGCCGGCAAGATTTGCCCCGACGAGGCTCACCGGCAGATTCGTGAGCTCTACGAGGAGCTCAGCCGGACCCACAAGGGGCTCGGGATCGGCGAAGACTAGCGAATCCGCCGGACCCGGCTGTCCGGATTTGCAGGTTGATCAAGGCCCATACGCGACTGCCCCTCAGTAAACGCCCGCCAGGCGGGTCGTGAGCCTGCAGAATCGGACACGCCACCGCCGTGAAGATCTCCCCCGACGAGGCTCACCGGCAGATTCGTGAGCTCTACGAGGAGCTCAGCCGGACCCACAAGGGGCTCGGGATCGGCGAAGACTAGCGAATCCGCCGGACCCGGCTGTCCGGATTTGCAGGTTGATCAAGGCCCATACGCGACTGCCCCTCAGTAAACCCCCGCCAGGCGGGTCGTGAGCCTGCAGAATCGGACACGCCACCGCCGTGAAGACCCGCATTCGGTCCGGATCGATCAGGGTTCATTCGGCTAGGGACCAGCCTCCTGGCCGTTTGGTCGTGCGCCGGTTCCTCAGGCCCGCGGTCGACGGACGGATCGGTGTGTGTCAAACTCTTTGACAACGTAGGAAGGAGGTTCGCGACGATGAGTTCCCGGCAGATGTGTATGTGTTGTCGAATGATGTTCATCGCCGGGGCCTGAGCGACGTTACTGCGTTCCCCGGCGAAGAGGCCGGGGCTTTTCTTTTCGGTGCGTTGAGCACCCGGGCCGATCCCATACCAGCACCGGACCCGAAACTTCACGAAAAGGAAAACCGATGAGCGACGCCTGGTCCTTCGAAACCAAGCAGATCCACGCAGGACAGACACCCGACGAGACCACCAATGCGCGGGCCCTGCCGATCTACCAGACCACCAGTTACACCTTCAACGACACAACGCACGCCGCCAACCTCTTCGCCCTGAAAGAACTGGGCAACATCTACACGCGGATCATGAACCCGACGCAGGCCACCGTCGAGGATCGCATCGCGGCCCTCGAAGGAGGTGTTGGCGCCCTGCTGGTTTCCAGCGGTCAGGCTGCCGAGACAATTGCGATCCTCAACGTCGCCGAGGCCGGCGATCACATCGTTTCCAGCCCCAGCCTCTACGGCGGCACGTACAACCTGTTCCACTACACCCTGCCCAAGCTCGGCATCGAGGTCTCCTTCGTGGAGGACCCCGACGACATCGAGTCGTGGCGTGCGGCGATCAAACCCAACACCAAGGCGTTCTTCGGCGAGACCATCTCCAACCCGAAGAACGACATCCTCGACATCGAGGCGATTGCCGCGCTCGCCCACGAGTTCGGTGCGCCGCTGATCGTGGACAACACGGTGGCCACCCCCTATCTGATCCAGCCGCTGAAGTGGGGTGCCGACGTGGTCATCCACTCGGCGACCAAGTACATCGGCGGGCACGGAACAGCGGTCGCCGGTGTGATCGTGGACGGCGGGACGTTCGACTACGCGCAGTACCCACAGCGCTTCCCGAACTACAACGAGCCCGACCCGAGCTACCACGGCCTGGTCTACGCACGTGACCTCGGTGTGGGCTCGCAGTTCGGTGCGAACCTGTCCTTCATCCTCAAGGCCCGCGTGCAGTTGCTGCGCGACCTGGGTTCCGCGGTGGCACCGTTCAACGCCTGGCTGCTGTCGCAGGGACTCGAGACCCTGAGCCTTCGCATCGAGCGCCACGTGCAGAACGCCCAAGCTGTGGCGGAATGGCTCACGACCCGCGACGAGGTGGAGAAGGTCAATTACGCCAGCCTGCCGGTCAGCCCGTGGTACGAGTTGGGCCGAAAGTACGCCCCGAAGGGCACCGGTGCGGTCCTCAGTTTCGAGATCGTCGGTGGTGTCGAGGCGGGTAAGAAGTTCGTGGAGGGTCTGGAGCTGCACAGCCACGTGGCTAACATCGGCGACGTGCGCAGCCTGGTGATCCACCCGGCGTCCACCACCCACTCACAGCTCTCCCCGGAGGAGCAGGTGGCCGCAGGGGTGACCCCGGGCTTGGTGCGCCTGGCCGTCGGGATCGAGAACATCAACGACATCCTGGCCGACCTTGACGCCGGCTTCCGCGCAGCGAAAGAGGCCTGATCGATGAGCACCTCCGGCGGATGGCATGAGGGAGATCTGCTGGCTGGGCGGCGATTCGCCGACCTCGGGGCTATGCAGCTCGAACTCGGTGGCCGTCTGCCGGAGGTGCGCGTCGCCTACGAGACGTGGGGCACTTACACCGGCAACAACGCCGTGCTGGTGCAGCACGCATTGACCGGTGACGCCCACGCGGCCGGTCCCGCTGGTCCGGGCCAGCCCACTGCCGGTTGGTGGGACGAACTCATCGGCCCGGGCAAGGCGATCGACACGCGGCGGTGGTTCGTCCTTTCGTCGAACGTCCTCGGTGGTTGTCAAGGCACAACCGGGCCCTCGTCGATCGCCTCTGACGGTCGGGCCTACGGCTCGCGCTGGCCGCGCATCACCATCCGTGACCAGGTGGCTGTCGAGGCTGCCCTGGCCGACGCCTTGGGGATCGACCACTTCACTGCAGTGATGGGTGGATCGATGGGTGGCATGCGGACGCTCGAATGGATCGTGGCGCACCCCGATCGGGTGGGCACGGCACTGGTGATGGCAACCTCGGCCTCGGCAACGGCCGACCAGATCGCCACTCAGAACGTCCAGATCGACGCGATCAAGGCCGACCCCGACTGGCAGGGCGGGGACTACCACGGCACTGGCCGGTCGCCTTTGACCGGAATGGGGATCGCCCGCCGGATCGCCCATTTGACCTACCGCACGGAGCGGGAGTTGGCGGCGCGGTTCGGCCGCGATCATCAGCTTGGTGAGAACGCCTTGGCCGACGGCCGGTTCGCTGTCCAGTCCTACTTGGATCACCAGGCCCAAAAACTGCAGAAACGGTTCGACCCGGCGACCTATGTGTCACTGTCGGATGCCATGGCGCTGCACGACGTGTACCGGGGTCGCGGGCTCGGTGTCCTGCGCGACGTGGAGGTTCCGACCCGCGTTGTGGGTATCACCTCCGACAGGTTGTATCCGCTGTACCTGCAGCAGCAGATCGCTGACGAACTCGGCGTGGATCTGGATGTGGTGGAGTCGCCCTTCGGCCACGACGGCTTCCTGCTGGAGGCCGACGACATCGGGCGGGTGGTCTCGGACCTGCTGGCACCGCAAGCGACCCCCTGCTGACGGGGTGGCAGGGGCCGCGCCGGCCCGGCGGTTGGTTCCCGGCACCCCAGGCTGTTGGTTAGAGGTTGTGCTGTTGGTTAGCGAATCCACGCGTTGATTCGCTAACGAGGACCACAACCTCTAACGAGGGCGGTTGGGCTGGGCGGCCCGTGACGGTCCGGCCTGCACCACAGTCAAGTGAACCGTCACCCACTACCTCATGACATGCACTGTCCGGGGACCGGCAGGGGCGCCGAACTGTTGGCGGGCCCCTTCCACAGCATCACGGAACTGTCCGCGCGCCTCTTGCATCTCCAGATGGGCCGATGCCCGCAAGGGCGCGGTCTGCTCGGAGTAGGCTCGCCAGGCCGCGTCACGTTCCTCTTGCGTCTGCCCCCCGAGCATGGCCTCGCGCAACCTATGGTGCGCCGCACGGGTGGCCTCCCGGTACCGAGCAAGGATCTTCCGCCGGTCTTGCCGGTAGGTCTGCGCGGCGATTCGTACCGCCGCCTGAAAACCCTGCCGGGCATCCTGGGTGACCGTGATCGAGGCGGCGCTGGTTGGGCTCACCTGTCCTGAAAGAAGCACCGCCGACGCGGCGAAGATCGAGGCGGCGCCTTGGCCCAATGGCTTCACATCTCCATCCCCCCACCGACGCCACGGCAGGTCAAGGGAAGTCGCGCTGAGTTAACCCAGCGCGAACCCACTGTTCGCACACGCGGGCGTCCGGGGAGCGTCAGGAACCCCGCGGAGGGCGTCTGGAAACCGTCAAGGCGGTTGATCCGGCATAACTCCAGGGGGCCTGATGGACACAGAAAGGGGGCAGAGATGCTCGACATCGCTTACTTCGCACTCACCATCGCGGTCTTCGGTCTCGTGGTAGCGGTTCTCAAGGGGGTCGAGAAGCTGTGACCGTAGCTGAATCATTCGGGCTCGTTCTCGCAGTCGGCCTGCTGGTCTACCTCGTGATCACGCTGCTGCTGCCTGAGAGGTTCTGATGGATGCTGCTCTGCAGGTTGCGACGCTGGTAATCCTCTTGCTCCTCGTCCAGGTCCCGCTCGGCACCTACATAGCCAAGGTCCTGACCGATCCCACCGACTGGGGTATCGAGCGGGTGATCTACCGGTTGGTGGGTGTCAATCCCCAGTCGCGTCAACCCTGGCGGACATATGCGCTGTCCGTGGTGGTGTTCTCCTTCGTGGGGATGGTGTTGCTCTACGCACTACTGCGGCTGCAGGCGATCTTGCCATGGAGTGTCGGTATGCCCGGGGTGCCCGAATCGGGTGCTTTCAACACCGCGGCCAGTTTCGTGACCAACACCAACTGGCAGTGGTACGCCGGAGAATCCACGCTCGGCTACCTCGCGCAGATGGCCGGGTTGACCGTACAGAACTTCGTGTCTGCCGCGGTCGGCATCGCCGTGGTCTTCGTCCTGCTGCGAGGGTTCGCCGGATCAGGTGTGAAAGAGGTCGGCAACGTCTGGGTGGACATCACGCGCACGGTCATGCGACTACTGCTGCCGATGGCAGCCCTGGCAGCGGTGCTGCTGATGGTCGGCGGTGTGGTGCAGAATCTGACGGATCCCCTGACGGTCACAACCCTCCAAGGTGGCGCCCAGACGCTGCCGGGGGGTCCGGTGGCCACCCAGGAGGCGATCAAACAACTCGGCACCAATGGGGGTGGCTTCTACAACGCCAACTCCGCGCATCCCTTCGAGAGTCCTTCGTCGTACACGAACTTCCTGCAGATCTTCATGCTGCTGGTCATACCCTTCTCGCTGCCACGAGCGATGGGGATCGTGCTGGGCAACAAGCGCCAGGGCGTCGCGATCCTGTCGGCGATGGGAGTGCTGTGGCTGGCCAGCGTGTCGCTGCTCACCTGGGCCGAACTGGCGGGCAAGGGGTTGGCCCCAGAGTTGGCGGGTGCGGCGATGGAGGGCAAGGAGGTGAGGTTCGGTGTGGCCACGTCGGCCCTTTACGCAGCCTCGACGACGGGCACGAGCACGGGCGCGGTCAACTCCATGCACGACTCGTTCACCGCTGCCGGTGGTGGCGTGGCGCTGCTCAACATGATGCTGGGGGAGGTGTCACCCGGGGGTACCGGCTCGGGGCTGTACGGCATGCTCGTCCTGGCGATTCTGACGGTCTTCCTGGCGGGGCTCATGGTAGGTCGCACCCCGGAGATCTACGGCAAGCGGATCGGCCGTCGTGAGGTTTCGCTGGTTGCCCTCTACATTCTCACCACCCCCGCACTGCTGCTGGTCGGGGCCGCTCTGACCACCGCCATCAAGTCGGTGGCCGACGAGTCCATCACCCAGCCCGGGCCGCACGGTCTGTCTACGGCTCTGTACGCCTATGCCTCGGCGGCCAACAACAACGGCTCGGCGTTCGCCAGTTTCGGTGCGGCCAGTACCTACCAGATGACGGCGATGGGCTTGGTGATGGTGCTCGCTCGCTTCGTCCCCATGATCCTTGTGATCGCCTTGGCCGGGTCCTTGGCCGCCCAGAAGCGCAAAGAACCCGGTCCGGGCACCTTGCCCACGGACAAGCCATTGTTCGTGGGACTACTGGTGGTCGTCGTCCTCTTCATCGCCGGTCTGACCTACGTTCCTGCCCTTGCTCTCGGACCTGTTGCGGAGGCCCTGCAATGAGTACCACGACCCACGCCAGCAGCCCCGGTTTCTTCGATGCCGGGCAGCTGTTGCACAGCCTGCCGCAGGCCCTGCGCAAACTGGACCCACGCGAGGTCGTCCGCACCCCGGTGATGTTCGTCGTGTGGGTCGGGGCCGTGCTGACCACTGTCCTGGCCGTACAGGAACCTTCGGTCTTCGCGTGGTCGGTGGCCGTGTGGCTGTGGGCCACCGTGCTGTTCGGAACCCTCGCCGAGGCCGTCGCCGAGGGTCGTGGTCGCGCACAGGCTGAGAGCCTTCGATCGGCCCGTAAGGACGCGATGGCTCGCCGGCTCCACCCGGATGGACACGAGGAGAACGTTCCAGGGGCACATCTGAATGTGGGCGACTTCGTGGTCGTGGAGGCGGGGGAGACCATTCCCGGTGACGGCGACGTCGTGGAGGGTGTGGCGTCCGTGGACGAGTCCGCCATCACTGGGGAGTCCGCCCCGGTGATTCGCGAGTCGGGCGGTGACCGCAGTGCGGTGACCGGCGGGACCAAGGTCCTCTCCGACCGCATCGTGGTCAGGATCACCGCCGCGGCCGGTCACACGTTCCTAGACCGGATGATTGCGCTCGTGGAGGGCTCGGCCCGGCAGAAGACGCCCAACGAGATCGCCCTGAACCTTCTCCTGTCGGCCTTGACCATCATCTTCCTTCTCGGCGTGGTCACCCTGCAGCCGTTCGCGGTCTACTCGGACGCCCGACAACCGATGATCGTGCTGGTAGCCCTGCTCGTATGCCTGATCCCCACGACTATCGGCGCGCTGCTGTCGGCCATCGGGATCGCCGGCATGGACAGGCTGGTCCAGCGCAATGTACTGGCCACCTCGGGGCGCGCGGTCGAAGCGGCCGGGGACGTGGACGTGCTGCTGCTCGATAAGACCGGCACCATCACCTTGGGCAACCGGCAGGCCGCGGAGTTCATCGCGGTCTCAGGGGTGTCCGAGACACAACTGGCGCAGGCCGCGCAGTTGAGCAGTCTGGCCGACGAGACGCCGGAGGGTCGTTCCGTGGTCATCCTGGCCAAGGAGAGGTACCAACTGCGGGCCCGTGAAGAGGTCTCCGATGCGACCTTCATCGAGTTCTCAGCGCGGACCCGGATGTCGGGGGTGGACATCGGAACCGGGCCGGATCGGCTGGAGGTCCGCAAGGGCGCCGCGACTGCGGTCATCCGCTGGGTCCGGGACAACGGCGGGCACGCCGGGGAGGACCTGGCGCAGGTGGTGGACGCAGTGAGCGCCGCGGGCGGGACACCGCTGGTGGTCGCCCAGCGGCACGGGACCGAACCCGCCCAGCCACTTGGCGTCATCAACCTCAAGGACGTGGTCAAGGAGGGTATGCGCGAGCGGTTCGACCAGCTGCGGGCCATGGGGATCCGCACGGTGATGATCACCGGTGATAACCCGATGACTGCTCGTGCCATCGCCAACGAGGCCGGTGTCGACGACTTCCTGGCAGAGGCGAAGCCTGAGGACAAGTTGGCGCTGATCCGCGACGAGCAGGCGGCGGGGCGAATGGTCGCGATGACGGGCGACGGGACCAACGACGCCCCAGCGCTGGCCCAGGCAGACGTCGGCGTTTCTATGAACACCGGGACGTCCGCGGCCAAGGAGGCGGGCAACATGGTCGACCTAGACAGCAACCCCACGAAACTCATTGAAATCGTGGAGATCGGCAAGCAACTGCTGGTCACCCGGGGTGCCCTCACCACGTTCTCGGTCGCCAACGACCTGGCCAAGTACTTCGCAATCCTCCCCGCGATGTTCGTGCTCGCCTACCCGCAACTGGACCGGCTCAACCTGATGGGGCTGTCCTCCCCGGAGTCCGCGATTCTGTCGGCGGTGATCTTCAACGCCCTGGTCATCGTGGCGCTCATCCCTCTGGCACTGCGCGGTGTTCGGTTCGCGCCGACCAGCGCCGAGAGACTGCTGCGACGCAATCTGCTGACCTACGGCCTCGGCGGGATCGTCGCTCCCTTTATTGGGATCAAGACTCATCGACATGGTCGTCAGTCTGCTCCCCGGATTGTGAGGAACCCATGAATGTGATTCGCCAGAGCTGGGCCGCACTGCGACTGATGCTCGTCTTCATCGTGCTGCTGGGGCTGCTCTACCCCCTCGCGGGCCTGGTTGTCGGCCGACTGGTTGCGACCAAGGCGGCGGGCAGCCTCGTGACGGTGGATGGCAGAACCGTCGGCTCGCAGTTGATCGGTCAATCGTTCGACGGTGACCAGTGGTTCCTGCCGCGACCGTCAGCGGCCGGTCAGGGGTACGACGCCATGGCCAGCGCCGGGTCCAACCTCGGCCCGAACAACCCGGACCTGGTCGCACAGATCCAGCAGCGTCGAGACGCGGTCGCCGCACGTGACGCTGTTTCGCCAGAGCAGGTGCCCGCGGACGCCGTGACGGCATCGGCCTCGGG
This sequence comes from uncultured Actinomycetota bacterium, assembly GCA_963732355.1. Taxonomy (GTDB): domain Bacteria; phylum Actinomycetota; class Actinomycetes; order S36-B12; family UBA10799; genus JADKAV01. Next base: position 455,184 of record CAVSZD010000006.1, on the reverse strand, counting down.
TCTGGATCCGAGCATCTCGGTGGAGTACGCGATGTTGCAGGCCCCACGAGTTGCGGCAGCACGTGGGCTGCCGACTCGAGCAGGTGCAGGAACTGGTCGACTCGACCACCACCCCCGCTGGCCTCGGGTTCCTGGGCTCCGAGTCCGTGAACGTACTCGAACTCAACGTGGCGCTCGAACGGGCACAATGACCAGCGTGACCCCGTCGTCGTCCCATCGTCGTGGGTCGCTGCGCGTCTACCTCGGTGCCGCCCCGGGCGTCGGGAAGACCTTCGCGATGCTCAACGAGGGCCGCCGACGGGCCGACCGTGGTGCAGACGTGGTCATCGGCCTGGTGGAGACCCACGACCGGCGGCTCACCGAGGAGGCGATCGGGGATCTCGAGGTGGTGCCCCGAGGGGTCTTGGAGCACCGGGGCAGCGTGCTGACGGATATGGACATAGACGCGGTATTGACCCGACACCCGGAGATCGCCCTGGTCGACGAACTGGCGCACACCAATGTCCCGGGCTGTCGCAACGAGAAGCGGTGGCAGGACGTGGAGGAACTGCTGGCCGCGGGCATCGACGTCATCACCACGGTGAACATCCAGCACCTGGAATCGCTCAATGATGTGGTGTTCAGCATCACGGGTGTGAGGCAGGCCGAAACGGTCCCGGACGAGGTGGTGCGCAGGGCCGACCAGGTCGAACTGGTCGACATGAGTCCGCAGGCGCTGCGCCGGCGCATGGCCCACGGGAACGTGTACAAGCCGGAGAAGGTGGACGCAGCGCTGACCAACTACTTCCGGGTCGGCAATCTAACCGCGCTGCGCGAGCTCGCTCTGCTCTGGACGGCTGACCGCGTGGACCAGGCCCTCGAGCTGTATCGCGAGGAGAACGACATCGAGCAGCCGTGGCCAGCTCGTGAGCGCGTGGTCGTGGCCCTGACCGGTGACGCGGAGGGCGAAACGCTGCTCCGTCGGGGCGCACGGATCGCCCAACGCGCCATCGGTGGAGAGTTGCTGGCCCTCCACGTGACATCCACGGACGGCCTCAGTGGCGGTTCGCCGGAGGTACTTGCCCGCCAGCGCCGCCTGGTCGACGAGTTGGGTGGCTCGTTCCACATGGTGACGGGTTCGGACATCGCAGAATCGATCCTGGAGTTCTCGCGGGGTGTGAACGCATCCCAGATCGTTCTGGGAGCCCCACGGCGCACCCGCCTGGCCAACCTCTTGTCCGAGGGAGTGGGACCTGTGGTGGTCCGGGAGTCAGGCGACATCGATGTTCACATCGTCACCCACGAACGCAACGCCTCCGGGCTGCTGCGTACGGCGGGCCCAGGCCTCATCTCGGGCAGGCGCAAGGGCATCGGCTGGCTCATCGCCCTGCTGGGGGTGCCTCTCCTGTCGGTGATTCTGCTGCAGTGGGATCGCGCCGAGACGCTGCCAGTGGCGATGATGCTGTTCCTGTCCGTTGTACTTGCTGCTGCCCTCACGGGTGGCATGCGCCCGGCGCTGGTGGCCTCATTGCTGGCGGCGGGGATCGCGGACTATGCGTTCATTCCCCCTTACGGCACGCTCAAGGTGTCCAGTGGGATCGACGTGATCGCGCTTGTGGTGCTGCTGACTGTCACTGTGTCCGCGGCACGTGTCGTGGACGTGTCTATCCAGCGCACCCGCGAGGCTGCCCGGGCCAGGGCCGAGGCGGATACCCTCAGCACTCTGTCGGGCACGATCCTGCGAGGTGAGCACGCCATCCCGGCTCTTCTTGACCGACTCAAGGAGTCTTTCTCGCTGACCTACGTCGCGCTGCGTGAACGTCGCGAGCGTGATCGGCGCTGGCGAGTCCGTGAGTCGACCGGGCAGGCCCCCGCCGACGGCAGAGTCACTGAGATCCCGATCAGCGAAAGCCTGGAGATGGTCACCGCCGGCTCCGCATTGGACGCAGCTGACATCCGGGTTCTCACCGCAGTCGCGATCCAGGCCGAGGGCCTCATCGAACGCGACCGGCTGCGCTCCGAGGCCCGGCTGGCCCGTCAGGAGCGCGAACGCACACGCATCCGGACCGCGCTGCTGGCCGCGGTTAGCCATGATCTGCGTACCCCCCTGGCCGGAGCCAAGGCTGCGGTCACCGCGCTGAGGTCTCAGGAGCATGTCCTCAGCGAAGAGGACCGGGACCAGTTGCTGAGCACCGTAGACGAGTCCACGAACAACCTGCAGGCGCTGATTGACAATCTCTTGGACATGAGTCGTTTGGATGCCGGAGTCGTGGCCCCTATCACGCGCGAAGTCTGGCTGCCGGACCTCGTCGCTGCTGCGGGGAGAAGCGTGCAGCCGCAACGTTTGGCTGTCTCGATTCCGGTGGATCTGCCGCCCGTATGGGGGGATGAAGGTCTGTTGGAGCGGGCTGCGGCGAATGTGATCCAGAATGCGGTCCGCTACAGCCCTGCCGACGAGCAGGTGAGGATCATCGCCGAATGTGCAGGTGACCAGGTCATGATGCGGGTGGTGGACGTGGGACCAGGGGTCCCCAGCCTGCAGCGCGACAGCATCTTCCAGCCTTTCCAGCGACTCGGGGACTCACCGGGTCGCGAGGGTGTGGGCTTGGGGCTGGCAGTGGCCCGGGGTTTCGTGGAGGCCTGCGGCGGGGTGCTCGAGGTCGAGGACACCCCGGGTGGCGGACTGACCATGATCTTCCTTTTGCCGACGAAGGGGGAAGGAACATGAAGGTGCTCGTCGTTGAGGACGACGAGGGCCTGGCCAAGGCCCTGACGATCACGCTGCGCGCGCGTGGCGACGAACCCATCTGGGCCGCCACGGGCCGAGGCGCGCTGGACGCGATCGCCCACGAGCACCCTGACCTCATCGTGCTGGACCTCGGCCTGCCCGACATGGACGGGTTCGACGTGCTGGCCGCTGTCCGTGGCTGGTCCAAGGTCCCCGTGGTGGTGCTCTCCGCGCGCAGTGGAGCCGGGGAGAAGGTACGCGCCCTGGACGCCGGAGCCGACGACTATGTCACCAAACCCTTCGGCATGGACGAACTTCTGGCGCGTCTGCGGGCGGCTCACCGCCGGGGGACGACTCAGGCTGTCGCGCCGGTGCTCACCACTGCCGACTTCACCATCGACCTCGCTCGCCGGCAGGTCACCCGAGGCGAGCAGGAGGTGCGGCTGACCCCCACCGAATGGCGCCTGCTGGAACTGCTGGCCCGCAACCCGGGGAAGGTCGTGGGCCGTCAGGAGTTGCTCGATGACCTGCGCGGCCCGAACGTCCCGAGCCAGGGCCACTACCTGCGTGTCTACCTGGCGCAACTACGCGCCAAACTCGAACCGGACCCCTCTCAGCCGCGCTATCTGATCACGGTTCCCGGCGTTGGCTACCGGCTCGAGCTCGCTGAACGCATGATCACGCCGGACTGATCACCATGAACCGGCCGCCGTTGGGGTCAAGAATTCCGGCGGTCACCGAGCGCTCATTGGCGGTCGGTTTCATGAACACCTTTCCGCCTAGGGCCAGTGCATCCTCAGCGGCGCCGACAGCGTCCTCGACCGCGAAGTAGACCAACCAGACGGCTGGGACCTCTTCGGGAACGTACGCGGGCATGTCCTCAGCGCCCGCGTTGCTCTTGTCCTCGCCCGGTTTCGAATCGAGCATCGCAACCTTGTACCCCGGCGTCGTGCCGTCCACCCATCGCCAGCCGAACACCCGCTCGTAGAACGGCAGCGCCGAAGCGAGGTCGCGGGTCTGCAACTCGTTCCAGGTCAGCGAACCGGGGATGTTGAACGCATCCGCCCCCTCGTGCTGGTACGGCTGCCACACCCCGACCATGCCGCCGGACGGGTCCATGATGTTGGCCAGCCGACCCTGGTCGGTCACGTCCATCGGGGCCATCATCACCTGCCCACCGGCGGCCCGCACCGCAGAGCATGTCGCATCCGCGTCCTCGACCATCACGTAGGAGACCCACTGCGGCAGCAAACCTTCGGCGGACATCTCCGGCGGCATCGTGCTCATCCCCGCAACGAGTTGACCGTCGAGGAAGAACTGGAAGTAGTGCGCTCCCATGTCGTCCGTGCGGTCGTAGGCATCCCAGCCGAACAGGGCTGTGTAGAACGTCGTTGCCCGCTCGGGGTTGGACGTGAAGGTATCGACCCAACCGAACATTCCTGGGGGATGCAGCATGAGCCCACGCTACCGGTGAGCCCGATGAACTAGCCTCCGAACGAGCCGACCAGGAACATCCCGCCTGTCGGGTCGATCAGTCCTCCGAACCGACCAGGACCCATCTGCATGGCAGGCAGAAACACCTGTGCACCCAGTGCCTGGGCAGCAGCCATGGATGTGTCGCAGTCCGCGACCGCGAAGTAGACCAGCCAGACATTGGGCGCTTCGTCCGGGACCCCTGGTGGCGTGCTCATCGCTCCGGCGTTGGACTTGTCGTCCTCGGGCTTGGCTGGCAGGTTCGCCACGTGGTACCCATCATCGGGACCATCTGCCCATTCCCAGCCGAAGACATCGGCGTAGAAGGGTAGGGCGGCCTCGATGTCCCGGGTCTGCAACTCGTTCCAGGTCAATGAGCCCGGCTTGTTGAAGACATCGGCACCCTCGTGCGTGCCAGGCTCCCAGATCCCGACACTGGCCCCGCTGGGATCGCTGAACATCGCCATCCGGCCCTGGTCCATCACTTGCATGACCGGCATCTGTACCTGTCCCCCGGCGGCTTCCACCTTGGCCGCCACAGCGTCGGCATCTTCGACCAGCACGTAGGAACTCCAGAAGGCACCGACCTGCTCGGGCACGCCCGGCATCATCGGGCTGAGCCCGCATACCAACTGACCGTCCTTGAAGAACTGGGTGTAGGGCGGGCCCATTGGTGTGGGTTGATCGATATGGGTCCAGCCGAACAGACCCTCGTAGAAGGTGATCGCTCTACCGGGGTCCCTGGTCATCAGGTCGACCCACCCGAAAAGCCCATGTGGGTAACGCATTTCGTGTCCTCTCCCTCGACTCACCCGCAACCTACCCCCGGGGTCGGACATAGCGGAACCTCCGAACGGGCTGAGCTGTGGACGGGCGAAAACGGCGCCGGCCTAGGTAGGTTTGGGGACACTCATTTTCCGGAGGTTCACCGAATGGTAATCATGGCGATCGACCAGGGCACGACGTCCAGCCGCGCGATCATTTTCGATGAAGCCGGCACCCCTCTGGCCATGGATCAGCAGGAGCACGAGCAGATCTTCCCCAAGGCGGGCTGGGTCGAGCACGATCCGATGGAGATCTGGCACAACACCCGCGAGGTGATGGGCGCGACCCTTGCCAAGGCGAACCTGTCGCTGCGCAGCATCGAAGCGGTCGGCATCACCCAGCAGCGTGAGACCACGATCGTCTGGAACAAGACCTCCGGACTTCCGGTCTACAACGCGATCGTATGGCAGGACACCAGGACGCAGGCCATCTGCGACGAGTTGGCCAACACCATCGGGGAGGAGCGCTTCCGCAACACCACCGGACTGCCACTGGCTACCTACTTCTCGGGCCCGAAGGTCCGCTGGATCCTGGACAACGTCCCCGGCGCGCGTTCCGCGGCGGAGGCTGGTGACCTTCTGATGGGCACGATCGACACGTGGCTGCTCTGGAACCTGACCAATGGACAGGTCCACGCCACTGACCCCACGAATGCTTCGCGCACCCTGATGATGGACCTCGGCACCCTGCAATGGGACCCCGAACTCGTCGCTGCCATGGGTGTACCGATGTCGATGCTGCCGGAGATCCGCAGTTCCTCTGAGGTCTACGGCCAGGTGATGAGCCCTGCTTCAATGCGAGGTGTCCCGATCGCCGGAATCCTGGGAGACCAGCAGGCTGCGACGTTCGGTCAAGCCTGCCTGAACCCAGGTGAGGCGAAGAACACCTACGGCACTGGAAACTTCCTTCTGCTCAATACCGGCACTGAGAAGGTTCTGAGCAACAACGGTCTGCTGACCACGGTCTGCTACAAGATCGGTCAAGCCCCGGCGGTGTATGCGCTCGAGGGTTCGATCGCGGTCACCGGAAGCCTCGTGCAATGGCTGCGCGACAACCTCGGTATCGTGCGCGAGTCCTCAGAGATCGAGCCATTGGCCGCGGGCGTCGAGGACAACGGGGACTGCTACTTCGTGCCGGCGTTCAGCGGACTGTTCGCGCCCGTACTGGCGTGGTGATGCTCGCGGCGCGATCGTGGGGCTGACGAGGTTCATCAACAAGGGCCACATCGCCAGGGCCGCACTGGAGGCGGCGGCCTTCCAGTCACGTGAGGTGATCGAGGCGATGGAAGCCGACAGCGGAGTGCAACTCACGACGCTTAAGGTCGACGGCGGAATGGTGGTCAACGAACTGCTCATGCAGTTCCAGTCCGACATCCTCGGCGTGCCCGTCATCCGGCCGAAGACCATTCAGACCACCGCGCTCGGGGCGGCTTACGCTGCTGGGCTTGCTGTGGGGTTCTGGGCCGATGAGTCGGCGATCCGGACCAACTGGGCTGAGGGCAAGCGCTGGGAACCGCAGATGTCCCCTGGCGACCGCGAGTGGTTGTTCGACCGCTGGCGTCAAGCGGTCACCCGAACGTTCGACTGGGTGCCGACCGGCACCAAGTGAAGCTCAGACCGCTTCCGAGGCGGCGCTCATGACCGGTTCGTCGATCTTCAGATCGGGCAGCCACTCCTCGAGCAACACCTGAATGCGTCCGTCGAGATCCTCGAGCACCTCGTTGATCTCATCGCCTGACAGGCCCTCGATGTGAGGGACGTCCGACCAGTGGTGCCGGTCCAGAGCCGGCCTTCTCCGGAAGTGTCGTCTCCAAGTGGCCGATGACGAGCAAGTGGTCGGCGGCGGCCAACATGTCGGGGGAGAACTGCGCCGGAGGATCGGTGAGCAGCAGGCCGCGTTCGGCCAGGCCGTTCGTGACCTCCTCGAGTACGTGTCCCTTTGGGGCCACGCCCGCTGACACGACCTTGAGCCGCCCGGGTGCGTAGTGGCGGATCAGCGCGGCGGCTGCCTGGGAACGGCCCACATTGTCCTGACACAGGATGAGTACCTCGGGCATCGTCTGCAGGTTTGCCTTCGCCTCATCCTCATCCAGACTCAGCCTGGAAAGTGCCGCCCGGCCGACCATGACCGGGACGAAGGTCTGCACCGATGCTGCCGTGGACATCTCCTCGTAGAGTTCCTCGACGAGGTCGTTGAGTTGCTCACGGGTGAAGGCCCCCGAGGTGTGGTTGACGAGGTTGTCGACGACATGGCGCAACTGGGCGTCGATCTTAGGGTCACGGGTCACTTGTGCATTGTGTTCGTAACCGACGCTTTAGGCAACGTAAACGACTTAAATGGGCGTTCGCCATGCGTTGTATTCCTGATCCCGGTGCATTCCTACCGCTTCGTAGAGCCTGGTCGCGCCGGTTGGATTGGTCGCGTCACAGTGCAAAGAGGTCCCTGTGAATCCAGCTGCGCGGTCGCGTTTGAAGGCGTCGTTCAAGAGGTACGTTGCGATCCCCCGGCCCCGGTATTCGCGAAGGACTCCCAAGGTCTCCACATAGCCCAACTTGAACGGGGCGAACCTGTTGCTCCCTATGGACAGCCCCACGCATTGATCGCCGTCGAACACCAAGCGCCACCGGTCGAAATCGGTCGTGTCACGCATCATGTCCTTGCGGAAGATCTCCAGGGGGAGCGGGTGTGCGTCGTAGTGGTCCATGAAGGACTCGGTGGTCACGGCGTGAATCACTTCCCAGTCATCCTGGCGCATCCCGCGCACCGTCAAGCCGGGAGACAATTGCACGTCCGCCAACGGTGCTCCGAAGTCGATACGCATGCGCAGGTAGACCCGGTGGTGTTCGTAGCCCCGGTCTTTCAGAGCTGACTCAGCATCGGTATCGCCGCCAAAACTCTCCACTTTCACGAAAGAGTCGGCAGGTGCGTCGAACTCCTTGGCGTAACGCTCGGCCGCGGCCAGCAGCGAGGCGGTGATCTCGGTGCGCCTGCCCGCCGCCGGGTGAACGAACAGGTCCAAGTACATCCCGCGCTCGTGAGCCAGTCCGTCGTAGGCCAGCAGGACAGCCTCGAGTTGGTCGCCGTCCCAGATCCCGGCGGTGCCACGAGCTCCGTGAAGCTCGGAGGAACGTAACGTGCCGAGGGTCTCTGCCTCGTTGGCCTCGGAACGCCCGAAGGACTTCATCTCCAGGGCGAAGACCAAGGCGGTGAAAGCCGGGTTGTGCGTCTCCTCCAACTGAGTCACCCGCAGCCCAGCCGGCAGCCCGGTCACATACATGGCCACGTTCGACATGTACTCAAGGCAACCACATCCTTCGGCGGCCGTGCAGCGGGGTTTTCCCACACCAGAGGATGCGCACTGTGCTGAATGGGTAAGACTGGCCCGGTGAAGCGCATCATGTTGCTGGTCCTCGGCCTGGTTCTGGCCGGTTGTGGCTCGGGTGGCTCGACCGCAGCCCCGGTGACGCCAGCCCCGTGCGACCCGGGTCCACCGGGCACGCGGCAGGTTCAGGTGGGCGACCGTTCTTTCCTGCTGCATGTGCCCCGCGATTTCGTGAACCCATCACCGGCAGTGTTCACTTTCCACGGCCGGGGTTCAAACGCCCAGCAGCAACTGCTCCTGACCGGCTTCGATCAGGTCGCCGAGGAGGGCCGGTTCCTGCTGGTGGCTCCGGAGGCCATCGACGGGCGCTGGGACTTCCGCCCCAACGGCCGGGACGCGGAGTACCTGCGAGCGGTAGGGGCAGCAGTGCCGTGTACCGATCCGCAGCGTGTGTACGCCTCGGGCATGTCGATGGGTTCTGCCATGACGTTCGCGCTGGCATGTGCGCAGGACCGCAAGTTCGCAGCGTTCGGCGGTGTCGCCTTGACCCTCTACCGACCGCGCTGCGACCAGACTCCCCCGGCGCCGATCATCTATTTCCATGGGACCAAGGACCCGATTGTTCCGTTTGAAGGTGGCCAGCCGCAGGGCGAACCGGTCACCCTGCCAGCAGTACCTGCAGCGATGCGTAAGTGGGCCGAGCACAACGGTTGCACGCAGCAGAGCCAAGAGCGCATCGGCAAGGACGTGCGCTTCGAGCAGTGGACGGGTTGCGAGGCGGGTGCCGATGTCGACTACTACCGGGTGCGCGGTGGCGGTCACACATGGCCGGGCACCACGCCCTTGATCGCCGACGCGATCGAGGAGTCATTGGGCAAGACCACGCAGACGGTCAACGCGTCCCGATTGATGTGGCAGTTCTTCGAGGGTTACACGCTGGGCTCGTAGGCCGAGCCCGGTTGTTGCGTTGTTACCGGTCGCGATCCCGGGATGTCGTGTTGTTGGCGGTTTCAGGTCGGCAAACCAGCAATAACACGACAAGTGGGCCACGACCGTTGCAACAACGTCGCAAACCAGATCTGGATCAGGACCCCGGTCAGGCCTGCGGGTTCTTCGGGCCGAACGCTGACGCGAAGCTCTCCAGCGCGCCGGTCAACTCCGCGGGCACCACCCACACCTTGTTCGACTCGCCCTTGGCGATCTCAGGCAGGGCCTGCAGGTACTGGTAGGCCAGCAGCTTCGGGTCGGGGTCGGCGGCGTGGATGGCGTCGAAGACCTTCTGGATGGCCTCGGCTTCACCGGTGGCGCGCAGGACCGCTGCCTGCTTGGCGCCTTCTGCCTCAAGGATCGCCGCCTGCTGCTCGCCTTGGGCGGTGAGGATCTGCGACTGCTTGATGCCCTCGGCGGTGAGGATGGCAGCGCGGCGGTCACGTTCGGCGCGCATCTGCTTCTCCATGGACTCCTGGACGCTGGGCGGCGGGTCGATGGCCTTGAGTTCGACGCGGTTCACGCGGATCCCCCACTTGCCGGTCGCTTCATCAAGCACGCCGCGCAGCTGGCTGTTGATCTGGTCGCGGGAGGTCAACGTCGCCTCGAGGTCCATGCTGCCGACCACGTTGCGCAGGGTCGTGACGGTCAACTGCTCGACACCCCAGATGTAGTTCTGGATCTCGTAGGTGGCGGCCTTCGGGTCGGTGACCTGGAAGTAGATGACCGAGTCGATGCTGACCACGAGGTTGTCCTCAGTGATCACCGGCTGCGGCTGGAACGTGACCACCTGCTCGCGCAGGTCGAGCCGCGAGGTGATCCGGTCGACGAAGGGGATCAGGATGTGCAACCCGGCGCTGAGGGTCCGGCTGTAACGGCCCAAGCGTTCGACCACGCAGGCCTGCGCCTGGGGCACGATGCGCACGGTCTTGGCGAGCACTATCACCAGGAAGAGCAGGACGAGCAGTACCACCACGGCACTGGTAATGGCTGCGGTCATGAGTTCTCCTCAATAGGGACGGATGATCGCGGTGGCCCCGCGGATCTCTACAACGGTTCCGGTTGACCCGGCGGCCAGCGGATCCCAGGCATCTTCGAGCTGGGCGGACCAGATCTCGCCACCGATCTTGACGCGGCCGGCGTCCGCGGTTACTTCCTCGACCACTGTGGCCTTCTGCCCGATCAGGGCGTCCACCCCGGTCAGGGCGGCTGGCCCGGACTTCAGGTGCTTGAGCGCGATGGGGCGCACCGCCAGGATTCCGAGAACCGCAACCCCTGCTGCGGCGCCGGCCTGGACGATGAAGGGTGCCCCGAGGGCTGCTGCGGCCGCGCCTGCCAGCGCTCCAGCCGCGAGCATGATCAACACAAAATCGAGGCTAACGACCTCGAGGATCCCCAGCAGTACCGCTGCTATGAGCCAGAACACTGCTGCAGACATCCGTGCCTCCTTGAGCCCAGCCTAGGCGCTCGGGGGTTCGGGTGTAAGACCTGCGCAGGTGGGGGCAGTGTGCGTCGCATCCCACCGTGGCCGGGGAAGCAGGTACCCTGAGCCGCGATGGACACCTTCGTGCCCCGACGGGGTTGGTCGAACCCACACCTTCAGACGACCCGCAGCCGGCTGCGCCCGACCTCGGTCAAGTTGCCCGAACCCGAGTTGCGCCTGGTTCCCATGCCCGACGCCAGCGGGGACCGGTTGGCCGTGCTCATTCATGAGACGGGTTCGGCCCAGCCCGTCGTCATGCTTGTGCACGGCCTCGGGGGCAGCGCGGAGTCCGACTACGTGCGGCTGCTGACAGCAGGCTTGCTGGAAGCCGGGTTCCCGGTCGCGCGCGTGGACCTGCGCGGCGCCGGGGCCTCCGGGCAGTACTCCTCGGGCATGTACCACGGCGGTAAGACCGGTGACCTGGCCGCTGTTGTGGCCAGTCTGGACCGACCGACTGCGGTGGTGGGTTTCTCCCTTGGCGGCAACGCGACGATCAAACTATTGGGCGAGCAAACACCGGGAGTCGTGGCGGGGGTCGCGGTCTCCGCGCCGCTGGACTTGGCAGTCGGCGTGGAACACCTGCACCATATGGCCGGGGGCGCGTACGAGCGGTTCCTGCTGCGCAAGCTACGCAAGGAAGCGCTTCGGCCGGGTGCTCGCTATACGCCCGAGGAGCGCGCCGGAATCCTTGCCGCCAGGTCGATGGTGGAATTCGACAATGCGGTCACCGCGCCACGGCACGGATGGCGCGACGCGGCTCAGTACTACGACGTGAACTCGAGCATCCGCTACCTTGACACGGTCGAGGTACCCCTTCTGGTCCTACACGCGAAAGACGACCCGATGGTCCCGTGGGGACCTTACGAAGCGGTGGATTGGAAGTCACTTCCCACTACTGAACTTGTGGCCACCGAGCATGGGGGTCACGTCGGGTTCCACGGCCGGGGACCCGCGCCCTGGTACGTGCAGGTCAGCGTCGAGTTCCTGCAACGGGTCGGCCTCAGCGAGTCTGGGACTCCAGGTCCAGACGCAGGTGGGCCACCAGCGAGCGCAGCGCGCCCTGGGCGTTGATCACGTCCTCGCCCCAGGACGACAAGTAGGCGTACTGCCACCACCAGAGCGCCTCGATCGGCCGGCCGGCGCGGTAGTGGCCCCAGCCGTGCAGCAGGTCGTTCACGATCCCCGACAAGTCGTCGGCCAACGATGACTCCACGATCTCCGGCATGGGGAAGTAGGGGTCGTCGACAGTGTGGTAATTGTCGGCATGCCCGAAGAGTTCGCTGAGCCGCATCCGCAGTTCGTCGACTTCGGGTTCCCCGCCAGTGTCAGGCTCGTAGCGGCCTTCGGGAACGACGTCGGTCAAGGCCCCGAGCCGGGCGCCATGCGCGGCCAGTTGGGACGTCTGGATCAGCAGTAGCGAGATCGCCGTGTCCCCGAGTCCGCCCGCGGCGACCTGCTCGACCGACGCCACGAACGACTCGACGATCACGGCCATCTCGGCGGCAAGTGACTCCGCGGTGTCATCGGTGGGCGTGGGCTGCGCGGTCACCGAGACCGCGTCGCCCGGTAGGTCACTCATCGATCCTCCTTCTTCCCGCGAACGCCCGTCCGAGGGTCACCTCGTCGGCCAACTCCAGGTCCCCGCCCATCGGCAAGCCCACTGGCCAACCGTGTCACGGCCACACCGATCGTGGCCAACTGGCGGCCCAGGTAGGCCGCTGTCGCCTCACCCTCGGTGTTGGGATCGGTGGCCAGGATCACCTCGCTGACAGTGCCATCGGCCAGGCGGGTGAACAACTCCTTGATGTGCAGCTGGTCCGGGCCGATCCCGCGCATGGGATCCAGAACGCCGCCGAGCACGTGGTAGCGACCGGTGAATTCACGGGTGCGTTCGATCGCGATGACGTCCTTCGGCTCCTCCACGACGCAGAGGATCTGCGGGTCGCGGCTGTCGTCGCGGCAGACTCTGCACCGCTCACCTTCGGCGGTGTTGAAACACACCCGGCATACGCTCAGGCGATCCTTGACGGCCAGCAACAACGTCGATAGTGACTCCACCTCGTCGCGGTCGGCTTCGAGTAGGTAGTAGGCGATGCGTTGGGCGCCCTTCGGGCCGACGGCAGGCAGTCGCACCAGCTGGTCGATGAGGTCCTGCAGGACCGATTCGTAGGAGGTCTGGTACATCGGCTACTCCGTGTCGAACTCTGCGATCTTGTGACCGCCGAGCTCGCGCTGAAGCAGTTCGAGACCGGTCTCCGCAGTCGCAATCACCGACTCGTCATCCTCGGCCGGCGCATCGTCGGGATCGGCCAGAACCGGCTCGGGGGCCGCCTGCTTCTTGGCTGGGGCGTCGGCACCCAGAGTCATCTCGACGGTGAGGTCGAGCTTCATCTCGTCGAGGATCGCCTGCCTGACGCGCTCCGCATGCCCGCCCTGCGTGAAGGCAGCCATCGCGCCGCTATTGGACTGGGTGATCGTCAGGATGGAGTTGGACAGCGAGACCGGGCGGCAGTCCCTGACCAGCAGGAACGCGACCCGGCTGTTCTCCCGGACGCGGTCGAGCACACGCGGCCACAGGGCCAGGACCTTGTCCAGGGGCACGTCTGAACTGACCGCAGCAGGTTGTGCGGCCGGGGTTGGGGTGGGCGCAGCCGGGGTGCGCGAACTCGGGCCCGGCGGGGGGCCGGGGGGCCGGCGTCCGGCAGGTGGCGCGGCTGAGGAACTCACCGGTGGTTTGGGCGGGGGCTTACGGGTCGCCGTCGGCTCCGGTGCCGGGGCGGGTGCCGGTGCGGCCGCGGGGGCTGGGGCCTGGGCAGGTGTCCTGGCTGGGGCAGCAACCGGAGCCGCCGCAGCCCTGCCCGCCACCGTCTCCATACGGCGCTCGAGCCTGTCGAGACGGGCGAGCAGGTCCAGGGAATCGCTGGTGCCGACGGGAAGGCAGACCTGTGACATGAGCAGTTCTAGATGCAGCCGCGGCGCGGTTGCCCCGCGCAGTTCCGACAGGGCATCGGACAGGTCGTCGGCGATCCGGTTGAGTTCGGCCCGGCCGAAACCCTGTGCCAATTCCGCAAGCTCGGGCAGCCGGTCCTCCGGGAGGTCCACAAGTTGCGCGGCCTTCTCCACACCGAGCACCTGCAGGACGAGCAAGTCCCGGAAGCGCTCGAGCAGGTCGGTCACGAACCGGCGCGGATCGTGACCGGAGTCCACGACGTCCCCGATCCGCACGAACAGCCGCGACACGTCACCGGCGGCGATGGCAGTGGTGACGTCGTCCAGCAGCGCGCTGTCGGTCACGCCGAGCTGCTGCACCGCGGTCTCGTAGGTCAGCCCTTCGGGACCGGTCCCGGAGACCAATTGACCCAGGATCGACATGGCGTCACGCACGGACCCTTCGCCAGCCCGGGCGACCAGGGCCAGGGCCGCGGGCTCGGCCGGTACCCCTTCGGCCTCGCACACCGCAGCCAGATGGGTGGCCAAGGTCCTGGTGGGCACCAACCGGAAAGCGTAGTGATGTGTGCGGGAACGGATAGTGCCGATGATCTTGTCGGGCTCAGTGGTGGCGAACACGAACCGAACGTGCTCGGGTGGTTCTTCGATGAGTTTCAGCAGCGCGTTGGCCGCACCCGGTCCGAGTTGGTGGGCCTCGTCGATGATGTAGATCTTGTAGCGGCTCTGGGCAGGGACGAACATCGCCCGCTCGCGCAGTTCCCGCGCGTCGTCGACCAGGCCGTGCGTCGCGGCATCCATCTCGATGACGTCCAGCGTGCCCGGACCGTTGGCCGCCAGCGCCACGCACGAGTCACATTCCTCGCACGGCTGGGAGGTCGGGCCCCTCTCGCAGTTCAGCGAACGGGCCAGGATGCGGGCACTCGAAGTCTTGCCGCAACCGCGGGGACCGGAGAACAGGTAGGCGTGATGGACGCGGTCGGAATCGATGGCGCGCTTGAGTGGTTCGGTCACGTGCTCCTGCCCGATGACGTCGTCGAAACGTCCGGGCCGGTACTTGCGGTAGAGGGCGAGTGCCACCATGCCAGCCTAAGCGCACCTTGTGACGCGCGAACCGCGGTCTGGGAAAAGCTGGCCCCGGGCATCTGCTGCGTCGGGGATTAACTCAGACCACACTTGTGCCCATGACTGCCCCCACGACCGACTGGACCGAGACGATCTCCTCCGACGAGCAGGAGCGACACGCGGAGTTTGTGGAGACCATCGTGAAGCTGCAGTCCCGTATCAACTCAAAGCGGGGTCCGGGCCGCGCCTTCCACCGCAAGCCGATCGCCGCGTTGACCGGCCGGCTGGTCGTACCGGAGGTCCTGCCGGAACACGCACGCCACGGGTTGTTCGCCACGCCCGGGGAGTACGAGGTCGTGGTCAGGATGTCCAACGGTGCGGTGGTCCCCCAGCCCGACGCGTTGCCCGACATCCGGGGCTTCGCGCTGTCGGTGCGAGGCCTTGATGCCCCCGGTGCTCTGGGTACCCAGACCGACCGCCAGGACTTCCTGCTGATCAACATGCCCACCTTCGGTTTCGAGGACTCGCGGGACTTCGCCGAGATCGTGCCGGTGGCCGCACGCGGTCAGGTGGCGCTGCTGCAATTCCTGATCGGCAAGCACGGCCCGGTAAAGGGCCCGTTGGAGATGGCGCGGCTGGTCGCATCGCAGGCCAGACCGTTCACCGGGTTCGCCACCGCCCAGTTCCACAGTTGCGCACCGGTCGCTTGGGGTCCTTACGCGGCGCATGTCCACGTGCGTCCGGTGGGCGCTGGACGGAATCTATTGGCCTGGCGCGACTGGGGTGCCGATGTGCGTGACCGGATTGCCCGAGGACCGCTGCGCTGGGACCTGCAGGCGCAGTTCTACGTCAACCCGAAGCGCACCCCGATCGAGGACGGCCGGCAGGTGTGGCGGGCGCCGAAGTTGGTGGTCGGCAACCTGGTGTGCGATTCGCTGGCCGACGCGGACGAGGTGGAGGCCGACCATTTCGACCCGTGGTCTGCCTTGGTCGAGCATCGCCCACTGGGGGAGATCATGCGGGCGCGAAAGGCCGCGTACTTCCCGAGCTATCAGAACAGGACATGAAGGGACCCCCCGCACACCCGGCAGAGCACGCTTACCCTTGCTGCCTTCCGGCCCTGGGGGAGTTGGGCATGATGCCGCCGCACGGGGGGTCCCTCCCAGGATACGCACACGGGCGTACCCGTACCATCGTCGGTGGAGGATTCGCCTAGTGGCCTATGGCGCTCGCTTGGAAAGCGGGTTGGGTTAACGCCCTCAGGGGTTCGAATCCCCTATCCTCCGCCACTTGGAGGGGGCTCTCTTGCGGGGGCCCCTTCCGTATGGCGGACTCGTTAGGCGGTCGACGGTCCCCCAATATCCTGCGCCACGGCGTCGGCACCATCGTTCGCACAGCGCACCACCCCACAATCGATTCAGCGCGCTGCGTATCCGCGGGCTGCGCACGGCGCAGGTCTATGTCCTCACAGTCAGGGCCTGGAAGTCAGGGATCGCAGGTACCCGGATGAAGACGTTGGGGGTACCCGTGCGGCGTGCGTGAAGCGCGGGCAAGTCGCACGAAGGGCGCGGCGGTGAGGCGGCCGAGACCGCTGGGCCCCCGCCCCAGCCCCTACTTCTTGACCGCCTTCTCAACACTGACCGCCTGCTGGAACGTGGGGCGGTTCTGGAACGGGTACACGTTCGGCTTGGTCACACCGGCGGTCACCCGCGCCCGGTTGGCGTTCCAGCACGAAGCCTGCGGGTCGGACACGCAAGCGCCGAACCCGTAGAGCTGGGCCGGGGTCACCGTGAGCGCCTGCTTCAGCGAGTCCTGCAGCGCGGTGCTGCACGCCGCCTTGTCACCATTGCCGCAGAACGGAAGCGCGAACCCACCTTCGACCGGCTGGCCGGAGTTGACCCGCTGCAGATCCAGCAGGCTGTATCCCCACCAACCGTCGGAGAAGCCAGGCGCGCTCGGCCGGCTCGAGTTGGACCCGAAGGAGATCATGGTCTGGATCTCGTCGAACGCCGCCTTGCCGAGAACCGGCTCGAACTGCGCGGTCAGCAACTTGGGCCACCAGGCATCCAGGATCTGGATCGCGTCGTTGTGCTCGTAGGTGCCGTCCTTGTCGAGGTCGCGGCGGTGTCCGCCGTCAGCCATCCAGGCTTTCAGCTTGTCAACCGCCGCACCCACCTCCGGGTCGGAGACCGTGCCCATCGACTCGAACACCGTGGTCAGCAGCTTCGCCGCCCGGATGTCCTGCGTGGCCGACTCCTCCATGGCTTGCACGACCTGCGCCAGCGTCGCCTTCTTGCCGCCGCTAACCGCGTCCTGCAGCTTCTCCTCGATGAGGTTGGAGCGGTAGAACGGTCCGTAACCCCACTGCCGGTCAGACGCGGCCCAGTCCTTGGCCGGCTTGTTGTTCCACGAGACCATCACCGGCTGGTCCACTGTCTTCGGGTGCTTCTTGAACCCGAGCAGATCCATGGTGTAGTTCTTGGCGTCGAAGCCCTGCCAGTCGTACTTGCCGGTGCCCAACACGGGGAAGTCCGGCGACGTGCCCTTGGCGCGCTTGGGGTAGCCGCCGGACAGGTAGTAGGCGGTGTGCTTGGAGTTCTGGTAGGCCCAGTTGAACGTGAACTGGATCTTCGATGCGGACTTGTGGAACTGCTCGGGTGTACGCATCTGGTCGGGCTGGTTGAACTTGCGGAACCCGAGGATCGAATCGGCCTCGTGCAGGTAGCTGGTGCGTGCAGTGACGTACGCAACCTTCTTGCCGTTCACTGTGCCGTAGTGGGTGACCAAGCCGTGCACGCTGCGGTAGACGGTCAGCTTCGCCTTCCCCGCCGGTGTGGGGTCAGCCGCGTTCGGTTTCCACGACAGCTTGCGGACGAGCTTCTCCATCGAGCGGCACTTGCCCTTGTAGGTGTACTTGTACTGGCTGCCACCGCACAGCACCTCGGCGAAGGTGTCGACGTTGTCCGACCCTGCCGACGTGGCGCTCCATGCGTAGTCGCGGCCGCGGCCCAACTGCACGTACATGCTCACTCCGGGGAATGAAGCACCACGGGCGTCGATGCCCGGACCGTGCAGTTCGAGCTCCATCAACACCTGCGGAAGGTAGTACCCGACCTGCGGGCCGAGTACACCTAGCGGACGACCGTTGGCCGAATTCTTGGCCGACAGCAACTCCCAGTTGGAGTGGTGGCCATCGAGTTGCTCCTGCTGGATCGCATCGCCGAAGGAGACCGTGTCGTCGGCTGACTGCAGGCTGGACACCGTCGAGCCTGAGATCACCTGCCACGGTGTGACGGCGGTCCCGGTGTCCGGCAGTGCCAGGCCCTTCGGGCGAGAAGGAGTCGCCGGTCTGGTACGGGAAGCTTTCGGGGATCGTGGTGGGAGCGGTCGGGTTGTTCTTCGAGCGGAAACCGGTCCAGATGGCCCTGCCCTGTTCGACGCCGAACCTCTCCTCAAGCGCCCGCACGATCAACGCCGAGGTCACCTCGGCACCGCCGCCGCGGCCGAAGATTCCGCCGAACAGCGAGGCCGTGGCCATGACGTCGGTGGCCTTCCAGTTCTTCAACGTGGCGCCCAAAGCGGTGTACTCACCTGGCATCAAGGCGTCGTTCTTGCGTGCCTGCTTGATGTAGGCGTTGATCCCGTCGACGTAGCTGTTGACGTCCTTGCGCAGCTTCTTCCACTCCTTCTGACTTCCCTGCGCGGGTGCCTCGAGCTGCTTCTTGAGATCGTCCTCGGTGTAGGCGTTGTTCTGCCACTGGTTGGCGTCGGCGTTGAGGTTGGCTCCGCCGAGGAAGCTGGACAGGTCCGCGCGACCGGTGTGGCGCAGGACGTCCATCAGGAACAGGCGGTCGTTGGCTGAGACGTAACCGGCTCCGAACATCGTGTCCTGGCGGGTCTCGCCATAGACCCGCGGTACCCCGTACTTCTTGTCGCGCAGGATGGTCACGCCCTTGCGCGGCTTCACGGTCTTCGCACGATTGCTCTTCTTCACCCCGAAGGTCGCGTCCTTGTAGTAGTCACCCACCTGCGCGTCGGTCAACGTCGGCGATGCGTAGAGCAGGCCGTCGTACAGCGGTTGCTGGTCTGCCCAGTGTTTGGGGAACGCGCCGCTGGAGCGGTACGCCAAGATCTGTCCGAGGGTGTCCAGGCCGCTCTGCCCGGGGGGCAGGACGTTGCGGAAGCCTCCCCCGTCGTTCTTGCCGTAGCCGCCGGGGTCGGCGTTGGCGGGTGCGGCAAGGGCCAGGGCGGACAGCGCGGCAACACCGATGGTGAAGCTGCGAAGGGCATTGCGATACATAGTGACCTCATTCAGTACGAAGCGATCACACACTACGTGAATCGCAGGCGTCTGGGCGCCGAATCGGGCAAAGGTTGAACGTTTTGGCACCCTTAGCGCCGGGATCGGTTCAACCTTCCCGAAGCCTCACCACGAACCGCCACCGCCTCCGCCCGAGCCTCCCCCACCGCCGCCTCCCCCGCCACCGCCACCGGAGCTGGAGGAGCGCTGAGTGGCTTGGTAGGCGGCCACCGCCGACGCCTCGACGGCCACGATCCCGGTGGACATGGCCCACATGGGCGAGCTTCGAACCGGCGACGAGTAGTACCCCGACATGCCCCCCATAGACCCAGCCTCCGGACTGCCTGGAGGTGGAGCGCATGACGCAGCCCACTCGTCGGCGCAATCGAAAGCAACAGCCCACGGCAAGTATTCGTCGAAGTGCCGCACTCGGGCGGCGTAGTCGAACCGTTCCACCGAAGCGTTGGTGGACAGCACCTGCTTGAAACCGGCCGTGCGGTCACGTATCGAGCTGCCGAGGTCGGTGAGCCGGGTGGTGTCGCGCCGATTGATGATCAGGCCTACAACCGCGGCGACCAGCAGCAGCGTGGCCACCAGCAGGCCGGTGTCGAACCAGATGAGCGCGGTGAAGCCTCCAATGATCGCCAGGTAGATCAAGAGAAGGGCGATTCCCGAGCCTCGCACCGTGGCGGCCAAGCCACTGGTGGTGACGGCCTCCTGGGTCTGCCCGGTGATCTGTCCCTCGAGTTCCTTCAGCAGGCGGCCATCGGTCACGCTGCCCTTGTTGAGCATCTTCGAGTGCCCTTGCTGGTACAGGCCGAGATCGTGCAGAGCGGTGCCGAAGCCGACCAGATCCGGCGACGGGGTGGCGGTGCGCGTGAGCTTGATCCAGTCCGGCCCGTTGTTGTCGGCGACGCTGGGCTGCTCGGCGGAGAAGTCCACCACCTTGTGCGCCACGAGGTTGAGCAGGACCGTCGGCACGCCGCGGCCCACCGGTGTCTCATCCAGCGTCCAGGCGCACAGCAACGGGTCGGGTCCGGGCGGTTCGAACACCGGATTGATCGCGGACTTGCGCTCCCTGGAGCGGGCAAACACCGAGATGGTCAGCGCCACACTGAGGGCTACGAAGGCCAAGGTCGCCAGCAGCAGGAGGTTCTGACCGAAGGAGCGCTGCACCGCCGGGGCCGGCAGCTCGAAGAACGCCTTCATCGTGATCGGCGTGTAGGGCGCCACGTTGTCCGCGCGGATCGAGTAGGCGCCGTCGGCCTGCGTGATCTCGCAAGCGATGGCCGCCTCGCAGGTGGGTGGCGCTACTGGAGCCGGGATAGTGGCGCTGATTCTCACCTTGCGCATCGGCATCGCCCAGCCCGAACCCAGCACGTCCCAGTACCACTGCGAGGACGCACCGTCGGGGCCGCCCTTGGGTCGGGTCAGGGCGTTGGGGGTGGTGGAGATGATCCGGTAGGTCTGGATCCCTGGCGGGAACGGGCGGGCCGCGGAACCGATCCGGATGGTCTTCGTGCCGCCGCCCTCCTGCGAGACGATGTAGGGCTCGGGGAGCCACTGGTCGTTCTGCCGACGTTCGACCGACTCGACCTCGACCGGATGCGTCACGCTCGGGTATTGCGCGTCCCGGGTGTCGAAGATTCGGTAGATGCCGCGCCTGGTCTCTGTGAATTCGACCGCGAGGACCTCGGTGGAGCGCAGGTTCCCCTGCTCGTCGAGATCGAATCGCGCGCGGTACTCGTCCACGATGGAGGTGTCTGAAACCCGCTCGACGTTGCCCCCGAAGATGTTCTTCAGCGGCACCGGCACCAGCGACATCCACCCGGCCACGACCCCAGCGGTGAGCAGCAGCACCAAGAACAAGCGGAACTTCGGCACCCTCATCAGCGCTACCCTGCCCTAGTGACCCTCATCGTTGTCATCGCGATCGTAGTCCTGCTCGTCGGTCTAGGCGTGGTCTTGTTCAACCGCCTGGTCCGGCTGCGAAACAAGGTCGAGGAGGCGTGGGCGCAGATCGATGTGCAACTGCAGCGCCGCCATGACCTGATCCCGAACCTGGTCAATACCGTCAAGGGTTACGCCGCGCATGAGAAGACCACGTTGGAAGAGGTGACAGCCGCGCGTACTGCGGCGGTGTCGGCCCAGGGAGCCGCGGCCGCCGGCCAGTCCGAGAACGCACTCACGGCGGCTTTGGGCAGGTTGTTCGCGGTGGCCGAGAGCTACCCGGAATTGAAGGCCGACGCCAACTTCCGGCACCTGCAGGAGGAACTGTCCGACACCGAGGACAAGGTGGCCTTCGCCCGGCAGTACTACAACGACAATGTGCGCGAATGGAACACCCGGATCTCCTCGGTCCCGGACAACTTCGTGGGGATGATGATGGGCGCGAAGAAGCGGGAGTACTTCGAACTCGATGACGGCGCCGGCGCTGCGCCCCAGGTCAGTTTCTAGACATGGCGCAATGGGTCGATCACGTCGTTTGGTGGCACGTGTACCCCCTGGGTTTCGTGGACGCGCCGCCGACGCCGTCCGAAGAGGTGGTACATCGCATCGGGCGCCTTGAGCAATGGTTGGACTATCTGATCGAACTAGGTGCATCTGGTCTCGCGCTCGGCCCGATCTTCGCCTCCTCCAGCCACGGTTACGACACGGTCGATCACCTGCAATTGGACCCGCGGCTTGGCGACACAGAGGACTTCGCGGCGCTGGTCGAAGCAGCCCATTCGCGGGGTATCAAGGTTCTGCTCGACGGTGTGTTCAACCACGTGAGCGCCGAGCACCCGATGTTCAAGCAGGCATTGGCCGAGGGCCCCGACTCAGCGGCCGCGCGCTGGTTCCACCTGTACTGGAATGAGCCCGGCCAGGCCCCTGATTACGAACACTTCGAGGGTCACCGAGATCTCGTGACGCTGAACCACTCGGAGCCCGCCGTGCGCGACTACGTGGCACACGTGATGAACCACTGGCTGAACCAAGGCGCTGACGGTTGGCGACTCGATGCGGCCTACTCGATGCCGGCGGACTTCTGGGGTGAAGTGGTGGGAAAGGTTCGCGAGCAGCACCCCGGGGCGTACCTGGTGGGCGAGGTGATTCACGGCGACTACTCCCAATACGTGGCCACTTCCGGGCTGGACTCGGTGACGCAATACGAACTGTGGAAGTCGACGTGGAGTTCCTTGAACGACGCCAACTTCCACGAGTTGAACTGGACGCTGGGCAGGCACAACGACTGGCTGGACACATTCGTTCCGTTGACGTTCCTGGGTAACCACGACGTGACGCGCATCGCCAGTCAGCTGGACGACCTGCGCCACTATCCCCACGCCCTTGCGATCCTCATGACCGTCGGCGGCACCCCGTCCATCTACGCCGGCGACGAGCAGGGATTCCGCGGGATCAAGCGCGACCAGCCGGGTGGGGACGACGAAGTGCGCCCGCCGTTCCCGGAACGTCCTGACGACCTCGCGCCCTTCGGTCAGGAGTGGTTCCACTTGCACCAGGAGTTGATCGGGCTGCGGCGGCGCCACCCGTGGTTGCACTCCGCGCGCACCGAGGTGCTGGAGGTCAGCAATGAGCAACTGGTCTACCGGGCGCGCGGTGGCGATCAGCAGATTGTTGTGGCCCTGAATCTGGCGGACGAGTCGGTGAGTCTGACCGCTCCCGGGACCGAGCAGGTGCTGGCCGGACCCGGTGAGATCAACGGGTACGAATCGGTCGGGCTGGGCCCTCACGGCTGGGCGGTTCTGGGAGCTTGAACCGCGGTGTGAGAATGAACCGTGCGCGTTGTGACCTGGAACGTCAATTCCCTGCCGAGCCGTATGCCACGCATGAGCGTGTGGTTGCAGGTGATGAAGCCCGATGTGTTGTGCCTGCAGGAGACGAAGATCCCCGACGAGCAGTTTCCTTACGAGGCGTTGGCCGACCTGGGCTACGAGGCAGTGCACCGCGGGGACGGCCGGTGGAACGGTGTGGCCATCCTCTCGCGCGTGGGCATCGACGAGGTCCAGACCGACCTTGTGGATGTGCCCGGCTTCCCCGACGACGATGATCCGCCGGAGCCGCGTTTTATCGCGGCTGTGTGTGGCGGGGTCCGGGTGGCGTGCGTTTACGTGCCCAACGGGCGCACTTTGGACAACCCGCACTACATGTACAAGCTGCGTTGGCTGTCGGCACTTCATCGCTACGCGCAGGTTCCGACGGCCGCCGAGATGCCCTTTGCGATTCTGGGTGACTTCAACGTGGCGCCGCACGACGAGGATGTCTGGGACATCGCCGATTTCGAGGGCAGCACCCACGTGTCCGAGGCCGAGCGGGTGGCCATCGCCGAGTTGGTCGGCCTCGGGCTCACTGACCTCCCACCGACGATCAGCAAGGGCAACCCGTTCACGTTCTGGGACTACCGCGGCGGCAACTTCCACAAGGGTCTGGGCATGCGTATCGACCTGATCCTGGCCAACCAGTCGTTCGCTGCGGCGGCCCGCGAGACGTTCATCGACCGCGAGGCCCGCAAGACCGGGACCAAAGGCACCCCGCCGCCCAGTGATCATGCGCCGCTGATCGTGGACTTGGACCTCTGACATGCGCCTTGTGGCCGCGACGGTGGTGTGCACGGTGTTGGTGGCGGCGCCGGCCGTGGCTGACGGTCCCGGCTATCGCTTCTTCGAGTCCCGCGGCGGCAAGCCCACGGCGTACTGGAACCCGTGCGAGACCATCGACTACGGCATCGACTTCACCTATGCCCAGCGCAAGGGCATGCGCAAGGCGCGCGAACTGCAGCGCTGGCGCTCGGTTGTCGACGAGGTGAGTGCGGTGATGGGGCTGCGATTCCGCTACGCCGGGCCAATCGGGACACGCTCGGGCGGGACCGAACCGCGAACCGGCGCGCCCGTTGACCTCGTGATCACGTTCGGCAACGCCAAGCGGGGTCGCTACGGGTATCGCAAGGTGCTCCGTGGCGGGGTTGCCGGTTTTGGCGGCGTCAATTGGCGCAGTTCGGGTGCCCGGTCCGCGGTTATCGGTGGCTTCGTCGTGATCGACACCGACGAGGTGATCCGCAGCACCGACACCTGGACACGTGCCTTCGACCCCCGCCCGGCCACCCAGCGGGAGCCGGACATCCTGCGCGCCCTTTACATGCACGAGTTCGGCCACGCCGTCGGCCTTGACCATGTCAGGGACAAACGGCAGTTGATGTACCCGCAGCTGCAACCCGACCGCGCCGATACCTTGGGCGCGGGGGACCGCAAGGGTCTGCGCAAACTCGGCAACCAGCGCTGCTTCTGATCAGCTCTGGCAGGTTCGGCCGGCGCGAGTCCGCCCCGTTGTGCCGCGGGCCCCCGTTTGGGACGTCGCCGGTCCGCTGCCGGGTTGGGACGGCGCGAGCCCGCCCCCTTGCGCCGTTGGTTAGAGGTTGTGCTGTTGGTTAGCGAAACAACGTGTGGATTCGCTAACGAGGACCACAACCTCTAACGCGGGCCCCCGTTTCGGACGACGCCGGTCCGCTGCCGGGTTGGGACGGCGCGAGCCCGCCCCCACGTGCCGTTGGTTAGAGGTTGTGCTGTTGGTTAGCGAAACAACGCGTGGATTCGCTAACGAGGACCACAACCTCTAACGCGGGCCCCCGTTTCGGACGCCGCCGGTCCGCTGCCGGGTTCGGACGGCGCGAGCGCGCGGCAGAGAGTCCGGCGCGTTTCGGCTGGCGGTTCCTAGCGCCTGCCCAACTCAGTACGGACCTCGATCAGCGTCTCGTCATCGACGAGGTCCAGAGGCGTGAGCGAGGTCTGCCGCGTGCGCCGCGTCGCCCACCAGGTACAGCGGGATCCCCTCGCCGCGGAGGGCCGTGGCGTGCTTTGACAGTTCGACGTTGCGCTCGTCGTTGGCCGAGCCGACCTGGCGGATGAGGATCAGCTTGATGTGGTTGGGGAACTCCCGGGCCATCTCCTCGTAGGTCAACGGGTCGCGCTGGCCGCTGTCGCCGATCAGCACGAATGGCATGTCCGGGTACGCCTCGAGCAGTCGGCGGATCGCCACCCGTTTGTGCTCGGCGCCACTTCGGCGCACGTAGCGCTCAGTGGGCCCCCAGTCGGTCAGGAACATCGGGCCCTGCGGGAATGCGCGCAGCTGGATGAACTGTTGCAGCATCTCGTAGAAGGCCCAGCTCCCCGTCGAGACGTAGAAGAACGCCGGCGCGGGCTTGCGCGAGCCTGTGGGACCTGGAACCCCCCGGGTCAGTCCGCGGTAGAGCGACGACATCCCGGGCACTGCGCTGCGGGTGTTCGCATCCCGCAGCAGTGCCTGCTTGACGGCCGTCAACCCCTCGGTCAGACCGCTGACCAGGATCGTGTCGTCGATGTCGGAGATGACCGCGAAGGGAGCAGTCGAGGCCGGCTTGATCACCCGGCCTGTCCCAGAGGCCGACTCCCCGTCCTCGATGGGCGTGGTGACGGCATAGGCGTTGTGCCATCCAGCCCGAAGTTTTGGCACCGGCAGGGAGAAGTACGCGTAACCGCGGGCGTCGGTGAGTTCCTTGGCCTTGTGTTTGCCGATGCGCAGCTCGACCTCTACCCCGACGATGGCAAGGGCGCCGTGGCGACGCAGGTTGGTCTGGACCAGGTCCCAGTAGGGGATGCGGCTGTCGCCGGGCAACTCGGGGGCCTCGATCACCCGTACCCGGACTTTCGCCACGTTGTCGGCCACATACCCGCGGTAGACGACCACGCGCATGCCACGGAAGGCGCCCGACTCCATCTTCTGCTCGCGGCGCCGCCGGGTCAGTTTGCCTTCGAGCTGTGCCACCGCTTCGGCCGTCTCCGCGCTGCGCAACTTCGCGTTGAGATCTGAGGCGATGCGGCGGGGCAGACGGGTCACGCCCGCCAGCATGTCAACCAGATCGGCCATGTCACAACTCGCGCTCGTAGACGAACATCAAGGGACCGTCCTCACCTTCAGTGCGCCGGAACCCCAACTTGTCGTAAAGGTGACGCGCTGCAACGTCATCTTCGGTGGTCCCCAGATGGATGTAGTCGGCGCCGCGGGACGTGGCGTGATCCAACGCCGCAGCCAGCAGTGCCTCGCCGATCCCGACTCCACGGTGCTCGGGGCGCACGTACAACTCGGCCAGGTAGCACTCGAGGTTCGCCGTCCAGATCGAAGGTTGGAACCGCAGCACCACCAGGCCGAGGTCGCCGGCTATCAGCACGCTGGTGTCGCGGGCCAGTAGCCCTCTCACACGCTCGGCCAGTTCGTCGGCAGGCGGGGTCGGCTCCTCGAACTCGACGTTGAAGTCGTGCAGGAGTTCACCGATCACGGCGGCGTCAGCGGCGGTTGCGGGTCGAATGTCCATCGTGCAGCCAGAGTAGGTCGATCGGGTGATGTTGCGCACGGGCGCGCCTCCCTAGACTCTTCGGCAAGCGAGGGAGACCAATCATGATCCGACGCCTGCTTTTCGTCGCCGTGTTGTGTGTCGGCTTGGCGACGCCCGCCCACGCCGGCGTCAACGGCCAGTCAGGGGGTTTTGCGTTCCGCGGACCGGTCAAGGGTCTGGTCACTGTCACTCAGGCCAACGCGGAGGTCGAGCTCGCATTCAACCTCTTCGGGCTCGCACCGCAGACTGAGTACCGGTTGTTGGCCAAGAAGGGGAGGTGCGATACGAGTGCCGGACACCTGTTCGGGCGCTCCTTCACCACTGACGGGCAGGGTAGCTCGTGGGATCCGGTCCCGATTAAGGCAGAAGCCACGGCGATCAAGTCGGTGGCCATCCGGGAACGGTCCTCCGGGCAGATCGTCGCCTGCGCGAACCGGACCATCCCCGTCGGCCCGGACAACGACTCGAGCAAAGTCGATCGGCCTCGGGCCGTCGTCATGGTCTCCGAGGCCAACGCGCTCTGGCAACTGATCGAGTCCTTCAGTGATCTGAAACCGAACACGGCGTACCGCGCGGTCGCTCTGCCGGGGGGATGTGTCCGTGGCAGTCAGCCGGTGTTTGGAAAGTCGTTCCGGTCCAACAGCACGGGCAACGCACTGGTTCGCGTGAAGCGGCAAACCGTTGACGGCCAGACAATCGGGGCGGTCGGGCTTGTCCAGCGGTCCACCGGGGCGGTTGTGTTCTGTAAGGCGGTGTGAGGCGGGCGCGCCAACCGCGTCTGTGACGTTGTTGCGAACCGAAGACCGCGGGTGCGACGTTGTTGCTGGATTCTGGGCCGCGAAATCCGCAACAACGGGACAATCGACGGGTCCTGCCCTCAACAACGCCACAATTGGGCTGACCTGCCGCGTGGCCTCGCTTAGGGTGTGCCCATGAACCTTGCGGACAACTTCATCACCACGGCTGCGGCCCAACCCGACCACACCGCGATCAAGTTCGACGACCTCGAGCTGTCCTATGCGGCACTCGACGCGGCCAGCAGCATGGCCGCCGGATGGCTGGCCGAACTCGGCGTCGGTCCGGGTGACCGGGTGGGGCTGATGCTTCCGAACATCCCGCAGTTCCCGATCCTCTATTACGGAATCCTGCGCGCCGGCGGGGTTGTGGTCCCGATGAATCCGTTGTTCAAGTCCCGCGAGGTCGAGTACTACCTCACCGACTCTGGTGCAAAGGCGATCTTCGCGTGGGACGGGATTGCCGCAGAGGCACAGCCGGGCGCCGACGCGGCGGGGGTGCCGTGCGTGCTGGTGGGCGCGGACTTCGCCGCCCAACTCGGAACGCACGCCCCGGCGCCGGCGGTGGTTGACCGCGCCCCCGACGACACCGCCGTGATCCTCTACACCTCCGGCACCACCGGCAAGCCCAAGGGCGCGGAACTGACCCATAGCAACCTGCTCAGCAATGTCGCCACAGCCGTTGCCTTGTTCGACGGCAGCCCGGACGACGTCATCTTCGGCGGGCTGCCGCTGTTCCATTCGTTCGGGCAGATGTGCGGGCTCAACGCGGCCATGACCTGCGGTGCGACCCTCACTTTGATCCCGCGCTTCGACCCGACCAAGGCACTAGAGGTCCTGCAGCGCGACAAAGTCACGATCATGCAGGGTGTGCCCACGATGTACGTCGCGCTGGTGCAGCACCCGGAGCACAACAGTTACGACACCTCGACCCTGCGCGTGAGTGTCTCCGGTGGGGCATCGCTGCCGGTGGAGATTCTGCGCGGCTTCGAGAGCGAGTTCGACGCGATCCTGCTCGAGGGCTACGGCCTGAGCGAGACCAGCCCGATCGCCTCGTTCAACCACGCCGACCGAGAGCGCAAGGCAGGCTCCATCGGCACTCCGATCCGAGACGTCGAGATGCGCTTGATCGACAACGACTGGAACGACGTTCCGGCTGGTGAGATCGGCGAGATCGCCATCAAGGGCCCGAATGTGATGAAGGGTTACTGGCAGCGCCCAGACGCCACTGCGGAGTCGATCCGCGACGACTGGTTCCGGACCGGCGACCTGGCGAAGGTGGACGAGGAGGGCTACTACTTCATCGTCGACCGGGCCAAGGACATGATCATCCGCGGTGGCTACAACGTGTACCCGCGTGAGGTTGAAGAGGTGTTGTACGAGCACCCGGCCGTCGCCGAGGCTGCGGTGGTGGGCGTTCCCGACGCGGAGTACGGCGAGGAGATCGGCGCGGCGATCACGCTGAAGCCCGGCATGACCGCCACCCCCGACGAGATCGCGGAGTTCGTCAAGGAGCGCATCGCTGCGTACAAGTACCCGCGCATCGTGTGGTTCCTCGACGAGGGCCTGCCCAAGGGCCCGACCGGCAAGATCCTCAAGCGGGAGATCCACCCGCCGGCTTAAGACCCGTTGGGTGGGGCTCGTGCAGTTGGTTGACGCTCGTCGGGCGACGAACATCAACCAACTACCCGAACGTCAACCAACGCGGTGTTGGCGGCATGCGTCTTCGCCATGGGTGGGGTTCTCTTCGCGGATACGCGGTGGCTCGGCGGTGCGAGCATGGTCATCGCGGTGTTGGCGGGATGGGTGGCGCTGCAGGCGGCCGCTCCGCTTGCCCGTAAGCAGGTCACCTACGGGCTGGCAGCATTCGCCTTCGCTGTCAGTGGGTTCGTAATGGCGCCGGGTCTCATCGCCGGCGCTTGCGTAGTCATTGGCTGGGTGCTCCTGTTCCTGGCCATTCGCAACAAGGACTGAAGGGTTCGCCGCGCCCGGTTCCGCCAGGCACGGTTGACTGGGGTCATGCGAGCCACCTTCATGTACGGCGCGGGCGAAGTCCGCGTGATCGACTCTCCCGAGCCCTCCCTGCAGCAACCGACCGATGCCCTGGTGCGCGTGACGCGTACGTGCATCTGCGGCAGCGACCTGCACCCCTACCACTCCATGCCGGCCTCGGATGCGGGAGCGGCAATGGGCCACGAGTTCATCGGGGTGGTCGAGGAGGTCGGCGACGAGGTGACGACGCTGAAGGTCGGGGACTTCGTCATCGCGCCGTTCGCCATCTCCTGCGGCGTTTGTGAGTTCTGCCGCGCGGGCCTGCAGACCTCGTGTGTCGTTGGGGGCTTCTGGGGCAATCCCAAGTTCGGCACGGCCGGTGGTCAGGCGCAGGCGGTGCGGGTCCCACTGGCCGACGGCACGCTCGTGCCGGTTCCCGGCGTTGGCCCGGACACCGATGAGGGCCTCCTAGCAAGTCTGCTCACGTTGTCGGATGTCTACGGAACCGGCTGGCACGCGGCGGTGTGTGGCGGCGTGACCGCCGGCAGCACGGTCGTCGTGATCGGTGACGGCGCGGTCGGCCTGCTCGCGGTGTTGTCTGCGCGTCAGCTCGGTGCTGAACAGATCGTGCTCATGGGCCGTCACCCGCAACGCACGGAACTCGGCCGCGAGTTCGGCGCCACCGACGTCGTGGCGGAGCGCGGTGAGGCGGGGATCGCCCAGGTGCGTGAGCTGACTGGCGGCGGCAGTTTGGCCGTGCTCGAAGCCGTCGGCCACATGCCCGCTTACGAGCAGGCATTCGGCGTGGTGCGCCCCGGTGGTGTGATCAGCCGCGTGGGTGTTCCTCAGTACGAGGCCGCACCCGTCGGGTTCGGGAGCCTGTTCCGCCACAACATCACCCTCACTGGCGGCCCGGCACCGGTGCGGGCCTACATCGAGCGCCTTCTGCCCGGGGTGCTGGACGGCACGGTCAACCCGGGGCGGGTGTTCGACCGGACGCTGCCGATCGATGAGGCCGCAGCCGGGTATGCGGAAATGGACGAGCGCAAGGCGCTGAAGGTGATGCTGCGGCCTTGACGGTGCCGGATCGGACCGAACCTGGTTGGGCACGGCCGATCCTCGCTCATGAGGCACCCCCAACCAGTTCGGTTCGGCGTCAGCGCTTGACCCGGAATCGCTTGACCACCACGGGCGAGGATCCCGCCGCGTTGCGGGCCTCGACCCCGACTCGGTACACCTTGCCGCGACGCAGTTTCAATACCTTCCGCGCTGACGTCTGGGTGGTCCACCTCTTCCACTTCTTACCGCGTGGTTTGGTCACGCGCACGCGGTAGGAGGTCGGTGCGCCCACGGCGGTCCAGCGGATGACCACCTTGCGGGTGGGTCCTGTCCGCTTGCGCAGACTCACGCCGATCTTGTCGATGGTCGGCGCGATCGCAGCGGGGTCCGGTCCGGGTCCAGGCCCTGGTCCAGGTGCGGCCTCGGGGAAGGGCTTGGACCATTCCGACGGGACGGACGTGCCACGCGAGTTGCGAGCAGTCACCCGCAGTCGGTAGGTCGTGCCGGGCAACATCCCGGTCAATAGGCACGACGAACTCGCGCCCGGGTCACAGGTCACGCCGGCGGGTTCGGACTCCACCGCGTAGTCGAGCAGCGGGGAGTTCCCGTCGAACGTCGGCGGCGTCCAACTGGCACGCGTCGCGGTGATGCCCGCGTAGGTCAGATTCTCGGTGACCGGGGCTCCCGGCGGTCCGGGCGAGGTGAACACTGTGAGTTGGCTGAGCAACAGGTACTGCTGTCCTCCTGACTGCTGCACGGTTACCGCGACGCCGCGGGTCCCGTTGGATGTCAGCGCCACCTGGGTGCGCCCCGAATCCACGCTGGAGTTGGCGAACCCCAGTGAACTGGGGCCTGCCCACGTACCACCCAGGAACACCCGGGCTTGTGCCCGATACTCGGCGAAAGACCGCTGCTGATAGCCGATCAGGCCGCGCACCCCGTCGCCGGAGATGGCCACGTCGGGGGTGGGCTGGGTGCCGTCAATGTAGGGACCGCCCATGATCGTCGGGCCGTTCCACGCGCCGTTGGAGTAGCGACTTTGCAGTGCGTAGGTGCTTGTTCCACCGGTACTGCTGATCCCCGACCAGGCTGCGAAGGCAGTCTCGCCGGAGTCGGACAGGGCCAGATCGACCGTCAGCAGCGAGGGGTATCCGCCGATGTGCAGTGGCTGCGCGGCATTCCAGGTGTCGCCGTTTCCGCTGGCCGCACGCACGACCCATTGCGAGCCGGTGTTCACTTTCCACAACGCCATGGACCGGGTGCCGTCGCTGGAGAGCGCCACCTGGCCGGCATCGGTGCTGGAGCCAGAAGGGTTGAGCGAGGCGTCGCGTGGGCCGTCCCAACTGTTGCCATTCCAGGCCCGCGACTCCAGGTCGCCGCCCTTCACCCACCCGGCCAGGGTGCGGTTGGCGTTGTCGGCGACGTCAACGCAGAGCGAGCCTGAGGTGCCGCTAGCCATCGTGTCGGGGCCCAACATGGTCGTGCCGTTGAAGCGCATCGCGAACACGGACGCACTGCTGGCTCGCCAGGTCACCACTCCGAACGTGCCGTCGGCGCGCAGATCGACCGCTGGGGGCGCAGCTACGTCCACGCTGTTGCCGATCACCGACCCGGGCGACCACCCGCTGCCATCCCAGCGCGACCAGAGCAGTTTGCGGTCTCCGGAGACCATCTTCTTGTAGACGGCGAAGCCCACGGTGCCGTCGGCCGACATCGCCATGCGGGTCTGCGAATCGGTCGCGCTCGCGGTGTCCAGGTCCCAGGTCGTGTTCCCGCCGCGGCTCACCTCTGGCTGGAAGTCGCTGCCCACGGCCTTCGTCCATGCGGCATATGCGACGGCGCTTTGGGTGAGCTCAACGTTCCCGAGGTCAACGCCGGCAACGGTCGCGGACATCGAGGTGCCGCTAGGCCAACTGATCTGGTCGTCGGCAGTGGCCGGCGTTGCTGTCAGAATCGCGCCCAGCAAAGCCGTCGAGGTGATCGCGGCCGTGGGCAGGGCGAGGAACGCGCGCATTCGCTCAGGGTACTCCTGCCCGGCAGACGTTGATCATGAATCGAGTGGGCCTGTTTCCAACCCACTGAAACCGAGTCCAGCGCCACCACGGGGTACTTCGGCGACCTGTCCTGCGGGAACAGTGCGGTCGGTCCGTCGATCCACTCTGTGTGGCATCGCGCGATCAGGACACCCCCGGCCGTCGCGCAAATGATCGAGGTCATTCAACGGGTGGCGTCCGGCGACGATCCGCATCCAGTTGCTCACTCCTGACAGAACCCGTTGGGCGGATTCAGCGTCGGCAAGCGTTCAGACTTCTCGCGTGGCGGAGGGCCAGGGATTCGAACCCTGGGTGACGCAGAACGCCACAACGGTTTTCAAGACCGTCTCCTTAGGCCGCTCGGACAGCCCTCCTGGGAACAGATTACGTGGAGGTTCGGGCTGACCTGGCCACCGAGGACCATCAATCCGTTTCGTGCGGCGAAGACGGCGGCTGGGAGGGCTTCATGCCGAGCGTCGGTGCCGGAAAACCCACCTATACACTTGTCCGCGGAGGCGTCGCCTAGTCCGGTCTATGGCGCCCGCCTGCTAAGCGGGTTTGGGACTCAAATCCCATCGCGGGTTCAAATCCCGCCGCCTCCGCCACAGACAACAGCCCCGGTGCTTGCGCCGGGGCTGTTGTCTATTGGCGGAGCAACGGACTGCGGCCGGCTTGCACTTCCCCGTTGGTTTGTTGCGTTGTTGCGGCGGTGCAAGATCGTTTGTCGTGACGGTGCTGATTCTCGGGCGCGAAGACCAGCAACAACGCCACACCCGGCAGGAGTGACCGGTAACAACGCAACAATCGAGTCCGGCCGGGGTTGAGCGCCCTCCCCAGTTGGTTTGTTGCGTTGTTGCGGCGGTGCAAGATCGTTTGTCGTGACGGTGCTGGTTCTCGGGCGCGAAACCAGCAACAACGCGACACCCGGCAAGAGCGACCGGTAACAACGCAACAATCGAGACCGGCGGCCGGGGTTGAGAACCTCCACCAGCCCGGCATCGGCCCCCGGACATCTGCCACGATTGCGAACGTGAAATGGGTCAAGCGCATTCTGATCACCCTGGCCGCGATCTTCGGCGTTCTGTTGCTGGCCGTCGTGGGCATCCTCTGGTACCTGCAGATCCCGACGACCGGCTCGGCGATGGCCGCCAAGGCCCTGTGCTCGGCGAGCTTCGTCGCAGGCCGTTCCGGCGACGCGAACACGCTGATGGAACAGGACGTCGTTCCGGCTAGCCCGCTGTTGTTCGGCTTGGTCTCCGCCGAGCTCAATGAAGAGGAGCACTACGCCACGGGCAAGTTCTTGGGCATGTTCAAGCGGCAGGCCTCGCTTGTGACCGATCGAGGCTGCGTGCTCGGTGCTCCGGCGGATCCCTCCGCGGTCCCCTACACACCTGCCCCGGCGGATCCAGCCCCGTGGCCCGCCGGTGATGCGCCGCAGCCGCCGGCCGGTTTCGACGACACCGCGTTGACCAAGGTCGTTGACGAGGCGTTCGCCGACTCCGGTGACCCACTGGGTGCCAATGCCCGCGGTGTCGCGGTGGTTCAAGACGGCAAGCTCCTGCTCGTGCGCGACGGCAAGGACATCGAGAAGAACGTCGCGCTTCACGGTTGGTCGATGACCAAGACCGTGGCCGCGATGCTGGCCTACAAGAAGTTCGAAGAGGTCGGCCTCGACATCGAGACCCCGGTGATCGACGCATTCCCCGAAGGCAAGGCGCCGGAGTGGGTCGCGCAGTGGGCGCAGGACGAGCGGGCGCAGATCACGGTCGCGGACCTCATGTACATGCGCTCGGGTTTGAAGATCAACGAGGGCTACGAACCCGGCAGCGATGTGCTGGACATGCTCTACAACCAGCCCAACATGGCCGACTGGGCCGCGGACCACCCCAGCGAGTTCCCGCCGGGCACCAACTGGGAGTACCTCAGCGCGGTGTCCAACATCGTGGCCCAGATCGTGGAGGCGCAGTTCGACTCCCAGCAGGAGTACTGGGACTACTCCAGGACCGCACTGTTCGACCCGATCGGCGTGAAGACCGCGACCCTGGAGACCGACGAGAGCGGCACCTGGGTGGGCTCGTCCTACCTGTGGGCCAGCGTCACTGACTGGGCGCGGCTCGGAGAAGTGATGCTCAACGACGGGCAGTGGGACGGTCAGCAGGTGCTGCCCGCCAGTTGGTGGGAGACCGCCGGCACCTCGTCGTTGCCAGAGGGTGAGGGGGCCGGTTACGGCGCCCAGACCTGGATCCCGGCCAACCCCGTCGGAGGAGAGTGCAAGGGAACGCCGGGCATCCCTGAGGACACCTTGTACATGGGCGGGCACTGGGGCCAGACCGTGGCCATGGTCCCGTCGCGCGACGCGGTGATCGTTCGAATGGGCTGGACCTTCAACGGCGAAGAGGTCTTCGACCGCTGCCAGTTCCTCAGCGACGTACTGGAAACGCTGCCGGAATGATCGAGATCACCCCGGAACAAGCCACGCAGTTCGTGCACCAGACCGTTCCGGCCATCGGTCGGCTGGGCGTGACGGTGGAGGAGATCGGGACGGGCAGCGTGCTGCTCAAGGTACCGATCGAGGGCAACGCCAACCACATGGGCACCATGTACGCCGGGGCGCTGTTCGGGCTGGCCGAACTGCCGGGGGGTTTGATCCCTCTCGGTGTGCTCGAACCCGGCAAGTACGTCCCGATCGTCACCCGGTTCGAGGTGGACTTTCTTGCACCTGCTCGCACCGACGTCACCTTGCGTGCGGCCATTGACCCGGAGGAATTGCAGCAGGCTGGCCGCGGTCGCCGACGCCGAGGGCAAGGCCGAGTTCACGCTGGAGTTGCACGGGGAGGACGAAACCGGCCGGACGGTCGTGCGGACTCGCGCGGAGTATCAACTGCGACCGAGCCGGGTTTGAGCAGGTTCGGGGCCTTTGGGTGACTGGAGGCCCAGTCAGCGGTCGGTTTGGCACCGAAAGGCTCCTCGGACCTATCCCCGGAACCGGTAGCCGTCCTCGCGGTCGCGGATGCGCTTGACGTAGTCCTCAGTCTCGTTGAACGGCGGGATTCCGTCGTAGCGCACGACATTGCTCCAGCCGGCGTTGTAGGCGGCGAGTGCAAGATCGATGGGGTCGCCGTCGATGCCTGAGCTCTTGGCCTCGAAGATCAAGAAGCACATGAGCCGCGCCTGGGCGTCGATGGCCTCGAGCGCGTTGTACGGCGAGGCCACGCCGTCACCGTCGAGGTCCTGACCCCACACCGCCCACGTGTCTGGCACGAATTGCGCGATGCCCTCGGCGCCGGCCTTGGACACCGCATCGGGGTCGAAGCTGGACTCCTGGTCGATCTGGGCGGCCAGCAGGCGGGGGGTCAGTTCGGGGCACTCCTTCGCGGCCGCCTTGAGCGGTTTGCGGTACTCCTTCGGGACGGTGCGCTGGAAGTCGCTGCCGCACCCCGCCAGCACCAATGCGGCGGCGAACAGCACCACCACGCGTCGCACCACTCAATCGTAGGTCCAGGCTTCAGCGCCCGCCGATGTCGTGGTGCCGGAACGCCACGTCGGCAAGCAGCCACATGATCACGGACAGCCCCAGGAGCAGCCCGGCCAAGGGCGGGTCCATCCCGTTGACCAAGGGGTTGTTTCCCAAGGCCCAGTGGAACGCAGACACCTGTTGCCACGGCTCGAGCCAGTCGGCCATGGGAGCCAGCGCGTTGAGCAGGAACGCCGCGAGCGCCAGTGCGACAGCGCTGCCGAGAGCCAGGGCCCGATGCCCTGTCCAGGCTCCGATCAGCAACGCCACACTGCCGAAGAACATGCCCAGCAGGGTGGTCATGACGAATCCGCTGGCCAGGTCGGCGACTGCGATCTCAAGGTCCACGAAACCGGCGCCGACTGCGATCGTGACGAAGGTGGCCAGGGACACAAGCAGGACAGCCACGGTGGTCGCGAGGGTCTTGGCCACGAGCACCCGGGTGCGGCTTACGGGCAGTGCGAGGAGCAGGTCGGCGGTCCCCCGGTCCTCTTCCCCCGCGGTCGCCGATGAGCCGCCACTGGACGCCACCGCGATGAGAACCAGTGGGATCATCATCGAGAACATCTCAGCGTTGAGGAAGCCCGCGCCGGTGGTGTAGGCATCGAGGTTGAAGGCCTCGCGGAACGCCTCAGGCCACTCGCTGACGAAACTCTGCATGCTCTGCGACGACTTCGCCACGGATGGGTAGACGGCCAGTTGGACCACCGCCATGAGACACAGGCCAAGCCCCCAGCCGAAGGTCGAACGCCACCTGTCGCGCAGGGTGCGAAGGGTCAGTGCGAGAACCTGCGGGCTCGCGTGGGGCACAGCGCGCAGGGTGGCCGCGGTCAGTGTGGTCATGACTGCTCACCGCCTTCGACGAATCCCAGGAACGCGTCCTCAAGGTCGGGATCGTGGGTGTGGATGTCGACCGCGCCGTGGTCGACGGCGATCTTGAGCAACGACCCGATCGGCCCGGCGACCCAGTACGTCGCAGTGGACCCGCGGGCCTCGATGCGCTGCACGCCGGGGAAGTCCGCCAACTCCGGTGGTGGGGCTGCGGGGAAGTCGATCTCTATCCGGCGGGCCGCCCGCTCTCGCAGCATGTCGACCGAATCGACCACCACCAGCCGGCCCTGCACCACGATGCCCACCCGGTCGGCCATCTCCTGCACCTCGGTCAGGACGTGCGAGGACAAGAAGACCGTGGCCCCGCCCTGCACCGTCTCGCGGACGAGTCGCTGGAACTCGGCTTGCACAATCGGGTCCAGCCCGGATGTCGGCTCATCCAGGACGAGCAACTGCGGCGAGTGCATGAAGGCCTGCACCACACCGACCTTCTGCCGGTTGCCCCGGGACAGGTCCCTTGATCCGGCGATCCAGATCGAGGTGCAGCCGCTGGGCCAGTCCCGTGTAGCGGTCACGCTCGACTCCGCCACGCATCCTTGCCAGGAAGGCCAGCAGATCTCCCACGCGCATGCGGTCGTACAGGGCCAGATCTCCGGGGAGGTAGCCCGTGTTCGCCCTCACTGCGACGCTGTCCGTCACGATGTCGCGGCCGAAGACGTGCCCGCAGCCCCCGGTGGGGTGCAGTAATCCCAGGATCATGCGGATCGTTGTGGTCTTCCCGGCGCCGTTGGGGCCGAGGAATCCGAAGACTTCGCCCGGCTCCACCTCGAGGTTCAGATCCTCGATTCCGCGCTGGCTCCCGTAGAACTTGGTGAGGCCCTGGAGCCGTAGGGCCGTCGCTGGCCCGTCCATGTCTCCAGCGTACTCCCGCGGCGAATCGCCCAAGGGTCACGAAGTGATCAACCTTGCGCAGGCCCGTTGACCCGCGCCCGGCTGCGCCTTCATGCTGGTTCGATGCGACTCGCGAGTGTATGTGCCGCTGCCGTGGCAGCGACTGGGCTGGTCGCGGCGCCCGCCTCCGCGAAGACCGTCACCGACTTCTGGCAGGTCTCTGTGCAGATGCCCCCGCAGTTGTGGGATGACGCCGCCGCGCTGCCCAACATCGCCCCCGAACTCGACGCGTTCACGATCGGTGCCACCAAGTACCGGATCCGGTGGAACAACGTCGCCATCCAACAATTGCCGAAGTACATGCTCCGTCAGCAGGGCGGCCGGACCGGCACCACCACCGCCGGTCTGTACGACAAGGCCTTGACGAAGAAGCAATTGAAGAAGTTCAAGCTCAAGCAGCGGCTGCTGTGGCTGGATGCCGACGTGCTGCTCGCCGACGCCGGTTCGCCGGCCTGCGCGGGAGTAACGGGCCAGCAACTCCAGGGCCTGCTCGACGGTTCATCACCGACTGGCGTCAGGTGTTCCCGGGGTGGCCGCAGGAGCGGGACGCCAAGGTGGTGCTGCGGGTCGCCGGCGCCAGCGACGGCAAACCCCGTTGGCATTTCGGGCGCAACTCATTCGCGCCGGGGACCCAGCGCACCACGGACTCTGGCACGCTGTCGGTCTCGGGCGGTTCGGTGGGTATTCAGAAGCTGTCGTACGCCGCCAGGTACCTCAACTCCACGCGATGCCCGGTGCCCGTGGACGGTGTGACGCCCAGTGAGCAGAGCACCCGCGATCGCACCTATAGCGGTTCATACGGGGTCTATTACGTCAGCCGGAAACAACCGACCAAGGGCATCGGTGCGAAACTGCCGGCGACCATCAACCGGTGGGAGTCGATGTTGTTCGGTGAGGCCGGCGACGCGTACCTGACCAACAGCCTGGGCC
The DNA here is from genome assembly GCA_963732355.1 of uncultured Actinomycetota bacterium. Lineage (GTDB taxonomy): Bacteria > Actinomycetota > Actinomycetes > S36-B12 > UBA10799 > JADKAV01. The sequence goes on along the minus strand of CAVSZD010000006.1, from coordinate 416,603 downwards.
GCGCTCGGTTCCTGCCGTAGCTAATCGAGCCAGGTTCCGTGCAAGCCCAAGGGCACGCGGGAGCCGATGTCGATCTGCGCCACCGGGCCGGCGGAAATCTCGGCTGCACGCAAGATCAGCAGGTAACTGTCGTAAGACGTCCGGTCAATGGCGAACGTCGTGTAGTAACCGCCGTTGTCGCCGGGGACGAAACAGGGCTCGCCCACTGACAGGTCGCCGGCATCCCACAGCGCTGTCGACCCGGTGTCGGGGTTGAGCGTCATGACCGCGTCGAACTGCCCCGTCGGGACTTCACGTCGACCCGTGGTCGTACCTACCGCCACCTGTTCGTGACGCTGGCCGATGAGCCGGTCGTCAATGCGTGGGAACTCCATGCGGCGGTCGACGACCGTTTCATGCAGCACAGCTTCGGTGCCGGGCCGCAAACGGAAGCGCGCGTACTCACCGGGGTTGTCGCCGTCGTCGCCCGCGAGGCCGATGCCAAGGTGCTCCCACCGCACGCCGTCGAACACCACGTCGGAACCGTCGTCGAAGCCGTTGCCGAAGTGCCACGTCCAGAAGGGCTCGGTGGCGTACCAGCGAGTGGGCTCGGCACCGGCGCGGTCGATGACCGCTATCCGGGTGCCGAGGTCGGCCTGCCAGTCCAGCGGCGAACCTTCTCCGCGCAGCAGTCGTTCCAGGTCGAACACCGCCGGACTGAGAACGAGAACGATCTTGGTTGCGGTGATGACGAAGTCGTGGACCATGTGCGCGCGGTCCACAGTTTCCACGGGGTGTGGCCCGCTTGCCACGGACCCGTTCGGGCCGATCACCGCCCACTGCAAGAACGGCGCCCAGAGCGCGTACTGGAACACGATCATCTCGCCGGTGAGTGGGTCCACCTTGGGGTGCGCGCAGAAGCCCATGGGGAAGGCGTCGCCGAACGTCTCGGGCCCGAGCGTCTGCAGGTCTTGGGTGATCCGGTAGCTGCGCGACTGCTCAGCCAGCGCGATGAGAGTGCCGTTGTGACGCACGACGTTGATGCTGGGCAGATCCTTCGGGCGGTAGGCCAGGTCCGGGCCGACCACCTCGGGATCGGGCATGTAGCCGCTCATCAGACTGGCCCAGATCGCGTGGCCGGCCTTCTCCTCCAACTCGAAGGCTGGCGTTCGCACGTAGCGGTTGCGGTAACTGGCGCGGCCTTCGTCCAAGTGCACCGCGTGCACCATGGCGTCGCCTTCGAACGGATAGATGTAGTCGCCCAGCGGGGTGAAGCGCGGGTTCGCCCCATTGCGCAGATAGGAACCTCGCAGCTCGGACGGGATCTCACCGCGCACGACGTTGAGGTCGCGTCGATCCGACTCGTCGCTGATCGGCGCGAAGCAGCCGGAGAGGAAGGGGTAGGCGTTGACGTCAATGGGCGCGGGGGCGAGGGTCACAACCCGCACGATAGGTGTGGCGGGCATGCGAAAGGGCGGTGAGCGCAAGCCCACCGCCCTTCCGCTGGTGTCAGTTCTTGAGGTCGGGCAGGAGTACGTCGCTGATGCCGTGGACCACAGTATTCTTGGTGTCGACCGCGTCGATCTTGCTCTTGACGACCTGGTCGTTGAAGATCTTGCCGTCCTTGTCGCCGAGCACGATCACCGGGAACCGGGTCGAGCGGGAGAGCACGGTGACGCGCAGCTTCTCACCGTTGGCCATGTCCAGACGCTGAGTGAAAGGCCCGGACAGCACCTGCTTGCCGGTCACCTTCGCCGCTGGGAAGACGTGGTAGAGCAGAACCTCGGTGATGGTAGGCACACCCAGCTTCAGGACGGCCTCGTACACGCGCTTCTCGTCCACCTTGGCGCCGTAGCGGTAGTTGGGTCCGAGTAGGCCTTGCTCGTTGGCCAGCACCTCGAAGGCGCGGTCGTTCGGGGCGAAGAGGGTGAACTGGGGGAGAGAGGCAAGAATTTTATCCGCCCCGGTGTCGAGGGCCGCCTGGGTGACGATGTCGAAGTCGTACGGGTTGTTGTCGGCGGCGCCCCGGGGGTCGTTGTAGGTGGCCGTGAGTTCGCCGAGGAACTCCTTGGTCTCGTCGCCGCTCAATGCATTGGCGGGGGCGGCCAGTCCGAATGCCACTCCGGTGGCGGCGATGGTGGCGGCAGCGGTGGTGCCGATCTTCTTACGTAGTCCCATGGTCTTTACCCTCTCGGTGTTGGCACCGACCTCGTTGTCGTGCCCTACACCTCAGTTATCGCGACTGGATGGGCGTTTGGATGCAACGGATTTGAAACTCTTTCGAGCAGGCCCACTCATCGACAACGGCGGCGACGAGGCAGTCCTAAGCAGAACGGCGATTGCGGCGCTGGCGTTGGGAGTACCGCACTGCCAGACGGCTCGCTCGCGGCGTCACGGTCTGCTCCAGCCGCGACACCCGCTTGCGTACGGCCCGCTCAGTCCCGACCTCAACGAGCCGGGTGTGGCCGTGTTCGACGAGCTGCGCGTAGTACCTGCCCGCCGCCCCGGGTGCGCGCAAGGCGAGGTCCACCGCGCCAAGGGCCGCGAACACCGGGTCGGGCAGGTCGGCCGACGCGACTCGCTTCTTAATGGACTCCAGCACCCTTCCATGGTCGGCCACGGTTCCGGCCCGACCCAGTAAGGCACGCCGGGCTATTCCACGTAGCCCGCAGCCTCGGTTCGGGCGGCGTTGCGTGGGAGCAGGAAGGCTGCGAGCAGACCGAGGCTGATCAGGAAGGCCGCGACGAACCCGACCTGCCGGGCCGCGGTGGCGAAGCCTTCCGATGCGCCTTCGAAAAGCACCTCACCGTTGGGCTGTTGCGGCAGTGCCACGACGGCCGTGCCTGCGCTCTGCTGCACCGCGGTGGTCACTTGCTCAGCCACCGGCTCCGGTACCCCGCGCTCGGTGAGGTCGTCGGTAACCGTGCCCAGCCCCGTGATGAGGACAGCTCCGAGCAGCGCGGTTCCAATGGCGGCACCCACCTGCCGCGAGGTGGACTGCACGGCTGAAGCCATTCCGGACTCCTTGACCGGCACCTCGGACAGGATCACCCCCGTGAGCTGTGCTGTGGCGAACCCGACCCCGAGGCCATACACGAACAAACCCGGAGCCATCATCCAGCCCGTGACGGTGGTGGAGATGACCAGGGCGATCCACAGGACACCGACCACCTCCAGGGCCATGCCAAGCCGCACGACGGGAACCGGGCCCATGCGCTTGGCCATCCCGGCACCTGCGCCACTGGCGACGAAGGACCCGGCCGCCAGCGCCAGCAGGATCACGCCGGTCTCCAGCGCGTCGTACCCGATGACCGATTGCAGGAACAGCGGCAGGATGAAGAGAAGCCCGAACTCCCCCAGGCTGACCAGCGCGGCCACGGCATTGCCCATTCCGAAGGTGCGGATGCGGAACAGGGCGAGGTCGACCATCACAACCTTGCCCGCTGTGCGGCGCCGGCCCTCCACCCAGACGAAAGACGCCAGCAGGATCACGGCCAGGATCAACGCGACACCGGGCGCCGAGATGTTCTCGAAGGGCCAGTCGAAGCCACCGGCGCTGAACTGCTTCTTGGGTTTGATCCAGCCGTAGTTCTGGCCCTCAATCAGACCGAAGACCAAGGCGGCCAGCCCAAATGTCCCGAGCAATGTTCCGGGCACATCGATCCCGCGCTTGTCCACGGTGTCCTTGGTCTCGGGCACCATCAGCAGCACGCCGATGATGACCACAATGGCGATCGGCACATTGATCAGGAACGCCCAGTGCCAGGTCGCGTTGGTGGTCAGCCACCCTCCGACCAGCGGTCCCAACGCGGCCATGCCGCCGATCGTGGCGCCCCATACGGCGAACGCGATGGCGCGGTCCTTGCCGCGGTACACGGCGTTGAGCACCGACAGGGACGCGGGCAGGATCATCGCCGCGGCCACACCTTGCAGCGCTCGGGCCGCGATCAACTGGCTGCTGGTGTCGGAGGAGGCCACAAAGATGCTGGCGATACCGAACAGGCCGACGCCACACACGAACATCAGCCGTCGGCCGACGATGTCGGACAGTCGCCCGGACAGCAACAGCAGAGACGCGAACAACAGCGCGTAGATCGCGTTGACCCATTCGGCATCGGTGGTCGTGAGTTGTAGGTCCTCGACGATGGTCGGGATCGCGACGTTGACGACCGTGGCGTCGAGGATGATCATCGCGACGCCGAGCGCCAAGAACAGCAAAGCCACCCAGCGCTTACGCCCTGTCAGGGCCGCCGGGATCTCGGGGGCGGTGTCGGTCACGGTTTTCTCCTGACATGGGTTTGGTCGTACTTTTCGAGCAGCGCACCTTCATGCGGCACGCCGGCCTTGGTGTAGAGCCCGGATTCGAGCAACTCGATGGTGGAGCGGTACATGCGGGTCAGGCCAGCCGGCGACAGCACGTCGGCACCAGTCGCCTGCTCAACGGCTCCGGCCAGCAGGAATGGGCCCAGGCGCAGCATCACGAGGATGGCCGCGCGCATGTCCGGGTCGTCGGTGGGTTTGGCGTAACCCTTCGTTGTCAGCCCAGCCAGCGACTGCTTGGTCAGCTCGACGATCTCGGCGACCAAGGCGTTGGCCCGCGGCGAATCGTCGGCTGCTTGGCGCATCAGGTAACGCATGAGGGGGGCCGCCTCGTCGCTGACCCCTTCGAACTGCGCCATGGCTTCGGTGGGCTCGTGGGCCGCTGCCCGGGCAAGCATGTCCCGGAAGAACGTGAACACGTGGTCGTCGCAGGCCTGCCGCAGCCCCTCCTTGGAGCCGAAGTGATGCAGGATCAGCGCGGGGGACACCTCGGCGTCGGTCGCGATCGCCCGGACAGACGAGGCGGCGTAGCCATCGTTGCCGAAACGTGCCAGCGCGACCGCCAGGATTCGGTCGGGGGCTGAACGCACGTTCAATATCCTAAACGATCGTTCAGCCAGGTAGTGCGGGGACCCGAGGGGTGGGCGGTCCGCGGAAAGGACCTTGATCAACCAGTGAGGAATTGAGGTGTGCCGAACTGGTTGATCTTGAACCCGTCAACCAGCTCGGCACGCGAACCGCTCAGGAATTGAGGATCTTGGCCTTCTCGGCCGCGAACTCCTCGTCGGTCAGCACCCCGGATTCCTTCAGCTCGCCGAGTTTGGCAAGACTGGCCATCTTGTCGTCCATGCTGGGCGCGGCGGGGGCGGGTTCACTCGGCGGCGGGGGTGCGGCCTGCTGTTGTGCGGCGTCGGCCTGCTGCTGTTTCGCCGCGGCCTTCTGCTGCTGCTTGTTGGAAACCTTGCCGCTCACGGCGGTGGCGGTTCCAGCGACCACGGCGGTGCGGGCCATGGTCCCCATCAGGCCGGGGCGTCCTCTGCGTCGCATATCAGTTCTCCTCTAGTGCTTCGATGGCAGTTCTCACGATGTCGTGGGGAATGCGCAAGTAGTTGATCACTTCTCCACCCGAGCCACGAATGGCTGTGGCCAGGCGTGAGGCCCACGTGTTCTCCCAGACCACTACCAGCGCTGAGGAATTGAGGTCGAGGCCATCGGCCATCCCCATGAGGTCCTCGTCATTGAGCAGGTCGAGCTGTGACTCGGTGATCCCGGCGAAGGCATCTGCGACTGCGGCGTCCTCGACCTCGATGAAGGAGGCGTTGCCTTCGGCGTCCTTGCTCAGGAAGGCCAGGTCGATGATGCGGACGGTCCCGTCCTGCTGGAGTTCAGCAATGGCGGGCGCCACGTCGCCGTTGAAGTTGTTGCCCTCAAACAGAATCACGGCCACGTCGACCGGACCGACTGTTCCCGGATCGGGGATATCTGACATTCGGTGTTCCTCTCTACGGATGCCCCCTTGTTGTATCGCAGATGCGCCCGGAACGCACGGTCGATCAGCGGCACCCGCGCTTCTGGAACGCCTTCTTCGAGGTGTACTTTCCCCGTGGCTGGTACGGACCCATCACCTTCTGCTGGGAGGCGTTGACGCGGCGGGTCACGTCGATATCGCCGAGCCCGACGTTCTGCAGGGAGCGGGCGAAACCGGGGTCGCTGGCCAGGTTGCGCAGCAGCAGGGTTCCGGTCTGCCTGCCGAGGGAGTCGCGCTTGTTGCCCCAGTCCAGCCACGCGACCCCGCACTTGGTCCGGGCGTTCTTCGGTCGGTCGACCGTCCGGCTCACGACGATCGTGTAGCGCCGAGTCTTCGTCAGAACCGGTTTGAGATCGGCGTCGGACAAGCAGTCGATGGCGTTGGTCTGCACCGGAGACCCGTTCTGGCAGACCGACCAATACCGCATCTGGCCGCCGGGCATCCGCTGGACATTCGGTCCGGTTCCCGGTGTCGTGGGCAGCTTGCCGCGCAGGACCAGAACCTTGCCGAAAGTCGGCGTTGATCGGTCCGACCGCGTATTTGACGTTGCGGTTGTCGTAGTAACCGCCGACCTCTCCGAGGGCTAGATCCGCGCGGCGCAATTTCCGCTGCGGGGTGTCCAGTCGGTAGATCGACAACGCGAGCGGCTGGTTGAAGAACTTCTCCCACCGCAACGGTGAGAAGGAGGGGTTCCGGGCAGGATCTGCTCCTGGCAGGTTGACCAGGCCGGTGTAGACGGGCTCGGGCATCGTCTGGAACTGGAAGTACTTCTGCGGGTCGTTGATCGCGTCGCACAATGCCTGATCGCTCAGGACCTGGCCACCAGCCAAGGTCAATACCGGCCGCGGCAGGGACTGCGGGCTGCGGTCGGCCGCGGCATCGGGGAGGTAGACCCGGTAGATCAACTCCTGCGCTGCCCCCTCGTTGGTCGGCGGAGCGTCGATCACGTTCGGTTCGTCGGAGGCGCGGCCGTCGGTCATCGTCACGGTGTAGGAGCGGTTGGGGGCGTACCGATCGGCGCCGACGACGTAGGGGTTGATGCTGCCGGGGTCGGGCTGGATCCGGACGTCCTCAAGCGCGTCCACGGCGGCGTGGTCGGTGCCGGCGACGCGGCCGTAGGCGTTGAGCGACATGTACCGGGCGTGCGGGTACTCGCCCTGCAGTTGCAGGGTCGCCCCGGCAGGCAACCTGAACCTCGCGCCCCAGTAGAGCGCGCCCTCATCCGGGTACGCGAGGTTGGTGTCGGGGTCGGAGATTCCCATCGGCCCGAACCAGAAGCAGGTGGCCTGCGGGACGCCCTCACCTGCAGCACCGGCCTGTACGGGAGCGAGCGGCGGCAAGTACCGCGGCGGCGGCCGTCACTGCGGCGAGCGTTTTGCGCATCCAACAACTGTAGGTCGGCCTCCCCGCGCGCGTGCGACTTGCAGACCGACCTCGCGCTCGAATGGATCGCTGCGCGCCCTGCCGGCAAGCCCTACGCGCTATGGCTCGCGCACAAGGCGGTGCACCATCAGTTCATCCCGCCGGCGCGCTTCTCCGGGGCGCTGGCTGACGCCGACCTTTCTAACCTGCCACCGGAGTCGTTCGCGTTCCAGTCGTTGATGGACGAGAACATCTGGGAGGGGACGTTGGGCGACCTGCGGGCGCTCTACCGCCGCTATTGCGAGACGCTGCTCGGGCTTGGACGATCAGGTGGGCCGCCTGGTCGACAGTGTCGACCTGGAAGACACCTACGTCGTCTACACCAGCGACAACGGGTACTCGTGGGGCGAGCACGTTCTCACCGGCAAGCGTTGGGCGTACGAGGAGAACACGCGCGTGCCGTTCCTGGCAGCCGGACCGGGGCTTCGGCCCGGGACCACCTACGCGATGATCCTCAACGCCGACCTCGCGCCGACCCTGCTGGATTGGGCCGGGGTCGAGCCGCTGCCACAAGCCCAAGGCCAGTCGGTGGCGGCGGTCCTCGCCGGGGATCGACCGGGGGTGCGCGAGGAGTTCATCTACGAGTACTTCCCCGACTACCCGTACCACGTGCCCGGAATGCAGGCCGTGCGCGACGACCGCTGGCTGTACGTCGAGTACGACACGGGCCCCGCCCCGCAGTTGTTCGACATCGTGGCGGACCCGCGCACGCAGGAGGATCTGGCCCAGCGCGATCCGGCCAGAGGTTGCGCAGATGGCTGTTCGCCTGGGGCGCCTGCGGGAGCGGGTTGGCGCCGGGGAGGTCGTGTGAGGCGGCTCCTGCTGGCGCTGGTGCCTGCCGCCGTTGTGCTGCTGACGTCCTGGTTCGTGCAGAGCTTCGCAGGGCGAGTCGACGTGCTTGGTGCTGCCTACGCACCGTTGCTCAACGCCGGGGTTCTGCTTCGCGCGTTCGGGATGTTCGCCTCGGTGTTGCTCGTGTGGGGGGCGCTGCGCTCGCGCGGTGCTGGCCGCGGACTGCTCGGGTTGGCGATCCTGTCGGGCCCGCTGACCTACGCGGTGGTCGCAGCGGTCGGCGCGCTTGACTACTTCCCGGCGGGCCAGGCCGCCTACTACGGGATCAACCCGATCTTCGTCGCGTCAGTGGCCGGCCAGTGTGCGGCGCCGGACTCGCGGAGGCGGTTTGGCGATGGCGGTGCCGCCGGGCCGGACGCGATGTTGCGCGGCCGGTGACGTGGGGAATCGTGGGGGCTGTGTCGGCCGGATTGCTGGTCGCATTCTTCACAGTCGGCTTCCAGGGCGGCGTGCCGTTCTTCTACGTCTACCAGCAGGGATACCTGTGGCTGTTCACGTGAAAACCCGACCCCGCCCGGGCGTGGGCTGGGCTGATACCCTGAAGTCGTTGCGCCCGTAGCTCAACGGATAGAGCATCTGACTACGGATCAGAAGGTTAGGGGTTCGAATCCCTTCGGGCGCGCTCTTGGACTCCCGGTCGGTGCCACGTCTTTGGGCCTTCCGCAAACGACCGCTCCGGCCCTCCTGATGCCCACCCTGATACCTCGGCGACGGTGAGCGACAGGGCCCGCCCCGCACCGTCTCGGGGTGGTGCGCACCTGGAGGATCGGGGTGGACCTACCGCACCAAGGGGTGCGACGACTCCTCCTACCGGGCCGAGCGCACCTTCCCCTCACCGGTGATTTCGTATTACGCTTCTGGTATGGAGACCATGAAGGGCGAGCCAGTCACTGAGCAGGACATCCAGAACTGGGCCGACGAGGCCGAACGTGGCTACGACGTTAACCAGCTGCGCAAGCGCGGCCGCAAACCGATCGGCGACGGCCCCGCACAGGTCGTCCCTGTTCGGATCGACGCCACCCTGCTGGCCGCGCTGACCGAACGTGCCGAGCGTGACCACGTCAGCCGCTCGGAGGCCATCCGGGCGGCGATCCGCTCCTACGTCGCGTGAAGGTTCACGACTCCGCACGCAAGCACTGCATCGACCCTGTGGACGCGATCCACGCCGCCCAACATGCCGGGTTCGTTTGCGACTTGGACGACGAAAGCCCCGCCCGGCAACTGCGCCTAGGATTCGACGCCGCAGGCCGCCTCCTCGAGGTCGTCGTACTCCGCTTCGATAGCGGCAACGAACTGGTGATCCACGCCATGAAGGCGCGGCGCCAGTACCTCGACCTCCTCGACTGAAAAGCCCCAGGACCCAAGCGCGCATTAGCCGCGACCATCATGGGTGCGGCGATCCCCCGGGGAACGGCTCGACCCCCTGACGCATTAGCGCGCAGCTCGGCGTACGGGCTGCGGGTTGGTGACAACCTCGCGAGCAAGGGGTCGCGCTGTACCAGCAGTCGTGCGCGGGCGGTGACGATGCTCACGGGCCGCTTGCTGCGGTTGGCGCACGCGCATCGATAGTGAAGTGAGTCAGAACCCACTAGTTGATACGATCATTTGACTTCTTGCTACATGTATCAAAAGGGGGTCGGATGCCTCGGGGCCGTCCCACACGGGCCAGTGCGTTTGCGCGACTTGATGCTGCGCTCTTGGATCTCCACACGCGACTGGGCGGACTTCCATCCCCGGCGGAGGCGGGGTTCGTCTGGCGCGACATATGGCATCTGGAAGCACACCATTCGACTGCGTTGGAGGGGAACACGCTTGTAATCCGCGAGGTCGAGGCCCTGCTGGAGCAGGGACGTGCCGTGGGTGCCAAGCCGCTCAAGGAGTACATGGAGGTCAAGGGCTACGCCGACGCGGCGACCTGGGTCTACAGCCAAGCCCACTTCGGGGGATCCGGAAGTTCGGGCGACCTCATCTCCCTCACCGAGGTCCGACAGATCCACGCCACTGCGATGCGACCGGTATGGGACGTGGCGCCTCACCCTGACGCCACGGAACGTGAAGGTCCGGGCGACTTTCGCGAGCACGACATCCGCCCGTTTCCGGGCGGCATGACGCCTCCGGTGTGGCCGCTTGTTCCACCACGTATGAGGGATTGGCTCGATCAGGCCAACGGGGCAGCCACGCAATTGCGCGAAGGACGAAGCCGAACGCCCTTTCCAGAAGTGCTGGCGGTCCTGCACAACGATTTCGAGCAGGTGCACCCGTTCATCGACGGCAACGGCCGCACCGGTCGGTTGGCTTTGAACCTACTGCTCGTTCGTCTCGGCTATCCACCGATCATCATCATGAAGCGCCAGCGGGACACCTACCTGGAGGCCATGCAGCGCGCCGACGACGGCGATGCCGGGCTGCTCGGCGAACTCCTGGCCCGTGCGATGCTCGACAGCCTCAACCGGTTCATCCTGCCCAATGTCGCCGGCCCCGCCCGTTTGGTGCCGTTGGCGGCCCTGGTCGATGACCGGTTCTCGATCGCAGCCCTGCGGCAAGCGGCACAGCGGGGTCGCCTCGAGGCATTCCAGAGCCCTGAGGGATTGTGGCTCAGCAGCCGCAAGGCGGTCGATGAGTATGCCCGCAGGAAGCACGCCCGAGGGGCAAGTGCGGGGGCTAGCGACGGGTAGTCCTCGCGACGAACCCCAGGCGGCCTACTCGCGGGCAGCTTCACCGCTACATAGAGATATAGGGACCTCTTGGCGGGGCGCAGCCCGAAGACCCTTGGCGGGCTCCCGGTTCTTCCACGTGAACAACCGCCTCCCACGCAGCGGCCGACAACGAGGAGTGTCTACCTCTTCAGCGTGATGTTCGCCCTTCCGAGCGTCATGCCCGAGGCGATGGAACCGGCGGGAAGGCCCAAGTTCTCTTCGAAGAGCGTGGCCGGATCGCCCACGTAGGTGCTAGTTGCCAGGGCCACCTTCGCCCGCCTCCAGGTGCCGTTCCGCTTGATCTGGTTGTTTCCTGCCTGTGAAGGTCAGCAGGTCCGTGATCTGCATCCCAGTGGCACAGCGGGCGCATCAACCAAGGCGGTCGCCGTCCCACTCGTGTAGTTCAGGACGATGTTCTGCAGGGTCACGAAGCCCGCGGATGACGAGAACTGCAGCGCACTCTTGTGGGTGATGACGCCACCGTTGACGCTCGTCGCCCGGAAGGTCACCACCCCGGACTTTCTCAACGACGCGCCGCGAGTCGCCTTGCTCTGCTCGCACCGCCAGAAGTGGGCCATCCCTTCGGGCGCGCAAGCGAGCCTCCGGGCTGACCCGGGGCTTTGGTGTTTGGGGCGATCACTTCCAGGGGTTGAGACGCCGAACGGTGCGGTGGGACCTCGGCCCCCGCAGTCTGGTGCGGCCGGTTTCCTCAGTCGAAGCGGACGCAGGGTCAGCCCATCGCCACCTGCCGCTTCGTGGCCGACGGCGATGACCCGGCCCTTGTCAGCGACCCCTGGCGCTGACTCTCTTCGCCCGCTCGGGGCGTCCGTCTCAACTGGTCATCGGAAGGCGACGACTGCGTCGTCATCGAACCCTTGGTCACGGCGCGTGCCCGCACCGGAGGAGTTGAACTGCACTGGCGTGCCGACCCGGTCGGCCTCGATCAACGCTTCGAGATCGGGGACGACCCCCTTGAATCGGAACCGGTCGATCGTGAACGGCAGGCCGTTGGCGTCGAGCAGGGAAGGCCGGTCCATCAACTGGAAATGCAGATGAGGCCCGGTGGTGTTCCCGGAGTTCCCGAGCCGGCCGATCACCTGCCCCGCTGTCACCCTTTGGCCTGGGCGCACCCGCACACTGCCGGGTTTGATGTGTGCGTACCCTGCGTACACGCCGTCGTCCAGTTTGATGATGACGAAGTTGCCGTCAAGGGCGTCTCCGGCGACGGGGACGGGGGCGTTGGGGATCTGATCGGGATAGCCATCCACCGCGGCCACGACCTTCCCGGCGCCCACGGCCAACAGCGGGGTGCCGTAGTTGAAGTAGCTGGAGTTCTTCGAGGCGCTGCCCCGGTGGGTGCGACCGGCCCGGTTCAGGCGCGCGGCGAAGTCGACGGCGAAACGCTGCCCCAGCCGCAGGCGGCCATTGATCGGAGCCAGCGCCCGACGGTGCGCACCGATCACACCGACCCACCGCCCCCCTGGCAATGGTGGAGCGAGGACCCTCGCCGCCCGCCGCGAGACGGCGACACTCGTGGCCGTGTACGTGATCCTGGGGCCGATGGGCAGGCCGTCGGGAATAGTTATCGTCAGGCGGTGTTTCACCGTCCGCGGCACCGACCGCCGCTTGCTCAACGTGAGGTCTATCCAGACGGGAACCGTGGAGTTCGGGCTCATCGTCGTCGTCGGCGCCTCGCCCTGTGAGCCCATACGCGATGCCAGCTCGTCACCGGATAGCCGGGCTACCGAGCGCCCGCCGTTTCCCAGGATGTCGATCGCCTTGACCTGGGCCTCTATGGGCACGGCGTTGGTCAGCAACAACTCGTACTGCAGATGGAAGCGACCGTCCATGCCCTTGAACCAACTCGGCTCCGTGGTCACCTCCGATATCACCGGAGTGGTCTTCTGATCTCGGTGAGGGGCCGCAACTCCTGCTGTGCCGCTGGCCGGTGCGATGAGGCCGCTACTGAGGGACAGCGCTGCAATGGTCACGAGCGCGTTCCGCAGTGGGTTCATGCCTGAGGTTAGCAGCGGGTCCCGACGTCCATGGCGGGACAAGAGAAGCGCAGCGCGCAGGAGCGGACCTCACCGGCAGAGCCTGACCGCAGCGGTCCCATCGTGTTTCACCAGGGCGAAGGGTTCAAGGCAAGACCACCGTTCTGGGCGAGATCGCGGCGGCGTTCAGCGACTTCGCGGTGTTGCTGCCAGACGAACTGCTCACCGGCACGGCAATGAACACGACACCCTTTGGATGCCACTGCGGGGAGCCCGACTGGCCTATCTGGAGGAACTGCCAGAGGACCACTCCCTGCCAGTTGCGCGAGTCAAGAAGCTGGTGGACACCCCGCAACTGACTGGACGCAAGATCGTGAGGAGGGCGGAACCTTGTGGTCGACGGTGGTATCTGTGGGGTGGGGGTTTCACGCCAGACGCCACTGAGCCAGTGAGGCGATCGCACCGCCCCCGCTGATATCGGGGGTGATCTCCAGTTCGAGCATGGTGACCGCGGCGAGGTCGACGCGTTGGTCCGCGGTCTGTCGGGTGGCACCCTGGGGACTGAAGTTCCATTGCTGGCGCACGACGTCGTGGACAGTCCGCCCGCTGTCGGGGGACCAACGCAACACGAACTCCTGAGTGCGCTCAACGGTGGGTTCGACGAACTCCAGCCGGATGCGGCGCAGGTGCAGCGGTTGCGAGAACAGCAGCCGGATCGTCTGCTCGCCGGGATCCGAGGCCCGCCAGCCCGAGGTGCCACCGGGGAGCAGCGCCGACTCGACGGGATACGTCGGGTCTTCGGAAGTGACCTCGACCTCTGCCAGGTCCTCGAGATTCAACCAGTCCTCACCTGAGGGCGGGATGGTTTCGGCAGCTTTCGGGACGATTCGTTTACGCATGGGTGCGGCTCCTCGACTCGCCTCAGGGTAACCCGCATCCCACTGCTCGCGTCTAGGCGCGGAGCACACACCGTGGGCTTTCTCGTCGCTTGTGCTCTCTGCCGGGTCCTCAAGACCGTGGGCTGGCGTCGCCGACGGGCGCCGAGCGTGCTGGGGGCTACTCGTACGCGCTGCCGGGCAGGGACTCCTCCCTCAGGAGCGGGGTGGACAGTCGCCGCCCTCCACCGCGACTCTTGGCAGATCAGCCGCAATGGTGAGATTCTTCTCCCGGCTTGCATGTCATGAGGTCGTCGAGCACGGGAAGGTCACTCGGGTCCAGGGGCGGGTCGGGCCTACCTGATTGTGATCTTGTAGGTCTTCGCAAAGGAGCTGAACTTCGCGACGGCAGGGGCGGTTGCGCGCACGCGGCACTCGCCTGCGCGCTTACCGACGAGCGTGCCCTTCTTCACCACACAGGTCTTCGTCGTCAGGGTCTTCCACCGCAAACTGCTGCCCTGCCGTGTGGTCTTCGCCAGTTTCTTCCTGGCCCCCTGCTGGAGCTTCTTCGGCGGAGCCTTGGCCGACTGTGTAGCCTTCGTCGAGACCTGGTATGTCAGCGTGGTGCGGGACTGCAGCCCCGCGTTGTCGGTGGCGGTTGCCGTGAGGGTGTGAGATCCCGCCTGCCGGCTGTATCCGGCCACGGCACAGGTGGCGACTCCGGAGGTGGCGTCGGTTGAGGAGCACACGATGGTCTCGACCGGGGGGAGCGAGGCCTCACTGAAGGAGCCACCGTTGATGCCGGTGATGACTGGCGGCAGGGGCGGAGTGCTGTCCCGCTTCACCGTCACCGAGGCCAGAGTGCTGCCGCCGATGGATGTCGCTTGGCATTCACGGGTCGTACCCGTGGTGTCTGCCGTGATCACCACCCGTGCACAACTACCGGTGATCACCGACTCGGGGTCGGTCACAGTCCAGTCGACCGTCGCGTCACCGGTCTGCCAGCCATTCGCGCCGGACGGACCCGTGACATTGGCCACCACATTCGGACCTGTGCTGTCCAGCGCCTGCAAGGAGGCGTCGGCATACGCAAAGCCGGCCCCGCAGTCTGCGTCCGGTCGGATACCAACGGGCAGACAGTCCGTCGACCGGGCGGGGTCGGTCATGATGGCTTCGATCTGCGACGGGGTGAGGGTGGGCCTAGCCCACTTCAGCAAGGCCGCGATGCCGACTGCCGATGGGACCGCGGCACTGGTGCCGAAGAACGTCTCGAAGCCGGGGACCGACGTGGATATGGCGTCCGCTGCCGCGAGTTGCGGCTTCTGCAGAACAACCGGCGACGGCAGCGGCGCGCCGTTCTCGTCGCGCAGACGGGTCTTGAGCCCTCGCGAGCTGAAGTCCTCGACTGTGTCCAGACCTGGATCGGCCGCGTTGACCGCAGCCACCGCAATCGAACCGGCTGCTGAGGCGGCGTCGGGGTTGATGGTGTCGGAGTTGGTCGCGTGTTCGGCGATGGTGAAGGTACCCGGGCCTCGGGCGATGTACTTCATGAACGGCGAGGCGGAGCCGTCGAATCGTTGGATGCGCAGCCCCACCGCGACGGGACCGCCGGTGTTGTTCCCCCACGTGACGAGTTCGGAGGGCAGCCCCCCAGCGAGGTTGTCGTCCTGGCCGCCGCTGGTGGGACTCGGCAGCGCCGTACCGTCAGCCTTGGTCAGCAGCGCATCGATGTCCGTCGTTGCGGATCCCCACGGTTCGTTCCACTGCAGTGCCACCTGAATGAAGCTCCCGGGCGGAACGGTCACGATGCCCTGGGTCGTGTCCCCACCTGCGAAGTTGTGGAACCCGCCACTGTCTGTGTACGTCCCTTCCCAGCTCTGCCGGGCCCGATTGCCGGCGGAGGCGAAGTAGGTCACACCGGCAGCTTTGGCTCTGTTCACCGCTTGCGCGACTTGCCCGTCCTGGAAGAACGGTTCGCTCAGGTAGAAGATGTCGTCGCCGATGACCTTCACACCTTGGGCGACGAGGGCGTCGATCGAGGCGGCCTTGCCGACGGCGCCAGCCGACGTCCCAGAGGAGAACACGATCTCCTCGACGCCGGGCACGGTGTCGTAGACGATCTCGGCCATCGCTCGGCCCTCGTCGATGACGCCAGTGGTGTCGTCTAGCAGCGAGACGACTCGGCCGGAGGGCAGGTTTCCGTTAGCGACAGAATCCGCTATGCCGCCGCCAAGTTGGTCGATGGAGTCGGAGATGATCCCGACTTTCACGCCCTTGCCCCGGACGAGTGGATCCCCACCGCCCAACGCACGGGCAGCCGGTCCACGATGAGCAGTGTCGCCCTCGGTTCCCTTCGTTCCCGGCCAGTCGTCAGTACCGCCGCCGACGACCGGCTGGATTCCCTTGACGACGTCCAGAGCGGCAACTGCATCGAGACGGTCCAGCGGCAGGCGTCCCGCGACCACGGGCAGGGGTCGAGTGGCGGTGGCGAGCACCTTCATGCCGTTGGCTTCAAGTTCGGCTACGGCATCGGTCACTGGTCCGTCCACGAACACGTCGACCATCACCCGGTCTGTCTTGGTGATGTCCAGCAGGGCATCGGCAGCGGCAGGTTGCGCGTCGCCACTGCGGTTCTTCGTGGCCTGAAGGTCCCGAAGGGCTGAACCGACCTTGTCTTCCCGCGGGTCAGCGCCGGCGGGGGGCACGTTGGCCAAAGAGGCGACGATGAGTACGACCGCGAGCAGAAGACTTCTTGGCATTGCTAATGGTCACACAAAGGCGGATACGTGGCAGCCATCACCCGGCAGGATTATGGTCGCCCGATCGGCTGAGATCTGGGCCAGACCCGCCAACCCGGCTCGTTCCCGAAGGCCGCCGCCAGTCCCGCATGTTCGGTCTACCCGTCCGCGCTCTGCACGTCTACCGGCAAGGGGCCGTGACCTTCACGGTCCGGGTCGCATCGGCCGTGAACATCGTCGACTTGAGTGGCGAGCAGATCAGTGCCGCCGAGACTGTGACGGTCCTCAACGACATGGGCCTGATGGCTCCTGGCGCCCTGGTGGATCCGCGCTTGGCCTGGAGCCTGGTGGACGACCTGACCGCTGAGGTCACCTTCACCAACGGGCCGCACGTGGTGACAGCGACGCTGTCGTTCAACGACCGCGGCGAGTTGGTGGATTTCTGGTCCGACGACCGCCCCGACAGCAGTACCGGGAGCTTTGTCCCCATGCGTTGGTCCACTCCGATCACGGAGTATCACGACACGGCCCGCCGGCACCTGATCCCTCGTGGCGATGCCATCTACCACCGGCCGGGCGGTCCGTTCACCTACGGGGAATTCATCGTTCGGTCGATCGAGTACGACGTCGTCGGACTGACAACCACGGGCTAGCTCGTCGAGGACCTCATCCGCGGGCACAACCCGGAGCAAGAGACGCACCGTGCCGTCCAGGCCAAGGCACGCCGTCGGACGCGCCACCCGCGCCGCGCTCTCACCCAGCGAGGGCCATGCATGAGCTGATGACCTGACCCCGAAACGCTCTGCGGTCCCGCAGTGCAACAACTGCGTTCGTTGCGTGATCGCTACGACACCGATCGGCTCATGCGTGCGCACCATCCGATGGACTGAGGCTGCGTGCGCCTGCAATGGCCGGTGCGGCCTTGCGGCAGTAGTTGAGGCCGCCAGGTCTATCTGTCCGCAGCGGGTCGTACCTGAAGCGTGATGAAACCCCTCGCCGTCGGGAAGTAAGCGCGCCCTCCGTAGCCGGGTGTGATCAGGCAGTTGGGGGAGAGTGGCTCGAAGAAGTCGGACTCCGCCAGGAGGCGCCCCGTAGCTGCGTCCCGCCAGGTGACTTGCTCTTTGTCCTGCCCGTCACCAGCTCCAGGAAGGTCGGCATCAGGGGGATGTCCCCCTTCATGTTGGAGAGGACCAGGACTCGCTTCTCCTTGGGCCCGATGGTCGGTTGGAAAGTGAGCGTCGTGTTGTCGACGACGAACGCGGGTTCCATCTCTCCGGTTTCTTGGTCGAGCCGGAGTCCAGCGACCTTGCCCACACCCAGGTCGGCTGAGTAGAGCATCCCGTTCTCCACGTCGACGCATGTCTTCGGTGGTGCGATGCTCATCTGGCGATGCTTGAGGGGACCGAATGGCGTGATCGTGGTCATACGACTCGGATCGTGTTGGTTGATCGCCACCACGCTCGAGGGCACCTTGGCGCCAACGCCGTTCGTCTGGATGGTGATCCAGTCGCCCATGATCCCGGGTGCATCACCAGTCGTCTGCCCTTCGGCGAGGTAGGACACGACCCACGACTCGTCGAGTGAGAGTTTCTTGGTGTCGGGGTCCCAGAAGTAGCGGTAGGCGTGCTGATCAGCACACGTGTAGATCGCGATCCGCCCATCGAACAGGGTGATGCCGTGCGGTGTGGTCGCCGGCTCCGGCATCTGCAGCGTGTCCAACACCTCGAGCGTCTCCGGGTCGACCGCCACGAAGATCGAGTTGGCCTGCTTGAGGCCGTCCTTGAGTCCTTTGAAGATCGCCAGACTCCCCTGTTGGGTGTTCCCGGTGGGTCGGCACTGGTTCTTGAGGATGAGGGTGCCGTCGGGGGCGACCGTCAGGTGCTTGAAGTTCGAGTCCGCCGGAGGTGCCTCACCGGGTGGGAGCGATCCGGTCCTGATGATCGCTCCGGTCTCTGCGTCGAGGAGGGCGATCTGGTTCGCCCACGACGTCACGATGGTGCCATTCGCGAGGATGTTGAGGTTCGTCGTCGCGATCCACACACCGGATACGTTCGCGTTGTCCAGGTAGGTGCGCCAGATCTGTTTGCCGGTGGTCGCGTCGACCCTGGCAACGTACGGGCCAGGTGCGACGGGGCCGTCGGCGTCGGGGGTGTCTCCGCCCACGAGGAAGAGCTCTCCGGGTCGCCGATTGCAGAGGAAGGTTGTTCCGTGGAACTCGTCTTCGCTGCGCCACGCATAAACGGTGTTCGGTCCGTCGGTCGTCCCGGTGAAGGAGGCGTACGGGAAGCAGCCACTGCGCTGAGCATCAGCGAGCTCCGCCCCGTTCATCGACGGGTAGTAGCCCGCCGAGGCGATCCCCGCACTGCCGTCGAACTCCTGCTCGACGAGTGTGTGGTCGCCGGGGAGTGGGCCGTTTGCCGCCTTCTCGTTTGCGGTCAGAGAGCGCGCCATCTCAACGGCCCTGCGTCTCGAAGTCTTCTTTGGTCGTGTAGCTCAGTCGTGGGAAGTAGGGCCCCATGAGCCTCCGCCTCGCTTCCCGGCTCGACGATGTTGTCCGGGTTGTGTGTCCATTCCAGGTTGTTGTACATGAACCGGAACAGGATCAGCCCGAAGTCAGTGCGGTTCTTCGCATCGTCCAAACCCTCACCCCTGGTTCCCCAATCCATCCAGGCGACCCCGTGGTCGTTGGTCGCATTGGCCGGCCGATCCTCCGGCCTACAGACAACGATCGTGTAGTTGCGGTCGTCATCCAGCGGGACCTGCATATCGGTGAGCGCGTCGGCGCCCATCCCCGAAGGGGGTGCCTCGCTCATAATGACCGACCAGTACCGCGTCTCCAGTCGGTCATCACGTCGAGGCCCTCCCGTCCTCCCCCTCGAAGGTTCTGGGGAAAGCCGGCATCTTGCCGCGGATCACGAGCAGCGGCCCGAACTGCCGAGAGACGAATCCGATCAGGAAGAGCGTGATCGGATGCCCGCCGATCCGGTTTCGACGGCGTCGGAGACCTTCGCCCGGTCCGCGGGGGACTTGAACATCGCTGATCAAGCTGTAGGCGTCGTTGAAGTAGCGCTCCAGACCGCCGGGTCGCGTGCCGGCGTCGTCAGGGGCGAGGGCCGGATCGTTGTCCGGTGCCCCACACAGCGCCCGCCACTTCTCCACCGGCATGCCGGCGCCACTCCCTGCAGTAGGGGTTGATTGAGGCGCGCCCGGAGCCTCGTCAGCGGAGAGCTCCGTGCCATCCGCGAGGGTAGCCGTGTATGTCGGAGACCGACGTCACCGGACCCGTCGGCCCCAACGTCCGCAGGTACACGCGGTACACGACCTGAATCTTGTTCCCGACTCCTGCGTACAGCGTGCTTCGGCGTGCGGTCCGCAGGGTTGTCCGGCGCCTGTCGCGTTATCGATCGTCAACGTGTAGCCCTGGTTCTCCGCGCGCCGATCGGCACCGGGAACGACGGATTCGTCGCTCCAGGATCTGGCTCGATCTGGTTGTCGACGAACGCCTCACCGGTCGCAGTCGAAACCGCCGAGGGGATCTGATCGATACAGCGCGAACTGAAGGTATCGGGCGTGTGGGAACTGCCCCTTCAGCGTCAGGGTGCTGCCGCCGGCATCTCCATGATCGCGAACCAGTAGGTGGAGTTCGATCCGGATACAGGTTCGCGTGCTGGTACGGCTTGGGGTTCTCCAGCATGACGCCGTAGTCGCGCCCCGGGGTCCCAACCATAGGCCGTCATAGCCGTACCGCTCGTCGGTACGGACCACCGTCTCCAGCGACTTATCCCTATCCGTGTCACGCCCATGACTCTGTTCTCCTTCGTGAGTTGAGGCAGTGACCTGACTGACGGGTCAGTTCCTGTTGTCTGGCATGACGGTGCATCCGTCCATCGGCAGCAGCGCCTGCAGCGCGGCGTAGTCGCGTTCGTTCTGGTCGGCGTAGGCGCTTGAGAAATCGGCGACGGCGTAGTCGGACCAGCGGCTCTCGCCGAGGTAGGCGGCGATCGCGATCCGGTGTCCGGAGCGGGCGTGGGCCTTGGCCAGGGTCCATGCGCACAGCTTCGCGTACTCCGTCGCGAACTTCGGGGACATGAGATCAACCTCGGCCGAACCCTTCCAGTCACGCAGCTGCCGCAGGTAGAAGTCGCGCTCCGCCCCGTCGAGCCCCTCGATGCGATGCCATCCCAGGAAGATGTCGGTGGAGGACTGCATCGATCGCTGCCGCAACGACCGTTCCCCTGCGTTCTCGTACTCGCTGCGGCCGGTGAGCGCCTCCAAGACCGAGGCCTGCGCTTCCTTGACCTGCAGGAACAACGGGTCACCCCCATCGCGGCCCTGTAACAGCGCCATCCACGCCCTGGTACCGACGCTCCCGACACCGACCACCTTCCGCGCCAGATCGACGTCGTCGAACTCCTCCAGCAGGTGCCGCCGATCCGTTTCCAGGGTCTGTCGGTAGCCCCGCAGGATCGAACGGACCTCGTCCTCGATGGCCGCCCCATCGAGCCTGGTTCCCGCGACCAAGTCGTCGATCCGCACGATCAGCGGTGGATCGCTGATGATCCGGCGGCAGCCGTCGACGACCTCGGTGAACTTCTCCAACGCTTGCATGTGAATCTCGGGTGCGGGCCTTGGCCAGAGTCTTCTCACCCCTCTTGACCACCTTCGCGCCTGCGGTCTTCTTGCAGCCGCTCGACGTGGTCCGTGATGTCCAGGCTGGCGTACCACACATCAAGATTGCTCATCGCTGCGAACCGCGCCATCGTGGTTCGTAGGCCTCGCACACCGGCCAGCAGAACAGCTCGCCGTTCTACGTCGGTGAAGCCGTTGGAACGCCCCGCCACCTCGAGGCTCGTCACCAGTCGTTTCACGTCCCACTCCCACCGGCCCGGGATTGGTCTCGTCGAAGTCATTGATGTCGAACACCAACTTCCGCTCCGGGAGCCGAAGGCCCCGAAGTTCGACAGGTGGGCATCACCGCAGGCCTGCACCCACAGCCCCGACTGCGGGGTCGCGGCAAGATCTGACGCCATCAGCAGCGCCGCGCCACGGTCGAAGGTGAACGGCGAGACCAGCATCCGCCCGTACCGCAACGGCACCAGTTCCGGTACCCGGCTGGCCGCCTGGGGCTCCAACAGATCGACCGGATCCGGGCGGCCGGACGCGGATCGAACATGGCATGGCTCGACCGCGGCACCTGCGCACGGGCGGCCTTACCTGCGGCGCCCGCTCCGAGGGGTGTGAGGTGCACGGCCTTGTCCAGTCGGCTGTAGCGTCGCGACGCGGGTGTTGTCATGGTTGTGGCCTTTCCTGGGTTCGTCCGGACGTCGACTGAGGCCCGGTCATGCGCTGTGGGCCGGGGGGCAGAGCGGTCCTGGACCACGTAGGCCAAGATCAGCGCGAGTGGGAAGAAGAACAGGCTGAGGATGAAGTAGCCGAAGAAGCTGTGTCCCTTGCGCCCTGCGACTCTGGCCGGCCAGAAGGCCAACGCGATCCAGATGACGGCGAGCAGAATCCAAAACCATGTAGGCATGAGGTCTCCAAATGTTGATGCGGGGTTGTCGATTTGTAGTTGTGTGCGGTCACGGCCCGGTGCCCCGCTAGTGGCGGAGGCACCGGGCGTTCCGTCACCCAGACGGCTGAGGTGGCAGTGACGGAGTCGGGATTGGCTGCGGCAAGGAACTGGTGTCAGCTGAGCAGTTCGTTGTGGACAGCGGAGTCGGTGCAGGAACTGCGGAGTTCTTGCAGTCGACCACTTGATAGATGTATAGGGAACCCTGGTTGCCCATCATGTAGATGCGACCCCCGTAGCCGAGGTTGGCGAGGCTTCCGAGTGCAGTGGAGGGGTTGTAGGCGGACTGCGCGATCGTCTTGCCAGTTGCCGCGTCCACCCAGATCACCGACTCGGTGTAGTTCTCCCCGATGAGGTCGGAGGTCTCCCAGCCTGGTTCGAAGTACTGGCTGATCAAAACCCGCTTGTCGGCGGGGCCTACCAGCGAGAAGTAGTCGGAGGTACGCCAGTCGGGGCGACTCCACTCGACCTTCATGTCTCCAGACCCCTGGTCGAGGCGAACACCGAACACTCCGCCGACGATCATGTCCTGCATGTAGATCATGTTGTTCTGTGGATCGGTACCGAAACTTCCGGGCGATTCACTTGAGCTGACGCCATCTGGAAGCGTCGTCCCCCAGGGGCACAGGCGCTTCAGGTCGTTGGGGTCGTCCTGGCTGACCGCCACGGCACAGATCGGTACCGAATCCGAGGGTGCGGCATTGGTGTTGAAGATGACCCACTTGCCGATCAATGCCGGTGCGTCCCCCACCTCCTGACCTTTGAGGAGGTACTTCGGGGCCCAGCCCTTGTCCTGCGTCAGCTTCTTGGTCTCTTCGTCCCAGACCACACGAACCCCGGTGGTCGAACCGGCGATGTACATGTAGGTCTTGCCGTTGCGGGAAGTGACGATCGGTCGCGCCGTGACTTCTTGGTCCAACTTGATGGCGTCGATGTTCTTCAAGGTCTTCGGATCGACGGCGACCACCGTGGTGTCGGGTTGGGCGCCGTAGTCGGCCGCACAAGAGCTCATGGCGCCGTTGCCCTGGGTCGGACACCCGGTCGGGCGCGTTTGTGTCTTGAGCAGGATCGTCCCCTGATCGTCCGGCGCCACGTGGAATCCGTCGAAGTTGGCGTCGGTCTCAGGCATCCCCAGGATCGGCTGCTTCTGGGCTGCGATGATCGCGCCATCGGACGGGTCGAGACGGTAGACCCACGGCCCGGCGGCAACCCCGACTGATCCGTCCTCGAGGACGGCCATGCTGCCGAACGCGATCCACTGCCCGGTCGTGTTGACGTTGGTGAGGTAGGTGCGCCAGATCTCCGCTCCCGTGGACGGGTCGAACCGCGAAACATACTGACCGGACGATGGGGATCCGAGTCCGCCGCCTTGCAGGAACGCCTTGTTGGGCCCGCCGAAGACGACGAGTTGCACCCCACCCGGGTAGGCGGTTTGTGACTGGAACTGGAACACCTGGTTCTTACCCGAGAAGTCTCCGGTGAACGTCGCGCACGGGTTGAGGCCGCTGTGAACGGCATCTGTGTGCTCGGGTGCTCCGATGACCGGTGGGTAGTTGGTGTAGTTGTTGGCCGGGTCCTTGACGTAGTCCACCATGCATTCGACCTCGTTGGGGATGGCCGCCATGTCTCCGGTCAGAGGCCCAGTGGTGTCCAGAGGCGACACGGCATTCGCGCTGAGGTTGTCCTCGATGTTCGAAGTGCTTGCCGTCAGGATCGGAATCAGTGTCAGCGCGATCAGGAGGACCACCGCGGCCACGACCTCGATGATCGGCTTGAGCACGTGCCAGATCTTGTGCAACATCAGACGTTCGCCTCCACTGCGGTTCCGTCGGCGATCGATTCGCCGACCTGATCGGGTTCCTGTTTGCGTTCCCGCATCGTCAGAACGATGCTCACCACGAGTAGCCAGAGCACGAAGACTCCCCACCACAACCAGCGGCCAAGCAGACCTGTCGCCGGGTTGAACGGGCCTGCCTCCCAGAACGGTGCGATAACTGCCAACGAAGCCAGGAGACCGGCGACCAGGGACAGCCAGCCGATCCCTCGTCCAAGAACCCCTGTCCGAAGAACGACCTTGCCGGCCGCGAGCAGGAATAGGCAGATCCCGGCGCCACCCATCGCGAAGGCCACAGCAGCGGCCGTGTAGATGGTGGGTACATCAGCGGCCTGCGCGGGGCTGGTCGAGAGCCCTGCCGTGTAGCTCAGTGCAGAACTCACCAGCATCATTCCCGACCCGAGGACCGCTCCGATGACGATCAGAGTCGAACCGCGGGAAGGAACACCCTCGGCCTGGTGGAGGGTCGACCACAGACTTCCGACGAACCACAGGAACATCAGCAGTCCCAGCGTGGTGAGCAACACCGTGATCCGATACGCGCTCAGGTTGGCTGCCAGGTAGGCGGGCGCATCCTGTGCGTTCTCGATCGACGGATATGGCGTATCCCCCGATGGGTCGGTGCTGAGAAAGGCCAGGAACGACAGCACGAACAAGAAACTGGCCACAATTCCGCTGGCGGCTCCGGACTCCTTCCACGGCCGTTGGCTTGTCACAAGGTCCTCCTGTTGGCGTCTGGTCACGCGCCGGCTTCTGCTCGTCGTCGCGTGGGAAGCGTGGGGGGCCTGCTGCCCCGCAACTTGTTCCGAAGCCCATGTTTGTGACTGTGCCCCGCAGCGGCATCCCTCGAATCGAGTGATCTCTGTCGTCGCCGTGATTGGTCCCTCTTTGCCCAGGTCCCAACCCCTGCGAACATGACTGTCGCGCTATTGCTATCGCTCGATCCGGGGGATGCGGGTGACGAGCCGCCAACGGAAGCATGAAGTTGTTTCGCTTCCTCCGGAGGGTCGACCACATGGGGTCTCAAGGTGACGGCCGGCTGTTCATAGTTGCGTTCTTCGACAACCCAGCCGCCGCGTCTGTTGCCACGCGCGCGGCTCTGCAGGCGGGTGCAACCACCTCCGACGTGCTCGACGTCGGTCTACTGGCACTCGATGCGGCAGGCGGGATCGTCGTGTCGACGACGCGCGGGGGTGAGCCGCAACGGGACGGACGTCTACAGGTTGCTGTGGGCAGGCTTGCGCATGCAGCCACGAGTCAGGACCATGTCGAGGCGGACCCCACGAACTGGTTCCCGCTGGACCTCACCAACGAAGATGTCGCGCGGATCGTCGCCGAGCTCGAGGCAGGGCAGGGCGCGGTCGCTGTGATCAGTGATCGCTCCGATGGACACAGTTTGGTCCTGTGCCTCACCGGACTCGGTCGGCGCGTCGAGGTACACGGATTCACCCGGGCAAACTTCCATTGGCCCTGATGGGATGTCGTTGGCATACTAAGCACCATGAGCCCTTCGTCGGACTCTCAAGTAGGTTCTGAGTGACACCCCCGATCTTCACCAGTGCCTCGGGCGTTAACACTTTGCCCTTGCGTCGATCCCAGGTAACGCCTCAGGTTGCACGCCCGGGGATGATCCAACGGCAAGCCTTGGTGTCACGCATCACGTCCGGCCAGCATTTGGCGTTGGTGTCGATCTCTGCCCCCACGGGATACGGCAAGACGACCATGTTGAGACAAGTGGTCGACACCGATGATCGGCGAGTCGCCTGGTTGACCCTGGATGATCGATGCAACGACCCAGCCATAATCGTCCCGTCTCTGGTGGCCGCTCTGGATCCGGTGCTTCAGATAGACGATCACGTCACGTCACTGCTACAGGCGCCGCACGCCCACGAACGATCGAGCATTCTGGAACTGATCGAAACCTCTGTCCAGTCTGCAGGTCTTCCCTTCGTGTTTGTGATCGACGAGGTGCATCTACTGCAGCATCCGGAGGGGCTCGAGTCCGTGTGGACTGTGTTCGAGAGTCTCCCGGACAAGTCGTTGATGATTCTTGCGGGTCAACGAAGCCCGAACCTGCCGATGGCTCGTCAGCGGGCGGGGCAAGAGGTGCTTGAGATTGGACCTAGCGATCTGGCGTTCGACCTCGCTGAGGCACGGCAGCTGTTCGATCAGGCGGGCGTGTCCGCATCTGACGACGTCCTGAAGGGCCTGATCGATCGGACGAGCGGCTGGGCTGCGGCGCTCCAACTTGCCACGCGTGCGGCGGCAGGGGACGCCGTCCCGCGCGTCGACCCTCTGTCATTCGGGGGAGGCGATCGGCTCCTGGCCTCGTACGTGAAGTCGGAGATCTTGGATCGACTGCCCGAGAGTTCCCGGACGTTCCTGCTGAGAACCTCGATCCTTGACGAACTGACCGGGCCGCTGTGCGACTACTCACTCCAACGCAGCGACTCCTCAAGGGTTCTTGTTGACCTGGACGAGCACCGAAGGTTAGCGATCCCATTGGACCGCGAACGGCGTGTCTACCAGTACTCACCCGTGCTTCGTGAGGCCCTCCGCCGTGAACTCAGCATTCACGGCGCCGAGCAAGAGTCCATCATTCACGCGCGGGCGTCGGAGTGGTACGAAATGCAAGGAGATGTGGACAGTGCCATCAAGCACGCGCAAGCGGTGGACGATGTCGCCCGAGTTGCCTCCCTGCTCGTCACCTTCGGTATTCGCGAGTACGCGGTAGGGCGAGCAGCCACTCTCCGCTCGTGGTTCGAGTGGCTTGAGCAGCACCGGGACTTTCCGGGAGAGGCAGCCATTGTTGGTGCGTGGCTGCATGTGTTGGCCGGCCGCGCCGAGGCTGCACAGCAGTGGGCGGAGTATGCCGAAACGGCTCCCCTGGACACACAGATGCCAGACGGCAGTACATGCGAGGGTTGGCTGTTCACGCTGCGAGCGGCTATGGCCGCCGACGTCGATCTCATGAAAGCGAGCGCGATCCGCGCGATCGAGACACTGTCGCACAACAGTCCCTGGCGGCCGACTGCGCTCAGTCTCCTGGGTTGTGCGGAGCTGTGGATGGGGGAGCTGGAGGCGAGTGAGGTGCAGCTCAGGAAGGCAGCCGAGATCGGCACTTCACTGGGAGGCAACGCTGCTGCAGCAACCGCGTTGGCAGCCATGGCCGAACTTGAGATTCGCCGGGACAACTCGAGTCGAGCACAGACCCTGGTGACCGAGTCGCTGGCGACCGTGGAGAGGCATCACCTGACGAGCTACATCACAAGCTCGCTGACGTTCGCCATCGCGGGTTACTGCGCCGTACGCACGGGTGATCGTGCGACCGCGTCCACGTACCTCGAACGTGCCCAGCTCGCTCTGCCGGAGACCGGGGTCGGTCTTGGACTTCTCGGTACTCAAAGCCGGCTGGCACTCATCCGTATCCACCTCGCTTTGGGTGAGGCGGGGACGGCGGCAGCAGCATTGAAGGAGGTTGAGCATTTCGTCCCTGCTGGTGCGCATCTGGGAACCCTGAGGACCGAGCTGGAGGAACTGGCCAGTCAGCTCGCGTCACTCGGCGACGAGGTGCCCGCCAACCTGCGCATCAGCCCAGCCGAAATGAAACTGCTTCCCCTGTTGACCACTGCGTACCCGCTGCGTGAGATTGCCAGCCAAATGTACCTGTCGGTTCACACCGTCAAGACCCAAGCAGCTTCGATCTACCGCAAGCTCGGCGTTGCCTCGCGGGCACAGGCCGTCGAGCGAGCGTTGGCGCTGGGTCTCGTGTCTACGGAACCGCAACTCGGTGCGCACTACTCGTCCGCACTCGCCGCACCTGGTCGAAACCGTCCCACCGCTCCCAGCGCACGGTAGGCCTGCCAGGCAACACGACCGATGGTCCTGGGCGCCGTCAAGAGCAAGAGGCGCGAATCCTCCAGGGCCGCGGCACGAAGGTGGGCATTCGCCCGATACTCCGATGAATTCAAGAGCCTCTCGAAGGCTGACCTACGCGGATACAGCACGATGACGACCGCATCCCAATGCTCACTCTTCGGCGCGATCAGCGTGCTCTGCACGTCGGCGATGAACATAGGCCGCCCTCCGACTACTTTGAACGCCGGCTCAAGGGACTTGGCGTAGCGGTCGAACAGTTCTTTGCCGCTGATCTCAACGCCGTCCAAGTCGGCCGTCTCCCGGAAGTGCAACAGATTGAGTATGGCGATCGGGATATCGTCTGGGACCAGTCGGACGGCGTCGAACCCCGACTGCCTGTCATCTTTGGCGTCCACCGATTCCCACCGTCTCGTCGACAACTCACCGAACCCTGCGCATCGTCGCATGCAGTCACCCGGCAGGCAAGGAAGCGCATCGCTGGTGAGGCTCAGCATCTCGGCGGATAACGCCGTGTCGCACCCTCGCTCCCGTGATGACCCCCGCAGGCGACCCAGGTGTGAAGATGATCTCCCCGGGCAAGACCCTCCAGGAATCGGAACCACCGACGGAGGGAGACCCATGACTGTTTCTGAGCCGCTCACGCGCTGGCCGACGACTTGCCCGGCAGGGTGGTGTGGCCTGACGACCCGAACTGGGACGTCGCCCGCACGCCATGGAACATGGCGGTCGACCAACATCCGGAGGCCGTGGTGTTCCCTGCCTCCGATCAGGATGTGGCCGCTGCAGTGGTAGTCGCCGGCCGTCGCGGGTTGGGTGTGGCGGTCCAGGGGACTGGACACAATGCCAGGGGTTTCGGTACTTCTGGCTCAGATCTGCGCGAGTTCCGCGGGGTTGAGTGCGATCGGGAACGGGGCGGTCAACGCAATGGTCTGGTCGCCGACAGCCATCGCTACCTGCGAGTAGCGTCCCTCGACGAGTTCGAGGACCGTGATGGATGGTCGCGAGGGATCGACCAGCCAGTAGGACGCGACGCCGTACTCCTCGTAGAGGGTGCGCTTGCGGCCCTCGTCCAGCCAGCCTGTGGACGGCGAACGCACCTCGACGGCGAGCAGTGGGGCGGTGGGCAGGTCCCGCTGGGTGAATGCCTCTGTGGGTGCGACGAGAAGGTCGGGCTCGACCACGTTGGGGCCCAGAGCGACGGCGAACGGTGCGAGTAGGACTTTGAGGCCGGTTCCGCTACTTGCGTTCACAAGTGCGATATGCAGCGCTCCGAGCATGCTCTGATGTGGCAGTCCGGGCGGCGGGGTCATGACGAATGTCCCGTCGATGAGTTCGTGCCGCAGGCCGTCGTCGGGCAGCGCGTCGAGGTCGTCGCGGGTGAGCATGATGGCCATGACTGACATGGTGCCTCCTTCGTTTCCACTCGTCCAGACTGCCGGGATCACACGATTCGCGTCACCGCTCATCCACAGGTACTGGTCAGGCCCGCGCATCGCACACCCGTCTCGTGGACTGCCAGGACCGCCGCGATGATCGCGACGAAACCGAGATCTATGACGAGATGCGCGTGCCCATGATGCCCTCAGGCGATGGAACCGCTTTACCTCACCGGTACCCAGCACCGCCACCCACGGGGGCCACTGCGGTTCGTGGCCTGGGGAGCGCGCAGACGCGCCCATAGCCACGCCGATCCAGGCCTGCCTGCTGATGAGCATCCTCGGTCAACCCAGCGCCGTGCGCATGTCCTCACGGATGGCCATGCCGGGCCCTGGTCGGGCCGTCCTCCAGCGCCACCACCGGACGCCTATCGGCCGCACCGCCTGGGCCAGGGCCCCCCGCCCCGATACCTCGGCCCGGGTCGCCGCTCAGCCGACCATGGCCATCCGCGACCGGAGCCAGGTGGACAGTTCGGCCACGTCCACATCACCTCGGGCGACGCCCACGACGGTGGCTTCGGCATCGTCGATCGTGTAGCTGATGGAGTAGCCGTTCATGAGCAGGAAGACCCGGGCTGCCGCCCAGGCCAGGCGCTTGTTCCCGTCCACCAGGGCATGGTTGCGTGCGATACCGTGCAGCAGCGCCGCCGCCTTGTCCGCGAGCGTCGGATAGGCATCTTCTGAGAACACCGTGACCTGTGGCCGCAGCACAGCTGAGGCGAGCAAGCCGGCATCGGCCACGACAGCCTGGCCCATGACGCCTTCGGCGACCTGCAGCACATCCTCGTAGGAGAGGTAGTCGGTCAACGGGAGAGCCGGTCGAGCAGTTCTGCATCCTCGCCGGCGACCTCGCGGATCACCTGTTGGAGCCGGGCGGGCCGCTCGATTGTCGCCTGCCGAATCGCTTCCCGCGCCACAGCCTGCATCGACGTGCCCAGTTCTGCGGCCCGCGCTCGAAGGGCCTCGGTCTCCTCGTCCGTGAGCCGCAGGGTCATCGCCATGCCGTTGATGATACCGGCACGGTATCGCGTGGACAACCGAACTCCCATTGCGGCGTCTGAGGGTCACGAGGGCAGCGACTTCTGGCCGCTGTGACTGTTTCACCATTCATATGACTCGAAAATCGATCACCTGATTCAGCTGCTGGCCCGATCGGGTGAGCCAGTCGTCAGCGACATACTGCGGCATGGGACCTCCCTCATCAGCCCCATGCCGCGCGTAACGGTCGGTGCGGTCTGATGGCCAATGGCGGGCAACTCAATCACGCCAGGGCCTCCTCAAGAAGGGGCGCCGATCCTCCCTCTTCCGCGCTTAGCCATAGGCCGACCTGCCCCACTGCGGTTAGCCTCGGAGCATGCAGGGTGCGTGGCAACCCGACCCCACCGGCCGCCACGAAGCACGCTACTGGGACGGCGCCGCGTGGACGGCGTGGGTCAGCGATGCCGGTGAGACGGGCGAGGATGAGGTGGCCTGGCCGAAGCCGCCCGAACCCGCCGGCCTCGGCCTGCGTTCTGGATACCTGAGGTACTTCCGGCAGGGGGGTGGTCCGTGGCCGGTAGTGGACCAGTCTGGTGACCAGGTGGGGTTCCTTATGCGCAGTTCCTTCTCCTTGACCGGTCGCTCGATCAGCGTGTGGGACATGGCCAACACCCCATGGGTGAGCGTCAAGCAGAGCATCCAAGGAACCGTCGTCGCTGTCGCCGACCAGGAGGTGGGACGCATCCAGTGGCATGGGGTCGGCTCGCTGGGGACCGTCGACATCACCGTGCACTTGGGCGGACGGATGCGTTCCAAGATGCGCGCCAAGCGGGAGGATTTCGCCGCTGGCAGGGCCGTGATGACCGACCTAGTCGGAGCACCATTGCTGTCGCTGGGCATCACTAGCCAGGCGGATATGCGCATCGTGACATTGCAGCGGCTCGTGGGTATGCCGGACGACTACGAATACGCCGTTCACGCCGTGGTCCCGGCGATCATTCTGGAATTGGACAACCGCAGCGCTTTCCAGGCCTCCAACCACGACGACAACACGTTCAGCAGGCGCAGCCCCTGGCCGTAGTGACCGACTCAGTCGGTGATCAGTGCCTCCGCCCACCACGCCGGCGGCTCATTCGAGCGTGCGCCGCCTGGAGTTGGGTGGCGTAAGAGCGGGTCCCGAGTTCCGGGCGGTCGCCGCCAGGTCCCCACACCTCGACCGGGTCCCCGCGACCCGCTTTGGCCAAGCTCCACACCAGGGTCGGCGTGCAGGTGCGTCAGGAAGAGAATTCCGCGAGCGCATCTTGCCCCTATAGCGTGAACCCAGCGGTGAGCCCCAAGGTCTCGGGCCCGTCTAAGGCCAAGGCGGGCGCCAAGAAGCGCTTCTCTGCCTCCGGCTTCCCGGCGAGTTCGTCGATGCGCTGGACCCTGCTCAAGAAGAACAAGCCGGTCAAGAAGATCACCTCGACCACCAATTCCAGTGGGGTGTCCAAGGTGCAAGTCCGCTTCGGCAGTAAGGGTCGTTACGTGGTGCGCGCCTCAGCCGGCGGTGTCAAGGCGACGAAGGTCGTGCGGGTGCGGTGAGTGCCGCGATGGCTGGGGCCGGTCGCGAATGGTCTCCGGTCCCGCGAATCCGCACCAGGGAAACCCGCAACCGCGCAACACTCAACAAACCCGGGACAGGAACCACGCCACATCCGTCGGACGACATGCATCCACCAGTCACAGGTCGACTCTCAGCGAGGAGGTCCTGATCAGTCCGTCGAAGTCGCGGTCCGCGTGCAGAAGCGCCACGTCATGGTCGATTGCCACCGCCGCGATCAAGCAGTCGGTGAGGCGGCGCACCGTGACCTGCGAGGCGCGCGCATCGCGGTAAAGAGCGGCGGCCATCTCGTAGTGCCGGGACTCGGTCGACAGGACCGAAGCGCGGGCGAGCAGGCCCCGAAGTTCGACCAGATGTGCCTGTGAGCGAGCGCCGGCGAGGACCTCCATGCGCATCGGGTCGCAGACCGCGATGTCCGACTCGAGCAGGGCATCGACCCGTTGGCAGGCGGCGCTACCGGTGTTTCGCAGGAACTCCACCCAGGCTGAAGTGTCGACCAAGATCATGTGTGCCGTGACGCTCGCATCTCGTCCAGGTCCCCTTCCCAGCCCGACCCACGCATGGCCCGGGCCTGTTCGAGGGGCATCGGTTCAGTGGCCAGGGCTCGCAACGCGAAGTTGACCGCGTCCCGTTTGGTCCGAAAATGAAAACGTCGCATCACCTCCGCGACTGCGACATCGTCGATGTCCAAGTTGGTGCGTGACATACACCAGCCATACACCTTGGGTAGGTCGCCATTCCTCGCCGAATTGAACAACCGGCCGATGGATGCGCCACCCCAAGCGGTTAGCCTTGATCAATTCCAAAGAGGTGAGGGCTTCGATGCGACGACTGCTGCTGATGTTGCTGTTCGGTGTGGGTCTGGCAGTGCTGCCACAAGCGGTGGCCAGTGCCGCCGACTTCACGGTGAACAGCAACGCCGACCAGACTGACGCCGTACCCGGCAACGGGACGTGTGCCACGGCGGGCGGGGTTTGCACCTTGCGCGCGGCCGTAGTGGAGGCCGAGGGGTTGCTGGGTGCGGACACCATCACCGTCCCCGCGATGACCATCTCTCTGGGTTCCCAGTTGTCGATCACCAAGACCGTAACCATCTCCGGCGCGGGCGCAAGGTCCACGATCATCACGGGGACTCCGGGGCACGTCCTGGTTGGCGTCAGCGGGGGTGACGTGACGCTGCGGGACCTGGCGCTGCAGGATGGCTCCGCGACCGGCGGTGGCGGCCTGGGCGTCTACCAGACGGGCCCGGCCGCCACGCAACTGATCCGCGTGCGGGTCTCGGGTCATTCGGTCAACTCCCCGCTTGGCTCGGTGTACGCCCCGGTCGTACGTTTCGGCGGGGGACATGTCGATCGTGGAATCAACGATCTCGGGAAACACGACCAAGTCGGCCGACGACGTCTTCGGAGGTGCCGTCTACGCGTACGGCGCCTCGACCAAGGTGTCGATCGTGAACTCCACCATCTCCAACAACACGTCCATCAGCACGGGCGCCGCGGGCTGAAGTCGACGGCGGCGGAGTCATGTCGACGCAGGGCGCGAACGTAACAGTGCGTGGGTCCACGATCGCCAACAACACCGCGACCAATGACGGCTCGATCGCGGCGTACGGAGGGAACCTGTTCGCCTTCAACGGTGCCCCGATCACCGTGGAGAACTCGATCGTCAGCGGTGGAATTTCTGATCTGGCCAATTACAACAACTGCTTCAATGCCGTGTCCTTCTCCGGACGCAACATCGTCTCCGACGGCACCTGCGGCCCCGCCGGACCGAGCATCACGATCGCGGACGCGCTCCTGAGCCCACTCGCGGCCAACGGCGGTCCGACGGACTCCCGGCGTCCGGCGGTCGGCAGTCCTGCTGTCGACGCGGCCGCTGCGTGTGTCAGCGCCGCCGATCAGCGGGGTCAGGCCCGCCCCGTGGGGGCTGCGTGCGATCTCGGGTCCGTCGAGGTGGGCGCTGACGTCCAAGTCCGGCAGTCGGTGTCCAACCCTGCACCGGCCCCGGGTTCGGACATCGTCTTCACCGCGGCGCTGGACAACGCCGGGAAGGACGTGGCGGTCGGCGCGACGCTGACGATGGACGTCCAGGGGGCCGCACAGATCGTTTCTGCGACCCCAACCTCGGGCTCGTGCTCAGTGGCCGGCACCACGGTCACTTGCGGGCTCGGGGAGCCGGTCAGTGGTACGTCAGCTCAGGTCCTCCTCGTGGTGCGGGCGCCGTCCGCGGGCGCGGTGACGTCAACCGTCAGCGCCGCGTCACAGCTACCCGACCCGGTCGCCGGGCAACAACTCGGCGGCCACGACGGCCACCGTGTCCGGCGGTGGTCCGACCGTCACCAAGTGCTCCAACGTCATCAAGGGCAACGCCAAACCCAACCGTCTCAAGGGAACCGCGGGCGGCGACAAGATCGCAGGTAAGGGCGGCGCGGACAAGTTGGTCGGCCGTGGTGGGGATGACTGCCTGATCGGCGGCAAGGGCCGGGACAAGCACTCCGGCGGCTCCGGCGCGGACACCATCCGCGCGAAGGACAAGACCCGCGACATCATCCGGTGCGGTGCTGGCCGCGACGTCGTGTTCGCCGACAAGATCGACCGAGTCGCGAAGGACTGCGAGCGTGTTCGCTGACGATCGGGTCCGCGGCATGCGATTCCTTCGAGTTAGCGCTGTGCTTGCCGTGGTGTTCGTTCTGATTGGTGCGTCCGGCGCAGCGGCAGGTGAGATCACCTCGGAAGGTTTCCGCAGTGACACGGCAGGCGGCACCTATGTGACCCTGGGATTCTTCCCTTACTTGGGCACGCAACTACTAGCGTTCGACACCACCGAGCAAGGGACCACGACGATCGGCGCGGGGTACGAGGAGGTGTCACCGCAGCAAGACGTCCGAGACCGGCGCCCCGGTCAGTGCAGCCAGGGCTTTTCGCGCGGCGACTGGATGTGTGCGCTGGCGACAGCTCCCCCGGCAGCCCGTTTGTCATCCGCGGCCACGCCGGCAACGACACGATCGCAGAGAGCGGCTGCAACCACACTGGTCAGGCCGACATGCTCGCCCTCTGGCCGAACGGATCAGTGTGCCCGCGTACGTTCCAGTACGTGATGGGTGACGGCGACGACATCGTCCGCATCTCCACCCCCGACCTCACCCCGAATCGACTGCCCAGTGAGGTCGACGATCCGGTGTACACGTTCACCATGCGCGACACCCTCATGGACGCTGGGGCGGGCAACGACCAGTTGCTCGTCACAGACGGACCCATCTGGGGAACGGCACGGATGGGTTCGGGCAGCGACTACGTGAACACCGTGATGTCAACCGGCTCGTGGACCGTCTCCTGCGGCGACGACATCGACGCTGTGCGCACCGGCGCTGACGATCTTGTCGACTCCGACTGCGAGCGCGTCAACGGGAACTCACGGCCGCGGGCGTTTCCCGATCGGATGCGGGCAACGAAGCTCCGCTCCCGACTGGTGGTGCGGCCCCTTGCGAACGACCGCGACGGTGGGACCTCGGGGTACGAAGAGTCGGACGACGAGGACAGTGAGGGTGCGCCGATCCGATTGGACCGCCTCACCACCAGCGCGAAGTGCGGCAAGACGACCTACCGCAATGGCGTGCTGCGTTTCATCGCTCCCCGTAAGGGCTGCCCTCGCCCACAGCGGATCTCCTACGTCATCACCGACGGACTGCTGGTCTCCACCCCGGCGAAGATCAGGTTGCCGGCGGTGAAAGCGCTTCGACGTCGCTGAGACCGGTGAGTCCGGGTCGTACTCGATCCACCGTTTACGGACTCAGGGGCGTGGCCAACTGGATACTTCGGGAGCACCTCACACCAGCCGCTGGCCGCCCGCACCCAACACCCGTCGGCAGCTCAGACGCCAACCGCCCGTTTGTGACGTTGTTGCGGCGGTGGAAGCGCCGGTGTTGTGTTGTTGCGGGTTCTCGGGTCGAAAATCAGCAACAACGCGACAATCCATATGCGCGACCGGGAACAACGCAACAACCCGCTGCTAGACGCCACGGACCTGCAGCGACTGTCCGGCGAGCGGTCTGCGTGGTTTGCGCCGAGTAGTCACCCAGGCATGCCGCTACCCGATGTCCCGCCGGAACGTTGTCAGCCGGCCGATCACGGTGAAGACCACCGCATAGCCCAATAGAACCAGCGCTCCTTGCCAGGACGACAGCAACTCCGCCAATCCCGAACTGACGTAGAGGCTGGATCCCGCGATGGCCTCCCCGGCGGCCCCCGGCAGGAACTTGGACAGCATCTCGGTGGCCTCGAACTGGGCCAGCAGCAGACGCAATATGGGTTCCACGAACTGGGTGAAGACCAGCAGGACCACAATGACCGCCACCTGATTGGTGAGCACGGAACCGAAGCCGACCCCGACGAGGGCCCAGATGACCAGCGCGACCACTGACAGCGCAATCGTCTTCTGCATCTGCGGGTCGGCCAGGAACATCGGCTCACCCAGTACCGCCAGCGTTGTGGCGCCGCCGAGTACCGCGCCCAGCACCCCAGCGAGAGCGACGACGATTGCGAACGGGAGCACGGCAGCGAGCTTGCTGCCCAGGACCAAGGTCCGCCGTGGCTCGGCCAGCAGGGTCATCGTGATGGTCCGGTGCCGGAACTCGCTGGTCACGACCATGGCTCCCAGCACCGCCGGGAAGATGTAGCCCAGCGCCACGGCCAGCGTGTACACCGAGGACGCGATTGATTGCGGATCCAGCACCATAGCGTCAGCACTTGTCGGCTCCGCGCGCATCCCGAAGACGAAGGACGCCGCCATGATCGCCGACATCACCACCATGTAGCCGAGCATCACCAGAGCGAGGATCCACCAGGTCCGCGTGGTGGTGATCTTGCGCAACTCCGTGCGAAGCGCGTCCTTCATCGGGACTCCCCGCGCTGATCGCCGGTGCTCGTCAACTGGAAGAACAGCGCCTCCAGGCTGGTGCCAGCCGCGGACAACTCGTGCAGTTCCAGGCCCTGTTGGAACGCTGCGGCACCGACCTCATCAGGGTGATGGTCCTGCACGACCGCGACGGTGGGTGTCGTGAATTCGGTGCTGGCAGACCAGCCGGATTGCCTTACAAGTTGGGCCAGGCCGTCCGCATCCGGCGACACCACGCGAACCGCCGGCCGCGCCTTCGCCTCAAGTTCGGCCAGTGAGGAGGCGTGAACCAGTCGGCCTTTGGCGATGATGACAACGTCGTCGACGGTCTGCTCCACTTCGGACAACACGTGCGAGGACACCAAGATCGTGCGTCCCTGGTCGGCCAGGTATCGGAGAAACTGCCGCAACCATGCGATGCCCTCGGGGTCCAGGCCATTAGCGGGTTCGTCGAGCAGCAGCACCTGCGGGTCGCCGAGCAGTGTCGCGGCAAGGGCCAGGCGCTGGCGCATCCCGGTCGAGAAGCCGCCCACCCTGCGCCCTGCCGATTCGGTCAGGCCCACCATCGCCAGTACCTCGTCGCAGCGAGCATCCGCGACGCCGATCTGGGGGGCGTAGACCCGCAGGTGGTCGCGCGCGGTTCGTCCCGGATGGAAACTCGCCGCTTCGAGTGCGGCCCCGACATGCTGTGCCGGGCGGGGGCGTTGCTCGTACCGGATCCCGCCGATCGTGACTGCGCCGGCGTCGGGTGTGGCCAGCCCGAGAAGCAGGCGCAGCGTCGTGGTCTTGCCGGCTCCGTTGGGACCGAGGAACCCGGTGACTCGCCCCGGGGCGACGGTGAACGTCAGGTCATCGACCGCTGTGAGTGCTCCGAACCGTTTGGACAGGCCGTCGACGGTCACAACACCGTCAGCAGGTGGGAAGGCGACCGCAGTGGCGCTCATGCTCCCAGTCTTCCACCGGCCCACTTTCGGCAATAACGCCCTACCCGGCGTCCATCGGCCGGATCTCCGGTCCTAGCGCCAGCGCGTGAACATCCTGGGTCGGCACACGTTCGGGTAGCACGACTTCGATGCCCCTGGCGCCGAGCGAAGTCTCGACCTGCGCGTCGCACCCGAGCAGCCGGACCTCCGGCGCTTCGCTGGCCGTTATTGCCTCAATCGTGAAATCGCGCCGTCCTGGCAACCCGAGCAGCAGGGCGTGCACGCCTTCCGCGCCGGAGGTGAAGCGGACCTCTGTCTTCTCCGAAGTCGTCGTCTCTGCGGTCAACCACGGCCGAGTTCCGTAGATGGCAGCACTATTGCGCTTCATCCACTCCCCGAGACCACGCAGCGGTACCTGTTGCTCCTCGGGGATCGTCCCATCGGGCTTGGGCCCGATTCCGATCAGGAGGTTGCCGTTCTTCGAAACGATGTCGCAGAAGGACCGGATCAGCTCAGTGGCCGTGACGATGTCCTGCGGACGTTCATTCCGATTGGCTCCGAAGGAGTGCCCTACGCCGCGCGTTGACTCCCACTTGTTCTGCTGGATCTCGTCGAACGAGGCGTACTCCGGGGTTGCGAAGTCGTAGTGATGCGCCGCCGGGAAGGTCAGCGACTTCTGGGAGTCCGGAACGAACCGCCACAACGCCTGGATCACCGTGCCCGCTCCACGCGCAATGGTGTCCCCTACTGCGCCACGGTGCTCCGACGGTTGCAGCCACCTGTCGTTGATCACACCGTCGGGGACATTGTTGTAGTAGTACGCGAACAGGTCGGCGAGGTTTTCACCCGCGGGCCAGCAGATGTCGTTCCACAGCACCGACGGCTGGTACCGATCGATGAGTTCGCGAACGTGTGCCGTGGCGTACTGCACGTATGAGGGATCGCTCGGGACTGCAAGCATGGCATCGGCCGGGTTGCTCAGCACGGCGTCGTTGTAGGGCCAGTCGTAGCCTCCCGAGTAGTACAGGCCGGCGCGCAAACCACGGTCGCGCAGGGCGGTGCACACGTCGGCGACCAGGTCGCGTTCGGAGTGGTAAGGACCCTTCTTCGGGTGGGGCGTTGTCGCGGGCCAGAGCGTGAAGCCGTCGTGATGTTTGGTCGTCAGCACGGCGTATTTGGCGCCGCTCGACTCGATCAGAGCCGCCAATGCATCGAGGTCGGCATCGCTGGAGTCGCGATTGAACTCCTCCCGGAAATCGTCGTAGGACGCGTCGGGGCCGTACGTCTCGCGCTGGTGATTCCAGGTGGGACTGCCCTTCAGCTGCATGCTGTTGAGGTACCACTCGGCGTAGGGGTTGTCGAAGAGCATCGCCTTGGGCCCCTTGGTGCGAAGCAGTTCCTGGATGTCCGGGACCTGCGGGGCCCAGCCGGGCACCGAGTAGAGGCCCCAGTGCAGGAAGACACCGAGTTTGGCGTCGTCGAACCATGTCGGCAGGCGATGTTCGGCCACGGATTCCCAGGTGCCTTCGTACACGTTGCTTCCTTCAGATCAGCGGAAGTTCATCATCCCGCTCAGGACCGGCGTGCGCGCGCCCCCGCGCGATCCCAGGACCCTTCGCATCGGTCCCAGCGTTGAGGGTTGGCCGTGGCAGTCACAATCGGTAACCGCGCGCCGGCTTCACGTCGCGACGGTTGACACAGTCCGTACTCGAAGGCACTCCCGCACGCCGAAGAGGCGAAGGGGGGTCAGCTCGGATTCCTCGAAGGAATCGGCGACCGAGTCCAGCGAGACCAGCGCAGGATCCACCACCTCGTACTGCTGGCCCTCGTGGGTGATGGCAGCCGAGCCCGCGGCAAGCACGTTCTTCACCCAGTCCGTGTCCGACCCGTAGACAAGTGCCACGACGAACCCATCTTCGGTTTGCACCGTGCCCACTGGGGTCATGTACTCCTTACCCGAGGCGCGCCCCTGATGGTGCACGACGCCGGCGTAGGCACCGGGTTGGCCTGCGGTGCGTAATTGGCGAGGGTTGAACACCGCCCGGTTGAGCCGCCGCTGAGTCTTCGTGACGATGGAGCCTTTGCGGCGCATTCCGATGAACCAGGCAACGCCCAGCGTGAGGATGCCGAGAATCGCGAGCGCGGCGATGCGGGTCAGGCGTTTCATGAGATGTCCCAACTGTTCGGTGCCCAATACTACGGACTCGGCCCCCTGCTCACCCGGTCGAAGTGTGTAACCCTGCGTGTGTGCCCCGTACACCGCGCCGCGCTCAGACGAAGAACGGGTTTGCGCCCAAGATCTGTGCGACGTGTGGCCGGCCGTTCGAGTGGCGCAAACGTTGGGCCCGGGATTGGCACAACGTCAGGTACTGCTCGAAGCGATGCCGCGGGGCGAGGCCTGCTTCATGACGGGAAACGCAACTTTATGAAGTGCCCCCAGGAGCGCCGCCAACTCTCCTCGATGGTGGCTGCCTCGAGGTCTGCGTCCTGCATGCATTGAGTCGCCAGATCCATTTGTGCGGTCTGCAGCGCGAGATTCACCCGGAACAACTGCTCGTGGGCCTTGTAGATGTCCTTGAAGCTCGCCCGCAGGTCGCGGATGCCATCGCTGAAGACCGCAGTGCCGGGTTTGCTCAAGCAGCCGTTGCGCAGATACTTCGACTGGAAGCTCTTGATGTCCTTGAAGTTGTCGTCGCGCAGCTTGGCGACCACAGGCTGGTACTGCGCCCGGTCGACGGCTGCGGCCTGCTCGAAGACCGGGATCAGGTCGTGCGCCTGCGGGATCAGCAAGTGACCCAGCGCATTTGGTCGAACATGACCTGCTCAGCCTTACGGCGCCCCTCGTAGTAGTCGTATGCGTGGGCCCACACCTCGTAATTCACCTTCCGCCAATCTGCCCGGAAACCTTTGAGGCACTTCTTCTTGATCAAGGTCTCGGTCTTCGCGGCCGTGGTGCGGGGAGGTCCGGGATCTGCGGTGGCACTGATGGTGGGTCCGGCGAACAGGCCGGTGACTAGCGCGATTGAAGTGACGATGCGAATGGCATGTTTGACGTTCATGATGCCCTCCCCATATTCAGGGTAAGCCTGACGCTGGTGTGGGTCGAAGCCTGTTTTCGGCCGTCAGTGACGTCAAACGCCCGCGGCGCGCAGAACGGACTCGATGAAGTCCGCCTTGCCGTCGGTGTACGCCTCCCGATCATTCGGATAGCGCTTCGCCAGGGTCATTTTGAGCGCTTCGTACTCCGTGGCGCGGACGGCGGATTGGCTCGTAGGTAGTCGCGGAACGCCAGCTCGCGCACGGACCAGGAGCCGCCTGTCTGCGCCACCCACCGCTGGTCGGTGCGGTCGGATTTCATGGCTGAATTCGCACGGCACAGCAGGGCTTCCGTGGGAATGGCACCCACGGAAGTCCGCATCTGCCGCGGCTAGCTGGCTGCGTTGACCAGCGTGGCGGCGTGCATGGGCTCTTCGGTCTGGTGTCCACGCAGCAGCGCCACGCCGAGTCCGGTGAACCACACGATGATCAGCAGCCCGAAGAGGATCGAGGCGCTGGCAAGGCCCGGGACTGTGGAGATGATCCCGGCGGCGCCGACAACCATGCCGAGCCAGGTGAGCCACGTTGGCAGGGTGTGGCTGCGCAGGGCGGTCAGGCTTACGAGCAGCACCCAAGTCCCCCCGAGTACCTCGCCGCCCGCTCCGCCGAGGCCCAGAGCGACGGGCTCGATCGCCTGCCAGGCGGCGACGGCTGCTGCCGGATCGGTGGCGTTGAGGTCGACTACTGAACTCATGCCGACGATGTAGACCAGCCCGCTGGCCACGAGCATGCCGGCCCAGATCAGGCCGATGGCTGCAGGCGAGCTTCGACGGCAGTCCGACTGCCAGAGCTGCCAGAACGAGGCCGAACCCAACGTAGGCCACCAGGTACATGACGTTGATGGACAGTTGCTGTTGGACCAGCAGGTCGAGTTTCTCGACGGGGTCGGTCACAGCGGGGTAGTCGGTGCCGACAAGGAAGTAGATCATCGCTGCAACCAGGGCAGCAGCGAGGTAGAGCGCGGCGAAGCCGAGGTAACGGGGCGTGGTTTTGGTGGTCATCATGGCGCACCTCCTGAGGTGAGACTTACACTGTAAGTGTATAACTTACGGCGTAAGTGTGTCAAGGGTTCGACGGGGTCGCTGGCCAGCGGAGCGGTTGGTTAGAGGTTGTGCTGTTGGTTAGCGAAACAACGCGTGGATTCGCTAACCAGGACCACAACCTCTAACCAGGAGGTGCGGGAGCCGGAAGCTACGACCGCGACAGGCGCAGTTCGATGGCATCAAGCACGAGATCCAGCCCGGCATCGAAGTCCGCAGCGCGGTCATGGTCCGGATGCATGACCACCTGGGCCATCGACACCAGATGCGGATATTGTCCGTCCGACAACCCCTCGACGAACCCCTCTGCGGCTTCGGCAGCTTGGTCCGGCGCTGCAGGGGCAGAAACCTCCTGCAAGGTGAAGCCGTAGATGTAGCTGTCGAGGGTGAGGAACGCGTTGTAGGCCAGTTCGATAGGAAAGCCCGCGTCGACCATCACTCCGACGACCGCGTTCAGGTAGTGCAAGCGCTGCGGGCCCGGGTTGGACCGCGACTCCAGCAGCGTGGCAGCCCATGGATGGGCCAGCAGGGCGGCGTGCGCCGAGGTCGCGCTGCGACTCAATCCCTGACGCCAGGCCACTCCCGGCGTGGGCGCCACGAAGTCGGCCGACACCAGATCGGCCATCCCGTCGAGCAGGTCGTCCTTGTTCGCGACGTGGTTGTACAGCGACATCGCCTCCACCCCTAGACGCTGGCCCAGCCGCCGCATCGACAGGCCGGCGACCCCGTCCTCGTCAGCAAGTGCAATCGCTTCGCGCAATACCCGCGCGCGGGTCAGTGGGGTCCGCTCATCCGCCATCTAGCTGCCCCCTCTGTTCCTCGACTTATGGTGTAAGTCTATGTGACCGCCCCACCCCTCAGCGCCGCCTACGCGGCGGTGCCCGGCTCACCGTGACTTGGGGGATGCCGTGGCGATCCACCGTGATCCAGAAGCGGCCCTCATGAAGATCGTGATGACAGCGCGAGCACAAAAGGGCGAGGTTGGACAGGTCGGTTGAACCTCCGTGACGCCAATGCTGGATGTGATGGGCTTCGCAGAACCTGGGAGCCCGCCCGCAGCGGATGCAGCCGCGGTCCCGCGCGATCAGGGCTACCCACTGCCCGGCGCTTGCTCGCCGTGCTCCTCGCCCGAGCGCCAGTGGCACGAACGTCTTGTTGCGCCGTGATGCCGAGGATGACCCAGGCGACAGCGGTGCATGAAATCAGGTCGAACGTGGAGGGCCCGATCGGCGTTCCGTCCTCCAAGGTCGCACCGGCACCGTCGGTCAGGTCCTCGATGTCCACCAACACCGATAGCCCGGAGACCCCCAGCGGCCGGGTGTTTGCGCACGCCGCGGCGACCATATCGGCCAGGGCGTCGGCCCGCCGCTGCTTCGCAGTGCGCCGATCGGCCGCGTCAGCACGATCCATGAAGGTCGACAGGACATCACGAAGCCGTGTGCCCTCAAGGCCGTCGAGCCAGCCGGTGATCCGGAACCGGCCGTCGGGTAGTTCGGACAACGAGATCCCCCGTCGCTCACGCTGCTGCGCCAGCGCGTCGTCGGGGCTCTTCGGATTGACCTGACCGATCAGGGTGTTCAGCATGCGCGTGACCTCGGCGGGCTCCACACACGATGCCGTTGCAGCCACCGACTCCTCGTAGTCGGCAAACCCCGGCAGGTGGTCGGCGGCGTCGACGATTGCGGCCACGTGCGCCGTGCTCAGTTCCCCGGCCGCGTAGGCAGCCGCCACGCCGGGCAGAGATCGTAGGGCCGCGGCGCGATTGGCCACTGCTGAACCGACTGCCGGGTTACTTCCAGTGGCAACCGCCACGAGCATGCCCGTAGTGCCCACGCCCAGGGCCTTCGAGTCGGCGGCCTTGTCCGCCTCCCACGCCAGATCGGTCAGGTAGGCGTCCAACCGGTTTCGCAGCCCGGCGACGCTGGCCATCGCGGCGGCTCGCTCCTGCGCGCAGAGGTGCCCGGGATCCGGTAGCGAATCCAGCGCGGCGGCGACGCCGGTGAAAGCCACCGGCTGGGCTTTCGGCAGGCTCTCGCGAAGGCGCATGCGTCGCAGCGCGGGCTTGGAAACCTGGTAGAACGCCATGACTCGCACCCCCGATCTGCGACCTCTGCGTGGACCTCAACCTCCCTTGCAGTGTAGAACGTACGTACGACAAAACTCTGGGTTGTCCCCAGGGGCTGCGACGAAGACTGTGCCGGGGCGCGCGCGTTACT
The DNA here is from genome assembly GCA_963732355.1 of uncultured Actinomycetota bacterium. Lineage (GTDB taxonomy): Bacteria > Actinomycetota > Actinomycetes > S36-B12 > UBA10799 > JADKAV01. The sequence continues at coordinate 372,735 of CAVSZD010000006.1, read as the reverse complement.
GGTTGAGGGCCGGGGTCCGCGCCCGCTAGCCCGATACATCCCACACGTGGTGCTCGACGTCGTGCAGGAAGTACACCGCGAAGGTGGCGATGGTGAATACCGATCCGTTACTTCGCCGCCCCGGCCTGTCCCACGCATCGGCGCGCACTGAGTCAAAAGCAGCTGCGGTTGCCGTGGTCTCCCGCGTCAACTCGTCCAACACCGTCGACGGGTCCTGGTGGAAGTAGTCCTTCTCCACCGCGGTGACGTCCTGGTCCCAGTTCTCGAAGACCGGGTCGTCCTGGTCGAGCATCAGTCCCAGTCGCTGACCGAACAGTTCGCAGGTGTCCCGCACGTGGCACGCGTACTCGACCGGCGACCAGGTCTGCGGTTCGGGCCGCGTGCTGGCTCCTTGTCGGCGCAGGGCTTCACCCCATGCGGGCAGGGTTGCTCGAAGCCGCGCACCGGTCTGTTCCACCGGCTGGGGCGTGAAGCCACACTCGGGACAGCCTTGCTCGATCACGAAGGTCCAGTCTCTGGTGTCTGGGGGAGGCTCGACGGGCGTGCTCACGCGCTCAGCATCGCAGGTCGGTCGGACACTGGACACGGCGCGCTTCTGGTCCGTTCGGACCGTCTTCGCTCGGCGGTCCCCATGGTTGTGGATGACCGCCACCGAACTGTCAGGGGCGCGCGCTACTCTCATCGTCTTACCTCTCGAGGAGGCATTCCCCGTGTTTAGTCGAAGCGCTCGTCCGTTGGTGCTACTGGTCGCACTGGGCATGCTCGCGACCACCGCTCCTGTGCAGGCCTTGACGCCTGCCCTGCCCGCGACCTCGCCGGCCGCATCTCCGACGGCCAAGAAGAAGCAAAAGATCAAGGTCAAGCGTGCGCGCGGCATCATCGTGGCACCCAAGCGCGACGCCAAGATCCGTGTTCACGACATGCGCATCAGGGTCCGGGCCAAGGACGGGATCGTTCGGGCGAAACTGAACAAGGTCGGCCTCACGCGATTCGACTTCACGTGGAGGAAGGGCGCCTACTACACCCTTGACGCGTCGTCCTCGCACGGGCTGAAGCACAAGGCCAACACCTTGACCGTCGTCGTGCGCGACGGCAAGGCTGGTCTGAAGAAGCAGCGGGTGCGTTTCGTCGTCAAGCACAGCAAGCCACTGACCGGGGCAGGGCGCAACGTCACCGTCGAAGCGGGTTCGTCAGTCGTGGTCGATGGCCGTCTGCGTCTACCCCGGGGCAAGCGCGCCGGCAAGGCGCTGGCGGCGCCCTCCACGTCGATGACCTGGGCTGTGGTCAAGGCCCCCGGTCGGGATCCACAGCTGCAGGAGACCTCACCCACCGATGTTCAGTTGGACACTGTTCAACCCGGGCGGTACGTGCTGAGGGCGACCGGTAGTGACGGTTCGGTGAAGACCAACGACACGGTCACTATCGATGCCGCGCCGTCCCCGATGATGGCCTTCGATTCCTACGCGTCGTCCGGCGGCGTCCCGGGCATCCGGATCGGGGAAACGGTCTACGCCGCGAACGGTCCCTTGGACAAGGCCCAGTGGCAGGTGCTGATCGTCGACCGTCACACCGGCGCGGTGAAGCCGGGCTACAACTACACCTACGGCGTCTGCCCTGACAACGCGCAGGCGATCTGTCGATGGAACTCGGGGGGCAGGGTCAACCAGGCACCACAGGATGGCCTGGAGCAGAACCTGTCCAGCAGCACGATGGCGATCGCCGTGCACCATCAGGGGTTCGGCGGTGGGTTCGGCAACGCGGCGACCTACTTCGCAGGCATTGGTGCGCCGAAGAATCTCAACCCCACGGGACCGACCGCTCTCATCGGGCTTCAGGCTTGGGAACCGGGCCAAGCGATGCGGGCAGTCAACAGCCAGCGCGGGCTGAAGGGTTCCCTGCAGTGGGACCGCTACAAGAACTTCGTCTTCATCTCCGGTGACCGCACCCAGTTCGACACCCGTGCCGGCGGCGGCTGCGGACCGGACACGTGCACGGTCACGATGACGGTCGGCGGGGTGCCGCGGACGTACTCGCTGCCGGCCTCCGGCGCCGGGTTCGCGGTGCAAGCCATCAACCGCACCACCCTGGAGTTCATCTCCGGCCAGGCCTTCAACCTCAACGGTGATCCGGGGACCGTCACTGCGCAGATCGAGGCGATGCTCAGCTATCTCAAGCAGTTGCCCGATGGCGCGATGGTCATGGTCGCATCTTTGGGCAACCCGGCCAACCCCTTGATGGGGGTGCCAGGGATGCAGTCCAAGTACACGCGCAGTTGCTGGTTGTCAGGGCTCATATGCACCGACGATCTCGATATCCGCGGGTCCCGTGTTGCCGGTGAGCTGGCCGACACGATCGCGGATCTCGGCGGTACGCGTCACGCCTTCCTGCAGTCCACGCGGACCGCTGGTGACAACTACTCCCTGGTGGGCTGGTCGGGCCTCGAGCAGGCCACCGGGTCGGAGGTGCGCAGCAAGGGCGCACGGATCAGCGGCGCATTCGTGCGGGGGACCGACAGCCGGTTCCGCACGGCCAATGTGACCGAGGACGGCCAGGCTGACGACCGGCTCATGACGCTGGTGAGTACACCGCCGAAGTCCGTGCCGTGGCCCGGTGCGGGCGACGCGGTCTACCAACGCTTCCTCGACGACATCGGCACCAAGGTCAGGATCGGAGCTGACCCCCGTAGTGCCTATTGGACCCGCGATGTGGCTCTGCAGAACGGGAACCCGCAGTACTGGATTGACCGCTCCGATCAGGCCAAGGCCTTGACCGTGCCGGCCGGGCTCACCAACGCCGAGCAACAGGTCTGGCTGCAGGTCCAGAAGGACTTCGTGCAGGAGTTGATCTGGGTCGGTTCGGTACGCCAGTACTTCGCCTGGTTGCAGAACCCCTACCAGGCAGGCAATCAGTTGTCCGCATGGATCAAGGGCACCAACGTCGTCAGCACGTTGAAGACGTCCGACGACTGGGCGAAGAACCAGTCCGTCGGCATCGACTGGATGGCGATCTTCGCGACGCTGATCGAGATGGTGGCCCCGTTCGGCGGCTTGGTTGAGAAGGCCGAGAAGGCCATCCACATCATCGCGGGACTTGCGGCGGCGGCTTTGGAGTATGCCGCCATGGGCACCGCGAACACCGAGAACGGCGACCGCGTCACTGAGGACGACGAGGAGCAGGTCAAGGCATTGGAGGCCGAGACCGAGGTCGTCGACCGAATGCAGCAGGCCGCCGAGACCTACCAGCGGATGGCCGACGTGATCGTGAGTGACTACTCCAAGCTCAAGGAGTTCGGCACTCTGACTGCCTGCAACGCGGAGGGTCGACCATGTGAGTCGGGGTTCGAGACGATGACCGATGACACCTTCGACCGGGCTTCGGTGTCGGCGCAACGCGGCGCCGAGCGCACGGTGTTCAAGGAGTTGCTGCCGATCGCCTGGCCGGTGGTGAAGATCCCGACCGGGGGCAAGCTCAGTGGTGACGGTTACCCCGAAGGCAACTGGAGCGCCCGTCGCTACGAGTGCTACTCGGCATCGCTGTTCACACAGATCCCGGATCGCGCCAACATCTTCCGGATGACCGACACCAAGTACAAGTTGTCCGACTACGGCGACTACAAGCCGTTCCTGCTGCCGAAGTTCCAGGTGTATGTGATCGCTGAGTTCGGCAAGAACAATGCGCGCAACAACGTGATCACGCCAAGTGACACGAAGGCCGGGGACAAGGCGATCCTGGGCAGGATGTTCAAACCGCTGAGCGATTCCTTCGACGTCTCCGATGGCGGCCTGGGGATCAATCCTGCCGAGTACATGGCCGAGGTGGAGAACGAGAACCTCACCAAGGACTACGACCTCACGTGTGGCGGCTGGGACTACTCGGACAACAACACGCCAGCTCCGGTCAACTGACTTCAGATGCCGGCGGTGAGCAGTTCCTGCACCTCGGCAGCGTAGCCGAAGGAGCCGGGTTCGTAAGCGCACAACGGGTCGTCGGCGAGCAGGTCGTGCGTGGCACCATAGGCACGCGGACGGGACCCGCCGCAGACTGCCCTGAACTCGCAGCGCCCGCAGCGACCCGGGGGGGCGTCGGGGTCTCGCAGGGTTCGGAAGAGGTCCGAGCCCCGGTAGATGTCGCCCAAGGACTCGGCGCCCACATTGCCGGCCGGGCTGGGTAGGAATCCGCTCGGGTACACGTCGCCTGTGTGCGAGATGAACACAAACCCCCGCGCGGCGCTGACCTTCAGAGGAGGCCGCCGCAACGTGTGGGTACCCGACAGGGCCAGTTCTTTCAGGCGGTTGTGCAGGCTGTTGTAGTCCGAGCCCAACCCAAGTTCCTCGACCGGGTCTAAGCCCAGACGCTCGCACACCAGTCGCTGCACGCAAACCCGCCGGAAGGCCGGCGCTTCGGTCGTCTTGAGAGAGACGATCTTGTCGGCGTCGTAACAGAAGTTGAGCACGTCCTCGGCCTGCGGTGCGCTGAGTTGCTGCAGGTGCTGACCGCGGCCAGTCGGAACCAGGAAGAACACCGACCAGGTCATCACACCCATCCGGTGGATCATCGCCAGGATGTCGGGCAATTCGTGCAGGTTCCCTGGGGTGACCGTGGTGTTGACCTGGACCCGCAGACCCACTTCGCGAGCCTCTTGCCATCCGCGCAGCGTGAGGTCGAAGCTTCCCGCGACTCCTCGGAAAGCATCGTGCGTGGCGGCAGTCGCTCCGTCGATGCTCAGCGAGATTGCGTGGGCGCCCGCATCGTAGAGGCGCGTCAGGTTCTTCCGGTTGAGCGCCTCGGTCCCCGACGGGGAGACCGCGACGGGCAGGCCGATCGAAGCGCCGTATTCGACAAGTTCGAACAGATCGGGTCGCTCGAACGGGTCGCCGCCAGTGATCACGAAGAAGGGCGGCGGAGAGCCGAAGGCCTTGATCTGGTCCATAAGGCCGCGGGCGCGTTCGGAGTCCAGCTCGAGGGGATCGCGCTGTGGGACTGCGGTTGCCCGGCAGTGTTTGCACGCCAAGGCGCACGCCCGCGTGGCTTCCCAGATGACGATGAACGGCCGGTTGTCCAGATCGATCCGGCTGCGCCGCATGGCCCGGGTCTTCATATTTCGATTGTGCTCCCGCAGTGCCGCAGCGAATCAGGCAGGCTCGGCTTCGGTCACGTCCGCGACCTGGGCGCCCAGAGTTCGCACGAGCTCACTTGAGTCGACCGTGAAAGCGACCCCATGTGCGCCGCCACCGATGGAGACGGGACCTTGCGCGATCGCGGCGTCGGCGATGACTGGCAGCGGCGCTAAGGACCCGAACGGCGTGATCGTCCCGCGGGCGTAGCCGGTGACGGACAGGGCTTCGTCGGCGCTCGGCATGGACAACCGTTTGACCCCGAGCAGCGCGCGCAACTTGGGCCAGCTGATGGTGCGCCCGCCGGGCACGAGCACGAACAGGAAGTCGCCCTCACCGCGGCGCACGACGATGGACTTGAGGATCTGTTCGGGGTCCATCCCGCGGGCGGCGGCTGCCTCTTGCAGGCTCGAGACCGGCCCGTGCTCGGTCACTTCGAACTCAAGACCGCTGGCGGTGATCGCGTCGGTCGCCCGTGATCGGCTCACTGCGCGCGCGGGTCGAGCATCGTCAGCAGCATGCGGCTCGGTTCGAGGGCCAGGACCGAGTGTGGCATCCGCGTGGGCAGGTGGATGACCCCGTTGGGCGCCAGTTCCACGGTCTGCCCGCCGGCTGTGATGGAGAGTCGGCCGTCGAGGACCTGCAGCAGCACCGGCATGGCCGCGGTGTGTTCGCTGAGTTCCTCGTCGGTGTCGAACGAGAAGAGTACGAGCCGCGCGCCTTCGGCCTTGAGAACCGTCCGCGACACTGTGGCGGCCTCATTGACCTCGATCATCGCGGCCACATCGTCAAGGTGGGTCATCTGTTGGTCATTCATTAGGACCTCCTGTCCCAACGCTAATCCCGACCGGGGCGAGTTGGTTAGAGGTTGTGCTGTTGGTTAGCGAATCCACGCGTGTAAACGCTAACCAACAGCACAACCTCTAACGCGGGCCGGAGGGCGACGCTGGGCCGGAGGGCGACGCGGGCCGGAGGGCGACGCGGGCCGGAGGGCGACGCGGGCCGGAGGGCGACGCGGCCGAAAGTTTGCCGAAACCCTTTGCATAATTCCAATTTTGGAACTAGTCTCGGCCTATGTCGGCTGACCTGTTGCGCGAAAAGGGCGTACAGGTAACGGCCCAGCGCTTGGCAGTCCTGCGGGCCGTCGCCGGTCACCCACACGTCACGGCCGAAGGTGTTGCCGAATTGGCGCGGGCGGAGATCGGCGCCATCTCGGTGCAGTCGGTCTACAACGCACTCAACGCCCTTGACGAGGCCGGACTGGTCCGGCGCATCCAGCCGATCGGATCGCCGGCGCTCTTCGAGACCCGGGTCGGCGACAACCATCACCACCTCATCTGCCGTGGGTGCGCCCGGCTCGTCGACGTCGACTGCGCGGTGGGTTACACGCCATGCCTGACGCCGAGCGACGACCAAGGGTTCGCCGTCGATGAGGCCGACGTTACGTACTGGGGCCTATGTCCCGACTGCAAGACCTGACAAACCGCCACAACCAAAGGGAGAAGGAATACATGGAGAACGAAGCGAAGTGTCCTGTGACCGGTCACGGTGGAGGAACCAGCAACCGCGACTGGTGGCCTGAGTCGCTGGATCTCGGCCTACTGCGCCGCAACTCGGCAGCGGTCGACCCGATGGGTGAGGACTTCGACTACGCGGCCGAGTTCAACAGCCTCGACTTCGCAGCGCTCAAGCAGGACCTCGCCGCCCTGATGACCGACTCGCAGGACTGGTGGCCCGCGGACTACGGGCACTACGGCCCGCTGTTCGTGCGCATGACCTGGCACGCGGCCGGCACCTACCGCATCAGCGACGGCCGCGGGGGAGCGGGAACCGGCGAGCAGCGGTTCGCCCCGCTGAACAGCTGGCCCGACAACGCTAACCTCGACAAGGCCCGCCGTCTGCTGTGGCCGATCAAGCAGAAGTACGGGCGCAAGATCTCCTGGGCCGACCTGCTAGTCCTGGCCGGCAACGTGGCCATGGAGACCATGGGCTTCGAGACCTTCGGTTTTGGCGGGGGCCGGGTGGACGTGTGGGAGCCCACGCAGATCAACTGGGGGGCCGAGGCCGAGTGGCTCGGTGACGCGCGCTATAGCGGTGACCGTGAGCTGGAGAACCCCCTCGGCGCCGTCCAGATGGGTTTGATCTACGTCAACCCCGAGGGCCCCAACGGTGAGCCGAGTGCGCTGGCGGCCGCCCGCGACATCCGCGAGACGTTCCGGCGGATGGCGATGAACGACGAGGAGACCGTGGCGCTGATCGCCGGCGGTCACACCTTCGGCAAGACCCACGGTGCGGCAAACGCCGACCACGTGGGTCGCGAGCCGGAGGCCGCCCCGATCGAGCAGATGGGCCTGGGCTGGAAGAACGACTTCGGCACCGGCAGTGGCGATGACACCATCACCAGTGGGCTCGAGGGAGCCTGGACGCCCACCCCGATCGCTTGGGACAACAGTTACTTCGAGACCCTGTTCGGCTACGACTGGGACCTGACCAAGAGCCCCGCGGGGGCTTGGCAGTGGGTGCCGACTGACCCGGCGGCATCGACGACGGTTCCCGACGCACACGACGACACCAAGAAGCACGCGCCGATCATGCTCACCACGGACCTTGCCCTGCGCATGGACCCGATCTACGAGCCCATCTCGCGACGCTTCCTGGAGAACCCGCAGGAGTTCGCCGACGCCTACGCACGCGCTTGGTTCAAGCTGACCCACCGCGACATGGGCCCGGTCGCCCGCTACCTCGGCCCGGAGGTTCCCACCGAAGAGCTGATCTGGCAGGACCCGGTTCCCGCGGTCAGCGGTGACTTGATCGATGACGCGGACGTCGCGGCGCTCAAGGCGCAGATCTTGGCCTCGGGCTTGACTGTCTCGCAGTTGGTGACCACTGCTTGGGCCTCGGCCTCGACCTTCCGCGGTACGGACAAGCGCGGCGGCGCCAATGGCGCGCGCATCCGACTGGAGCCGCAGAAGGACTGGGAGGTCAACAACCCGGCGCAGCTCGCGCAGGTGCTGTCGGTCCTCGAGGGCATCCAGCAGGGCTTCGGCAAGCCCGTGTCGCTGGCTGACCTGATCGTTCTCGGTGGGGTTGCCGCCGTGGAGCAGGCCGCGAAGAGTGCGGGCTTCGACGTGCAGGTCCCGTTCACTCCCGGGCGTACCGACGCCTCGCAGGAGCAGACCGACGTCGAGGCGTTCGTCGTGCTGGAGCCGCTATTCGATGGCTTCCGCAACTACCTGGCCAAGGGGCAGCAGCGTTCTGCGGAGGACCTGCTGGTCGAGAAGGCGAGTCTGCTGACGCTGACCGCCCCGGAGATGAGCGTGCTCGTTGCCGGCCTGCGGGCGCTCGGTGTGTCCGACGTGGGAGCTCTCACCGCGACGCCGGGGACGTTGACCAACGACTTCTTCCTCAACGTGCTCGATATGGGCACAACGTGGACCCCGGTCAACGACGAGGAAGCACTGTTCGAGGGCCGCGACCGCGTGACTGGTGAGGTCAAGTGGACCGGAAGCCGCGTGGATCTCGTGTTCGGATCCAACTCCGAGCTGCGTGCGCTTGCCGAGGTCTACGCGACCGACGACGCCAAGGAGAAGTTCGTTCACGACTTCGTGGCCGCGTGGGACAAGGTCATGATGCTGGACCGGTTCGAACTGGCGTAGGCAACGGCTTATGGGCCGGGCCGCACGTCAGGCGACTGGCGGCGGCCCGGCCCACCTGTTCTTGACAACCATGGTGTTGTGGTCGCAGCGTACGCGGCCCGACGTGGCCGCCGTGCGCAGAGCCGGGTTTCGCTATTGTCCAAGCCGTGGCACCTCAGATCGCTTTGCGGCCCGTTGAGGATTCGGACGTGGGCGCACTCTTGCAGTGGTCCAACGACTCTGCGTCGCGTCGCATGGCCGCGTTCGCCGACGAATACGACGGACCAGAATTCGATGCACGGATTGCCAGGCTGCGTACGTCGCCGGACATCGTGTTGCGGGCCATCACGCGCGACGGCGACCTGGTCGGGAGTATCGCCTCATTCGTCATCGAAGGTCGCACTGAGGTGGCCTTCTGGATCGACCGGAGCGCGTGGGGACAGGGCGTTGCCAGTCGAGCGCTGGAGTTATTCGTCAAGGACATCGAGACCAGACCGCTGCACGCCAGTGCCGCCAGCGACAACCGGGGCTCTCTACGAGTGCTCACCAAAGTCGGTTTCGCAGTCACCGGCACCGAGGTGTCATTCGCGAATTCCCGCGGGGTGGACATCGAGGAGACCTTCCTGCGATTGGACTAGAGCCCACAGAACAGCCGAGGTCGGACGGCGCCTCAGGTCACAGCCAGCGCAATAGCGGCGAACTGGGCCAGGAACGCGGCGATCGTCAAGGCGTGGAACAACTCATGGAACCCGAACCAGCCACGGTGGAAATTCGGTGCCTTGCGGGCGTAAATGACGCCGCCGGCGGTGTACAGCAGCCCGCCCAATGCCATGAGGAAGACCACCACGGCGCCGAACGCTGACCAGATCGCCGGCAGGAAGAAGATCGCCACCCAGCCCAAGCCGATGTAGGAACCGACCGCCAGCCAGCGAGGCGCGGATCGCCAAGTGACCCGTGCGATGAGGCCCACCGCTGCGATGCCCCAGACCAGCCCAAGGATCACCCACCCCTGAGTGCCGCCCAATGCCACCGCGAAGGGCGTGTAGCTTCCGGCGATGAACAGGTAGATGTTGGCGTGGTCAAGGCGGTTGAGGAAAGCGTTGGTCCGCGGACCGCCCGCCCCTAGGTGGTAGGAGGCGCTAACCGAGAAGAGCAGGACGGTCGTGGCCACGTAGATCGCGACGGCGATCCGCTCGGCCTGGTCCGGGGTGACCGCGACGAGCCCCAGCCCGAGGATGAAGGAAAGGGGCCCCGCGCCGAAGTGCAGCCACCCCCGCAGCTTGGGGGGCGCGTCCACGGGGCGCTGAACAGTGGTAGTCACACAACCTACGGTACCGTAGGTTTTTACGCCAGGCCAGGCCGGGCGTGGCGGGAACTTCCAGGCGCCGCAAGCCGTCATAGTGTTCGCAGGGCCTGCACCATTGCCTGTCGACCAATCAAGGGAGTTGCATATGAAGAAGATCCAAACGCTCACCATCGCGGCGGTCAGCCCGCTGCTGCTCGCATCCGGCATGGGTGTCGCCAACGCGGCTCAGGACCCCTCCGAGGTTGTCATCCCGGCGCTGGACGCTGAGTACATCGGCCCGCTGAGCTCTGCTGGAAAGATGCCCAAGGTCGAGGTCGAGGCTGAAGAGGTCTCGCGCGCCTTCACCAAGATGGTCAACTACAAGTCGGTCGCGAAGGTCGTCAAGGCCACCGACGGCGAGGCCTCGAAGAAGGGCACGATCGTCAAGGCCGAGGGCTACCGCTGCAAGGCGACCTCCTACAAGTTGGTCAACCCGGGCACCGCTGGGGAGTACTCGAAGGTCGGCTGGAAGTGCACGTTCCAGGCTGCCGACACCCCCACCCAGATCACCCTGACCTACAAGCAGTCCTCGCTCTAACTCTTTGCGACGCCCGCCTCCCGAATACCGGGGGGCGGGCGTTCGCTATTGCGCGACGACCGGCCGGTATCGCAGGAACACCGTGCCGTTGTCGAACCCGCGCTCTTCAAGCAGGTCGAGCCGCATTTCGGGCAGGGCGGCTTGACCGCCCCCGACGACCACAGGCACCACGAACAGGTGGCACTCGTCGACCAGTCCGGCCCCGATGGCGTGAGCAGCCAACTCGGGTCCGCCGATTCCCAGGTCGCGTTGCGAGGTCACTTTGAGCTGGCGCACTTGTTCGGGGTCGAACACCTGCTGAACAGTGGTCCGCGCGGTGATCGGCGCGGCCAGTGTGCTCGAGTAGACGATCTTGTCGGCGGCGCTCCACACCTGCGCGAAGTCCATCATGGCCGCGGAGTCGGTGGCGAACTCCTCGGGCCTATCCCACACCTGCATGACCTCGTACATTCGCCGGCCGAACAGGAAGGTGCCCACTGAGCGGACGGTGTCGTTGACGAAGGCATGCACCTGCTCATCGGGTGCGGCCCAGTCGAAGTTGCCGTCGGCGTCCTCGATGTAGCCGTCCAGCGACATTGTCATCGAGTAGATCAATTTGGCCATGGGTCAACTCTCGATTCGCTCTACGACAACCCCGACCCCGAGCCCGGCCGCCCCGCTGACCCCCGCGACGCCGTAGCGACCACCACGTTGTTCCAGGGCGTCCACGCAGCCCCCGACCATGATCGCACCGGTGGCTCCGAACGCATGGCCCATCGCGATGGTGCCGCCGTTTGGGTTCATGCGCTCCGGGCCAGCTTCCAGATCGCGACGGAACCGCAGGCACAACGCGGCGAACGCCTCGGCGAACTCGAAGACGTCGATGTCGGCCGCGCGCAGGCCCGCTTTGGCCATGGCCTTCTGCATCGCGTCCTGGCCAGCGGTAAGCATGAGCACCGGATCGCACGTTGCCGTCGCGCTGCTCACGATGCGGGCCCGCGGCGTCATTCCCAAGCGCTGCGCCTGCTCGGCGGTCCCCAAGACCACAAGGGCGGCGGCGTCGGCCATCTGCGGGGAGGTTGCCACCGTGTGTAGATGTTCGATCGCGTCGAAGCGGGTCAGCACGAGTTCGTCGTCCTGCGGCAGATTCGTGAAGACGGCCGGCAACGATGCCACCGACTCGGCAGTCATCGCCGGACGGATCAGCTCATCGCGTTGCATGGCGTTGAGCGCAATAACGCTGCTGTCGAACGCCCCTGCATCCCAGGCCGCCGCAGCCTTGGAGTGGGTCTCCAACGCGTAGGCATCCAGCTGCTCACGCGTGAACCCTTCGCGCGTCGCGTTGAGGTCAGCCGCGATCCCCATGTGCACCGAACCGACGCCGGTCACCACGGCGGGATCGGCCCACAGCGACCCGCGGTCGCTGAAGAGCGGAACCCGCGAGACGGTCTCCACCCCACCTGCGACCACCAGGTCCATATCGCCGGCCCGGATACGCGCCGCAGCCGTGGCGACAGCGTCGATGCCAGACGCGCAGAAGCGGTTGAGCGTGACACCCGGTGCTGTCCAGCCCGACAGCAGGTTCGCCGTTCGGGCGAGGTCGGCGCCTTGCTCATCGACTTGGGAGGCGATGCCGAGCACCACGTCCTGGACAGCAGTGGGGTCCAATCCCCTTTCGACCAGCGCCGCCTGCAGGCCCGTAACCAGGTCGACTGCGGACAGCTCGTGAAGCCCACCCTTGGGGCTTGCCTTACCGCGCGGGGTCCGAACCCAGTCGAGGACGAACACATCGGTCATGGCCTCAGACTAATTGGGGTTCAGCACCGCTGGTTGCCGTCTGCGCGGCGCCCTGGCGAGCCTTCTGGTGACGAAACGCCCACTGAGTCGTCCAATCTTCACCGAAAGGCCGGGCTGCGACAACCGGGATAGGACACGAGATGTGGCAACGGCCAAGCTGTCCCGGCGCGAAGGACATTTAGGCTGAGGCCATGATCGGGATCCTCGGGGGCTACCAGACCGACTTCGCGCGCAACTGGACCAAGGAGGGCGCCGACGTCTCGGACATGGTCGCCGAGGTTGTCGCAGGCACACTCGAGGCGGCAGGCATTGACGCCGCCGAGGTAGGTGTGATCCACGTCGGCAATGCCTTTGGGCAGTTGTTCACCGGGCAAGGTCACCTCGGGGCTATGCCGGCGACCGTGGACCCCCGACTCGCGGGGATTCCCGCCTCACGCCACGAGGCGGCCTGCGCATCCGGGGGGATCGCGCTGCTCGCGGCGATGGCCGACCTTGAGGCAGGCCATTATGACGTGGCCCTCGTTCTCGGGGCGGAGTTGGAGCGCAGCGTTCCGGGCGACCAGGCCGCGCAGTACATGGGCGCGGCCGCTTGGGTCGGTCGCGACGCGCAGGGGGCCAAGTACGTGTGGCCGTGGTCGTTCAGCGCATTGGCCGACGAGTACGACTTGCGATACGGCCTGGACGACCAGCACCTGCGCGCGATCGGCCGGCTCAACCTGACCAACGCCAAACGCAACCCCGCGGCCCAAACCCGCGCGTGGACGTTCACCGACGACTCGTTCCGCAATGACGACGTGGCCAATCCCGTGGTCGAGGGTCGGCTGCGGCGCAATGACTGCAGCCAAGTGACTGACGGTGCGGCCGGGGTTGTTCTGGTTTCCGATCGGTTCGGGCGTCGCCCGGGCGCCCAGATCCTGGGCTGGGGGCATCGAACCGTGGGGTTGCCGCTTGGGCCCAAGCTCGAGGCTCGTGGCGAGCTCGTAATGCCGCACGTTGCCGCGACCATTGCTGACGCGTTCGGTCGCGCCGGGATTGCCGGTGTGAGCGAGGTTGACGGCATCGAGACCCACGACTGCTTCACCCCCAGCCAATACATGGCCATCGACCACTTCGGCATCACCGAGCCAGGCCGCTCATGGCAGGCCGTGGAGGACGGCCGGCTCGAGATCGGCGGATCGATCCCCATGAACCCCAGCGGCGGTTTGATCGGAGGGGGACACCCGGTCGGGGCAACCGGGGTGCGGATGGTGCTCGACGCCCACCGCCAGGTCACCGGGACCGCTGGTGAGTACCAGGTGCCCGGAGCGCGCCGGTTCGCGACGTTGAACATCGGCGGCAGCACCGCGACGACGGTCAGCTTCGTGGTGGGGAGCGCCTGAACCGCCCGCGTTAGAGGTTGTGGTCCTGGTTAGCGAATCCACGCGTTGTTTCGCTAACCAACAGCACAACCTCTAACCAACGGCGTGGGTGGCTCGCGCGACCGCTCGGGTACTCTTGCAGAGTTGCATAAGTCTGCAAGTGAGAGGATCTGACGATGCCCGTGCCCCTTTACCAGGCCAAAGCGGAGTTCTTCAGAACGCTGGGCCACCCGGCACGAATTCGCATCCTCGAACTTCTCGCAGAGGGGGACAAGGCGGTTCACCAACTGCGATCGGCGATCGATGTGGAAGCGGCGAGCCTCTCCCAGCAACTCTCGGTTCTGCGGCTTGCTGGGCTGGTGAGCAAACGCCACGAGTCCGGTGAGGTTGTCTACTCGCTGGCCCTACCTGCGGTGGAGGACCTCTTAGGCGCTGCCCGGGAGATTCTGCAGACAAAGGCTGCTGCTCACGGGGGTTTGGTGGACGATCTCACACCGCCCGCGGCTGCCTCGTGAGTTCGGGCTGGAGTCGCGAGGTCTGGAGGGGCGCGGGTTGGGTGTGGCGACGATCTCGCGCCTTGCTCCCGCATCAGTCCGACTACCGCGCGATGGCCATCGCGCCGCAGCGGGACCTGGTTGCCGGACTCACCGTCGGGGTCGTGGCCCTCCCGCTTGCCCTGGCATTCGGGATCACGTCCGGGCTGGGTGCGGCAGCAGGTCTGATGACCGCCATCGTGGCCGGGACGGTAGCGGCGCTGTTCGGGGGCAGTAACGTCCAGATCTCCGGACCGACCGGGGCGATGACAGTCGTACTGGTACCCATCGTCGCTGCGTTTGGGGTGAACGGCGTGCTGGTGGTCGGCCTCATAGCCGGGCTGCTGCTGATTGTGATGTCCTATGCCGGACTGGGAAGGTATGTGCGGTTCATCCCGCTGCCGGTGATCGAGGGGTTCACTCTGGGCATCGCCGTCATCATTGCTCTGCAGCAGGTGCCCGCTGCTCTGGGTGTGCAGGCCGACGGCGAGCAGGTGGTGCTGACGGCCGTGCGGGCGGTCGGCGAATGGCTGACTTCGCCGGATTGGGCTCCGGTGCTGATCGCGTTGGGGGTGGCCGCAAGCATGGTGGTGGCGGCTCGGGCACGGATAAAGCCGGCCGTTCCTATTGCGCTGCTGGCTGTCGTCGCCGCGACGCTCATTGTCCAGTTCGGCGACTTCGACGTGCGGGTGATCGGAGCCTTGCCATCGGGGTTTCCCACACCCAGCCTTCCCGCATTCGATGCTGCGGACTTGAAGATCCTGGCGGCTCCGGCAGTCGCGGTAGCGGCATTGGCCGCCCTCGAGAGTCTGCTGTCGGCCACGGTCGCCGACGCAATGAGTGTTTCGCAGCGTCACGACCCCGACAGGGAACTCTTCGGACAGGGGCTCGCGAACCTAGCCAGCCCGCTGTTCGGCGGGATCCCGGCTACCGCTGCGATTGCGCGCACCGCGGTGAATGTGAGGTCCGGAGCCGTGTCGCGCCTTGCAGCCCTGGTCCAGTCAGCGGTTCTGTTGCTGGTGGTCCTGGCGTTGGGGACCGTCGTGGGCCTCATCCCTTTGGCGGCCCTGGCGGGGGTTCTGATCGCCACCGCACTGCGGATGGTGGAGGTGTCGAGTTTGCGGGCACTGTTGCGATCGGGACGCAGCGACGCTCTGGTTCTGGCAGTGACCTTCGTAGCGACTGTCGCCCTCGACCTTGTCACGGCAGTCATCCTTGGAATCGTCGTGGCGGGCGGTATGGCGTTGCGGCAGGTGGCCAGGTCGGCGACGCTGACTGAGACTCCCCTGGAAACAAGTGTGCATGGATTCGACCCCCACACCGCTGAGGAGCGGGCGCTGCTCGACGAGCACATCGTGGCCTTTCGCTTCGAGGGGCCTCTGTTCTTCGGTGGTGCACACACCGCACTGCTGGAGCTTGCCGAGGTCACCGATATCCGGGTTGTCATCCTGCGCCTGTCTCACGTCACGACGTTGGACGCCACCGGCGCTTTTGTCTTGTCTGACACGATCGGAAGTCTTGAGGACCGTGGAATCGCAGTTCTTGTCTCGGGGTTGCCTACCCGATTCACAGCCCGACTGCAGGCCACAGGAATCCTGGAGCACCTCACCGACCAGAATCACGTTTTCGAACACACGCCGGACGCGATCCAACATGCGCGGCGCCACGTGGCTCGAGATGGTCACCACCTGGCCTGACGCTGCCTGAACCGCCCGCGTTAGAGGTTGTGGTCCTGGTTAGCGAATCCACGCGTTGTTTCGCTAACCAACAGCACAACCTCTAACCAACTGCCCAGGTGGGGCCTGTTGAACGCCTCACCGAAAGCCACGTCACGGCCTACCCTGGCCCCATGGACATCGAAATCGTTGGTCGCATGCTCAGCACCCTGCCGGCGGACGACGACCACCCATACCGAACCGGTCCGTGGCGGCCGCAGAACACCGAGTGGCGCGCAGACGACCTAGAGGTTGAGGGCGAGTTGCCCACGGACCTCGACGGCATCTACCTGCGGAACACCGAGAACCCCGTGCATCCCGCGATCGGGCGTTACCACCCGTTCGACGGTGATGGGATGATCCACATGGTCGGGTTCAAGGACGGTCGGGCCTTCTATCGCAACAAGTTCGTGCGCACCGACGGCCTGTTGGCCGAGCAGCAGCAGGGCGGTCCGTTGTGGGCAGGCTTGGCCGAACGCCCCGACAAGGCCAAGCGGCGAGGCGTTGGTGCCCGACACCTGCTCAAGGACGCATCCAGCACCGACGTGGTGGTGCACAACGGTTTTGCACTGTCGGCGCATTTCGAGTGCGGCGACGCCTACCGCCTCGACCCGCTGACCCTCGACCCACGCGGTAAGGCGGCCTGGACCCCCGAACGCGGCACCAGCGCGCATCCGAAGCTGGACGAGCACACCGGCGAGTTGATGTTCTTCAACTACAGCATCGACGAGCCCTTCCTCAACTACGGCGTGGTGGATGAGACCGACACGCTGGTCCACTACGTACCGATCGACCTGCCCGGGCCGCGCATTCCGCACGACATGGCCTTCACGCAGAACTACGCGATCCTCAACGACTGTCCGCTGTTCTGGGAGCCCGAGTTGATTCCCAAGGGTGTCTATGCGCCGATGTTCCACCGTGAACTGCCCACCCGGCTCGGCGTGATCCCACGTCGGGGTAACCCTGAGCAGATCCGTTGGTTCGATGCCGCGCCTACGTATGTCCTGCACTGGGTCAACGCCTACGAGGACGGTGACGAGATCATCCTCGACGGGTTCTTCCAGGACGACCCGCAGCCCAGCGTTAGCCCGGAGGCGTCCTACTACGAGCGGCTCTCGCGGTTCATCTCCCTGGATGGCATGCAGACCCATCTGCATCGCTGGCGCTTGAACCTCGCCACCGGGTTGGTCAAGGAGGAACGCCTCTCAGACTCGATCACCGAGTTCGGGATGATAAACGGCTTGCACGGTGGTCGCCAGCACCGCTACACCTACGCGGCGACCGCCGTACCGGGGAAGTTCGTGTTCAACGGCTTGGTGAAGCATGACGTCTTGACCGGTGGGCAGGAGAGTTACGCGCTACCCGACGGTGTGTTCTGCAGTGAGACGGCGATGGCCCCACGTGTGGGCAGTGCCGGGGAGGACGACGGGTACCTCGTCACGTTCAGCATCGACGTGATTAACGACTGCTCGCATGCCCTGGTCTTCGACGCGACTCGGGTCGCCGACGGTCCCATCGCGCGGGTGCGGCTGCCCGAGCGGATCAGCAGCGGAACCCACTCGACCTGGGCGCCGGGCAGTGCCCTTCCGGGTTGGGACGCTGCCTGAGACTCAGAGGTAGCGGCCAATGACCATTGCGGCGATGATCGCAATGATCAGCAGTGTGCCCGCGATGTCGGCGCCGTAGGACAGGGGTGCGCGACTCCATTCCTGCAGGCGTCGGCCGAGGTTGCCGTCGAGCAGATTGACCCGCGTCATGGACATGAACACCAACGTGGTCGTCACGGTTATGAGCAAGCACCAGGGGCACAGCGCTCCGATCACGAAGTAAGCCTCGTAGAACAGCCAGTACGCGAAGGCCAATCCGATGGAGTAGATGACCTGAGCAGTGATCATGAACCAGCGGGGGAAGCGGACGCCGCCCAGTGCCGCGGTGGCGACCGTGATGACGACCGGCTCGGCGATCAAGCCCAGGAATGCGTTGGGAAATCCGAAGAGGTTCGCCTGCCAGGTCGTACCGACCGCGCCACAGGAGATCTTCGAGTTGATGTTGCAGGACAGTTCGGCATTGGGGTCGGCGGCCAGGGCAATGGCATCGATGGACAACACCAGGGACGCGACCAGGCCCAGCAGTGACGACACGAGCATCTCGGTGTACGCCCAGGTGTGGCGGCGCACGTACACGGGTCGCACATCAAGGTCCGCGGTGGTGGTCACAGATCTCAGTATCCGGGGTGGGGTGCACCGCATGCATCAGTCGGGTCCTTGTCGCCTCGTCCTCGACTAGGGCCGCGAGCGGGGCGAGGTGCTGCCCCCGGATCAGTCCGACCCCACGTCCAGCGAATAGGTGATCAAGTGAGAACCGTTGATCTCCCAGTCCCGCTCCGGCGTGCGGCGGTATCCGCGGGCGGTGTAAAGCCCCTGGGCCGCAGCCATGGCTGGGTCGGTCGACAGGACCACGCGCCGCTTGCCGCGTGTCACCGCGAGGTCCTCCGCGGATTGCATCAAGGCTGCCGCCACCCCGAGCCGCCGCGCGCTTGGCAACACTGCGAGCATCCGCACCTCCAGCTCGCCGGGTCGCGCGATGTTGGCCAGCGGCGGCCCGTCGGTCACGGTGACCGAGCCGACCGGCTCATCGTCGACGGACGCGATCAGGACCTCGGCCTGCTCGATGCGGGTCGCACCGTCCAGCAACGAATGAACATAGTCCGGTGAGTGCATCGGGTTGGCCCAGCCCTCGCCTACGTATACCTGGCCGATGATCGCGTTCACGGCTTCAACGTCTGCGGCCGTGGCCCTTCGAATCTGCACGTGCCTATTGTCGAGGAGTGCGCATAGGACTGGCCTTGGGTGGCGGCGGTTTGACCGGAACGGCTTTTCACGCCGGTGTCCTATCGGCGCTGGCGGAGCACTATGACGCCCGCGAGGCGCAGGTCATCGTCGGCACGTCGGCAGGTTCCACAGCTGCCGCCCTGATGCGCTCCGGTTTTCCGCCTTCGGACTACGTCGCAAGGGTCGCGGGACAGCCGATGTCGGCGCAGGGTCGAGCCATCTTGGGAACTATGCCGGCCCTGTCCGATCCGCAGCCGCCCACAGACCGCAAGCGGCAAGTGGCCTCGCCGGAATTGCTCAAGGCAGCGCTGCGTGGCCCGTGGCGGTTCCCGCCCGGTGTTGTCGTCTCGGGCCTGCTGCCGGTCGGGACCCGACCCGTCGACCCGGGGGCACAGCGGTTGCGGGGGTTGTTCAACGGGTGGCCCGACAAGCCGATGTGGCTGATCGCAGTGGATCTTGATTCGGGGAGACGGGTAGCTTTCGGCCGGGATGCCCAAGCCGATGTCGGCGATGCCGTATCGGCGTCCTGCGCGGTCCCCGGCTACTTCGCCCCGGTCAAGATCGATGGTCGAAGGTATGTCGACGGAGGCGCGTGGTCGATGGTCAGCCTCGACCTGCTTGCCGACCAGCAGTTGGACCTCGTGATCGTCTCGGCGCCGTTGTCGACCACGGACTGGTTCGCCCGCGACCCGGGAAACGCACCCAGGGTGGCTGCAAGAGCACAACTGGAACGGGAGGCCCGAAAGGTCCGCGCTGCCGGTACTCGGGTGCTGATCGTGGCGCCTGACGCAAACCTGCGCTCAATCATGGGAACCAACTCAATGGTCATGGCCAAGCGAGCACCTGTGGCCCTGGCGACCCTCGACTACGCGAGGAGGGTCTTCGCCGCGGGATTGTGATTGCTCAATCCTCGATCAGGGCGAACGCACTCTCCTCCTCGAGCGCATTGTGCAGTCGCAGCACCCCGTAGAGGCTGTACAGCGTTCGCCGCACATCTATCACGGTCTGATCGTCGGGGTCCTGAAGCAGCCGGTGCAGCGCGGCGACATGGTGCTCGATCTCAGCGTGGCTTCGGGTCAGGGCGCCGACAGCTTCGGCATTTCCGGTGATGCGGATCAGCGCCGGAACCAGCTCGGCCTCCTCCTGGCGCTCGTGTGGAACCAGCACGTTGTCGATCGCCTCGAGTAGTCCTTCCGTGGGGGTCAGTGAGCCTTCATCCTCGAGCTCATCAGCCACATCGCGGACTCGCTCCACCAGACCCAAGGTCTGGCGATGGTCCTCGGCCAGACGCGCCAGGATCTCGGCGTCGGCCGCCATTATGCGACGTGTCCCCCGTGGCCTCAGCAGGCCGACTCGCAGGGCCCAGGCGATGGCGACCACGTCGATTCCTTCCTGCAACAAGGCGCCGGCTGCGGGGGCGAGCCACCCGAACGCTGCGGCTCCCATCGCGATGAAGCACAACGACATGCCGATCCACGCTGCCTGGGTCGCGGTCCGGTGCGCCGCTCGGGCAACCCGTACGGCTTGTCCGAGCCGCTCGATGCGGTCGACGGTGAGCACCACATCTGCTGCTTCCGACGACGCTGTCGCGCCACGTGCTGCGAGGGCGACCCCCACCGATGCCGCAGCCAGTGCGGGGGCGTCATTGATGCCGTCGCCCACCATGATCGTTGGACCCCTACCGGATTCCTCCTCAACCACACCCACCTTGTCGGCAGGTGACTGGTCGGCCCAAACAGCGTCGACGCCCACGATGCGGCCAATGGATTCCGCGAGGTCGGCGCGGTCGCCGCTGACCAGCACTATGCGCTTCATGCCGTCTGCTCGTAGGGCCCGGACCATGCCCGGTGCGTCCGGGCGGATCCGGTCAGCGAACAGCATCGCTGCTATGGGACAGCCGTCGATGCCGACGAAGGCGATGAGCGAACCGTCGAGGTCAGCGCGGCGTCTGGCCCGATGCGCCCAGCCGGGCTCGTCATCGCCAAGAATCCACGCCGCCCGCCCGATGCGCACTGCACGCCCGTCCACCGTGCCGACCACACCTTGTCCATGGATCTCCTGGACGTCGGTGGGCATGCTCAAATCGAGGTGGCGCTGTCGGGCGGCGTTGACGACTGCGGTGGCCAGCACATGTGGTGACATCTGGTCAAGGCTGGCAGCCAGGCGTAGTACCTCCGTGGCGTCCGCACCGGGTGCCAAAGCAGTGTGCACGACTTCAGGACGCCCGATAGTCAGAGTCCCGGTCTTGTCGAACAGCAGGACCTCGCCCGCAGCGAGTTGCTCCAACGACGCCCCGCCCTTGACGACGACTCCTCGCTTCGCGCACTGCGAGACGCCGCCGATGATGGCGATCGGCACGGCCAGCAAGAGCGGGCATGGAGTGGCCACCACCAGAACCGCGACCGCCGCTGTGGCCGTCCCGGTGAACCACCACGCCAGGCCCGCAATCAACAGGGAGACCGGGACGAACCAGAACGCCAGCCGGTCAGCCAGTCGCACGAAGGGCGCGGCTCTGGCCTGGGCTGAACTCACCAACCGGATCACCCCTGCGTAGGTGCTTTGCGCCGCGACTGCTGTGGCCAGCATCGTGGTGGGGTGCCCGGAGTTGACAGTCCCGCTGCGGATCATGTCGCCGGCAGGGTGCTCGACCGGCAGTGCCTCACCGGTCAGGACGGACTCGTCGAACGTCCCGGACTGCGACAAGCGGCCGTCCACGGGGACTATGTCGCCCGAGGCCAGCATCAGCACATCCCCGACGCTCACCTCGTCGACATCGATCTGCAGCACCTCGTCGCCAACGATTCGGCGGGCGATCCTCGGCGCGCGCTTTGCCAGCAGGTTCAGCTCCCGCTCGGCGCGAGCCTGTGCGCGCTCCTCGAGGTACTGGCCGGTCCCGACCATCACGGTGAGGATCGCGGCCGCGAAGTACTCTCCGGTGGCGAGGGTGCCCACGATCGCCAGAAGTGCCAGGACATCCACCCCACCGCGGCGGGCTCGAAGTCCGCGCCAGACGTTGACCAGCGCGACAAGTGCACCCAGGACACCGACCAGGGCCCAAGCCGGTTGCCGGACGGACTCGATCACCGCCCCCACGATCAACAGCACCACGGAGACGGCCAGGAGAACGCTGCCCGGTCTGCGCATGGCCTTCACCTCATCCGGCTACTTCCAGGGTAGTTCGGCTCGCATGCTCGCGAGGCAGGTACCGAGCGCCCATTTGTGCCCGTATGACGGGCAACCCGTCACGCCACCCAGGCGCAGGCCCTGCCCGGCTCATCAGCTTGGGCAGCATCTGCGAGGTGGCCAGTGCGTCGCCAAGTGCGGTGTGCGCACCAACGACCTCGACTCCGGCCCACTGGCACACAGTGGCCAGCTTGTGGTTAGGAGTCGGCACGCAAGCCTGTGCCACACGTAGTGTGTCCAGGGCGGGAATCGACGGCACACGGTGCCCAGCCCTGGCGAACTCCGCGCTCAGGAATGCATCTTCGAAGGCAGCGTTGTGCGCGACCACGACGACGCCGGACAGCCAGGCAAGAACCGACCCCGCGACTTCGCCGAATGTGGGCGCGCGCCGCAGCATGTCGGCGGTGATCCCGTGAACCCTCGAAGGTCCGGGCGAGCGGCCTGGCTCGATGAGGGTCTCGAAGGTTCCCTGGTGCCGACCGGACGCGTCGATCCTGACAATGGCGATCTCGACGATCCGGTCGGGTCCGTCGGCCTGGAAGCCCGTGGTCTCGAGGTCGATGACGGCGTAACCCGCCGACGAAAGTGCGTGCCTGCCACGCGGCACTGGGTAGTTGAACATCCCCCGCTCCAATCTGTCCTCTCGACCGTAGGTGGCGGGTCTGACATTCCCGATTTGTCGAACGGGAGGGATGTGGACAACCTTGAGGGCATGAGCAAGGCAGTGCTTGTCGGCGTGAACCTCGCCATCCTCGCGGCCTACGTCGTCGGGTCCGGCTTGTGGGTTTCCTCGGGCAGTTCCTGGTACAACTCGTTGGACCGCCCCGCGTGGCAGCCGCCCGACGTCGTATTCGGCCTCGCCTGGCCCTACAACTTCGGCATGCTCGCGGTGGTGGGCACGCTGGTGGCCCTCAACGCCAGCCCGGGCCTTCGTGGCTTGTGGACCGGCTTCTTCGCCGCAAGTGTGATCGCCGCACTGGCGTGGGCCAATCTCTTCTATGTCCAGCAAGCACTACCGGGCGCTGCCATCGCGCTGGGTCTGGCGGCAGCCTTCACCGTCCCAATGGTTGTTGTCGCATTCCGGTACAACCTGTGGGCGGGCCTGGCGATGTTGCCCTACATCGCGTGGCTGTGCGTGGCCACGTCGCTGTCCGTGGGATACGCGGTGTTGAACCAGGGGTCTTAAGACCAAGGTCCTCTTGTGAGCCCGGTTGCGCCTGCGCGAGTGTGGTCGTGACAAAGGAGGAAACATGCTCACGAAGACCCTCATCGCCGGAACCGCCGGCCTAGCCCTAGCAATCCCCCTGAGCCCCGCCCTGGCCAAGAGCGGCGACGACCGTGTCGAGGTATCCAGCGAGGGCCAGTGCTCCTCGTCGGCGCGCTGGGAACTGAAAGTCAAAGAACGCGACGGTGGCGTGGAAGTCGAATTCGAGGTCG
The DNA here is from genome assembly GCA_963732355.1 of uncultured Actinomycetota bacterium. Taxonomy (GTDB): domain Bacteria; phylum Actinomycetota; class Actinomycetes; order S36-B12; family UBA10799; genus JADKAV01. The sequence continues at coordinate 349,270 of CAVSZD010000006.1, read as the reverse complement.
ACTCGAACGTCGTCGGCCAGGACTGGGACTACACGCTCACCGGCCCCAACGGCGTGCTGAGCGCCGGCACGCGCACGACAACCGCGCCCAGTGGTTCGTTCAGCGTCGAGGTGAAGACCTCCGGCTCCGCCACCGACGCCTTCAAGGGTGTGGCCACCAACGCCGACCAGACTTGCGACTCAACCGTCAACGTGGGTGTCGGCGACGACCCGAGACAGCCGGCGACGACGATGGCCCTGGTGATGACAAGGGCGGCAAGCGCGACCGGGAGACGTTCGACGGCACCTGTTCGGCGGGCTCTGACATCAAGCTCAAGGTCAAGCGCAGCGCGGTGTTCCGCATCGCCGAACTCGAGGTGGACTCGAACGTCAAGGGCCAGAAGTGGCGTTACGAGATGAAGCGGGGCGACAAGAAGATCGCCTCCGGCACTGCGAAGACCAAGGGACGCAGTGGTTCGTTCTCCGTCAAGGCGAAAGCCAAGGGTCAGGGCAAACTGACCGCAAGCGCCGAACGCGTCTCTGGCGGCGAGTCCTGCTCGACCGACGACTGAAAGCCAGCCAAGTGGGCGCCTCGTACGAAACGGGGCGCCCACCTCTGCTTGTGCGCGGCAGTCCAGGCGCTGAGCAGTTGCCCCGGCGCACAGCGACATGACCACCGCCGAGGAGCAGAATCAAAGGGTGCCCAAGGTCTCTGAGGGTGGAGTCGTCCGCCGGGAGGTTCTTGCCTTTGCGATCCCCGGGTTCGTGCTGCTGGGCCTGCTCGCTGCACTCAGTTTCTGGGCGGCCCGCAACGTGGCCAGCGACGAGTCGGTGCGTGATGCCGTGATCTCTGCGCAGCAGGCAGAGCAGCTCGCGATCCAGCCGAATCTGCGTGAGGGTCTAGCTGACGGCGACCCGGAAGCGATCGCGGCTCTGGACGAAGTGGTGCGCAAGCGCTTGTTGACCGACCCCACCGTGACCGTTCGGGTGTGGCGCGAGGACGGAACAATCGTCTACGCGGACAAACCCCAGTTGATCGGTGAGCGCTTCGAACTCGGCGCCGATGAACTCGAGGTTCTCGAGCAGGGCGGCGTGGACGCGGGGGTCAGTGACCTGACCAAGCCGGAGAACCGGTTCGAGCGCAATTACGGCGAACTCGTCGAGGTCTACCTGCCCGTCACCGCGCAGGACGGGACCACGTACCTGCTGGAGGTCTACCAGCGACAGGCGTTCCTCGACTCGGCCACTCAGAAGATGTTGATGGCCCTGGCGCCCAGCATTGTGGGGGCCCTCGCGGTGCTGGCATTCATTCTCCTGTTGCTGGCGTGGCGGATGGCCCGACGCCTGGATCGCGATCGGCAACACCGTGAGGAACTGCTTCTGTACGCGGTGAACTCCTCTGCCGCCGAGCGCCGCCGGATCGCCGCGGATCTGCACGACGGAGTGGTCCAGGACTTGGCGGGGGTCTCGTTCGGACTGACGGCCTTGTCCCAGGGGGCACAGGACCCGGCCACCAAGACACAGTTGGCGAGCGCGGCCGATCACACCCGCAAGGCCGTGGGATCGTTACGGACGCTGCTGGTCGACATCTACCCGCCCAATCTGCGTGAAGCCGGCCTCTCAGCGGCGCTGCAGGATCTGGCAGGCACCCTTGCGTGCCCGGTCGACCTCGACCTGCAGCCGGGCCTGGCCCTTGACGACAAGTGCCAGCAGGCTCTGTATCGGATGGCACGCGAGGTGACACAGAACATCAGCAAACACGCTGCGGCCACGCAGGTCTGGATCTCGCTGCACAGGCGCGGCGACCTTGTCGAGATGGTCGTCCGCGATGATGGATGTGGGTTCGGTCCGGCACCAGCCGACTCGGGTCACGTGGGTCTGACTTTGATCGCAGACCTCGCCTCCCAGATGGGCGGGGTGCTGGAGGTCGACTCCACACCCGGTGAGGGAACTTGTGTGACGGTCACGGTGAAGTGCGAATGATCAAGGTTGTCATTGCCGACGATCACGCCGTCGTCCGTGAAGGGCTGAGCCTATTGGTGGCCAGCGAGGCTGATCTGGAGGTCGTGGCTGCGGTGGATTCCGGAGAGGCCGCCGTTGCCGCAGTGGCCGCCAACGAACCCGATGTGATCCTCATGGACCTGGCGATGCCTGGGATCGGCGGGATCGAAGCAACCCGCCAGATCAACGCGGCCGGTGAATACGCGGTGGTGGTGCTGACAACGTTCGGGGAGTCTCAGCGCGTTCTGGACGCACTCGACGCCGGGGCGGTCGGTTACATGCTCAAGGACAGCCAGGGCTCGGAGGTCGTGGCGGGAATCCGATCGGCGGCAACAGGTGGCTCGCCGCTGGACCCACGGGTGGCCAGGGCTCTCATCGATGCCCGTCAGGCACCCGTGCGCAAGGCCGACCCCGAACGCCTCACCGACAAGCAGAAGCAGGTCTTGGACCTCGTGGCGCGCGGCCTGTCGAACCGGCTCATTGCGCGGCAAATGGGGATCAGCGAGAAGACCGTCAAGGCCCACCTCACCGCCATCTACGCCGCCCTGGGCGTGACCGACCGGTTGCAGGCCGCTTTGTGGGCCACCCAAGGCGGTTCGTGAAGTGTTAGAAGCATTCCTGCTCAGCTTCGGGATCATCTTCGTGGCTGAACTGGGCGACAAGTCCCAGTTGATGGCGATGACGTTCGCTACCCGTTACCGGTTCTGGACCGTGCTGGGTGGGATCACTATTGCGACAGCCGTTGTCCACCTGTTCTCCGTGGGTATCGGTCTTGCGGTCGGGACGGCTTTGCCGCTCGGGTTCATCAACCTGCTGGCCGGGCTCGCGTTCGTCGGTTTCGGTTTGTGGACCCTGCGCGGTGACGAGCTGACCGAGGAGGACGAGGCCCGTGCCAAACGCAGCAGCGGATCGGCACTGCTGGCCGTCGGTGTGGCGTTCTTCCTGGCCGAACTCGGCGACAAGACGATGCTGGCCACGATCACGCTGGCGACGAACAACGATTGGTTCGGCACCTGGGTCGGGTCGACGGTCGGCATGGTCGCAGCCGACGCCCTGGCCATCGGTGTCGGAGCGCTGCTCGGCAAGGCTCTGCCCGAGAAGGCAGTCAAGTACGGCGCTGCCATCCTGTTCTTCCTGTTCGGCGCTCTGTTGATCGTCGAGGCGCTGCGATCAGGGTTTCCGGGCTGATCCGGTTCCGGCGTGGTGTCCGGCCTCACCAGCTGGGCAGCCCTAGGCTCGGGCGGTGCGAAAGACTTTGCTGACGGCCGGTGTGGCCGCACTTCTTCTGGCGGGTTGTTCCTCAGGGTCGGGCTCGGACGCTACGTCCCCGTCACCTTCAGCTCCCACCGCGCCCACCATTACCGAACTCTCGATGAAGTCCGATGTCCACTGCGCGGGCTCGGAAGTGCCGGTCGAGGTGAAGTGGAAGACGCAGGGCGCACAGTCCGCCGCACTGTCTCTGGACGGGGCGGAGGTGTCCAAGGACCTTGAGCCCAGCGGCTCTGCCACCGTCACCGTGCCGTGCAAGAACGGCAGCCACGAGGTGATGCTCACGGCGACCGGTCCCACGGGGGAGACGGCAACGGACACCCACCGGATCAAGACGATCAAGGCGCAACCGGTGGCCTTGCCGAGCATCAACTCCTTCACTGTTGCCGCTGGGCAGTGCGAAGGTTCCACGCTCACGGTCAGCGCGCAGTACTCCACAAGTAACGCCAGCGCGGTCTCGTTCGAGGTGGACGGGCAGGCGCCAGGTGCGCAGGCCGGGTTTGAGACGTCCGGGGCTGCGAACATCCCGGACGTCCCCTGTGACGGCAAGTCGCACCAGATCACGTTGGTGGCCACGAACTCCGCTGACCAGAGCACGCAGGCCACGCAGTCGGTCAGCGGGGCTGCGGTACCGGTGATCACGTCGTTCTCAGTTGCGAGTTCGGTGCATTGTGACGCCAGCGATGTCGAGGTGCAGGTGGCATGGCAGAGCACTGGCGCCAAGAGGGCCGAGGTCACTCTCGACGGAGGCGTGGCTGCCAAGGATCTGCCCGCCAGCGGTTCCACGTCGGTCCAGGTTCCGTGCTCTGAAGGCACTCAGAAGATCGGGCTGGTCGTAACAGCGCAGGACGGCAAGCAGGCCTCGGTTGTGCACTCGATCAAGACCATCCCGTCCGGGGGTGGGACCAAGCCGGTGATCGACTCCTTCAAGTTGACCGCGCCCGGTTGTCAGGGCCAGACCGTCAAGGTCAAGGCCACCTACGCGACCACCGACGCTGAGACCGTGGCCTTCGAGATCGACGGACAGAACCCCGGAATGCAGGCGGGCCTGCCCACCAGCGGCACGGCCAACGTCCCCGATGTGCCATGCGACGGCAAGTCCCACCAGATCACGCTGGTGGCCACGAGTTCGGCGGACAAGAGCGTCCAGCAGAGCCAGAGTGTGGGCCCACTGTTCGGTTCGCAGTAACGCAGACAGGTTAGCTGCCGCCGCCGTACGACAGGGACGTGGAAGTGGCACAGTGAGGGGCGATGAGTGCGTTCCCGCCCCCGAAGAAGGCCCTGCTGACCGGGCTGAAGATCACGGTCGTGGTGCTCGTCCCCCTGATTGCGGCAGGCCTGATCGTGGGTGGCCGGGCGATCCTGCCAGCGGTCATGGGCCTGCTGTGCGTGACCTTCGTCCCGTACTGCTCCACGCGCCAGTCCGTCGTTCTGTCGGTCAGCCTTGCCCTCACTGGAGCCCTGGCCAGCGCCTCGTACGGGAACCCCGTGGCCGTCGTGACGGTGGTTGTTGTGGTGTGCCTGGCCGCCGGGCTCTTGAGCCGCTTCAGCGCCGGGGTCTACGGGGCGGGGCCCATCGTCGCCGCGGTGCTGGGTCTCGATCCGCCGAAGAACCAGCCGATCACAGTGGCCCTGGTAATGCTCGCGGTCAGTGCTTTCGCGATCCTGGTCGTGGGACTTCTGAAGGTCCACATCGACCGCGCGCCCGTGCCGTTCGACGTGGCCGTACGGCACGCGTTGGTCATGGCAGTTGCCTGCGGTGCGACGACTGCTGTGGCCGTCCACTACCAGTGGCCCAAGTCGTACTGGCTCGTAATGACCCTGGCCATTGTGCTGCGGCCCTATGCCATCGACTCATTGGTCAAGAACAGACAGCGCGTCGTGGGGACCATCGCGGGTGCGGTGGTGGCCGCTGCCTTGTCACCGCTGCCGCGTCCGGCGCAGGTGCTGTTCGCGGCGATCTGCATGGCCTTGATGTTCGCCTACCTGACGGAGAAGAACTACGTGCTGCAGGTTACGTTCATGACACCCATGGTGGTGTTCCTGGTGAGTACCGGCAGCGTCGACGACACGTTGTCCATGGATGGGCTCAGAGTCCTCTACACGGTCGGTGCGTGTGTGGTGGGCGGGCTGGTCTCGCTGGCCCTGATCAGGGGTCCCGACGCCCAGTCAGTCCCGTCGGCTTGAGCGCTGCCTGACACCATGACTGTGTGCTGATCCTGCTGCCACCGTCGGAGTCGAAGCGGGCGCCGACCCGAGGGAAACCGCTTGATCTTTCCGCGCTCTCCTCGCCCGAGCTCAACGGTTTGCGTGCTTCGCTGCTTTCGGCACTGCAGGACCTGTGTGAGACCGACCCGGCGCGCGCGATTGAGGCGTTGGAGCTTGGCCCCACCCAGTTCGACCTGGTGGTGGCGAACACGGCCCTGGAAGTGGCACCGACCGCGCGGGCCAGTTCGGTCTATACCGGGGTGCTCTATGAGGCCCTGGACTTCGCCGGCTTGTCGGGCGCGGACTTGCGACGGGCCAACCGACGGATCGGAATCGTCTCCGCGCTCTTCGGTTTGGTCCGCCCTGGCGATCGGATCCCGGCCTACCGGCTGTCCGGTGGGAGCCGGATCCCGGGGTTCCCGGGGCTGCCCAGCTACTGGCGTGACGCGGTGTCGACCGAGGTGGCCGCGCACAAGGGCCTGGTCGTGGACATGCTCTCCTCGCCCTACGCGGCGATGGTCGGCCTGCCCCGCAAGGCCGTGACCGTGAAGGTGTGGCAGGCAGGGCCGAACGGTCAGCGAACGGCGGCCAGTCACTTCAACAAGGCCACCAAGGGCCGACTGGCCAGGGCCTTGGTCACTCACCCGCGTGAGGTGCGCACCGGCGTTCAGCTGCTCGAGGTCGTCACTGATGCCGGTTTCGACGCGCAGTTGGACGGGTCTCGCCTCGACGTGATGATGTAGGCCGCCGGTTTGTCGTGTGGTTGCGGCGGTGGGTCCGCGGTTGCGGTGTTGTTGCTGGTTTTCTCATCTGAAATCGGTAACAACGCAACATTGCTGATCTTCCATCGGTAACAACGCGACAATGGCGAACGGCTGCTTCAGTCCCCGGACTCCACCGCCGGCACGTAGCCCTGTCCACCCATACGGGTGATGAGCGCGGCCAATGAGAGCCGCAAGTGTTCGGCCTCGGGCAGACCCGCCAGCGCCTGCTCGGCACGGTCGTGACGGGTCGCGTGGCGGAAGGCGTCCTTGCCTTCGCGCGTCGCTGTGATGAGGAACCGTCGCCGGTCGTCCGGATCCTTCTCCCGGGTGACCATCCCCATCCGTTCGAGACGGTCGACGGTCTGACTGATCGTCTGCTCCTCGACTCGGGCGGCGCCTGCGATCTGGCGCTGGGACATGGGCCGGGCATGCACGAGCGCGAGGACTCCGAAGCTCGCGTGAGTCAGGTGGTAAGGCCGCAATTCAGAAGCGATTTCGTGCTCCACGAGTCGGCTCGCCGTGATCAGTAGGCGGCTCAGCGGCCACTGATCCAAGGGGGCGTCGGGCGTCTCGGTCACTGGCTCAGGGTAGCCCGGATTACCTCAGTTGGCTGACTATCAGGATGTGAAGTATCTTGGAAGCGTGCAATCAACTTCTTCCAAGTTAAGGCTGGGCGCGCCAGTCCGCATCCGGGGGCGAGCGTGAACCTCGCACTCACGGAGATGCGCCGGTCCAAGCTGCGTTTCGGGCTTCTGGCGGGGGCAGTCTCTCTTCTGGTCTTCCTTGTCCTGCTCTTGACGACACTGTCCAACGCCCTGGTCAACTCGATCACCGGAGCCTTGAAGGGCGTCGACGCGAACGTGCTGGTCTACTCGGCTACCGCGCGCGACAACCTGCAGGCCTCCCGCCTCGACCCGGCCACTGTCGCCGAGGTCGCAGAGGTACCCGGTGTGACGGCAGCCGGTCCGGTGTCGGTGCTCACGACATCCGCGGCGCTCAAAGACGGCACTGAGGACCTGCAGGTGTTCGGCTTCGAACCCGGCCAGCCCGGTGCCCCTACGGCACTGTCCGAAGGCCGCCTCCCGGAGAACGCGAGCGAGGTCGCCATGGACGGTGGTGGTTATGCCATCGGTGACACCCTCGAACTCACCGCGGCAGACAAGGAAGCGACAGTCGTGGGCCTGTTGCGTGGAGCGCAGTTCAACGCCTCGCCGACCGCCTACTTGACCGAGGATTTGTACGGCCAGATCGTCAAGGCCACGAACCCCAACGTGCCATTCGTGCCAGTGAATGCCGTCGCTGTCAACACCGACGGTGATGTCGCGACTGTGGTCGGCGCGATCAATGATCAGGTGGCCGGGACCAAGGCCTACGACAAGGACGACGCGGTCTCGTTGATCCCGGGAGTCTCGTCGATCTCCCAGACGTTCGGCATCCTGGTGGGCCTCACGTTCATCATCGGCATCGTCGTGATCGGCTTCTTCTTCCTCATCCTCACGGTGCAGAAGATGAAGACGTTCACCCTGCTTCGCGCGGTCGGCGCAGGCACCGGAAAGTTGTCGGCGGTCGTCGCAATGCAGATCGCCGTCGTGGTTCTGCTCGCCTCAGCCATCGCGGTCGTCCTGACCCTGTTGGCGGTGCGAGGCCTCAACTCCGGCATCCCTGTTGCGTTGTCGCCGGGCTTGGTGATCGCGACGGTTGGTGCGGTGCTTGTGTTCTCTCTACTGGCTGGTCTGCTGAGCATCCGGCGGATCTCCCGGATCGACCCCTTCACAGCGGCAGGTGCCCGATGATGCTCGCCCTCAATGAGATCCGGCGCGGCCGCGGTCGATTCGCCTCGATCATCGCGGCGCTGTCGCTGATCGTCTTCCTGGTCCTGACTCTTGGCGCCCTGGCCGATGGTCTGTTCTTCGGTGCCACGGGTGCGGTCCGATCGACCAACGCCACGGCGTACGCGTTCAGTCAGGACGCCAAGGGCTCGCTGCTGCGCTCAAGTATGGATCCCGCCCAGGTGCAAGAAGTCAAGGACGCCCCGGGTGTGGCCACGGCCAGTGGTGTGGGCGTTCTGCTCACGGCCGGAACCGCCCCCTCGGGCGAGTACGACGTTGCCATCTTCGGCGTGGATCCGGAAGGTGCTGGGGTTCCCACCAGCATCACCGAGGGACGGTTGCCCACGGCTGGTGAGAATGGCACCGCCGCTATCGACGAGGAACTGGCCAAGCAAGGTGTAGCCATCGGCGATGCCGTGAGCGTGGGGAGTCAGTCGGCTGAGGTAGTCGGCATCGTGAAGGATTCCTCGTACCAGTTGCAGCCCACGGTGTGGACCTCACTGGACACTTGGCGCGAGATGCGCAACGAGGTGCGCCCCGAGTTCACCGGTGTCGTGGACGATGTGAACGCCGTGGCTATTGAGACCGAATCAGGCGTCACTGCCGAACAGATCCAGACCGAGATCGGCGACCTGACGGTCCTGTCCGCAGAGGCGACGGGGCTGGCCATTCCGGGAGTCGAACAGCAGAGCTCGACGTTGAACTCGATCATCTACACAGCTTTGGCGGTCGCCGCCCTTGTGGTCGCACTGTTCTTCGCGCTGGTGGTGTTGGAGAAGCGAGAGTTGTTCGCGGCGTTGAAAGCGTTGGGCACACCGACTCGCAAACTCGGCGCCGGTGTGGTCCTTCAGGCGATCATCGCGTCCCTGATCGGGATCGTGATCGGGGCCTTGGCCTCGCGAGCGCTCGGGGCGATCGTGCCAGACGAAGTCCCGACGTTGTTCCGCAACGAAACCTTGATCACCATCGCGATCTTCACTCTTGTCGCCGGAGTCGTGGGGGCAGCATTCTCCCTTCGCCGGATCGCCCGTATCGACCCCGCAACCGCCATCGGAGGATCCCTGTGAACGAGAACCTGGAATTCGTGCCGCCCCACCCGGACGACCCGGGCTTGGATCCTGCCGCGGATGCGTCCGGGCACGCCGAAGCCATCCTGCGGGTTGAGGATGTCAGCAAGATCTACTCCTCCGGTGACACCGAGGTTCGTGCCGTGAGCAATGCCACGATGGCCGTGGACCAGGGGGAGTTCGTGGCCCTGCTCGGTCCGTCCGGTTCGGGCAAGACCACGCTCATCTCGATGATCGGGGGATTGCTGTCGCCGACGTCCGGGAAGATCGAGCTGGCCGGCACCGACGTTGCCGGGCTCAACAAGCGCGACCTCACCAAGTTCCGCGCGGAGCGAGTGGGGTTCGTGTTCCAGGCCGCCAACCTGGTGCCGTTCCTGACCGCTCGCGAGAACCTGCTCTACGTGTCCACCTTGCAGAAGCGGATCAGCCGCAAGCAGGCCCACGAACGGGCAGATCAACTGCTGGAGGAACTCGGTCTTGCGGCCCGGGCCAAGAACGTGCCTGAGCAGTTGTCCGGTGGCGAGCGCCAGCGTGTGGCAATCGGCCGGGCACTGATGAACGACCCCGACCTCATTCTGGTTGACGAACCGACCGCGGCCCTGGACACCAAACTGGGCCGGCAGGTCGTTGAGTTGCTGGCCCGCGAGATCAAGCAGCGCGGCAAGACCGGCGTCATGGTCACCCACGATCTGCGCATGGTTCAGTACACCGACCGGGTGTTCGAAATCCTTGACGGTGAGCTGACCCATGTGGAGCAACCGAGCGCGCTGGCCCACTAGTTGGCAGGTGGCTGGTCCCCGGGGCGATCCTGGTTAGAGGTTGTCCTGTTGGTTAGCAAAAACACGCGTGGATTCGCTAACCAACAGCACAACCTCTAACGCGGGCGAGCCGCGGCCAACCGGCCGGACACCCCAGCTCACCTCACCCGCACCCGTTCGCCGTCTCGAGCCACAACCGCCAACCAGCCCAACTCCTGGCCGATCCGACGGGCCAGTTCGGCCGACGCCGCAGGTTCGCCGTGGACCACGTAGACAACCGCCGGCGCTTCGGCTGCCGACCCGAGCCAGGCGAGCAGGTCGTTGGAGTCGGCGTGCACGCTGAAACCTTGGACGTCGACGACCTCGGCCTTGACGGGCACGTACTCGCCGTGGATCTTGATCGCTGTGGCACCGTCGGCGAGGTCGCGCCCGCGTGTGCCCACTGCCTGGTAACCGGCCAGCACCACGGTGTGCGATGGGTCGGGCAGCATCGCTTTCAAATGGTGGAGCACGCGCCCGCCACTGGCCATGCCCGATGCGGAGATGATGATCGAGGGCACGGCCGGGTCGTTGAGAGCTTGGGACTCTGCGGCGCTGTGGGCGGTGCGCAGCCCGCTGTCGGCCAGGACGTCCTGCGGGACATCGGGGCGCACATCGGCGTGCGCTTCGGCGATGGCTGCGCGATAGACCGCCAATCCCCGCAGCGCCATGGGACTGTCAACGAACACCGGCACGCGGGGGATCCGCCCGGCGCGCATCAAGTCCTGCAGCGTCATGAGCAGCAGTTCTGTGCGGTCGACCGCGAAGGCGGGGATCACCACTGACCCGCCCCTGTTCACAGTCCGGTTGATCGCGTCGGCCAGCACGTCGGCGGGGTCATCTGCATGCACACGGTCGCCGTAGGTTGACTCCACGACGATGGCGCTGGCCGCCGGCGGGGCACAAGGGGGGCGCAGCAGCGGGTGGTTCGGCCGCCCGAGATCACCGCTGAAAGCGATCACCGGCCCGGCGGTCACCACCGGTGAGGTTGAGCCGAGGATGTGACCGGCTCGCGGCAGTCTCACGGTCACGTCGGCACAGGCGGCGATCTCGGTGTCGAAGTCGACGACCTTGAACAGCGGCAGCGTCCGCTCCACGTCGTCGGCGTCGTACAGGGGCTTGGGGGTCTTGTGCTTGGAGAAACCACGGCCCGCGGCGTACCGGGCATCCTCCTCCTGCAGTTTCGCGCTGTCGCGCAGCACTATCTCGGCCAAAGCCGCGGTGTCGGCCGTGAGCAGGATCGGTCCGTTGAACCCCTGGCGAACCAGTGCCGGAAGATAGCCGCAATGGTCCAGATGCGCGTGACTGACCACGACCGCGTCAAGACCGGTGGCAGGGACCCCCAGTCGGTCCCAGTTGCGCCGGCGAAGGGCGCGCAGTCCTTGGAACAGCCCGGCATCGACGAGGACCTGCGAGGAATCGGTGGCGATCAGAAACTTGCTGCCGGTGACGGTGCCGGCGGCCCCGAGGAACGTCAGGGAAACGTCCATACCCCCATTGTGCGCGGGTCGGGCGGGGTTCAGGCCCGCAGATCGCGAATACGTGCGGCCAACGCCGGGGGCACGACCGAGTCGGGGTCCTCCCAGCCGCCGGCCATCGCGTCACGCACGCTGACCAGCGACGCGTACAGCGGGGGACAGGTGGGGCAGGAAGCGAGGTGGCGTTCGACGGCGGTCGCCGTGGGAGTCGGCAACTCCCCGTCGAGGTAGGCGCTGACATGCTGGCGGGCGTCCCAGCAGCGAAGCGGAACCTTCGAGGTCGCGATCCTTCGCTCATGGCCGCGGGCCATCGCCGACACGAGCATCATCCGCCCGCGACGCAGGCGCTGCTTGGTTGCGGGAAGGCCGAGCTGCATCACATCGGCGATCTCGCGAGCCGTCCAGCCTTCGGCATCGTGCAGCACGACCACACTTCGGTAGGCCACGGGTATCCGGACCAGAGCATCTCGGACCTCCTCGGCGGTCTCGGTGCGGGTGACCACGACCGCGGCGTCGACGGTGTAGTCGTCGTCATGCCAGCGTTGCTCCACCTCGAGTGCGAGATCCTCGCTGGGCTCTTCGCGCCGTCGCCGGTAGTAGTCAATGGTCGTGTTGTGGGCGATACGGAACAACCACGGCCGAAGTCTGTCCGGTGAAGCCAGAGTGTGGGCCTTTTCGAGCGCTCGCACCATGGTCTCCTGGACCAGATCCTCGGCCGTGGTTGTATCGCGACTGATTGAGCGCACGTACCGGTACAGCTCATGGGTGTGGTCGGGCAGAATCCCGGCCAGTTCAGTCGCGTCCACCGCATTGCAGCCTACTGGTGCTGCGCAACCTTGCAGGTCGAGATCCCGAACACCCGGTACAGGGGGCAGAATCCGACGGCGGCGGTCACGAGCATCACTGCGCCGACGACTGCCAGCACGATCCCGCCGATGCTGCCCAGTCCGACGGCGAAGGCTGCGATCAGGGCGACGACGCCGATCACCAGGCGGATGATGCGATCTACTGAACTCTCGTTGGTTGTCATGGTTTCCTCCTTGGGTTGGTCTCACCTTTTAGGACGCACGAGCCCCCGAAAGGGATACATACTTGCCTTCTGCGAAGGGCGGACGAATTGCGCACGGTGGCTTGCCTCTTGGCGGTGGTGATGGTGGGCTCTGGTGCTGGACCTGCTGGCGCCGATGTCTTCGACCTCCCCGACGACCCCGACCGTGGTGCGCACCTGACCAGTAAGGCCCGCAAAGCACCTGGGTCGGCCAAGGTGGCGTTCACGCTCGGACTGCGCCGTCCCGAAGGCAGTGCCGAGCAGGCCCTGCGAGCCGTAGCCAACCCCGGATCCAACCGCTACCGCAAATTCCCCGGTCGCAAGCGGATCGCCAAGGACTTCGGGGCGACACCGGCGGCGCTCAAGGCAGTGCGGGCCAGCGCACGGGACGCCGGACTGAAGCTGCGCCTGGATCGCACAGGGGTGTTCGCGCAGGTGAGCGGCACGGCGGCCAAGATGTCCGCATGGGTCGGCAAACCGGTCAAGGTTCAGCAAGGTGCGCGCAGCGGTTTGTTGGCCACCTTCTACTTCAGCAACGGCCAGGTGCCCAAGCCGATCCGCGATCACGTGACTGAGACGGTGCTTCTGGACGTCCAGGTCACCGCGGTGAAAGGCAGTTCCTTGGCCTATGCCGGCAAGAACCGCGGGACGCCGCTCAGTTGCCTTCCCAGCGCATCGCCGCAGATCAGCCAGTACGCCTACTCCTACAACCAGTTACTGAGTGCCTATGGCGTGGACAGCCTGGCCTGGTCGCCCAAGATCGGCAAGCGAACCAGGATGGCCGTCATCTCCCAGGGCGATGGTTTCTCCCGCGCCGCACTGCGGACTTCTGCCCAATGCTTCGGCCTGCCGGAGATGACCTTCAAGCGGGTGGCCGTGCCCGGGCTGTCGGCGGCGCTGCCGGTCGGTGATGAGGGCAACCTCGACATGCAGGTCGTCCAGGCGGTACTCGCGCCCGGCAGTGAGGTGACGGTTGTCGAAGCGGCCGGATTCGACCAGCGCGACTACCTCACCTGGGCACAGGTCTACGCGCAGAAGGCGTTGCCGCACGTCGCCACCACGTCCTACGGATACTGCGAACGGCAGTTGTCGAAGCTGCCCCGTGGGGCACTGTCACTGACGGAGTCGGTGCTCCGGCGCATGGGTCTGGCGGGCACGACCGTGATGGCGGCGGCAGGTGACCGAGGTTCCAGCGACTGCGTCAACAACGCCACCGGCAAGGGTCCTCGAGGTGCCGTGGTCGGGTACCCGGGCGCAAGCCCCTACGTTCTGGCCGTCGGCGGATCGCGTATCGACTTGAGCACGGACAACACCCGGGTCTCGGAGGTCGTCTGGAACTCCACGGGCCTCGCTGCGCCGCTGGGACCCGATAAGACCGCTGGCGGGGGTGGGGTCTCCAAGGTCTTCGCGCGGCCGTGGTGGCAGGACCGCGTGACCAAGACCGCCGGGCGGGTGGTGCCGGACATCTCAGCGCACTCGGCGGGAGCTCCGGGCTGGCCCGTCATCAGCATCGACAACGGCCAGCCGATCGTGATTCCGGTCGGCGGGACGAGTGCCGCCTCACCGTTCATCGGGGCAACGGTGGCCCTGATCGCCGGCAAGCAGGACAAGGGGTTCGGGCTGATTGCCCCGACGCTGTATGGCCTGCCCGAATCGGCCATCTTCGACGTCACGAAGGGTGGTAACGACCTGTTCGCTAACGGTTGTTGTTCGGCGAAGGTGGGCTTCGACCGGGCGAGCGGTCTGGGTGCGCCGCGCTTCGAGAGGTGGCCGGCGGATCTGCCCGACTAGTTGAGCCAGCCCCGCACGATCGCTTCGATCGGCGTTAACCTGCCAGTCACCTTCACAATGGGCGCGTGCCGGAGTTGATTCTTGAGATTCTGCCGTTCGCGATCGGGGTGTTCGCCTCGCCGCTGCCGGTGATCATCGCGATCGTGATGCTCTTCACGCCGGAGCCTCGCGGGACCTCGGTGTTGTACGTCGCAACCTGGGTGATGGGCCTGACGGTGGTGACCGTGGCCTTCACGCTGTTCGCAGAGGCCCTGGGCCTGGGCGCCGACTCCCCCGCTTGGGCTCCCTGGTTGCGGATCGGGCTGGGTCTGGCCCTACTGGCCCTCGCAGTCAAGATGTGGCTGGGGCGGTCCTCGGGGTCGACCCCTGAATGGCTCGAGGGCCTTCTGCAAGCGGGGCCTCGGGAGGCCTTCCGGTTCGGGATCCTCATGTCAGCTGCGAACCCCAAGGAACTTGTGATGGCGCTCGCAGCGGGCCTGGCCATCGGGACCAGCGGGGCGGGCCTGACGACCTCAGCGGTCGCCTTGGTCGTATTCATCGTGGTCGGGGCGGCCAGTGTGGCCGGGCCACTGGTTGTATTCCTCGTCGGCGGCGATGGCACCCTGAACGCGCTCACGAAGGCCAGGGACTGGTTGCAGCGCAACAACACCATCGTGGCCGCAGCCGTGCTCGGTCTGCTCAGCGTATGGCTGATCGGCGGCGGGATTCTCAAACTCTGAGCCAAGGCCGTCATACCCGTCGGCGTTGTGGGCTGTAATGGCACTATGCGCTACGACGTCGCAATCATCGGTTCGGGCTTCGGGGGAAGTGTCGCGGCGTTGCGGGCGGCCCAGGCGGGCCGTTCGGTGGTGGTGCTCGAGCAGGGACGTCGCTTGACCCCCGAGGACCTTGAGGCCGGCGCGCGCAGTGCGAAGGCCCTGCTGTGGGAACCGGCAGTGGGTCTGCACGGCTACTTCCGTCAGACACTGTTGCGGCACTTGACGATCGTGGGCGGGGTGGGAGTCGGGGGCGGATCAATCGTGTACGCCGCGGTCCTGCTGCAGCCACGCTCGTTCGACGCACCTGGTTGGACCCGGGCCGGGGTCGACTGGGCCGGAGAGTTGTCCGGCCATTTCGACGAGGCCGCACGGATGCTGGGGCGAGAACGCAACCCGCAGCGTGGCCTTCAGGACCAGTGGCTGCAGGCGGCCGCAGAGTCGCTGGGCGTCGGCCAGACCTACGGGGCGACCTACCAGGGAATCCGATTCGCCGACTGCATCGCGTGCGGACAGTGCATCACCGGCTGCCCGCACGGTGCCAAACGCTCCACCGACCTGACCTACCTCGCGCAGGCGGAGGAACTGGGTGCGCAAATCCGGCCCCTGTCCAAAGTCCACATCCTCGTCCCGCTGAACCCGGGCTGGCGCATCGTCACGCGCAACCCGCTGACCGGTGAGGTGTCCAGCGTCGAGGCCGACGAAGTCGTGCTGGCCGCAGGTGTCCTTGGCACGGTCGAGTTGCTCGCCGCCTGCCGCGACCGGTGGAAGACGCTGCCGGGGATCTCGCCGATGCTGGGCAAGCATGTGCGCACCAACTCCGAGGCGTTCGCGGCCATCCTGCACCCGCCTGGTACCGACGTGACGCAGGGTGCGACGATCTCCAGCGACTTCTACCCCGACCCGCTCACCCACGTGACCAACAACCGTTTCCCGCGCTCCTACGGTTTCATGCGCTGGTACCTGTCCCCGGCCGTTAACGGCAACCGAAGGATGCAGACGTTGAAGGCCATGGCGCGTCATCCTGGGATCGCTACGGCCAATGCGCGCGCCCGCGACTGGTACAAGCGGGTCACGATCCTGACCGTCATGCAGCACGCCGACAACGAGATGGCCCTGGCCTACCGCAAGGGCCCACTCGGGTGGGGTCTGCGTTCGTCCATCCCGCACGGGGTGGAACCGGTGCCCGTGAGCCTGCCGCAGGCTGACGCGGCCGGGCGCGCCGTGGCCGAGGTCAGCGGGGGAAAGCCTTATTCGACGATCTTGGAGAGTCTGCTGGGGATCGGTGCCACCGCCCACATCCTCGGTGGCGCGGTCATCGCGCCGGATCCCGAGCAGGGCGTTGTCGATTCCGACCATAGGGTGTTCGGCTACGAAGGGCTGCGGATCATGGACGGCTCGGTGGTCCCGGAGAACGTGGGAGTCAACCCTTCCTGGACCATCACGGCCATGGCCGAAAGGGCATCCGAGAAATGGCTTACCAACGTTTAACATGCGATGTGTAATGCAGGAACTTTGGGGCGTGCTTAAATAGGGGTAGAACAGAAAGGGAGAACACCATGGGTTTCTCGAAATGGGCCAAGCAGGCGCAGAAGCTTGCGAACCAGCACTCCGACAAGATCAACTCAGGGATCGACAAGGCAGCCAGTAAGGCCAAGACCAGTCAGCCGAGCAAGAGCAGCTACGTCGACAAAGCAGCCGAGTACGCGAAGAAGACCGTCAACAAGGCGTAATGCGCATCGCGGCCCGTACGACTCACAGCTCAGTCGTGATGACGGGGTAGGACCAGCGTGGGCACAG
The DNA here is from genome assembly GCA_963732355.1 of uncultured Actinomycetota bacterium. Classification (GTDB taxonomy): domain Bacteria; phylum Actinomycetota; class Actinomycetes; order S36-B12; family UBA10799; genus JADKAV01. Next base: position 332,485 of record CAVSZD010000006.1, on the reverse strand, counting down.
TTGCGGCCCGCAGGATCTTGTAGGTGGTGTCACCGAGGAAGATCCGCCGCAGGATGCCTCCGGAGGCGGACGCCACAACCAGCAGATCCCCGTCCTGCCAGTCCTCGCGGCTCATCGCCGCCAGCGGTGAGTCCCCGACGAGGATGTCATTACTGAGGTCCAGACCGTCGGTTTGGATGAGCGCCAGCGCGTGTTCCTGGTGTCCGCGCAGCATCTCCAGGGAAGCATTCAACACCGAGCCTTCGGCGTCAGCGCCCAGGTCGGAACCGTAGACGCGGTGGCGGACAAGCAGAGTCAGCAGCCGCAACGGCACACCTGCGGTCTTCGCCAGTTCCACTGCGCGGGCGGTGGCAACTTCGCCCTCTGGACCTTGCGAGAAGGCCACCAGAACCCGGCCAAGCCGGTCAGCCGGATGACGGGCATATCCGGAGGGGACCAGGACCAGCGGGATCGCGCAGTGGTGAAGCAGTTGGTTGGTTGTGCTGCCCATTGCGAAGCGACCGATCGACCCGCCGGGCCCGCTGCCCACCACGACCAGGTCCGCCCCGGTTTCAGAGGCGATCTCCGACAGCCCACTACCCAACGAGCGGTGGTGGTGAACGATCGTCTGGGCGGTGAGCCCGTACTGGGTCTTGAGCCTTTCGGCGATGCCGTCCACGATCGCCGCCGAGCTGTCGCCGCGCTGTTGCTGCCAGCGCGGGTCGAGGTGGTCGTTGATGTACTCGTCGTCGGTGGCGCTGACCGTCACCACGGATATGTGGGCACCGAAGGTCCGGGCGAGTGTGGCGCCGAAGGCCACAGCATCCGTGCTGGTCGAGTCATCAGCGACCCCGATTACCAATTTCATAGTGATTCTCCCGCCGCCCTGCATTGCGCCTTACCTGGCCAGTACGGTAGCGCCGATGGCCGGTGCGATGCCGGTCCACAAGGGAGTCCATATGTCCAGCGGTCAGCCGATGCTGAAGCAGATCATGCGGGTCAAGAATCCGGACCACATTGTGGAGGAAGGCGACCACGGGGGCCTGAAGCGCAGCATGAGCCTGTTCGCGCTGCTGATGTTCAGCGTCGGCAGCATCATCGGCACAGGTATCTTCGTCATCCTCGGCGAGGCCATCCCCAAGGCCGGTCCGGCGGTCATCTTGTCCTTCGTCCTCGCCGCTGTGGTCTGTGCGTTCTCGGCGCTCTCGTACGCCGAGCTCGCCGGCACCATTCCGGTCTCCGGGTCGTCGTACTCGTACGCCTACGCCACCCTCGGCGAGATTCTGGCCTGGGTCTGTGGCTGGTGCCTGATGCTGGAGTACGGGGTCGCCGTAGCGGCGGTCGCTGTCGGCTGGGGCCAGTACCTCAACGAATTCCTCTCCGCGTTCGGCATCCAGATTCCACCGGAGTTCGCCAACCCGCCCGGTGACGGCGGCGTTATCAACATCCCGGCCGTCTTCGTGGTCGTCGCATGTATGTTCCTGCTGCTGCGCGGTGCCAGCGAGTCGGCCAAGATGAACAACATCATGGTCATCCTCAAGTTGGCCATCCTGGCGTTCTTCTGCATCGTGGCGTTCACCGCGTTCGACGGCGGCAACTTCCAGCCCTTCATGCCGCTGGGAGTGGCGGGTATCGGGGCAGCGGCCGGTCAGGTCTTCTTCTCCTATATCGGGTTCGACGCGGCATCCACGGCAGGCGAAGAGGCCAAGAACCCCAAGCGCGACCTGCCGATCGCGATCATCGGTTCACTGATCATCGTCACCATCGCCTACTTGCTGGTGACCATCGCGGCCATCGGCGCCAATGGTGGGCAGCCCTCGGACTACGAGGGCAAGAGCAGCGAGGCGGTACTCGCCCAGATCGCCAACGATGTGACGGGCAGCACCTGGGCGGGGACCCTGATCGCATTGGGCGCAGTCGTCTCGATCTTCTCGGTCGTTCTGGTCACGATGTACGGCCAGACCCGCATCCTGTTCGCGATGGGTCGCGACGGACTGCTTCCCAAGACGTTCACCAAGGTGAATCCCCGCACCCAGACCCCCGTCAACAACACGATCATCGTCACAGTTGTCATCTCCGTGCTCGCGGCATTGATTCCCCTGGGGCAACTGGCGGAGGCCACTTCCATCGGCACCTTGTTCGCGTTCATGATCGTCAACGCCGGGGTCATCAGTCTGCGCCGTAGCCGGCCGAACATGGACCGCTCCTTCAAGACGCCGTTCTACCCGATCACGCCGATCCTAGGTGTCGTGGGGTGTCTGTACCTGATCCTGTCGCTGGACGTGATCACGTGGATCGTGTTCTTCAGCTGGCTGGCAGTCGGCATGGTCATCTACTTCACCTACGGATACCGACGATCGCGGCTTGCGCTCGGCGAGGCTGACGACTACACCCCGGATCCCGAACCGCCGGTGGTCGGGTAGGCCCATGAAGATCCTGGTGGGGGTGATCCCCGATTCGTCAGCGGCTGACGCGATTGCATTGGCTGCGCTTTTCCAGAAGTCGATGGGTGCCGAGGTGGTCCTCGGCCATGTGTACGCGGCCCCCAGCGATCAGGGCGGCAAGCGCAAGGTGGACGCAGAGTGGGTCGAGTACTTGCGCGCCGAGGCGGCTGAGATCGTTGCTGATGCTGCTGGCGACGCGCCGCGGTTGGGTCTGACCGAGTTCACGACGTCCGTCCACGGGCACCGCTCGAGCGGGGTGGGCCTCGACGAGTTGGCGCACAAAACCGGGGCCACGATGATTGTGATCGGCAGCGCCCCGGGTTCGGCCAAGGGGCGCTTCCTCATCGGCTCCACAGCCGATCAACTGCTGCACGGCGCCCACGTGCCGGTCGCGCTGGCCCCCGCGGAGTACCGCCGGAGCAGCCCGGAGTCCCTCGGACGGGTCGTTGTCGCTTTCCAGGACACCCCGGAGAGCCATAAGGCCCTCGAGTGGGCGTCCGAGAACACCCCGGACCTGCCGATCACAGGGCTGACGGTGATTGTCCGCCATCGGGTGATGGGCAGCAACCAGGCCTTCGACGGCGAGAGCCTGGTGGTCCAGCAGGTGCGCGACGATGCCCAGGTCGCCTTGGCCGGTGCATTGCGAGGCATCGGCGCACATGCCGAAGCCGAGATTACGTTCGGCGACACGGTCCAGTCCGCCGTCCAGCGCTTCGACTGGACCGGTGACGAGTTGCTGGTCCTTGCCTCAGGAGGTTCGTTGCTGCGGCGGGTCTTCCTCGGCGACATGACCTACAAACTGCTTCGGGCCACCCCTGTGCCCGCGATCGTGCTGCCGCGTCACACCTGAGGCCCTCCCGCGGTTGCCCCAGGCGGATACTGGGAGTCGGACCGATGGCCACGCGCATAGGCTGACCCCGTGAGATTCGTGGTCACCGGCGCAGCAGGATTCATCGGTTCCAGGCTCGTCGCGGCATTGCGCGAGCAGGGGTATGAGGTACGAGGCCTTGACGTCGCAGGGACCGACATCAGTGCCGACATCGCGATTCCCGGAGCCTGGATGGACCTGGGCGAGGTCGACGTGGTGATCCACACCGCAGCGATGGTCGGTATGCCGTCGCAGACCGATCAGTTCTGGCGGGTCAACACCTTGGGCACCCGCCATGTTCTCGATGCGGCCCACACCAGTGCAGCCACACGGTTCGTCCTGCTCTCCAGCGTGACGGTGTTCGGCAACGACTTCCCGGACGGTGTCACGGAGGCGTACCCCACCCGTCCGACCGGCGTGCCCTATGCGGACACCAAGATCGCGGCCGAGCATCTGTGCCTCGACGAGCACATTCGGTCTGACATCGACGTCACGATCGTGCGGCCCGGTGATGTGTACGGCCCGCGCAGTCGTCCCTGGACGATCCTGCCGGTCCAGATGATCAAGGGTCGGCGGGTGGCCGTTCCAACCACCGGAATCCACAGCCCGGTGTATGTCGACGACGTCGTCGCCGGGATTGTGGCCGCGGCCGGCGAACCCGCCGCTGCAGGGCAGATCATCACGCTGTCGGGCGGGGTCGGTGTGCCGACGGGGGAGTACTTCGACCATTACGCCCGCATGCTCGGACGCAAACCCGTGCCGCGGCTTCCCAGATCAGTGATGATCGCCGGAGCCGGGGCACAGGCGCGGGCAGCCACAGCGTTGGGCAGGCAGATCGAGCTGAGTCCGGCAGCGGTGCGTTACCTCGCGGACCGGCGGGGCACCTACTCGATCGTCAAAGCCCGTGATCTGCTCGGCTGGGTGCCACAGGTGGGTCTGGACCAGGGCATGGAACTCACCCGGGTGTGGCTGGCCGAACAAGGGTGGCTGGGTCCGGTCGGGTCTTCTCCGGCCTGATTCGCGCGGTTCAGGGACCTGCCTTCCTTGTGTGTGAGCGGTGCCGGATCTGCGCATTTGTTCGGCGATCGGGGCGGCGCGGCACCTCGTGACCGAAGCCACTGTCCGGATTTGCAGGCTGATCATGGTCGCGTTGATCGTCTCGTGGACAGCGAGCCGCGATCGAGGGGAATGAGCCTGCAGATCCGGACAGCAGGCACCTGCGGCGTTGGCGGGCGTCGGTGAAGTAGTTTCTGAACGGTGACGGCCACCGTGGACAGCGAGCGGGTGACTCCTGCACGTTCCGTGCGGCCCTACACCCCGATGCTCCTGGCTCTGCTGGGCTACGTGCTCGTGCGCGCACCGGTCATGTTCAACGGCTACCTGTACGCCGATGACTTCGCACTACGCTTCTGGGCCCACGACTCGGCTTTGACCCCTGAGTACCTGTTCCGCTCCTACTACGGACACGTCCAGCCGTGGGGCCTGCTGGTCAGCTGGATCCTGCAGGCGGGCTGGCCCGGCTCGTGGACCGTGCTGATGGTGTGGGCGCTGCTGATGCAACTGGCCACGTTGGCGTTGCTGTGGCGAATCGTCTTGCACCTGACCGGCTCGAACATCGCAGCCCTGCTGGCGTTCCTCGTGCCAGCCAGCACCATGTTCATGTTCGAGGTGGGCGTGTGGTGGTGCATGATCGTCGAGAGCGCGCCGTACGGGTTGTTCATGATGGTCGCCATCTGGTCGTTGATCCGCGCACTCGAGGGCCGCCCCGGCCGTTGGTGGCTCTGGTCCGGTCTGGCGTTCGCAGGGGCGATTACGTCGATCAGCAAGGGAACCCTGTTCCTGATCGCAATGGTGATGATCGCCGCCTTCCTTCCCATTGGGGCTCCGCACCGTCGCGGCATCAAAGCGGCGTGGCGCCTCAACCCGCGGTATTGGACTGCCCTGGGAGTCTTCACGGTTGGCTACGCGTTGTTCCTGCGGGTGTACGCCCCCATCTCCAGGGACCCGAACTGGGACCTGATGCGTGCCCTGCGGTATGGCCGGGATCTGTTCCTGCTGAACATCGTCAACGGCTCGGCCGGAGGTCCCTGGTTGTGGTTCAGCGCCCAGGGCGAGTCGTGGAACGGGGTGCTGGTCATCCCCCGGCCGCAGACACTGCTCTACGTGCTGGCGGTGGTGCTGCTGATCGCGGTGTTCGTGGTCGTCCGACTCTTCCGCCCCAATCTGTGGCCGTACCTCATAGGGCTGCTGGTCTACGCCCTGGCGCTGACGGCCGTGGCGATGTACGGCCGCGGCGGATCACTGGTGGCGTCCACCGGTTACCGGTACACATCTGACTTCTGGATACCACTGTCCCTGTTCGCAGGGCTGCTCTTCTACCCCGTGCTCGGGGAGATCAGACCCTTCTCGGAGCGGGCAAAGAACATTGCCGCCCGGGGCATCTCGCGGCGTTCGGTGGCCGTCGGTGCCGCTGTCGCGTTGCTCACCTCAAGTCTCATTTCGGCTGTGGAACCCTCCCTGCGATGGATCAACAGCCAGACCAAGGACTACGTACGGCAGGCCAAGGACACCGTGGTCCAAACGCCGGCTGAGGCGACGTTTCTTCCGCAGCGGACGATGACCGACCTCGTGCATCCCTTGCTGATGCTGCCGTATGCAAGTACCGAAGTTGTCTTCGCGCCCGATCCGGTGTTCCGGCCGTTCGTCGAGTACTCCACAGGGGGGCTGTACGGATTCACCCGTGACGGCACCGCCGAGCAACAGTTCGTGCCGGGCGTCCTGTCGGTCCCCAAGGGTGTTTGCGGGTACCGCGTGGGCCAGGCGACGACCTCCATCCCGATGGTGCAGCAGGTGCCGCAATGGTCGTTCGTCGCGGAGGTCACATACCTCAGTTCGGCGGACACGACCCTGGAGTTGACGGTCGGACCGACAACACACCAAGTGCCGATCGTCGCAGGGCTGCACAACGTCTTCTTCCAGGTGGAAGGCCCGGTCAACGAGGTCATCGCCGGTTCAACCGACCCCGGCGTGCAGACGTGCATCGACAAGGTGAACATCGGCCCGAGGCTTGGACCGGACACCAAGGAACCGCTGTATCCGCCGCCGGTTTGGCCCTTGCCCTGAACCTCGCCGGACCGGGGGGATGTGACACGATCACACCAATGTCTGGCCTGCGTGAAACCGACCAAGAGCTGTACTCCGCAATCGCCACCGCAGGGCACCCGCAGGTGGACCTGGCACTGCGCCGGTTGAGCCACGCCGCCAACTACTCGCGCCTGTGGATCGCCAGCAGCGCGGCCCTGGCCGCATTCGGCGGCCCAACCGGACGCCGGGCAGCTGCCACGGGTCTGGCGGCGGTCGGACTCAGTTCCCTGGTCGTGAACCAGGGGTTCAAACGTGTCTTCCGCCGTGAGCGGCCGCAACGTCCCGGCGACGACGCCAACCGACACGTGCGGATGCCTACCTCTGACTCCTTTCCCTCCGGACACTCGGCATCGGGCTTCGCCTTTGCCCAAGGGGTCTCGTCGACGATGCCCTGGACGGGGATGGGTCTGCGCGTGGTTGCCTCGCTGGTCGCCTACAGCAGGGTTCACACCGGAGTGCACTACCCCGCAGATGTCGTGGTGGGAGCGCTCATCGGTGCTGGCGTGGGCCAACTGAGCAGCGACGTTGCGGACCGCATCCTGTCGTGAGTACCGTCTCGTTCGCCACCCGTCGCCGGCTAGCGGCCATTGGGGCACTGGCTGCGTCCTTGGCCGGTGCGGCAGCTCTAGCAACCGGGTTCGCGCAGAACCCGATCGCGATCATCGTCGCGCTGATCTGTTTCCTGACCGGTATCGGATTCGGCTGGGTGACCCTCACCACCCGGGGTCCGGCCCGCCAGCGGGCGGCCTGGGTCACTGTGCTGCTGATGATGGCCGCGCTGATCGCAGCCATCGGTGCCCATGAAGACGGCTGGATCATCGTCCTCGGAGGTTTGACGATCGCGTTGTCCCTTCCGCTTGGCCGCTACGCACTCGGCCGGGATCGACGCTCGTTGTCGGACCTCACGCCGCCCGGAGTCAGGGTCCCGGCCGCGAGCCGTCCGGTCCTACTTGTGAACCCGCTGTCGGGTGGTGCCAAGGCCGAGTCTCTCGACCTGGTGGCTCAGGCGCGTGCACGCGGAATCGACTGCCACGAGTTCGGTCCCGGCCGGGACCTGCGTGAGCTGGCCGTCGAGGCGTTGGCCGGGGGTGCCGACGTGGTCGGTGTCGCGGGGGGTGACGGCTCCCTGGCCGTGGTGGCCGACCTCGTCAGTGCGGCCGGAGCTCAAATGGTGGTGATCCCGGCGGGTACGCGCAACCACTTCGCGATGGACCTCGGCCTGGACCGGGCCGACGTAGTGGCGGCTCTGGCCGCGTTCGGCGAGGCCAGGGTGCAGACGGTGGACATGGCGCGGGTCAACGGCAGAGCATTTGTGAACAACGTCTCCATGGGCATTTACGGTGAGGTCGTCCAGAGTGCGAGTTACCGGGAACGGAAACTGGAGACGACCATCGACGAACTTCCTTCCCTTGTCGAAGCCCCGCCCGATCTGAGGTTCACAGGCCCGGACGGTTTGGTCCACACCACCGTCCACATCGTGCACGTCTCCAACAACCCCTACCTGCTCGACGTCCGCGGTGCGGGTGGGCGTCCACGGTTGAACTCCGGTGAGCTGGGCATAGTGACCGCCGAACTCAGTAACGCTGCCGGTGTCACCGAGATGTTCGCAAGGGCCGCGATAGGACTGCTGAAATCCTCCCCCGGTTTCAACGCATGGACGGCCACTTCCTTCGAAGTTCACTCCGATCAACCCATCGCTGCCGGGGTCGATGGTGAAGCCGTCGAACTGTCTGCGCCGGCCGAGTTCACAATCGAGCCCGCCGCGTTGCAGGTACGGATACCCCTGGATGCCATCGGGCGTTCGCCGGCCGCGTTCGTCCCGCAGTACCGGTTGGCCGTGGTCGAACTGTTCAAGCGGGCGTTCCTGCCCACGGGCGAGTGGCAGCCGTTTACCCGGCATTGACCTCTGAGGCAGGGCAGCCTCTGTGGCAGGCTGATCTCCATGGTTCAAAAGCCGCCCACCACGACTCGGGATTTCGTGCGGGCGGGGGTTCCGCTGGCCTCCGCAGGAATCCTCGTCGTAGCTGCGATCCTCGGCGTCTACATGGTCATCCCTGAGCCCACAGGGGAGGACCCGCCCTGGTTGGTGTTCATCACGATCATCGTCGTGAGCGTGGTCTATGTGGTCACCGCGTTCCTACTTCTCGGACGGGTCAATCGTTCGAAGCATCCACTGCGGACCGGGATCGTGGCCCTGGCTGTCATGATCACTGCGATGGTGGCGATCTTCAGCCTGACCTACTTGAGTCTGAGCATCGCCGACCCGGCCAACTTCAACCAATCTTTGGACAAGATCAGCGCCATGTACTTCACCATGACGATTCTGTCCACGGTCGGCTTCGGGGACATCGTGGCGACCTCCCACGCTGCAATGATCGCGGTGATGGTCCAGATGGCTGTTGGCCTGACCTTGTTGACCGGTTTGGTCCGGGTGCTTATGACCGCGGCCCGGACTGCGGCCAAGAAGCGGCTGGAAGAGGAGGGTCTAGAGGCCTAGGTCAGGATTCAGGCGGAACGCCCCTCGTCGAAGTCGCCGCGTCTTACCGCTTCGGAAACCTCTTCGACCTTGGCCCAGATCACAGCGCGTACTTCCGGGGCGTTCATCTCGCCGATGTGGGTGATCCGGCCCTCAATATGGCCGTCGATTCGCAGGTCGGGGTAAGCCACCAGGTGCCGTCGGTACTCCGCCTCCGTGGAGATCAGGTGGTTGGTCACACCGGGTACGTCGATGTGGGCGGCCGTGTAGGGACTGATGAACAGCTCATGGGTGCTGTAGATGTTCGTGACCCGGTCTGCGATGAAGGGCAGGTCGGCGTGCAACTGGGACAAGAAGGGTGACCCTTGGGCCATGTCGGTGAGGGCTGGGGTGATGTCGCGCGGAACCCACCGGAACAACCCGGAGACCCGCTTGGCGCTTGCGGATCCGTCCCAGGGGGCGCCGACGCTGATGACGTGGACGACCTGTTTGGGGTGGTCGAGGGCGTATCGCAGGCTGGCCAGCGCACCTTGGGAGTGGCCAACGAGGACGACTGGGGAGTCGGGAGCTCGTCCTTGTTCCTGCAAGCCGCGAGCGATGTCCTCGCTGAGGTGTTCCTGCGACCGATGCAGGGGCAGGGTCACCCCGAAACTGGCCAGTGTGATGAGGAAGGCGTTGGGGTGCCGCTCCAGCACCCTGCGCATCATGAGGGTGGCGGCCACACCGCGAATGGCCGTCCCGGCCACGATCGGCACAGCTACTGGCATGGCGGTCCTCCTGCGGATTTCTCCCTATAGTGCAACCAACCGTAGCGATACGCGCGGCGGATCAGGGGTAGCGAAGGGCGATTTCGTCGGCGATGTCTGTGCGTTGGCGGCCTTCGACGTCGATGATGACGTTCGCGGCGGCCTCGTAGAAGGGCAAGCGAGCCCGCATCAGGTCGACCGCCGAGCGGGTCGCGTCCAGGACCGGACGCGAGGGGTCGCCGGTCACTTTGGCCGCCAATCGACCAATGTCCCCGCGCAGGAAGACGACCGTCCCGCCGGCCTTGAGCAGGTCGACCTTGCGTGTGCTGAAGACCTCGTGGCCCTGCTCGTCTAGATCGACCACCACGCCACCCCCGGCATCGATGATCAGGTGGTCCATCGCGGCGAGCTTGCGCACCACGTCGTACTCGGCGTCTCGGAAGGCCGCCCAACCGTATCGCGCCACGAAGTCGGCCACCGACAATCCGCGGTCGTACTCGATCAGCACATCGGTGGTCATCACCGGGCGTTTCATCACGAAGGACAACCGGCGGGCGATGTTGGTCTTGCCGACCCCTCGCATTCCGATCAGGACGATGTTCACGCCGCTAAGCCTGCCATCTGTGTGAGGTCGGTCATGGTACGCCGGGCTGGTTTGGTGGCAGAGTCAGTGTATGGAATCAAGGCACCACGTGGTGATCATCGGATCCGGCTTCGGCGGACTGTTCGCGGCCAAGAGGCTCAAGCGCGCCGACGTGGACGTCACCTTGATCTCGAGGGTTTCGCACCACGTGTTCCAGCCCCTGCTCTACCAGGTGGCCACGGGCATCCTCTCCCAAGGTGAGATCGCCCCGGCCACCCGTGAGGTCCTGAAACGCTCGTCCAACACCACGGTGCTCCTGGGGGAGGTGACCGAGGTCGACCTGGCGGCACGAACGGTGATCTCGGAGATCGGCGAGATGCGAACGGTCACCACCTATGACTCGCTGATCGTGGCGGCCGGTGCACAGACCGGTTACTACGGCAACGACCAGTTCGAGCCGTTCGCGCCAGGGCTCAAGAGCATTGACGACGCCCTGGAGATCCGGGCCCGGATCTTCGGAGCATTCGAAATGGCCGAGTTGCAGGACAAACCCGAGGAGACAAGACCCTGGATGACCTTTGTCGTGGTCGGCGGTGGCGCCACCGGGGTTGAACTGGCGGGCCAGATCGTCGAACTGTCGAGGCGTACGATCCGCCGCGATTTCCGCCGTATCGACCCCACGAGCGCAAGGGTCATCCTGGTCGAGGGCGGTGACGGCGTCTTGTCCAGTTTCGGTCCTAAGCAGTCGGCCAAGGCCGAGGAGCAGCTGCAGAAGATGGGGATCGAGGTCCGCACCCGCACTCTGGTCCGCGCAGTCGATCAGACCGGTGTCGACGTCGAGCACCATGACGGATCCAGCGAACACATCGCGTCGAACTGTGTGGTGTGGGCAGCGGGGGTGCAGGCCAACCCGCTCGGGCGTGCGATCGCCGAGCAGGCAGGCGCCGAGGTCGATCGCGCGGGCCGAGTCAAGGTCAACCGGGACCTCACGCTGCCGGGGCATCCGGAGGTGTTCGTGCTCGGCGACATGATCGCCCTGGACGACCTGCCCGGGGTGGCGCAGGTCGCCATGCAAGGCGCGAAGTTCAGCGCGGGCAAGATCCGGGCCCGGGTGGAGGGCAAACCGGAGAAGACCGAATTCTCCTACTTCGACAAGGGCAGCATGGCCACCATCTCGCGGTTCCGGGCAGTGGCCAACGTCGGGTCGCTGCAGCTGCGCGGGTTCATCGCCTGGTGCGCATGGCTGTTCATCCACATCCTCTATCTGGTCGGTTTCCAGGAGAAGGCGTCCACGCTTGGGCACTGGGCGGTGGCCTTCATCGGCCGCAGTCGTGCCGAGCGGACATTCACCCTCGAGCAGGCGCGCGGGTCCTTGACCAACGAGCGCGAGCCGCGCTCGGGGCCCTGACCGGGGGCGGCGGGGGGTGTGCCTGGCGGCGAGTGGCCGGCGGCTCGCGGGGTGCCCGGGCAACGGCTGGTGGGGCGCCGGCCGGCCGGGTTCCTGGGGCCAGCGGGGCTCCTGGTTAGAGGTTGTGCTCCTGGTTAGAGAATCCACGTGTTGTTTCGCTAACCAACAGCACAACCTCTAACCAACGGCTGGCGGGCTGGCGGGCTGGCCGACCGGGCCGAACAACCCCAGGTGCGCGGGTCCTTGCCCAACGAGCGCGAGCCGGGCAACGGCTGGTGGGGGCGCCGGCCGGGTTCCTGGGGCCAACGGGGCTCCTGGTTAGAGGTTGTGCTCCTGGTTAGAGAATCCACGTGTTGTTTCGCTAACCAACAGCACAACCTCTAACCAACGGCGGCGGGCTCGCGGGCTGGCGCCCGGCCGACCGGGCCGAACAACCCCAGGTCACCTACCCCTGGATCTGGGCGATCCCCATCCGGGCTAGTTCGTCGGCGCGGTCGTTCTCGGGGTGGCCACTGTGGCCCTTCACCCATTCCCACTTGACGTCGTGCTGAGCCGCCGCGGCGTCAAGCCGCTTCCAAAGGTCCACGTTCTTGACCGGTTGGCGCGAGGAGGTCGTCCAGCCTTTGCGTTTCCAGTTCTTGACCCAGGTGGTGATGCCGTTCTTCACGTACGTCGAGTCGGTGGTCAGTATGACCTCGGAGCGCCGGGTCAAAGACTCCAGCGCGCTGATCGCGGCCATCAGTTCCATGCGGTTGTTAGTCGTCTGCGGCTCCCCGCCGAACAACTCCCGCTCGTGGTCCCCCCACCGCATGACTACACCCCAGCCCCCCGGTCCGGGGTTTCCGGAGCATGCCCCGTCGGTGAAGGCGTGGACGGTCAACTCAGGACCTTGAGGATCACGTCAATCCCGTGGTCGAGGTCTTGCTTGCTGATCATCAAAGGCGGTGCCAACCGGATCGTCGTCGCGTGCGTGTCCTTCACGATCACCCCGGCCTCAAGGGCGGCCTCGCAGCGAGGCCGGACCGGTGCGTACTGCTCGTGGACCTCGACGCCAGCCCACAGACCCCGTCCGCGCACCTCTTTGACGATCGGCGGGGCCTCCTCGCGCAGGCGGGTCAGCATGTGCGAGCCAAGTTCGGCGCTGCGCTGCTGGTAGTGCCCGGTTGCCAGGATTGCGATGACCTCGCGGGCCACAGCCAAAGCCAACGGGTTGCCGCCGAACGTCGAACCGTGTTCCCCGGGCCGCAGAACCGCAAGAACATCGTCTCGGGTGACGACGGCTGAGATCGGCAGGATGCCGCCCCCCAAAGCCTTGCCCAGCAGCAGGACGTCCGGTGTCACCTGCTCGGCGTCGCAGGCAAGGGTGTGACCGGTGCGGCCCAGTCCCGACTGGATCTCGTCGGCGATGAATAGGACGTTGGCGTCGCGGCAGGCTGCGGCCGCCTGTGACAGGTAACCCTCGGGCGGCACGACGATCCCCGCTTCACCCTGGATCGGTTCGACCAGGAACGCCACGACGTTCGGGTCGGCCAGCGCGTCGCGCAGAGCATTGATGTCGCCGAATTCGATGGCCACGAAACCGGGGGTGTACGGTCCGAAGTCGTTGCGTGCCACGGGGTCGTCGCTGAAGGAGATGATCGTGGTCGTGCGGCCGTGGAAGTTCTGATGGGCCACGAGGATCACGGCTTGACCCTCCGGTACGCCCTTGCGCCGGTAGCCCCAAGCGCGGGCGGTCTTGATGGCCGTCTCAACCGCCTCCGCCCCGGTGTTCATCGGCAGGGCGCGATCAAGGCCGACCAGGTCGGTGAGTTCGGCGCAGAAAGGCCCGAGCTGGTCGGAATGGATGGCCCGCGAGGTGAGGGTCAACTTGTCCAGCTGGCGGTGGGCCACCTCGACCAGTTGGGGGTGCCGGTGACCGAAGTTGAGGGCGGAGTAGGCGCTGAGGAAGTCCAGGTAACGCCGGCCCTCGATGTCGGTGACCCACGCGCCGTCGCCTTCGGTGACCACCACCGGCAACGGGTGGTAGTTGTGGGCACCGGCCCGATCCTCGAGGTTGATGAACGACGCGCTATCCATAGCCATCACGCTACCTCGCCACCGCATGGGTGAACGGATCCCGTGGCTAAATGGACTTTTCGAGCGCAATGCCTCTGTGGTACCCTGGGGGGGTATTGTCAAACCAGCCCAAGGAGTCCAACGGATGTGCAGCCCCGCTCTCTGCCCGAGTTGCAAGAAGGCCACCTACTCAGGGTGTGGCAGCCATGTTGAGCAGATTCTCGGTCACCTTCCTCAGGAACAGCGCTGCAGCTGCGCCCCCGCCCCCAGCCGTGGTGGCTGGTTCCGCTTCTAGGTCACCTGCAACAAGCGTTCATACTGTTGGGCGTATCTGCCGGCCATGACCCGCATCGTGAACTGCTCGTCCACGGCCGCCCGGGCCGCGGCCCCAATCGCCGCACGACGCCCTTGATCGCCGAGTAGCTCTCGTACTGCATCGGTCATGGCCACCACGTCCCCGGCCTCGACCAGTCTGCCCGTCACACCGTCGTCGATGACGTCTGCGGCGGCCCCGACGCGCGTGGCCACCACGGGCACACCCGAGGCCATGGCCTCGAGGATGGTCATCGGCATGCCTTCCCGGTAGGAGGGCTGCACGAGGATGTCGAGGCTCGCGTAGACCCCGGGCATGTCTTCGCGGAAGCCGGCGAAGACCACATTGGCGCCGGCTTGCTGCGCGAGCTCGTCGCGCAACGGACCGTCACCCACCAGCACGAAGGTGGTACCGGGTCCGATGGCCGCCGCGAGGGTCAGGAAGTCCCCGGGCGCCTTCTCGGGTGCCAGGCGGGCGACCATCCCCACCAGGGGTCGCGGCAGGTCCAGCGCAGCCGCAACCCCGGCGTAGTCGCCAGGTTCGACACCGTTCGGGATGGTCAGAGCGTGGGCGATGCCGTATTCGGTGCGCAAGCTGTCCCGAGCCTCGTCAGACACCGCGTACACAGCATCTGCCCTGCGCAGAACCGGGCGGTCGAAGCGATTCTGCGGACCGGTGTCGAAGCGGTGGTTGGTGGCCACGAAACGCACCTTGCTGCCGCGTGTCGCCACGAAGCCATAGAGGTTGGCCTTGAACCCGTGGGCGTGCACGATGTCGGCGCCCACAAGCCGGATGTCCGAGCGCAGGCGGCGCACGGCAGCCGGGTCGAAACGTCCGCCGCACGGCAGCAGGCGCACGTCCACGCCCATCCGTGCCGCGTACTCGGCCACGTCCAGGTTCGGGGCGTGGGCGTTCTCGAAGACCTCCAGTGTGGGCGCCACGTCGAAGGCAGGAAGGGCGGCGCACAAACCGGCGACCATTTTCTCGGCACCGTAGACACCACTGCTCGAGATCAGATGCAGAACCCTCACCGCCTCAGCCTATGGGTAGCCTTTCGGGCGTGAGCGGTGTGCGCAGTGTGGCCAAGGTGGCGGCCCAGCGGGTCTATGCACGCTGGCGGCGGATGCCTCTCAAGGACGTGGTCCTGCTCGAGTCCTACGAGGGCACAGCGCGCAATGACAATCCAGCAGCCATCGCCGAGTACCTGCTGGCTCACACCGAACTGCCCCTGGTCTGGGCCCTGCGCCAGCCGCTACCCATCGACGAGCCCCGGGTGAGCACTGTGAAGTACCGGTCTTCGGCCTACTTCAAGGCGCTGGCGACCAGCCGCTTCCTGGTCAACAACGTGACCTTCCCGCCCCTGTTCGACAAGCGCGACGACCAGGTGTACTTGAACACCTGGCACGGCACCCCGTTGAAACGGATGGGCCGCGATGTCGCCGGTCCCTACGGCAACATCGCCAACACCGTGGCCAATCTGCGTTGCGCCGACATCGTGTTGTCCAGCGGGCACTACATGACGCACACGATGTACGAAGGGGCCTACGGTGTCGGCGGGGCCAACGTCGCCGAACTCGGCTCGCCCCGGGTGGATGTCCAGTTCCGCGAACAGCCCGAACGCGATCTGGTGTTCTACGCGCCGACCTGGCAGGAGCAGTCCTACACCGATGCCGCCGATGATCTCGACGACGTGGCCGAAAGGATGCAGGCGATCTCCCGGGCCGTCCCTGAGGGTCTGCGACCTGCGCTGCGGGTGCACAGCAAACTTGCCAGGGCCGCTTGCGAACACCCCCGCCTTGCGGGTTTCCTGCCGCCGCCCGAACTGTCCACCAACGAGTTGCTGTCGCGTACCCAAGTCCTGATCACCGACTACTCCAGCGTGGCGTTCGACTTCCTCGCGACCGGGTCGCAGGTGGCGTTCTTCACCCCTGTGGCTTATCCGCGCGGCGTCTACCTCAGCGACGAGGAACTGCCTGGTCCGCGGACCGCCTCTGTGGAGACCCTGCAGCGGTGGTTGCGCGAAGGTTTGCCCGGGGCACCTGTCCCCGTCGAGAAGGCGCGCAGGAGGTTCTGCCCCGACGAGGACGGGTCAGCCACACAACGGGTTGTCGAACGGCTTCTGCGCGCTTGACGCGGCAGAGGCCGACAGAGAATAGTCGCGACCATGGACACCCCCCTGGAACGCTGGCACGAGGTCGTGCGCACGCGCAATCCCGCTCTTCTCAATCAGGTGCTCGCTGAGGATGCGACCTTCCACTCCCCAGTCCTGTTCCGCTCCCAGCAGGGCAAGGACCTGGTGGCCTTGTACCTGACCGGCGCCATGCACGTGATCGCGAACCCGTCCTTCCGCTACGTCCGGGAAGTGGTGGACGGCAACGACGCGGTGCTCGAGTTCGAGACGGAGATCGACCAAGTCAGCGTCAACGGTGTGGACCTCATCCGGTGGGACTCCCAGGGTCTGATCACCGATTTCAAAGTGATGATCAGACCGCTCAAGGCGATCAACATGGTTCAGGTCAAGATGGCCGAACTGCTGGAGCAACTCACATGAAGTGCCTCGTGCGCCGGCCCAGTCCCAATCTCGCGCAGGGTCTGCTCACCCACATCGAGCGCCAACCGGTCGACGCCGAGCTCGCGCTGGCGCAGTGGGAAGGGTACGTCGGCGCATTGACGGACTTCGGCTGGGAACCGGTCGAGGTCCCAGCAGCCCCGGAATCGCCGGACAGCGTCTTCGTAGAGGACACGGTCGTGTGGTGGAAAGGGACAGCGGTGATCGCTCGCCCAGGCGCGACGCAGCGACGTTCCGAGACCGACGCGGTGGAGCAGGTGTTGGCGCAAATGGGTGTTCCGGTGGTGGCGATCGAGGCGCCCGAGACGCTCGACGGCGGGGACGTGCTGAAGATCGGCGGCCGGTTTCTCGTGGGAGTCGGGGGGCGAACCACGCCAGGTGCTGTCCGGTCGTTGGGGGAGGCGCTCGGGGTGCAAGCGGTGCCAGTGCCGGTCAGCAAGGTGCTGCACCTGAAGAGCGCGGTGACCGCGCTGCCGGACGGCACCGTGATCGGCTACCCACCCCTGGTCGACGATGTGGGTGCGTTCGAGACCTTTATGGCGGTGCCCGAGGAACCCGGCTCGCACGTGGTGGTGCTGGACGACACCACCGTGCTGATGGCGACCTCGGCTCCGGCGACCGCTGACCTGTTTCGGGCTCGCGGGTTGGAGGTCGTGGCGGTGGACATCAGCGAGTTCGAGAAGCTCGAGGGTTGCGTGACCTGCCTGTCGGTGCGACTGCGCCCCTGAACCTCAAACCGTGATTGTCCCGACCAGAGCGGGGGCCACCGGCGGCACCGGTGTCAGCGCTGGCGAACTCAATCCGCTGACGTCCAGGCCCGCAGCCTCAAGGGTGGCTCTGGTGTCGCGGTCGCATCGGCAGCCTCCGGCCAGCCACGGCCAAGCCGGTGACAGCAACCGCTGCGCGCGCCGCATCCAACTGCCGTCTTCGGCGACGACATGCTCGAGGATCGCGATCGTTCCGCCGGGCCGCAGAACCCTCATGGCCTCCGCGACCACCCGCTCGGGGTCGTCCACACTGCACAGGACGTAGGCGAACAGTACGGCGTCCACGCTGGAGTCGGGCAGTGGCAGGTCCTCGCCGACTGCGTCTAGCAGTTCGACCTGCATGCCGGATTTGGCGATGGCCTGGGCCGCCGCGCGTCGCATCGGAGCGCTCGGTTCCACAGCAACGACCTCGGTGACCGTTGCCGGCAGGTGGTGCAGGTCCTCGGCAGGACCGAGCCCCACGATGAGCAGGCGACCGTGCAGTGCTTGGGACACCTCGGTGCGTGCCTTGCCGATGGCTCCGGAGTCCTCGGCGCGGGCAAGTACTCGGTAGATCTGACTGAAGATCGGGTGGTCGTGACCTGGCATACGTCCAAGCGTAGGTGGGCATATGCGCGTACCGTCGAGGGCGTGCGACTGCTCAACAAGCCTGCCTATGACTTGACCTACGACGACGTCTTCCTGGTGCCTAACCGATCGACTCTGTCATCACGTCACGACGTCGACCTCACCACCCCCGATGCGACCGGGCTCACCATCCCCGTGGTGGCCGCGAACATGACTGCGGTCTCGGGACGGCGCATGGCCGAGACGATCGCGCGCCGGGGCGGTTTGGCGGTGATTCCGCAGGACATCCCCACCGACGTGGTTGCAGAGGTGGTGAGTTGGGTCAAACAGCGCCATCTGGTGTTCGAGACCCCGGCGACACTCATCCCCACGGAGACGACGGGCATGGCATTGGCCGTGATCCCCAAGCGCAGTCACGACGCAGCCATCGTGACGCAGGACGGCGTTCCGATCGGTGTGGTGACCGAGGGCGACTGCCAGCAGGCCGACCGATTTGCACAGGTTCACCAGGTGATGAGCACCGACCTGTTCGTACTGCCCGACACCGTGTCGCCGCGCGAAGCGTTCGACCGTCTGCACGCCGAGAACCGGCGTTTCGCCCCGGTGGTCAGTGACGACGGGCGCCTCGTGGGCATCATGACCCGGCAGGGGGCGCTGCGCTCCACCTTGTACCGGCCGGCCGTGGACACTGGCGGGAGGTTGCTGATCGGTGCGGCCGTGGGCATCAACGGCGACGTCGGCTTGCGCGCCAAGACGTTGGTGGCTGCCGGGATCGATGTGCTCGTCGTGGATACCGCACACGGACATCAAGTGAAGATGCTCGAGGCGCTCGCTGCGATCGGGCCGCAGCCGGTCCCAGTGGTGGCCGGCAACGTGGTGACAGCGAGGGGTACGGAGGAATTGATCGAGGCGGGCGCAGACATCGTCAAGGTCGGGGTGGGTCCCGGGGCGATGTGCACGACGAGGATGCGCACCGGAGTGGGCAGACCGCAGTTCTCGGCGGTGCTCGATTGTGCCCAGGCCGCCCGTGCTCTGGGCAAGCACATCTGGGCCGACGGCGGCATCCGGCATCCTCGCGATGTTGCACTGGCGCTTGCTGCAGGGGCCAGCGCGGTGATGATCGGGTCGTGGTTCGCAGGCACTCATGAGTCACCCGGGGATGTCCAGATCTCCCCTGAGGGGCGACCGTACAAGGAGTCCTTCGGTATGGCCTCGGCGCGCGCTGTGGGCAGCCGAACGGCCGGTGACTCAGCGTTCGACCGGGCTCGGAAGGCGCTGTTCGAGGAGGGTATCTCCAGTTCGCGTATGTATCTGGATCCCGGCAGCCCCGGTGTGGAGAGCCTCATCGACGAGATCGTCAGCGGGGTACGAAGTGCCTTCACCTATGCCGGTGCGGCAAGTGTCGAGGAGTTCGCTGAGAACGCGGCCGTCGGAATCCAGTCGGCTGCAGGGTATGCCGAAGGGCGTCCGCTGCACGCGTCCTGGTGAGCTCAGCCCAACCGTCGGTAGAGCATCATCGCCGCGGAGCCTTGCATGACGCCGTCGTCGTTCCGCGCGGACGCGCGCACCGTTGGAATCATGTACGCCATGAGGTGCTTTGCCAGCTCCTCGTGCAGGGCGCTTGCCATCGGCTCAGCCACATCAGCGGGCAAGCACGCGAGCACGATCTCCTCGATCTCGATACCGGCGATCAGCGGGGCCAGGACAGTTGCCAAAGCCTTGGCCGAGTGATTGCGGATGCGCGCCGATGGGGCGGTGTGCAACTCGAGCACCCGGGCTTGAACACAGGTGCGGCCGCAGACCGTGCAGGTGGGCCCGCTACCGCCCACCAGAAGGTGCGCGATGTCCCCCGAAGGCCGGCGGTTCCCCGGCCAGATCCGGCCACCCACGCTGATAACCATGTCGAGCTGGTCGCCGAAGACGACACTGGCCTGCGCGATCAGGTCGGTGGGACTGTCCCGAAGATCCGCGACGGCGATGGCTTCAGCAGCAGTCAACGTGAAGACCGGTAGGCGCAACTTCTTTCGCAACTGGTCGATCAGATCGCCGCCGAGCCCATGGTTGGGGCTGCAGCGCCACTGTCCGTCTGCGGACACCCATCCATCCACGGCCAACGCCACACCGAGCAGTGACGTGGGCTCGACGCGTCCGGCGAACGCCAGGATCTCCGCGAGCACCTCCGGGCCAGCTTGGACGCTCGCGGACGCCATGGTGGCGATCTCGCCGCTGGCAGGGACCGTCGCCATCCGCAACCGGGCCGGGTCGCGCACGTCCGCGACGATCGTCACCCCTGTGTCCTTGGCGAGTTGCAGCAGCGTCCCGGGGGCGCCGCCGCTGTAGACCCGCTCGCCTTCGCTCAGCAGACCAGTGGTGAGCAGTTCGTTGGCGATCACCGAGATGGTTGGTCGGCTCAGCCCGGTGCGCCGCGACAACTCCGCGCGGGTGGCCGGTCCCCGGGTGATGATGCTTCGAAGCAGGCGGTCGCGATTGTTGCGACGGGCGTCCTGAGGATCCGCGGGCGAGTCGGTACGGAGAAGCGAGGGGTGGCCCTGCAACTCCATTTGTGTTCACCTCGCGTATGTCGGGGGCGTACGGTTGGACAGTGCGATTCGAATTCGCCTTCGAGAAGAAGTATCTCCCAGCGCTGGCCGCTATTGGGGTTACTCCGTTGACCGCGAAGGTGGACCTTAGCCAGAAGACCCTCGACGCGCGTTTCGGGCCCTGGCGTTGCCGAACCTCTGTGAAGAATATCCGGTGCGTGTCTCGAACGGGTCCCTTTTCGGCCGTCAAGGCCATCGGCGCGCGCGGTTCGTTCGCTGACCGGGGAGCCACGTTCGGTACGACGACAGTCGGGGGGATCTGCGTGGAATTCCGGGAGCCGGTGAAGATCCTGGATCCCTCAGGAATCATCCTGCACCCCGGTCTCACCCTGACAGTCGCGGATCTCGAGGGGTTCGAAGAGGCCTTGCGGGACGCGGCCGGTTTGGGCGGCTGACCCGCCGGCTCGACCGGTTGGTTGTCGGCTCGGCCCGGTTGGTTAGAGGTTGTGCTGTTCGTTAGAGAAACAACGCGTGGATTCGCTAACCAACAGCACAACCTCTAACCAGGAGCGGCCAGCAGCGGCCAGCAGCCACGACCACGCGAGGGTTCGGCCGCCCTGGCTCAGCCCTTGACCGCAGCGGCAAGAGCCTCGGCGCGGTGGGTGCTCTCCCAGGTGAAGTCGGGCAGTTCCCGGCCGAAGTGCCCGTATGCAGCGGTCTGCGCGTAGATCGGGCGCAGGAGGTCAAGCTCAGCCACCAAGGCAGCCGGTCGCAGGTCGAAGACGCTGGTGACCGCATCCTGAATCTGCTGGTCGGGCACCGTGCCGGTACCGAATGTCTGCACGAACAGGCCCACCGGGTGCGACACGCCGATCGCATAGGCCACCTGCACCTCGCAGCGCTTGGCCAGACCGGCCGCGACCACGTTCTTGGCCACCCAGCGCATCGCGTAGGCCGCCGAGCGGTCGACCTTGGACGGGTCCTTGCCGGAGAAGGCGCCGCCGCCGTGTCGGGCCATGCCGCCGTACGTGTCAACGATGATTTTGCGGCCGGTCAGGCCCGCGTCACCCTGCGGACCGCCGACCTCGAAGATGCCCGTGGGGTTGACCAGGAGGCGGTATCCCTCGGTGTCCAGCGCGAGTTCGGCCAGCACCGGGTCGACGACCTGCTCGCGGATGTCCGGGGTGAGCAGGTTGTCAAGGTCGATCCTGGGGGCGTGCTGGGTGCTGAGCACCACGGTGTCGAGGCGAACAGCCCGATCGGCGTCGTACTCGATCGTGACCTGGGTCTTGCCGTCGGGTCGAAGGTAGGGCAGGGTGCCGTTCTTGCGTACCTGCGCCAGGCGCTGCGACAACCTGTGCGCCAGCGAGATGGGTAGTGGCATGAGTTCGGGGGTGTCGTCGCAGGCGTAGCCGAACATCAGGCCCTGGTCGCCGGCGCCCTGGGCGTCAAGCGGGTCACCGCTGCCGCCCACTCGTTCCTCGAGCGCGTCATCGACGCCGGCGGCGATGTCAGGGGACTGTTTGCCAATCGCGATCGACACGCCGCAGGAGGCCCCATCGAAGCCCTTGTCGGAGGAGTCGTAGCCGATCCCGAGTACGGTCTCGCGGACAAGGGCCGGGATGTCGACCCAGGTGGAGGTGGTGACCTCGCCACCGACCAGGCACAAGCCCGTGGTCAGGAAGGTCTCGACGGCGACCCGGCTGCCCGGATCGTCCTTGAGCATCGCGTCCAGAATGGTGTCGGAGATCTGGTCGGCCATCTTGTCCGGGTGACCCTCGGTCACGGATTCGGACGTGAACAAGCGCTTTGACATGTACCTACCCCTCGTTGGCTTCGATCATAACGGTAATAGTTGCTCGCGCGCTGCTGAGTCAACGGGGCGCTCTCACGGCCGGTCGAACGAACCGGCCCCGTCTCGGCGAAGCGCGGGAGACGGGGCCGGTCGTCACAACCTCACTGGCAGGGCAGGGTGTTCTGAGTTCCGTACACACCGTTGATGCTGTCCTTGCCCTTCAACTTCTTGCCCTGGGCCTGCAGTTGCGGTGTTGCCCACACGGCCAGCAGTTTCGCGCCCTCAGCCTTCACGATGCCGGCGGTTGCCTCGATCGTCCCCTTGGCCGCGATCGTGCAGAAGTAGGCGCCATTGGTTCCCTTGCGTGCCTGCTTCAACGTCGGCGAAGATCCCTGCTTCTGCCCTACGTACTTGGTGACCAGCACCGAGGCCGCGTCGACCTCAGAGTCCGGGCTGGTGGCGGTGAAGTACAGCCAGTAACCCTTCGGCACCTTGAACGACACGGTGTCGTTGTCGGCCTTGAGCACCTTGGAGGCGCTCTTGAACTTGCTGTTCACGGTTGCCTTCTTGCTCCAGGTGGCCATGACTTCGCAGTTGGTGCAGTTGTCGATGGCGACCTTGACCTTCACCGTGTCGGTCGAGGCGGAAGCGGGGCTAGCAAGCAGGGCGGGGGCGACGAGAGCGGCAGCAATGGCCGCATAGGTGATCTTCATGCGAGCACATTACTTGAAGCCCCGCCGTCCGTACGTGACCCTCGCCGGGCCGCTTGCCGCGTCAGTAGCGGTAGTACTCGGGCTTGTACGGACCACTTACGGCCACCCCCAAGTACTCGGCCTGCTCTGCGGTCAGTTCGGTCAGTCCCACGCCCAGTGCTGACAGGTGCAGGCGCGCAACCTCTTCATCGAGGTGCTTGGGCAGCATGTAGACGCCCACCGGGTACTGCTCGGTCTTGGTGAAGAGCTCCAGTTGGGCCAGGACCTGGTTGGTGAAGGAGTTGCTCATCACGAACGACGGGTGACCGGTCGCGTTTCCCAGGTTGAGCAGACGGCCTTCGGACAGCACGATGATCGAGTTCCCGGTAGCGAAGGTCCACTCGTGAACCTGCGGTTTGATCTCCTTCACCGCGACGCCATCGACCTTGGCCAGTCCTAGCATGTCGATCTCGTTGTCGAAGTGGCCGATGTTGCCCAGGATCGCCTTGTCCTTCATCTTCTGCATCTGCGCGGCGGTGACGACGTTCAGGCATCCGGTGGCGGTGATGACCAGATCGGCGATTCCCAGCACGTCATCGAGTTGTGCGACCTGGTAACCGTCCATCGCGGCCTGCAGTGCGCAGATCGGGTCGATCTCGGTGACGATCACGCGGGCGCCCTGGCCACGCAGCGACTCTGCGGATCCCTTGCCGACATCGCCGTAGCCGCAGACGACCGCGACCTTGCCGCCGACGAGCACGTCGGTTGCGCGGTTGATGCCGTCGACGAGCGAGTGCCGGCAGCCGTACTTGTTGTCGAACTTGCTCTTGGTGACAGAGTCGTTGACGTTGATCGCGGGGAACAGCAGGCTTCCCTCGTTCATCATCTCGTAGAGGCGGTGTACGCCGGTGGTCGTCTCCTCGGTGACACCCTTGATGGAGTTGGCCATCTGCGTCCACATCTGTGGGTCTTCGGCCAGGGTGGCGGCCAGCACCTTGAGGACCTCGTCGAACTCCCCACCGTCGCCAACGGGCTGCGGCACCTGGCCGGCCTTCTCGAACTCGACGCCCTTGTGGATCAGCAGGGTCGCATCGCCACCGTCGTCCAGGATCATGTTCGGAGCGTCTGCGTCGGCCCACGTCAGGGCCTGCTTCGTGCACCACCAGTACTCCTCGAGCGTCTCGCCCTTCCAGGCGAAGACCGGGACACCTTGGGGGTCTTCGGGAGTTCCGTTGGGGCCGACGGCGATTGCAGCCGCGGCCTCGTCCTGGGTCGAGAAGATGTTGCACGAGGCCCACCGGACCTGTGCGCCGAGCGCCACCAGGGTTTCGATGAGCACCGCGGTCTGCACCGTCATGTGCAGTGAACCGGTGATCTTGGCCCCCGTGAGCGGCTTCGAGTCACCAAACTGTGTCCGCATGGCCATGAGGCCGGGCATCTCGTGTTCGGCAAGGCGGATCTGGTCGCGGCCGGCATCGGCCAGTGAGAGGTCAGCAACTTTGAAGTCCATTGAATCAGTCTCGCAGGAGCCTGCAGGGGGCACAACGGCGGACTGAGCACCGAACCGGTTGGCGAGCGTCCTGGGTCGACCAGTTCAGTGCGGATTCCACCGCTACCATTGGCGAGAGCAGAAAAGGAGTTCACCCGTGGCGCTGGTCGTGCAGAAGTACGGAGGGTCCTCTGTAGCCGATGCCGACAGCATCAAGCGGGTCGCCAGGCGCATCGTCGAGACCCAGCGGGCCGGTAATCAGGTCACCGTGGTGGTGTCGGCCATGGGGGACAGCACCGACGAACTGATGGATCTGGCCCAGCAGGTCTCGCCGGACCCGCCGGGGCGCGAACTGGACATGCTGCTGACGGCCGGTGAGCGGATTTCGATGGCCCTGCTGGCGATGGCGATCTCCGACCTCGGGGCGGAGGCCCGCTCGTACACCGGCTCGCAGGCGGGTCTGATCACTGACAGGTACCACGGCCAGGCCAGGATCATCGACGTCACTCCCGGGCGTATCCAGGCGGCACTGTCCGAAGGAGCGATCCCCATCGTGGCCGGCTTCCAAGGTGTGGCCCAGGACACCAAGGACATCACGACGCTCGGCCGCGGGGGATCGGACACGACCGCCGTTGCGCTGGCCGCGGCTCTCAAGGCCGACGTCTGTGAGATCTACACCGACGTCGACGGGGTCTTCAGCGCCGATCCCCGGTTGGTGCCCCAGGCCCGGCGTGTCCCGTACATCACCTACGAGGAGATGCTGGAACTCGCCGCCCACGGTGCCAAGGTGCTGCACCTGCGATGTGTCGAGTACGCCCGCCGCTTCGACGTCCCCCTGCGGGTGCGATCGTCGTTCACCGACCGCCCCGGCACGCTGGTCGTGCACGAACTCGAGGAGAACACCGCCATGGAGCAACCGATCATCTCCGGGGTCAGCCAGGACCTGTCCGAGGCCAAGATCACCGTCACGGCCGTCCCGGACCGTCCGGGCAAGGCCGCACTGATCTTCGAGACACTGGCCGATGTCGGCGTGAATCTGGACATGATCGTGCAGAACGTCTCGGCCGAGGGCACCACCGACATCACGTTGACCCTGCCCACTGCCGACCTCGCTGCTGCTCGCGAGTCACTGATGGCCAGGCGCGACCAGATAGCGTTCGGCGAGCTGTTCGCCGACGAGCACATCGCGAAGGTCTCCCTTGTGGGCGCTGGCATGCGTTCGCATCCAGGGGTATCCGCCACCTTCTTCCGGACACTGGCTGAAGCTGGCGTGAACGTGGAGATGATCTCCACTTCAGAGATCCGGATCTCTGTGGTGACCCGGTCTTCGGACGGCGCGAAGGCAGTTCAAGCCCTGCACACCGCCTTCGGGCTGGACGCTGATGGTGAGGCGGTCATCTACGCAGGTACGGGTCGCTAGCCCACGCCGCTACCCTCCTGCGAACGGTGGCAGGACATCGACCACGGCTCCGTCGCCAGCAGTGTCCTGACCGGTGAGCCGGCGACCGTCGCACAACAGGGTGGACATGGCGAGCACCTTGTCGAATCGCTGGCCGAAGCTCTGCTCTGCCAGACGGGTGCCGATAGGGCCGGGCTCAACCTCGATGCTGGCCACCCCCGCGGCTTCGCGGGCGGCAGCGAAGAAGCGAACCGTGACCACGACCTAACCTCCGATCGACGACATGGGCCGAGGGGGTTGCAGGAACGTAGGGTCGTTGATCCCGTGGCCGGGCAGTTTGTTCGACACGCCCTCAGCCATCAATCGGGCAAGTTCGGCATCCTCGGCGCCGGCTCGCAGGGCAGTGCGCAGGTCGGTCTCCCCGATCGCGAACAGGCAGTTGCGCCACTGGCCGTCGGCAGTGAGGCGCAGCCGGTTGCAGGTGCCGCAGAAGGGCCTGGTCACCGACGCCACGATGCCCACCGTGGCCAGACCGTCGTTGACGTTCCAGCGCCGGGCAGGAGCAGGGCCAGGGTCGTCGATCGGGGTCAACTTGAAGCCCGCCGTGACCAGCGCCGCCATGATCTCGTCAGCGGTCACCATGTCGTCGCGGCGCCAGCCGTGCTGGGGGTCCAGG
Organism: uncultured Actinomycetota bacterium; assembly: GCA_963732355.1. Lineage (GTDB taxonomy): Bacteria > Actinomycetota > Actinomycetes > S36-B12 > UBA10799 > JADKAV01. Next base: position 305,975 of record CAVSZD010000006.1, on the reverse strand, counting down.
GGCATCTGCTCGATGAACCGCAATTGCACGTCCTCACCGATCGCCCAGCGCAGGAGGTCAGCTGCCTCGTGGTCGTTCACTCCGCGCAGCAGGACTGTGTTGATCTTCACGGGGTCCAGCCCGGAGACCTGCGCCGCGTGGATCCCGGCCAGGGTGTCCACCAGGCGGTCGCGGTGGGTCATCGCCCGGAATGTGTCGCGGTCCAGGGTGTCAAGGCTGACGTTCACCCGGCGCAAACCCGCATCGCGCAGCGGCGCGGCCAGACCGGGAAGTCGCAGGCCGTTGGTGGTCATGCTCACCTCCACGCCCAGGGCTGCCACCCCCGCGACGACATCGACGACGTCGGGACGCAGTAGCGGCTCCCCTCCTGTGAGCCGAACACTGTCCACGCCCAGGTCCACAGCGACCGAGACCAACCGCAGCAACTCTTCGGTGGTGAGCATGTGATCGCCCGGCAACCACGGCAGACCCTCGGCAGGCATGCAGTAGGTGCAACGCAGTGAGCACCTGTCGGTCAATGAGACGCGCAGGTCAGTGTGCACGCGTCCGAAAGCGTCTACTAAGCGCAATTGACCCACTCCTCAGATCCGTCCGCGAACCGTTGCAGCTTCCACACCGGCAATCGTCTCTTTACTTCGTCAACCAGCCAGGCGCAGGCGGTGAAGGCCTCGCTGCGGTGCGCCGCTGAGACCGCCACCACGAAGGCGAGGTCGCCGATGGCCAGGTCGCCCACCCGGTGCAGCGCGGCTGTCGCGAGAACACCGGGCAGCTCACCTGCCTCCTTCAGGACGTCCTGCATAGTTGCGTCGGCATCCGGGTGCCCCTCGTATGTCAGCGATGCCACGGTCCGGCCGTGGTCGTGATCGCGGACCCTGCCCTCGAACACCACAACCGCACCGGCATCAGCTCGACTCACCGCCGCGTCGACCTCTGCCGCGGTGATGGGTGTAGGCCGGACCAGACTTCGATGGTCGGCACCTGCCAGCACCTGGTGACTGTGTTCAAGTAACGGTCCGAGCACGCTCAGCCCGTCGCGGACCGCACCATGGCTGCCGGGCAACGCGACGACCAAAGTGGAACCGGCCGAGCCCGCAACCGCACGTGAGAGGTCGGCCAAGGGGGTGTGCTGGCGTCCGAGTGCCCGGAAGGCCTCGCCGAAGCCCGGGAGTTCCCGGTCGATTACCTGCAGGACGGCGTCGGGAGTCACGTCGCGCGGCCCGAGCCCTGTACCTCCCGTGCACACGACCACATCGGCCTGCGCGTTGCGCACGGCTGCGACGATCGCGCCGATCTCGTCACAGACGATGACCGGTGCTCCCACTTCGCAGCCGAGCGCCCGCATCCCCTCGGCCAGTACTGGCCCGGTGGTGTCCACAGTCGTGCCGGCTGCCGCCGAGTCCGAACAGACGATGACTGCGGCCCTCATCGGTTCCAGTCCCCGCTCTTCCCGCCGGTCTTGGACACTACGGATATGCCTTCGATCGTCGCGGCCGGATCGAGTGCTTTGGTCATGTCGACTATGGTCAGGCAGGCCACGCTCACTGCAGTCAGCGCCTCCATCTCGACCCCCGTCCGGTCCGCGGTCCGCACGACAACCCGCACGCGGACCACGTCCTGCGACGGGTCGGGCACTACATCCACCTCAACGCCGTGCACGGCGATCGGGTGGCACATGGGGATGAGATCCGGTGTGCGTTTGGTCGCCATGATGCCGGCGATTCGGGCTGTAGCCAGAACGTCGCCCTTTGCCACGCTGCCTTCCCGAATGGCGCCCGTGGCTTTCGTTCGTACCTCGCCGACGGCCGTGGCCGTACGAACGGTGACTTCCTTGTTTGCGACATCGACCATGCGGGCCTGGCCGCGTGCATCGATGTGGCTCAAGCCCTCACCCATGTCCACCTCCTACGTCTAGTGTGCGGGTGTGCCGGATTGGACCGCAATTGTGCTCACCGGTGGGACTAGTTCCCGCCTTGGCCGCGACAAGGCCACGGCCGTGGTTGCGGGGCAGCGCATGATCGACCGGATTCTGGCTTCGATACCCGCCGATATTCCCGTGATCGTCGTGGGCCCCGACCCGCAGGTGGCGCGCCCAGTGCTCGTCACCAGGGAGAACCCCCAGGGCAGTGGTCCGGCCTGCGCCATAGCGGCCGCCTTGCCGCATGTCAACACGCAGGTGGTCGCGGTGCTGGCCGTGGACATGCCCTTCGGTTCGGTGGAGGTGGGTGGGCTCATCAAGCATCTGGGCGCCCACGACGCGGCGATCCCCGTCACCGGCGGGCACCGGCAACCCCTCAACGCGGTGTACCGGACCGTTGCCCTGCGGGGCGTCGACTACACCCCTGGCATGTCGGTGCGCACGATGCTCGTCGGTCTCGACATCCACGAGGTGAGCGCCGATGCCGCCCAGTTCGTGGACATCGACACCCCCAGCGATCTCGAAGCGGTTGAACGCCGGCTGACCATAATGGAAGCACCGATGAAGGGGTTGGACATGCAGCAATGGGTGGATGCCGTCAAGCAGGCGCTGGATCTGAATGACGATGTCAACGTTGATCTGATTCTCGATGTGGCCAAGGACGCCGCCCACGGTGTGCAGCGCCCGGCGGCCCCTGTGACCACGTACCTGCTGGGTCTGGCGGTCGCAGCCGGGGCGGATCCGGCCGCCGCTGCGGCCAAGATCGGCGAACTGGCCCAGGGGTGGGCCTCCGACGCGAATGCGTGAGCCGGACTGGTACACCGCCCGTGACCTCGCGCGTAGCCAGGCGCTGCCCGCCCGGTCTGTCTCTGTGGCATCTGCTGACGGACTGACCCTGGCCGAGGATGCACATGCGCTGGGCGACCTTCCGGGCTTCGATACCTCGGCAATGGATGGTTGGGCGGTCAGTGGGAGTGGGCCGTGGTCGGTGGTGGGCGAGGTTCTGGCCGGGCACGCACCGACCCTGGAGCTCGACGATGGCCAAGCGTGCGGGATCGCCACGGGCGCTGCAGTTCCGACTGGTGCCACCGGGATCGTGCGCCGCGAGCGAGGACAGGTCGAAGCCGGCCAACTGCGCGGTGACCATGAACCGGGTGAGGACATCCGGCCCGCGGGAGAAGAGTGTCGGGCGGGCGAGGTCCTGCTGGGCGCGGGCAGCGAGATCGGCCCTGCCGCCATTGGGCTTCTGAGCGCTGCGGGCCTGGACGAGATAGTGGTGCAGCCGCGTCCGAAGGCGTGGATCGTGCTCTTCGGCGACGAACTGGTGGACGCCGGTGTTGCTGGGGTCGGGCAGGTCCGGGATGCGCTCGGACCCCAACTCCCTGGCTGGTTGCGGCGCATGGGCGTCGAGGTTGTCGCGGTTTCACGGGCAGCGGACACTCTGGGCGAGCATGTCGAGCGGATCCAACAGGCTGCCGAAGGTGCAGATGTTGTGATCACGACCGGTGGCACGGCGGCCGGACCGGTCGACCACCTCCACACTGCGGTTGCCGAGCTCGGTGGGGCGTTCGTGGTGGACAGCGTGGCCGTGCGCCCGGGGCACCCGATGGCCCTGGCCAAGTTGTCGGGGGCAACCCTGCTCGCGCTGCCGGGCAACCCGCAGAGCGCCATCGTGGCCCTCCTCTCGCTGGGTGTTCCGTTGTTCGACTCGCTATCCGGACGACCGGCACAGCCGTTGCCCGAGGTCCGGCTGGGCGAGGCGGCTAAGGCACCTGCCACGGAGCACCGGCTGCTGGCATCGAGGCTGGTCGACGGAGTGGCTGTGCCTGTGGCCCACCTCGGGTCAGCCATGTTGCGTGGGTTGGCAGCTGCGGATGGTTTCGCGGTGCTGCCTCCCGGTGGTTCGGCCGCTGGGGACGACGTCGCCTGGCTCGCGCTGCCGTAGCCCGGCTGTGAAAAGCCGGTGGGACCGACCCCCCCAGGCCGGCCCCACCGCCCCCCCGGACCGTGTGGTCAGGAAGGCTTCTCCGCGCCCGGCCGTGCGTAGAAGTACCAGGTGACCGCTGCCCCGATGAGGCAGGTCGCGGTACCCAGCCAGAACAGCATCTGGGCGTTGCCGGTGGCGAACATGACGCCGAACACGAACGGGCCGAAGGCGGCGATCGCAGCGGTCCACCCGATCACCCCGCCGGCCTGACGCGGCTCGAAGATCATCGGCATCTGCTTGAATGTGCTGGCGTTACCCACACCGGCGAAGAAGAAGATCGCCAGCATTCCCCAGAGGAAGGCCGGGAACTGGTCGACGCTGGTCGGGGCGAGCTGGAACGAGGTGTACAGGGCCGAGATGCCGATCCCGACCACAGCGACCAAGGTCACCTTTGCGCCGCCGACGCGGTCAGCGACCGGTCCAGCCAGCACACGTGCGGCTGATCCGACGAGTGCACCGAGGAACGCGTACGACACCGGGTTGATCCCCTCAGCACCGAACGGCGTGCCGTAGAAGTTCTTCATCAGCAGGGCGAACTGGGCCGCGAGACCCGAGAACGTTCCGAACGTGATGATGTACAGCAGGGTCATCAGCCAGGTGTGCTTGTTGCTGAAGATGTCGAGTTGGTCCTTCACACCGCGTGCCTTCACCGGGACCGAGCGCAACATCGTGTAAGCGAAGATCACCCCGACGATGACGAACGGGACCCAGATGTAGCCGGCGTTCTGGTACCAGACCTCTTTGTTGATCCCCTTGTCCGGGTTCGAGAACGCCTGCGCGCCACCGATCAATGCGAAGCCGATGATCCACGGAGTGACGAACTGGACCAGGCTCACACCGAAGTTGCCGATGCCGGCCTGGATGCCCAGGGCTGTGCCCTGCTTGGACTTGGGGAAGAAGTACGAGGTGCTGGGCATGAAGCCGCTGAAGACGCCACCGCCGATACCGGCCAGTGCCGCCAGTACCAGCAGCACTGTGTAGGACGTGTCGGGGCTCTGAACCGCCAGCCCCCAGCCGACCAGCGGGATGAGCAGCAGCAGAGTGCTCATCCAGACCAGTTTGCGAGTCCCCATGATCGGTGGCAGGAACATCCAGACCAGGCGCAGCGAACCGCCTGCCAGGCCCGGCATCGCCACGAGCCAGTAGAGCTGGCCCTTGGTCAGATCGAAGCCGATGTAGTTCAACTGCGGTGCGATGGCTGAGACCAGGAACCACGTGGCGAACGCCAGGGTCAGGTTGAACGTGGTGATCCACAGGGTCTTCCACGCGCGGCCCGAATCCCAGTTCTCATCCTCGGGGTTCCAACTGTCCAGCCAGTCACCCCCCTTGCGTTGCGGGGTGTTGGAAACGGCGGCACTCATGCGTTGACTCCTGTCTTCTCGTCAGCCGGTTGGCTGTGATCGTGTTCGAACTTGTTGGTCAGATCGGGGCTGGCTTCGTGCAGCACCTTGACGACGGTCCAGTGCATCCACAGCGCCGCCCACAGGGTCACCAGGAAGAGCACCCCGAAGGTGGCTTGCGGTGCGCCCGTCCAGGCCGTTGCGTAGGCGAACATGGGGGGCAGGAAGAACCCACCGAGGGCGCCGATCGAGCCGACCAGCCCACCCACCGCACCGACGTCGTGGGGGAAGTACTCGGGGATGTGCTTGTAGACCGCGGCTTTGCCGACCCCCATAGCGCAGCCGATGATGAACACCAGCAGCGTGAAGGTCAAGACGCCCACTGACCAGGGCAGGATCTCGTTGGTGGTGCCATCGTTGCGCTCCACCACGATGTATCCGTAGGGCATCATCAGGATCCCGGTGGCGACCAGCATGATGCCGAAGGTCGCGTACATCACCCGGCGGGCCCCGACGCGGTCCGAGATCCAGCCACCGACCGGGCGTAGCAGCGAGGCGGGGAAGATGAACAGAGCGGTGAGCAGGGCTGCGTGACTCAGGCTCTGGTCGTAGACGTCCACGTAGTACTTGGGCAGCCATGCCGCCAGTGCTACGTAGGCGCCGAAGACGACCACGTAGTAGAGGCTGAAACGCCAGACCCGCATTTGCTTCAGGGGGGTGAGCATCGAGGCGAGCGAGCGGCCCTGGCCGGGAACGATGTCATGACTCGGCGCAACGAACCAGGTGACCGCGGCCATGATCAGCAGAAGGATCATGTAGAGGAAGGGCACGAAGCGCCAGCCCCCGGGTGTGATGCTCATGATCCCAGCGGCGGGAACTGCCACGATCAGGGCTGGTCCGATGAACTTCGTCACCGATGCGCCCACATTGCCGGCTCCGAAGACACCCAGGGCGAAGCCCTGGTGTTCACGCGGCCACCAAGCGCTGACCCATGCGATGCCGACGCTGAACGCATTGCCCGCGAGGCCGACCAGGAACGCGTATATGAGCAGCTGCACGTAACTGTCGGCGGTGGAGACCAGGTAGGCCGGAATCGCAGTCGCCGCGAGCATCACCGTCATGACGATCCGGCCACCTCGGCGGTCGGCGATGATGCCGGCCGGCAGCCGCCAGATGGCGCCGTTCAGAACCGCGACCGCAGTGATCCAGGACAGCTGCACATCGGTGAGGCCGAATTCCTTGCGGATGGGTATCCCCAGAACGCCGAACATCAGCCACACGGCGAACATCAGAGTGAAGCCGACCGTGGAGATCACCAGCACCCGCACCGCTCCAGGACGCAGATCCCAGTGCTTGTGTTCGCTGGCCGGTTGCTCGGACTCGACGACGGTCATTTCAGCCCCTAACTATTTTCACCATCTCGTATGTTAGCACCGTGTTAAATAAAATCAACCGGGGATATGTGATATGAATGTGAGTATGAATGCGGCGGAGAGTATTGGGCGCACTTTGGCCCGCCTTGGCCACATCACGGCCAAACCCGTGAGCACCGAGCCCGACACGAGCCGGGACAACATCTTCCGCATCGTGCAAGAGGCCGATGCGCCCCTCAGCGTCGAGGACATTTCCCAGCTGACGAATCTGCACGTCAACACCATCCGGACCCATCTGGACGTGCTGCGTGCAGCCGGCAGGGTGGAGCGGACCCGGGAAAGCATCAATGGCCGCGGGCGGCCCAAGTGGCTTTACGCCGCGACCACCGAGGAGCAGGATGCCTACTTCCGGCTCGCCGATCTGCTTGGTGAGACGTTGGATCAGACGCGGAGAGAGGGACTGGCCGAAGAAGCAGCCACCCGCTGGCGCTCCAGCGGAGCGGTCATCAACGAGCCGGCCGCCAGCCCCGATGAGGCCCTCGCTGTGGCCGCCGACGCTTTGTCCCGGCTCGGATTCGACGTCGAGGTATCCCCGGTGGGGGACGCTGTTTACTTGGGCAACTGTCCGTATGCATCCTTGGTACATGAGCACCCGGTCATCTGCGACATCCACGCCCGAGCCCTTGAGCAGGTGCTTGACGCGACGGGCCAGGACATCTCTTTGGAGTCGATGGACGTATTCCCCCGTCCGGGAGTATGTGTTGCCCATTTGAGACGTAGAGACACAACGCCGGATTGGACGGTCCCCGGGAAATCCGCCGCGGAGTCCAAGCCGGCAACACGGAAGAAGAAGTCGAGGAGGACAGCATGACCACCACCCGTTCCGAGGCAACCGACGAGTTCCTCGTCAAGGCCGGCAGGTTCTTCACCCCCGGTGATGTGTCGTCGGACCTGCGAACGGTCACCCGTCACGGTGGGCGCCAAGGGGACGTCTTCTACCGGGACCGCTGGAGCCACGACAAGGTGGTGCGTTCCACCCACGGGGTCAACTGCACCGGGTCGTGCTCCTGGAAGGTATACGTCAAGGACGGCGTGATCACCTGGGAGACCCAGCAGACCGACTACCCGTCAGTGGGTCCGGACTCCCCGGAGTACGAGCCGCGGGGTTGCCCGCGTGGTGCGGCGTTCTCCTGGTACACCTACTCCCCGACGCGGATCCGCTACCCGTACGTGCGTTCCACCCTGCTTGAGGCCTACCGCGCCGCCAAGCTCGAGAACCCCGATCCCGTGGATGCGTGGGCCGCGGTTGTGGGCAACGAGGCCACCCGCCGGGCCTACCAGAGTGCACGCGGCAAGGGTGGGCTGGTTCGCTCCTCGTGGACAGAGGTCAACGAGATCATCGCCGCAGCCCACGTCCACACCATCAAGACCTACGGCCCCGACCGGGTCTTCGGCTTCTCCCCGATCCCGGCCATGTCCATGGCCTCACACGCGGCGGGCAGCCGGTTCATCAGCCTCATGGGCGGGGCGATGCTCAGCTTCTACGACTGGTACTGCGACCTGCCGGTTGCCTCCCCGCAGGTGTTCGGCGACCAGACCGATGTGCCCGAGTCCGCGGACTGGTGGAACGCGAGTTACCTGATCATGTGGGGCGCGAACGTGCCCGTCACCCGCACGCCCGACGCCCACTTCATGGCCGAGGCACGCTACCGCGGCCAGAAGGTCGTCACCGTGTCCCCGGACTACGCGGACAACACGAAGTTCGCCGACGAGTGGCTCAACCCGCACCCGGGAACAGACGCCGCGCTCGGAATGGCGATGGGCCACGTGATCCTCAAGGAGTTCTACGTCGAGCGTCAGGTCCCGCGGTTCGTGGACTACGTGAAGAAGTACTCCGACATGCCCTTCCTGATCACGTTGAAGCAGAAGAACGGCGCCTACGTCCCCGACAAGTTCCTCAGCGCCGCCGACCTCGGCGATGACAGCGAGGGCGCGGCCTTCAAGACGGTCCTGATCGACGGCGAATCCGGCCGGGCTGTGGTGCCCAACGGATCGCTGGGCTTCCGGTACTCAGAGGCCGGCAAGGGCAAGTGGAATCTCGACCTCGAAGGAATCGATCCGGCGCTGTCGCTCTTGGACGCCGGCGGCTCGCACAACGTCGAGGTCCACTTGCCGCGCTTCGATGTGGGTCATGAAGACAGCGAGGGTGGCGGGGTCCACACCCGTGGCGTCCCGGTTGTGCCGGTCGGCACTGTGAACGGGGAACGCCTGGTCACCACTGTGTACGACCTGATGCTCGCCCAGTACGGCGTCGGCCGCGACGGCCTGCCGGGTATCTGGCCCAAGGACTACGACGACCCGGAGCCCTACACCCCGGCGTGGCAGGAAGAGATCACCGGTGTGCCGGCCGAACTCGCCGCCCGCATCGGCCGGGAGTTCGCGCAGAACGCCGAGGACTCCGGTGGCCGTTCGATGATCATCCTCGGAGCCGGTACCAACCACTGGTTCCACTCCGACGTCATCTACCGCACATTCCTGGCCATGATCACCATGACCGGGTGCCAGGGGATCAACGGCGGTGGCTGGGCTCACTACGTCGGGCAGGAGAAGTGCCGCCCGGTCACCGGGTGGGCGAACCTCGCGTTCGCTTTGGACTGGCAACGCCCGGCGCGCCAGATGATCGGCACGGCCTTCTGGTACGTGAACACCAGCCAGTGGCGCTACGACAACCTCGGCGCCGACCTGCTGGCCACACCGTTGGGTGAGGGCCGGTTCGAGGGCACCACGATGATCGACACCCTGGCGCAATCGGCCCGGTCCGGCTGGATGCCGTCGATCCCGAGTTTCAACCGCAACCCGCTTCAGATCGTGCGCGAGGCCCGCGAAGCCGGTGTCGAACCGGCCGAGTACGTCAAAGCCCAGCTTCTGTCCGGGGACTTGAAGTTCGCGGTTGAGGACCCTGACGCTCCTGAGAACTGGCCGCGGGTCCTGACCGTGTGGCGGGCCAACCTGCTTGGATCGTCCAGCAAGGGCAATGAGTACTTCCTCAAGCACCTGCTCGGGACCAGCAACGCGGTGCGTGCCGAGGAGACCGATGCGCGCTCCGAGGACATCACTTGGCGCGACGACGCACCGATCGGCAAACTCGACCTGCTGGTGAGTGCGGACTTCCGCATGACCTCCACCGGCCTCTTCGGTGACATCCTGCTGCCGGCGGCCACGTGGTATGAGAAGCACGACCTGTCCAGCACGGACATGCACCCCTACGTGCACGCCTTCACCCCGGCGATCGATCCGCCGTGGGAGACCAAGAGCGACTACGACATCTTCAACGACCTCGGTCGCAAGGTCTCAGAGGTCTCCGAAGGTCATCTCGGTGTGGTCGAAGACCTCATGAGCATCCCCTTGTTCCATGACACCCCCGACGAGATGGCGGTACCCGGTGGGGTGGTGAAGGACTGGAAGGCCGGCGAGGTCGACCTGATCCCCGGAGTCACGGCACCGAAGTTCATCGTCACCCAGCGCGACTACAGCGCGATCGGGGCCAAGATGTCCGCACTCGGACCGCTACTGGAGACGGTCGGCACGGTCACCAAGGGCGTGGCGGTCAATACTGCGCCGGAGTACGAACTGCTCAAGCGGCTCAACGGCGTCATCCCCGATGGCCCAGCGGCCGGCCACCCGGCTCTCGTGACGGCTGCGCAGGCCTGTGAGGCGATCCTGACGCTTTCCGGTACCACCAACGGTCGCGTGGCGGTCGAGGGCTTCCGCAATGTCGAGGAGCGCACGGGCCAGCAGTTGGCCGATCTCGCCCTGGACAACGAGGGCAAGCGGATCACGTTCGCCGACACCCAGGCCCGGCCCGTGCCGGTCATCACCAGCCCCGAGTGGTCAGGCAGCGAGCATGGCGGGCGGCGGTACACGGCCTTCACGATCAACGTCGAGCGGTTGAAGCCCTGGCACACCTTGACCGGTCGCCAGCACTTCTTCCTCGACCATGACTGGATGACCGAGATCGGCGAGCAGTTGCCGACGTTCCGCCCGCCGTTGAACATGCATCGGCTCTATGGCGATCAGGGGACAGGCGTGGGCCAGGAGGTCACCGTTCGCTACCTCACCCCGCACTCCAAGTGGTCGATCCACTCGGAGTACCAGGACAACCTGTTCATGCTGTCGCTGTCGCGCGGAGGACCTGAGATCTGGATGAGTCCGCAGGACGCCGATGCCATCGGGGTCAAGGACAACGAGTGGATCGAGGCTTACAACCGCAACGGTGTGGTCGTTGCGCGATCCATCGTGTCTCACAGGATGCCCGCCGGGACGGTGTACATGTACCACGCCAAGGACCGCACGGTGGACGTCCCACGCACCGAGACCTCGGGCCTGCGCGGTGGTATCCACAACTCGCTGACCCGGTTGATGATAAAGCCCACGCACGTGGTCGGCGGGTATGCCCAGCTGTCGTTCTTCCTGAACTACCTCGGGCCGACGGGCAACCAGCGCGACGAGGTCACGGTGATCCGCCGCCGCTCGCAGGAGGTTCAGTACTGATGAGTGCATCTTCCTCGCGATTGTTGCGTTATTCACACCCTTGTTCGCCGACTGTTGTGCTGTTGTCGGTTTCGGGGGAGCAGAACCAGCAACGACGCAACACTGGCACGGCCTTGGACGTAACAACGCAACAATCACTGGAGGTTCAAGCATGAAGGTTATGGCCCAGATGGGCATGGTGATGAACCTCGACAAGTGCATCGGGTGTCACACCTGCTCGGTCACGTGCAAGCAGGCCTGGACCAACCGTGCCGGTGTCGAGTACGTGTGGTTCAACAATGTGGAGACCCGCCCCGGCCAGGGGTATCCCCGCACATACCAGGATCAGGAGAAGTGGAAGGGCGGCTGGGTCCGCACCAAGCGCGGCAAGCTCAAGCTGCGCTCCGGCGGGAGGTTCCACCGGCTGTCCACGATCTTCACCAACCCGAAGCTGCCCGAGCTGCGCGACTACTACGAGCCGTGGACCTACGAGTACGACAACCTGATCTCCGCGCCATTGGGCGAGCACACCCCGGTGGCCCGGCCGAAGTCGCTGATCACCGGCAAGCCGATGAAGATCGAGTGGTCGGCCAACTGGGACGACGACCTGGCCGGCGGACCGGAACTGGCGCCCAATGACCCGGTGCTGCAAAAGATCAAGGGTCAGGTCGGTGACCGCGTCAAGCTCGAGTTCGAGCAGGCGTTCATGTTCTACCTGCCGCGTATCTGCGAACACTGCTTGAACCCGGCGTGTGTGGCCAGTTGCCCCTCGGGTGCGATGTACAAGCGCAGCGAGGACGGCATCGTGCTGGTCGATCAGGACGCCTGCCGCGGCTGGCGTATGTGTGTGACCGGATGTCCGTACAAGAAGGTCTACTTCAACCACCGCACGGGCAAGGCCGAGAAGTGCACGATGTGTTACCCGCGCATCGAGGTGGGTCTGCCCACGGTGTGCTCGGAGACCTGCGTCGGGCGCCTGCGCTACATCGGCTTGTTCCTCTACGACGCCGACCGCGTCACTGAGGCCGCAGCCACGGAGAACGAGCAGGACCTGTACGAGGCGCAGCTGGACCTGATCCTGGACCCCAACGACCCGGAGGTCGCCGCGCAGGCACTGCGTGACGGTATCCCGCAGGACTGGTTGGCCGCGGCCCGCAAGTCCCCGGTCTACGCGTTGGCCAAGAAGTACAAGGTCGCCCTGCCGCTGCACCCGGAGTACCGGACCATGCCCATGGTTTGGTACATCCCGCCGCTGTCCCCGGTCGTGGACGCTCTGCGGGAGACCGGCAACGACGCGGAGGACGCCGGCAACCTGTTCGGCGCGCTCAACGCCCTGCGTATCCCGATCGAGTACTTGGCGGAGTTGTTCACCGCCGGCGACGTGGTGCCGGTCAAGCACAGCCTCGGCGTGCTGGCGGCCATGCGCGCCTTCATGCGCGACAGCAACCTGGGCAATCCCACCGACGCGTCCATCCCGGCCGCGGTGGGACTGTCCGAGGAAGAGATGTACACGCTCTACCGTCTGCTGGCCATCGCCAAGTACGAGGACCGCTACGTCATCCCCGAGGCGCACACCGAGACAGCTGAGAACCTCGAGGAGATGGCGTGCGCCCTGGACTACGACGGCGGCTCGGGCATGTACGAACAGGGTCCGTTCGGTGAGGCGTCCGGGCGTCCCACACCGGTGGCCGTGGAGACCTTCCACGCCCTGGCCCAGCGTCAGCAGTCGGAGACCATCGTGCCCTCCGAGCAGCGCGACGCCCGGGTCAACCTGCTCAACTGGGACGGAGTGGGCGTGCCGCTGGGAATGCCCAGCATGCCTGCGAAGAAGGAGGAGCAGTGAGCATGGACGAGCATGACAAGGCCGTAACCAGGCTGGCTGCTTCGTGGCTGCTCTGGTATCCCGACGAGCGCCTCGTCGCGCGGCTGCCGGACATCCGCCACGCAGTCGCCGGGTTGCCGGAGGTCACCGCGGAGCCGCTGCTCGGGTTCCTCGACTGGTTCGAGGCCACCGATGTGATGGAGGTTCGGCGGGCGTACGTGCAGACCTTTGACATGAAGCGCAAGGCCTGCCCGTACATGACCTACTGGACCCACGGCGACACCCGCAACCGCGGTATGGCGATACTGCACTTCAAGCAGGCCTACCTGGACAGCGGTTTCGACGCCGGGGACGCGGAATTGGCCGACCATCTCGCCGTGGTGCTCGAGTTCGCGGCCATCGGTGACCGCCTCACCGGGGATGCGCTCTTGGCCGAGCACGTAGGTGCCATCGGACTCTTGCGATCGGCGCTGCAGTCATTGCAGTCGCCGTATGCCGGTGTTCTCGATGCAATCGTCGAAACACTGCCGGAGGTCACCGATGAGGTGGCCGAACGTATGGCAGCCATCGCCACCCACGGCCCGCCGGTTGAACAGGTCGGGCTGGAACCGTTCGGGATCGAGTTGACAGGAGCACGCAGATGAAGGCGTTGGAAGCAGCGGCATCCGACACGAGTCTGAGCACGGTGGACATCCTTCTTTGGGATGTCTTGCCGTATGTGACGATCGCGGTCTTCGTGGTCGGCATGATCTGGCGCTTCAGGTACGACCGGTTCGGCTGGACGACGCGTTCGAGCCAGCTCTACGAGCGCAAGCTGATCAGGATCGCCAGCCCGATCTTCCACTTCGGCATCCTGGCCGTTGTGGGCGGACACATCATGGGACTGCTCATCCCGCAGGCCTGGACCGACGGTCTGGGGATTTCGGAGGGCACCTACCACTTCTTCGCGGTTGTGCTGGGAGCGGTCGCCGGAGCGGCCACTCTGTTCGGGATCGTCATGCTGATCTACCGTCGGCGTACCGTCGGGCCCGTGTTCGCAGCGACCACCAAGAACGACAAGACGATGTACATCTTCCTCACCGCAGCCATCCTGCTGGGGATCGTAGCCACACTGTCTGGGGCCGGAGTGCTCGGCGAGGGACACAACTACCGCGAGGACGTGTCGGTGTGGTTCCGGTCGATCTTCTACTTCGACCCGCAGGGCCAGTTGATGGCCGATGCCCCGCTGGCCTTCCGGGTCCACGCCTTGGCTGGCATGGCGCTGTTCATCGTGTGGCCGTTCACCCGCCTTGTACACGCCTTCAGCGCTCCGTTCGGCTATGTGTTCCGGCCCTACGTCGTCTACCGAGACCGCGGTCCGCACGATGCCGGTAACCGTGAGCCGCGGCGCGGATGGGAGAAGGTCGGTGGCCCGTGACCTGAAGCCGGGTCGGCCTTCGACGCCCGCAGCGGCGTCGAAGGCCCCAGCGTGGCGCCTGGCCATACCCGGTCAGCACGGCGCGTGGGCGTTCCTGGTCGTACCGTTGCTGCTCGGCTTCGTCACCGTCGGCTGGACCTGGATCGGCGCGCTGTTCGCGACTGCCTGGGTTCTCGCCTACCCGGCCAGTTACTACCTCGGCCGGGCCGTGGTGATCCGGTGGCGGCGGGGCAACTGGTCGCGGCTGGCTAAGCGTGAACTCAGCGACGCCCTTCCATGGGTGGTGCTCGCAGCCCTGCCCGCTCTGGTGCTGGTGGCGTTGCGGCCATGGCTGGTGTGGGTCGGGCTGCTGTTCGCGGTGCTCTGGGCGGTCAGCGTCTGGCTGACCAGAACGGGCCACGAACGCGGGGCGGGCAACGATCTGCTGCTGGTGGCTCAAGCCAGTCTCGCGGTCCCGTTGATGTACGCCATCGTCGCGAACTCCCCAGTGTTGGGTGTCGGACAACCCGAGGCCGCGGACGCGTGGCTGGCGGCGCTGATCTGCCTGGTGTTCTTCACTGGCTCGGTCCTGCATGTCAAATCCTTGATCCGGGAGTCGGACGACCGCCGCTGGGCGATCGCATCGCGGGTGTTCCACGTCGCGGCGCTGAGCATGGGGCTGATCTCGCCCTGGCTGCTGTTGCCGTTCGGGTTCGCCGCGGTGCGGGCATTCGTCGTGCCCGTGGGTGCGCGGCCCGCCGTGATCGGGGCGGTTGAGATCGTGGTGTCGGTATTGGTCGTGGTCGGTGGGGCCCTGGCCCTGGCCTGATAGGCAGAGCATCGAGGCCCGCCCTGGCACTACACTCGCGCTCGGACACGAGGGGGTGGTTGGTGAACTTCGAGAAGGTGGTATTCGGCTTCTTCGTCGTGCTCGCCGCGACCTTGAACTTCGGCTTCTTCGTCGGACCGATCGACGACCCGCGCGTACACAACGAGATCGAGTTGTTCGCAGCCGTGGTCGTCAACCTCATCGCACTGGTGATGAAATTCGGCGACCGTACGCAGATCGGAGCGGTGCATCTGGCCACCAGCCTGGTCGCCTCGCTGCAGTTGGTCGCGGCTGCCAGCCTGTGGGCCTACTTCAGTAATGTCTCGGGGGGAGATCTACTCACCACTGAGCAGATCTCAAGTGTGGTCTCGCTGTCAGGCGGAGCACTGCTGGCCAACATCATCTCGGTGACGTTGCTGGTCGTGGAGACCGTCTCGTTCCGGCGTCAGTGACATGTCCTCACCCAGCCCAGCGCCGCGCCGAGTAGTCCCCACCGGACCCTCAGCCACCGCGATCTTCCTCGTCCTTCGCAAGATGCGGCTCCCGCTGATCGTGCTCATCATCCTGTTCACCGTGAGCACGGTGGGTCTGACGCTGATGCCGGGTGTGGACGCGCAGGGCAACCCCTGGTACATGGATCCGTTCGACGCGTTCTACTTCATGAGCTACACCGCCACGACGATCGGTTTCGGGGAGATCCCCTACCCGTTCACCACCGCTCAACGGGCGTGGGTGATCGTCAGCATCTACCTGAGTGTCATCGCGTGGGCCTACGCGATCGGGTCGGTCCTGGCCCTCTTGCAGGACCGCGGATTCCGCGAGGCGCTGTCCCTACAACGCTTCGAACGCAAGGTACGCCGGATGCGCGAGCCGTTTGTGATCATCGCAGGGTTCGGCCAAGCCGGTGAGGTTGTGGCGCGAAGCCTGGACCTCATCGACCAGCGAATTGTCGTTCTGGACATGGAACAGTCGCGCATCGAAGCCCTGGACCTGGCTGCCTTCCACTCCGATGTGCCCGGGCTGGCCGCGGATGCGGCGAACCCGTATGAACTCAAGCGCGCAGGGCTGCTCAACCCCCACTGCGAGGGTGTCATCGCACTGACCAACGACGATGAGGCGAATCTGGCCATCGCCATGACTGCCCGCCTGCTGGCCCCGCAACTGCCCGTGGTGTGCCGGACTGTGGACGACGCGATCCTGGCCCGCATGGAGGCTTTCGGTGAGCCGATGATCGTGGACCCGTTCAATCTCTTCGGCGATGAACTGGTCTTGGCCGTGCGTTCTCCGCAGACCTACCGGCTGGTCAACTGGTTGACGTCAGGGCCGGGCAACAGCCTCTCGGCAGCGATGAAAGTGCCAGGTAACGGCCGCTGGATCGTGTGCGGCTACGGGCGGTTCGGTAGTCATCTGGCAGCTGACCTCGTGCGCCACGGCCTGCCGGTCACGGTCGTGGATCCGGATGCAGGAAATGTCCCGGCCGTGCAGATCGTGATCGGCGACGCTGCTGACCCGAGCGTCCTTGCCCGAGCAGGACTCGGCGACGCGGTCGCGCTCGCGGCGGCGACCGACAACGACGTCACGAACCTGTCGTTGCTGGCCGCCGCCAAGAAGACGAACCCGGATCTCTTCCTCGTCGCCCGGCAGAACGACCCGGCCAACTCCCCGCTGTTCGACGCCCTTGAGATCGACTCGCTTCTGGTGCCGACCCGGCTGATCGCCCACGAGGTCCTCGCTCGGATCAGCGACCCGCTCTTGTGGAGGTTCGTGCAGGGCGCACGCGGAGAGTCCGACGAATGGTCGCGGACGTTGCTCGATCGCATTGTGGCGCGCTGCGGCACCGACCTTCCGGATATCTGGAGTGTCACATTGACCGAAACCGGCGCACCCTCGCTGGACGACAAGCTGGCCGGCGGTACCGTGCGGCTCAGTGATCTGCTGCGCAGTCCTGCGGACCGGCAGCACGTTCTTGACGCCGTGACACTGATGATCGTGCGAGGTGAGGAGGTGCTTCGGGCGCCCGCCGATGATGAGGTACTGCTTTACGGCGACGCCCTCCTGCTCGTGGGCATGTCCTACGACCGTCGCGCACTGGACACGACGCTCACCGTCCCCGCGGCCGCGCAGTACGTGCTCACCGGCGATCGGGTCGGGCAGTCCTGGGTATGGCGAACGCTGGTCGATCGCTAGTGTTCGTCGCGGCATTGAGCTTGTACCCGGTGAAGTCGGGGGCTTGTCTGAACGTCGATGCCTGGCAGCTTGGGCCCAACGGCCTGAACGGCGATCGCGAGTACATGGTCGTGGACGAGTCCGGGACTTTCCTGACTCAGCGTGAGGAGCCGCGGCTGGCCCTGGTCAAGCCTGTGCTCGGGGATCCCTTTCGTGTGAGCACACCTGTGGGCACGGCGGCCGTGCATCCCCAGGGCACGCGCAGTGTGGAGGTCTGGGAGTACACCGGTCCTGCGCTGGACTGTGGTGAATCTGTTGCGTCGCTGCTTACCGGGTTTCTCGGACGGACCGTGCGGCTGGTCAAGGTCACAGCCGACCATGACCGTCCCACGGAGTTGGGTGGCGGTCAGGTCGGCTTTTCGGACGGCTTCCCCCTGTTGATCACGACCACCGCTTCTCTCGGCGAGCTCAACAGCCGGCTCGAGGTGCCGTTGGGCATGGAGCGCTTCCGCCCGAACATCGTGATCGACGGCTGTGAAGCGTTCGCGGAGGACCGGTGGGCGTCGATCCGGATCGGCGAGATCGACATCGATGTGGTGAAGCCGTGCCTGCGCTGCGCCATCACGCGGGTGGACCAGGCCACCGGTGTGCGAGGCGATGGTGAACCACTGCGCACATTGGGCAGCTTTCGCAAGGTCAAAGGGGGAGTTGCGTTCGGTCAGAACGCGATCCACCGCCAGCCGGGGACGCTTAAGGTCGGGGATCTGGTCAGCGTGACAGCAACGCGACCGTGAACGGCTGGTCAGTCCCCCAGGGCGTCGCGTGGACGCGGCGCTGACCCTCGAGCAGCCTTAGGTCGAGACTGTCTGCGAGCTCTTCGGCACCGTATCGCTGGACCGGCAGACCACTGCATGTGTCCGGGCCGTCAGGGGCAAAGGTGGCCACGAGTGCGTGGCCGTCCGGGGCCAGGCACTCGTGCAGTGCACGGCGGTACTGCTCGCGTTCTTCCGGTGTGGTCAGGAAGTGGAACACCGCACGGTCGTGCCATAGGCCTACCGGGAACTCGCAGCGGAACTGCCGCACGTCCACGGCTTGGTACGTGATCGCCTCACCGAGCCGGTCCCGGATCCGCTCGAGGGCAACTGCGGAGATGTCCACGGCGGTGACCGAGGTGAAACCGCGAGCCACCAGGGCATCAACCAGAAGGGACGACCCGGACCCCACATCCACGATGGGGGTGGACGGCTGAAGACCAAGCGAGTCGATCGTGTCGAGCCACAGGTTGTCCGTCTCCTGCCACCAACTGACGTCGTCGGCGGCCTTGTGGCTGTGGACCTGCTGCCAGTGGTTCGACGGATCCATACTCAGACGTGCTGCAGCCGTAGACGCCATTCGGGTTCGCCACGGTCGAGGTACTCCACCTCGAAGGCACCCGGGTACTTCTTGTCGATCTGGGCAAGCAGCGGCTGCGGGTCGTGGGGAGCTATCAACTGCAGTGCTGCCCCGGACTTCAGCGACTCAAGGGCGCCGAAGATAGCGGCGTGGCGAATCGAGTGGGGCAGAACGCGGGCGTCGAGGACGGGCTCTTCGGTGTGGGCTTCGCCGCAACGGCAGGACGTGCTGGCGGGGGCAAGGGGGAGATCTGATTTCATGGCCTCAATTTACTACACTCATGACTGTGATAAATGGTCCAGCCCCCGCGAAGCCGGCTGTTTCGCTGAGTCTGAGTCCCGCGCGGCAGCGGGTGCTCGAGTGGCTGCGGGCGGCCGGGGATCCGATCACGGTGTCGCAGTGTGCGGCAACTCTGGACCTCCATGAGAACACCGCACGCAACCACCTCGAGGCTTTGGCTGACGATGGCCTGGCGGTGCGCTCTAAGCAGCCAGCGCAAGGCCGCGGTCGGCCCCGGACTCTCTACCGAGGAATCGCCGATCCGCGCAATCGCGAGTACGCCGCGCTGTCGGCGGCTTTGGCCCGGATCATCGTTACCACCAGCGACGACCCCCAACGGGATGCTCGTGATGCCGGCGAGATCTGGGGCGCCCAACTCAGTGGTGACCGCCGAGCCGACTCCGCGGGTGAGGCTCGCACGGAGGTGGTGAAGATTCTGGATGATCTGGGCTTTGAGCCATGCCCGGACGAGCGCCTGCACAGCGTGGCACTGACACGTTGCCCGTTGTTGGACGTTGCGAGACAGAACACTGACGTGGTGTGCTGCGTGCACCTCGGACTGGTGCAGGGTGCGCTGGAGCAGATGGGACACCCCAACCCGGATGCGCAGTTGTTCCCATTCGCAGAGCCGGGTGCCTGTCGCTTGCACCTTTGAGGGCGGTTTCAGCGGTCTGCGTGAGCCATCTCGTCGATGACCGCCACCAGCGCCAGCATGAGGATCGGGTTCTGACCCTGCGCCACCTCGACCCCGTAGGTGTCTGCCACCCGGAACCACCGCTTCGAAACCTCAGCTGCGGTCTGGCCCTGCGCCTCGATGGTGTACTCGTGGTCGACGATGTTCCCCTGCACTTTCATGTCCGGGCCACCTTCCACATCGACACTCCAACGTTCCCGGATCGGGCTGATGATTGCCTTCTTGACCGTAGCCACCGTGTTGCCGGATGGGTCCTCGATCTTCATGGTGTCCCGCACACGGGCCACCCGCTCCTGGATCTTCAGTAGCTCGTTTCCGCGGTCGTCCTCGAACTTGAGGGTCTGGCGCATGCGCAAGGCCTTGCCGTCCACCTTGAACGCACGGTTGCCGTGGTTGTCCTCGATCCAGTAGTCGTCACCGATCGAGACCAGCTTCTGGCGCATCTGGTAGTGCGTGGTCGAATCGTCGTCTCGCCGCTCGTGTATGCGATCTCTGAGTCCCATGGTGACAAGCATGCACCGCAACCCTCGCACGTTGCCCCCCCAACGCGGGGGAGCAGGACGGCATTAGCGTATGCCCATGGCGCAACCGCGGGTGAACGCAGCCGGAGGCTTCCCAGCCATCGGGTATGTGATGAAGAAGGCGTGGCGGACCGGCGAGTTCACCGCGATCCTGCGCAAGCTGAAGTCCAAGAACACGTGCAAGACCTGCGCGCTTGGGATGGGTGGCCAGGCCGGTGGCATGGTCAACGAGGCTGGTCACTTCCCAGAGGTGTGCAAGAAGTCGGTGCAGGCCCAAGCCGCCGACATGCAGCCCGGCATCGATGAGGCGGTCTTTGCGGCCAACGACCTCGATGCTCTTCGTGGGTTGACCAGCTCGCAGGCAGAGGATCTGGGACGCCTGGCGTTCCCGATCGTTCGGCGCGAGGGTTCGGATCGCTTCGAGCGCATCAGCTGGGAGGAGGCCCTGGAGATTGCCGGAGGCGCCCTGCGCAAGGCGGCGCCAGATCGCACCTTCTGGTACGCCAGCGGCCGGTCCGGTAACGAGTCCGCCTTTCTGATGCAGTTGGTCGCGCGGGCCTATGGGTCGCCGAACATCCACAACTGCTCGTTCTACTGCCACAACGCCTCATCGGTTGCTCTGGCTGACATCTATGGCAGCGGCACCGCGAGCACGACGCTGGCCGACATCGCAGGAGCCGACGTGGTTCTGCTGGTCGGCGCCAACCCGGCCAGCAACCATCCGCGGCTGATCACCCAGTTGATCCACCTGCGTCGTCGCGGCGGGAAGGTGATCGTGGTCAACCCTCTGTCCGAACTCGGGCTGCGCCGCTTCCGGCTCCCGTCGGATGTCCGCAGCCTCACCGCCGGCTCGCAGGTCAGCGACCTGTACCTGCAGCCGCGAATCGGTGGGGACATCGCCCTGTTCAGCGCCCTGCTCAAGCTGGTGGATTGGGACGATGACTTCGTCGGGCAGGCAACCCAGGGGTCCCAGGATCTGCGCGATCATTTGGACACCCTCGACGTCGATGAGTTGGCGGAAGCCTGCGGGGTGCCACTGGACCAGATCCGGCAGGCTGCCGCACTGCTCACCGGAGCCCAGCGGGGGATCTTCATGTGGTGCATGGGGCTGACCCATCACGAGCACGGCACCGACAACATCCGAGCTCTGGGCAACCTTGCACTCGCCCGAGGGTTCCTGGGCAAACCAGGCGCCGGCTTGATGCCGATCCGGGGTCATTCGAACGTCCAGGGGGTTGGCTCGATGGGGGTGTCACCGGGACTCAAGGAAGCCTTCGCGGCCGAGCTGGACCGTCGGTTTTCGATCGCGGTTCCGCGTGACCCGGGCCAGGACACCTACGCCTCCATGCAGGCGGCCCATGCTGGGACCATCGACGTAGCGGTTCTCGTCGGCGGGAACCTGTGGGGCAGCAATCCCGATTCGGCGTGGGCGGCGCAGGCCCTGCAGAACATCGACGTGACCATTTCGCTGACGACCAAACTCAACCCCGGTCACTTCCACGGCAGCGGCCGCACCAGCGTGATTCTGCCAGTTCTGGCCCGCGATGAGGAGGCCCAGCCGACCACTCAGGAATCGATGTTCAACTACGTACGGCTGTCTTCTGGCGGCGAGCCCAACATCGCCGGTGAACTGCGCTCCGAGACCGATGTGCTGGCGGCGCTGGCCTCACAAGCCATGGGCGACGACATCTTCGACTGGGACACCCTGCGTTCACACTCGACACTGCGGGAGGCCATCGCCGCAGTCGTCCCCGGCTATGCCGCGATCGAGTCCATCGAGACAGACGGGGAGTTCCAGGTCGCCGGCCGCACGTTCCATGACCGTCGATTCGCCACACCTGACGGCAAGGCACACTTCCACGTGGTCGATCTGCCGGAACGAGTCCCTGGGCTGCAACTCATGACGATCCGTTCCGAGGGTCAGTTCAACACCGTGGTGTACGACACTGAGGACCTGTACCGGGGCAACACCTCCCGTGATGTCGTGATGATCAACGCAGTCGACGCGGCCGTGCGAGGGATCCGTGAAGGAGACGCCGTCAGGGTCTCCAGCGATGCGGGCAGCATGACCGTTTTCGCGGCGATCGTGGACATTGCCCGAGGCGCGCTGGCCATGTACTACCCCGAGGCCAACCAACTCGTGCCCGCACGCCTGGACCCCGAGTCCCGCACACCGGCCTTCAAGTCAGTGCCGGTCACGCTCATGAAGCTCTAGCGCGCCTCTGCCGCCTCGGCGATGTCCGCCAGGTCCTGCTGCATCAACTTCCTGGTGGTCGACACCATAAGCGTCCCGACGACCGCGCCCAGTGTCTTGTTCAGCAGCCCATCAGCTTGCGCGTCGAACTTCATCGACAGCACGCACGCGCTGTCGCCGTCAGGTTCCACGGCCAGCCGTGTTGAGTAGTGACTGCTGCCGTGATGGGACTCTGTTGTGTAGGAACGACCCGGCTCGACGGCTGTCACGGTCATCTCTTCGGTTGCGGACTTGCCGAACATCATCCGCGTCTCCCGCCACCGGGTGCCGACATCGAAGTTCGAGCCGGAATCCAGCCTCTCCACTTGCTGGATCCCCGAGATGAACTGGTTGGAGTGCTCTATGTCTGTGATCAGGTCCCACACTGTGGCTGCCGGAGCCGCGACTTGCTGGCTGATGTCGATTGGTCCGGGCATGATCCGCTCCCTGAGTAGCAACCTGTGACCCGACCCTACTGCCCGAGTCCCCGCACCGGAACCCGCCAGATCCACCCCAACCGCCGACGATCATGGTGGTGCCCGGCTGCTCGTGATGCTCGGCACACCGTGTTCGTCAAACGTGACGGTGTAATGGCCGTGGTGTAAGTCATGGTGACAGCGCGAGCACATCAGAACGAGATTTGACAGGTCCGTCAAACCTCCGTGACGCCAATGCAGGACGTGGTGTGCTTCGCAGAACCGTGGAGCGCGCCCGCAGCGGATGCACCCGTGGTCGCGAGCGATCAGGGCTGCCCACTGGGCGGCGGTGGCGCGCCTGTGAGTGCGTCCCAACGCTAAGGGGACGAACACGCCGCCGTGACGGGTGCCGAAGATGACCGAGCAGGCGACGCTGCAGCTCAACAGGTCGAAACTTTCGCGACTGATCAGGTGACCGTCGTCCAGGGTGGCGCCTGCCCCGTCGGGCAGTGTGTCCAAGTCCACCAAGATGGACAGCCCTGACACGCCAAGCGGACGCCTATTGGCGCAGGCGGCCGTGATGATGTCAGCCAAAGCGTCGGCTCTGCGCTGGGTCGGGGTGCGTTGATCGGGCCCGGGACCTGGGTGTGAGAAGGCGGTCAACGCATCGCGTAGGCGCCGGCCCTCGATCGCATCGAGCCACCCGTCGAGACGGAACATGCCATTGGGGGTCTCGGATATCGACAGGCCTCGTTTGTCGTGCTGGGAGCGCTCTTTGGCCTCGGCGGCGTCGGGCTGGCACTGTCCGATCAGCATGTCGAGCAGCCGCCGCAGTTCGGCCGGTTCAACGCTGGCGGCCAACTCCACAAGACCAGCCTCCAGGTCGGCGAAGTCATCGATCCGATGGGCTGCGTGGCGAAGCGACTGCACGTGGGCGTTGCTCAGCCGCCCTGCGCCGAATGCCTCGTGCACGTGAGGCAGGGTGCGCAGGGCCCGCGCAGTGCCGACCATTGCCGAACCGACCGGTGGATTTGCCCCCACGGCGGCCGCCACCAGGGTGCCCGTGGTGCCCGCGTGCAGCGATGTGGCCACGTGCAGGCTGTCTGCCGCGCCGGCCAGCTCGACGAGGTAAGCGTCCATCTGGTTGCGTAGCGAGGCGACGGCGCCCAGCGACCCGACGATCTGACCAGCACTCAGATCCAAGGGGTTGGGAAACGCCTGCACACACGTGGCCGCCTCGTCCATGACCTGCGGATGTTCGGTGGGCAGACCCTCGCGGATCCGTGCACGCCGCACTCCCGGCCGGGACAGTTCCAATATCGACACGCGCGCACCCCCTACCCGATGATCCGTCGAAACGAGGTGACCCCCGCGACACTCTTGCGCTCAGTGACCCCACGCTAACCGGGGGGTGTGACAAGTTCCCTTGAACAATCCCCACGCTAACCGGGGGGTGTGACAAACAGTGGCCCCTCCATTGAGCGCCCGTGGGGGGGATCGATGCCTTGGCGTACCGTGATGCAGTGGCTGAGCTTCAGACGGCGCGTACGGGCGCTCTGTTGGTGCAACACCGTAACGATCTGGTGGCCTTGTTGAACCTCAGCTATGGGATTGCGCCTTGGTTCGAGTCGCCTGACGAGAACGTGCGCGAGGCGCAGCACATGGTCGATTCTGCAGTCCAGGCCGGGGTGCGAACTGCGGTCCTGCTTTCGGAGGGTCGGTTGGTGGGTGTGGCCCAAGGCGGGCCGGGAGTGGCGTTCCTGGCTTACCTTCGTGGGGCGTCGGCCGCCGATGCGCAGAGACTGCCGGCGCACGCGTTTGAGTTCCGGCAACTGGCCCTCGACCCTCACCACACTGGGTTGGGTCTAGGAGCGCGACTTCACGACGCCGTTATGGACGATGTCTACGGCCCGGCCTTGTTAGTGACGCATCCGGAGGCCGCGCCAGCGCTACGCCTGTACGGCCGCAGGCATTGGCGCATCGTCGGTCGGATGGACTTCGGCACCTCGCACCCGCGAGTGATCCTCGGCCGGGACTTGGCTTCGCGCTGACCGACGGCGGCCGCCGCCGCTGATCGTGTCCAGCACGACCTCAGGCGCGGCGGCGTCAGCGAGCGGCCAGCAACTCCGCGATTTGGATGGCGTTCAGCGCGGCACCTTTGCGCAGGTTGTCGTTGCTGACGAAGAAGGCCAAACCGTTGTCGCCATCCTGCCGGAAGCGTCCGACGTAGCTGGGGTCCTGGCCGGCGGCCTGCAACGGATTCGGGACCTCAGTGACTACGACGCCGGGGGCGTCCTGCAGCAACTGCCGAGCGCGCGCCACGGTCATCGGCCGCGCGAACTCCGCGTTGATCGACAGGCTGTGGCCGGTGAACACCGGGACGCGCACGCACGTGCCGGAAACCCGCAGATCCGGGATGCCGAGGATCTTGCGGCTCTCGTTGCGCAGCTTCTGCTCCTCGTCGGTCTCCCCGGACCCGTCGTCGACGAAGTTGCCGGCTTGAGCCAGAACATTGAAGGCGATGTGCCCGGGGAACTTGGCCGGGTTCGGCAGGTCGACCGCGCTTCCGTCGTATGTCAATTGCCCAAGCCCGTCGTCCTTGGCGCCTGCCAGCACCTGCTCCTGCAACTCGGTCACACCAGCGAGGCCGGCACCGGAGACCGCCTGGTACGTGCTCACGATCATTCGCCGCAGCCCGGCATCCTCATGCAAGGGCTTGAGCACTGGCATCGCGGCCATGGTGGTGCAGTTCGGGTTCGCGACGATGCCCTTGGGGATCGCCGTCAGCGCGCCCGGGTTCACTTCGGCGACCACGAGTGGCACCTCGGGGTCCATCCGCCAGGCAGAGGAGTTGTCGACCACGATCGCGCCGGCAGCGGCGACCTGCGGTGCGATGGCTTTGCTCGTGCTGCCACCAGCGGAGAACAAGGCGATGTCGAGCCCGCTGAAGTCCGCGGTGGCGGTGTCCTCGACGGTGATCTGCCCGCCGTCCCACGGCAGTGTCGTGCCGGCACTTCGGGCAGATGCGAAGAAACGCACACTATCCAGCGGGAAGTCCCGCTCGGCCAGCAGCGCGCGCATGACCCCGCCGACCTGTCCGGTTGCTCCGAAGACTCCAACAATCATGAGAAGAGGGTATCCGGATCAGCGCAGGTCCGGGTCAGCGGTTGTTTGCCGGACCGTCTGACCGCAGAGCGCTCGCATGGTTCGGCGACCCGGCGAACGTTCTGCGACCAGGCGGTTATCGACCGTCAGCGGCGGCCGACGCGGCGCGCTGTGCGACGGCCGGTACGGCGGGCGACTCGTCGTCCTCCCATCATGTGCAGCACCTCCCCTCAGGCCTGGGTCAACGCGTGGGCGTCAACGTCTTCGGCGGCCAGCAAGCCGATCTCGACCAGGTCGACGGGGCTGATGAACCCGTCGTCGATGCGGAAGCCCCCGGCGCGAGCGATCGCGTCGCGAAGGGGGACGGCCCAGTGGTGCTCGATGAGGACCAGGGCTGCTGCGCTGTCGTCGGGTATGCCGGCCAGAACGTCCCAATCGGCGTTGTCCTCGACCACATCGATACCCTCCGCGGCCGCAGCCGCACCGGCCTCGGCGCCAGCCCGCATACCCTCTTCGCCATCGAAGCCGAGCCCGATCAATGCCCCCAGGGTCGCGCCGTACTCGATCTTGTCCTCGTCGGTGAGGGTGTCGAGGTGTGTCACTGACAACGCGCCATCAGCGTCCTTGTAGACAACCATGGCATCAATGACCTTGACGGTGTCACTCTCGCGCAGCCGGGCCAGTTCGGCAGCAACCTCGCCCTCGAAGTTGGGCTGGCTGAAGCCGATGACCAACAACTGCACTGGACCGATACTCATGAGGACTCCTGACTGTGGGATGTCCTGTGAGTCTCAGCCAGCGACTGTGGGTTGTGAATCCCCCGGCGAGGGTGAAGCTTCGTCATTCTCGTCCACCCCGGAGGCGAAGATCTGGATGACGAACAGAACCACCAGGACGACCACGGTCGTCCACAGGATCAAGTCGGGAGTCTTGTAGCGCTGGAGCATGATGAACACCACCGCGGCCAATGCCACAGCGATGCGTAGACCGGTCGCCTGCGATGCCACCCAGGACCGTGCACTGGTCATCTGTAAGCCCAGCGATGCGATCCACCCCTGGATCGCCGCGGCCGCCTTGACCGGCACAGAACGGATGCCCGTCGCGATCCTTCCGGCACCCATGAGCAGCCCGGCAAGCAGGAAGACTAGCCCGGCGGCTGCCCCTGCCCACAGGCTCTGCTTCAGGAACGAAGTGAACTGGTCGAAGAACGCTGTCGCCGCGGCGTCATTGACCGTATCCGGCAGCTCGTTGAGGTAGGTCGTGCGGCCGAAGGCCAGTAGGGCGGCACCAAGGGCCATCGCAAGCACGATCCCGAAACCTAACCAAGCCAGCGCTTTGGTCCGGGTGTGCGCCACGAACACGCCGATGATGGCCATGGCCATGGCGATTATCGGCAGCCAGTAGCCGACCGTGTTCAGCAGGTTGTACCCGGTCTGCAGAGTCGAGGCGTTGGGCACGTTGAACAACACGATGGTGGCGTCAGTTGTGGGGATCTTCTCCGCCACGGTGAAGCCCTTGCTGATCGAGTAATTCCTTGACCTTTGCGATGAGGTTGCCCAGGTCGAGCACCACCTGGTTGTCCTGCACCATCAGTGCGTTGTCGGTGTTCTGGCCGGTGAGGGCCTCGTTGAGTCGTTGGTGGACCAGCGTGTTGGCCTCCACCCACGCGGCCTCGAACTGCTCGGACTGCACGACCTTGTTGACGGCATCCTCGGCGTAGGACTGGATGCCCTGGTTGAGCGGACCGGTCAAGGCCTGCAGGGCCGCGGTCTGTTGCGGGGTGAGGTCCCGGTTGGCCGAGATCGTGCCCACGGCTTCGCTGGTCAGGGCCTCGACGTCGACGTAGGTGAAGATCTGCGCGGTGATCCGGTCGGCGACTGCTGCTTGTATGGCCGGATCCTGCGCGAGTGGAGCGACGGTCTGCACGTAGCGGTTGGTGTCGGTCACCTCACCTCTGGCCCAAACCGAAACCACCGACAGCGGTGCCAGCAGGCAGGCTGTGACGATCAGGACGGTCGACCAGAACGTGCGCACCCAATGGCGCTTCGGCTTGCTGCCTTTCGCCTGATCGAGTTGGCGCTGCAAGCCTGCGATCTGGTCCTGCAGGGCCTGGATATTCGTGGTCTCGTCGCTCATGACAGTGTCCTCCCGGGGCAATGCTGCGCTTCGGAGGCTACCTGCGAATCACCTTTGTCGGGGGATATGTGGGGCGCGCCGTCAGCGATCGTGACTGTCGTTAGATCGGGGCGAGCACCTCGACGGTCCCCAGGTTCTGCTCGGTGCCGTTGATGAGCGCGCCGATGCGATGGGGCCCGGGATAGTGCCGGCGGGTGCTCAATTGCGCGAAACTGATGCTCTTGCGTACCGTCGCGAGTCCACTCACGCGCACTTCTCCACCCTTGAACACCTTGGCCGCGGTGCTTCCGTTGGCCTTGACGAAATGGACGACGATGTCGACCAGCACTGGTCCATGTCCGTGCAGATCGACCTCGAGGCGCAGGCTGTCCCCGATCGCGAGGCGCCGCGGCAGACTGGCGGTGGCTGTCACCTCGCTGGCCGGGTAGCCGAGGATCGCCAATGCCTGGGGATCACCGGCCTTGACCAGGGTGCGCAATCCCCTTCGTACCAGTGCCTCCCGCCCGGGGTACCACTGCGCCGCCACCTCCAACGCGCGCACCCGATGGTCCTTGGAGATGTCGTTGAGGTTGTTCCCCACCGACCGCAGCACGTATTGCGACGGATCGTCTTTGAGCAGCTCCAGCAGGGCCAGGACCGGCTCCGGGTCCGCACGGAACTGCGGCAGTTGCCGCGCCCACGGCAGCCGAGGTCTTGTGCCCTCACTGACCAGACGACGCACGTGCTCGTCGGGGTCGCGTGCCCATTGCTGCAGGACGCTCAGTGTTTCGGGGTACTGCGTCAGGAAGGCCCGGACGCAGAACTCAGCGGTGAACAACTTGGTGAGGTCGTACATGGCCGCGAACGCTTCGGCGAAGGCCGGCAGACCGAACGTTGCGATGAATTCTGAGTGCGGGTTGTAGTAGAACCCCGCCATACCGGGCGGTCGCTGGGTGCCGAACGAGTTGTGCACCTGACGAACGGCGGTTGCTGGGTCCGGGTCGAGGTGCCGGTGCATCACCTCGGCCACCCGCCGCGCCCGGTCCATGAGTTCGAGGTCCTCGAAACCCTCGAGGCACTCGTCGGTGAAGTCCGGCGTGGTCACCGGCAGGCTGGCGGCGATCTGGTGCACCACATCAGCACCGAAGTTGTTCTTCAACGGCTCAGCCATGGCGTTCAGCCTATGCTCGGCCCATGACCTGCATCTTCTGCGCCATCGTCGCCGGGGACCTGCCCTCGCAGCAGATCGCGGAGACCGAAGCTGCGCTCGCCTTCATGGACATCAACCCCGCGACCAAAGGCCATGCGCTGGTCGTTCCCAAGCGTCACGCGGCGGATCTGATGCAGATCGATCCCGAGGAACTGGCTGCCTGTGCGGACCTCGCCCAGCAGGTGGCGCGTCGTGCCATGGACCGGCTGGGCGCCGACGGGGTGAACCTTGTGAACGCCTGTGGGGTGGCAGCGTGGCAGACGGTGTTCCACTTCCACATCCATGTCGTCCCCCGGTACGCAGGCC
Source organism: uncultured Actinomycetota bacterium (assembly GCA_963732355.1). Lineage (GTDB taxonomy): Bacteria > Actinomycetota > Actinomycetes > S36-B12 > UBA10799 > JADKAV01. Next base: position 276,346 of record CAVSZD010000006.1, on the reverse strand, counting down.
GCGACGGCCTGGTGCTGCCCTGGGTTCCCACGCCCGGTGATCCGGACGAGATCGCAGCTGCATGGCACGCTCTGCGCTGAGCCCCCACCCGATGATGATTCAGGTCCAGGTCTCCGCGAGGTCCTGCGCCTCCCGACGCGACGAGACCTGCAGCTTCCGGTAGATCGAGACGGTGTGGCTCTTCACCGTCTCGCGGGAGAGGAAGAGGGTGTCGGCGATCTCGCTGAGCGTCATCCGGCCCTTCAGCAACTCCCAGACGCGCAGTTCCGCCGGGCTCAAGTGCTGCAGGGGGCTTGCGGCTGCGTAGCCCTGACGAGCTTTGGCGGCCCACTGTCGGCACAGCGCGTCGGCCGGCTCGTCCGAGTCGTCACACCACGCGATGTATCCCCGGAAACCATCCAGGTCGCCGGCCTGGACGCTGGCGAAGGCACACACAGCACCTGCCAGGGGGCGGTACCAGGGGAACAACGCTTGCAATTCCGGCAGGATCCGGTTCAGGTCGGCGATAGCCCGGGAGGTGTCGGCGGCCCGACCACGGCACGCGGTCCAGGCCACCTGGGCAATGATCAGAACCCCCGCGGTCGACGTCATTTGCGCGAGGTCGTGGAAGGCGAAGATGTCGCGTGCCGCCTCGATCGTCTGGCAGCCTGCCGTGTCGTCGCCGTTGATCATCTGCAGCAGGCCGAGCATCGACAGTGCTTCGACCTGCGAAGACGGGATACCGGTCGCGCCTGCGATGGCCGCGGCCTCCCGCATCGCTTCTACGGCTCTGGGGTCGCCGATCAGCGCGAGGTTGACTCCCACGATCAATCCTGCGAGCGCCCGAGTGGGATCGCTGCTGTCCAGTGCGGCCAGGGCTGCTTCGCCGAGTTCGACGGCTTCCTGCGGGCTGGCAACGCCGTGACCGGTGATGGCCAGAAGCATCGCCAAGTGGGGCGCGACATCGCTGGAGTGCATGTCCTCACGCCAACCGGGCGGCATGTGGGCGACAGTGGCCTCGGCGTAGCGCAGGACGCTGCCGAAGTTGCTGGCCGCCATGTTCGCCCACGCCGCCGTCATGCTGAGCTGCGGCAAGGCGAGCGTCGCCCGCTCACCGGCGGCCTCCAGCCAACCCCGGACCGCAGTGGTGCGTCCCTGCAGCAGGGACATGCGCGAGGCGGGCCAGAACACGGTGCCCATCGTGTTCCAGTCGCCGCTCGCTGCCGCGTAGTGGACCGACATCTCCAGGTGCCCGTTCGTCTGGTGCCAGAGTGCTGCGCCAGAGCGGATGTGCCGCAGTCGGTCCGGGTCCTCGCGCTGCATCACGTCCGTCGCGCACTCCTGCAGCAAAGGGTGATAGCGATACCAGCCATCGTGGGTCTGTTGCAGCAGCACAGTGGTTATGGCCTCGGCCAGGAAGTGCCCTGCCCGGCGCTGCCCGGTCGCCGCCCGGGCCAGATCGGCATTGACCGTGCCGAGGGCAGCGGTCTCGCAGACGAATGCCCTCAGTTCCTCGCCCATCGGCTCGAGTACCTCGGCCTCGATGAACTCCTCGATCGACGACAACTCCCGGGCTCCGCCAGCCTGCGACATCAGGAAGGCTGCCACTGGCCAGCCCTCGGTTGCCGCGTGCAGCCGCTGCACCTCCGATTCGCTCAAGGGGCTAGTGGTGAAGCTCTCCAAAGCCTTCTTGGTCTCCGCGGGGCTGAAGGCCAAGTCTCGTGCCGTGACGTCCACCAACCGGCCCTGTCCGCGCCACAAAGGTACGGGCAGGCCGTGCAGGAAACGGCCGACGAGGGCCAGGCGGGAGCCGGCCGGCAGGGCGTTGACCATGACCTTCAGGACCTGTTGGGCTTTCTCGTCGGAAATCAGGTGCGCGTCGTCGACGACGATTGTCACGGGGGTCTCAAGAGCGGCCACCGACTGCTCGAAGCCCGGCAGCACCCTCCGGCTATAGGCGGGCTCATCGAGCGTGAGGGCACGGCCGGGAATCTGGTACCCGGGCAGGGAATGCTCAAGGCAGGCGGCCAAGGTCGTAATGAGAACCAGTGCGTCGTTGTCGGGCTGGTCACACGTCACCCACACCACTGGTGCCTGCGAGCGGGAGGCCCACTGGATCGCCAACGTGCTCTTTCCGAACCCCGCGGGGGCGGTGATGGCCAGGATTTCGGCTTGACTGATCCGTGCGTCATCCAGGATGGCAGAGCGGGTCAGTTCAGCGTGGCGGACCCGCGGTGGGCGGAACTTCGTCGCTGGTGTCCCGGACGTGTTGATCGACTCAATCGGTGGCATGACATTCCTCGGCTGGGTCACCTCATGTTAGGCGCAGCCCCGACATTTGGTGAGTGCGGGGCCTTTGGTTGCTGATCAACGGCCAAACCGCTGCGCAGATCGTTGCTGAGGCTGGTGCGGCAGTGGTGTTGCTGGGAGGCAATCTAGTTGCCGGATAGCAGCATTGCCTGTTGGGCAGCCTGGGTTCGGCGCTGTTTTGGGCACCGAGTGCACTGCCCGGTCGTCAGTCGCCCGGCTCATCCACCTTGCGCACGACGTGCGGATTTGCCTCGATGGCTTCCGCTTCAGTCTCCTCGGTGAAGTCTCCGTCGTAGGGCGAGAAGTAGGTCAGGGGGTAGCGGCGAGAGAAGTTCTTCATGAAGGAAGTGATCAAGGCGGCGATGGGAAGCGACATGAACGCCAGCATCGGCCCGCCGATGGCACCGCCGGCCATCGCGGACCCGAAGGCGATGCCGCCGTTGATCTCCATGGTTCGGGCGCTGATCTTGGGGCTCAGGAAGTAGTTCTCCAGTTGCTGGTAGATCAACGTCCAGACCAGCAGGATCGCCGCCGCGGTGAGCCCGTTGAGCCCCCAGGTGAGCAGGATCGGCACGGCCGCGCCGATGTAGGTGCCGATGGCGGGGATGAACTCGGCCACGAAGCCTTCGAAGATCGACATCGGCAGGGCGATAGTCCAGTCCACGCCGACGAGCAGCATCGCGAAGAAGAACAGTCCGCCGTTGATGATCATGAGCAGCAGCCGTGAATAGAGGTAGCCGCCGGTCTGCTCGATCGCGGTGTCCCACGCCCACCCAAGGCGCTGCTGCTGGTTCGGGGCGAATTTACGCAGGATCGCCCTGCGGATCTGCGGGGCATCAGCGGCGAAGTAGAACGCGAACATGGCGATCGTGAAGAACTGGAAGATGATGCCGATCGTGGTCCCGGCGAAGCCCATGATGTCGCTGGCGTTGGTCTGGATCCAGTCCTGGACGCTCTGCTGGGCTGCGCTGAATGCGGGATCGGTCTTCGAGGTCGGGATGGTGGTGCCGAACTGCTCGTTGATCTTGGGTATCGCGGATTTGAAGGTGTTCGACAACTCACCGGCAACGTTCACAAGCCCGGGGATCATGATGAACGTCAGGACGATCAGGAACGTCGCCGAGATCAGGAACACCAGCCCGGTCGCGGCCCCGCGCTTCATGCCGCGTTTCATGTGCAGGTGATTCACCGCCGGTTCCATCGCGACGCCGAAGAAGGCGGCGATGAACAGCATGCTCAGCAGGCTGCGCGCCTTCAAGGCCATGATGATCAGCACGGCAGTGATCAGGATGATGAGCACGAACCGCCAGATGATCTTACGGACCATGGGCATGACCCAATCGGGTGGCTCGCTGGTCGTGGTGGGCACCAAAGAGTCGGGGCGGTTGGGCAGTGCGTCCCCGAAGGGTGCGCTGGGCGTCTGCCCGTGGTCGGCCTTGACAGCATTGTCCAACGGGTCCTGGTTCATGCTGAACCTCCTCATGCGGGTCTCACCCTAGTGATGCCGATCGCTGTTCTGGAGCCGGTGGGCTCAAGTGGCACCTGCGCCGCCAGGCCGCCCTCCGTGGCACCGTTTCCATTTCAGGCCACTGCCGCACGAGCAGGGATCATTGCGTGACCGATCCGCGTCGGTCTGTGCGTACCAGTCGCGCAGGCCCACCGCCTCCTTGCCCGATCGCAGCAGGTCGGCCATCACTGACATGGGTTGCGACACGTGGCCGAAGAACAGTTTGTAGCCCGCGCAGAGATAGTGCAGGCCGGGTTCGCCCGTGGGCGCCGTGGCGAACCGGTCTTTCGGGCAGCCCCCATTGCATGCGAACCGCACGTCGCAGTCCAGGCAGTACTGGGGCAGCGTGGTCAGCTTGGCCTCGCCGAAGGCACGCTGCTTCGGTGACTGGACCATCTGCAGCATCGTGCGACCCTCGGTGATGTTGCCCAGCAGGTAGTCCGGTTCCACGTAGTGGTCGCAGGAGTAGAGATCGCCATTGTGTTCCAGGGCCACGGCGTCGCCACAGGTCCGGGCGTGTACGCACAACCCAACCTGATCCATCCCCAGCCAGTGCGCCAGAGCGGTGTCGAAGATCTGCACGAACACATCCCCGACATCGTGTCTGCCCCACTCCTCGAAGACGTCGATCAGGAAGCGGCCGTACTGCTGACCGCCGACGGACCGGGCCGTCACCTGATCGCCGGACTGTGTGTACAGAGGCCGTCGCCCTCCGCCCCAGCCGTCGGCGGTCAGAGCGAGCATCTGCGGTGTAACGCGCTCGACGATCGGGATGAACTGCATGAACTGCGCACCCAATTCGTCGCGCAGGAACCGGTATACGTCTCGGCCGTGATCGCCATTGGCGGCGTTCACAGTTGTCAGTGCGTTCCATTCGACGCCGTGGCGGCGCAGGGTCTCCAGGCCGGCCATGACCCGGTCGAAGGTAGGTTTCCCCCCTTTGTCCACGCGATACGCGTCGTGCATCTGCCGCGGGCCGTCGATCGAAACGCCCACCAGGAAACCGTTGTCGCCGAAGAAGTCGGCCCACTCATCGGTGATCAGTGTGGCGTTGGTCTGGATCGTGTTGAGGATCTGTTGGCCGGGACGCCGGTACTGCCGCTGCAACTCCAGCGTTCGCCGGAAGAAGTCCAGACCCATCATGGTCGGCTCGCCACCCTGGAACGCCACGACGACCTCGTCGACGCCAGCATGGGCCGCAAGCAGTTGGGCGACGTAGGCTTCGTGGACGCTGGCGTCCATGCGGAAGCCGCTGCCGGGGTACAACTCCTCCTTGGACAGGAAGAAGCAGTAGTCGCAGTCCAGATTGCAGATCGCGCCGGTGGGCTTGCTCATCACATGGAAGGGGTGCGGTGCGGCGTTCGTCATGTGCTGTGCCCTGCCGCCGGGCTCAGCCGCTGGCGTTGCGGCTGCGCCCGGGACGGCCGTTGAGGATCCGGCTGACGGTGCCCCCGGTCACGATGCCGATCAGGGAACCGGCCACGACGTCGCCCGGGTAGTGCACGCCGGTGTGCACCCGCGAATAGGCCACGGCGCCCGCGGCCAGGTGCAGAGGCACGGACAGGGTCGGAGCCAGCGCGGAGACGCCTTGCGCGAAGGCGAAAGCCGACGCCGAATGCCCTGAGGGGAACGACGTGGAGGTGGGCATGGGGACGTACCTGTCGTCGGCCCCCGGTTGCCGATCCGGTCGGTCGCGGCGCGCGATCATCTTGACCCCCGCGTTCACCAGCAGGCTGGCAGCCGCGATGCTGGCCACGCCGGTGAGCGCCGCGCGCTTCTCCTTGGCGCCTCCGAAAGCTGCGAGCCCGCCGGCGACGGCCAGCCACAGCACCGACTTGTTGGCAGCCCGCGACAGGTCACGCAGGCCGTCGTCGAGGTAGGGCGTCGGCGTGCCTGCCACGGCACCGTAGATGGCCCGATCCATGCGGGACATCTCTTCGTGCACAGCGCCTGCCGCTTCCACGACATTTGTCATGTGACCGTCCCCTCTGCGGCAATGGGCAGGACCCCGTCCGCGATGGCCTGCCGGAATGCCGCGTAGTCCGCGAGGTTCTGTTGAGCGTATCGGACGGAGAACTCCGCGATCGACGCGTCGAGTTTGTTGGACTTCCCGGCATAGGCCGCTATGGCGACAGGATCACCGGACCTGGCATGCCCGCGGGCCAGCGTGCGCGCACACAGAGCGGCGTAGAACATCCATAGCTTGGGGTCACCCTGGTCGACGTCGACTGAGCCCTTCCAGTCACGCAACTGACGCACGTAGAACTGGCGGTCTTCCAGCCCGGTGGTCCAGCCCAAGAAGATGTCCGTCTGGGCCTGGACGAGTCGCTGCCCCTCCACCACCCGGCGTCCCTGATGGTCGTACTCGCTGGGTTGTAGGTGGTCCTCCATGACGGAGTTGACCGCTTCCTTGATCTGAAGGAACAGTGGGTCCTCACCGTCGCGGCCCTCGAAGAGCACGATCCAGCAGCGGGTTCCCACACTGCCGACTCCCACGACCTTGATCGCCATATCGACCATCACGAAGCGTGACAGCAGCAGCTGGATGTGATCAGCAGTCGTCTGCGTGTACTGAGACAAGGCACTTGCCACCGCTTCGCGCATCACGTCCTTGTCGATGTCGGTGGGCACCTCGTCGATAGGCACCAACAGGGGCGGCTGGCTGCGGATCTTCAGAGTGCCGGATTCGCGGGTCGTCAGCTTGCGCAGCGCCTGCAGGCTGGTCCGCTTGCGGGCCCTCGATTCGAACCTCGAGACCCGATCGGTGAGTTCCTTGCTTGATACGCCGGAGAATCCTTCGACCGCGCTGACGTCGAGGAAGTCGTACCACAGGTCGGTCACTTTCATCTGGGCGTAGTCAGCCATCGCCTCCCGGTAGTGCCTGACTGCGTGTGCTGCGATCGCGCGGCAGTCATCTGCACCGAAACCACGCTGTTGCCCGCCCACCACGAAACTGGCTGCCAGGCGTTTGAGATCCCACTCCCAGGGCCCGGGCAGCGTCTCGTCGAAGTCGTTCGCGTCGAAGACCAACTCCCGGCTCGGCGAGGCGTAAGCCCCAAAGTTCGACAGGTGGGCATCGCCGCCGTCCTGTACCCAGAGGCCGCTGTCGGTGGTCCCGCCGAGGTCCTCAGCCATGATGGCTGCGGCACCTCGGTAGAACGTGAACGGTGAGACTGCCATTCGCGAGTGACGGATCGGGACCAGCCATGACAGGCGTTGCTCGTTCTGCGCGGCGAGGATGGCCACTGGGTCGCGCCGGTCGGTCCGCGGGGTCCAGTCGGCGTGGCCGCTGCGGGAGATGCGGGAACGCGACTGCCGGCCCTTCTCTTCGCGTTGCGCGACTGTGAGGCGGGGTGTGAGGTTGATCATGGAGATTCCCTCCTGAGTGCGGGTGGGCGGACCTGGCTTCGTCCCTGAGTCTGCGACCGGTCGGCCGTCAGGCGAATCGCCCGCAGTGGGGGATCGCCGGTGTCACTCACCCTGTGTGGGTGATGCCCACCCGAAGGCGAGATACCTAGATTAGCGCCGGTGGGGACGATAGGGCCCTGCGTTGGAGGGAGTCAACATGTCGAGTACAGGTCAGAACGAGACCACGGGATGGACCGGCTGGGTGGTCTTCGCCGGAATCATGATGGTCATCGGCGGTGCCCTGTGGGCCATCCAGGGCCTGATCGCCGTTTTCAATGGCGACCTCGTCATCTTCGGAGATGAGGGTGCGCTGTTCCTGAACGTGACGGGCTGGGGCTGGGTTCACATGATCCTGGGCCTGTTGCTGCTGCTGTCCGGGATCCTGGTGATGCGTGGGAACCTGTTCGGGCGCACAATCGCCGTGATCCTTGTGACCCTGAGCATCATCGTGAACTTCATCTGGTTGCCGGTCTACCCGGTATGGGCCATCGTGATCATCGTGATCGACGTCTTCATCCTGTATGCGGTGATTGTCCACGGCAAGGAAATGAAGCAAGCCTGAGTTCACGGTGCGCGCTGTGTTCACGGACATAGGATTGAACCTCGAGCGGAAGGGACGAAATGACTGAAGCGACCACTGACGAGGTCCAACTGGGGCCCGTCGACTACCTCGTGATCGAATACCCCGACGGCAATCCGACAGGTGAGGCACTGCCCTACCTCCTCGATCTGGTCGACCGTGGCGTGATCCGCGTTCTCGACGTGGCACTGATGGCCAAGAGTGCGAGCGGGGACGTGGCTGTGATCAGCCTCGACGACCTGCGCGAGTACCAGGCCACGGATTTAGCCATGTTCGCCGGCGCCAGCAGTGGGATGCTGTCCGAAGAGGACATCGCCGACACCGCGGCCATCCTCAGCCCGGGGGCGGTCGGTGCCATCCTGGTCTACGAGAACACTTGGGCCGCACCGTTCGCTACGGCGCTGCGCAGTGCCGGCGCCCAGCTGGTCGCCAACGGACGGATCCCGGTCAATGCCCTGCTGGCCGCACTTGAAGCCGATGACGAGGAGAACGCCTGATGCCTGGTTTGCTACGCGGGGTCGCCCGCACCGCAGTTGTTGCTGGAACCGCCACTGCCGTGTCCAACGGCGTGTCCAGGCGGCAGTACGGTCGCTGGGAGAAGAAGCAGCAGGAGCAACAGCCCGAGCCGCAGCCCCAGCAGCAGTACGCGGCTCCCGCGCCGGCCCCGGCCCCGGCTCCCGCGCCTGCCGCTGAAAGCATGGACGACAAGATCAAGCAGTTGAAGCAACTAGGTGACCTGCACGAGCAGGGGATTCTCACCGATGAGGAGTTCGCGGCCCAGAAGTCGAAGTTGTTGGGCTGACCGGCGCGCGGACGTGCAGTGAGTCCCAGTCCACGTCCGCGGCCAACTCCCGTTCCAGACCGGCGAAGCCCCCGCGTGCTCCGAAGAGCCGCTTGGTCCAGATCAGGTAGGCCAGGATCGCGAGGTTCGTGAGCAGCGCTGCCACCTTCACGGCACTGGCTTTCTCGAGCAGTTCGTAGATCTCAAGTGGCAGGAACGCCGCGGTCGCGACGACCGTCAGGTACTCGGCCCAGCGCTTGCCCTTCCACAGGAACACCGATTCCACAGCCTCGAGGGCGGCGTAACCCAAGGCCATGGCAGCCAGTACCCAAACGTGCCCACCGTCGAGGTTGATGAGCCGGTTCAGCCAACGGGTCAGCACTTGCTGGCCACTACGGGTCTGATCCAGCACCGGCAGGATCGCCTGGGCGTCGTTCTGCAGAGCCGGCAGGCCGAGTTCGAGAAGCAGCAGGAATACGGCGACGGCGAGGAAGAAGAGCACGTGTAATCCACGCTCGACGGCGATCGCCCGGATGACCACGAGTTCGTCGAGGGCCTTTCCGCGCAACGGCCGGGGCAGATCGTTGCCCGCCGGGGCACCCGCGGGAGTGGGCGTGTGCACCCATGCGTCACAGCGAAGGCAGCGCGCGAGTTGGGTCCCATCTGCCAGCGTCACCGACAACTCGCCGCCGTTGTACCGAGCGGTGGTGGCGGGCGCGACGTGGCCATGTATCGAGCACCACCAGGTCTCGGTACTCCAATGCCGCGGGGCCAATCGCACCCGCTAAGGGTAGCCGGGGTCGCCCGCGGGCCCGCGCGCGAGTCAATGGCACTCTGGGGTGGTGATCGTTGTGACCGAACATGTGGCCGGCGAGGAGTTCCTCGAGCTCGCCGGGAGATTACTGGAGGCGCTTGCGGGTGCTGACGGTTTCATCGACGGCAGCGTCGCCCGCAGCCCCGACGAGCCTGACATGTGGTTGATGACCACGAACTGGCGCGACGTGGGCTCCATGCGCCGCGGCTTCGGCAGTTTCGACGCGAAGGTGGCAGCGGCTCCGGTGATGCTGACGGCGGCCGACCGCGCCTCAGCGTTCGAGGTGCTGCTGCACGCCAGCCCGACCGGTTTGGTCGCACATGAAACCGATCGCGCGCCGGACGCCGCGGGGTAGCGGTTGAGCGCCAGAGGCAAAGCTGGATTTCGACAATCTAGTTGCCTGTTGCCAGCGTAGGTGCCGGCCGGTCGGGGTGGACCTCAGCCGGCCGCTCCGTGCCCGAGGGCGTGTTTCATCGTGTGCGCGTGTAGCGACTTCTGGGTCTCATGGTCCTCGGGGGAGAGGTCGAAGACGACCTGCCGCACGGCGCCGGTGAATGCGTAGGGAGCATGGGGCTCGTAGTCGAGATCCACGACCAGGCCGTTGTCACACCCGATGTCCATGCCCGCGTAGCTGGTGAACGCGATCGGAACCGTACGTGGCATCGTTCCTTGCCCCACCTGTTGGTCGTTGACGAACAGAGTCACCGTGCCACCGCTTCCCGGGACCGGCTTTTCCGATCGGAACAGCATCTTGACCGTCACGTCGCCGGTGGGCAGCTTCTGGGTCGCCACCTGCTTGTAGGTCTCCACCCCCAGCAGGGAATACGTGTGATGCAGCAGTCCGTCCGAGTCGACCCATAACCCGAAGCCACCGATGAAGTCGGCGTTCGCGACGATCACACCTTCCGCGCCTCCCTCAGGAACGTGCAGGTCCGCCTCGATCGCGTAGGAGCGCCCGTAGATGCGCGGGATCATGCCGCGCTGGACGTTCTGCACGTCCCCGGCGAACCGGAAGCGGGTGACCGTCGGCAGCGGCGGCAGGATCCCGAACATGATGGCGGTTCCCGCCCACAGCGGCAGCACCCGGTTGCGCTCGGCCTCCTGCCACCAGAGCTCCTGGAGCTCGGCGACCTTGTCCGGGTGCTGATCAGCGATGTTGTGCGCCTGCGAGAAGTCCTTGCTCAGGTCGTACAACTCCCATGGGGCGTCGCGGTCGGGATCCCAGTCGGCGTCTGGGCCGAACTTGCTCAGGGTCTCCGCCGAGAAGTCCCACGGGATGCGGTCCGGTCTCGAGGCCGCCCACCAGCCGTCCTTGTACATGGCACGACCGCCGAACATCTCGAAGTACTGAGTGGTGTGCTGCTCTGCGGCACCGGCGTCGTCGAACGTGTACAGAAGACTGGTCCCGTCCATCGGCTCCTGCGCGATGCCGTCGACGGTGTCCGGCTGTGGGATCCCGGCGGCCTCGAGGATCGTCGGCGCGATATCGATGCAGTGGGTGAACTGCGCTGCGTACGGCGGAGTCCGCACCGAAGCGCGCCGGCCACGCCACCGCCATCGGGTCTCGGGTTCCGCCGAGATGGCTGGCCATCTGCTTGCCCCATTGGAAGGGCGTGTTCATCGCGTGCGCCCAGGCGGCTGCCACGTGCGGTGCAGTGTGGTCGCCGCCGATGGCCTCGATGCCGCCGTATTGGTCGATCAGTTCAAGTTGGTGGTCGGCGTCGAGCACGATGCCGTTGAGGAAGGTCATCTCGTTGAAGGAACCGGTGACGGTTCCCTCCATGCTGGCGCCGTTGTCACCCCAGATGTAGAAGATGAGGGTGTTCTCGAGGTCACCCATCTCATCGATGGAGTCGAGCAGTCGCCCCACGTTCCAGTCGGCGTTCTCCTGGAAGCCGGCGTATACCTCCATCTGGCGGACGTAGAGCTTCTTCTGGCTGTCGCTCAGGGAGTCCCACGCGGGGAACACATCCGGCCGCGGGGTCAACTCGGTGTCCTGCGGGACGATCCCGAGCTCCTTCTGCCGGGCGAGGGTGCGCTCGCGCAGTGCGTCCCAACCGTCGTCGAACATTCCTTTGTACTTGTCGGCCCATTCCGGGGCGACGTGGTGCGGGGCGTGCGCGCAACCGGTCGAGTAGTACATCATCCACGGCTTGGTGACGTCCTGTGCCCGCACTGCGTGCAGCCATTCGACGGCCTTGTCGGTGAGGTCGTCGGGGAAGTAGTAGAGCTCGCCGTCCTTGCCCTCGGGAACGCCGATGATGGCGTCGTCCTGGGTGATGATCGGGTCGTACTGGCCAGCGGCACCGGACAGGAAGCCCCACCAGTGGTCGAAGCCCCAGGCCTTGGGCCAGTGGTCGAACGGCCCCGCAGCGCCCTGGACGTTGTCCGGTGTCAGGTGCCACTTGCCGAACCCCCCGGTCACGTACCCGTTCTCCCGCAGGATCCGGGGGAAGGCCGTACAGCTCTTGGGTTTGGCGGCCGAGTAGCCGGGGAACGGGCCCGGGTACTCCGCGATGGAACCGAACCCGACCCGGTGCTGGTTGCGTCCGGTCAGCAGCGCCGCGCGGGTGGGGGAGCAGACCGCAGTCACGTGGAAGCGGTTGTAGGTGAGGCCCATGTTCTGAACCCGCGTGAAGGTGGGTGTCGTAACGGGGCCGCCGAACGAGTCGATGGACCCGTAGCCGGCGTCATCGATGAGGATGACCAGGACGTTGGGAGCTTCGTCCGGGGCCTGCACGCCGGGGATGAACGACCAGTCCGGGACTGAGTCGGCCAGGGTGTGCCCCATGACGCCGCCGAACTGCCGGTCAGGCACCGGTAGGACGGTCCGGTCCGGGTTGAACTTGCCCATCGCCTCGCCGAGGGCGGCCTTGAGTTCGCCGATGCTGTCGTCGTCGGACTCCACGACGGACTTCAGCGGCGCACCCGGCAACGCCTGTTCCGCGGCGAGCCGCTGCGATGCCGGGAAGATACCGATCACCACGGCAGAGCCGGGTTTCAGTGCCTCCGAGATCTGACTCTCGATGGCTGCGCGGACCTTATGGCCGGCGAACTTCCCCACCACGGCGCCGGCCGCCGCGCCCACAGCCACCGAGGCGAGCAGAGGGGGCGCGAACAGACCCACGAGAACCCCGACGCCACCGCCCCAGCCGGCACCCTTACGGCCCAGGTGATCGCCGGTGTCCCTCACGGTGACTTTGCCGTCGCCGTCCTTGGCCACCAGGATCAGCCCGCGGCTGCTGATCTGTTTGCCCTGCACCTGGTCAACGAGGGCATCGAACTCGGACTGAGCGGTCTGCGGATCCGGGTAGCCGGCCACCAACAGCATCAACGTGTCACTCATGTGCGTCCCTCTCGTCTGACCTGCGGGTCGCGCGGGTCCACTCGTCAGTCTGCTGCGCGGATGACGCGAGGGGCTCACCTTCTTTGGGGGATGTTGGGGCTGGGGTGGCGGGAGCCGTCGGCCCGCTGGCGCGAAGAGGGGGCCTGGCGAGCCAGGCCCCCTCTTTCATGCGTCGGGGTGGCGGGATTTGAACCCACGACCTCTTCGTCCCGAACGAAGCGCGCTACCAAGCTGCGCCACACCCCGCACTGCTGACAAGGATAACGGCAGGCTCACCGGGCTCTCGGCACGAGGTGCAGCATCGTGGCCTCGGGCGGGCACGCCAGCCGTACCGGGGCGTATGGATTCGTTCCCAACCCTGCGCTCACGTGCAAGGCCGCGCCCCGGTGCCGCGACAAGCCCTTGGCCCGGCGGGTGTCCAGGTCGCAGTTGGTCACCAGTGCGCCGTAACCGGGCACGCAGACTTGGCCACCGTGCGTGTGACCAGCGATGATCAGGTCCGCACCGTCGTCGGCCATCGGATCCAGCACGCGCAAGTACGGCGCGTGTGTGACCGCCAGACGTAACGCCGCGTCGGGGTCGAACTCACCGGCCACCTCGTGGTACCGGTCAAGTTGGATGTGGGGGTCGTTGACCCCGCGCATGTCGATGCGGTTGCCGAGGACTTCGGTGCTGCCGCGAGCATTGTTCAGGCTCGACCAGCCCGCATTGAGCAACTCCGACTCGAGTTCTTCGGTGGGCAGGCGGGCGGTGGACATCTTGGGAACCCGGCCTTTGACGAAGTACTTGAACGGGTTGATCGCCTTGGGCGACCAGTAGTCATTCGAGCCGAAGACAAAGATCCCCGGTACGCCGCGCAGTGGCTGCAGCGTCTTTGCCAGGTAGGGAACCGCGTCCACGTGACCGAGCAGGTCGCCGGTCAGGATGACGAAGTCCGGCTCTTGATCGGCCAGCGACTGGACCCAGGCCATCTTGTCCGGCTGTGTCGGTGTGAGGTGCAGATCGGTCAGTTGCAGGACCCGCAGGGGTCGCGACCCGGGCCGCAGAGCCTCAACCCGGACGGATCGCAGGGTGAACTGGTGCGCTTCCCACAGGGCATAGGCCAGGGTTCCTGCGCCTACGCCGGCGCCTGCGATACCTGCCTTCATAAGGGGGTGCACTGCCTCATCGTCGCACGCCCGAGAACCCCTCGGCTAGGACGAAGATCACATGACAGGATGGTCGTATGTCCTTGAAACAAACCCTGCAATCGGATCTGCAAGCCGCGATCAAGTCCCGCGATGAGCTGACCGCGGCGACTTTGCGGATGGCGCTATCGGCCGTGACCAACGCGGAGGTCGCTGGTAAGCAGGCCAAGGAGTTGTCCGACGACGAGGTGCTCGGTGTGCTGGACAAGGAGGCCAAGAAGCGCCGCGAGTCGGTTGTCGCCTACCGGGACGCAAATAGGCCTGAACTCGCCGATCGTGAGGAGGCCGAGCTCGGCGTGCTCGCCGGCTACCTACCCCAGCCAATGACCGAGGACGAGGTGTCAGCGATCATCGACGAGGCGATCTCCCAGGCCGCGGCCGACGGGAAGACTGGTATGTCCGCGATGGGCCCGGTGATGCAGCGCGTAACAGCAGCGACCAAGGGCCGGGCCGACGGCAAGACCGTGTCCGGCATCGTGCGCCAGCGCCTGACGCAGTAGCCCTGGTTAGAGGTTGTGGTCCTGGTTAGCGAAACAACGCGTGGATTCGCTAACCAACCGCACGACCTCTAACGCGGGCACCGGCTAGGGGTTGCGGCGCACGATCTCCTTCACAACCTCGGCCCACGGTGTTGGTGCAAGACCGAAGGCTTTCTGGGCCGCACTGGAGTCCATGATGAACGGCCGGTCGAACTCGTAGAGCATTTCCACGAGTTCCCGCACGGTCGGGTTGAAGACCCCAACAGTACGCAGCATGCCTGCACCGAGTGTGCGCATCTTGGGGACCGGCACGCCGAGTTCGGAGGCGAGTTCGGCGATCACCCGCTCCTGAGTGACCGGTGAGTTGCTGGGGACGTGCCAAGCCCTGCCCCAGGCGTCGGGTCGCACGGCAACCGTTGCGAGCAGGGTGGCCGCGTCGCCGGTGTAGGTCCAGGTGTGGGGCTGGTCCAGTCGGCCCATCAACGAGACGGACTTCCCCGCCCGCATTCGTGGGATGATCCGGTCGCCGAAGTTGGTCTGGTCGCCGGAGTCTCCGACGAAGTCGCTGGCGCGCACTTCAACGGCGCGGATGCGGCCGGCTTCGTGGGCCGCCAGGGCTTGTCGCCACATCTGCGCGCGGACGGTGCCTTTGCGGGTGTGAGCGGCCAGCGGGGTGTCCTCGGTCATGGGCTGGTCGACCGGTCCGTAACCGTAGAGGTTGCTCAGCGTCACCAGGACTGCCTGCTCGGCCTGGGCGACTGCGATCAGGTTCTCCGACATGGGCGGCCAGTCCTGCGTCCACCGGTGGTAGGCCGGGTTGATGCAGTTGTAGATGACGTCCGACCCGCTGGCCGCATTCTGCAGCGCGGTGAGTTGGGCCGCGTCGGCGGCGATCGTCTTGATCCCCGCAGGACCATGCCCGCGGCGGGACACCAATCGGACATCGTGGCCCTCGGCAGCCAGAAGTGAGGCCAGGCGGGTACCGACCTGACCGGCTCCGACAACGGTGTGGGTGTTCATCAGGATTCTCCTTATGCGAGCGGTGCTCTCACTTTAGAGCAACGTTCGCAATAAAGCAAGAGCAGTGCTCTCTGTTGGATATAGTGGGGCCATGAGCGCGACCGGCATTCGGGCAAGAAACCGTGCGGCCCTGATGAACGAGATCACTGAGGCCGCCACCAGGCAACTCACTCTGGTCGGTCCGGCCGAGCTGTCTGTGAGAGCGATCGCCCGGGAACTGGGGATGGCCTCGAGTGCCATCTACCGATACGTGGAATCCCGCGACGAATTGTTGACCCTTCTGATCGTGAGCGCCTATCAGGACATGGCCGACTACGTGGAGGCTGCGGCGGCGCGAACACATGAACCCCGCAGACGCTGGACCGTGCTGGGTCTGGCCTGCCGGGACTGGGCACTTGAACAGCCGCAGCGGTACGCCCTGATCTATGGTTCGCCCGTACCCGGATACGCAGCCCCGGAGGACACCATCGGGCCGGCCACCCGGATCCCGGCACTACTGACCGCGATCCTGCAGCAAGTCGAGGCCGAGCCCCAGGTCCCCGCATTCACGGCGAGGGTCGCCCGGAGTCTGCGCCCGGCATTGAACAACGTCCAGCAGTGGTCCGGGGTGAGCGACATCAGGTTCAACGACGCCGCCCTTGGCCTGGGCATCATGGCCTGGACGCACATCATCGGATCGATCTCGTCAGAACTGTTCGGCCATCGCCACGAAGTCGTCGGTGACTCCGCCCGCGACCGGCGGGCATACTTCCAGTTCGAGCTCGACGTTCTGGCCGGGCTCCTGGGTCTGCCTTAAGGCGTGACGATCGGGGTCGGTGTGACCACTGGTGCCGGGGCCGGGGTGTAGGTCGGCGGAATGTAGCTGCCGCCGCCGCGAGCTGTGCGCAGGCCGTAAAGGGTCTGCAACTCGAACGTCTCCGGTGGGGTGTCGGCCAGGGCGCCGAACATGGCCTGCTGCCAGATCGGGCCCGGCAGGCTCGATCCGAAGACCTGTCCGTAGTAGGAGCCGTTGATGACGACGTCCTTCATCGGGTACTGGAAGCCACCCCGGGGGTCACCCACCCAGACCGCTGTGGCCAGGCTGGGGGTGTAACCGGCGAACCACACCGCCGCTGACGTGTCAGTCGTACCGGTCTTGCCGGTCACATCGCGGCCCAGTGTCATCGCCGCTCCCGTCCGCCCGCCGATGCCACCGTCGACGACATGGGTCAGGATCGCGGTCACGGAGTCCGCAACCTCGCGGCTGACGGCCTGCTGGCACTGAGGGTCGACCTTGGAGACGACCTTGCGGTCGGTGTCACTCTCATCCACGATCCGGGTGATCGAGTGCGGCTTGCAGTAGACGCCGTGGTTGGCCATCGTCGCGTAACTGGTGGCCAGCGCCAACGGCGAGACCTCCACCGAACCGAGCGTGAATGACTGCACCGTCGGCAGTTCCCCACCGTTGGCCAACGTCATGCCGGTGCGCTTGGCGATGTCGACCGTTCGGCACAGACCTGCTTGCTGCTCAAGGCCCACGAAGTAGGTGTTCACGGAGAACGCGGTGCCTTGAAGCATGTTGAACTGCCCCGAGGACGTCGAGTTGCTCACCGTGTACGCGCCGAAGTAGTTGCCGTCGGTGCATCCCCACGGTCCGGCTGCGAAGTTCTTGTCGTCAGAGGAGTCGAAGACGGTGTACGGCGAGATCCCTGCTTCCATCGCAGCGGCCAGCGTGAAGATCTTGAACGTTGAACCGGCCTGCATTCCTGTGGTTCCGCCGTCCTTCTGGTCGACGGCGTAGTTGTAGGTGGTCTTGCCGGCGCCCTTGGTGCCCCACAGCCGGTTCTGAGCCAGCGCGACGACCTCGCCGGTTTGCGGGGTGACCATCGCGATGGCCGCGCCCTTCTTGCTGGCATCGGTGGGCGGGATGCGGCTCATGACCGCGTTGGTGGCGGCTTCCTGTGCCTTCGGCTGCAGAGAGGTGTGAATGACCACGCCGCCGCGCTTGAGGAAGTCTTCGCGGTCCTGCAGGGTCTTGCCGTAGTTCGGGTCGTTGAGGATCTGCTTGACGGTGTAGTCGCAGTAGAACGGGTACTTGCTCACTGCGCAGCCGTTGCTGATCTTCTTGGGCTTGAGGGTCTTCTTGATCGGGGTCGCGAGCGCCTTCTCGTATTCGGCCGAGGTGATGAAACCCTGCGCAGCCATCTTGGCCAGCACTTCGTCGCGGCGCGTCTGTGAGGCCTCCGGGTTGATCAGCGGGTCGAAGCCCACAGGCGACTGTACGATACCGGCGAGTGTGGCGGCCTCGACCGGACGCAACTTGTCGGCACCGTGGCCGAAGTAGCGCCGACTGGCGGCTTCGACCCCGTATGCGCCGGCGCCGAAGTAAGCGATGTTCAGGTAGCGGTTGAGGATCTCGTCCTTGGACAGTTCGCGCTCCAACTGAACCGCGTAACGGATCTCCTGCAGCTTGCGCGCGGTTGTGCGTTCGCGAGCCTCGTCCACTTCTTCGGTCGTGCGGGCAGCCGTGACGAGCACGTTGCGCACGTATTGCATGGTCAGAGTCGAAGCGCCCTGCTGGATGGAGCCGCTGGCGGTGTTCTCCAACTGCGCGCGGATCAGGCCCTGAATGTCCACGCCGTTGTGCTCGTAGAACCGCTGGTCCTCCACAGCCACGATCGCCTGCTGCATGTTGGGGCTGATCTTGTCGAGCGGAACCTCGATCCGGTTCTCCTCGAAGAGCGTCGCGTAGCGGTTGCCCTCACTGTCGAGCAAGTAGGTGCGCACTGGAAGTGGCGGCGTCGCCAGCTCCGCGGGCAGGGAGCCGATCTGCTCGGCGGCGACCTCGGTGGCTTTGCCGAACCCGGCAACGACCGGGACGGCCATGGCTGCCATGATGGCACCGCCGACCAGCCCGACGATGCCCACACGGGCTACCGCGGACAGGGTTCGCGCAGGCGAGTTCTTCTGGGGTTCGTTCGACACAGCCATCAGACGTAAGGGTACGTGGCCCTGGTTCCGCTTCTGTGAAGCGACCCTGGTAATGCCCGAAATGCGATCAGCCACCCGCGCGTGTAACGGTTGGATATACCCCCGATGTATACCGCGAGAACGAGGTGCGGCATGCTGGATATCAGCCGTTGTGACGCAGGTAACTACGACACATCGAGTGGCCGCTCTTAAATAGTCCGAAAGGACTAGCATAACTAGTACGAATGGCCCTCAACGGTAGCCGAATGGTTGCTTAGAGTTACGGCAAGCTTTCGGGGGTTTTAACCGGGTTAGGGGAAGATGCAAGTGCTGAACGTAGGTGCCTGGAGTGCTCAAGCCGCATGTACAGAGACCGATCCGGACGAGATGTTCGTCCAGGGGGCCGCGCAGAATCGCGTCAAACAGATCTGTAGTGGCTGTCCGGTCAAGATGGAATGCCTGGCCGACGCTCTGGACAACCGCATCGAGTTCGGTGTCTGGGGCGGAATGACCGAGCGCGAGCGCCGCGCTCTGCTGCGTCGCCGGCCGCACGTGAAGTCCTGGACCCTTCTGTTGCACGACGCCGCCAGTCGGGGAATCCCCCAGCAGGTCGACATCCGCAAACCTGCATACGCCTGAACTTTCACGAAAGGCCCGCCCCGAACGCATCGGGGCGGGCCTTTCGCATGGACCGGAGTTGCGCCGCGGGGACAGCCACGCAACCTCGGTCGCAGGGAGGGTGTCAGGAGGCTTTGGTCACGGACACGTCGAGCTGGATCTTGATCTTGTCGCCCACCAGCACACCGCCGGCGTCGAGCGCCACGTTCCAGGTCAGGCCGAAGTCCTTACGGCTGATCTCGGCCTCGCCCTCGAACCCGGCGCGGATGTTGCCGAACGGGTCGGTGACAACGCCTTCGAGCTCGACCTCGATCTCGACCTGACGGGTGACGTCCTTGATGGTGAGGTCCCCGACCAGCACGAACTCGTCATCGCCGGTCTGCTTCACGTTGGTGCCGGTGAACGACATCACCGGGAAGGTGGCCACATCGAAGAAGTCGGCGGAGGTGAGGTGGGCGTCGCGGTCAGGGGTTCCGCTGTCGACGCTGGCCATCTGAACCGTCACGTTTGCGCTGGAGTTGGCGGGGTTGGCCCCATCGAGGATCAAAGTGCCCTCGAACGCGGTGAACGATCCGCGGACCTTGGTCACCATGGCGTGCCGGGCGACGAAGCCCAGACGGGTGTGGGTGGGGTCGATGTTCCAGGTGCCGGTGTAGTCGGTCAGGTCAGCCATGAGTCTCTCCTAATAAGTTGAACGGTCAACATAATTGTTGACACATCAACTATCTCTTGTCAAGTCGTCGTGTGGGCTTCTTTCGGCAACTGGGGTACCGTCTGGTTCCGCCCCTCCCGGCGTCTCTGCGTTCCGCCCCTCCCGGCGTCTCTGCGTTCCGCCCCTCCCGGCGTCTTGGTTCCGCCCCTCCCGGCGTCTTGGTTCCGCCCCTCCCGGCGTCCGCGTTAGAGGTTGTCCTGTTCGTTAGCGAATCAACGCGTGGATTCGCTAACCAACAGCACAACCTCTAACCAACTGCCGGGCCAGGGCGGTCACCAACTGCCTGCCGGGCCAGGGCGGTCACCAACTGCCGGGCCAGGCCGGCCACCCAGCCGCCAGCCGGGCCACCCCCAGCGCTACCCGTCAGCGAGCAGGTCGCCCACTTCGGTCAGACCGTCCAGATCGTGGACGTCGTCGGCCAGTGCGATCACGCTGGCGACCGGGACCCCGGGGTGCGCACCGGTGAAAGACCGCGCAAGGTGTTCCTGCCGGGCTGCGGTTTCCATCCGGTCGGCGTGCAGCCTGAGCAACTCGGCGACCAGTGTGTGTTCCTCGGCCAGGCGTTCGGCCCCGGCGCGGGCAGTCGCCGGACTCAGATCGGGAAGGCGCACCTCTTGCACACGGTTGAGGACAAGCCCAGCCAACGGCATGCGCTCGGCCTCAAGCCGTTGGACGAAGTACGAGGCTTCGCGCAGGGCATCCGGTTCAGGGGCGGCCACCACGATGAAGCGGGTGTCCGGGGCCTGCAGTTGTGAGTAGGTCTGCTCTGCGCGCTCGCGGAAGCCTCCGAACAGAGCGTCGAAACTGGTGACGAAGAGCTGGATGTCACGCAGGACCTGCCCGCCGAGGATCTTGCTCATGGCGCCGGTGAACAGACTCAGCGATGCGTTGATCACCCGCGCCGACATCCGCCCGGCGCCGCGAGCAGGTGCGGCCAGCACCCGGATGAGCCTGCCGTCGAGGAACGAACCGAGCCGTTTCGGCGCATCCAGGAAGTCCAGCGCAGAACGCGAGGGCGGAGTGTCGACCACGATCAGATCCCAGTGCTCACCGGAGGCCGACTGGGCCTTGAGCTGTCCGAGTTTCTCCATCGCCATGTACTCCTGGGTTCCGGCGAAGGAACTCGAAAGGGCTTGGTAGAACGGGTTCTCGAGGATCGCCTGCGCACGTTCGGTGTCGGAGTGGGCCATGACGATCTCGTCGAAGGTCCGCTTCATGTCCAGCATCATGGCGCTGAGCTGGCCGCCCTCGATGCCGGGAACGGGCCGGGGGGTGTTGTCCAGCTCGGTCAGCCCCATGGACTGCGCGAGCCGGCGGGCTGGGTCGATGGTCAGCACACACACGTTGCGCCCACGTCTGGCCGCACGCAGGGCCAGAGCTGCCGCGGTTGTGGTTTTCCCGACCCCACCCGACCCGCAGCACACGATTACCCCCACACCGGGGTCGTCAAGAAGGGCGTCGATGTCCAAGTGCCGCCCGCTCATCCCGGCAGCCCCTGATCGGTCAAAGCGTCGGCCAGCGAGTAAAGGGCTGCAAGGTCGATGCCCGATGCCAGCAGAGGCAACTCCATGAGCGGGAGTCCAGCCGCGTCCAATCGTTCGCGTTCGGTGTCCTGCAGGTGCACCCGCGCCGCATGGTCGGCGGCCTCATCCTCCAACGCCGCTATCACCCTGGGTGCCGGTTCAATCCCCGCGGCCGCGAGCCCGGCCCGCAACTCCTCATCTGGCAGAGACCGAGCCGTCGCCATCGCCAGTTCCTCGCCTGAGAGTTCGGAGTCGCGCGACTGGTTGATGACTACCGCGCCCAAGGGAAGGCCCGCTGCCTGAAGATCCGCGATCCCGTCCAGCGTCTCCTGAACGGGCATCTCTTCGAGCAAGGTCACCAAGTGCACCGCTGTGCGCGCAGACCGGATCACACCCATCACCGAATCCGCGTGTGAGCGGATCGGACCGACTTTGGCAAGCCCCGCGATCTCGGTGTTCACGTTCAAGAACCGGGTGATCCGCCCGGTCGGAGGTGCGTCCATCACCACCGCGTCGTATGCCGGCCGGTTGAGCTTCTCGCCGCGTTTCACGGCCTCGGAGGCCTTTCCAGTGAGCAGGACATCGCGCAGTCCGGGGGCGATGGTGGTCGCGAAGTCGATGGCCCCGAGCTTGCGCAGTGCGTAACCGCCGCGCTTGATCCCGTAGAACATCTCCAGGTACTCGAGCAGGGCATCCTCGGGATCAACGGGCAGGGCGTAGACGACCCCGCCGCCCTGGGCCACGGCGACCTTGCTCTCCATGTACGGCAGAGGCGGAGTGTCGAAAAGCTGGGCGATGCCTTGTCGGCCCTCCACCTCGAGCAGGAGCACTTTCTTACCGCCCTTGGCCAACGCGAGTGCCAAAGCGGCAGCAACTGTGGTCTTGCCGGTCCCGCCCTTTCCGGACACGACATGTAGTCGCACACGCGACCAATTGGGTGCCCGCCTACTCACCCTCCCAGCCTAGGCCAGCCGCCGCTGGCCTCCCATTCGTGCGGTGGCCTAGGGTCGTGACATGACTACCTGGGAGTACTTGACGGCCCCGCTTCTCATCCACAACACCAAGGCGATCCTGGACAACTTCGGGGCTGACGGTTGGGAACTCGTTCAGGTTGTACCCGGACCGGCCGCAGAGAACCTGGTCGCCTACTTCAAACGGCCCAAGGCGTGAGCGTCGCCCAACGGCTCGCGGACCTCGGCGTGACGCTGCCGGAGGTCCCCGCCCCGGTCGCCGCCTACGTCCCAGCGGTGCGTACGGGTGCCTATATCTACACCTCCGGGCAGTTGCCCTTCGTAGCTGGCGAACTCCTGCACGCAGGTCTGGTGGGAACTGATGTCAGCGTGGACGACGCCGTGGCCTGCGCCCGCCAGTGTGCCCTCAATGCCTTGGCCGCGGTGGCGGCTCAAGCCGACGGACTTGAGAACGTGCGCATCGTCAAGGTTGTCGGTTTCGTCGCCAGCGCACCGGGTTTCACCGCCCAGCCGCAGGTCATCAACGGTGCCTCCGAGCTGATCGGAGACATCCTCGGCGAACGCGGAGTGCATGCCCGGTCTGCCGTGGGAGTGGCTGCCCTGCCGCTGAACGCGCCCGTCGAGGTAGAGGTCATCGCAGAGGTTCTGTGATGCGCCTGCCCGAGGAGTTGATGGCACGGGCCAAGGCCGTCGTCTATGGCGGCGAATGGACCCCGCCGGCCACTCGCCCCGCGTCCACTCTGGTGCTGCTGCGCGAGGCGTTCGACGGCTTCGAGGTCGCCCTGCTGCAGAAGGCCGCGAATCTCGGGTTCGCCCGTGGCATGTACGTATTCCCCGGGGGAGCGCTCGACGACGCGGACGCGCAGTGGCCGGATCCGTGGGCGGTGGCCGCGATCCGTGAGACGTTCGAGGAGTGCGGGGTCTTGCTCAGCCGCCCGCCAGCCTCTGGGGATCTGCAACACCTTCGAGAAGCCGACTTCGCGCAGGTTCTGCAGGAACTGGGGTTGCAGCCCGATGTCGACGCCCTACGACCGTTCGCCCACTGGGTGACCCCTGAGGTGGAGAGCCGCCGCTTCGACACTCGCTTCTTCGCGGCGGTGCTTCCCGATGGCCAAGACCTGGCCGGTCTCAGCGCGGAGCACCAAGCCGTCGGCTGGTTCCGCCCGCATGAGACTGGCGGGTTGCCGATGCTGCCGCCGACCGCAGCGGTGCTCGCCGAGCTGTCGACTTTCGACTCTGTTGACGCCGCCCTTGCAGTGGACAGGCAGCCGGTGCCGATCATGCCGCGACCAATAGCCACAGGGGACGGGGAAGTCGACTGGATTCTGGTCAACGAGCACACCGGTGAGCGTCTGACATGACCGGGTACGTCGCGATGCCCGGGAGTATGGGGCCGTGGTCCGGCGGGCAGTACAAGGGTGCGACCTGCGTGCTGGCCGGCAACCCCGGCCCGATGACCTTGGACGGTACGAACACGTGGTTGCTCCAGGCCGGTGCCGAAGCGGTTGTTCTTGTGGATCCCGGTCCTGACAGCCGGGAGCACCTTGAGGCCGTCCGCGCCGCACTCGACGGGCGACGTGTGACGGAGATCCTGCTGACTCACGGCCACGCCGACCACAGTGGGGGGGCGCGGTTGTTCGCCGATGAACTGCGGGCACCGGTGCGGGCACTGGACCCGGCACACCGGCTCGGTGACGAGGGCCTCGCGCACGGGGACGTCGTCGAGCATGCCGACCTGCTGATCCGGATTGTGGGAACGCCAGGACACACCCACGACTCTGTGAGCATGTATGTGCCTGGGCTTGCGGCGCTGCTTACCGGCGACACCATCCTCGGGCGCGGGACCACGGTCGTCGCCCACCCCGACGGGCGGTTGGCGGACTACCTCGGCTCCCTGCGCCGGTTGCACGAGCTCGTGGGCTCAGCCGGTGTGACAGCCGTCTGGCCGGGTCACGGTCCGGTACTTGAGGACGCGTCGGCAGTACTGGCGGCCTACTTGGAACATCGCCAGCAGCGTCTCGACGAGGTCCGATCGGCGTTGGCCGACCTCGACCCGGACCTGCCTGCGGCTGCAGTACCCCGCGAGATCGTGGCGCGGGTGTACGCCGACGTCCCGCAGGTGCTTTGGCCCGCGGCGGAGTTGAGTGTGCGTGCCCAGCTGGAGTATCTGCGACCACGCTGAGCCGTTGGTTAGAGGTTGTGCTGTTGGTTAGAAAAACAACGCGTGGATTCGCTAACCAGGACCACAACCTCTAACGCGGGCAGCGCCGCCGGGCCGCCGACCGACCCCGGGCAGCGCCGCGGCGCCAGCGACCCCGGGCAGCGCCGCCGGGCCGCCGACCGACCCCGGGCAGCGCCGCAGGCCTCCTGGTTAGAGGTTGTGCTGTTGGTTAGCGAAACAACGCGTGGATTCGCTAACCAGGACCACAACCTCTAACGCGGGCGTTCCGGTTCGGAAGTGCGCGACCAGTACCAGCCCACACAGGCCAAAGCCACCAGCAAAGTCAGCCAGGTGAAGCTGTTGCCGAACAGGAGTTGGCCCTCCTGCGGGTCGGCCAGGATCTGCGCGGTCTCCTGCGGGCGCACGACACCGTAGAGCAAGGCCACGGCGAGCAGTACAGCAGTGCCCTGAAGCCAAGGCACAGGTCGGTCGGGCAGCGCTGCCACCAGCAGCAGCGGCAGGATCAGGATCCAGTGGGCGGTCCAACTGATGGGAGACACCAGCAGAATCGCTGCCAGGACCAGGGCGTCGGTCAAGTGCGGGAACGCGCCGAACAGATGATGGGCCATCACCATGGTGGCGACGACGATCAATGCGGCGAGCGCGAGCCAGACGAGCTTGGCGGTACCGGTGTCGCCGAGTTGGCGCTGCAGCAGACCGTTGATGGATTGGTTGCTGATGTACGCCACGCCGACCCTGTCGGACTCCAAGAAGGTTCCTGTCCAGTAGGTCCACGAGGCCTGCGGGAAGACGACCGCGGCCACTGCGGTTGCCGCCAGGAACGTCCCAATCGTCACCAGCCCTGAGCGGATCCGCCCGGTCACCAGGTAGTAGACGGCAACCAGCAGTGGCGTGAGTTTGACCGCGGCGGCCAGGCCCGTGAGCACCCCCTGGGGCAGTCGGCCGGTGTGGGCATTGAGATCGAGGACCATGAACAACGCGAGCAGGATGTTGATCTGCCCGAACTTGAAGCCGGATTCCGTGGGTTCCATGGCCAGGGCGAACGCGATCGTGACGGCGTAGACGGTGGCAGTGTGGAACCGCTGGGCCGCGAAGTTGACCACGCACACGACCGCGTACAGGACCGTCGCGACCAAGGTCAGAACCGTCCACACCACCTGCGCACTGATGTCCGACAGCAGCGCAACAGGAGTCAGGAAGATGATCGCGAACGGCGGATACAGGTACGGCAGTCCTATGTCGGTGAACAGGCCTGCGTACAGGTCGCCGCCGGCCCAGGCGACAGCCACCGCCTCGCGGTAGACATCAAGATCAAGTAGGTAGGCATCGCGCGCCAGCACGAGGTAGTGCAGGCACAGGGCGACTGCGACTCCGATGGCCACCCAGGCGGTGGCGGTGAGGCGGGGCAATCACAGCCCCTAGCGCGCGCGGCGTTGTAGCCGATCGATGTCTATCAGGACCACGGATCGCGACTCCAGCCGGATCCAGCCGCGGGTCGCGAAGTCGGCCAGCGCCTTGTTGACAGTCTCCCGGGAAGCCCCGACGAGCTGGGCAAGTTCTTCCTGGGTCATGTCGTGGGTCACGTGCAAACCGTCGGGCATCTGCCGGCCGAACTTCTCGCCGAGCTCCAGCAGGATCTTCGCGATCCGGCCCGGGACGTCGGAGAACACGAGGTCGGCCATCGCCTCATTGGTGCGCCGCAGACGCTGGGCGAGGGCTTGCAGCAGAGCCTCGGCGACCTCCGGACGGCCGGTCAACCACGGCCGCAGCGCCGAGTGACCCACGGCAATCAGGGTCGCGTCGGTCAGGGCGGTGGCAGTCGCGGTGCGCGGCCCGGGGTCGAAGAGTGACAACTCCCCGAGCAACTCGCTGGGCCCGAGAATGGCCAGCAGGCTCTCCCGGCCGTCGGAGGCGGTGTGACCGAGCTTGATCTTGCCCTCGGTGATGACGAACATCCGGTCACCGGGCTCGCCCTCGAGGAAGAGGTCTTGGCCCTTCGACAGACGGACCTCAACGGTCGAGGCTTGCAGGGCAGAAGCCGCCTCGTCATCAAGGGCTGCGAACAGGGGGGCTTGGCGTAGAACGTCATCCACGATTCACAGTCTGGCCCAGTGAGGGCCCTTTGTGCCCGTTATCGCTCAAGCGTGCTGGCGCTGAAGGGGCAATGCGGTCAACGCCAGTGAGGGATTTGTCTTGTATCTGGCGATCAGTTCGGCCGTCACCGCGTCGATCTGCCTGTGCAGGGACTTGCGGTTCTTCGACAGCGAGTCCTCCATTTGGCGCAGAACCCTGCTGTACGAAGCACGTTGCTGCGGGTCGTTCAGGTCCACAACGCGCTGCCACAGGGATTGGGCCTCGGGCATGGAGGTGTCGATATCAGCCGGGTGCAGGCCCAGTGCCTGCCACCTGCGAGGGGCGTTGGAGGCGTCCTCCAGAATCGCCCGCACATCGCGGGTATCGACGTGCTGATCGTCGCCGAGCATGTCGAGCCGGGCCTGGAACAGTCGGCGCCAGTACGACACCCGGCCCTCTTCGTCGGTGAGGTGCCGGCGCAGAATGCGCAGGTCATCCAGGGACAGGTCCGACAGTGACACCTGCGACTCCTGGAACGTGGTCATGGTGTTTCATCGGACGCCCCGGGCCCCGGCCTTACCACTCGAACGTGTGGTTGCACCCCCAGGGTGACCCCCCAATGGGTTACGTTTGCCGGCCCCGAACCGTTTTGGCCGCGTGCGCCAAACCTGGCCCGGCGCGCAGGTCCGGACGACGACGTACCCTGGTGAGATGGATTCCTCCTCGCCGCTGGCCATCGTGCGGCGAGCCCGGGCGGTCGACCGGATTCTGGCTTCGACCTACCCAGATGCGCACTGCGAACTCGATTTCGCCAACCCGTACGAATTGCTCGTGGCAACGATTCTGAGCGCCCAATGCACCGACGAACGCGTCAACAAGGTGACTCCTGCGGTGTTCGCCGCATACCCGGATCCGCAGTCCCTGGCCGGCGCCGACCGGATGGAACTGGAGAACCTGATCCGGTCTACGGGCTTCTTCCGGAACAAGGCGGCGTCCCTGCAATCGATGGCCATGGTCGTATGCGACAAGTACAAGGGCGAGATCCCCCGGCCCATGTCACAACTGACGAAACTGCCCGGTGTTGGCCGCAAGACCGCGCATGTGGTCAGGGGCAACGCCTTCGACCAGCCGGGATTCACCGTGGACACCCATGTGACGCGGCTGTCCCAACGCCTCGGCTGGACCACGGAAACCGACCCCGTGCGTATCGAGTACGCCCTCGATGCGCTGTTCCCCCGCAAGGACCGGACGATGGTGTCGCACCGCCTGATCTTCCACGGGAGGCGTTGTTGTTTCGCCCGCAAACCAGCGTGTGCTGCATGTCCGGTGGCACGGTTGTGCCCCTCGAACGGGGTGGGTGAGCAGGACCCGGTCCGGGCCGAGAAGATGATCAAGAACCCATGAGTGCGCCCTCCTGGCTCGAGCCACTGATCCTGGCATCCGAGAAGCTTGACGCGGATGAACTGTCAAGGTTCGCCCCGCCTGAGAACGGCGGACGGCGCTCGGCGGTGCTGATCCTCTTCGGCGAGCACCCCGACCACGGCCCCGATGTGCTTCTGATCCAGCGGGCTCCGGATATGCGCTCCCATGCCGGTCAGCCGGCCTTCCCGGGCGGCGCCGAGGATGAAGACGATGGCGGTCCTGTGGCAGCGGCTTTGCGCGAGGCGCAGGAGGAGACCGGGCTCGACCCGGACGGGGTGGAGGTGATCCACCCACTGCCGGAGGTCTGGCTTCCGCCGTCGGGGTTCGTGGTGACGCCGGTCCTGGCTTGGTGGCAGCGGCCGACCCCGGTCTCCGCGATGGATCCGGCAGAGGTGGCGGCGGTGCACCGGGTCGCGATCGCCGACCTCGTGGACCCGGCCAATCGGGTGAGCGTGCGCCATCCCAGCGGCTATGTCGGGATGGGCTTCGAGGTTGCCGGGATGCTGGTCTGGGGTTTCACCGCCCTGTTGTTGGACCGGATCCTGACGCTGGGCGGCTGGGAGCAGCCCTGGGACGACGGCCGTATCGTGGAAATCGGATGGACAGGGTGAACAGCCTCAGAGATCGGATCCGCGCATGGGCGTAGTAGATCTGGTGATCCTCGGCATTCTCGGGCTGATCGCGCTCATCGGCTGGCACCAGGGTCTGGTCCGAAGTGTCTTCTCCGTGGTGGGAACCGTCGGCGGCGGACTGGTCGCTGCTGCCTGCCTGCCCTGGATCCTGCGCGAACTCGGAGCGCTCGGCCCGGTCGCGGCCGCTGTGAGCGTCGGGGTGATCCTGCTGGGAGTCGGCATCGGCAATGCGCTGGCGGTGACCCTGGGCAGACCGCTGTGGATGGCGCTGCAGGACGGCCCGGCCCGGACGCTTGACGCAGCCGCAGGTTCGCTGGTCAGCGTCGTGGCCGGACTTGTGGCGATGTGGCTGGTTGCCGCAACCGTCACCGCGCTGCCCTCGCAGCGATTGTCGGCCGCAGTGCGATCATCGACGTTGCTGCAGCAGGTCGAGCGGTTCGTACCGGCCCAGGCAACCGATCTTGCCTACTCAGTGCGCGAACTGCTGGACCAGGTACATCTGCCGGAGGTCTTCTTCGGCCTGGAGGGACTGCCCGGCGACAAGGTTGCCCCGCCGCCGAAGAACATCCCGCAGGCGGCAGTGACCTCCAGCGGGTCGGTGGTGCGGGTGTCCGGGCCGACGCCGGCCTGCGGGCAGGGCTCGACCGGTTCCGGGTTCGTCTACGCCACTGACTACATCGCGACGAACGCCCATGTCGTGGCCGGTATGAGCCAGGTCCGCGTGGTGGCCTCGGACGGCCGGTCATGGGGCGCCGATGTTGTCTACTTCGACGCCGATCTCGACGTCGCTGTGTTGTTCGTCCCGGGCTTGGGCCTTACTCCTCTGAGCCCCGCACGCTCGGTGCAGGACGGCGAGGCTGCCGTGATCGCCGGTTATCCCGGAGGTGGCCCCTTGGACCTGCGCAGCGCGCGGGTGGTGACCAGGACCTCGGAGAGTCCGGTCTTCTCCGACAACATCTATGGCAGCCCGACGAAGCCCCGGGAGATTTTCGTGGTGCGCGGCCGGATCATCCCCGGGAACTCGGGCGGCCCGCTGCTCACCCGTGACGGCCGTTACGCGGGGATCGTCTTCGCCAGTTCCCAGCAGTACGAACGCACGGGCTTCGCGTTGACGAACAAAGCCGTCGGCCAATCCCTGGACAAAGCGGCGGGCCGGGTGGCTCCGGTCCAGACCGGGCAGTGCTCCAGGTAGTCACGCCGGCTGGTGACGGCCCAGCCACCGCAGCAGCATTTCGGTGATCACCTCGGGACGCTCCTCGTGGGGGAAGTGCCCGCAGCGGTCGATCGCCTCGCGCTGGTATGGCCCGTCCACGTACTCTTCGCTGCCGGTCGTGGTGGCCGAGAGCACAGTCGGGTCCTGCGCCCCGTGGATGTGCAGGACCGGTTGCCGGATGGGTTCGGCCGCCATGAGGGTGTTGAACCGCCGACCGTCGGCGCGTACGTAGCTACGCCAGGCCCAGCGGTGGTACTCCATCGCACAGTGGGCCGTGTTCGCCTCGAGGAACGCTGCCCGGAAGTGGTCGGCGACCTGCGGCGTGAGCCAGCCCTGCTGGACCGACCAGTCGCGCAGCACCTCTTCGACGCGCAGCGCGCCGTCCCCGGCGAAGTCCCGTTCCGGCAGCCACGGCCACTGGTAGCGCAGCGCATAGCGCCAGGCCTTGACCTGTTGCTGGGTTCGGGCGGACTCACGCAGGCGCACCGGGTGCGGAGCGGAGATAGCTGCGATGGCCTTCACGATGCGCGAACGGCGCGCGGCGGTCCACGCGATGTGACCGCCCCACCCATGGCCGACGATCACCGCCGACTGCTCCCCGAGGCATGCGATGACCCCGAGCACGTCGTTGGACAGCGTTGTCGGATCGTAGCCGCGAGGGGAGTGGTCGGAGCCCGCGTACCCGCGTAGATCCATCGCCGCGGCGCGGTAGCCTGCGGCGGCCAGCGCCGGCAGATACTCCCGCCACGTCCACCAGTACTGCGGGAATCCGTGCAGGAGCACAACCAGTGGGCCTTCGCCCGCCTCGGCCAGATGGAACTGCGCACCGTTGGCAGGCACCAGACGGTGGGTCCAGGGCCCTGTGGCGTTGATCGCCTCGTAGGGCGTGAGGGCTGGTGGCACTACCCGCGAAGGGTCGATTTAGTCGCCTCAAGGGCAGCCATCGTGCGCTCGGGGCCCTGGATCTTCTTGGCCCGACCGCGTCCGACCAGCACGAGGATCGCCCCCACGATGAACAGGAACAGGGTCACGATGCCGAAGCCGGCCCAGACCGGCAGGCCCAGCTGCACCAGCACATAGGCGATGGTGACCAGCAGGAAGAGCGCCCCGACCCCGAGGATGACGCCCCCGGCGGCCAGCAGCCCGAAGGACGAACCAGCCGTGCGGACGTTCTCCTTGACCTCCGCCTTGGTCAGTTCGATCTGCTGTTTGACCAGTTCGGTGGTGTCCGCTGCCGCGGAGCGGACCAACTCGATGAGGCCGGCATCGGTCTGCTTGGTGTCAATCGCCATGGGATCAGGTTAGTCCGCGCTGCTCACCGTAGACGTCCGGAATGCCATCTTGGTCGTCGTCGCGCTCCTCCACGTCGTGCAGCGCGTCGTAGGACCGGGCTCTCAGGCGCAACGCCACGACGGCCAGAAGGGCTGCGATCACGCTGGCCGCGAGCACTCCGACCTTGGCCGCCTTGGCCTCCGGGCTGTCGTCGGCGAATGCGAGTTCGGCGATCAGCAAGGACACCGTGAAGCCGATCCCGGCGAGCAGACCAACGGCCACGACGTCGAGCCAGCGCAGGCCACTGGCCAGCGATGCCCGGGTGAACCGGGCCGTAAGGCCGGCCCCGAGCAGCACCCCGATGGGTTTGCCGACGACCAATCCGAGCATCACGCCGATCGCAACCGGATTCTGGAAAGCCGACGCGATGCTGCTGCCCTGCAGGCTGACCCCAGCGGCGAAGAAGGCGAAGACCGGTACACAGAAGCCGGCAGAAAGTGGGTGCAGGCCATGCTGCAGACGATCGGCGGGCGCCTCCGCCTCCCCCGGATCCTCGCGGATGCGGGTGAGCATGGCCAGGGCGACACCGGCCACCGTCGCGTGGACCCCGGACTCGTGCATCAGGGCCCACGTAACGAAGGCCAAGGGAACGTAGAGCAGCGGGGTGGTGACCCGTGCACGTTGGGCCAGCCAATAGGCGAACATACACGCCAACGAACCGACGAAGGGGAGCAGTTCGAACTTGTCGGAGTAGAAGATGGCGATAACGAGGATGGCACCGAGGTCGTCCACCACAGCCAGGGTCAACAGGAACGCCCGAAGTGCCACGGGCAGGCGTCGGCCCGCCACCGCCAGGACGGCCAGCGCAAAAGCGATGTCGGTGGCCATCGGGATACCCCAGCCCGACACCTGGCCCTCGCTCGACACGGTGTTGACAGCGACGTAGATCAGCGCGGGAATCACCATCCCGCCGAGCGCTGCGGCCACCGGGACCGCCGCCTGCGACACCCTGCTCAGCGAGCCCTTGACGAGTTCGTGTTTGAGTTCGAGCCCGGCGACGAAGAAGAAGATGGCCAGCAGGCCGTCCGCGGCCCATGTGGCCAGGCTCAGGTCGAGGTTGAGTGCGGCAGGGCCGATCTCGAAGTCCGAGATCTCGAAGTAGACCTCAGACCACGGGGAGTTCGCCCAGATGAAGGCAGCAGTGGCGGCGATGATGAGCAGTGCGCCACCGATGGTTTCATCCTGCAGTTGCCGCAGGACCCATAGCCGTTCGGTCAGCGGGAGCCGTTCGAAGACGGCCCCTCGGGGCTGTTTGTCAGTCGCCACCCTTGTCCAGGCCCTCACTGATCAGGTTCATCACCGACGGATCCGCCAGTGTGGTCACGTCACCGAGACTACGGTGCTCTGCCACATCGCGAAGAAGCCGTCGCATGATCTTTCCTGAGCGGGTCTTCGGCAGTTCCCCGACAACCATGATCTGGCGGGGTTTGGCGATCGGGCCGATCTCCTTGGCGACATGGTTGCGCAGTTCGCTCACCGCGTCCTCGGGTGCCTGCATGTCGGTGCGCAGGATGACGAACGCGACGATCCCCTGTCCGGTCATCTCGTCCGACGCACCCACCACGGCTGCCTCGGCAACGAGTTCGTGCGAGACCAGAGCCGACTCCACCTCAGTGGTGGAGATGCGGTGGCCGGACACGTTCATGACATCGTCCACACGTCCCAACAACCAGATCGCGCCGTCGTCGTCGTACTTGGCACCGTCACCAGCGAAGTAGTACTCGGGCCACCGCAGCCAGTAGGTGTCCTTGTAACGCTGGTCGTCGCCCCAGATCCCCCGCAGCATCGACGGCCAGGGCTGTGTGAGCACCAAGTACCCGCCGCCGCCGGGGCCGACCGGCTGGCCGTTGTCGTCGACCACCTCCGCGCTGATACCCGGCAGAGCGCGCATGGCGGACCCCGGTTTGCAAGCCGTCACGCCGGGTAGCGGGCTGATCATCATCGCGCCGGTCTCGGTCTGCCACCAGGTGTCCACGATCGGTGCATCCCCGCCGCCGATGTGGTCGCGGTACCAGATCCAGGCCTCGGGGTTGATCGGCTCACCGACCGATCCGAGCAGTCGTAGCGACGAGAGATCGAACTGCGTGGGGATGTCGTTGCCCCACTTCATGAACGTGCGGATCGCGGTGGGCGCGGTGTAAAGCAGGGTTACCCGGTACTTCTCAACGATCTCCCACCAACGGCCCTTGTGGGGGGTGTCGGGGGTGCCCTCGTACATGACTTGGGTCGCGCCGTTGGCCATCGGTCCGTACACGATGTAACTGTGCCCGGTGACCCAGCCGACGTCGGCGGTGCACCAGTAGACGTCGCCGGCCTTGAGGTCGAACACGTTGTAGTGGGTGTAGGAGGTCTGGGTCAGGTATCCGCCGGTGGTGTGCAGGATCCCCTTGGGTTTGCCCGTGGTTCCGGAGGTGTAGAGGATGAACAGCGGGTGCTCGGAGTCGAAGGCCTGCGCGGTGTGCTCCGGGCTGGCTGCGTCGACCACCTCGTGCCACCACACGTCCTTGTCGGTCCAAGCGACCTCTTGACCGGTGCGGCGCACGACCAGGACCTTCTGGATCGACGGGCACATCGCCACGGCCTCATCGACGGCCGGTTTGAGCGCGGATGCTCCGCCTCGCCGGTACCCGCCGTCAGAGGTGATCACGACCTTGGCTTCGGCGTCGTCGATGCGGCTGCGCAGGGCCTCGGCGGAGAATCCCCCGAACACCACTGAGTGCACCGCCCCGATCCGGGCGCAGGCCAGCATGGCGATCGCCGCCTCGGGAATCATCGGCAGGTAGATGGCCACCCTGTCGCCGGCCTGGACCCCCATGTCGGTGAGGGCATTGGCGGCACGGCAGACCTGGTCCTTGAGCTGGGCGTAGGTGATGGTGCGGGTGTCGCCGGGTTCGCCCTCGAAGTGGATGGCGACCTTGTCCCCGAAACCGGCGTCCACATGCCGGTCGACGCAGTTGACGGCCACGTTGAGCGTGCCACCGACGAACCATTTGGCAAAGGGCGCACCGGACCAG
The DNA here is from genome assembly GCA_963732355.1 of uncultured Actinomycetota bacterium. GTDB lineage: Bacteria > Actinomycetota > Actinomycetes > S36-B12 > UBA10799 > JADKAV01. The sequence goes on along the minus strand of CAVSZD010000006.1, from coordinate 242,294 downwards.
TCGAGGGTCTGCGACCACGGGGTCTCCCATCGCAGCCGGGCGGCTTGGGTGTCCCAGAAGGCCAGCCGGTCGGTGGCTGCCTGCTCGTACATGTCGGCCTTAGCGTTCGCCTGTTCAGCGAATGCCGGATCGGGTGGGAACACCCTGTCCTCGTGCATCAGGTTCTCAAGCGCCTCATCTGACATGCGGTCTCCTCGCGGGTTTCCCCTATCCGATCAGGTGCGGGTGCCGCGGTGCAAGTGGATCTCTTGGCTGCGTTGCGCGGTTGTCGCGTTGTTGAGCGTCCAGCGGCGCGCTTGTCGTGTTGTTGCTGTTCCACGGCGCGAAAGCCAGCAACAACACGACATTGCAACGAAGGGCCGCGTAACAACGCAACAATCCACCGTTACCGTCGAGGGGTGGATGTTTTTGCCGCCGTTGCCCGAATGCCCGGGGTCACTGAGTCCGCCGATGCGGCCCGGCGGGCGTTTGACGCCATGTTGTGGGACCGGACACTGCGCAAGTCGGCCGAGGAACTCAGCCGGCGCTCGGCGTTGGCCGGGGCAGCCAGTTCAGCGGCCATCGACGGGATCGAGATCGAATGGCAGGTGTGGCAGGCCGGCCAAATCGATGACGACACCCCCATGGGTCGCGCGGCCGCAGGCATCCTAGGCATGTACGCGCAACTGCCAGCCCTGCGACCGGTGTGGGAGCGGGCTCCCCTGCAAGCGCTGGCCAAGTTGCACACCTTGGTGGCGGTGCCTGTGACCCCCGATGATGTCGGTCGGCCCCGGACCGGTGAACCGACGGATCCGCTACGAATAGGTTCAACCGTTGATGTCGGCAATGTGGCCGCCCGGCTGACTGACTTGGCGGCGCGATTGGGGAATCAGACCTCTGCCCCTGCGCTGGTGGTGGCCGCAGTGGTCCACGCCGAACTGATGACGCTGCAGCCCTTCACTTACGGCAGCGGTCTGGTCGCCCGCGCGGTCGACCGACTGGTTCTGAGCTCGCGCGGTGTGGACCCTGACACCTGGTCGGTGCCCGAGGCGGGCCTTCATGAGCAGGGCCGCCCGGCCTACGCGCGCGCTCTGCGTGGCTATGCAGCCGGGGAGATCGCACCCTGGATCGAGTTCTACTGCGCCGCAATGGCAGAGGGTACGCAGAACCTGACCGCCCTGGTGGGTTGAGTATGGGTCTGTCCACCTCGAGTCTGGCGCGTTCCACCCGCATCGGGTTGCTGCCCGTGCGAGCGCTGGGACGCTCGCTCAAGGTCCAGGCCAGTGTGCTTCGAGGTGGGGACCGGCAGGGGTTGTCCAACGCGGCCCGGGCTGCCACCGCTGATGACACCCGGCGGACCTTGGGGCAGTTGAAGGGCGGCGCACTCAAGGCGGGGCAATTGTTGTCCACCGTCGAGACTCTGTTCCCGCAGGACCCAGACGGCAGTTGGCGCTCGGCGCTGACCGCCATGCAGGAGTCCAACCCGGGCCTCCCGCTGGCTGAGATCGAGACCGTGCTGCGCGACGAACTCGGCCCCGACTGGCGGACGGGTTTCCGCAGCTTCGACGATCAACCCGTCGCGGCCGCCTCCATCGGTCAGGTGCACCGGGCGGTTCTGCCGGACGGGACGCAGGTGGCCGTCAAGGTGCAGTACCCGGGCATCGCGGAGGTGATGGCTGCCGATGTGCGGGCGCTGTCCATCGCGTTGCGGGCGACGTCGATCGTGGCTCGCGGTATGGCCATGCCGCCGCTGGTCGCAGAACTACGCACCCGCTTGACCGAGGAACTTGACTACGAGCAGGAGGCCCACAGCCAGAACCTGTTCGCCGATGCCTACGCGCACGATCCCGAAGTGGTGGTTCCGCGAGTGTTGCGTGCGAGCCGTCGGGTCATGGTCTCCGAATGGCTGGACGGAACCGGTTTCGCCCAGGTGGCGCTGTCGGGATCGCAGGCTGAACGAGACCTTGCCGGGCAGTTGTACCAGCGGTTCTTCCTGGTCAGCCCGACCCGGGTGGGCCTGCTGCACACCGACCCTCACCCGGGCAACTTCCGCCTCGTTGACGGCCGCCTGGGCGTGCTCGATTTCGGCTCAGTGCTGAGCACCCCGGGCGGTCTGCCCGAAACGTTCGGCAGGCTGATCGCCGGCATGCTGGCCGGCGACGACCAGGCGGTGGCGGTGCGCTTGCAGCAGGACGGATTCGTTCGTCCGGGCAGGCACCTGGAGGTCGACAAGCTGGCTGACTACCTGGCACCGTTCACCGAGCCGGCCCGGCACGAGAGGTTCACCTACAGCCGGGAGTGGTTGCGCAGCAACTTCGGCAAGATCAACGATCCGCGCAACCCGGACTTCGCTGTGGCCCTTCAGATGAACATGCCGGCCGAGCAGTTGTTCACCCATCGGGTCTGGCTGGGACTGGTCGGGGTGCTCAGCGGATTGAACGCCGAAGTCCTGGTTCGACCCGAACTGATCGAGTACCTGCCCGGCTTTGCGCAGGGTCTATCCACAGACACGCAGTCCGACGGGTGACATTTGCCGCGAGTTCTCAAGATTGTCATCCCATGCATCGATGGATGGGTATAGAACAGAGGTAGATGGCCCTGAAGTCATCGGAACCGGGTCCGAGTACCCACGCGGCGCTCAACCCCACGTTGGGGACAGGCCGGCTTGACTGGCCACCGTGCACGCTTGATCACTCGGACCCGGTTACTTCTTTTTGTGGCCGGGTTGCCGGGTGAGGCGCGGGTCCCGCCCGGCCGTGACGGTTCACGGGCCCCGCCTTGATCCCCTGGTTAGAGGTTGTGCTCCTCGTTAGCGAATCCACGCGTTGTTTCGCTAACCAACAGCACAACCTCTAACCAACAGTGGCGGCGGGCTCCCCGGCGGGCGTGACCAACGGCGGGCGGCGCCGGGGCGGGAGTTGATCAAGCCCGCTGCTCGGCACTAGGGTTTGAGCGGTGGGAGTGGCTCTGGATTTCGATGCCGCCGCCGACGAGGCGGCACGGCAGTTGTCGGCCACGAGCGGCCACGTCCGATTGCGCAAGCGCACCTCCAACCTGTTCCGCACCCGCGCCCGCACCGGCACCGCCGCCGAGCTGGACCTCTCGCAGTTCGCGCAGGTCTTCGCAATCGACCCGGTCAACCGCACTGCCAGCGTCGGGGGCCTGACCACCTACGAGGACCTCGTGGCCGCGACGCTGGCCCACGGCCTGGTTCCGCTGTGCGTGCCTCAGTTGCGGACCATCACCCTGGGTGGTGCGGTGACTGGGCTGGGGATTGAGGCGGCCAGCTTCCGTAACGGTTGCCCGCACGAGTCGGTGTTGGCCATGGATGTGCTGACAGGTTCAGGCGAGGTGGTGCGAGCCGTTCCAGGGGGCGAACACAGCGACCTGTTCTTCGGTTTCCCGAACTCGTACGGCACCTTGGGCTATGCGTTGCGCCTCGACATCGAACTGGAACCGGTCCAACCGTTCGTCGCTCTGCGCCATATCCGGTTCGGCAACTACCCGGACCTTGCCGCAGCCATCGCCCGGATCACCACGGACGGGTCTCATGACGGCCAGCGGGTCGACTACCTCGACGGGGTTGTATTCGCCCCCGACCAGATGTATCTCACGCTGGGGTCCTACGCGCAGTCGGGAACGGCCTCGGATTACACCGGAGGACACATTTACTACCAGTCGATCCGGGCGCGGGCCACGGACACGTTGACCATCAACGACTACCTCTGGCGCTGGGACACCGACTGGTTCTGGTGCTCGGCCGCGTTCGGGGTCCAGAACCGGTTCGTGCGTCGGGTCTGGCCCGATCGGTACAAACGCAGCGACGTGTACTGGAAGATCATCGCCGCCGACCGCAGATGGCAACTCTCGAGCCGCTTCGACCGATTGCGCGGACGGGCTGCCAAGGAGATCGTTGTGCAGGACATCGAGGTTCCCGTGGAAGCGCTGCCGGAGTTCCTCGACTTCTTCGACCGGCGGGTGGGGATCAGCCCCGTGTGGGTGTGCCCACTTCGGCAACGTCAGGCCGACCGGCACTGGTCCTTGTACGAGTTCGAGCCGCAGACCACCTACGTCAACGTCGGCTTCTGGTCGCGAGTGCCAACTGGCCACGGCGAGGATCCGCAGGCCGGACGCGTCAACCGCGAGATCGAGAAGAAGGTGACCGAACTCGGCGGGCGCAAGTCGTTGTACTCCACTTCGTTCTACAGTCGCGAGGAGTTCTACGAGATCTATGGCGGGTCCACGTATGCGCGGCTCAAGGGGAGGTACGACCCACACAGTCGCTTCCCGGACCTGTTCGAGAAGACCTGCGAGGAGGGCAGATGAGGATTGCTGAGGCATTCGACCAATTGGCCGGACCGAACACCGATGTGGAGTTCGTGGCCTACGACGGGAGCAAGGGCGGCCGGATCGGTTCGGACATCCGGTTGGAGGTCCGCTCACCGAGAGCAATCGCAGCCCTGTTGGGTGCCCCGGGACAGTTGGGCGTGGCGCGGGCCTATGTCGCCGGTGACCTCGAAGTGTCCGGCGACCTGTACACCGCTTTCGACCGGCTGGCCACGGCCGCGATCCGCGAGGTCCCACTGAAGGAGAAGCTGCGCATCGCCCGCCACTTCGCCCCCTTCGTGCTGCAGAAGCCGGCCCCGCCGCCGGAGGAGGTCCAGCAGTCGGGCAGCAAACACAGCCGGCGTCGCGACGCGGAAGTGATCTCCCACCACTACGACGTCTCCAACCGGTTCTACGAGTGGGTGCTGGGCCCGACCATGGCGTACACCTGCGCGGTGTTCACCCATGAGCGAGCTTCGCTGGAGGAGGCGCAGGTCGAGAAGTTCGACCTCGTCTGCCGCAAGTTGGGTCTGGAACCGGGCATGCGCGTGCTGGACACCGGGTGCGGCTGGGGTGGTTTCGCCCTACATGCCGCTGCCAATTACGGGGTCGAGGTCATCGCCGTCACCTTGTCCGAACAGCAGGCACGTTGGGGTCAGCGAGCCGTCACCGAGGCCGGTTTGGAGCAGCGTATTCAGATCCGGCACAGCGACTACCGAGCTGTCCCGGAGACGGGCTTCGATCGTGTCGCATCGATCGGCCTGACCGAGCACATCGGCAAGACCAACTACCCCGACTACTTCAGCTTCCTGCGCTCCCGGTTGATTGATGGTGGGCGACTGCTCAACCACTGCATCACCCGCACTGATCCCGCGGCCAGGACCTACACCCGCAACGGGTTCATCAACCGCTATGTGTTCCCCGACGGGGAGTTGGTCCACGTCGGGACCCTGGTTGACGCAATCGAGCGCCAGGACCTCGAGGTGCAGCATGAGGAGAATCTGCGGGTGCACTACGCCATGACGCTTGGTTTCTGGTTGGAGAACCTCGAGTCGCACTGGGACGAGGCCGTCCAGGAGGTCGGCGTGCGCAAGGCCCGCGTCTGGCGGCTGTATCTGGCAGCGAGCAAGTGGGGGTTTGCTCGCAACCGGATCCAGCTGCACCAGATCCTGGCCACGCGCACATCCGCGCAAGGGGCCTCCGGGATGCCGCTGCGGCTCCCGCTGGGGTAGCGGATTCAGCGGCCCTTGCGGTAACGCACGTACCAGGCCAGCCCGAGCGCCACGGTCGCGGCTGCGGCACCTGCGGCACTGGCCTTCTGTTCACGGCTGATGTTGCGCTGCATGGCCTCGGGCTTTGCGAACTCAAGGATCGGCCACACCCGCTCGCGAGCGACCCTGCGCAGTTGCTCGTCCGGGTTCACGGCGTAGGGATGTCCGACCGCCTCCAACATGGGCAGGTCGGTGTAGGAGTCGCTGTAGGCGAAACTCGCGCCCAGGTCGTAGCCTTCCTCCTCGGCCAGCACCCGCATCGCGTCGGCCTTGCCGGTTCCGTAGGCGTAGAAGAGGATCTCCCCGGTGTACACGCCGTCCTCGATCACCATCTGGGTGCCTAGCGCCTTGTCCACGCCGAGTCGCTCGCCGATCGGTTCGACGATCTCGGTTCCCGAGGACGAGATGATGATGACATCGTGCCCGGCGGCCTGGTGTTCGCCGATCAGCTGGATCGCCTCGTGGAAGACAATAGGGTCGACGATTCCGTCGAGGGTCTGCGCGACCACTGCCTTCACCTGGTCGACGTCCCATCCTTTGGACAACTCGGAGAGGTAGAGCCGCATGCGCTCCATCTGGTCGTGGTCGGCCCCGGAGGTCAAGTAGACGAGTTGGGCGTAGGCGCTCTTCAACACGTCGGACCGGCCGATGAGGCCGCCGTCGTACAGCGGCTTGGCGAAGGCCAGCGAGCTGGACTTGGCCAGGATCGTCTTGTCGAGGTCGAAGAACGCCGCTGCGCGAGTTGTCACGCTGCCAATCGTTACATAGAGCACGCAGCCTGACTCCGGTGTCCGTGTCCGGCCTGGCACCTTCGGATGATTTGTCAAGAGAATGTCAAGGTTGCTCGCGCAAGGCTTGCATCGAGCGGTCGGGCGAGAGATAGTGAGGGTGCCCTAATAGGGCGCTGGGCCGATTTTTCCCCCCCAATAATCGGCCGAAGGCCCCCGCATCCCCCCCTGCGGGGGCCTTCCCTTTCCTGGGGACAACCCCACCGCACCATCCACAGATGTCCGCTCTTCGCCCACGGTGGCCCCAATCCCGGCGACGCTGGACAGTGTGCTCGACCTCTTGGTGCTCAGCGATCAGCCCGAACTCGTCGACCATCTGCTGGCGCTGGCCTCGGCCGGTGGTGTGACTGTTGAGGTGGCTCGAGACCCGCAGCAGGTCACCGGGGCATGGACGCGCGCGCGGCTGGTTGTGCTGGGCCCGGACCTCCTGGATGTGCTGGCAACGTCGGGACTTCCTCGCCGCGGTGACCTCGTGGTGTTCGGTGAGGTCGGTGAGCACCACTGGCGACGGGCGTTCGAGGTGGGGGCCGACGCTGTCATCGCCTCACCCGGACCGGTCGGCTGGCTGACGGATCGCCTGCGCGGGTCGGCCAACGGTTTGCCCCCCGTCGCGGCGGGCAAGGTGATCGGAGTGCTCGGCGGGCGTGGAGGGGCGGGCGCGTCGGTGTTCGCCGCCACGTTGGCAGTTCGCGCAGCGAAGAGCGGGCGAGGACCGTTCCTGCTGGACCTGGACCCGATGGGCTGCGGGATCGCGGTGATCCTCGGGCGTGACCGCGAGGAGGGACTCACCTGGGATCTGGTGCGTTCCGGTGAGGGCCGCATACCCAGCCACTGGCTGGAGTCCGCAGTCGGCGTCATCGACGGGATCCGGGTGCTCGGGTGGTCGGCAACCGCTGACCCCCACCTGCCCGAGGGTGTGGCGGGTGCGGTCGTGGACGCGGCCCGGTTGTGCGCACCGGTGACGGTGCTCGATCTCGGCAGAGCCACCGCGGTCTTTCAGCGCGAGGCCTTGGCCAGGTGTGACCGGGTCCTTCTGCTGGTTCCCGCCGACGTCCGGTCCGTGCACGCCACCAGACGTCTGCTGGCACGCCATGAGTTGTCGATGTGTGAGGTCGTGGTGCGCGGCCCGAACCCAGGTGGACTTTCCAGCGCCGACATCGGGCAGGCGCTGGGGCTGCCGGTCCTCGCCGCGGTCGCCGCCGACCGTGGGCTTGATCAACGCCTCGAACGGGGGGAAGCACCAGGTGCTCGTGCCCGCACGCCACTCGGTCGGGCCGGGACGGGAATTCTGGCGGAGGTGCTCGGGTGACTGGACTCGTGGACCGGGTACGCCGGCGTCTGGCCAATGAGGGATGGAATCCCACGGCGGTGTCTGTGACAGAGGCTTTGAAGGCCGAAGGGATGGTCCTGCCCGAGACCGCGATCGTGGAGGTCGTGGCGTCACTGCGCACAGAGATCTCCGGATTGGGTGTGCTCGAGTCGCTGGTCCGCAAACCGGGGACGACGGACGTGCTGGTCAACGGCCACGAGCAGGTGTGGACCGACGCCGGGCACGGGCTGGAACTGACCGGCCTGCGATTCTCCGATGAGGCGGCCGTTCGCAGGTTCGCCCAGCGCCTGGCCGGGGACGCCGGTCGCAGGCTCGACGACAGCATGCCTTTCGTGGACGCGCGCCTGCCCAACGGGATCAGGCTGCACGCGATCATCCCGCCGCTCAGTCCGCAGGGCACATGCCTGTCCTTGCGAATACCGAGGCGGCAGGCCTTCACGATGGGTGAGCTCGTGGACACCGGCATGGTCAGCAAGAACGCGCTGCCGCTGCTCTCGCAGGTCGTCGAGCGCCGCGTGGCCTTCCTGATCTCGGGAGGCACCGGATCGGGGAAGACCACCCTGCTGAATTCGCTGCTCTCGGCCGTCGATGCCAACGAGCGGATCGTGGTCGTTGAGGATTCCGCTGAACTCCAGCCCGACCACCCACATGTCATCCGACTCGAATCGCGCCCGGCCAACACCGAGGGATCAGGTGCCATCACCATGCGCGACCTGGTGCGCCAGGCGCTGCGCATGCGCCCGGACCGGGTGGTGGTGGGCGAGGTCCGGGGTGGGGAGGTCGTTGATCTGCTGGCCGCGCTGAACACCGGCCACGAGGGCGGTTGCGGGACCGTGCACGCGAACAGTGCTCAGGACGTCCCGGCCAGGCTGGAGTCGCTGGCCCTGCCGGCGGGGCTGAACCGCAGCGGGCTGCACGCCCAGGTGGGTGCCGGACTGCACGCAGTGATTCACGTGGTTCGAAGACAGCGCCGCACAGTCAGTGGCATCAGTGTCCTCGTGCGCGGGACCGACGGTTTGGTCACATGCGTACCTGCCGTGCATTTCCGTGATGATCGGGTCGAAGCAGGTCCGGCGCGCGACGAGTTGTTCGGGTGACGGCTCTTGCCCTGATGGCAATCGGTGTTCTGCTGGCCCTGCCGTTCGGTGCCCGGCGACGGGTGCTACCCCGCACTTTGCCTTCGCTGTCCCCCCTGCTCGCCAGACGTCGGCGCGGTCCCTCCCCAGTTCCTGAGGTCCTGGCCGCACTGCGCGATGAACTGGCTAGTGGTTGCCCGCTGCGTACGGCCTTCGAGCGGGCCGTTGCCGGGTGTTCGGACCCAGAATGGTTGCGCGAAGCCGTGGCAGTGTGCCGGATGGGCGGCGACGTGCCCGGTGCTCTGCGAGAGAGGGCCTCGGCGGATCCGCTGCTGGTTTCCCTAGCGGCGGTGTGGCAAGTGAGCGAGGGGTCCGGGGCGGCGATGGCTGCGGCGCTCGACCGTCTGGTGGCTTCGACCACCCAGGCCGACCGACTGCGCGCTGAGATCGCAGCGCAACTGGCTGGACCACGGGGAACCGTCCGGGTTCTCGCGGTCCTTCCACTGGTTGGCGTTGGGATGGGCATGCTGATGGGCGCTGACCCCATCGGCTTCCTGCTCGGCGGACCGATCGGCTGGGCATGTCTGGGAATCGCCGTGCTGCTCGACGCTGCTGGCCTGCTGTGGATGCGCCAGATGGTGACGGCGATCGAGTCGCAGTTGTGAGCGGGTTGCCAGTAGTCATGGTCGCGGTCGGGCTGTTGCTGTTCTTGACACCGGCGAGTCGCCGTCGGCTCATGGGGTCGCCCGAGGCGGTTGTGGCGAGCGGGAGGTCAGGCGTTGTGGCCGCCCTTGTACTCGGGACCGGCGTTGCGGTTCTTGTGGGAGGCCTGGGCGGTGTCCTGGCGGGGGTTGTGTGTGCATCGGGTGCCCGGTGGGCCTTGCAGAGAATGGCCTCCGGCGATGGGGGCCGGGCCAAGCAGATCGCCAGGCAGGCACCCGACGCGGTGGATTGCCTGGCGGCCTGCCTTGCCGCCGGAGCCGAGTTGTGGACGGCGATGGAGGTGGTGGCCGATGCCTTCGACGAACCCATGCGGGGGGTGCTGCGGCGCGCCGTCACGCGTCATTGGCTGGGGTCGGCCTACGCGGACACTTTGGCGGAGATGCTCGACGAGGCCTCCTTGGCTGCCGTGGCACGAGTGCTGTTGCGCAGCGTCGAGTCGGGGTCCGGTGCCGCCCGCGCACTGGCTGCCGGTGCCGATCAGATGCGCCGGGACAGGACCGCGGAGTTGGAGCGCCGTGCCCGCAGTCTCGGTGTCAAGGCCGTGGCCCCGCTGGGCTTGTGCTTCCTGCCTGCGTTCGTGGTGGTGGCAGTGGTGCCGATCGTCGGCTCGCTGCTGCGCGACCTCTTTTGAGGATCGGGCTGTGGACAGCCGTAGCAGCCATCCACAGATCGACGCGGGGGTCTTCCAGGTGTCGTACGGATTCGCCACTGTGAGAGGGCACCTCGCTCGAGGTGCAGCAACCCATCAAGGAGGTACTCAATGGAGGCTGTCGTGTCACGCCTGAAGTCTGAGGAAGGGATGTCCACCGCCGAGTACGCGGTTGGAACGGTTGCCGCCTGTGGTTTCGGCGGGATCCTGGTGAAGTTGCTCAGCTCCCCGGATGTGCAGCAACTTCTCGGGCAGGTCATCGAGAAGGCATTCTCGTTCGTCCTGTGATTTCCGGGAACGTGCGCGGCGGTGGTGCGGGCGCTCCGCACCACCGCGCACGCGCGCAGGACCGGGGGATGGTGACCGCGGAGTTCGCTGTCGGACTGCTGGCGGTGGTGCCCCTGCTGCTCGCTCTGATCGCGCTTACGGCTGTGGGGGCGCAGGCTGCCCGTGGCCAGGAGGCGGCCAGGGTTGCAGCTCGGCTGCTGGCAAGGGGGGAGGCGCAACCGATCGTGGTGGCGAAGGTGCAGGAGTCGCTGCCGCAGGCTCGGATCTCGGTGTGGACCGAGGCGGACATCGTGCACGTGCAGGTCGAGCAGACCGCTGGCGGCATGGGGCTACTGCCACAGTTCACCATCACGGGTAAGGCGGCCACGCCGGTGGAACATGGGTAGGGACCGCGGTTCGGCCACGGTCTTCCTGGTGTCCGTGCTGGGCCTGACCATGGCGATGGTGCTCCTCGCGGGCGCCGTTGTGCGGATCCTGGCCGCCCGTGGCGTCGCGTCGACGGCAGCCGACCTCGCCTCCCTTGCTGCTGCGTCGGCTCAGGATTGCGCCGCTGCGCAGAGGGTCGCCAGCCAGAATCAAGCGGTGTTGCAGGCGTGCTCGGTGCAGGGCGCCGACTACCTGGTGACGGTGTCCGTGGACGTTTCCGGGCTGCCGGGCGGTCTCGGGCCGGTCACTGCGATGGCGCGAGCCGGGCCCCCGTAAGAGGTCGCCGTGAGGTCTCGATGCGGATTGTCTGGCAGAGTTACCCGCAGGCATTCAGGAGGCGAGATGGACCTGCAGGTCAGCACCGAGAAGATCGGCGCGGCATCGGTTGTGACGATCGGGCACGGGGATGAACTGGATCTGCACACTGCACCGGTCCTGACCGCGGAGCTTGAGCGCGTCATCGAGTCCGGTGCGGATCTGGTCGTGGTCGACCTCAGTTCGGTGGAGTTCATGGATTCGACCGGGCTGTCAGTGATGGTCGCGGCTGTGGCGGCCCTTCGTGAGACGGGCGGGGAGTTGCGTGTGGTCAGTGACTCGGACAAGATCACGAAGATCTTCACGCTGACCGGCGTGGATCAGCACGTCGCCATCTTCGCGTCTGTGAAGGATGCGCTCGGCTGATGGCGACCTGCCGCTTGTCGATCCCCGCGCGACCCGACCAGGTCCGGATCGCACGACTGGTCGCGGTCTCAGCGGCCCGCCAAGCGGGCTTTGACGAGGAAGACGTCTACTACGTGCGGCAGGCTGTGGGCGAGGCGGTCGGAATGGCCGTCAAGCGCCACGTTAGGGCCCATCGTGTCGAACCCGTGGATCTGGTGATCATCGACGAACGCACGGATCTGCAGGTCGAGGTCGTGGACCGGGTCGGTTCGGGCTCCGACGACCCCGATACGGCGATGGCCATGGCCTTGATCCAGGGAATGACAGCGCACGTGGATGTACTCGAGTCCCCCGACGGTGCGCACACGGTTCGTATGTCCTGGGTGGTTTAGCCAGACGCTGGGACCTGTAAGGGGGACGTAAGTTACCCACAGGTAGACTCGCGCCATCGGTCGGTCCTGGGAGGGGTCGGCGCCATACATGACCCGGGGGGGCCCATGCCCGCCGGTCTGAATGAACCTAGGGAGTAACACACATGTCTGTAGGCACTGCCGCGAGCGTAGTGACCTTGACGGGCGGTAGTTACACCACGGTCATCGTCGTAGCGCTCATCGCGCTGCTGGCGCTGGTCGTGGCGGGACTACTCGTTCGCGAGGTACTCGCCGCCAGCGAGGGCACCGAAAACATGCAGAGCATCGCGGAGGCGGTCCAGGAGGGCGCGGCTGCGTATCTGAGCCGCCAGTTCCGCACGCTCAGCATCTTCGCGGTCATCGTCTTCTTCGTGCTCTTCCTGCTTCCCGCTGAGACCACCAACGAGAAGATCGGTCGGTCCATCTTCTTCCTCGTCGGTGCGGTCTTCTCCGCGGTGACCGGCTACGTGGGGATGTGGCTGGCTGTGCGAGCTAACGTCCGCGTGGCTGCCGCAGCCCGCGAGGGCAAGGGCGGGGAGACCAAGGCGATGCGTATCGCCTTCCGCACCGGTGGTGTGGCTGGCATGTTCACTGTCGGCCTGGGCCTGCTGGGCGCGGCGATCGTGGTGCTGGTCTACAAGGGCGAGGCACCCAAGGTCCTGGAGGGCTTCGGCTTCGGCGCGGCTCTGCTCGCCATGTTCATGCGTGTCGGCGGCGGTATCTTCACCAAGGCCGCTGATGTCGGCGCCGACCTCGTCGGCAAGGTCGAGCAGGGTATCCCCGAGGACGACCCCCGTAACGCAGCGACGATCGCAGACAACGTCGGCGACAACGTCGGCGACTGTGCCGGTATGGCGGCGGACCTGTTCGAGTCCTACGCCGTGACCCTGGTTGCGGCCTTGATCCTGGGGCAGGCCGCACTCGGCAGCCTCGGGCTGGTCATCCCACTGGTCGTTCCGGCCATCGGCGTCATCACTGCGATCATCGGGATCTTCGCGGTGTCCCCGCGTCCCAACGACCGCTCCGGCATGAGCGCGATCAACCGTGGCTTCTTCATCTCCGCGATCATCTCGGCCGTCCTGGTCGCGATCGCGGCGTTCATCTGGCTGCCGGACCGTTTGGTCAAGCTCACCGACTTCGAGTTGGTCCAGAGCCGTCTCAACCTCGACATCACAACCCTCGAGGTCATCAATCCGCGCTTCCTGGTGATCGCGGCGGTCCTCATCGGAATCATCCTGGCCGCTGCCATCCAGCAGCTGACCGGTTACTTCACCGAGACCAACCGCAAGCCGGTCGACGACGTCGCCCGCACCTCGCTGACAGGACCGGCGACGGTCATCCTGTCGGGTATCTCGCTGGGCCTGGAGTCCGCGGTCTACTCCGCTCTGCTGATCGGTGCTGCGGTGTACGGCGCATTCCTGCTCGGCTCCGGGTCGATCACGCTGAGCCTGTTCGCCGTGGCCATGGCCGGTACCGGTCTTCTGACCACCGTCGGTGTCATCGTCGCGATGGACACCTTCGGCCCGGTCTCGGACAACGCCCAGGGCATCGCGGAGATGTCCGGCGACGTCGAGGGTGAGGGCGCGCAGGTGCTCACGAGCCTGGACGCGGTGGGCAACACCACGAAGGCCATCACCAAGGGCATCGCCATCGCGACTGCGGTACTCGCCGCCACGGCGCTGTTCGGCTCCTTCCGCGATGCCGTTGTGCAGGCAACTGCTGACGCCGGCGATGCTCTGGCGGGTCTCGGTGTCCTGGATGCTTCGCAGTACCTGGGCATCCTCGACATCTCCAACCCGCGCAACCTGGTTGGTCTGATCATCGGCGCCTCGGTCGTCTTCCTCTTCTCGGGCTTGGCGATCAACGCCGTGACCCGGGCCGCGGGCGCGATCATCTTCGAGGTGCGCCGGCAGTTCAAGGAGCACCCCGGCATCATGGAGGGCACCGAGAAGCCTGAGTACGGCAAGGTGGTCGACATCTGCACCCGCGACTCGCTGCGCGAGTTGAGCACGCCGGGCCTGCTGGCGATCCTCACCCCGATCGCTGTGGGCTTCGGTCTGGGAATCGGTGCGCTGGGTTCGTTCCTGGCGGGCACCATCGCCACCGGCGCCTTGATGGCAGTGTTCCTGTCCAACTCCGGTGGGGCCTGGGACAACGCCAAGAAGTTCGTCGAGGACGGCAACTACGGCGGCAAGGGTTCCGAGCCGCATGAGGCGACCGTCATCGGCGACACCGTCGGCGACCCGTTCAAGGACACCGCCGGTCCGGCCATCAACCCGTTGATCAAGGTCATGAACCTGGTCTCGCTGCTGATCGCCCCGGCCGTGGTGTCGATGTTCCTGGACGGGAACGCCCTGCGTTGGGTCATCTCCCTGGGAGCGCTCGCGATCGTGGTCGCGGCCGTTGTGATCACCAAGCGGCGCCCGATCGCCGTGAGCCCCGAGGAGATCGCAACCAGCAGCGCCTGATCCGCATCACCCTCGCGACCCCCGCTCCGGTTCGACCGGGCGGGGGTCGCTTGCGTTGGCCGGGGCGGGTCGCGGTTTGGCGGCTCGGTGGTCGCGCCCGGCCGTCCGCCCTGTCTCTGCCGGCGCCTGCCGGGGCCGGCGCCTGTCCCTGCCTGCGCCTGCCTGCGCCTGCCCCTGCCGGCGTTAGAGGTTGTGCGGTTGGTTAGCGAATCCACGCGTTGATTCGCTAACGCGGACCACAACCTCTAACGAGGTGGGCGACGAGGGCGAGACACCAACTCCCCTCGCCCCGCCCCCAGCTGTGGTTGCCCAAGTGTCCTGACCCAACTGCCCATGCCTCTGCCGGGGCGCGCCTGGGCCGACCGCGTTCGAGGTTGTGCGGTTGGTTAGAGGTTGTGCTGTTGGTTAGCGAATCAACGCGTGGATTCGCTAACGCGGACCACAACCTCTAACGAGGTGGGCGAGGTGGGCGAGGTGGGCGAGGTGGGCGAGGTGGGCGAGGTGGGCGAGGTGGGCGAGGTGGGCAGCAAGCCCTGCCCTCGCCCCTGCCGGCGTTGCCTCCTGCCCGGCGTATCGGCAAGAGTGGGCGGGTGAGCGTAGCGATTGTCACCTGCCAACGAATGCCCGAAGAGGACCTCGATGAGCAACTGCTGCTCGACGCCCTGACCGAAGCCGGGCTGGAACCGCATCTTGTCGCCTGGGACGATCCGTCAGTGGATTGGTCGGCCTACCCGATCGCGGTGCTGCGATCGGCGTGGAACTACATCGACCATCTGGACGAGTTCCTGGAGTGGGCGGTTCGGGCAGGCACGGTCACGCGTCTGTTCAACCCGGTGGAGGTTGTCCACTGGAACACGCACAAGGGGTATCTGCGGCAGTTGGCCAAGCAGGGGGTCCCGGTGGTTCCGACGGCATGGCTGGGCGTGGGTGAGCACGTGGAGTTGGCAGACCTCATGGCCGACCGTGGTTGGCGCGACGTGGTCGCCAAACCCGTGGTGGGGGCAGGATCGTTCCTCACCGATCGCATCACCGACCCCACGACCGAGGCGGCGATGAACTTCTGGCGGGAACTGACGACTGACCGGGAGGTGATGGTCCAGCCGTACCTGGCCTCGGTTGAGGAGTATGGCGAACGGTCACTGATCTGGATCGACGAGGAACTCACGCACGCAATTCGCAAGAGCCCCCGACTCGGTGATGCCGCTGAGAGTGTGTCCGATGCGATCCCCATCGCGCACGAGGAACGGGAACTGGCCGAGGCGGTCATCGCCGACATCCCCCATGAGTTGCTCTACGCGCGCATCGACCTCATCCGCGACGACCACAACCAGCCGCTGCTTGCCGAACTCGAACTCGTCGAACCGAGCCTGTTCCTGAAGCAGGAGCCGACCGCGTTGCGCCGGCTCGTGCGTGGCATCGCGCAGCGTCTGTGAAGCAGGTCCTGCTGCTGACCGGCGCGACTGGGATGGTCGGCAGGGAGGTCCTCCGGCGCGCGGCCGCTGACCCTCGATTCGACCGTGTCCTGTGCCTGATCCGGCCCAGTGCGAGCCAGTCGGCCGAGCTCCGCCTTGAGCAACTCGCGCAGGAGAATGACATCGATTCGTCAAGGCTGAGCGCGCTCAGCGGCGATGTCACCGAGCCTGCCCTCGGGGTCGACTCGCGGGATCTCGCCACAGTGACAACGGTCATCCACTGCGCTGCAACCGTGTCGTTCGACCTCCCTTTGGAACAGGCCCGCGAGATCAACGTCGGGGGCACCGCCCACCTGCTCGAGGCCTGCCGAGAGATGCCGCGTCTTCGCCGGATTGACGCGGTGTCCACGTGTTATGTCGCTGGCAAGCGGACCGGGCTGATCATGGAGTCCGACCTGGAACACGACGCTGGTTTTCACAACACCTACGAACAGACCAAGTACGAGTCCGAGCAACTCCTTCGCGAGGCGATGGCTGAACTGCCCATTGCCGTGCACCGGCCGTCGATCGTGGTCGGGGACTCCCGAACCGGAGCAACCGGAGCCTGGAAAGTTCTCTACTGGCCGCTCAAGGTGATCGCTCGTGGCCGCTTGCCAGTCATCCCCTACGACCCGGACTGCCGATTGGACATCGTGCCGGTGGACTTTGTGGCCGACGCGATCCTGACGCTTTCGAACGACGCTCAAACGATCGGCGGAACCTTCCACCTGGCCGCCGGTCCACGGCGTGACACCACCACCGGCGAGATGTTCCCCCGGGTCTTCCGGTTGCTGGACAGACGCCCACCGCTGCGCGTGCCACCGGTTCTGTTCCGCAACATCATCCGGCCGCTGATGTTGCTAGTGCCCGATGACCGGCTTAAGCGAACGCTGCGGGCTGGGCTGGTCTACAGGCCCTATCTGGAACTGCGCCTGCAGTTCGACACCACGCAGGCCGACGCCCATTTGCGGCCTGAGCTCCTCTGCCCACCGGTCCTTGACTACATCGACACAATCGTGGCCGCGGCTCTGGCCAGCGACTTCGGACGGATCAGGTGAACGCGAGGGCGAACATGCCCACGGCGAGCAGCAGGTCCAGCACCAGGGCGGCTATCGCGCTGACGCCAGCCCCGCCGCGGCGTGCCTTGACTGCCAGCCAGACACCGATCCAGGCTGGCAGGCCGCAGACCACTCCGTAGGCCGCGGCGGCGATCACGCCGTCCAGCCCGGTCTGG
The DNA here is from genome assembly GCA_963732355.1 of uncultured Actinomycetota bacterium. GTDB lineage: Bacteria > Actinomycetota > Actinomycetes > S36-B12 > UBA10799 > JADKAV01. The sequence goes on along the minus strand of CAVSZD010000006.1, from coordinate 225,215 downwards.
ATCAACGGGACATCGGTTGACGGGTACGCATCGAACATGTCGGTCACCCAGTACCCCAAAGCGAACACGACCCAGAACCAGACCACATATGACAGCGGCATCAGGAACGCCGCCATAGTCCACCGTCGCGCGCCTTGCGAAGCGGTCATGCGAACCACCCCGCTTCTATTGTCGCGCTTAGCACGGCAACGGCACCTGCTGCCGGACGATACTGGGGGCCATGGCACAACGGCTTACATCGGGTCAACGGTTCGGGTACGCCTTCGGCTCCTTCGGCACAGGTGGGTTCGCCACTGTTCCCGGTTTGGTCCTGCTGTTCTACTTGACCGACGTGCTCGGGGTCGCAGCGGCGATCGCGAGTCTGGTCGTATTCATCCCCAAGGCCTGGGACGTGATCATCGCGCCGGTCATGGGCGGAGTCTCCGACAAGACCATGTTGCGCCACGGCAGTCGGGTGCGGTGGCTGCTGGTGGGCGGCTTGATTATCGGGCCGATGTTCGCGCTCACTTTCGCGGCACCATCCGGACTGCAGGGCAATGCCGCCGCACTCTGGGTGGGCGTGTTCTTCCTGTTCGCGATCACCGGGTTCGCCACCTTCCAGGTCACCTACCTGGCGATGCCTGCGGAGTTCACCGACGACTACGCCGAGCGCACCAAGATCATGAGCATCCGCATCGTGTTCTTGACCTTGTCGATCCTGCTGTTCGGCGCGGGGGCCCCGATCCTGGTCAACGCCTTCGGCTCCGGGCGCACCGGTTACGCCGGCATGGGGGTGGTGGTCGGTGTCCTATTGGTCGTCGCGACCGTTGTCTGCTGGGCGATGCTGCGCAAGACCAAGTCCTACACGCAGGCCGAAACCGAACCCAGTTTCAAGGAGCGGGTGGCCGCGGTGCGCGAGAACCGATGGTTCCTGCTGCTCGGTGTCACGTTCGTGTGCCAGGCGCTCGGTGTCGGCGCGATGCTCGCCGCTGTCCCGTACCTGGCCACCTACATCCTCGGCGGCGGCGAGTTGGAGCAGACCCTGCTGTTCGCGTGCCTGGTCGCTCCGGCAATCCTGGTCATGCCGTTGTGGTCGATAACGGCTCGTCGAGTCGGCAAACACCGCGGGTTCCTGATGGCCAGTGGGATCTTCCTGATTGCGGCACATCGGCTTGTTCTTCAGTCAAAGTCTTCCGGATGCCGCAATCTACGTGCTCGTGGCGATGGTCGGCGTGGCTTACGCCGGCATGCAGATGTTCCCCTTGGCGATGCTCCCGGATGCGGTCTCAGCCGATGCCGCGATCCATGGCAGCCAGCGTGCTGGTGTGTTCACAGGAGTCTGGGCCGCAGGCGAGACCGTGTCGCTGGCCCTCGGCCCGGCGATTGTGGGCCTCATCCTCGCCGTGACCGGCTTCATCTCCAGCGAAGGCGATCAGACCGTGACCCAACCTTCAAGTGCACTGACCGGGATCGTGTTGTCCTTCTCCCTGTTCCCGGCTCTCATGATGCTGCTGAGCCTTCCGACGTTGTTCAAGTACGACCTGACCGAGAAACGACTCGACGAATTGCGAGGATCACATGACACTGCCGCCGCTTCCTGAACAGGGTCTTCCCGCCGACGAGATCCTGGCCGCGTTGGCACAACTGCGCGCGCTGGACCTTGACTTCACCAAGGCGACGAGTTATCACTTCGAGTCCGGCAACGAGCAACTGCGAGAGGTCTCGGCGGCCGCGGCGGCTACGGCCTGGGGGCGCAATGGCCTGGACCCGACGGCGTTCCCGAGCATCGCGGCCATCGAGAACGACCTGGTGGGTGCGGCGCTGGATCTGCACGGCGGTGGTCCCGATGCCGTGGGAACGGTGACCAGTGGGGGAACCGAATCGTGCATGCTCGCAGTGCTCGGTGCGCGGGAACGCTTCCGGCGCAATGGTGGCCAGGGAACTCCGCAGATGCTGCTGCCAGTCACAGCGCACTCAGCGTTCCGCAAGGGGGCGTGGCTGTTCGACGTCGAGATCGTGGACATCCCGGTGGACAGCGATTTCAAGGCCGATGTGGCAGCGATGAAGGCGGCCATGTCGGAGCGCACAGTGCTGTCGGTGGTATCGGCGCCCAGTTACGCCCACGGCGTCATCGACCCCGCGGAGGAGATCGCAGCGGCGGCGGCAGAACGCGACATCCTGTGCCACCTGGACCTGTGCATCGGGGGCTGGGCGTTGCCATTCATCCTGGAGGCTGAAGGCCGGTCACCGGTGGACATGAGCATCCCGGGCGTGACGTCCGCGTCGATGGACCTGCACAAGTACGGCTACGCGCCCAAGGGTGTGTCCATCCTGCTCAGCGCCAACCCGCACTTGCGGCAGTACCACTTCTTCTCCGACGCTGCCTGGCCCGGCTATCCCTTGATCAACAACACGCTGCTGTCCAGCAGGTCGGTGGCGCCGGCAGCATCGGCTTGGGCAGTGCTGCACCTATTGGGCCGGGAGGGGCTTCGGGAGTTGGCGCTGAAGTCGCGGGACGGGGCTTTGCGCATCGCCGAGGGAGTGGAGCAGATCCCAGGGTTGGACGTGGTCGTCGCGCCGGAAGCATCGCTGGTCTGTGTGGGTGACACCGGCGCGCCCGAGGGCCCGGACGTGCGGATCGTAGCCGATGAGGCGCACAAGCTCGGCTGGTCCCTGCAGGTACAACCGGCTCGCCGGGGTGGTCCGACGAACATCCACTTGACTGTCGCGGCAGGCATCGCCGATCGGGCCGACGAGTTGCTCGGCGTGCTTCGCGAGGCCACTGAGGCCGCGACGGGCAAGGGTCGTGCCGACATCGACCCGAACCTCGCCGCAGCCGCCGCGAGCATCGACGTGGCCGCGCTTGACGACGCGACTGTTGACGGGCTGATGCAGTTGGCGGGGTTCAAAGGTGAGGGCGGTTCGGTGGCCCTGCCCGAGGAGATGGCCGGGGTCAACGCGCTGCTGGAGGCCTCGCCCGCGCCTTTGGTCGAGGTCCTGCTGAAGGGCGTTTTCGGCGAGGTTTTCACTCCGAACAGGGGGTGAACGCCGGCTGTCCGCCGGTTGTCGCGATCTGACTCCGACACGCCAGCGTGTACCGGGAACTTCGCAAGAATGGCGGGCTGGGCCGACCCGCTCACCTCGCGCAACGACCCCCCGGCGTCGTACTGTGCCGATTCGTACCCGCATCATGGGGACGAAACGGAAGGAAACCATGCCCGCAAACACAGTGCGCCGCCTTGTGATCGTCGAGTCGCCCGCAAAGGCCAAGACGATTCAGGGCTACCTCGGCGACGGCTTCGAGGTGACGGCCAGTGTCGGGCACATCCGCGACCTGCCCGATCGGGCCGCCGACATCCCGGCCAAATACAAGGGTGAGCCGTGGGCGCGGCTCGGGGTGGACATCGAGAACAATTTCAACCCGATCTACGTTGTCAATGCCGACAAACGAGCACGCGTCAAGGAACTCAAGGACAAGATGGCCGGCGTCGACGAGCTGCTGCTGGCCACTGATGAGGACCGCGAAGGTGAGGCGATCGCCTGGCATCTCATGGAGGTGCTCAAGCCGAAGATCCCCGTGCGGCGCATGGTGTTCAACGAGATCACGCGCGACGCCATCCAAGGTGCGCTGCAGAACACCCGCGAGCTCGACAAGGACCTCGTGGACGCCCAGGAGACCCGGCGCATCCTCGACCGGTTGTACGGCTACGAAGTGTCACCAGTGCTCTGGAAGAAGGTCATGCCGCGCCTGTCCGCCGGACGGGTTCAGTCCGTGGCGCTGCGCTTGGTCGTGGATCGTGAACGCGACCGGATGGCCTTCGTGCGCGCCGACTACGCCGACATCGAGGCGCTGGTCGACCCGGGTAGTTTCACCGCGACGCTGACTCACGTCGACGGCAAACGCATCGCTCGTGGCGACTCGTTCAACGACCGCGGCCAGCTCAAGAAGGCCGATGTCCGTCACCTGGAACTCGCAACCGCCCAGAGCATCGTCGAGGGCCTCACCAACTCGACCATGACCGTTGACTCGGTGGAGGAGAAGCCGGGCACGCGCCGTCCTTCACCGCCGTTCATGACCTCGACGTTGCAGCAGGAGGCGTCACGCAAACTGCGCTGGGGCGGTCAGCGCACCATGCGCGTTGCCCAGGGTCTGTACGAGCGCGGCTACATCACCTATATGCGTACCGACTCGACCACGCTGTCGGCAACCGCGATCCATGCCGCTCGTGCGCAAGCCGCGTCCCTCTATGGTGAGGACCACCTGTTCCCAGGCCCGAAGCGCACGTACGACCGCAAGGTGAAGAACGCGCAGGAGGCTCACGAGGCGATCCGTCCGGCCGGTGAGTCCTTCCGCACCCCCGGGCAGGTGTCCGGCGAGCTCAACCCCGACGAGCTGGCCCTCTACGACCTCATCTGGAAGCGCACGGTCGCCTCGCAGATGGCCGACGCCCGCGTTGCGACCACCTCCCTGCGGCTGGCGGCGAGCACCTCTGACGGGATCGCCACGATCTTCTCCGCGAGTGGGACCGTGGTGACCTTCCCCGGATTCCTGGCTGCCTACGAGGAGAGCCGCGACGACGACGACTCGGGCGAGCAGCGACGGTTGCCGCGCCTGGCTGTCGGCGACGAGGTCAACGTGCGTGCCCTCAACGCTGAGCTGCACAGCACCAAGCCGCCCGCCCGCTACACCGAGGCGTCGTTGCTGAAGGCTCTTGAGGAGCGCGGTATCGGCCGGCCCTCAACATGGTCCAACATCATCGGGACGCTGCTGGACCGCGGTTATGTGTTCAAGCGTGGCAGTGCCCTGGTCCCGGCGTGGCTGGCGTTCGCGGTCGTGCGCCTATTGGAGGATCACTTCTCGTCGCTGGTGGACTACGACTTCACCGCCGAGCTCGAAGAGATCCTGGACACGGTGGCCTCCGGTGATCAGAGCCGGAACTTGGTCCTGGGCACGTTCTATTACGGCGGGGCTGATCCGCGCGGGGGCACCTTCGTCGGCCTGCACCCGATGATCGAACGGCTTCCCGAGATCGACCCGCGCGAGAACTCGACCTTCCCGATCGACGGCGAGGTCGCGTTGCGCGTGGGTAAGTTCGGGCCTTACCTCGAGCAGGGGGAGAAGCGCGCCAACGTCCCGGCCGACCTGCCCCCCGACGAGTTGACCGCCGAGAAGGCCATCGAGTTGCTCAACGCGCCCAAGGAGGAGCGGGTCCTGGGCACCGACCCGGACACCGGCCACGAGATCGTCACGAAGTCCGGGCGGTTCGGTCCGTATGTGACCGAGATTCTGCCGCCTTTACCTGAGGGTGCCAAGAAGCCGCGCAAGACGGTCAAGCCGCGCACGGCGAGCCTCTTCTCCGACATGGAGATGACCACGATCACCCTCGAGGATGCGCTGCGGTTGTTGTCGCTGCCGCGCGAGGTCGGCAAGCACCCGGAGGACGGCGAGCCGATCATGGCCCAGAACGGCCGCTACGGACCGTATTTGACCCACGGCAAGGACTCCCGGTCACTGCCCGACGAGCCCAGCATCTTCAGCTGCACCGTGGATGAGGCGCTGGCGTTGTTCGCGCAGCCGAAGCGGGGTCGCGGTCGTCAGGAGCCGCAGCCGGGCAAGGAGATCGGCACCGACCCGATCAGCGGCAAGAAGATCGAACTCAAGGAGGGCCGCTTCGGGCCCTACGTGACCGACGGCGAGATCAACGCGTCTCTGCGAGTGGCCGACGACCCCTTGACCATCACGCTTGAGCGCGCCAGCGACCTGATCAGTGAGAAGCGTGCGAAGGGCCCGTCGACGAAGCGTCCGCGCAAGAAGGCCGCCTCGCGCAAGTGACCCGTTCGGGTGGTTGTGCCGCAGTAGGTGGCAGGTCGCGCCGATGATGAAGCAGTGCTGTCCGTAGCTCTGGCCGTTGCCACTCTCGCCGGCTGTCCGGTCTTCCCCGCCGACAACTACTGGAACACCCCCGTTGACGCGCTGCCCGTGCACAGGTCGTCGGCAACATGGCTGGACGCCGTCGGTCACACGCAATTGCATCCTGACTTCGGCGGGCCATACGGCATCCCGATCACGGTGACTTCCAAGCCGGCGCGCACTCCGGTGCGATTCGACTACGCCGACGAGAGCGACCAAGCGCGCTACCCGTTGCGGGCCAGCACGAGGATTGAGGATGCCAGCGATCGGCACACGATCGTGGTGGACTCGACGCGGTGCCGGCTGTACGAGACGTGGAACACCCGGCGGACTGCCGGTGGTTGGCGCGCCGGATCCGGTGCGATCTGGAACCTGCGATCCAATGCCCTGCGTCCGGCCGGTTGGACGTCTGCGGACGCGGCCGGCTTGCCCATCCTGCCCGGACTGCTGCGGTGGTCGGAGGTGCGCTCCGGCCGCATCACGCACGCGATCCGGTTCACTGCCCCGACCAGCGCCCCGCGCTACATCTGGCCCGCCCGCCACCAGGCCGGCGACGACCCTTCGGCACCGCCCATGGGTGCCCGGTTCCGGTTGCGTCGCGATTTCGACCTGTCCGGCTACTCGGCCAACACGGTCACCGTTCTTCGGGCCATGCAGCGCTACGGGTTGGTTCTCGCAGACAACGGCACGGGGTGGTATTTCCAAGGGGCGACCAGCCGGCACTGGCCCGAGGCCCTGCTTGACGAACTCAAGACGATCGACTCGGACGCCTTCGAAGCCGTGGACACCGCGCCCCTGATGGTCGACGCCGATTCCGCCCGATCAGCTCCTGGTTAGAGGTTGTGCTGTTGGTTAGCGAAACAACGCGTGGATTCGCTAACCAACAGCACAACCTCTAACGAACGGCCGGTGACGCGGGCTCAACACCGGCCGGAGCGGCACCTCCAACGCGGTCCCAGGCGCCGTGAGAAGGTTGCACGGTGAAGGGTTTGTTCGTCGTCTTCGAGGGTGTCGACCGCTCGGGCAAGACCACCCAGTTGCAGTTGCTCGCCGACAAGCTCGCAGCCAAGCACGAGGTGGTTGTGACCCGGGAACCGGGCGGCACCCCGGTCGCTGAAGCGATCCGCGTGCTGTTGCTGGCTGACGACGTCGACATGGCGGCGCGGTGTGAGGCGCTGCTGTTCGCGGCGGCCCGCGCCGACCATGTCGAACGCGTCATCCGGCCTGCTCTGGAACGAGGTGCGGTTGTGGTCTCAGACCGTTTCGTCGACTCCTCGCTGGCGTATCAAGGTGTGGCCCGGGGTCTCGGGGTCGAAGAGGTCGAACGGGTCAATCTGTGGGCCACCGACGGACTCGTTCCCGATCTCACAATCATGCTCGACCTGCCCATCACCCATTCGTCGTCCCGCGACGGGGAAGTGGACCGTATGGAGAACGAGGGGGAGTTGTTCCAAGCCCGCGTGCGCCGTGGACTGCTGGACCTGGCTGCCCGCGCGCCGCAGCGGTATGCGGTCATCGACGCCTCGCACGGGATCGACGAGGTAGCCGATTTGGTGTGGGCGGAGTTGCCGGAGCAATGGCGATGAGCGTCTTCGACTCATTGGTCGGCCAGGACCACGTGGTCAACGTGCTGCGTGAGGCCGTTGCTGACGCGGCGGCCGAACCTGCCGGACCGTCGATGACCCACGCCTGGTTGTTCATCGGCCCGCCAGGTTCGGGACGTTCGAACGCCGCGATCGCTTTCGGTGCGGCGTTGGCTTGCCCCGACGGCGGATGTGGGCAGTGTGAGGATTGCCGCGCGGCCATGGCCGGCAACCACCCCGACGTCGAGGTGGTCCGGCCGGAGGGGCTGTCCTACAAGACCGAGGAGGCGCGCAACCTTGTCTCCCGCGCAGACATGTCCCCGACCCGCGCGCGCTGGCACGTCATCGTGCTCGAGGATGCCGACCGACTGACCGAATCGGCCAACAACGTGCTGCTCAAGAGCATCGAAGAACCGGCCAGCCGGACGGTGTGGTTGTTGTGCGCACCGTCGGTGGAGGACCTGCTGCCCACGGTGCGATCGCGCTGCCAGGTGATCGGCCTGCGCACACCGGCGACCGCAGCAGTTGCCACCTTCCTGGAGGGCCAAGGGGTGGACGCCGGAACCGCTGCCTTCGCCGCGCGTGCCTCGATGGGCCACATCGGCCGGGCCCGCGCGCTTGCCACGATCGAGTCGGTGCGCAACCGCCGCCACGACGTTCTGGTCATGATGCGCGACCTGTCGGACCTGGCCAGTTGTATGGCAGCCGCGGGCAACATCGTCGAGGCGGCCAAGGCTGATGCCGAAGCGCTGCTGGCCGAACGCGAGGAGACCGAGCGCGCCGACATGATGCTGGCGATGGGTGCCGGTGCTGAGGGAAAGGGTGTCAAGCGTGTGACCAAGGCCGCGATGAAGGAACTCGACGACCGCCACGCCGCCCGCCGCAACCGCAGCGTGCGCGACGAGTTGGACCGGGTGCTTGTGGATCTGCTGGCATGGTTCCGCGACGTGCTGGTGCTGCAGCAGGAGGCGCCGGTGGAACTGGTCAACGAGGAGATGCGCAACGACCTCGCGCGGATGGCCGATGAGAGTCAGGCCAGCGACACTTTGCTGCGCATCACCGCCATCCGCGACGCCCGGCAAGCCCTGGCCATGAACGTGGCGCCGCAGTTGGCGATGGAGGCCATGGTGGTGAAACTCCGGGCACCGAGGTTGGCGAACTGAACTGCTCAGCGGATCCTGATCGTGTAGCGCTGCGCGAAGGCCGTGAATGCTGTGGTGGCCGGCGACGTAGCGCGCACGATGCACTTGCCCCGCTTCAGCCCCCGCACGCGGTTCTGCTTGACCTTGCAGATCTTCTTGGTCGTCGTCTTCCAAGTGACCGAGCCGCCTTGCGCGGTCGAGGTCGCCAGCTTGGCCCGCTTGCCGCGCTTGAGTGACTTCGGGGGCGCCTTCACCTGCTGGCCGACTGGCGGCGGTGCCGGGCAGTTCTTCTGGAACTCGCACGGGTCGGGGCCACCCAGCCAGGCATCCAGCCCAGCCCTGTTCTCCAGGTTGGTCACAGTGATGGTCTCGGCCTGCTCGAGCGTCGGCTTGTCGTTCCAGAATTCCTGGTTTGACCCGTCAGCATCCTCGAAGCTCAATTTGTACGAGCCCGGCCACAGCCCGTCGATCTTCCAGGAGCCGTCCGGTTTGGTGAACGCAGAGCCCACCTGTCCGGCAGCGTCGTTGACCGTGACAAGGGCACCCGAGCGGGGCCCACCAGGTCCCGTGACGACACCGGAGATACTGGCACCTTCCACCTTGAGCGCATCGATGCCCTGGACCGTGGCCCCGGCCGTCACGTTGATGTCCGTGGCCGCCTGCAGCGTTTGGGCGTCCTCCCACCAGTTCCCCGGCAACTGACGCGACCCGTATTGCACGCTGTCGAACCGGACGCGGTAGGTGCCCGGGGGCAGGTCGGCGATCGTGTAGGTACCGTCGGCGGCCGTCTGCGCGAAGGCAGTGGGCTTCCACTCAACGCCGTCCCACCGCCGGGCACTGACAAAGGCATCCTCCACCCCGGCGCCGTTGTAGGTGACTCGACCCTTGATCCTGGCGGGGGCGATGCCTTGCAGCGGTGTGATGAGGTCGCCCGTGACACTCACGACGTTGGCGTCGTTGCAGTTGAGTTCGCCGTAGTGCCACGAGGCGATGTTGCTGGAGATGAGCACGCGGTAGTCGCCCGCCGGCACTTCGACGCTGTACATGCCCCCGGTGATCGAACCCTGTGCCCGGGGCGTACCGGCCTGGAACGCCGCACATGAGTCATAGAAGTAGACCAGGCCGGAATTCGCCGGCGTAACGGTGCCGCTGACTGTGAAGAGTTCGAACAACGTCAGGTTCTTGCCGCGGATGTTCGACGACAAGGTGAAGAAGGTCGTGGACTCCTGTGTGAGGTCGGGGCCGTAGGCACGCACTCGATATGTGTTGTCCTGGATGGCCGTAAAACCGTAGTCGCCCGACGCGTCGGGGTTGGTGCTGGTCACGGTCCCGTTTTGGTCGTCGAGCACTACGGTGACCTGCTGGACGTTGAAACCGGCCGGCACTGTGATCCTGCCGCTGATGCTGTGAGTGGCGGCCTGGGCCGTGGACGGCACGAGGACGCTGAGCAGCAGCCCGGCGATCCCGGCTAGAACGATCACGGTACGTCGCATTTGTTCCCCCTTTGGGAACTGGCCTGGCATGTCCAATGAAGGGTAGATCAACTTGACATGGAAGTCACTGCCCCTTGCGCACCTTTCGTCCGTTTGTCCGTCTGCCCCGCACCGAGGTTGAACGGATTGGCTCCACCGTCGCCCGAGCCCGCCCACAATAGGGGCCATGAGCAAACCCGCGATCAACCCCGCCACGTGGACCCCGCCCGCCCCGGTGGCCAAACCCCCGGCCTTCAACCTTCCGGCCTTGAACATCCTGCCGGTGCCCGGAGCCGGGCCTGAGGATGCGCTCTTTGTCGACGACCGCATCGTCAGCGGCCTCGAGGACGGCCGCATCGTGAGCGTGAGTCTGGACGGGTGGCAGATCGAGGTGTTGGCCGACACCGGCGGGCGGCCATTGGGCATCGAGTCGCACCCCGACGGCATCGTGATCTGCGACGCGGAGAAGGGCCTGCTCCTGCTGCAGGGTGGGGAGTTGACCACACTGATCGCCAAGGGTCAGCACGGTCTGCGCGTGTGCAACAACGCCGCGGTGGCCGCCGACGGCACCATCTACTTCAGCGACTCCAGCCAGCGCTTCGACCTCGAGCACTGGACCGCCGACATCATCGAGCACTCCGGCACGGGTCGGCTGTTGCGGCGATCCCCGGATGGTTCCGTCGACGTGCTTGCCGAGGGGCTGCAGTTCGCCAACGGGGTCGCGCTGACCCCGGAGTTCATCGCGATCGCCCAGACCGGGCTGTACTGCGTGGACCGGGTCTGGCTGGCCAGCGGCAAGCACGAGCCGTGGATCACGAACCTTCCGGCCTTCCCCGACAACATCGCCGCCGGCGACGACGGTCTGGTCTGGGTGACCATGGCCAGCGCCCGCAAGCCTGCGCTGGACAAGACCGCGGCTCGGCCCTTCCTGCGCAAGGTCATCTGGGCCCTGCCCGAGGCGCTGCACCCCAAGCCGGACAAGCTCGTGTGGGTGCGCGCGTACAACCCCGACGGGCAGATGATCCACGAGTTCTGCGGCGAGCACGAGCAGTTCTACATGTGCACCGGGGTGCGCGCTCACGGCGGTCAGGTGGCGATGGGCAGCCTCACCACCACGGCGCTGGCGTGGTTCGAGTTGCCTGCCTGACCTTTGGTGTCCGGATTTGCAGGCTCATTACGTACTTTGGCACCGCCGCCCTCAGCAGCCCGCACCAATGCGCATGATCAACCTGCAAATCCGGACACGCCGCCGGCCACGGCCCATTGAGGTGTCGGGTGGCGATGGGCAGCCTCACCACCACGGCGCTGGCGTGGTTCGAGTTGCCTGCCTGACCTTTGGTGTCCGGATTTGCAGGCTCATCACGTACTTCGGCGCCGCCGCCCTCAGCAGCCCGCACCAATGCGCATGATCAACCTGCAAATCCGGACACAGGCCGCCGGCCACGGCCCCATTGACCCAGAACTTGCGCCGCCCTAGGCCGCGTCACGTACCGTAGGTGTATGGCCAAGCAGCACAAGCAGGGCGACCAGTGGATCAAGGTCGTCGAAGCTGGGGTTTCGGCAGGCCTTGAGCGTTTCCAGACATACCGTGCGAACAAGCCCAAGCGGCCCACCGATCGCGAGATCGTCCTGGCCCAGCGACAGGCCTTGGTCGCCCAGCACCAGAACCGCCTCGCTGGCTACGACCGGCGTCTGCAGCGCATGAAGAGCCGCCAGTTCGTATGGACAGCAGGGGCGGCCGGCGCCTCGGCAATGGGTGTGGTTGGAGCGGTTACGCCGCAGCCCTCTCTGCTTTGGTTCACCGTCGCCGGGGTGTCCGGGATCTTCGCGTTCCTGACCAAGGAGAAGCGCGAGCACCTGCAGGCGCCGGCGATGCCCGAACTCCCCCCGATGCCCATTGAACCGCTACCCCCAGGAACCCCCGGCGCCGACGAGGTCGCGCGCTGGTCGCGGGCAGCCCACCGGTGGGACGACCTGCTGCCGCTCGTGGATCAGATGCACCCAGACGCCGGGCAGCAGTTGCGCAGGTCCTTGGCCGAGGTTGACCCTGCTCTGCGGGCGCTGGTCGAGCGGCTCGGGACGTTGTACCGGACGGCCCAACAGATGCCGGGCACTTCGGCAGCCGCCTCCGCCCACCACGCGAGCATCGAGGTTGCCGCCCGCCTGCGCGAGGGGGTCGAGGCCTACGAGGGCCTCGTCGCGGCAGCCGCCGAACTGATCGCGGCACCGGACCTGAACCGTTCTGTCGTGGAGATAGTCGGACCTGCCGTGCTGGAGGTCCAGTCGTACACAGGTGGTCTACGCAAGGCAGCAGGTACCTTCGCAGACCCGATCTGAATAAACCCGGAAGAGGAGAAATGGCGCCGAAGATGCAGGAAACCCCCGTTGTCGTCGATGTGAGCCTTGCGGACTCCGATCGCAACTACGACGCCACCATCTCGTTCCTCGAGCACGACTTCCGGATTGTTCGAATAGGTGCGGACGGCGACGTCGACCAGGCCGAGGAGATGGTCAAGCAGTGGATGCCGGGGACCGACGTCTTCGCGATCACCGGAGCGCGTGACGCCCGTACCGTCGGCATCCTGTCCGGCGACGAGAAGGGCGCATTGCGCCGGCTGGAGGCGGCCACCGGCGAGGTGCCCAACACCAACGGCTTCCGCCTGCGCGACGTCCTGCAGGAGTGGACCGTGCGCAAGATCCAGGCCGACCAGCCCGGGCTCTTCTCCAACGCGCGCACCGTGGTCCTCGGCGGATCCAACCACCGCCGCACCGCCAAAGTCCTGTCCGAGTTCACCGACAACATCAAGTTCGCCGACGCATTGCTCACCTACGGCCTTCCTTCGATGCTCGACTCGTTCGCGGCACTCGACCGGTTCATGGGCGTCAGCAAGTGGTTCCTCGGCCGCGTGCCCGACCAGATCTCCGGACCGGTGTCCGCCCCCGGCCGCCGCTTCAATCAATCCTTATTGCGTAAGGCCGTCACCGAAGCCGATGTGCTCGTGGCCACCTACGACGAACTCATGATGTTCGACCTCGAGGAACTCGCCGGCAAGACCTTGATCACCTCGGCGGTCTCCGAAGAGCGACTCGAGGAGTTGCACAGCCGCGGGGTCGACCTTGTGCTCGACGACACCCCGCAGCCGTTCGAAGGTGTCACGGTGAACTCCGCGGTGCTCGAGGCCCTCATGCTCGCTGCCACCGGTGCTGAGGAGGCACGTCTGACCGACGACGATCTGCTCGACATGATCACCTCGGCTGGGTTGGAGCCGCGCGCCCTGTACCCGGGAGGCTTCAAGCGCAAGAGCCGTTTCGCGTTCGTGATCCACCCGCTGTCCCAGCAGTACTTCCGCAAGGTCGAGCCGCTGAACACCATCGCCAAGGTCTCCCCGCAGGTCGTCATGGACGGCATCGAGAAGGCCATCGCCTACGCACCCCCTTTCACGTACAGCCACGTGACAGGCGTGAAGTCGCCGACGGGCGCTGAGGTCGAGGGCTGGCTGATCACGGTGAGCGGCACGCCCAAGCAGCTGCTCGCTCACGACCCGGAGTTCACATACAAGCGCCTATTGCAGGCCGCAGACATTGCCCGCAAACTTGGGGCGCAGATCATGGGTCTGGGTGCGTTCACGAAGGTCGTCGGGGACGCGGGTGTGACCGTCGCCAAGCGCGCGCCACTGCCTATTACAACGGGCAACAGCTATAGCGCTTCGGGCGCCCTTTGGGCCTTGCACGATGCCCTTCGCCGCCTCGGTGTCGCCGACGTGGACGAAGAAGGGCGACTCCTGGGCAAGACGATGGTCGTCGGAGCCACCGGCGCCATCGGTTCAGTCTGTGCCCGTCTACTGGCTCTTGCCTCCGACGAGTTGTGGATGGTGAGCCCCGAGGCCGCCAAGTTGCTCGCGCTCAAGGCCGACATCGAGAGTGAGAACCCGCGCGCGAAGATAATGGTCGCGGCCACCCCTGACGATGCCCTGCCGGACATGGACGCCATCGTCACCGCTACCTCGGGGGCCGGCAAACGGGTCCTGGACATCATGCAGGTCAAACCGGGTGCCGTCATCACCGACGTGGCACGGCCGTTGGACTTGTCCGCGGAGGACGTGGCCAAGCGGCCTGACGTCCTGGTGGTGGAGTCCGGCGAGATCCTGCTTCCCGGCGACGACATCCACATGGGCAACATCGGGTTGCCGCCCGGGGTCGCCTACGCCTGCCTGGCCGAGACCATCGTCCTGGCGCTGGAGGGTCGCTACGAGACCTTCACCGTGGGGCGCAACATTGAGTGGCCGAAGGTCAAAGAGATCTACCGCTTGGGCCTGAAGCACGGGATGAAGTTGGCCACGATCAGCGGCGTCAACGGTGTGTACTCAGATGACGACCTCGCCCGAATCCGCGACCTGGCTCTGGAGAAGCGAGCGGAGATGGACGCCGCCGGGGTTTGAGCGTGGGTTTCCGCCGCCCGGCCGGAGGCGATGTTGGATTTCGACAAGCGAGTTGCCGGTTTCCAACTTTGCCTGTGGACGGTTTGGGCCCGGCCGAGGCGATGTTGGATTTCGACAAGCGAGTTGCCGGTTTCCAACCTTTGCTTCCGTCCGCGCCGGCCCCTACAGAACCTTCGGCTTGATCAAGTAGTCTGCCGGGGCCATTCCGTAGCGGCCGGGCCCAACGACCTTCAACCCGTGCAGCCAGGTCATCGTCAAGCCGTAGGTCGTTGAAGCATTCTCAGCCCCACGGCGGAAATCGTCGGGCCGCCCGCGCATCGGCCACGGTCCGGGCAGGTACAGAACCACCCGGTCGTCAACCGTGCGCAGGTCCCGGCGCACCTGCTGAGCGGCCATGATCGCCGCGGTCCGCAGCAACCGGCCCGTGGCCGTCGCCTCCTGCTCTGCGGCCATCACAGTGAAGCCACAGTCCAGGACCACGATGGTCGCCGCACCCTGGTCGGCCGCGATCGAGATGGGGACGTTGGCGACGATGCCGCCGTCGACCAGTGTGCGCTCCCCGCGGTGAACCGGTGGGAAGACCAAGGGGATGGCGGCGCTGGCCAGCAGGGCGGAAACGAGTTCACCGGAGTTCAACGGGACCGGTTCGCCAGTGTCGAAGTCCGTGGTCACCGCTGTGTGCGGGAGTGTCAACTCCTCGAAAGTGCGTGCCGCGACAGCATTCTCGATCACCGCGCGCAGGCCCGTGGACGGAACCGCCGAGGCCTTACCCTTCGCAAGGTTGAGCGCCGTGCCCAGGACTTTGCCGAAGACCGCCTGCCGGGTCATGTTGGACCACAAATCCGCGAGCCGCTCGTGAGCAGTGCCCGGATTCTCGGCCAGGATCGCCCCGTTCAAAGAACCGACCGAGGTCCCGACGACCAGGTCCGGGGTGATGTCCGTCTCGGCCAGGGCACGCAGATGCCCGACTTGCACCGCTCCGTACGAAGCCCCGCCGCCAAGCACGTACGCGATCGGTCGGGGTAGGGAGTCGACGATGTTGATCTGAGCCACCCGGTCATTGTCGCGCTTACCGGCCCATCGCGCGTGCGCAAGGACAACTACAGTCAAGTGGTGATCCCTCGTTTCCTCGTGGCCGCAACATTGGCCGCAGTCGCCCTGGCCGGTTGTGGCAGCGGCGACGATCCGCAGGTGACAGCCTCTCCGACGACCTCGCCGGTCGCTGAGGATCCGGTGCTGTCGGCCTATTACGGGCAGCAACTCGCCTGGAGCAACTGCGGTGGTCAGTTCGAGTGCGCCACCATGGACGTTCCGCTGACCTACGACCAGCCCGATGGCAAGACCATCAGCCTGGATCTCATCAAACTTCCCGCCGCCGACCCCGATCAACGGCTCGGTTCGTTGGTGCTCAACCCCGGCGGCCCGGGCGGGTCCGGTGTCGACTACGCGCGGGCGGCCCGCGTGGTGGTGACCGGCAATCTGCTGGACCAGTACGACATCGTCGGTTTTGACCCTCGCGGAGTGGCGAACAGCACGCCCATCGAGTGCCTGAACGACCGGCAGATGGACCGTTTCCTGAACGTCGACCCCAACCCGGAGACCGACGAGGACGTGGCTGCGACGGTACGTGTGTCCGAGCGCTTCGGTCCCCGCTGCCAGAACAACAGCCCCGACCTGACGCCCAACATCGGCACACCGTTCGTGGCCCGCGACATGGACATCCTGCGCTCGCTGCTCGGCGACGAACGGTTGAACTACCTGGGCAAGTCCTACGGCACCTTTATCGGCGCGACGTACGCGAATCTCTTCCCATCCCGGGTGGGGCGCTTCGTGCTGGACGGAGCCGTCGACCCGGCATTGAACAACGCTGAGATCAGCCGCGGTCAGGCTCTTGGATTCGAGCAGGCGCTGGACCGGTTCGCGCAGTGGTGTGCCGAGCAGGACGACTGCCCGATCGGCACCGACCCGCAGGCGGGTGTGCAGCAGATCGCGGACTTCTTGCGTGATCTCGAGACCCAGCCCATTCCGGCATCCCGCAACCGTCCGTTGACCGCGGCGCAGGCCACGACCGGGATCGTTGGCAGCATGTACAGCGCGGAGGACGGCTGGCAGTCGTTGTTCTACGCCCTGGACAGTGCGCTCGACGGTGACGGTCTGGGCCTGCAGTCCTTGTCGGATTGGCTCACCGAGCGCAAGCCCAACGGCACGTACGCCAGCAACGCCAACGATGCGCTCTACGCGGTCAACTGCATCGACCGTCCAGACCGCTGGGACCCCGAGGAGACTCAGAAGCAAGCTGAGGAGTGGAGCCAGGAGGCGCCGGTATTCGGTGCCGCTCTGGCATGGGGAAACCTGCCTTGCTACTACTGGCCAGCGCCTGCCGTCGATGAGCCGCGGGAGATCTCGGCCGCTGGTGCTCCGCCGATCCTGGTGGTCGGCACGGAGTTCGACCCAGCGACGCCTTACCAGTGGTCGGTCAGCCTGGCCGACCAGCTCGAATCCGGCGTCCTGCTCAGTTGGCTCGGGGGTGACGGGCACACCGCCTACTACTCGGGATCCAAGTGCATCGACAAGGCCGTGGACAAGTTCTTGGTCGATGGCGAGGTTCCGCAGAACGGTGCGGAGTGCAATTAGCACTTAGGCTGGATTCATGGATTTCCTCTGGGGCGTGATCGTCGCACTCGCCAGTGCGTGGTTCTGCTACTTCATCGCTGAACGCAACAACATGAGCAAGATCGGCTGGCCGATTCTGGGTCTCTTATTGCCGTTGTTCGGAATCCTCGCAACCCTGGCCGTCGCGTTTGTGAAACAGAAGGATCCGGTCTGAGTCAGAGCCCGTCGATACCGTTCACGAGCAGCAGTAGCCCTATTGCGGTAATGACGACAGACATCACCGCGGCGTTATTGCGTTCCAGCCAGTCCTTGGCCTTGCCCAGCGGTTCCCGCACCCTTTCTCCGCCGATTGCGTAGACAACCAACGGCGCGGCCACGCTCAGTGAGCCGACCAGGGTGAACACGAGAACGAGGGTTGCCGCTTGGCCCGTCTCGAGTGCCAAGGACCCGATCTCCAGGCCGGCAGCAGCGGCCAGCAGCAGGACCTTTGGGTTAGCTGCTGAGAGTGTCAGCCCCAACCGCACGGCAGAACCCGGTGTTCTCGAGGTGAGACTGGCCATCCAGGCCGGCTGCTCCTTCTGATTGCCACGTCCGATCCACTGCTTGATCCCCAGCGCAATCAGCGCGCCTCCCAGCACGATTCGCGTCCAGGAGACCCAGGTAGGGGCATAGTCCCGGGCGTCGATCACCTCGGCCACTGCTGTGAAAGCCACCGTGACGATGGCGATGCCGGCCGCCCAGCCCGCCAGGAATGAGCCAGCGGTCCGAAGCGGTCGAGCGGTGAAGAGCAGCAGGATTGCCGGCACGATCGGAAAGGGGGAAGCGGCTATAGCGATAGCCAGTGGCAACACATCGCTGAGACCGCTCATCACCACATTGTGTCCAAGTAGCCATTGTGTTTCCTCGGAGGTGGTGCCTAGCGTCGAATTGTCCACAAGGGAGGGACTCATGAGGAAAGCATTCGCACTCACCGCCGTCGCCGGAGTTGCCATGGCCAGCATGGCGGTGGCGCCGGTGGCACAAGCCAAGACGATCAAGGCCTGCGTGAAGAAGTCCGACGGCACTGTGAAGTTCATCAACAAGAAGAACAAGAAGTGCAAGAAGGGCTACGTGAAAGTCAATTGGAACGACCTGGGACCACAGGGTCCTGCAGGCCCAGCGGGTCCAGCGGGTCCTAACTGGACGGTCAAGGACAAGAACGGGATCACGCTTGGGACATTCGCCGGGTACTACACCACTGGTCTGGTGCCGTCGGTCGTCGTGATCGCCGAGGACGGCGGTGTGTATCGGTACGGCGAGGACGGCAGGATCGACAACGACAACTCGACCATCTACTTCGTCAACAACGGGTGCACGGACGCAGCGAGGTACGCCAACGCGAGTGCAACGCTGCAGTCGTACGTTAAGGCAGCGGGTGGCAGTGGCCGGACGGTGTTCCAGGTCATCGACGCGCCGACGGCCAGTGCCTGGCAGGTAGCAGCGACGACGACCACAACGGTCCCGGTTGCAGCCAACTCCCTGTTCCAGAAGAACGAGACAACGGGAGCCTGCGCCGCTGCAACGCACCTGGGTGGGTTCATCGTCCCGTTGACTCCGGCTGCGGCGCCCGTGGTCGCAGCGACCGGACCCCTGCAGATCGTCCGCTGACCTGTGCCGGTGGTGGGGCTGTGTATCGACCCCACCACCGCGTCGGGGGCCCCGCCTGCGCCGGTTAGACTTGTTCAGTTGGGCGGTGCGCCGTCCACGCCGCCTTAGCTCAGTCGGCCAGAGCGACGCACTCGTAATGCGTAGGTCCCGAGTTCGATTCTCGGAGGCGGCTCCATGCGAAAGGCCTGGTCACAAGCACAAGAGCGGGTGACCAGGCCTTTCGTCATGGTGGGAGCGCGTCGGCGCCGCTCACGAGAACCCACAACCGCTCACGTCCCCCGTTCGCGGACCTTGGCCCTGCCGCCGAGTTCGGTCTGCGCTGGGCGCGGCGATCGCGGCCTCCATCGGATCACAACGCCGATGGCACCAGGGTCCGGGTGAGCTCCGGACCGCCGCCAGGGCGACGGACAGCCCAACGCGAGACGTGGTGTTGACACGTGCGGCGAACCGGGTTGGGCGAACGGGTATGTGCAGCGAGAGGTCGCGTCGTGCGTCTGTGAAGGGGCGTTGATCGAGGGTGGCGCCGCGCTGGGGGTGCAGCAGGGTCCGCGGTCCGTCGTGTATCCATCGATGGGGGGTCTGCGTGCCGCGTTGGTGCCGCAGTGTGCGCTGTCGTACCAGGGCAGCCCCCGTTGCGATGTCCTTGGTCGGGGACCGGGTTCTGCTGTCGCCCAATGAGTGCGCACCGCGATGGGACCTGGGGGCGTGATCTTGCTGGGCGGGCAGGGAGGGGTTTCGGTCGCAGGTTACCGGGCTCGTGGAGGCGCGACGAAGGTGATGCCGAGGTAGTGGGCAAGGGCCAGCTCCACCTCGGCCATCTCGTCGCGGGAGAGGTAGTCCACAGGGTCACCGGTCAGATAGTCGGTATCGATCGAACGGATCTGATCGACCAGCATCCGCGTAGCTCGGCCGGCCACCTCCACCTCGGGCCGGTGGATCGCTGGCTGAGCAGAGGTCGATGTGGGGATGATGGTCACGACCGAAAGCGGCGACTCCGACGGTGAGACCACCAGCCCCAGCCGTCTGCCGCGCTGCTCGTGACCGCGTGCCTGGCCGAGGTCGATGTGGTAGACGGCTCCGCGGATCACCAGGCTTCCGGTTCGGCGTTGACGTCCTCGTCCTTGAGTCGTTCGGCGTCGGCGTGGAACTGCCCGAGCCACCGTTCGTGGTCGAGCAGCCGCAGGGCTCGGCGCAGCGTGTCCGAGGTGTTCTCTCCCGGACGGGCGGCCTCGCGCAGGATGCGCTCATCCTCCGCTGTGGGACGAAAGCCGATCGAGGTAGCCATGGCAGTGACTCTACCTCGTGTTCGACAATTGTTCAACGTGCCTGTGTGTGATTCGATACCGTTACGTCGCAGGTCCAGGGCTTCGCCTTGACGTGGTCCGTGCAGCGCCAGAAGCCACCGGGCCTCGTCGTCCCGCAGCCAGATGGCGGCGATCAGCCACTTCACCTCGTCCCTTGTGAAGTACTCCATTTCGCGGTCGGTTGTGCGCTGTGGGCTCACCAATTCCGCAACGAGGGGCAGGCGCGCCCCGTAGGCGTCGCGGATCGTGTGGTTGCCGTTCCGGCAGGTCCCGCAGGCCAGCCATGACCGTCGTGAGCGCATCGGGGCACAGGAGCGGGCGCACAGTTCGCACAGGTGGTGCGGTTGGTCCCGCTCGGGGTCGGTGGGGTGTACACGGTGTTCCCCGTCTCCGCCGAAGGTGGCTTGCTCTTCTGCAACCA
This sequence comes from uncultured Actinomycetota bacterium, assembly GCA_963732355.1. Taxonomy (GTDB): domain Bacteria; phylum Actinomycetota; class Actinomycetes; order S36-B12; family UBA10799; genus JADKAV01. Next base: position 204,704 of record CAVSZD010000006.1, on the reverse strand, counting down.
AACCGGATTCGGCGGATCTTCCTCCGGGGGCACCGTGCGCGAGGGGCGCGGTTGCCAGGCGGCCGGCTGGAGGGCTTGTGACCGCACTTCGTGATCCACCACCCACGATGGCACAGGCATCTGACATCGAACCTCAGGCGGCAGTCCCGGCAGCGTTGAGGAACAGCCCGCCGACGAACCGAAGCCGAGTCCAGCGGCGTTGACGGTCGCTGCTCCGTCCGACCTGGCAGCCACGCCGGCAGCAACCCCGGTGCACCACCCTGCACGCCGACGCACCTCCAGGCATGCCCATGCACGCCTTGATCGAATCTCGTAAGGCGTAGGTCCCGAGTTCGATTCTCGGAGGCGGCTCCAGGAGAACTGGACACGACGGGTGGGAAGTCTCTCACCGAGTCGTGCGAATGTGATGCAGCCACGGCAGAAGGCCCTTCGAAATGCTGGCTGTTCCGACGATGGGCAAGCTGCGCTCTTTGCTCTAAACTGGGGCGCTGTAACCGCCATGGCGGGTACGACCGCGATAGTGGAACCTCCACTTCATGGATCGGAGAACCACATGCGTACACGCCGTCGTCTAACGGCAGGAATCGCCGCCGCCGCTGTGCTTGGATCCCTCGGTGTCGTGGCAGCGACACCTGCCAGCGCCAAGGCCAACAATGGTGAGACCAAGGTGACGATGTCTCAGAGCCTGCTTGACAAGCTGAGCGCGGAGAACGTCCGAGTCGAAGCCTTCGCACCTGCACGGGCCAAAGGCGCCAGCATCATCTTCCCGGCCAAGCAGAAGAAGCCGCGCTACATCACGCACACGGGCGGCATGGCCGTACTCATTGCGGACCTTGGCACGGTGCTCCTCAACTTCAAGTTCGACCTGCAGGACGAGACTGTGGACGTGTCGCTACAGAACGGCACCGTGATCAAGGATGCGTTTGACCTCCGCAACGTGAAGATCAAGAAAGCGGCTGTGACAGCCAACTTGAAGGTCACGAAAGCCAGCGCGAAGCTCCTGAACGAGGCGACCTACCAGACGGTGTTCAAGGAGGGGATGACACTCGGGACCTCGCGCACCAAGTTCTGACCACGTTCCGCGCCGCCCGGATCTGGACTGGGATCACGACTACCAGATCCGCTCCCCTTCACGACGCTCGCAACCGCTGACCGTCATCCACCAAGGGCTGACCCAGGCCGTAGCGGGGTTGACGGGCGGGGGAGGAGTTCCAGCGAATGCTGGTCATGGCAGCAAAGCTGGCGCAACCTGGCTGTACAACCCTGCACGCCGACGCACTCGGATCGCCGGCTCAAGCACGGCGGCGCGGCTCAGCAGACCTCCAAGCACCGCCTGATCGAATCTCACAACGCGTAGGTTTCGAGTTCAATTCTCGCAGGCGGCTCCATGGAAGGTCTGGTTGTTGCTTCCGCACGGTTCGTACCCTGTGTGCTGGCGTCAGGATTGCCGGCGCAGGCGCATCCACGTCGGCTGCATGCCTCTCATCGGCCAGTCCATCCCGTCGGTTGGGGCGTCGTGGACGCTGAGCAGGTCCCAGCTGGGGAAGGCTGCCTGCACGTCGTTGGGGGAGATGCCTTTGACGAAGGATCCGATCGGCGTGGGCCGGGAGAACGCCATCATGAGCAGTGTGGCTGCCAGTTTGGCCACCGTCGTGATGCCGCGTCCGGCACCGGTGCGCTGAGCAGTGTCGAGGTGCTGGAAGCAACCGATGTCGAGGAAGAAGTCGAAGCTTCCCAGGTCGTCCACCGGTAGGTCGGTAACGTCGCCGACCATGAAGCGGGCCCCGTCGATGCCCTGGCGTCGGGCGGCCTCGATGGCCCGGGAGGCGTAGTCGATGCCGATAACGTCCCAGCCGCGCCGCACGAGTTCCCGGGTATGTTGGCCGCGGCCACAGCCCAGGTCGAGGGCGCGGCCCAACGGCCGGCCCCGTTCCGCCTCCTCACGATCCAGACCTTGGGCGAGACTCGACCTCCAGTCCGGACCGGGATGCTCCCATGGCGTGTAGCCGACCCGGTACATCGCGTCGTACAGTCCCACCCCAGGAAGTCAAGCACTCCGGTCGGCATCCGGCAAGAAGCTCACCGCAGCCGAACCTTCATCCCGACCCAAGTGCGCGGTCGTCCACCGGTCGCAGCACGGCCACCAGGATGGTCCTGTTCGCCTTCCGGGCGCACTTCGCGACCTGGGGCGCCTGGGCGGGGACAACCTGCTGTCTCACCCCGTCCCGCCGCCACGCAATTCCCGTCGTCTGACCCGCAAGTGCGCGTCACCCACCTGCACAACCGACTCAGGCCCGCAGCGGAGATTGCGCAACCACTCGGGGTCGGTTCGTGAAGCCGAGCCCCAATCACATAGCCCTCGGGCCCTGGCAGGTAGCGCACGCAGGTGGACCGCGGAAGGCCACTGCTGCGGCAAGGGGCGGTGATCATGAGAACGGCGACTCCTGGACCGCTGGACAGGCGCACGTGGAACCTGCGGTCGTGCCACCTGAGCACGTGCATGGCACACCATCGGGAAGCAAGGTGACCCTGGGTCTGGAAGGAAACTAGCCCGTTGCCGTGAAGCGGGAGAAGCCGGTGTCGGGGGCGGCCGAGCAGCCATCCCCGAAGGAGATTCCGAGGTTGCCGCTCGTCCGGGTCGCCTTGCGGTTGACGATGGCGGTGATGAAGACGCCGATCTTGCCGTCGATGGTCGTCTGGTCGTCATCGGAGAAGTAGACGTTGGTCTTGGTCTTGGGATTGAAAGGATTGGCTTCCTTGTTGACCTTCATCGGGCCGACGGTGCCACTGATCCGGCCGCTCGGGGTCGCTCCAAAGCAGGTGAAGGCCACGCGCTTGAACGCGAAACTCTTGATCCGGAACGGGTCGCCGCCGACCCTCTGGACCTTGATGATCAACTTCGAGCCGGGGTTTCCTGAGATGCTCCCCGTCAGGGTGCGGGTCTCGGCGGTTGCCGGCGGTGCGGCCGCGACCGACGCCAGGATGACCGCCGCGAAAACGGGCAATGCCTGCTTCTTCATGTCCGTTCCTTTCGCGCGGCCGCCTGGTGTTGTGACACCCTCTGTGCGCCGCCCATGGCGCGAGACTACGCGGGTAGGCGGGCACCCGATCGCTATTGGGGTATCCGTGGTGAACCGGCGGATGGGCCGCGTACAGGTGCGTCGACTCCAGCCTGTCGTCACGTACCAGCGTCCCACCGGCGAAATGACTGCCGGTCTGAACGACTGCGTCACCGATACCTGCGTGCGTCAAGTGCCCTGGTCGTGCGGAGGGAACACTGATAACAGAACCAACCAGTGTGTGGCTTCACCCGCTCGTAGTGCGTAGGTCCCGAGTTCGGTTCTCGACAGGGTGCTCCAAGCCGTGGAGACGCGGGGCGCGGCTTCCCTCTACCCGAGCGGTGCGTGACGCAGTCCTACCGGTTGCTGTGACGGACAGGGAAGTCGCGCTGCCCTGGCATCGAAGAGGGGCAGGTTACTATCGGGCACCGCGATGGACCCTCCAACCCCCACGGCATCGCTGTATGTGGGGATGGTGGTGCATCGGTCTGGCCAGTCCCGCGGGTCGCATGACCTTGGAGTACCTGCTTTGTGCTGGCTTGCACAAACGTTAGGAAGGCACGCGTCGTCGGCCGCGGCAGGCAGTACAAATGCCGGCTGATCACCGCGTGCGAATGCATAGAGCGACAGGGCGAACAGCCTGGCGCAGGAGACAAGGGATGACGCGGCGGCGACCAGCGTCACGTGGCCCGACACACCCTGCGCCGACAGGCAAAGCTGAAAACGGCAAGCCAGTTGTCGGAATCCAACATCACCACCCCGCGCCACAAGCAAAGCTGAAAACCGGCAAGCCAGTCGTCGGAATCCAACATCACGTGGCCCGACACCTCACGTAATGCGTAACCCCGAGTTCGGTTCTCGACAGGCGGCTCCACGGCAAAGCCTGGTCAGATTCGTCCTCATTGACTCGTCAAAGAAGCTGGTCAGTTGCGCCGGCATCCGTGGTGCCAGTAGCTCGACTAGATCCGATCTCCCAAGATGCAGAATCGAAGCTAGAGTGTGCCCCATGCCCGGGCTCGGAGACCAACCCCTCATCATCGATGGCGGGGATCGGGGGTGCGGTGAACTCCTCCTGGCCGTCCACGCCACAGTCAAGTCTCTGCCCGAAGGCACGCTGGTGCGCATCCTTGCCTCTGACCCCGCTGCACCCATTGATATCCCCGCATGGTGCCACTTGACCGGACACCACTATCGGGGTTCAGCCTCGCATGACCAGCGTGCAGCCTACGACGTGCAGCTCGGCCCGCCACGACAGCTTGGGCGCAACCCGTGGGTTCTGGCCTCCGACGATCAAACTTCCGCCGACCCGACAATGACCCGACTATGAATGGAAGAGCATGAGCATCCTCGTATCCCTCGCAAGTTCCCACGACAACCCGGATCGCGCGACGGTCGCGTTCGTGGTCGCCTCTGCCAGTGCGGCATCCGGCCAGGACACGACCATTTTTCTGTCCGCTGACGGTGCGTGGCTCGGTGCGCAGGGTGAGGCTGAGAAGATCAACGAGCCTGGCTTCGCTGCCTTGGCCGATCTGCGCGACGGCTTCGTCGAGGCCGGCGGAAAGATCATCGTGTGCAGCCCGTGTGCCAAGCGTCGCGACATCGGTGAGGATCGACTGGTCTCGGGGGCGGTCTTAGCAGGCGGCGCCGCGATCGTAGCGCTCCTGGCGGACGGCGCCAGTTCCATTTCGTACTGAGACGCTGACATGACTTCCGCAGAGCCCGTCAACGAAACAGCGGTCGTCGCTGCGGAGTTCGACGGGGGTGACTTGGACTGCGGAGGTGGCCTGCTGCTGCTGCTGACCCGCAATCTGCGCCGGGTCGAGCCGGGAGAGGTACTGGCTGTCCACACACTGGAGCCCAGCGTGCCTCCCGATCTGGTGGACTGGGCGCGCCTTGCTGGGCACACCGTGCTCGAGTCGGTGGCCAATGACGAGGGCTGGACTGTCCTGGTTCGGCGCAATGGGGCCTCGAAGGTGGATCCGTTCTCATCTGGGGCGGCCACCCCTCTCGGACAACGGCTGTGGATCTATACGAACTTCCACTGCAACCTGGCCTGCAGTTACTGCTGCGCCGGTTCGTCTCCCTCGGCGCCGGCCCGTCTGCTTCCGGTGGAATTGGCGACCGCTGCGGTGGACGAGTTCGTAGCCCTTGGCGGACGTGAAGTGATCCTCACCGGCGGGGAACCCTTCTTGCACCCTGAGATCGGGCCCATTGTGGCTGAGGTGTCGAAGCGGGTACCTGTGGTCATCCTGACCAACGCGATGGTTTTCGGGAAGGGTGCTCGCCGGGCGGCCCTTGAGTCCATGGATCGCGAGGCGGTGACGTTGCAGATCAGCCTCGACTCTGCAGAGCCCGACCTGCACGACGCGAACCGGGGCGCCGGCACGCATGGGCGGGCGCTGGCCGGGATCGAACTCGCTCGGTCGTTGGGATTCCGGGTCAAGGTTGCTGCCACGCTCGACGAACGCGAGGTCGCTTCGACAGCCGCCCTGCACGCCCGCCTCGATGAGATCGGGATTCCGGTCGAGGACCGATTGATCCGGCCGATCGCTGCCCAGGGTGAGGCTGACTTTGGTGTTCCTGTGACGATCGACGAGGTGGCGCCGGAGCCAACCCTGACCGTGGACGGGATCTGGTGGCATCCCGTGGCCATCACGGACATGCGGCTCAAGGTGGCCGACAGCCCGCTGCCCCTAGAAGACGCTTTCGGCACGATTCGCGACACCGTCGCCGTCCAGGACGCGGCCCGCAAGGCTGGTCGACGCCATGTCTTCCGTTGCGCATGACCCCAACGATCAACAGCGGCAACTACCGCCTCACCGAGACAGGTGACGCGCTTCAGGCATCCGAGGTGAACTGACGATGTAGCCGGGCGAAGCGTGTCATCGGTGCGAGCGCGGCGACCCTGGCGGCGGCGTGCGCATCGTCGACATCTTCCAACACCGCACCGATGTGCACACTGATGCCCGCCTCGCGCAACGCGAGGGCTGTTCGCTGCCCGGTGTCCGGCTGGCTCATCGGCACCGAGCCCAGTACCCGCCGAGGTGCACCACCGAAAGCCAACGCCCAGAAGCCCCCATCCGAAGCAGGGCCGATCGCTGCGTCGTCGTCGTGCACAGCGAGTTCAACGATTCCCAACAGCAACTCCGCCGTCACCTGAGGCGTGTCCATGCCGATAACCAGCAGTGGGCCAGCCTCACGCTGCCAGACAGTTGCAAGGGCGTGATCCAAGCGTTCACCCAGACCGGTTCCGCGCTGTGCGATCACGTCGACCCCAGCCAGTTCCGGAGGTGTTTCTGAGGTCCCGCACCTGTCGAGGGCGACGATGACGCGATCGGTTGCGGCAGCGGCAGCCGCCAGTGAGTCGGTCAACGCCGCCCCCGCGAGGGCGGCGGCCTCCTTATCGCTGAAGTGGGGCCGGAGACGTGTCTTCACCTTGCCCGGGATCGGGGACTTGGCCATGATCACCACACCGAACGCCGTCATCGAAGACGCCTGCGGGGGGCGGCGCGCAGCAGCGCCCTGGTCGCCCGTACCGATCCCCCGACAGTTCCGGCGACTTTGGATTCGCCGATCCGGTCCCGGTATTCCATGTCGAACTCCGCGACCGTCCACCCCGCCTCGGCGGCACGCGTGAACACCTCCATGGGGTATCCGAAACCGCGATCGGTGATTCCAAGCTCCAAATATGGGCCACGACGAAAGACCCGAACCGGCGCCAGGTCGTGAATCGCAAGGCCGGTCTGGCGCCGCAGCCACCAGGCCAAGAGGCCGGTGCCCAGGCGGGCGTGCCATGGCCAGACGCTGTGAGACCCGGGTCGACGTCGACACACCGCCATGTCGACGTGGCCAGCCGCGACGGCGCCGATCAACGGCGGCAACTGCGCCGGGTCAAGGGTCGCATCACAATCCATGACCGCGACCATGTCGCTGTCTGCCGCCTCGATGCCCGCATGGCAGGCGGCACCGTAACCAGGCTGAGGAACGTGGATCACCCTGGCGCCGAAGTGTTCAGCGACAGCTGCGCTGTCGTCGGTCGATCCGTTGTCCGCGACCAGCGCCGATGCTCCCGGCGGCATCTGCGACAGGACCCAGGGGATGGCGCCGGCCTCGTTCAGGCACGGCAGCACCACGGTGATCGTCGAATCATCCGGCACGCCGGTCACTATCGCATACGCTCGGGCCCGTGACCGCCGTCAGCACCGAACCCAGTGAGTTGCGGCCCCGCTTGTGGCCAGGGGTTCTGTGGCTGGCGGTCCTGGGGGCTGTGGCTTGGTGGGGCTGGTGGCTCGAGGAGACCGGGCAGCAGGACCTTGTGCTGTTCGGCAGCCAGCCCTTCCTCGGTGGGCGTCTTCCGTTGCGTGCGACGACCGTCGTCCTTCCGGTCGTGGTCGCGGCGTTGGGGGTGATCGGGCTGCCTCGGCTGGCTGGCGCTCTGCCGTGGCGGTGGCTGCTGGTCACGGTGGTGGGCTACGGATCCGTGTGGGCCTGGGCGCTGTCCACCGCGCGGGGCTGGGGTGACTTCTTGCGACCTCTGTACCGCGACGATGACTACCTGACGGCCCTGCCCGTGTCCGACATTCCGCAGTTTCTGGGTACCTTCACCGATCAGATCCTGACCTACGCGGTGCACGTTCAGGGCCACCCCCCTGGCCAAGTGGTGATCCTCGCCCTGTTTGATCGCGCCGGCCTGGCGCAGACCTGGCTGGTCGCGACTGTCTACGTGGTGGTGGGCTCCAGCGCCGTAGCCGCCGCTGCGGTCGCGATCCGAGCGCTGGCAGGAGATCAGGGTGAGAGTTTGGCCAGGCGCATGCTGCCCGTCGGCGTGCTCGCCCCAGCGGCAGTGTGGATCGCGACCTCGCCGGACGCCTTCTTCGCTGGTGTTCTGGCGTGGGGGGTGGCCTTCCTGGCGATAGCTTCGAAACAGCATTCGTGGCAGGCCTGCCTGCTTCCGGCTACGGCGGCCGGGCTCTTGCTGGGATTGTGCCCGTTCCTGTCCTACGGGCTGCTGCCGATGGGTGTAGTCGCTGTGGCGGTATTGGTTCACACGCGCGCTTGGCGGGTGTTTGCCTACGTCGCGGGGCTGGTGGTCCTGCAGGCCATGCTCTGGGCGCTCGCTGGATTCCGTCTCGATGAGGGGATCTGGGCCACGCGCGAGGCATGGGAGTTGAATGGGGCATCGGTTCGGCCGTACTGGTACTTCCTGGTGGCGAACTTCGTGGTGCTCGCGACCTTGATCGGCCCCGCAGTCCTGGCCGGATTGCCGTCAGTTCGCCGACTCATTGCACCAGCGCCACTATTCATCGCGTTGGCCGTTTTTGCTGCGGTGGTTGGCACCGGCCTCGGATTCATGCGTGGCGAGGTCGAGCGCATCTTCCTGCCGCTGACACCGTGGCTGTTCCTTGCTGGGGCCGTGGCCGGTCCACGCCGCGGCTGGCTGACGGCGCAAGCCTGCGTGGCCATTCTCGCGGCTGCGTTGATTGACTCCCCGTGGTGAGCTCAGATTGGTTCGCGCGCGAATTCGACGAACCCACGGCCGGGGGAGACATCCGCGGTGAAGCCGAACATCGCTCGCGCCCTGTCCGGGCTGGCAACGACGTGGCGGACGTCCGCGGCGCGGAACTGCCCGGTGACCATCGGAACCGGACCGCCGTTCGCCTCGGCGAGTAGCGTCGCTGCCCAACCGACTGAGCGAGGTTGCCCGCTGCACACATTCACCGGATGGAGACCTGGTGACAGATCGGTGACCGGGCGTTCGAGGGCGAGCCGATTCGCCCGAGCAATATCCCTGACATGGACGAAGTCCCGCATCTGTTCACCGTCTTCGAACACAAGCGGTGCCAGGCCCTCAGCCACCCGTGAGCGGAACAGCGCCGCCACCCCGGAGTACGGCGAGTTGCGAGCCATCCTGGGCCCATAGGCGTTGTGATACCGCAGCGCGAAGACCGCGGTACCCATGCCTCGGCTCCATGCGGTCACGAAGTTCTCCTGGGCCAACTTGCTCGCTGCATAGACGCTGGTCGGGCGCAACGGTGCGGACTCAGGAACCTCGGACCAGGCCAACACAGCGGCGCAACGCGGACATCGCGGATCGAACTGACCTGCCGCCAGATCGGCGTGCGCTCGTGGCATCGGGTCAACGACGCCGTGTTCGTCACACGTGTAGCGCCCCTCGCCGTACACGACCATGGAACTGGCCAGGACCAGCCGCGAGACGCCGGCCTGGTACATCGCCGCCAGTAGCACTGCCGTGCCCAGATCGTTTGCCCCCGCGTAGCGCGGCAGGTCGGACAGCTCAAGGCCGTGGCCGACCAACGAGGCCTGGTGAACAACGGCTTCGACCCCGGCCAGAGCTGCTGCGACTGCCTCAGCATCGCGAAGGTCAGTGACGACTCTCTGGGAATCCGCTGCTCGATCGGCGGGCCATGCCCGCTGGGGGTGAACCTCCTCGATGAGCCCATCCAGTGCAACAACCTCATGACCGGCATCGATGAGTTCGTCCACCACGTGCGATCCGATGAAGCCAGCCGCGCCTGTGACGAGTACCCGCATGACCGCTGTCCAATCATCAGATCCGTTTGTCTATCGACCCTACGTGTCGCGCCAGCGCTGTTCTGTCACCTAGGCTGAGCCAGGTTGAGGAAGGCGGAGTCTGTGATCAGCGAAACCGTGACTTCCTCGAGTCTGGCCAACGACCGATTCGCCCGTGGCGCCGTGCTCGTGGGTCGACTCGTCATCGCTTTCCTATGGATCCAGAACGTGCGGTGGAAGGTGCCACCGGACTTCGGCGCGTTGGCCGCGTTCACCAGCTTCGCGATAGAGCACCCGGTGTTCCCGCCATACACAGCAATCGTCGAAAGCCTCATACTGCCGAACATCGGATTCTTCGGCTGGGTGGTCATCCTTGCGGAGTCAGCGATCGGTGCATTTCTGCTCGTCGGACTGTTCACGCGACTCTGGGGATTGATCGCTGTTGGGCAGAGTTTCGTGATCTTCTTGTCGGTGGGAGTGACACCCGAGGAGTGGCCGTGGTCGTACTACCTGATGATGGTCGGTTCGCTGTTGTTGGCGGGTACGGCTGCGGGCAGGGTGTGGGGACTCGACGCAGTTCTGCGACCTGTGTGGCTGGCCAAGCAGTCGTCCTGGGCCAAGTGGTTCGCGAGGGCATCATGAGCAAGACCCTTGACGAAGGAGCCGGATCGTGACGGTGAAATCCGGATTCACTGCGCTTTCCGCGCTGTGCCTGGTCAGTCTTGTGATGCTGGTCATCCCGGACGACGAGGCCTACCGGTGGGTTGATCAATCCACCAACTCCGCGATCGTTCTGATCATCTGCGCGGGCCTGGGATTCTTCGCGGGCGCGTCTGGTCGATTCATGCTCGGGTTCGTCGTGGGGACGATCGCCTGGATTGCGGCGCTGGTGCAGTTGGTGGGTCTTACAGACGGGGGCCTGCTGGGAGGCAACGGATCGACGTTCGCCCTACTGCTGGGAGTTGGACTCGGATTCTGCGGACTCGCGCTGGCCGACAAGTTGGCTCCAGAGGCCGCATGATTCAGCAGGCCGACGTCGCGATAGTCGGCGGATCGGGGCTGTACTCGCTGTTCTCGCAGAGCGCCGCCGGCCATGTGGGCACGGTCTCGATCGACACCCCGTACGGCCCGCCTTCCGCGGACATCGAAGTGGCCCAGATCGGATCGACGACTGTCGCGTTCTTGCCGCGCCACGGCCCTGGTCACCGATTTCCCGCCCACCGGATTCCATACCGCGCGAACCTGTACGCGCTGTCGCAGATGGGTGTGCGACAAGTCATCGCACCGTGTGCCACCGGATCTCTTCGCGAACAGACACCGCCCGGTTCGCTGGTTGTGCCAGATCAGTTGATCGATCAGACCCGGACCCGGTCGCAGACGTTTCACGACGAGTTCCACGGCGAGACCTTCCACGCGCAATTCGCCGATCCGTACTGCCAGCGCATGCGCACGGCGTTGCTCGAGTCGGCGGCCGGTAGCGGCTGGCCCGCGTTCGACGGTGGAGCGATGGTGGTCATCGACGGCCCGCGGTTCTCAACACGCGCCGAAACCGTCTGGTACGCCAGCGCAGGGTGGGCACTGGTGAACATGACCGGCCACCCCGAAGCGGTGTTAGCCCGCGAACTGCGGATCTGCTACGCAACTTTGGCGTTGGTCACTAACTTCTCGGCGAATCTGATCGAAGGACCCGGGGTGAACGAGGCCGAGGTCTACCGCCTGTTCGAGCAGAACATCGAACGGGTCCGAGGTGTGCTGCTGCGCGCTATCGAGGAGCTCCCCGATCCGCAAGGGTGTCAGTGCTCGGGTAGTTGACTCTCGGGCAACCAGACGGGGCTTGCTTGAAGTCCGCCGAATGACGTTGTTCTGCGCCCCCCGAGTGAGGATGATTCAGTGGACCTCCGAATCCTCGCGGTGTGTGGGTCCCATTTCGAGTCGTCCCCAAGGCTCCCTCGTCAACGCCCCGCCTACCCGAAGTCAAGCCCTTCAAGCGACGCTGCGGGTTCAACGTCGGGCAGGCGGACCATCCGGAAGGCATTGACCAAGCCGAGCAGGCACGCAAGGACGGGCACGAGCATCGCGATCTGCAGCGACAGTGCGCGCGCCCGGTCGTTAATGGCGAGGATCTCGGCCTGCACCGCGGGAGGCTCGGCGGCCACGACGACCTGCAGTTGGGTGTCTCTGACGATCTCGGCGTTGGTCTCCAATGCCTGGGAGATCGATGCCTTCTGCCCCTCGGGGATGACCGTGCTCGCGTTCGTGAGTGCGGTGAAGGATAGGGACAGTGCTGCCAACATGATGCCGCCGGCAACTGCGAGGCCGAACGACAATCCGAAGTTCCCGCCTGCGGAGTTGACGCCGGCGGCCTCGCTGGCCCGCTCCTCCTCGATCGGTGCCAGCGTGTAGTTGTTGAGTTGGGAGACGAGCAGGCCCAGGCCGCAGCCGGCGATCAGCAGCGGGATCAAGAGCACCCACGCGCCAGCGCTGGACTCGGCACGTGGCACCACGCCGGATGACCAGAGCCATGCCCACGAGGGCCAGTCCGAAGCCGGCGCGCACCAGGACGGCGGGGCGACGCTTGCCCGCTCGGCGGCCGGCGGCGAGTGCGACGAAGAACATGCTCAAGGACAACGGCGCGATGGCCAGTCCCGCTTCGAGTGCGCTGTAATCCAGGGCGATCTGCAGGAAGATCGGGATCACGATCATCGAACCGCCCAGCGCGATTTGTTGCAGCATCTGCTGAGAAACATGTTTGACCCGCGCATCATCCGTGGGGGGTGAGTCGGAAGCGCAGATGACCCGGGTCAGGTCCGGCTCGCGGCGGTCTGCTGGCCGGCGTACTCGAGTTCGGCCCCGCGGTCCATGAGCCGGGTCAGCACCTGTGTCATCAGGACGGGGTCGGCGAAGGAGTAGCGGCTTGACACTTGGAACGGACCGATGAAGTCCAGCAAGGCTGTCTCGACGAGCTCGCCCAACGGTCCGTCGACGGTGACCTCGTAATCACGACGGGCGTTGCGCCGCTCGGCGGGCACTCCGAGGTCGTGCAGTTCGACGAGGCGCAGGCCCAGATCGTGGAGTCGCCGGAGAAGACCGTGCAGGGCCGCTTGATCGCGGACACTCACGCGCACCACACTGCTCAGGCCCACCCGGTCGGGGAGTCGATCGATGCCTGCGGTGTCGCCTGAGGCGTGCCGACCGCTGACCTGCAGGATGAAGCGCCGTCCTGACACGCGCACCTCCTCGCCTGCCGCGTGGCTCGATCGTGACCCCACGAGAATGTGCCGTCACTACCCGAAGCGGGTGGTTTTCGTGAGGTTATGATCCTTGGGTGCCGACAACCCGTGCCGTTTCGAGGGGTGCGCGGACGTCGATTCCACCTGCGCTCACCGGGGAGGTGCCGCGCCCGGTTGTCGATCGTGTCCTGTCCGACGCGAGCCGTCTCCCGCTGACGATCGTGACTGCTGGCCCGGGTTGGGGGAAGACGACGGCGGTCGCGAGTTGGGCCCGGCGCCTTCGGGATGAGGCCGGCGGGGCCGTCGCTTGGCTCACGCTCAGACCAGCGGATGACACGCCGGCTGCCTTCTGGTGTGAGCTCATCCGGGCGGTGAATGGCTCGGGAAGCGTGCCCGAGGACAATCCGCTCAGGGTGCTGTCGACGGCGGGCGGCGTCAACTCAGAGGTGTTGCGTGCGATCTTCCGAGGCCTTGACGCGCTGCCGCAGCCGATCGTGCTGGTGCTCGACGACTTCCACGTCGTCAGCAGCGCCGAGGTCTTGGCCGACCTGATCGACCTGGTGTCCCTGAGGACGCGAGCTCACATAGTCCTTGTGACGCGTGTCGATCCGCCGATACCGCTACACAGGCTGCGTCTGGCAGGCGACCTTGTCGAGGTCAATTCTTCAGACCTGGCCTTCGATGCACGTGACGTCCGACGACTGGCGGCCGGAAGTGAGGCCCTCGAGCTCACAGACAGCGGCCTCGAGGAGGTGCTCGCGCGGACCGAGGGATGGCCGGCCGGCGTCCGCCTCGCGGCGATGTACTTGGCGCGGGTCGGCGTGGATGCGGGCCTTGAACGGTTCGGAGGGACCGATCGCTCGGTGGCGGAGTACCTCGTCGCCGAAGTACTCCTGCGCAACAGCCCTGAGGTTCGGGACTTCCTGCTACGAACGAGCGTGGTTGATCTGGTCTCGGGTGAACTTGCGGATGCCATTGCCCCCGGCGGACAGGGACACACACGGCTGGCCTCGCTTGTCGAGGCGAATCAGTTCATCGTCTCGGTCAATGCCGAGGGGACGGTCTTCCGTTACCACCCGCTACTGCGCGACCTGCTCGTGCACACCCTGCGCCTCGAGAACTCGAGCGCATTTCGCGAGGCGCACGTGGCCGCCGCGTCATGGTTCCTCACCCATCGGAAACCTGTTCGGGCAATGGGCCACGCCGTCGCCGCCGAGGACTGGGAGCTGGCGGCCACGGCGTTCTTCGAAGCCTCTCCAGGAGTGGTCGGTGCGCGGAGCACGGACCTGGTCGAGCACCTGCGGGCCATTCCCTACGCATCCCTGGAGCCCTGCGCCGCACGCGAGTTGTGTGCGGCGGCCTTGGAGTTCTGTCAGGGCCACTTCTCCGCCATGGAGGAGCACGTCCAAGCGGCTCGCCGCCTCCTCTCAGAAGGCCATCAACTGCCGCCGGTGGCACTGGCCTTCCTGGAGAACCTCGCGTGCGCCGCCGCGCGTGCCCGCGGGGATGAGGATTTCGTGGCTGCGGCGGCGCAGGCCGCCCTGGAGCAGGTCTCGGCGTCGGCCCCGGTGCCCGCCGCAGAGGGCAATCGCCTGATCGCCACAACGCAGTACGCCGTGGCCCTATTGCGCGCCGGCGACATTGCTGGCGCACGAGCGCGTCTGATTGGGGTGGTGCGTGACACCCCGCGCGGCGACGTTGAACTCATGCTGCTCGGGACGCGCGCCCACCTGGCCTGGTGCGACTTCGCCGAGGGGGACCTCGACTCCGCGATCGCCCGGGCCGGTGCCGTCATCGAGGACGCGGTCGTGCGCGGATGGACTTCGCAAATGCAGCTTCGATTCGCCTACCTTCCGCTGGCGCTGGCGCAGATGTTGCGGGGGGACTTCGATTCGGCTGATAGACACCTTGCTGCCGGACTGGCGGCGGATGCCAACGGGGTCGAAGCATGGCCCGCAACGGTCTTGCACTTGGCCCGGGCCTGCGTCGCCCTGTCCCGTCGGCGCCCACGTGCGGCGACCGCAGCATTCCAGACGGCGCTCGCCATACAGCGCGATCATCCGGTGTCTGCTGCGCTGGCCGACACGTGGACGCGCGTCAGTGCCGAGGTGGCGATGCTGACCGGAGGAAGCGGCGGTGCGATCGTCCAGGGCGACGGTGCTCCAATGTCCGCGACCGGTTGGTCCACGCAGGCCCGGCTGGCCCTACATAGAGGGGATCTGGACGGCGCGCAGAACGCCGCCAGCCGGGTCCCGAGAAGCCCCGATCCGGGCACCGTCGACGACCTCATCGCGGCTATCGAGGCAGCGATCTGCGACGCTCGAGTGGCACGGAAACAGGGACGTCCGATCCAGGCCGCGCACTCCTTGGGCGAGGCGCTGCGCACCGCCGCACCGCAACTCATTCTTCGCCCGTTCCTCGGCCCAGATTCTGGCGACCTCTCGGCGCTGCTGCGGGCCACAGCCGTCAACGGCGATGCGGCCGTTCTGCGCGACTCTGCCCTGCTTCGGCTTGGCGACGCCGGGAAGGTGTCTTCGCGCCCCGAGGTCGAGCTGCTGATTGAGCCGCTTACCGAGCGGGAGCTCGCGGTCCTCGCGGAGTTGCCGACCATGCGGACGAATGAGGAGATCGCCCAGGACTTCTACGTCTCTGTCAACACCATCAAGTCCCACCTGAGCCATCTGTACCGCAAGCTCGGCGTCGGCACCCGCCGCGACGCCGTGCGCCGGGCACGCGACCTCGGTCTGCTCGCGTAGGGGCAAGTCGGGTCCTCTCATCCCCGACGGGTAGATGGTTGGGGACATGCCTGACTAGGTTGGCGTCGTGCCGGGGGACGATTCGAGGCAGAGCCATGGGTGACAGCACAGAGGCCCGAACAACGTCTCGTGGGATTCCGGCCTGCCAGTTCCCGCGGTCGTGCAGTTCTCAGATTTCCTCGACGGTGCCGCCGACGAAGACTGTGGCGGGTACTCCCGAGTGAGCGGTCGCGCAGGCTACGCCCAGTCCGCGGTTGCCCCCGGATGCGGCGACCATACAACCCTCGGGGATGGCGCGTGAGAGGAGCGCGTTGAGCGCACCGCGTGGCTTGAAAGACCCGGTGCGCTGCAAGTGTTCGAGTTTCAACACGACCCCGCCCGCAACCCTGAGCTCTGACCCGTCGAGGGCGAGGACGGGGGTGCGGCCCACCTGTCCGGCGAGCCGGGCATGCGCATGCTCGACCTCCGTGCCTCACCGCTGCTCAATACGCCGTGGTCGTGGGTCTCGAAGGTGCCGGGGTCAGCCGGTGAGCCGGTACATCCGGAACTGATCGTGGTCGAGCTCGACGGTCTGCACCGCGGTGAACCCGGCGCGGCTGGCGTAGTCGTGCACGTGGTCGCGGCGCATCACGGTGCCGGTTGCGGCCGAGGGGGAGGCTGACATGCCATCGGGCAGGCACACGGTCAGGGAGTACCCGTAGAGCAGTCGTTCCATCAGCGGGGCGTCGGGGGTGAACTGGTCGAGCGTGCGTTCATCGACGATGAGGACGTCGCCGCCGTTGGCGATCTGCCGCATCGAGGCCAGGGCCTCAACCGGGCGGCTCATGTCGTGCAGGCACTCGAATGCGAACACGGCGTCGTAGCCGGGGTTCTTCTCGACCTCGGCGATGTCCGCGACATGGAATGCCACCCGGTCGGATACCCCGTGTTCCTGGGCATTGTGTCGGGCGGCCTCGATGCTGGGGGCGTCGATGTCGAACCCGTCGACCTGCAGGTGGGGCAGGCCTTCGGCCAGGGCGATCGCCGCCCAACCCAGGCCGCAGCCCACGTCGGCCACCCGGGCGCCCGGGGCGGCCAACCGCTGGGCCATCTGCGGGATCCGGGGCAGCCAGTCATCGACGAGCAGATTGCGGAAGATGGGCCGGTTAGCCTCGGCCTGGCCGTGGCGCATCTCGGGGCCGTGGTCCTCCCACCCGAATGTGCGTTCACCGCGGTAGGTGTCGATCAGCGCCGGTAGCGCCCTCCCGGCGACCATCGTGCACCGTACCGAGGGTGCCAGGAACGCCAGGGAGTCCCGGTCGAGCAGCGCCTCGCGAACCGAGGCGGGCATTGAGAATCGACGTGCGGCGGGTGGGTCTTCGGGGTTCGGGCATTCCAGCCAGCCGCCGGCAGCCTGTGCCTCACACCACTCCCGGGCGTACCGGGGGATCACCCCAGTCCGCTCGGCCAATTCGCTGGCGGTCAACTCCTCGGTGCCGTCCAGCGCCCGGTACAGGCCCAAGGCGTCGCCGAGATAGACGGCGTACAGGTCCATCGCGCCAGCGAGTGCATCAACGAGTCGCCCGACGACGGCCTCCAGGTCACGTGGCAGGGGGTTCGCTCTCCCATCACCCATGAGAACCCCGGCTACTGCTCTGCCCGGCCCCAGACATGGGCACCCCCCCAGTCGATCGCCTCGACCGGATCGTCGCCGATCACCCAGGCGTCGTGCCCAGGTGGCAGCCAGTTCACATCTCCGGGTCCTGCCTCGAACTGCGAGCCGTCCGCGGTCCGAACCCCGAGCCGTCCTGCGACCAGGTACTGGAAGTGCGGCGCCTGGCACAGCTCGGTTCCGGCGGTCGGCTTGACGTGCTCGGACCACCGCCAGCCCGGTTGCAGGGTCATCCGCATCACCTGGCCTCCGCCGATGTCGACGATCTCGCCCCGACCGAATGGGAACTCCCGGACGTCGTCCGGTTCGGCGAGATTCTTGAGTTCATAGCTGGCCATCGCTGGCCCCCTTTCCTCCGGCGATCTGGCGCGTCACGGAAAGGTCGCTGGCCCCCGTGTGCGCGGACCACCTGTCCACCCACCCGATTAGGTGAGGCTTGCCTGACGTTACTCCGTGCGGTGCCGTCGAACAATGGCCCGAAGAGGTGACCCACCCCCAGCCGACTGGCAACCGTCGGCGTGGGCGGCACGGTGCGACGGGCCAGCGCTCCTTGGCTTGGCGAGGCTGGGGAGACGTCTTCGCGCCGCGAGGTCGAGCCACTGGATGAGCGAGAGTTCACCGTCCTCGCGGAATTGCCGACGTACTCGTTGCGACTAGTTCTTGTCCTGGTTAGAGGTTGTGCTGTTGGTTAGCGAAAACACGCGTGGATTCGCTAACCAACAGCACAACCTCTAACGCGGGCGCGGGGGCCGGATCGGGAAGCGGGCGGCGGGGAGCGCCACGCGCGCCTTCACCCGACTGAACGGCTGCCGGCCAGGCTGATGACTGACGAGGCCCATCGGCACTGTGATCCGGGTCGACAGGAACCGTCACTCTAGTCACGGCGCCGGCAACCTTCGGGGCACAACCTCCTCAGGTGAATGCGCCGCTCGGCAGGTCCTTCTCGTCGCCCAGGATCGCGGAGACCACACGTGCGGCAACGTCCTCAGCAGCTAGTCCGTGGGGAAGTCGTGGGGCGGATCCGGCGATCGGCCGGTCCGCCAGCCCGGTCTCTGTGTGCGGCGGGCGGGCATCGATCAGCCGGATGCGAGCACGGCGGAGCTCCCGCGCAGCGGCGTTGTCGTACGCAGTGAGCGCGGCTTTCGACGCGGAGTAGGCGGCCATCCCCGCGGTCGGTTGCTCAGCCACGACCGCGCTGAGGTTGACGACGAACGGCGAATGGCCCTCTGCGCCCGACGAGACCAGGTGGGGTAGTGCGGCTTGGAGCAGGCGGATGGGCGCCAGGGTGTTGACGAGGAACAGGTCGATCAGAGCGTCGCCGGGGACGTCGCCGACCGGCCCAAAGGCCACGACGCCAGAGGCGACTACGAGGCCGTCGAGCCGGCCGTGGGCGGAGAGGGCAACTGCCACGGCATTGGTCGCGGTGTCTGCGTCGCGCAGGTCACCAGTCACCGTAGCCGCCTTTAGGCCGAGCGCCTCTAGGCGGCCCACATCGCGGCCGAGCAGGGTGAGCTGCGCGCCCTCGGCGGCCAACTGCCGGCTGATGGGCGCTCCGAGCCCACCTGTGGCACCGACCACCAGAACGGAACGATCTTGAAGCGAGGTCATGTCCGCACTATCTCAGCGGGGCTGCTATCGCGCCTCTCGGGCCGGGCCGACTGCGCCTTTTCCGGTGGGACGTGGCTGTGACAGCATCGGCATTTGTGAGCTGCTTGTGTATGTGCGCCCCGATGCTGGTGGACGATGAGCGCCCATGCGGGTGGTGATCATCGGGGCTGGTCTCAGTGGACTGGCCGCCGCCGATGACCTGCAGGCGGCAGGGGTCGAGGTCGCTGTCGTCGACAAGGGCCGCTCACCAGGTGGTCGCCTGGCTACTCGGCGCATCGGAACGGCCACGTTGGATCACGGAGCCCAGTTCTTCACGGTGCGGACGGCAGCCTTCCAACGTCGCGTCGACGACTGGATCGAGCGGGGCCTGGTGGCGGTGTGGAACCACGGGTTCGGGTCCGCTGAGGTGCATCCCCGCTACGTCGCGCCGGCCGGGATGAACTCACTGGCGAAGGACTTGGCGATGGGCATCGACGTGTCGTGCTCGACGGTGGTCGGCGCTGTGCGCCCGACGGGCTCGAAGTGGCAGGTCGTCATCGACGACGGTTCGGTTCACATCGCCGACCGGGTCGTGATGACGGCACCCCTGCCGCAGTCATCGGCGCTGCTGGTCGACTCAGGTATCGAACTCGAGGATCGGCTGATGCGCACTGAATACGACCGCACGATCGCGCTGCTGGCCACTCTCGATCGACCGCCGCGAATCGACGCGCCCGGGGGGGTCCAGAAACCGAACGACGACGTCGGCTTCGTCGCCGACAATGTCGCCAAGGGTGTCAGCGCCACCCCCGCGATCACTGTGCATGCGTCGCCCGCGTGGAGCCAGACGCACTGGGAGTGCGACACCGCTGGCCTAATGGCCGCACTCGTTGATCTTGCAGATCCTTGGCTGGGCGACGCAACCATCGGCCAGGCACAGGTGAAGAAGTGGCGCTTCGCCACACCGCGAACCCCATGGCCAGATCCGTGCTGGGTGTCGGCCGACGGGGGCGTAGTGCTCGCGGGCGACGCGTTCGATGGCCCCCGTATTGAGGCCGCCTACAACTCGGGGCTTGCCGCAGCGCGCGCGTTGATGCTCTAGTCCCGCGCCACGTCCGCCCCCCCGACGTCGGGGGTGTCCTCGTTCTCGGCTCGGCGGTCTTGCAGAGCCTGGGCCACCGAGCGGACGTAGGATCGGCAGTCCACGAGCGCCGTTCCGGCGGCGTCCGCCACGAAGTTCAGGTCCACCTCGACGTACTCGTGGGTGAGGATATCGCGTAGTCCCGCCGACGGCGTGCGGCGTTCCGTGCGGACGGCGGAGATGAATCCCGCATCCTCAGCAGCGACGACGACTCACAGTGTCCGCGGTCCAGTGTCATCGCGCGAGTTCTTCCACTGCCCGCCGACGCAGCCAGTCGGTGTCCATGCGCACCAATCGTTGCGGCGATGGCGGCAGTGGGGTGCGGCGCAACCTCGCTCGTTCACCCCCCGTAGGCGTGGATCCGTTTGTCGACGCCCACGAAGTAGATGCGCTCACCCACCGGGATGACCTGGGTCCCAGCGGTGAAGTTGCCGCTCACCTGGTCGGAGGCCCATAGGCGTTCACCGGTCCGGATGTCGACCCCGAGCGCCGCGGCGGATCCGTTGGTCAGGACTAGATCATCGACCACGGTGACTGCAGGAGAGCCGGCTGGGAAGTCGGTGTTGTTCACCCACCTCTGCGCACCACTTTGGGGGTCGACGGCGCGCAGCCGGGGGCTCCAGCCGAAGGCGTACGGGACCAACTCGGTCAGGACCAGGACGCCGTGCGACAGGGCCATCGCGCCGCCGGAAGCGTACTTGCGGCTCCACGCGACCGTGCCGTCGGAGGTCCGCAGCGCCGCCGTGCTGTAGGACCCGAAGTAGACCAGACCGTCGTGCACCAGCGGCGTTGTGACGACGCCGAACGGGAAGCACCCACCGTAGTCCTCCGTGCCCGGCATCACCCGGCTCCAGGTCAACACGCCGGTGGTTGCATTGATCGCATAAGCCGTCGTGCACTGCATGCCGAACAACGAGGTGCCGTCGCTGGCCATTTGCCCAACCCAGAAGTCCGTTCCGGGCAGGTCCAATGGGTTCGCCCACGCCGGGGAGCCGTCGGAGATGGCGAAAGACCGGAGGACCCCATTGTCGTCGGAGGCGATGACCCGGGTGCCAACAACGATGGGTGCGGGTACGGGTTGGTAGGTGTTCACGAGGGTTTTCCAGACCTTCGCTCCAGTTGTCGCATCGAAGGCGTAAACGCCGTCGCTCGCCACCACGTAGAGCCGGTTGCCGTCCACAGTGGGGGCCGATTGCAGTCGTGCTCGCGTCGTTTGCGAGACGTTCGTGAAGTCTGTGACGGCGGTGTACGTGGGCACTCGGTCGGTCGTGGAACCGGTGGTCAGGGAGTATCCACGCACGGTGTCGTCGACCGCGTAGTAGAGGCGGCTGTTGGCGACCAACGGGTCTCCGGTGGGGAGGTTGTCGGGCAGGACCGAGCTTCGTCCACTTCTGCGACCAGGTCGCGGCGTCGTCGCTGTCCAGGTTCTCCTTGTCGGCCAAACCCCGTCGGGTGTTGCTGCCGCCGGACGTGGGCCAGGTCTGGTTGCCTCCGCCTGGGTTCACCTGGAGGGTGAGACTGCGCACAACCGTCACGCCGAACGCATCTGTCAGCCGGACGTTTAAGATCGCCGATCCGGCCGCGGTGGGCGTTCCGGTGATGCTCCCGTCAGTGCTCAAGGACAGCCCCGCCGGCAAGGAACCGGATGCCAGCGACCATGCCGTCGGTTGCGACCCTCCAGTAGATGCCAGGACATCGCTGTACGCCCGGCCCACCGTTCCGGCCTTGAGCACGGAGGTTGTGATCTTCGGGGTGGGAGCGCCGAAGCCGTAGACGCGCAGGTTGCGGTCCTGGGGAGTCCCCATCGAGAGCACGACCCGCCCCTCGGCAGGCACGACGCGGGTGAACACCCGGTTGCCCGATGTGTAGAGGTTGCGCAGCATCTCTCCGTCGGACAGCCGGTGCACGGTGACACCACCGGAAAAGGAGAAGGCATCGGCGTAGGAGATCCATATCAGAGCCACCGGAGACACTCACAGCGCGCGGGCGAACCGGGGCGGAGTTCTCCCACGCCAACGTCCCGTCGGACAGCTTGTAGGCCTGCAGTTTGTTCGTCACGCCGTAGTCGTCGGAGGTCTCCCACAACGCGATGATGTTAGTCCCGTCGGTGGCCATCGCCCCGCGCATCGCACCCGATGTCGACGTCGTCCAAGTGGCCGCGCCAGTGGTCAGACTGCGCCTGGTCAGTTCGCCGTCAGTGACCACGTACACGCTGTTCCCGACGATCAACGGGGTGAATGCAGACTGTGTGGGCACGGTCCACAGAATCGCGCCGTTGGACGTATTGAAAGCCCGCACCTTGTCGCTCATCGGGACGACGGCCGTGGAACCGGAAACCGCGATGGAGGAACTGCTCGTCGCGGCGGGCACGGACTGTCGCCAGACGCGCGCGCCGGTATCCAGTCGGTAGGCGTAGACCCATTGACCATCGTTGCCGATCACCAGGTCACTGGTGACGGTGAAACTCGCGATGCTGGCCTGCGCGTCGGTCGTTACGGTGTCCCACAGCAGGGCGTGTGCACCGCCAAGATCGTAGGCGCGAAGCCTGCCATCGCAGGTCGTGATGACCGCGGCGTTGGTCACGGCCACATCGCCGAATGCGCAAGCGGCGGTCACTCGCCACAACTCGTCTCCGGTGCTGAGCCTGTACGCGACGAGGCCCGGCTGGTCGGGCTCATCTGGAAGTGCCCCGGGGGAGTAGAGCACGCCGTCGCGCACCGCGGGTGTGCCCGAGGCCTTGGGTACCGACCACACCTCCTTCAGACCGTTGAGGTTCTGCGCCGTGACGACGTTGTCGTCGGGTGAGAACGCGGACTGCTGAACGTCGCGCCGGTTCTGTGGCCACGACACGTCCGCGAGCGGCGAGACGGTGATGCTCAGTGCCTTTTGCCCGGTGGCGTTGGCGGCATCCGTGACGGTCAGTGTGAAGATAGAGGTGCCGCTGGCGGTCGGGGTGCCGGAGATGAGACCGGCCGCATTGATGTTCAAGCCAGCGGGCAGCGACCCAGTGGCCAATGAGAGTGTCCGCGGTCCCGTGCCGCCCGCAGTGGCCACTGTGGCGGCGTAGGCGACACCTTGCTGCGCACTGGGCAGGGACGTCGTTGTGATCACCGGGGTGGGTGAAGTGACCGGCTTGAGTGTGTACTGCTGTTGTGCGGTGGCGCCGCCTTGATCGTCGGCCCTGATGGTGAACGTCTGCGAGGTGCTCGCTGTCGGAATCCCTGAGATCAGACCAGAAGGACTCAGGTCGAGACCGTCGGGCAGTTTCCCGCTCTGTAGCTGGAACGTCACCGGTGCTGTGCCGTTCACCGACCCGAGGGTGTAGGAGTAGGGGACGTCCACGTAGGCCGGAGGCAGGCTTCCTGTGATGGCGAACTCGACTACGGAGATGGACAACTGCTTGCTGGCGGTCCGGTCGTCGTCGTCGGTCACCTGCAATGTGAACGAACTGTTCCCGGCCGTGTCCGGGTAGCCCTCCACGCTGCCATCGGAGAGGTACAGGCCGTCAGGCAACGATCCTGCGGTGATCGCCCAGGTGACGGGCTGGGTCCCGCCGGCACTGGCCAGTGGACCTGAGTACGGCTTGCCCTTGGTCGCCAATGGCATCGAGGTGGTCGTGATCTGCGGGCCCGATGCAGTGCGCGGCCTGACCTGCAGGGTCAGGCTCTGCGAGTCGCTGGCGCCGGAGTCGTAGTCCTCGGCCAGCACGGTGAACGTGAAGGCGCCCAGCTCGAATGGCGTCCCGGAAAGGGTCCCGTCGTCGTACAGAAACATCCCGGCTGGCAGTGATCCGGAGTCGACAGCCCAAGAGATGTTGGCTGGTCCGGAGGCCTGCAGCTTGGTCGAGTATTCGGTCTTGGACGTCGCTTCGGGCACCGAAGTCGTCGTGATCACCGGAGGTGTCCCGCTGCCGATGAAGCCGATGTCATCGCCGGGGGGCCGTGGCTGGTCATCGCCGCCGGGACTTTGGGCCCCAGGGTCGGTGTAGGTCACGGTGACGGTGGCGCCACGGCGTGTGGTGACCTTCACCTTCGACTTTGAGATGGCGGCCGTAGCGGTCCTGCCGTCGAACGTGACAGGCAGGGCGCGCACGGAGTACCTTCCGGGTCGCAGCCGTTTGAACGTCTTGCGGGTTGCCACGACTGCTGACTTCTTGTAGCGCTTGGGACCCTTGACCTTGACCGTGGCGGCCATGCCTGGCAGCAGCCCAACGACCCGGATGGAGAGGCTGCGGCCCTTGGACGAGGCTGCCACTCGGCCGGCAGCGGCAGCCATAGGGCCCTGCGTGGATGAGGCTTGGGCGACGACTGGCGTTGCGGGTGCGATGACGGCAGCGGCGAGAATCCCCGTGACGGCAAATGTGGGCAGGCGAAACCGGCTGCTGATCACGGCCTTTACCCCCTCGGGCCTTCGCGCGTCGGAGTTGGGCGAGGCCAATTGCGGGGCCGAATCTACCCGGAGGTGATCATCGCGACAAGGGGGCCGAATGGTTGATTACTCAGCCCCGGTCGCGCGTGCCGTCCGGTCACGCAGGGAGGTTACTGCGCACGTTCGCGCACCACGTCAGCCACGCTCATGTGCCACACGCAGCATCCCGGGCACCTGAGAGAGCAGGGCCAACAGCAATACGCCCAGCACCACCAGGACCACGGCGATCCACGGCATCGACAGGACGATGGTGTACTCGTCGCTGGACAGCGACCGGTCCAGGGCAGCGGCGCCCAACACCCCGAGGACAACGCCGGGGATCACCCCGAAGACCGAGACGATCATGTTCTCCCACCGCACGGTGGACGCGATGGTGGAGAACTTCACGCCTGCGGCCCGGAACGTGGCGATCTCCCGATACCGCTCGAAGATGCTGACGCTCATCGCGGTGAAGATGATGGCGAACGCCATGATCGCGCCGAGGATCATCATGACGATCGCGATCGCGTTGAACAGCCGCATAGGGCGGGTGCATCGGTACCCCGGTGGCGTCGGGTGTCGCGGGTCCGACAGCGGCGGCGCTGAGCCGTTCGGTCTTCGGTATGGCCAAGGCCCGAGGTTGCCTTCGTTGCGCACCGGTTTGGTCCTGGTTAGAGGTTGTGCTGTTGGTTAGCGAATCAACGCGTGTTTTCGCTAACCAACAGGACAACCTCTAACGCGGGCACCGGAGGACGGTCGGAAAGGCGGGGTCGCCCGTCCAAGCCAGCTGGCTGACTCCGGATCGCTTCTCCGGGAGCAGAAGGATCCCCTAGCCGCTTCCGCCCGGCCGGCTCAGTGCCGCGACGACTCATCACAGATCGAAGCCGGCCAAGGCCTTATCCCGGCGCTCGATGATCTCGGCCCGGTGAGACGACAGGAGCAGATCCGGGGCGCCCAGGCTCAGGTATCCAGAGAACCATCGCTCGCGCATATCCACACCGACCGCCTCGAGCATCGGCTCGGCCCGCGAGGTGACGCTGGTTTTGAGGCCGAACGATTCTTGGATGAACTTGCCGGTGAACATCGCGTTGGCCTGCGCGATCACCCACGCGACCGCGGCCGCACCACGCAGTGCTGATCCACGGCGGCGGAAGACAGACGGATCGCCAACGGCTGCCCGGCTGAGGAACCGGCGCATCGCGGTGCGGTACTCCACATCACCGAGTTCGTCGGCGAAGCGGTCACATGCGTCGAGCATCTCCTGTACGACCGGGTGGATGTCCGCGGGAACGCCGGCCCACTCGAACGGTTCGTCGGGCAGTGGAGCATCGTCGAGCCCTTGCAGCCTCAGTCGGCCTCCTACCTGCTCATCCAGGCCAGCCAGAACGAAGTCCTCGATGCTCATGTCGTCCAGGTCCAACGGCGCCTCAAGGGCTGCGGCCAGTAACGCCTCGGCGCCCTGCTCGTGTTCGGTTCGGATCAGCACCTGGTACGTGGGCTCGTAATGGTCGATGGCTGCCAGCGTCTCGGCCGTCAGGTGGTGGGGAATCGCCTGCCGGTGGTGGCTGTAGCGGACGTATGCGCGCAGCACGTCGGGCATCTTCGTCAGGTACGCGGTGGATTCGATGATCTTGTGTGGGAACCAGTCCGTCAGGATCACTTCCACCCGGACTCCGCTCCAGCGGTAGGGATCACCTCCGGTGTACGCCGAGGCGAACCAGAGGATGTTGTTCATGAGGCCCCGCTCGTCCTCGCCGTCGAGGGGGTGCCCGAAGCGAGATGCGAAGAAGTCGTCCTTGATCGCCGCGAGTTGTCTGTCTGACCATTCGTGGTACTCGGCAGTGTGTCCGCCGTCCGGAAGTTGTCGTAGCATCCACTCGACCAGTGGGCGGCACATCGGCCACGTCTCGGACTCCGGTGGGGGCCAGAACCTGGAGGACACCGCGATCGCTTCTTCCGCCTCGGCGCGACCGTTGGCTGGGTCTGTACGCACCAGCGACTGGTCGCGGCCAACAATCATGTGTCCGAGTTCGATCACCAGATCGTCTAGGGAACGTGGCACCACGAAGGCATCCTTGGCGACGGTGCCCATGTTGATGTCGACGTAGACCAAAGCCGACAGGCGCTCTCCGGTCGCGAGGGTCAGGCCCAACAGGTAGTCATGGCCGTCGCCGAGGACGTCTGTGACCAGGTACATCGAAGGCTCAGCCACTGCCTCATCCAGGCGGGTCAGCCACAAGGGCATGGGATGACGGCGCCGTTGGCCAGCTCACGGCCGATGCGGGCTTTGGTGAGGTCGTCGTCCACGAGGGATCGCATGACCATCAGCGCGGCGGTGGTCTCCGCGTACGGGGTACCGATGAGCGACTCCAGCAGGTCCTCCCGAGTCGGACCCCTCCTTGCTCCCGAACGTTGCGAGTTCGCGGATCGGTCGCCTCGAGCAGCCCGCTCACCAATTCGAGCAGTTCGATCGGCTCGTCGGAGCGCATTGCGCGTCGCACCCCTGTGTCAGGCTTCGTCCTCGTAGTTTTCAGCCCTGCTCCGGATGGTTGGGTCGGGCCTGTACTGGCCGACGTTGGGGCTTGCGGTCACGACGCTTCCTCGCCATGGTCGTGATTCTAATTGCTGTTGGGACGGTGGATTGCCGGCTTCACAACCCGGATCGTCGACAACGTTGGATCGGCTGCGTAGGCGATTCGGACCCCGGCGGCTCGTGCCCGGTCCAGAGCCTCGAGGACAGCGGGCGTGACCTCCTCACCGGGGGCGAGTACGGGAATCCCGGGCGGGTAGGGCGCGATGAGTTCGGCGCTCACCTGTCCCACAGCGTGGTCGATCCCCACATGCCCGGCGTCAGCGAAGAATGCCTCGCGCGGTGATAGGACGACCGCTGGTTCGACGGTGTAGGCAGCCGGTTTGGCCGTACTGGCGGGGGTGCCCCGATGCCGCTCGATCGACGCGGCGATGGCGTCTGCGAGTCGGGACAGGGTTTGCTGGGTATCGGCCAGGGAGACAACAGCGGTGATCACGTCGCGGTCGGCCGACTCGACGGGTAGGCCTGCCGCGACAAGGTCCTGTTCCACCCGGTTGCCATCGGCGCCCGTCCCCGACAGCACGAGCGTGAGTTTGACCGGATCGACCTGCGGGCCATCGAGCACTGTCAGGCCCTCGACCTCTTGCAGGCGAGTGCGGGCGGCGCGGGTTGCTGCAATGGCCTGTGTGAGCAGTTCCGCCCCGCCGCGCTCTAGTAGGGCGCGGGAGGCGTCGATGCTGGCCAGGATCGCGCCGGCGGGACTGGTGGTAGCAGTCGCCTCCACGCCGGCATCAAGTCGGGCGGGATCGATGCGCTCGGTCTTGGCCAGGATCAACGCGGCCTGACTCCACGCGGGCAAGGTCTTGTGGGCACTGGTGACCATTGCATCGGCGCCAGCCTGCAGCGGGTGCGGGGGCAGGTCCGGATGAAACCCGAAGTGCGCGGCCCAGGCGGCATCGACGATCAGCGGAACGTCGT
This sequence comes from uncultured Actinomycetota bacterium, assembly GCA_963732355.1. Taxonomy (GTDB): domain Bacteria; phylum Actinomycetota; class Actinomycetes; order S36-B12; family UBA10799; genus JADKAV01. The sequence goes on along the minus strand of CAVSZD010000006.1, from coordinate 176,834 downwards.
GCTCGTGGGCGACATCCGACAGACCCGCCACGTCGCCGACCGTGCCGACGTAGGAGGGATCGCCGACGAAGACAGCGCGTGCCTCGGGATGCGCTGCGAGCGCCGCGTCACACGGTCTCGGGGGCGACGCCTAGCGGTAGCCTCGTCGCGGCGTCCACCTCGGGTCGGACCCACACCGGCGTCAACCCGGCGAGCACGAGTCCGACGAGCAGTGAACGGTGCAGCGTGCGGCTTACGACGACCTTGTCGCCGTCACCTCCGATGGCCAATGCCAGCGCCTGGTTCGCGTGGGTGGCACCGCCGGTTGAGAATCGGCAGACGTCGGCCCCCCACAATCGGGCGGCCCGGTTTTCGGCGTCGGTGAGCACTCCCGCGGACAGTTTCATGGTGTCCAGTCCTCCGTACAAAGGGACGTCGCCGGCTACGACATCGCCCACGAGGTCGTGGCGCTGCTTGTGCCCGGGGATGGTGAATGGTGTGGGCGCGGATTCCTGGAATCGCAGCCAGGCGTCGAGCAGGGGAGCGCTGCCACGCAAAGATCGCGGGTCCGTGGGCATGGGGTGAGCATAGGCAGGGCCCGGGGGGAGCATAGTGCCGGCCTCACCCCGACCTGTCCTGGTTAGAGGTTGTGCTGTTGGTTAGAGGTTGTGGTCCTGGTTAGCGAAACAACGCGTGGATTCGCTAACCAACAGCACAACCTCTAACGCGGGGCGCGGGGCGCGGGGCGCGGGGCGCGGGGCGCGCGGGCGCGGTGGCGCGGGACGCGGGGCGCGGGGCGACGCGGTACCAGCGCCCAGCCGACCCCAATCAGCCTGCGGTCAGGTTCCAGAACCACCGGTTCGTAATGGCCTCCGGCGGGCGGTTGACATCGCCGACCAATGGCGCTGAGAAGCTCTTGGTGTACTGGCCGTCGACGCCGGTTGCATCCACGCTGAGGCTGTTCGTCAGCATGTCGCCGAGGTTGGGGCCGAAGTTGACCGAGGACTCACGCGTCCGCGGAACCCAGATCTCGTTGTCGAAGTCGTCGACTTCGAGGTAGTCGCATGTGTATTGGAACTTCGGTGTCGACGTCGCAGTGACGTCAACTCGGTACCGGCGGCCGTTGTAGGTGCGGTCCACCTCGTCCTCCACCGTCAAGTTGGCCGACAGCGATGAAACCGGAATCTCACCGGTGTTCGGGCTTGCTATGCAGTTCCGCCGCGAGACTCCGACGACCCCGGTGTCGAGGTTCAGTGAACTGGCGTCGAATCTCCAGGTGACCGAGCCGTCGATTCCGGTGTAGTGGGTGGAACCGTCGTTCCAGGGCCGGTTGATCACAGGGTCACGCTCTTGGTAAAAGTATGTGATCGTTCCGTTCCAGGTCGTACTCGACGAGCGTTCACCGCCGAAGGTGCCTTGGTAACTCTTGGCCACCACGGTGATGATGAACGGTTTGCCCTTGACCGGTCGCCCCTTGCCCTCCGGCACCGCGATGCTGCGCATGGAGAACCCACCGGGTTCGGGGAAGGTGCGGGAGAGCTTCACCTTGCCGCTCTTGGGAACCTTGTAGGTCTTCACGGTCTTGAACGGCCCGCTGCCCTGCTTGAGCTGAAGAGCGATCGACTTGTAGCCCTTGACCCGCACGGTCTGGCGCCACGTGTCGCCGGCGACGAGTTTCCTGGACTTGAGCAAAGGGGCCAGATCGTTCTTCGCCCGGCTGAGGCTCGTGCCTGAGTCGGCCGGCGTGGCGGCTGCGGTGGTGACGAGCCCCCCAGTTGCTGCGATTGCCACAACGGCGACCGCTCCAATTGCTTTAGTCCACATCACGGCAGAGCCTCCCCTTAGGTTGCTGAATAGTAGCCCGATCTGAGGGCTCCAGCCCAGGGCTTGCACCGTTCCAGCGGCCAACACCGCCCGAAAGGACCAGGACCCCGCCATGGCGGAGCCTGCTTGTGCGCTCTGACACACGCCGGGCCTCTCCCCAGTCGACGATGCGGTTTGGGCGCGGTTCGAGTGGCAAACTGTGGTCATGTTCGGACGCAGAGATTCCCACAACGGCGCACGGTTCCAGCTCAAGGAGAAGCTGTGGTCGATAGGCGACGACAGCTGGATCCTGGACGATGAGGGCGAGCGCATCTTCAAGGTCAACGGCAAGGCCCTGCGCATCCGGCGCACCCTGGTGATCGAACCGCGCAACGGTGGCGAGCTGTACAAGATTCAGGAGCGCAAGCTTCACATCAAGGACACGATGGTGATCCAGACACCGGAGGGTGCCACAGCCGCGACGGTCAAGGAGAAGTTGATCTCACCGATCCGCCACCGGATGCAGGCTGAGTTGGCCGATGGCACCGAGTTGGAGATCACCGGCAACATCCTTGATCACGAGTACGAGATCAAGAGCGGCAAGCAGGATGTCGCGAAGGTCAGCAAGAAGTGGATCCGGGTGCGCGACACCTACGGGATCGAGATCCAACCCGGCCACGACGAAGCGCTGATCCTGGCGATCGCGGTGTGCCTGGACAGCATGGTCGGCGACGACTGAGGCATTTGCCACTTGCGCAACTCCGGTCCCTTCGTCTGTAATCAGCCGCCTGCCCGGCAACCCCATCCGCATGCGCATACTGTCGGTCTAACGCACGCGGCTGCGCGTGTCTGGAGAGGCGACCCGACATGCTCATCATTAAAGTCCTGACGGCCTCACTAGCCACCACCACGATGCTCGCCGGTGTGCCGATGGTGCATGCTGCGGCCCCCACCAAGAAGAAGCCGACGCCGAGCTTCACCGAGACGATCAAAGAGGGCCGCAAGGCGGTACGGGAGCAGCTCAAAGCGACCAACTCAACCTCGGCCTCGGTGGCGTTGGTCGCTGACGGAAAGGTCGTGTGGAGGCAGACGTTCGGCCGTGTCAACAACGCGGGCAAGAAGCCGTCACTCAAGACCATGTACGGGGTCGGGTCGGTGAGCAAGACGGTCACGGCGATCTCGATCATGCAGTTGGTCGATGCGGGGAAGGTGTCCCTCGACGCGCCTGTCGTGCGCTACATCCCGGACTTCAAGATGGCCTCGCCCCAGTACCGCCAGATCACGGTCCGCATGCTTCTGAACCATTCCGCTGGACTGCCCGGCACAGACTACGCGGACTCCATCAGCACCAAGCCGCTACCCAGTTACGTCGGCCGCGTGCTAGCTGGGCTTCGCACATCCCACTTGAAGACGACACCGGGTGCGATGAACGTGTACTGCAATGACTGCTACACCTTGGCCGGGTTGGTTGTGGAGCGTGTCTCCGGAATGCCGTACGAGGACTACGTGGCTGCCAACATCCTCAAACCTTTGGGGATGAAGAACTCGATGTACGGGACTCCAGCGCCGGGGGCTGCGGCGCCGGTCATCCAGGACGGCGAGGCGCAGCCGTTCCTGGTCACCAACCTTGACGCCACAGGCGGGCTGCTCTCAACGCCGACCGACATGGCCCGTGTCGCCATGATCTTCACTGGCGGCGGGGTCGTGGGCGGCAAGCGGATCATCTCCGAGTCGGCCATTGCGCAGATGGCCATGGATCAGACGACCACCACGTTGACGACTGCACCCCCCAACAACTTCCGCTACGGCCTCGGCTGGGACAGCATGGAGGATCCCGCGCTGAAGGCGGTCGGCGTGCGCGGCTGGACGAAGGGCGGCGACCTCCCGCAGTACCACACGGGTTTCACCATCGCCCCGGACCAGGGCCTGGCCGTCATCGTCGAGGGTGCGGGCACCACCTTCAGCTCCACCAGTGCTGAGACGGTCGGACAGACCGTGCTGCTCAACGCACTGGTTGAAACGGGGGCCATCAAGCGATTCCCGAAGCAGATCAGCGGGCAGCCGCAGGTGGCCAAGGCGACGGCCAAACAGGTCAAGCGGATGACGGGGATCTTCCTGGCGCAGAACCTGACCGCAAAGGTGGTTGAGGCGAAGGGCCGGTCGCTGCGGCTGATGATCCTGTCCGAGGGCAAGTGGGTGCCCCAGCCGGGTCGCTTGGTGCGCCGCGCTGACGGTTCCTTCTGGTCGACCGCCTCGCTTGGTCGATCGGTCAATGTGGTCAGGTCCTGGGGGCGCTCGTACTTAACGCTGCGTGGGATCGGCGGTACGGGCACCTTCCGCACTTACGCGACTCTGGGTCAGCGGGTGCGCTCGGGGGGAACTCTGTCGCCGGCCTGGCAGCAGCGGGTGGGAGCGAAGTGGCTGCTGGCCAACGAAGATCCGAATTCGGCCAACTGGACATTGGGCCCCCCCGCGGTGGAGATCGCGGCCGTCCCCGGACTGTCGGGCTACTTACTGGCCAAGGGGGCGCTGGTCGAGTCGGTTCCGTTCGATACCACCACCAGCGACACCCGAGGCACGATGTTCCTCGAGGTCCCGCTTGTGCCGGGCCGGGACATGTACGACTTCGACTTCTCGACGCAGGACGGCCAGGAGTGGATGTCGTTCAGCAGCAGCGTCCTGCAGCCGGCCGCTTCTGTTCCGGACCTTTCCGCGGGGGCCAACCCGGTCACCATCGGTGCGCAGGGTTACGTGAAGTGGTTCAAGGTCCCGGCCGCCTCCCAGGTGACCCTCTCCGGCCAGGCCGACTGGAAACTGTTCGACGACAAGCTGTCGATGCTGGGTTCGGGTAAGGGCTCAACCGAGACCGTGCAGGCGCCCGCAGGTTCCTACTTGGCGATCTTCGGTCCGGCTGGTAGCGGTTCAACCGTGGTCGTCGAGTAGGTGGGTCGCGGGCCGTTGGTTAGAGGTTGTGCTGTTGGTTAGCGAAACAACGCGTGGATTCTCTAACCAACAGCACAACCTCTAACGCGGGCAGATGCGGGCCGTCCGGCAACCGGGCAGATGCAGACTCAGTCGTCGATCGCCTCGACGCCTTGTTCTTCAAGCCGGGCAACGTTGTCGCGCATGTGTTGCAGAACCTCCGGCGGGTGGCCCTGCCAGCCGTGCACCTCGCGCAGAACCCGGACCGCCTCCCGGGTCCGGTAGGACTTCGTGGGGTTTCCGGGGAACTTCTTGTCAGTGAGGTTGGGGTCGTTCTCCAAGGCACCCAGCGGCTCAACCTCGTAGATCCGCCCAGGACCCTCGCCTTGTGCCAGCTCAGCTCCCCAGATCGCCGCATCCATGGTGGCCGTGACGTAGACGTGGTTGGCCTGCCGACGGCTGCCGAAGTTGGAGGTGTAACCGGGGGCCAGCAGATCTCCAGGCTGTAGCTGCGCCCTCGTGCCGTGGAAGTACGGGCCGGGATCAATCGATGGGCTGGACACGAGCAACAGGGTTGCACAACACCGACTGTGCCTTCCGCATTGTTGCGTTGTCACACCTCGCAGTCCCGGGTTGTCGTGTTGTTGCTGGTTTCAGGCTGCAACACCAGCAACAACACGACATTCGAGGACGGGGACCGGTAACAACGCAACAATCCAGCAGTTGGAAGTCTGCAAACAGCCCTTCACACGGTGTTCGGCACCAGGTCCACGCGGGCCAGAACATGCTTGTGCCACGGGGTTGCGACCCATTCGTCCCTGTCCTCGGTCCGGGTGAGGTCGTTGGGTGCGATACCCGTGGAGCCACCTTCGGCGTCAAGGCCGTAGCCGTTGGGCAATGAGATGTGGCCGGCCCGCATCGAGTCGGTGATCTGCACGCGGGTTTCACAGTGGCCACCGCGCGTCGTGAGCCGCACAAGCATGCCGTCTTCGATCCCGAGGTCCGCGGCGTCGGCCTCACTCATCCGCAAGTTCCCTGAGGGGTCGCGTTTGCGCCAGGCGGGGTCGCGGATGATCGTGTTCGCGGTGAAAGCCCGGCGTTCACCGGCGGACAGCACCAAGGGAAACTCGGGGTCCACCTGCGGCCCGGGCGAGGCAGGGAGCCCGGCGACAACCGCGAGGAGTTCAGGCAGATCCACGTTCAGTCGCTCGCGGGGAACGCGTTGCCAGGAGGCACTGGCGTCGTCGTCGGTGGTCACAATCCCGTGCCGCCCGGAGACGATCGCATCGAAGAGGCGCTCCCCGGCCTCAAGGCCCTCGCCGTACCCGGCGGTGCGCACGCCATCGACGTTGGCCATCGCCATCTGGTGGGCCGCAGCCCAGAGCACGGCGGCACTGGCGGCCCCGTCGGGCAACGTCGGGCCCAGGGTGCGGTACAGCAGGACCGGTGCTAGCCGCCGCATGGTGGGTTCTGCCATCAGCGGCAGGAATACCTGTGCGAAGGCCTCCCTGCCTTGTAGTGCTGCTGCCTTCAGAGGGGCGTAGTCCAGTTCGCTCAAGGCGCCCGACGCCTCCACGAGCCGGGCGTGGATCTCCGGTTCGGTGAGCAGTCCTGGCGGTGCGGGCAGGACGGGGTGGCGCAGGTGGAAGATGTTGCGTGGGAAGTCGAATGTGAAGAAGGTGCATTCGAACTTCTCGAACTGGGTTGGAACGGGGAGCACATAGTCGGCCCTGCGAGCCGTTTCAGTCATTGCCACGTCGATGACCACGCACAGGTCGAGGGCGTCGAGCGCCTCACGCATGCGCGCTGAGCCTGCCAAGGAGTGCGCCGGGTTGGAGCTCTCGATGATCATGGCGCGGTAGCGGGCGGGGTGGTCGCTGAGGATCTCGTCGGCAACCACATTGCAGGGGACCAGGCCACTGATGATGGGCGCGCCGACCACTGGGCTGCGCGGGCCTTCACCGGCGGGGCTACCGCGGTCCCGGCCGATCGCGGACAGGTTCGAGGGTACGTACTGGGTGCCGGGCTTGCCGAAGTTGCCGGTCAGCACCCAGATCAGCTTCTCGACGTAACTCACGACCGTCGAGTGCCGATTCATCTGGACACCCAGATCTTCGAACACGGCCACCGACTCGGCCTGCCCGATACGGTGGGCGACCGTGCGGACCAGCTCCTCGGGCACGTCGGCGATCAGGCAGTATTGCGCCACAGGAACCTCGCGCAGAACGGGCTCCACGGCGTCGTATCCGTCAACATGTGCGGCGATCCAGTCGACATCGACCAGGTCGTCCTGAACCAGCACAGCGGCCAGCGCGCTGACTAGCCAGAGATCAGTCCCGGGCCGAACCTGCAAGTGGAAATCGGCCAGTTCGGCGGTCTCAGTGCGCACCGGGTCGATGACGATGAGGCAACGGTCAGTGTCCTTCGCGATCTGCTTCACGACGGTTCTGGCGCGAGGGAATCCGTGTGACTGGTAGGGGTTCTTGCCGATGAACAGCGCGACCTCACAGTGTTCGAAGTCGCCGCGGTGGGGGGTGCCCAGCATCCGGGCGTTGACCCAGAACTCGCCGGTCTTCTCCTGGGCCAGCGCACTGGAGCGATAGCGCCCGCCGTACGCCGCCATGGTGGCAGGCGAGTACGCCCCACCGAGGTGGTTGCCCTGCCCACCGCCGCCGTAGTAGAAGATCGTCTCGCCGCCGTATGCGTCCTTGATGGCGGTCAAAGATTCTGCGATTTCGGTGATAGCGGTGTCCCAGTCGATCGGCTCGAAAGTGCCGTCAGGACGCCTGCGTAATGGCGTTGTCAGACGGTCATTGCGGCCATTCTGATAGTGATCCAGGCGCAGGGCCTTGTTGCATGTGTAACCAGCCGATGCCGGGTGGGCCTTGTCACCGCGGATCTTGTCGAACGAGCGCCCGTCCTCGCCCAGTTGAACCTCGATACCGCAGTTGCACTCGCACAGGATGCATGCGCTGGGATGCCAATCCGCCCCGGTGGTCATGAGATCTCCTTTGAGTTGAGCAGCACGCGTAGTTCTGCTGCGACGTCGTCCAGTGGCCTGACACTGCCAGTAGCGCGCGACAGGACAAGTCCGCCCTCGATCGCGGCAATCGTCATACTGGCTATGCTTCGGGCTCGTGCTGGCGCCCAGCCTTGAGCGATCAGGTGTCCCTCAAATTCCGAGAGCCAGCCGGTGAAGACCCGCCGAACTGCCTCGCCAGCGGCAGGCATGTCCTGGCGGCCGTCGACGGCCATTGCCATGACCGGGCACCCGGCATGGAAGTCCGAGTCGCGCATCGCCTTCTTCCAGAACGCGATGAAGCCATCCACGGCATCCGCCGCGTCTCCGGTCGCCAGGGACCGCTGCAGGATCGTCGAGATGTTGTCGCCCGCGCGGGTGACCGCGGCCAGGACCATCTCGTCGCGGCCACCTGGGAAATGGTGGTACACCGAACCCCGAGGGGCGTGGCTGTGCGTGAGGACGGCATCGACGGTCACTGCACTGGCGCCGCGTTCCTGGATGAGTTCGACCGCGGAGTTGAGCATTCGGTCCCGGGTGCTGATGGTCACATTCTGGATTATGGCATAGACCATAGTGCGCCTGGTTCGGAACTGGTCAAGCGTTTCGGGGGGCGCCGGGGCGCTGCGAACGGCCACGCGGTTCGCGCCCGGCCTTGCGTTGTTGCGGGCCGCGGCTCTCGGGTGTCGCGTTGTTGCTGTTCTTGAGGCTGCGAGACCAGCAACGACGCAACAACCGCGCTCCCGCGGCCGTAACAACGCCACAACCCAGAGACCGAGATCCCGTCGCCACCTGCGACCACCTGGACCTTCGTCCTAAGACCAAGGTCCACTTGTCCGCATCCCGGCGTCAGCAAGAGCATGGAGTCGTGGGCATGTGGACGAAAGCGACGGCTGGCGCGGCAATCGCGCTGGCGGTGAGCGCCTCGATGTTGCCAGCAACCGCGAGCGGCGGTCCGGATCGCCAGCGGGTCTCCGGAGGGTCGGACAGCCTCGTCACCTCCGGACTCTGCACAGCCGGGAGCACGTGGTCCATGCAGGGCCGCTCCCGATTCCTGCGCGTCGAGGTCGAAGCCCGGATCAAGACGAACCGCTCGCGCCAGCGTTGGACGCTGCGGTTGAGCCACAACCAGACGACGATCGCCACCCTCACCCGTAAGCCAACGGGAAAGGGCGAGGCGAAACTCAAGGGACGCGTCGAGAACCAGCCCGGCCCCGACACTTTCACCTTCACCGCCCGTAACCGCGCCACCGGCGAGACGTGCCAGGGAACCCTGGCCTTCTGAGCCAACACAAGGAGAGGAATAGCAACGATGAAAGCATCACGAACAGTTGCAGCAGCGACCGGAGTCTTGATCGGCCTGAGCGTAATGGCACCAGCCGCGAACGCCCAGACACCGACCGTTGTGACCGCTTCAGTAGCCGCTTCCAACGGGCAGGGCTGGGGGGTCCAGGACGCACGCCGCCAGTTCCGCGCCGACCTGCGCGAGGCTCGTGAGGAGTTCCGCGCGCAGCAGCGCGAGGCCCGTCAGCAGTTCCGCGCTGACCTGCGTGAAGCCCGCCAGGAGAACCGGGCGAAGTTCGCGCAGGCCAAGCAGGTGCTGCTCGACGCTCTTCAGGCAGCCCGTGAGGCATTCCATGCGGCCATCAAGGTCGCCAACGACACGTTCCTGGACAGCATCAGCACCAGCCGGGAAACCTTCCTCGCAGTCGTCCAGGACCCGGCGTCCACGCCTCAGCAGCGCAAGGCGGCTGCCACCGTCTACCGGACAGAGGTTCAGCAGGCGCGCGAGGTCCGTCACGACGCGGTCAAGGCCGCGATCGACGACTTCCGCGACGCGCGCAAGGCCGCCCGTCAGGACTTCCGCGACGCGATAGGCAAGTAGTGACGAACGAACCCCGTTCACCGATTCACCGATCGGTGGGCGGGGTTCGCACGTGTGCGGGGTAATCGTGGGGACAATGGCCCATGGCTGAACCGGCGGTGGGCGAGAGCCCACGGACGATCGTCCGGCGAGAGGTCCTGCGGTTCGCCATTCCGGGAGCCATAGGCATCGTGCTGCTGGTGCTGGCCAGCCTTGCGGCAGCTGTTGCGGTGGCACGTGAGCAGTCCGTCGACGATGCCCGCACCGCCGCCCAGTGGCTGGCGCGCACTGTGGTGGAACCCCGGATCGACGAGGGGCTGCAAGCAGGCAAGCCCGCGCGAATGGCTGAACTCGACGCCGCATTCTCGGCGTCCATCAGCGGTTCGGATGTTAGGGCGATCCGGCTGTGGAACGAGGACGGGGTGATCATCTACTCCAACGATCCCCGGCTGATCGGTGAGCGGTTCCCGATGCCCAGCGAGATCGCGGGCGGGCCCGCGCAAGGTATCGCGGATCCGACCAGACCCGAGAACCGTTATCTAGATCCGGATGCCGACTGGGTGCAGGTCAGTTTCCCGATGCAGGGTGGGGACGGCTCGCGGTACCTGTTCCAGATCAGCAAACTCCAGGACAGCCTGCAAGAGCAGGCCCGAGGTGTGTGGATGGCTTTCGCGCCCATCCTGGCCGGATCCATCGTTCTACTGGGGCTTCTGCTGGTTCTTCTCGGGATCAGGATGGCCCGGCGCATAAGCGCGGAACTGCGCACGCGCGAAGAGTTGCTCGAACGAGCTGTGGACGCTTCGGAGACTGAACGCGCCCGGATTGCCGCAGACCTGCACGACGGCACGGTTCAGCACTTGGCTGGCCTCTCCTTCGCACTGGCAGGGATGGCCGCGCGCGCCGAAGCCTCGGGCGATGCTGACTCGGCTGCGGTGTTGTCGGACGCTGCGCGGACCTCGCGCGCCTCGGTACGGGAGCTTCGGACGTTGCTGGTGGACATCTACCCGCCGAATCTGGAGACCTCCGGCCTGGCGCCGGCGATCGGCGACCTGCTGGCCGGCTTGGGCCCGGGCATCGAGGTCGACGCCGATCTTGCCGAACTGCCGGACTTGGACCCGAACGTCCGCGCGGCTCTTTACCGGGTTGCGCGCGAGGCGATCGGCAATGTCTCCAAACACGCACAGGCGTCGCACGTGCGCGTTCGTCTGGCCCAGGAGGCGAGGACTGTTGTCCTGAGCGTCGTGGACGACGGCATCGGTTTCGATCCCGACGGCGAATACGACGGACATTTGGGTTTGCGGCTCGTGCATGATCTCGTGGCGACCGTGGGCGGCAGGGTGAGGGTCAACAGCGCGCCAGGCGCGGGGACGACGGTGAGTGTGGAGGTGGATCAACGGTGATCACGGTTGTGCTGGTCGACGACCATCGGGTGGTTGTGGAGGGCCTGAAACTGCTGCTTGAGGCTTTCGACGATGTGACCGTCGTGGGTTCTGCCTCGGACGGGACTGAGGGCGCGAAGTTGGCGATCTCATTGGCCCCCGACGTCGTCCTGATGGACCTCTCGATGCCCGGCATCGACGGTGTACAGGCGACCCGCCGGATCGTCGAGGCCGCTCCCGGGATTGCTGTGGTCGTCCTCACGACCTCCGGCGACCGCGAACAGGTGCTGCGCAGCCTCGATGCCGGGGCCGTCGGTTACTTGATGAAGGACACCGAGCCGCAAGTCCTGCACAGCGGCATCCAGGCTGCAGCCGCCGGTGGCTCACCCATCGACCCCCGCGTGGCCAGGGCCTTGGTGGAGACCCGGCGCAGCGGCGGTACCGGACCGGGCTCGGTTTTGACCGCCAAGCAGCGCGAGGTGCTCGCTCTGGTGGCTGCCGGGCAGCCGAACCGGTTGGTGGCCAAGCATCTGGGTGTGAGCGAGAAGACCGTCAAGTCCCACTTGACGCAGATCTACGCCGCGATCGGTGTCACCGACCGGGTGCAGGCCACGCTGTGGGCGCGCGACCATTTCGGCGATGGGTGAATCCGGTCCGGGTTAGAGGTTGTGCGGTTGGTTAGCAAATACACGCGTTGTTTCGCTAACCAACACCACAACCTCTAACGCGGGGCGTCAGCGCAGGACCTTGACCGTGGTGGTCGTCAGGGTCCGGCCATCGGAGTTGCTCAGGCTCAGGCGGTACTTGCCGGTCGGCAGCGGTTTGCCCTTGTTGACCAGTTTCCAACTCAGGGTGTTGGCACCGGCTGAACCGCTGACCGACTTCGAGAGTGTGGTCGCCTTGCGGACCAACTTTGCGGTCAAGGTCGACTTCGCGCTCAGTGCGTAGGAGACCTTCAACTTCTTGCCGGTCTTCGCGCTCATGGTGCCGGGAGCGAAGATCGCCACGAGCGGAGCCACGCCTGGTGGACCTGCGGGACCGGTCTCGCCGGGAGGTCCGGTGGCCCCTGGCGGACCAGCTGGCCCAACCGCGCCGACCGGCGGCTGGAACGTCAGCGGTGCGAAGAACGTCGCCTGGTCGCGCGCCGGGTCGGTCGGGGTGACTGTCCAATAGGCGAAGACGCCGCACCGGTCGTTGCTGGCCGCCGCGACGGTCGCGCAGTCGATGTCGAGCTTGGGATCGCTGGGCATGGGCGAGACGTGCAACAGCCGCGATGCCTTCATCGGCACGCTGAAGGAACCGGTCGCGTCGGTGGTCACCGACCCCATCCACCACGTGCTGTGGTCGACCAGTCCACCCTGCGCCGAGCCGTAGCCGAGCGCGACATCCACGTTGAATGTGGCGTTCGGGGGGAAGTCCCCACCGACGACCGTGATCGCCGCGCCGTCCACGAGGTTGTCCGCCGGCTGGGCTTGCACATACGGGTCGAAGCCGAAGGTCAACGGGGCGAACGCCTGCACGCCTGCACGGTTCGGTTCACCCACGACCACAGCGCACGTCCCGGGCGCCTTCGCGCAGTCCACCGAGATGCCGCCCACCCACAGGTAGCGCTGGAAGGCGAGGCTCTCGGAGAGCTGCCCATATCCGAGGGGGTACTTGTCCCACTGCGGATCGGGGTTGGTGTTGGTCAACAACGCGGTCTGTGGGTCGCAGCCCACAACCGTCGAGCCGTTCATCTGACATTGGGCGATCTCCACCGCCATCAGGTCGAACCCGCCCCCGGTGACGTCGCCGGGCTGGCCGTTGTAGACCACGTCGGGCACAAAGACCTGCGGCTGCGGGCTGACATGCCAGTTCAAAGAGACCTCGTCGCCATCCAGGTCACGCACGTTGAACCCGAAGTACACAGTCTTGTCGGCACACGCAGTCCCACTGTCCCACGGGAATACAGGTGCGGCGGTGAAGTCGAGCTGGTAGCCCCCGGATGGACCGGCCAGTTGAGCACGCTGGGGCCAGTCATCGGACCGGCACACGGCGGTGGCCTCGATGTAACTACCCGCCCCGATTGTGGCGTTGCTGACTGTGCCGAGCAGCGTGCCCGTGACGACATTTCCCGCCATGGACGTCGGGAAGGGCAGCGGATCTGGCAGGGCGATCGTCTTGGTCAGTGTTGTGACCTCACGGTTCTCGACGATGCCGGTGGCCGAGGCGATCCAGCCCGGCTTGAGCACCTGCCACTGCGCGTCTGGTGGCACATCCCAGAAGCCGCCGTTTTCATCGGTGGTGACAGTCCAGTGGTACGAATCGCTGGTTCCCGGGTCGCGCAGGCTCATGCGCAGTGCTGTGTTGGGTGCCCACCCTGACGCGGCAACGCCGTGGGTGTCCCAGATCGAGATGGTCGGATTGGAGACCGCGGAGTTGCGGCTCACGCTCCCATTGGGGAACTGCAGATGTAGGCCCACCCCGACCCCTTTCATCAGGTCGAAGACCGCCGCACCCACGTAGGCCGCCCACGTGCCGTCGGGGTTGGGCGTCACGGTGTCGGAGGCCAGCGCACCGTACTGGTTGCCGACGGCGGCGGTGAGGGTGGAGCCGCCACTGCCGCCACTGCCATAGATCCAGCCCTGGGCCACATCCACCGTGGGCGCCGGCAGGCTCGCGATCATCGATGTGGACGTCGGGCCTGGCGCCGCGCAGGTGCCGCCAGCGGTCACTGTGTACCTCTCCCCCACATGGGCATCCCTGTCCAGTGCGAGGCTGAACGAGCCGAATGGGTCGGTGTCGACTTTGGCGAGATCCTGTGACCCGCGGCAGACACGCACCGACGAACCCATCGGCCACGCATCGCCTGTGATGCGTGGCTGATTGTTCATGTTCAAATCAAGGCTGCCGCCTGCGGCATAGGACGGCGCTGCTGTCACGCCGGTCAGGAATACCGACAACGCCACGGTTGAGACGGCGGCGACGGTCGTACGCAACATCATGGGGACCACCTCCCACACGGCACCCAATCAGCCGTATGAGGGCCGATCGGCCCCGACCCCATTGGTCCGGCACGCCCGGACCACAAGGAAATCCCTCACTTCTAGGGTACGCCTGTGTGACCAGTTGTGGACATGCTCGTCGAGACGTCGCAGGGTCGTGATTCAATCCGGGAACGGGGTCGAGAGGAGTTCGCATGAGATTCGCGCGTCTAGTTGTGGCGGGCCTGGTCAGCACGGCTCTGCTCAGCCCGTCGCTGCCGGCGATGGCCGCGCAGTCCAAGCCGGCGCAGATCGACGAGATCGTGCAGGCGGCCATGAAGCGCGAACACCTCAGGGCGGTGATAGTGCAGGTGACCAAGGGCGACCGCGTGGTGAGCACCAAGGCCTTCGGAGAATCCATGGACGGAGTGCCGGCGAGCACCGACATGCGTTTCCGTAACGGGGCGGTGGCTTTCGCGTATGTAAGCACGCTGCTGCTGGAATACGTCGACCAGGGCAAGGTCAAGCTCAGTGACACGATCGACAAGTGGCTGCCGTCGGTCCCCAACTCCGACAAGGTGACGCTGAAGATGCTGGCCAACCAGACCTCCGGCTACCCCGACTACGAGCGCGACCCGGCCTGGGAGAAGGACTACATCGACAACCCCTTCCGGATCTGGACCTACAAGCAGCGTCGCAAGGTGGCGTTCAGCAAGCCGGTGCTCTTCGCGCCGGGTACCAACTGGAGTTATTCGCACACGAACTTCATGCTGCTGGGCAAGATCCTTTCCGAGATCGGGGGAAAGCCGTTGGCCAAACTCCTGCGGCGCAACGTCCTGACCCCGATGGGCTTGAAGGACACCCTGGCCAACCAGACCAGTGAGATCCCGACGCCGGTGCTGCACGCGTTCTCGTCGGAGCGACGTGGCGCGTTGGGTCTGGCGCCCGATGTGAGCTTCTACGAGGAGTCGACGTTCTGGAACACTGCGTGGGGAACGCCCGTTGGTGCTACCCAGACCTCGACGATCGCCGACATGACCAAGACCGCCCGCGCGGTCGGGACCGGGCAGTTGCTGTCCAAGAAGAGCTACCGGGCTATGACCGAGTCGCGCCTCATCGGTTTCGGACAGCGGCAGGACAACTGCACCCCGTCGTGCTTCCAGCAGGTCGTGGGCTACAACTACGGGTTGGGCATTGTGCGTTCGGGTGACTGGATGCTGCAGAACCCGTTGCTCGCCGGGTACGCCGCGACCATGGCCTATCTGCCTGGCAAGGATGTCACGATCGCCGTGGCCACCACGTTCAAGCAGGAGGCGTTCAGCGCCGAGGGTGACTACCCGAACGCAAGCGACGGGATCTTCCGCGAGATCGGTGCCCTGATGGCACCGAAGAGCCCGCCGCCGGTCAAGAAGTAGCCTTCGACCGCCCGCGTTAGAGGTTGTGGTCCTGGTTAGCGAATCCACGCGTTGTTTCGCTAACGAACAGCACAACCTCTAACCAACTGCCCGGGGCCGGCTGCTTAGGCTCGGCAATGTCCATCCGCGGTCCTGAACCGCCCGCGTTAGAGGTTGTGGTCCTGGTTAGCGAATCCACGCGTTGTTTCGCTAACGAACAGCACAACCTCTAACCAACTGCCCAGGGCCGGTTGCTTAGGCTGGTTGTGATGACCGACGAACCCATCTGCGCGACCTGTGGCACCGACTTCGAGTGCCTCAACGGCCGCTCGCCCCTTACACACGACGCGAACGGCTGGTACGACTGCCTGGACCGTTGCCCGGTCTGTTCGGGCTCGCTCAAGGACGGCCGGGCGGTGATGGAGCACCCCGGCCTCGGGGCGTCGATCCACCTACAGTGCTGCCCGATTCCGGCCGAACCCGAGGACACGCCCTCGCCGTTCGTCATCCATTCTTGAGTGCCTTCTGCTGCTTGGACACTGCTTTCCACTTCTTGCGGTAGGCCCGCGCCGCGGCGCCGTCGGTCTTTCGCTGTAGGTACTCGAGCTCTCGGCGGAGTTGACGCCAACTGTCGAACCGCTCAACGTCCAGGGCGCCGGATTCGACCGCTTCGCGCACCGCACAACCGGGTTCGCTGCCGTGGGCGCAGTCGGAGAACCGGCAGTCCGCCGCGAAGCCGTCCACGTCGGGGAAACTGCCGACCAGCGAGTCCTCATCGCCCCACAACTGCAATTCCCGCATCCCGGGCGTGTCCACGAGGAAGGCCCCCCAGGGCAGTTCCAACATCCGCCGGGCGGTCGTGGTGTGCCGGCCTTTGCCATCGAAGTCCCGCGCGTGGGAAACGAACTGAAGATCTTCGCCGGCGAGCGCGTTCAGCAGACTCGACTTGCCGACCCCCGATGACCCCAGGAGGATCGCGCAAGTGCCCGGCGCCAGCATCGCTCGCAGGGTGTCCAAACCGGCTCCCGTTCGGGCGCTCGTGGCCAGGGTCTGCCCACCGATGTTAACGGCCGCTGCCTGATCCAGAAGGGCGTCAAGATCATCAGCCAGATCGATCTTGGTCAGGACTACCACCGGCATAGCCCCCGAGTCCCAGGCCAGTGTCAGGTAGCGCTCGAGCCGACGGACGCTAAAGTCCCCGTCCACGGCCATGGCCAGCAACGCGACGTCGATGTTCGCGGCGAGGACCTGCTCAATGACCACGTCGTGTGCCGTTTCCCCGGGGCGTTTGCGCACCAGCGAGCCCCGGCGAGGTTCCACGGCGAGGATCCGGGCCACGTCATCGCCGGGTTGCCACGCGGCGCTCACCCAGTCGCCAACCACGGGAAGATCACTGGGCCCCGACACCTCCTTGCGGAACCTGCCCAGCAAGACCGCCCAAACGGCGGGTCCGTCGCCCTCGGGGCGCAGCTCCCACCGGTCCTTCTGCACGCCGATGACCCGGCCGCGCAATGTCCCGGCCGGGAGTTGAGGTGCAGTCGTCGTGTCGATGACTCGAGTATGCGAGTCGTGGTGGCAGGCGTGCCACCGACTTTCGCGCCAGTAGCCTTGACCGGTGGCAGACCGATACGGACGAGATGTCCTCCAGCGGGACGACAGGCGCAAGGGCCCGCAAACCATCGAGGTCCCGATCGAACCGGGCCTGGTCGTGGAGTGCGTCGACTCCGGATTCTGCGGCGCGGTGCTGGGGACCGACAAAACCACCGAGGGCCGGGTGGTCATCCTCGAGGACAGGCGCGGCGCCAAGCGGCTGTTCCCATTGCGTCCCGGGGCTTTCCTGTTCGAAGGCCGCCCCGCGACGCTGGTGATCCCCGCTCGGGCACCCAAGGCGGCGAAGCGCTCGGCATCTGGTTCGCTGCTCGTGGCCGATCTGCGCGCGAGGGTGGCCCGCTCCAGCCGGATCTGGGTGGAGGGCATCCACGACGCCGAGCTGGTGGAGAAGGTGTGGGGCCACGACCTGCGGGTCGAGGGGGTCGTCGTCGAACCTCTGCACGGGGCCGACGACCTCGTACAGGCACTTGCGGATTTCACCCCCGGTCCAAGCGCCAAGGTCGGGGTTCTGCTGGACCACATGGTGCCCGGCAGCAAAGAGTCTCGACTCGCAGCGACTGCTCGGCAACGGTTCGCGCCACATGTGGAAGTCGTGGGGCATCCGTTCGTCGACGTCTGGCAGGCGGTGAAACCGCAGGTCTTGGGAATCGAGGCCTGGCCGACGGTCCCCATGGGCACACCCTGGAAGGAAGGGGTCATCGCGGCCCTGGGCTGGCGAATGGATCCCCCGGAGGCCTGGTCGCACATCCTGGGACGCGTTCGTGGCTACGCTGACTTGGAACCGGCGCTGCTCGGCCGGGTGGAGCAACTCATCGACTTCGTGACCGCTGGCGCCTAAGCGCGGGTCACGTCGGTGGCCAGGTCCGCCACGCTGTGCACCAGATGTGTGACCAGTCGGTCGAGGTCCGGGATGAGCTGGGCGTCGGCGATCAGCCCCATCGTCACGCGATCGTTGTAGGAGAACATCGAGACGCCAAGGCCCACATCACCGGCCCCCGGTACCCAGCCGATGATCCCCGTGACCGGCGTGCCCGCGATGTGAACCTGCGTGCGCGGACCAGGCACGTTGCTTACGGTTGCGACAACCTTGCCGGAGAACAGCTTTGTGGACAGATCCTCCACCTGATCGGGCATCCACCCGATCGCGACCAGCGTGAGGTAGGCGACGACCGCTTCGGGTGAATCCTTGAGTTCCTCGATGATGTCGTGCATCCGCTCGAGCCGTTGCGCTGGGCTCAGAGCGCCGGTTGGCAGCGTGACGACGTACTCCCCGAAGACGTTGCCCAAGTCGCTGGTCAAGGGTTGGTCCAATGGCCGTAGGTTAACCGGCACCATCACCCGCACCGATTCCAGCGGTGTTCCCTCCTCGGACAGGTACCTGCTCAAGGCGTCTGCCAGCACCGAAAGCAGGACGTCGTTGACGGTCACCCCCGCGGCACGGCTGATGGCTTTGATGTCCGCCATCGGCCAAGGGTCGGTCCACCTGACCTGCTTGTCGCGACCCACCGGTCCGGCCAATGCGCTGCGCGGCTTCTGCGGGATGGTCGCCAGATGCAACAGCCGCCTTGTGCCGCGTAATGCCGAATTCGCCACCCCGAATAGGCGGCCGGGATTGCGCAGAGTGCGTGCCGCCTGGTCGCCTGCGCCCAATGCGAGTCCAGCGGCCGAACCCAGTAAGCCAGCCGTTGGAGCTGGGGCTTGAAAACCTGCGTGCTCGGTGTCCGAGGTGGTCAAGGAGAGCAGCACGCGGGTAAGAGTGATCCCGTCGGCGATGCTGTGGTGCATGCGGAAGAGCAGGGCCGAACCGGACCCGTATCCGTCGATGAAATGGACCTGCCACATCGGATGGGCCGGATCCAGTGGCAGCGGGATCTGGCTCTGCACGTAGTCGGCCAGAGCGTCCTGATCGCCGGGTTCGGGCAACCTGTGGCTGATGATGTGACGGTCTGTATCGAAGTCCTCGTCGTCCTGCCAGCCGGCCCGGCCGAGCGGGACCGACGCCGGTACCGGGTGCTGGGCGAACTTCGGGAAGCGCTCCAGCATCCGCTCGCCGACCTCTTCGCGCATGACCGCCCAGTCCAGAGGCTCGTCGGTCCACATGATCGCGTGCACCATCATCAGGTTCTCGGGGGAATCCATGCGGTACCAGGCGTGGTCCACCGCCGACATCGCCCGCCTGCTCACGTCGTGAGGCTACCGGCTGGGCTGCCGGAATTCTGCTTCGCGCGGGTCTGCCCGCATTACAGTCGAACCATGACACTCGAGTTCCCAGTCGCAGGATCTTGGACGAGCACCGACGAGGTCCGCGAGATCCGTTCCCCGTTCGACGGGTCGCCCATCGCGCAGGTGCCCGTGTTCACCGCCGCCGACGTCGACCGGGCGGTGGCAGCCGCGAAGCAGGCCCTGCACGACAACCCGCTGCCCACCCACGAGCGCGCCGCCATTCTTGACCGGGCGGCCGCCTTGCTGTCCGAACGGGTGGAGCCCATCGCCGCCGAACTCTCCCGCGAGGCCGCCAAACCCATCAAGCAGGCGCGCGTCGAGGTTCAGCGCGCCGTGTCGACCTTGCAGTTCTCCGCTGCCGAGGCCCGAACCTTTGTCGGGGAGATGCTGCCGATGGACGCGGCGGCCGCTGGCGTGGATCACCTCGGTTTCATCCTGCGGGTGCCGATCGGCGTGGTCGGCGCGATCTCTCCGTTCAACTTCCCGCTGAACCTGGTGGCGCACAAGATCGGCCCAGCCATCGCGGCCGGTTGCCCGGTCGTGAACAAGCCGGCCAGCCAGACCCCGCTGTCGGCGTTGAACCTCGCGAAGATCCTGTTCGAAGCGGGGTTGCCGATCCAGATGCTCAGTGTTGTGCCGGGCCCAGGCTCGATCATCGGGGACGCATTGGTCAACAATTCGGATGTCGCGCTGATCTCCTTCACCGGTTCGCCAGAGGTCGGCTGGGCCATCCGTTCGGCGGCTCCCCGCAAGCGCGTGGGCTTGGAACTGGGGAACAACTCGCCGCTGATCGTGTGCGCCGATGGGGACTGGAAGGCTGCGGCCGCGGCGGTCAAGGTGGCCGGTTTCTCCCATGCTGGTCAGTCCTGCATCTCAACCCAGCGCATCCTTGTGGAGGAGTCGATCAAGGATGAGTTCGTGGCCGAACTGGTCGGGCATGTCGGGTCGCTTGTGGTGGGCGACCCAGCCGACGAAGCCACCGATGTTTCTGCGCTCATCGCGTTGTCGGAGGCGCAGCGGGTAGCGTCCTGGATCGACGCCGCGATCGCAAACGGTGCCCGACTGGTGGCTGGCGGGGACCGCACCCCCGAGGGCCATGTCATGCCAACGGTGCTCGTGGACGCTGACCCGCGCGATGACGTCTGCGCCAACGAGGTGTTCGGCCCAGTTGTGGTCGTGCGCGGTTTCACTGACGTACAGGCAGCGCTCGACGAGGCGAATGACACGCGCTACGGATTGCAGGCCGCGATCTTCACCGCTGACATCAGCAAGGCGATACATGCAGCGCGCACTCTGGACTTCGGCGGAGTGTTGGTCAACGAGGTGCCGACCTGGCGGGCCGACCACATGCCGTACGGCGGTCTGCGGGATTCGGGCAACACCCGCGAGGGTCCCGGATGGGCGATCCGGGAACTCACCGAAGAACGCCTGGTGATCATCAAGGGCTAGTGTCAACGGTCAGGGTTGCACGTCGATCGACCGATTCCCGCCCTCGAGCATTTACGTGGGCAACTTCCTGGCTTAGCGTCGAACGTGCGCCGGGTCGTCCGGCCCGGTTAGCGTCGGAGGTTGCGATGTTGTCCGAGTACACCCCAATGACGACCCTTGCTACGGCCGACCCCGCCAGGTCGAGCGCCTTCTACGAAGGCGTACTGGGGCTCGTCCCGCAGGAGTCACCAGATGGGGCGGGGGTGGTGTACCCGGCGGGTGCGAGTTCGATCATGGTCTACCCCTCGGCGTTCGCGGGGACCAACCTGGCCACCGCCTTTTCGATCCAGGTCCCCTGGGAGGTGTTTGACGAGGAGGTGTCGGCCCTGCGCGCTGCAGGCGTGGCCTTCGACGAGTTCGAGTGGGACGACGTCGAGTGGCAGGACGGTGTGGCTGTGATGGACACGATGAAGTCGGTGTGGTTCAAGGACCCAGACGGCAATATCTTGAACCTCGGCGCCTGGGCTCAGTAGTTCCTCGTCCACACGGGTGCGCGGCCAGGGGCCGTGTGATTTTCAGGCAACCTATTTGTCGGTTTCCAGCTTTGCTTCGGCGGGTGGGGTTGAACCGGCCGGCCGCCGGGGGCCGTGTGATTTTCAGGCAACCAAGTTGTCGGTTTCCAGCTTTGCTTCGGCGGGGTGGGGTTGAACCGGCCGGCGGCCGGGGGCCGTGTGATTTTCAGGCAACCTAGTTGTCGGTTTCCAGCTTTGCTTCGGCGGGGTGGGGTTGAACCGGCCGGCGGCCGGGGGCCGTGTGATTTTCAGGCAACCTAGTTGTCGGTTTCCAGCTTTGCTTCGGCGGGGTGGGGTTGAACCGGCCGGCCGCCGGGGGCCGTGTGATTTTCAGGCAACCAAGTTGTCGGTTTCCAGCTTTGCTTCGGCGGGGGTGACCTGAACCAGCGGCTCAGCAGTTCGCCCGCCTCAACCGTGCCCGACCCTCTACTGTGAAGCCCGTGCTTGAGGCGGCAATATTCGCGGCGGTGGGACAGGCAGCGCTGGTGGTCGGTGCCCTACTGGTCTGGCGGTTCCCGAAGCTGCAAACCCCCTTCTACGTCGGCTTGCTCATGGCCTTCGGCGCCGGGGCGGTGATCTCCGCGGTCGGCACCGATCTGGTCGCTGTTGCCTACGACGAAGCGGGCGCCGGCCCAACGGCTGTGGGCATCGGAGTGGGGGGCTTGGGCTACTACGCGATCATCAAGGTCCTGGAACGAACAGGGGGTACCGAAAGGCCCACGACGCCAGTGGAGCAGGCCGACGAAGGCGAGGTGGCTGCGGCGACACCGACCGAGGCGCGGAACCTGTTCGTCGGGATGATCATCGATGGCGTTCCGGAGTCGGTGGCCATCGGCCTCACCCTGCATCTGGCATCCGTCGGAGTCTCTGCCGCGCTGGTCGGGTCCGTCTTCGTGGCAGGGCTACCTGAGGCGATCGGCGTCGCGGCCGCGCTGTTGGCCGGCGGTTTCACACTGAGCCGGATCCTGGCCAGGTTCTCGATCGTCGTGCTCGTCGGCGCGGTGTCCGGTGCAATCGGCTATCAAGTCCTGGTGGATGCCCGGCCGCAATTAATCGCAACCGTGCAGGCGATCGCGGCAGGGGCGCTGCTGGTCGTGGTGGTCAACGAAATGGTCCCGATCGCGGTGCGCGGTGTGCAGCGCTGGGCTGGTGTACTGGCCGCGGCGGGGTTCGTCTTCTCCGCGATTCTCACGTGGGCCTCCGGAGCTTCCTGAACGACTAACCTTGACCCTGGGAGGTAGCACATGAAGGTTCTCGCATTAGCAGCGATGGTCGCGGTCCTCGGACTGGCTGGCTGTTCGAGCAGCACGACGACGACCGAGGCCAGCCCGGTTCCGAGCCAGACAACCCAAGCTGCACCCCCAACCGGCGAAGGCGCTTGCGCCCTGCTGTCGGCCGAGGAGATCAACCAGGTCCTGAGCACCACGTTCGAGGCCGGTGAGCCGCAGACCGATGAGGCGCGCCAGATCTCAACGTGCACATTCACGATGACCGACTCAAGCACCGGCGTCGAGTTGCCGGTATCGATCGTCGAGGTGGCGGTGGCCGACATCGACGGTGAAGAGGCCTACCAGACCAATGTCGACCTCGCGCCCGCGTACTTCGGCAATGAGGCCGAAACCACACAGGTCGAGGGTGCATCCAAGGCGTACGTGGTCAACAACGAGGCGACCCAGTCGCCGGTGATCGGGATGCTGGTGGGTGAGACGTTCGCCCAGATTCAGATCGGCGTCGAGGGGGCAACGGTGGAACAGGCGCAGGAACTCGCGGCCACAGCAGCCACCAGGGTCGGCTGATCATGACGGTCAAGGTCGGCCTGGTTGGGGCTGGGGGCTGGGCTCAGATGTTCCACGCGCCGATGCTGTCGGCGGGTCCGCACACCACACTGTCGGCCGTCTGGGCGCGTCGAATCGAAGCGGCGACCAGCCTGGCCGAGCCGATCGGGGCGCTTGCCACCGACGACCTCGAAGTCCTGCTGTCCGAGTGCGATGCGGTGGCGTTCGCGGTTCCACCGGATGTACAGGCAGAACTTGCGCCGATCGCCGCTCGGGCGGGTAAGCCGCTGCTGCTGGAGAAGCCAATCGCCCTCACTCTCGACGACGCTCGCCGCATGACCGCAGCCATCGACCAAGCCGCAGTGCCGACCCAGCTGATGCTGACCACTCGGTATGCCCGTCGCACCCGCGAGTTCCTCGCCGAGGCGGTGGACTTCGAGGTCATCGGGATGCGTGTTGCCAACATCTCGGACGCCTTCCTTCCCGGCAGTCCGTTCCGGACGCCTTGGCGCCTTGAGCACGGCTCGCTGCTGGACGTCGGTCCGCACAGCCTCGATCTGGCTGACGCCGCCGCGGGACCCATCGAGTCCATGATCGTCACCGGCGATCCGCGCAGGTGGCTGTCAGTGGTCACCAGGCATGCCGGCGGGGTCGTCGGGGAGGTCGCGATGTCCCAGGTCATCCCCGGTTATCAGGTCGAGTGCGAGCTCTTCGGGCCGCACGGACGGTTGGCTCTACCAGCAAGAACCGAAGGTGAACGCGAGCAGGTGCAGGACACGATCGCGAGGGAGTTCGCCGAAGTGGTCCGCACCGGTGTCTCGCACGAACTCGATGTCCACCGTGGGCTGTACCTGCAGGAGTTGATGCAGGGCCGCTGACAACACGCCCTCGCACAATAGGGGGCTCTCCCGCGCTGCAGCGCTACGTTGGGCTCGCTCGGGAGGTGCGATGGCTCACGGTCGGCTGTGGTTGGCGGGGGCGCTGGTCGCCGCCGCCATCGCGTCCGGTGTCGCTCCGGCAAGCGCCGCCGCGAAGCCCGAACCCGACCTCGTGCGATGGCGCGGACCCGTGGAGCACATCTTCTTCCACCCCTTGCTGCCCGAGCCCGGCTTCACGCTGCACCGCGGCACGCAGCCGCAGGAGTTCAACAAGTGGAACGTCACCGCCCGGGAGTTCCGCGCGATCCTGCCGCAGCTCTACGCCAACGACTGGGTGCTGGTGGACCTGGGTTCGTTGTTCAAGCGGGTGTCCACCAAGCAGGGCGAGACGTTCCGGCAGCAGCCCTTGTGGTTGCCGCCGGGCAAGAAGCCGCTGGTCATCTCCATCGACGATCTCAACTACCCGGAGTACATGATCGTCAACCATTTGAACTCAAAGCTGGTGCTGGATTCCGACGGCGACATCGCCACCGAGCGGGTCGAGCCGGACGGCACCGAAGTGGTCTCGCGCAATGCTGAGATCGTGCCGCTACTCGACCGGTTCGTCGCCAAGCATCCCGACTTCTCCATCAACGGCGCGAAGGGCACGATCGCCTTGACCGGAATGGAGGGCATCCTTGGGTACCGGACCTCGGGCGATGGCCGCGCGGCGCGCACGGAGCAGCGCCGGGTCGCGCCGATTGTTGCTCGGCTGAAGCAGACCGGCTGGACGTTCGCCTCCCACAGCTACGCCCACCCGAACCTCGCGACGTCCAGCCTCGACGCCGTACAGGCCGACACGGATCGTTGGGAGAAGTACGTCGAGCCGTTGCTCGGGCAGAACACGCGGATCTTCGTGTACCCCTTCGGCGCCCCGCTCGCGCCGGGTTCCGCAGGTTTCGCCTACCTGCACAAGGCCGGGTTCCGGGTCTTCTGCACGATCAGTCCGGCTGCCCGGTCCGTGATCAACTCCCGCTATGTGGTGCAGGACAGGGTGCGCGTGGACGGCCTGGCGCTGCTCGGCCAGCAGGCGACGGTCAAGCGGTTCTTCAACGCCGGCTCGGTGCTTGACCCCACCCGCCCTGGGCTGTAGCCACGAGGACTGATGGGTCCGCTTAGCGGCTCGTCGTAGCCTGGCTACGTGACGGTTACAAAGGTTGCTGTGAACAAGATCGAGATTGCCTACGAGACTTTCGGCGATCCGGGGAACCCGCCGATCCTGCTCGTGATGGGTCTGGGCACACAGATGATCGCCTGGCCCGAGCCGTTCTGCCAGGCGCTTGCCGACGAGGGCTTCCACGTGGTGCGCTTCGACAATCGCGACATGGGCTTGTCCACCCACTTGCACGATCAGCGTGCGCCGAGCCTGGCGGGCATGTTCGTGCGGCGACAGAAGCCGCCCTACACGATCGACGACATGGCCGACGACACGATCGGTCTCATTGAAGCGTTGGGGCTTGGGCCGGTCCATCTTGTAGGCGCGTCAATGGGTGGCTTCATCGCGCAGACCGTCGCAATCCGGCGCCCCGATCACCTGCGCAGCCTCACGCTGATCATGACCTCGACCGGCTCCCGTCGGGTGGGCAACCCGAAGCCCGCGGTGTTCACGACGTTGACCCGACGCAGGGTGGTCTCCGACCGGGCCTCCGCGCAAGCCGCGGTTGTGGAGACGTTCCGCATCATCGGCTCCAAGGGCTACGCGTTCGACGAGGAGATGCTGATGGAGCTCGGGGGGCAGTCCTACGACCGCGGACACGATCCCGGTGGCTATTTGCGTCAGTTGGCGGCGATCAGCGCACAACCGGACCGGACCGCGCAGTTGCGCCGGGTCGATGTGCCGGCCTTGGTCATCCACGGTCTGCACGATCCGCTCGTGGCCCCAAGCGGTGGACTGGCTGCGGCCCGTGCGATGCGCAATGCGAAGTTCGTCGGCTACAACGGCATGGGCCACGACATGCCCCGTGATCTGTGGCCGGACTTCGTTGCGGAGATCACGAGCCTCGCGCGGCGTGCGGACGTGGTCAAGTCATGAAACGGGTCGTCGGGGTGGGCCGCTAGTCCATGGCGCGACAACGCTCCAGCATCGCGGGCCGGGTGGATGTGACAGCCCTGCTTCTGCGCGATCGGCGGGTGGTTGTGCGCGTGTATCTGCCCGCGGACTACGAGTGGACCGATCGGACCTACCCGGTCATCTACATGTTCGACGGGCACAACCTGTTCGATCGCACGACCTCGACGTACAACAAGGAATGGCGCGTCGACGAGACCATGCAGTCCATGCACGCTGAGGGTCGTTACAGACCCGCGATCGTCGTGGGAATCGATGCTCCACCCGGGCGCTACGACCGGTTCGCGATGTACTCGGCAGGTTCGTGGGACTACCGGACCAGCCCGCGTGGTCGGCGTTTGAAGCGGATCGAGGGTTACGCCGAGCAGACCGCGGAGTTCCTGCTTGGCGACGTCAAGGACTTGGTCCAGGCTCGTTACCGGGTTGCGCGTGACCGTGAGCAGGTGGGAGTGGCGGGGTCGTCGATGGGCGGCTACATGGCCTTGTATGTGGCGGCCCACAAGCCGGATCTGGTCTCCAAGGTGATGGCCTTCTCGCCGGTGGTCCTCGACTTCCCGATGCACGGTCATGTTCTGCGGGAGGCCCTCGTGCAATCGGGCAGTCAACCGGCCCTGCGCATCTACCTCGACATGGGCGACCGCGAGCGTTTGGACTTCGCAGGTCCCGACGACCTGGTCGACCACCTGCACGAGTTGTCCGCCACCCTGGCCGAGGCGGGGCATCGTCAGGTTGTGGCGCGAGTGGTCGCCGGTGACCGCCACGACGAGCGCGCGTGGGCACGGCGTTTCCCCGCTGCGTACCTGTGGGCGTTCCACGGGGTCCCGCTCGGTTGAGGCTGGGTGGACCGGGACGGGCCGGGGTGGTCAACACCCTGAGTAATGGACACCCCACGAAATGTCCGACATTCCCGTTTCGGCAGGGCACCCGGGCTACTCTCCAACTGGATTTCGGCCGAGGGGAGATAAGTGGTGGGGGACAACAGTCTGTGGCTGGACAGCGTCTTCGAGCACCTGCCCGAAGGCTTGGTTGTGCATGCCGCCGATGGCCAGATCCTCGACTCAAACGCCGCCGCCGAACGTATCCTCGGCCTGTCGGGCGAGCAGATCGCGGGGCGAACCTCGATGGACCCGCGATGGGCGGCGATCCACCCTGACGGGTCGCCATTCCCGGGCGATGAGCACCCCACGACGGTGACACTTGCCACGGGTGAACCGGTCCACGACGAGGTCATGGGCGTACGCAGGCCGGACGGCTCCCTGGTGTGGCTGATGATCAACTCGGTGCCCCTGCCACATACCGCTCCAACTGACGCCGCCGTGGTCGCGACCTTCGCGGACATCACCGGGGAGCGCCAGCGGGCAGCGCGGCAACTGGCGGCCACAGTCGAGTCGATGATCGATCCGCACATTCTGATCCGAACGGTCCGACCCACCGACCAGCCCTTTCATGCGTTCGTCCTGGACGCCAACGACGCCGCCGCTGTGGAACTTGCCCGCGATCGTGAGCAGTTGCTAGGTGCGTCCGTGGCCCAGGCCTTCGGGGAATCGGCAGCGGCAGAGATCCTCACTTGGCTGGTCAGTGTCACGGAGACGAGCAAGCCGTTGGTGCTCGATGAGGTGGCTGTTCCAGGCGACGGCAGTTGCAGTTGGGACGTGCGCGCGCTCAAAGTTGGCGACTACGTGAGTTTCACGTGGCGCGATGTGACGCAGAGGCGCGCGACCGCCGAACGCCTTGCGGCCTCAGAGGAGTTGTTCCGCGGGGCCATGCAGTCTGCCGTGACCGGCATCGCGATCAACGATCTCGATGGCCGCGTTCTGGAGGTCAACGATGCACTGTGCGCCATCCTGAGCCGCGACCGAACATCGCTTCTCGCGTCGTCTCTGACTGACCACATGAGCCTGAGTCTTCTGCACTCGATTGAACGTGAGCGGGCACTGCTGCTCGAGGACCCGGATCGGCAATCCGTTCTGCAGGGCGAGCTACATCTGCCAGGTGGTTCGTCGCTATGGGCGCGGGTCGGCACTGCTCTCATCCGGGACAGCGAGGGGAATCCACAGGCGTTCATCACGCAGTTCGAGGATGTCTCCGGCGAGCGTGAGGCCCGCGAGAATCTAGCCTTCCAAGCCTTCCACGACCCACTGACCAGAGTGCGCAATCGCGCGTGGCTGCTGGACATGCTCGAACTCGAACTCGCGAACGCAACTCATGGCTCGACCCGCGTTGGTGTGCTGTTCATCGACCTGGACAATTTCAAGGTCGTCAATGACTCGCTTGGACATGAGGCCGGCGACGAGATTCTGGTGGCGGTGGCAGAACGGATCAAATCTGTGGTTCGGCCGACGGACTTCTTCGGCCGTTTCGGAGGTGACGAGTTCGTAGTAGTGGTCACTGATTTGGAGCAATTGGATCTCCTGGACACCATCGCTGCCCACATCAGCCGAGTGATCGCGGCCGAGACAATTGTGAAATCGCACCGGATCATTCCGAGCGCCTCAATCGGCATAGCGGTGTCGCACGGGGACTCGACGCCGGGGAGTCTGCTGCGGGATGCGGACGTTGCGTTGTTCCAGGCGAAGGGCTCGGGCCGGGCACGCTGGCAGTTCTTCGACGACACGATGCACACCCGGGCTCTTTCACGGATGACTCTTGAATCGCAGATCCGCGACGGGTTGGACAACCACGAGTTCACCGTTCACTACCAGCCCGTGGTCGACCTGGCCACCCGCGAGATCACCGGGTACGAGTCACTTGCGCGATGGGTGCATCCGGTCCGCGGGCTCATCGCGGCCAAGGACTTCATCCCGGTGGCTGAGGACAGTGGTCTGATCATCCCGTTGGGTGAGCACGTGCAGAGGTGGGTAGTTGCGGAGATGAAGGCCTACCCGGAGATCAGGTACATGGGGTTGAACGTCTCCGCTCTGCAACTCGCGTCTCCCGACTGGGCAGCCGGGCTGCTCAGCACACTTGATGGTTCCGGAGTAGATCCTTCCCGGCTCGTTCTCGAGGTCACCGAGACCTCGATCCTGCCCCTGTTGGAACCTGTCGTGAGGAGTCTGAAGGAGCTCAGCGCGCACGGGATAGAAGTGTTCATCGACGACTTCGGCACCGGTTTCTCATCCATCGCGATGATTCAGAAGTTGCCGGTCCGCGGCTTGAAACTCGACCGCTCGTTTGTCATGGACCTCACGCCTGAATCGACTGAGTCGAATGCGCTCTCATCAGGTCTGGCGGGTTTGGCGAGGTCGCTTAATCTGATCTCCATTGCCGAAGGGGTCGAGACCGAGGGACAAGCCGAGCTGCTGACCTCCCAGGGTTGGACCCACGGGCAGGGGTACCTCTTCGGGCGGCCCGGACCATTGGGGGTGGCCGGGGACTGACAGCTTGCGGGTGGCCGGTGTTGTCGGTGGTCGCGCGTAGCCTGTGGGCATGCGACGTTCTGTTCTGCTCTCAGTGCTGGTCCTTGCGTTGGCCGCTTGCAGTGCCACGTCGAGCAGTCCGCCTGAGTCTGCGCAGCCCACGGGGACCACCGGGCCGGTGCCACCGATGCTCGCACCGGGCACTGACTGGGTTCTGATCGGCCCGGCGGCCATCACTGGGGAGGTCACGCTGCGCTTCGAGCCAGGAACGCTGTCCGGTGCCGGCCCGGTGAACAGGTACTTCGGTCCCTTCGCTGCCAGCGAGGACGGCAGGCTGGCAGTGGGCGCTGTGGGCAGCACCAAGATGGCTGGCCCGGCTGACCTCATGGCGTCGGAGCAGCGCTACTTTGAACTGCTCTCCAGGGTCGACCGGTTCGAGGCCGACGGGATCCAGTTGACCCTGCTTGCCGGCGACGAGGCGCTGCTGGATTACGCGGTCCCCGACTCGGCGGCAGCCTTCGGACCGACGTTGGTCGGACTTTCGGTGGCCAAGGCCCGCAACTCCGCAAAGGCCGAGGGCTTCGACTTCCGGGTGATTTCGGTGGATGGCGTGGGCAGGCCGGTCACGCTGGATTACCGCCCGGATCGGCTCAACGTGACGGTGGTCGACGACGTGGTGACGCAAGCGAGCGCGGGCTGAGGCTTGCCGGTCTTGTGGGGCAGCCCGGCCCGGTTTCGGTCCTGGCCCGGCCCGGTTTCGGTCCTGGCCCGGCCCGGTTTCGGTCCTGGTTAGAGGTTGTGCTGTTGGTTAGCGAAACAACGCGTGGATTCGCTAACCAACAGCACAACCTCTAACCAACTCCCCGGGCGCCCAGCGCGCACTCTGCGTAGCCGGACTGTCCCTCGACTGGCCTAACGCGCGTTGCGGTCATGGTAACTGTGAGTATTTGGATGGTTACTTTCTGGAGGGGGTTTGCCATGCGCGGGGTATTCGTAGGCACTGCCATCACGTCGCTGCTGTTCGCCGGGCTTGTCGGGGCGCCACCTGCAACCGCGCAAGACGTATCGGCGGCAGTCGCCCCGGTCGACAACCCGTTCATCGCGGAGACCTGCGGTCTGGACGCGACCTTGATCTTGGATGCCTCGGGTTCGATCCAGAGCGCGGGCGCGGTGAACACGGTGCGCAACGCCGGCAAGGACTTGATGAACGCGCTCAAGGACACCAACTCCACGTTGCGGATCACCCAGTTCGCGACGTTCTCCGGACAGTTGAGCAGTCGGGTGCCGGTCAATGCCGCCACTACTGGCGGTGGCGGCGCGCTGAGCACTGCCCTGAACAACTACTACACCCCGCCTCCGTCAAAGCCCATCGGTGTGACGATCTATAACGGCAATCAGGTCCAGAACAGTGCCCTGACCTGGACCAACTGGGAAGACGGCATCAAGGGGATTGACGACCCCGAGCTCGCGATCTACATCACGGATGGCGACCCCACCGCGTACAACGCCAGCGCAACGCGCACTAACGTCAACACATCGTCCACGGGCACCGCGCTGGACAACGCGATCACCCAGGCCAATGCGCTCAAACTCAATGGCACCCGCATGCTCGTGGTCGGAGTCGGCAACGGACTGACCAGTTCCTCGTCGCAGGACCGCCTGAAGAAGATCTCCGGACCGTTGCTGGAGAAGTCGGCTGCGGCGCTGGCCGGGAAGACGATCAACCAGGTCGACGCAGTGGCCTTCACCGACTTCGCGGCCTTGGGCGTGTTCCTGCGCTCGGTCGTGACCTCTTTGTGCGGCAACAGCGTCACCGTGCAGAAGCTCGCGCAGAGCAGTTCCGGCGCGGACTACCTGCCGGCGCCCGGCTGGGACATCACGGTCGAACCGAGTGTCTCTGGCGGTTACACCTGGGTGGACCCGACCGGCCCGGAAGGCCCGAAGACCCGTGCCACCTCCGGTGCACAGGGCACAGCCGCGTTCCAGTGGAAACCCAAGGTCGCCAGCCAGACCGCGACGGTGAAGGTCTCGGAGTCGGTCAAGACCGAGTTCACGGCCGACCGCTGGACCTGTGACATCAAGGACACCGAGGGTGGCACGACCACCGTGAGCGGCACGCTGGGAAACGACCCGTCGTTCCAGTTCCAGATGGAACCCTCCGACGTGGCCGCGTGCAAGCTCTATAACGACTTCAACTACTCGCCCGGAATCAGCATTACCAAGGTGGCTGCCGACGACCCCATCCGCGGCAATGGCATCGGCTGGGACGAGACCTACACGTTCACGGTGACCAACACCGGAAACGCGACTCTGTCGGTGACCAAGCCCATCGACCCGCAGTGCACCGCAGTCTCTGCGCCCTCGGGTCCGGGGGCGGCAAGCGGCAAACTCGCGCCCGGTGACGCATGGACCTACACCTGTCAGGTCAAGATTGGTCCGTTGCCCACGCGGACGACACCCATTACGCACCCCAATACGGTGAGCGTCGCGGGCATCGACCCGAGCGGCTTCGTAGTCACCGACTCCGCGAACGAAAGCATCGACGTAAAGACTCCGCGCATCAACATCGCCAAGACCGCCAAGAAGACCGTTGGCGGCGGGGCCATCCCCGACGGCGGTACAGTCTCCGCCGGGACGAAGGTGACCTACGTCTACACGGTCACGAACACCGGCAACGACACGCTCAACCTGGTGCGCGCCAGCGCTGTCACGGACGACAAGTGCTCGCCTGTCAACTACAAGAGCGGTGATACCGACAACAACCAGAAACTCGAGACAGGCGAGACCTGGATCTACGAGTGCGACACGGTGCTCAACCCGCCCAGCTCGGTGACCTCGGTGACCAACAAGGCTGAGGTGACCTCCACCTGGTCGAATCCGCAGTCCCGGCCGCAAAACAATGGCGCGGTCACCGACACCGACCAGATGACCATCGACATCGACCGCGGCGCCAACCTGCGCGTTGTGAAGGTCACGGAACCCGGCGAGGTGGACCAAGACTTCTCGTTCACCGTGGCTGGACCGGGAGTGGCGCCGGACGACCAAGCCTTCGACCTGAACACTTCCACCGACCCCAGCACGCCGCCGGCCAGTCGCACCCTCCTGCTGGATGGGCCGCAAGGTGGTGGCAGCGAGTACACGATCACCGAGGCCGACGCGGACGGTTGGGACCTCAAGGAACTGCGCTGCGACACCACGGCAACCAAGGACCTTCCCAACGGTGAGATCAAGGTGATCATCGAGCCGACCGAGGACGTCACGTGCACGTTCACGAACAAGCGTCGCCCGAGCCTGACCATCACCAAGCAGACCAGTCCGGCTGATTCGGATGCCGAGTTCGGCTTCACCGCAAGTTCCCCGCTGAGCCCCTCGACGTTCGACCTCAAGGACGGCCAGTCGCGGGAATTCACCAATCTGGCTCCCGGGACGGTGACCATCAATGAGGCGACGATTCCCGCGGGATGGGAGCTGGACGGAATCTCCTGCAACGTCGACTTCACGCGCACGGATGCCCAGATTGAGGTGACCTTGGCGTACGGCGACGAGGCTGAGTGTGTCTACACCAACGCCGCGCTGCCACCGGCGACGTTGACGATCGTGAAGGACGAGGTCCCCTCGACGTGGTCCGACAAGTTCGACTTCAACGTCCAAGGCACGGGACTGGTTGATCCGGGTCAGCCGGGGTCCTCGGACTTCTCGCTGGACCTCGGTGACTCCAAGACATACACCGTGCGCCCCGGGTCCGGTGGAAACGACTACACCGTGACGGAGAAGTCCCAACCGGCGCCGCCCACCGGCCAGAGCGGTTTCGAGCTCACCGACATCGAGTGCGTCGTCAACGGGGACGCCGACAACCCGGTTTCGGGCGACACCACGAGCGGCAAGGTCCTCGTCACACTCAAGCCGACTGACTCGGCGGTGTGCACCTACACCAATCAGCAGAAGCCGCGGTTGACGATCGTGAAGAACGCCGTGGATCCCGAAAACGCGGCCGACGACACTGAGTTCTCCTTCAACGCCACAGGTCTGTCCCCGGCGAACTTCACCCTCAAGAACAGCTTGAACACCCAGGCGTTCACTGACATCGTCCCGGCTGCTGCTTTCTCGGTCACCGAGGCAACGCCTCCGAGTGACTGGACGTTGACCTCTTTGGAATGCACCGGTGACGGGTCGGAGGCGCTCTCCGTAGCCAGCGGTCAGGTGTCCGGTGACCTCGACTACGCCGACGACGTGGTGTGCACGTACGTCAACACCAAGGCCCCGCCGAAGGCGTTCCTCTACGTGCTGAAGAACACCGACCCCGCGGACTCGCCTGCGCTGTTCAGTTTCAACGCCACAGATGGCGGGGTCTTCAACGAGAACTTCCCCCTGGCCGGCGGTGAATACCAGAGCTTCGAGGTGGATCCCGGAACATACACCGTCACCGAGGCTCCGAAGCCCGGCTGGGATCTGGTGGAGGCCGACTGTGTCGTGGGTCCGACGCCGAACCCACCTGTTGGCGGTGACCTGGTCAACCGTTCGGCAACTGTCACGCTGGCCAATGGCGACATCGGGGTCTGCGTATTCGAGAATCAGCAGCGCGCATCTTTGAAGGTCGACAAGGTTACGGATGTGAGCTCGTCGCAGCAGTTCGAGTTCACCGCATCGAGCGTGCCGCCCGGGATCTCTCCGACCGCCTTCTCGTTGCTCGGTGGCGGAACGCCCCAGGATTTCACCAACATCGGTGCGGGATCTCAGATCGAAATTCAGGAGGACGTCCCGACGTCGGCTCCGGACAGGTGGTCGCTGTCGGGCATCGAGTGCGACGGTGTGACCAGCCCGGTCTACAACCTCAACACGGGTAAGGCTGACTTCACGCTGCCTGCGGGAGCGGAGGCGACCTGCACGTACTCCGACACCAAGGTGCCCACTGCCACGGTGCAGATCGTGAAGGTCGCCGACCCCGCCGACGGGACCCAGTTCGACTTCACGGCCAGCGGCGCCGACGGCGGGGTTGTGCCCGCAGACCAGGCGTTCAGCCTCGCCCCTGACGGCGACATCGACGTCAAGACGATGACGGTCTACCCGGCCGACGGCGGTGAGATGTTCACGTTCACTGAGCCGACTGTTCCCGCCAACTGGAACCTGGACTCCATCCAGTGTGTGGACGCCGGATCCCCGGTGGGCACCGCCGATCTCCAAGCCGGCAAGATCGAGGTCGGCATCGACCCGGGCGACTCGCTGACGTGTACGTTCACCAACCGCAAGGACGCGTCGTTGACCGTGATCAAGGAGGCTGGCGACGACCCGGAGCAGGAATTCGACTTCGAGCGCTCATTCGGCGCGGACTTCAGCCTGAAGGACCAGCAGAGCGAACCCACCAACGGACTCACACCCGGCGCCTACACGGTGCAGGAGGTGAACCTGCCGGTCGACTGGTACCTGTCCAGCCCTGATGGCGCCCACCCGGTCTGCGTCGGGACGGCCGCCGCGGTTGACTATTCGCCTGAACTCGGGGCGAGGGTGACGCTCGCGGCGGGCGAGGATGCGACCTGTACGTTCTCCAACTTCTTCGACTACCGCCCGCAGATGGAGTTGGTGAAGACCCCGGACCGGACGGTCACCCTGGAGGGCAAGCCGGTGGTCTACACCTACGAGTTGACGAACACGGGCAACGTGGAGCTTGCACCGGTGGGTGACCTGAACGACATCGTGGTCGACGACCAATGCACCTCGGTGAGCATCACCTCCGGGGGTGTTCCGCCCGTGCTGCAGCCCGGCGAGACCTGGACGTTCAAGTGCACCGTCGCCTCTATGACCCCGACCAAGGCGACCAACATCGCCACGGCCACCATGCAGGGCCCCGATGGGGAGCTGACCGCCACCGACACCCAGACCGTCGAGGTGCGGGTGCCGAAACTCGGGCTGGAGAAGACGGCGAGCAAGCCGACTGTCTACCCAGGCACGAATGTGACGTACACCTACGTTGCGAGCAACCTCGGTGAGACCCCGTTCGAGGGACCGGCCGGCCTCGATGACTGGCTCACCGACAACAAGTGCTCACCGGTGACCTACGTCAGCGGCGACACCGGCGACGACCAGGTGATGGGCGTGGGTGAGGTGTGGACCTACACGTGCACCACCGCGATCAGCGTGAACACGACCAACACGGGAACCTTCACGGCGACGCCGTTCATCGATGAGGGCGGACCGAAGCAGACCGGCGATCCGATGCAAGCCACCGACACCGCGCAGGTCGAGGTGATCCAGAAGGGGATCGACATCACGAAGTCCGCCGCGGCGCCCGGTGGGGTTGTCCAGTCCGGGGTACTGCTGGTGCCGGTCGGCACCGAGGTGACCTACACCTACGAGATCACCTCGGGTGCGGCGACGACGGCGATGAAGGTGCTCGACGTGGCCGACGACAGGTGCGCCCCTGTCGAATACCAGTCCGGCGACACCAACTCCAACGGCCTGGTCGATCCCGGCGAGACCTGGATGTACACCTGCAAGGCGACGTTCAGCGGCGCGGCCACAGTCATCAACACGGCTGTGGTCACGGCTGTCGAACCGATCCTCGGCGGCATCTCCACGGACAGCGACAACGCCACCGTCCGCAGTTACAAGGGCAGCATCGCGATCAAGAAGTCGCCGAGCGCGGAGTTGGTGGCCAAGGGAACGCCGGTCACTTACACCTACACGGTCCTCAACAACGGCACCGTCGACCTCACCGACATCACCGTCAAGGACGACAAGTGCTCGCCGGTGACCTACAAGTCCGGCGACAACGGCGATGGTGTTCTGAAGCCCGACGAGGAATGGACCTTCGAGTGCGTGAGCGCTTTGCAGGACGACACCACCAACATCGCCGATGCGACGGGAACGACACCCAGCGGCGGCAAGGTGACCGACGCCACCTCCGTCACGGTGCTCGTGATCGGGGGCAGGCTCAACCCAGCGATCGCGGTCGTCAAGACGCCGTCGGCCACACGTGTCGACAAGGGCGACAAGGTGACCTACACCTACGACGTCACCAACGTCGGCACGATGCCTCTGGCCAACATCCGGGTCAGCGACGACAAGTGCTCACCGGTGACCTACGTCAAGGGTGACGACAACGGCGACGGTCTGCTGACGTCCTCATCCATGGGAGAGGGCTGGCCCGATGAGATCTGGACCTACACCTGCACGACGGCGATCAACAAGGACACGACGAACACGGTCACAGCCTTGGGTGCGCCGTGGGACGCCGGTCAGATCGTGGGCAAGGACGTGTCGGCGCGGGCCCAGGCCACGGTGAAGGTGCGCCAGGTTCTGCCCATTGACGTGGTCGTGGACAAGAACTGCAAGGGCGATAAGTGCACGTTGGTCAAGAAGTCCAAGACCAACAAGAAGGGCACCCTGAAGTACAAAGTCCGGTGCCGCCCGGTGAGCAGTTCGGCAGCAGGTGAAGTGCGGTACTGCCGGACCAAGGTGGGTAAGGACGGCGCCGTCAGCGTCACGATCAAGGGCTACCCGCAGGTCAAGGTGACCTTGTGGATCACGGCGGTACCGAAGCCCAAGTACAAGGACAGCTGGGTGCGCAACACGTGGAAGCGGACCTGGGTGATCAGGCGGTAGGCGTACCGTTCTGGTTGGACGTCAGGGGCGGGCCAACGCCGAACTCGGACCGTTTCGGGTTTTATGACCGATTTGGCCGTACCGAACGGGTTGATCATGGTGGTGCGGCAACCCCTTCGGTACATGTTCCGTTCACCAAGCGCCGGACCCCTTCCGCTTGGAATACTCGCCCCAGGAACCAGGAGGTCGCCATGCTCGAAGTGTCCGAAGTCGGCAACAAGGTCGCCAAAGAGGCGTACAAGGCCGAGGTACCGACCCTGCGGGTAGGGCTGGTGAACGCTCAGTACGACCTGCGCAACGCCGACTTCCCCGTGATCATCTGGATCGCAGGTGACGACCGGATAGCTGCCAACGAGATGGTGAACCGTCTCAACGAGTGGCTCGACACCAGGTTCGTCGGCACCCGCGTGTTCGCCGACCAGAGCCAGGAGGAGGAAGAGCGCCCGACGCTGTGGCGGTTGTGGCGGGCTTTGCCGCCCAAGGGGCAGGCCGCGATCTTCGCCGGCGGTCTCATGCGTGCGGCCACGATGCGCGTGAACGACGAGATGAGCGAGGAGCAGTTCAGCAAGTGGCTGCGCCACGTGGAGGGTATGCAGGCCCAGCTGGTCGCCGACGGTGCTCTGGTGCTGAAGTTCTTCCTGCACACCCCCGAGA
The DNA here is from genome assembly GCA_963732355.1 of uncultured Actinomycetota bacterium. Taxonomy (GTDB): domain Bacteria; phylum Actinomycetota; class Actinomycetes; order S36-B12; family UBA10799; genus JADKAV01. The sequence continues at coordinate 139,308 of CAVSZD010000006.1, read as the reverse complement.
ACAAGCAGCGTAAGAAGCTGCGCAAGGCCGAGAAGAACCCCGAGACCGGCTGGTGGATCGACCAGCGGGACTGGGCCGCGTTGGAGAAGATGGGCCCGACCCTGCCGGTCGCTGAGCGCATCCTGCGCGAGACCAGCGCACCGGGCGCGCCCTGGACGATCGTGGAATCCACCGACAGCCGCTACCGGGACCTGACCGTGGCCCGCACGATCCTGGCAGCCCTCACCGCGCGCCTCGAGCAGAAGCCGGTCACCGGGCCGTCCCTGGCTCAATCTGTGTTCGGGGAACTCGACGGTGAGGCCACCGTGCTCAGCAAGGTCGATCTGACCCAGGAACTGGACAAAGAGACCTACCGCGCGGAACTGGCCAAGCAGCAGGCGAAGCTCTACAAGCTGTCGATCGAGGCACGCAAACGAGGTATCAGTTCGGTGCTGGCCTTTGAGGGTTGGGACGCCGCTGGCAAGGGTGGGGTCATCCGCCGTGTCACCCAATCTCTGGAGGCAGGCGACTACCGCGTGAACCCAGTGGCGGCGCCCACGCCCGAGGAACTGCGCTACCCGTATCTGTGGCGTTTCTGGCAGCACATGCCACCCGCCGGTCGCTTCGCCATCTTCGACCGCACCTGGTACGGCCGGGTGCTTGTGGAACGGGTCGAGGGTTTCGCGTCCCCCGATGAGTGGCAGCGCGCGTATGACGAGATCGCCGACTTCGAGGCGCAGATGGTCGAGCGCGGCTACTTCGTGGCCAAGTTCTGGCTGCACATCTCCCCGGAGGAACAGCTCGCCCGCTTCCAGGCGCGCGAGGAGACGGCCTACAAGCAGCACAAGATCACCGAAGAGGACTACCGCAACCGCGAGCGCTGGGACGACTATGTCCAAGCCATCGACCAGATGGTCCTGCGCACGACCTCCGCCGGAGCGCCCTGGCACGTGATCCCGGCCAACAGCAAGTACCACGCCCGCGTCGCAGTGCTGAAGGCGATCACTGAAGGGCTGAAGCGGACCCTGCGGGAGCAGTAGCCGGGCCTTTCAACGGGCGGTCCCGGCCAGCGCGGCGCGATCATGTGTGGGGAGGGTGCACATGTCCACGTCCGCAGAACACGCAGAACCGTGGGCAGTCGACGCCGCTTCCGTGCTCAGCGAACTCGGGGTGGACGCCGAACTCGGCCTCACCGGTGATGAAGTCCAGCATCGTCTCGATGACGTTGGACCGAACGCCCTGCCGGAGGCCCCGTCCCGCGGGATCGGCGGGCTGCTCCTAGACCAGTTCAAAGATGTTCTGATCTACCTGCTGCTGGCCGCGACTGCGATCTCGGTGGTGGTAGGGGAGGTTCTCGAGGCGGTTGTGATCGCGATCATCATCGTGATCAACGCGGTCATCGGCGTGTTCCAGGCGTACCGCGCCGACCAGGCGCTCGCAGCGCTGCAACGGTTGAGCGTGCCGACCGCGCAGGTCGTGCGGGACGGCGACGCCCAAGGTGTGGATGCCCGCGAGGTCGTGCCCGGGGACGTGGTGCTGCTGACCGCGGGGGACGGGGTTCCCGCCGATGTGCGCCTCATCGCGGGCACCGGTGTGCAAGCCGCCGAGGCCGCCCTCACAGGAGAGTCGACACCGGTGGTCAAGTCGGTCTCGCCGTTGCCCGTCGACACCCCCGTGGCCGATCGGGCGAACATGCTGTTCCGCGGCACGGAGGTGGTCGCTGGAGCCGGCCGGGGTGTCGTTGTGGCGACCGGGGCGGCAACCGAACTCGGCGAGATCGCTGGCTTGGTGGCCGGTGCCGACGGAGTGCAGACCCCCTTGCAGCGACGACTGGCCCGCCTCGGGCGTGCGATCGCCATCTCAGTTGTTGTGATCTGCCTGATTGTGTTCGCGGCTGGGCTTCTGCGCGGCGAGGACCCCGTGCAGATGCTGCTCACCGCAGTGTCCTTGGCGGTGGCGGCGGTCCCCGAGGCGCTGCCGGCAGTCGTCACGATCACGTTGGCCCAAGGCGCATCAACCATGATCAAGCAGAGGGCATTGACCCGCCGGCTACCGGCCGTGGAGACCTTGGGTTCGGTGACGCACATCTGCGCCGACAAGACCGGCACGCTGACTCGCAACCGCATGACCGCCGAACGGGTGTGGTTGCAGGACGGGCACATGGTCCAGGAGTTGGCTCAAGTGGCGACGCTGTGCAACGACGCGCACCTTGGGCCCGGCGATGCCGAACCGATCGGTGATCCCACGGAGGTGGCCTTGCTGCAATTCGCCCGGCCGTTGTGGGACGGGTCGGGTTGGCGGCGCGTGGATGAGATTCCGTTCGACTCCTCAAGGATGCGCATGACGGTGGTGTGCGAGGGAGACGGGAGCTGGGCGTTCACGAAAGGGGCGCCTGAGGTGCTTGTGCCATTGCTGCGCGAGAAGGACGCAATAGCGGCCCAGGCGATGTCAATGGCAGCCGGCGGTTTGCGGGTGCTGGTGTTCGCCCGGCGTTGTCTGGCCGGGATACCAGACATCGACGATGTGGAGACCGACCTGGAGCCGATCGGCTTGATCGGCCTGCTCGACCCTCCGCGCGACGGCGTGCTCGACGCGATCGGTCAATGCTCCACCGCTGGGATCGTCCCCATCATGATCACCGGTGATCATCCGGCCACTGCTGCGGCGATTGCCGACCGGGTGGGCATTCCGGTGGGCGACACGGTGACCGGCGTCGAACTCGCGGCCCTCGATGATGAGCGGTTCGCCGACAGGGTGGATGGAATCGGTGTGTACGCCCGGGTGGACCCGGCGCAGAAGATCCGCATCGTGCGTGCACTTCAGGCCCGCGGCCATGTGGTGGCCATGACCGGCGACGGAGTGAACGACGCCCCCGCGCTGAAGCAGGCGGACATCGGTGTTGCGATGGGCGACGGTGGAACCGATGTCGCGCGGGGTGCGGCCGACCTGGTGCTGTTGGACAACAACTTCGCCACCTTGGTCGCTGCCGTGCGACAGGGCCGTCGCATGTACGACAACATCCGGCGGTTCGTGAAGTACGTGCTAACCGGCAACAGCGGTGAGATCTGGACCGTATTCCTGGCTCCGTTCCTGGGTTTCCCACTGGCCCTGCTGCCGCTGCAGATCCTGTGGATCAACCTGCTGACCGATGGTCTTCCGGGCCTTGCACTGGCGGCCGAACCGGCTGGCAAGGACATCATGAACCGGCCCCCGCGCCCTCCCCAGCAGAGTGTCTTCGCAGGCGGGATGGGTGCGCACATCATCTGGGTCGGCGCCTTGATCGGAGGGCTCTCCTTGACGGCGTTGGCCGTCGGCTACCACTCGGGCTCGCCCAACTGGCAGACGATGGTCTTCACGACGCTGGTGTTCTGTCAGGTGGTGCATGCCTTCGTAATCCGCTCGGAGCGCCGCAGTGTCTTCGCGATCGGGTTGTTCAGCAACCGGCCGATGGTGGCCGCACTTGTGATCACGGTCTTGCTGCAGTTGCTCGTGATCTACTGGCAGCCGCTGCAGCAGGCGTTCGGGACCGGGGCATTGGCCCCTGGGGAGCTGGCCCTATGCATCGGGCTCGCGCTGGTGGTCTTCGTGGCCGTCGAGGTGGAGAAACTGATCCGCCGCACGTTCGCGTGAAGTGGGGCCGACGGGTCTGTTGCGTTGTTGAGGCAACGAGAGCCTGAGTGTTGCGTTGTTGTTGGCCGTCGGGCTTGGAACCAGCAACAACACGACACCCGGGAATGGCGGGGCGTAACAACGCCACAATCGGCGCCGTGCTGGCTCAGGAACCCCCCAGCAGCTTGGCCTTGGCAGCCGCGAACTCCTCGTCGGTGAGCAAACCGTTCTGCTTCATCTCCGCCAGTTTCTGCAACTCGTCGACTGGGCCGTCGTCGGAGGCGGCCGGGGTCGCAGGGGTGTCCAGGGGGTGTGGAATCCCGAACTCGCGGAACAGGGGGATCTGCTCGGGTGAGGCGCCATCGGGCATCCCCACGGCGAACAGATTCGGGTCGGTCGGGCTGTACCAGGCGGGCCACACGTCTCCCACCCGCGGCATCTTGACCTGGTTGATGAGGATCTTCTTCTGAGCCTGGAACTGGGGCACTGCCGTCGAGCGGCTCCATGAGGAAAGTGACCCAGCACTGGATATTGATGTTGTTCACCACCATTCCGGTGGGGTCGACCCGTAGCAGTTTGGCCCGGGCCTTCTTCCCGGTGGCCATCAGGTCTTGAGCCTGTGCCTGCTTCTTCTTGCCGCCCCCGGACATGGTGTTACGCACCACGAACAGGATCACCACGGTGACGACGATGGGGATCAAGAGGGACAAGAGGATCGTCGTGTTGAAGTTCACCGGCCAATCATGGCGCGATTTGATCTCAGATCCAAGGTTTTGGCCCCACCCCACGCGCCGTTCGTCGCGGTTCGCAGACCGTTGGTCGCGGTTGCCGGCACCACCGATGGGCCTGCTCGCACCGCTCGCCGCAAGCGACCGCGAAGGCCGTTCCGCAGGTTCCGGTACCCCCATAGCGTGTCACCACCGACCCGGAAGGCAGGACCGATGACCATCAACCAAGACCCGCTGAAGGTAGGGGGGACCCCCGATCCTGAAGCGTATGTGAAGGCGCAGCGCAGCCCGCAGTTCCAGGAACTGCGCAAGCGCTACCGCGGCTTCTCGTTCCCGATGACCGTGGCGTTCCTCGTGTGGTACTTCATGTTCGTCTTCGCCGCCGTCTTCGCGCCGGCGTGGATGGCCGAACCGGTGTGGGGCAACATCAACCGCGGCCTCGTCTTCGGGTTGCTGCAGTTCGTCTCCACCGGTCTCATCACGTTCCTCTACGTGCGTCACGCCAACCGCAAACTCGACCCCCTGGCCACGGAGATCCGTGAAGACCTGGAAGGAACCCACGCATGAACGCCACCGCAGGCAGCCCTCTGGTCAACATGGCCATCTTTGTGGCCTTCGTCGCAGTGACGATGGTCATCGTTATTCGCGCCTCCCGTCAGAACAAGACCGCGTCGGACTACTACACCGGCGGGCGCTCATTCACCGGTGGCCAGAACGGCACCGCGATCGCAGGCGACTACCTGTCGGCCGCCAGCTTCCTCGGGATAACCGGCGCCATTGCGCTCACTGGCTTCGACGGGTTCCTCTACTCGATCGGGTTCCTGGTCGCATGGCTGGTGGCGTTGCTCCTGGTCGCTGAACTCCTGCGCAACACCGGCAAGTTCACGATGGCCGACGTGCTGGCCTTCCGCATGCGGCAACGACCGGTTCGCATGGCCGCGGCGATCTCGACGCTGGCCGTGTCGTTCTTCTACCTGCTGGCCCAGATGGCTGGTGCGGGCGGTCTGGTGAGCTTGCTGATGGGTGTCACCGGAAACGTCGGGCAATCCCTGACGATCGCCGTGGTCGGCATTCTGATGATCGTCTACGTGCTCGTCGGTGGCATGAAGGGCACCACCTGGGTGCAGATCATCAAGGCGGTCCTGCTCATCGCTGGTGCCGCCCTCATGACGCTGTGGGTCTTGAGCAAGTACGGGTTCAGCCTGTCCGACCTGATGGGTGCCGCCGCCGGCAACAGCCCGCTGGGTGAGGAGCTGCTGGCACCGGGCGCCAAGTACGGCGTCAGCACCTTGACCAAGGTCGACTTCATCTCCCTGTCGATGGCCCTGGTGCTCGGCACCGCCGGCCTGCCGCACGTGCTGATGCGCTTCTACACGGTCCCGACCTCCAAGGAGGCCCGCAAGTCCGTGGTCTGGGCGATCAGCCTGATCGGCCTGTTCTACCTGTTCAGCCTCGTGCTCGGTTTCGGTGCTGCCGCGTTGGTCGGTGCCGATGTGATCAAGGCCGCTCCCGGCGGGGCGAACTCCGCGGCGCCGCTGTTGGCCTACGAACTCGGTGGCACCCTGCTGCTGGGCTTCATCTCCGCAGTTGCCTTCGCAACGATCCTGGCGGTGGTCGCGGGCTTGACCATCACGGCCAGTGCCTCGTTCGCCCACGACGTCTACGCGAACTACATCAAGCGCGGTCAGGTCTCGGCCGACGCCGAGGTGCGGGTGGCCCGGATCGCGGCGGTGGCGATCGGCCTGGTCGCCATCGTCGGCGGCATCCTGGCCAAGGACCAGAACATCGCGTTCCTTGTGGCGCTGGCATTCGCGGTCGCGGCTTCGGCTAACCTGCCGACGATCCTCTACTCGTTGTTCTGGAAGAACTTCACCACCCGAGGTGCGCTGTGGAGCATCTACGGCGGGTTGATCAGCTCCATCACGCTGATCATCTTCTCGCCGGTGGTGTCGGGCAAACCGATTCCCGAGGGTGCCACCAAGAGCCCGTCGATGTTGCAGGGCGTGGACTTCCACTGGTTCCCACTGGACAACCCGGGGCTGATCTCGATCCCTCTGGCGTTCTTCCTCGGCTGGCTGGGTAGCGTCACCGACCCGGGCAAGTCGGATGCTGTGAAGTTCGCCGAGATGGAGGTCCGGTCCCTGAGCGGCGCCGGCGCCGAGAAGGCGACCGTCGCCCACTAAGAGCAGGCGTCCGGGTGGTGTGAGTTGGCCCCGCCGCCCGGACGCCTTTCAACCCCTCACCCCGAACTCCCAGAAAGGCCCGACCATGACCGACACCCTTGCGAACCTCGCCTCCGAGACCCGCAACTTCGCCCCGCCCCCGCAGTTCGCCGCCCAGGCGAACGCGACCGAGGCGCTCTACGACAAGGCCGATGCCGACACCATGGGCTTCTGGGCCGAGCAGGCTGGCCGCTTGCACTGGGACCAGCCATGGGAGCAGGTGCTGGACTGGTCCGGCGCGCCCTTCGCGAAGTGGTTCGTCGGCGGCACTCTGAACGTCGCGTACAACTGCGTGGACCGGCACGTTGATGCGGGCCTCGGTTCGCGCACCGCGATCATCTTCGAACCGGAGACGGGCAACACCGAGACCATCAGTTACGACGACCTCAAACGCCGGGTCTCGCAAGCGGCCAATGCTTTGACCGACCTGGGCGTGCAAGCCGGGGACCGGGTGGCCATCTACATGCCGATGATCCCGCAGGCGGTGGTTTCCATGCTGGCGTGCGCCCGCATCGGCGCCATCCACTCGGTGGTGTTCGGTGGCTTCTCCGCAGAGGCGCTGCGCAGCCGGATCGACGATGCGCAGGCGAAAGTCGTCATCACCACCGACGGGCAGTTCCGGCGTGGTTCGTCCATGCCGTTGAAGCCGGCGGTGGACGAGGCCTTGGAGCATTGCCCGAGCGTCGAGCATGTGATCGTTGTGCGGCGAACCGGGGACGACGTGGCCTGGCATGAGGGCCGGGACCTGTGGTGGCACGACTCCGTGGCGATTGCCTCAGATGTGCACGAACCGCAGGCCTTCGACTCCGAGCACCCACTGTTCATCCTCTACACCTCCGGCACGACCGGTAAGCCCAAGGGCATCCTGCACACCTCCGGTGGGTATCTGACCCAGACCGCCTACACGCACTACAACGTCTTCGACCTCAAGCCGGAGACCGACGTCTACTGGTGCACCGCGGACATCGGCTGGGTGACCGGTCACAGTTACATCGTCTACGGGCCATTGGCCAACGGCGCCACGCAGGTGATCTACGAGGGCACGCCCGACACTCCGCACAAGGGCCGCTGGTGGGAGATCGTGGCCAAGCACAAGGTGTCGATCTTGTACACCGCGCCCACCGCGATTCGCACGTTCATGAAGTGGGGCGCAGAGATCCCGGGACAGTACGACCTTTCGTCGCTTCGGCTGCTCGGTTCGGTCGGTGAGCCGATCAATCCGGAGGCCTGGATGTGGTACCGCTCGGTGATCGGCGGTGATCGCTGCCCGATCGTGGACACCTGGTGGCAGACCGAGACCGGCGCGATGATGATCAGTCCGCTGCCCGGTGTGACCGCGTGCAAACCAGGGTCGGCGATGCGTGCTCTGCCGGGAATCGGCGCGGCGGTTGTGGACGACATCGGTGAACCGGTGGCGCCCGGTGGTGGCGGCTACCTGGTGTTGACCCAGCCTTGGCCGAGCATGCTGCGCGGCATCTGGGGCGATCCGCAGCGGTACAAGGACACCTACTGGCTGCGTTGGCCGCACTACTACTTCGCCGGCGACGGCGCGAAGCTCGACGAGGACGGCGCGGTGTGGTTGCTCGGCCGGGTCGACGACGTCATGAACGTGTCAGGTCACCGGATCTCGACGACCGAGGTTGAGTCGGCATTGGTGTCGCACCCGGCCGTGGCGGAGGCCGCGGTTGTGGGTGCCGCCGACGAGACGACCGGCCAGGGAATCGTCGCGTTCGTCATCCTGCGCGGTGACGCCGTTGACGGTCCCGAGTTGGTGCAGGAGTTGCGCAACCATGTCGGCCACGAGATCGGGCCGATCGCAAAACCGCGCCAGATCCTGGTTGTACCCGAACTGCCCAAGACCCGCTCCGGCAAGATCATGCGGCGGCTACTGCGGGACGTGGCCGAGAACCGGTCTTTGGGCGATGTCACAACCCTGGCCGATGCATCGGTGATGAACCTCATCCAGCAGGGGTTGGGCTCGGGCGGCTGAGCCCGCTCGTGGCGGCTGGTTAGAGGTTGTGCGGTTGGTTAGCGAATCCACGCGTTGTTTCGCTAACCAACAGCACAACCTCTAACGCGGGCATGCCGGTCGAGGTCCCAGCAACGCTTCGTATCCGCGCAACACTTGCATGTCCCGCCCCCGAAGCCAACCTAGAGTCCCGATGCGGGCGGCTTGGGCGTAGGTGAACCGGGCGATCGACAGCACGCGATCGGCATCCGCAGGGACCGCGCCAACTGCCATTAGCTCGTCGTGCTGTTCCAGATTGCGGATCCGCCACCGCTGCAGATGTGGCAAGGCGGCCAGATGGTCGCTCTTCTGGAGGTTCGCCGGTCCGCTGGCAAGCACGAGGTTCACCGGGGAATCGATCGGGAACTTGGCCCAAGGGATGAAGTGGTCGACGTGTGATTTTGCGACCTCGAGCGGCCGACCGGTGTAGAAACAGCGGCCCTTCTGCAGATCGAGCAGCACAGGCGCCAAAGCATGCACCGCCGAACGATTGGACCCGAAGAGGAACTCCTCCAGGTCGTAGCCGGCACCTAGTTCGGGATTGTGACGCCGGACATACTCCGCCCATCCCGCCTGCGCTGAGGACACGATCAGTGAACGGAAGCGGCGCAGGCATGCCGAGACTCCAGGGCGCAGAACGATGCAGCCGTCGTGGACCTGCGTCGGGTACAAGAAGTTGTCGGGATGGTCCGGATCCTGTTCCTCCCGCCCGATCGTCTGGAGTTTCATCAGTGGCATCTGGCGCACACGCCTGGTCGCTTCCCGCAGGATGCTTTCCGGCAGCGAGCGGTAGGCGTCGGACCGATCCGGGTTGGCGGTGGCGCGGCGGGCGTTCGCAACGGTTGTCAAAATCGCGGCGGGGCCGCCGGAGTTCTGGCGGAGTTGCCCCTCGGTGCCCGGGTAGATGCGCACATGGGTCCAATAGAGCCGCAGGAATTGCTCGCCCAAGTCCCGAACCGCCACGGCTTGTTCGCGCTCGTCGTCGAATCCCTGTTCCACCGCCACGTTGCACAAGGAGATGAGCAGCGCGTACTTGTAGGTCGCGACGAAACTGCCGGAGTCCAGTAGCCGCTGAACTCGCTCGATGAACTCCAACTGGAACTGCGCTGAGGGCGCCGTCATGGCTGCTGCCAGTTGCCTTTGCCCATCACCGCGTGACGGATTCCACCGCGCGGGTCAGTCACGTCGCCGGTGAAGCGCGGGATCACGTGGATGTGCAGGTGGAAAACGGTCTGGCCCGCTGCGGTCCCTTCGTTGAATCCGACGTTGAAGCCGTCCGGGTTCAGTTGGTCGCGCAGTTGGACCTTGACCTCGGACATCAACGCGAGCAGGGCCGCGCGCTCGGCGGGGGTTGTGCCGTCCCAGGTGGCAACGAGCCTGCGAGGAACGACCAGCGTGTGTCCGGGTGATACCGGGTAGGTGTCGCGGATCGCGAAGGCCAGGTCGTTGGACGCGATCCATTGGCTCTCAGGCACCTCGAAGAAGATGCTGCCCCCGTCGGATCCCATGCCGAACAGCGTGCCAGAACATACGGTGTTCACGCCGGTGAGCGCCCGCCCGGCGGTGTGGGATTTTGGCAACTGAGTTGCCGGTTTCCAGCTTTGCTTTGTGGGCGTGGGGTTCGGCTTGACCGGTGTGGGATTTTGGCAACTGAGTTGCGGGTTTCCAGCTTTGCTTTGTGGGCGTGGGGTTCGGCTTGACCGGTGTGGGATTTCGGCAACTGAGTTGCCGGTTTCCAGCTTTGCTTTGTGGGCGTGGGGTTCGGCTTGACCGGTGTGGGATTTCGACAACTGAGTTGCGGGTTTCCAGCTTTGCCTTGTGGGCCTGGGGTTCGGCTTGACCCGTGTGGGATTTCGACAACTGAGTTGCCGGTTTCCAGCTTTGCCTCCAAGAACCACGCCTACTTCGCGAGCGGCTCCAGGAAGTCGTCGAACGCGAACAGCTCCGAGCCGGTGAGATCCCAGCTCTGGAAGATCCCGGGCGGTTGCAGAGTGTTCGAGCAGAAGTTGCTGGCGTTGAGGCCCACCTTGCCGAAGAAGACGAATGGCGGTTTACGGTTCGACCACGGCTGGCCGGTGTACGTGGAGGGGACCGTGCCTGGATCCTGCGAGGCTGAGGGGCAGTCGAGGGTGTTCAAGTACAACCCAAGCACCGACTCGAATTGGGAGACGTCGTTCCCGCAGGTCACTGTGAGGGTCACGGTTGGAAGCCGCCTGAGCGTGAAGTTGTACCCCATCTTCGCTGCGCCCGCTCGCGGGGCGATGTCGACGAAGCCCTCGCCGACCAGATCCGCCTCGGTGAAGGTGCCGCCGCCCTTGATGACGCAGCCCGGCTTCTCCCCCTCGGAACTCCACGTGATGCTGGCGGAGGCCAGTCGGTACCTGACGGTACGGGCGCCGTCGTCGTTCGGAACGGCTTCGTAGCGCACCTGACCGCTCCACAAGGATTCAAGTCCGGGGGCGATTATCTGACTGCCTACGAAACCGCTGACGATCTTGGGCGCTAACGGGTTCACGAACGACACCCGGACCTTCTGGGGCTTCGACTTGGCCTTGTCCGCCTGCGCCCGAAGCCGGATCAATTCCGCCAGCGGTCCTGCCTGGGCGCGGCTCTGTGCAGAGGGCTGGCGAAGGTTCGCGATGTCCACGCGCCAACGAGCGCGCGGAATACCTTGGGTGCGCTTGGTGCGGGTCGTCGCCACGTTCACCCACCGCCCACCGTCGAGTTGCTGCAACTGGGCCTTCCGGCCGACCGGGCCGGGGATCAAGGCCGAGGCCCGGATCTGCTCACCCTTGACCGCCACGTTGAAGCCGCGGATCGGATCGGGCTTGGCGTGCGCGGGGGCTGCGCCCAGCGCGAGCCCCGCAACGAGCGTGATTGCTGCCAGCGAACGGTACATCCGGACTCCCCACCTCAGGCGGAACTCCACGATAGGCGCGAATCAGTGCCCCGACAATGGGCGGCGGCGGTGTTGTGCTCCCGCCACGACCGCCCAATTCCGCTAGTTTCGCCCCATGGATGCCTGGGTTCTGGCACTGGCCGCGATCGCCGGGGCCGTGGTGCTCGGGATCGTCGTGGCCCGCTGGGTCCGGGGCCGCGACCGGCTGGGCACTGAGGGTCAGATGGCGACCTACCGGACACTTCACATTGCCAGCCTCGCTGCGCCGTCGCTGCGGAGCGGTCTGACCGAGGCCGGAGCCCAGCGTTCGGTCAAGCACCTGCGCAGCCTGCTGGGGGTGCAGGCGTTGGCGATCACCGACCGCTTCACCACCCTGGCTTGGGACGGGGTGGGCGAAAAGAACCGCGACAAAGCGATCCAGCATGCCGAGGCAGCTCTGGATTCGGGCTCGGCGGTGGTCTTGTCCGCGACCCAGGCCCGTGAGCCCTCCGAGATGTTCCGCTCAGCCGTGGCCGCCCCGCTGACGTCCGACGACGTCGTCATCGGGGCGCTGGTCGCCTACTCCGATTCAACGGCAAGGCCGGCCATGGTTCGTGCGGTTGAGGAGGTGGCCGCGTTCACCTCCGGTCAGCTCGATCTGGCCGAACTGGATCGCACAAGGGCGCGCAATGCCGAGGCCGAGGTCCGGGTTCTGCGTGCGCAGATCTCGCCGCACTTCATCTTCAACTCCCTGACTGCGATCGCATCGTTCGTGCGCACCGACCCTGACCGTGCCCGCGATCTGCTGCTCGATTTCGCCGAGTTCACCCGCTACAGCTTCCGCTCGCACGGCAAGTACACAGCACTGGCCGAAGAGCTTCATTCCGTGGAGCAGTACTTGCTTCTGGAGCAAGCCCGGTTCGGCGACCGGTTGCAGGTGAAACTGCGGGTTGACCCAGAGGTGCTCAGCGTCAAGATCCCGTTCTTGTGCATCCAGCCGCTGGTGGAGAACGCTGTACGACACGGGCTGGAAGGTCGCGACACCCCAGGGACCGTGAGCATCACCGCGGTAGAGCGCGGTGCGGACTGCTGGATCAGCGTGGAGGATGACGGGGTGGGTAACGACCCTGCGGTGATCCGCCGCAGCCTGTCCGGCGAGCCGGGCGACCACGTCGGGTTGGCCAACGTCGACGAACGGTTGCGCCAGGCATTCGGCGACGATCACGGTCTGACAGTCGAGACCGCGCCCAACGCTGGGACGAAGGTCACGATGCGGGTGCCCAAATTTGCCGAGGTGGTGGCTGATGAGTGAGGGCCTGATCGTGGTGGCGGTCGACGACGAAGAACCGGCGCTGGCCGAGTTGACCTACCTGTTGTCGAATACCCCAGGGGTCGCCGTCGTGCGCGCCGCCCACACCGCGACGCAGGCCCTTGAGATGCTGCAGGCCGACGACGTTGACGCGGTCTTCCTGGACATCCGGATGCCGGGGATGGATGGCCTGGCGCTGGCCCGGATCATCTCCAAGTTCTCCGCCCCGCCGCCCGTGGTGTTCGTGACTGCGTACGACTCCCACGCTGTGGACGCTTTCGATGTCGCGGCCGTCGACTACCTGCTCAAACCGATTCGCGCACAGCGTCTGGCCCAAGCCGTGGTCCGGGTGCAGCGCCAACTTGAGGCGGAGGTCGGCACGCCCGCGCCTGCGGCCGAGGAGGTGCAGGACGAGACGATCGCCGTCGAACTCGGCGGGGTCACGCGCTACGTCAAGCGCACGGACATCGTCTTCGTCGAGGCACAGCGCGACTACGTCCGCCTGCACACCCGTGGGTCCAGCCATCTGGTCCGGGTGCCGCTGGCCAGTCTGGAGGAGCGCTGGGGACCGTCGGGGTTCCTGCGCGTGCACCGTCGCTACTTGGTCAACGCCGGCTACGTGGAGGGCCTGCGGTCTGCGGGCGGGCGCGTGAGTGTGGAACTCGGGCATGGACAGTCGGTGCCGGTCAGTCGGCGTCACGCAGCGTCGGTGAAGGAGGCTTTGGTGGCGGGTCGCCGGTTGGAGGACGACGGGTGATCCGCGTTTGTGGCGTTGTTAGGTCAGCCCGAGATCGATCGTTGTGTTGTTGGCGTCTTGCGGGCTGCAATCCGGCAACAACGCAACACCGCGGCGTGGAACCCCGAAACAACGCGACACTGCGGCGAGGCCGGCTTTGACCAAGCCCGAGAAGTCACCGCCCAAACGCGAGGTCATCACCGGACCTCGTCGTGACGTGCGCCGGCGTCCCGCGCGACCTGTGACCGATGAGATCGACGACCAGACCCGTGTGGGGCAGGTCTATCTGAGGTCGCTGATCCGCGCGCAGTTGCTACTGGGACTTTCAACCGTCGCGGTGGTCGTGGTTCCACTGGTGACTCTGCCGCTGTTGTTCGGCCTCTGGCCGGCCGCCCGCAGCCTTCGAGTCGGTCCCGTTCCCCTGTGGTGGTTGCTGCTAGGTGCTCTCGTCTACCCGGCGATCCTGGCCGTCGGCTGGTGGTACGTGCGTCAGGCCGAGCGCAACGAGAGCCGGTTCACCGACCTGGTGGAGGGGCGATGAGCCCGGCTGCTTCCATCGGCATGGTTCTGACCGTCGTGGTCACTATCGGTCTGGCCGCCTACAGTTCCCGGCTGGCGCGCACGACTGGGGATTTCTATGTGGCCAGCAGGTCAGTGCCGGCCTGGTGGAACGCATCAGCCATCTCAGGGGAGTACCTGTCGGCGGCGTCCTTCCTCGGGGTCGCCGGCCTGATCATGGTGGGCGGTGCTGACGCTTTGTGGTTCCCCGTCGGGTATGCGGTCGGCTACGTGTTGCTGCTGGCGCTGGTGGCTGCGCCATTGCGACGGTCGGGCGCCTACACGCTGCCCGATTTCTGCGAAGCGCGATTGCGTTCCATGACCGTCCGGACCATCGCGAGTTGTCTGGTGGTGCTGATCGGTTGGTTGTATGTCCTGCCTCAGTTGCAGGGCGCTGGACTTGCCCTGCAGATCTTGCTCGACACTCCGGTGTGGGTCGGTGGTCTGCTCGTCTCGATCACTGTGCTGGTCGTGATCGTCGGCGGCGGCATGCGCAGTGTCACGTTGGTGCAAGGGTTCCAGTACTGGCTCAAGGTCTTCGCGATCATGGTTCCGATCCTCTTCCTCATCGCTGCGTGGCGAGCAGATGCCAGCCCATCCGCACTGACGCCGGCAGCGCCCACCTTTGAGCAGTCGACAACAGTCAATGTCGACAAGACGATCGAAGTCGAGGCGCCCGAGGCGGTATCCGTCGTGGTGCGGGGGACTGTGAACGGACAGCCGTTCGACGGAACCGCGCAGTGGTCCCCGGGTCGCTACACGATCGGTGAGGGTTCAACTGTGACGTTCCCGGCCGGCGCTGCGGCACCACATCTGGTTGGCACCCCGTTGCTGACCGGCGCCGACTGGGGCCAGGCGGGACAAGGGGGTCAGGAGCACCCGCTCTACCGGACGTACGCCCTGATGTTCGCGCTCTTCCTGGGGACCATGGGATTGCCGCATGTGCTCGTGAGGTTCTACACCAACCCCGACGGCCGGGCCGCCCGCAGGACCGCCTTGGTGGTCATCGGACTGGTCGGGCTTCTTCTACCTCGCACCATCGATCTACGGGATGCTCGGCAGGCTCTACACACCCGAACTGCTGATGGTCGGCCGGACCGACGCGGTGGTGCTGCTGTTGCCGCAGGCGATGATCAGCGGGGCGTTAGGACAGACCCTGACGGCCTTGGTGGCCGCAGGTGCCGCTGCGGCGTTCCTGGCCACAGCCACCGGATTGACCGTGACTGTCGCCGGTGTGCTGTCCCAGGACGTTGTGGGTCGCAAGGTGCGCAACCCGATCCTCTCGTTCCGGTTGGCAGCCGTGGCAGCGGTCTTGGTGCCGTTGGCCCTTGGACTCCTTGCCGAGTCGCTGCCCTTGGCCCGGGCCGTCTCGTTGGCCTTCGCAGTGGCGGCGGCGACGTTCTCACCGCTTCTGCTTCTGGGAATCTGGTGGTCGAGGCTCACCGACGTTGGCGCGGCGGTGGGATTGCTGCTCGGTGGGGTGCTCGCCAGTGCAGCGATCATGGTTTCAACGCTGGTCCCGGGACTCTCCGGCTGGCCCGGTGCGCTGCTGTCCCAACCGGCGGCGTGGGCGATGCCACTGGCATTTGCAACGATGGTGCTGGTCTCCCTGTGGACACCCCATCGGATTACGTCCGGGGTCAGTCGCATCATGGTCAGACTGCACACTCCGGAGACGGTGGGGGTACAACGATCATGGACAGCCCGGGGACGGCGATGACCGAGACGAACGCGCTTGTTGCGGCGGCGCGCGCAATGCGCCCGGAGGTGATCGCGCAGGCAGCTGACGGGCGTACGCGCGAACTGATCGAGGGTTTCGTGCATGAGACCGGACCGCCACCGGCACGGTTCGCCTGGGTCGCCCTCGGGTCTCACGCCCGCGGGGAGTTGCACTGCGCCAGCGACCAGGACCATGCTCTGATCTGGGAGACCCCCGAATCGGCTCGCACCAGTTACGCGTCAGATCTGGCCGACACGGTGATCGCGGGTCTCGAGGCTTTCGGCATGCGTCGCTGCGACGGTGGTTACATGGCCGACCGGTGGTCGCACGGGGTTGCTGAGTGGGCGACGATCCTGCGTGACCGGGTCCAGACACCCACGCCTGAGGCGGTCGTGGACGCGGATGTGTTCCTGGACATGCGGGCCCTGACGACCGGCTTGGACGTCCGCTTCGCGATCAGCGAACTCAACGCGGGTGCGGACTCTGCGCGACTGCTGCATGGCCTGGCGCAAGCGGCCACATCCTTCCCCCCGCAACTGCACGCGTTCGGAAGGCTGCCGAAGGGTCCGATCGATCTGAAACGCGGCGGCTTGGCACCGATCGTCCTGCTGGCCAGGCTTTACGGCCTCCAATCCCACTCCCCGGCGGTCAGCACTGCGGGGCGCCTGGACGACGCCGCACGGGCTGGCAGACTCGGCGAGGACTTGAGCGTCCGGCTGCGTGATGCCTACGACGCGCTTTCGAGACTGCGGTTGCGCAACCAACTGCGCCAGATCGACGCGCGCGAGTACGTCACCGACAAGGTGGACCCCGCTACGTTGACCCAAGATGAGATCGAGGACGTGAAGGCCGCGTTCCGCGCGGTCAAGAGCGCGCAGGCGGCGACCTCCCTGACCTTCAGGACGGACCTATGACGCGGTGGAGAGTGTTCGCCCTGATAGCGGTCGCCACGCTGGTGCCGGCGTTGACCGTGGCGGTGGTGCTGGCTGACCTTCCAGATCCGTCCCGGCAGGCGCTGCTGGACGCCGTGCGCGGCCAGGTGTGGGTCCTCGCTCTGGGGCTGGTGCTGCTGGTCGGGCTCATCGGATGGATCGCCTGGAGCACGTGGCGGGCTGAGCAGCGCCATGATGAGCGGACGGCGTCCGCGGTGCGAATGATCGCCGACGTCAACCCCGATCACCGAGTGCCTGAGGGGTCTGCCACCGCTGACGCCATCAACCTCCTGGCCCAGCGACATGCCACCGCGGAATCCCGGCTCTCCGAGCAACTGGATGCCGCGCATGCGGAGTTGCGTCTCGAGCGCGACGGGCTGCTGGCCGTGCTCACGGGATTGGACGTTCCGGTGGGGGTAGTGGACGACCGCGGTCGGGTGCTGCTGGTCAACCCGGCCGCCCGCAGCGCGTTGCGGGGACGGACTCCGCTGGCCGCAGGGCGAAGTATCTTCGGTGTGTTCGACGCGGAGGACTTCACGCCGCTGCTGACGCAGGCTCTTGCCGGGGGTCGCCCGAGTGCGGTCGTGGGCGGGACGGCGATCCGCCTGGTCCGGATAACCGGTCCCGAAGAGGCGGCGATGGTGCTGGTGGTCAGCAACCCTTCAGAGCCGGATCCAACCGGGCCGGTGGTGGGCCTCAGTGTCGACCTGTCGCGTCCCTCGAGGCCGGTTCCGACCCGGGCGCAATGGCTGCAGACACCCCTGGCGGACATCGTGTTCACGGTCGTCGACTGCGAGACGACCGGGTTGCATGTTGATGCCGGCGACCGGCTTGTGGCGATCGGGGCGGTGCGGGTGGACGCGGCAGTGGTGCGCGCTGACGACACGTTCGACGCGCTCATCAACCCTGGGCGGTCGATTCCCGCCTTGTCCACCACGTTCCACGGGATCACCGACGAGATGGTCCGAGGTGCTGCCGGTCCGGCGGAGGTGGTGGCCGAGTTCGCCGAGTACGCCGCCGACTCGGTCCTCGTCGCACACCACACCGAGTTCGATTTCGGTTTCCTGCGCCCGGTTGCGGCTACTGCGGGGGTGGCGCTGGAGACCCTCAGTCTGGACACGATGCTCTTGTCCGCTGTGCTGGACCCCGACCCGGAGGCGCGCCACGGTCTTGACTACGTGTGCCAGCGGTTCGGGGTCGAGGTCTTCGGCCGGCATACGGCACTTGGCGACGCGCTGGCCACGGCGGAGGTCTTCGTGCGAATGGTTCCACGTCTGTCCGAGATCGGGATAGTCACCTTGGGGCAGGCACGGGAGGCCAGCGCCCGCACCGAACTGTCGAGGCGGATTCTGCAGGGCGGCGCCTGACTCAGGTTGATCCGCCCTCGGGGCGATCCGGGCTGCGGTTGGGCTGGGAGTCGGGCCAGATGACAGGCAGCGCAGGCGTCCGGTCGCCGGTCCAAGGCGCCGGCACTGCGTCGATCTCGGCCAGTAAGGCGTAGGCCTGCTCCTCGTAGTTGGCGCGCCAGCCGCGGAAGTGCCGGTACGCCTCGGCCGGCTCTTGCGTCCACGTGTAGCCGGCGCGGCCGATGAGTGCACATGCGTCCTCGAAGTCCGCCAAGGACACCGAGCTGGGTTTGTCGGGCAGCGGATCCGGGTCGAAGGCGATCCGTTCGACCCGGCACAACTCCTGCAGGCAGACGATCCCTTGGCGCAGCGCGATCCGCATCCCCCCTTGCGGCAACTGCGGGTTCAGCGACATGTGCATCGCGGCTGCGTCCATGACAACCACTAAGGAGACCAGCCAGTTGCGATGCGGTCGTGCCGATCGCATGTGGATCAGCACGGGGAAGTTCGTGTGGTTCTCGCCCACCTCGGCTGCCCATCGTTCCCAGACCGGCCACAAGGTGTCGAGGGCGTCGATGTTGTTCACCAGGGCGTGGCGGCGGATCAGTTCTGGGGCCCAGTTGGGTTCTCCGCCGCGGGCCAGCAGCAACGTCGCTTCGGCCTCCCTTCCCTGGTACGCCGCGTACATCGTGGGCAGATAGCCGATGAGCAGGCCGATCACGATGGGGCCGGTGGCGGCTGCGACGAAGTCCAAGGTTGTCAGACCGGCACGATCCGATGTGGCGTAGCCGAGTGTGAAAAGGCTGGAGCCCGCTTCCCGGAACGCCGGCCACAGGCTCAGCGGAGTGAAGGCGTACATCATCAACCCGTACGCGACGAAGTACATGAGCAGCCACATGATCAACGAGCTGACGATTGCAGTGGGTGCTTGGTAGGTGAGGATCCGGTCACGGGCCTCGTAGGTGCGCGTGCGGTGCGCAACCGCGCGGAACGTGCCGCCTAGCACCTCGTTCTTGAAGTGATTCAGTCCGGAACTCCCGCGGGGGACGACCAGTGTTCGCATGACCGAGGACGTCGCCGCCATCCACACAACCAGACCCACGACAAAGGCGGCGATCAGCACCTGCCCACCCTAGTTGCCCCACGGTGAACTTCTCAGAGTCTCAACCGCGGTCTACCCTGGGCAGCGTAAGCACCGCCTGGGAGGGCACATGCGCAGAACCTCGATCTTGGCCGTCGCAGTGATGATGCTCGCGGGCGGCGCGATCGCTGCACCGGCACCGTCGGTGATCATTCCCGTCGGCAAGGTGGCGGTCAAAGTTGACCCGGGCTGTTTGGCACGCGTGGTCAACGGTCCGTACCGCAAAACGCTGCGGTCGGGAGTCACGGATCTGCCGACCGGACGCTACAAGGTCAAGGCCAAACCCGCGGGCTGCAAGGCGATGCCTGCCACTCTTCGGGTGCGCGAGGGCAAGAAGACCGGTCTGCGCGTATACAACAACCCCAAGTTCGTCCCCCGCAAACTGATGGGCACGATTCAGGCCACCGAGACAACCGCCGGGGTCAAGACCGCCAGTTGGGAAGGGGATGTGTACCTGGAGTTCAACAAGCCCGCCTTCACCGGCAATACCCCCGGGTTCGAGACCACGGCGTCCTACCGCGTCACGAGTTTCGAGGGTTTCTACGAGATCGACGTCGCCGATGGGCCTTGCACGTGGAAAGGCCAGCAGCCATTGACCGCCGATGACCTGCTCACCGAGGGCGAGGTCGCCCCCCTGTGGTCCAACCCGTGGCGTGGCTTCCAGTACGCGATGAAGATCCCGTTCGACGCGACGCGGGAGTGGAAGTACACCAAGACGTGCACCGACGCCCCGGACCCAGTCACCCTGAATCGTCCGGCGCCCCCCTTGTTGTTCACGACCAACGCCTGGGACGGCCTCGACCCGGTCGCCCCGTTGGGGAAGGGTAGCCGGCCCAGCGGGCAGTACGCGGTCACCGTCGGTGATACGCGCTACGACTACTACTGGGGTTTCTCGGTCTGGGACGAAAGCGAACGCAGGCTTTCCAAGCCCACCGCTTCCTGACGAGGCGACCTCAGCCCGGGCGGCCATAGCCTGTCGGGCGGGAGGCAGGCATGGAATCGAAGGACCCGCGCCGCTGGTGGGCGCTGTCCGCGATGTGCCTGGCGATCTTCCTGGTAGCAGTCGACGGCACGGTGCTGAGTCTGGCGACCCCGAGCATCGTCAAGGACCTGCAACCGACCGCCTCCCAGGTCCTGTGGATCGGTGACATCTACTCGTTCGTGCTTGCGGGCCTGCTGATCACCATGGGCAACGTCGGCGACAAGATCGGGCGCAAGCGACTGCTGTTGATCGGCGGGACACTGTTCGCGCTCATCTCCATCCCGGCGGCGTACGCCTCAAGCGCCGAGATGCTTATCGCGGCTCGCGCACTGCTGGGCGTGGCTGGTGCAACGCTGATGCCGTCCACGTTGGCCCTGATGCGATCGACCTTCACGGACCCGAACGAACGCAGTTTCGCCATCGGCGTCTGGAGTGCGATGGGCGCGGCGGGAGCGGCGGCCGGGCCACTGGTTGGAGGGGCGCTACTGCAGTACTTCTGGTGGGGTGCGGTGTTCCTGATCAATGTGCCGATCATGGCCTTGGTGCTCGTCATCGGTCTGCCCACACTGCGCGAGTCCCGTGACCCGAACCCGGGCCGTTTGGACGTCCTTTCGGTGGTGCTGTCCATGGTCGGGATCCTGAGCCTGGTGTATGCGATCAAGCAGATGGCGATCCTCGGTTTCGAGCCTGGCTACTTGGCTGCCGGAATCGTCGGAGCGGCTGTAATCACCTGGTTCATCCGGCGCCAGCGACACCTGGACCATCCCTTGGTGGACGTGCGTTTGTTCGCGTCCGGCCCTTTCACCGGCGCAGTGCTGGGGATGCTGCTATCGGTGTTCGGGCTGGCAGGTGCGCTGTTCTTCTTCTCCCAATACCTGCAGTTCATCCGGGGCCTTGAGCCACTGCAGGCCGGGTTGTTCGAGCTGCCGGCGACATTGGCCGCGCTAGTCGCGGCACTGACTGCTGGCAACGTCATGCGCCGTTTCGGCCGTGGCCCTGCAACCGCCGTTGGCCTGCTGGCGATCGGCACCGGGATGGCCGCGATCGCGTTCATCCTGGACTCCAGCGTGTACCTGGTGTTCGCGGTCCCCCTGATCCTCATCGGGGCAGGCGACGGCGTGGCCTTGACCATCGCTTCCGACACTGTCCTTGCCGTGGCTCCCAAGGACCGGGCTGGCGCGGCCTCGGCCGTTTCGGAGACAGGCTATGAGTTGGGAACGGCCCTGGGCATCGCCCTGTTGGGCAGCGTCCTCACCGCGGTGTACCAGGGGGCGTTGAACCTGCCGGCGGGTTTGCCGACGGAAGTCGGTGCGGCAGCCAACGAGTCTCCCGGCGAGGCCTTCGAGGCCATGGGTGGGTTGTCGGCTGAGCTCGGAGCGGCCCTGACCGACGCAGTTCACGTGGCCTTTACCCAAGCACTGCAGGTGACGACGTGGGTGGGTGCGGCGG
Organism: uncultured Actinomycetota bacterium; assembly: GCA_963732355.1. Taxonomy (GTDB): domain Bacteria; phylum Actinomycetota; class Actinomycetes; order S36-B12; family UBA10799; genus JADKAV01. The sequence continues at coordinate 117,711 of CAVSZD010000006.1, read as the reverse complement.
TGTTGTTCGCCGGCGCCTTTGTGACATGGCGACTCCTGCCCGGGCGCTCCGAGACAGTCAACGAACTGGTGGGGCGCTGACGCGGCGCTGGTGTGCACAACCCGCGACCGGAGTCAGCGGGACCGCTTGTGCAAGGATCGCGCTGAGTGAACCGTTGCGTGGAGGTGCCGTGATCGAGATTCGTTGGCGGTATGACCCCGACGCCGATCCGGTGCAGCGTTCACCAGCCACGGCCGAGGAGGCCCAGTTGCTGCTGCATCTGGGCAATCGGGCGTTCGCGGACCTGGGCCGCGACGGGGCCGGTGGCGAATACGTCATCCCGGTCTCTGCAGAAGAGTTGGGCATCGGAGCCGGGGACGGGTCGTCCATCCCACAGACCCCGATGGCGGTTGTGCTGGGATGCGCCGATGCCCGGGTCCCGCTGGAACTGATCTTCTCGCAGACCGCCAACGACCTGTTCGTGGTGCGAGTCGCGGGCAATGTTCTCGGTGGCGAATCCGTCGGCAGCATCGACTTCGCTCTCGCGAGGATCCCCAGTGTTCGGTTGGTTTCGGTGGTGGGGCACACCGGTTGCGGCGCGGTGAAAGCAGCCGTCGATGCCTACCTCGATCCGCCGTCGTACCTGGGGCTGTCGGCCAACCTTCCTCTGCGGGGAATCGTGGACTCGTTGCTGGCCGCAGTGCAGGCAGCGGACAACGCCTTGCGCAGCCAGTACGGTCACGATCGCAGCGATCGCCCTGGCTACTACGAGGCGCTGTGGGGATGCGCTGTTGTGCTCAACGCCGCGGTCGCCGGCGATGCCGTTCGGCGCATGTTCTCCCCGTACCTGAGCGATGGGTTGGCCGTGGCGTTCGGGGTCTATGACTTGGCCACGCGCAAGGTGGGGCTGCCCAGCGCCGACTCCTGGCGTGCCGGCCTGTTCGCGCCGCCGGAACCTGACGCCATGGGTGCGTTCCTCGCGGACTTGGTGAGTTCGGGCTACGTGCGGCAACTCCTGGATGCGCGCGGCTGACTGGTCGAGTCCGCAAGATCAACATTTCCTTTCGTCACAGGTGTACAGTCCGAGCCCTAGAGCACTCGGAGGCGCAGATGCACGCACGGATAGCTCTCAGCGGGATTTCGTTGGCATTGGCGGTGGCTTGTGCGGCCCCTCCGGCGTTGGCACAAAACTCCGGCCCGGCGAGGGTCAAGGGGAACCTCAAGGTGAGTGGGGGTTTCAAGCTGCCTTACGAGGGGGGAGGCGGTCTGGACTTCAACTTCACTGCGGAGCTTGGAAAAGTCAAGGCGATCTATTACAACTCCGGGGATGCCAAAGGCTTCCACATGGCCAAGAAGAAGCCCACTGCCACGTTGCGCATGACCTATACCCAGACCACGTTCGGCCGAGGCTGCGAAACCTGGCAGGACACCGAGACGATCGGCTTCAGCGGTCCGGTGAACGCGGAGATTTCGGGGCTCAACACCAAGCTGCGTGGAAGGAAGTACCGAATTACCGACCGACGGTTCGAAATCGGCTGGTCGGCGGAGGTCAACGTCCACACGCTGTCGCGAACGGTGGGCGATTTCTTCGATTGCGTCACAACCATCACAGAGGACGACACGCTGCAGCGGGTGGACATCATTGCTGAGGGAACGCTGGATCGAAACAACCGAACGGGTCAAGTAACCGTCGCGGGTTGGGGTCCGGTGTACATCTCCGGATTCGGGATCGGCGAGGGGCACCCACCGGACGACAAGTCCCCCACGGCTACTGGCAGGATCACCTTCGACCGGGACGTGCGGCTGGCGGACTAGCCGAACTTCGGTCGATGTCCTTATCGAAGTACGCAGCGATGTCCAGCGGTGTGCCGTCGGGCAGGGCGACCAGCGCGCTCAGGTAGCCCTTGATCCCCGCCCGAACCAACGGCGCGAACCGGTCGGTGGGCACGCCGTGCGTTGCCAGTAGCCGCTCGTCGAAAAGGGCGAAGAATGCATTGCGCGCTTGCCCTGCAACGCTGCCTGGGAACCACCGAGCAGCGAACTCGTCGGCCAGCGCCTCGGTGACGGCGCGCCCGGCGATGGTCGGGGCGTAACGCTGCTTCTCGAACTGCTCGAAGAAGGTCATGAACTCCTCGGGCCCGTCAGGAATGTCGCTGATACCCAGCGCCTCGCCGACCTGACGCCAGAAGTGGTGGTGGGCCTGCACCTCGTGGGCCGAGAAGAAGTCCCGGCCCAATAGCCGTCTGCTGACCCGGCGGGGTTCGCAGGCCAGAGTCGCCAGCGTGTAGAGGTTCAGGTCGTTGGTGATCGGGTAGGGACTGTGCGCGCGGGTGATGCGCTCGATCGCGGCGCCGTCGGCACCTTCGTGGAAGAGCTCGCCGAACCGGACCAGTGTCTGCGCGTTGCGGGTGCGGGGGTTTCGAATGATCAAGCCGCGGCCGTCGCGGTACAGGATCTCGGCGATCTCTGGCACGGCGACCTGGCGCGCGAACGCCAGCGAGAACATCGCGTGAATCAACAGCGGGGAACGCACGCGGGCTTCGAAACTGAGTTGCGTGATCCGACGCGCATCGGTGCGGGCATCCAACGCCGCGATCTCGTCGCGCGCCCATCGAGGATGCCGTACCCCCAGCACGGCTCCAGCCTACGCGGGCGTCACGCCACTTGCAGCGACCGTTTCGACAGTCCGAATGCGTAGCCTTCCACCGGTGTGGTGATGTCGCCCTCAGCAGCGCCCAGCGTGACGAACAGTGGCGTGAAGTGCTCGACAGTCGGATGGGCGTAAGGCAGGCCCGGCGCCTTCGACTGGAACGCAGCCAGCTCATCAAAGGCGCGATCGGCCAGGGCCTGCGCGGCCCACGCGTCGAACTCCGCCGACCAGCCAGGAACCGTATTTCCGTAGAACATCTCGGGGGTCAGGTACGGCAGGCCATGGGTCATGAATCCCGAGCCGATGATGAGGATGCCCCTGTCCCGCAGGGACCTCAGATGGCTGCCGAGTCGCAGCAGGAGGGCGGGGTCGTGCGTGGGCAGGCTCAGCTGCAGGACCGGCACGTTGGCCCCCGGGTACATCACCTTCAGCGGCACCCAAGCGCCATGGTCGAGACCGCGGCTCGTGTGCTGATGTACGTTCCATCCGTCCGGTACGGTCGCCAGCACTTCCGCGGCCAGATCGGTGGCCTCGGGGGTGTCGTAACGCATCCGGTAGTAGCGCGGGTCGAAGCCGCCGAAGTCGTAGACCACGTTGGCCGGCGAGACGGCGCTCAGGCTCAACGGCGCGGCCTCCCAGTGGGCCGAGACGATGAGGATCCCGCGGGGGACCGGCAGGGCATCGGCCCAACGGGAGAGCTCGTCGATCCAGGCTGCGTCCTCGAACAAGGGCGGCGCCCCATGGCTGATGTACAACGCTGGCAGGGCCGCGTCGCCCTCGCACCAGGCGGGGCGCAGGTTCTCGCGTCGCAGCGCGCCTGGGAGTTGCTGCTCGAAAGCGATCCGGGGAGACATAGTTGAAGCATAAACTACTTTGTCGGGAGGCGTCAATGGTCACGCGGTGTCCGGATTTGCGGGTTGATCATGGACCTGGCGGTCAGGTCCCTCACAAGGGAGTTCGCAGCAGCCCGTATGAGCCTGCAGATCCGGACAACTGTCCGGTGGCTAGGGCGGCCGCTGGGGAGTGCCGCAGCCGACTGGCCGCGTGACGTATAAGTGTCCGTCCGTGACCGCGGTGTCCGGATCTGCAGGTTGATCATGGACGCGGCGGTCAGGTCCCTCACGGGAGAGTTCACGCCGCCCGTATGAGCCTGCAGATCCGGACAGCCTCAGGGCCGCACGATGTACTTCTTGACCCGCTGGAACGGCTTGTAGTCGTCGGTCCCCTTCGCGAACTGCGTCACGATGACCCGCACGGGCAGCGAGCCGAACACCTTGACGCGCACGGTGCCGTTCTTGCTGCGCTTGACCCGGCAGTAACTGGCCTCGCCGGCCGTTGAGGTCTTCAGGGGCCGGCACCGCACCGTGGTCCGGATCTTCTGACCCTGCTCGGTCTTGCGTGCGGGCAGCACGCTCGGGTTGGGAGGCAACCTGTCTGCGGTCTGCTTCGCCCGATCGACATCGACGGGATCCGTGGCCCGGTTGTTGGCCGGGTTGGAGTCGGTGATCGGCGAGCTGACGTCCACGGTGTTGATCACCCGCGGATGCGCGCCGTTGACCACGTCGACCAGGACGCTGAATCCTGAACTCTGGCCCACCTGCAGGCCGCTGGCCAGTTCGCAGGTGAGGCTGCGGTCAGCCCCGGTGCACGTCCAGCCGTCACCGGTCGCGGAGACGAAGGCATTCCCCACGGGAAGCGAGTCCACAACCTTGATGGGTCCCGGGTTGTCCGACGGTCCGTTGTTGGTGACCTGGACCCGCCAGGTGCCTTGCTTGCCGATCGTCCACGGACCGCCGTCGTGACGTCTTGGTGATCGCGAGGTCGGAGTCGGCGATGACATCCACCGTGGAGACTGCAGGCGGTGGGTTGCCGCCCTCCTGCGGGGAGGTGGTGGTGACCGTCGCCGTGTTCTTCAGCGTCGTGCCACCGGGGACTGCCTTGTCCACGTCCGCTGTGATCACGATGTCCGACGGGGACGCCGACAGCGGGAAGTTGGCCCGCGTGCAAGTCACGACCGTGCCCGAACCCAGATCGCAGGTCCAACCCGGGCCGTTGGCCGAGGTGGCCCGCAGACCGGCCTCGAGCTGGTCGACGACCTGCACGTTCTTGGCCTTGGCCGGTCCGGCGTTGGTCACCGTGATCGTGAACTCGGTACTCCGCCCAGCGACGACCGGGTTGGCGCCGGTGGTCTTCTTCTCGATGCCCAATTGCACGTCGGAGATGACCGGGTCCTCAACCGTGGCGGTGTTGTTTCCGAGGTTCGGGTCCTCGGTGGTCGGTGTCACCGTGGCCTTGTTGAGTGCGGCGTCCCCGGGACTCTCGAGCACATCCACTGTCACCTTGATGAGGTCGGCTTGCTCATCGCGTGCAAGGTCCTTGTCGAGCGTGCATGTGATCTTGCTGGTCTCGCCCGTCTTGGGCGTGCAGTCCCACGCCCCGTCGTCGATCGAGGCGATCGACAACCCTGTCGGCAAGGTGTCCTCCACCGTGATCGGCGCCACCGAGACAGAAGGCCCGTTGTTCGTGACCGTCAGCGTGTAGGTCACCTGGCCGCCGACCACGTAGGGCTTGGTCGAGGTCTTCGTGATGGCCACGTCTGCCAGCGGCCGCGCCGTGACTGTGTCCTCAGCCTTGTTGTTGTCCGGATCGGGATCGTAGGTCCGGCCGTTGACGGTCGCGGTGTTCTTCATGTCACCGGTGAACGCCGGATCCACGTACACGTTCAGCACCAGGTCAGCCAGGCTGGCGTCCTTCGCCAGGCCGTTCACCGGTCCCGGGTTGGTGCACGTCACCTTCTGACCGACGGCGTTGCAACTCCAACCGGTGCCGTCCTGGTAGCCGCGGAACTCGGTGCCTGAAGGCAATGTGTCCTCGACGGTGAAGACACCCATGCTCGCGTCCGGGCCCTTGTTGGTGGCCTTGAGGATCCACAGGAACTCCGTGCCGGGGACGACCTCGTCCTTTCCGACTGCCGGGTTCTGGTTGTCGTGGATCTTGGTCAGCGCAAGATCTGCGGAGGCGATCTCGGTCTGCGCGGTGTCGGGCGTCGACGTAGCCGTACTCCAGGACTGACCCGCGGGACCGAGGGTCCAACTGGTGAGTGCGGAGTTCGTGTGCTTGGTGCCCAAGCCGACGCCGGGGCTCTGCACGACGCCCGGACCGGGGGTCGCCTGGAAGGTGATCGTGAGGGTCTTGCCGCTAGGCAGGTCCGTGATGTCGTTCCAAGCAATGTCCGGCGCGGTGCCCGTGGGTTCCTTGCCGGCCGGGGTACCACCTGTGACAACCCATTGGGCGGAGTTCGCCTTATAGGTCCAGTTCGGCGGCAGGGTGTCCTCGACATCGACGCCGTAGGCCGTCGCACCGGAGGTGTTGGTGACGACGATGGTCCACGTGTACGGATCGTTGATGTACGCCAGAGCGGCGGAGGCATCCTTCGCGATTGTCAAGACCGGCAGGACCGGGACGACCTCTGCGGTGTCGGACGGCCCGGTGTACTTGCGGCCGCCCTTGGATTCCAGGCTGTAGTACTCGGCAACGGTCGCCGTATTGGTCTGCTTACCGGTGGCCGGGGCTTTGAGTCTGGCCTCGAACGAGACGGTCTTTTCGGCGCCGGCCGCCAGAGAGTTGATCGTCCACGTGATGGTGCTGCTGCTCACCTGTCCGCCATCCGAGGGACTGCCGACAACCTCTATGCCAGCGGGGATGTCGTCGGTGATCGTGACGTCGTTCGCGGCACTGACGTTGGGCCCCGAGGCGTTGGTGACCTTGAGGGTGTACGTGAATGTCTGCCCCGGGGTGGCGCTGATGGTGTCCTGGCCGTCGACCTTCTTGACTATCGACAAGGCAGGTTCGGTGAGGGTCACAGTGTCCGTCACCGGTGGGGTGGTCGCTGGCAGTGCCTCGAACCCGGCAATCGTGGTGGGCGGGTTCTGCAGAACAGTCCCACTCCAGAACGGCTTGGCGCTATTGGTCAGGGTGGTGCCCGCGACGTTGCCGTCGACCACGCCCGCCACGGCCGAGTACACGATGGTCACAACCCGGTCACCCTGTCCGGCGCCCAGCACGTCGCCAGCCGACCAGCCGATCTTCTGCCCATCGGGGGTCAACACCGTGGGTGTGATCGCCGGGTCGCAGGGAAGCTGGCTGACGGCGTAAGCGCAGGTGAAGCTGATCTGCTGCACCGAACCGGGATCGATCCCCGCGGGCAGGGTGTCGATGACTGCGGCCGAGTAGTAATTCACGCCACCGATGAGGCTGAACCTGATCGTGGAAGTGAACCGGCTCCCAACCGGGGCCTTGTCCGGGTTCGTGGTCTTGTCGCGAATAATGAGACCGGGGCTGGTGAAGGTGGCTTTGCTGGAAGTGAAGTAGTCACGCTCTCCGGGCACGTCCCCGGCCATGCTGGAGCTGTCCAGCGTCGCCGTGTTCTCGTAGACCTGGCTGGCAGGTAGCGAAGTCGTGCTCTTGATCTTGAACGAAACCCTGTAGAAGGCTCCGCCGGTAATCGGATCCGTGGGCGGCGTCGGCGGCGAGGTGGTGCTGCCGGTGAACAGCACACAACCGTTCGCGTCGAGGGACTGCGTAATGCCTGTCGGCACGGTTGCTGATCCGGGGACGAATATGAACGGTGAGGGCAGGCAGTCCTTGGCCACCCAGTCGTGCAGGGGCGGCCGGGTGCCGCCTGGGTTGGCGACCTGGAGAGTGACCAGCAGTTCTTGATCAGCGGAGGTCATTACCTCCGGCTCAACGGTCTTGATGATGCTGGGGTTGGGCTGCACGATGTAGAGGGTCTTCGTTGCTTCACGCCTGATTGGGGCCCCGCCGTTGAGAGTCGGTCTGCTTGTGAAGACCGCGGTGTTCAGCTTCGGCACATTCGTCGTGGGACTCGGTGGAACCGTGCATGGGTCGCTCGCCACAGGGGGCAGCATCTGCAGTCACCTGTGCTGTCAACGTGACCGAGAAGACCTGGTCCTGGGAGGACTTGTTGCTGTAGATCTCCGGGAACACCAGGCGCCCTGTCGGGTTACTGCCGATGTTCGTATCGAACACGGGGAAGTTGCCGGGTAGGGCGCCGCCATCCAGACTGGCGCCGACGATCGAACGCAACGCGATCCCTGCAGGCAGCGAGTCTGACAGATCCGCGTTGAAGACGGTCGAACCGCCTGGAATCGTGGCCTTGTAGGTGTAGGTGATTGTCTCGCCGATAGTCGCCTGGTTCGGAACGTCATTGCCGGGCTCGTCAACGGACGTCTCAGCCGTCTTGGCGACCGACACATCCTTGATGAACACGTTGGACGGATCGTTCAAGGCAGGGGAGTCCGCCTTCGGATCCTGGGTCGGGTCGATGTTGTTCTTTGGGATGTACGGGGCGGTGATACCGGGGATATCCGTGAACGCCTCGTACTGCCGCACGCCGGCGGTGTTGACGTAATTCGTTCCCGCCGCGGCCTCGTCCGGGACCTTCATCGTAGTAGATCAAGGACAGCGTCTGGCCGACGTCGATGGAGTAGTCGTCAGTGGACGGGAAGGCCCACTTCACGATGCTGCCGGTGCCCGTGTCGTCACACGTGGCGATGCCGCCCGGCAGCGCCGACCGCGTGCTCGTCCCGGGCTTGGTGTACTCAAGGTTGGCAAGATTCACGGAGGAGCAGGTCAACTGTGAGGGCAGCCGGTCCCACACCTGCACGCCTCGTACGGAGTAGTCCGCCCCCGGTGTCTGCGGACGGTTGCGGACATCGATCTGGAAGGTCGCAGTTCCGCTTTGTTCGATTGGTTTGTTGTCCTGCAGTCGGCCGCCCTGCGGGGGGTATGTCACGTTCGGCTTGTCCGTCGCGATGACGCCCTTGTCGATGAACAGGTTGGGCGGCGGGACCAGACCGTACTCGGCCTGGTCCCGGTAGGACTGCGCGACACCGGCGGTATTCTCCGTAGCGCATCTTCATCAGGTTGCCCGTGATCTCGGGCTTGGTCCCGGTGCCGGGTGACAGCACCCGGACCGCGAAGGTGGCCTCGAACACGCCGTCCTTGGGCGACGAACCCGCCCGTTCCGAGGGTGAGCACGAACTTCGTCGCGCTCAGGTCGGCCGCAACGGGGACGTTGTTCCCGTCGGGCCCGGTGGTGAGGGCGAACTTGTTGTTGCCCGTGTCCGGCTGGTTGTCCACGACGAATTCGGTGCCGACCGGCGGGAAGTCGGTGACCACCGCGTTCTTCGTGTCGATGGTCTTCGGGAAGTCCACTCGCAGCTTGAAGCAGATGACGTCGCCCTTGCGGAAGTCGGGCAGCGGGTCCGGGTCGGATACATAGGAGGGCGGCGTCCCCGGGTCGCACTTCATGCCGCCGGGGAATGCAGGCGGTGCGGCCCGCGTCTTTATCTCCTTGCTGATCTTGGGCAGGGGGGTGCCTTGTTCCGCTTGCGAGGTGTCCCCGACCGTCTCCGGCCCCCCGTCGACTCCCGTGATGGGGGTGGTGGTCCCGGTCAACTCCACCTTGTTCACGAAGTTGTCGCCGGCCACGGTGCGAGCACCCAGCGCGTCGCCGTTGCGGTAATTCGGGAGCATGCGCGCCGGCAGCGTCACGGTGGCGGACCCGTTGGCCGTGATGCTGGCCACAGGCTGGAAGACCACGTTGTAGGTCTTGGAGGCATCGTCCCAGGTGACGTTGGCGTAGCCCGGATTCGGCTTCGGGTCACTGTCCGAGGCGGTACAGGTGGATTCGGCGCTCCAGTACGTGGTGCCGGTAGCACCCAGTGGGCAGTATCCATTGGGCAGTGTGTCGGTGACGACGGTGTTCGAGGCGTCCATGTACTCGCTGGCCTCGATGTTCATGGTGAATGTGGCGATTCCTCCGGGGATGAAATCCTCGGGACGACGGACTTCTGCATCCGCAAGTCCTCGATGGTCACGGTGTGCTTCTCTGTGACCTCGGCGTAGCCGTTCGGTTTACCGGGGGGTGGCGTGGGGGCTGTCCCTTGGAAGATACCGGTGGCCGAGACTTCGTTGGTGATCGACTGCTCCGGGATGCTTTCCCGGGTAGAGCCGCTCGGGGTGTTCGTGTTGTTGTCCAGGTTGGAACTCTGCGGGCAGACCCATTCATCAACGACCTGTGCGCAGATCGAGTCGGGTGCCGCCCCGCCCGGCCAGTTGGTGGTGTTCTTGAACAGCGGGATACCCGCGACGTACTTGATCTCCTTAACGGCGCCAGCAGCAAGGTTGCCGACGTTCCACGTCACGGCCGTGTAGACACCCGTGAGGTCTCCGAGCCCGGGCACGTCCTGGGGGCTGTCCACGGTCTCTACGCTGACCGGATCCGGGCACGGAGTCGGGTTGTCGCCCATGTCCAGCGAACCCGACCCCGGGTACTCGGGCCCGGAGGAGTTGTCCTGGTCACCGCAACCGAGGAACTCCAAGCTCGCCGGCAGGTAGTCGGTGAGCGTGACGTCGTTCGTCGCCTCGCCTTGTTGTTTCGGATCGTGAGCGTGTAGATAGATCGCTGGTCGTGGCACCCCGCGCAGCAACTCGCCCTCGGGGCTGTTGGTGTTCTTCTTCTCGACGACGAAGGGGTCCGCGTCGTGTTGGTGGTGTCGCTTGCTGGAGACGACCTCGGGGTCCGTGATCGGCGTGCCGTTGCGTTGAACTTCGGCACCTTGCGTTCGTTGATCGGCCCGCCACGTAGGCGGTGTTCCTGTCGACAGGGACGATAGTGGTCGGTATCGGTGCCTTGGGTTTCGCTTTGAAATTCACAGACGTAAAGACGAGTTGGCCTGCAGGTCCGTCACGTTGTTCCAGACCAGCAGGGTCCGGCCGCCAGCTAGTGGGTGCTGGCTGTGGGCTCGCCGGCCGACGCAGGGTGATGTCGGACCGACGTACTCGAAGCCTGCCGGGAGCACGTCGGAGAAGCCCACGTTGTAGAGAGGCGTCGGAGCCGGTCGGGATTGGTCGCCGTGAGCGTGTACGGAATCGGGTCACCCAGCAGCACCGACGCAGGGGCCTTCTTGTCCAAGTTGATGCTGGCTACTGCCGCCGCGGGCGTGGCGACCGCGAGTCCGAGGCTGCTGGCAGCCAGGGAGGATGCGATGAGCGCGGCGAAGATACGTCGAATAGACATGGGTCCCCTTGATTCAGCGTGGTGCCCGCGCAGTCTATGGACAGATCAAGAGGCTTCGCGCGTTACCTGTCCGCTATGTCCAGGCTGGGCGGTCCAGGCGTGCATCCTGGCGGCTGGGAGTTGCCGCTGATCGAGAAGTCCTCGCACGTGAAGATGCGCTCTTGGATCGTGCCGATGCCGAAAGCGCCGAGAACCACCACCGCCACGGCTGTAACCACCACGAGCCGGTCGCGGGGCTCGGCATCCTCGACGAGGTCCGGCGACGCAAAGCGCACCAGGATCCACAGCATGACCGGAGCGCCGATCAAGGTGACCAGCGTTCCGAACCAGGCGAGTTCGGGTCGCGATCCGGGCGCGAACTCGATCGCCAGTGCCAGCCATAGCGTCGGCAGCAGCAGGGCCAGCCCCCACCACCCGACCCGCAGACGGATGTCGCGGGACAAGGCCACCAGCATGAAGGCGGCGGTTGTCACAGCCCAGAGGCTGAGGACCTGGGGGAAGAACACCGTGCCCCACGCGCCCAGGGTGAAGGCCGGCCACCAGGCGATCGAGCTGAACGCGATCGCCGCCACCCCGGCCAGGCGCCGGTTGGGAGCGGGTCGGGGTGCGTCGTTCATCGGGTGAACCCTAGCGCGGTGGTTGTCCACAGATGTTTTCGCGTCCGGATTCTTGTCATACGTGTGTTCTATTCTTGAGGTGTTGGTCAAGCGGGGAAGGGGGATTTCGGTGGGGTTCTTCCAGGTGTCAGCCGCAGCCTCGCGGCGGGAGCGGATCCGTTCCCGGCTGCCGCGCGAGCATCCCCGGCACTTGGATCTGGTGGCCACCGCGATCGCCGGGCTTGACGCCCCGTCGTCCCTGAGCATCGACGAGTTGGCCGGGTCGCTGACGGTCACGGCCCGACTGCGCAACCAACTGGATGCCTACCTGACCGAACTGGCCGGCGCCGCGGACACGGCCAAGGCCTCGCAGGTGCTGCGCGCCGGGACCACTGGCACCTTGGTGGCAGCCGCCACCGGTTGCACCCCGGCCGCCGGGTCGGCCGTGGTGGCCGCTGCCCGGGCATTGCGCCACCATCCGCACGTAGAGGCCGCCTACCGGTCCGGGTCGATCAGCTCCACCCATGTCACGGTGATCACCCGGGCAGGCGCCACGCTGCCCGGTTTCGCCGCCTTGGAGTCGGCTGTAGTGGCGTGCGCGTCCGCCACCGACCCGGTCGAGGTGCGTCGGGTGCTCGAGGTGATCACCGACCAGATCGCCCCGGGCAAACCGGACCTGGATGCTGCCGCGCAGCGAGCCCGCCGCGGACTGTACCTCTCGGCCCGGCCCAGCGGGATGTGGCGGATAAGTGGACTGCTCGACGACACCACTGGCAGCAAGCTTGCCGACCTGATCGCGTCCTTCACCGCCCCGGCCGACACTCTGGACAACACGACACCAGCGCAACGCCGCGCTGATGCACTGGACACCCTGGCCGATGCGGCGGCGGCCAACACTCGGCCCCTGGGCGTATCGGCGGTGAGCGTCTTGGTCGATGTCGACCGGCTCCCCGACGGCGCAACACTGGAGGACGGCACCCTCCTGACCCGCGCGCAGTACGACCTTCTAGCCTGCGCTGCTGTGGTCAGCATCATCCTCGGCACTCGCCGCTCGGGCACATTCGTGCCGCTGGCCCTTGGGCGTAGCCGCCGCCGGGCCTCCGCAGCCCAATGGGCGGCGCTGACCGCCCGCGACCGTGGCTGTATCGGCTGTGGACGCCCACCGCGGTTCTGCCACGCCCATCACATCATCGGCTGGGCTGCTGGCGGTTTGACCGACCTGGACAACTTGTGCCTGCTTTGCCCGAGATGTCACGCCGACCTTCACCATGGCCGCTACAGCATCACCATGACCGCAGGGCTTCCCACCATCACCCCCACCAAGCCTCCCGGCCGCCGACGATGATTCCCCCGCCACCACCGGCGGCGGGGGAACCGGATCACCGCGTGGCGCGCGGGTCATACGCTCGCACAGGTTCCGATCGGGGCTGTTCTCTCTGTCTCGGCATTGACCTAGACTCCCCGCCATGGGCCACCAAGTGATTACTGCTGCTGTCGCTGGCTGCTTACTGGTTTCGGGACTTACAGCCCCGGCCGCCACTGCCAGCGTGTCAGTGACTTCCAGTGTCGTCACGGTCAAAGCCGGCGACCTCAAATCCAGCCCCTCGCCGCAGGTCTACCTCGACTCCGACGGCGAGTTGTTCGGACTGCCCGGTATCCGCATCGATGACCCGAATGCCAACATCCCGGACTCCACGTTCCAGGGACAGTTCTTCCAGGTGGACATCCCGACGTGGCTGCAGGTGGTGGTGCTCAACCGCTCAGACCTCAGCCCGGTGTACGCCAAGAACTACACGTGCCCGCAGGTAGTTGGAAAGACCCGGTACGACGTCGGGGAGCAGGCCGCCGCTCCATGCATCGCCGCCGTGCAGCAGGACTTCATCAACAACAAGCTTGATGAGAACCACCTCGTCATCGCCACGAACCACGGGCAGTTCGGCAACGACCAGGCGCCCTACGGGGTCATCAAGGCGCTCAAGCCCATCGGCGTTCAGCCGGTGTGGTGGTGGGACGCCTCCACGCAGTTGTTCCCGGGTACGTTCTCCGCAGTCGGAGTGCCGGGAGCCAAGCCCGGCGAGGCGCACCAGCAGACCGGCAACGTAGGCACTGCCGATGAAGCCGCCATCCGGACCCTGCTCGCGCGCAACAGTTCCGGTAAGTACGACGTCATGCCGGACGACCGGGTTCAGTTCGTGACCGACGCCCGGGCCTCCGACGAGAACACCCATGTCATGCGCATAAACGGCAAGCGCGTCGCCCAAGCTATAGACGGCGGCGGGTACCACGTGGCCTGGCTCGACCGCGGCGCCGGTTCACCGGCCCGATTGGGCGTCCAGGACGACTTCTTCGCCACCGCCGACCCCAAGAAGGGGCGCAGTGAGGTCATCCGTATGACCAAGACCATTCGCGATATCGCGAGCACCGACCGGCTCGGCTTCGTCGCGTCCGTAGGGCAGCCGATGCCAAAGGACTTCGATTACCAGACCAGCCTGGCCGTTGACGATCTGGTGGATGCGTTGCAGTGGCTCGGCGCGACCCGCAACGGCGCGTACGGCCCGCTGGACAAGAAGACCGCGCGCGGGCAGTCCTACTCGCTGGTGGGTCACGGTGACGGTCCGGGCGTGGAGAGCACACAACTGACCAAGCCTCCTGCCTTGGGTGGGGCTAAGAAGTGTAAGAAGGCGAAGCGGAAGTGCCTGCAGGGTGATGCGCAGCCCAGGAAGGCGCCGCGCGGGCTGCAAGAGGGCCAGAATGACGCCGGGATCGCCGGCATCCTCAGCCGCGACAACCTGTGGCGTTACGAACCCACTATCACGCTGGATGGCGACACCGATCCGGAGATCCCGCCGGTCAGCGTGGTCTACGACATGCCCGGTGCCTGGCCGGGTGACGACGACGTGGCCTTCAGCAATGCGATCGCCGACATTGGGCAAGAAGCCAACCTCGGCCGCCAGCCGCGGGCGCAGTATTGGACCCAGACCTACCGTGCGGCTTACTGGAACAACCGGCTCGAAGACGTGCGAGCGGCGACTTTCCAACCGGCGTCCGGCTATCCGCAGGCCACGTTCGACAAGGCCCAGGCGCAGCTCGTGCAAGAGATCAAGTGGGTCAAGGAGACATACGAGTACTACGACGCGCTGGCCAAGCCGTACGAGAAGGCAGGTCTGCAGACCTGGGCGAAGATGACCGCGGTCGCCGACAGCATCAACAACTCCATCGACGTGCCCAAGTCACGCAAGGTGACCGCGGACGTGATGACCATTACGAGAGCGGCCGCCGAGTTGGTCGGGGAGTTCCCGGGCATCGGCAAGGCGGTGAGCCTGACCATGGCCACGTTCGACCTGGCCGCAGAGATCGCCGAGGTCGCCGGCGGTGAGGTCGAGGGAGAGTTCAGCGCTGCGGTGTCCGAGCTAGGCGAGAAGACCGCCGACCGACTCGACGAGGTCAGCACCACGGTGGGCACGGACTTCCCTCGCATGGTGGTCTCCGACTACGCGAAACTCAAGCGGGTGGGTCAGTGCGCCGGCACATCCAAGGAGTGCGGGGACGCCGACGAGTGGACCCTGACCCCCGAAGGACTCAAGGAGAGTGCCGAGCAGTTCAAGAAGTCAATGTCAGTGATGTTCTACCAGTCCCTGCTGCCTGCCAAGTACAAGGTCTACGAACTCGACGCCAGCCCGCGCAAGCAGGCGAACACGGCGATCTGCGCGGTCGACCTGAAGCAGATCTTCGACGGTTCCAAGCCCTGGAAGGACGCGGCGCCGCGGGTGTCGAGCCCGGTGCGCCTGTACGCCTCCCACAATGGTGACGGTCTGTACAACGTGCTGGCGCTTGGCGCCACCAAGAACGACATGCAGTTGTTCAACGAACTGAGTTATCCGAGTGCCGGGGCGCTTGAGCCCCTGTTCGGCCTAGGCAAGGAGCAGCTCAAGGCCGATCCGGAAGCGTTCATCGAGCGGTCCTGGGACTCCTTCGTGCCGGGTTCCAAGTACGCCTGCGTGTGGGACAAGAACGCCTCTGCCACCCGTGATCGTTACCAGAAGCCGAAGCCCTCGCCGGGTCTGGGCCACGGCCTGACGCGCGATGTGAAGGCCCGGATCTACAACGACACGGGCCGGCGCATGTGGGTTGCCGGATACTACGACAGGGATGCAAAGCATGACTGGAAGATCGTCGAGCCTGGCGCCTACTCTGACGGCTACAGCAGCGACCCTTACGTGGTGAACACTGTGCGTATCGGCGTGCTGTTCCACGATCCAGCCCGCGGCACGTGGGGTCAGGACGAACTGACCTTTGAGAATCCCTCGACGTCGAACCCGCGCATCTGGCACGAGCGCACTGATCCGTGGTCGCACAACTTCACGTTCGAGGCCAAGTCGGCCCAGACCCAGATCGGGTGGAAGGACTACTCGTACCAGACCAACGGATACCCGTACAACGTGTTCATGAAGCTCGACGACCCGACGTATCACTACTTCTGGTTCACCGCGGCATACAGTCTGCGGCCCAATACCCCGCTGAGCCCGCCAGGGCAGGCCTGGGGCAACGAGTAGATCCATAGTTCGTTCGCTGAGTGACTGCGCGTACCGGTTCGCCCGATTTGCCGGGGGCCAACAGGTAAACGTTAGGTGAATCGAGGATGATTTGGGCCATGCGATTTCCGGTAGGGGAGTGGATCAAGTCCTACCGGATCCGCTACCTCGGCCCGGACCTCGTCGCCGGTGTGGTCGTTGCGGCACTGGCGATGCCGCAGTCCCTGGGTTACGCGGGGATCGCGGGGGTGCCGATCCTTGTGGGTCTGTACTCCATCCCGTTGGCCCTGATCGCCTACGCGATCTTCGGTCCATCGCCACGGTTGGTAGTGGGTCCGGTGTCCACGGTGTCGGTTCTGTCCGGATCGCTGGTCGCGGACATCGCCCAAGGTGATCCAGCACGGGCGGTGGGACTCACCGCAGGACTGGCATTCGCCACCGGCGCCGTGCTGATCGTCGGGGGATTGCTGAAGTTGGGCTGGGCGGCCGAGTTCATGTCCCGGCCGATCGTGACAGGTTTTGTGTTCGGCCTCGTCCTGCTGATCGTGCTCGGTGAGATTCCCGAGCCTGCTGGGGATGCCCCCGGTCAAGGGCGATGTCCTCACCCGCGCATGGTCGATCTTCACCAGTCTCGGGGACATCAATCCGCTGACCGCGGTGATCGGTCTGACGTCGCTTGCGATCCTGTTCCTGGGCGCCAAGTTCGTACCGCGCATCCCGTGGGGCCTTCTCGTGCTGATTGGTTCGATCCTGCTGTCCGGGGCGATGGACCTATCCGAACGCGGCGTCACGACCGTTGGTGCGGTTCCGACTGGCTTCCCACCCTTTGGGCTGCCGGACGTCGCCCTGAGCGACCTCGGCCCGATCATCACAGGGGGTATCGCCCTGGCCATGGTCGGTTTGGCCGAAGGGCTGTCAGCGGCTCGCCTGCTCGCAGCCAAAGGTGGCTACTCGGTCGACACCGATCAGGAACTGCTGGCCATGGGTGCCTCGAACCTCGGGTCCGGGTTCTCCGGCGGGATGGGGGTGGCCGGTTCCCTGTCGAAGACCGCAGCCGCTGAGCGCGCAGGTTCGAAGACCCAGATCACCGGGGTCTCTGCGGCCTTGATCGTGTTCATCGCGATCGTGGCGCTGGCAGGCACCCTCTCGCCATTGCCGAAGACCGTCTTGTCGGCGATCGTCATCCAGGCGGTGTGGGGATTGATGGATGTGGCGGCGATCCGTCGCTACAAGCAGGTTCGCCGCAACGACTTCACCTCGAGCATCGCGGCTCTGGTGGGGGTGCTGCTGCTTGGTCCGCTCTACGGCCTGCTCGCCGCTATCGCTCTGGCCGTGCTGGGCCTGGTGTATCGCTCCAGCCGCATCGACATGGAGGTCATGGGCAAGGTGCCCGACGAGAAGGCCGCGTGGGGAAGCATCCGCAACCACCCCGAACGCAAGACCTACGACGGCGTGCTGGTGATCCGCCTGGACGCACCCCTGTTCTGGGCCAACTCATCACAGATCGCCGACGGCGTGCTCGGGGAGGTCGCGAAGACCGAAGGGGTCACGGCGGTCCTCATCGACCTCGAAGCCACCAGCCAGTTGGACACCACCAGCGTGGACGCGCTGGAACTCATCCGTTCCCGGCTCGATGAGCAGGGCATCGAGCTCTACCTTGTGCGCGTGTTCTACCTTGCCCGCCAGGTGCTGGCCAAGTCCGGCTTCATGGAGGCCCTCGGTGAAGGCCGGATGTGGCACAGCATCTCCGCCGGCGTGCGGGCGGCGCGCAAGGACTTGGGGATCGAGGGGAAGTCCCACCCTCAGTTCGACGAGGACGAGGATGGCGAGGACCGCTTGGCCCCTGACGAGGAGACGCCGGGCGGTTACACCGACACCGACATGCCGCAGCGCCGTTGGTGGCAGTGAGCCGGGGAGGTTCCCCCCGACCACGCCGTTGGTTACGCCGCTGCCGGGAGTCGACCAGGCCGTTGGTTAGAGGTTGTGCTGTTGGTTAGAGAAACAACGCGTGGATTCGCTAACCAACAGCACAACCTCTAACGCGGGGCTACAAGCAGACCCGAGGCTGCCCTTGGTGCGGCTGTTCAGGAGACCGGCGGGCTGCCTTTGAGGTGGGGAGTCGGGTCCTGGTCGAACTCGGAAAGCTCTTCCTCGGTTGGGATCTCCGCCTCGATGTCGGCAGCGTGAACCGTGTTGCGCATCGCCCAGACGACCCAGGAGCCGAAGGCGACCACGACGATGCCCACGACGATCCAAGCCAGAACGGTCGGCAGTTGGGTCAGCCAGTACATGCCGAAGGCCAGGGCCGCCGCGAAGGGGATCGTGAAGATCCATGCCGTGACCATCTCGCCGACGACCTTCCAGTTCGCGCCCTTGCCGGAGGAGACACCTGCACCGACCACCGAGCTGGCGGCGGCCTGAGTGGTGGAGATGGGCGCACCCAGGGCCGTGGCCCCGAAGATCGCGGTGCTGGCACCGATGTTGGCGGCTGCACCGGAGTTGGCGTGCAGAGTGGTGATCCGCAGGCCCATGGTTTCGATGATCTTCCAACCGCCCCAAAGGGTACCGAGGGCGATGGCACTGTATGCCGCGAGTTCGACCCACAGGGGCAGGACGATGCTCTTGCCCTCAGAGGTGGTGTAGCCGGCGCCGAGCAGCAGCGCCCCGATGACACCCATGGTTTTCTGTGCGTCGTTGGCGCCGTGGCCGAAGGACAGGGCAGCGGCCGAGACCAGCTGCAGGCCCTTGAAAGAACCGTGGTCGTCGTGCAGTTTGAAGATCCGCTGGATGAGGAACACGACATACATGAGGACGAAGGCGATCGTAAATGCGACCAGCGGACTCGCGATGATTCCGATGGCGGCCTTCTGTACCGCTGACCAGGTGATGGCCGACAATCCGCCGGCAGCGAGACCGGCACCGACCAGACCACCGATGATGGCGTGACTTGACGAGGAGGGCATGCCGATGTACCACGTGATGTAGTTCCATGCGATGGCCGCGAACAAGGCCGCGAAGATCACCGCCTCACTGGCGAACTCCTCTTTGACCGTCTTCCCGACGGTGCTAGCGACGGCGGTGCCGACCACGAACAATGCCAAGAAGTTGAAGAACGCCGAGAAGGCCGGGGCCCACTTCGCGGGCAGGGCGCGGGTGGCAACAACAGTGCCGACCGAGTTGGCCGCGTCATGGAAGCCGTTGGTGAAGTCGAAAAGAAGCGCCACCGCGACCAGCACGATGATGGTAATGAGTGTCCAGTCCACCTGTATCCACCCTCCAGTTTCACGACAGGTAACTACATCGTCACTGTCTGGTCACCTTGAGGTAAAGGTGGGAGTGCATGTTCACCATGTGTTCACGCAGAGGTCGTGCTCCCGTCGCCCGCTGGCGAGCCTGCTGTATGAGGCGACAGACTGTGGCCATGAACAAATCGCAGCTGGCCATCCTCACCGACAACGAGCGAATGCTCATCCTTCAGACCACGTCGAAGGAACTCGCCGAGCTCGACGAGGATGCTGTGGCCGAACTGCACGACCGGATCCGCAGGGCCAGGAACAAGTACACCGGCCAGTACCGACGGGGGGCGTCCCAGCGGGTGCCGAAGTCCGGTGGCCGTGGCAAGGCGTTCGGCAAGAACCAGCGCGCACGTGACAAGGCGGAGGTCTTCGAGGACGCACTTGCTCGCGTGAGCCGCAGGCTGTCGGTGTTGGCCAAGCAGAGCGCCGCGGATCTCAAGGCTGAACGACTGGCAGCGGCGGCGGCAGCTAAGGCCGGCCAGAAGCCGTCCGCGGATCCCGCGCAGCGCCCAGGTCCGAAACCAACAGGTCCGAAGAAGCGGGGGGACGCCGCGAACCGCTCAACACGTACCGAGCGCCGCCGCGCTGACACCCGGGCACAAGGTGCCCGCAGGCAGGCCAAGCGCGACTCCAAGTAGTCCGTGAGGGAGGGAGAAACAGTGGCCAACAAGAAGTGGTCGGAGTTGTCAGGCACTCAGAAGGGACTGATCCTCACCCTGGCCAGTATCGAGTTGTCGCTGACCGCAACAGCGGCGGTGGATCTCGTGCGACGTCCCGCTGAGAAGGTGCATGGCCGTAAGGGTCTTTGGGCCGTGGCGCTGCTCATCCAGCCGGTAGGTCCAGTCGTGTACCTGTTGAAGCACAGGTGAGACCCAGCCGCCTGGTTCCCGGCCTGGTGATGCTCGCAGCGGTGGTTGCGAGCGTCGCCAAGTCCGGGTCGGCCATCACTGCGGGTAACCCGTCCTACCTCGTCCTACTCGTGGTCGTGGCTGCTGCCGGGGTCGCCCTCTGCATCTGGGCGTTCGGCGGCAAGCCCAAACCCGGGACGGTCCGAGCGGTGTTGCGATGGGCTGCTGCAGCGGCCGGTGTGGGCTTGGCCGCGGTGACGTACTGGCTGGCCCCCTACTCGGCGACGGCTGTCCCCACGGACGCGCCCGCGGTGTCCATCAGCAGCACGAACACCGGAATCCTCATGCTGCCCACCCAGGCTCGTCGCACGGGCGTCGCCTTCATCCCGGGGGCGCTTGTCGATCCGCGCGCGTACGAGCAGATCTTCGTGCCCATCGTGCAGGCCGGGTTCCCCGTGTACATCGCCAAGCCGGCGTTCGGTTTGGCCTTCGCCGTCCCCGACGTGGTGGGAGACGCCGAAGCTGCCTACCCGTTGGTTGAGCAGTGGGTCGTGGCCGGCCATTCGCTGGGCGGAGCCGTGGCCTCCGGGCAGACCGATCAGGCGGCCGGTTTGATTCTGCTCGGGTCCTACCCGATCGACGACATCAGCAGCGCCGACGTGCCGGTGCTCAGCGTCTCCGGGAGCAACGACGGGCTCTCCACGCCTGAGGATATTGAGGCGAGCAAGGCCGACCTGCCCGAGGACACCGAGTTCGTGGTGATCGAGGGAGGCGTCCATGCCTTCTTCGGCGACTACGGCCCGCAGGCCGGTGACGGTCAACCGGGCACGACGCGCGAACAAGCGCAGGAGCAGACCCAACAGGCGATGATCGACTTCCTGGAGACCCTGCCCGCCTCCTGACTCAGCCGATTGCCGCCCTCACGGCATCCACGAGGTTCTCGCGTGCGTGCAGTAATTGGTCGAAGGCCGGGCCCTTCGCGCGTCGGTAAGCGCGGGTTACAAGCACCACGAGCTGTCCTTGTTCGGCGACGGCCACGGTGGCCCCGAGGCTGGCCGGGCCGGTCGACGCCATCAGCGCCGCCCCCAAGGGCCCACCCTTGCGGTATCCCCACCAGCCCAGACCCGCCCACATTGCCGGGAACGCCAGCAATGCGAAGGCCGGCTTGAGACTCGCCGCGGTTGCGGGGGCCACACCAGTCATGCTGATGGCGCGCAACCCGGCCATGGGCAAGCCGTTGACAACGGCGCCGTACAGCGCGAAGGGGGCGAACGCCAGCAGGCGACCGCTGCGGGAGGCGAGTTGCCGACCGGTGAGTGCCACGTTGGGCAGTTCGGATTCGCTCAGTCCCAGCAGCTCCAGTGCGGCCGCGTGGGCCTGTAGCCGAAGGCGCACCTCCTCCTGGGCCCGCGGCGACGCCTGGCTGAGTCTGTCCGCTGTTGTGGCCACGTCACTGTAGGAGAGCTGTGCGCCCTCGGTTTCGGCGTGCAGATACACCACCGCCGCCGCTTCGAAATCCTTGCGCTGCTGCCAATCGGAGTACTCCGAGACCACCGCGCCAAGTCGCTGCGCCAGCAATGCCGTCAGCGCCTGGACAGCCTCGTGGTTGGTCTCGGTCAATGGCGCATCCACGGGCAGCGCCGGCACCAGTTCACTCGTTCGGACTGGCGGACCGACCTGGACCAAGCAGCGCCCGCGGAGCACGGAGATGTCGAAGTAGTGCAGGCCCATGGGCTGGATGTTCACGTCGATCCCCCGTGCCCAAGCACCGAGCAGGATGCGCGCGGCACCTGTGCGCAATGGGGCGAGCCGCGGTTCGGCGATGCTTTCGCCTTCCGGGTAGATCGCCAGTAGGTCCCCGTCCTCCAGGCCCTTGTAGGTGGCGTCGAACATCGAGGTGTTGTTGGCGGCGTCCCCATGGTCTTGCCTGCGCGACACCGGGATCGCGCCCACCGCGTTCATGATCGGCCGTGCGATCGGGAATCGCCAGATGATGTCTCTGGCCAGGAACCTGGGGAATCGCTTGCACCCCGCGATCACCGTGAGGATGTCGCCGAGGCCACCCCCATGGTTGGCCAGGACCAATGTTGCGCCGTGCGGTTCGGGGGTTGTGCGACGCACGTCCACCGAGCGGAATGCGGTGTCGGTGGCGGCGGCAACCAGGACAGTGATGATGCGGTTCAACGTTTTGCCTCCGGGAGGGCTGTGACGGCCCATAGGGCCAGGGCGGTTGCGGTCAGGACGTGCCACAGAGCGTGGCCTTGGAACAGCGAGTCGGGTTCGCACAGGGGGCCGCCGGTGCGGCTCAAGGCGAACACCGCGACACCGACGGCCAGGCATGCCAGTCCGGCGTACAGGGCAGGGCCGCGGTTTCGCAGGCCGCGGCGGTAGATCTGGATCTCGGTGATCACCAGCGCAACACCGGCGACGGCAGCGAGCAGTGGACTGATGCTCGGCACGAAGGCGATGACCCCGACAGCCACGACCGTGAAGACCCAAACCCCCCGCCGGAGCCGGGGGAGGTCCAACGCGCCCAGGTCGATCGCGAGCGCTGCCACAAGCGCGATGGCCAGGCCGCCGTCGTGCAGTAACGGCTCGGGACCGTACGCGGGGCCGTGGTAGTCGAGGCTGCCCAGGCCCGCGGCCACCAGTCCGATGGCGTACACCCAGACCTGGGAACGGGCCACCGGTTTGAGGGGGTTGTCGCGCCCGTGCGCCCACCACAGGACGAACAACGCGGCGACGATGTAGGCGGCCGAGGACGCGAACAGGACCGGTTGCCCCCAGGTGTCGATGCGCGTTTCGCAGTCACCGCTACCGGGCAGATCCTCCACGCCGTTCAGGCTATGCGAATGGGCCTGACCGGGCCCCTCGGGCGGGTTGGCCGGGCCCCTCGGGGCGGTTGGCCGGGCCCCTCGGGGCGGTTGGTTAGAGGTTGTGCTGTTGGTTAGCGAAACAACGCGTGGATTCGCTAACCAACAGCACAACCTCTAACGCGGGCGGGGTCAGGGCTCACGCGGGCGGGCGGGGTCAGGGCTCACGCGGGCGGGCGGGGTCAGGGCTCACGCGGGCCGGATGGTGGCCAGACGCGCGGCCACGCCACCGCCAACAGGCACCCGCAAGGCGCTAGCGTGTGCGTCAACTCACGTGAAAGGGCTGATCCGAGATGACGACCTGGCAGCAGAATCCCGTCGACGCGGTACAGGTGCCCCAAACCGTGGGCTTGAGCCCCGAGGTGGCGTTCAACCTCGTGGGTCAAGCGGGGCTGGCGCCGATGTTCCAGGTGCAACAGGTCCAGGGCCAAGCCCTACCCGGTGTCGCGACTCAATGGGGGCAAGCGCCGGCGTCGTTCGCGGGCCAGGCCCCGGCACCCGGCCAACCGGCTTCTCAGATAATCGCCCAGAACCCTGTGGCCGGCGCCTGGGTCCCGCGCGGCTCGGTCGTCTACATGGAGTGGGCCCAGGTGGCCCCCGCAACCAGCAAGAGTTCCCCGATGGGGTGGATCGTGGCCGCAGTGGTCGCGCTGGCCGTGCTTGGCGGACTGGCGTTCTTCCTTTTGAACGGCGGTAGTTCGGATCCGGACCCGTCGAAGTCGCCCTCTGCCACACAGACCGTGACCGAGTCGGCAAGCCCCCGGCCGACCCGCACAGTCACCGAGACCGCCACGGCGACCTCGACGGCAACAGCGACGGCAACAGCGACCGCAACTTCGACCGAGACCTCGACGGTAACAGCCTCACCAACCCCGTGAGCCGCTCTGACAGAGTGGCTGAGTGCCCGAAACTGTCGATCTGCGCAAGGCAACCAGAGTATGGGCCTACGTCGGGCTGAACAGCTTCGGGGGACCAGCCGGGCAGATCGCGGTCATGCACCGCGAGGTCGTCGATAAACGCCGCTGGATCAGCGAACGCCGGTTCCTGCACGCACTGAACTACTGCATGGTCCTACCGGGCCCCGAGGCTCAGCAGTTGGCGACCTACATCGGCTGGCTGATGAACGGGATCCGGGGTGGCCTCGTGGCCGGGATCCTGTTCATCGTGCCTGGCTTCATCGTGATGATGGCGCTCTCGGCGATGTATGCACTCTACGGGCAGGTCGGCTGGGTGGCTGGGCTGTTGCTCGGCCTGCAAGCGGCAGTGCTGGCGCTGGTGGTGCAGGCGCTCATCCGCATGGCGGGCCGCACCTTGCACGCTCGCTGGCTGGGCATCGTGGCGGTGGCGGCGTTCGCGGCCCTCTTCTTCTTCGCTGTGCCCTTCCCGATCGTGATCATCGTTGCCGGATTCGTCGGCTGGTGGACTGGCCGGGCAAGTGGTTCGTCGCCGATGGAGATCAAGGGTGATCAGGAGGATCCTGGTGCCCAGGCCTTGTTGTCCGACGATGAAACTGTCGACCCCGCCCAGGCCAGGCGGGCGCTCATCGCCGCCGCCTGCTGCCTGGTGCTGTGGCTCACTCCGGTCGTGCTGCTGGTCGTCGCGCTCGGCACCGAGAGCACGCTGACTCAGATTGCGCTGCTGTTCTCAAAGACCGCGGTGCTGACCTTCGGTGGGGCTTACGCGATTCTGGCCTACGTCTCGCAACAGGCCGTGCTCAATTACGGCTGGATCACCGCAGACGACATGACCACCGGGTTGGGCCTTGCAGAGACCACGCCGGGACCATTGATCCTGGTCGTGCAGTTCGTAGGTTTTCTGGCTGCCTATAACAACCCAGGCAGCCTGCCACCGTTGCTCGCAGGTTTCATCGGGGCGGTCATCACCGTGTGGGTGACATTCGTGCCCTGCTTCATGTTCATCTTCGCGGGCGCTCCCTTCGTCGATCGCCTGCGGCACAGCGCCGGCCTGCACCACGCACTCTCAGCGATCGGGGCGGCGGTGGTGGGAGTCATCGCGAACCTGGCTCTGTGGTTCGCGCTGTCCACCTTCTTCACCGTTCGTGTCGTCGATTACGGACCACTTGTGCTCACCATTCCGCAATGGTCGACCTTGGATCTGTGGGCAGCGTTGATCGCTGCGGTGGCGGGTGTATTGGTCTTCCGCGTGGCCTGGCCGACGTTGCGGGTCTTGGCGGTCTGCGCCCTCCTGGGTGTTCTCGTCTCCGTCGTGGGCTGACCTGCGGGGAGGAATTTGCCGGGATCTACGAGGTACCCTGACCGCCATGGTGGAGATGACACAGCCCGTGCATTGGGTGGACCGCGCCGGACAGCAGCAGGGCCCCGAACCCCTTGAGTCGGTAGTCGCGCGGGTGAAGTCGGGCGAAGTGGCACCGACCGCCCACGTCTGGTGGGAAGGCGCCCCCGGCTGGACCCCGCTCAACCAGCTTGGCGTCGATCTGGGGCAACCGCCGCCGCCCGCCTCGGCGTCAGCGTCATTAATGAGCGGGATGACCGACCAGCAACTCGACGACGTGTTCATCGATCTGGTCGGACGCAGTTGGGACATGTACAAGGAGACCGAGTTCGCCACCTCGATCGACGAGGCCATGCTCGGCGGGGTGATCACCGCGATGGTCGACTGCGGGTTCGTCCTCATCGACCTGGAGACCGCCAACGTCTGGGCGGGGACCACCGGCAGTCACCGGCTGCGGTTCGAGGAGCCGGCAGACCACTCCCGCGTAAATGTCTCCGTGCAGCACCTCACGCCCGACCCCGCCGTGGCCAAGATGATCGGCCATCGCGCCTCGGTTGTGATCGGGTACGGCCAGCGGGTGCCGGAGTTCAGCAAGGTCGGCAACGCGGTCAAGCAGGAGGTGCAGAGCGGTTTCATCGCCTCGCCGGAACCGGGCACAGTCACCTTCGACGCGGATCTCTCGTCGGGCTACGTATACGCACAGATCGACCTGCTCATGGAGATCGAGCGGTATGTGGATGGGCACCTGGACGTCGACCACGAACTACTGCGCAAACACATCGCGAGTGTGGTCTACACGATGAAGACCTTCATCCAAGCCCGATTCGGGGAGGTGTCCTGATGGGCCTCTTCAATGCGATGACCAACTACGCGCACAAGTCGGAGTTGCGCGAGTCCAAGGACGAGATCGTCTGCGGCCAGATCGTGGCTGGCTTGTCCCACCACGGCTGGCGGCCTTACCGGATCGTGGCCGACTCGGACAAGCAGACCCTCGGCTTCAAGGTGCCCGGTGACGACGTCTTGTCAGCCGTGTACATCATGGTCGATCGCAAGTCGGGGTCCGGCTCGATCAGCCAAACGATGGGCAGCCGCACGGTGATCGGGTTCACCGCTGAGATGCGCAACAAGGTGACTGACCCGGACGACCTGGCAACGATGTGGCGCACCGATTTCGCCAACCTCTTCAAGATGCCCATCTCCGGGGAGGTGCGCATCAACCACCAGCTGAACACCGTCAACGCACGCACCTTCCACCTGGTGAACCTGGACGACTACGTCACCGGCTCGGCGGTCAACACCGACCAGTTGATCGGGTGGATCGTGGCGCAGGTGAACGATCTGCGGGAGCGACTTCGACCTCTCAAGAAGTGAACTCCCGGGCGTACCCTTGAGGTAGCAGGAGGTCGCACGCCGACCAACTGGGTCGAAACGACGGTCTCCGGGGGAGGGGACGTCATGTTGACATATCGGACGAGCCTGGCCGTGGGGGCACTGTGCGTGGGGTTGCTGCCCTTCGCCCCCGCGATGGCCGATGCTCCGGCCCCAGGAACCTGCTGGCCGTTCAGTGACCGGCAGTGGGATCGGTCCACTCTGGCACCGGTCTCACCGGTGGACTGCTACTCCAATCACACGGCCGAGGCTATGGGCAGCATCCGGGTGACCGGCAAAGCCGCGCGGATGTCCGAGCGGGCCTTCTGGGCGTGGGCTTTCCAGAAGTGCCACACGGTCGGGGTCACGTATGTCTGGGGAAATGAGTCCGCGCCGCTTCCCGTGAAGAGTTACGCCTTGCCGATGAGCGCGCAGTTGGCCACCTACATGCCGACCTCGCGGCAGCGCCGGGCCGGTGAGCGCTGGGTCTCGTGCGTCGGCTTCAACACCACGCCGACCGGCAGGGCCGCATCGCGCCTCAGTCCGATCGCCTTCACCGGGCTACTGCCGCGTCAGTGTGTGAACTACAAGACCTGGAAATGGCAGAGTTGTTCGGCGGCTAACTCCGCGCAGATGACCAACGTCGTGTGGTTGAAGAAGAAGCTGGGGGCGAAGTACCCAGGGACGCCGAGGGCCGTGAGGCTGGCCAAGAAGAAGTGCAGCGGGCTGGCGGCCAAGCGCGGGCTCACAGCGCACACCTGGTACGTGCCCGGAAAGAGCGGCTGGAACTACGGCGACCACTTCGGGTACTGCGAGATCAGTTAGGTCGTGGGGCTGGCCGGTGGCGTGGGTCGGCGCTGCCGCGGTTTGTCGCGTTGTTACGGGTCGACTGGCTGGGTTGTGGTGTTGTTGCTGGTTTGGGTCGGGCGGGTTCAACAACGACGCAACAATCGCGTTGCGGTCGCAGTAACAACGCCACAATCGAGCCGGGTTTCGGCCGTCAGCCACTCCCGTCAGGGGGTACGCACCTAGACTCGCGCCCGTGGACTGGCAAGCGCTGATCACCGATTCGTACCAGCGTGCGGTGGGCGAGTCGCTTTGCACACCTGAGGAACTCGACGGGCTGGCCGCGGTGGTTCTGTGTCACGACACAGCCGATGACCCGGTTTTCGTCTATGCCAACCGGGCGGCCCAGGCGCTGTGGGAGCGACCGCTGTTGGGCACTGCCTCGCGGCTCACAGCTCCGCCCCAGGCGCGGGCTGAAAGGTCCGCGGCTCTGGCCACGGGGCAGCTGGTTCGCGGGTACTCCGGGCTACGGGAGTCAGCCAGCGGCAGACGGTTCTGGATCCGCGACGCCACCGTTTGGACCGTGACAGACGCTCAAGGAAATGTCCGAGGCCAAGCGGCTACCTTCACGCAGGTCGATCTGCAAGGCTGAGGCCCATGACCGCTCTCAAGGGCTCTCGGGTTCTCATCACCGGCGCCGCCTCCGGAATCGGCCGGCTGATGGTGCTCGACGCAGTCCGGCGCGGCGCCCAGGTGATCGCGTGGGATCTCAACCAGGCCGGCCTGGATGCCCTGGCGGCGGAGGTGGCATGCGACACGGCCAGGGTCGATGTGACCGACCGGCAGGCGGTATACGCCCAAGCCGAGCAAGCCGGCGACATCGATGTGCTGATCCTGAACGCCGGGGTGATCAGCGGCCGCCGTCTGCTGGATCTGCCCGACGAGGCGATCCAGACCACGATGGACGTCAATGTGCTCGCCCTGTTCTGGTGCACGAAGGCCTTCTTGCCCGCGATGGTCGCGCGCGATCGAGGGCATATCGTCACGATCGCCTCTTTGGTCGCGACGACCCCCGTGCCCGGACTCACCGACTACGTGGCCAGCAAACACGCGGCCTACGGTTTCGCGGACACGCTGCGCACTGAGTTGGCCGAGGACGCCCCCGGAGTGCGCACCACCGTGGTGCTTCCCCAGCAGATCAGCACCGGGATGTTCGCCGGCGCCAAGTCCCCGTGGTACTTCCCGGAGCTCAAGCCCGAGTACGCGGCCAGTGCTGTGTTGGAGGCCGTCGAGCGCAACAAGCAGCGGCTGCTGCTCAACCGTCCGGCCGTGATCACCGCCTATCTGGTGAGGCCTTTGCCGCCGGCGATCTCCGACCGGATCTCGCGCTGGGCCGGCGCGTTCGAGGGGATGCGCACCTTCAACGGTCGATCGGTGATCGGGCAGCGAACGGAGTAAGCCATGGCGGTCGTGCTGTGTTTCGGGGACTCATTGACGTTCGGGTACGACCCCGCAACCGGGGGGCGCTACGACCCGGCCGATCGGTGGCCCGAGGTGATGGCGGCCGACCTCGGCCACACGGTGATCAGTGAGGCGCTGCCCGGCCGCACCACTGTGTTCGACTCCCCGTATGCGCCGGTGCGCAGTGGCAAGCAGATGCTCGCGCCGATCCTGGAGTCCCACGCACCGGTCGATGTGGTTGTTCTGCTGCTCGGAACGAACGACCTGCAAGGACCCTTGGAGCTTTCTGCGCGGCACTCCGCGTCGGGGCTCTGGACGCTCATCGACATCGTCAACCGCAGCGCCGCTGGTCCGGACGCGAGCAAGCCGGCGTGCCTGGTCGTCGCGCCACCGGAGATTGCAGATCCGAAGGGTTTCATGGGCGTCTTCTTCGCCGGTCGCGAGGACCAGTCGCGGGAATTGACCGTGCACTACCGGACCATCTGCGAACAGACCGGGACCGGGTTTATGGCCGCCGCCGACGTGGTGGCGCCCAGCCCTGTCGATGGGATCCACCTGTCACGAGAAGGCCAGCGAACGTTGGGGCATGCGGTGGCCAGCGCGGTGAAGGAGTTGCTGGCATGAAGCTCGACTTCCTCATCTACGACGGCATGGATCTCATGGACTTCGCCGGGCCTTGGGAGGTGTGCCTGACTGCCAACCGATTGCTCGCACGACGTGGTCAGGAAGCAGCTTTCGACCTCGCGGTTGTGAGTCTGAACGGTGAAACCGTGACCAGCTACGGCGGTGTCGCGGTGGCCCCGACTGCGCCCTTGCGGCAGGGTGTCGCCTTGGTTGTGCCGGGAACGATCGACGTGGATTCGGCGTTGTCCCGGCGCCCGTTGATCGCGGCCATCGCGGCGCCGCGGGACCTGGTCGTCAGCGTGTGCACCGGGGCTTTCCTGCTGGCCGAGGCGGGGCTACTCGAAGGGCGGGACTGGACCACGCACTGGGAGGACATCAACGATCTGCAACTGCCGGGTCGGCAACGCGCCCGGGTGGTGGATGCCGGTCCTGTGATCACC
Source organism: uncultured Actinomycetota bacterium (assembly GCA_963732355.1). GTDB lineage: Bacteria > Actinomycetota > Actinomycetes > S36-B12 > UBA10799 > JADKAV01. The sequence goes on along the minus strand of CAVSZD010000006.1, from coordinate 87,901 downwards.
GGTGGTGGGATCTCGTGCGGTCTGGACGTCGGGCTGGCTCTTGTGGACCGGGTTGCAGGCAGTGACCTGGCCCGGCTGGTCGCCAGACAGATGGACTACTCCTGGGACTATTACGGCGACCCGACCGGCGGGGCCGAACCCGTGGTCGTCGAGCGGCACGTCGCCTGCCCGCCGGAGCGCGTGTACGAGTTGTTCAGCACGGCTGCCGGGGTGCGCGCTTTCCTCGGAGTGGATGCCGACATCGACGCGCGGGTGGGTGGGCGCTACGAGTACCTGTTCCTGGCCGAGGCGACCGACGGCGATCGAGGTGCCGAAGGGTGCCGGATCCTTGCGCTGGAACCCGCCCGGCTCATGGTGTTCTCGTGGAACTCACCGCCGGGCTTCTCCACGCGCGGCCAGCACACATGGGTGGTTCTGTCGTTGGTTGCAGACAGTTCCGGGACGCAGGTTCGGCTGGCGCATTGGGGTCACGGGCAAGGCCCTGAGTGGGACGCCAATAGGGACTACTTCCGTTCCGCTTGGGCAGGGGTGCTCGACGCCCTGGAGCAGTACTGCGCTAGGTCAGCGTGACCTTGATCCCGACCTCTTCGACGGGCTTGCCGCGCATCGCATCCACCTTGCCGCGCAGGCCGAACAGGCGGGCCATCAGACCGTACTTGCGGTCGACCAGATCCTTGACCTTGCGCGTGCCCTCCTCGTCGAGCAGGAGCGCTTCGGCTGGGGCGACGTCGCCGGTGACGTTGCCCCGCATGTCACAGGGGGCGACCTCTGCGCGCGAGGAGTTGCGCAGCCGCTTGGCCTTGCCCGTCTGGGCCTGGGTGATCACGTACAGGTGATCACCCTCCCGGGTCAACCACACGGGCGTCGCCACGCGGGTTCCGTCCTTCTTGAAGGTCGCCAGGCTCATGTACTTGCCAGCCGCAAGTTCGTCAATCGTCACTCCAGCATCGTACGGTCGGGGGATGGAACTGCCAGTGCTGCATCACGTGACCTTGACCGTCGTCGACCCGCAAGCAAGCGCGGACTTCTACCAGTCGCTCTTCGGCCCGGCTGAGGTTGTGCAGCGGCAAGGGCCGACCTGGACCAGGCAGCGGCTGTTGTGGTCCAACGGCTTGATGCTGGGCATGACCGCACATGCGACGACTGTGACCGAATCTTTCGACCCGGCGCGCGTTGGCCTGGACCATGTTGGTTTCGGCTGCGCCAGCGAGGCGGACGTGCGGGGTTGGGCCGCCCGCATGGATGAGCTCGGCATCGAGCACGGGCCGATGGAGGACACCCCGTACGCCGTTGTGGTCACCGGCCGCGACCCCGACAACATCCCGATCGAGTTCTACTGGATGCGCGTCACATGAATCGCCGCGGGATGGCCAGCAGAACCCGGTAGGAGTTCTCCACGGCAACGTCGCGGAAGTGGGTACCCACCGGATTGTCGGAGGTGAGGTCCATGCGGTCCAGGCGGACCTGCTGCACACGTTTGACCAGCCAGAAACCCGGCCGCTCGGGATGTTCGAAACAGCGCAACTGCCCAGGCTTCGGCCGTCCATACCCGGTGGTGATGAGGCCCTGACCTTCGACCAGCGTGGGTTCCATCGAGCGGTCGGCGACGACGAACCTGCGCAGGGGCTGCCGTCTTTGCGCGATCACCGCATGATTGTAAGGTCGAGACGAATCCACAAGAAGGAGTTAGACATGCTCGGAAGGTTCTTCGCGTCGGCCACCGTCGCCCACGCCCACTGCGACCTGTACTGCGGGGTCTACGATCCGGCACAGGCCAAGATCGAGGCCCTGTCCGTGGTCAAGACCGCCAAGAAGTACCAGGAGTCCGACGACGAGGTCTTCCGCGCCCGCGCGATCATCATCAAGGAGCAGCGCGCCGAGGAGACCAAGCACCACCTGATGGTGCTGTGGGCCGACTTCTTCGCCCCCGATCACTTCGCGGCGTTCCCGCAGCTGCACGAGCTGTTCTGGAAGGCCGTTCACCAGGCTGGCGAGGCCAAGAAGTCGATGGACCCGGCCGTTGGCGAGCAGTTGGTGGCCTACATCGACGAGATCGCTGACATCTTCTGGCAAACCGACAAGGCCAAGCAGATGGGCGTTTACCCGCCTGCGTGACCTGCCGGCTGCCGACAAGCCGGCTCCTGCCGACAAACCGGCTCCTGCCGACAAAGCCGGCTCCTGGTTAGAGGTTGTGCTGTTGGTTAGCGAAAACACGCGTGGATTCGCTAACGAGGACCACAACCTCTAACCAGGGCTGGATCAGGCTGCGCGCCCCCGTGACGACCGGCGGCGGCGGGGGTTGGACCGCGACCCGGTCGGCCTGGGTTGCGCCGGTGCCGGTGCCGGCTTGACGTGCGGCGCGGCCGGCCCCACCAGGTCGGTGATGGTGGCGTGACCCGGCGTCACCTGCTGAGCCTCGGCCTTGACCTCGGCCATGCGCAGCATGCGGGTGGTGTCTCGGCGTTGCGCATGGGTGACCACCGATACTGCGGCTCCTTGCGCCCCGGCTCGTGCGGTGCGACCGCAACGGTGCAGGTAGGTCTTGTGCTCGGCGGCGGGGTCGACGTGGACCACCATGTTGATGCCGTCGACATGGATGCCGCGGGCGGCGATGTCGGTTGCCACGAGGACGCGGACCGACCCATCGGTGAACGCCGCGAGGTTGCGCTGGCGGGCGGCTTGGGACAGGTTCCCGTGCAGGTCGACTGCCGGAATGCCGGAGGCGGTCAACTGCCGTGCCAACTTCTTGGCGCCGTGCTTGGTGCGTGTGAACGCCAAGCTGCGTTGCTTTCCGGAGACCAACTCGCGCACCACCGCTGGCTTGTCGGCCTCAGTGACGGTGAGCAAGTGGTGGCTCATCGACGGCACTGGGGCTGCCGCCGCGTCGACGTGGTGGGTCACGGGGTTGACCAGGTAGGTCCGCACGAGCACCCCGACCGCCCCGTCCAGGGTGGCTGAGAAGAGCAGGCGCTGGCTGCGCTTCGGAGTCTGCTGCAGCAGGCGCTTGGAGGCGGGCAGGAACCCGAGGTCGGCCAAGTGGTCGGCTTCATCGAGCACGGACACCTCGACCTGGTCCAGGCGGCAGTGCTTCTGCCGGATGAGGTCCTCAAGGCGACCGGGTGTGGCCACCAGGATGTCGACGCCGCGGCGCAACGCCTGCACCTGCGGGTTCTGTGAAACGCCGCCCACGACCGTGGTGACGCTGAGCCCCGCGGCCTTCGCCAGGGGTTGCATGGTCTCGGCCACCTGAGTGGCCAGTTCGCGAGTGGGGACCAGGATCATGGCCCGCGGCGCGCCCGGACGGCTGGTCTTGCCGGCCAGTCGGGTGGCCACGGGGATGCAGAAGGCGATGGTCTTGCCGCTGCCAGTACGACCGCGGCCGAGGACGTCCCGCCCGGCGATCGAGTCGGGCAGGGTGCTGGTCTGGATGGGGAAGGGTGAGTCGATGCCTTGTGCGGCAAGGGCCCGGCAGAATACGTCGGGCACGCCGAGTTCGGCGAAAGTCGATGACAAAGGAGTTCCAATCGGTGCGTGTGGTCGAGGGTGCAAGCGGGCGCAACCCGAATAGAAAGCCACCGTTGAAAGGGTGACACCGACGACCTCTGGTCGAGCCTGATGCCCAACCGGTCTAACCCCACCGTACGCTGCCGCCGGTGACTTGGGGCCGTCGGGCGGGGGTGAGGTGCGTCACGGCCGGGGTCTTGGGCCCCCGGCTCCTGGCCCTGGCCCCGGCCTGCTCCAGCGGCCTCAGCTGCTCCTGGTTAGAGGTTGTGCTGTTGGTTAGCGAAACAACGCGTGGATTCGCTAACCAGCAGCACAACCTCTAACGCCGGCGCTTGGGCCGCGGCGCACCGGGGACACCGCCCACCCCCAGACGCAACGAACCGGCGCCCCCCTCGCGAAGCGCCGGTTCCTCACACCGCTCAGATGAACAGGATCTGCGCCCCGTCGGTCATCTCGATGAAATCGGAGGCGTTGATGATGCCGTCGACGTCATCGCGCAGGTCGGACTCCGTGAGGTTGTTCATGTCCGCGGACATCCGGCACGCCCACAGGTGCCCACCGGCGGCCACGATCTGGTCCAGGAAGTCCGGCACCTCGGGGATGCCGAGATCCGCGATCTGCTTCTTCATCATCTTCGTCGCCATCTGGGTCATTCCCGGCATCGGCGACAGTGACTGCGGCATCTTCGTGTCGCGTCCCGGCAGGTGCATCGCCGTGTTGCCCACCGGCGAGAACTGCAGGTCGTGCATGCGCGACTTGGTGATCATGTCGAAGCCCCAGAACGTGAAGAACAGGTGGGTCTCGATGCCCTCACCCAGCGCGGCGTTGGCCAGCACGAGGCCGGGGTAGGCCATGTCCAGGTTGCCCTTGGAGCAGATGAGTACGAACTTGCGATCGGTTTCCTCGTCGTCGCCGAAGTTCGGAATGATTGCGTCAGCCATGGTTGTCTCTCCTCACACGCAGCCGTGCGGCTTGGGTACACCGGCGATGTAGGCCATCTTCTTGGCCGGCTTCTTCGGGAACAACTGGAACTGCTCCTTGGTGGGGAAGCCGCCCGCGGTCTGCACTCGGCGGGTCGTAGCGGTCTCGCCCTTCTCCTTGTAGTCCTCGCGCAGCCACTTGATGACCTCCCAGTGTCGCGGGGTCATCTCGACGCCGATGTTGCCGGCGAGCACTGTGGCGATGTCCTCAGTCCATTCGTCGTACTCGGTGAGGAACCCTTCGTCGTTGATCTGGACCTCGTGGCCCGCAATCGTCGCGGTGGGCATTTCTACTTCCTTCCTTCGGTGGGTGTCGGCGGGTTCTCCTCACCGACGGTGTGCAGCATTGCCATGACCTTGGCCAGGCCACGGCGGGTTTGCGGATCGCGCATCGACTTCAGGAGGGCGAACATCGACGGCGGTTCCATGGGGGTGTCCTCAGCGTCCTGAACGCTCAAGGCGGTGCGCTGGACCAAGCCCATGACCTCGGGCTGGGTCATCTCCTTGACGGCGGTGAGGATCGTCACCACGTTGTCGCCGAGCGCTTGGACGTCCTCTTCGGTGAACTCCGTGACCACCCGGTCAGCGATCTTGCTGCCTTCGCGGGCGAATACGAAGTAGCCCTTGTCATCGGCCACGGCGAGCATGTCGGTCACCTTGGCCAGGGCCGGCCCGGACAGGTGGGAGACCTGTTCGGCCAGCTCCGACAGCGGCCCGAGCTGGGCAAGGAGTGCCTGCATCTGCGGCACGTTCGCTGCGAAGGTGCGCAGAAGCGAGACCAGTTCGTCGCTGGACACATCCATGTCCTGCAACTGGTCGGTGGCCATCTGCATCGCCTGCTTGGTCACCGGTGTCAGCGTCTCGGCAAGTTCCGAGATCCGTTCCCGTGCTTCGCGCTGGCGCTGCAGTTCCTCGACGATGAAGTCCATCTGGGCGCTCATCGCGTCGAGGCGTTCCTCAGTGGTCACGGCAACGGCAGTCATCAGACCGCTTCCTTCTCTTTGCCGGCCATCGACATCAGCGCGGGCAAAGGCAGGTCCTTGCCGGGAAGCAGGATGTTCCAGTACATCCAGCGGAACATCAACTTGCCCCAGTGGTTGAGCTCGGTCTCCTTGAGCAGTGAGAACGGCCCGACCCCGGGCAGCGGGTACTTGCCGGGCAACGGCTCGGTGTCGTAGTTGAAGTCGATCAACAGGCCCTTGCCATGTCCGGATTCGATGAAGCAGTTCGCGTGGCCGTCGAAGGCCTCAGTCATCGGCAGCCCCTGGACATGGGCAAGGAAGTTCTTCTCGAACAGGTCGACGGCGAAGTGGGCCACCGACCCTGCCTTTGACGCCGGGATGTCTGAGGCATCCCCCAGGGCGAAGACGTTGTCGTACTTCTTGCTGAGCAGCGTGTGCGGGTCGACTGGCACGTAGTTCAGGTCGTCGCCCATGTCGGACTTGGCGATGAAATCGGCGCCCATGTTGACCGGGATCGTGACCAGCAGGTCGAACGGGATCTCGCGCTCGTCGAAGGAGATGATCTTGCCCGCCTCGGCGTCCACGGACTCGATCATGAAGTCGGGCTCGAGGTTGATCTTGCGGTCCTCGAGCATCGAACCGAGGTGCTTGCTCGCCACGGGCTTGGTGAAGGCTCCCTCGAGCGGTGTGACGTAGGTGATGTCGACGTGATCGCGCATGCCCTTCTCCTCGAAGAAGGCATCGGCCAGGAACGTGAACTCCAGCGGCGCTACGGGGCATTTGATCGGCATCTCGCAGATCTGGACGACGAGTCTGCCGCCCTCCCAGGTCTTGAGCTTCTCGCCAAGGGCGGTGGTGCCCTCGTAGGTGTAGAACTCGTGGACGTTGTCGCGCAGGCCCTCTTCCATACCCGGTGTCTGGTCAGGCCGCGGCGTGGTGCCGGTGGCGATGATCAGGTAGTCGTAGGGAAGTTCCTGGCCACCCTCGAGCAGCACCTTGTTGTCGTCGGGGAGGACCTGGTCGATGGTCGCTGTGATCAGCTCGACGCCCTCTGGGACGAACTTCTTCGTGGGCTTCACGACCTCGTCCGGGGTGTAGGCGCCGAACGGGATGAAGAGGTATCCGGGCTGGTAGTAGTGCGTCTGGTGCTGGTCGACCATCGTGATCTTCCAGTCCGGCAGGTGCTTGGCCAACTTGTTCGCGGCCATGGTTCCGGCGGTTCCGGCGCCGAGGATCAAGAGCCTCTTCATCGTTTCTCCTCTTTAGGTGCGCCGACCGGTGCCGACGCGGTTCTGGACAGTGCTGCTGCGATCCGGGGAAGGGCCTCGAGTACGCGGCGCCTTGCCTGCGGGTCGAGGTCGTAGAAGCCGGGCTGCGGGTGGTCGACCGGGCTGACGCCGCCGGCCAGGACCATTCCCACCAACTCGCGGCCTGAGCGCACGAACGCCCGGGCGCATTCAAAGCCGAACTCGCCGGGCTGGAAGGTGGCCTCGAAGGTGTGCTCGTCGGCCAGGCTCTGCCATTCGGCGATGCACGTCGAGAGCACCAGCGGGTCGTCGACGTGGTCGGCCATCCAGTCGCACGGGTTGGCGATGGGGGTGAGCGGGTGGCCGTCCATGTCGGTCACCAGGATCATCACGCCGAGCAGATCGCCGGACAGGTCCGCGATCGCCGCGGCGACCGTGGGGTCGAGCGGGGAGGTGTTCAAGACCGGCGGCTGGGCGCTGATAAGCCCGTAGATCTCGTCGGCGGGGAAACGCCACTGCTTGCCGACGCGGATAGCGGGCAGTCGGCCGTCCTCAGCCATGCGGTAAACGGTGGAGCGGTCGATGTGCAGAACGTCTTGAACCTGTCGCGCACTGAGCAAGGTCTGCATTGTGCTGTTCGAAGTCTGCACACTCTGCATGTAATGCATCATACGCCGCGTATGCATATTCTGCTACCCCGGGGTGCGCAGCTGCAGGCGACTCCAGATGGCACGCGCATGCTTGGCTACGGTGTGGCTGACGGAAAGGGTTCCTATGGCACGCACCACCACGTTGGAATTGACCGACGGCACGATCACGGTTCGCACAGGTGTCGAAGGTTCGGCCTCGCGGGCGGGGCACCGACTGACGCTGAGGTTCCCGGACTGGGCCGGGACGGTGCAGATGACAGGCGGGCAGGCCGTGTCGGTCACTGTACGTGTCGGTCTGGCCAGTCTGGAGGTGCTGTCGGGAACCGGCGGAGTCACGCCTTTGACGCCGGTGGACAAGCAGGTGATCAAGCGCAATGCCGCCAAGACGCTGGATGTCGCGCAATTCCCCGACGTGAGCTTCGCATCGACGCAGATTGTGGATCAGCAGGTGACCGGGGACCTCACGATCCACGGGACGACCTGTCCGATCACCGCTTCGATCGAGGTGCGCCACGGTCGGGCCACAGCCAGCATCCCGGTGCGTCAGAAGGACTTCGGCGTCAAGCCGTACTCCCTGATGTTCGGGCAGTTACGGGTCGCCGACGAGGTGATCGTCGACCTCGACATCGAGGTGCCGGGAAGTTAGTTGCCGCGGAGCACGGCCAAACCGTTCACAGTGCCCACGAACAAGTCGCCGTTGTCGTCGAGGTAGGCGGCGGCGTAGTGGTTGTTGAAGGCCGTGCCCGCTCCTGCTCTTCGGGTCCAGACGACGTCCCCGCTGGCCAGGTCGACGGCCGTGAAGTACCAGGCATCCACGCCGAGGGCGTTGGGCGGTTTCGTGTAGGTGAGTACCAGACCGCCGGCCGTTGTGGCCTTGGAGACAAGTGAGGGGATGTGGATGTCGGTGGTCCATCGGGTTGTGCACGCGTCCGCGTCGATGACGGCAAGGCCAGGTTCGGTGCTGCGCCCCGCGGTGGTCGAGGTGATCGCCGGCTTGTAGCCGTAGTTGTTCTCCACGACCAGCGCCCCGTCGATCGCGATCAGCGAGTTCTCCGTCGCGCTCGCGTTGTCTGCGAACACCGGTTGTTTGCACGTCAAATCTCCGGTCTCCCGGTCCATCACCACCACGTTCATGCGCGGATCTGCGTTGTCCGCAATGGCCACGGAGTCGGCGAACAGCGTCGGGGTGGTTCCCGTTGCGCGACTGGTCTGGCCGGGCTTCTGGCCGGTGCCGGTGTCGTACTCGGTGCGCCACTTCACCTGTGGCGCGCCGGTTGCGCCAGCTTCCAGTCGGTACAACGCCGCCCCGGTCGCCACGTAGATGCCTTCTTCGGCCACGGCGAAGGAGTTCTCGATGTCTTCGCCGGAGAGGTTCAGCGCATCGGGTTGACCGTCACGCACGACGCCTACCGTGCCCAGCGACCCGACGTACCAGTACCGGCCTTGCCAATCGGGCAGTACCGAGGTCACCTGTTCGTCGGGCTGCAGGGTGGCCGACACATCGATGCTGCCGACCTCCTGCAATCCGTCGGTGGTGGCCAGTATGCGGATCACGCCGCCGCGCGACGGGAACACGATCCGGTCCTGACTGTCCAGGACGAAGTAGCCGCCGCCGGAGAAGTCGGTCAGGCTCGGCCGGCGTTCACCGACGACCTTGCGGTCGAGAACCTCGAGATCGGCCGGGTCCACGATCAGTGCCACCACCCGGGTCAGTGTTGAACACAGAGTGATCAAGCGGCCTTGCGAGTCGAAGGTGATCGTCGCGCAATCGCCGCCTGTGAACAGGGATTCGACGGCTGCCTCCCGCGGTCGGGCCGGGGCCGGCAGGTCGTAGGCGTCGGTGGCCCACGCGTCGTTGTGGATGCTGTTGAAGGGGTTGGTCGCCAGGCTCGGATTCTGGGGGGTCCGGGTCGCCGCTTGGCCGGAAGGTGTGGCAAGCGACGTGCCCGCGCCTTGCGAGGAAAGCATTGCCATCGGGTCGACGGGCAGCGCTGTCGAGGTCGCGCCCACCACCGCCACCGCCGTCGCCCCGGAGGCGAATGCGGCCAGCCACCACCACCGCTTTCGTCCCGACGTGTCGTGCTCGGACCCGCGGATGATGATGACCAGCACGACCGTGCTCAGGGCGGCCAGGACCACGAGCAGCCACGGCGAAGGCCCGAACGGGCGCAGGAACGGGACCGCGGCGTGCAGCAGGACACCCGGTTGGAGCAGCAGCGCCCCGATCCCGCGGGCTCTGTGCGCCACGCCCCAGGCGGCCAGGAACAGCAGCAACGCGAACAACGAACCGAGCAGGTAGGAGAACCCTTGGGCGGTGACGTCGGCGATTCTGACCTGCGTAACGCTCTTGCCGACGATCCCGGCACCCACGAAGAAGTTGGATACCGCGAGAACGGGATGGATCACGAACACGGCTTCGGCAGCCAGAAGTCCTGCCCCGATCAGGCGCTGGGGGCGTTTGATCATGCCGGGAAGCGTAGCCCGTACCCACTACTGAGGGTGACCGAACTGGGGCTTTCCTTCAGGCGAACACCTGACTTGTGCGCAAGGGCGACAACTGGTAGCACCGCAACGCTATCTTTCGGCTATGCGACGCCTGATTGTTTCCTTACTCCTCATCCCTGCCCTGGCATTCACCGCGGTTCCGACTGCTTCCGCGGCACCCGGCATCCGGGGTACGGCGCAGTACCAGGAGTTGAAGGCCTACGTTGCCCAACTCAACGCGGAGAAGACCCAGCAGCAGACGCAGGCGCAGATCAGCAAGTACCGCGCCGAACTGTCCAAGCGCAAGTCAAAGGCGTCGACCAAGGTGCGTTCCCTGTACCAGGACCGGATGAAGCAGGTCCGACAGGTCCGGGAGAACCGCAAGGCGAAGGTTCTGCGGTTGAAGCAGAAGCGCAACCAGCAGGTGGCGGCTCTCAAGACCGCTCAGCAGTCACGACTCAACGCCATCGCAGCCGACCGCCGCGCAGCCATCTCGCGGATCAACACCTCGTACGCGACCAGGCAGCAGAGCTTGAACAAGCAGTTGACCAAGGCCCGCAAGAGGTTGGCCAAGGCGACCAACCCGGTCGTGCGCCAGAACCTGCGCGAGGAGATCTCCGCCATCCAAGGCCAGCTCAACACCTTGGCCCAGGAGAAGCGCGACGACCTGAATGTGGCCAACAACAAGTACGACGACCAGGTCGAGACCGCTCGTGAGTCCTTCTCACAGCGCATTGAGAACACTAAAGAGCAAGCCAACGCCAACATCACGCAACTGCAGACCCGGCTGCGCGAGCTCTACCAGCAGGCCAAGCAGAACGCCCAGCAGAGCCGAGCCGACGGGTTCTCGATTGTGAAGAGCAAGTACGAAGAGGGCGTCGGCTACATCAACCAGATGCCGGTCAACCCGGGGAACGACAACTAGGCGCTGCGGCGCCTTTGGGTGACTGGCGGCCCACTGGCTGGTCGGTTTGTCACCGAAAGGTGAGCGATGTGGTTAACCGACCGCCTTGAACAGCGCCAGGAGTTCGTCGCTGAACAGCACGAAGGTAACCTCCCGCAGGCCCGTGCCTGGTGTGGCCTCGCGCACGGTTTCCACCGCGATCCGAGCGGCGGCATCGAGAGGGTATCCGTAGACCCCGCAACTGAGGGCTGGAAACGCAAGCGTGCGTACGCCGTGCTGTTCGGCGACTTCCAGGCTGCTGCGATAGGCCGAGGCGAGCAAGTCGGGTTCGCCGTGGTCACCGTCGCGCCAGACCGGGCCCACCGTGTGGATGATGTAGCGCGCCGGCAGTGCGAAGCCAGCAGTGATGCGGGCTTCTCCCGTTGGGCAGGGAGCAACCGCACGACAGGCCGCCGGAAGCTCGGGACCGGCCGCGCGGTGGATGGCGCCGTTGACGCCAGACCCGTTGGTCAGTGACTCGTTGGCCGCGTTGACTATCGCATCGACGTCATAGGTCGTGATGTCGCCGCGCTCGAAATGAATCATGCGTCTGAGGTTAATCGCCGAAGCGCGCATCATGGATTGTCTACTAGTACCCTCCGGGCATGGCTGGGGCCGAGAGCACGACCAAGAAGAAGTTCCAATTCCCGAGTGCAGTCACAACGCTGGCGATTGTGACGGTCCTGGTATGGATCGCGGCGATCTTTCTGCCGTCCGGCAGGTACCAACTCGACGGCGAAGGCGCGCCGATTCCGGGAACGTTTGAGCAGGTTCCGTCCCCCCTCGAGGGGTGGGCCTACTTCCAGCAACTGCTCCTGGCGCCTATCAATGGCATCTACGGCTTGTTCAACCCCGAGACCGACTTCGTCGACACCGAGACGGTCGGGTTCGTGTTCGGACAGGTCGGCGTAATCGTCTTCATCATGGCGATCGGCGCCTTCATCTCGGTCAGCTTCCACACCCGTGCCCTGGACGTGGCGGTTGCGGGGATCGCGAACCGCCTGCGCAGCAGGGGCTGGTTGCTGATCTCCGCGGTGATGGTGTTGTTCTCACTGCTGGGTTCCACGATGGGCTTCTCGGTAGAAACCCTGGGCTTCTACGCCCTGTTCATCCCGCTGATGGGGGCCTTGGGCTACGACCGACTTGTGACAGCGGCCATGATCATCCTGGGCGCGATGATCGGGGTGATGGGGGCGACTGTCAACCCGTTCTCGATCGGTGTTGCGGCTGGAGAGGCGGGGGTCTCGATCGGGGAGGGCCTGGGCCTGCGGATCATCATGTGGGTCGTGCTTACGGCGATGGCCACTGCCTGGGTGGTGCGTTACGCCGGCAAGGTCCGTAAGGACCCGGACGCCTCGCTGGTGGGCTGGGAGGACCCTGACGCCGACGACGAGACCACCACGGACAAGATGGCCGAGGATGTCGAAGACCCCGCAATCAGCCACACCCTGACCGGCACACAGAAGTGGGTGCTGGTGATCACGGTGTTCGCGTTCGGGCTCATGATCTTCTCTGTCATCCCCTGGTCGTCGATCTTCGGTGCCACAACCGGTCCGGCGGATTACTACGTCGGCCACGAAACCACAGCCGAGCCGTTCTGGTTCGAGTTGAACTGGTGGTTCCCACAGTTGGCGATGCTGTTCATCCTGGCCTCGGTGCTGGTCGGATTGGTCGCCCGCTTGCCCGAGAAGGAGATCGTCCGGCTCATCGGGGTCGGTGCGGCCGACATGATCGGCCCGGCGATGGTCGTCCTGCTGGCCGGTGGCGTTTCGGTGATCATGAACAACACCCAGACCCTCGACACGATTCTCAACTCGATGGAGCAGCTGGTCGCAGGCGCTTCCGCCGGGGTGTTCGCGGTTGTGACCGTCATCATCAACATCCCATTGGCGTTCCTCATCCCCTCGAGTTCCGGGCACGGGGCCTTGGCCATGCCACTGCTGGCGCCTCTGGCTGACTTCGCGGGTGTGTCCCGGTCCACCACCATCACGGCTTGGATCACCGGTCATGGATTCACGCTGCTGTGGTCGCCGACCAGCGTCGTGGTCGTCGGTGGATTGGCGATCGCCAAGGTCGGCTACGACAAGTACCTGCGTTTCGTGTGGCCGTTGCTGATTGCGCTGTTCGTCGTCTCGTCCGCGATCCTGGCGATTGCGGCAACGCTTGAGTAGTCGGGTGTCCGAATCTGCAGGTTGATCACGCCCTGTTCGCTGTGGCCCTGAGGGGCGTCCGCGCGAGTGTCATGATCAACCTGCAAGAACGGACAAGCTCTCGACCAAACGCGCACCTCGTCTGGAGTTCAGCGCGGCGAAAGCCGCGGATCAAGGGGCCCGACCGCCCGGCCCGCCTACGTTCGGAGCATGGATCTCGTCGAACGTTGCGTTCACGTGGCGGTGATCGGCGCCGGGCCGCATGGCCGATCGGCGCTGAAAGCACTCCTGCAGCACCGGTGCTCGTCGTAGGGGCGCAGGAGGACGCGTTGGTGTGGCCCGCTGATGTCCAACGGTGCGGGGACGATCTCGGGGCGCAGACGATCTGGCGTGGCCATACGTGGGCCTGAGGGAGTGTAACGGCTAGATAACGTTGCAAATTCGTTGCATCCAAAAGTACGTCGAGCCACGATCTCCTTCATGTAGGTCCCAAACGACGTAGGAGGAGCAATGAAGATCAAGGTAGCCGCCGCCGGACTGGCCGTGGCATCGCTGGCGCTGGTGGGTTGTTCTAGTGGCGACACAAGCGCAGAGTCCACCCCGACCGCCGCCACCAGCGCGGCAGCGTCGCCCAGCGAGGCGATGACCGAAGAGGCCATGGAGTCGGGCACCATTGTCGAGGTTGCTTCTGACAACCCCGATTTCAGCACCCTGGTTGCAGCCGTAACCGCTGCCGACTTGGGTGAAACCCTCAGCGGTGAGGGCCCGTTCACGGTCTTCGCTCCCACCAACGAGGCATTCGAGGCGCTGCCGGCGGGTCTGCTCGACAAGCTGCTGCTCCCGGAGAACAAAGAGGTTCTGACCCAGATCCTGACCTACCACGTGGTGGCAGGTGAGGTGATGTCGACCGACATCGAGCCAGGCAAGGTCCCGACCGTCGAGGGCGAGGACATCACCATCAAGGTGACGGACGGCACCGTGACGGTCAACGGCGCAACCGTGACCGCCGCTGACGTCGAGGCGAGCAACGGTGTGATCCACGTGATCGATGAGGTTCTGGTTCCGCCGAACGTGGACGTGAACTCGCTGTAGAACATGTCGTGAGAGGGCCCTCCGGTTTAACCGGGGGGCCTTTTCGCGTGGGTCGGTGACGGTAGGCCGGCTGGCCGGCGGCGGTGTTGGATGGTTCGGGCGGGGGGCTGGACCTGGCGGGCTGGCCGGGTCGGTGTTGTTTTCCGGCGCTTTAGTGGTCGGTTTCCAGCTTTGGTTCGGGTGGGGCTGGACCCGGCTGGCGGCCATGTTGTTTTCCGGCGCTTTAGTGGTCGGTTTCCAGCTTTGGTTGAAGCGAAGAAGCCCCCCGGATCACCGGGGGGCTTCTTCATGCTTGTGCATAAGTTCGAGGTCCTACTTACGGGGAGCCTTCGAGTCAGGAACGAGCGCGGACTTGCCTTTGACTGCCGCGTTCAGGTGCTCCTTGTAAACGCTGTTGTTGATGTTCAGCTGGTTACTGGTCTTGTCACCTTTGTGTCCGTACATGCTCTTCACCTCCTCGGATCTTGGCTACGTCCCCAACTATACGTTTATACGCATACATTTGTGAAGTGGGGGCACTGTGACCTGCATCACTTCACCCGAACGGCTGACTGCAGCTGGTCTGAGTCGAAGGGGCCGAAGCCCTGGCCGTCCTCGACGTAGTGCAGCATCGCCACCGAAAAAATGGCCCGCATGGCGCTGATCAGCACCTGCGCGGCGATGATCACGATCACTCCCACCGCCGACAGCGGGACACCGGCCGCGGGCGTTCCAGACGCGGCGATGAAGACACCCACGACGGTGAGAAGGATGCCGGGCAGGATCGCAACGAGCGCGATAAGCCCTCCGATCCGGACCCCGCCGGCGATCTGCAGGCCCCAGGTCTGCCGGATCAAGCCGACTGATTCCTTGATCGCCTGGATGGGGCCTTTGCCGCGCAGGATGATCATCGGCAGGACGAAGAAGGTAAGCACCGACCAGGCCACCGCCAGCAGGCCGGCAAGGATCAGGCGCAGGATCGTGACGATGATGTTGTTGTCACCGTTGCCCCGGATCGCCGACAGCAGCCAGCCGACCGCGGTCTCGATCGCCGCCCAACCCATCAAGGCCGGCAGCCGTCCGAATGCGGCGCCCAAACCCGCGCCGAAGCTGCTGTCCCGGCCTTGCAGTTCTTCGTCGGCGCACTTCACCAGCCCGCCCATGAAGATCTGAGTGATCAGGGTGGCCAAATAGGCCGCGATGATCAGGATGATGATGCCGACAATTTCGACCCCGCCGGAGATCTGCGTGGAGTCCGCGGTCTGTTCCACCTCGCTCCAGCCCATGGCGGCAACCCCAGCGCCCCCGACGATGAGAACTGCGACGATCGCCAATAGCGCGCCGACGACTGGGAAAGCCAACATGTACGGGTTCTCCTTGATCACCGCCCATGCCTGTTTGGTGATCGTTCGGCTGTTCGCCCACGAGCCTGCCATGTTTGCCTCCCGGTGAGTCCGTGGGTCACAGGGTATGTGCTGGGTAGGGTGCAGGCGTGCTTGGCGCGGCGGTGTGGGCGATCATTGCGGCGACCTGCGCGATCCGGGTCGCGGCGATCTGGGGCAGCTTCTTCTGGCAGGACGACTACATCCACATCTGGACGGCGTGGAATGCGCCGGCGAGCGAACTGGTCTGGCAGAACTGGAACGGCCACCGCGAGCCGTTGAGTTTTGGCGTGCAATGGATCTTGGCACGATTCGCTGCTCAGGTCTGGTGGCCGGCCGCGGTGCTTCTGAGCGCAGTGGCCGTGGGTACGACGGTCGCTTTCTGGCTCATGCTGCAACGTTGGCGGGGGACCAACCCGGCCACAGCAAGTGCGGCGATCCTCTTCGCGGCCTGGCCCGCCACCCTGGCTGCTCAAACCTGGCTGTCCGCCGGGTTGGAGACGGTCCCGCTGCTGCTGGTGCTCGTAGCTGGGTGGATCATGGCCGGACCCGGTCGTTGGACGCCCGTTTCGGTCGGGTTGCTTGCCGTCGCCGCGTGGGGTTTCCACGAACGTGCCGTGTACTTCCTGCCGTTTCTGTTCGTGGTGGTCTGGATGTTCACCGGCCGTCGTGTTTGGGATCACCGGAAGACGTGGATCGTGCTGGCGGTTGTGACGGTGGTTGGCCTAGTTTTGCGAATCGGCGACTCGCTGCCCGGGCGCGCCGGCGGGACGAGCATCCCCGGGGCGTTGTGGTTTGCGGGACCGGGTTCGGTCATGCGCTCGGTATTTGGCTGGTTGCCGTTCGACGGGCGCGCGGTCGTGCCGGTCGGCGCGGGCCTGTGGGCTGTAGCCGTGCTGGCGCTGTGGATGATGCTGATGTTGGCCGGGTTGGCGACGGCACCGACCACGACCCTGCGCGTACTCGGGGTGACCGCGGTGTTCCTGGTGGTCGAGGTGTTGTCGTTCGTGTGGCTTCGCGGAGGTTTCGCCGGCAGTCAACTGGCCTCGGACCCGAGGTTCACGTTGGTCACCGGCATGGTGCTGCTGGTCGGGCTGAGCACTTTCGAAGTCACCTGGCGCCCGCTGGTTGCGGTCGCGGGCGGGCTAGCCGCGGTTGGTTGCTGGAGCATGTGGCGGATCGGCTCGGCCGACGACCCGGGAAGGGAATGGCTCGGGCGGGCCCGCACCGTTCCGTTGGGCGCCGAGCTCGCGGCAACGCCGAGCCCACCGCAGATGCTGGCCCACTTCTTCTTCACCACCCAGACGCCCGTCTACGAACTGGGCACGACGCGCACGTTGTTGCAGGTCGGGCCGACTCCCGCCGACTTCCCGACACAGGCGAACCGGCCGCTGCAAGTGGATGAGTCGGGTTTGATCGGGCCATTGGGGTTCACGGTGTTGCTGGTCGACGACTCCAGGCAGTGCGGGGTTGTTCAGGTGCCCCATCTCGATGCCGGGGTGCGGGTGGTCCGGCTTGTGCGCGCAGGCGTTCCCTTGGCAGACGGACCGTACAGGTTCCCGCCTGCCGGGCCTGTCGCGCCGATCGTGCTGCCGGGGCGGTGCGTTGACCGGGTGGAGGTCGGGATCCCCGGTCGGTGAGAGGCTGGGAGCATGAAGCGTTGGATCGGAGCAAGTGCAGGTGCCGGTGCGCTGATGGCCGGCGGTTACGCCTTGGCCAAAGGCGCGCGCAAGATCCCGGCACCGTTCCCGGAGTTCACCGGCGGCGGGGGCTTGACCGAGTTCCTGGATGTCCCCAGTGGCCTGCCCGCGCCCGTCGCGAGGTACGTCGAGATCACGTGCGGTGACCGGTTGCCTGTCATGTCATCGGCGGTGATCACTGGCCGAATGACCATGCGGATCAAGGGTTTGAGCCTGCCGGGTCGCTGGCGGTTCGTACACGAAGTGGGCACCGGCTACCGGCATTACATGGAGGTCACGGTCTTCGGGCGCACGGTCACCACCGGCGAGGAGTGGTACATCGACGGCCATGCCCGCCTGAACCTGCCTGGCGGTGTCGTCGAGAACGAACCTGCAGTGGATCGCGCGGCCAACCTTGGCATGTGGGGCGAGTACCTGTGGCTGCCTTCAGTGCTGGCCCAAGGCCAGTGGCAACCGATCGACGAGCAGTGCGCGCGGCTGGTTGTGCCGCAAGCCGACGGCCCGGATCAACTCGTAGCGTGGTTCGACCCGCACACCGGTTTGATCGACCGGTTCGAGGCGATGCGTTGGCGCGAGGCCGGCGACTCTGAGCCGGTGCGATGGGTGACGCGCAACCACGCGTGGACGCGTTTCGCCGGGATCGGGGTGCCGGCGGTTGGCAGTGTCCAATGGGCCGACCAGCCCCAGCCGTGGTTGCGCCTGTCCATTGACGACGTGGTCTGGAATGCCGACGTTGGGGACTACTTGCGAGCCAGCGGGGTTTGACCGGGGGCCCGGCGCGGCTGTGCGGCCGGCCCGTCGCTGGGCGCGCCGTCGCGGCGGTTGGTTGCTGCCCGCAGCGCCTTGCCGCCGCAGCGCGGTTGGTTGCTGCCCGCAGCCGTTGGTTAGAGGTTGTGCTGTTGGTTAGAGAAACAACGCGTGGATTCTCTAACCAACAGCACAACCTCTAACGCGGGCCGGTTTGGGCGTGTGGCGGGCCGGTTTGGGCGTGGCACGCGGGCCGGTTTGGGCGTGTGGCGGGCCGGTTTGGGCGGGTGGCGGTCCACTGCCCCCTAGTGGCCGCGCCCGTGCAACGCCGAGGTCATCCGGCGCACGACCTCCGAGGTCCGCGGGTGGCGGGCGAACGAGGTCAAGGTCAACGGCGAGGTGAAGCGCTCACGGACCGTGGACTTGGCGCGGGCGAACTCGCGCAGGCCGTCCGGGCCGTGGATGCGGCCGAAACCAGACTGCCCGACACCGCCCCACGGCAGCGCCGAGACCCCGGCGTACATCACCCACGAGTTCATGCTGACCATGCCGACGCGCAGGCGACTGGCCGCACGTTCCATCGTGGTCCGACTGCGCGAGAACACCGACGCGGCAAGACCGAAGTCGGCGGCGTTGGCCCGGTCCACCGCCTCATCCATGTCGCGCACTGGGTTGACGACAAGCGTCGGTCCGAAGGTCTCTTCCATGACCGCCAGCGAGTCCTCGGGCACCTCGGCCAGGATGATGGGCTCCACGACTCCCTCGCCCACCGACTCGGGGCCGCCGACCACGGCCCGGCCACCGCGCTCCAAAGCGTCACGCACGTGCTCACGGATGACCTCGATCTGCGAGGGCATTGTCATCGGACCATAGGAGGAGTCCGGGCCCTTCCCCGGCTTCAAACCGCGCGCCTTGTCAGCGATCAGCGACAGGAACTCCTCGTAGACCTCCTGATGCACGTACACCCGCTCAACGCCCACGCACGTCTGCCCGGCGTTGCTGAACGCGCCGAAGGCGGCTGCGTCGGCCGCCTTCTCAAGATCGGCGTCCTTGTCGATGAGCACGGCATCCTTGCCGCCGCACTCGAGCAGGACGGGGGTCAAAGACGGCGCGCAGGCAGCCATGACCTTCTTGCCGGTGGGAGTGGAACCGGTGAAGGAGATCTTGTCGACGCCCGATTCGCACAGGGCGGCGCCGGTGGCACCAAAGCCCGTGATCAGCTGTGCGACGGGTTGCTCGGGGATCGCTTCGTTGATCGCATCCACAAGCCACTGGCCGATGGCCGGGGTGTACTCGGAGGGTTTGAACACCACGGTGTTACCGGCGGCCAGCGCGTAGACGATCGAACCTATGGGTGTGAACACGGGGTAGTTCCACGGGCCGATGACACCCACGACTCCCAGCGGTTGGTACTGCACACGGGCGTCGTGGTTGATCGTCAACAAACCGGGCCGCACGCGACGGCGCCCGAGCACCTTCTCGGCGTTGAGGGCTGCCCAGTTGGTGTGCTCAACGGACAGGATGATTTCCAACAGCGCATCGTCGACAGGCTTGCCGTTCTCGGCGTGCACAAGCTCGGCAAGTTCCCGGGAGCGCCGCGCCAATAGAGCTTTGAAGTGCAATAGGCGCACGCGTCGTTCTGAGAAGCCGAGGTCCGCCCACCAGATTGCGGCGATCCGCGCGCGGTCCACCACTTCGCGCACTGCCGTGGCGTCCATCTCGGGGAACGTGCCGATGACCCGGCCGTCCGAGGGTGAGTGGCTTTCGAAGGTTGTCGTTGTCGTGGACATGCGGCCACGCTACCCGCGCTTGTCGCAGGGCGGTAGTGAATCAGCGGGTCGTGCTCGCAGGTGGGGGTCCCGCGGGGAGTTCAACCCGGCTTCCCTGGGCTGCCGACTGCTGTGCGGCCAGCGAGAACCCGAGCAGGTCGCGGCCTTGTTCGCCGGTCAGGACCGGGGCCGTTCCAGCCAGAAGCGCGCGCACGAAGTGCCGTCCCGACTTGATGAAGGAGACACCCCAGTCGGCGTCCATGTCGTCCATGTGAACCGTGCGCTGGTCCTTGTACAGAACCACCGGTGCCACATCCGACATCCGGCCGTGACCGCGCGTCACCCAGATCACCCCCTTGGTCCCGGTGATCTCGATCAGGTCGTCCTGACCGTAATACCTGCCGTGCAGGCGCAGCTCCGGGGAGAACGTCGCTTCGAAACTTCCGATCGCCCCGTCGGCGTACTGCCAGGTCACCACCGACGGTGAGTCGAGGACGCCGTTGTAACTGCTGCCGATGAAGGCGTGCACGCGTGTCGGGAAACCGTGCAGGTACCACGCGGAGGAGAACTTGTGGTGACCGTCGTCGAAAACCTGGGCACCGCCGCCGCTCTTGCTCGCGTCGAACCGCCAGGCCATTGCCTCCGCGGGAACCTGCCAGCCCTCGGTGGAGTAGCCGGCCGCGGACTTGAGCCGGATACTCAACACGTCACCGATCTCCCCAGCGTCGATCAGATCGCGTGCCCGCTGGATCGGGGGGTAGAACACGAAGTTCTCGAACACCTTGAGCACAACCCCGGCTGAGGCTGCCGCGTCGATGATCTGCTGGGCCTCGGTCAGGTCCATGGCCATCGGCTTCTGCAGCGAGATGTGTTTGCCCGCCGCAGCGGCCTGTTGGGCGAGCTCTAGGTGCAGGTGGTGTGGCACGAGGATCTCGACCATGTCCACGTCGTTGCGGGCCAGCAGGTCGCCGGTGTCGGCATAGCGAGACTGCTCGTCGACCGCCCAAGCGTCCCCGCAAACCGCAAGGTTCTCGGCGTTCGGATCCGCGATGGCGGTGATCTGGGCTTCGTCGAAGTGCAGGTAGGCGGCGGCGTGCAGGCCCGAGATCCGCCCGCAGCCGATGATGCCGACCCGGATCATGATTGAGGCCGCAGAGGTGAATAGGCCATCGAATCTCCCTCCCGTCCAGCACCGGAGACGATACTCCGGGTCACAGTGGGTAATCCAGGCAAATGCCGTGATTCACGCACGCGAGGCCATCGGCGCAATAGAATTCCACCGTGTCAGTGCCCTCGTCGGCCAGCACGGTCGACGCGCTGCGGGAACCGACTGAGAAGGTCAATTGGGTCTTCTTGGTCAGCATCACACTTGCCAACATCGGGATCCTCATGGTCCTCATCACCCCGCTCAACAACCTGCTGCCGCGATACGCCGACGCCATCACCGGTGGTGACGGGAAGGAGGCGGCGCTGGCGTGGGTCAGTGGCTTGGGCGCTGTGGCGGCCATGGTGTTCAATCCCTTGTCCGGGGCGCTGTCGGACCGGACGTCCGCCGCCCTGGGTCGGCGCCGGCCCTGGATCATCGGGGGCGCAGTCGCCGCGGCGGGGCTGATGGTGGTCATGTCGTATCAAGACAGCATTGTCGGACTGGCTATTGCCTGGTTCCTGGTACTCGCCGCGGCGAACATGGCGTTCTCGGCGATGACTGCATACATCCCCGACCAGGTGCCTGTTGCCCAACGTGGTCTGGTCTCGGGTTTCGTCGGCCTGGCCCAGGTGCTGGGGGTGGTCGTGGGGGTGGCGCTGGTCTCTTTCGTCGTAACCGATCTGCGCCAGGGCACCTGGCTGGTGGCCGGCATGATGCTGGTTCTGGTCCTGCCCATGGTCGTGGCGATCCCAGATGCACGCCTACCCAAGTCGGCGATCCCTCCGTTCGCATGGGGGCGTTTCTGGTCGGGTTTCTGGGTCAGCCCCCGTGCCTACCCGGACTTCGCGTGGGCCTGGATCACACGGTTCCTGGTGTGGCTGGGAACCGCGCTGGCCACGATCTACCTGCTGTTCTACTTGAAGGACTTCCTCGAATACCCCGAGCCCGAACAGGGGCAGACGATCTTGATCGGGCTCTACGGGCTCGGCACCATCGTGACCGCGGTGATCGGCGGACGGTTGTCGGACCGGTCGGGGAAGCGCAAGATCTTCGTGATCGTGTCATCGGTTGTGATGGGGCTGTCGGTGCTGATCCTCGCGGTGGTTCCGAACTTCAACGCCGCCTGTCTGGGTGCCTTCCTGCTGGGCACTGGCTACGGCGTCTACCTCGCCGTCGACCAGGCGTTGATCACCCAGGTGCTGCCCACGGCCGAAGACCGGGCGCGCGATCTGGGTGTGATCAACATCGCCAACACCGCGCCGCAGATCCTCGCGCCGGTACTGGCGGCGCCGCTGGTCACGCTGCTGGGGTACCCGGCCCTGTTCGGGGCCACTGCCGTGGTGATGGTGCTCGCCGGCATCCTGGTCCGGTTCATCCGCAGTGTCCCCTGAGGCGCCTGCGGCAGTCACGCCTTAGCGTGGTCACATGTCCCGATTGCTCGTCTCCAATGCCGACAACGAGTTCGTGGGGCGCCTCATTACGGCGTTGGCCGAAGACCACGACGTTGCTATCAGCGCCTTGGCTGTAGATCCGGCGGACGTGGTCGTCGAAGGACCCAACATCGAACCCGTGACCGAGCCCGCGGACGAGACACATGTGCTCTTGACGATGCCCACCGACGACGAGGCGGCCAACAGGGCGATGTCGCTGATCGACGCGGTCGATGCCCATCTGCTGTTCATCGCCAATGAGCTGGACCCGCAGCACCAGAGGGTCATTGCGCACATGAAGGCGTCGGGCAGTCCGTGGACGATCCTGCACCCGGTGTCGATGATGGACTTCTCGTTCGCGGCCCTGCCCGCGCAGATCTCCATGGGCGGTGTGGTGTTCGGCATCTCCGGGCGCACGCCCATCGGGTTCGTTTCAGCTGCGGATGTGATGCGGGTGTTGACCGTGATCGTGGAGGGTGAGGGCCACGCGGGTCAGGAGTACGTCCTGTCAGGTCCGGCCGCCGTGGACATGCCGACCGTGGTCGAGGAGGTTTCGAGCGTGCTGGGCAGGCAGATCGACTACATCGACCTGCCGGAGCAAGACCTCAAGAACCTGATGGTCCAGTACGGCCGCCAGGACCCCGACATGATCGAGCGTCTGGTGATGAGTCACATGCGGGCCTGGCGCGACGGGCAGGCGGACATCGTGACCGGCACGGTTCTGGAACTGACCGGCGAGGAACCGGAGAGCGTGTCGCAGTGGTTGGAACGCCACGCCGACGACTACCCGAGCAGCCAGTCCTTGGTGCAGAAGGCCGCCAGCAAGATGGTCAGGGCGCGCTACGGAAGCCGGATTCTGAAGTAGCCAGGCGCTGTTCCCCGGCCAGACGTGCCGGTGAGGCGACAAGTGCGAATCGCAGGACGCGCAGGGATGCGTCGGCGAGCCCCCGGTCCAGTTTGGGGGTGCGTGGCGAGGAGCCCAGCATCGTCAACGCCCACCGCGGCAGGCTGTCCCACGCGGCCCGGGCCAGGACTGTGTAGCCGGGTCGCAGACTGAACGGCAAGGGCGCGCGCATGATGAAGTGGTGCGTACGGGCAACGTCGGCATCCACGCGCAGGTCGGGTCGGAACGCCTCAAGTCGCGCAGCTAGTTCAGCACGGTTCCGTGGCGGTTCGGGCACGCCCATCGCCTCGCCCACCACCGCCATGTTCGCGACGTAACCGTCCGCGTCGATCGCGCCGTCGTGGCCGTAGTCGAGGTAGGCCTGCAACATCGAGTCGGTCAGGCCCACATGCACCCAGGTGAGCAGTTCGGGGTCCTGGGCCGAGTAGGCCCGCCCGTCGGGGGCCACACCCTGGACGCGGGTGTGCATCGATTGCACGGCCCGGATCGTCTGCTCAGCCAGATCCGCGCTGCCGTAGGTCGTGGCGGCGATGAATGCGCCGGTGCGTTGCAGGCGCCCGAACGGGTCCTCCCGGTAGGACGAGTGCCGATCCACCCCCGCCAGCGCTAGTGGGTGTAGTGCCTGCAGCAGCAGCGAGCGAATGCCGCCGAGGAACGTCGCCACCGACCCGTGCACCGTCCAGATCGGGTCTGCGGGCGTGAACCACCCGGGGGCGCCCTCCGGTTTGGCGATGGCGGCCGCGACTTCGGAGGCGCCGTCGGTTCGCCCGGACAGAATCTCGCGCACCTGACCGGCCAGCGGCGCGAAGGCTTGTTCAACTCCCACCGATCCACCGTCGCAGGGGTCTTGTTCCCCCGCAATCGCTGCGCCGCGGAGAAGGGTGAACCGATCGGCGACGATTATCGTGCCTTTCGGTTCAACCTTTGCCCCGAAACGGTCTAGCGTCAGGCCCATGGAGATCCTGCGCACCCCCGAAGACCGTTTCGACAACCTGCCCGGCTTCGGGTGGGAGCCCAAGTATGTGGAGATTGAGGGCCTGCGCATGGCCTACCTCGACGAGGGTGAGGGAGAGGTTGTCCTGTGCCTGCACGGGGAGCCGACGTGGAGTTACCTCTACCGCAAGATGATCCCGGTGTTCCTCGAAGCGGGCATGCGGGTGGTGGCCCCCGACTGGTTCGGTTTCGGCCGCAGCGACAAACCGGTCAACGACGCCGACTACACCTGGGACTTCCACTACTCCTCGATGCAGCGGTTTGTGGACGCATTGGACCTGCAGCGCGTGACGCTGGTGGTCCAGGACTGGGGTGGCCTTCTCGGTTTGACCCTGCCCGTGAGCCATCCGGATCTCGTGGCACGGCTGCTGATCATGAACACCGGCTTGGGTGTCGGGACCACGCCCGGTAAGGGCTTCCTGGCCTGGCGGGACTATGTGGCGAACACGCCGGACTTCAACGTGGGGGAGTTGATGGCGCGCTCGGAGCCGAGCCTGACACCCGAGGAGGTAGCCGCCTATGACGCGCCGTTCCCGGACGCGCGTTACAAGGCCGGGGTTCGGCGCTTCCCCGCCCTTGTGCCGACGACCGAGGACGCCGATGGGGTTGAGGTGTCGCGCGCGGCGGCCATGTGGTGGGCCACGCAGTTCGAGGGGCAGTCGTTCATGGCCGTGGGGACGCTGGACCCGGTGCTCGGGCCGAAGGTGATGGAACGGATGCGTCAGGTGATCAAGGGCTGCCCGGAGCCGATGCTGCTGGAGGCCGGACACTTCGTGCAGGAACACGGCGAACCCGTGGCCCGGGCGGCGTTGGAGTCGTGGGGGTTGGCGTGAGGGCGGGTCTCACGCCCGGAACATCGTCTCCGTGGCTCTGGCCGGGCGCCACAACCTGATCCGCAGCCGGGGCGGCGTCTCGTCGGTCAGCCCGGTGAACACCGCGGAGCTCAGGTCTATGCGGAAGCGCAGACTGTCCGGCGGGTAGTCCGCTGGCGAGTCAACCTGGACCGCGACGCCGGACATCTTCGCCTCGCCGGCCCACTCGGTCGGCGACACGGGATCGCGCGTTGGGCTGTGGATCGCAACCCGCGGGTCGCGCAGCATGTCCACCGCTTTGCGGGCATCGGCAGGCGTGCCGATGAAGACCTCCCCGTCGGCGAACTCGACCTCAGTCCCGCTGATCCGCGGTGCCCCGTCGGCGCGCAGCGTCGCGATCGTAGCGTGCTTGGCCACCGCGAACGCGGCCCGCACATCAGCGGCAAGTTCCGGATCCTCTGCTGCGAAGTCAGCGAACCCCGGCATCGAGCACCTCTGCCTTGAGCTCCTCGATCGACTCCAAGAAGAGTTCCAGGATCCGTTCGGGGTCGTCGGTGATCCCGGCATCGCTGTGCACCGAGAAGTTGAGTTCGCCGTTGAGCGTGAAGATCCCGAAGGAGAGGTTCATGTTGCCGCTCAGCCCGCCCATTCCCCACATGCCCAGGACCTTGCCGCCGGCGACATAGATCTCGTGACGCGGGCCGGGGACGTTGGTGGTGACTCCGATCGAGTGATCCTGGTTGATCTTGTGGATCACTTGTGCGACGTCGGGCGTGGCCAGGGCCACTGCTGAGACCAGGCCGAACGAGACCACGGGCATCTGCGACGACTTCAGATCGTCAAGGCGGCGCTTGATCTCGTGCAACTGCTCGACGGGGTCCTCGATCGAGACGGGAAGCAGGACCGGCACCACGCCGAACCGGTTTCCGAGATTGCGCGGCAGAGGTGCACCCGGGCGTCGCAGGCTCACGGGAACGGAGGTGAAGAGGTCGTCGACGGTCAGGTCGTCCTTCTCGGTCAAGTACTTGCGCAGGGCGTTGGTCAGCACGGCCAGAAGCACGTCGTTGATGGTCGCTCCCAGCGCACGCCCGATGTCCTTGATCGGTTCCAGCGGGATCGGGTCGATCCAGTCGACCAGCTTCGTTCCGGTGACTGAACCGTGCAGGACGGTCTTACCCGGACGCGGCGAGAAGAGGAACTCCATTGCGTTCTTGGACGCCTCCGCGGTGTCCGCGGCGGTTTCGCTGCCGAACTCGACGAATCGCTTCGGGTACAGCGCGATCTCAAGTGCGTCGGAGGGGTTGCGCGCCACGTCGACCACGGGGGCGGCGACTTTGGCCACCACGTCCCGTTTGCGGGTGCGCTGCTTGTCCACGGTCTTGGGCCGCTCCAGTGACCCATGGTCGTCGCACAAGGACAAGACCAGCCTGACCAGAGCCCAACCGTCGGCGATGCTGTGCTGGATGCGGCCATGGATGGCTGTGGTGTTGCCGTTGTAGCCCTGGATCACGAACATCTTCCACAGCGGCCGGTCGCGGTTCAGCAACTCACCGCGCTGGCTGGAGATCAACGCGGCCAACTGCTCGTGGGTTCCCGGCTCTGGCAGTTGCAGGACCTCGACGTGGTTGGCGATGTCGAAGTCCGGATCGTCCTCCCAGTGCGGCATCATCAGCGGGTTGCGGGACTTGCGGATCCGCTGGCTGAATGTGGGGTACTTGTCGACGAGTCGTTCCTGCACGAGGTCGATGTAGTCCTGCGGGTCGATTTCGCGATCCAGCCACATCAACGCTGAGACGGTCTGGTTGTTCTTGTCCCACTCGCTGTATAACCAGGCGGCATCGGCGGGGGAGAGTCTGCGTTCGCTCACGGCGAGAGTTTAGGCCGCAGTCGGCGGCGGCGGCAGGTCGAGCGGCTGCGGATCATGCGAACGCCGGTGTGATCCGGCGATACTCGAGGCCATGCGACGGACCCTGGCCTTGGTGGTGGCGCACCCCGACGACGACGCGTACGGAGTAGCCGGCACGGTGGCGTTGCATGCCAACGATCCGCAGTTCCGCTACGTGCTCATCCACGCCACGGACGGTGGCGGTGGGGAAGTGGCGCCTGGGGTCGCGGTGGGACCGGCGGGCCTGGGGGAGCAAAGGCGGCGGGAGGACGAGCGGGCCTGGCAAGCGCTGGGCCGTGTCCCCGATCGCCACGAGTGGCTCGGTTACGAGGACGGTTCCCTGGCTGAGGTGGGCCTGCCCGTGTTGACCCGCGACATCGTCGAGATCCTCGCCCAGGAGCGCCCGGATGTGGTCGGGACATTCGGGCCGGACGGCATGACCGGGCACCCCGATCACATCGCGATCGGCGCGGCCACCGACGCCGCGTTCCACCAGCTGCGCGGCACCGGCCCGGGCTTTCGTCGGTTGGTTCACGGTGCGATGCCGGAGTCGGTCTTCCAGCGATGGAACGCCCGGCGGGTACGCGAGGGTCTGCCCGCGTGGGACCCCACCCGCGTCTACGACCTGCGTGGGGTTCCCGACGACCAGATCGGCCTGGTGGTGGACGCATCCTCGGTGGCCGACCGGATCGTGGCCGGGTTGCGCGAGCATCAAACGCAGGCTCACGTCATCGGCCGGCTCGGCCGCACGGACGAGCAGTGGCGCCGCTCGGTGAGTCAGGAACACTACGTCGTGGCCTGGCCGCCGGGCGAGACCGGGCTCACGGGTGTGTTCGACGGGCTGGAGTACTGAACTGGTTGGGGCACGGCCGCCACAACCAGTTCCGTACGCTCAGGGGTGTGGAGTTCTCCGGCACCGACGCCTACTTGACCAATCCCGCCCTCGAAGCCGCAGTGCGTTGCGCACTGGTGCTGGAGAAACCGTTGCTGGTGCGCGGCGAACCGGGCACTGGCAAGACCCTGCTTGCCGAAGCCGTGGCGCAGGCGCTCGGGATGCCGCTGATCACCTGGCACGTCAAGAGCACCACCCGTGCGCAGGAGGGGCTGTACCACTACGACACGGTGCAGCGGTTGTACGACTCCCGCTTCGGCGACCACGACGTGCGCGACATCCGTGAGTACATCCACATGGGGGCGCTGGGCCGCGCGTTCCAGTCGCCGGAGCGCGTGGTGCTGCTCATCGACGAGATCGACAAGGCCGACATCGAGTTCCCCAACGACCTGCTGCACGAGCTCGACCGGATGCGGTTCGCGGTGATGGAGACTGGCGACGAGGTTGCGGCGACGCACCGCCCGGTGGTCATCATCACCAGCAACGCCGAGAAGGAACTGCCCGACGCGTTCCTGCGCCGGTGCATCTTCCACTACATCGACTTCCCCGACCGCGATCTCATGGCGCGTATTGTCGGGGTTCACCACCCAGGCCTTGACCAGGATCTGCTCGAGCAGGCGCTGAGCGCGTTCTTCGCCGTGCGGGGCATGGACCGGATCCGCAAACCACCGAGCACCAGCGAACTGGTCGACTGGATCGCGATGCTGCAGACCGCGGGCATCGGCGAGGTGGAACTTGGTGACGAGATGCCCTTCCTCGGCACGCTGCTGAAGAAGGAGCAGGACATCGAGGCGTTCCACAGTCGGTCAACGCGGCGGTTCTGATGCCTTCTGGTGAAGAAGTGACACGTGAGGTGTCAGATCCTCACCAAAACCCCGCGCCTTTCTTCCTCGGCCTGCTCTACCGGCTGCGCAAGCAAGACGTTGCTGTCGGCATCACGGAGGCGCTCGCTCTGTCCGCGGCGCTCAAGGCCGGCGCCCACGACCACACGGTCCGCGGTTTCTATTACGCCGCGCGCGCCACGCTGATCCACCACGAGGGCCATCTGGACGCGTTCGACCGCGCTTTCCTCGCTGAGTACGGGGACCTGGACTGGGACACCTCGCTCACCGCGCAACTGCGCGAGTGGCTCGACGAGCAGAACGTGCGGTTCAGCGAGAACAGCGAAGAGGTGCCCGACCTGGCCGAACTGCTGGAGATGTTCGAGCAGCGCAAGCTTGAACAGACCGAACGCCACGACGGCGGTCCCTATTGGATCGGCACAGGCGGGAAGTCCCCATTGGGGCAGGGTGGGGTTGCCCAAGCCGGCTTGAGCACGGGCAGTTCCGGCGGTGGCCGGGCAGCGGTTCGCATCGCCGACGCGCGCAACTACCGGCCTTACCGTTCCGACGTGACGCTGGACATCCGGCAGATGGAGGTCGCGCTGCGCCGGTTGCGGGCGTTCGTGCGCGAGGGTGCGCAGGTCGAACTCGACATCGACGCGACCATCGACGAGACAGCACGTAACGCCGGCGAGATCGAGGTCGTCACGCGCCCGCCCAGCAAACCCAACACCCACGTGATCCTGATGATCGACGTCGGCGGCTCGATGTTCCCGTACACGCAGTTGATGAGCCAGCTCTTCAGCGCGACGAAGAAGGCGACGCATTTCAAGGAACTGCGCACCTACTACTTCCACAACTGTGTGTACGGCAAGGTCTACGGCACCGACCGGTTCACCGAGCCGACGTGGGTGCACGACCTGCTGCGCGAATGCGGGCCGCATTACAAATTGATCATGGTGGGGGATGCGTTCATGGCCCCGTACGAACTCGGCCAAGCCGGGCCGTGGAGCGCCACCGATTCCACCCGGGTTTCAGGGCTGGAGTGGTTGCACATGCTCGACGACCATTTCCGGGATTCCTGCTGGCTCAACCCCGAGCCCCTGAGTCGCTGGACGGGCACGACGATCGAGGAGATCGGGCGGGTGTTCGAGATGTTTGCGCTGACCACTGAGGGCCTGACCGAGGCGATGGCGCACCTGAATCGGGGGACACCGCAGCGGCGCTAGGGTCGACTATTCGGTGGACTATGGGCTCTTGCCCGTTGCGCCTAGACTGCAATCCTCGAGCGGTGGGAGGCGCCGGTGAGAGTAACCCGACGGGTGACGGGACTGGCGCTGTCCTCAGCGCTTGTCATGAGTGGTTTCGGACTTGCGCCTGCCCACGCGAACGATGGCGGAACGCTGTGGGCGTGGGGCTCAGATCCCTTCGGTTACGGATTCATGGGATCACTGAACCCCGTCGCACAGCCCCTTCCGGCGCCGGTGGACCTAGGGGTGGTCTCGGGCAAGAGGATCGACTCGATCAGCGCCGACACGTTCACGTCCTGCGTTGTCGCTGAGGGCGACCCTTACTGCTGGGGCTTGAACGCCTATGGCCAGCTCGGTAACGCAACCACGACGAACAGCCCCACCCCTGTCGCAGTCGAACGGTCCGGGGTTCTTGCCGGGAAGACCATTCAATCGTTCAGTCCTGGTGGTGCACACACGTGCGCACTCGCCGATGGCAAGCCGTACTGCTGGGGACTCAATGTCTCCGGGCAGGTCGGCGACGGGACGACGACGAATCGCCTCACCCCGGTGGCCGTGGACATCACGGGCGCCCTAGCAGGCAAGCAGGTGACGGCCCTCACCACCGGGGACACCGAGAGCTGCGTGCTGGCTGATGGAACTCCCTACTGCTGGGGTGAGCGATTCGACGGCTTCTCCCTGGTGCCCACCCTCGTGCCGACCGCCGTCCCGGACCCGGGTGGTTATCTGACCGGTAAGACCGTCACGTCCATCAGTGCCGGTTTGCTCTATGGCTGCCTTGTGGCAGATGGGGCGCCGTACTGCTGGGGTCTGAACAACGAGGGCCAGTTGGGGGACGGCACATTCGCGCCGAGGGCTGCCCTCGCGCCCGTCGACATGTCCGGCGCGTTGGCCGGCAAGACCGTCACGGCGGTGCGTGCGGGACTGCGCACGTCCTGTGCGCTCGCTGATGGCGCCGCCTACTGCTGGGGTGACAACCAGTTCGGACAGGTGGGTGACGGCACGACGGACGACCGCCCCACACCTGTGGCGGTGGAGCGGTCCGGTGCTCTGGCGGGTCGAACCGTCACGGGGATCAGGGTGGGAAGTTACTTCACCTGTGCTGTCGGTGATGCTGAACTGCTGTGCTGGGGGAGAGGCAACAACAATGGCACCGGTCAGGATTCGACCGTCCCGGTAGAGGTTCCTGCCTTCCAGGGTAAGGAAGTCATCGCGCTCGCTCTGGGGAACGGGCACGCGCTGGCCCTGACGACCGACCGGCCCAGTGCGCCGCAGGCCGCGTCTGCCTCCCGTGGTGACGCGCGAGCCGTCGTCTCATGGCAACCTCCCGCCGACGATGGCGGCCGGCCCGTGACGGGGTACGTCGTCACCGCCTCGCCCGGAGGGGCGAGGTGCGAGACCAGCGGGCTCAGTTGTGTGGTCTCCGGACTACAGAACGGCACGGCCTACGAGCTCGATGTGGTGGCACGCAACGCGGTGGGGGATTCGCCGGGGGCACGAACTGCTGTGACTCCCCTTGGAGTGCAGAAAGTCAAGGTTCCTAAGCGCGTGAAGAAGCGCGGCGTGACGGTGATCGTCAAGAAGGGCGCGAAGACCTCGGCCGGTGTTCCGGTGACCGCGAAGGTTAAGGCCAAGGGCAAGGTCAAGGTCCTGCGCAAAGGTGGCGCGGTCTTGGTGAAGCCGCTGGGGAAGAAGTGGCGGGTGAGCGTGACGCTGACCGCCGCGGGCACGGACACGGCCGAACCGTTCAGCGCGCGGGTGGTGTACGTGAACGGGAAGCGGCGCTGAGACCCGTTGGTTGACGTTCGGGTAGTTGGTTGAGGTCTGTCGCGCGACGAGCATCAACCAACTGCACGAACCCCACCCAACGTCGGGTTCTCTGCGGGCGAAACAGGCGTACCGTGGTAAGTGGGAGGACCCGCGCTGCGACTCCACCCGGTGCGGTTCCTTGAGGAGGGGCCATGTCAGGTTCAATCGCTTTCATCGGGGCACTCGCACTTGTCATTCCGTTCTCACCGATCACACCGGCGCAGGCCGTTTCCACCGACGTGGTCATCAGTCAGGTCTACGGCGGTGGCGGCAACTCCGGCGCGACGTACACCCACGATTTCGTGGAGTTGTTCAACCATGGCACCACGGACGTGTCTTTGACCGGCATGTCCGTGCAGTACGCGAGTTCCGCGGGAACCGGCAACTTCAGCGGCAATCCCGTGACTCAGCTGGCGGGTACAGTGCAGCCAGGCCAGCGGTACCTCGTCCAACTGGCCACCGGCGGCGTGACCGGAGCGCCGCTGCCGACGCCCGACGCCACTGGTGCCGCCCAGATGAGTGCCACTGCCGGCAAGGTCGCCCTGGTCAACTCGACGGCGGGCCTTGCGTGCAACGGGGGGTCGATGCCCTGCTCGCCGTCGCAACTGGCCTTGATCCGCGACCTCGTCGGCTACGGGGTGGGCACGAACTTCTTCGAAGGCGCCGGTCCGGCGCCCGCGCCCAGCAACACGACCGCTGACCTGCGTCTCAACGGCGGTTGCACCGATGCCGACAACAACGCCACGGACTTCTCCACCGGAACCCCGAATCCGCGCAACACCAGCGTCACCGTCACGCCGTGCCCCGCCCCGGAGACCGCGCCTGTCGTGAGCAGCACCATGCCCGCCGATGGCGCAAGCATGACGCCGACTGCCAATCTCACTGTGACGTTCTCCGAGCCGGTCAACGTCGCCGGCTCCTGGTTCTCTTTGACCTGCACAACCAGCGGCAGCGTGGTTGGCTCCGTGAGCGGCGGCCCCTCGGCGTTCACCATCGACCCCGCGTCGAACCTCGTCCACGGCGAGACGTGCACCCTCACGGTCTTCGCTTCCCAGGTCACTGACCAGGACAGCAATGACCCACCGGACAACATGGCCGCAGACTACGTGGCGGGGTTCAACGTCATCGAGCCGTGCCAGGCGTCGTTCACCCCGATCCCGGCCATCCAAGGCTCCGGCGTGAGCCCGGCGATCACCGGCACCGTGACAACCAAGGGTGTTGTGACAGCCGACCTTGAGGGTGCGGCGAAACTGGGTGGCTTCTACCTGCAGGATGTCTCTGGTGACGCCGATCCCGCAACATCCGACGGGGTCTTCGTCTACACCGGCACCGCCGACCTGGTCAGCGCCGGGCAGGTGGTGCGGGTGACTGGGTACGCGCGTGACCGCTACGGCCAGACGACCATCAATGGCTCCAACGCCGACTCATCCGCTGTAACCGACATCGTGGCCTGCGGCGCCGACTCGGTCACGCCAACAGACGTCACACTGCCCTTCGCCGCGACAACAACGCCTGAGCGGTTCGAGGGCATGCTTGTGCGTCTGCCGCAGGACTTGGTCATCTCCGAATATGTCAACTTCGACCGCTACGGCGAGATCGTCCTGGCACTGCCGTTGCCAGGTGAGCCCCGGCTCTTCACCGGGACAGAACTCGACGAACCGGGGGTCGCGGCGACCGCACGTAATGAGGCGAATGCCCTGCGCCGCGTGGTGCTCGACGACAACTCCCTGAGCCAGAACCCGACGACTCTGCGCCACCCCAACGGCGAGCCGTTCTCCTTGGACAACCGCTTCCGCGGCGGGGACAAGGTGACCGACGTGGTCGGCATCCTCGGCTACGACTTCTCCGCATTCCGCGTGTACCCGACCGCCGTTGCGCAGTACACGGCGGTCAACGCGCGCCCGTCGGCACCGGCCGGAGGTAAGTTCCGCGTGGGCTCGGTCAACGCATCGAACTACTTCCTCACCGGCGGCCCGGCGGCCAGTTGTGGGCCGAACCAGGACCTGGTGTGTCGCGGCTGGGACGAGGCGGGGGAGTTCAACCGCCAGCGTGACAAGTTGCTCGCCGCACTCGATGCGCTCGACGCCGACATCATCGGACTGACGGAGATCGAGAACACGCCTGGAGTCGAGCCGCTGGCCGACCTCGTTTCGGGCCTACCCGGCTACGGCTTCGTCGACACGGGCACGATCGGCACGGACGCGATCAAGCCCGCACTGCTGTATCGCACTGCCGCAGTCACTCCGGTGGGTGCGTTCAAGGTGCTCGAAGTTGCTGGCTCGCCCCGCCCGTCGCTTGCGCAGACGTTCCGTGATGCCGCGGGTGAGCGCTTCACCGTCGTGGTGAACCACTTCAGGTCCAAGGGCGCTCCGTGCGCCGGCGATCCCGACACCGGTGACGGCCAGGGTGAGTGCAACGCAACCCGCACGGCTGCTGCCCAGGCTTTGGTCGACTGGTTAGCCGGCGACCCGACGGGTAGCGGTGACCCGGATGTCCTCTTGATCGGCGACTTCAACTCCTACACCCTCGAGGACCCGATCGACGCGCTCACTGGTCGGCTCGGACGACGCAGTGGGTACCGCCGACGACTACACGAATCTGGTGAAGGACCCGTTCAGTTACACCTACCTGTTCGACGCCCAGCTGGGGTCCTTGGATCACGCTCTGGCGACCGGTCCGCTGGCCAAACAGGTCGTCCTCGCGACAGCCCTGGCACGTCAACGCCGACGAGCCGGATGTGCTCGACTACGACACCACCTTCAAGCCCGCTGCTCAGGACGCGTTGTACGCCGACGACGCCTACCGCTTCGGCGACCACGATCCGGTGCTGGTCGGGCTGGACAGTAGAGTCGCCCCTGGCGCGCCGACTGGGCTGGCCGGGATCCCCGGCGACGGGCAGATCGACCTGTCCTGGAGTGCGCCGGACTTCACCGGCGGGGCTCCGATCTCCGGCTACCGGATCGAGACGAAGACCGGTGACGGGCCGTGGACGGTCACCACAGTGAACACCGGCAGCGCCGCCACCAGCGCGACGGTCAGTGGGCTGACCAACGGTACCGAGTACCGGTTGCGGGTGGCAGCGATCAACGCCGCCGGGACCGGCCCGGCGTCCACCGCCACCGACCCGCTGATTCCCCGCGCCACGCCGCCGCCCGTCAAGCAGACGCAGGTCGGCCCCAAGCCGCCGAAGCGGATCAAGAAGCGCGGGGTCACAGTGCTGACTAAGAAGAACGCGCGGACCAACGCCGGCCTGCGGGTCGTCACGAAGGTGACCGGCAAGGCCAAGGGCAAGGCGTTCAAGGTCATCAAGGGCAAGCAGGGCAAGGTGTCGGTGCGGACCTTCGGCAAGAAGCGCTGGAAGTTGACGCTGGTGCAATCGGCCCCCGTGACCGATACGTACAACGCCTACCGGCTGCGCGCTGTGTACGTGAACGGCAAGCGGCGCTGAATCAAGCCTGCAGCTACAGCCCGGCGTCGCGGCTGCGCCACCAGCCGATGGTGGCCAGGACGCCGATGCCGCCCGTGACAGCCACGATCAGCCACGACGCGGCGGTGGCGTTCTGGTCGGGCGCGATCCCCGCGGCGATGGCTGGGATGGCCCAGGGGACATAGGCGCCCCAGCCGAGGATCGCCGCGACCTGCGCCAGGGCCAGGAATCCGAGGGCGCTTGCCAGTGGGGTCAGGTAGCTGCGGCCGCGACTGGCCAGGTAGGCGATCGGGGTGATGACGATGATCGTGAGGAACATGGCCTGCATGATCCCCGATGCGCTGTCGGCGGCGAGGGGCGCGGACCAGCCCGGCAGGCGCATGAGCAGTCCCACGCCGAAGGTGAGTGTGGTGAGCCAGACACCCAGCAGGGCAGCCCAGACGGCGAACAGGATGAGTTTGGCCGTGACGATGACGCTGCGCGAGACGGGCAGTGCCATGAGGTAGTGGGCGGTCCCGTCGACGAACTCCCGGCCGAAGAGCCACGTCAGGATGAACGCGAACAACATCAGCGAGCTGACGGCCGCCATCTGCGTGGCGAACATGAGCAGTCCCGGCCAGTCGGCGGTGATCCCGGAGACCTGCGCCTTCTGCCCGAGCAGTCCGAGATCCTTGGCACGCTGCGGGTCGGCCACGATGTAGATGAACAACCCCCCGGCCAACGGGCCGATGGCCAGCACCAGGAAGGTGACCAGCGGCACCCGGGATCGCCGGATCTTCAGCCATTCGTTCGACAGCGCTGCCGTCATCCCGGTCATCGGGTCCCGCCCGTCACGCGCAGGAAGTGGGTCTCCAGGCTGTCCGATTCGACGGCCATCGCCCGGGGCGGGCAATCGGCGGCCACCAGCAGTCTGGCGACCTGCTCGGGCCGTTGCACGGCCGCCGTATCCGTGATCGTCAAGGTCGCACCCGACGTGGTCGCAGCGATCCCGCGCCCCGCGAGTTCGGCAACCGCCCGGGCGGCGAGGTCGGGTGCGGCGAGGGTGATCGCCAGGCGGGACTGGCCGAGGGCGTTGAGCCGTGCCCGGCTGAGTTGATCGAGCATCCGGCCCTCGTGGATGATGCCCACCTCGTCGGCCACCCGCTCGACCTCCGGGACCATGTGGCTGGACATGAACACCGTCGTGCCGCTGTCGGCCAGGCCACGAAGCAATGCGCGGATCTCGACCATGCCAGCCGGATCCATCCCCAGCGTGGGCTCGTCGAGGATGAGGACCTGTGGGCGATGCAGCAGCGCCATCGCCAGTCCGAGCCGCTGGCGGTTGCCCTGGCTCAACGTGCGGGCTCTCACGTCGAGGTACCTGCCCAGGGCCAGTTGCTCGACGATCTCGTCGGGGCGCGGGACGCGGCGGTAGGTCGCGGCCATCTGTAGGTGGTCCCGCGGGCTCAGGTCCGGGTACAGGCCCGGACCGTCGACCAGGTAGCCGACATCCGCCCAGGGCCCTGAGGGCCCGCCACGCGAGTTCACGGACCGGCCGAGGATGGTGACCTGACCCGCGTCCGGCCGGATCAGCCCCAGGAGCATCCGGATCACGGTCGTCTTGCCGGCGCCGTTGCGGCCCAGGAATCCGTACAGAGTCCCCGGAGGAATGCTCAGATCCACCGCGTCGACGGCTGTGAGCGCCCCGAACCGGCGGGTCACGCCGGTCGCGGTGATCGAACCGGTCATTGCCGACGCACCTCCCTCGCGGGCCCGGCGCTTGCTGCCCGGTGTGAGCCTATGGCACCGGCAACGCCCTCCTCGCTTGTTTCGTTGGTGCAGTCTGTTGGCATTCCGCACCTGACGAGCGCCCACGATCTGCAGGATGCTCACTACGTCAACGGCAAGCGCCGCTGAGCCCCGTCGGCCAAGGCTGCGTACACGTCAGCGAACGCGGGTCCGGGGATGACTGAGTCCCGCAAGCAGATCATTCCAGCACCGGGGCACCGGCCGAACGGCTGTTCCCGCGCCCTCATCGAGCACCTTAGGCTGGAGCACTCACTTGGAGGTGACTCGTGCTCGTGCGTGTGATCGTGGCCGGTCTGGCCGCGTTGTCGATGACTGCGGGCCCTGCCGCGGCGGACGCGGATCCGAACGGCAGCGCCCTCTACGCCTGGGGTGCCAATGGGGCAGGCCAGTTGGGCGATGGGTCGACGACCGGCAGACCGCTACCTGTGAAGGTCGATACCGAGGGAGCGTTGGCCGGGAAGCGGATCCAGTCGGTCAGCGGCGGTGGGGACCACTCCTGCGTGATCGCGGAGGGCACTGTCTACTGCTGGGGGAGCAACTTCCGGGGGCAACTGGGGCGGTCGACGGGCGCCACCACCCAGCCGGGTCCGGTGCTCGGGCTGCTGGAGGGGCGGACGGTGACGTCGGTCAGCGCGGGCCATCAGCACACATGCGCGATTGCGGACGGCGAGCTGTTCTGCTGGGGCTGGAATTCCTACGGACAGTTGGGAACCGGAGCACCCACGGCGAACTCTGCGACGCCCATCGCCGTCATGACTTCCGGCGCCCTGGCCGGCAAGACCATCATGTCGGTGACGGCAGGTTGGGCCAACACCTGCGCCACGGACTCCGACGGTGATGCGTACTGCTGGGGTGCCGGCAGCATCATGGGCAACGCGGAACCGACGCTGGAAGTGGACGGTGCCGGCGGACCGGTGAGTTCGCTGCGCACATCTGAGGAGCACGCGTGCTACGTGCAGAACGCGAGGGCCATCTGCGGTGGCCTCAACATCAACGGGGAGGTGGGCAACGGGAACACCTCGCCAACGGGCTGGACGCCCGTGAACACTTCCGGTGTGCTCCAGGACCGGACTGTCACCACGGTCCGCGCAGGCAAGCGCTTCTCGTGTGCTCTTGCTGATGCGAGGCCCATCTGCTGGGGTGACAACTACTACGGCCAGTTGGGGATCGGCGTCGCGGCGACACCGCCGTACTACTCCGCGTTCCCGGTCGAAGTGTCACTTCCGACGGAGATCGCCGACACTTCGGTGACCGGGCTGACGGCGGGGGAGAGGTTCAGTTGCCTCATCGCAGACGGCCGGCCCTACTGCTGGGGTGAGAACGCGGCCGGTCAGATCGGCGACGGATCGGGAACCGTGCAGCCGAGCCCAGTTGCCGTGGCCGGCGAGTTGGCCGGCAAGCGGGCGCGCACCTTCAGCGCCGGGGCCAATCACATGCTCTTCCTGGCCCAGCAGGCGCCCACCACGCCCGGGGGCGTCGTGGCTTCCGTGAACGGCACGGAGGCGACAGTGTCCTGGCAGCCGCCGAAGGACGACGGGGGCCGAGCCGTCACGGGGTATCGCGTGACCGGCGGTTCCGGATGTGAGACGACCGACGTGTCGTGCACGGTGTCGGGCCTTGCCCCCGGGAGCGAGGTCGCCCTGGGCGTCGTGGCGCGCAACGCCATTGGGGACTCCGCGCCGGCCACGGTGATGGTGAAGACCGACCCGGCCCCGGTGACCGTGGTTGCGAGGGGGAAGCAGTCGTTCGCGGCACCCAAACGCATCAAGAAGCGCGGCGTCACGGTGATCGCGAAGAAGGGCGCGAAGACCGACGCCGGTCAGCCGGTGACGACCACGGTGAAGACCAAGGGCAAGGTCAAGGTCATCCGCAAGAAGGGCGCGATCAAGGTCCGTCCGTTGGCGAAGAAGGGGTGGCGGGTGACCGTGACCCAGACGGCGCCCGGAACCGACGCGCATGAACCGTTCAGCCAGCGCGTGGTTTACAGACCGCGCTGAGGCGCATTGGTTCGACGTTCGGGCAGTTGGTGATGCTCCTCCTGTGACGGACGTCGACCAACTGCACGAGCCCTTCCGAACCCGTCCCGCCTCCGCCGCCACCCAAGTACGGTGAACCCATGAAGACCGCATGTGTGATCGGGGCCGGGGCAGCAGGACTCGCTGCCGGCAAAGCCCTCATGGACCGCAACATCGACTTCGACTGGTTCGAGAAGGGCAGTTACGTCGGGGGCCTGTGGCAGATCGACAACGACAACGGGGGAGCGGCGGCTTACCACTCGCTGCACCTGAACTCGAGCCGCCCGCGCACCGAGTACCCGAGTTACCCGATGCCCGAAGACTGGTCGGACTACCCGCCGTACTACCAGGTCGCGCAGTACTTCGAGGACTTCGCCGACCACTTCGGCCTGCGCGAACTGATCACATTCAACACCGCGGTCGAGAAGGTCGAGCCGGTCGACGGACACTGGCGGGTCACCACCTCGGACGGCGCGGTCAACGAGTACGAGAACATCCTGGTCGCCAACGGTCACCACTCGAGTCCCAAGACCCCGCACTTCGAAGGCGAATTCACCGGGGAGTCCTTCCACGCCCACGACTACCGCGACCTCTCGGTGTTCGCCGGCAAGCGGGTGCTCGTGATCGGTGTCGGCAACTCCGGCATGGACATCGCCTGCGATGCCGCCCGCAACGCCAAGTCCGTCTTCCTGTCAACCCGGCACGGCGTACACGTGATCCCCAAGTACGCGCTGGGCAAGCCGGTCGACCAGCTCAGCTCGCCGCTCATGGCCTACGTGCCGTTCCCGGTGGAACGGCTGGCCTACGAGGCGATCGTGCGCATCGCCACCGGCCGCCCGCAGGATCGCGGCCTGCCCAAGCCCGACCACGACTGCTCGGTGCGCACCCGACCGTCTCGGCCGAGCTGTACGACCGGGTCGGCCACGGCGACATCAACATGAAGCCCGACATCGACCGTTTCGACGGTGACAAGGTCGCGTTCGTCGACGGCACCACCGAAGAGGTCGACCTGGTCGTCTACGCCACCGGCTACGACATCGACACTGCCGTTCCTCGACCCGTCGGTCTACAGCGCCGAGCACAACAAGATGCCGCTGTACCTGCGGATCGTGCCGCCGGACCTGCCCGGTCTCTACTTCATCGGCTTCATCCAGACGGTCGGCTCGGGCATCCCGCTGACGGAGTACCAATCGCAATGGGTGGGCGACCTGATCACCGGCGCTCTGCCGATGCCCTCGCGCGACCAGATGCGCAAGTGGATCGACGCCGATCAGAAGGCCATGGCCAAGCGCTACCTGCGCTCCGAGCGCCACACCATGCAGGTGGACTACTGGCGTTACATCCGCACGATGAAGGAAGCCCGCGGGCAGGGCTGGCGATCGAAGCTCCCGCTGTGAAGGCGGTGCTGGCCGACCTGTCGACGCCGCGCTACCTCTGGACCGCCGCGGCGGGCAAGGTCAAGCACGACGCCGGGTGGGGCCCCGGCGGGCTGATGCGGCTAGCCGAGGTGCCCGAGCCGGTACTGCCCAAAGGCGACGGTTGGCTGCGGATCAAGCCCGAGTTGAGCGGCATCTGTGGCTCCGACGTGGGCCTTGCGCACGCGAAGTCGTCCTTCGTGATGTCTGCGTTCTACGCCGAGCCCAAGGCGATCCCAGGCCATGAAATCGTCGGGGTCGTGGTGGACGGGCGCCTTGAGGGCCAGCGCGTCGTCCTCGACCCGATCCTGTCGTGCGTGCACCGGGGTTTCGAACCGTGCCGCACCTGTCGGGAGGGGCGGCCGTACGCGTGCGAGCGGTTCGACGAGGCCGGTGTGACCGGTTGCCACGCACCGGGCCAGGGTTTCTCCGACGCGGTCGGGGGTGGCTGGGGCGAGACCCTGATCGCCCACGAGTCCCAGTGCTTCCCGATCGGTTCCGTGGCTTCGCGCCGGGCGGTGCTGGCCGAGCCTGCCTCGATCGGGCTGCACGCGGCGCTGCAGTGGAAGCGCACGGGTGACCGGGTGGTGGTGATCGGACCCGGGACGATCGGGTTGCTGGTCACCGCGGCGCTGCGCATGTTGCACCCGGACCTGGACATCGCGATGGTCGCGCCGGGCGAGTTCGGAGCGGCACGTGCCACCGAAGCCGGCGCCTCGCGGATCCTGCCCACGGGCGCGGCGGCGGTCGAGCAGTTGGCGGCCAGTGACGGCGGGCGCGTCGTCCGGCCGAGGATGACCAAGATCCCGATCCTGGAACACGGTGTGGACGCGGTGTTCGACTGCGTGGGCTACCCCGACACGATCGACCTCTCGCTGCACCTGTTGCGGCCCGGCGGGATGCTCGTGCTGGTCGGCGCGGCAGGCAAGCAGAGCGTGGACTGGAGTCTGGTGTGGAGCCGCGAGTTGACGGTTCAGGGCACGATCAACTCCGGGCCGGAACCGTCGCTGGGCGGCAAGCGCACGATGGCCCAGGTTGCCGAATGGCTCGCGGACCCGGCCTACCGCGTCGACGGAATGGTCACCCACCAGTACGACCTTGCCGACTGGCAGCAGGGGTTGGCCACGGCCTCCGCAGGTCCTGGCGCGCAGGCCGTGAAGGTGACGTTGCGCCCGAACCTGGACGTGCCGCTGGTCTAGCGCCCAGCCGTGTCACCCAGCGCGTTGCGGCAGGTGGAACTCCGGCTCCGGTCGCCAGACATCAGGCAGCCGCAACGAGGAGAGCGCCGATAGCGGCACACCTGCGATCTGGGCCGCGGTCAGCATGCCGCCGCCCAGTGTGCCGGCGATTCCGTGCAGGTAGCGGGTACTGGCCCCGACCATCCAGAGCCCCTTGACCGGTGTCTTCGGGCCCGGGCGTTTGAGCAGCATCTGCTTCGGGGTTGCGGCCAGACCGTATGACGTGCCGCCGGTGGAGCGCACGAACCGCTCATGGGTGATCGGGGTGGCCGACTCGTGGAACACCACCGATTCACTGATCCCCGGGATCGCGCGCTCGGCTGAGCGCAGCAACACCTCGTGGTACTGCTGCTTGCGCCGCAGGTACTCCGGGATGCGCCGGTAGGACTCCCCACCGACCGGACCGCGGCCGTTAAGCCCCCAGAATCCGTGGTCTGCCGGAGCCACCGTCATGACCTGCAGGTTTGTCTGCCCCGGCCGTGCCAAGCGTGGGTTGCCCGGGTCTTTGAGGCTGGCCGAGGTGAGGTACGCGAACGCCGAACCGGTCATCCGCCCGGCGGCTGCGTCCGAGTACGCGGCGTCGACGTCATCGTCGGGGTAGACCCACCAGTTGGTGTTGGGTTCGCCTTCCGCTGCGAGGTCGCGGTCAAGGATCAGGTAGTCGACGTACAGCGGTGCGGCCATACCCATCCGTGAGGTGCGCTTGCGCAGGTCTGCGGGCAGCGCGTCGGCTGGGCAGCAACTCCAGGAACGTGCGCTTGAGATCGGCGTCGGAGACCACGGTGGGCGCGAGGATCTCGTCGGCCAGACCCCGTCTGCGCTCGGCGGCCGGACGTCGCACACGCACGCCGCGCACGGCCCCGCCGGAGACCAGGATCTCCTCGACCTGTGTGCGCAGGAGTACCTCGCCGCCGTTGTTCCGGATCACCCGTGCCAGGGCATCGGCGATCGGCTGGCCGCCGCCCTCGGGGTACCACGCGCCCTCGGCGTAGTGCAGGAACACCCCTGCATGGATGAAGAACGAGGCCCGGTCCGGCGGTAGCCCGTAGGTGCCATTGATCCCTGCGAGCACCGTCCGCAATCGCGGTGAGGCGCCGATCCGGTCGAACACCTCGCCGAGCGTGGCGTTGAGCAATCGGGCGGCGCGGTAGGCGGGCATCACCAGCCCGGGTGCCTGCCGCAGGCCGGGACGGCGGGTTCCCAAACGCATCATGGCCCGCACGGCGTTCAGTTGTTGCAGGTACTCGTCGATGGCCGCGCGCTCGCTGGGGAAAGCGCTGTGCAGGCCGTCACGGTAGTTGTCCAGCCCGGCGGGCACCTTGAACTCCTGGCCGTCGCCGAACAAGAGCGTGTCGTAGCCGCCCTCGTCCATGGGCAAGTATTCGGGGCGCACGCCCAGTGGGTCGAGCACCGATCGCAGCGTGCCTCGCGGGCCGCACTCGCCGAGGTAGTGAAGGCCGACGTCGAACTCGTACTCCTGGCCGGAGGCGGGGTCGCGATGGGTGAAGCAACTCATGTTGCCGCCCGGGACGGTATGCCGATCCACGACTGTGACTTTGTGGCCCAGCGCGCTCAGGTAAGCAGCGCAGGACAGCCCGCCGGGCCCCGCGCCGATGACGATGACATCAGCGTCCATACTTCGAGCCAAGCACACTTGCCGTCGGCCCGATGGCTGCTTGGCCGGCTCGTGACGTTGGGTTCCCAAGTACGCCTGATCTGACCGGCGGCTGGCCTTCTGGTGAAGAAGTGACCACTCACTGGTCGTTTTGTCACCAAAAGCGGCGGGGGAGGGGCTACAGCGCCTGGTGCTCCTCGGCCCAGGCCTTGAGCACCTTCTTGCGGGCCCGCGCCGAAAGCCGGTCGATGTAGAGCATCCCCTCGAGGTGGTCGTACTCGTGCTGCAGGCATCGCGCCAGCAGGCCGTCGCCCGAGGCCTCGACCGGGGCGCCGGTGTGGTCGAAACCTGTCACTGTCGCGAAGTCCGGACGGGCCAGGGGGTGGAACTGGTGACGGACCGACAAACAACCTTCCTCGTCCTCGTCAAGGCGGCGTTCGGCTGGCGGCACAAGTGTGGGGTTGATCATCACGCCGCGGTGGTAGACCTGCTTGTCGTCCGGGCAGTCGTACACGAAGACCCGCAAGCCCACGCCGATCTGGTTCGCGGCGAGCCCCACCCCGTCGGCGGCGTACATGCTGGCGAACATGTCCGCGAGCAGTTGGTGCAGCGATTCGTCGAAGTCGGTCACCGCCGCGCAACGGGTGGACAGCACGGGGTCGCCCACCTGCACGATGGGGCGCACAGTGCCTGCAAGGCCGAGGAAGCCGGGTTCGCGGTCAGTCATCGGTTCCAGGGTAATGACCGCGGCGTGCGGCGCGCCCTCAGCCCACCGGCACCCAGACCAGCCGCAAATCCGTGACCCGGATCTGGGTGCGTTTCAAGGTCACATCAACGGGCGTGACGTTGAGCGCCTTGGCATCCCAGTCAGCCTTGAGAGTCGCCAGTTCGCCGGTCAGTTCCACTTCAACGTCGCTCAATTGCGCCTGCAGATCATCCACCTTGCCCGCAGCGGTGGCGGCCCGGTTCTGCGCGGTCTGGACGCGCCGCGCAGCCGCCGTGATGCTGGACACCGACTTGCGCCCGCTGAGGAAACCCCCGAGTACGGATGTGGCCGAATCCATCAGTCCGGTCTGCTTGGCCTGGGCGGCTTGGGTGCTGGCCGTATTCAGCCGGGTCTGCAACGCGCGCAGTTTGGCGTCGTACTTCTTCTGCAGCGCGGCCGCCTTCTTGTCGGCTTCGGTCATCGCGGCCTGCTGGCAGCGCAGCGCGAAATCCTCGGGTGACTCCCCGGCGCGCGAATAGAGTTTGAGGTCGGGGTTGTGCTGGATCTGCATCGCCTCGCTGGCGACCAGGTGATCGGCGAGGTCCTTCTGCGCAGTTGTCCAATAGGTCTTCTGCCCGATCTTCGCCGCCGGGATCACGTACCGGGCGTTGGCGGGCGCTGCTGCGAGCAGGTCGCGGTCGTCGTAGTCGACGGTCAGTGGGCTGATCGAAACGGTCTGCTCGGGCAGTGGATGGATCACCGCTTCGTATTCCTCGTCGTGAACGAGGTCGGCCTTCGCCAACTGGTACCGCAAGACCACTCGGGCCACGGCCGCGGCCTCGAGCCGGGGTCCGGTGGATGCTGGCGCGACTGCCCCGACCTGCGAGGCCCAGGCCGCGGCCGGGTCGAGGTAGGACACGGTGGTGCCGTCGGCCACGGCGGGCATGACGGGAGTCTCGTCGTGAGCGGCGTCGGGTTCGGGGACCTGCTCAGGCACGGCTGGCGCGGGGGTCGCTGCGACGGGCGCACCGGCCATCACCTGCTGGATCTGGTCGCGCGTCATCGGCCCGCGCAGGTACGACCGCGCCCAGCGGGTGGCGAACAGTTCGGGCTGGTTGGCGCCGGCTTTGCGCACGA
This sequence comes from uncultured Actinomycetota bacterium, assembly GCA_963732355.1. Taxonomy (GTDB): domain Bacteria; phylum Actinomycetota; class Actinomycetes; order S36-B12; family UBA10799; genus JADKAV01. The sequence goes on along the minus strand of CAVSZD010000006.1, from coordinate 43,028 downwards.
GGAATTGCCGCTTGCCCAAACCTGAGATCTGCTCGGAGATGGCTTTGACATCGACTCCACCCGCCGCGCTCGACATGCCCTCGAGCAAACGTGCCTTGTCGTTCTCGGTGGTCAGCCGCCCGATCAGCCAGGTGCCTGCGTTGCTGATGGCTTTGTAGTCGACGTCCACGGGGTTCTGCGTGCTCAGCACGACACCGACTCCGAACGCCCGGGCCTGCTTCATGAGCAGCATGATCGGCTTCTTGGTCGGGGGGTTGGCTGTGGGCGGCAAGTAACCGGCGACCTCGTCCATGTAGAGCAGCGCGCGCAAGTCCGTGGTCCCGCTCTGTCTGCGCATCCAGGTGACGAACTTGCTCAAGACCAGCGACGTGGCGCTCTGCCGGTCCTCATCCGAGAGGTGCGCGGTGGTGACGATGGCGGCCCGCGGCTTGCCGTCCGGGGTCCACAGCATGGAGGCGATATCGATGGGCTGACCGGTGATCCAGTTCGCGAAGGTGGGTGCGGCGAGCACAGCGTTGAGCCGCATCGCGAAGGCCAGCCGCTCCTTCGGGGGGAAGAACTCGTCGAGTTCGAACACGCCGAGTTTGCGCATCGGGGGTTGGTTCACGCGGGCCAGCAGCGTGGGCAGGTCGATGTCCTCGCCGGCCGCCCACGCCGAGGCGATGAGGTTGGACAGCAGGATGTGCTCGCGGCTGCTCAAGGGGTCCGCACTGATCCCCACCACCGACAGCAGGCTGGTGACGTACCCCTCGATCTCGTCGGTGACGACTTCCTGGTCGTCGGTCTGCGGGGCCTGCAGCGACCCGAGCACGTTCAGGGAGATGCCCGCGTTGCTGCCGGGCGTGAAGATGGCGACGTCGAACTTGGCCTTGAACTGCGCCATTTGTGGCTCGGCGATTCCCCACGGTGCCAGGCCGTCCTTCCACATCGCGGCCTGTGCCGCGGCGAATTCGGTGACGCCGGTGGCTTTGGCTTGGGCCGGGTCGACCCAGGGTTCGAACTCCGGTCCGGACAACCCGGGGAACACCAGCGCCAGGTTCGTCAGGTCGCCCTTGGGGTCGATGAGCAGACACGGGACGCCAGCATTCAGGCACTCCTCGATCAGCCCGATCCCCAGGCCGGTCTTACCGGACCCGGTCATCCCCACGATCACGGCATGGGTGACCAGGTCGTCGGTCTTGACGCTCACGTCGGCGTTGGTTTCGGGCGCGCGCCCGAGGAGCAGTTCAGCCACGGTGTGAATCTACGGGATGGCGCCTCGGCGGTGTCCGGATCTGCAGGCTCATTCGGCCGTTTCGGGTCCCTCCACGCTTGGACATTGGTTGGAGCGCATGATCAACCTGCAAATCCGGACACAACCTCTCATCCACAGATTGCTCGAAGCCCATTGATCCCGGGGTGACGACGCGGCAAAGGTCGAATGTGGATCAAATGCAGGCGGTCTTGAGGCTGTTGGCTGAGCAGACGGTCGTCTCCCGGGGGGACCTGCGCGAGCTCGTGGGTCAGCGTTGGCTGCGCAGGCGCGTAGCCGATGAATCAGTGACGGAGTGTCTGCCCGGGGTGTACTCGGCGCCCTACGCGCAGTTGGATGATCTCAGCAGGCTGAAGGCGTCCCTACTCTTCGCGGGTACTGACGCTGCGGTGAGCCACTCGTCTGCGCTGTGGCTGTGGGGTCTGCTCAAGAGGCCGCTGCCTTCGCCCGTGCATGTCTCAGTGCCGCGTTCCGGTGCGCGCAGTCACCCTTTGGTGCGTGTCCACCAACGCCGGCCGTCTGCGATGGAGCAGCAGTACGGGCTTCCTGTTGTGGGGGTTCGTGAGGCGATCGTCGGCGCTGTGAATCAGATGACTCTCGATGACTTGAGGTTTCCCACGATGCAGGCCGTGAAGGAAGGGCTGGTCACCCCGCGGCAGCTTGCCGATACATCTGGATTCCCGCGCCGGAGCCTCGGTGCGATGCGGCAGCTGGCCGAGGAAGCCGAGGCCGGGGCGGAATCCGGTGGTGAGGCGAAGTTCTGGCGGCTCATGCACGAGTCCCCGCTGCCGACTCCGGTTCTGCAACATCGGCTGCTTACCCACGCCGGCTGGAAGAAGCTCGACGGGTACTGGGAGGAGTTCGCCCTGGGCGTGGAGATCGACTCCGAGGAGTTCCACAGCACCAAGGAGCAGCGTCACAACGACACCACCAGGCAGAACGCCGTACATGGTTGCGGGACCGTGCTCATCCGGTTCTGGGTCGACGAGGTGCTGAGCGATCCGGAGAAAGTCCTGTCCGATACCGAGATCAACTTGATTGCTCGGGGCTGGCGGCCCTGAACCGTGTCCGGATCTGCAGGTTCATTGGACGAGTGGTGGGTCATCCTTGGGGGGATTTCTGCCTACCGGCTTGATCAACCTGCAAATCCGGACACCGGCAGACCCCTACCCCAGCGTGCGGACCTTGATCGAAACCTCCGCGGACAGGTTGCCCGTCTCATCCTCGGTGGCCACCGCATACGTGTAATCGGTGTTGGGTACCAGCCCAGTCTCCACCAACCCCTTGCCGTCCTGGTCAAGCACAAGGTCACCGGGCTCGGCGCCCGTCCCGCCGGAGCGGCGCACCTGCACCTGCAGGAAGTCCCCATCGGGCGGGTTGGTCCACGCCAGCCGGATGGACGTTGCGGTCACCTGCACAGCGCGCAGGTTGGTGACCGTCGAGGGCGGTGTGACGTCCGGCGCTGTGACTCGGTAGCTGAACTGCACCTTGGCCCCGGCCGCCTTACGCACCCGGACCGTCTGTACGCGATCGGTGGCCTTGGCCTTCCCCACCTTCAACGCGGTGAGGGTGTAGCGGCCCGGGCTCAGGTTCTTCAGTCGCTCCCGACCACGGACCACGAGCCGCGTGGTGAAGCCCTTCGGGCCGGTGATCTTGACCGTCGCGGGCGTATCGGACGTGCCGCCGACCTTGACCACCAGAGTCCTGCCGGGGATACGCTCGCTGACTGTTGTGGCCGTCCCCGGCGCGGTCACCATGCCCATTCCCGGCAGAACTGCCGCAACGAGTGCCGCGACCCAGCGTGTGCTGAACAAAATGGGCACCCCTTCCAGTGGTGGTACCAGTCTGCGCCCGAGCAGGGTCATTTGGCCACAAACTGGCGGTGTGCCCCCTACTGGCCAGACAGTGCACAATGGCGCCGAGGGGGTCGCGTGAGGATTCTGTACGTCTGCACAGCCAACATCTGCCGGTCGCCGTCGGCCGCCGCGCTGCTGACCGACGCCCAGATCGCCGGGGTTGAGGTCCGTTCTGCGGGCACGAACGCCGTCGTCGGGGCTCCCGGTTGTTCGATGGCACCGGCGTTACGAGAGCGGGAGTCGGTGCACCACTCGCAGTCCCTGACTGCCGAGCTCGTCGAGTGGGCCGACCTGGTTCTGACTGCGGCGCGCGGACACCAGGCCACCGTCATGTCCTTGGACCCCGGCGCGCGGGCCAAGACCTTCACCATCGTGCAAGCCGGCAGGCTCGCGGCCTGGCTCGTCTCCTCGGGCATGCTCGAGGCCGCCCAAGAGCGAGCCGCAGACCCGCAAGGCTGGACCGAACGGTTCGAGGAGGGCGATCAACGACTGTTCGTGGTGCCCCTGCCCGAAGCGGGGGAACAAACGCCGGCTTGGCTGGTGGCTGAGCTCGACGCGGCTCGCGGCCTGGCACCGGCTCCGGCGCCGGCCGAACCGCAGGGAAGATTCCGACGCCGTAAGGGCGGCGACGAGCCCCATCCGGACGACATCCCCGATCCCCACGAACTCGGTCCCGGTTGGCACGAACCGGCTGGTCAGAAGATCGCGGAGGCGACCGCGGAACTCGAGCTGGTGCTGCGAACGATCTGCGAGCCGCCTGCCGCTGGGTGATAAGGCCGGGACGAGAATGCCCTCATGGTGATCCCCGGCCGGCGATGGCTGCCCTTCGTGGCGCTGGAGTCCGCGACGGTGTTCAGCGGGACGGCCAACGGGATCTCGATGATCGCCTTTCCCTGGCTGATCCTGGAATTGACGGGGTCGGCAAGTGCGGCAGGTCTGCTCGGCGCGATCACCGCCCTGCCGTTGCTGGTCTCGTTCTTGTTCGCAGGTGTGTTCGTGGACATCGTCGGCAGGCGCAAGGTCGCAGTGGTGTCCGACCTGTTGTCGATGACCTCCGTCGCGCTGGTGCCGATTCTGAGTATCTGGTTCGACCTGACGTTCTGGCCGCTGGCTGCTTTGGCGGTGCTCGGGGCGGTGTTCGACCCGGCGGGGATCAGCGCCCGTGAGTCGATGTTGCCCGAAGCGGCGCGCACTGCCGGTCTGGGCCTGGAACGCGCCAACGGGATCCACGAGGCGATCTGGGGCGCCGCCTACCTGATCGGCCCGGGGGTGGGAGGGCTGGCGATCGGTTTCTTCGGCGCGACCACCACCTTCTGGCTGTCTGCGGCCATGTTCCTGGTCGGAGCGCTCATCATGTTCGCCGTCCGGGTCCCCGGGGCCGGGCGACCTGCCGAACATGAGCGGCCGTCCGGGGTGTGGGCGTCGACGGTGGAAGGCGTCCGCTTCGTCTGGGACGACCGGGTCCTGCGCACCGTTGCCCTGGTGAGCATGGTGATCGTCGGGTTCTGGCTGCCGGTCGAAGGGGTCGTGCTTCCCGTCTACTTCGAGGGGCTCGGTCAGCCCGAACGCCTCGGAATCACGGTCATGGCCTTGTCAGCCGGAGGCATCGTGGGCGCTCTGCTCTACGGCGCCGTGGGTAATCGCTTCAGCCGGCGATTGGCTTTCGTGACGGCCATGTCGGGTGCCGGTTTCGCGGTGCTGGGCATGGCCCTGCTGCCGCCCTTCATGCTGCTGTTGGCGTTCGCCGTGCTCGCCGGGCTGTTCTACGGGCCCGTGGGCCCGGTCGTGAACTTGATGATCCAGCACCGGTCCCCGGGCACGATGCGAGGTCGCGTTGTCGGTCTGCTCACCTCGGCTGCCTACGTCTCGGGCCCGATCGGGTACTTGATCAGCGGGCCGCTGGTGGAGTTTCTGGGCCTGCAGCAGGCGTTCCTGATAATGGCCGGCGGCGTCACTGCCGTGGGCGTGTGGTCATGGTTCCTGCCCTCGCTGCGCCACATGGACGACACCACCGGCCTGCCCGGCGAAGAAGCCGGTCCCGGTTAGAGGTTGTGCGGTTGGTTAGCAAAAACACGCGTGGATTCGCTAACCAGGACCACAACCTCTAACCAGGACGCCCGACGCCTGCGGGTTAGGGTTCAGGCATGCCGGACCCCGTTGACTGGAACCTCGCCGCTGCGCTGGGCTCCAAGGTGGTGGGCGGCGGTCCGAAGCTCACACCCGAAGAGGCCGACCGGGTCGTTGCCGAGTTGTACTACTTGGCCAACGAGGCCACGCCACTTGTCCAGGAGACCACCGGGCTCAATGCGTACCTGGCCAGCGACGTCAAGGTCGTCGACCGCCCGGAATGGATCCGCTCGAACATCGACAGTTTCCAGCGGATCAGCGAACCCCTGACCGAGCGTCTGGAGTCGTCCTCGGCCTTGGCCCGCAACGTGGGCGCGAGGTTGACCGGCGCCCAACTGGGTCTCGTGCTCGGTTTCGTGGGCTCGCGGGTGCTTGGGCAGTTCGAGATCTTCACCGAGGACGACCCGCGGTTGCTGCTCGTGGCACCCAACATCGTGGCCGTCGAACGCCACCTCGACGTGGTCCCGCGTGATTTCCGGTTGTGGGTCTGTGTCCACGAGCAGACCCACCGGATCCAGTTCGCCGCGGCGCCGTGGTTGACCAACCATCTGCTGGACAACATCCACGAGTACATGCGCCTCGCCGACATGACCACGAGCGAGTTGTTCGGCCGGCTTGCCGCGGCGGTCAAGGCCATGCGCTCCGGCGACGAACCCGACGGAATCATCGGCGCGTTCCAAACCCCGGAGCAGAAGGCCGTGTTCGACCGCCTGACAGCCGTCATGAGCCTTCTCGAAGGCCACGCCGACGTTGTGATGGACGACGTCGGACCCAAAGCGATCCCCACGGTCCGGTTCATCCGCGCGGCGTTCCAGCAGAGACGCGCGGCGGGGACCTCCGGCTGGGAAGGCTTCCTGCGGCGGTTGCTGGGGATGGATCTCAAAGCCCGGCAGTACGCCCAAGGTGCGAGCTTCGTGCGCGCAGTGCTGGCTGAAGGGGGAATGCCCCGGCTCAACCTCGTCTGGGAGTCGGCGGCGAATCTGCCGTCCCGCGCCGAGATCGAGAACCCGCAACTGTGGCTTCGCCGGACCTGAAGGCCGGGCCCGCGCTGCTTGCCGTGCGCCGGGCCGTGCGGGACTGCTTGGGCGACCTTGGCGAGCAGGACCTGGTCCTCGTCGCGTGTTCCGGTGGTGCCGATTCCCTGGCCCTTGCCGCGGGCACGGCGATCAGTGGACACCGAGCGGGGGCAGTTGTCATCGACCACGGGCTTCAGTCCGGTTCGGCCGCGGTGGCCGAGGTGGCTGCCGATCAATGCCGGGGCCTCGGGCTTGAGCCGGTCTTTGTGCGGCGCGTCGAAGTCGGCACCCGCGGGGGGATGGAGGCTGCGGCCCGAACGGCCCGGTACGCGGCGCTGCGGGAAGTCGCCGCGGAAACGGGCGCACGCGCAATTCTGCTGGCGCACACCCTTGACGACCAGGCCGAAACGGTTCTCCTGCGCCTGGCGCGCGGGTCCGGTGCGCGCAGCCTGTCAGCCATGGCTCCGGTGAGTGCCGACCTGCGGCGCCCACTTCTGGACCTGCGGCGCGACCTGGTCCGTGAAGCCTGTCGGGAGGCGGGCCTGGAACCCCACGAGGACCCGCACAACAGCGAGCCCGGTTTTGCCCGCGTCAGGGTGCGCACCGACAGCCTGCCGCAGCTGCAGGCCGACCTGGGTTCGGACGTCGTGCTCGGACTTGCCCGGTCGGCGGCCCTGCTGCGTGAGGACAACGCTGCCTTGGACCAGTGGGCCGACGGGGTCGACTTCGACCTCGACCCGGTGTCCGTCGACGTCGCGCAGCTGGACCTGCCGCGCGCAGTGCGCCTACGGGTTCTGCGGCGAATGGCACTTGCCGCCGGCAGTCCAGCGGGGGCTATCACCCGCGATCACCTGGTTGCTGTGGCCTCGCTGGTGGAGCGCTGGAAGGGCCAAGGTCCGATCGATCTGCCGGGCGGTGTTCGCGCGCTGCGAAAGTCTGACAAGGTAGTCCTGCACCGAACGCCCAGGAGGAAAAGTGCGCGTTGACGACGTGGACGGGGAGTTGGACGGGGTTCTGATCACCGCCGAGGAGCTTCGCGAACGTTTGGCGCAGCTGGCCGGGCAGGTGGACCGGGACTACGGCGACAAGGACCTCCTGATCGTCGGCGTCCTCAAGGGCGCGGTCATGGTCGTCGCCGACTTCGTGCGCGCGTTGTCCATATCCGTGCAGATGGACTGGATGGCGGTCAGTTCCTACGGCTCGAGCACGAAGAGCTCTGGCGTCGTGCGGATCCTCAAGGACCTCGACACCGACCTCGGCGGGCGGCATGTCCTGATCGTGGAGGACATCCTCGACTCCGGGCTCACACTGTCGTGGCTGCTGCGCAACCTGCGCTCGCGCGGGGCGGCCAGCGTCGAGGTGCTCACCCTTCTGCGCAAACCCGACGCTATGCGCACCGAGGTCGACGTGGCCTACCTGGGGTTCGACATCCCCAATGACTTCGTGGTCGGTTATGGCCTCGACTACGCGGAGAAGTACCGCAATCTGGACTGCGTGGCCAGACTCTCGCCGAAGGTTTACGAGACGTAGTTCGGTTGGATTCGCCCACAGCAGAAACCAGTTTCATGGGACGGGAATGAGCAGCCCGGTGCCCACCGTTCTATCCTCGAAGGGATGGATATGAAGCGCTTGGCGCGTGGGCCGCTGTTGTGGATTCTGCTGGCAGTACTTCTGGTGCTGCTCGGCAGTTCTTTGGTGTCCAATGTTGGCGGGGTCAAGGACGTCGACACCTGGCAGGCCGTCGACTACATCGAGCAGAACCAGGCCAAGCAGGCCAAGTTGATCGACCGCGAACAGCGCATCGAGATCACCCTGCAGGACGGCACCCAGGTCCGCTCCGAGTACATCACCGGCCAGGGCATCGAACTGCAGAACCAGTTGCAGGCCAAGAAGGACGCCGGCCAACTCCCCGACGGCTACACGGTCGAGGTCCCTCGCGACAACATCTTCGTCACGCTGCTGGTCTCCCTGCTGCCGGTCGTGCTCATCGTCTTGCTGCTCTTCTTCTTCATGAGTCAGATGCAGGGCGGCGGCTCGCGGATCATGAACTTCGGCAAGTCCAAGGCGAAGGTGATCACCAAGGACATGCCGCAGACGACCTTCGCCGACGTGGCCGGTGCGGCCGAGGCAGTGGAAGAACTCGAGGAGATCAAGGATTTCCTCGCCCAGCCTGCGAAGTTCCAGGCCGTCGGCGCGAAGATCCCCAAGGGTGTGCTGCTCTACGGACCCCCCGGAACCGGTAAGACCCTGCTCGCCCGGGCCGTGGCCGGCGAGGCCGGTGTGCCCTTCTACTCGATCTCCGGTTCGGACTTCGTCGAGATGTTCGTCGGTGTGGGTGCATCTCGGGTGCGCGACCTCTTCGAACAGGCCAAGACCAACGCCCCGGCCATCATCTTCGTCGACGAGATCGACGCGGTCGGCCGCCACCGTGGTGCCGGTCTCGGCGGTGGGCACGACGAGCGCGAACAGACCCTCAACCAGTTGCTGGTCGAGATGGACGGGTTCGACGTGTCCGGTGGCGTCATCCTCATCGCCGCCACCAACCGCCCCGACATCCTCGACCCAGCACTTCTGCGCCCGGGACGTTTCGACCGCCAGATCGCCGTGGAGCGCCCCGACCTGAAGGGCCGCGAGGAGATCCTCAAGGTCCACATCAAGGGCAAGCCGATCACGCCCGGCATCGACCTGATGAACATCGCCCGGCGCACGCCCGGCTTCACGGGCGCCGACCTCGCGAACGTGCTCAACGAGGCTGCGCTGCTCACGGCGCGGGAGAACCGCAGCCTCATCACCCCGGAGGCCATCGACGAGGCGATCGACCGGGTTGTTGCCGGACCGCAGAAGCGCACACGCCTGATGAACGAGGCGGAGAAGCGCATCACTGCCTACCACGAGGGCGGCCACGCCCTGGTGGCTGCGGCACTGCCGAACAGCGATCCGGTACACAAGATCACGATCCTGCCGCGCGGGCGGGCGCTGGGCTACACCATGGTGCTGCCCGACGAGGAGAAGTACTCCACGACCCGCAACGAGATGCTCGACCAACTCGCCTACATGCTCGGGGGCCGGGCTGCCGAGGAGATGGTCTTCCACGACCCGACCACCGGCGCCTCCAACGACATTGAGAAGGCCACCACCGTTGCTCGCGCAATGGTCACCCAGTACGGCATGACCGAGCGCCTCGGGGCCATCCGGTACGGCCAGGAGCAGAACGAGGTCTTCCTGGGCCGCGACATGGGTCACGTGCGCGACTACTCCGAGGAGATCGCAGCAGCCATTGACGAGGAGGTCCGCTCGCTGATCGAGCAGGCCCACCAGGAGGCCTACGAGGTCCTCTTCGACAATCGCGACATCCTCGACCGGCTGGTCATGGAGCTGCTCGAGAAGGAGACCTTGGACAAGGAGCAGGTGGCCCAGATCTTCGCCGACCTGCGCAGGCGCGACGCTAGGCCGGCGTGGACCGGCTCAGCACGGCGTCGCCCGCACGAGCGCGGACCCGTCGAGTACCCCGCGGGCTCCAACGGCAACGGTTCGGGCACGGGCGTTCCCGCCCCGGATCAGCAACTCTAGGTCTGGTCGCGCCCGGTCAGTTCCGCCAGAACCCCGGTGTGCCGGATGAGGAAAGCCCGCTCGTCGAGGCGCTTGCGCCGCAACCACGTGGTGACCTCCTGGTTGCACTTGCTCGCGTTGCACGACGGGCAGGCGGGGACGACGTTGGTCAGGGTGTAGCGCCCACCGCGTGAGATCGGCAGCACGCAGTCGCGCTGCAAGGCAGTCCCCGCGGCACCGCAGTAGGCGCATCCGCCCCACGCCTTAACCAGCGCCTCCCAGCTGCAATCGTCAAGATCGTGCTCGACGCTGTCCATCCGCCGTTTCCGGCGCCGGGCTGCCCGCGCCCTGCGACTGTTGCTCACCGCCATTGTGCGAGCGTAGTGCGCTGGAACGCTGTCGCGGACGCACCACGACACACCGCCTCGCGCAACCCGCCGTCATCCCTCAAACTGGAGGAATGACCGATCCGATCAGCATGCCTGACCGCGAGATCCCGCCCTACGACCAGCCCCGGGCCGAGGCGGCCATCCGCGAACTGCTCTACGCCGTCGGCGACGACCCCGAGCGTGATGGCCTTCAGGACACCCCGGCCCGGGTGGCCCGCATGTACGCCGAAGTGTTCGCTGGCATGCGGCAATCGCCGCACGAGGTCCTGACCACGACCTTCGACCTCGCCCACGACGAGCTCGTACTGGTGCGTGACATCGAGTTATGGAGCCATTGCGAACACCACCTCGTCCCCTTCTTCGGCAAAGCCCACGTCGGGTACATTCCGGCCGACGACGGCCGGATCACGGGCCTGAGCAAACTGGCCCGTCTTGTGGACGTCTACGCCAAACGTCCACAGGTACAGGAGCGCCTCACGACCCAGGTTGCTGACGCCCTGCAAGAGATTCTGCGCCCCAGGGGTGTCATCGTGGTGATCGAAGCTGAGCATCTGTGTATGGCCATGCGCGGTATCCACAAGCCCGGTTCCAGCACGACCACCAGTGCCGTGCGCGGTCAACTGCGCGACTCAGCTACCCGCGCCGAGGCGATGTCCCTGATCCTCGCGCGATGACCCTGGTCATGGGCGTGCTCAACGTCACGCCCGACTCGTTCAGCGATGGTGGCAGGTTCGTCGACGCCCAGCAAGCCGTGGACGCGGGACGGCGCATGGCACAAGCGGGTGCGGCGTGGATCGACGTCGGTGGTGAGTCGACCCGACCGGGTGCTGCGCGGGTGAGTCTGGAGACCGAACTTGAGCGCGTTGTTCCGGTTGTGGCGGGGCTGGCGACCGAGGGCATCGCGGTCAGCATCGATACGACCCGGGCGGTGGTGGCCCGGGCTTGTGTTGTGGCCGGCGCGGGTATGGTCAACGACGTCAGCGGGGGGCTTGCCGAACCTGAGATTCTCAATGCCGTGGCCGAACTCGGCGTCGACTACGTCGCCATGCATTGGCGCGCCCATTCTGCGGATATGCAATCCTTCACGACCTATGACGATGTCGTCGAGGAAGTCGCACTGGCACTGGAGGAACGACTCGGGGCATGCCAGGCGGCCGGGATCGAACCGAACCGCGTGATCCTGGATCCGGGTCTGGGGTTCGCCAAAGAACTGCACCACAACTGGGAGCTGCTGGCGGGTCTGCCGCGGTTGCAGCAGATCGGTCCGCGTGTGCTCGTGGGCGCTTCCCGCAAGCGCTTCCTGGGCGCCCTGCTGGAGGCAGACGGTCAGGCTAGGCCCGCCTCTGGGCGCGACACCGCAACGGCGGCCATCAGTGCGCTGGCGGCGATGCGCGGGGTCTGGGGTGTGCGGGTCCATGATGTGGTGGGCAGCATCGACGCGATCAAGGTCGCACAAGCATGGCAGGAGGCCACATGAGCGACACCATCAGCGTCATGGGGATCAAGGCGCGCGGTTTCCACGGGGTTCTGGCGTTCGAGCGCGAGATCGGTCAGACCTTCGCCGTCGATGTTGAGATGTCCGTGGACACAACCGCGGCAGCAGCGACCGACGACTTGACCCGCACCGTCGACTACGGGGCGGTCAGCACGCAGGTGGCCGCAATCATCAGCGGCCCACCGTTCCAGCTCATCGAGACGCTCGCAGCCAGGATCGCTGAGGCCGTGCTTGCCTTCGGCGGCGTTGAGCAGGTGAGCGTCACCATCCACAAGCCGTACGCCCCGGTCACCGAGATCTTCGACGACGTGGTCGTGCGGATCACCAGATGACCCGGGTCGCGCTGTCGATCGGCGCCAACCTCGGGGACCGCCTTGAGGCCCTGCAGTTCGCTGTTGAGGTTCTGGCTGAGTTGGGCCCGATCGCCGCCGTGTCTGACGTGTACGAGACGGACCCGGTCGGCGGACCCGAACAGCCGGACTACCTCAATGCTGTGGTCGTGCTGGACACCGACCTGACCCCTGAGCAGGTGCTGGCCACAGCCCACCGCGCCGAGCAGGGGAAGGCCCGCACGCGCCAGGTCCGTTGGGGGGCGCGCACGCTGGACGTGGATGTGCTGGCCTACGGGGATCTGGTCAGGGACGAACCGGAACTGACACTGCCCCACCCGCGGGCCGTCGAACGGGCTTTTGTGATGGTCCCGTGGGCGCAGATCGACCCGGAATTCCGGCTCCCGGACGGCCGCACGGTTGCCGAAGTCAGGGCGCTTCTGGACGATGACGGAGTTCGCCGGATCGGCATGCACCTGCGTACAGTGGAGCCGTGACCCCGACCAGTGCGCGCCTGCTCGCCACGCTCGGTGTCTTGGGCGCGGTGGGTGGCTGGGTCGTCGCCGACCTGATCGACCGGATCGCCGGCCGAACAGTTCCAGTGCCCTGGACTGCGCCGGCAACCTTGCTCATCCTCGCGATCGCGCTGGTCATCTGGGCGTTCGGGATGCGGCGCAGACTCAGTGAGGGCCCGGTTGACCCCTTTGTCGCAGCGCGCACGGCGGCGTTGGCGATGGCGGCCTCCCGAACCGGTGCGATCGCGACAGGCGTGTACGCGGGCTTCCTCGTGTGGTTCGCCGGACAGTGGTTCATCGAGATCTCCCGGTACCGCGGTTACGCCTCCTTGGCCGCTGTCTTAGCAGGTCTCGGGGTGGTCGCAGCGGCTCTGTGGCTCGAGCGGATCTGCCGGATCAAGGGTGATTCGGACGACGATGACGACGGGCACACTGACACCGACTCCAGCGCCGATTGGGTGCATCCGAGGGTCGGCTAGAGTCGGGGCATGGCCCAGGCTCTTGAGGATCTCCCGTACGAAGAACTGCGACACCAGGCGTTCGAACTCGCGGAGAAACGACACGACATCGGCTTCTTCTACGACCTGCTCACGCACACGTCGTCGCTGGAGAACGTGTCCGACGAGGGCGGTTCCTTGGGCGACATCTCCGGGTCGCTGGTCGGATTGATCAACGCGGCCAAGGAGGCCTTCGGTCACGAACAGGTGGGCGACCTCGAGCCGCTGTTCGTGGCCCGTTTCGCTACCTACATCCGCGAGCACGGCGGCGGCTGAACCCTTCGTTTGTGACGTTGTTGCGGCCGGGCCTGGCCGACTGTCGTGTTGTTGCTGGATTTCGGGCTTGGAAGTCGCAACAACACAACACTCGGGACTCTGAGCCCGTAACAACGCGACAATCCAGGTGGTGGTCAAACACCCCTGATCAAGCCTGCGAAGCCTGCATCAACCGGTCGATGTCGGCGATCCGCACGGCTTGACCGCCCGGTGTGACCCGGGCCAGGCTCGTCGGTGACTGCAAGACCGCCGCCAGCAGGTCGTACATGGAAGAGTCCTGCGCGACGTCGATCACACCGTCGCCGGGCTCAACAGTGTCCGGTCCAAGCGCGGCCACCGGGATGGCACTGACCCGAAGGCGCTTGATCGCCCGGTCGGAGCCCACAAAATCGGCGACGAAGTCCGAAGTCGGGAAACCCAGGATCACCGCGGGCCGGTCGAACTGCTCCAAATAGCCGCCCTGCTTCATCACCGCGATGCGGTCGCCGAGTTTGACCGCCTCGTCGATGTCGTGGGTGACCAGGACCACGGTCTTGCGCACTCTGGCGTGCAGCGCGAGGAACTCGTCCTGCAGGCGCTCGCGCGCAATGGGGTCGACGGCGCCGAAGGGTTCGTCCATGAGCATCACCGGGGGATCCGCCGCCAACGCCCGTGCCACACCGACCCTCTGGCGCTGCCCGCCGGACAACTGGTGCGGGTAGCGGTCGCCGAAGGTATCGGGGTCGAGGTCGACCAGGTCGAGCATCTCGTCCACGCGTGTGGCGATCTTCGCCTTGTCCCAGCCGAGCAGGCGGCAGACCGTGGCCACATTGCGGCGCACGGTGTAGTGCGGGAACAAGCCGGCGTTCTGGATGACGTAGCCGATGCGGCGGCGCAACTCCTGCACATCCAGGGCCGTCACGTCCTCGCCGGCGACCTGGATGCTCCCGCCCGTGGGCTCGATCAGTCGGTTGATCATCCGCATAGTGGTGGTCTTGCCGCACCCGGACGGGCCCACCAGCGCACAGATCAGGCCCTCGTCGACTTCCAGGTTCAGGTTGTGCACCGCGACCGTACCGTCGGGGTACTGCTTCGTGACGTCCTGCAGGGAGATCATGGCGCGACGCTACCGCAGGGGGTGGCGATCTGCGCTACGGTCGGGCACATGCTGGATGTGCTCGCCGACGCGAGTAACCCCTGGTTGTCCTGGAAGTACGTCCAGAACAACTGGGAGGAGTTGGTCGCGGCCGGTCAGGAACACATCATCTTGACGGTGGCCTCAGTCGTTTTGGCGATCATCGTGGCGATTCCCTTGGCGATGATCATCCGCAAGGCGCCAGTGCTGTCGGGTCCGATCCTGGGTCTGTCCGGGATCCTTTACACGATCCCGTCGCTGGCCCTGATCTCATTGCTCTGGCCAGTCTTCGGGCTCAGCCCTTGGACGGTCATCATCGCCCTGGCGGTATACGCGCTGCTCGTGGTTCTGCGCAACATCGTGGTCGGTCTGCAGCAGGTGCCCAGCGACGTGCTCGACGCAGCCAACGGCATGGGTTTGACCGACCGGCAGATCCTCGCGCGAGTGTCCCTGCCGCTTGCACTGCCCACGATCCTGGCCGGCATCCGGATCGCCACGGTGAGCACTGTCGGCATGGTGACTATTGGGGCGCTGGTCGGCTATGGCGGTTTCGGGACCTTGATCCTCTCCGGCTTCCAGAACAACTTCTGGCACGCGCAGATCCTCACCGCGACGCTGTGTTGTGTGCTGCTCGCCGTGGTCTTCGAACTTGTGCTGCTGGTCGTTGAACGTGTGGCCGCGCCTTGGACCAAGAAACAGGCGGCGTGATGGGCATCATCGAGTGGTTCACCGACCCGGCCAACTGGACCGGTGAGAACGGCATCCCCGTACGGACGTGGGAGCAGATCCAGATCAGCCTGTGGGCCATGGTCATCGCCCTGGCCATCGCGCTGCCGGTGGCCTTGACCCTCGGGCATCTGCGCAAGGGCATGTTCCTGGCGACCAACATCGGCAACGTCGGCCGCGCGGTGCCCACCCTCGGCGTGCTGACGATCCTGGCCTCGATCCCCGAGATCGGGATCGGCAACCTGGCCGCCATCCTGGCGCTGGCGTTGTTCGCGATCCCGCCGGTGCTGACCAACACCTATACGGGCCTGGCCGGCGTGGACGACGAGGTGCGCGATGCGGCTCGAGGCATGGGGATGGGTGGGATGTCGATCCTGTCGCGCGTCGAGGTGCCCCTGGCCATCCCGCTGATCGCCGCCGGAATCCGCACCGCCACCGTGCAGGTCGTGGCGACGGCTTCGCTGGCAGCACTGGTCGGAAGCGGTGGGTTGGGCCGCTACGTCGTGGACGGTTTCGCCCTGCAGGACAACACGCTGATCCTCGCTGGAGCGATCTTGACCGCGGCGTTGGCGATCATCGCCGAACTGTTCCTGTCAGGAGTCCAGCGGTGGGTCACGCCGAAGGGACTGCGGGAGCAGACCCGCGCGGAGATGGAGATGCAGGAGATCCCGGCGGGTTAGTCCCGGGGTGCTGTCCGGATTTGCAGGTTGATCATGGACGCGGTGGCCACGTCGTGGGGGAGCGTCCCCCGGGAGGCCGAATGAGCCTGCAGATCCGGACAGCGCCGGGGAGTCACCTATCGCGTGAGGGCGCCGCGGACCGTGCCCTGGGCCGGCGTGAGGAAGGTATCGAGCCAGTTGCGCACCACCGGGATGTCCACGCGCTGGTAACCGTCGATGTAGCGGCAGTTGGCGGTGTACCCGTAGCTGGTGACGCCGACGATCTGTTCGATCCCCGCGGCGTTGGGCAGGAAGGCCGGCCCGCCGGAGTCCCCGTTGCAGGTGCCACCCGCGCCGAGGATGTTGTTCGGGTTGCCGTTCATCTGCAGGATCTGGTCGGTGAGCTTCTGGCCGTTGGAGGTGGTCACCCGACGATTGAGCGGCGATGCCGAAGGGGGTGGGCTTCTGCGGGCCGCTGGCGGGCTTGCGACACCTAGACGCCGTACCCGACCAGCGTGAAGATCGTCTTGCTGAGCTTCGGCGGCGCCACGGCGTCGAGGGTGTTGACCGGGGCCAGTACTGCGGGCTTCGGGTCGGTCACGCGCGAGTCCAGAACCACCACCCCGACGTCGTTCCAGTTCTTCAGGTCGGTAAAGCCGGAGTAGTTGGGGTGGGTTTCGGCTTCGCCGAGGACGTAGTCCGGAGGTGCTGTGTCGCCCCACGGGCCAGTCGGCAGCTTAGGCTCCGGGTTGAACGTCACCGCCACCTTCCCGACCACACCCTCGGTGCAGTGCGCCGCGGTCAGCACCACCGTCTCGCTGATCAAGGTTCCGGTGCAGCGGTAACGGCCGTCCGTGTCGTACGCGACCACAAGGCCCACGTTGGGGTGACCCTGATCATCGGGCTCACCGCCGTTGATGGCTTGCGCAGGAAGGGCAGCCGCGCCCGAGACGATGGCAGCGGCGGTGAGGGTGGCCAGGTAGCGGCGCATCGGATCTCCAAGTGTTCGGACGTGACCTCAGGCTAACCCGGCGCGTTCGTGGCCCGATGGTGAACCCGCATTGTGGTTGGATGGGCGCATGACAGCGCGACGCTTCTCGAAATTGACCCTCCTCGCGGCCGGTGCCCTGGTGCTGGCGGCCTGCAGCTCCGGCGACGGTGACACCAACGCCAGCGCCTCCCCGGCCGACGGCGGCGCTCCGGTGACCATCGCGACAACCAACTTCTCCGAGACCAAGATCCTGGCCTCCATGTACCAGCAGGTGCTGCAGGCCCAGGGCATCGACGCCTCCATCAAGGAGCTCACGACCCGCGAGGTGATCGTGCCGGCGCTGGAGAAGGGTGAGGTGCAACTGACCCCGGAGTACTTGGGCAGCCTCACCGAGTTCCTTAACAAGGAGGTCAACGGCCCCGACTCCCCGCAGGTTGCCAGTGGTGACGCCGACGCCACGTTCACCGAAGCCCAGAAACTGGCCGAGCCGCAGGGATTGACGCTGCTCACCCCCTCGCCCGCGCAGGACCAGAACGCCTTCGCGGTGACCGCCGATTTCGCCAGCCAGAACAGCCTCACGACCCTGACCCAGCTCGGTGAATACTCCCAGGGTTCACCCATCACGCTCGGTGGACCGCCGGAGTGCCCGAAGCGGCCGTTCTGCGAGCCGGGTCTGGAAGAGACCTACAACGTGAAGGTCGGCTCGTTCGTCCCGCTGGACGCTGGCGGGCCGTTGACGATCCAGGCGCTCAAGCAGGGCAAGGTCAACGTGGGCCTCGTGTTCTCCTCGTCGGGCTCGGTGTCGGCCAACGACCTGGTGGTGCTCGAGGACGACAAGGGTCTGCAGACCGCGGAGAACATCCTGCCTGCGCTGAACACCGACGCCGTGACGGACACGATCACCGCCGCCCTTGACCCCGTGTCGGCGGCGCTGACCACCGATGAGCTCCAGCAGCTCAACGCCCAGGTCGAGATCGACCGGGAGAGCCCGGAGACGGTGGCCACGAACTGGCTGACCGAGAAGGGCCTGCTCTAGCAACTTCCCTGGTCGCCGGTGGCTTATTTGTCCACGTCCCCGGCGACCAGCAGGAAGCTCATCAACGCGGCGGGTAGGTCCGCGACTCGCGTGCCGGGAAGGCAGGCGCCGAACGCGGCGGCGTTGTTGAAGCTGGCCGAGCGCAGTTTCATCCGCCACGGGACGACATCCCCGCTGGACACGATCCACCACCCGTTGACCCCGGAGCCGGTTTCGCTGGCGCCGTAGTACTCACCTTCGGGCAGCCGGATCGAGCGCGGGAGTTTCGTGTCGATCTCCCCGCCCGGGACCTGCACCGAGCGCAGGTAGTCGCTTGAAACCCGGATCTCCTGGGCCAGGCACTGCATCCGGGCCAGGGCGTCGCCGGCTTCGCTGGTCACATGCGGCAAGTAGTCGCGCAGGTCCCGGTCCCAGCCGCTGGCCCGTGCAACCACCCCGCTGGTGGCGAAAGCGACGGCCTGCTCCCTGTTCAGGACCGCGACCCCGGTCAACGTCGCACTCACCTCGTCCAGAGCATCAAGCCCGGCTAGACACTGGTCAAGGGGGAGGCCGGCCAGCCAGCCGTCGTCCATGTCCAGACTCAGACCACCGATCCGCACGATCATCAGGTGCATGCGGGCGCCGGTGAACAGGTCCAGGGCGTGCGTCAGGTCGGCTCGGGCCGCACGCATCGTGGCGGCGTCGCCGCCGACTGCCGCAACCGTTTCGGCCAGCCAGTAGAGGTGGTGGTTGATCCGGCATACCTCGCTGATGACCGTGCGCAGGACTGCCGCCCGCTCGGGCACTTGGATCCCCAGCGCCTCTTCCATCACCCGCGCGGCGCTCAACTCGCCGTCGAAACTGCTCAGCCAGTCGTGGCGGTTGGCCAAGGACAGGATCTGGCGGTAATCGCGGGACTCGAACAACTTCTCCGCGCCCCGGTGCATGAGCCCGGTAACGACCTCGGCCCGTTCGATCCGGTCGTCCACCACGGTGCCGCGAATGCGCAGCAACCCGTGCCCCGCGGGGTGCGACGGTGGCAGCGGGATGTCCAGAATCTCCACGGGGACATCGTGGCAGAGTGCCGTTGAAGCCCTGGTTAGAGGTTGTGCTGTTGGTTAGCAAAACAACGCGTGGATTCTCTAACCAACAGCACAACCTCTAACCAACCGGCTGTGGCCGCGCCTACTCCGCGAGTTTCTCCACCTCTTCTGGTGTGAGCTCGTGCCCCACCCATTCGCTGACTCGCTTCTCGACCTTCTCCTCGGCCTCGGTGCGCTTGTCCTCCGGGGCTGCGACTGCGGCGTCCCAATCACGCTGTACCGCGAAGTGCAGGTCGCGGTTTCGCAGCGCTTCCTGCATCCGGGCAAACTGCTCGTCATCGGCATGCAAGCCGAACACCTCGCGGATTGCCTGCGGGATCTCGCGGTGGTAATCGTGCCCGCCTTCGTCGAACATGCCCGGCGTGGGGTTCAGCGCGTTCTGCATGTCCAGGAAGGTTGCGAAGAACGTGACCACCGGTTGCCACGCCGTGCCCCTGGGTGATCCGGGCGGACGCTTGGCGTCGGGGCCGAGCCACGGTGGCCGGCGCCACACAAGGGACGGGCCGAACTTGGGGATCGGGTCGTCACCGTTCTGCAGCAACAGGTAACGCACCTGTCCGCGCTGGTCGTCTGAGAGGCCGCGCCAGTCGCGCACGGCCCGGGGGAGGAACGCATTGCCCGGCCCGATGTCGGGGACCTGGGACACCGACCGGTCGCCCCAGATCTCGTCGCGCCACTTGGTGGCGTTCGGTGTGCCGATCCAGACCGCGGCCTCGAGCCCGATGCCGGTCGGGCCGGTTATGCCCTGGCCGCGGAACATCTCCTGACTGACCTGCGAACCCAGGCTTTCGCCGAACATCATGAAGCGTGGCCGCTGATCGACCGGTCGCTTGAGTAGGCGATCGATGATCCCGTTGATCACCATCTTGGTCTGACGTGTGCCCATCCCGACCCGGTTGAGCGACAGGGCCGAGGGCAGCACCGAGTACTGGATGGCCGCCGAGGCGCAGTCCCCGCGTGCGAGGTACTCGTAGGTGTCGGTGGCCACGTAGTTGACGTAGCCCGAGCCGGTGGGGGAGAACAGGGCGAAGACCGGTCGGTCCAGCGCCCCGGTGCGATCGATCTCGGCCAGCAGCAGTTCGGCGCGTTCCTCTTCGGTGTCGGCGCCGGTGATGGGTGAGTACACCCGGATCGGCTGCTTTGCCGGCTCGCCCATGACCGCGGTGATCTGCTCGGGCGTCAACGCCTCGCGCAACCACCGGCCTGGTTCGCGGCTCTGCTTCTCCCACGGGATGAGCGACCCGGGCCCACCGGTCACCTCGGCCAAGGTGGGGGGCTCCAGGTTCGACACGTCGGCCTGGCTGCCTGAAACTGCCAGCTTCCGGTTGACCAGAGTCACCGCGCCCCACCCGGCGCCGGCAAGCGCTGCGAACGATGCCAGACGGCCGGCGGTGCGGTGGTCGGCTGCCTGGCCACCGAGCACGGCGGCCGCCACCCGCGACAATCCCTTGCTCAACTTCGCCTCACCGTGACCGGCGACGATGAGCAGGCCGGTGGTGACGGTGGCCGCAGCGATTGCCTTGGGTGGGGAGACGCTGCGGGTGATGTTCTCGTGTGCGCGGCCGTCGGTGGCGTCCATTGAGCCTGCGCTGGAGCGGTGCACCGTGGCGTACCCAACGCCTGCGAGTGCGGCGGCGGTCGCGCTCGTGACGACCGAGCGATGGCCGGGCACATAGCGGGTTGCGGCCGCAGCCAGGCCGGCCGCACCTGCGGCGCCGTAACCCGATGCCGCGAGCCGGGCGAAGGCGCGGCCGGGTCTCTCGTGCTCCTGGTACGGCAACGCCCTGTGCACCGCCGCACCGATCGCCACGGCCGCCGAATCCACCACCAGGCTCGACGCCAAATCGGTCTTGCCGAAGCGCCGCGCGACCGCCCGCAACAAGGAATGCGCCGAGGTCCCCCAGCCGTACCCCGAGGAGCCCGCGACCCCCGACAGGATCGCTTGGTCCCGGGTGGCGCGAGTCAGCAGGTTGGGCTGGAAGGATCGCCCCGTCATGAAGGCGCCGAGCAGGATGCCGGCCTGGGCGGAGAGATCAAGGTCCTCGTTCGTATCGGTCACCCGACACATTGTGCCAAGTTCGGCGGCCGGTGGTTCCCCCAAAGCGTGTGATCCCGGTGTTGCCAGAACGCAACCATCGCGGGAGTTGACCGGGCGTAGGCTTGAGACATGGGGAAAGGGGGCGTCCCATGCACGTCTCAACGACCCTCCGGCTGGCGATCCCCGCCGCCGTGGTCCTCATCATCGGAACCACCGCTACAACCTTTGCCGAAACCGGCACGCCTTTTTCGGGCACGCAGGAATCCGGCGGCCACACCCTGACCTGGTCGTTGTCCGGGGCCACCGCCCCGCCGCCGGAACTGGCCGGCTCCTACGACGGGGTCGTCCGGGCCGGGAGCACCGTCACGCTGAGTGGATCGGCGGTGTTCACGATCGGGCAGGGCTATGTCACGAACCTGTCGCAGAGCGCCTCCTTGAGCGGCACCGATGGTGCGTCGTTCTCCCAGCGCGTCGGAGGCGGCACGTACACACTTCCCTACAGCCTGTCCACGACCGCGCCGAAACCCGACGCTGATGACAAGATCGGCGATGTCATCGGGTACATCTCCGCATCGGTCTCCTCTCGCAACTGCAACGACTACGGCGTGTGCGGCGGGCCGAGCGTCAGCTTCTCATTGGCCGTGGTTGCGACCTCAGCCGACACGCGAGAAGCCAACGATCTCGCTGGAGAAGCGCTCGGAGATCTACGTGGACGCCGGCAAGAAGGCGCTGCGTCGCTTCGGCAACATCGCTGACTACCCGCTGAAGCTCACGTTCGCCATGGCCGACAACTCCGGCAAGGCGCAGGGCACGATGCGTATGTACTCCGGCGGAACGGTCGTGGGTGGGGCCAGCACCAAAGGCTTTGTGAAGAACGGGCGCTACTCGACCACATTGAAGAAGCCGCCCAAAGGCTCGGGACCGTTCTACTGGTGCGCTCAGGCCAAGGACCAGGCCGGCAACTACAGCCCGATCAAGTGCAGGTGGCTGTCGATAGCGGTTCCGATCTCACGCGCCAATGTGAACGGTTGCGGCACGGCCGGATACGGAAAGGCAGCCGAATCGCTGCAGAACTACTTCGGCGATGTGCGCGAATACGGGTACGGCGAGGACCGCACTGCGGTGCAGATCCGCAATGCCTGCAACATCCACGACGCGGCCTACGCTGGGGTGACCATCTTCGATGCGATCGAGAAGCAGTACGTGGACTTCCGGCAGTGGAGTCGGTTGGAGATCGATGAGAAGTTCCGCGCCGACATTGGCACTCTGTGCCGCAGGGACCTGAGCACTCCTAAGCGGATGGCGCCGTACCTGCGCACGTGCATGAACGGAGTCGGGCTGACGACCTTCGTCGGGCTGATCCCGATCAAGGGTTTGGCTGCACTGGAGGATGCCGGGGCGAACACGTACTTCGAGATGGTCCGCTCCTATGGTGGCGTGGGTTTCGACGCTGACGCCACGGTTGCTGGCACGCAAGCGCAAATGCCCAATCGCACGTTCCCGCCAGGTGGTGTGCGCAACAACAGTTGACCGGTCACTCACAGGTGCGTGTACGCCTCCGGTTACCTTGGAAGCAGTTGACGGAAACCGGAGAAGAACATGGCCACGGCCATCGAGACTGACGCACGGCCAACGGACGAGGAGTCACCGCTACCAAGGGTGTTCACCCGGCACTTCAGCGGCGTGGGCTTGGCCGTCGCGGCCCTCTTCTTCGCGTTCTCGCTGTTCCCATCGCTGCTTCCCCGTGCCGGCTACGTGCAGGGCATCGCCTCCGGGATCACGATCATGATCGGTTACGGCATCGGCGCCGGCGGCCAGGCTCTGTGGCACTTCCTGGAGATTCCGGTGCCGAGGCAGTCGTGGCGCAAGTGGATCAAGATCGTCATTCTCGCCCTGATCGCGTTCTCCGTGTTCTCGGCATTCTGGCAGTACGTGGGCTGGCAGAACGAGGTGCGCGGAATCTTCGAGAAGCCACCGATCTCGCCGACCACGTGGCCGGTGATCGCAGTGGTTACGGTGCTCGTGGCTGGCCTGATCTTGATCGTTTCCCGCGCCTTGCGCAAACTCGCAGCGTTCGGCACCCGCCTGCTGGGCAGGCGGCTGTCTGCGCGCCTCTCCCAGGTGATCAGTGTCGCAGTACTTCTGGTGCTGGTGTGGTCACTTGTGACCGGCGTTCTTGTCCAGGGTTTCTTCACCGGTGCCAATGCGATGTTTTCGACCCGCGACACCGCGACCACCGAAGGGACGGTGCAGACACAATCCACGCTGCGCTCTGGTGGGGCGCAATCACAGGTCACCTGGGATTCATTGGGCCGCAAGGGCCGTGATTTCGTAGCGACGGGGCCGACCGTCCAGCAGATCGACGAGTTCAGCGGTGGCGGAGCGGTTGAGCCGATCCGGGTGTACGTGGGCCTGGACACCGAACCCACACTGCAAGGCCGTGCCGACCTGCTGCTCGAGGAACTCAAGCGGACCGGTGCATTCGATCGTGAATTGCTGGTCGTGGCTACTACGACGGGCACGGGCTTCCTGGACCCCGCTGCCGTGGATCCCCTGGAGTACATGTACAACGGCGACACCGCCATCGCCGGTGTGCAGTACTCGTTCCTCCCCAGTTGGATCTCGCTGCTCGCCGACCAGCAGGCGGTCAAGGACACCTCCCGGGTGGTGTTCGACACTGTGCATGACTACTGGTCCACCCTGCCGGAGGATTCCCGACCGGACCTGTACCTCTACGGGCTCTCGCTGGGTTCGTACGGTGTTGAGAGCATCCTCAACTCGATCAACCTGGTCAATGAGCCGATCGATGGTGCGTTCATGTCCGGGCCGCCATTCGTGAACCCGCTGCACAACGAGATCGAGGCAGACCGCGATTCCGGAAGTCCGGCGTGGCTTCCCGCATTTGAGGGGGGCCGCACGGTCCAGTTCACGTCTTCCGGCTCGCAGATCGATGAAGCCGCCGAGGAGCGGTGGGGCCCCACCCGGTTGGTGTACCTGCAGCACTCCTCCGACCCTGTCGTGTTCTTCAGCCAAGATCTGGCGCTCGAGGAGCCGCAGTGGCTGCTGCCCGGCCAGCGTGGCCCGGACATCCCTTCCGAGATGACCTGGGTGCCTATTGTCACGATGTGGCAGGTTGCACTGGACCTGCCGGCCGCTGGTTCGGTGCCGGTCGGCCACGGCCACATGTACTCCCCGCAGTCCAACGCGGAGTCTTGGGCCGCCATGACCCAGCTCGAAGGGTGGACACCAGCCGACACTGCGCGACTTGTGGCGCAGATGCAGGCCGACGAAACTGCGAACTGACCCTTCTGCAGGGTCAGCCGCTGGTCTCGCGGTTCACGTCGGCGAGGAAGTCGCCTGGCTGCGTGATCGCCTCCCGCCACCCCGGGTAAAGGGCTATGAAGTCGGCGGTCATCTGGGCCAGCGGAACGTCGTCGTAATGCCCACGCTCGGCGACGTACTCCATGTGCAGGTGGCCCGCCCGGTCGAACCGGTGGTAGATGGAGTCGGTGCGGCCGTCGAACTCCAGTGGCAGCAGGCCGAACTTGTCGCACAGTTCGATGTTGAAAGCCGGGGTCGCCTTCACCCAACGGTCCTCGAGGCGGATCTCGGTGTAGCCGTGCCAGTAGAAGACGTCGGTGCCCATCACGTCGCGCATGCGCTGCGTCGACAGGTGGTTGCGCACGTCGGCGAAACCGAGCCGGGCCGGGATCCCGCGCGCCCGGCATGAAGCGGCCAGCAAGGTCGCCTTGGTGACACACCATCCATAGCCGTTGGTCAGCACGGTGCTTGCCCGCATCCCGGATGGTGTGAGGTCGATCCGGTAAGGGTCGTAGCGGAAGCCATCGCGAACCGCGTAGAACAGTCCCACCGCAACCTCGACGTCGGTTTTGCCCTGTGCCCGGCGCGCGAACTCGACGACCGCCGGGTGGTCGCTGTCGATGAGTACCGGATCGTTCAGCGGACCCTCCAGGTTCGTTTCCAGGCGGTGGGGGTGTAGCCGGTGCCGGACGCGGTGATCCGCACGGTCAACTTGCCCTTGGGCGCTTTGCGGGTGCGGACTTTCACCTTGGTCGCGGTCTTGGTCACCTTGGTCCGCCTGGGTTTGGCCGTCACCTTGATCCGGGCGGTCTGGCCTGGTCCGACCTTGATCCTCTTGACAAGCCGGACCTTGCCCGTGCGGGGGATCTTCTTGCTGGCCTTGCGGGCCTTGACCTTCAAGGTCGCGGCGGGGCGATTGGTCTCTGGCAGCGGGTCGTCTTCGATCGGGACGCCGAACACGACGTACCCGGAGCCGGAACCGGGGCGGGCGTTGTTCCCCGCTACGGGCGCACCGATCAGCAGGTCCTCACCGGCGTCACCGTTGACATCGCCGATCGACGCCACCGATGCGCCGGCCAGATCCCCCGCGGCGGCCCCATCGAACTGCCGGTCTGCCGACGACGTGCCCAGATCCCGGCTGGCCACGTTCGGGCCCCCGTTGATCACGTACACGGTCCCCGAATCCGTCCGACCGTTGGCGTCGGCGTTGGGCGAGCCGGCGACCAGGTCGTCGATGCTGTCTCCGTTCAGATCCAGCGCAGCGACCGACGGGCCGAACCGGGTGTTGAGTGTCGGCCCGTCGATCCGAATCCCTCCGGTCCCCAGGTTCGCCAGGTCGAGTGGCCCGGGGGTGGGGGTCCCGAACACCACGAAGACCGAGCCGGAGTCGTTGCGCCCGTTGTTGTCGGCGCTCCTGGCGGCGATGAGGATGTCGGGCAGGCCGTCGCCGTTGATGTCGCCGGTGGCCAGCGCTGAACCGCTGTCGTTGGTGGCTGCCGCTCCGTCGATCCGGTACCCGGCCCCGCCCAGGCTGGCCAAGGAGATCGTGCTCGGGGCAGCAAGGCCGTAGACGACGTATGTCGATCCGGACGCCATCCGCGAGTTGAAGCCGGCCTCCGGCGCGCCGATGAGCAGATCGTCGCGCCCGTCGCCGTTGATGTCCTCGGCGTTGGCCACAGCGGCGCCGGTCCCGTTGCCTCCGCCACCGATCCGGTAGGCGGACGGGCCGGGGGCGAACAGGTCGAGCCCGCTGCCGAAGGGTCCGAGGATCACCCACGCGGCTGCGGCTCCGGGCGCACCTGCGGCGATGTCCAAACGATCGTCGCCGTTCACGTTGCCTGCACCTGTCACCGACGAGCCGAACTTGTCGCCAGTGGCCGCACCGTCGATCCGCACGCCGCGCGTGCCAAGCGTTGCCAGGTCAAGCGGGTCGGTGGACGCGCTGCCGAAGATCACATACACCGAACCCGAGCCGTCGCGCAGGTTGAAGTCCGCGCCCGGCGCCCCGATCATGATGTCATCCAGTCCGTCCTCGTTGAGGTCATCGGCGCCGGCGACCGCGGTCCCGGCACGGTCCCCCGCTGCAGAGCCCCCGATCACGAAGCCACGCGACCCGAGCGCGTTGAGGTCGATGACCGGTGCCGGTGTTTCCGACCCGAAGACCACGTAGGCGGCGCCCGAAAGATCGCGACCGAGATGGTCGGCATCTGGCGCCCCGATCACCATGTCGTCGATGCCGTCGCCGTTGACGTCGCCCGCAGGAGCCGTGACCTGGGCCGCACGGTCCTGAGCCGCCGCACCGTCGATGCGCTGGCCAGCTCCCAGTAGAAGATCATCCGCGGTCGCTGGTGCCACCGTGAGGCCGACGCCTAGCGCGAGAGCTGCGAGTGCAGCAGTGCTACGGATCATTGGAACTCCTTGTTGCCTGTCCGTTGAGTGTTACATCGTTGCTACTCCTAGCCGCCTGAAATCCGCAATCCGCAGTACGCTTCGGCCACCATGAAGCGCACATTGATCGTCTCGTCAGTCATGGCCCTAGCGGCCGTCGGCATCGCCTCGCCCGCCCTCGCCAAACCCAAGTCCGGCGGCACTGTGGTCGTGATCCTGGGCAACGGGTGTTCGGCCCAACTCGTAGGCCCCGGCAAGGCAAAGACCTCCCGCAAAGTGCCCACGCGCGGTGTGTTGAAGAACGTCGCGCCCGGCACTTACCAGCTCAAGGTCAAGCCAGGCACCTGCAAGGCCAAGCAGCCCAAGGTCAAGGTCAAGAAGGGTAAGCGGGTCACCACCGAGGTCCTGAGCGACCCGAAGCTCGTCTCGACCTCGCTCAGTCCGGCACCTTCTCTGGAAGTGAAGCGGGGTCCTCGCTGACCGTTTCCTGGAGCGGGTCCATCACGCTGACGTTGTCCTCGGTGGGTAGTGCCGATTTCGCGGCGTTCCCCCAACTGGCGCAGTACAAAGTCAGCGCAGCTTCTGGGTCTTGGACGATCGGCGGGGCCGTGCCGGGTGGCTGCTCTTACAGCGGAAGTGGCTCGCTGAGCGTCGATGACTTCGGACCAGGCAACGGCAACCTCTGGGTGAATCCGTGGAGCAGCTACACCTACGCCTTCGAGGCCATAGCCAACACCTCCAAGAAGTGGCCTTATGTGGCGACCTGCCCAGACGGCGACGGCGTCGAACTGCGCAACGAGACCCTGCCCATCCCCTTCCGTCTGCTGGCCAGCAATCAGTGGAGCGGGATCAACCCGGTCGCGCCCCTGCCCGCCGGCGCCAACCCCTCGGGCTCGTACACCTGGCCAATGGGAACCTCCAGCACGACCTGGACCTGGGACTTGTCCTCGGATCTGAGCAAGGAGTACTCCAAACCGTAGGCTCGCGGCGCGTCATGCGCTGGCGCGCACTTGTGGTGGTGCGCGGGTGGTGGTGATGACGGGGATGTGGTGGTTGTTCATGGTGATGGTGTAGAGCCCGTCGTGCAGGTCGTGGTGGCATCGGTTACACAAGAGGGCCATGTTCGACAGGTCGGTCAAGCCTCCGTGGCGCCAGTGTTGGATGTGGTGGGCTTCGCAGAATCGGGGGGAGCGTCCGCAGCGGATGCAGCCGTGGTCGCGGGCGATCAGGGCGGCCCATTGCCAGCGGGTGGCCCGGCGGTGAGACCGGCCTAGTGCCAGGGGCACGAACGTGTTGTTGCGTTTGGTCCCGAAGATGACCGCGCACGCCGCGGCGCACGACCACAGGTCGAAGGTGGCCGGGCCCAGCGGCTGGCCGTCATCGCACGTTGCGCCGGTCCCGTCGGGTAGGGCTTCGATGTCCACGAGGATGGACAGTCCGGACACCCCGAGGGGGCGGGTGTTGGCCCGGGCTGCGGCCAGCAGGTCGGCGAGGGCGTCGGCGCGGGCCTGGGTGGCGGTGCGGGTGTCGCCGGCCCTGGTGCGGTCGGTGAATTCGGTCAGGGCGTCGCGCAACCGCCGGCCTTCAAGGGCATCCAGCCAGCCGTCGAGGCGGAACATTCCGCCGGGGGTTTCGGACAGCGACAGTCCGCGTTTGGCCCGTTGGGCGGCCAGGTCGGTGTCGGTGGCCTCGGGGGTGCACTGGCCGACCAGCACGGTGAGGATGCGGCGCAGTTCGACCGGTTCCACGGCGGCGGCCAGCTCGACCACGGCTTCTTCCAACGCCGCGAAGTCGGTGATCCGCGGGGCGGCGTGGCGCAGCGCCTGGACGTGCTGGGAGGTGAGCCTGCCCGCCCGGAAAGCCTGCGCGACGTGCGGCAGGCTGCGCAGCGCCCGGGCGGTGCCCACGATCGCGCTGCCGGCGGCGGGGTTGGCCCCGGTTGCGGTGGCCACGAGCGTGCCGGTGGTTCCCGCGCGCAGGGTCTGGGCCAGTTTCATGCTGTCGGCGGTCCCGGCCAACTGGACCAGGTAGGCCTCGAGGCGGTTGCGCAGCCGGGCACTGACCGTCATCGACCCGACCACCTCGTCGGGGCCGAGGTCCAGGGGGTCGGGCAGGGCGTCCACGAGGGCTTCGATCTCGTCGAGGACCGGCGGGTGGTCGTTGGGCAGCGACTCGGCGATACCCATCCGCCGTGCCGCCGTCCGGGACACATCCAGCACCGCCATGTTCCACCCCCTTTCCATCTACCCAAAGGTTAGAACACAGGTACGACAAAACAACCCCCCGTGACAAAGCTGTGGACAACCCGCCCCGCCCCT
The DNA here is from genome assembly GCA_963732355.1 of uncultured Actinomycetota bacterium. GTDB lineage: Bacteria > Actinomycetota > Actinomycetes > S36-B12 > UBA10799 > JADKAV01. The sequence continues at coordinate 14,054 of CAVSZD010000006.1, read as the reverse complement.
TTGGGTGAAGAAGTGCAACCTCACGTGTCACTTCTTCACCAGAAGGTTCGTCGATAGCCGCCCAACCCTCATCCGAGTTGGCGTAGCCGTTCCAGTCGCGGTTCCTCCTTGCCCAGCAGGTCCACCAGCAGGCCCTCGACAGCATCCACATCGAGTTGTCCCGCGTCGGCCATCGCCTCAAGGTCAGCCCAGTCCTTCGTGCGGTTGAAGAAGGCTTTGAAGACCGCTAGCGACGTGCAATCCAGCACCGGGATGCTGCTGCCACTGAACGGGACGGAGCGGACTCGTGCCTGGGCGACTTCGTGGAAAGGGTGGGTGTTGAAGAACAGATCAATCGGGGTCCTACCCCACCAGGCGCGGGTTTGCCCAATGTCGGCGAGTTCAGCGCGGTTCGCCGCAGTGACCTTTATCCCAGGCGGCAATCCGTCAAGGGCAGTGCCAAAATCGGCGTGCGGCATGAAGATGTTGATGTCCAGGTCGATGGTGGCGCGGGGCTCGCCGGTGCAGTAGGCCAAAGCGATCGCACCACCGAAAGCGTGGTTGATGCCCGCCCGGGACAGGTCGGCGTGGATCGTGAGCAACTGATCCGCGAGAGTGCTCATCGGTCGGCCGGCAATGGCGGGAAGTCGAGTCGCTTCCGTGGCCGGACGGGCAGCATTTGTGCTAAGTCGAGGACTTGCTCAAGGGTGCGCGCGTGGGCCTGCTCGTCGATCACAGGTCGGGCGGCCACGTCGAGCCGGAGCCCGCACGCCTCGACAAGCCGGGCCAGCGTTCGAGCGGTGGGTGTGCGTTGGCCATGTTCGTAAGCGTTGATGGCTGTACGTGGAATGCCTGACCGACGGGCGAGTTCGGCCTGGGAGTACCCGCGTTCCCGCCGGCTTTGGCTGATCAGTGCGGATGAGGTCACATGTCAAGTGTAGCGAATTCGATACACCTAGCGACCCTCAAACCACCTTCGCCAAGAACGCCTGCGTGCGTTCGTGCTGCGGTGAGTCGAGGACCTCACGCGGCACCCCGGCCTCCACCACCACCCCGTTGTCGAGGAAGACCAGCGAGTCGGCGACCTCACGAGCGAACCCCATCTCGTGGGTCACGACCACCATCGTCATGCCGCCGCGGGCGAGGTCCTTCATGACCTCCAGAACCTCGCCGACCAGTTCGGGATCGAGCGCAGAAGTCGGCTCGTCGAACAACATCAACTTCGGGTCCATCGCAAGCGCCCGGGCGATGGCGACACGCTGCAACTGCCCGCCGGACATCTGCGCCGGATAGGCGTGGGCCTTGTGCGAGAGGCCGACCATGTCCAGCAGTTCCTCGGCGCGCTCGGTCGCCTGCTTCTTGGGGATCTTCTTGACGTGCACGACCGCCATCGTGATGTTGCCCAGTGCCGTCACGTGCGGGAACAGGTTGAACCGCTGGAAAACCATGCCGATGTCGCGGCGTTGGCGCGCGGCTTTGCGCAGGGCCATCTCGTGCAGGCTGCCGTCGCTGCGTTCCACGTACCCCACAAGTTCACCGTCGACGTACAAGCGCCCGGCGTTGATCTGTTCGAGGTGGTTGATGCAGCGCAGGAAGGTGGACTTGCCCGAGCCCGACGGCCCGATCAGGCACATCACCTCACCGGGCTGCACCGTCAAGGTGACGCCGCGCAGCACGTCCAGGGCACCGAAGTTCTTGTAGACGTTCTGGGCGTCGACCATCGGCATCGTCATTTGGAATCCCGGGCGAATGCGTCGTCCTCAGCGTCGGCCAGAGCCTGCAACTGCCGGCCTGACATGACCCTCGATGCGCCGCGGGCGAAGTGCCGTTCGAGGTAGTACTGACCGACCATCAGCACCGAGGTGAACGCCAAGTACCAGGTCGATGCGATAAGCAGCATGGGCACGGGGTTGAACGTCTCCACCGATAGGTCCCGGGCGCGGGCGTAGAGGTCGAAGGTGTACGGCACGGCAGTGACCAAAGAGGTGGTCTTCAGCATCGAGATCACCTCGTTGCCGGTCGGCGGGATGATCGAGCGCATCGCTTGCGGAAGGATGACCAAGCGCAAGGTGAGCGCCCGCGACATGCCTAGGGCAGTGGCTGCCTCGGTCTGTCCCTCGTCCACGCTCTGGATGCCGCCGCGCACGATCTCGGCCATGTAGGCAGCCTCGTTGAGCGACAGCCCGATGACCGCGAGCCAGAACACGTTGTCGGCGAAGGCGGCGGTCTCGACGGAGAGGAACTGGTGGACGAACGGAATACCTATGTCCAGCTGTGGGTAGATCGTGGAGAACAGGCCCCAGAACACCAGCTGCACGTACACCGGCGTCCCGCGGAAGATCCACACGTACCCCCAGCTGACCGACTGCATGATGCGGTTCGGGGTCAGCCGCATGACCGCCAGGATCACGCCGAGAACCACCCCGAGGGCCATGGACAGGATGGTGAGCAGCAGCGTGATCCCGGCCGCCTGCCAGAAGCGCACGTCGAACAGGTACTGCAGGTAGGTCTGCCAGTCGTAGGCCGTATTGGTTGCTGCGCCGTAGACGAACAGGCCCAGCGATACGACAATGACCACCGCCCAGACGGTGCGTCCGGGGTGACGCAAGGGGGTAGCGCGGATGTAGTCGGGCGGTGGCGGGGAACCATCGTTGCCCGGAACTCCTCCGGCCGGTTGCGTCTGGGCGGCGGCCACTGTCAGCTCGTTCCGCCGTTGATCGTGGCGGTCTCTATGGCACCTGCTTCAACGCCCCACTCTTCGAGGATCGCGAGGTAGGTGCCGTCGTCCATCATCGACTGCAACGCCGCTTGCACGGCCGGGGCCATGTCGCCGTCCTTGGCCACAGCTGCGCCGAAGGGGGCGGCGTCGAAGATGTCACCGGCCAACATCAGCTTGCCGTCGGTCTGGCTCACGGCGTACTGGGTGACCGGGGAGTCCGCGGACATCGCGTCGGCGCGGCCGAGGACAACCGCGTTGGTGATGTCACCCTGGGTGTCCAGTTTCAGCAACTCCAGCGGGGGCTTCCCGGCCTCTTCGCACGCCTTGCTCTTGGCCGGCAGTTCCTCAGTCTCCTGGTAGGTGCCCGTGCCCACCGCGATCGTCAGCCCGCAAGCGTCGTCGGGGTTGACGGGGTTGTCCGTGCGGCTGGCCCACTGGATGCCTGCGTTGTAGTAGTCGACGAAGTCGACCGAGGCCTGCCGCTCGAGGGTGTCGGTGAAGGAGGCCCAACCCACGTCGTACTTGCCGCCCTTGACCCCGGGGATGATGTTGTCGAACTGCGAGTCCCGCAGGTCCGGTTCCAGCCCGAGTCGCGCGGACATCTCGGTGACCAGGTCGATGCCCCAGCCGGTGGGTTGTCCGTCGGGGGTCTTGAACTCGTCCGGGGCGTAGGTCAGGTTCGTGCCCACGACCAGCGTGCCGGAGTCGCGCACGTCGGCGGGCAGCAGTGCCACGGCAGCTTCATCGGGACCGGAGCTCGCCGTGGATCCGCTGGCCGACGGTGAGGTGGCTGGTGTCCGCGGCGTTGTTCACACACCCGCTCAGCGCCAGCGCCGCAGCGGCGGCCAGAGCGAAGAAGGCCGTCGATTTCTTGGGGTGGGGACTCGTCCTCGGGATCTTCATGGCACTGGCCTTTCGGTGGTGGGTGGTGCTGTGGGGCCCTGCCCCCCGGAGTCGGGGGACCAGCCGGAGGGCAGGGCATATTGGCGGAGGAGTGATTCGACCTCCGCGTCTTGGGTGACGCCGGCTCGCGCGCCGACTGCGGTGACGGCCCGGGCGGCGGCGGCGTTGGCGAAAGTTGCCGCTGTGCGCAGGTCGGGACTCTGGTTCAAGGCGTGCAGGAAGGCCGCTCCGAACGTGTCGCCGGCGCCGGTGACGTCTACGACCTCAACCGGGATACCGGCCACGTTGAAGCGCTGATCCGCGGTGGCGACATGACAACCCTGCGGGCCGAGCGTCACCACGACGATGCTCGCGGTCTTCAGTAGCGCGTCAATGGTGGCGGCGGACCTGCCTTCGCTGAAACGGTCGAAGCCCACCCGGTTGAACAACACGATGTCGGCCTGGGCGATGAGGTCCCGGTCGCCGGGGCGCAGATTGGCGACGTCGAGGTCGAGCACCAGTTTCGCCCCAGAAGCACGAATGGCCGGGGCCGCCGAAATGCCATCGTGGCGCAGGGATCGCAGGTCTCCGATGGCCGTGTACACGTAGCGTGCCGCCTGCACGACGCCCAGCGCTTCGGGCGAAAGGTCAATCGTTTCAAGGCCGAGTGCCGGGGTCATCACGGTGTGCTCGCCCTCTGACAGGACGATGATGTTGCGCGAATCCGCCAGCCCCGGGGTTCGGACGACCAGGCTCGTGTCCACGGCATGAACTTCGAGGTCGGCCAGCAGGCGGTCGCTGAGCAGCCCGTCGTTCATCGCCCACAGGAACCGGGCGTCCTCACCGAACCCCGCATAGACGGCAGCCGCGTTGGCGATCATGCCGCCGGTCTCGGTGCTCAACGGGTAGAGGTCGATCTTGGTCCCCGCGGCCGGCCACTGGCTCGCGGTGAAGAACTCGTCGAGGGCCACGTCGCCGATGAAGACCGAGTAGTGATCAGACATGGCCGGCCACCGTTATCTGTACGGGCCCGTCGACGATCTCGGACCACGGTTCGGTGTTCATCGCATCCACGGCGGCCAGCCAGTAATACAGGCTCGGGCCGTCCAGCCCCATTGCCGGCGCGTGGTAGATCCCGGCCTGCAGCACGAGGCACTGGCCAGGCTGCAGCACAACCGCGTGCACCGCCCGTGCGTCGGGCACGGTCGCTATTGGGACGACGATGGTTGCCCCAATAGGCGCGATGGCCTCGCTGGTGTGTGGGTGGTGCTCCATGAGCCGGACTGCGCTGGTCACGTGGGGACCGGCGGTCATTCCCAAGTGCGCGGCGCCGCTGACCACCGGTTCACCGGTGTAGCGGTCCTGCCACTGGTCGGCATGGGTGAAGACCACGTCGGGTTCGTGCCCGCCCGCGAGGTCGTAGAGACGTCCGTATTGCGCCAGGTCTATGGCGTCCGCGCGCACGGCGTTGAGGGTCCTCATGAGGCACGAACCTGTCGGACTGCGGCCATGAATTCGGCGACGCGGGCGGCTGACACTTCGCCGTCGGCACTGCCGGTGTCCTTCAACCAGCTGCCCACGATGGCGGCGTCGGTCAGCGCCAGTTGTTCGCGGCAGTTCTGCGCAGTCACGCCCGCCCCGACGACCAGTGGGAAGTCGCCCAGCACGGAACGGAACTCGGCGATCTTGGCCAGGGAGGTCTCTTCGCCCGTGAGGTTCCCGGTGACCACCACCGCGTCGCAGCGGTCGGTGGCGATCTTCAGATCGACCTCCAGCGGATTGCCGGACAGGACGGGCTGGTACTTGAACCGGACCCCGCCCAGCAGGATGGCCTCGCTTTTGCGGCGGATCGCCTCAGTCTCGGCGGCGAACGCGGCATCCTGGTCCGGGGGCAGGTGGCCCACGATGGAATCCATCTGGACGAAGGTCGCGCCGTACCTGTCGGCCAGTGCGAACGAGGCCGCACCATCGTCGAGCACGTTGACGCCGTAGGGAACCCCCGGGGAGTTCTGTGCGAACGCCGCCAGTACCGCTTCGATGTCTGCGCTTGATCCGAAGTAGTCCTCCACGACCAGGGCGTCCACGCCGTTGGCAACCAGGATCTCGGTCTCGCGCAGGGCCCGTTCCAGGATGTCCTCGCGACCGTCGCCCTGCAGGTGCAGCATGGCCAGGATCGGTTTGGTCACCCCCAGGAGCTTCATGTCAACCGCCGGTCGGTTCGGGGATCGTCGTGCTGAAGTTGAATTGGATCCGCGAGGAGTAGACGGTCTTGATCCGCTCGATCTCGACGTCGTCCTGATCGAAGGCGCTGCCCTGTGCGATGAGCAACGCGTCTTGCGACTCCTCGCCAAGAAGCTCCCGTTCCTCGTCGGTGGCAACAGCGGCACTGAGCGTCATTGCCGTGCGCCGGGGATGGGTGCCGTAGGTGGTGCGAAAGTGCTGGTACAACGACCGGTTCTCGAAGTCCACGTCCGCGATCGCGGGGAACAGATCGACCGGGATCCACGAGGTGTCCAGCGACAGGTAGTCGATGGTGTTGTCGCTGGCGATGCCACGTAGCCGGACCAGTTCGAAGTAGGTGCGGCCGTCCATTTCGAGGGTGCGGGTCGACACGACCTTGGCCACGGCCAGCGCCGCATCGTCGCCGAGGCTGTCGGTGAAACCTCCGAAGTTCCAGATGTCGTGGCGCGTGGGACGGGTCTGCACGAAGGTGCCCTTGCCGTGCACCCGTCGTACCAACTTCTCGTTGACGAGCACATCGATCGCACTGCGGACCGTGCCGCGAGTGGTTCCGAACTGCTTGACCAGGTCGGTCTCGGAGGGGATCGCGTCGCCGGTGGCGAGTTCACCATCGAGGATGAGCCCGCGCACGTACCGGCTGATGTGGATGTACAGGGGAGTGAAGTCGTTGGCTCTGACCACTGTTGCGACCACCGGACTACCCCCCTCTCGAGCACACGTCCACTTGTCTAGACCACTAGACATGTTAGTGCGGTCGAGGTTCCGGGGTCAAGCGGTTCTACCTGATCCCTCGCCCCTGTCACCGGTGTCCGTTATGTCCAACGGCAGTTCGTTGGCGGCGGTTGAACGCACCTGGTTAGAGGTTGTGCTGTTGGTTAGCGAATCCACGCGTTGTTTCTCTAACCAACAGCACAACCTCTAACGCGGGGATTCAGAGGCCCAACGGCCCGCGCGCCAACCGCTCGAAGAGTCGGTGGGGGATGAACCGCTTGGCCAGCGCGCCGTACTTCTCGTCGGGGGTTCCCACGGGGACCCGGCGCGGCGGCGTGCGCGTGGCGAGCACCTTCTCAACCGCGGCCGCAACGCGTGCAACCGGCATGCCATCGCGCTCATCGCGTTCCATCGTCTCGACGGCCCGGGCATTGACGGTTGCATACGGACTGTCGGGCGGGGGGTCGAGCCGGCGACGACTGGTCGTGAAATCGCTCACTGCGTTACCCGGTTCGATGATCGTCACGTCGATCCCGAACGGCGACACCTCGTAGGCCAGGGCCTCCGCGAATCCTTCGAGCGCGTACTTGCTGGCCGAGTAGTACGCCTGGAACGGCAGTCCGATCAAGCCGGCCAACGACCCGATCAGGACCACCCTCCCGCCGTGAGCACGCAGGTGCGGCAACACCGATCGCACCACCCGCACCGTGCCCCAGAAATTGGTCTCGAACTGTGCCGCGCGCTTGGTCCAGCGGTGTGGTCTCCACGGGCCCCGACAGCCCCCACCCGGCCGACGTCACCACGGCATCGATGCGCCCATGCTCGGCCACCACCGCCGCGACCCCAGCATCAACCGACTCGTCACTGTCGACGTCCATGACCAGGGGTTGCCACCGCACCCCGCTGGGCCGGCTGCGGCTCGCGCCCACCACCGTCCACCCGCGGTCGACGAGGAGGTCGGCGCACGCGCGACCGATTCCCGATGAAGCGCCCGTCACCAGGCAGACCCGGCTGTTCACGGGCCTCACCCTATGGGCCGCGGCTGGTGCGGCGCGCTGTCAGCCAGCCTCCACCTGGACGCCCTTCCAGAAGGCCACGTGGTCGGCGATCTGGGAGGCGGCGTCCTTCGGCTGCGGGTATGTCCAGGCGGCATCGGGGTTTGACTGGCCGTCGACCACGACGGAGAAGTACGAGGCGGTGCCCTTCCATGGGCAGACCGTGTGGGTGTTGCTGTCGGCGAAGAACTCGCGGTTCAGTGAGCTCGGCGGGAAGTAGTGGTTGCCCTCCACGACGACCGTCTCGTCGGACTCGGCCAGTACGGCCCCGTTCCAGGTCGCACGCATTGTTGTCTCCTCGTTTGTAGGTGAGTCCCAGTGTTGGTAGACGACTGCTCCGTGGTGCAGCCCACACTCTTCAGTGTGAGCCGGTTGCTGGCTGGCGCAACCGCGCGCGTCCGCTTGAGAAGTTGTGCCAGGCGTGAGCACACCCAGACGCTTCTGAACTACCGCACTAAGCGGGCGCTCCCGCTCGTGGATCCGGCGTACCCGTGCGCGGCGCTGACTGTCGCGCGATAGACGCCGCGTTTGAGGTTGACGGTGACCTTGCCGCTGCTGGTGGTGTACTTGCGGCTCAACGGCTTCCAGGTGCTGCCCTTCTTCTTGGCCACCTGCACCGACCATGGGCTGCCCGCCCCGAGGTCGGGGGACACCGCTACGCGCAACTTGGATTTCTTCGCAACGGCCTTCACGCTGACCGAGGTCTTGCCCGGGTTGGTGCCGGTCCCACCTGTGACCCACCCGTGCCACCTGTCCCACCCGGCCACCTGTCCCACCCGTGCCGCCTGTGCCACCCGGTGTTGGCGGCACGACTGGCGCTGGGTTCACGACAATGTCCAACTGCGACAACACCGGGTCAGGCAGTGCCGTGTACGGGTTGTTGATCGGATCAGAGGTCAGTTGGACCACCTGGGATCCGTCGAACGTCCGGTCTGCGACGACGGGGACGAAGAAATTGACCGCCTCACTGTTGGTCAAATACACGTTCGGGAACTCCCAATACACACCGAACTTGACCGGATCCTGGCACTCAGCCGGACCAATCGATCGGGTGACGTTGAAGGCCAGATCAGTGATCGCACACTGCACGTCGGTGTCGCTGCGGATGTCAGGTGTCAGGCCGGTCGGCAACAGGAGGCGCATCTTGTAGGAGTCGTTCAGGTTGAACGGCGAGACGATCCCGGTGTAGGCGTGAAGGTAGAACCGCTCTCCGACCCGTGGGACGGCCGAGACATTGCCGATGGGCCCCTGCCGGCTCACCTTCGCGCCGACCATGAAGTAACTCTGGCAGGTGGAGATGCACGCGAAGTAGGAGTTGTAGCCTGCGCTTCCCTGAGTCCACGCGGCCGGATTGATGATCGGGTCTGCGTGTGCCGGCGCTGTGAGCGCCACGGCAAGTCCGGCGGTGGCCCCGACGCTGACGAGGCCACGACGAATAGGAGTTTTCATGACGCTCACCTCGCGAATCACGTGGGAGCAAGGTAGCACGCGGACGCGATGACGGATATGGACCGCTAGGGGGAGCCTCTGCGATCCTGATCGGCATGCAACACACGTTCACCGCGGGACTGTGGCTATGGGATGCCCGCAGGTCGGATACGTGGACGTTCGTGACGCTGCCGCCCGAGGTGTCCGCAGCTGTGGAGGACGCCGCCGACGCGCTCGGGCCACGCGCAGGCTTCGGCTCGGTCAAGGTCGAGGTCCGCATCGGGGCCAGCGTTTGGCGCACCTCGGTATTCCCGGACTCGGAGTCCGGCTGCTTCGTGCTGCCGGTCAAGCGGGCGGTGCGCGAGGCGAACGGGGTCGCTGCCGGCGACGAGGTGACGGTGGCGGTCGAGGTGGTCGCGGGGGATTGATCAACCGCGCGTTGGGTGGGGTTCGGGTAGTTGGTTGACGTCTGTCGAGCGACGAACGTCAACCAACTACCTGAACGTCAACCAAGGGCCTACCGGCGAAGAAAACGGTACGCCTGTACCGCCCAATTTAGGCACCCGACTGGACATGACCTGCTCAAGAATGGTACGGTCGTACCAAGATAGAGCCGGAAGAAGATGATGACCATGGCCCACCTAGGTCCCCTCGGGACAGGTGCGGCGCGTCACCCCGCTTACAACCCAAGCCACCCGTCCGTGTCCATGTCCGGGGCCACCAGCCCCACCGAGAAGAGCGGGGCCGACCGCCCTGCACAAGAAGGAGTGAGTTGAGAATGCCGAAGATCGTGAACTCGTGGAACGACTTCGACCCGTTGAAGCACGCCATCGTCGGCCGTGCGGACAACAGCGTCATCCCGCCGGAGGAGCCGGCCACCTCGGAGAAGGTCCCGATCGACTCCGAGATGCGCGGCATGTGGGGTCCGCGCCCGCTCGAGACCGTCGAGAAGGCAAACGCGCAACTGGACAATTACGTCAAGGTGCTCGAGGCGCACGGCGTCAAGGTCGACCGTCCGACCCCACTGCAGTGGAACCAGGCCATCGCCACCCCGGACTTCCGCAACGACTCCATGATGACGGCCATGCCGCCGCGGGACATCCTGCTGACGATCGGCAACGAGATCATCGCCTCGGCGAACTCCTTCCGCTGCCGCTACTTCGAGTACCTGGCCTACTGGCCGTTGATGAACGAGTACTTCGAGAACGACCCGGAGTTCAAGTGGTCCCAGGCCCCTCGCCCGCGGCTGACCGACGCGTCGTACAAGCACAACTACTACGACGAGAAGATCTCGCTGGAGGATCGCCTCGAGCGCACCGCCAACCTCGACTTCGTCACCACCGATGTCGAACCCATGTGGGACGCGGCCGACGTGCTGCGGCTGGGCAAGGACCTGTTCATCCAGCACGGGCTGACCACCAACCGCAAGGCGATGGAGTGGTTCAAGCGGTACTACCCGGACCTGCGGGTCCACGCCGTCAACTTCCCCGGCGACCCGTACCCGATCCACATCGACGCGACGTTCGTGCCGCTGCGCCCGGGCCTGATCATCAACAACCCCAACCGGCCCTTGCCACAGGAGCAGCGCAAGATCTTCGAGACCAACGACTGGGAGATCGTGGACGCCGCCCAGCCGGCACACGAAACCCCGCCGCCGTTGTGCTACTCGTCGGTGTGGCTCTCGATGAACTGCCTGGTCCTGGACCACAAGACCGTCATCGTCGAGGAGTCTGAAGTCCACCAGGCCGAGCAGATGGACAAGCTCGGTATGAACGTCATCCCCGTGCCGTTCCGGGATGCATATGCCTTCGGCGGGGGCCTGCACTGCGCCACCGCGGACGTCTACCGCGAGGGCACGTGCCAGGACTACTTCCCGAACCAGATCGCCGACCCGACGCTGGTCTGACGCACCCGCGGTGGTGCCGGTGGCGAACCCGCCGGCACCGCCCGGGCCGAAGGCATTGGAGACAGAACAATGACCACCACGACGGCCGTGAACCCCGCGGTCGACCCCATGAACAAGCGCCTCGGTTTCGGCGCCATGATCGCGTCCGCAACCGGGATGGGCCTCGTCGGCTTCCTGTCGCGCGGTGCGGTTCCCACCCACGTCGTCGACGGCGAAACAGTCAAGTACGTCCTCGGCGACTTCCTGGCCACTGGCCGCATGCTGACCGGCGCGCTGGGCTTTTTGTTGATCATCCTCGTCGCGCGCAAGTGGCAGGCGCTGCGCACCACGCGCGTCACCTTCTCCGTCGTGGCCGGGGGCCTGGCGATCGGCATGTCCCTGGCGCTTTACGTCTCGGCGACGCTGATGACCACGATCGCCAACGCGGTGTTCCTGATCTACACCGGACCACTGTTCTCCGCGATCCTCGCCTGGATCTTCCTGAAGGAGAAGATCTCGCTGCGCAACGGGTTGTTCCTCGCAATGGTGTTCGGCGGGATGCTCCTGACCATCGGGCTGATCACCTACGCGCCGGAGACCGGCTTCAGTATCGGGCTGCAACTCGGAACCGACCCGGATTACCCGCTCAAGGCCGTCGGCGACTTGTTCGCCCTGGGCTCCGGGGTGTTCTACGGGCTGGCCCTGTTCTTCTACCGCTACCGCGGTGACATGGACTCGGGCGTGCGCGGCTTCTGGAACTTCGTGTTCGGTGCCGTGGGAGCCTTGATCATCATGGTGATCCGCTACAACACCCTCGACGCATCCACGCCGAGTGTGATGACTCGCACCAACTGGATGTGGGCCGCGGCACTGTTCCTCATCTGCGGGTTCTTCGCGATCGGCTTCCTTGTTGTTGCCGGCAAGCACCTCAGTGCGGTGGAGCTGTCCGTCGTCGCCTACTGGGAGACGGTGGTCGCGCTGTTCATCGGCTACTTCGTCTTCGGCGAGACGATGACCCCGCTGGCCATGGCCGGTGGCGCGCTGATCGTCATCGGTGGCATCGGACCGATCTTGTTCATGGTCAAGGATCGCAAGCGCGGCGATCAGACGCCTACCGCTCCCGAGCCAGAACCAGCTCACGCGTAGCCCCTGCGCCGGTGGCTGTCGATCCAGACGGCCACCGGCGAAGTGAGAGGCTTCAGAAAGGAGGGCGGTGAGATGCAGACCATGACAGTGCCTGCCGAGGCTCAGAACTCCACACTGCGGCGTGCCGCCACCGCAAGTTTCATCGGCAACTTCGTCGAATGGTTCGACTACGCCTCATACGGCTACCTGGCCACCACGATCGCGGTGGTCTTCTTCCCCAACGAGAACCGCACCGTTGCCCTGCTGTCCACGTTCACGGTCTTCGCGTTGTCATTCCTCTTGCGCCCTATTGGAGGGATCATTTGGGGCAGCCTGGGCGATCGGCGCGGCCGGCGGTGGGCGCTTTCCTGGTCGATTCTGCTCATGTCCGGGGCGTCATTCTGCATCGGGCTGCTGCCGTCGTGGGCGGCGGTCGGGATGCTGGCGCCGCTGGGGTTGTTCCTCCTGCGCCTGGTGCAGGGCTTCTCGGCCTCGGGGGAGTACGCGGGCGCGGCGACGTTCTTGTCGGAGTACGCCCCACAGGGCAAACGCGGGCTGTACACCTCGATCGTCCCCGCCAGCACCGCGACCGGACTTCTGGCCGGCTCCCTGCTCGTCGCAATGCTGCACCAACTGCTGAGTGACCCGGCGATGCAGTCGTGGGGGTGGCGCATCCCGTTCCTGCTGGCTGGACCCCTGGGGCTGGTCGGCCGTTACATCCGAGTGCACCTCGAGGACTCCCCGCACTACCGGGCGCTGGCCGACGCATCGCGCGGTCGCACCCAGCGCACGCCGTTGCGCGACCTGGTGGCCAACCACCGCCGCGCGCTGGCGATCACGTTCGGGGTGGCCAGCCTGAATGCTGTGGCGTTCTACCTGTTGCTCAGTTACATGCCGACGTATCTGTCGGCGGAGCTCGGGGTCAACGAGAGCGTGTCGTTCTTCGCCTCGACGATCGCGCTGAGCGTGTACATCGCGAGCATCTTCGTGATGGGTCATGTGTCCGACCGGTTCGGCCGTCGTCGCATGCTGGTCGTCGCGTCGGTGCTGTTCGTCGTGCTGACGGTGCCGTTGTTCGCACTGCTGGACACCGGCGTGGTCTGGCTCATCGTCGCCGTCGAGATTGTGTTCGGGATCCTGCTGACCGTCAACGACGGGACGCTGGCGACCTTCCTCGCCGAATCCTTCCCGACGTCGGTTCGCTACACCGGTTTCGCCCTGTCGTTCAACTCCGCCAATGCCCTGCTCGGCGGCACTGCCCCGTTCGTGGCCACGTGGTTGATCGCGGTCACCGGCTCAACCGCGGCGCCGGCCTGGTACTTGACGATCGTCGCGATCGGAGCGCTCGGCGCGATGCTGGCCTCGAAGGAGACAGCGTTCAAGGAACTGTCCGACGAGTAGGTGAGTCAGTTGTGGCCGAGAAGTGCCTCTAGCCGCTGGCGGGCGGTCTCGCGCACGTCGCGGCCCTCGCTCAACGCGCTCACGCAGGCGCCGTCGACCACGGCGATAATCAGTTCGGCAGACCATGGGACTTCCAAGCGTTCCAACACCCGTGTGACGGCGGCGTTCAAGCGGTCGCGGCCGGTTCTGTAAGCCCGGCTGACCGGTGGCGACTCCCCGGCTGCGACGAGTTGCAGGTAGTGGCCGAGCATCTCCTCGTCGGTGGGCAAGGTCGCCTTGAGGATGGCGTCGATCTTGCCTTCGCGCGTGGTCGGCCGTCGGTCGGTCTCGATGGCTTCCGCCACCCGTTCAGCGCGGGAGGCCCAGCGTGCGATGTTGACCCGGCCCGCTTCGCTGAGCAGGTCGTCGAGTCCGGAGAAGTAGTAGGTGGTCGCCGACAGGGAGCAACCCACCCGCTGCGCGACGGTGCGGTGCGACACCCCGCTGGGCCCCTGCTCGCGCAGAATGGCCGCGGCGCCCTCGACGATCTCCTGCCGGCGACGCTGCCCCTTGTTCGTGGCTGGCACGGTGGGCTCGCTCACAGGCCGATCCTATTGCGGCGGGGGTGGGCCGCGGGCTTGCCGACCCT
>CAVSZD010000005.1:0-8045 GCA_963732355.1 uncultured Actinomycetota bacterium | reverse complement strand
ATGCACAGCCGGCCCAGCCCGCCGCGGTGAGTGACTCGCCGAGAACCACCACACCGAGAAGTGTGGCACCCACCGGCTCCAGCAGGGTCAAGGTCGCTATGTGCCCGGGCTGCAGGACCGGTAACCCCAGACCGAAGAGCAGGTAGGCCAACGATGTGGCCGCCAGCCCGAGCCACAAAGCCAATGCCATGCCGCCCGCAGACCAGACCCAGCCCGCCCCAGCAAGGAAGGGGACGAGGACCAGAGCCCCGAGGGAGAACGGCACGGCCATCACCAGACTCGAGTCGTGTCCGTCGCGGGCCAGACGGGCACCGAAGACGGTGTAGATCGCGTAGGAGCCACCGGCCAGCAGCGCGAAACACAATCCCAGAAGGTCGACCGACCCGCCGCCTGTGAGCAGCGCCAAACCCGCCAGCGCGACCATCGTGGCCCCCAGCCACAACCACCCGGGCTGACCCTCCCCAGCCAGCCATCCGAGAAGACCGGCCAGCAGCGGTGCCGAGCCGAGAGCCACCAACGTGCCGACCGCCACACCGGTGCGTTCCAGCCCCGCGAAGAAGAACCCTTGGTAGCCCGCGACCCCCACAGCCATCACCCACACCAGCGGCAGCCTCAGCAGCGGCCACAACTGTGAGGCCCGCCCGCGCCAAGCGACGAAGCCCACCATGCCCGTCGCCCCTACCAGCAGGCGTACCGCCGCGACGGACTCCGGCGACGCATCGGGGGCGAGCAAGGCCTTCGACGTCCCGGACGTGGAGAACAGGGCTGCGGCCACCAGCACGCCGACCACCCCCACCATCGGGGCGCTGGAGACACGGGTCATCCGATCAGCGTTCCTACCGCGTAGGTGACCGCCATGGCCAGGGCCCCACCGGCCACGTTGCGCAGGACGGCTCGCCCGATGGCTGCACCCCCGAGCTTGGCGCTCAGGTAGCCGGTGACGACGAGGGCCACGAGCATGGCCACGAACGTGGCAGGCACGCGGACCGCCTCCGGGAAGAAGGCCATGCCCAGCAGAGGCATCAAGGCACCCGCCGTGAACGCAAGCAGGGATGACCACGCCGCGGCCCAGGGATTGAGATACTCCCCGGGCTCGATACCGAACTCCTCGCGTGTGTGAGCCGCCAACGCATCGCGTGCCGTGAGCTCCACCGCAACCTCCCGGGCCAACTCCGGGGAGAGCCCGCGCTTCTCGAAGATGCCGGCGAGTTCGTCGAGTTCGTCCTGGGGCCGGTCGGCCAGTTCGTTCTGCTCCTCAGCCACGGCCGCCCGCTCGGAATCCCGCTGCGAACTCACCGACACGTACTCACCGGTGGCCATGGACAACGCGCCTGCCACAAGCCCAGCGGCACCTGCGGTGAGAATCGCCGTCGTGTTGGTCGTGGCTCCGGCCACACCGAGGACGAGTCCGGCCGTCGACACGATGCCGTCGTTGGCTCCGAGCACCGCCGCACGGATCTTGTTGGAGCGTTCGGCGAGCGCCGAACCACTGCGTTCATGGTGTGGCTGGTCGGTCACCCGCGCAGCCTACGCCTAACACTCAGGAGCCGGACGCCACCCCGGTGGCGTTCTCAGCAACCCACTGCTTGAGGTCCGGCAGGCCCATGGGGCGGGCGTAGAAGTGCCCCTGGGCGAGGTCGACGCCGAGGCGGCTGATGAGTTCGTGCTGGGCCTGTTGCTCGACACCCTCCGCGACCACCTGAGCATTCAGTGCGTGAGCAGTCTGGATCATGGCTGCGAGCAACTGCTCACCCGACCCGCCAGAGCCGGCAGACTCAAGCAGTGACTGGTCGATCTTCACAATTGCCGGCCTCAGTCTTGCGAGCATCACAGTGTTGGAGTACCCGGTCCCGAAGTCGTCGATGCAGATCCTGGCACCGAGGCGTTGAAGAAGCGTGAGTGCTTCCAGAGGATGACCTGCGCCGGGAAGCAGTGCCTGCTCGGTGACTTCGATCATGATCCGGGAGAGCCCGCCCGGGGGATCCCAGTGCAGCAAACTGGCAGTGAGTTCCTTCTCGTCGAGTTCGGTCACGTGCAGGTTGACACTCAAGGGCACGTCGGCCAGTTGCGCGACCTCCTCGAACTCCAGCAGGTCGCTCTGCACCATGCCCCGGCCGATACGCCCGAGAGCACGCAACTGCCCGGCGGCCTCGGCCTTGTCGAGGAACTCATCGGCGGTCAGCATCCCATCGTCCCGCTTCCAGCGCAGAAGCGCCTCGACCATCACCAACCGGCCGGTCCCCACCTCGACCACGGGCTGATAGTGCATGAGGAAACCGCCCTCGCGCACCGCGACGCCGAGCTCCTCGATCAAGGTGGCCCGGTCGTGCGCAGCCCTGTTCATGGAGTCCTGGAAGTAGGAACGGGCATCGCCGCCCAGGGATTTCGCCACGTACATCGCGGTGTCGGCATTGTGAAGCAGGGCCTCGGCGCTGTCGCCGTCCTCCGGGGCGAATGCGATACCCACTGAACCGGTCACGAACACGACTCCGTCCGCAGTGGCGATGGGTTCGCGTAAGAGGTTGAGCACACGGTCTGTGAGTAGATCCAACGCATCTGGCTGTGCTATTTCCGTCACGATCACACCGAACTCGTCCCCACCGAGCCGACCGACCGGGTCCTGCACCCGGGTGGCATGGGACAAGCGCATCGCGACCTCGACAAGTGCCGCGTCGCCGGCGCGGTGGCCGTAGGTGTCGTTGACTTCCTTGAACCCATCCAGGTCGACCCACAGCAGTCCCACGGAGGTGCCAGTGCGCTTGGCCCTAGCGATCTCCTCGCCGACCCGGGAGACGAAGTGGGCACGCGAGTACAGCCCAGTCTGCTGGTCGAACCGGACTTGCTCGGCCAGTCCCCCGGTCGTCTCCAGCAACTGGGTGAGGTCGTACACGGTGACGATCGAACTGCCCCCTCCGCTGCGCGCCGAGCCTGAGACAGCCTGCACGTCCACGTTCACCAAGTGGACGGACCCGTCGTGGGCTGTGAGCCTGCCCCTGCGCACCCCCGGATTCACCGGCCACTGCGGATCGGGATGGTTCGGATCGCCACCCAGGTCGCAGATCGAACGTACCGGCACGCCCGAGAGGGCCGACGCCGAGAATCCGGACATCCGCACGAAACCCGGATTCGCGCGCACGATCCGCTCTTCACCGTCGATCAGGAGCAAACCCACATCTGTGCTGCGGAAGAACGCCTGCAAGGTGGCATACTGCGACTTCGCCGACTCCTCTGCCATGATCCGATCGCTGATGTCGAAGATCGAGCCGACGATGAAGGCTGGACCCTCCGGCGATTCGGGCACGAGAGTCGAACTCTCCTGCACCCAGCGAACAGTGTCGTCCGGACGGCGCACCCGGTACCGGATCCGCCAGTCCTTCGACGCCGACGAGCGGGCCACCACAACCCGCTCCCGGTCGTCGGGATGGACCGCTGCGAAGAACAGGGCCGGATCGGCCAGCACCCGGTCACGGCTCAGACCGAAGAGATTCTCGATACCCAACGAGAGGAAGCTGAGGTTGCCTTCGAGATCTGCCTGCCAAACGACCTCGTGCAGCGCATCGGTCACCGCGTTAAACCGGCGAAGGGACTCCGCCACCCCCCGTTGCGCCGCCGCGAGTTCCGTGACGTCGGTGACCACCACGACTGCTCCCAGGACCCGGCCGTCCTCGGCCAAGTAGGGCTGCACCTGGAGCATCGAGTCACGCTCGGGGCCCGTCACGGAAACCATGGCACTGCGTTGCCCGCTCACGGCGTTGCGCAGGATTGCCGACAGATCCGGGATCGTCGCGGTCGTCTGGATCGTGGTCAGTTCGCGGCCCAGATCCTCATCGATGAGGGCGAACAGCCGGACTGCCGGGTGCGTGAAACGGGTCACCCGAAGATCCCGATCGACGATGATCAGTCCGGATGAGACGGACGCCTGGATGTTCTCCAAGTCGCGTTTGGCCGCCGTCAGGGTCGCGCTGCGAACCTGCAACTCCTCGTTGAGCGTGGACAATTCCTCGTTGGCGGCGCCGAGTTCTTCGTTGGCGCTCTGCGCCTCCTCGCTGGAAGCCTGCAACTCCTCGTTGAGCGCCCTCAACTCCTCGTTCGAGGCGCTCAGATCCTCCACCGTGGCCTGCAGGGCGGTCTGGGTAAGTTCCAACTCCCGAGACACCACTTCGACCTCGGACAGCGGCTCGCTCGGGACGGGAGCCGGGACGGTCGCGGCGACCGGTTCAAATGCCACAACGGCCAGGTGAGGATGATGACCACCGGGCAGCACCGATGCTGTCATCATGATCTGACCGTCGGGCGCGTCGACTGCGCTGCGGACCTCATCGACATCGCCGTGCCGCAAACGCAGGAGCAGACCCTTGACCGGTCCCCGCATCTCCTCGCGCAGCAGCGCCGTCAGTTGCGCGCTGGGCGCCCCCGGGGCCACCCAGCACCACGCCGACACGTCGCCATGCACCTCGACCACGTCGTTGTTGTCATCGATGACCAGCGACGGGGGCACGTACCGGTCCAGTAGCGCTTCGCGCACAGATTCCGCGGTGGTCTCGACCCGGGGCCTGGGAACCGGGATCGACACCACAGGCATCGCCTCGGAACTCGGTCCCGGCGATCGTTCATAGATCCGGTGGGGAGCATCGACCACCCCGAACATGGTGGCGGTGTCGGAGACCCGCTCGGCGTTGCCCAGGAAGAGCAACCCGCCGGGAACCAGGGCGTAGTGGCACAGTCGCAACACCCGTCGCTGCAGCGGGGTTTGGAAGTAGATCAAGGTGTTGCGCAGGCTGATGAGGTCCAATCGTGGGAACGGCGGATGAGTCGCGATGTTGTGCTTCGCGAACACGATGGCATCCCTGAGCACCGACGAGGCCTGACGGCCGGCAGGCGTGCGCACCCAGTAGCGATCCAACCTCTCCGGTGGAATGGCGCTGACCGCCTGTTCGGTGTAGCGGCCGCGTCGGGCGACGTCCAGGGCTTCTTCGCTGAGGTCCGTCGCGAAGACCTTCACCCGCGCCGCCAGGTCCGCGGGGTCCCCCAGCAGTCGCGCCACCACCATCGCCACGGTGTAGGCCTCTTCCCCAGTGGCACATCCCGGCACCCAGATCCGGAACTCAGAGCCCGGTTCCGCCCGCCGGATCGGCTCGGCCAGGTGGTCGGCCAGTGACGCCCAGGATTCGGGGTCCCGGTAGAACGAGGTCACCGTGACCAGCAGAGCCGCCTGCAGCGCCTCGGGCTCGCGCGGGTCGGACAGAAGGATCCGGCTATAGGCCTTGAAGTCCGCCGCGCCGACCAGCGCCATTCGGCGGCCCACCTGCCGCTGCAGCGTCCCACCTTTGTACTCGGAGAAGTCGACACCGGTGATCCGTCGCATCTCCGAGACGATCCCCGCAATGTCGTCGGTGACTGCCTCTCCGGCGGGGGTTTCGGCCACGACCCCGGGACCACCGATCCTGCCGAGTGTGGCCCCCAACTCCTCGGGCATGATCACCAGGTCGGCGTTTCCCGCTGAGAGCGCCGACTGTGGCATCGCGGGGAACTTGGCAGACTCCGGTGCCTGCACCAGGGCCAAACCGCCACGTAGTCGCAGCGTCCGCAAGCCCTCGGTGCCGTCCGAGCCCGTCCCGGACAGCACGAAACCGACCGCGTTCTCCGGGTGCGTCTGGGCCATCGAAGCGAACAGCGCATCAATGCTCGGATGCGGACCAGCGCCTCCGTGCCGCTGGGCGAGGTTCACCTGCTGGCGACCAACCGTGATGTCCTCACCGGCAGGGCAGACAAGGACAACTCCGGGTTCCAGCGGGCTACCCTCCTCGGCGCTGATGACCTTGAGATCGCTGGCAGCCGCGAGGAGTTCCACCAATGGACTGCCCGGCATCTCCGACATGTGCTGGGCAACAACGATCGCGAAAGGCACATCGACCGGAAGAGACGCAAGCGCCGCGCTCAGCGCCTCCAGCCCGCCAGCGGATGCACCCAGGCCCACAACTGCTACTGACCCGGCCTCATCAGGGACTCCCGCATCCGGTGTGGGCGAAGATTCTTCCTGATCATCCGGCATACCGGGTGGCCTCCCTCGGCCTTGGGCTCGCTTCCACGCTACTCCGCGTTCTCACTCTCAGGCGCGGCCCCGGAATGATTCACGCTGCGTCACATCAGGCAGAACGGCGCTGTACCGGACACAATGAACGCCATGCGCTTGGCGAACACCCTCTTCAACGGTGTGGTCCGACACTTCACCACTGACCAGTCCGTGCGGGCCGGGGTCATCACCGCAGCGTGGGCCGCGGCTGCCAGTTACTCGCGCGGCAAGTTGCCCCGCACCCCCGTTCAGCAGGCCGGTGTGACCGGTGTGAGTGCTACCGCCTACTACGCCTTGGGCGCAACGACCTGGGCCACGATTTCCAGCATCGCCGCCGGAACCCCGGGTTCTCGTCCCGGGCCCACCGCCCGCCTCGTGGCAGCCGCCACCACGGCCGGCGGCGGCAAATTGGGTGAAGTCGCGCTACGGCCCAAGAGCGGTGACTCGCTGATCAACGGCATCGCCTGGTCGGAGTTGAAACTTCTGTCGGTGGTGGGCCTGGCAGGCGGGCTCGTCACCGCGAGCGACCTGATCGCCCACGACGTGCTCAAACTGCGACGCACCCCCCGCACAACGCTGGCACTGGACCTCGGCATGGGCTTGTTGATGGCAGGCGGAACCCTGGTGCGCAGGATGCGCCGCGCGAACAAGTACGGCGATGACAGCCGACTGCTCAACGCCGTGAAGAAGTCCGACGACGGCACGGCACTGGCCATCCGGGCGCGAACCGGCGCCGTGGCAGTGGCGACCGCGACCGGTTCGGTGGTTGGCCTGGGGACCTTGGCTGTCACCGAACAAGCCGGCGCCCGCCTGGTCACTTCGGGCGTGAACGCGATGGCGGGCCAGGATCTGGGTGAGTTCAGCGATTTCATCGGCCATGGGGTGATGTTCACCGGCCTTGCCGGGCTCGGGATTGTGGGCTTGAAGCAGGTGCGGTCTGCAACCCAGAAGAAGTCGGAGGTCATCGAACCCGGGTACCAGGAGCGGCCCGACTCCCCCTTCGTGTCCAGCGGGCCCAACAGCGAGATCGACTTCGACGACATCGGCAAGGAGGGCCGACGGTTCGTCCTCATGAGGCTGAGTCCGGAGGAGATCGAGGCCGTAATGGGAGGCAATGCCTGCGAACCGGTACGGGTCGTCGTCCCGCGCGACGGCACGATCGAGCAACGAGCGGAACTCGCCGTACGCGAGTTGACCGCCACCGGCGGCCTGCAGCGCGCCGTGATCTGTGTGGCATCCCCGACCGGTGTCGGATACGTGAACTACGTCATGGCCGAAGCCCTCGAATACCTGACCCGGGGCGACTGCACCGTGGTCGTGCCCCAGTATGCGTACGTGCCCAGCGCACTGGCTTTGAACAAGACCGACGAGGGAGTCGAACTGCAGTCAGCCGTGATCGCCGCGATCAGCCGGCGGCTCGACGAACTGGCACCGGCCAACCGGCCCCGGATCGTCCAGTTCGGCGAGAGCCTCGGTGCCCAGGTGGCCTTGGACGTGGCCGGCGCGGCCGGTGTGCAGGGCTTCGACGAACTCGGCCTGGATTCCGGGCTGTACCTCGGCGTCCCGTTCCGCAGCACCCTGTGGAAGGCGTGGCTGCAGGACTCCGAGACGCTGTCCGCCGACGGCCGGTTGGTCAACGTCTCTGAGGCAGCCGAAATCGAATCCGGGTCGGGTCGACACGTCATGATCAACCACCACGACGATCCGATCAACAAGTTCTCCTACCAGATGGTGGTGCAGCGACCATGGTGGTTCGGGCCCCCCGAGACCCGTCCCCCTAGGATCCCGCGCGAAACGCTGTTCAGGCCCGTGATCAGCTTCGTGATCGCCTTGGTCGACCTGCTCAACGGGATGGATTCCAAACCCGGTGAGTTCAAACTGCTCGCCCATGACTACCGCATCGACCTGCGCGAGGCCCTCGAGAAGACCTACGACCTGCCTGTGACGATCGACCAGCGCGACCAGATCGAGT
>CAVSZD010000004.1:0-25692 GCA_963732355.1 uncultured Actinomycetota bacterium | reverse complement strand
GCCCAGGAAGAGACCTATCCGAAGAACCGGCATCGGGGTTGAGCCGGTCGCGCTGGATTACAGAGACGCCCCCAATCTGTCCTCCTGGGTCTGCCACATGCCGGCTGCCGCTAGAGTCGTTCGAAGCCAGGGAATCGGGGAGGGCCACCATGTGCATCATCGGACTCACAACGGCCGCAACGGTGGCCTTGACAGCTTTTACCGGACCCCGTTACCTTCTTGGCGGCTCCAGAATGGGGTTGTTCGGCTGCTAGGCCCGGCATGACTTGCGACCCCTGTCGCGCATGATCCGGGGGGTGTTGTCACCGGGTCTGGTGGTGTTGGTGGATCGCTGATAGGGACATGGCCCAGCGGTTGTGGGTCTCTTCGTAACGTGGGTGCCGGGCGCCAATGCCGTGCCGGCCGAACACTGTCGAAGGGAGTAGGAGCATGTCGAGTTGGCAAGTATTCGTCGGCTTGGATGTCGGCAAGGCCGAGCATCACTGCGTGGCGCTCGACCAGGCCGGCCAGCGGCTGGTTGACCGGCCACTGCCCAACGACGAACAGGCACTGCGGGCCCTGTTCGGACAGCTGGCAACACACGGGCTGCCGGTGGTCGTCGTGGACCAGCCGGCCAGTATCGGTGCGCTACCGGTCGCGGTGGCCCAAGCGATGGGCCTGGACACCGCCTACCTGCCGGGGTTGGCGATGCGCCGGATCGCCGATCTGCACCCGGGCGAGGCCAAGACCGATGCTCGCGACGCGTTCGTGATCGCCGACGCGGCCCGCACGTTGCCGCACACCCTGCGGTCGGTGGACATCGCCGGACCGGCCTTGGCCGACCTGGCTGTGCTGGTGGGCTATGACGATGATCTGCGTGACCAGGTGACCGCGGGGACCAACCGGATCCGCAACCTGCTGCTGGGCATCCACCCGGCGCTGGAACGGGCGCTGGGCACGGATCTGGCCCACCCAGCGGTCCTGGCTTTGCTGGCCCGCTACGGCGGGCCGTCCGGGCTGCACAAGGCCGGGAAGGCCCGCATCGACGCGGTGCTGGCCAAGAAGGCTCCACGCATGCACGCCCAGCTGGCCGGTCGGATCTGGACGGCCTTGGGCGAGCAGAGTGTCGTGGTCGCCGGCACCGTCGCGGTCGAGACGATCCTGCCGCGGCAAGCCGATGCCCTGGCAGGATTGCTGGATCAGCGCAAGGTGATCGCCGCCGAAGTCGAGAAGGTCCTCGATGACCACCCTCTTGCCGAGGTCCTGACCTCCATGCCAGGAGTCGGGGTCAGGACCGCAGCCCGCATCCTGGTCGAGATCGGCGACGCCAGTTCCTTCCCGAGCGCGGGGCACCTGGCTGCCTACGCCGGCCTGGCCCCAGTCACCCGGCGCTCCGGCTCCTCCATCAGAGGCGAACACCCGTCCCGGGGCGGCAACAAACGCCTGAAGAACGCGCTGTTCCTATCTGCGTTCGCCGCGCTGCACGACCCCGACTCTCGGGTCTACTACGACCGCAAACGCGCCCAAGGCAAGAAACACAACGCTGCGCTGATCTGCCTAGCGCGTCGCCGGACCGACGTCATCTACGCCATGCTCCGAGACGGCACCCACTACCGCGGCCGAACACCCAAGGCAGCTTGACAAAACCCATAGGGACACCCCCCGCTGGAGCCGTTGATCTGACCGATGGGCCGGCGCAGGTCGACCTTGCGGTCTGCGCGCAGGGGTCCAGCCAGACTGACACGTTCGTCCCGAACTGCAGTTACACCTTCCTGGCCAAGAAAGCTCGCCCCGTCCTACACGTATCTGACCTCTCAGGGTGCGGTGTCGTGGAAGTCCGGCACGCTGACCGGCAACACGCTGTCGTTCCCCGCGGCCGGGCAGACCTGGCCGCCGTTGACCGGGCTGTACCTGGGTGCCAGCAGCACCACCACCCCGCGGGACATCACCGGGACCATCGACGCTGATGGGCGCGTGGACTTGACGATGCAGTACGACGTCCTGCTGAAGTCGGGGGTCTCGGAGTGCACGTTGACCGGCAGTGTGGCCTTGTCCTCGCAGGGCAGCGAGAAACTCGGCGGGGCGTCGGGTTCGAACTACAACCCGGCCACCGGTGCGTTCTCGGTGGTGAGCACCTCCTACAACCAGCCGGCCGAGTCCGGGCAGTGCCTGCTGGCCAACGCCGCCTACGACCTGTCCCAAGGGATGGGCTGGTACCTGACCGGGACCCTGCAACTGCCCGGCGCGCCGGTGGCGCAGACCGCGACGGTGAAGGTCCCCAAGACGATCAAGGCCAAGGGCAAGACGGTGCTGCTGAAGAAGGCCGTGGTCACCAACGCCGGGCAGACGGCCACCGCGAAGGTGAGCTGGTCGACGAAGACGAAAGGGCCCGAAGAAGAAGTTCGCCTCGGTGAAGACCAGCAAGACGGGCAAGGTCACGATCACCACCACCGGCAAGGCCAAGCGGTTGAAGGTGAAGCTGACGCTGACGGCCCCGGCGGTGCCGGGCTACCAGCCCTACTCCTATGCCAAGAAGTGGACGGTCAAGTAGGCCCGGGTGCGCCGCAACCGCCGCTTCTCCCCCGCCGCGCTGCGCGAGGCACGGGAGGTCGCCGGGTACTCCCGGCCGCAGTTGGCCGGGCTGGCCGGAGTGAGCGCCGCGACGGTGAAGGCCTGGGAGACCGGGGCGCGTGCACCGCGGGCCGCCACCCAGCGGCGGCTGGCCGAAGCTGCTCGGGATCGGGTTCGAGGACCTCGAGGTTGCCGGGCCCGCCGACGCGGTGGACCTGCGGCGGCTGCGGGAGGCCTTGGGGTTGACCCAGGCGCAGGCCGCGGAGTTGTTGGGGCTGGACCGGTCGGTGCTGAAACGGGTCGAGGCCGGTGTTGAACTGCCACCGGACCCGCGGCGGATGTGCCGGGTGTACGGGGTGACGGCGGCGGAGTTGGCGAAGGTGGTGCGGGGGACGGGGGGCTGAGGGGGCGCGGAGGTCCGACTCCCTGTGGACGATCACAGGGGAAGCGGGGTCTCGTCAGACACAATGAGGGAGCGAACTCCCCATGCGACCTGGACGGAACCGAGAACAATGATCACCTTGAGGAGGGCGGCGACAGGCTACCCACATCTCTGGGGGAGAGTGCCTCGGTATGCGGCACGGCTACGCGGACCCAGCCACGATCGGCAGAGGTTGACGACGAGCGACATTGCCCCCGATAGCACCGCAACGCACTGCAGTGTCCTGCCCGCATCGCCCCGGACGGCGGTCGTGTCGTGACCTACCGGGTGATCGACGTATCCCACTGGAACCCGGACCGCGACGAGAAACAGGGTGCCCGAGACAAGATGTGGGTGCTGCAACCGGGCAACGAGCACCCCTCGGAAGCGCTGTGGAAGGAAGGCAGGCCAGGCGAGAGGATCGCGGAACCCGGGGCCGATCTATGGGCGGAACGAGTGGCCGCCGAGATCGCTCCCCTCATGGGCGTCCGAGCCGCACAGGTCGATCTGGCGGTCTGGGGTGGGGCCCGAGGCATCTTGAGTTGGCGCATACCCGGAACGCTCAGGAACGGCAATCTGCTGTTGACCAGCAAGTACCCGGGCTACGAAGCGGGAGTAAAGGGTCACGTGTCCGGGTACGACCTTCCCTCGATTCATGCCGTCCTCACGCCGTACTCAGGATGGATGCCTGGAGTGAACGCATTCGACTGCTTCGTCGGCCTGCTCGTCTTCGATGCGCTGATCGGCAACACGGATCGCCACCACGAGAACTGGGCGATCGTTGACGAGGACGGCACGCTGGCCCCGAGTTATGATCACGGCGCCGCCCTTGCATTCAACGAGCCACACGGCTTCGCGTCGGACGCCCGCATCTACGCGGCCCGGGGGCGATCCCGGCACTTCCCGGGACGCCCGACACTGGTCGAGCTCGCTCAGACCGCATTGTCTATGGCGACTCCTGCAGCCGCCCAGCGATGGCGCACATCCGTGTCCGGGGTCGACACTGGGGATGTGAGGCGGATCATTGAGGCTATTCCAGCCGGGTGGATGTCGCAGGGTGCGCGTACCTTTGTGGTCGAGCTCGTCAGCGAGAACAGGAGGAGGTTGCTGTCATGACTCAACCCCTACTTGACCGGAAGGTCTCGGACGCCGACGCTGCAGAGGCGCCGGAGTTCCTCGTGCTGCGGCAGAATCCCGCAACGAGGGCGTACACCCAGGTGGGACGATTGTCGTGCACAGGTGGAATGTACGAGTTCCGCTACATCACCCACGGCGAAGGCGACCAGCCGCTACCCGAGTTTTCGGATCTCCACCAGGTCTATAGATCCCCACACTTGTTCGCGACGTTCGCCCACCACGTCATGACGCCACGGCGGGACAGCTACCGCCAGTACCTGCGAATGATCGGCCTCGACTCGCAGACGCCTGACCCCTTCGAGGTGCTCGCCCGGACTTGGGGTGACCAGGTCAGTGACACAGTCCAGTTGCTGCCAATCCCCCGCGTCGACGGAAGCGGGGGTCTGCAGACCCGATTCCTGGTGCACGGAGGCAGGCACGTCGACCCAGAAGCGGCGGCCCTGCGGACGTTGCGAGTTGGAGACCAACTGGATCTGCGGCATGAACCGGACAATGCCCAGGATCCCCTTGCAGTGCTCGTGCTGACGGCCGCCGCTGATCCTTCCCAGCAGCGACGCTTGGGCTACGTTCCCGCGCCATTTGCGCCCTTCATCCACGCATTGTGGGGCGCCGGGACGGATTTCACGGTGATCGCCGAACACATCAACCTGCCCGAAAGCCGACTCGTGTCGAACCAGATGCGCCTGCTTACCAGGCTCGAGGCAACGGTGGACAGGGACTTCGACGTGGAGGCAGCGCTCGGATCGTAGGCCCGGTCAGGCCAGGGCACGTGCTCCGAAGGCCTCCACGCAGGCGCGGCTGGCGCAGGTGCTCGAGATATTGGAGAAAGACGTGGGGCCGACACCTCAACAAGCCGCTGACATACTCGGCCTATGAGTACCGCAGCGAGGAGTTTCAGCCTCTGGCGCGGCCTCACACCCGCAGGCCTTACGCGATCCCTGCAGATCAGGATCATGATCCACCCCGAGGAAGACTGCTGGTGGGCGGAATCTCCCGACCTTCCGGGCCTCTGCGTCGCTGAGGATTCCAGGGAGTCCCTGCTGACCGCCATCAAATCTGCCGTGGAGTACTACATCGAGGAGACCCCAGGGCTCCAGGAGCGACCGGTGGTCTGGCTTGTCACGAATGAGCACGTGGGTCCCGACGAAGCGTGAAATGAGACGCGAGCTGAGGTGCGGCCGCGACCCGGCGTGCTTTTGGTGAAGAAGTGACAAGTCAGTTGCCCGAACCTCACCGAAAGGCTCCTCGGCCGACCAGCGATCGCAACACGACTACCGGCGAAGCACCGCACGGTGGGCCCCGAGGTGTCCTAGCGAACTGGTTCACTGGTGGCCATGACCGAATTGCCGCCGCCACCCAAGGATCCGGCCGACCTCAAGGCGTGGGTCGAGGCGCTCGGCCGCGACGACCTGATGGCGCTTGCCCAGCACATCACCGGGGGCGGTCTGCGGGAGTTCGCGGCGCCACGCCCACTCGAGGTCGATCTC
This sequence comes from uncultured Actinomycetota bacterium, assembly GCA_963732355.1. Classification (GTDB taxonomy): domain Bacteria; phylum Actinomycetota; class Actinomycetes; order S36-B12; family UBA10799; genus JADKAV01. Next base: position 20,097 of record CAVSZD010000004.1, on the reverse strand, counting down.
CCCGCGCCGCCCGATTCCCCGAGCCTGCTCACCGTCTCCGTCGAGCTGCTGGAATCGGAGCCGCGGATCTGGCGGCGCCTGGAACTGCCCGGGGATCTCACGCTGGATGCCGTCCACACCCGGCTGCAGGCCGCGATGGGCTGGAGCGATTCGCACCTACATCGGTTCTCCCTAGGAGCTGGCAACGGGTACGAGCCGCCGTACTTCATCACCGAGTTCGACGAGAAGGAGGGCGAAGAAGGCACCCGCGAGGACACTGTGCGCCTTGACCAAGTCCTGCGCACCCCGGGGGACCAGCTGACCTACCTGTACGACTTCGGCGACGGGTGGGCACATCGGGTGACCTTGGAGTCGAGCGCGGCCTTGACGCCGGAGAACCGGGAGCCCAGGTGCGTGGATGGCGAGTTGGCCTGCCCGCTGGAGGACGTCGGCGGGATCTGGAGTCACCACGAACTCGCTGCGTGGCTGCGCGCAGGGGAACCGGCTGATGCTGTGCCCGACCAGTTCGGCGACATCGAGCACGCCCGTGACTGGATTCCCACGGGCTACGACCCCGACGCGTTCGACGCCGAAGAAGCGACCGAGGCGATGCGCGTATGGGCTGCTGGGGAGCACCTGCCCTGGCACGGCCTGCCCGAGCCGCTGGTGGACCTGATCACCTCCATGCGCAACTGGGGGGCGGTCAGCGATTGGCTGGACGCACTGGGTCCGCGGGCGCCGCAGGAGCTGGACGCCGACGATGTTCAGCGGGCGGCGCGGCCTTGGCTGGCTGTGCTGGAGGCGGTCGGGCCCGGGGTCAAACTGACCACGGCGGGCTACTTGCCGCCTGCCACCGTCGAGCACATCGCGCGGGCCAGCGGGGTGGCCGACTGGTGGATCGGCAAGGCGAACCGGGAGGATCTCACCCCGCCGGTCGCCGAACTGCGGGAGACCGCCCAATCCCTGGGTCTGCTGCGCAAGTCCAAGGGGATGCTCAACCCGACCGCGCGGGCCCGCGTTGCAGCAGACAACCCCGCAACGCTTGTCGGTGCGGCTCTGTCACGTTTGCCCGTGGGTAAGGGGTTCGAGGCCGAGGCCGGGTGGTTTGCCCTGCTGGGGTGTGCGGCCGGCGTTTCGGGCGCTGCACTGGATGCGGGCCTGGGTCAGATCCTGACCGACCGCGGGTGGCGCACGAAAGGCAGTGCGACCGTGAGCCCTGACCAGGCCGGGCTCGGTGCTGAACTGACGCTGACGGCGCTGGACGCCATGGCTGGCGGCTACCGGAACCGCCACCCCCGGCTGGTCCAGCGACTGGCCCGAGCGGCGCTGTTCGGGGTGGCTGCGGGTCCCTGAGCTCGTGGGCTGCGTTGCCTCGGACACCCCTGCACCCGGGCCGGGTGCGGGGGGTTTGGGGCACCCATTCGGCGACGCTTCACGACTCACGTCCCGTAGTGGTACCTGCACGCCGCGATTCTGACCTCGTCGGCGGTGAGCTTGTACACGAGGCGGTGTTCATCGTCGATGCGCCGGAACCAGTACCCGGCGACGTCGTGCTTGAGTCAGACCGGGTGAGGGTATCCACAGGGTCCCTTCGCGCCGCCACTTCTCACCTAACATCACTACCGGATGGCAACGGCACATCGGAACGTTCTTCGCCCATGGACCCACTTGCCCACATTCCCGCGCAGTGTGACACTAGGAGTATGGAATTGGTGAGGACGGATGGGCGCAGCCGCGTAGTACTACCCGGGCACAGCGACGAGATGTTCCTCATGCGCGAGAACCCGGACGGTTCGATCCTCCTCGAGCCGGCCGTTGTCGTGAGCAAGAGCCAGCTCGAATACGACCAGGACCCCGGACTGCGGGAGCTCCTCGCCCAGGCCGCAGCCTCTCCCACCGTGCGCCGGAATCGAAGGAAGCGTCAGCGTTAGGTGGACGCCTACTCGAAGATCGCCGACCAGCAACTCGACGAGATCGAAGCCCTGGACCCGGACCTGTACGACGCCGTCCTAACGGTGTGCGAGAGCATCTTCGATCATCCGGAACGCGCCCAATCAGGCTCCCGAGCCATCACGACCGAGCAGGGCATACGCATGGTCCTGTCCGTTCCTGGGTTCGCTGACTACAAGGTCTTCTGGAGTACGGACCTGCCCCGAGTCGAAGCCGTGTTCCCCTACGACTTCCGATCGAGGTGACGACCCGGACCACAACCGCTGTTCGAGGACCCGACCGCGGACCCATGACGCCCGATCAGGTCGGAGGGGGCGCTGAATCCCCAGCCCTCGACGAACTGGACTACATCCCGTAGTGGCACCGGCACGTTGCGAACCTGACTGCTTTCCAGCGACACGTGGCGGTGTTCGGCGTCGATGCGCCGGGACCAGTACCCGGCGAAGTCGTGCTTGAGCGGCTCAGACTTTCCAATGCCCTCGTTGCCGTTGCGCACGATGTCTCGGATGAGTTGGTTGATGCGCTCTTGAGTTCGCTATGCATGTGGGTGCGAACTGTGGCGAATGCTGCGTGTTGACACAAGCGCGCGCGTCCGCAGGGTGGCAGGACATCGGGACCGCGGTCCCAACGGACAACGCATCCACTCAGCTGTCCTGGCGGGTGCGCAGCGCTAGGTTGCGTCAACGCTGCGGCTTGCCGCACTAGCGTCCCCGCGACGCGTGTATCGTTTTCGGCGTCGGAGAAGAGTAACCGCTCCGCCGAGACGGGGGTCCACATGCTGCGCACGCGCTGGTCCGCAATTGTCACTGCTGCTGCGGTCATCGGGGGGATGGTGGTCGGAGTCCCGTCGGCTCACGCCGACGACGACACGACACCCCCCACGATCATGATCACGTCGCCGTTGGAGGGCCAGCAGATCCCGATCGGCGCAGCTCCGGCCCCCGGAGTGGATTTCGATTGCGTGGACGACGTTCAGGTGGCGACCTGCGATGCAGTCATCGGTCGGATGGATGGGCAGGCTCCACCTGATTTAGCCCATATTGGCGCGCCGCTCGATATGGACTGGCCGGGTGAGTACTTCCTGCGGGTGACGAGCACTGACAGCGCTGGCAACACCAGCGAGTCGACGGTGCATTTCGAGATGGTTGGTGACGGCCCGCAGGATCGCACTGGCCCCACAATCGAGATCGCCGCGCCCGTCGATGGTGCACAGGTCAAGAAGGGCGCACATCTGACCGCGGCGTACCTGTGTCAGGACTCAGGATCCGGGGTTGAGTCCTGCGATGGCACGGTCCCCAACGGGGAGGCGGTTGACACCTCCACGCTCGGGCTCAAAGAGTTCACCGTTTTTACTTCCGACATAGCCGGAAATGAGTCGACCAAGACGATTGAGTACGAGGTGATTGCCTCGGCCTCGGTGACCGTGAGCGGGACGATCAGGGATGCCTCGGGCAACGCCGTTCCCGAATCGACGGTCGAGGCCGTGTTGGCGGGCACAAACGATGTCTTGGCCTCCACGGTGGCGAACAGCGAAGGGGTCTACAGCCTCACGCTGCCCGAAGGAACGTACGACCTGCGCTACCGGGGTCCAGCCGGTACAGGCGTCGGGGCGAACCTGGAGCGGAACTTGACGGAAGACCGCGACGACTTGGACGTTGTCCTCGGACCTTTCGCAATCTCGGTGTCGGGCGTGGTGTCTGATGGTGTGGGTGGGCAGGCCAATTGGGGTTGGGTGGACGTCTATGACCAGGCCGGGACTTATGTGGCCTATCTGAGCCTGGACTCTGAACGGCGGGTTCCGTACCGAGTTGGTGCCGGGACGCTACCGGTTCAACGTGATCGCGGGCTCTTCGAACATCAACAACTTCCAGTTCGACACCGGGCTGCAGGACTACTCCGGTGATCTCATCGACCTGAACCTGAAACCAGCCACCGCACCGGTGACCGTCACCCTGCTGGACGCCGACGGCAGTCCGACCAGTGGACAGGTCAGCCTCAACTGCTACCGGGATAACGGCAACACCTACGACACGGCCAACGCCACCGGTCAGGTCACCGTGTACGGGCAGATCACCGACCCAGGGCAGACCTGCCAACTGCGTGTGGACCCCGACAACGGACCCAACCTCACCCGCACCATCGAAATCACCAACGGGATCAACGAGGTGTCGTTGACGATTCAGGCCGGCATCTCGGTGTCGGGCGTGGTGTCTGATGGTGTGGGTGGGCAGGCCAATTGGGGTTGGGTGGACGTCTATGACCAGGCCGGGACTTATGTGGCCTATCTGAGCCTGGACTCTAACGGCGGGTTCCGTACCGAGTTGGTGCCGGGACGCTACCGGTTCAACGTGATCGCGGGCTCTTCGAACATCAACAACTTCCAGTTCGACACCGGGCTGCAGGACTACTCCGGTGATCTCATCGACCTGAACCTGAAACCAGCCACCGCACCGGTGACCGTCACCCTGCTGGACGCCGACGGCAGTCCGACCAGTGGACAGGTCAGCCTCAACTGCTACCGGGATAACGGCAACACCTACGACACGGCCAACGCCACCGGTCAGGTCACCGTGTACGGGCAGATCACCGACCCAGGGCAGACCTGCCAACTGCGTGTGGACCCCGACAACGGACCCAACCTCACCCGCACCATCGAAATCACCAACGGGATCAACGAGGTGTCGTTGACGATTCAGGCCGGCATCTCGGTGTCGGGCGTGGTGTCTGATGGTGTGGGTGGGCAGGCCAATTGGGGTTGGGTGGACGTCTATGACCAGGCCGGGACTTATGTGGCCTATCTGAGCCTGGACTCTAACGGCGGGTTCCGTACCGAGTTGGTGCCGGGACGCTACCGGTTCAACGTGATCGCGGGCTCTTCGAACATCAACAACTTCCAGTTCGACACCGGGCTGCAGGACTACTCCGGTGATCTCATCGACCTGAACCTGAAACCAGCCACCGCACCGGTGACCGTCACCCTGCTGGACGCCGACGGCAGTCCGACCAGTGGACAGGTCAGCCTCAACTGCTACCGGGATAACGGCAACACCTACGACACGGCCAACGCCACCGGTCAGGTCACCGTGTACGGGCAGATCACCGACCCAGGGCAGACCTGCCAACTGCGTGTGGACCCCGACAACGGACCCAACCTCACCCGCACCATCGAAATCACCAACGGTGGCGCCGCGCTTACCGCCTTCACCTTCGGCGCAGGCATCGTGATCGACGGTGACACCGACACCACGAACGACGGTGACAATGTCGCCGACGCGGTGGAGGCCCTGGCGCCGAACAACGGCGACGGAAACAACGACGGGACGCCGGACTACGAGCAGCAGAACGTCACCTCACTGCCCGTGAACGGCGGCGGCCTTGGCGATGGCGAGAGTTATGTGACGGTCGAAGCGCCCGCGGGCACGGAACTGACCAACGTTTTCACCATCGACCCCACGGATGCGACCAAGGTTGAAACGCCTCCACCTCCAGGCGTGACATTGCCCGAGGGACTGACGAACCTGGTTCTCAAGGGCGTCGAGGAAGGCACGGATCAGACGATCTCCATCTTCACAGCGTCGACCCAGGACGTGACCGGTTACGCGAAGTACGACCCGAACACCAAGCTATGGTCACTCTTGCCAGACGATCGCGTTGAGATCTTCGGGAACCGCGTCGAGGTCACCCTGACCGACGGCGGCATCGGAGATGACGATGGCGAGGTCAACGGGGTAATTTCCGACCCGGGTGGCATCGCCATCGTGACGAACCTCGACACCGTGGCACCTGAGGTGACTGGCCAGACGACACGGCAGCCGAACCTCAACGGCTGGTACAACGACGATGTCGCGGTCGAGTGGATCGCAACGGATCCCGAGCCGAGTTCCGGCGGCGTGGCCAACCCGGCCGACACCGTGGTCACCGGCGAGGGCGCCGATCTGACGGCAGAGTCCGCTGAGGTTTGCGACACGGCCGACAACTGCAGCACAGGCATGGTCGAAGGCATCAAGATCGACCGCACAAAGCCGACTGTGAACGTCACCGGCATTGAGGATGGCAAGACCTACACCCTCGGAGCGGTCCCGACAGCCACGTGCTCGGCGAGCGACGCGCTGTCCGGCATGGACGGTGAATGCACCACAATCCTTGCGGGCGGGAATGCCAACGGGGTGGGGGACTACACCTTCGAGGCCACCGCCAAGGACAAGGCGGGCAACACTCGCACGGAGGCCGTCACGTATCGGGTGGTGTACCGCTTCGACGGCTTCCAACAGCCGATCAACGACCCGCTGCTCGTGCCGAGCGCACCCCGCAGCGTCTTCAAGAGCGGGTCGACGGTACCGGTGAAGTTCCAGGTCAAACGGGCGGACGGCACTCTGGTCGACCCGTTGACGGCGCCGGAGTGGCTGACTCCGGAGAAGGGAAACGCCACCGCCGCTTCGGTGAACGAGGAGCTCTGGACAGAGCCGGCCACCAGCGGGACGCAGTTCGCCAAGACCGGCGACCAGTGGCACTACAACTGGAAGACCAAGGGCGTCGCGGCCGGTTTCACCTACCGGATCGGCGTGCGGCTGGATGATGGCACGAAGCACTACGTGGTGGTGGCTGCGCGGTAGAGCGGCACGGGCGCCTTCTGGACGGATCCCGGAGGTCAATCAGCTCGCCGACTAACGGACCAGCGGACGCCCCCAATCTGTCCTCCTGGGTCCGCCGCCTTTTGACTGCCGCTCAATTCGTTCGCATCCGGTGAACTGGGGAGAGCCACCAACGAGTGGCTCTGAATGCCCGGTCTCTTGGCCTTGGTTGTGATCCTCGGCCTCCGCGGGGCAGCCTGCTCACCGGGGTCCACAGCCCAACTCTAACTGACTGTAAATAGTTTAGAGTAAGTACATGCTCCCCGACCCGGACGTTCTTCGGCACTTACCCCCTGACGCTCTGTCGTCTGTGCTTCTCGACCAGCCCGAAGACCAGTGGTTCGACCGAAAGTCAGGCCGAGTCTCTGCCCGCGAGTTGGCCAAGACGATCACCGCTATGGCCAATGCGGAGGGGGGACTGATCGTCATCGGCTTACATGACGGCAAGCCCGACGTTCTCAGTCGACCGATCAACGAGTGGCGTCAGGCCTCGATCGACTTCACCCGGCCGGCGGTCCGCACACAGGTCTTTGAGCTTGAGGGTCGTCATTCAGGATCTCGTCACGCACTTGTTGTTGTGAGCATCGAGCGCTCAGAGCAGGTCGTTTCGACACCGTCCGACGAGGTCTACCTGCGTATCGGCGACGAGGATCGACGACTGACATTCGACCAACGACGAGAGCTCATGTACGACAAGGGACAAACGCGGTTTGAGGAAACGGTTCTCGAGGGGGTCACACCACGGGACTTGGATTCCGAAGCCCTGCGGCACTACGCCGAGGCCCTCAACGGTCCGGATGGCTTTCGTGCCGCGGAGGCACGTGGGCTCATCACGCAGGCAGACGCAGTGACGGTCGCGGGGGCGGTGGGCTTCGCAAGTCAACCGGACCGGTGGTTGCCGCAACACGTTGTCAGGGTGATTCGTTACTCGGGCAGACACCGGCTCGTGGGAACACGCCAGAACATCGCTTCCGATGAACGTTTCTCAAGCCCGCTGGAACGACTCATTCCCGAAGTCGCCGCGAGAGTCGCTGACCTCCTGCCCACCCGACGAGCCTTGACGCCGGTTGGGACATTTCAAACGGTCAGCCTTATCCCTGAACCCGTGTGGCTCGAGGCAGTGGTCAATGCCATCGTGCATCGGTCGTACAGCAATTCCGGAGATCACATTCGCGTCGAGGTCTTCGAAGACACGATCGCCGTCGAGTCTCCGGGAAGGTTCCCGGGAGTGGTGGACCTGTCTGACCTCCGGACCATCGGGAGGTACGCACGCAACCCGCGCATCGCCCGGCTGGCCTCGGACCTGCACTTCGGTCAGGAACTTGGCGAAGGTATTCGTCGCATGTACCAGGACATGAGTCTCGCCGGTCTGGTGGAACCTTCCTTTCACCAGACCAGCGGCAGTGTCCAGGTCGTCCTGTCGGGTCTTCCCATTGACGCTCACCTCGAGTCGCGGCTCCCAAGGCGCGCACGAGAACTGCTCGTCATCGTCAGGGAGCAGGACCACCCGAGCACAAGAGATGTGATGGACGCTTCGGGCCTCTCCCGTCCAGTCGTATCCCGAACGCTCCAGGCGCTTGAAAAAGAGGGCATGGTCGAGAGAGTCGGCAGTTCCCCAAAGGACCCGAGGGCCTACTGGCGAGTTCGACAGGAGCACTGAGCACCGACAATAAACGAGTCTAAATTGTTTAGTGTTAGTGTCTGGGTGCCAGGACAGGCTTGACTTCCCTGGCGGTCGCCTTGAGTTTGTGAACCCCTTTGGGTGACGATTCGACCACCCAGTGGTCCCTTAGTCACCAGAACCCCGCAGGCGGCACAGGTGTTGGGCGCATCGTCTCCTACAGAGTCCCATCCGAAGTGGACGTCACGAGCTCATCGCGCGACGGCGCTTGACGAGCACCGGATGCCATTGCCGAATGGACGGCGAGTCGAAGGCGCTCATCGCCCGCATGCGCCTCGTTCGGACCAACAAACCGTGGACAGGCGCGTAATCTGAGGATCGGTAGGCCCAGGAGATGACGTACCGAAGAGTTGGCTTTGGGGTATTAGCCGACCGCGCTGGTCATTAGAGACGCCCCCACTTGTCACCCTGGGCCTGCCGCCTACCGAGGCCGCCTTCAACTTCGACGTGATGTGCGTGCCCATCGCGACCACTCCCAAGCGGTCGGCGCACGTCACTCCCAACCGACCCGCGATCACTCCTACGTCGTCCAGTTCCCCCGCCGCCACTTCCATCACCAACTCGTATGCCTCATCGTTGGTCAGCTGCAGGCGCCGGCCGTTGACCCCCAGAAAGGCGATCGTCGCCGCGAGGCCGAGTCGCTTGTTGCCGTCGACGAGGGGGTGGCTGGTCACGACCGAGTGCAGCAATGCGGCGGCCTTTGTGCGCAAGTCCGGATACGCGTCGTCGCCGAATGCCGTCGCGGTTGGACGGCTTGCGGCGGCTTCGAGCAGCCCCATGTCCCGTACGAGGACCTCGCCCGAGCACACGCTGAGCGACGTAGAGCAAGTCGTCGAGGTCGAGGTAGATCACTCGCCGAGCCGCCGGAGGGCTTCGGCGTAGCGCGGCAGTTCTTCATCAAGCACGCGGTCGAGCAAATCGCGCTTCGAGGTGCGCTCGATGTAGTCGCGCACAGCCTGCCGTGCAACCTCCTGCATGGACCGCCCCTCAATCTGTGCGCGCAACCGCAGCGCTTCGGTCTCTTGCTCGTCAAGCCGCAGGGTCATCGCCATGCGTCGATGGTATCAACGTTGATACCGGGCGAGCCAGCCTCAGAACTGCACGACCCTCGCCGACGTGTGGCCTTGTTCTGCCAGCTGCGACCAATAGCGATCCCCGGTCAGCACCTTGATACCGCAAGCGTTCGGTCACGGCCAGGATCAAGGCGTCGCCCAACGACAACGTGAGCGCCTCGCCGGTGGTCGGGTGCAAGCCAGGGTTCGCCGCTGAGACTTCCAGCAGTCGCGCCGCGCGAACCATGTCGGCCTCCCCCGCCGGCTCCACGACCATCCCCATCGCGGAGAGAGTTGTCGCGATCTGCTCGGGGCTGCTGATGTTTCCCGCCCGGCGGGCGACGAAAATGCTCTCGGTGAGCGCGGGCCCGGGCAGGATCGGACGCGCGCCGGGCGCCTTGAGCAGCGCGTTCACCCCCTGCCAACGCCGGTCCTCCTGCAGGATCCACGCCACGACGGCTGAGGAGTCCAGGGCGAACCGGATCACTCAGGCAGGCCCATCTCCCGCAGCAAGTGGGTGGTTTCTGCCGCAGGATGCCAGTGGCTCTGCGCGCTCTCGGAACGCCGCGAGACCTCCCGATCCGCGCTGCGGACGGACCTGACCAACTCGGCACTGTCCACTGCCTCACCTCCGGTGTTGTTGGCCCACAGCGCCTCGGCGAGCACCTGCGGACTGACGATCTCCACCCTGCCATCGGCGTGCAGGACGAACCGGAGGTTATCCCCAGGGCCGACGCCGAGGTGTCGCCGGATGGACGCGGGGATCACGACGCGGCCTTCTGGACCAAGCTTCATGTCAGTGGCGGTAGATTCTGTCACTCTTTGAGAATATGTCACGTTGGACGGTTGGGCTGGCTCACATCGACATGCGGACCCTTTTGGTGACGTTTTGACACCTCACGTGTCACTTCTTCACCAAAAGGGCGGGCGTCGATGTTGCCTCCCGCGGACGGCCCCCACTCCTCGCACCCAGGCGTACCCTGGAAGTGAACCCGCATTCGGCGCTGGGGGGTGGTTGTGATGCGTGAGTTCCTTGCTTCTGGCGCCGCAATCGGCGTGGTCGCCGGACTGTTCCTGACCGCACCTGCCAATGCCGAGGTCGTGGACATCCAGAACGCCGGCGCGGTGCGTATCGACGGGACGAGTACCTTGTCGTCACTCGGGTGGGCGATGGACTCCGCGGGGGACTTCGATGGTGACGGCTACGACGACCTCATCCTGGGCACGCACAATCTCACGCCGGCTGGCGCGGCCCACATCGTCTTCGGGGGTCCGAACCTGCAGTCCGGGACCCTCGGATCGGGGCGCACGATGCACATCATCGGCAACGGGGGCCAGTTCGGCGTCGCCGTGACCGGGGTGGGAGACGTCAACAAGGACGGGCTGGACGACGTACTGATCGGGGCCAACAGCGACAGTTCCAACGGACCGTACTCGGGCAGCGCCTATCTGGTGCTCGGCGACGGGACTCCCTCCGACATCGACGTCGCACAGCCGCCGGCAGGGTGGTTCAAGTTCACAGGGATCGGCGGCGACAGTGCCGGCGACGTGGTGGATGGAATCGGGGACGTGAACCAGGACGGCTACCCCGACATGGTGATCGGCGCCGCCGGTGGGTCCGGACTGCGAGGCGCTACCTACGTGGTGTTCGGCGGTCAGGCGCCGACGGACCTGAGCCTGAGCACAATGACGGCCGATCGGGGCGCGACTCTCACCGGGGAGGACGCCATGGACTTCGCAAGTAAGTGCGTCGGCATCGGCGATGTGAACGCCGACGGCATCCCCGACATCGGGGTGGGGGCGTCCAACGCGCAACCCAACGGGCTGCAGAGCGGCAGCGCGTACGTGGTGTACGGAAAGCCGGGCTTCAGTTCGCTGAGCCTGGGCGCGCTCTCGACTGCCCAGGGGTTCCGGATCGATGGCCCCGAATTCTCGTTGACCGGGGCTTCCCTGGCGGGGCTCGGTGATATGAACGCCGACGGCATCGGCGACTTCGCGGTCGGCTCACCGGGGGGTGGCGTATCCGGGCAATTCGTGACGATCATGTTCGGCCGCGCGACGTCGGGCAACGTCGACCTCGGATCGCTCGGGGATCGCGGTCTCACGTTCAACGGCACGAGACTCGAGTTATGGCGTGGGGCGCGCGCTTGCCGGTGTCGGTGACATCGATGCGGACGGGCATCGCGACGCATTGATCGGGGCGCCGGGGATCTCGCTCACCCAGGACCTGGCGGCCATCGTGCGGGGTGGCCCTTCGCTGCACGGCGGCCCGCTTGCGACGTGGACCGACGGCTTCTTCGCGCCCGGCGGCTACGGGTTCGGACGGGCGGTAGCGGGTCTGGGCGACATGAACGGGGACGGCGGTGTCGACTTCGCCGTGGGCGCTCCTCAAGCCCTCTCCAACGCCGGCTCGGTCTTCATCATGTTCGGCAAGGTCCCTGCGAAACCACCGGTGGAGCCGACGCCGCCACCGGTCACCCCGCTACCCGCCGCCACGCTGGTCGTGAAGGCACGCGCGGCGAAGCGGAAGATCCCGCGCACCGGGCGGGTGGTGCTCGTCCGCAAGGTTGTCGTTGGAGCCGGGCAACAGGCGAAGATCACGGTGAAGACGCCGAAGCGCGTGAAGGTGGTCAAGACGGCGACGAAGGTGACAGTGAAGACCAAGCGGGCGCCTAAGGGCAAGATCCGGGTGCGGATCGTCGCGAAGGGGTCCGGTGTGACGCCGACTGTGTGGGCTAGGAGCTGGAAGGTGCGGTAGGGCGTTCGACCGATGCGCACGCTGCCGATGCAGGCGTAATGTCGGTCGTTCACCCGCTGGAAGGTGCCGCACATGGTGATCCGGACTCTCGCCGTCACAGGTGCCGTTGCCCTCGCAGTGCTCGTGGGCGCACCGGCCAACGCCGACCAGGCACCCATCCCCCTGTTGACCGGCTCGGACCTGCGTATCGATGGACCTCTGGCTGGTGAACGGCTCGGTGCGAGCGTGGCCACCGGCGACGTTAACGGCGACGGGATCACGGACATGCTCTTCGGGGCACCCCAGGCAGATCGCAACAGCCGTGCGGACTCTGGGTCGGTGTACGTCGTCTTCGGCACCACGCAGGCCGGACCCGTGGACCTGGCCAACCTGGGAAGTGGCGGGTTCCGGATCGATGGCGCCAGCCCGAACGCCTCGTTCACGGAGGGCCTGGCCACCGCAGATTTCAACGGCGACGGCAAGGACGACATCATCATCGGCGCGCCGAGCGTCGGCAGTGGCGGCACGGCGTACGTGGTGTACGGCAGGACTGCGACCTCCACGATCGACTTGGACGACCTGGGCGCTGCGGGCGTTCGTATCGATGCCGCCGCGAGCGGTGACAGCTTGGGCGCGGACGTGGCCGACGTCGCGGACCTGAACAGTGATGGCAAGGCCGACATCGCGATTGGGGCCAACCAGGCCGACTCCGGCGGCGCGAACTCCGGAACGACCTACGTCATCTTGGGCCGCAGTTCCAACGCCACCATCAACGTCGGCAGCCTTGGGATCGGCGGTTTCACCATCAAAGGCGCGGCGGCCCAGGAGATCAGCGGCGACGCCGTGGCCAACGCCGGAGACGTGAACGCCGATGGGCGGGACGACCTTGTGATCGGGGCGTTCGCTGCGGGTGCCAACAGTCGCAGCCAATCGGGCAGCGCATTCGTGGTGTTCGGGCAGGCCGTCCCGGGTGACGTCGATCTGGCCAGCCTTGGCTCGAAAGGCTTCCGCATCGACGGAGCCGCCGCGGGAGACTTTCTCGGCTTCTCCGTGGCGGGCATCGGCGACATCAACGCCGACGGCCGCGACGACATGGCGCTCGGCGCCCCCAGTGCCGACTTCGGTGGTACCTCTACGGGCAGCACATATGTGATCCTGGGTCGCACCTCGCCTAGCGATCTGGATCTCGCCAGTCTTGGGTCCGAGGGATTCCGCATCGACGGAGCAGCGACGACCGATTCAAGCGGAGTCTCCGTCACCGGCGACGCTGATGTGAACGACGATGGCGTCGCCGACTTGCTCATCTGTGCCCATCAGGCCAAGAACAGCTTCAATCTCGCCGGCGCCACGTACGTCGTCTTCGGCGGGTCGAATGTGTCCAACCGGCAGCTGGTCAACATCGGCCAGTTCGGGGTCCGATTGGATGGCGGATCGCTGGGCGAGCGGAGCTGTTTGGACGCAGATCTCGCCGACGTCAATGCCGACGCGGGCATCGACATCCTGATTGGGGCACCGAACGCCGACTTCAACTCGCGCATCGATTCCGGCAGGGTCTACGTCGTGCTCGGCGAGTCGAAGCTGCCACCCCCGACTCCCATCACGCCCACGCCGCCGCCGGCTCCCCCGGCGCAGGCCAGCGCGACGTTGACGGTCAAGGCCCGGGCGGCGGCCAACAAGGTGCCGCGCGACGGCAAAGCGACTCTGGTCAAACGGGCGATCGCCGGACCTGGGCAGCGCAAGACCATCTCCGTGAAGGTTGCACCCAAGCGGGCCCGGAAGGCCATCGCGGTGAGGATCAAGAAGGGTCCCGGCTCAGTCAAGGTGCGCACCGACGAAGCTGCGCGGGCCAGCATCAAGGTAACGATCCGCGCCACTGGCGCCGGCTTGACCCCGGCGACGTTCAGCCGCACGTGGAAGGTGCGGTAGGCAACTGCCCACTGCAAGGTTGAACGGATCCCGACGATTGACGTGCCAATCGGTTCAACCTTCGCCGCCGAGACCCCAACCGACTCGCGATCACCGCCACGTCGTCCAGCTCCCCCGCCGCAACTTCCATCACCAACTCATATGCCTCATCGTTGGTCAACTCCAGACGACGACCGTTGACACCCAGGAAGGCGATCGTCGCCGCAAGCCCGAGCCGCTTGTTCTCGTCGACGAGGGGGTGACTGGTCACGACCGAGTGCAGCAGCGCTGCCGCCTTAGTCGGCAGGTCCGGGTACGCGTCTTCGCCGAAAGCTGTCGCGCGTGAACGGCTCGCGGTAGCTTCCAGCAAGCCCATGTCCCGCACGAGAACCTCGTCCAACACGCGCTGTGCAACATGCAGCAGGTCCTCGAGGTCGAGGTAGATCACTCGCCCAGCCGCCGCAGGGCTTCGGCGTAGGGCGGCAGCTCTTCGTCAAGCACGCGGTCCAGCAAGTCCCGGCGCGAGGTCCTTTCGATGTAGTCGCGCACAGCCTCCCGGGCAACCTCTTGCATGGACCGGCGCTCAATCTGTGCGCGCAGCCGCAGCGCTTCGGTCTCTTCCTCGTCGAGTCGCAGGGTCATTGCCATGCGTCGACGGTATCACTTGTGATACCGCCTGCGGCGGCCTTAGAACTGCACGACCCTCGCCGACGTGTGGCCTTGTTCCGCCAGTTGTGCCCAATAGCAATCCCCGGTCAGCACCTTGACGCCCAAGCGTTCGGTCACGGCCAGGATCAAGGCATCACTCTTGGATTGTCAGGTTCGAGTTCCGGGTTTTCGCGAGGCAACGTGGCAGACGCGCCATCTAGTTGCCCGTTTCTCACAAGCCCGCCGCGAGCGCTAGCCGAATACCAGCGTCATCACGATCGGCGCGTACGAAGCCTGCACGTTGCCCATGACCATGAGCATCAACACGAAGCACGCGAGCATGGCCAGCGAACCGGCGATCACTCGGGCGAAGCCTGCGCGGGTCCCGGCACGCCACCTCGCCAGGACGCCGCGCCACACGACGACGCTCAGCGCTACCAATCCCACAAGCAGGATCACACTGATCACGGCCTTGGGCTCCTGCCAGGCGAGACGGGCATCGACCCGCCCCTGAATCAGCGCTGGCACCTCGCTGCTGCCCGACCGAACCCAGGCGGTGAGCGACCGAGTGAGTTCAGTAGATGCAGTCGGCCCAAGGTCGCCAGGGGTTCCAATTGTTGAAGCCAGGCCCTGCTGGGGATTCAGGACGTTGCTGAGGTTGGCCGCCACCACGACGCCAAGCAACAGGACCACCGTGGAACTGACGACCGAGAACACCAGGTGGGTGCGACGCTCAGGACCTCGGGGTGAGCAGCTGAACCGGACCCAGGAGAACACCGCGAAGCCCAGCAGAGCCAACGTGAAGAACCCGCCCACGACCACAAGGGCGAGGTGGTAGTCGGTGTAATCCTGCAGTAGCCGCTCGTAGGCCGGATTCGCGCGTTGCACCGCCTCACCATAAGCGACGGGGTGGCCTGGGCAAGGGATGTGGCAGGCGCGCGATTTGGTCGCCTGTTTCTCACAAGCCCGCCAGGGACACGGCGAGCAATGTGGCAGACGCGCAAGTAAGTTGCCCGATTTTCACATTCGCTGGGTGGCCCGCGGGCGACGATCAGCCATTGCCCTGCCTGATCGCGATCGTCATGGTCGTGAGCAGCACCGCGGTCGTCGCAACAGTGACCAACCAAAGCCCGCGATTGAGCGCGTACATCGGGATCCCCATCAGCAAGATGGCCACGAAGAACAGCACCAGGTACGGCACGAGGATCGCGGGCCGCTGAGGATGGCGCCATTCCACCGGCCTTATGTAATCCACCACCAGCATCAGCACGACGAAGGCGTCGAAGACGGCGGGTCCGATCCACCACGGGTTGCCCGCGGCCGCGAGCCCCCACACCGCCACGGTCGCCGGGACCGCCAACACTGCGATCAACCAGCCGATCGCGCGGTTGACACCCATGCCGTAGCGATGCCGGGAGGCGAAACCGATCGTCTGCGCCACGTTGACCACATTGACGACCGCCCACGTGACGAACTCCGCCCACCACGGCCCCGTCCCCATACCCCCGACGCTCTCACACAGGCGGGACGCTCCAGCGACTTTGACTGGCGGGCCGGCCACGCCCCGAACCAAACCCCCGCGCCTTTCGGTGACCAGTGGCCCACTCACTGGTTCAACCGTCACCCAAAGGCGGGAGCGGGCTTCTTGCGCGGCGGCGGCGTCGAGTGCCGCGCGGTTAGGTGTTTCGGGGCCCCAATTCGGTAACCGCGCAACAGTCAACCGGCCGGGAGTTCAGCCAGCTCCAACTCGCTAAGCGTCGCGACCGCCCGCGCAATCGAGGCCTCGCTGTCGAAGCCGTTGGGTGTGCGCGTCCGGGGCCAACCCGCAGCAACGCTGTCGGCCACCTCCACGTAACTGTCGGTCGGCTGGTGGAAGATGCCGCCGACAGGGGTAGCCGCGCCGGGAACAGCCGCAGCCAGCACTACGGTCCGATAGGTGCCGAACGTGCGGCCTCCCTGCGCCGCGATGACCACGCGACCCTGCGCCGCCGTGCCCGGAATCACCCCTCGCAGGACCCCTTTGGCAACCCCGGGAAACGGCAAGCGCCGGAAGGCCCGGTGCAGCGCGACAGCATCCTCCTGGACCATCCGGTTCGTCTGCGCCAACCGGGCGAACGCGTCGATCTCGTGGGGTTGCGGCACAAGGAACCCGGGCCACGTCGAAGGGTCGGGCGGCGGCAGTGGGTCGGCGAAGGCGGGCGGCGCTTCGGCACCCGTGGCCAGGTTCTGCGCAATCGCCGAAGCCACCGACACCAGGTGATCCAGCGTCGCCGGATCGCCGACGAAGCCATTGCGCGCCACGGCCAGCAGCCCGTGGTCCAGCGTCAAGCTCACGTACGACGCGGAGATCGCCGTCAGCGGCGCGCACGCCAGACCCAGCCACGCTTCGAACTCGGGACTGATCCATTGGCTCTGCGCCATGCGGAAACCGGGCATGCCGTGCGGGCCAAGATTGGGATGGTCCAAGCGCATGCGATCGGCGTTGCGGATGACCACCCGCGGCATGAGGATCGCCTCGGGGACACGCAGCACGACCTTGGTCGTCGGCGCCCACGCGGCGTTCGCGGCGAATGGTTCGTCGGGCCGGTCGTCGCTCCAGCCGATCATCGACTTGAACCCCCGCCGGGTCACGACCCTCGTACCGAAGAAGGTCCCGCCAGCGCGGATCGAACCCTCATGCGCCTCGATCTCGTTGAGTTCGTGCGCGACCTGACCTAGGCGGCCCGGCACCAACTCCCCGCGGCACACGTTGAACTGGTACTCCGCGAAACGGGGCAGGACCGTGACCAGTTGGCCCGAGAGTCCGGGCCCGGGGAACGCAAGGCCACGCGCGCTCGCCCACGGTTCGAGGCTGACCGACGGCGACCCCCGCTTGGCGTCCTCAACGTCCTCGCGGGCATAGGCGGTGTGGCTGTGGGACATGAGCACCTCGGATGTCAGTCTAAATGGGACGGAGTTGGAGTGCGCACCTCTTGATCATCGCCAGTGATAGGTCTTGATGAACCGTTGGGTGGTAGGGATCCTCCGATCGTGTACTTGGACGCGATCGTTGCCAAAGTCAAGGAGAACAACCAGGCCCGTAACAAGTCCGCCCACATCGTGATCCAGGGTCGACTTGGACGGCGCCAAAACCGGCCGCCCTGACGAGAGGCTGACGAGCAGGCAGCCCTGCAGTGCCCCTCCGCAGAGCTGTCCTACGGGACAACGAATATCTGCTGGATGATCGGACCCGCCCCTGCGCTGTTCGTCCCGCGGACCTGGATGCGGTAGCGCTTCGCGGACGCGACGTCGAAGTTCATCGCGCGCTTGCCGGTCTGCTTCCAGGGCTGCGGCTTCGCCTTCTTGTACTTGGGCCCCGTCGTCCCGAGCTGCAGCACCACCTTGGTGATCCGCGCCTCGTAGGACGTCGCCCGCTCGGACGAACTCCAGCTGACCGACATCCGACCCTTCGTCGCCACCTCCTTGAAGCTCAGGCGCATCTTTGCGATCTCCCCCGGCTTGCGCAGGTACTCCGGCGGCGCGGTGTACCCGGGATCCGGATCGTAGGGGGCCGGGGTGAACGTCGGTTCTGGTGTCGGTGGCGGAGGAGGTGACGGTGGGTCGGTAGGCGGCACCCCGGGGATATCCCTGGCGACGACCCCGATCGCGGCGTGCGCCGGGACGGCAACCAACGGCGCCGCAACCAGGCTTGCCGTGGTGGCGAGGGTCACATTGATGGTGAGTCTTCGCATTGCAGGCCACCGCCTTCTCGCACGCCGAGCGCGTTAAAGCATGGTAGGCCGCAGATTCCGTGGGGGTCAACGCCTGCGGCGACCCTCGGGCCAAAGGGCCGCCGCCGCACCCGCGACGTCGCGACCGTGAACCCGTGTCCGGGTCCGGCGGCGCCTTAGGGCGACGCAGGGGTGCGGTGCCCGAGTACGACACGGACCACAACGAACGATCCCGGCGGTGTTTCGACGCATCAGCCGCAGTGGCGCTCGAGCCGACTGTCGAGCACGGGCGTGTCCTTCGAACTCTCTGGGCGCCGCTGACCGCCGCGGGCAACCTCGTCAACGATGCCCATCTGGCGGCGTCGGCGATCTAGGACCGACGCGAGATCGTGTCCTTCGACAACGACTTATCGCGCTGCGTCGGCAGAACCGCAGTAGGCACATACCCCACGTGACCACGCAGCGTGAGCTAATACTCGGTTTGCGCGCAGGCCGTCCTTGCGGCCGAGGATACGCCCGGCCGCGTGACCTACCCTGGAAGTGTGAAGGCCCGTCGATTCAGCGTGGCCGGGATCGCTACTGCGATCGCGGTCCTCGTCGGCCTGCTCGTTCCAGCGACCGCCCAAGCCCAAACCGGGCCGGACATGATCGAGCGAGCGCGCAGTTGGGTCGCGGCGGATGTGGGCTACAGCGGCAGCAACTACTTCACCAACGAGTACGGCACCTACCGAACCGACTGCTCCGGCTACGTGTCGATGGCGTGGGGATTGGGTTCCTCCTACACGACCGTGACCTTGCCGAGCGTCTCCTACCCGATCGCCAAGGATGCCCTCGAGCCCGGCGATATCTTGAACAACCCGTTGCCCGGAACCAGCGGCCATGTGGTCCTGTTCGCGGGGTGGGCCGACGCGTCGAAGACCGAGTACTACGCCTACGAGGAGAGCCCGTCCGGGGGCGCGCACTTGAGCCAGATCCCGTACCCGTATTGGCCCGGCTACGGGACGTTCATCCCGCGCCGGTACGTCGGTGTGACGTCGAAGACCCCGCCGCCGATCACGCATCCCGGAGCCGGTGGTCAAGCGTCCCGACCCGCTGCAGGACGGCGACTTGGTCCGTAACGATGGTCAGGTGTACCGGATCGCTGGCGGCGCCCCGATGGTTGTGAACTCGGACGGTCCGGCGCGGAAATTGACGGATGCCGAGTTCGCCGAGCTGCCGGTGGTGCCGGCTGATGGGACGTACCTGCTGGCCGGTGAGGACACGTTCGTGGTCGCCGGTGGCGCCCCGGTGTTCGTGCCGGGCGGCGCCAAGGATGCGGTCCGGGTCGCGGCGGCCGCGCTTGAGACGCTGGGTGACAAGCCTGCGGACGGAACCATCGTGAGTACGCCCAGCGGCGAGCGGTACGTCTTCGCCGGTGGCGCTCCGATCCACATGACCCAGAGCTGGTGGAAGGAACTGCGGCCCAAGCCCACGGTGGTCGAGGTCGCGCAAGAAGCCCTCGACCAGGCGGGCGGGCTCAACGCCTGGTCGCACGTGCGCAACTTCCCAGCCGATGGCACCTTGCTCAAGGCCGGCGCCGACGTCTACCGCGTTGAGCGCGGCGTGCCGGTCCCCGACACCGGCGTCCGCGGCGTCCCGATCGACCCGGCAGCGATTGAGCGGGCCGGTGGGGCTGGCCCGTGGTCGCACCTGGTGGCTGGGCCGTAGGGCACGCACCACGAGGGCCGTTGGTTAGAGGTTGTGCTGTTGGTTAGAGAATCCACGCGTTGTTTCGCTAACCAACAGCACAACCTCTAACGCGGGC
>CAVSZD010000003.1:0-352509 GCA_963732355.1 uncultured Actinomycetota bacterium | reverse complement strand
GACGGCTGCAAGGCGATCACCGAGAGCGTGCTGCTGAGCAGGTTGGTGACGTACGCCCGGCTACCGTCTGGGGACACGGCCACCGAGAAAGGTCCGTCGCCGACGGCGATCGGGGTGCCTGTGACGCCGTTGGTGGCGGTGTTGATCACCGATACCGTGTCGGAGCCGAGGTTGCTCACGTAGGCGCGCGCGCCGTCCGGGGACACCGTCACCCCCGTCGGATTCACGCCGACCGTGATCGGAGTACCCGACACGGTGTTGGTCGTGGTGTTGATCACCGACACGTCGCCGCTGAAGAAGTTCGTGACGTAGGCGCGCGCGCCGTCCGGGGACACCGTCACCCCGTACGGGCCGTTGCCGACCGTGATCGGGCTGCCGATAACGGTGTTGGTCGTGGTGTTGATCACCGAAACGTTGCCGCCATTGTTGTTGTTGGTGACGTACGCGCGGGTGCCGTCGGGGGTGATCGCCACCCGCAGTGGTCCGTCGCCGACGGCGATCGGTGAGCCGACAATGGTGTTGGTGGCGGTGTTTATCACCGACACCGTGTCGCTATTGGTGTTGGCGACGTACGCGCGCGTGCCGTCCGGGGACAACGCCAACCCTGTTGGAGCGTCGCCGACCGGGATCGAACTGCCGACAATGGTGTTGGTGGCGGTGCTTATCACCGACACCGTGTCGTTGTTCTGAGAAGTGGTCCAAAGTGGGCCGTGACGGCAAGGTGAATGTGACGGTCCAGTTCTTGGGCAACATCTCAGTCGCGCCCTCCAACAAGGACAAAGTGAAACAGTTCATCGGCAAGCTCGGCAAGTAGCGGGGCTGTGTCGGGCTGGCCGGAAGGGCGAGCACGAGCGTTGGTTAGAGGTTGTGCTGTTGGTTAGAGAATCCACGCGTGTTTTCTCTAACCAACAGCACAACCTCTAACGCGGTGCCGAGCTGTCGTGGGCCCATCTGTGGTCCGCGCCGGATTCGGTCCTAAGCATCCACCGTTCATCGCGCCGTAAGGTGGTTGGCGATTGAGAGGAGACGGCGATGGCCGATCCGGTCGGCGAGGTCATCGGGGACTATCGGTCGTTCGCGGCACAACAGGCTGAACGGCTGCTCGCTCTGGGAATCGATATCAGCCCTTACGATCTGAGTCACCTTGCCGTTCGCCTGCCGGAGTGGGACCAGTACGTGCATGTACGCAGGCTCTTAGAACGCCACGCCGTGGCCAATCTGGAGAACCTCTGGAACGGCCGCCCGATCTCGCTGATCGTCCTGGGCGAACCGCTCGACGTCCTCGACGGCAAAACCGTCGCGCTGATCGAACTCATTCCGCCGGTTCATCAGCGCGTCTACAAGATGGGTTTGGAGCATCTGGGCGTGGTGATCGGCGACACTTTCGACGCATTTGTCGCAGCGAACAAATCCGTCCTGACGGGGCAGCAGTTCCAGGGTCCGAACAGCACACCTGATCCCGTGTACATCCTGTTCCAGGACTTCACGCATGTGAAGTTCTATCGACTGTCGCTGCAGGCGTCCGTGGAGACGTATGCCGGACCCTTCGAGGGATTCGTGCACGTCGAGGACTGGGTGCCCCAGCGCCTCGTTACCGCGACCGGCCCGAACCCTCTGCCGCGCTGAGCGGAGCGACGATTTTGCAAACCTCGCTGAACCCCTTCGCGCACTTCCGAGACGCGCACCCAACACAGGGGTGCGCACAGAAGAAGACAGGGGGGACTGCCGGATATTCCGGTGAGTTCGCGCATGCCTGCCCGCGCCGGCTGCCCGTGCGTTGGTTGACGCTCGGGTAGTTGGTTGACGCTCAGACGCCGACGAACGTCAACCAACTACCCGAACCCCACCCAACAGCACGAACGTCATCCAACGCGGCCCGCTGTTCACTCCCGCACCCGGCTCAGCTGCACCCGTTTCGGCTCGCCGGGCGTTTTCGCCAGTGTTCGGCCGGTGGCGGTGCGCGTCACGAGGGGGAGGGGGTGTGCGGTGCGACGAGATATTCCGCCGATGTCTCAGCCTCTTTCGCCCCGGATGTGGGAGGCGCCTCGCGTGAAGACGGTGTACTCGGTGGTGGCAGGTGCCTACATCAACCAACGCGGCGATCCGTTCGGCCTCGCGATGACCGACCGTGGCATCAGCGACCTGTCACTGGAACATCTTCAGCCGGTCACGCAGGACCCCTCGCTGGGCACTGGTGATCGCCATCCATTCCGGCATCACTTGGTTCTCATCGTCCAATACGCGCGGATCGATCGCCAGGGCGACGTCCATTTCCGCGTGGGCACGCTCGCTGTAGCCCAGACCCATCAGAGCAAGGGCGCGAAAGTAGGGACCCCACACCTCGGTCGGTGTTGCGATGAGGGCGGCTTCGGACAGGGCCAATGCGTCGTCGCCAGCGAAGATGTGGTCCGCGACGAGCAGAACCCGCGAGAACCCCGGCATGTTGGGGTTGAGGTGTAGTGCCTGCCGGATACCGGCGAGGCCGCCCGACCAGTCCCCGGCATGAGCCAACAAAGTCCCGGCCGTCCCCGTGATGGACGGATGGAAGGGAGCGAGATCCATTGCCGTCCGAGCGTGCTCAAGAGCGAGGTCGTGCTGTTCGCTCACGAGGGCGACGGTGGCCAGTGCAAGATGGGCCGTCGCAGAACCGGGATCCAGGCTGAGAGTGGAGCTGCGCGATCTCCGCTGGCGGCTCGCAGATCAGCGGCAAGATCGTCGCTGAGGTCGTAGCCGGCTCGAAGCGACAATCCGTGAGCCAGCGCGGCCGTGATCGTCGGGGAGGTGTGGCCGCGGTCGACTGCCTCCTGCAGTCTGCGGACCGCCGCGACCACGTCCTGACGGTCGCCGGACACGAACATCGCGTAGTAGGACTGCATGGCCTGCCACTGGTCCTCGCCGAAACTGCGCGATTCCCCGACCCGCGTGATGATGACCCCGTTGTAGTCCCCGATCTGACCGGCGATGTTCTGCGCCCATCGCCCGACATCGAAACCCTCAACAGCCGATGCGGGTAACCGTTCGCGCAGCGTCCACACCAAGGCCGACGATGTGGCATCGAAGACACCGAGTTCGACGTGCGTTCCGTCGGACTCCGAGGTGGCCGCTACATGCAGCACAAAGCGGGTCTGCAGTCGTCGGGCGACTGATCCTGAATCCTCAGCGCCTGCCTTGACGGGTCCGATGACACGCAGTCCGGGGAACGCGTCGAGTTGCCGTGACATCTCCTGTGAGAGAGCTTGGGAGCCGGATTCGTCGTCATCAGAGGTGACGGCGACGGCAGTCTCCATTTGTGGCTCGGACCACGATTGGACTCGCTGGAACGCAGGCGCGTAGCTCCCCACTGCCAGGGTGATCCGCACCGGGTCGGAGTGGGCGTCGTAGTACGCGGCAAGGGCTTTGCGCACCCTGGTGGCCTGTACCCGCACGCCGGGATCGAAGCGACCATCGAAGTCGTCGCGACGGTACAGGGCTCGGCGACCAACCGTGCGTTCCGACAATCGTTCGCCCCTGCCGGCCAGAGTTTCGGTGACCACGTATGCCAGGAAACTGCGGCTTCGATCAGAGGACCGGAACTGATCGCTTTTCAACACCCGTTCGAGCGCAGCGACGACCTCGTCCGGAGTGAACGTGTCGTCGTGCATCGCCTTCATCATCTCTGCATTGGGTACCACTGCAGCACGATCGTCTCAGGTGTGTTTGACGTCCTTCGCACAAGGTTCTACCCCCTCGTGCGGCTCAACGTTTTGCGGGCTCACGGCCAACCACCACCTCATCCGCTGCATTAGTTGCACGCCGGCCCGTGAAGTCCCTAAGCGCTGTTACGACTCGGCGGCTCATCGCACCCAACTCAGTGAAGTGATAGGCGGGCGATGCCCAGCGCGCGGACAACGGCACTGCGTTCCGCCCCAGTCGATGCCCGACGCGCAGCACGATCGGTATGGCTACCACGACGGAGCCCAGCCACATCCACCACGAGCGGTAGATGCTCTGGCGCGCGAAGAGTTCGCTGGTCCATCCCATGTAGGTGATGGTGGCGATCAGGATGACAGCGCCCACGATCAGACCAAGGGTGAGCTGGATGAACACCGTGGACACGATCCACTTGACAGTTTCAGGTCCTCGCGACTCTGGGTCACCCCGTTGGTTGACGCTCGGGTAGTTGGTTGACGCTCGTCGCCGCCTGAACGTCAACCAACTACCCGAGCCCCACCCAACTGCATGAACGTCAACCAACGCGACGGGCCTTGCCGTCGGTCAGGCTCGCGCTCGCCTCGGTTGCACAGGTTTCGGTTCACCAGGGAGCTTTGGAATGCTCACAGCTTGACGATGCGCGTCACGAGGGGGAGTGCGGCGCGCTGTGTGACGGGATACTCCAGGGTGCTGGCGTTCTGGTTGGGGACGTTAGGCGTGGGTGCCGTCCGGCTCGACTGTGTCCCGCGTCGAGTGTGTTCCGTGGCATGCGCTCACCCTTCATGGAGGATGCTTTGTGCAGCCATCGGTGGTGTGTTGAACCCATGCAGATACTGGTTGCTGGCGATGGGTTTGCGCGGGTTGCCCGTGGCGTGCTGTTCCTAGTCACGGACGGAGCCCTCTGGCCAACCGGCGACATCTTTGCGCCCTCACCCAGATGTCGGATGGAGGCATTCCGATGAGCGAACACGAGGACGGGGGCTCTGTGCAGCCGTTCCGGCCGAAGGGGCGTGCAACCTCCCGGTGGCGCTTCGTGCCCCTCGTCGGGTCGTTGCGCGGCTACTCCGCGTCTTTGCTGCGCGTCGATGTGCTCGCCGGGGTCGCGCTGGCGGCTCTAGCCGTTCCACAGGGGATGGCCTACGCCCAGACTGCGGGGCTGCCTGTGGTGGCCGGCCTGTACGGGCTGCTGCTGCCTCTGGTCGCTTATGCGGCCCTGGGTTCCTCCCGGTCGCTAATGACTGGACCGACCGCGACCTCGGCTTTGCTCGTGGCACCTGCCTTGGCCACCGTGTCCTCCGACCCGGCCGACTACCCAGTCCTCGCCGCGATGCTGGCGCTGCTCGTGGGTGCGGTCTTTCTGGTGGCCCGGCTGCTTCGGCTGGGCTGGATCTCCGACTACTTCTCCGCGGCCGTCCTACTGGGCTTCCTCACCGGGCTGGCGCTCACATTGTTGTCCGGACAGCTCGACGACGTCACCGGAGTCGAGGTTGAGGGCGACACCGTTCTGGAGGAGTATGTCTCGTTCGCGGGCAACGTGGTGGGCGGGACGCAGACGCTGACGCTGCTGATCGGCGCCTTGAGCCTGACCGCACTTCTGGTCGGTGGCCGCTTCCTGCCCAAGTTCCCGATGCTGCTGGCGGTGACCGTGGTCGCCATCGGCGTGTCGGCTCTGTGGGACCTGGAACAGCGTGGCGTGGCGCTGGTGGGCGAAATCCCAGCCGGCTTGCCGACGTTGGCTTGGCCGTCGGTGTCGCTGACCGATATCGCCATCCTTCTGCCCTCAGCTGTCGGCATCGCCCTGGTCGGATTCTCCGATGCGATCCTCACCGCCCGCAGCCTCAGCCAGCCGGGCGACCCTGCTGTGAACACCAACCAGGAGCTGACCGCCTTGGCGGGCATCAACGTGGCTGCGGGCATCTCCCAGTCGTTCCCCCTCGGGTCCAGCGGCTCGCGCAGCGCTGTCAACGTCCGGCTCGGCGGGCGCACCCAGGTTGTGGGACTGGTGCAGGCCGCCGGCGTTGTCGTCGTCTTGCTGTTTCTGACCGGGGCGCTGGCACTGCTGCCCAAGGCCACCCTGGGGGCTGTGATCATCTACGCCGCACTGGGGTTGATGGACATCGGCGCCTGGCGGGCGTTCATCCGAGGGTCTCGTGGTGAACTGGTGGTCGCGGTGGTCACGGTGGTGGGCATGCTCACCATCGGCTTGTTGCCGTCGCTGATTCTGGCCGTGCTGCTGTCGATACTTGATGTCGTTCGCCGCAGCGCCCAGCCGCGTGACGCGGTCCTCGGGTGGAGCCCGGCCGCTGGTCGATTCGTCGATGTCGAACGTCACCGTGACGCGATCCTGATCCCCGATGTGGTGATCTACCGCTTGGACGACCGGCTGTTCTTCGCCAACTGCCGGTACTTCCGTAGCCGCGTGCACGAGGCAGTTCGAGGTGCACCCGACCCTGTCACGACATTGGTGTTCGACGCCGAGTCAGTCACCGATCTCGACACCTCCGGCGCCCAGGCCTTCGCAGACGTGGTGACCGAACTCCAGGGTCAGGGCATCCGATTCGTCCTGGCCCGTTCCCGCGTCACCTTTGAGGAACAACTCGGCAAGACCGGGTTGGCCGATGTGCTGCCACCCGAGGACCGCTTTGCGACCGTGCGTGCAGCCGTTGCCTCTGTCAGTGGCGCCGAATTCGACGGTCTCGGAGGGTCGTCGCCAGGTTCGATCTGAATGCGTTCGGACGTCCGCTGGCGCCCTGGTTAGAGGTTGTGGTCCTCGTTAGCGAATCCACGCGTGTTTTCGCTAACGAACAGCACAACCTCTAACCGCGACGCGACGACCTGGTCCGCACCTTGGACAAGCAACACCAAGAGTGGGCGAACCCGGCATCGGGAGGGCCGGCAACGCCGATGACGAGGCCATGGGGCTTCAGCACGATAAGGGACTTCTCCAGGTTCTGGCCACCGAGGGAGTCGATAACGAGGTCGTAGCCGGACAACACCTCGGAGAAGTCCTGCGTGGTGTAGTCGACGACGATTGGGCAGCTCAGACGCGAACTCGAGTCAGGTGTACTCGTGACCTTAGAGTCAGCGCGCATGCGCGTGCGCATGCTGCCCCTGAACACTGAGTACCCCGCCGGTCCCTTCATCCTCCCGAGGCATGCTGACTGTCCAGCGAGGTAAAGGAGGTGGAACTGCCCGATGTTTCGGCGAATCCGCGCCTACTTGCCCACGACGGGCTTCGGTGGAGCACGTTGGTTGACGCTCGGGTAGTTGGTTGACGTCTGTCGCCCGACGAACGTCAACCAACTACCCGAGCCCCACCCAACGGCATGAACGTCAACCAACGCGCCGGACTCGACCGCCAAGTCATGAGCCGGACGAGCCTGCAGCGAGGACCACGCCGCAGGCTCGTCCCGCTCCCCACGTGGAACTCGGAGGCGTGGCACACGGGTTCTGCAAGACCAGTCCATCCCACTGCGCATCAGCCAGGTTCCTGTTCGTTCCCAGCGTTTCCCAACTGCCGTCGGCGTCAGCGATCGGCACGACCGTGTCCGGAATCCTTCCACCCGATAGGCTCGCCGGCATGTCCTCCGCACAAGAGATACCGGAGGTGGCTGACATAGAGCCGGCGCAACGCCCGCCGCTGGTGGAGTCCTGGCCTGCGATCGTGCGCCTTGCCTTCATCTCCGTCTACTGCCTGACGATCATCATTGCCGGCTTCGGCCACTGGGCGTCTTCGACGATGCGGATTCTGCACGCCATAGTGGCCGTCCTGTGGGTCTTGCTCCTGATCACGTGGATCCGGCAGGTGCGCGGCCAAACGGGTCGATTCGGGTTCGTCCTGCGCCATCCGGCGCTACCGATGCTGCTGATCGCCCCGCTGTTCCTGATCCTCTTCTGGGATCCGATCTGGTTCATCTTGATCGTCGTGGCCTTCATTCTGGAATTGCGGCAACTGTCTGCGGGCGACGGCTTCACGTTCTCTTTCGTCCTGATCGTGTTCGTGGGTGTCATGTCCGGGCTGACGATGGTCGAGTTGGAGAACAATCAGCAGTCTTCCGGCATCCATGGGCCCGGGGACGCCTTCGTTTGGGCTTTCGGCGGTCTGCTGCACATCGACACTGGGACGGAGTTCGCGCCCACCACGGCGGACGGGAAGTTCCTGGGTGTGGTCGTCAGCGTCTGCGGCATCCTGGCTGCGAGTATGTTCACCGCCAAGCTTGTTGCCTGGATTCTCGGTGACGAAAAGAGCAGCACCGCCGAAGGCTCCGCTTTGACCGCCGACGATGCGCAGGCCCTGCGCAGCGAGGTGGCTGAACTGCGGGACACGGTGTCGCGGCTCAACCAGACCATCCAGCAGCGGGCTGGCGAATCTGGCCCGAATTGACCGTTGGCCACCCTGACGCTCGAGGTCGAACCGCGTCGCCGACCGAAACGCACGGACTCACATGGTGCAGCCAGGCCGTGGTGAGGGCACGATCAGGCGGCGAACGAGGGACGATGGGAGACCCATTTGCGTCAGCCCAGCTTCATTGTCGCGGCAATGATCCTGCACGGGCTCACCGACCCGACGGCCATCCTGGCCACCGGCGGGATCGACAAGGTCAGTGACACCGCAGTCTCGGGTATTCCCGCGGCGGTCTCCGGGTTCACCCTCTTCGTTCTGGTCCCAGTCGGGATCATCCTGCTCCTGTGCGTCCGCGGCAAGACCGGCGAGGCCAAGGACAGCGCGCACGACGCTGATTCGTCGGTGGCGAGCGCCTGACCTCCGTGGTATCGGCGGGACATGGCGGTACTGCTGCTCGCCAGCCACACGCGGCACCCATATGACGGTATTGGGCTAGTTGGTGGTGTGCGTCACTCAGGCTCGCTGGCTTGGCCCGCATTTCCCCCGTCTGACCTGCCGGCTCGGCTGCACCCGTTTCGGCTCGCCGGGCATCTTTGCCAATGTGCGCCGGCTGACCGTGTACGCCACGAGGGGGACAGGGGCGCGCTGCGCGACAAGATACGCCGGCGACCTGCTGGAGACCCTGCGATGCTGCCGCGTGGGAGAGGAGAAGGTCAATTCGCGGATGATCCGAGGTCGGAAAGGGGCTCCATCGTCACCACGACCTTGCCGGCCTTGGTGCGGCCCTCCTCGACGTAGGCCATGGCCTCAGCTGTGTCCTCGAACGGGAAGGTCCTGTCGATGACCGGCCGCAGCACACCGGTGTCGTACAGGGCACTGAGTTCACGAAGCTGTGAGCCGTTGGCCTGCATGAAGAAGAACTCGTAGCGGACGTTGAGGGCCTTGGCCTGTTTGCGGACCTTGCGGCTGAGCTGGTTCATGACGATGCCCAGTATCGCCGGTGCGCCGAGTTGCTGGGCGAATCCGGCATCGGGAGGGCCGGCAACGCCGATGACGAGGCCATGGGGCTTCAGCACGGTGAGGGACTTCTCCAGGTTCTGGCCACCGAGGGAGTCGATCACGAGGTCGTAGCCGGACAACACCTCGGAGAAGTCCTGCGTGGTGTAGTCGACGACGACATCGGCACCGAGGTCCCGGACCAGGTCTGCCGTGGCCGTGTTGGTGGTGGTCGCCACGGCAGCGCCGAGGTGCTTGGCCAGTTGGATGACAGTCGAGCCGAGGCCGCCTGCGCCGGCGTGGACGAGCACCTTCTGACCCGGCTGCACCTGTGCGCGCTCCACGAGGATCTGCCAGGCAGCCAGCGCGACTAGCGGGACGGCGGCGGCTTCGGAGAGTGTGAGCGACTTCGGCTTGAGAGCGACGTCGTCCTGATCGATCGAGATCAGTTCGGCGAACGTTGCGGCCCTAAGGTCGCGAGGACGGGCGTAGACCTCGTCACCGACCTTTAAGTCACGGACGTCGGCGCCAACCTCGGTGACCACGCCCGCTAGGTCGTGGCCCAGCACGAACGGCAACTTGCGTTTGATCAGGCGCTTGAACTCGCCGTCACGGGTCATCTTGTCCAGCGGGTTGATGCTCGCGGCGCTCACCCGGACCAGCACGTCACCTCCAGCGACTGTCGGCTCCGGTAGATCGGCGGCGCGCAGACCGTCCTTGCCGTACTTCTCGACGACGAATGCCTTCATGAGGGATCCCTTCTTGTGGGCCGTGACTACGAGGCAGCGAGGAAGTCCAGCGCTTCCGGGACGAATGCTGCGTGGTACTGGAAGATGCCGCCGTGGCCGGCGTCGGGGTAGATCGTGAGCTTGGCGTTCGGTAGCCGTCGCGCTAGCTCGGTCGAGTTCTGCGTGGGCACCATCCGGTCATGGTCGCCGTTCGCGACGAACACTGCGTGCGGAATACGCGAGAGATCGGTCGGCTGTTGAACGCCCCAGCTACGGATTGCCTTGAGGTGGGCGCGGAACGAGGCGATGGAGATCGGCTTGTCGCGGTTCTCCGTGCGCTCCTTGAGCCTCTTCAGGAACGCTCGCGCCTCTGACCGGCCATTCGCAGTATCGGTGAAGAACAAGTAGTACTTCGCATCCCGGAAGGTGGCGGCGCCCTTGGCCATGTCCAGGTAGGTGAGGAGCGTGACTTTGTCGATCCCTTTGCCTCCCGCGGGACCGGTGCCGGCGAGGATGACTCTGCCGACGAGATCGGGGTGCTCCCCTGCGATGACCTGAGCCACGAAGCCGCCCATCGAGAACCCGAGCAGATCGACGCGGTCCAACCCAAGCGCCCGGATGAAAGCGACGGCGTCATTGGCCATCCCGGCGATCGAGTTCGGTGTCCTGCCCTCCGATGCACCGACGCCCCGGTTGTCGAAGGTGATCACCCGACGCTGCGAGGCGATGCCGTCGACGACGCGCGGATCCCAGTTGTCCAGAACCGCCGCGAGGTGATTGAGGAAGATGACCGGTATGCCGGTCCGAGGACCGAGGTCGCGGTAGGCAAAGGTCGTGCCGTCGACATCCACCGTCGTGGTGGCGGCGTCCTGGTACGTGGCGGTGGCGGTCATTGATCTGCTCCTAGGAACGATAGATTACGATCGTACTTTAATAGACCAAGATCTGACAACCCTTCGGGAGCCGCCTGTGCTAATGCTCGCTCGCTGCGCCGCGGATCAGGGCCCGTGCATTGCGAACACCATGATCGAGGACGTCGTTGGACAGCTGTTTGTCATCTACAGCCCGAGCGAGTTGCATCGAGCCCACGAGCATGGTGAACAGTGCGAGCGCCGTTCCCCTGACAGACTCGGGGTCGCCGGGCCTCAAACGGGTGCAGATCTCACCCAATATCGCCATGGCGCCTGCCGTGTACGCCGCCTTGGTCGATTCGGGACAGCGGCCAACTTCGTCGAGAAGGGCCGCCGACGGGCATCCGATATCGGGGTGATCCCGGTGGGCAGGCGACAGGTACTCTCCGACAAAGACCTCGAGTCCGGCGCGGCCGCCCGGCAGCTCGCTGAACTCCGACGCCTGTCGACCAAGCTGGTCCCCGACGACCGTCGCGACCAGGTCGTCCTTGGAGTCGAAATGCGCATAGAAGGCGCCGTTTGTGAGTCCGGCGTCGGCCATCAGGGTGGCGATGCCGGACCCGTCGATGCCGTCTTGCTTGAGCCGACGACCGGCCGTCTCGATGATGCGCTGACGGGTGGTTTCCTTGTGCTTGCTGCTGTAGCGTGCCATCCGGTCCTCCTCTACGACCTCAATGCCCATGCGGCACCATATCCTATTGTCTGACGAACGTAATTCTTTGATCGACTGCCAGGTGATTGGCTGGACCCGCTTCTGCTCACCGCGACCGTGTCTGACGGATGCAGTAATCGCGAGCGCGGACCAAGGAGCAAGGTGCTGTGATCCTTACCGACGACCTGGATTTCGCAACCATTCTGGCTTCGTCCGGTGCCGAGGGGCCCAGCGTGATCCAACTTGTTGGAGCTGATCTGCGACCACCGGCGCTGGCTGTCCAGTGACGTAAGAGAGGTGGAACTGCCCGTGTTTCGGCGAACTCTCGCCTACTTGCCCACACCGGGTTTCGGCACCCACGTTGGTTGACGCTCGGGTAGTTGGTTGACGCTCAGACGGCGACGAACGTCAACCAACTACCCGAGCCCCACCCAACGGCACGAACGTCACCCAACACGCCGCGCCGGGCCGCCAAGTCAGTGCCGCGCCCGGCTCGGCTGCACCCGTTTCGGTTCGCCAGGCATCTTCGGAGTATCTACGGGGTGACGGTGTGCGTTGTGAGGGGGAGTGGGGTGCGCTGTGCGACAAGATATTCCGGCGAATCCGTCAGCCGCGTTTGCCGTTGGTGTAGGTGGAGGTGCGGGTGAAGGCGGTGTAGCCCTCCGTTGCGGGTGCCTTCTGGGTCACGCGCAGTTTCAGGTTGGGGTAGCCGAAGGTGCGCACCGACGTCTTGCCATTGGGTCCGCGCACGACGGTGAAGTAACGGACCTCGCCGGCTGTGGTGGGCTTGGCCGGCCCGCCGCGCACAATGGTGCGCACGAGTTGCCCGGCGTTGGTGCGGGCGTTTGCCGGGGTGAGCACGGTCAGTCCAGAGGCCTTGATTCGCTTGGGCAGCTTGGGTTTGAGGGTCTGCCGCTTCTTCACCGCCGGCGGCGGGGTGGGCTTGGCCGTCCCCTTTCCAGTGAGAGCGGCCTGGACTGGTTCGGCATTTGACGTGATCGTGACCGTGCCCGTTGCAGCCCCCTCTGCGGTCGGGGCGAACTCGGCCGACACCTCGCAGGTCTGCCCCGCACTGAGCGTGGCCCCTGCACACATGCCGGCCTGCGCGCTGAACCCCGCACCGGTCACGTCCACTCCGCCGATGGTGACGGGCTGGGTGCCGGTGTTGGTCACGGTCAGGTTGCTCGCATCGCTGCTGGTGCCTACCGTTTGGTTGGCGAAGTCCACTGTCGTCGGGGTGATGGTGAGAACGGCTCTCGTCGGTGTCACGGACTCTGAGGGGGCGCTCGTACTGGTGGCGCCGATGCTGTTCGTCGCGGTGACAGTCACGCTGTAGGCGGTGCCGTTCGTCAGTCCTGCGATCGTGCAGGAGGTGGCGCCGTTTGTCGCGCAGGCCTTGCCACCTGGGGAGGCGGTGGCGACGTACCCTGTGATCGGCCGTCCTCCTGTGTTGGTGGGCGGAAGCCAGGACGCGGTGACTTCGGCGTCGCCCGCAGTCGCCGTGACGTCGCGAGGTGGTGATGGCTGCGGCGCAATGACGGACACGCTCGAACTCAGCTGGTTCGTGACGTATGCAGCGACGCTGTCCGGCGCGGTAGCCACCCCGACCGGTAGCGCTCCCACCAGTACCGGAGGGTTGGCAACAGTATTGGTCGCCGTGTCGACCACCGATACCGTGCCGGCATTGCTGTTCGTGACGTAGGCGGTCGAGCCGTCGGGAGTGACAGCAATACTGCGCGGTGCGTCTCCCACGGGTACTGAGGCCGTGACTGTTTCGGTCGCAGTGTCGATCACCGCGACGGCATCCTCGTCGGACAGCGCGACGTAGATCTTCTGTCCGCTCAGACCGACAGCTAGCCCAGACGGCCCGTTGCCAACAGGAATCGGTGCACCGACGACGGTGTTGGTGGCAGTATCGATCTTCGACACCGTGCCCGCGTTGCCATCGGCGACGTAGACTCGCTGCCCGTCCGGCGTCACTGCGACCGAATTCAACGCGCTACCCAGCGGGATCCCGGCGATGACGGTGTTGCTCATTGTGTCTATCACCGAGACCGCCCCAAACCCGGTGACGTAGGCGCGGGTGCCATCGGGAGTGAACGCGACACCGACCGGTGAGTCTCCGACTTGGATCGTGGTTGCCACCACGTCACCAGCGGTGTCGATGACCGAAACGGAGTCGCCGAACTGGTTGGTCACGTATGCGCGCGTTCCATCAGGTGAGATGGCGACTCGGGCGGGCTCGACTCCCACGGGGATGGGTGATCCGGTGATTGTGTTGGTGGCCGTTTCCACAACCAGCACCGCGTTGCCAACGGCATCGGTGACGTAGACCCGGGTGCCGTCGGGAGTCACGGCGACGCCCACCGGCTGCTGGCCGATGGCATCGATGGTCCCCACGACTATCGTGTCAGCGGCAGCCGGTCCCAACGAGCTCAGCGTCAAGCCAAGTGCTGCACAGACGGCCAGGCCCAGTCGACGTGTTCGCTTCATCGTCACTGCATGTCTCATGGGCCCTCCCAGGCTGAAAACCGATCTTCGCACATCGAATACGAACGGCGGAAGTGGCGCTTTGCACTCACGGCCAGTCCCCAGGCGTGACTAACCACTCAATTCCGGTGTACCCACCCTCGACGGCAGGCAGGTACCCGCCGAGGCAGATGTTCCGGCGAATCTACGCTGCGCGACCACCGACACCCAGGAATCAACCCTCTCACTTGGCTCTTCGCGAGGGCTGCACCCTTTTCGGTTCGCCAGGCATCTTCGGATAGTCCGGGGGATATGCCATTTCCTCGCCGTCGTACAACTCCAGCGCCGGCGTCAAGTCGAAGGCCTGACCCCAGCGACCCGCGTGCACATCGCCCAACTCCGAGATGCGGTCGGGCACGGTGGAGATCGTCCAGTCCCCGGGTTCGGTGTGCACCAGCTCGTCCCAGCGCAGGGGAGTGGACACCGGGGCATTCGGTCTCGGGCGCACCGAGAAGGCACTGGCTATCGTGCGGTCCCGGGCGTTCTGGTTGTAGTCCAGGAAGATGCGCTCGCCGCGGTTCTCCTTCCACCATTCGACCGTCACCAGGTCAGGCACCCGGCGAGCCATCTCCCGGCCGATGCCGATCGCGGCGTGACGCACATCGATGAAGTCCCATCGGGGTTCGATGGGGATGAACACGTGCAGGCCGCGTCCGCCGGAGGTCTTCGGCCAGCCGACCATCCCCAACTCCGTGAGGATCTCGCGCATCACACCCGCAGCCTCAACGGCGTCGCGGAAGTCCGTGCCAGGCTGCGGGTCAAGGTCCAAGCGCAACTCGTCTGGATGCTCCACGTCGGGCGCGGTCACAGCCCAGGGGTGGAAGACGATCGTCCCCAGGTTCGCGCACCAGACGATGACGGCTGGCTCGGTGGGGGTGATCTCGTTGGCCGTGCGTCCTGAGGGGAACGAGATCTCCGCGCTGTGGATCCATTCGGGAGCATGGGTGGGAATGCGCTTCTGGTAGAACGCCTCGCCGGGGTTCACCCGTCGCCCGCGTTGGGCCATCTTCACCCCAGGCAGAACACCATCGGGCCAGCGTTCTAGGGCGGTCGGGCCGATCCTGGACGTACGGCAGCATCATTTCGGCGACCGAAGCGTAGTACGAGACCACGTCGAGCTTCGTGTATCCCGGCTCGGGGAAGTAGATCTTGTCCGGGCTGGAGATCCGCACCTCGCGTCCAGCCACCTCCAGAAAGGTCTCCGTGGCCATCAGCGCACCTGCCCAGCCAGAACCGCCGCCAGGTCGAACTTGACCGGGCGCTCCAACTGTTCGTAGGTGCAACTGAGCGGTTCCCGGTCGGGACGCCAGCGCATGAACGACGCGACGTGCCGGAAGCGGTCTCCCTGCATGTGGTCGTACTTCACCTCTGCGACAAGCACTGGACGTAACGGGTGGAAACCCATGTCCTTCTTGCCAGTCCAGCGCGACTGCATCCCGGGCACCCGCTGCCCGTCACCAGCCCACTTCCACGGATGCTCGTCATCGGGACCGATCTCGATGGGGGCCAGCTCCTTGGCCAGCGCCATCCGATTTTCACGACTGAAGGCACCGGCTGCGCCTACGTTGTGCAACACACCTGACTCGTCGTAAAGGCCCAGCAGAAGCGCGCCCACCATCTCAGAACCGTCCGGAGCGGGGTTCTTGTAGGGCCGCCATCCTGCAACCACCACGTCGGCTGTGCGCACATGCTTGACCTTCAACATGGTGCGTTTGCCGGGGGCATAGGGCTGGTCCGCAGGTTTGCACACAACTCCATCGAGGCCGGCGCCCTCGAAAAGGTTGAACCAGTCCTGGGCGACCTCGCGGTCATCGGTTATCGGGGTGAGGTGCAATCGCTGTGGGAGTTCAACCGACGCCAGGATCCGCCGGCGTTCGGCGAAGGGAAGTTGGCTGACATCCTCTCCCTGCCAGCGCAGGAGGTCGAATGCGACATATTGCGTGGGGGTGTCCTCGGACAGCGCCTTGATCTTCCAGCCTCCGGCTTCGGATCGGGGGCGGATCCGGTTGCCCAGGGTCTCGAACTCGAGGCCCTTCTGGCCCACAATGACCAACTCGCCGTCAAGGGTGGTTCCCGCCGGCAAGGACTGGGCGGCTTCAACCATCTCGGGGAACAGGTACGAAAAGTCCTCCTCCTTGCGGCTCTGCAGAACGACGCCATCATCATCCCGGAAGATCAGGCATCGGAAACCGTCCCACTTCGGCTCGAAGAGCAGCCCGGGGGTTTCGGGGATCTTGTCTCCGACGGCCTTTGCCAACATGGGTGAGATCACGAGATGCTCCACAGTGAGAAGACCCCGTCGGCGTTGTGATGGACGTGAACGGGTTCAGCCTGGGCTGTGGCGTCGTCGGTGACCAGGCGGCCGGACCCGCCGAGCCACCCGGAGATGCTGAGTGCCAATTCGTCGACCAGACCCTGCTCGAGCAGCGATGTGAAAAGGTGCGGGCCGCCTTCGCACAGGATCCGCGGGTAGCGGGACTTCAGTGATGCGAGGTCCGTTCCGTCGCTCACGATCGCACCTTCGATGTCGGGGACGTTGCCGCTGGCCGAGACCATGATCAACGCAGGCGGGGCGGATTGAGTGCGCATCTCATCCCACGGGGCCTTGATCTTAATCGGCCCGTACTTCTCCCGGCGGGCCGTTCCTGCGCCCACGAGCACGGCGTCACAACCCGCCCGCAGCATATGGAACAGTCGCCGGTCGTGTTCGGTGCTCAGGGTTCCGGACAGGCCGTCGGCACCCTGGATGTGACCGTCGATGCTCGTCACGAAGTTGACCCGCAGACAGTGCTCGGACCATGCGTACGCCTGCCACAGCTCGTCGTCGTCCACCGGACTATCTGACCACCCTTGTGGCGGGCCAGGCGAGTCGGCAGCGATAGATTCCATGGGTGCCGTCGAGTCTCACACAACGGATCCCCGAGGTCCGCCCGACAGACCTGGTGGCCGGATTTGTGCCCCCGCCGCATTTCGGGCAGGTCACCTTCGACTCCTACGTTCCCGATCCACGGCACCCGAGCCAGGCGGCGGCGGTGGCCGGAGCCCGGGCTTTCGTCGCGGCGGGCACACAACCCAAACGCCGCAGCTGGTTGCGCAAGGCCGCGCCGGCCGAGATGCGCCCGGGCATCTACTTCGACGGCGGGTTCGGCGTGGGCAAGACCCACCTGCTCGCGTCGCTGTGGCACGCGACCCCGGGCCTGCGGACCTTCGGAACCTTTGTCGAGTACACCCACCTGGTGGGGGCGCTCGGATTCGCGGGCACCGTCGAAGCGCTCGGCGGGCACGACCTCGTATGCATCGATGAGTTCGAACTCGACGACCCGGGGGACACGGTTCTGATGAGTTCGCTGCTCATGGCTCTTACCCAACGCGGAGTGCGGCTGGCCGCCACCTCGAACACGCTGCCGGACGCATTGGGAGAGGGCCGGTTCGCGGCCGACGATTTCTTGCGCGAGATCCAGGGGTTGTCTGCGCACTTCGACGTGATCCGCATCGACGGCGTCGACTACCGGCACCGGGGGGTGCCACGCGCACCCCAACCGTGGGCGCCGGCGGATGTGGTGGCTGCGGTTGAGCGCACGGCAGGTGCGACGCTGGACGACTTCGACGCGCTGTGTGACCACCTGTCGGGGGTTCATCCGTCCAAGTACGCGCGTCTGGTGCACGGCATTCCACTTGTGGGGCTGCTGGGGGTTCACCCGTTGCCAGATCAGGACGTGGCGCTGCGGCTGGTCGTGTTGGTGGACCGGCTTTACGACCAGGATGTGCCCGTGGCCGCAGCCGGGGA
This sequence comes from uncultured Actinomycetota bacterium, assembly GCA_963732355.1. Lineage (GTDB taxonomy): Bacteria > Actinomycetota > Actinomycetes > S36-B12 > UBA10799 > JADKAV01. The sequence goes on along the minus strand of CAVSZD010000003.1, from coordinate 334,871 downwards.
GTCGCTGGGGGAGTTGTTCAGCCCGGAGATGCTGCGCGGTGGGTATCGGAAGAAGTATTTCCGCGCGCTTTCGCGGCTGTCGGCGTTGGCCGAACTGGCCCGGTTGAGCCCTGGTTAGAGGTTGTGCTGTTGGTTAGCGAATCCACGCGTTGTTTCTCTAACCAACAGCACAACCTCTAACGAACGGCCCCTGGGCGAGGCCGTGCGCGCGGGGCTAACGAACGGCCCCGGGCGGGCCGGCCGCGGGGCTAACCAACGGCCTGGCGGCCCCGCGCACCTACTCACTCGTGGTCGGTCAGCCACTGCGCGCCCACCCGCTGCTCCTTGTTCAGGTACTTGCCGATCCACTCCGCTGCGAACTTCTCAATCCTGCCCCCGACGAAGGGGACAGAGCACTTGATCGGTCCGGTGGTCTCAACCGCCGTCCCGCCGCCGGCGTGCGGCCGCAGGGTGATGGTCCCGCCGAAGCTGAGGGGCTGGCCGTCGAAGTCCACGGTGAAGTCCGCCGTCCGGGATCCGTGCTCGTCGGCGGGACCCCAAACCTGGGTCTCATCAAGCGGAATGGTGTCTCCCAGGAACCGTTTGACAAAGCCTGGAACCTTGGCCGGCATGACACGACGGTTGTGGATCTGGATCGTGTCACCTTGGTCAACCACACTCGCGTCGACTTCAAGCGAACCGCTCTGGGTGCTCTTGTGCCGGATGAACTCCTCGTCGCACAACATCGCGAAGACGGTCACGGGGTCTGCGTCGTAGGTCTGAACCTCATCGATCTGGGCGGGCATACGCCGATCTTGCCCGATGGCCGCACCGCGCGCCGCGCCAACACGCGTGTTCGCGCCGGTCAGGTACGCCCCACGGCCGCCCGTTCGAGCAGTGCCTCGACGTCGTGTGCACCGAGATCGACCACTCCGTAGGTGCCCTCGGACTGCTGAAGCCGACTGGCGATGAATGCCTCAGTCACGAAGGCGGGAGCGTGCTGGACCAGGATTGCGGTTTGCAGCAGCAAGGCCATCCGTTCGGCCAGCCAACGGGCCCGCGCAGGCGCCTCAGCGGGGTTCTGGGCCAATGCGTTGAGGATGTCGGCGAGCGTTGCGTCGAAGGCCTCGTCGCAGCCGGCCGCAGGGGCGAGAGCCTGCAGGTAGGCATCCAGACTCTCCGGATTGCGGGCGATGGCTCGAAGCAGATCCAGCGCATTCACGTTGCCCGACCCTTCCCAAATGGAGTTGACGGGAGCCTCCCGGTACAGCCGGGGCATGCCGGTCTCCTCCACGTACCCGACCCCGCCGAGGCACTCCATGGCCTCGAAGGTCATGGCGGGCGTGCGCTTGCACACGTAGTACTTCGACATCGGCAATGCGATGCGCCGCAACGCAGCCTGCTCGCTGGATCCGGCCTCAGCGGCGTCGACGGCGTGGGCCAGCCGAAGACCCAGCCATGTGGCGGCCTCCACCTCCAATGCCAGGTCCGCAAGCACGTTTCGCATCAACGGTTGGTCGATGAGCCGGGCACCGAATGCCTCGCGGTGTTCCGCGTGCCACATCGCCTCCGACAGGGCTTTGCGCATCAATGCCGTCGATCCCAGCACCGTGTCCAGACGGGTGGCCGAAACCATCTCGACGATCGTCCGAACGCCGCGCCCCTCGTCGCCGAGGCGCTGGGCGTAGGTGTTCTCGAATTCAATCTCGCTCGAGGCATTGGAGCGGTTGCCCAGCTTGTCCTTCAACCTCTGGATCTGGAAATCGTTACGGGTGCCGTCGGGAAGCACCCTGGGCACGACGAAACATGTCAGCCCGCCGGGTGCCTGGGCGAGCACCAGGAACACGTCGCTCATCGGGGCCGAACAGAACCATTTGTGACCGGTCAGCCGGTAGCCGTCGCCGTCGGGAACGGCCACGGTGCTGTTCGCGCGGACATCGGAGCCGCCCTGCTTCTCAGTCATGGCCATGCCCGCGATCAGGCCCTGCTTGGTACCCGGCTGGCGCAGCCCGAAGTCGTAGGTCCGACTCGAGAGCCCCGGGACCCACTGGGCTGCCACCAGCGGATCGACGCGAAGGGCAGGGACTGCGGCGTACGTCATGGAAATCGGACAACCATGGCCAGCCTCGGCCTGTGACCACGTGATGAAACCTGCCGCCCGACGCACGTGCGCGGCTTTGTCGTCGGCCGTCCAGGGGGCTGCGTGCAACCCGCTCTCCACCGCCACCGTCATCAACTCATGCCAGGCCGGATGGAACTCGACCTCGTCGATCCGGTTGCCGTAACGGTCGTGGGTGTGCAACACCGGGGTGTACTCGTTTGCCAGCCGGCCCAAGTCCCGCACGGCGCTCGAACCGGCAAGTCCGCCCAGGCGCACCAGACCCGCATCTTCGGAATCCGCACCGAACGCGCCCATTGCTTCGCGCAGGGCGCTGTCGTCGAGGAAAGCGTTGTGCACAAGTTCGGGGGGCTGGTTCGTCACTGAGTGGGTGCTCACCGTTCCACGGTAGACCCGGCTGCAGCCGCGCAGGCAGGTTTGGCCGGTTGGAACGAGCGCCACTTCGGGCAGACTCAGCACGTGGACATCACCGACGATGAACTGCTCGTGGTTATTCGGCAATGGCTTCCTGGCAGGCGCTGGTACGCAAGCAAGGGCCACCGGATCACACAGCTGTCTCTTGCTGCCCGCCACAACATCGCACGCGCACCACAAGCCCAGCACCTCGTCGTCGCCGTGCAGACCGACGGGAAGCGCTGGCAGATCTACCAGATTCCGGTGGTTGTGCTGCCGAGCATCGAACCCACAAGCTTCATCGGTTCGGTGGGCCGACGCCACGTCCACGACGGGACAGCCTTCGAAGCGGTCGTCGCGGGACTACTGGGGCAAGCCAGCCAGACTCCCCACCTGATCCCGATCGACGAGGTCCCGCAGACCCAATGGCTGCATCGACCTGCGTCGCTGTCCGGGTTCAGGGTGCTCAGCGTTGAGCAGAGCAACACTTCCGTCGTGGTCGGCGATTCCTTGGTCAAGTTGTTCCGGATGCTGCGCCCCGGAGTCAATCCCGACATCGAGGTACATGAGGGACTTGCCCGGGTGGGCTGTCGGGATGTGGGTCAGCTGCGGGGCTGGATCACCTCCAGTTGGATCGATCCGGAATCCGATGTTCGCGTGCACGGGCACCTGGCGATGATCCAGGAGTTCTTCGCAGACTCCGTCGACGGCTGGGGTCTTGCTCGTCAGAGCGTGGCCAGCGGTGAGGACTTCTCGATGCAAGCCAATGCTCTGGGTCAGACCACCGCCCGGGTGCACCGGTCGCTGGCCGAAGGGTTCCAGGTGGCTGAACTCGGCGATCAACAGATCCGGTTGATGACCGATAGGCTGCACCGCCGGCTCACCTCGGCAGCTGAGACGGTCAGCGAGCTGCGGCCCATGGCCGACAATCTGCACGCCGAATTGGACCGATTGACGCAGCTGGGACACATCACCGTCCAGCGGGTACATGGGGACTATCACCTCGCTCAGGCCCTGATGACCACGCAGGGCTGGCGAGTTCTGGACTTCGAGGGCGAACCTGGTGGGGATTTCGAGAACCGGCGAGTCTTGGACCATCCGTTGCGCGACGTCGCCGGGATGCTGCGCAGTTTCGCCTACGCCGCCTGGCAGGGCGGCGGTGACACCGCAGCCGCTCGGGCTTGGCAGCGCGACTGCGAACGGGCATTCCTGGCCGGATACGCCCTCGAGGGCACGAACCCCGCCCAGAACGAGATCCTCTTGCAGGCCTATCTGGTGGACAAGGCCGTCTACGAAGCGGTCTACGAAAAGCGCAACCGGCCCGAATGGATCGAGATCCCGCTGCGCGCCCTGGCCGCGATCGCGGGCAATTGAGGGCTCAGGACCGCTGGTTCCAGCCGAACTCCGGGTACGACATCGGCGGGGCCGAAACGTCGGACAGAGCCGTGGCGATCTGCTCAGGGATGTGGAGTTCTTCGCTGGCCAGGGCAGTCCGCAATTGGGCCGTCGTCCTCGTGCCCACCAGCGCGCACGTCACACCGGGTTGATCGCGGACCCAGGCCAGGGCCACCTCGGCCGGGCTGACCCCAAGTCCCTCGGCCGCCGTAGCCGTGGCATCGGCGATCCTGCGCGCGGCATCTGTCAGGTAGGGCTGCACGAAGCTGGCGAACACGGGATTGCCGGCGCGCGAGTCCGCAGGAACCCCCGCACGGTACTTGCCGGTCAAGACACCACGGCCCAGGGCTGACCAGGCGAACATGCCCATCCCGTGTGCGCGCAGGGCCGGCACCACCTCACGTTCGACGCCGCGCTGCAGCAGCGAGTACTCGACCTGCGTACTGATCGGGATCGCCCTGCCCGGAACCGCACTCTGCCAAGCGGCCACCGAGGCCGTCTGCCACCCCGAGTAATTGCTGATCCCGGCGTAGCGGACCTTGCCGGAATTCACGGCAGCGTCGACGGCCGAAAGGGTCTCCTCCATGGGGGTCAGCGGATCCCATGCGTGCAACTGCCACACGTCGATGTGGTCGACACCGAGGCGACGCAACGACCCGTCGAGACTGTTGAGCAGATGCGCACGGGAGGCATCGAAGCGCCGGTTGCTGCTGGGCCTCGAGACCGCCTTGGTGGCCAGCACAACAGCGTCCCTGCGGTCACTGTCGACCAGCAGACGCCCAAGGATCTTCTCCGACTCACCGTCTGCGTAGACGTCGGCTGTGTCCACCAGCGTCCCGCCGTTGCTCAGGAACAGGTCCAGCAGTTCGGCGGCCTCGTGCTCGTCGGTATCCCGGCCCCAGGTCATCGTGCCCAGGCCGATACGGCTGACACGCAGCCCGGAGCGACCGACTGATCTGATCTCCACACTGAAACCGTATCCGAGTACACCCTTAGTCGGCGTGGCTTGGATCGGCAGGTCGCGCCCGTGTGCCACTTGGCTCAGATCCGGGTACCCGCGGCTAGGCTGCGGACATGCAACTAGGAGTGAATCTCGGGTACTGGGGCGCGGGTAACGACGCCGACAACTTGGCTCTTGCACGTGAGGCCGACAAACTGGGCTACTCAGTGGTGTGGGCCGCTGAGGCCTACGGATCCGACGCGGCGACGGTCCTGGCGTGGATCGCAGCCCAGACTGAGCAGATCGACATCGGCAGTGCCGTCTTCCAGATCCCCGGTCGCACACCTGCGAACTGCGCGATGACCGCGGCGACTCTGGACACCCTGTCCGGTGGCCGGTTCCGGCTCGGTCTGGGAGTGTCCGGACCGCAGGTGTCCGAAGGCTGGCACGGCGTCAAGTTCGACAAACCACTGGCCAGAACCCGGGAGTACACCGACATCGTGCGCAAGGCGCTGCGCCGCGAGCGACTGCAGTACGAGGGGGAGTTCTTCACCCTGCCGCTGCCAGACGGTCCGGGCAAGGCCTTGACGCTGACCGTACATCCGGTACGCGACTACATCCCGATGTATCTGGCGGCGATCGGCCCGAAGAACCTGGAACTGGCCGGGGAACTCTTCGACGGCTGGCTGGCTATCTTCTACAGCCCGGAGTTCGCTCCCGAGTTGCTGGCCAATATCGCAACAGGACGCGAGAAGGTCGGTAAGCCGCTGGAGGGCTTCGATGTGGTGCCGACCGTGCCTGTCGTTTTCGGGGACGACGTCGAAGCCTGTGCCATGCCGTTGCGCGCTTACTCGGCGTTGTACATCGGCGGCATGGGTAGCCGCGACAAGAACTTCTACAACAAGTTGGTCTCCCGAATGGGATACGAAGAAGCTGCGGCAGACATCCAGAACAAGTACCTGTCCAAGGATCAGGTCGGCGCTATGGCGGCCGTTCCCCTCGACTTCATGGACAAGACCTCCCTGATCGGCCCCCCGGACAGGGTCAGGGACCGGTTGCACGCCTACGCGGACGCCGGGGTCACGACCCTGACCGTGGCGACCTACGCGGGTTCGTTGGACGAGAGGCTGCAGACCCTTCGGACAATGGCCGAGGTGGTGGAAGCCGCCGGACTGGCCTGATGGGCGACCCGATCGGCTATCTCGAAGCGCTCATCCTCGGGATCCTGCAGGGACTGACCGAGTTCCTGCCGATCTCCTCAAGTGCGCACATTTTGATCGTGAGCACCCTGGCCGGGTGGGGTGACCCAGGTGCGGCCTTCACCGCCGTGACCCAGTTGGGTACCGAGACCGCTGTGCTTGTGTACTTCCGTAAGGACATCTGGCGGATCCTGACGATGTGGACGAAGTCGCTGTACACACCGCAGCTGCGCAGCAACATCGATGCCCGGATGGGCTGGTACGTGATCATCGGCACGATTCCTATCGGGGTATTCGGGCTGGCGTTCAGCGACCAGATCGAGACGGCGGCGCGCAACCTGTGGCTGGTTTCAACCGTGCTGATCGTGTTCGGCCTCGTACTCGGCGCGGCAGATAGATGGGGCCGGCAGGAGAAGACCCTCGATGACCTCACCGTGCGCAGCGGATTGATCTTCGGGTTCGGCCAGGCACTGGCTCTCATCCCCGGGGTATCGCGCTCCGGCGCCACGATCAGCACCGGCCGGGCCCTCGGTTTCGACCGGCCCTCCGCGACCCGCTACGCATTCCTACTGGCCATCCCGGCGGTGGTGATCTCGGGGTTGTACGAGGCGCTGAAGATCGGCGATGACCCCAGCGTCTCCTGGGGACCCACGATCCTGGCGACCGTGGTGGCGTTCTTCGTGGGCTACGCCGTCATCGCCTGGCTGATCCGGTATGTCTCCCACGGTTCCTTCCTGCCCTTCGTGATCTACCGGGTGGCGCTCGGCAGCCTGCTGCTGGTGCTGCTGTCGGCAGGCGTGATCAGCGCGTAAGTTGAGCGCTACAGCCAGCCCGAGCGTCGGAATGCCCGGTACATCGCCAGGCAGGCCCCGCCCATCAGCGACAGGATCAGCAAGTACCCGAAGCGCCAGTGCAATTCGGGCATCGAGTCGAAGTTCATTCCATAGATGCCGGCGATCATCGTCGGAACTGCGGCGATGGCGACCCAGGCGCTGATCCGGCGCATGTCGGCGTTCTGCTGCAGGTCTTGTCGCGACGTTGAGGCCATCAGCAGGGTCATCAGCAACTGGTCGTTGGCTTCGGCTTGATCGGCCACGCGAAGCACGTGGTCTCCGAGGTCGCGGAAGAAGGGCTGCAGTTGCGCAGGGATGCCCTTCACGTCCCCGCGCACGAGGCTGTGGGCCACGCTGACCAGTGGATTCACGGCCCGGCGCATCTCAAGGTTCTCGCGTTTGACGCGGTAGATGCTCTCGGCATCGTTGGTTCGCGCGGGGGAGAAGACCGACTCCTCGAGTTGTTCGATGTCCCGGTTCACCTCTTCGGCCACACTCAAGTAGCCGTCGACGGTGGTGTCCATGATCGCGTGTGCCACCGACGTCGGTCCGTAGGCGAGCAACTCAGGATGAGCTTCCAGGCGGTCCCGGATGGATCTGACTTCACCCAGGGGACCGAACCGAACGGTGATAACGAAGTGCTCGCCGAGGAATATCGAGATCTGACCGGTTTCCACATCCGAGGTCGACTCGTAGTACGAGAGGATCTTCAAGATCACCAGAGCCCCGCCATTGCCCAGTTCCACCTTCGGTCGCTGTCGGTGGTTCGCAGCGTCCTCGACCTGCAACTCCGGCAGTGCGAACACGTCCTGTACGAGGCTGATCTCTGAGCGGGATGGTTCGAACAGCCCGATCCACACGAATTGTCCCGGCTGTTCACATGCGTCGCGGTAGAGCTGCTCCAACTGCTGGCGCAACATCGCCGCGTCCCCGGGAATCTCCCCAGCCACATCGCGGTACTCCTGTTCGCCGACTAGTTGCCCATCTCTGTAGACGCCCAAGCCGCGGATCACGTTCGCAGTCTGCCGTACGCGGCCTATCCTGAGCCACGTGACCACTGTGCTTCTGATCCGACACGGCCGATCCGTTGCTAACACCGAGGGTGTCCTCGCCGGACGCAGCGAGACACCTCTGGACGAAACGGGCAGGGAGCAGGCATCGGCGCTGGGTGCCCGGCTGGCTGACGTGCCGCTGGACCTCGTGGTCAGCTCCCCACAGCTGCGGGCGCGCCAGACCGCCGAACTGGTTGTGGGCACCCGCGCCGAACCGGTCATCGACGACGCCTTCGCCGAGTGTGACTACGGGCAGTGGAGCGGAACGGCGCTCAGTGAACTGGCCACCGAACCGGCCTGGGAGATCGTCCAATGGTTGCCATCAGCAGCCCGGTTCCCAGAAGGCGAGACCATGGCGCAGATGGCCCACAGAGCAACGCACGCAGTGAATGGCCTAGTCCGGGAACACCCTGATTCAATCATCTGGATCGTCAGTCACGGCGATGTCATCAAGGCCATCCTGGCCGATGCACTGGGGGTTCATCTCGACCATTTCCAGCGGATCGTGGTGGATACGGCTTCGGTCAGTGTCATCAACTACACGCACAAGCGACCCTTCGTCGAGCGCTTGAACGACACCGGCGTTCTTCGCCTTGGGCGTAAAGAACCCGACAAGGGCTCCGACGCGGTCGTCGGAGGCCGCGGATCGCAGTAGTCTCAAGCGCGTGACCCGTCGCATCCTGTCGTTCTCCCACCCACGGCGCTTCGTGGTCGGCACGGTGGGGGAGCCGGGCGACCGAATGTTCTTCCTGCAGGTCAGCGACGGCGGACAGCCGGTGAGCGCGGTATGTGAGAAGGAACAGGCAGCTGTTCTGGCTGAGAAAGTCATTGAACTGCTCGACCAGATCCGCAGGACCGGGGTAGAGGTGCCCGACGAGGCCGACGAGGAACTGATCGACACTGCACCGTTGGATCAACCCATCGACAGCGAGTTCCGAATCGCCTCGATGGGCATCGGGTGGGATCCATCCGACGAGGCAGTGATCATCGAGGCCCACGCCGAATATGACAGTGACGATGTGCCCGACATCGGTGACGACGAGGGCGACGGCCCCGACACACTGCGGGTCCGTCTAACACCTGTGGACGCTCTGGCCTTCTCAATTCGGGCCAGTCGGGTGGTGGCCGCAGGCCGGCCCCAATGCCCGTTCTGTCACTTGCCCATCGATCCACAGGGCCACATCTGCCCGCGGGCCAACGGGTACCGCCGCCACGTGACATGACCGAGGACGAACTCCTGCGCGCTGGTCAGATGCGCGTGCTGGGGCGTCTGCCCGATTCGTCCAACAACGCCTTGTTGTGCAGCATCGAGACCGATTCCGCACCGATGCGTGTTGTGTACAAACCCCAAGCCGGCGAGCAGCCCCTGTGGGACTTCCCGACTGGCACCTTGAGTCGGCGGGAACGGGCGGCCGCACTCTTGGATGAACTGCTCGGGTGGTGCCTGGTACCCCCGACACAATGGCGCGAGACGGGTCCAGCCGGGCCTGGTGTGGTCCAGCAGTGGGTCGAGGGAACCATCGACATCGCCGTGTTCCCGCCGCGCTCAGTGCCGCAGGACTGGATACCCGTTCTGGATGCCCAGACCGACGATGGACCGGTGGTAGTGGCTCATCGCAATGATCCCCAGGTTGCCAGGATGATCGTGTTCGACGCGGTTGCCAACAATGCCGACCGCAAGGGCGGTCATCTCCTGCGCACAGAAACCAGCCTCTTCGGCATCGATCACGGTGTGACCTTCCACGTGGAACCGAAGTTGCGCACTGTGCTTTGGGGAATGGTCGGTGCAGAGATCCCGCGATCGGATCTCGAGGATCTCCGCACGGCGCTCGACAGCTTCGAGGAACTGGGTCAATGGCTGGAACCCGCCGAGGTCAACGCAACCCGTCGACGAGCACAAGAACTGCTCGACACGACAGTGTTCCCCGCGCCTAGCGGCAACTGGCCCGCCGTTCCGTGGCCTCTGATCTGAGCCTTCTCACCGGATGATTCGGACGACCAGACGGACATCCCTGATGGGTGGCCCACTCGGTTGACGCGCGGACGCGACCACGGTCATCTTCGGCTTCTTCCCCGAAGTCAGTGCTTTGCGCAAGGCCGACTGTGCCGATTTCGGAATCCTCAACTGGACGGTCTGCTCAGTCTTGGCAGACAGACCTACCGCCTTCTCACCGATCACGAACTTCAGGGGCTTCTTGCCCTTACGAGGAACCTTGCCGCTGGCGCGGTAGCGCACATCGCAAGCGGTATCCCCGATGCATTGCAGCGTCAGGGGGAGGGCGGCCTTGCGCCGCACCGACTGGGGTGCCGACGCTGTGAAGGCCGCAATAAGGGCGGGCGGCGGGTCCACAGGCTTGATCGGGGCCCACACCGGCTGCATCGCAGCATCCAGTCCAGGGGTTGGCACGGGAATCGGATTCGTGCCATTGGCGTCGGCGATCACGATGTGTTTGTGGAAGAAGTCGTGGGTGGCATCTTCTTGTTCCCAGATCAGCTTGGTGCCGTCGGGCGAGTAGGAAGGCCACCCCTCCTTGACGCCCACGGTGTTGGTGAGCTGGGTTTCCCCGCCACCGGCACTGGGCACCGAATAGAGGTCCTGGCTCGTGGCGGAGCGCCAGAAGACGATCTTGGTTCCATCTGGCGACCAGGACGGCTGCTGGTTCGAGTTCACGCCCACGGCCCCGAACGTGATCTGCGTGGGCGCGCCACCGGCGACCACGAAGATCTGGGAGGTGTTGTCGCTGGGCTTGGCCGGCACGGGGACGAAAGCAGCGAAGAGCCATGCGCCCGCGGCATTGAAACGAGGTGGGAAGTGGCTGCCGGTCACCGGGGAGAGCAGGACCGTGGGGTTGCCACCGATGGCAACGGTCTGGAACTCGTAGTTGGTGGGCCCAGTTTGCGCTCGGTAAGCGATCTTCGAGTCGGGTGTCCAAGCCGTGCCGTCGCTGGGCACGAAGGTCACCTGCACCGCACCTGAACCGTCGGCGTTCATGACCCAGACATAGGGTTTCGAGTCCGGTCCGATCCGGATGAAAGAGATCCGGGCCCCATCCGGCGAGACGTCCGGAATGCTCTCGGACACCGTGGCCGTATTGGTCAGATTGACCAATGCCGATCCATCCGGGTTCATCGAGCAGATGTCCTGTCCGGCATACCCGACCCCGGGACCGCGGCACACGAATACGATGCGGCCGTTCTGGCCCGGCCACGACGCGGCACTCCATCCAGGTACCGCGACCACGGCTACTGCCGTGCTCAGGATTGCCAGTGCAATTCTGCGAATCGTCATTCGATCACCGCCCGGGAACCACCATCACCCGCAGGGCACCCATAAGGCAAGGGTTCGCCGCGGAATCTGTCGGACTAGGCTTGCCTGGTGCGCTCCTGGCCCGCAGAGAATCTGCCCCTACTGCCCGCCCTGGACTTCGAACTCACGGCCTTCGATACAGCAACCCAGTCGGTGAGACCGCTGAACCCGGGACCGGTGGCAAGGATGTATGTGTGTGGCATCACGCCGTACGACGCCACCCACATCGGGCATGCCTCCACGTACCTGCTGTTCGACACCATCCACAGGTTCTGGCGGGTCACCGGTCGCGAGGTCCAATACGTGCAGAACGTGACCGATGTCGACGACCCCTTGCTGGAACGGGCCGCTCGCGACGCTGTGGACTGGCGCCAGCTCGCCGAATTCGAGATCCAGCGGTTCCGCGATGACATGGTCGCCCTGCGCATCCTGCCTCCCACGCAACTACTCGGTGCCGTAGAGACGATCGACCGGGCAGCAGCGCGGGTGGGGCAGCTGCAGGAGGCCGGCGCGACCTACCTCGTCGACGACGACGTGTACTTCCACGTCGAATCCGCGGCCCGATTCGGCAGCGTAAGCAATCTGGACGAGCAGGCGATGCTCGAACTGTCCTCGCAGCGCGGGGGAGACCCGACGCGAGTCGGCAAGCGCAACCCCTTGGACCCCCTGCTGTGGCAGGCGCCTCGGGAGGGTGAGCCAGCTTGGGACAGCCAAGTGGGACCGGGCCGTCCCGGCTGGCATATCGAGTGCGCCACAATCGCGCTGGACAGCCTCGGACCGGCGATTGACGTCCAGGGCGGTGGCCGGGACCTGATCTTCCCCCACCACGAGATGAGCGCGGCCGAAGCCGAGGTTCTCGAAGGCTGGCCCTTCGCTCGGGCCTATGTGCACGCGCCGATGGTTTCGTTCCAGGGCGAGAAGATGAGCAAATCGCTGGGCAATCTGGTCTTCGTGTCGGTACTGCGTGAGCAAGGTGTTGACCCCATGGCAGTGCGCCTAGCGCTGCTTTCCCAGTCCTACCGTGAGGACTGGCCGTGGAGCGACGAGTTGCTGTCCCAGTCGCAGGCCCGGCTGGACTCATGGCGAGCGGCGCTGTCGCAGCCGACCGGGCCATCTGCGGTTCACGCCGTCGAACAGTTGGCAGCGGCCATAGCCGACGACATCAACACCCCACAGGCGTTGGCCGTCGTGGATCAGTGGGCAGAGGAACAAAGACTGCGGGGCGGAGAGGATCCGAGCGGACCTGGGCTCATGTCGCGGGCCATTGACGCGCTGCTGGGGATCGCCTGACCCACGGGCGTCGTTTGTCGTGTTGTCGCTGGTGGCCACTCTCGCTTGTCGCGTTGTTGCTGATTTCCGGCCGTGAGATCGGCAACAACGCAACAGTCGCGCGCCCACAGTCGAAACAACACCACAAACGGCTGCCAGAACCGCCTGGCTACTTCTTCTCGTCGTGACCGCCGAACTGCTTGCGCATCGCGGACTGAACCTTGTTGGCGAATGCCGCGTTGCCCTGAGAGTCGAAGCGTGAGTACAGCGCCGAGGTGAGAACCGGGGCCGGCACACCTTCGTCGATGGCGGCAATGGAGGTCCAGCGACCCTCGCCAGAGTCGGAGACGCGACCTTCGTACTCCGCGAGATCGGGGCTGTCCACGAGGGCGATCGCGGTGAGGTCGAGAAGCCAGGACGCGACGACCGAACCTCGCCGCCACAACTCACTGACAGCGCCCACGTTGATGTCGTACTGGTAGAACTCCGGGTGCTCCATCGGGGCCGTCTCTGCATCGGCGGTCCTCGTGCGCTTGCCTTCATTGGCGTTCTTGAGGATGTTCAACCCCTCGCCGTAGGCGGCCATCATGCCGTATTCGATGCCGTTGTGAACCATCTTGACGAAGTGTCCGGCGCCGTTCGGCCCGCAGTGCAGCCAGCCCTCCTCCTCAGGCGTGAATTCGCCGGAGCGACCTGGGGTGCGTTCGATGTCGCCGACACCTGGGGCCACGGAGCGCCATATCGGTCGCAGCCGGTCCACCGCCTCGTCCGGGCCGCCGATCATGAGGCAGTACCCGCGCTCAAGTCCCCACACGCCCCCAGAAGTGCCGCAATCGACGAAGTGGATGCCCTTGTCCTTCAGATTCGCAGCATGCCGGATGTCGTCGCGGTAGTAGGAGTTGCCACCGTCGATGATGGCGTCGCCCGGCTCGAGTAGTCCGGCCAGTTCGGTGATCACCGATTCGGTGATCTTTCCCGCAGGCACCATGATCCACACGTTGCGGGGACGCTGCATCTTCGCGACGAAGTCGGCCAGCACGGTGGAGCCTGTGGCTCCGTCGGCCTCCAGTGCTGCGACCGCGTCGGCGGAGACGTCGAAGACGACGGCCTGATGCCCGTCATTCATGATGCGACGCACGATGTTGGCCCCCATACGCCCCAAACCGACCATCCCGAGTTCCATCGGCGTATCCGTTGTCATCTGTTCCTCCAGCACTAGCGCGTCGGGCTTTCCGACTCGGCGTTCACTAGGCTCGAACCTAGAGCAACTCGGTTCGGCCGCGCTCGCCCATCCACCTTTGGAGGAGTACATGTCCGTCGTCCAGAACCCTGCCTGGCAGGCGCTGGAAACCCACAGCACCGAGGATCTACGCGGACTGTTCGCGGCCGACCCGGGCCGTGGCGAACATATGGTCTTGCAGAGCTGCGGTCTGGTGCTCGACTACTCCAAGCAACGGGTGACCAGCCAGACCCTGGACCTGCTCGTTGCTCTGGCGGACTCCGTTGGTCTGGCCGAGCACCGGGAGGCCATGTTCACCGGTGCGCACATCAACACCACCGAGGACCGGGCGGTTCTGCACACGGCCCTGCGCCTGCCGCGCGACGCGGTCCTCTTGGTGGACGGCCAGGACGTTGTGGCCGAAGTGCACGAGGTGCTGGACCGGATGGCCGGTTTCTGCGACCAGGTCCGGTCCGGCGACTGGACCGGACATACCGGCAAGCCGATCCGCAACATCGTCAATATCGGGATCGGCGGTTCCGATCTCGGGCCAGTAATGGCCTACGAAGCACTGAAGCACTACAGCGATCGCGACCTCACGTTCCGGTTCGTGTCCAACGTGGACGGCACCGACTTCGTGGAGGCCGTGCTCGACCTCGATCCGGAACAGACGCTGTTCGTCGTGTCGTCCAAGACGTTCACCACTCAGGAGACGATGACCAACGCCCACTCGGCCAGGACCTGGCTGCTCGACGCCCTCGGCGACGAGACCGCCGTCGCGAAACATTTCGTCGCCGTGTCCACCAACGCCGAGGCAGTCCGTGCCTTTGGCATCGACACCGAACAGATGTTCGGGTTCTGGGACTGGGTGGGTGGCCGGTACTCCATGGATTCGGCCATTGGTCTGTCCACGATGCTGGCCATTGGACCCGACAACTTCGCGCAGATGCTTGCCGGCTTCCACGAGATGGACGTCCACTTCCGGACAGCCCCCACCCGGGAGAACCTGCCGGCGCTCATGGGCTTGCTGGCGGTGTGGAACCGCAACTTCCTGGGCCTTCCGACCTGCGCTGTGCTGCCGTACGAGCAGTACCTGAAGCGCTTCCCGGCCTACCTGCAGCAACTCACGATGGAGTCGAACGGCAAGTCGGTGCGTCTGGATGGATCGCCAGTGGGTTGCGAAACGGGCGCGATCTTCTGGGGCGAGCCGGGGACCAACGGCCAGCATTCGTTCTACCAATTGATCCATCAGGGCACCTCGACGATCACCTGCGACTTCCTGTTCTTCCTCGAGCCCGTCAATCCGCTGCCCGCCTCCGATGCACCTGACCATCACGACCTGCTGATCTCCAACGTGCTTGCTCAGTCGGCGGTCCTGGCCTTCGGCAAGACGGCTGCGGAAGTGGCAGCCGAAGGCGTTCCGGCGGATCTCGTGGCGCACAAGGTCATGCCAGGCAACCGCCCCTCGTCAACCATCGTGGCCGATCGCCTCGACCCCAGGACGCTGGGCAAACTCGTCGCACTGTACGAACACAGCGTTTTCACCCAAGGGGTCGTGTGGGGTATCAACCCGTTCGACCAATGGGGTGTCGAGCTCGGCAAGGCCATGGCCAAGAAGATCGTGCCCCTGCTGACGGCGAAGCGTCCCCAGGAGGGTCTGGACAGTTCCACGACCGCCCTTGCCCGGCGCTACCGCGAGCACAAGCGCTGAGCGCCCCGGCTGGTCTGCCAGCGCGCACCGTAGGCTTGCATAACCATGACTGACGACATTCTGACTGCCCTTTCGCGCCGCGTTCTCATCGCTGACGGGGCCACGGGGACAATGCTGCAGGCCCACGACCTGAGCCTCGACGACTTCGAGGGGCACGAGGGCTGCAACGAGGTCCTCAATGTGACCCGGCCCGATGTCGTCCGTTCACTGCACGACGCGTTCTTCGAGGTCGGCGTGGATGCCGTGGAGACCAACACCTTTGGGGCGAATCTGGCGAACCTGGCCGAGTACGGCATCGAGGACCGCATCCGGGAACTCGCACGGGCAGGCGCGGCGATCGCTGTGGAATCGGCCCGCGACTGGTCCACCGACAGTCACCGACGTTATGTACTCGGGTCGATGGGCCCGGGCACGAAGCTGCCCACGCTGGGCCACGCCCCGTTCTCAGTGTTGCGTGACGCCTACACCGAGCAGGTCCTGGGGATGCTGGAGGCCGGCGTGGACGCCGTTCTCATCGAGACCAGCCAGGACCTCCTGCAGGCCAAGGCGGCCGTGCTCGCGAGCCACGCGGCCATGCGCGAGCTGGGCAGTCGGGTGCCCATCCTGGTCAGTGTCACGGTCGAGACCACCGGAACCATGCTGCTCGGCTCGGAGATCGGTGCGGCCCTGACGGCTCTGCAGCCGTTGGGGATCGACGCGATCGGGCTCAACTGCGCGACTGGTCCCGCCGAGATGAGTGAGCACCTGCGCCACCTGAGCCGCCACAGCGAGGTGATGCTCACGTGTATGCCGAATGCCGGGTTGCCCGAGCTCACCGCCGACGGGGCGCGCTATCCCTTGTCCCCATCGCAGTTGGCCGATGCCCACGAAACGTTCGTCGCCGACTACGGGCTGAACCTCATCGGTGGCTGCTGCGGCACCACACCAGAGCACCTGCGACAGGTTGTCGAACGGCTGCACGATCACGGTCGCGTGGACCGGTCCCCGAGCGCTCCTGCGTCGGTGAGCTCGCTGTACCACTCCGTGCCGTTGCGCCAGGACGCCACGTTCCTTACTGTCGGCGAGCGCACGAACGCGAATGGGTCGAAGGCCTTCCGCGAGGCCATGCTCGCGCAGAACTGGGACGAGTGTGTGCAGATCGCACGCGACCAGGAGCGAGACGGCGCGCACGTGCTCGACGTGTGTATCGACTATGTGGGCCGCGACGGCCGGGCGGACATGGGGGAGTTCGCCGCGCGACTGGCCACGGCAACCACTTTGCCGATCATGCTCGACTCCACCGAACCGGAGGTGCTGCGCGAGGGCTTGGAACACCTCGGGGGCCGGGCCATCGTGAACTCCGTCAACTACGAGGACGGCGACGGCGAAGGCTCCCGGTTTCAGCGGATCATGGCGTTGGTGCGCGAACACGGCTGCGCGGTTGTGGCGTTGACGATCGACGAGCAGGGCCAGGCCCGTACCCGTGAGTGGAAGGTCGGCGTCGCGCGGCGGCTGATCGAGGACCTCACCGCCAATCACGGCCTGGCAGTCAGCGACATCCTGGTCGACACCCTCACCTTCCCGATTGCCACCGGCCAGGAGGAGACCCGCCGCGATGCGATCGAGACCATTGAGGCCATCCGGGAACTCAAGACCGCCTACCCCCAGGTGAACACCGTACTCGGCGTCTCGAACGTCTCGTTCGGCCTCAATCCGGCTGCCCGCCAGGTGCTCAACTCGGTCTTCCTGCACGAGTGTGTGGAGGCGGGACTGGACTCGGCGATAGTGCACGCGTCGAAGATCCTGCCGATGAACCGGATCTCCGACGAGCAGCGCGAAGCCGCCCTGGACCTGGTCTACGACCGCCGCCGCTATGACGATGAAGCCAACCTGGTGCACGACCCGTTGACACGGTTCCTAGAGGTCTTCGCCGACGCCAAGAGTGTCAACACCAGCCGGGCCGACGAGTTGGCCGGCCTGCCCCTGATGGAGCGCTTGCAGCGCCGGATCATCGACGGTGAGGCCAAGGGTCTGTACGCGGATCTGGATGAGGCACTGCAGGAGAAGCCCGCCTTGGGCATCGTCAACGATGTGCTGCTTCCGGGTATGCGCACCGTGGGTGATCTGTTCGGGGCAGGGGAGATGCAGTTGCCGTTCGTGCTGCAGAGCGCCGAGGTCATGAAGACCGCGGTGGCACATTTAGAGCCGCACATGGAGAAGACCGACGAGTCCGGCAAGGGAACGATCGTTCTGGCGACGGTCAAGGGCGATGTGCACGACATCGGCAAGAACCTCGTCGACATCATCTTGAGCAACAACGGTTACTCGGTGGTGAACATCGGCATCAAGCAACCCGTCAACTCGATCCTGCAGGCAGCTCACGACGCCGAGGCGGACGTGATCGGCATGTCCGGGCTGCTCGTCAAGTCAACGGTGATCATGAAAGAGAATCTGCAGGAGATGAACGCCCGTGGCGTGGCGGACAAGTGGCCCGTCCTGCTCGGAGGCGCCGCCCTCACCCGCGCCTTCGTCGAGCAGGACCTCGCCGAGATGTACGACGGAGAGGTCCGCTACGCCAAGGACGCCTTCGAAGGCCTTGCCCTGATGGACGCTGTGATGGCGGTGAAGCGCGGCGAGCCCGGCGCTGCACTACCGGAGCGCCGTCAGCGCCGGGTGCGCGCGACCGCTCGTCCTCTGGCAGCTGAGGACCCCGATGCGGTGTCCACAGTGGCCCGAGACACCCCGGTTCCGACCGCACCGTTCTGGGGCGACCGGATCGTCAAGGGCATCGCCTTGAAGGACTACGTCGCATATCTGGATGAGCGCGCCCTTTTCCGCGGTCAGTGGGGGCTGAGCCCAGGTAAGACGGGACCGGACTACGAAGAGTTGGTGGAGACCGAGGGTCGGCCACGGCTGCGTTCGTGGCTCAGCCGGGTGGCCAGCGAGGGTCTGCTCGAGGCCGCGGTGATCTATGGCTACTGGCCTGCACACTCGCAAGGCAACTCGATTGTCGTCGGCGATCCCGCTGATCCCCAGACCGAGATCGCCCGTTTCGATTTCCCCCGTCAGAAGCGCGGGCGTCACTTGTGCCTTGCCGACTACGTGCGCCCCGATGGTGACGTCGTGGGTCTGCAGATCGTCACCATGGGCAGGAAGGTCGATCTGGCCGCTGCTGAACTGTTCGAGCGCAACGCCTACCGGGACTACCTGGAGCTACACGGGCTGTCCGTGCAGTTGACCGAGGCGCTGGCTGAGTACTGGCACGCCCGGGTTCGCGCCGAACTCGGAATCGGCGGCGAGGACGCACCCGACATCAAGTCGATCCTCAAGCAGTCTTACCGGGGCGAGCGCTTCTCATTCGGCTACCCAGCGTGTCCCGACCTGAGCCAGCAGAAGCCACTGTGCGAGCTTCTGGGGTCCGAACGGATCGGGGTCGGCCTGTCCGAGGAGTTCCAACTCGATCCGGAACAGTCCACGTCGGCCATCATCTTCCACCATCCGGAGGCTGGGTATTTCAACGCGACCTGAGGCTCTGCTGTTCGACCTCGACGGCACCCTGCTCGACAGCGAGGTGCTGTGGGAGGACGCCCAGAGCGCAACCATGGCCTATTTTGGCCTCGACTGGACCGCTGAGGATCAGGCCTCCAGCATCGGGGGACCCATCGAGAGGGTCGTGGCCCACATCGCCGCGCGAACCGGCGGCGAGCCCGGACACATCGCACGGATCCTTGTCTCCGAGATCGAGCACAGAGTTGCCACGCAGCCGGCTCACTGGATGCCCGGCGCCCGTGATCTGCTGGCCTCCGCGCAGCAGGCGGGCGTCCCGACCGCGATCGTGAGCAACTCATGGCGGGTGCTTCTGGATCTGCTGGTGCTCAACATCGACTCCGAGGTGGACCTGACGGTCAGCTCGACCGAGGCAGAAGCCCCGAAACCCGACCCTGCGCCCTACCTGCTGGCCTGCGAGAACCTCGGTGTGAGCCCACAGGGGACATGGGTGGTCGAGGACAGTCCGACCGGCGCACTGGCCGGCATTGCAGCCGGATGTCACGTGCTGGCGGTGGGCCCGGCGGTGAGTGATCTGGTCGACACAAGGCTGTTGCACGTCGACTCGCTCGCAGATGTGACACTCGAGTCACTCGGACGCGATGGCGTCCAGAATCCGTAGTCGCGACGCACGCCAGGCCGGCCACAAGGCGGCCAGTACGCCGCCCACGGAAGCCAGGACGAGGAACAGCACCAACTGCCCCATGTTCACCGCGAACTGCTCGATGCCCTGATCGGCCAGAATGCGCTGCAGCAACGCACCGAACGCCACACCGACCACCATTCCTAGAACAGCGCCGAACACCGCGATGATGAACGCCTCGATCACGATGGTGCGGCGAATGCCTCTGCGCCCCATCCCCACAGCCCGGAGCAGACCGATCTCGCGGGTCCTTTCGAACACACTGAGCGCCAAGGTGTTGACGATGCCCAACAACGCGATCAGGACCGCGAGGACCAGCAGCGCGAACAGAAAGTTCAGCAGCTGCCCGATCTGATCGCTGATCGTCTGCTTGAACGCGGATTGATCGAGCAGCTGCACGTTGGGAAACGGCTCAAGGGCCGTCTCCAACCCCGCCTGAACGGCCTCGGCGGGCACTTCCGGATCTTTGACGACGTAGACAACGCTGTCCTGGTCGGCCGCACCGAGCCGGACGACCGTGTCCAGATCCGTGACATAGCCGGTGAAACCTCCTGCTGGCTCGTAGAGCGCAACCACCTCAAGATCCACCGGCCCAGCCACGGACAGCACCTGGATGGTCGTGCCCACGCCGGCCCCAATGGAAGAAGCCGTGTCGGCATCCAGCGCCACGTCGTTCTTGCCGAGCTCGTCGAACGAACCTTCCGGCACGGTCAACGAGAGAGCCTGCTGGATCAGCGCTGGATCCACCCCGGTGACCAGTGTGTCCCCGGTGCCAGGGGCGCGCATCGGGGCCTGTCGCACAACCGCTGCCGCGGCGACGCCGTCAGTGGCCTTCACGGCCTCGCCCACCGCACCCGGGAACGGCTGGAACCCATAGCCAGTGATCACAAAATCGGCGCCGATCACGTCATCGACGATGCCGGCCACGGATTTCTGGGTGCTGGCGGCCAGGACGCTGATCGCCGACATCAGACACACGCCGATGGTCAGGGCACCTGCAGTCGCAGCCGTACGCCGCGGGTTTCGCCGGGTGTTCCCGCCGGCCAGTCTTCCGCTGACACCCCTGAACACCATCCCGATGGCCGCCGTGGCTGGGCGGGCCAGTTCAGGGGAGAGGGTGAGGACACCGATCAGGACACCTAAGGCGGACACCCCTGCAACCAGCGCGCCCTGCATCGTGTCGTTGGACGCCACCCGGGGGGCCATGACGGCCAGACCGATGCCGGCACCGAGCAGGAAGCCGCCGACCGGTATCCGGCGTGAGCCCGAACCCGAACCGGCTGACCCCTCGCGCATCGCCGCCACTGGCGCGATCGACGAGGCGCGTCGAGCCGGCAACAGGGCGCTCACCACCGTGATCACCAAACCGACGAGCATCGCGACGACGATGGTGCGTGGCTCGAACACCAGCGAGCTTGCAGGGAAGGGCGCACCCGCTGCCGAGAAGAGTGTCTGCAATGCCTTCGCGAAACCGGCGCCCGCCGCGATGCCGAGCGCGCTTGCCAGCACCGCGAGCACCACGGCTTCAGCCAGGATCGACCTCAGAACCTGCCCGCGTGAGGCACCGATCGCACGCAGCAGCGCCAATTCCCTGGTGCGCTGGGCGACCAGCATGGAGAACGTGTTGTAGATCAGGAATGCCGCCACGAACAGGGACACGATCGCGAACACGAGCAGGAAGGTATTGAGGAAGCCCAGACCAGAGTCAAGTTGCTCTGAGATCTGACTGGCCTGCTCCTCTCCGGTGACCGCGACGTACCCGGTGGCCAGCAGCGGCACGATCGCATCGCGGATCTGCACCTGATCCGCGCCCTGTTCCGCGAGCACCGCGATGGCGCTGGCCTGGTCTGGTTCAAGGAACAGACTCTGCGCGGTGTCGAAGTCCCAGTAGACGAACGTGATCGCGAAGCCGCTGCTGTTCTGCATCTGTGTCAGACCGCTGAGTTCGAAGGTCTTGCGCTCACCGTCCGGGAGCAGCACGGTGACTTCGTCTCCCGGCACCACGCCCAGTTGCTCGGCGCTACTGGTGTCCACAGCCAGTTGGTCGGGGCCGACGGGAGGCTGACCAACCACCACCTCGGTCGGGTTGAGTTCCGGCTGGATCACCCAGCTCGATCCCAGCGCCGTCCCGCCCCCGAATCCGCCGGACTCCTGCCCGAGGGGCAGGCCCTGCTTGTCGAGGACGACGATGTTGGGGACCTGGATCGTCGGAACCGCGTCGGCCACACCAGTCAGTTCCGAGATCTGCGCGACGAGGTCCGTCGGCACCGTCGGCAACTTCCCCGCCCCCTGGAACTCGGGGGAGAACTCCGCACTCGCCGGCTGGACTGTGACATCAGGCTGGTCCTGCCGGATGAGAGTGTCCAGAGAGGCCCGCAGCGAGTCGGTGAAGATGTAGGTTCCCGCGACGAAGGCCACGGCCAGAATGATCGACAGCCCGGTGAGAAGCAGGCGGAGTTTGTGCGCGAAGAGGTTGCGCAGTGCGGCTTTGAGCATCAGGCCGGTGTCGGCGCGGACAGACCCTCGATGTCGAAGCGCTTCATGCGGTCCAGAACCCTCTCCGAGGTCGGATCGCTCATCTCGTCGGAGATCTGCCCGTCGGCCAGGAACACCACCCGCTGTGAGTACGAGGCCGCATTCGGGTCGTGGGTGACCATCACGATGGTCTGCCCGAACTCGTCCACGCTGCGCCGCAGGAAGCCAAGCACTTCGGCTCCGCTGCGCGAATCCAGGTTCCCGGTCGGTTCGTCGGCGAAGATGATCGCCGGCCGGCTCGCCAGGGCCCGGGCGCACGCCACGCGCTGCTGCTGGCCGCCTGACAACTCGCTGGGCTTGTGGGACAACCGCGAGCGAAGCCCCACGGTGTCGATGACGGTGTCCAACCACTGCTGGTCGGGTTTGGTGCCGGCGATGTCCATCGGCAAGGTGATGTTCTCCAAGGCCGTGAGCGTTGGAATCAGATTGAAACTCTGGAAGACGAAACCCACCTGATCGCGCCGCAGAGCAGTCAGGGCCTTGTCCTTCAGCGTGGTCAGATCCACGTCGCCGATCGTGACCGTGCCGGACGTCACCGAATCAAGGCCCGCCAGGCAATGCATCAAGGTCGACTTGCCGGAACCGGAGGGACCCATGATCGCCGTGAACCGTCCCCTTTCGATCTGGATGTCCACGTTGTCGAGCGCCACGACCTGTGCCTCGCCCTCGCCGTAGATCTTCGAGAGCCCCGAAGCGGAGGCTGCAGTCTGAGAAGTCACTGTTCCACCGTAAGTGAATCTTCGGAAACCGGCGCAGGGGGCAGGGGTGGCACGGTCCCGCCGAACTCCGGGCACATCGCCTGGTGGGAGCACCATTGGCACTTCTTGGACGGCCGGGGCCGCCAGTCGCCACGTTCGGCGGCCCGTGTGATGGCCTGCCAGAGGGCCTGCAGTTTGCGTTCGAAGCGTGCCAGGTCCTCTTCATCCGGGTGATAGGTGAGGACCTCCCGGTTGCCCAGGTAGAGCAACTGCAGGCGCTCCGGGACCTTGCCTGTGGACCGCTGGACCACTAGGGCGTAGAAGCGCAACTGGAACATGGCGCTCTGCTCCCATGCCTGTCCCGGCGCCTTCCCGGTCTTGTAGTCCACGACCCGCAACCGGCCGTCGACCTCGTCCATCCGGTCGACGTAGCCGCGCAGGAGGAAGTCCTCACTGAGGTAGGACTCGACCAACTGCTCGCGGCGAACGCCATCGATGCCGCTTGGATCCTCCATCGCGAAATACGAGGTGAGCAGGGTCATGGCCTGCTGAATCAGCCTCTCCCGAGCCTCCGGCAGCCACCTCAGGGGGCACTTCCGCCGGCCATACGGCGTCCTCGACGATCGCGAAGGCGGCCTCGGGTTGGGCATCGAGCAGGTCCTGCAGGGTGGGTGCAACCAGGTCGGCCGCGGTACCCGGAGTCCGCTGCGATCCTGGCTGGGCGAACAACCGATCCAGGACCTCGTGGACCAACGTCCCGCGGAAGGCAGCCAGACCAGGACGCTCGGGCAGCCGATCGATGGTGCGGTAGCGGTAGAGCAGAGGGCAGGTGAGGAAGTCCGAAGCTCGGCTGGGGGATAACGCCCCCAGAAGGGGGTGTCCCTGCAGACCGCTCCTCGTACGCTCGCGGACTGCTCCCGCGCCATGGTCGCTGGGGCCGGATCCTATGGGTGTCGAGTTCACGAGATCACAGTAAGCCGCACCCACGACAAGTCCTCCTCGCCGCGCAACAGTTGTGGATGCTCAGCGTTGGCCCAGCGAGTTGTTCACATCGGCAGCCGTCAGGATCCCCAACGGCCTGCTGCCCTCGTCGGTCACGAACACCATGGACTGTCCGCTGTCGGCCAGTGCCCGCAGCAGACCCGACGGGTCGGACCCGAGAACCGCACGCTGTTCGGTCGCGATCATCAGGGTGAACGGGCCGATCGCGACGTCGTCCTGCCGATCGGCGGGCACCGCCTGCGCCGATGGCAGCGACAGCGCGGCAAGCAAGCGGCCCGCATCATCCACGGTCACAATCGCCGCTTGTCGCGTCCGGTCCCACCGGGCCAGTGCCGCACCCAGGGTCTCCTTGTCACTGACCGCCAGCACCGGCACGATCAGCCCCGGAATCCTCGACGAGAGCCGGTCCACCACCTGGGAGTCCTTGGCCGACTTCAGCGACTGATACGCACCGAAGCCGATGAATGCGGCCAGGACGCCGGTGAGCAGGGCACTCGTGGAGCCCCCCAGCAACGCGATCACGGCCACGACGCCCAGGGCCGCGGCGATCGCCAGACCGGCGTATCCGGCGGACTTGGCCCCCTTCGCTTCGGATCCAGTGACCTTCCAGACGATCGACTTCACCACCCCGCCCCCGTCCAGTGGGGCCCCGGGCAGCAGGTTCAGGACTCCGAGCAACAGGTTCGTCCAGGCCAAAGCGGCCAGAACCATCTCCACCGATCCGCCTGCGAAACCTGAGACAACCCAACACAGTCCCGCGATTACCAGGGTGCTCAATGGTCCGACCACGGCCACCACAAGTTCCGCGCCGGGTCGGCTGTTCCGGCGTTCGTAGACGGTGTACCCGCCGAGCAACCAGAGTGTGATGCCGTGCACCGGGTACCCGAATGCGCGCGCCGCCCACGCATGCGCCAGTTCGTGAATAAGCACGCTGACGTACAGCAGGGCGGCGAAGACGCCGGCCAGTGCGAATCCGGGGTTGCCGGGGGACTCGAAAGCCGGTGCCCACAGGTACGCGATGAGCAGCACGCCGAGGATTCCGCCCAGGGGTAGATGCACCGGGAATCCCGCCACCTGGAATCGCAGTCCACCGTTGCCCACACCAGCGACACTACCTGCGGATACTGTGCTCAACTGTGACGCAAACCCCGCAGGCAGCCCCGTTCGCGGCCGGTGAACAAGTCCAGTTGACCGATGCAAAAGGCAAAATGCACACGATCACGCTGCAAGCCGGGCAGCGCTTCCACACCGCCAAGGGCGGCATCGACCACGACGATCTGATCGGTCAGAGCGAGGGGATCGTGGTGTCCTCCAGCAAGGGCACCGCGTACCTGGCGTTGCGGCCGCTGCTGCACGACTTCGTCATGTCGATGCCGCGCGGAGCCACGATCATCTACCCGAAGGACGCGGCCCTGATCGTGGCATTCAGCGACATCCATCCCGGCGCCCGGGTCCTGGAAGCCGGTGCCGGGTCTGGCGCCCTGAGCTGCTGGCTCCTGCGCGCGGTCACCGGTTCCGGGCATCTGACCTCCGTCGAGAAGCGAGAAGATTTCGCCGAGATCGCCCACCGGAACGTGAGCAAGTTCTTCGACGGTGAACCTGACAACTGGACGCTGTTGACCGGCGCGCTGGAGGAGGTCGCTCCGGCCGGTCCGTTCGACCGTGTGGTCCTGGACATGTTGGCACCTTGGGATGTCCTGCCGACCGTGGAGGCCGCGCTGGTGCCAGGCGGGGTGCTGTGTGTCTACGTGGCAACCACCACACAACTCTCGCGCGTCGTGGAGGAACTACGCGCCCGGGGCGGGTGGACTGAGCCGAAGGCCTCCGAGACGATGCACCGAAGCTGGCACGTCGAGGGCCTGGCCGTACGACCCGACCACCGGATGATCGGCCACACCGGCTTTCTGGTCTACTCGCGCCGACTGGCCGCCGGGGTCCAGGCACCCGCAAAGCGGACGAGACCGGCCAAAGGTGCGTACGGCGCGGACTACGACGGCCCACGCCCGGTCGAAAAATCGCTAGGTGGAAATCCTCCCCAGGACGTATAGGGTCGTTCTCAAGCCCCATAGCTTGCGAAAGGTGGACCGCAGATGTCCGACGATGCGCGCAGCGACGAACTGGAGCAGGTCCGCGCGGAATTGGCCAAGCAGCGCGCCAACAATGAGCGGATGACCCACACCCTGCGCGAGGCCAGAGCCCAGATCCTGACCCTCAAGGCCGAGGTGGACCGGCTGGCTGAGCCCCCCAGCGCCTACGGCGTGTACCTCGAGACTCTGCCCGATGCATCGATCAATATCTTCACCGGCGGGCGCAAGATGCGGGTGGTGGCCACCCCGACCGTGGACGCCAGCAGCCTCGTGCCTGGCCAGGAGGTCATGCTCAACGAGGCCCTGAACATCGTGGACATCGCCGGTTTCGAACGGCGTGGGGACATCGTGATGCTCAAGGAGATCCTTGAAGGCGGCGCCAGAGCGCTAGTCATCGCCCATACCGACGAGGAGCAGGTGATCCACCTCGCGGAGCCTCTGCGCACCCAGAAGTTGCGTGCCGGCGACTCACTGCTTTTCGACACCCGCTCCGGTTTCGCCGTCGAGCGGATCCCGAAGGCAGAGGTCGAGGAACTCGTTCTCGAAGAGGTGCCTGACATCGACTACGAGGACATCGGGGGGCTCAGTTCCCAGATCGAGATGATCCGCGATGCCGTCGAGTTGCCGTTCATGCACGCGGATCTGTTCCGTGAGCACGAGTTGCGTGCTCCCAAGGGGATCCTTCTGTACGGACCCCCCGGATGCGGCAAGACGCTGATCGCCAAAGCTGTGGCCAACTCGCTGGCCAAGAAGGTGGCGGCGCGCGAAGGCATCGAGCAGGGCCGGTCCTTCTTCCTCAACATCAAGGGCCCGGAGTTGCTCAACAAGTACGTGGGGGAGACCGAGCGACACATCCGCCTGGTGTTCCAGCGGGCCCGGGAGAAGGCCAGCGAAGGTATGCCCGTGATCGTCTTCTTCGACGAGATGGACTCGCTGTTCCGCACCCGCGGCTCGGGTGTCTCCAGTGACGTCGAGAACACGATCGTGCCGCAACTGCTCTCCGAGATCGATGGCGTGGAGGGTCTGGAGAACGTAATCGTGATCGGCGCCAGCAACCGCGAGGACATGATCGACCCGGCCATCCTGCGGCCCGGCCGTTTGGACGTGAAGATCAAGATCGAGCGCCCCGACGCCCAAGCGGCGGCTGACATCATGGCCAAGTACCTGATCGCCCACCTGCCGCTGCATCCCGACGACCTCTCAGAGCACGGCGGCGACCCGCACGCATGCGTGGCGGCGATGATCCAGCGCACTGTTGAGCGGATGTACTCCGAAGCCGACGAGAACAGGTTCCTCGAGGTCACCTACGCCAACGGCGACAAGGAGGTCCTGTACTTCAAGGACTTCAACTCGGGGGCGATGCTTGAGAACATCGTGTCGCGGGCCAAGAAGAACGCCATCAAGGACTTCCTCGACAGCGGACAGAAGGGCATCCGGCTGCAGCACCTGCTGTCCGCATGCGTGGACGAGTTCCGCGAGAACGAGGACCTGCCCAACACCACGAACCCGGACGACTGGGCACGTATCTCCGGCAAGAAGGGCGAACGGATCATCTTCATCCGCACGCTGGTCCAGGGCAAGCAGGGTGACGAACCGGGTCGCACGATCGACAACGTGGCCAACACCGGCCAGTACTTGTAGGCCTAGTAACTGCTGCGGTCGTAGCCGAAGTCCTGCACCCAGTAGGTGATGCCCAAGGAGTACTTGGGGTCCTTGCGCTCGGCGAATCCGAGACCCATGTGGTCGAAGTCGGGGTCCATCAGGTTCACGCAGTGGCCTGGGCTCTTCAGCCAGCCACTCATGGTTTCCTGCGGGGTGGGGAAGCCACTGGCGATGTTCTCGCCGGCCGCTGAACCTGAGTAGTCGGTGGCGCGGATCCGGTCGACGAACGAGCGGCCGTCCAGCGATGTGTGCTCGAAGTAGTCCTTGGCGGCCATGTCCTCCGCGTGGGCCTGCGCGGCCTTTGCGATGTCGGCGTTGTACAGCACCGGGGGCGCTGGCGGCATCGTCTTGGTTCCGCATTTCTGCTGCTGGCCGCGCGCCTCGTTGACCAGTTGCACCATCGTTGCGATGTCTCCGTCGGGGATCGGGGAGGCCGGCACCCGCTTGTCCGTGGCTGCTGGCGTGGTGACCTGGTCGTAGTGCACGGCCACGAGCACCGACGTGCCACCCTTGGCGGTCAGCCGGAACTGGCGATGTTTGGGGGAGTAGGCAGTCCCGGCACTGTGCACCCGGAAGGCACGCACCCGGTAGATGCCCTCAGGAAGACGAAGGACGGTGGACGAACGCACCACGCGCTTGATGCCGTGACCCTTGACCTTGACCCGGGCCCTGTCCACGCCGCTGATGCTCACGTTCAGGCTGGTGGTGGTGGCAGTGAGGTTGTGGTTGCCCGCAGCCACCGGGGGGGCCGCAGTAGCAGCGCCTGTCACAGCCGCCTGACCAATCATGAGGCCGGCGACTGTCAACATCACTGCCGACTTGCGCATGCTCCTTGAATCGGTGCCAGCGACAGCAGATGTTCACGTGTTCACCCGATCAACGGTCACCCGATCGGATCAGCGTTCTCGGATCAGTTCTGGGGCGAGCCTGCCGAAGCTGCGGCGGTCAGCCGGACATCGACTGCAGCGCGTCGATCAAGTCAGCAGCCGTCGCACTGGAGTCCAGCAGTTTCTGAACGTGTGCCTGGGTGCCGCGTAAGGGGTCGAGAGTGGGCACCCGCTGCAGTGCCGAGCGACCGGGCAGGTCGAAGATCACCGAATCCCAGCTCGCCGCAGTCACCTGCCGTGGGTACCGCCGCAGGCATTCCCCGCGGAAGTACGCCCGGGTGTCGACCGGGGCGTGGGACATCGCCCGGGTCACCTCCTCGTCGGAGGTCAGCCGACGAAGGCGGGAGTGCTTCTCCAAGCGTGCCCAGAGCCCACGGCTGGGGTCGACGTCGGCGTACTGGAGGTCGACCAGGTCCAGACGTGGATCCCCGTACTCCAAGCCGTCCCTGCGCCGGTATCCGTCCAGCAAGACCTTCTTGGCGACCCAGTCGAGACGGTCGGACAGTTCCAACGGGTCGCGCAGAAGGGCGTCGAGCGTGGACTCCCATTCGTCGAGTATCTCCAGCGTCGGCGCGTCCGCGTCGGTCCCGAACCTGTCGTCGGTGAACTTGCGTGCCTGCTCCACGAACTCGATCTGCATCTGCACGGCTGTCAGACGCCGCCCATCGCGCAGTTCCAGTTGCTGGCGCAGCGACGGGTCGTGAGACACCGCGTGCAACTGCCGCACCGGCCGCTCGAGGGCGAACCCTGTGAAGTCCCAGCCCTCCTCAACCATGCTCAGGGCCAAAGACGTGATGCCCATCTTCAAGAAGGTCGCGTACTCGCTGAGGTTGGCATCCCCGATGATCACATGCAGACGCCGGTAGAGCTCCGGGTCGGCGTGCGGCTCATCGCGGGTATTGATGATCGGGCGTTTGAGTGTGGTCTCCAGACCTACCTCGACCTCGAAGTAGTCGGCCCGCTGCGTCAGTTGGAACCCGTCGACCTTGCCGTCCTGGGTGATTCCCACTCGTCCCGCCCCGGTGATCACCTGACGGGAGACGAAGAACGGGATCATGGTCGAGACGATTCGCGGGAAGGGTGTAGTCCGATGCATCAGGTAGTTCTCGTGACAGCCGTAGGAGGCACCCTTGTTGTCCGTGTTGTTCTTGTAGAGCCGGATCTCCTGGGCCCCGGGTTCCGATGATGCCAGGCGCCCGGCCTGAGCCATGATCATCTGTCCTGCACGGTCGTAGAGCATCGCATCGCGCGGAGTCAGGACCTCCGGGCTGGAATACTCCGGGTGGGCATGGTCGACGTAGAAGCGGGCCCCGTTGGTGAGGATGACGTTGGCCATCCCGATGTCGTCGTCCGTGAGCTGGGTCGGATCGGCCTCGGCCCGGCTCATGTCGAACCCACGGGCATCGCGAAGCGGCGTCTCCACGTCGTAGTCCCAACGGGTGCGGGTGTTGCGCGCGGCGTTGGCGGCGCGGTCGTATGCGGTGACGACCTGGCTGGACATCAACATCGCGTTGGCGTGCGGATGCCCCGGCGAAGAGACCCCGTACTCGGTCTCGATGCCCATGACCCTGATGACACTCACCACCCCAGGCTATCGCCGGATTCATGGCTGCGGCGCAGATGCCGAATCGGCGGACATGCGACTAGTGTCGGACGTACGGAGGTGTCACATGGCAGACGAACAACAGCACAAGAGCCGGTCACATTCGACGGCGCAGACCGAAGACGTTGTCAACGAGGACCTGGAGGCTGCGTCTGCACGCAAAGCCGAGCTCGACGCCGACGTGGACTCGATCCTTGACGAGATCGACGACGTCCTCGAAGTGAATGCCGAGGAGTTCGTGGCCAGTTTCGTACAGAAGGGCGGCCAGTGACACAGTCGTCCGGTCTGCCCGGCCACTTCTTGCGCCCGGGCTCCTCGTTCGTGGACTTCCTGACCGAACATGACCCCTCGTGGGGGCAACCCCGGGACGTGCGCGGCGTAGAAGCGCCACACGGCACCACCATCGTGGCCTGCCAGTACCCCGGCGGGGTGATCATGGCTGGGGACAGACGCGCCACCATGGGCAATGTCATCGCGCAGAGGGACATCGAGAAGGTCTACCCCGCCGACGAGTATTCGGTCGTTGGGATCGCGGGGACCGCAGGGCTTGCCGTGGAGATGGTCCGGCTGTTCCAGACCGAGGTCGAGCACTTCGAGAAGATCGAAGGGATGAGCCTGTCCCTGGAGGGCAAAGCCAATCGCCTGGCATCGTTCATCCGCGGCAACCTGGGTATGGCTTTCCAGGGTCTGGCGGTCGTGCCCCTGTTCGCCGGATACGACCAGGCACAGTCGCGCGGACGGATCTTCTCCTATGACGTCACCGGGGGACGGTACGAGGAACACGACTACCACGCCGTAGGCTCGGGCAGCCCCTTCGCCCGGGGATCGCTGAAGAAGCTGTACCGGCAGAATCTCCATGACCGAGAAGCCGTCAGGGTGTGTCTACAGGCGCTGTACGACGCAGCCGACGATGACTCGGCCACAGGCGGACCGGACCTGACCCGCGGCATCTTCCCGGTGGTCTACACCGTGGACGCGGCCGGTGTTCGCAGACTCGAGGAGAGCGAATTGGCCGCACTGGTCGACGAGGTTGTCCAGCAGAGGTTCCAGCGTCCGGACGGCCCGGCGGCCGACGAGCAGGGGCGGGCCTGACCATGACCATGCCCTTCTACGTCTCGCCCGAGCAGATCATCAAGGACAAGGCCGACTACGCCCGAAAGGGCATCGCCCGGGGCCGTTCCGTGGTCGTGATGCAATACGACGGCGGGATCCTCTTTGTCGCGGAGAACCCGTCGCGGGCGCTTCACAAGATCAGCGAGATCTACGACAAGATCGCCTTTGCCGCGGTCGGCAAGTACAACGAGTTCGAGAACCTGCGCGTGGCTGGAGTCCGGTACGCGGATCTGCGCGGCTTCAGCTACGACCGTGCGGACGTGACAAGTCGGGGTCTGGCCAATGCCTACGCCCAGACCCTCGGAACCGTGTTCACCGAAGCCCAGAAGCCCTACGAGGTGGAGATCATCGTGGCCGAAGTGGGGC
The DNA here is from genome assembly GCA_963732355.1 of uncultured Actinomycetota bacterium. GTDB lineage: Bacteria > Actinomycetota > Actinomycetes > S36-B12 > UBA10799 > JADKAV01. Next base: position 303,334 of record CAVSZD010000003.1, on the reverse strand, counting down.
TTGATCAGCACAGCGATCAGCTCTACCGGCTCACCTTCGATGGTTCGGTTGGCGATGAACACGGCTTCGTGGCCATGGGTGGTGCCTCAGAGGCAATCACCGGGCAGTTGCAGGCCCTGTGGCAGTCCGACCTCGGGCTCGCCGCTGCTCTGAAAATGGCGGTGGATGCGCTCTCCGAACACGGCGGGCAGGGCCCCCGAACACTGGACGACAAGCAACTCGAAGTCGCCGTTCTGGAGCGGACGCGACCACGCCGGGCATTCAAGCGTGTCGTCGGCGAGCAGTTGGTCTCCCTGCTGCGAGACGAGTAGGCGATGACTCTGTCACGCAGGATCTTCGGAATCGAGACCGAGTACGGCGTGACGTGCACGTTCCAGGGCCAGCGCCGGCTGTCCCCGGACGAGGTGGCCCGCTACCTCTTTCGACGCGTCGTCAGTTGGGGCAGAAGTTCTAATGTCTTCCTGCGCAACGGCTCCCGGCTGTACCTGGACGTAGGCTCTCACCCGGAGTACGCAACCGCCGAGTGCGACGACCTGATCCAGCTGGTCACCCATGACAAGGCTGGCGAGCGCATCCTCGAGGGTCTGCAGGTGGACGCCGAGCAGCGCCTCGCCGGCGAAGGGATCATGGGCGACATCTACCTGTTCAAGAACAACACCGACTCGGCCGGAAACTCCTACGGATGCCACGAGAACTACCTGGTCGCCCGGCAGGGGGAGTTCTTCCGGCTGGCCGAGGTACTCATTCCGTTCCTGGTGTCCCGGCAATTGATCTGCGGGGCGGGCAAGGTGCTGCAGACCCCGCGTGGGGCCACCTTCACCGTGAGTCAGCGCGCCGAGCATGTGTGGGAGTCCGTGAGTAGCGCCACGACCCGCAGCAGGCCAATCATCAACACCCGCGACGAACCGCACGCCGACGCCGAACGGTTCCGCCGGCTGCACGTGATCGTGGGCGACAGCAACATGAGTGAGACCACGACGTTGCTCAAGGTGGGCAGCGCGGACCTGGTCCTTCGAATGCTGGAAGCCGGTGTTCCCCTGCGCGATCTCACCCTGGAGAATCCGATCCGCAGCATCCGCGACATCAGCCAGGACCCCACGGGTCGCAAGCTCGTGCGGCTGGCCAACGGGAAGTCGATCAGCGGACTGGACATGCAGCGTGAGTACCTGTCGAAGGTGGAAGGGTTCGCCCGGGCGAACGGGATGCTGATCGACCCGCACAGTGTGCCCTCCCGGGTCGTGGACCTTTGGTCGCGCACGTTGGACGCCATCGAGTTCGACCGCTTGTCCGACGTCGCTCGCGAGATCGACTGGGTGATCAAGCGCACTCTGATCGATCGCTACATGACCAAGCACGGGTTGTCGCTGACCGACGCCCGCATCTCCCAACTCGACCTCGCCTACCACGACATCAGTCGCAAACGCGGGCTGTTCTACCTGATGTCGGCCAAGGGTCTGGTCGACCGGGTCAGCACCGATGTCGAGGTGTTCGAGGCCAAGTCCGTGCCACCACAGACCACCCGGGCGAAGTTGCGAGGCGACTTCATCAAGAAGGCACAGGAAAAGCGGCGCGACTTCACCGTCGACTGGGTGCATCTCAAACTCAACGACCAAGCCCAGCGCACGGTGCTCTGCAAGGACCCCTTCAAGAACGTGGACGAGCGGGTGGAACGGCTCATCGCATCCATGTGACCCGTCTGCTCGGCGTGGCTGAAGCGACCAATAGGGTTTCTGGCATGCATCGAACACTGTGGGCGACGGTTCTGCTGGTACCGGCCCTGACCCTGACCGGCTGCAGTTCCGGATCGTCGGACACCACCACCAGTCCGAGCCCTGCGGCCACCAGCGCGGCCCCCACCGGCGACGCATCGACCACCGACGGCGTCACCGTCACCGGCGAGCCTGGCGCTGAACCAACGATCACGGTCGACACATCCGCGCAGCCGCCAACGGAACTGGTTGTCAAGGAGATCACACCCGGCGACGGCAAGGCCGTGGGGCCGAACTCGCAGGTGACGGTGCAGTACACCGGCGTTTCGTGGTCGACCGGGCAGACGTTCGACACCTCCTGGGGTCGAGGCGCTGCGCAATTCCCGATCAACGGTGTGATCCCCGGGTGGCAGGAGGGCCTGCAAGGCGTCAAGGCGGGCAGCCGGGTACTACTGATCATTCCGCCTGAGATGGCCTATGGGTCGAACCCACCGCCCGGATCCGGGATCGCCCCGGATGAAACCCTTGTATTCGTCGTCGATGTGGAAGAGGTGTCGTCATGACCGAGAAGCCCGAGATCGATTTCCAGGAGGGTCCTGCACCCACCGAATTGGTCATCATCGACCTCGTCGAGGGTGACGGGCCCGTGGCCCAGCCCGGGGCAACGGTGACCGTTCACTATGTCGGCGTCGAATACGAGACCGGTGAGCAGTTCGATGCTTCCTGGGATCGCGGCGAGCCGATCGAGTTTCCCTTGCGGGGTCTGATCGCCGGTTGGCAGGAAGGGATCCCCGGAATGCGGGTCGGCGGTCGACGCCAATTGATCATCCCGCCAGCGCTGGCTTACGGCGAGAGTGGTGGTCACCGTCTGTCAGGCAAGACTCTGATCTTCGTGATCGATCTCCTCGCGGCGTAGACCTTCCAACATTACTCTCAGTAGTCGGGGGCTCCACAACAGGACACGCCGCTCAACTTTCAGCAGTCTCCTGCCGAAGGCACTAGCACAAGGGCCAGAGGGAGGCGAGGAAGATGACCACGATAAAGGCAACCTGCCCGATATGCGGGGACGTCGACCTGACCCCGTCTGATGTGCGTCTGACCGTGGCAGAGGCTGCCGGTTGGGCGACGTACACGTTCAAGTGCGGGACCTGTCAGGACTTGATCGAGAAGGCCGCCGACGACGAGGTTGTCGCGCTGCTGTCCTCGGCGGGAGTGATGATCGACCGGGTGCCGGGTGAGGTCCTTGAGGCCCATCCTGGATCACCGATCTGCTACGACGACATCCTCGACTTGGCGCTTTGGCTGGAGACCCACGACGTGATCGTGCCCCACCTGGTCGCACACTGATCCTCAACGCGTGGAACAGGGCTTGCCCGCCGAACTGTGATACGTCGTACTCTGGTTCTCATGTTCTCGAATTTGCGAGGGTCCGAATGGTTGATCCTGATCCTCATCGTGGTACTGCTCTTCGGCGCCCGGCGCCTTCCCGACGCCGCTCGTGGCATCGGCCGGTCGTTGCGCATCTTCAAAGCTGAGACCAAGGGGCTCACCGAGTCCGAACCCGAAGCCGCTGTTGAGGCCAAGCCCGCCGACGCCGTTGACCCGCAGGCAACCCCGGCGCCGGCAGTCGAGCAACCGGTCGCCGAGCAGGGCAAGCAAACCCCCACCCAGACCTGACCGATGTCAGCGCCCGTTGCGCACCGGCGCGCGCAAATGCCCTTGGCCGAGCACCTGCGGGAGTTGCGCCGGCGCCTGGTCGTCAGCCTCATCGCCATCGCAGCCGGCACGGTTGTCGGCTGGATCTACTACACGCAGATCTTCGACGTCATCTCCGAGCCGATCAACCAGGTCGTGGCCGAGGCCGCAGCATCCGGTCGCGATGTCCGCCTGGTGGTCACAGGCGTCACGGACGCCTTCATGCTGCAGGTGAAAGTCGCCGTCATCAGCGGTCTTGTTCTCGCCTCGCCTGTGTGGCTGTTCCAGTTGTGGGCTTTCGTGACCCCTGGCCTGCATTCACGGGAACGCAAATGGGTCTACGTGTTGGTCGCCATCTCCGTGCCCCTCTTCCTGGCTGGGGTCGTTCTGGCATTCGTATTGATGCCCAAGGGGCTCGAGGTCCTGCTGGGATTCACACCTCAGAACGTCGGCAACTTCCTGCCGGTGGACCGCTACCTGTCGTTCTTCATCCGAATGGTGATCGTCTTCGGGATCGGCTTCCTGACCCCACTATTCATCGTCGGGCTGAACATGCTGGGCATTCTCAGCGGCAAACGGCTGGCCAGCGCATGGCGCTACATCATCTTCGGTGTCTTCGTATTCGCAGCGGTTGCGACGCCCACGGGCGACCCGATCACCATGGCTGTCCTGGCAGCACCGGTCCTTGTGCTGGTGGCCGCGGCAGTCGTGTTCAGCATGCTGAACGACCGGCGCCGAAGGCGCAACGGTGCTGAGCCTGACTATGGCGACTTCGATGACGATGAGATCTCACCCATCCCCGAGTCGGTCGACAACGAGGACGTCCCCCGCGGGTAACGTGATCACGTGCTGAAGGCAGCGATCGTGATCAATCCGACCTCCGGCAAGGGCCGTAGCGCCAAGAACGCGCCGTTGGCAGTGCAGCGATTACGCGACCGCGGTGTCGAGGTGGCCACGCTGGAGAGCGGGAGCGCGCAGGAGAGCCTGGAACTGGCCCGGCAGGCGGTCTCTGGCGGACTTGACGCCCTCATCGCATGTGGCGGTGACGGGACGGTTCACCTTGCCTTACAGGCCGTCTACGGGACTGACACCGTTCTGGGAATCATCCCGGTCGGGACTGGCGATGACATCGCCCGGGCACTCGGTCTACCGCGAGATGATGCCGTGGCCGCCGCAGACGTGATCGCCGACGGCCGGACCCGAACTGTCGACTACGGCCTGATCGACGCCGCCGACGGGGTCCAGCGCGCCTTCCTGGCCGTGATGAGTGCCGGCTTCGACTCAGAGGTCACGCAGCGGGCCAACACCATGACGTGGCCTAGCGGTCAGTCGCGCTATCTTCTCGCAACGGTTGCCGAGCTACGCGTCTACAAACCTGCCGAGTTCACCATCACGATCGACGGTGTGACGACGCGCGAGCAGGGCATGATGCTGGCCATCGGCAACGGCCCCAGTTACGGCGGCGGGATGTTGGTCTGCCCCCGCGCCGATCTGGACGACGGCCAACTCGACCTGACCTTCCTGTCCAGGACGAGCAAACTGACGTTCCTGCGGACGTTCCCCAGCGTGTTCAAAGGCACCCATATCGACCGACCGTTCGTGCGTACCCTTCGCGGCGCGTCGATCCGGGTCGAAGCACCTGAACAGACGGCATACGCCGATGGCGAGCGGGTCGGGCCGTTGCCCGTGGATGTCCGGGTCGTGCCACACGCGCTCACGGTCTTCGCGCCAGTGGGTTAGCCCGTAGTCTGGGCGCTATGGCCACGCCGGCACAACGCTACGCAGCGGCCAAACGCCGCGCCCGCACCAGCGATCACCTCATCGACTTCCGCGAGCAGTACGACTTTGCCCTAGACGACTTCCAGGTGCAGGCGTGTGAGGCCCTTGACGCCGGCAGCGACGTTCTGGTGGCCGCGCCCACCGGCAGCGGCAAGACGGTGGTGGGGGAGTACGCCGTTCACCGCGCCCGCAGAACCGGAACGAAGGCGTTCTACACCACGCCCATCAAGGCCCTGTCCAACCAGAAATACCGCGACCTCGTGGAACTCTACGGGGACAGTGACGTCGGCCTGCTCACCGGCGACGTCTCGATCAACGGCCACGCCAGCATCGTCGTGATGACCACCGAGGTCCTGCGCAACATGGTGTATGAGGGATCGTCGGACCTCACGGGGCTCGGGTACGTCGTGCTCGACGAGGTCCACTACCTCGCGGACCGGGAGCGGGGTGCGGTCTGGGAAGAACTGATCATCCAGTTGCCGGAGTCGGTCGCGATCGTGGCGCTGTCGGCCACCGTGAGCAACGTGGAGGAGTTCGGGGCCTGGATGGCCACCGTTCGCGGCGACACCGAAATCGTTCTGGAGGAACACCGGCCTGTTCCGCTATGGCAACAACTGATGGCCAACAACCGGCTGTACGACCTGTTCATCGACGATGATCAGCAGGTCGTCAACCCCGAACTCCAGCGGATGTCACGAGACGGGCAACGACCCTCGCGTCGGGACTCCCGGGACCGGCCGGGCCGAGCTGGGCGCCGACCGCGACCTGTGCGAACCCCGTCACGCATCGATGTGGTCGATCGCCTGGAAGCAGCACAACTGCTGCCCGCCATCTACTTCATCTTCTCGCGGGCAGGCACCGAGGACGCCGTGCGGCTTCTCGCAGACAGTGGCGTGCGACTGACCACCCCCGACGAGCGCGACCGAATCGCCCACGTCGTGGAGACCAGGTGCTCAGTCATCCCGGAGGCCGACCTGTTGGCCGTGGGGTTCGGGCAGTTCAGCGACTCATTGCAGCGAGGCATCGCCGCCCACCACGCTGGAATGCTGCCCATCTTCAAGGAGGTCGTCGAGGAGTTGTTCCAAGCGGCACTTCTCAAAGTGGTTTTCGCCACCGAGACGCTGGCGCTGGGGATCAACATGCCGGCGCGCACGGTGGTCCTGGAACGGCTGGTCAAATGGAACGGGCAGACCCACGCTGACATCACACCCGGCGAGTACACCCAGCTCACCGGGAGGGCGGGCCGCAGAGGCATCGACGTGGAAGGTCATGCGGTGGTCCTCTTCGGACCGTCCGTGCAGCCCAACCATCTGGCAGGCCTGGCCTCCACCCGTACCTACCCACTTCGTTCGAGCTTCCGTCCGACGTACAACATGGGCGTCAACCTGGTTCGCAGGGTGGGCCGGCGCATTGCACGCGAAATCCTCGAGACGTCCTTCGCTCAATACCAAAGTGATCAGTCGGTGGTCGGCCTGGCATCGCAGATCAAGCGCAACGACCAGGTGATCGCGGGCTACGAGGAGTCAATGCACTGCCATCTTGGGGACTTCTCCGAGTACGCCGGGATACGCGCGCAACTGTCGGCCCTCGAGAAGAGCACCTCACGGGAGTCGGCCAGACTCACACGGGCACACGCGGCGCAGTCCCTGGAGAAACTGACACCCGGTGATGTGATCGCCATCCCCACCGGCCGCCGTTCCGGACTCGCCGTGGTCCTGGAGGCCAGCGTGGACGAGGCGGGGGAACCACGGCCACAGGTGCTCACGGTGGACCGGCAGGTGCGCCGCCTCAGCGTGGCTGACTTCCCGGCGCCAGCGGTCGTCGTGGACCGGATCCGCATCCCGCGGGACTTCCACGCCCGCAGCGCGAACGCGCGCAAGGCACTCTCGTCGACGTTGCGCGAACTCACCGGCAGGCACACCCACGTGCGACCGGCGAGGGTGCGTGACAGTGGCAACGACGTGGAGATCGCACGGTTGCGCGCGCGGTTGCGCAAGCATCCCTGTCACGGTTGCGGCGAGCGCGAGCTGCACGCCCGCTGGGCTGAGAGAGCCGCGAAGCTGCAGCGTGAGAACGACTCCTTGTCCCGGCGTGTGGAGGGAAGGACCAACACAATCGCCCGTCAGTTCGACCGCATCTGCGGGGTGCTGGTCGAGTTGGAGTACCTGCGGCCCGACGGCGAGGAGTTGCAGGTCACCCAGGACGGCCAGATGTTGGGACGGATCTATACCGACCGTTCCCTGGTCATCGCCGAATGTCTGCGGACCGGCCTGTGGCGCGAACTCACCGGGCCGGAACTGGCAGCTGCGGTGTGCGCGCTGGTCTACTCCTCGCGCACCGATGAAGAACAGGTCCCGCGCCTGCCCAATGGCCGGGTCCGCGACGTGCTTGCCGAACAGGTCCACATCTGGGCATCAATAGAGGCGCTGGAGTCCGAGTTCAAAGTCACGCCCACACCTGAACCCGACCTCGGTTTCTGCTGGGCGGCCTACCAATGGGCCAACGGACAATCATTGTCAGCGGTGCTGGCCGGCACGGATCTGCCGGCGGGTGACTTCGTGCGCTGGTGCAAGCAGGTGATCGACGCACTGGGGCAGGTGTCGGCAGCAGCGGCAAGCGACGATCCGGTCCGCGTGCGCGCAAAGGCCGCAGCTGACCTGCTGCGGCGCGGTGTCGTCGATTACTCCTCGGAGGTCTGAGCTGCCAGTGCTGCGACGACGCGGTCGATGGACGAAGTGATCGCGAACTCTTCGCCGATGGCTTGCAGGAACGCCTGATCAGGGTCCGGCTGCGTTGCAGGGATCGCCGGGACCGGCAGATCGCGCACCACCGCCACGACCTGTGGGGCCACGTCCAAGTAGTCTGCCGCTTCCGTCAGTGCCCCACGCAGGCGTGGCGCCATGGCGCTGGAAGGATCGGCAGCCGCAGCCCGCACCCCCTGCAACGACCCGAAGGTTCGTAACAACGAGGCCGCCGTCTTCTCCCCAACACCTCGAACCCCGGGTAGTCCGTCACTGGCATCACCGCGAAGTGCCGCCATATCCGCGTACTGGGCCGCGTGGACGCCGTATTTGTCCAGTACGAATCCGTTGTCGACGACCTGCAACTTGGCGATGCCACGGGCCGTGTACAGCACTCGCACTTCACGATCGTCATCGACGAGCTGGAACAGATCCCGGTCACCTGTCACCACGTCCACAGGTCCTGTGGCCACGCTCGCATAGGTGCCGATCACGTCGTCGGCCTCGTACCCGGGGACACCCACCCGCGGGATACCGGCCGCGATCAGCAGCGCCTCGATCAGTGGGATCTGCTCGGACAGCGCATCTGGCACCTGCTCTGTGTCTCCGGTCGCGACTCGGTGCTCCTTGTAGCTGGGGATGAGGTCGACTCGGAAAACCGGACGCCAGTCATCGTCCCAACAGGCGATGACCCGACTCGGTTCGTACTCGCGGACGAGTCTGGCGATCATGTCCAGCAGTCCGCTGGCAGCATTGGTAGGTGGCGCTGAGGGGCTCTTGCGCCGATCAGGCACGCCGAAGAACGCGCGGAAGTACAAGGAGGCGGTGTCCAACAGCATGAGAGGTCCTGGCACAGGCAGTAGTGTCGCAGGCGTGACGAACATCGACATCCCGGACCTCGAAGACCGCCTTCACAAGGTGCGCGAGACTGCCCAGATCGCAGGCGTCGATGCCCTTCTTGTCTCGCCGGGGCCCGACCTGCGCTACCTCACCGGGTACGACGCGATCGCTCTAGAACGTCTCACCTGCTTGGTGGTCCCCCTCGATGGGGACATCCGCATGGTGGTGCCGGCGCTGGAAGTGCCTGCCGCCATGGCCAGTCCGATCGCCGAACTCGACCTCGAGATCGTCGCGTGGCAAGAGACCGATGACCCCTTCGCACTCACAGCCTCCCTGGTGGGCAAGGCGGCGCGGGTGGCGGTGGATGACCACATGTGGGCATCCAAGGTGCTGGCTCTTCGCGACGCGATGCCCGATGCACACCAAGTGGCGGCCGGGCCCGTCATCCAGGAACTTCGGATGCGCAAGTCGGCCGCCGAGATCGCTTCACTGGTGCGTGCCGGCGCCGCGATCGATGCCGTCCACGCGCAGGTCGGCGGTTTCTTGGAGACGGGTCGCACGGAACGCCAGGTGGGTGCTGACATCTCGGACGCGATTCTGGCTGCCGGGCACGCCACCGTCGACTTTGTCATCGTGGCGTCGGGGCCGAACGGCGCCAGCCCGCACCACGAACTGTCCGATCGGGTGATCGAACGCGGTGACACGGTGGTCGTCGACATCGGCGGGACCATGCCAGACGGTTACTGCAGCGACTCCACGCGGATGTATTGCGTGGGCGAACCCGACGAGGTGGCCTATCGGGAGTTCAGCGCTCTTGCGCCTGGCGCAGGCCGAGGCAGTGGCAAGCGTCAAGCCGGGAATGTCGTGCGAGGCGCTCGATGCAGTGGCCCGGGACTACCTCACCGAGGCCGGGCTGGGTGAGCACTTCATCCACCGCACAGGACACGGAATCGGCCTGGAGACCCATGAGGAGCCGTACATCGTCTCGGGCAATCACCGGATCCTGGAAGCCGGCATGGCGTTCAGCATCGAGCCGGGGGTCTACCGGCCGGGTTCGCACGGTGCTCGGATCGAGGACATCGTGATCTGCACCCCGGACGGCCACCTCAACTGCAACCGAAGGCCCCATGATCTGATCGTCGTATGAACGAGTTGCTGGAGCTGACCGGTCAGATCGCAGACAAGGAACTGGCTCCGGTCGCCGCTGAGTACGAACGTGAAGAACGCTTCCCGCGCGAGGCTTTCAGGACTCTCGGAAATGCAGGTCTGCTGGGGCTGGTGTACCCGACGCGATGGGGCGGGAGCGAGGTCGGGTACGTCGACTACTTGCAGGTACTGGAGGCGCTTGCCAGCCGCTGGCTGACCGTGGCCCTGGGCGTCAGCGTTCACACCCTTTCCTGCCATGCCCTGGCAACAGCCGGAACCGATGATCAACGTGACCGTTGGCTGCCGGACATGCTCGGCGGAGACCTGCTGGGTGCCTACTGCCTCAGTGAACCGCAGTCCGGGTCGGATGCAGCCGGGCTGACGACCTCAGCCGTGCGCGAGGGCGAGGGCTTCCGGATCAACGGGACGAAAGCGTGGATCACCCATGGGGGAGTGGCGGACTTTTACACCGTCATGGCCAGAACCGCACCCGGGCGCACAGACGGGATCAGCGCCTTCCTCGTTCCCGCCGATTCCGGTGGGCTGAGCGCGGCCACCCCTGAACGCAAAATGGGGATGCGGGGCTCGGTGACCGCACAGGTGATCCTCGACGACGTCCTGGTCGATCCCGACCGCCTGCTCGGATCCGAGGGTGCTGGCTTCCGGATAGCCCTGGATGCACTGGACTCCGGACGCCTGGGGATCGCCGCATGCGCTGTGGGCCTTGCCCAATCGGCACTCGATGTGGCCGTGGCCTACGCCGGCGAGCGCCGACAGTTCGACAAGCCGATCGCAACGTTCCAAGGTGTCTCGTTCACCTTGGCCGACATGGCCACCGGGATCGCAGCAGGTCGTGCGCTGTATCTGGAAGCCGCCAGACGACGCGATGCGGCAGAACCCTTCTCCACACAGGCCGCCATGGCCAAACTGTTCTGCACGGACATGGCCATGGCCGTCACCACCAGCGCGGTGCAGGTGCTGGGAGGTGCGGGCTACGTCGAGGACTACCCGGTCGAGCGTTACATGCGCGAAGCCAAGGTCCTGCAGATCGTTGAAGGAACCAACGAGATCCAAAGGCTCGTGATCGGGCGCGCACTGACCGGCTGAACCAAGTCCGTAGACTTGCGCCGGTGAGAACACTTCTGGTGTCCGGGCAGGTGTACTCGGCGTCGGAGCGTTTCGCCACAGCACTTCTGATCTCCGATGACACCGTCGCCTGGATCGGGACCGATGCCGGGGCCCGGGTCCACGTCGACGACGTCGACAATGTCGTTGATCTCAACGGTGATCTTCTGGCACCCGGTTTCGTGCATCTCGACGAGGCTCAACCGGACCCGGCCGCTGGTTTCGTGCACGGCGACAAGGGCACAGTCACCGTCGCCGACAGCTGGGAGTCATCGGCCTGGGATGAGGCGGGTACCAGCCCTCTGGCGGTTGTGCCGCGGGACCCCTGCCGACTGCGCTCGCGGATCTCCAGCGGTGTGGCCACCGCCCTCGTGCCAGCACCTGGGCAACAGGGCGGGTGGTCGACAGTGCGGGCTGCGGTCTACGAGGTCGAGCCAGCCGAACGGATCAGTGCAAGGGCCGCGTTCTCCGCACTCACCCGCGGAGCCTGGAGACTGCTGGGACGCCCCGACCAGGGCGTGCTGGTCGTGGGAGCCGAGGCCACCTTCGTGCAGTGGGTGGTCGATGACTTGGTGGTCGAGACCCCGGACGAACGCATCAGCAACTGGTCCACGGACCCGCGTGCGGCAACACCCGGCCTGCCACCCCTTGACGCACAACACCTACCCACCGCACGACGGGTGTGGCGGTCCGGCCAGTGAGACGGTACCTGCTGGCAATAGCCGCCGGGCTTCTCCAGTTCACCGCGTTCCCCCCGGTGAGCTGGTGGTGGACCTCGCTGGTGAGCGTGGCCCTGCTGGTCTGGGCGGTGAAGGACACGACGTACAAACAGTCCGCATTGCTGGGGCTCGTCTGTGGTTGGGCCTTCTTCCTGCCCTTGCTGCATTGGCTCACGGTCCTCGGCTGGGATGCGTGGTTGGCGCTTTCTTTGGCTATGGGTCTGTGGTTCGCTCTGCTCGGGGTCGGGCTGAACGCCGCGCTGGAACCTCGCTGGTGGGTCCTTGCGGTCCCGGCCGTGTGGGTCTTGCAGGAGTGGGCACGATCCCGCTTCCCGTGGGGTGGTTTGGGTTGGGGTCGCCTGGCATTCGCCCAACCGGACTCGCCTCTGACCGGCTGGGTGAGCCTGGGTGGGGCCACGCTGCTCAGTTTTGTCGTGGCGCTGGCAGGCTGTCTGCTGCTCGTACTGGTCGCGAGTCGTCGCGGAGCATTCGTGGCCATCGGCGGGATCTGCGCGATTGTCGCAGTCGGGCTGCTCGTGCGACCACAGGCAGGCACGGACGAGCAGCCTGCGACAAGCCAACTCGCCGTGATCCAGGGCGACGTAGCCCAGCCTGGGATCGACTTCCTCGGGCGCCCATTGGCAGTGTTGACCAATCATCAGCAGACGACCCTGGAACTGGCCGCCTCGGTCCAGCTGGGCGACGAGCCAGCTCCGGATGCGGTGGTCTGGCCGGAGAACTCCGCGGACATCGACCCTGTGACCCGGCCGGAGGCTGGGGCGCTGGTGGACTCGGCGGCCCAGGCGATCGGTGTCCCGATTCTGGTGGGGACGGTCCAGGAGGTCCCCGGTCAGCCGGACCGGATCGCCAACGTGGGCCTGGTCTGGGATCCAGTCGACGGGCCCACCGATGCCTACGTCAAACAACATCCGGTGCCTTTCGGCGAGTTCCTGCCCATGCGGCCACTACTGTCACGACTCATCACCAGGTTCGACCGGGTACCGAGAGATTTCATCGCCGGTACATCGCCCGGCGTGCTGCAACTGGGCCCTGCTCGGATAGCCGACGTGATCTGTTTTGAGGTTTCCAACGATGAGATCGTGCGGACCGGCATCCGGGAAGGTGGTCGGGCTCTGGTCGTGCAAACGAACAACGCCACCTACGCGAACACGGCCCAACCTGAGCAGCAGTTCGACATCAGCCGTCTGCGCGCGCGCGAGACCGGCCGAACTGTTCTTGTCGCCGCCACGACGGGGGTCACCGCGATCGTCACGCCCGATGGGCAGTTCCAGACCTTGCCGCAATTGGAGGCAGGATGGATCAACTCGCCGGTCGAACTGCGCGACTCCTGGACACCAGCCATCCGGTTCGGCGGGCTTGTGGATGGGGGACTGAGCATTATGGGCCTCGTGGCTGTCGCTGCCGGCCTGTGGGTGCGTCGTAGTCGCCGCCTCCGGGCCAGTTAGGCTCGAACAGTGCCTGCGACTTTCGAGGATCTCGGCCGGATAGTGGTGGTGATTCCGACTTACAACGAGGTCGAGAACCTGCCCCTGATCACCCGGCGGGTGCGTACGAGCGTCCCAGAGGCGCACATCCTCGTTGCCGACGACAACAGCCCTGATGGGACTGCCAAGGTCGCCGACGCCTTGGCGGCCGAAGACGACCACGTACACGTCATGCATCGGCTGGGCAAGGAGGGCCTCGGGGCGGCCTACCTGGCCGGCTTCTCCTGGGCGCTGGACAACGGCTTCGACGTAGTGGTCGAAATGGATGCCGACGGCAGCCACCAGCCCGAACAACTTCCCCTGCTTCTCGATGCCTTGCGTTCGGCGGATCTGGTGCTGGGTTCGCGTTGGGTTCCCGGGGGCACGGTGGTCAACTGGCCCAAGTCGCGCGAGATCCTGTCCAAAGGGGGCAACTGGTACACCCGCAGGGCCCTTCGGATTCCGTTGCAGGACGCAACCGGCGGATATCGGGCATTTCGGGCAGACACGCTCAGGTCCCTGGATCTCGACGGGGTCGGGAGCGCGGGCTACATCTTCCAGGTCGACTTGGCCTACCGGACACTGAGCAAGGGACTGCGGGTCAAGGAAGTGCCCATCGAATTCGTCGAACGCGAAATCGGTGACAGCAAGATGAACCGCAAGATCGTTTCCGAGGCGCTCTGGCGGGTTACCGTGTGGGGAGCCCGCGAGCGCACAAACAGAGTCCGATCATCAGCAAAGAAGCGTAGGGCGGGGGAGTAGGCCCCCGGTCCTCAGGCGCTACGAAGTTTGGAGTCCTCGTCGGACTCAAGCAGTGCCAGACGCTCCTCGAGCAGTTCCTCGAGTTCGGCGATCGTACGCCGCTCCAGGAGCATGTCCCAGTGGGTACGAACGTGCTTGACAGGCTTCGGTTCGGGCTTCACGGCGTCCACGAGAAGGGCAGCCTCGCCACAGGCGCACTCCCACTCGACAGGAACCTCAGCCTCCATTGCGAACGGCATATTGATGACGTGGCCGGCCGGGCAGTTGTAGGTCACCGTCATCCGAGGAGCGAATTCGACGTCGCGGTCGTTCTCCAGACTCGTCGCTCCGAGTCGTGTACCACGCAGTGCCTCACTCATTGGTGCCTTCCTTCAAGTCGCCAGACACCTTCCGGTGTCACATGTCTCAACGACATGTCTTCCCTTTTCATTCCCCACGGAACCGGGGATCAGACCATTTTGTGATGCTGATCACGTGCTGCTCCGCGGGCCTACCTGTCCACCATGGCGGTTAGACAGGGTCCTCGGCGCGCCCAGCGTCCGTGCTTGACAGATCCCTTACATAGCGTCGCTTGCGATCGCCGATCACCTGACGCAGAACCGAAGGGCGGTCGGTGATGATGCCGTCGACGCCGATATCGAGCAGGCTGTGCATCTCGGCGGGATCGTCGACAGTCCATACGTGAACGGGCCAGCCGCGGTCGTGGGCTTGCTTCAGAAGTCGTGAAGTGACGATCGGGACCCGATTCGTGCGCCGGGGGACCTGTACGCAGATGGGGCCATCGGGGAACAAGAAGCCGGAGGCCACCGACAGACGACCCAATCGGGCCCGGCTGACCAGAGCAGCGACCTCCGGGGGCGCCAGGCTGGTGCACACCACGCCAGGAAAGGCCGCCCGGACGGTCCGCAGCCGCGACCACGAGAATGACGCCACGCAGACCCTGTCCAAATAGTCGGAGCGGCCCAACAGCTCGATCACCGGGCCGACAGCGTTCTCTTCCTTTATGTCGATGTTGAACCGGGTGTCGGGGAAGTGCTCGAGCATCTCGGCCAGGGAGTGCACCCGCTCGGCATTTCCGATGTGCGCCTTCTTGATCTCGCCGAAGGGCAGGTCGCGGATCCGGCCCACCCGATCGGTGACGCGGCCCAGAGTCTCGTCATGGAAGACGACCGGCACCCCATCGGCGCTGGCACGGATGTCGGTCTCGATGTAGGTGAATCCCATGGAAACCGCACGCCGGAAGGCCCGTAGCGAGTTCTCCGGCGCTTCCCGGGCGCCCCCACGATGGGCCAGTGCGATGGGCCCGGGTTGGCTCAGGTAGGGATGCGTCACAGCGCGGTGGCGGTCGGAAGCAAGTCGTCCCAGGGTTGCTCAGCCTCGATCTGCGATGCGATCTGCAGCAGCAGGGCGTCGTCGCCGAAACGTCCGGCGATCTGCACCCCGAGTGGCAAATTGTCGCGGGTCACGTGCATCGGCACGTTTATGGCCGGCTGCCCGGTCATGTTGTAGATCTGCGTCTGGGGTGTTGCCTCCAGTCGGTTCTCAGCCAGGTCGGCCAGCGCCTTGCGCAGAACCGGACCCGGGCCGACCCTCTGGAGCACGGACAGCCCGACCTGCTCCACAGCGGTGGTCGCCAGTTCGCCCACCCGTACCGGCGGCTTGGCCACGGTGGCGGTGAGGTGCACATCGAACTCGGGTCCGAAGATGTCGGCGAACTTGCGGTTCATGTTGAGTCCGTACGCCCGGGCAGCGCTCATCTCGGCCGCACTCATGCTGGCCCCAGCCTGCTTGAGGAACCACGTGGCACGCTCGAAGTCGTGCGGATCGGGCTTGCGCCCGGTGACGGTCTCGGTCCATTCCACCTGATTCGCGACGTTGGCCGCCACGATGGTCATGTAAGCCCTGGCGCCCTCGCCGGGATCCACAGGCAAGTCGTACTCGATCATCTCGTGGCCCAGGTCGGCCAACAGAGCGACGGCCTTGTCCACTGCCTCGATGGCGTCCGGGTGCATCATCTTGCCGTAGATGCTGCGAGTCGAGAATCCGATGCGCAACCTCGGAGGTTTGCGCCCGGCGACTGCCAGGAAGGACTTCGGACCGGCCGGTGCGGCATACGGAGCACCGGGATCCATGCCAGCAACGGCGTCCAGGGCTGCGGCTGTGTCGCGCACGGAGCGAGAGATCAGCAACCGGACAACAAGACCATCCCAGCCTTCGGCCTCGTCCGGACCGAGGGGGACAAGGCCTCTGGTGGTCTTGAATCCGACGAGACCACAGTGAGAAGCCGGGATTCGCAACGATCCGCCGCCGTCACCGCCGTGCGCCAAGGGCACGATGCCGGCGGCGACCGCAGCGGCCGAACCGCCGCTGGACCCGCCGGGGGTGTGGTCGGTGTTCCAGGGATTACGAGCAGGACCGCGCAACTCGGGCTCGCTGATGCCCATGATCCCGAACTCCGGACAGTTGGTCTTGCCGAAGATGTTCAGGCCCGCCTTCTGGAACCGAACCATGAGCTCGCTGCTGCGCGGTGGAATCCAGTCCTCCAGCGACCGGCTCGAGAACGTACACCGGTGTCCGGCCAGCATCCCGTCCATGTCTTTGATCAAGAACGGCACCCCACCGAACGGACCACTGCCTCGCAATCCCGGGGCTGCGGTCAAAGCCTGCTCGTCCCAGGACTCCACCACAGCGTTGATGATCGGGTTGACCGCGTTTCTGCGGGCGATGGCAGCCTTGAGCACCTCTGTGGGGGTAACGTCCCCGTCCGCAATGAGCGCTGCAAGGCCCAGACCGTCGTAACGTGCGTACTCGTCATGGCGCATGGAGTTAAGACTAATCGGGGAAGGTGAGAAGTGGCCTCGTTCCCGCACTCATCCTTAGTGACCGATAATCTATATTATGACATTTTGCTGGAGTCAGCGGCTCGTGCGGCCGCCTCGACTCGGCCTCGGTACTGCTCCCACCAGCCCTGTTCTGCCTCTGGCAGGTTGTCGTTTCCTGCCTTCCAGCCGGCCAGCGAGTCGATTTGCTCGCGCACGATGTCGGCGTGACCGGCATGCCGGTGGGTCTCCGCGATCATGTGCACAAGGATCTGACGCAGACTCACGACACGCTTCTCCGGCGCCCACCAGGCGACCTCGCCGGGTGCTTCCAGGTCCAGTGCGGCGATCGTCGCGTCCGAGTGCGCCCACACCCGGTGGTAAAGACCGAAGATCGATTCCGACGATTCCGTCTCGGTGGCCCACATGTCCGCGTTGTCCTCGGCGTCATCTGCGAACCACTCGAACATTTGTCCGAACGGACGTCCGAAGCAGTCACCCAGATAGCCAGCCTCGACGCTGGCCACGTGCTTGACCAAACCCAGCAGATTCGTGCCCGTCGGCGTCATCGGTCGACGCATGTCGTATTCCGACATCCCCTGCGCCTTCCACAGCAGGGCCTCACGGCCGTCCTGGAGGTAGCGGTGCAGCAGTTCTTTCTCCTGGCTCACGTCTGGGCGGCTTTCGGATACCCGGGCAACCAGGACCCGTAGCGAAGCGAGTTCCCGTCAGGATCCAGGTAAGCACCCTCGCACAGGCCGTACTCGGTGTCGGCGGGCTCGACGAAGGAGCCCGCAGCGCCGGAATCGCGCCAACGCTGATGCAGGGCTCTGGCGTCGTCGACGTAGAGGTAGACCTCGCTGAGGTTCGTGCGCGGATCGATGCCCGCCACCTGGCAGACATGCAATTGGATCGCATCGGAGTAGAGGAACCCATACATCACCTCGGACACAGTGCGGCCTTCGACCACCTCCGCACGCTGGTAGGGCTTTGCCCGGAAACCCAGCAGAGCGTAGTTGTCCAGTGCCGCGAGGACATCACTGACCGGAAGCACCGGTGCCAGCGAGTTCAAGGAAGCCATGCTGTGAGCCTAGCCAGAAAACGGGGGGTGACGTCTCGGCCAGCGTTGTCCCACCGCCCGTTCTAACCTGCTGGCATGACGCTTCAATCAAACGTGGACGAGGCCCAGGCACTGGCTGCGCGAATCGACGATCTCATGCCACAACTGCGCACCGAACTCGAGGAACTGGTGTCGATCCCTTCCATCAACTTCCCGGGCTATGACCAGGC
Source organism: uncultured Actinomycetota bacterium (assembly GCA_963732355.1). Classification (GTDB taxonomy): domain Bacteria; phylum Actinomycetota; class Actinomycetes; order S36-B12; family UBA10799; genus JADKAV01. The sequence goes on along the minus strand of CAVSZD010000003.1, from coordinate 285,225 downwards.
GGATGTCATCCGGTGCGCCGAAGCCTGCGCCGACCTGCTGCGCTCTGTGGGGGCCGAACCACAGATGATCCCGAGCAGCAGTGGCGTGCCCACTGTCCGGGCCGATATCGCCGGTCCCCCGGGCAGTCCGACCGTTCTGCTCTACTCCCACTACGACGTACAGCCGGCGGGCGATTCAGCAAGTTGGAACACCGAACCCTTCCATGCCGAGGAGCGCGACGGCCGCCTGTACGGCAGGGGCGCGGCCGACGACAAGTCCGGGATCATCACACACTTGGCGGTGCTGCGGGCATTCGACGGCACTCCCCCATGCTCAGTGCGCGTGCTCTTCGAAGGCGAGGAGGAGTACGGCGGTGACTTCGAGGAATGGCCCACCACCCGGCCCGAGGTGTTCGCCGACATCGACGCCGCGGTCATCTGCGACATGGGCAATGTTCGCATCGGCCTGCCCACATTCACCACCCAGCTGCGCGGGATCATCGAGGGTGTCGTGACGGTCAATACCCTGGCCGAGCCTCGCCACAGCGGCCAGTTCGGCGGGCCGGCCCCAGACGCCCTCATGGTTCTGATCAAGCTCCTCGCGACCCTTATGGACGACGAGGGCAACGCCACGATCGACGGCATCACTGGCTCCGACTGGGAAGGTGCGGAATTCCCTGAGGACGCCTACCGGGATCTGGCAGGTGTCCTGCCCGGCGTCCCGCTGGTGGGCACCGGCTCCATTGCATCGCGGCTCTACTCCAAACCAGCCGTGAGTGTCGTCGGCCTGGACGCACCAGAGGTGGCCACCGCACCCAACGCGATCATCCCGAGCGCCCGCGCCAAGATCAGCGTCCGCATCCCAGCGGGTCTGGACTCCGAACGTGCCACAGAGTTGTTGGAACAGCACGTACGAAACCACGTGCCGTTCGGTGTCACTGTGGACTTCCTCCCAGGCCCACCCGCGAACGGTTCAGCAGTACCGGTCGGCGGACCGGCCCACGACGCCTACGCCGCAGCGATGGAGTTCGCCTACGGCACGCCTTCCACCCAGCAGGGCATGGGTGGCGCCGTGCCCTTCGTGGCAAACCTGCTGGAGGCACTGCCCCAGCTGGAGGTGTTGGGGGTCGGCGCGCAGGACCCGTTGGCGCGTATTCATGCGCCCAACGAGAGCATCCAGTTGAAAGAACTGCGGGACTCGATGGTGGCCGAGGCCTTGTTCCTGGTCGAGTTCGCCAAGGGGTAGGCGATCCCCGGCATGGCGCCGGGGATCGGTCATGGTGGTGGTCGGTTTGTGGGAGTGATGGTGGGGGTGCCATGTTGGTCGACCGTGATGGTGTAGTTGCCGTGGTGAAGATCATTGTGACATCGAGGGCATAGCAGACAGAGATTTGACAGGTCTGTGAAACCGCCACTGGCCCAGCCGATTATGTGGTGGGCGTGGCAGTAGCGCGGGGGGCGTCCGCATCGGATGCAGCCGCGGTCGCGGGCGGTAAGGGCTGCCCATTGCGCGGCGCTGGCCCGGCGCTGGGTGCGTCCCAGGGCCAGCGGCACGAAGGTGTTCTGTGCCTTGATGCCCAAGATGATGCTGATGGCCGCGGCGCAGGTGTACGCCTGGTACTGCGCGCGGGTCAGTAGCGTCCCGTCGGGCAGATGCGCGCCAGTACCGGTGTCGAGGTGGTCGAGGTCGACCAGGATGTTCACAGCAGACACCCCCAGAGGCCGGGTGTTGGCTGCGGCAGCGTCGGCAAGGCTGTTCAAGGCGTCGGCGCGGCGTTGCGCGCTGGTGGTCGTGTCCAGCGTGTCGGGCGGTGTCGTGAAGCTGGCCAACAGGTCTGCCAGCTTCGATCCGCTGAGGTCGTCAAGGAGGCCACTTATCCGCCACATGCCGCTGGGGCGTGCGGACAGGTGCAGGTTGCGTCGTGCGGCTTGTTCAGCGGCGTCGAGCTCACCGCTGGTCGGGTTGACCTGGTCAGCGATGACTTCGAGCACCCTGCGGGTTTCCAGCGGGTCGGTGGTTGCCGCCAGGGCGGTGATGGCCGGTTCCACAGCGGTGAAGCCGGGCAGGCTGGCCGCGGCGCGGGTGATCACAGCCACGTGGGCGGCGCTCAGAGCCCCCGCCTGGTAGGCCTGCTGTACTTGCGGCAGGCCGCGCAAGGCCCGCGCGGTGGCCGCAATCGCGGAACCAGCTGCCGGCGTGGCGCCAGTGGCTGTAGCGATCAGGGTGCCGGTGGTCCCCGCGCGCAGGGTGCGCGAGGCCCGAACCCGGTCGGCGGTGTCGGCCAGTGAGCTGAGGTAGGCGTCGAGTTGGTTACGCAGCCGGGCGGTGGTGGCCATAGAAGCGGCCAGCTCGTGGCTGCTCATCGTGTCCGGGTCCTGCAGGGTACAGATCGCGGCCCCCACCTGGTCCAGGCCCGCCGGGTGGGCGGTGGGCAGCTCGGCGCGGATCGCTGCCCGGCGAGTGGCCGGGATCGATATCTGGAAGAAAGCCACTGTGCACACCCCCGATCTGTTCTGACGTGTCTGCTCTGACGTATCTGCGGGTCGAATCAGCGGCCACGGAATGAGCCCCTGCGACGGCGGCACCCCCTACCGGGGGCATGTTCTTCATCTGACTGCACCATAGAACACACGTATGACAAATGCGCTCAAGGCCGAAGGTCCTGTGGACAACCCGCGCGAAGTTGACGACATGCTGTGGGAGTACCGCTGGGATGGCAAGTTCTCCAACGACGTCGTCTTCTTCACAGGCCTTGACTGCACTGGTACGGCGCTGCTCGGCGCCCAGACAGTACTCAGCAACACCCCACCGCCGAACCCACGGTCGGCGATTCACGCCTCGAACGGTCAGGGTTACCGAGTGACCGGCACTCCCCCGCAAGACAGAACCGTCAAGAGCCGGATCTTCAACTTCGGCGGACAGTGCGAGGTCTTCCCAGTGGCTACCGCCTTCACCCTTGAGTTGGAGCCTGTGAACACCCCGCCGGCCCTGAAGGGCCCGCTCACCGTGCAGGCTAATTCCTGACCGCCGGTGGTTGCCCGCGGTTTGGTCTTCCGGTGTCTGGTTCTCATGAGGTGCAACCGGGTGCCGCGAAAGCGAAAACCCCCGCCTGAGCAGGGGTTTTGTCCAGTGGGCGATACTGGGTTCGAACCAGTGACCTCTTCGGTGTGAACGAAGCGCGCTACCACTGCGCCAATCGCCCTGGGATGCCAACACTCTACCTCACAGCGGCCACATGCCTCGCACACCGTCCAGGGAAAGACCGTAGCGCCACAGGTAGGCGCCGATCGCGACGCTGAAGCCGACGAGCGCCAACGCCGAACCAGCCCGCACCCGGTTGCGGTTCTCAGGGCGCTGCGCGCGGTTCTTTGCGGACTGGAGTTTCTGCTTCAGCGGGGCAAGCAGACGCTGAGCCCAGACGTACTCCGAGGCGAGCACGATCAGACCCAGCGCGATCATCGCCCAGCCCGGACCTGGGAGGACCAGAAGCAGGGCCCCGACACACATCAGCGACAGCCCGACCATGAAGACCGTGATCCGCCACGCAGTGTCCAGGAGCCAATTGGAACGCAACCATGCCCGGAAACGCCTGTTCCAGGGCAATTCGGTCTGCGGTTGTGTCACGGTTCACAGCCTAATTCGGTTATCCGTTGGTGCCAAAGGGCACAACATGTACGTCATAGCAGTGGAGGAACGTATGCACACAGGACCCATCCCCTTGATTGTCACAGCCGACATCACTTTGAACCTCGTAATCGGCACCGACTACGGGATGCCTGTGCGCGCGCAATTCCGTTACAGCGCCGACGAACCACTCTCGGTCACCGCTGAGTTCACCGGCGGCGACACAGCAGTGGCCTGGGTGTTCGGCCGAGATCTACTCGACGGTGGCACCAACCACCCCGTCGGTGAGGGCGATGTGACCTGCTGGCCCGCGAGCATCGCCGGACAGCGCGTCGTCTGTATCGCCCTGCGCTCCCCCACCGGTCAGGCCCTGCTGGAAGCCCCGGCCGATGAAATTGCCGCGTTCCTGGCCCGATCCTTCGAGGTCGTGCCACGGGACACTGAGGATCAATTCCTGGACATCGACGGGCTGATCAGCGACTTGCTGGATGGGCACGACCAGTAGTCTTCCGGTCATGGCAACGCCGTCCCTTGATGATCTGGTGAGTCTGGGAAGTTTTGAGGCGATCGCGCAGGGCCTTCTGGATGAATCAATCTGGTCCTACGTGGCAGGCGGGGCAGCCGACGAGATCACCTTGGCGCGCAACAACGAAGCCTGGTCGCAGATCCAGTTGTCCCCACGGGTCTTGCGAGACGTCAGCTCGGTCGACACCCAACTGCGATTGCTCGGCTTGGACTTGAAACACCCTGTCCTGCTCGCGCCCACGGCCCGGCATTGCGCGTATCACCCCGGCGGGGAACTGGCCACGATTGAAGGCGCTCGGCAGGCCGATGCCCTCTACGTCCAGAGCAGCCTGGGCACGACCCCACTGGCCGAAGTGGCCGAAGCGGCGCTTGAGCAGCCCTGGTGGTTCCAGTTGTACGTGCAGAGGGACCGCGGATTCACCGCCGAACTGGTGGCCGCAGCGGTTTCGGCCGGTGCGCGCGCTCTCGTACTCACCGTCGACACCCCGACCCTCGGCGCACGCGACCGGGATCGTCGGGACTCCCTTGGACTCAAAGCCGGCCAGGGATACCCGATCCTGGCCGATGTCGTACTTGAGGTGGAGGATGTGCCCGCCCACCGACGCATCTACAACCCATTACTGGCACCGGACATCACCTGGGACGACTTCGCCTGGCTGGTCGAGATCGCCGGTGTACCTGTCATCCCGAAGGGGATCCAGCGCCCCGATGATGCGCGCACTGCCGCCGCAGCCGGCGCGGCGGCGATCTGCGTCAGCAACCACGGTGCGCGCAACCTCGACACTGTGCCTGCGACCGCATGGACCCTGCCCCAGGTGGTCCAAGCCGTGCCGGACCTCCCAGTCATCGTCGACGGTGGCATCCGCCGAGGCACAGATGTCGCGAAAGCACTGTGCCTCGGGGCCAGCGCGGTCATGATCGGACGACCGTACCTGTGGGCGTTGACGACGCACGGCGCATCGGGGGTCCAGCGGGTGGTGGAGATCCTCCACACGGAGTTGCGGATGGCCATGGCCCTACTGGGCGCCCGCAACCTGCGCGAACTCACCACAGAACTGCTGTGGGATCACAATGGGTCCTGATCCTGCGCGCTGCGAGTCGCGAATTGCTCTGCGATGCGGGCGGTGACAGGCCCTGGCGCCTGCAGGCTCCTGTCCCCCACCCGGTCCACGGGATGCACGTCGCGTGTCGATGAGGTGATGAACACCTCCTGGGCCCGCTCCAGCACCCCCAACGGCACGGTGCGCTGCGTTACGTCCGACCATTCGAGAACCAAATCGCGGGTGATTCCCGCCAGGCATCCATCCGACAGATAGGGCGTGAAGGCCTCGCCGTCGAGCACGACAAAGACGTTGCTACCCGTCCCCTCGCACAGGTTGCCAGCCAGATTCCCCAGAATCGCCTCGCTGGCCAAGGCCTGTCTCGCTTCGGCCAGGCAGACGGCGTTCTCCGCATAGGAGGTGGTCTTCAGGCCCACGAGCGGGGAGCGCTCGTTGCGCGGCCAGCGGCTCACCGAGACCTGGGTGGTCGCAGGCCAGGGGGCACCCGGCATGCTCACGCACGCCAGGGTCGTGCCCTGATCACCCCTGCTTGAACCCAGCGGTCCCGGACCGGAGGTGTAGGTAATGCGCAGCACCCCGAGGTCGAACGCCTGTGCCTGCATCACTTCGGCCACAGCGTCGCGGACCTGCTGCTCATCGGGAACGGGCAGTCCCAGTCCCGCAGCGGATCGCGCCAATCGACGCAGGTGACGGGTCAGGGCGAAAGGAACGCCATCGCGGGTCTTGAGCGTCTCGAAGACCCCGTCCCCGACTGTGAAGCCATGGTCGAGCACACTGACTACGCCTTCATCCAGGGGCGTGACCCGGCCATTCACCCAGCACCACATCTCAGCCTCCACTTCCCGGCGCGGCGAGCTCGATCAAGCGCCGCGCCTTCAGTTGCGTCTCCTGCCATTCACCGCCCGGATCACTCCCCCAGGTGATCCCGGCGCCGGTCCCGAACTTCAGCATGCCCTCAGCCAGCCAGAACGTGCGGATCGCCACGGCCAGATCTGCGCGTTGCTCGTCGGCGTCGATCCATCCGAAGGCCCCGCAGTACCACTGCCGGTCACAGGGTTCGATCTCCCGGATGACCTCCAGCGCCGAGTGCTTAGGTGCCCCCGAGACACTGCCCGGCGGAAAGGTCGCAGTGAACAAGTCCGACCATGTCGCGGCACCCAGATCAGCGGTAACCGTGCTTACCAGGTGGTACAGCCCTGGATACGGCTCAAGGGCCAGCAACTGACGCACGGCAACCGAGCCCGTGCGGGCCACCCGCCCCAGGTCGTTGCGCACCAGGTCGACGATCATGATGTTCTCCGACCGGTCCTTGGGCAGGAAACGATCGGGATGATCGGCGGTGCCCTTGATCGGGCTTGAAGAGATCTCGGTGCCTCGCCGGCTGAGGAATCTTTCCGGTGAAGCACATGCGATGTGCACACCGTGCTCGGGCAGTTCGAGCAGCCCTCCGAACTGCGCCTCCATGACTGCAAGCCGATCGAACAGACCCGCGAGGCCGGTGGCCTTCGTGGGTGCACTCAGGACTCGGCACAGATTGACCTGATAGACCCACCCGGCGGCGATGTGATCCTGGATAGTTCTCACACCTGCGGTGTATGAGGGTTCGTCCAGAGACGATGTCCACTCCCCCACCGGGGCCGACCATGCAGATCCCTGCGCCTCAACGCGTCGCCAGTCGCGGAACCTCGCCAAAACTATGCGGCCTTCGAAACTGACCGCCACCGCCCAACGTCCCCCGTCGCGCAAGCGATCGAGGTCGTCGGTTACCTCGATCAGGTCGGTCGCGCGCACGGATCCGAAGCGCGCTTCGGGTGAGCCGGAGGGCACAGAACCCATCATGGCCGAACCCGCGCTTCACGTGTCCCGCTTGCCCACAGATACGCGGCCTCGGTTATGCTGGTTGACGTCGGGGCATCCTGGCGCAATCGCGGACGTAGCGCAGCTGGTAGCGCATCACCTTGCCAAGGTGAGGGTCGCGGGTTCGAATCCCGTCGTCCGCTCGAGAGGCCCACACGGCTTCTGGTGGAGTGGCCGAGAGGCGAGGCAACGGCCTGCAAAGCCGTCTACACGGGTTCGAATCCCGTCTCCACCTCGCTATTCATACCGGGCGATTGGCGCAGTGGTAGCGCGCTTCCTTGACACGGAAGAGGTCACTGGTTCGAACCCAGTATCGCCCACTGGACAAAACCCCTGCTCAGGCGGGGGTTTTCGCGTGTCCAAGACCCTCTCGTGCAACTTGGGCCATCGTTCGACGCCGATTGGCCCGGTGCCCGGATGCAACTCATGACAGCCGCACACCGGAAGACTCAACCTCAGACAACCAACGACGGTCACGGATTGGCCTGCACGGTGAGGGGGCCTTTCAACCCGGTGGGGTGTTAACAGGCTCCAACTCAAACGTAAGGCGTTCACCACCGGGAAGGCTCGCATGGTCCGCCGAAGTGGACCCTGACCTGTGATGAGGTGGGCGGGCCGTGTTGTCCACAGGACCTTCGGCCTTGAGCGTATTTGTCATACGTGTGTTCTATGGTGCAGTCAGATGAAGAACATGCCCCCGGTAGGGGGTGCCGCCGTCGCAGGGGCTCATTCCGTGGCCGCTGATTCGACCCGCAGATACGTCAGAGCAGACACGTCAGAACAGATCGGGGGTGTGCACAGTGGCCTTCTTCCAGATATCGATCCCGGCCACTCGCCGGGCCGCGATCCGCGCCGAGCTGCCCACCGCCCACCCGGCGGGCCTGGACCAGGTGGGGGCCGCGATCTGTACCCTGCAGGACCCGGACACGATGAGCAGCCACGAGCTGGCCGCCTCTATGGCCACCACCGCCCGGCTGCGTAACCAACTCGACGCCTACCTCAGCTCACTGGCCGACACCGCCGACCGGATTCGGGCCTCGCGCACCCTGCGCGCGGGGACCACCGGCACCCTGATCGCTACAGCCACTGGCGCCACGCCGGCAGCTGGTTCCGCGATTGCGGCCACCGCGCGGGCCTTGCGCGGCCTGCCGCAAGTACAGCAGGCCTACCAGGCGGGGGCTCTGAGCGCCGCCCACGTGGCTGTGATCACCCGCGCCGCGGCCAGCCTGCCCGGCTTCACCGCTGTGGAACCGGCCATCACCGCCCTGGCGGCAACCACCGACCCGCTGGAAACCCGCAGGGTGCTCGAAGTCATCGCTGACCAGGTCAACCCGACCAGCGGTGAGCTCGACGCCGCTGAACAAGCCGCACGACGCAACCTGCACCTGTCCGCACGCCCCAGCGGCATGTGGCGGATAAGTGGCCTCCTTGACGACCTCAGCGGATCGAAGCTGGCAGACCTGTTGGCCAGCTTCATGACACCGCCCGACACGCTGGACACGACCACCAGCGCGCAACGCCGCGCCGACGCCTTGAACAGCCTTGCCGACGCTGCCGCAGCCAACACCCGGCCTCTGGGGGTGTCTGCTGTGAACATCCTGGTCGACCTCGACCACCTCGACACCGGTACTGGCGCGCATCTGCCCGACGGGACGCTACTGACCCGCGCGCAGTACCAGGCGTACACCTGCGCCGCGGCCATCAGCATCATCTTGGGCATCAAGGCACAGAACACCTTCGTGCCGCTGGCCCTGGGACGCACCCAGCGCCGCGCCAGCGCCGCGCAATGGGCAGCCCTTACCGCCCGCGACCGCGGCTGCATCCGATGCGGACGCCCACCGCGCTACTGCCACGCCCACCACATAATCGGCTGGGCCAGCGGCGGTTTCACAGACCTGTCAAATCTGTGTCTGCTATGCCCTCGATGTCACAATGATCTTCACCACGGCAACTACACCATCACGGTCGACCAACATGGCACCCCCACCATCACTCCCACAAACCGACCACCACCCTGACCAATCCCCGGCGCCATGCCGGGGATCGCCTACCCCTTGGCGAACTCGACCAGGAACAAGGCCTCGGCCACCATCGAGTCCCGCAGTTCTTTCAACTGGATGCTCTCGTTGGGCGCATGAATACGCGCCAACGGGTCCTGCGCTCCCAGGGTACTGATCATCACGAGACTTCTACTTCGGATACTCGCAGTGATTCTCGTCGTCAGTGGCATAGTCGCCCTCGTCAGGAGCCAGGTGATCCTCGGCGTGATCCTCACTGTCGTGGGCCTGCTTGTGAGGCCCGGCGGCGTCAGCATTCTCAGTTGACGCGGGAGATCTCATGCGTCTGATTCCGCCACAGCGACGGCGTCGGATCAACATCGTTGAGTTCCTCTGCGATCACCAGGACGTTGAGCACGACCCGCGCTGCCTGCATAAGTCCATGAACGCCTCTGCCGTCTCATGACTCCCGGACCGCACCATTACGCGTTGCGCAAGAACCGGTCCAGGACCCGAGTACCGAACTCCAACGACTCGATAGGCACCCTCTCATCGATGCCATGGAACAGCGCACTGAAGTCCAGATCGGGCGGGAGTTGCAGGGGGGCAAAGCCGTAGCAGGTAATGCCCAAGCGGCTCAGCGCCTTCGCGTCCGTACCACCGGACAACGTGTACGGCACCGGGATCGCTTGAGGATCCTCCGCGCGCAAGGAGTCGGTCATAACCCCAACGAGCCCGTCGTCGAAAGACGCCTCCACGCTGACGTCCTTGACCTCGGCCTCGTAGGTCACCCCCGGTTCCAGCAGCGCGTCGAACTGCTCGAAGAAGTCCTGCCTCCAGACCCGGCAGGAACCTGCCGTCGACAACGGCCTCAGCCTCTCCCGGGATGACGTTGCTCTTGTACCCCGCGTCGAGCATGGTCGGGTTCGCGGTGTGCCGCAGTGTTGCCCCGATCATGCGGGCCATCGGGCCCAATTGAGCAAGGGAGGCCTCAGGATCATCCGGTGAGTAGTCGATCTCGGCCGCGTCGCACACTGCCTCCAGGAACCGGGCAACCGTCGGTGTCAGTTGCACAGGGAAGCGGTGCTCCCCGATACGTGTCACAGTCTTGGCCAGTCGGGTCACGGCATTGTCGTCGGCGATCAGAGAGCCATGTCCGGCCGTGCCCGTAGCCCGCAGGCGCAACCACGCAAGACCCTTCTGTGCCGTCTCGATCATGTACAGCCGCTTATGGTTGTCGAGTTCCACGGAGAAACCGCCGACCTCGCCGATCCCCTCGCTGACCCCGGTGAGCAGTTCGGGGCGGTTCTCGACCACCCAGTGCGCCCCATGTTTGCCGCCCGCCTCCTCGTCAGGGAGGAACAACAGAACCACGTCTCGACGTGGCTTGATCTGATTCATCTGCCACTGCTGGACAACCGTCAGGATCATGGCGTCCATGTCCTTCATGTCCACCGCACCTCGACCCCAGACCATGTCGTCGTGGATGGTTCCCTCGAAAGCAGGCACCGTCCAGTCCGCGGCGATTGCCGGCACTACGTCGGTATGAGCATGGACCACCAAGGCTGGCGCTGCGGGGTCCTGACCCGGGATGCGGCACGCTACGACTTGGCGCTTGGCTGATGTGGTGCTGAACCTCTCAGGCTCCAGCCCCGTTCCCTGCAGGAACGCCTCCACGTACTCGGCGGCATTGGCCTCTCCGGGACCGGAGTCGTCGCCGTAGTTCGACGTGTCGAGACTGATTAGTTCGGAGCAGACACGGGCTACTGGCGAGGTCATGGGTTCACTGTGCCATCGGTGTGCGGTTGGTGGACAGTGGATGGATGGCTGACCGGCTCTTTGTGGCGATTTGGCCACCAGCGCCGGTCGTGGAGTGCTTGGACGAAACGCTCACCGACCTGAGACCGCGATACCCGGAGCTCAGATGGCAAGTACCCGACAGGTGGCACATCACACTCGCCTTCCTGGGTGAGCGGGGGGCCGACAAACAGGTACAGCGGTTCGGGCACATCCGGACTGTCCCGGCCGAACCGATGGCGCTGGCGGGCTCTGGACGCTTCGGACCGGTCCTCTGGGTCGGGATACGCGCCGGGGAATGGCTGGGTCTGCTCGCCCGCGAGGTCCAAAACACCATGAGCGTGGAGGATCGTCGCTTTAGCGCCCACATCACCGTCGCCCGGTCGAGGTCCAACGCAGGAAGACCGGCAACTGCGCCGAGCCATGACCGATCTCGGGGAATTCGCGAGTCCCGCCTGGACGCCGTCGGACTACACGCTCGTGCGCTCCACTCTCGGTCCTCGTACGCGCTACGAAGTGATCGCTCGACGTGCCCTTGCCGTGAAGGAGACGCCTTAGGCCCTTGATACTCTGGTACCCGACCCAAGTCCGGGTGGCGGAATAGGCAGACGCGCTAGCTTGAGGTGCTAGTGCCCGTAATAGGGCGTGGGGGTTCAAATCCCCCCTCGGACACCAATGCTTCTTCCCGGCGTTTCACCCGCCGCGCCAAGTTCGCTACGGCTCGGTCGATAGCCGTTGCCGTCGCTGCGATCTTCCCGCGGCGCTTCTTGGTCCCCAGGCCTCGCTGAATCAAGACGTTCAAGGGAAACCCCTACGCTGCCGCGCCGGATCATCTGGTTGGTGCGGCGGCGGCGTAAGCGAACTCGAGGTGCGCTGCCCACCTGAGCGCGGGCCTGCGGTTGAGTGCTGCGTTGTTACGGTTCTGGTGACCTGGAATCGGTAACGGCGCGGCACTCAACGCCCCGGCTTGGAGGTGCGGATGTCTGCTGGGAACTGGAAGGAGCTGTACTACGCGACCCGGGACGGCGATCTGGAATTGGTCCGCTACCACGTGAACATGGGTGTGGATGTCAACTACGCCCACCCGGAGTTCCTCTCCACGCCCCTGGTGGCCGCGATCCTGGCCGGCCATCGGGACATCGCACAGTTCCTCGTGGACAACGGCGCAGATCCTGACCTGATGTCGGACCTCGACGGTGTGACACCGCGGGAGGCGGCCGAGCAGGCCAGCATGCGGCTGACCTTGCCGTAGGGCAGGCACCGTTAGAGTTCGGCGTGGGAGGGACGGATGTACGGTCTGGGCACGCTCATTAACGTGAGCGCCATCCTTCTCGGTGCCACCATCGGCGTGCTCATCGGGCACCGGTTGCCGGAACACACCCGCGTCACGGTGACCGACGCGCTGGGCTTGGTGACGCTCGTGATCGGCGGGCTGAACGTCATGGCCCTGCAGGACGAGGCGTTCGTGGATGCTGTGGGCGAGGGCATCACGCTGCTTGTGGTCCTTGCCGCCCTGCTTATCGGCGGCATTGCGGGTTCCCTCTTGCGGCTGGAGCAGCGCCTGGAGGACGCCGGTGGGTGGCTGCAGCGCAGACTGGCCCCAGGTGAGGCCTCCAAGTCGCGAGCGCGCTTCATTGAGGGTTTCGTCGACTCGTCGCTCATCTTCTGCATCGGCCCACTGGCGGTTCTAGGAGCGCTGAGCGACGGGCTCGGGCAAGGCATCGATGAACTGGTTCTCAAGTCCGCTCTCGACGGTTTCGCCGCGATCGCCTTCGCCGCATCACTTGGGTGGGGGGTCGCCGCCTCGGCGTTGTCGGTGGGTCTGTGGCAGGGCTTGCTGACGGTGTTGGCGGTCTTGCTTGGCGACGTGATGTCCGATGCTCTGGTCGCCGCGCTGACCGCCACCGGAGGGGTGCTGCTGCTGGGAGTCGGCCTGCGCCTGCTGGCAGTCAAGGCGGTGCCAGTGGGCAACATGCTTCCCGCGTTACTGGTGGCGCCATTGATCACGGCCGCCCTTGTGGCCGTCGGCTAGCAAGTCCTCCGGCTCATCCACAGATTGGATCGGGCCATTGTGGGACGTCGCCGCTGGGCGACACGCTTGGCCCATGACCTTCCACGACCTGCCCCCGGACTGGCCCACGATCTCGCTGACCGAACGGCGACACGACACGGTCTACATCGCCGACCTGCTGGATCTCATTGTCAATATGCAGGCACGGCTAGCGCGCTCGTTGATGATTCTGGTCTGCGATGGCGATGGGTTGCCGTTGCAGCCGATCCTCCTGGAGGAAATCACCACGCTGCCCGACCTTGAGGCGCAGATGATGATGCGCAGAGTCGTGGACACGATCATGGATCAGACTCCCGGATCCGCCGCGCTCTGCGCAGTTGCCAGGCCCGGCACCCTGCGCCTTCGGGCCGGAGACTTGGCCTGGAGTGCGTGCCTGAGTGAGTCCATGCGGACGAGGATGCCGATCCTGGGAACACACCTGGTGACACCGGTCGGATCCCGGTCGATCTGCTCAAAGGCGCAGGCAGCCTAAGGCCCGGCGCACCCCACCAGGGATGCGCCGGGCAATCCTTAGGCGCGCAGTGCTTGAGCCAACTCGTCGAACGAGTCGACCAGAAGTCCCATGTCCTGCTGGGTGTGTGCCACCGAAACCAGCCACTGCTCGTCCAGGCCGGGAGGGGTGAGGATGCGACGGTTCACGCCCCACAGCCAGCTCAGTTCGGCGGCTTCGAAGTCGGTGCGCTTGTAGTCGCGGTAGTTGCGAACCGGAGTGGTCGCCCAGGTGACCGCACCCTTCACGCCGAAACCGACGGTGTGGGCAGGCAGTTCGTACCTGTCGATGATGGTCTCGATCGCATCCAGTGCGCCGTTGTTGATGTCCTCGGCGTGGTCGAGTACTTCCTCGGTGCAGATGTCGTCAACCGCTGCCGCCGCAGCCATGACCAACGGGTTGCCGTTGTAGGTACCGAAGTGCCACATCCTGCCATCCGTGATGGTCGACATGATGTCCTTACGGCCACCGAATGCGGCCAGCGGGAGTCCACCACCGATGCTCTTGGCCAAGGTCACCAGGTCAGGGGTGACACCCAGTCGCTGCGATGCGCCAGCGTAGCCGGCCGTGAGACCGGTCTTGACTTCGTCGAAGACCAACAGCACGCCGTGGCGGTCGCAGGCCTCGCGCACTGCGGCCAGATAACCAGCGTCGGGAAGCACGATCGAGATGTTCTCGAGTACAGGTTCCATCACGACCGACGAAATCTCATCGGAGTGAGCCGCGAGAATTGCTTCGAGACGCTCGAGGTCGTTGTAGGGCACTACGTGCACGATGCCGGCCTCAGCCTCAAATGGCACCACGGGAACCGGCGCATCCTCGGGTCCGGCTTCGGCGACCTCAGGCTTGACCGACACCGAAAGTGCGTCGTAGCCGCCGTGGTAGCCGCCCTCGATCTTGATGATGCCGTGTTTGTTCGTGAACGCACGGGCAGCCTTCACCGCGTACATCGTGGCCTCGGTGCCGGAGTTCGCGAAACGCACCTGCTCAAGGCCGAACCGGCGCTGGAAGCGCTCGGCCACCTCGGTGGTCGAGGGGGACGGAGTCACGAACAGAGTTCCGGAGTCAAGCGCCTTGGTGACGTACTCGACCACAGTCGGGTGCAGGTGGCCCACGAGCATCGCCCCGAAGCCCATCGACAGGTCGAGGAGGTCACGACCGTCCACATCTTTGAGCCAGGCACCCTTAGCCGATTCGATGGCGATGGGGTGCGGGTCCCAGTACTGGAAACTGGAGGTGACACCAAGCGGCAGCGGCTTGGAGGCACGCTCGTGATGGGCAGCGGACCCACCGGTGCTCGCTGTGAACCTGTCCCACTCCTGAGCCATCAAGGACGCGACGCGAGCCGGGTCCAAAGGCGTGGAGGAGTCCGGAATCGTCCGCTTGGTCGCGGGGTCGTGGGGTGCGAACGTCCTGACCGGATTATCTGCTTGAGTCATTTGCGACTGCTCCTGGCGCCTCGATTGATGCTGGTTGGTCAAGACGGTACCAAGATTCACAACGTTTTGGAACACCTAATGCGCGCTTTGGCAACTAATTCGGTGGAATAGATGCATCAATCCTGCGGATTCCCACGAATTAGACTTCCCGAGTGACCAAACCGCACGTCGTGATCCGCCCGGTGGACCCGGGAGCAGAGCCTTCGCGTGCCGCCCTGCGCAACTACATGCACGAAGTCGGCCAAGTCAGCGGGATCGAGAACATCGACGACCAATCGATCGTGGCCGACCTCGACGACTACCGACCCCCGACCGGCGTCTTCCTGCTGGCCAGCACCGAGTCGTTGACCATCGGGTGTGCGGGTCTGCGAACCCTCTCCCCCGTAGTCGGCGAGGTGAAGCGCATGTGGATCCATCCCGAGTGGCGCGGTCTGGGCCTCGGACGAACTCTGCTGGACGACGTCGAATCCCACGCGCTGCAACTTGGCCTGCGGCGCCTGATGCTGGACACCAACGATTTCCTGACAGCAGCCATGCGCCTCTACGAATCCGCCGGATACGAGGCGGTGTCCAGATACAACGACAACCCTGACGCGACCAGTTTCTACGCCAAGGACCTGGCACGACGCTGAGCGCTGAGATGCCGAACCGGTCATAACCCGCACAAACGTGGTGGACAGGACTACCCTCCGAAATTGTGCGACAACACCTCGGGAGGGCAGATGTCTCATATTGACGACGCAGCGCCAATTGGCTTCCCGGAGATCACCGAAGAGAAGGGCCTGAAGTCAGGGGCCCTCGGACTGGTCTCCTCGATCGTGATCGGGATGGCATCCACCGCTCCGGCCTACTCGCTGGCCGCCAGTCTGGGCTTCGTGGTGGCGACGGCCAACGGCGACGGGATCGTGGGTGAGAAGGCGCCGTCCATCATGCTGTTGGCCTTCGTCCCGATGCTGCTCATCGCGATCGCCTACCAGCAGCTCAACCGGGCGGAGCCCGACTGCGGGACCACCTTCACCTGGGCGACTCGGGCTTTCGGTCCTCGCATCGGCTGGATGGGCGGCTGGGGGATCATCGCCGCCGACGTGATCGTCATGGCCAACCTGGCGCAGATCGCCGGTGCCTACACCTTCCAGCTCTTCGGGTGGGACGGCCTGCTCGAGTCGACCTTCTGGACGACGTTTGCCGGCGTGATCTGGATCGTGATCATGACCTACATCTGCTATCGCGGGATCGAGGTTTCTGCCCGCCTGCAGTATGCGTTGCTCGGCATCGAAGTAGTCGTGCTCATCGCCTTCTCCATCATCGCCTTGTTCAAGGTGTACGCCGGAACTGCGACCGCCGAATCCCTGACGCCGAGCCTGTCGTGGCTGTGGCCGTCCGGTCTGAGTCTGAGCGCATTGGTCACCGCCACACTCATCGCCGTGTTCATCTATTGGGGCTGGGACACGGCTGTGGCCGTCAACGAGGAGACCTCGGATCCTGACAAAACACCTGGCCGCGCCGCGATCATCTCGACGATCCTGCTGCTCGTCACCTACGCCACGGTCAGCGTCGCGACGGTGGCCTTCGCCGGTACTGGCGAGGAAGGACTCGGGCTTGCCAACCCTGAGAACTCCGATGATGTGTTCGCAGCGCTCGGACCGACGGTGTTCGGTGACTCCGCCATCGGCAAGGCCCTTGAGATCCTGCTCATCCTGTCGGTGCTGTCGTCCGCGTCGGCGTCAACCCAGACCACGATCCTGCCCACCGCTCGCACGAGCCTGGCGATGGGTGCTTTCAAAGCATTGCCCTCGGCATTCGCGAACATCCACCCGCGCTACCTGACCCCGACCGTCTCGACCATCTGGATGGGGATCGTGTCGATCGTCTTCTATGTGGGCATGACGATGGTCAGCGAAAACATCCTGGGTGACACCATCGCGGCGGTCGGTCTGTTGATCGCCTTCTACTACGGTCTCACCGGGTTCGCCGCGGTGTGGTTCTACCGGCATCACATCTTCGACAGCGGCCGGGACTTCCTGATGAAGGGTCTGTACCCCTTCCTCGGCGGGGTCATGCTGCTCGGCGCGTTCATCATCGCGTCCTACCAGTACGCACAACCCGACTATGGGACGACCACATTGTTCGGCGTGGGTGGGGTGTTCATCATCGGCATCGGTTCGCTGCTGCTCGGTGTCATCCTGATGGTGGCCTGGAATGCTGCGGCACCCGCGTTCTTCCGTGGCGAGACACTGCCCCGCCGCAGTGCCAGCGACCTCATCCTCGAGATTCCAGCTGAAGGCGCAGCACTGCGCCTTCCCGACAGCGGGCTCCCCGACGTGATCATCGCCCCGGACCTGTCGAACCTGCCTGAGGGTCTGGTCGCCGTCGACCTGGAATCGGGCATGGAAGTCGATTCCCAGGAGGACCTCGAAGAACTGCGCGAGGAGCAGGCGGAGGCGGCCGCAACCGAGGGCTCCGAAGAGGAAGGCGAGCGCTAAGCGCGCCGCCGAAGCGCAAGGCCGGTGGCCACTTCTAAGAACCCGAGTGCCACGAGCCGGACGGTGCGCTGGTCGGCGGAGTCGGCCGATGCGTCCACCTCGGCGAAATCGATGCTCACGACGCGCGGGTCAGCGCCGCTGAGCCGTGCCGCCTGCCGCAACTCGCGGGCGCTGAGCCCACCGGGCAAAGCGGCAGGACACGCAGGCACGACGCTGCGATCACACACATCGACATCGAGATCCACATGAACTCGCGGTTGTGGGCCGGCTCCCGCGATCTGGAGTGCCTGCGCCATGACCGCTGCAACTCCACGGGATTCCACCTCGTCGCGATGGATCACCGTGATGCCGTAGTCACTGGCGCGCTGGGCGTACTCGCGCGAGTTGGCGAAGTCGCTGATCCCGATCTGGACGATCCGCGACCCGTCTAAACCCGCCTCGACCAAGCGCTGCACGGGTGAGCCGTTGGAGACTCCGTCGCGCACATCGTGATGGGCGTCCAGCGTTATCAGACCCGTGGCCGCACGGGCCTGCGCGACTGCGTAGGTCAATGAGTTGTCGCCACCGAGTGCCACGAGAACCTCACCCGGGAACCCTTGAATCAACTCGGTCGTGCGTTGCTCGCCGGCCGGGCCGTCGGGTTCGTGGACATCTCCCAGGTCAACGGCCCACAGGTCCTGCAGGTCGAGCGACTGGGAGGCAACCCAGGTCGAGTAGCGCGCGATGGCAGCTCGCACCGCATCCGGGGTCTGATCAGCATGGGTACTGGAGATGGACGTCTTGTGCGCGGGAACGCCCACAAGCGCCAGATCTGGGAACCCACCCTCGCGATCCCATTTCTGCGTACCACTGCGCAGCCAGGTACTGGCACGCGGCCACAACGGGTCGTTCGGCAGATCAGTGTCCATCCAGGCTCCTCACAGGCTGACCCTGACGCCAGACCTGCCGGATCAGATCCACCCCCGGCCGGTAGGCCAGATGTACATACGACGGCGCATTCATCAAGATCAGATCCGCCGGACCCTTCGCACGGATCCTTCCCAGTTCCGGGCGTCGCAGCGCAGCGGCTCCACCGACCGTGGCTGCTCGAAGTGCCTCAGGCACAGTCATGTGCATCTCCCGGACCGCCAAGGCGATGCACAGACTCATGGAGGTCGTATAACTGGTGCCGGGGTTGCAGTCGGTAGCCAGGGCGACCTCGACCCCCGCGTCAAGCAGTCTGCGCGCGTCGGGATAGTCGCTGCGAGTCGAGAACTCGGCCACCGGGAGCAGCGTGGCAACGGTCGTTCCACTGTCGGCCAGGGCTGCGATGTCGCTGGCGTCCAGATGTGTGCAGTGATCCGCGGATGCGGCCCCAAGTTCCACTGCCAGCTTCACGCCGGGACCCGGCTGCAACTGATTGGCATGCACCCTTGGGATCAGCCCGCGAGCCGATCCCGCCCCCAGGATCGTGCGCGCCTCGTCCTCGTCGAACGCGCCACGGTCGCAGAAGACATCGATCCACCGGGCTTTGGGCGCACAGGCCTCGAGCATCGGACCACAGACAAGATCCACGTACCCAGCGCGATCCCCGGCGAACTCCTCGGGCACGACGTGAGCCCCGAGATAGGTGACCTCCGGCGTGAACCCCGCTGCCACATCAAGGCTTCGGGCCTCATCGTCGACCGTCAGTCCGTACCCGGACTTGATCTCGAAGGTCGTTGAGCCGCCCCGCAGCAACTCCTGGGTCAACCGTCGCGCATTTCCTCGCAAGACCTCGTCGGAGGCTGCCCGAGTCGCCTGCACGGTGGTGCGGATGCCGCCGGCGCTGTAGGCGGTCCCTGCCATGCGCGCGGCGAATTCCGCCGATCTGTCGCCAGCGAACACCAAGTGAGAGTGACTGTCCACGAAGCCCGGGACAGTACTGCGGCACCTTCGCAGTCCAGCCGTTCGTCACACTGGGGCGCACTGACTGCTGGACCCACCCAGGCGATGCGACCCTCGTCGACGACGACCGCGGCGTCCAGCATGGTCCCCAAACCGTCGGCCGTGAGGACCTCAGGGTCGTTTGTAACCAGTTCGCCTATGTTGTCCAGCAGCAGTGCGGACACGTCACTGCTGCGCCATCGGGATGGTCACCCCGTCGCGGTGGGCGACCTCGATCGCCTCGGGGTAGCCCGCGTCCACGTGCCGGATGACGCCCATTCCCGGATCATTGGTCAGCACCCTGCGCAACTTCTCGGATGCCAAGGGGGTGCCGTCGGCCACGCACACCTGTCCGGCGTGCAGCGACCGCCCGATCCCGACTCCCCCACCGTGGTGGATCGACACCCACGACGCGCCCGAGGCGGTGCTGACCAACGCGTTGAGCAAAGGCCAGTCGGCAATGGCATCACTGCCGTCCAGCATGGCCTCAGTCTCGCGGTAGGGCGAAGCAACCGAACCGCAGTCGAGATGGTCACGTCCGATTACAACGGGGGCGGAGATGTCACCGGAGGCAACCAGTTCGTTGAAACGAACCCCTGCCTTGTCACGTTCGCCGTATCCCAGCCAGCAGATCCGTGCGGGTAGTCCTTGATAAGCCACACGGTCCTGCGCGGCATGGATCCACCGCGCCAGAGCCTCGTTCTCCGGGAACAGGTCCAGCACTGCTTGATCGGTCACAGCGATGTCTTTCGGATCGCCCGACAGTGCGGCCCATCGGAACGGGCCTTTGCCCTCGCAGAACAGCGGGCGGATGTACGCCGGCACGAAACCCGGGAAGTCGAAGGCGCGGGCGTAGCCGGCCAGTTGGGCCTCGCCGCGGATCGAGTTGCCGTAGTCGAACACCTCGCACCCTGCGTCCATGAAGCCGACCATGGCCTCGACGTGACGGGCCATCGACTCCCGGGCCCGGTCGGTGAACCCCTCGGGATCGCGTTCGGCCTGCGCGTGCCAGTCCTCGAAGGCGATTCCACTGGGAAGGTAGGACAGCGGGTCGTGCGCCGACGTCTGGTCGGTGACGATGTCGATCTCGACCCCGCGCCGAAGCAACTCCGGGACCACATCTGCGCAGTTGCCCACCACCCCGACACTCCAGCCACGGCGATCGGCCTTCGCCCGCACCGCCGCCTCGATCGCCACGTCGAGATCTTCGGTCCACTCGTCCAGGTACCGGTCCTTCACCCGCCGGGCCAGACGGGTTGCGTCCACGTCGACGATCAAGCACGCGCCATCGTTCATCGTCACCGCCAGAGGTTGGGCCCCGCCCATTCCGCCACAGCCTCCAGTCAGCGTGAGGGTGCCGGCCAGCGTACCCCCGAAGCGTTTGGCGGCTACGGCCCCGAACGTCTCGTAGGTGCCTTGCAGGATGCCCTGCGTGCCGATGTAGATCCAGGAACCCGCAGTCATCTGGCCGTACATCGTCAGCCCCAGGGCTTCCAGACGACGGAACTCCGGCCAGGTCGCCCAGTCCCCAACCAGGTTGGAGTTCGCGATCAGCACTCGCGGGGCCCACTCGTGGGTCGTCATGACTCCCACGGGCCGCCCCGATTGAACCAGCATGGTCTCGTCATCGCGCAGGGTCGAGAGTGTGCGCATCATCGCGTTCAGACTTGGCCAGTCGCGTGCCGCTCGGCCCGTCCCGCCGTACACCACCAAACGGTCAGGGTCCTCAGCCACTTCGGGGTCGAGGTTGTTGGCCAACATCCGCATGGCCGCCTCCTGCGGCCACCCCTGCGCAGTGAGCGTCGGAACCTCGAGCAGCAGACATCGGGATGGGTGTACCGAGTTCATGCGACATGGGACCTCCTGGTTTGACTACTGCAATTGCCCAACAACAGCTCGAACCGCCCTCATAACGCTGCCGTCGTGCACAAGACCCACGACGTCCTCAATCTCGCGCGACACGAAGGCATCCGGACCGGGGCCGCGCACGCGTGCCCGGACGGCCGCCACTGCAGCGGCCGTTCCAGACGCCGGCACAATGGGCGCCCGCAGATCCAGCGCACGCGCCGCCACGAGCAGTTCAATGGCCAGCACTCGGCGCAGACCGTCGACGGCCTGACGAAGCTTCAGCCCGGCCGCCCACCCCATCGAGACGTGATCTTCCTGCATCGCCGAGCTCGGGATCGAGTCGACGCTGGCCGGCGTTGCCAGGCGTTTGAGGCTCGACACGATACCGGCGGCGGCGTATTGGGCGATCATGTAGCCGGAGTCGACACCTGCCTCTTGCCCTAGGAACGGCGGCAATCCGTGCGAGCGGGTGCGGTCGAGCATCCGGTCGGTCCGCCGCTCGGAGATCGAAGCGACGTCGGCTGCGGCGATGGCCAAGAAGTCCAGCACGTATGCCACGGGTGCCCCGTGGAAGTTCCCATTGGACTCAACCCGGCCGTCCGGCAGCACAACCGGGTTGTCGATCACGGAGGCCAACTCACGTTCGGCGACCAGACTCGCGTACGCGACGGTGTCTCGGGCGGCACCGGTCACCTGCGGTGAGCAGCGCAGGGAGTAGGCGTCCTGCACGATGTGCTCAGTGTCCTCGCGGTGGCTGGCCATGATCGGCGAACCTTCCAGCAGCGCCCTGAGGTTTGCCGCACTCACCTGCTGTCCCGGGTGAGGCCGCAGGGCGGTGATATCCGCCGCGAAAACGCGATCCGTGCCCAGCAGGGCCTCCACGGTCATGGCTGTGGTGAGGTCGGACAACGTCAGGAGTTCCGCGAGGTCAGCGAGGGCCAGCGCGAGCATCCCCAGCATGCCGTCGGTCCCGTTGATGAGGGCCAGGCCTTCCTTCTCCTGCAGGACCAGTGGCTCGATTCCGGCGTCACTGAGTGCAGGCCCGGCCTCCTGGACATCACCGTGTACCGACACCTGGCCTTCGCCCATCGCGGCCAGTGCAACATGTGCCAAGGGGGCGAGGTCACCGCTGCAGCCGAGCGACCCGTACTCGCGGACGACCGGTATAAGGCCCCCATTCAGCATGGCGGCCAGGGTCTCGACCACGACAGGCCTCACGCCCGTGGAGCCGGAGGCAAGGGTCTTGAGCCGCAGCAACATCATCGCCCGGATCACCTCTTCGTCCACCGGATCCCCGGTACCCGCAGCGTGGCTGCGGATCAGGCTCACCTGTAGCGCAGTGCGGCGCTGCGGGGCGATTGAGATGGTGGCCAGGGCGCCGAACCCCGTGGATATCCCATAGGCGGGCTTCTGCGAGGCCGCCAAACCCTCCACGGTGAGCCGACCTCTCGCTACGCGATCCAGCACGGGTTGGTCCACGACGACCGCGGCATCGTGGCGCGCAACCTGAACCACATCGTGCAACGTCAGGGCATCCACATTGCAGGCAGTCGTCACTGCTGCATTAGATCAGGAATCGGCAGCCATTTACTCGCTCAGTGGCTCCTGCACCTTCAGTCGCGCCCACCCCGCATCTGACGGCGCAGCGGTGGTGGACCCCTTGAACTCGGCGAACACCCGGTAGCGCCCAACACTGGCCGGAACGTAGGACGCCGTGGCGGAACCGTTGCGCACGCTCACGCGGTACCGCCTGGAGAACTGCCAACCGTCGAACGGGTCGAAACGCTCCACAACCATCACGCCGGGACCGGACACACCCGGCCGGACCCGCAGGGCAAGGCTCGCGCTGCCCCCAGGGCTCATCACGGCCTGACGACGGCCATTGAACGTCACGGACGATTTGGTAATCGTGCGGGACACCCGTTTGAGCGTGTACTTGCCCGAACCTTCGACCGCCACGAAGTACCTACCCGCGGCCAGGGTCCGGTCGAAGATGTCGCCACGACCGAGCCTGCGTCCGCTGTCAGTCACCAGACGCACCTCCGGGCCACCAGTCACCGTCAAGGTCAGCTTGCTGCGCCGGGTCACGTCGAAGCGGTAGAGGTCCCGGGAGTCGACGCCGCCGTTGACGCGGCCCGCCACCCGTGAGTTGTTCCTGATGAACACACCTGGAATGGTGTCGTCGCGCCGGGCCGGGGCCACCCGCAGGCGGTACGGCTGTGGCTCACGGCTGCGTCCGGCCCGCACAACCAGGAAATGCCGACCGGACTCGCTGGGTGTGAACAAGGAATAGCCACCGCAGCCCAGTGACTTGACCGGCGACCCGTCGAAGTCCTTCGTGCCCGGAGGGTAAACCTCAAGGGCCGTGCACCTCTTTGTGCGAAGGCTCAGACGCATCGTGCGGCCCTCGCGCATGGGCATCCAATAGGCGTCCCCGCCGTTGAGTAACCGGTCCACCTTGTTGCGCACCCCGCCGGAGGGCAGCCGCTTGCCCGGGGGCTCCGGCGGCGGACTCGGAATCAGAACCCGCAGGTCGAAGGAGTCAGCAACCGAGCCTCGGTTCAGGCCCACCTGGATTGCGTATTCGCCGTTCGGCTCCAGGCCTTCAGTGTCCAGCGTGGCCTCTCCACGGGAGTCCGTGGAGATACAGTTCTCGAAGTCGAGCCTTGAACGCACCTGTCGGTACAACACGAAGTTGGCGTCCATCTCACCGGCAGCGTCCAGGGCGATGATCACGGAGCCGCGCTTGGGTGCGGTGAACCGGTACCACACAGAACCCGTGATCTCCTCGCAGCCTTCGGGCTCGTCGGAGTCGAGCGTGGCATCGACAAGAGTGCCCCGCACCTGCGCCGGCAGATTCAGACGGATTGCGTCCGCGCGGTTGTCGTTGCTGGGCGCGGCGCTCCATCCCGGACCACCGGCCACCAAGGACGTGATCAGTAGGCCACTGGTGAGGATCGCGGCTCGGGTCGATCGATGCAGTCTCATGGCATTCCCTCTCCGGGGTCGACTCTAGGCCTCACCTGCGACTGTTGTGTCGCTGTAGGTTGAACCGACGCAGGTCAGTGCTGCTTTTGTGACCGTTCGACGTGTGGACACTGACTTCCCACTGTCTTCGGTCGCGTGGCCAGTCCCCCATCCCATGAGATGACTGCGATATCGGATCCGACATCGGCCAGGTACGCCGGATGGTCCCCGGCATACCAGTCCGAGACCGCACTGACAGTCAACCCGTCGACATCCACGACCGACCCGATGCTGAACAACGAGGCGGTCTCCTCGATCGCGTCGTGCGTACCGGCCCGGATGATCACCGGCACCCCCTTGGCCAGGGCTCTCGCGGTGATGGAGACGGCGATGTTGTCCAATTCGTCGCTGGCCACGGCAACGACAGCAAGGCTGCGGTCGACGTTGAGCTTCTGCATGACCCTGCGCATGCCGCCGTCACCGATCAGGACGGGAATGTCAATGGCACGGGCCAGCGGCAGATTGGGGCACTCACCTGAGCGTTCCAGCCCGATCACGGCCAGCCCCTGATCGCTGAGCTCCTGACACAACCGGAAGCCGACCTGTCCGAGCCCCACGACGATCACATGGCCGGATCGGGGCATGGCGCGCCTTCCGAACAGGCCCACATAGCGTCCCGACAGCAGGTGTTCCACCATTCCGGCTGTGAACACGGCCAGGAAGATGATCGCGGCCAGCATGGCGACGATCGTGAACCCCTGGTACCAGGGGTAGCCCGTCGCATCCGGTGCCGGGCCGACAGTGGACAGGACGGCCACGGCCTCCGCGACTGACTCGAGCCAGCCTTTGTGTTTGAAGGCCATCAGCAGGAACGTGTCGATGACGATGATGGCCGCCATACCGAGAAGCCCAGTGAGAAGAATGGCCGAGTTGCCGTCGTGCGGACGTAGCTGGCCCTTGAGCCGTCCGAACAGACCGGCACGTCGCATGGCTTCGGGCACCGAGAAGCCGGTCACCTGCAGGAATCCATTGGCGCGTCGGACCGCGCTGCGTCCGGAGCCGCCGTCGGGCAGGCCGGGACCGACCGCCAAGACGTCCGGGCCCATCACCGCACCCAGCAGAGTCGGAAGGGCCGCATCCGCCGGGGAAATGATGGTCACTTCGGGCACGACTGCGCGCAGTTGATCGGCGGCTGTGCGGTCGAACAGTGCCACGTAGATCCGCACACCTGGCCGGATGTGCTCGACAGCCAGGACGTAGCGGATAGCTGAGGTGTCATCGTGCAGCAGTACGGCGACCGCCTTGACCTGCGCTGCGAGCGCCACCTCGAGTTCCTTGTCCCCGGCACCTCGAAGATGGTTGACGGTGTGCCCTTCGGAGGTCAACTGCCGGCAGGCACGACCTGCCAGCGCACCCTCACCGATGACAACCACAGACATGCGCCCATTGTGGCCGACTTGGACCACGGTGGCGCGAAGACGAGCTGCTCAGAGCACCTTGCCCAGGAAGTCCTGGAACCGTTTGCTCTTCGGGTTAGCCAGGATCTCGCGCGGCTCGCCGATCTCTGCCACCACACCCTTGTCGATGAAGGCGAGCACATCACCGACCTCGCGGGCGAATCCGATCTCGTGGGTCACCACAATCATGGTCATCCCGGACTCCGCCAACTGCCGCATGACATCCAGCACCTCCCCCACAAGTTCGGGGTCCAGCGCCGAAGTCGGCTCGTCGAAGAGCATGAGGTCGGGATCCATGGCCAAGGCCCGAGCAATCGCAACTCGCTGCTGCTGACCGCCGGACAACTGCATGGGGTAACTGTCCCCACGGTCACCGAGACCGACTTTGCCAAGCAGTTCTATGGCGCGCTGTTTGGCGATCTTCTTGTTGTCCTTACGGACCACGACCGGGCCGGACATGACGTTCTCGGCGGCGGTCATGTGCGGGAACAAGTTGAACCGCTGGAAGACCATGCCGATGGATCGCCGCTGGGCAGCGACCTCCTTGTCGTGCATCTCGTAGAGCTTGCCGCCCTTCTGGTTGTAGCCGATCAACTCACCGTCGACCGAGAGCTGGCCGGCATCGATCTTCTCCAGGTGATTGATACAGCGCAGGAACGTCGACTTGCCGCCACCGGACGGTCCGACGATGCAGGCCACCTCGCCGGTCCGGATCTGCATGTCGATGCCGCGCAGAACCTCGTTGCGGCCGTATGCCTTGTGGACGTTGTCAGCCAGAACCTTGATCGGCTTCTCGGTCATGCCGCACCTCCCATGCGTAGACGGCGGCGCCATTTCTGGATAGGCGTCGGTGGTAGCTCACGCATCGCGCCCTTGGCGTAGTAGCGCTCGATGTAGTACTGACCCACCATCAAGATGCTCGTGAGCGCCAGGTACCAGATGCTGGCCATGATGGCCATCGGGAAGGGCTGGAACAGCCGGTTGCCGATCGCACTGGCCTGGAAGAACAACTCCGTGGTCAGTGGAATCGCGATGACCAGCGAGGTCGTCTTCAGCATCGAGATCGTCTCGTTGCCGGTCGGAGGCACGATCACCCGCATCGCCTGCGGCAACACGATGTGCCGCAGGGTCTGCATGCGGCTCATGCCCAGGGCGGTGGCGGCCTCCTCCTGGCCCTCATCGACGCTGAGGATGCCCGCACGCACGATCTCGGACATGTAGGCGGCCTCATTGAGACCCAGGCCAAGAAGCGCTGCCACGAAGGCAGGGATCAAGGTCTTCGTCTGCAGCGTGAAGAACTCAGGGCCGAACGGCACGCCCAGCGAGATGGTCGTGTACAGCGCGATGATGTTGGCCCAGAGGAACAGTTGGACGTACACCGGAGTGCCGCGGAACGCCCAGATGAACATCCACGCCGTACCGTTCAGCACCGGGTTGGGCGACAATCGCATGATCGCGAGCAGGATGCCCAGGACCAGGCCGATGATCATCGCCAGAATTGTCAGCAGGATCGTGACACCGACACCCTTCACGATCGGCGGCGAGAATATCCACTCGCCGATCAGTGACCATCCCCAGTTGGGGTTGGTCAAGAGACTGTGGAGCAGCATTGCCGCGAAGACGGCCACAATTGCGGCCCCCACCCATCGACCCGGGTGCCTCACTGGCACTGCTTCGATGGGTGGCTTCTCTCGCTGCTCAGCCACGTCCTCTGGGGTGTCGGTGCTCACGATCGACCTCCTGCTGGTTGGAACTAACTGGCGGGGTTGACCTCGGACTCGGTGATCGCCCCGTTGCTGACGCCCCACTGATCGAGGATCGCCGCGTAGGTGCCGTCCGCGATCAATGCGTTGATGGCGCCCTGAATCGCGTCGGCGAACTCGGTGTCCTCCTTGGGCACGACCACGCCGTACGGCGCGGAGTCGTACACGTCGCCGAGCTGCTCGAGCTTGCCCGACTGCTGGATCGCGTAGGCGACCACAGGAGAGTCAGCCAGCATCGCGTCTGCCTTGCCGCTGACAACCGCAGTGGTGGCCTCGGACTGAAGGCCGTACTGCTGGATGCTGATCTCCGGCTTGCCAGCGCTCTTGCACTCCTCGTTCTTGGCCTCGATGTCATCGACCTGAACAGTGGCCTTCTGAACCGCAACCGTCTTGCCGCAGGGGTCCTCGGTCGAGATCCCCGACGGATTGCCGGTCTGCACCGCCCAGGCCGTACCAGCGTTGAAGTAGCTGATCATGTTGACCTGCTTGATGCGTTCCGGGTTGATGGTGAAGGACGACATGGACGCGTTGAACTTGCCGTTCTGAACACCCACGATCAACGAGTCGAAGGTTGCGTTCTCGAATTGACCGGTCAGGCCGAGCTTGGCCGCGATGGCCTTACCCAGATCGATGTCGAAACCGACGATGGTGCTGCCGTCCTCGGCGAAGAACTCGCTGGGGGCGTAGCTGGCGTCAGTGCCGTACAACAACGTTCCTGTGGACTTGATGGCTTCGGGCACCTGCGCTGCAAGTGCGTCATCGACCGAAACCGACGGGACCCCGCTCGGGGATGCCGAGGCGTCGCCGCCGCCGGAATCGCCACCGCAGGCACTCAGGGCCAGCGCGCCAGCGATCGCCGCCACCGCGAATCGACCCAGTTTGAAACTCTTGGACATGGTCACTCCCTACTTTGTGGTCACACTCTGCCACAGCCGAACCCCGCCAGGGCGGAATCCGGCACCGCGAAACAAACTGGAAATCAAGTCACGGCAGACCCGGCGCGTTCCACAGCGAAATCACCGGCTGAAGGCGCTCGTAGCCCAGCAGACTCACGGTGCCGGTCTCGAGTGCGAACAGCCGGCCGTCACGGGCCGGAAGCCCGAGCCAGGTCGCAGTGAGAATTCGCAGCACGTGGCCATGGGCGACCAGGGCGACCTCGTGCCCGTCCTGCAGGTATGGCTCACACAGTTCGATGACCCGTCGGCAGCGAACGGCGACGTCTTCGGGCTGCTCCCCCGGCGTTGTGCCCGGAGGGATCTCGGCATCCCAGATGACCCATCGTGGGTCGTGTTCCTGCTCCCGGATCTGAGAAGTGGTCCGCCCCTCGAACGCCCCGTAGTCCCACTCGAGCAGATCGTCAGTCACGACATCCGGGGTGAGCCCGGCTAGGGCGGCAGTGTCGCGCGCACGCTGCAACGGGCTGCAGGCCACCAGCGGGAAGTCGTGCCCCTGCAAATGTCCGGCCAGCGCCTGGGCCGCAGCGCGACCGGCGGGGGTCAGGGGAATATCGGTGCGCCCCGTGTGCTGCCCGGAGAGACTCCACGCGGTCTGACCGTGTCTGAGCATCACTATGCCTGTCATGAGGCACTACTCTGCCACCTATGCCGAGGCGGATGTTGCTGACGAATTCCGGGGGTTCATGACATGACACAGATCGATGAGAGGGAGGCCGCCCCGGCCAAGGCCAAGATGCTGACCCTGTGGCCGGCCACTGCGTTGGTGACCGGCACGATCATCGGGGCGGGGATCTTCACCCAGCCGTCCTGGCTGGCACAGTACGGCCCGATCAGCATTCTCGGATTCGCACTGACCGCTTTCGGCAGCCTCATGCTCGCCCTGGTCTTCTCGTCACTGGCCCGCCGAACCCCTGACGTCGGCGGACCGTACGCGTTCTCACGCCAGGGATTTGGCGACTTCGTCGGATTCCAGTCCGCGTGGACCTATTGGATCGGCGCCTGGGTCGGTGTCGGCGCGATCGCATCGGCCATGATCGGCTACCTCGCGGTGCTGATCCCCGCCGTCGGGGACAACAAGTTGCTCAGCATCGCCGTGTCCGTCGGCGCGATCGGGGCGCTGACCGTCCTCAATACCCGCGGAGTCGCGACCGGGGGTTTCATCTCCTTGTTACTCACGATCTTGAAGGTTGTGCCCCTGCTGCTCATCGGCACCCTTGGATTTTTCGCGTTCGATGCCGATAACCTCGGGCCGTTCAACGCATCGTCGCTGCCACCGATCGAAGTGCTCACGGCCGTCATGGCCTACACGCTGTTCTCCTTCATCGGCGTCGAGGCGGCCACGATCCCGGCCGGCGACGTCCACGAACCCGACAAGACCATCCCCCGAGCCACCCTCATCGGCACGGTCGCGGCCGCCACTGTCTACCTGCTCAGCACGGCGGCGGTTTTCGGCGCCACCGAACGCAGCGACTTGGCCAGCAGTGACGCGGCCTTCGCCCTGGCCGCCTCCAATATGTTCGGATCCTGGGCGGGTAACGCGGTCTCGGTCGTGGCCGTGATCTCCTGCCTCGGCGCGATGAACGGTCTGATCCTGCTCAGCGGGCAGATCCCTATGGCAGCCGAGTTCGACGGTCTGGCCCCGAAGGTTTTCGGCAGGCTCAACGTCAAACACGCACCTTCGACGGGCCTGTTGATCAGCGGGGCGCTGGCCTCCGGTCTGTTGATCCTGTCGTTCAGCGGCAGCGGGCTGGGCGAGGTCGTCAGCACTTTGGTGCTGGTCTCAGCCGTCGCCACGATGGTCTCGTACGCGTTCAGTGCGGCCGCTGAGATCAAGTACCTCGCGCTAGACAGAGGCAAGATCCCAGTGACACACCTAGCCCGGAACATGGCGGTCGCGATTCTCGCGCTGCTCTTCACCATTCTGGCGTTCATCGGCGGAGGGCAAGAGGAAATCTACTGGCTATGGATCCTCGTGGTACTCGGCGTCCCTTTGTACATCTTCATCCTGTGGCGCCGGGCCGGCAAGGGTGAGTCGTACGGCGGCGTTCAGCCCGTGCCCGATCAGGACGTCAGCGCGTAGCACGCGATGGCGGCGGCCATCGCAACGTTGAGCGAGTCAGTCCCACGTGCCATTGGGATGCTCAGGGTCAGGTCGGTGCCCGCCTTGGCCATCGCACTCAAGCCCGGACCTTCAGTGCCCATCAGAAGCATCGTGGGACCTGTGCGTCGCCAACCACGGATAGACGTGTCAGCCGACGGGTCGAGGGCAATGGTCGAAACCCCGGACTGACGAGCCATTGAGATCGCCGTGCCCGTGTCGGCGACCGTGGCCCATGGCAGGGTGAACACCGCACCCATCGATGTCTTCACACTGCGGCGATACCACGGATCGGCGCACCGGGCGGTCACGAGCACGGCGTCGATCCCGAGGCCAGCAGCCGAACGGAACACGGCACCGACATTGGTGTGGTCGACCAAGTCCTCGAGCAGCACGAGGGTGTCGGCGCCCTTGACCACCTGTTCGGCGCTGCGCGGTTCGGGCCGGGCGAAGACGGCCAAAGCACCCCGATGCAGGCGGAACCCGGTGATGGCCTCAAGAAGTGGTGCTGGCGCGAGGAAGACGGGCACATCGGCGGGCATATTTGCCTGTAGAGGGGGCAGCCATTTCGGCTCCATCAGTGCAGACACCATCTGAAGTCCAGCGGCCAGCGCGCGGCGGATGACCTTCTCGCCCTCGGCAAGGAAGATCCCAGCTGCAGGTTCGGTAACCATCCGCATCTGCATGTCCGTGAGCCCGGTGTAGTGCACGATTCGCGGGTCGTCGATCGACTCCACATCGACGATGAGCATCAGGACCCGTTCGCAAAGGCAGAAACCGCGGCGACGACTCCGACCACGATGACCAGCACCCGCAGTGCCGACGGCGGCATCCGGCGGGTCAGCCGGCCACCGAGGAACCCCCCGAGCAGTGAACTCACCGCGAGCACGGCCGCCGCACTCCATAGGATCTGTCCCCCGATCACGAACACGACCGCGGCGCAGGCATTCGCCACGCCTGCCAGGACATTCTTCGCACCGTTTGCTTCGTGAATGTCCTTGACGCCACTGGCCGCCAGTGCCCCCAGGAACGCGATCCCCTGACCCGCGCCGAAATAGCCTCCATAGAAGCCGGAGGCGGCCATGGCCACACCACTGGTCCGGGGGTTCGGCTCTGGCAGGTGCTTGACCGCCAGCGGTTGCACCGCCACCAGAACCACGGCCAGCAGGATCAGCCACGGGACAGCCGCGCTGAAGACCTCGCTGGGCAAGGCCAGTACCAGCAGGGCCCCTGCCATCGCCGCCACGGCGACCACGACCACCCACCGCCACAACCCTCTGTGCAGGACATCGCGGAAGGCCCACGCCCCGCTCGCGCTGCCCGGCACGAGACCCAGAGTGTTGGTTCCGTTGGCCATTACTGGAGGTACTCCAAGGGCCAGCAGTGTGGGGAAAGTGATCAGCGTGCCCGAACCCACGGCGGCATTCACTCCACCTGCTGCGAATCCGGCCGCGAAGAGCAGCAGCGCCTCAGTCGTGGTCATCGCGGTGTGACGTGAGCGGTCCAGCGGGGTCCGGCACGCTCCACGGTCACACCCAGGCCGAAGGTGGCGGACACGTTCTCAGAAGTCAGGACCTCCTCGACGGGTCCCCTTGCCACTGTGGCCCCATCGCGAAGCAACAGGACATGTGTGGTGGCCTTGGGGATCTCCTCCACGTGGTGGGTCACCATCACGAGGGTGGGGGCGCAAGCGTCGTCGGCGAGGGCGTCGATGCGCATAAGGAGATCCTCGCGACCTGCGATGTCCAAACCCGCGGCCGGTTCGTCCAGTAGAAGCAACTCAGGATCGGCCATCAGCGCCCGCGCGATGATGGTGCGCTTACGCTCACCCTCGCTCAGTGTCCCGAAGCGGTTGTCCGCCAAAAGGCCAAGCCCCCAAAGGTCCAGCAACTGTTCGGCACGGCTGGCATCCGCGGCTTCATAGGACTCACGCCATCTACCCAGAACGGCCCAGGCCGAGGTCATCACGACGTCGCGCACCCTCTCGGAGTCCGGCACACGTGCGGCCAGAGCCGAACTGGCCAGTCCGATCCGAGGGCGCAACTCGAAGACATCCACGGCGCCGATGCGCTCGTCCAGAACCTCCGCGGTGCCGCGGCTGGGATGCAAGAGGGTCGCAGCGATCTGCAGAAACGTGGTCTTACCAGCCCCATTGGGGCCCAGGACAACCCAGTTCTGTCCCTCGGCCACCGCGAGGTTGAGCCCGGACAGGATTTCGCGCCCGGATCGCATGACGGATACATCCACCAGGTTGATGACGTCCGACACGAGTCATAACCCTACGCTGAGTACCCATGACCGTCGTTCCCGCATCTTTCCAGATCGCCGGCTGGTTGCCGGCCTGGTGGCGAGCGGCTGTGGGCGGCGACGACATGCTGGACCTCGTGGGACCGACGACCCTTGACGAGCTCGTCACTCAGCGCGGGCAGATCGCGGCGGTGAGCGCCTACTGCCCGGAACTGGGAGTCGCTGTCCTGCCCGGGCCCAAACCCACCACTGAGGCCGTGGTGGCCGCCGGCCAGGCCGTGATCCTGCACGGCCACCCCGGTCAGCCGTCCGCACTGCTCATTCCCGCCGGCAAGGATTGGGAACTGCTGCCGGCGGCTGCCTCGCGACCCGTCGACCTGGACCTTCAGCAGGCTGCCAGCGAGATGGCCTCCGCAGTCCTGGCCGCCGAGGAACAACTTCGCGTGCATCAAGGAATTGCGCCTGTGGCGCCACGACCCTCCCGGCTTCGACCGCTGCCCCCGGACGCCTCCGGGCAGCGGCGCGGACTGCTGGTGCGCGCGGTGCGACTGTGGACTGCGGTGGCCGCCGTCGAAAACCGCACTCCTGAGTTGGAGTCCCTCCTTACCGCAGCAGCGAGGGCGACCTTGTGTGCCTACGTGGAGCCGGTGGTTGCGCGCCAGCCTTCTCGGGCTGATAGGAGGTTCGCGTGAACACGACGCTCACGTTCACCGGGTGGGACCGTCCGGGAATCACAGCCCAGCTACTTGCCGCATTCGGCGACGAGGTGGCCATTCACGACATCGAACAACTGGTCGTCCAAGGCCGGCTCGTGCTCTCCGTGGCCGTGGACACTACCGACTCGGACAGCCTCGGCAAACTGGCCACGCAACTGGGATTGGCAGTCGATGTTCGGCGGGAGTGCGACGACGTTGTGAACCGGCGTTCGGCAAGTGCTCTGGTAGTGCTGATGGCCCACGAACTGCACGCCGCACACGTGGGTCTGATCGCCGAGCAGATCGCCGGGCTGGGAGGCAACATCGAGCGAATCGTGCGCACAGCCGACTACCCGGTCACCGCGGTGGAGGTCACCGTGAGCGGTGTGCCGGCGTCGGCCTTGAAGACAGCGTTGGCCCCGTTCTCCACGCGCTTACAGGTCGACGTTGCTGTCCAATCGGCGACGATCATCCGCCAGGGTGCCCGGTTGGTGGTGATGGACGTCGACTCCACCTTGATCCAGGACGAAGTGATCGACCTGCTGGCACGCGAGGCCGGTTGCGAGGCCATCGTCGCCGACGTGACCCGCAGGGCCATGGCCGGTGAACTGGATTTCGAACAATCCCTGAAACAGCGAGTTGCCGCCCTCGGGGGAACGCCGGTGTCCGCGCTGGAGAGGGTGCGTGAATCGGTCAGGCTCACACCGGGCGCGCGCACCCTGTGCCGCACGCTCAATTCACTGGGCTACAAGCTCGCTCTGGTATCGGGGGGCTTCGCGGAGATTGTGGGTCCGCTGGCCGAGCAACTCGGTGTTCACCGGTTCCGGGCCAACACCTTGGAGGTCGCAGGCGGGACGCTCACCGGTCGCGTGATTCCACCCGTGGTCGACAGAGCGGGCAAAGCCCAAGCGCTGCGGGAGTTCGCTGAGGAGTTCGGGTTCGCGCTGTCGCGGACCGTCGCGATCGGGGACGGCGCCAACGACCTCGACATGATCGCCACCGCCGGACTCGGAGTCGCTTTCAACGCAAAACCCGCCGTGGCGGCCGCCGCAGACGCTTCGGTGACAGCGCCCTACCTGGACTCCGTGCTCTACCTTCTGGGTATCAGCCGGGAGCAGGTCCAGGCCCTGGCCTGAATCGGCCTCAACCGCGGGCTACCACGAACGACTCCAACCGGGCACTGCCCAGCCCCCAGTTCCCGAAGGGCTCGTCGCTGACCAGCACTGCGAAGGCGGCGGTGGGGAACTTGGCCACCATGCGACGGTAATCCGGACTGCCGGTGTTGCGGGTGAGACGCTCAGCAAGGGCCTCAGTACCCGGGTTGTGTGCCACCATCAGCAGCGTTTCGCTGCTCTCGGCCCGCAGCCGCCCCAGCATGGCTTCGGCAGACGCGAGGTACAACTCGGGCATGTCGCGTTTCTCATCCACCAGCAAGGCCGGCGAGGCGAGGTCCCAGGTCTGCTGTGTGCGGATCGCGGTGGACACCAGCGCGACGCCGATCCAGGGCACATGCGCGGCGATCAAGTGCCCAACAACCGGTGCATCGCGCCTGCCCCGGGCATTCAGCGGACGGTCGTGGTCGCCCACTCCTCGGGGATAGGCGCTCTTTGCGTGGCGCAACAGGACAAGCGTGGTGGGCATGGCCCGCATTCTGCCAGCGTGGCAGCCGTGCGACCATCCGAGGGCACACCGTACTGTTGCCTGCGTGACGTCCGACACAGTTCGCCGATTGATGATCATCGGTGGTGCGGAGGACAAACTCGGGCATCGTCGAATCCTGCGCCGATTTGTCTCGCTGTCCGGTGGCGCCGACGCTGTGATCGCAGTGTGCGCCACCGCCTCATCGCTGGGTGACGAGATCACCGATCTGTACGAGAGAGTCTTCTACGACCTGGGCGCCGCGCAGGTGCTGTCCGTGAGGCCGGTCAACCGTGCAGAGGCCGAAAGTCTCGTGGCGACCAAGGCGATCTCTGGAGCCACCGGGATCTTCTTCACCGGGGGAAACCAAGCGCGTCTGGCCGCCGTCCTGCGCGGCACGAAACTCGGTGCACGGGTGACCACCATGTACCACGAAGGTGTGGTCGTTGGCGGGACCAGCGCAGGTGCCTCCGTGGTCAGTGAACACATGGTCGCCCTTGGGGCCAGCGGGGAGACGCCCAAGCAACGCATGGCCAATCTCGCACAGGGCCTTGGGTTGCTTCCCGGGGTAATTGTGGATCAGCACTTCGCCGAACGCGGCCGGTTCGGGAGGCTGTTGTCGCTCGTCGCTGCCAGCCCCAACCTCCTCGGCCTCGGTGTCGATGAGGACACCAGCGCAATCGTGACCGACGAGCGAACGATGGAGGTGTACGGCCGCGGTGCCGTCTTTCTGGCCGACGCCCGTGAGGCAGTCACGAACGCATACGCGGCCCGCGGCAGCGAACCGATTCTGATCTCCGGGGCGAAGGTCCACTTCCTGCCGACCGGCACCCGTTTCGACCTCCTGGATCGCCAACTGGTCGAGTACCGAACGGCCGTCGAACAGGCACGCACCGCCCGTAGAACCTCAGAGCACGTCCCGGCCCGAACGGCCACCCGCCGCGTTGATTCCGAGGGTGCCCACGATCGCAACGCTGAACGTGGCGTGAAGCGTCGTCGACTGCGTCCACCGAGTTAGGATCGCCCATGAGTGAGAGTCCCGAGGGCACGTTGGAGATCCTGCGCACCCGGGTCTACCGCGGGCCGAACGTATGGTCCTACGACCAGTGTGTTCACCTGCTGGTGGACCTCGGCGAACTCGAACAGTGGCCCAGCGATCGGATCCCAGGATTCGTCGACCGCCTGATGCACGTGCTACCGGGAGTGGGCGACCACTCCTGCTCGCGGGGCAAGCGGGGCGGCTTTCTGGAGCGCCTACAGGAGGGGACGTGGCTGGGCCATGTCGCCGAGCATGTCGCCTTGCAGTTGCAGGCAGAGGCCGGTCACGAGATCCGCCGGGGCAAGACCCGATCGGCGGACAAGCCCGGTCAGTACAACGTCATCTACGGCTACCTCGACGAGCGGGTGGGGGTCGAGGCGGGCAGGCTCGCTGTGCGACTGGTCAACCACCTCGTCCAGCCCGATCCCGAGTTCGATTTCGACGTGGCGCTTGAGCGCTTCCTGCTCGACGCGGAGCGCTACGCCTTCGGGCCGTCCACCCAAGCGCTCGTCGACGAGGCTGCAAGCCGCGACATTCCCTACATCCGGCTCAACACCGGCTCGCTGGTCCAATTCGGTCAGGGCGTTCACCAGCGCCGGATCCGGGCCACCATGACCTCCGAAACCAGCGCATTGGCAGTCGACGTCGCCTCGGACAAGGAACTGACCGGACGACTGCTGGCCGCAGCGGGACTGCCGGTGCCCGGCTCGCACAGTTGCCGGACTGCCGAGCAAGCGGTCCGCCTTGCCGAGCGGATCGGCTACCCCGTCGTGATCAAGCCCGCCGATGGCAACCACGGCCGCGGGGTGCAACTGGATCTGCGCGATGCCACGGCCGTCGAGGCGGGTTTCCCAGCAGCAAAGGAGCAGGCCCGTAACGGCCGGGTGATCGTCGAGAGCTACTACACGGGCAAGGACTACCGAGTCCTGGTCGTGGGCGGTCACATGGTCGCCGTGGCTGAACGGGTTCCCGCGCACGTGGTGGGCGATGGCGTTCACACGGTCGCCGAACTCGTGGATATCGTGAACTCCGACCCGCGACGCGGCGTGGGCCACGAGAAGGTCCTGACCAGGATCCGGGTCACCGAATCGGCGGTGGAACTGGTCTCGGAACAAGGCTTCTCGATGGATGCTGTCCTCGACGACGGAGTCGAGGTGAGGCTCGCCGCCACAGGCAACATGAGCACCGGCGGCATCTCCATCGACCGGACCTACGATGCCCACCCGGACAATGTGGAGATCGCCGAGGAAGCCGCGCGCGTCGTGGGACTCGACGTTGCCGGCATCGACTTCATCTGTCCGGACATCGCCGAGACTGTCCGCGAGACGGGCGGCGGCATCTGCGAAGTGAATGCCGCGCCCGGTTTCCGCATGCACACCCACC
The DNA here is from genome assembly GCA_963732355.1 of uncultured Actinomycetota bacterium. GTDB lineage: Bacteria > Actinomycetota > Actinomycetes > S36-B12 > UBA10799 > JADKAV01. The sequence goes on along the minus strand of CAVSZD010000003.1, from coordinate 247,905 downwards.
CCACCATCGGCGAACCGCAGTTCGTCGCCAAGGCGGTCATCGACAATCTCTTCCCGGTGGGCTCACGCTCCAGGGTGCCGATCGTGGCCGTGACAGGAACGAATGGCAAGACCACCACTGCCCGGATGATCGCCGCGATCTTCAAGGGCATGGGCCGCAAGGTGGGAATGACCTCCACCGATGGCATCACGATCGACCAGCGGTTGATCATCCAGTCCGATGCCTCGGGACCCAAGAGCGCCAGGATGGTCCTGCAGAACCCGCGGGTGGACTTCGCGGTGCTGGAGGTGGCTCGTGGTGGGATCTTGCGCGAAGGCCTGGGGTACGACCGCAACGACGTCGCCGTGGTCACCAACGTCGCTCCGGATCATCTCGGTATCGCGGGCGTGAACACCCTTGAGCAGCTCGCGGATGTCAAAGCCGTGGTCGTGGAGGCTGTCCCCCGCGAAGGTACTGCTGTGCTCAATGCCGACGACCCCTTGGTCGCCGCCATGCGCCGGCGCTGCAGTGGAGGAATCATCTGGTTGAGCATGGGCGAACCAGGGTCACAGGGGCGAGAACTTGCTGAGGCGCACTGCCGCCGCGGCGGGACTGCGGTCCTGCTGGACAACGACGAGCGCGGCGAGTTCATCTTCCTGCGGCAGGGCCGGCGCCGGCTGCGCCTGACGTACTGCGACCGCTTACCGGCCACCTACAACGGCAAAGCGCGCTTCAACGTCATGAACGCCATGGCCGCCGCTGGCGCAGCCTTCGCCCAGGGTGCTCATCTGCACGACATCAGGGCTGGTCTGACCGGCTTCCTGCCGACCTGGGACTCAGCACCCGGCCGACTGAACTACATCGACATCAACGGGGTCCACGGTTTCGTGGACTACGCCCACAACGCGGCAGGACTGCGCGCCCTCGGGGAGTTCCTGCAGTCCTACCTGGAGGGGTTGTCCAAGAGCAACCAGGACATCGGGCGCCGTCGCTGCATAGGCGTGATAGGGACCGCCGGTGACCGCCGTGACGAGGACATCATCGAACTCGGACGCACGGCCAGCGAGTTCTTCGACGTGCTCGTGCTGCGTGAGGACCGGAAGCGCCGGGGCCGCGATGAGGGCACCGTCGCCGCACTCATGGCCGAAGGCATCGCCCAGGGCGCCGGACGCACCCGTGAGGTCACGACGATCCTCGATGAGATCGCCGCGGCCGAGTATGCGCTCACTGTGGCCAATCCCGGCGATGTGCTCGCAGTGATGGGCGACGACACGCAGTCCCTTGCAGACGTTCTGACCCAGGCTGCTCACGGGTAGGCGCGGGCGCGCAGCACGGCCCGACTGGCAAAGACGGGCGTACTGTGGAGTTGAGGCGAACATCGCCTTCGATGCCCGCCTCATGTCAGGGGGTTATCATGACCGGTTTGCCCGCAGTCATTGTCTGCTCCGCAGCCTTAGCCATTGCAAGTCCGATCCAGGTCGCAGCCAGTGGCGCATCCGTTCATATGGAGCGTCCGACCACCGCAAGCGCTGCAGCAAGGGCCAGGATCTCTGCGCATCTGACGCAGAAGGAGTTCGCTGCTTCGCAGGCGGGCGCCGTGCGGCTTGTTTACTCGTTCTCGAAACGCAGCCGGCATTTCTGGTACCGCCTCATGTTCAGCCAGGAGGGCACGTGGCAGGCCGTCCACCGCGTTGATCGGACCGGACACTTCAAGGGCTCGCACTCTATGGCGCTGGCGAGGCTGTTCGCCGGCAGGCCCGTCGACGCCGGCGAATACCGGCTCAGGGTTGGCGCAGACGTCGGCCATACCACCCTCAGCTTCAAAGTGACACAACCCGAACCGCAGGTGGTCACGCCCCAGGCCGGGACGTGGCGCTCCACGGTGCTCAGCGGGCCGGTCAGTGGCGGCGGCGCAACAGTCACCGAGGTGAGTTTCTCCGTCGGCCCCGATCAGGCGAGTGTGACGACGCTCGGTTTCGGTTACACGTTCACCTATGCGTCGTGTTCATCGGGCGGCTTCAGTTCCGCAAACCCCCCTCCGTCACCGATCGTCAACGCGCAGTTCCAGCACCCCACTGGCTCTACGGGAGCCTGGACCGGTCAAGCCATCGGTTCTCTGAACGGAACATTCGACTCGCCCACGAGTGCCCACGGCACGGCAACCATGAAGGCCATGATGTTCTGCACCGGGTTCGGAATGGTGTCCGGGAACACCGGAACGTTCTCCTGGACGGCTAGTCGCTCATAGAAGCCAAGCGCATCGTGCGGCTCAGTGGGCATCGCTCAGCGCGGATGAGTCGCGCCGGGTTGCTGCGCCAACCACGAGGAAGGGTCGACTTCGACTCCACCGTGGCCCGTGAGCCACTGCTCGATCTCCGGTAGTTGTTCGGCAACAGTGATCACGACCACGTCGGCCGCGGAACTGCGCCTCACGAGTTCGCGGGCGGCTTCGAGCTCACCCCCGAAGCACTCCTGGGATGAGGACCCGGCCACGGCCATGCCCGCCAGGAACTGCGCGCGCATCTCATCGGTGCTGCGATCGCGCAAGTAGCCGGGCTTGTCCAGCGGGAAAGCTTCGTCGGCTAGGTCGGCAGCGGCGAACCCCATACCCTGCAGCACCTCGTCCTCGCGATCACCTGCCGTGCCGAAACCCACCCACAACCTGCCCGACGGGGTCAAGGTGCGCGCTGTCGTGAGCAGTTCGCGCAGACTCTCGGTGTTGTGTGCCATGTCGAGGATGAGCAGTCGACCATCGATCGTCCAACAGTTGAAACGTCCAGAGGACAGGGTGCGATCCGGACGGAACGACACCATGGCTTCTCGAACATGCTCGGGTGCAATCCCCGCGGCCAGGGCAGCCGAGACGGCCGCGAGCACGTTGGCCACGTTGAACCGGGCATGCCCACCGACCGTGATCGGCATATCCACCAGCCGACCAAGATCCAGATCGGTCTCACCCAGAACCACAACCCGGCCATTGCGCACTGTCGTGAACCGAAGCCCCTGGGGCTCGCTGTCCAGCCCGAAGAACCATTTCTGACCCGGCGACTGTTCGGCCATATGCCTCACCAGCGGTTCATCGGCGTTGAGAACCACCCAGCCGTCGGGGTCCACGATCCGAACGACCGTGGCCTTGACCATCGCCAGTTGCTCCACCGTGTTGATGCCATGGCTGCCCAGGTGATCGGCGGCGACGTTGGTCACCACGGCCACGCTGACCCGGCTCACACTCATGCCGCGCAGCAGCAAGCCACCGCGAGCGGTCTCCAGCACCGCGAAACCCAGGCCGTCCTCGGCCAGCACCCGGCGGGCCCCCCCAGGACCACTGAAGTCGCCGGCTTCCACAAGCTCGCCGTCGTGGAAGACTCCGTCGGTGCTCGACCATGCCGTAGACAGCCCCGCAGTACGGGCGCAGTGGGCGATCAAACGTGTCGTAGTGGTCTTGCCGTTCGTTCCGCTGATCGCGACACAGGGCACGTGCGGGTCCAACAACTCGAAGGGTTCGGCCTGACCTGCTACAACCTCGGGTGCCGGGGCTTCGTAGATCATCGCGTTGGTAGCGACCACATGGGATCGAGCAGCCCGCCGATCGGACACCGGCCAAGCGACCACGTATCCGTCGTCGGTCGGGCGGATGACGATATCCTCAGCCCGCACCGGCATGTCCACCACGGAGGCCGCGCGCAGCACCGTCTCGACGACCTCTTCATGGCCGTCCCAAGCACCGGCCACGGTCAGCCTCACAGCTGGGCCGGGGATATCGGGATTAGGACCCCCCAAGACACGAATGTCGACAATGACGGTCACAACGACAAGGGTGTCATGACCTCACGGCAGAATGCGGGGTGTGACCCTCGATCCCCGAATCGCACCGGACTTCGCGCAGCTAGATCTTGATGCGATCACCGATGCCGCCCTCACCGTCTGTTCCGGGCTCGGCGCCTCGTACGCTGCGGTGCGCGTGGCCCGTACCCGTTCTCGATTTGTGCACGTGCGCGACCGGCAGGTGGAAACCGCCGCAGACCATCGCGACTTCGGGGTAGGTGTCCGGGTGGTCCTCGACGGGGCTTGGGGTTTCGCCGCTTGCGGGACCGTCGACCGCGCCGCGGTGCGCGATGCGGCCCGCAGAGCCTGCGAGCTCGCCCGGCGGTGCGCGGTCCTGCCCGGACCTCGCGTGGAACTGGCGGACAACCCGCCAGCGCATGGGACACACGTTTCGGCCTATGACATCGATCCGTTCGACATCCCCATCAGTGTCGTGTCCGATCTGCTCGCCGACAACTGCGGACTCTTGACAACCGGGACCGATCACACCAGTGCGACCTATGAGGCCGCCGTGGAGACCACGTTCCTGGCCGACCTGTCCGGATCACACATCCTGCAACAGCGGGTGCGGTCACACCCCAGTTACACCGCCATCGCCCTGACCGACACCGGCTTCGACGACATGTCCACCACAGCTGGGCCGATCGGTCGCGGCTGGGAGTACGCCATGGACGACTGGAGCGATCAGCTCAGCGGCCTTTCCGACCTGCTGGCAGAGAAGGTCGCTGCGCCGACGGTCACACCTGGCCGGTACGACCTGGTGGTAGATCCGACGAACCTGTGGCTGACCATCCACGAGTCCGTGGGGCACGCCACGGAGAAGGACCGGGCGCTGGGCTACGAGGCGAACTACGCGGGCACGTCTTTCGCCACCGTGGACAAACTCGGAACACTGCAGTACGGCAGCGAGCTCATGAACATCCAGGCGGACCGGACAACAACGCACGGGCTGTCGACGGTCGGCTGGGACGACGAGGCGGTCGCGGCCGGCGAGTGGGATCTTGTGCGCGACGGTGTCCTCGTCGGCTATCAACTCGACAGGCAGATGGCCGGCAGCCTTGGTGAATCCAACGGTTGCGCCTACGCCGACAGCGCCTCGCACGTCCCCATTCAGCGCATGCCCAATGTGAGCCTGCGCCCAGCGCCGGACGGACCGGACACTGAGTCGCTGATCGAGGGGGTCGAGAACGGGATCTATGTAGTCGGGGACAAGTCCTGGTCGATCGACATGCAGCGTTACAACTTCCAGTTCACCGGGCAGAGGTTCTTCATGATCCGCGCAGGGCGTCTCGCCGGTCAGGTCCGCGACGTTGCTTACCAGTCCAACACCCTGGAGTTCTGGAACTCCCTGAGCGGTCTGGGCGGCCCACAGACCTATGTGCTGGGTGGGGCACTCAATTGCGGTAAGGGCCAGCCTGGACAAGTCGCCGCGGTATCGCACGGATGCCCGTCGGCGCTGTTCAGCGCTGTGAACATCCTCAACACCAAAAAGGAGGCGGTGGCATGAAGGTCGCTGCTATCGCCGAAGCCGCCTTGCAGGAGTTGGCCGACGGCTACGCGATCATGCGCGCAGAGCACTCGTTGAACCTGCGCTGGGCCAATTCGGCACTCACGACCAACGGCGACATGTTGTCGCAGACCCTGACAGTCGTGGCCGTTCACCGCGAAGGAGCAGAGGCCGCTATCGGGGTGGTTTCCGGTGAAGTCGCCGACGAGCACGACGCGCGCGCACTTGCCGCTGAAGCCGCGCGGGTTGCGGCTCAGGCCTCACCCACAGACGCAGCGCCCACCACCGATCCTGGCGTCCACGCGAACTTCTCGGAAGCTCCCTCGCACCTCGACCCGGACATCACCGACCGGCTTGTGGCACCCGTGGATCTGTTCCTGCGCCAGCCCGCCGCTCAGTTCGGCTACGCCCAGGTGGACTGTACGACGACCTACTTGGCCTCTGTCGCAGGCCACCGACTGCGCACCGTCCAGACCACACCGCGTTTCGAGGCCTCCGCCCGCACAGCCACCGGCACGACCTGGTGGGGTTCAAACACCCTCGAGGCGGACTTCGCCGAGGCTGCCGCGCGGCAGGCGGAGTTGCTGGAAGTGTCCGCGCGGCGCGAGGACCTGGCCACCGGACGCCACCGTGTGATCCTGACCCCCTCCGCAGTCGCGGATCTGCTCATCTACATGACATGGTCGGCCAACGGCAGGGATGCCGTCGAGGGTCACAACGTGTTCTCGCTGCCCGGCGGAGGCACCCGCGTGGGCCAGCAGTTGACCAGTCGCAGGCTCGGCTTGTTCTCCGACCCCGATCACCCCGGGCTGGAGACGGCGAGCCACGCGGTGATCGAGGCGGATTCGAGCATGGAGTCCGTGTTCGACAACGCGATTGCGCTGACGCGCTGCGAACTGATCCGCGACGGCCAATTGGCAGCGTTGCGGGCAAGCCGTCCGACGGCTGCAAAATTCGGTCTGGAACCCACCTATCTGGCCGACAACCTGATCATGGTCGATGACGAGGCCAAAGGTGACCTGGACGGACTCATCGCCAGGACCAAGGACGCAGTCCTGATCAACTGTTTGTGGTACATCCGCGAGGTGGACCCCCAGAACCTGTTGTTGACCGGTCTGACCCGTGACGGCGTCTACCGGGTCCGGGAGGGAGAGATTGTCGCATCACTTCCGAATTTCCGGTTCAACGTCTCGGTGCCGGACATGTTGTCCCGAATCAGTGACGCGAGCACCACCGCACCCTGTCTGCCACGGGAGTGGGCGGACTGGTTCACACGTACCGCAATGCCGGCCCTTGTCGTGGACGGCTTCAATCTGAGCAGCCCGAGTGAGGCGCGTTGAGGACCTTAACGGTCGTCGACGGAACCGATCTGCCGCTGGTCGTTGAGGATCAGGACGGGTTTCTTACCCGACGACCTGCTTCGGCCCGCATTGGCCATAACCACCGCGACGTAGGGAAGGAAGACCGCGCCGGCCACGAGCGCCCAGCGAAGCCACCCGTCGGCGATGATCGCCCCGATGAAGCACGCTGTACGAATGGCCATGGAGAACAGATACCGCCGGGTTCGCTGGCGCTGATCCTCCCGCATCGGGACAGGCGCCCCGGTGATCGGAATGCTTTCGTTCGATCGCGCCACATCTCCACGGTAGTCTCGCCTGCGAGAACCTGCCAACGCCCGGGGGCGAGATGACGACGGCCACGATGTCGCAGCCAACCCCTGCCACCGCAACGACCCGCTCCCACTTCCGCTTCGCCGTGCTGGTGGTGGCTGCGGTCCACCTGCTCCTGTGGACGATCGTCATGATCGGCGGTTGGCTCTACTGGGATGACTTCATCCTGCAGGGACAGGCGGCCCGGCGAGGGCTGTCCTCCGAACTGCTTCTGAACAACCACGATGGCCACGTCATGCCCTTGAGCTACTTCGTGGTCTGGGTCCTTCAGGAACTGTCCGGACTCAACTACGCCCTCGTCGCGGTGTCCATGCTCGTAGGTGAACTGCTGCTGATCTGGGCTGCGGCGTGGGCCTTCACCACGTTGCTCGGGCGCGGCTGGCAAACGATCGCGGCTCTGAGCGTCTTCCTGCTGTGCCCGATCATGATGCCTGGACTGACCTGGTGGGCCGCCGCACTGACAATTGTGCCGCTGATGACCTGCGCCCTGTTCGCCACCGTGAGCCATGTCCGTTTCCTGAAGACCGGGTCGACCTCTGCGCTGATCACCACGTTCGCACTCGTTGTCGTCGCCCTCGGGTTCTTCGAGAAGAGCGTGCTAATCCCGGGCTGGCTGTTCCTGGTCACGGTGCTTATGAGCGGCCAACGCTCAGTCCGCGGTTCGCTACGGGACGCTGTGGCCGGGCACTGGCGGCTATGGCTGGGCTGGCTGGTCCTGCTCGTGATCTACCTTGCCGTCTTCGCGCAGGTCGCATCGGGGCGGACCCGGCTTCCGAGCAGTCCAGGCCAGGTACTGGACCTCATCGTGCTGGCGGTTTTCAAGACTCTGGCGCCGGCCCTGGTGGGCGGACCATTGCGGTGGACGCCCGTGGACTTCAGCGCATCCTACGCGGATCCGCCCGCCTGGCTGATTCTGCTGGCGGCGCTGAGCGTTGGCGCGGTCGTGTTCGCCGGTGTCAGGCATCCGGGCACCGCCCGCAAGGCCTGGATGGTGGCAGCGGTCTACCTTTTGGCCGACCTCGCGAGTTTCGCCATCGGCAGACTCGGCCCCAACGGTGATCCCGGAGTCGTGCAGGCAGGCCGCTACGTCGCGACCTCGCTCATCCCGATCAGCGTTGCCGTGGGCGCCACTTTGGCGGGCTACCTGCCCGCCCTGCGCGCCCCCAAGTACCGCTGGCCGATGATTGGCGCGCTGGGGTCGATCGCCCTGCTGACGCTGCTTTCGACACTGCAGTACGCGGCAGTCTGGTCGAAGAACCCGGCCCAGCCGTGGGTGAACAATGCCCGCGCCGACCTTGCCGCAGCTGACCCAGGGAGTCCTCTGCTGGATCAGGACGTTCCGGACTTCATCCTGCTGCCAGTCACCAACCCGTACAACCAAGCCAGTTGGTTCCTGGCGCCGCTGGTCGACCAGCCCGGCTTCGCGGCCACCACCAACCGACTGCAGATCATCGACAACCGCGGCCGGCTTGTTCCCGCCCGTATCGATGGTCCGGCCGGGTTGCTCAGCGGTGACTGCGATGAGGTGCTGCCCGGGGCATCGCGGACGATATCCCTCGAGCACCCGATCATCGCCTGGGCTCATACCGTGGGCCTGCGCTACTCGGCCCAGGCGCCTGGCTTCATCAGTGTCCAGATCGGCTCAGGACAACCTGTGGCCGCCGATGTAGTGGCCGGTCAGCACGAGGTCTTCGTGAGGGCCGAGGGCGGGGAATCCAGCATCACGGTGACCTCCACGGATGCGTCGATGTGTGTCAGCCAGGTGCAGGTGGGCAAGGTCATCCCCAGTGACCTGCCGTACGGTGGGGACGTGGACCTCGCCGACCAATTGAGGCAGGAACTCGGCCAGTAGTCGTCCGATCGGCCGCCGCAGACCATTGTGGGAGTACCAGATGAGCAGCAGGACTTACCGTCTCACCGAGATCGTCGGCACCTCGCCTGAAAGCGTGGACAAAGCTATCGAGAACGGCATCGGCCGGGCCTCCCAGACACTTCGTCATATCGACTGGTTCGAGGTGACCGACATTCGCGGCTACGTGCGCGACGACTCGGTCAACCACTACCAGGTGACGATGAAGATCGGCTTCCGGCTTGAGGACGAGTAGTCCCTGTGTCTGAAGTCTGGGCGGTGATGCGCCAGCCGAAGTGGCTGGGCATGCTCGTAGCTCTCCCCGTGCTGATGGGGTTATGCGTCGTTGCTGCCAACTGGCAGTACGACCGCCACGAGCGGCGTTCGGCCCAGGAACAGCAAGTGGAGGCGTCCAGGAATGCGGCGCCGCTACCGCTGGAATCGGTCTTGGGAACCACCGAGCCGCTATCCCCGCAGGCGCAGTTCACGCCGGTGACCACGACAGGCGTGTACGACCAGCAGTCCGTTCTTATCCGCAATCGCTCCCTCAATGAGGAGCGGGGCATGTGGATCGTCAACCCGCTGCGATTGACCGACGGCTCATCGATCCTGGTTCTGCGGGGCTGGATGGCCGCAACCCGCGACAATGTCGAGCAGGCGATCGCCCCCGCGCCGCCCCTAGGTGAGGTCACGGTCGCAGGAGTCCTGCAGCCATCGGAGCCGCGCCGGGGCTCAGGCATCCTCAGCAACGGGGAGGCGACTTCCTTGAACATCGAAGCGATCTGCCCGCAGGGCTGCTTCCAGGCTTATCTGCAACTGACCGAGTCAACACCCCCGGATACGGCCGAACCCATCCCCGTGAAAGGGCCAGGGGTGGGTCCCCATCTCGGTTACGCCGGGCAGTGGCTCATCTTCGCGCTGATGCTTCCTGTCGGGTACGTAATCCTTCTGCGGCGTGAGGTCAAGGAATCGCGGCAGTCGCAAACTGCACTGAACGCCTGAGTGCGGCAGCATGGGGGCATGGACCTTGGCCTTAATGATCGTTGCATCGTCGTAACCGGCGCATCTCGCGGCTTGGGGTTCGGCGCTGCCAAAGCGCTCGTCACGCAGGGTGCCAAGGTTGTGATGGTCGCCCGCGACCAGGACGTTCTCACGGCCGCGGTGAAGAGCCTTGGGCCTGACAACGCTGTGGGTATCGCGGCAGATTTGGCTGGCGAGAACACCTCCGAGATCGCCACGGCTGCCGCGCTCGCTCGCTTCGGCCGTCTGGACGGGGCATTGATCAGCTCGGGTAGTCCGCCGCCCGGCACACCGATGGACTCCAGCGAACATGCGTGGCGACAGGCGTTCGAAACGGTCTTCCTCGGCGCCATGCGCATGGCCCGCGCGACGGTCTCCGGGACCACCGCTGAGGCGATTCCATCGGGGACCGGTGCCAGCATCGTGTTCGTGCTGAGCACGTCGGTGCGCTCCCCCATCCCGGGCCTCTCGTTGTCCAATGGGCTTCGACCCGGCCTGGCGATGATGGTCAAAGACCTCGCGGACGAGATCGGCCCTCAGGGAATCCGGGTCAATGGCATCATGCCGGGGCGGATCGCCACCGACAACGTGTTCGCCCAGGACGCGCGCAGCGGCAACCCAGAGACCGTGCGCAAGCGCAAGGAAGCGACCATCCCCTTGCGGCGCTACGGCGAACCGGAGGAGTTCGGTGCGGTTGCTGCATTCCTGCTGTCACCGGTCTCCAGCTACGTCAACGGCAGCGTCGTGGCAGTCGACGGTGGAGCGTTGCGAGCGGTCTGAAGCGATGGCTGGTCAGTTAGTCATCCACACACCGACCGGCGTGCGGTTCCTTCCGGTGACCAGCGGCCCACTGGCTAGGCCGTTAGTCCCCCAAAGACCGATCAACTCGTCGCGCTGAGGCTGAACTGCTCATAGTGGCGCGCGTAAAGGCCACCCTCTGCGAGCAACTCGTCATGGCGACCGCGTTGAGCGATCCGGCCGTCCTCGATGACGAGGATGAGATCGGCGTCGCGAACTGTGGACAGGCGGTGTGCGATCACCACGGATGTCCGACCGGTCAGTGCGGCCGATAGGGCCCGCTGAACCGCCCGTTCGTTCTCGCTGTCCAAGTGCGCTGTCGCCTCGTCCAGGACCACGACACCGGGGCGCTTGAGTAGCAGCCGAGCGATCGCCAGCCTCTGCTTCTCCCCGCCGGAGAGACGGTATCCGCGGTCCCCCACGACCGTGCCCAGCCCATCCGGCAGGCTGCGCAGCAGCTCAGCGATCTGCGCGTCCTCGAGCGCGGCCCAGATCTGCTCCTCCGTGGCGTCCGGCGCCGCGTAGCGCAGGTTCGCCTCGATGGTGTCGTGGAACATGTGAGCGTCCTGGGTCACGTAGCCCACACTCGCCCGCAAGGAGTCCAGCGTGACCTCGCGCACGTCCCTGCCGCCGAGTTCAACCGCACCGGTGTCGACGTCGTAAAGCCGGGCGACAAGCTGCGTGATGGTGGTCTTGCCCGCCCCGCTTGGACCCACCAGCGCTACCAGCCCACCTGCCGGGATAGAGAAGTCGACACCGTGCAGAACCTGCTCATTGGAGCGAGCCTCCTCGACGGCGACGGCTTCCAGGGAAGCCAGGGAGACCTCGGACGGCGACGGGTAGTGGAAGTCGACGTCACGGAACCTGATCGCCAGGGGGCCTTCGGGTAGCGGGACGGCTCCTGGCTGCTCCTTGATCAGCGGTGGAAGGTCGAGGACCTCAAAGACCCTCTCGAAGCTGACAAGTGCGGTCATCACATCCACACGGACATTGCTCAGCGCAGTCAAGGGTCCGTACAACTGCGCGAGCAGACCGGTAAGGGCCAGCAGGGTCCCGAGGCTCAGCGCTCCGGTGATTACGAGGTTGCCGCCGAGTCCATAGACCAAGGCGGTCGCCAGTGCCGCTACCAAGGTCAGGGCGGTGAGGAAGTAGCGGTTGGCCATAGCGATCTGCACACCGATGTCGCGCACTCGGGAGGCCCGGCCAGCGAAGTCGGCATCCTCGGCGGCTGGGCGTCCGAACAGCTTGGTGAGCAGCGCGCCGCCGATGTTGAAGCGCTCGGTCATCTGAGTGCTCATGTCGGAATTGAGTTGCATCTGCTGGCGGGTCAGTCCGGCCAGGCGCCGTCCCATCCACTTGGCGGGAAGGATGAAAAGGGGAACGAGCACCAGCGCTGCAAGCGTGATCTGCCAGGAAAGCGCGAACATGGTGATCAGGACGATCACCAGGCTGATCACGTTGCCGAGTACTCCGGACAGGGTCGACGTGAAGGCTTGCTGGGCGCCGATCACATCGTTGTTCAGCCGCGAAACGAGAGCCCCGGTCTGGGTGCGCGTGAAGAACGCGATCGGTTGGCGCTGGACGTGGGAGTACACCTCAGTCCGCAGATCGAAGATCAGGCCCTCACCGATTCGCGCAGACTGCCACCTGCTGATCAACCCGACGACGGCATCGAAGACCGCCAGCAGGGCCACCATGATCGCCGAGACCGTCACAACTTGGGCGTTGCCCGGTGTGATCCCCTCATCCACAATTCGCCGGAACAGCAGCGGCTGAGCCACCACGAGAAGTGAATCAACCACGAGCAGGATCAAGAAGCCGACGATCAACGGCCGGTACTTGGTCGCGTACTTCAGGATGCGGCGCACAGTACCGGGCGCCAACTTGTGCTCCACGACACTCTCATCGCGGGAGAAGGAACGCATCGCAGAGTGCGAGCGCATCATCGACATGACTGCCCCAAACTTGGGCAGTCAGTCACTGCCCCACCCCCGCCAACCGTGCAGAGGCGTTAAAGATTCCCGTGAGGTCAGGCCTTCTTGGCCCGCGTGGCGCCACCGCGGCCGCGCAACGTCGTCTCCGATTCCACCAACAACCGATGGATGAATCCGTAGGAACGTCCCGTATCAGCTGCCAGTTCCCGGATGCTGGCCCCCTTGTCATACCGCTTCTTCAGCGACGCGGTCATCTTCTCACGCTCAGCGCCCGTGATCCGCCGACCCTTCTTGACTTCCGACATCCCAGTATCACCAATCTTCGATAGAGATCCACTCGTTCCCAAACCTACGCTACGCCTCGACTCTATTTATGCAAGGGTCACAAGATCCAGGTACTGCGTGTCCCACAGATCCTCGGCCCCATCCGGCAGCAGCAGAACCCGCTGTGGGTGCAGCGCGGTCACTGCCCCAGGGTCGTGGGTGACCAGCACCACAGCGCCTTCGTACTCGCGCAGAGCCGCAAGAATCTCCGCGCGCGACGCCGGATCCAGGTTGTTCGTCGGCTCGTCGAGTAGCAGCACATTGGCACCCGACACCACCAAGCAGGCCAGGGCCAGCCGGGTCTTCTCACCACCGCTGAGGGTATGGGCCGTCTGGAATACCGCGTCCCCAGTGAACAGGAACCGTCCGAGAACGGAGCGAGCCTGCTGGTGGGTGAGTTCGGGTGCCTGTGCCACGAGGTTGTCCAGGACGCTGCGCTCCCGGTCCAGCGTCTCGTGCTCCTGGGCGTAGTAGCCCACGACCAGGCCGTGACCGGCGTTGACCTGCCCGGTATCAGGTCCGAGCTCCCCGGCAAGGATCCGCAACAGGGTCGTCTTGCCGGCGCCGTTGAGACCCAGCACAACCACCCGAGCACCTCGGTCCACCGCTAGGTCGACGTCCACGAAGACCTCCGCCGAGCCGTAACTCTTGGACAAGGCCTCAGCGGTGATCGGCACCTTCCCGCAAGGTTTCGGCTCGGGGAAGCGCAGGGCCGCTACCCGGTCCTGCTGCCGCATCGGTTCAACAGAGGCATCCAGGGCGTCGGCGCGGCGCAACATGGTCTGCGCCTGCCTGGCCTTGGTCGCCTTTGCGCGCATCCTCTCGGCCTGATCGCGCAGAGCCCCTGCCTGCTTGGCCGCGTTGGCCTGCTCGCGCTTGCGCCGCCTGGTGTCGACCTCGACCTGGGTCTGGTAGGCATCCCAGCCCATGTTGTAGACGTCAAGCACACACCGGGTCGCGTCCAGGTGCGCCACTCGGGTCACGACATCACGCAATAGATCCACGTCGTGTGAGATGACCACGACCCCGTGACTGTAGGTCCCCAGGAAGCTGCGCAACCACGTGATGGAATCGGCGTCCAGGTGGTTCGTGGGCTCATCGAGCAGCAGCACACCCTCCCCGGCGAACAGGATCCGGGCCAGTTCCACACGTCTTCTCTGACCGCCTGAGAGCGTCCCCAACTCGCGGCGCAGCATCTCGGCTCCGAGGCCGAGCCCGTCGGCCACAGCTAATGCCTCCGCCTCGGCTGCATACCCACCCTGGGCCAGGAATTCTGCTTCGGCGTTGGCGTAGCGCCTCATCGCTTGCTCGCGGTGGTCGGGATCCTCCATCCGAGCCGCGTACTTGCGCATCCGCTCCACGGCGGCGTCGAGACCGCGGGCACTCATGATCCGGGCAAGTGCGGACTGAGTGCCTTCGGCCGCGGCTGGGTCCTGCGGCAAGTAGCCGACCTCGCTTCTTGTCACGACCCCCGCCGCCGGCGCCGTGATCCCGGCCATGACCCGCATCAGAGTGGTCTTGCCGGCACCGTTGCGCCCGACGAGTCCGACCCGGTCGCCCGGGCCGACACGCAGGTTCGCACCCTCGACGAGTAGTCGGGCGCCTGCGCGCAGTTCGATGTCGGAGGCCTGGATCACCGCTCTACTGTCGCAAACGGCTGGTTCAGACGTTGAACCCCAGTGCTCTCAACATCTCGCGGCCCTCATCGGTGATCTTGTCCGGACCCCACGGGGGCATCCAGACCCAGTTGATCCGGAAGTCGCTGACGACATCGGACAGCGCCACCCGGGTCTGGTCCTCGATCTCGTCGGTCAGCGGGCACGCCGCTGAGGTCAAGGTCATGTCGATCGTGGCGATCTGATCGTCATCCACATGCACCCCGTACACAAGACCCAGGTCCACGACGTTGATCCCCAGTTCAGGGTCGACGACGTCGCGCATCCGTTCTGTCAATTCCTCTTCAGTCACGCTCATGTGAAGTCCTTTCCTAGTGCTTGTACGGTTGCGTCTTTGAAGGCCATCCACCCCAACAGGGCACATTTGACCCGCGCCGGGTACGAGGCCACACCGGCGAATGCGATCCCGTCGCCGAGGACCTCTTCGTCGGGCTCGACCTTGCCCCGGCTCTCGATCATCTCGAGGAACGCAGCGTGGATGGGCCACACCTTGTCCAGGGGCTGCCCCTCCAGCAGTTCGTACATCACCGACGTCGATGCCTGCGAGATAGAGCAGCCGATAGCGTCGTAGGAGATGTCCTCGACCACGCCGTCGCGCACATCCACCCGCAAGGTGATCTCATCGCCGCAGGTCGGATTGACGTGGTGAACCTGCGCGCCGAACGGCTCGCGCAGACCCTTTCCCCGGCCACGCTTGTAGTGGTCCAGGATGATCTCCTGGTAGAGGCTCTCAAGGTTCATGCGAAGAACTCCAGGGCCCGCCGGGTGCCGTCGAGAAGCGCAGCGACATCGTTCTCATCGTTGTAGAGGTAGAACGTCGCGCGGGTCGTGGCTGCGATGCCGAACCGGCGGTGCAGAGGCCACGCACAGTGGTGGCCGACCCGTACCGCGACTCCTGAGTCGTCCAGCACTTGGCCGAGATCGTGGGAGTGGATCCCTTCGGCCACAAACGAGACAGCACCCCCGCGGTTGGCAAGGTCTGTGGGTCCGATGATGCGGATGCCCGGCAGTTGTTGCAGACCCTCCAGCGCCAACCCCGTGAGGTGGACCTCGTGTTCGTGGATAGCCTCGAGCCCGATGTCGGACAAGTAGTCACAGGCGACCCCCAGGGCGACCGCCTGAGCGATGTTGGGCACCCCGGCCTCGAAGCGCTGCGGCGGCGCAGCGAAAGTCGAGTGGTCCATGAACACCTGCTCGATCATGGAACCGCCAGTCAGCATCGGAGGCATCTGCGCCAACAGTTCTGCACGGCCCCACAGGACCCCCACACCGGTGGGGGCAAGCATCTTGTGCCCGCTGAAGGCGATGAAGTCGGCATCGAGCTCGTGGACGTCCACTGGCATGTGCGGTACTGATTGGCAGGCGTCCACAACCACCAACGCCCCCACCGCGTGAGCCATTGCGGCGACAGCGGCGACCGGATTGATCGTTCCCAGCACGTTGGACTGGTGGGTGAGCGCGACGACCTTGGTCCGTTCGGTGATCATCGCCGGGTCCAGGTCCAGTCGCCCGGCATCGGTCACCCCGAACCAGCGCAACGTTGCGCCAGTGCGCTTCGCCACCTGCTGCCAGGGCACCAGATTGGCGTGATGCTCCATCTCGGTGATCAGGATCTCGTCGCCGGGTCCCAGAACGAAGCGATCCGGGCCACCGTCGGCGGTTGCATTGGTGAAGGCATAGGCGACCAGGTTCAATGCCTCGGTGGCGTTGCGGGTGAAAACGATCTCGTCGGCCCGGCCACCCACGAAGTCCGCGACCTTGGCCCGCGCCACCTCGAAGGCGTCGGTGGCCTGCTCGGCCAACAGGTGGGCACCGCGGTGCACGGCAGCATTGCGCGTCTCGTAGAAGTCGCGCTCGGCATCCAGAACCGCGACCGGTTTCTGCGACGTCGCACCGGAATCCAGGTAGACCAGGCTCCGGTCGTTACGCACCGTGCGCGACAGGATCGGGAAATCCTTGCGCAGGGTGGCGACGTCCAGTGGACTCATACCGCAGCACCGGTGAACTGTTCGTAGCCATTGGCCTCGATCTCGTCGGCGAGCGCCGCGTCACCTTCGGCCACGATCCGGCCTTGCCACATGACGTGGACGTACTCGACCGGGATCTGGCGCAGCAACCGGGTGGTGTGCGTGATCAGCACCACCCCGACCTCACCGCCGGCACGCACCCTGTTCACGCCCTCCGACACGACCTTCAGTGCGTCCACATCCAAACCGGAGTCCGTCTCGTCGAGCACGGCGAATCGGGGGTTGAGCAACTCCATCTGCAAGATCTCATGACGCTTGCGCTCACCACCGGAGAAGCCTTCGTTGACGCTGCGCTCGGCGAATGAGGGGTCGACGCTCAGATCTGCCATGGCCCCACGCATCTCCTTGAGCCAGCCACGCAACGCAGGTGCCTCACCGCGCACCGCAGTCACGGCACTGCGCAGGAAGTTGGACACGGAGACGCCGGGCACCTCGACGGGGTACTGCATCGCCAGGAACAGACCAGCCCGTGCGCGCTCGTCCACGCTCATCGCTAGGACATCCTGCCCATCCAGACTCACCGAACCCTCGGTGATCGTGTAGGCGGGGTGACCGGCGAGCGCGTAGGCCAGCGTGGACTTGCCGGAACCGTTGGGTCCCATGATCGCGTGGGTTTCACCACTGCCGATGCTCAGATCCACCCCCTGCAGGATCCTCTTGGGCCCGGCGTCGGACTCCACCTCGACATGCAGGTTCTTAATGATCAACTGGCTCATCGTGCCTCCTCGGGAACTGCGACGAGAACGACTGCCTCGTCACCTTGGCCTTCAATCTGGACTGGGTATGTGGCGATGGATTCGAATGCGGGGGGACCGGACGGTTCGCCGGTGCGCAGGTCGAAGCGCGAGCCGTGCAGCCAGCACTCGATCTGGCAGCCGGACACCTCCCCCTCGGACAGTGACACCTCTGCGTGCGAACACACGTCACTGACGGCGTAGACCTGGCCTCCGGTGCGCACGACTGCGACCTGGACGCCATCCACACTGATGCGCCTCGGCTGGTTCTCACGCAGGTCCCCGAGTCGCACGGACACACTGCCCATCACTGTCCCACCTCGTGGGTGTAGCCCAATTCGGACTCGACAGCACGCATCAGTTCTGTGCGGATCATGGGTACGTCGATCCCGTCAAGGACGTCGGCGAAGAAGCCCAGCACCACTAAGCGGCGGGCGTCCTGCTCGGTGATGCCCCGTGAGCGAAGGTAGAAGACCTGCTCCTCATCGAAGCGTCCCGTGGTGCTGGCGTGACCGGCCCCGATCACGTCCCCGGTGAGGATCTCGAGGTTTGGCACCGAGTCGGCACGCGCCCCGTCATCGAGCAGAAGGTTGCGGTTGATCTCGTAGGTCTGGGTGCCGACCGCTGAGGGCTGGATGAGTACGTCCCCCACCCACACGCTGCGCGCGCCCACTCCTTGTAATGCACCCTTGAACACCACGTTGCTGCGGCACCGCGGCTGCGCGTGGTTGACGAACGAGCGGTGCTCGAAGCGCTGGCCGGAATCGGCGAAGTAGAGCCCCCGCACGTCCACGTCCCCGCCCGGGGCCTCGTAGTCGACGGTCTGCACCAGCCGCACGGCCTCCCCGCCGAGGGTCACCACCACACTGCGCAGAGTGGCGTCACGGCCGACCCTGGTGGCGATGTGACCAGCGTGCACGGAGTCGTCACTCCAGTTCTGGATAGACACAAAATCGCACCTGGCGTCGTCGTGCACGACGACCGACAGGTTGCCCGCGTACTGGGCGGTGCCGCTGTGCCGCACGACGACCGTGGCCTTGGCGCCCTTGCCGATCTCGATCAGCAGTTGACCCCACACGACCGGATCACGACCGGTCCCGCGCAGATCGATGATCAGTGGCTCAGGGTGGTTCGTCCCTGCTGGCACCTCCAGCAGCATGGCCGACCCGCTATGAGCCGCTGCAAGAGCGGAGATGCGATCCACGGGTGCACTGGCAGCGCGCTCGCGCGCCTCATCGGCACCGATCTCGCGCAGGACGACACCTTCGGCAAGAGTGGTTTCCCACTCGAGATGACCGTCGGAACCGACGTCCTCCAGAAGCGGCTTGAGTGCTGCGCGGGGAGCGAACCGCCAGACCTCTTCGCGCCCGGTTGGGACCGGGAAGTCGGCGAGGTCGTAGGAACGCAGGTTGGACATGGACACTTCGCCCATCAGCCGACTGCTCCTTCCATCTGGAGCTCGATGAGCCTGTTGAGTTCGAGCGCGTATTCCATGGGCAATTCCCGGGCGATGGGCTCGACGAACCCACGCACGATCATGGCCATGGCCTCGTCCTCGGTGAGGCCACGAGACATGAGGTAGAACAGTTGGTCCGCGCCGATCTTCGACACCGTGGCCTCATGACCCATCGACACATCGTCCTCGCGCACATCGTTGTACGGGTAGGTGTCCGAACGGCTGATGTCGTCGACCAGCAGCGCGTCGCACTTCACGGTGGATTTCGATCCGCGCGCGCCGGGGTTGACCTGGATCAACCCGCGGTAAGAGGTCCGGCCACCTCCGCGGGCAACCGACTTCGACACGATGGTCGATGAGGTGTTGGGGGCGGCGTGGACCATCTTCGCGCCTGCGTCCTGATGCTGGTTCTCGCCGGCGAATGCCACAGACAGGGTCTCTCCCTTGGCGTGCTCGCCCATGAGCCATACCGCCGGGTACTTCATGGTCACCTTGGAGCCGAGGTTGCCATCGATCCATTCCATCGTCGCGCCCTGCCCGGCGATGGCGCGCTTAGTGACGAGGTTGTAGACGTTGGTCGACCAGTTCTGGATCGTGGTGTAACGGCAGCGGGCGTCCTTCTTCACGATGATCTCCACCACGGCCGAGTGCAGGGAATCCGTGGAGTAGATGGGCGCGGTGCAGCCCTCGACGTAGTGCACGTAGGCACCCTCATCGACAACGATCAGGGTCCTCTCGAACTGCCCCATGTTCTCGGTGTTGATGCGGAAGTACGCCTGCAACGGGATGTCGACTTTGACGCCCTTCGGCACGTAGATGAATGAACCACCCGACCAAACCGCCGTGTTCAATGCGGAGAACTTGTTGTCCCCAGCCGGGATGACCGACGCGAAGTGCTCCCGGAAGAGGTCCTCGTGCTCGCGCAGGCCGGTGTCGGTGTCGAGGAAAATGACACCTTGTTCCTCAAGGTCCTCGCGGATCTTGTGGTACACCACCTCGCTCTCGTACTGGGCGGCCACACCGGCGATCAGCCGTTGCTTCTCAGCCTCCGGGATGCCGAGTCGGTCGTAGGTGTTCTTGATGTCAGCAGGCAACTCGTCCCACGACGTGGCCTGCTTCTCCGTGGACCGCACGAAGTACTTGATCGAGTCGAAGTTGATGGACGACAGGTCCGCACCCCAGGTGGGCATCGGCTTCTTCTCGAACAGACGCAGACCCTTGAGCCGCATCTCGAGCATCCACTCCGGTTCGTTCTTCAACGCAGAGATCTCACGCACGACGTCTTCGCTCAGCCCACGCTTGGCGATGGCGCCCGCGGCGTCCGAGTCACTCCATCCGTAGTCGTAGCGGCCAAGGTCGGCCAACTGATCCACATCACTCATGAAGAGACCCTTTCGGTTGGGGCATGGGCCGCCGACGGCGAGACCAGGCAGGTACAGACCCCATCGCCGTGGGCGATGGTGGCTAGTCGGGTGACGTTCGTTTCAAGTAGACGGGCGAAAGCAGCAGCCTCCGCGTCGCACAGTTGCGGGAATTCATGGGCGGCCTGCGACACCGGACAGTTGTGCTGGCACACCTGCATCACGGAGGTCGGACCCTCCTCGACCGAGGCAGCGTACCCATCAGCGGTGAGCAGGTCAGCCAAACGCTGGGCCCGTTCCTGCGGATCGCGGATGCCATCCAAATGCGGGCGGTAGCGCTGCTCAAGTTCTTCGGCACGCTTGGCGGCGAACTCCTCGAGCGCATCGGCCTGCACCTGGTTCATGAAGCGCATCGCACTGACGGCCAGATCGTCGTAAGCCTGGTCGAAACGCGCTCGCCCCGATTCGGTGAGTGAGTAGATCCTCGCCGGTCGCCCTCGACGCGGCTGCGGCATCGGCCCGAAAGCCGGCCGGTCGCCGGCAACCACATGCCCGGCCGCTTCCAGCACATCCAGTTGCTTGCGAACCCCGGCTGCGGTGATGCCAAGGCGACGGGACAGTTGCGCAGCCGTCGCGGGCCCGTCGGACAGCAGGCTGCGGACAACCCGTTCCTGTCCGCCGGTTTCCAATTTCACAACTCCATTGTTGCGTAATTCCCCGCAAGCGCAAGAGCCGGGTCCCTGAGACGCCCGGGTGTTGCGGTTGCCGACTTTCCCGACATACCGGACGGTGGAGGTATGGCCCACTACCGCACAACCGTCGACTCCCAACAGCCCGCTGACAAGGTGTACGCATACCTCGCCGACTTCGCCACCGTGGCGCAGTGGGATCCGGGCGTCGCAGCCGCCGAACTGATCAGTGGGGAGTCGGGCCGCACGGGCGCCCGGTATCGGGTGCAGGTCCGCTTCCTGACCCGCACAATCCCTTTGGAGTACGAGATCCTGGAATCGGTCGAACCCGAGTCCACATTCGCAGGAAGGGTTGTCCTGGAGGCCCAGAACGCCGACTTCCGGTCCTACGACGTCATCACCGTGACCCCGCGCGGCTCAGGTTGCACCGTGTCCTACGACGCGGATCTCGCGCTTAAGGGCGTACGTCGCCCCTTCGACCCCCTGCTGGCGCTCGCATTCCGGGTCATCGGCGACCGAGCGCGTGCCGGGCTTGCGGCAGCTGTCCAGATGCGCTCAGTCGCATGAGGGGCGCCGGACTGCTCGACGCCGGACTGGAAGCCACAATCGTCGGTGGGTTCAGTCGGCTGGGCTACGCAGCGCGATCCCGGTTGTTCGCGTGGCCTGATGACCCGGACCTCTCTGGAATGAAGGTGCTTGTCACCGGTGGGACCAGCGGTCTGGGTCTAGCGGCCGCAACCCGGCTGACCAAAGCCGGCGCCCGAGTGGCGATCACCGGCAGGAGCCAGCCCAGGCTCGAAGTGGCCGCCGATCTGATCTCGGCAGCGGGGACTCGTCCGCTGACCGTGGAGGTCGACGCGGGCGAACTGCAGCAGGTGGAGCAGGGATTCCGGCAGACCGTGTCAGGCCTGGGTGGCCTCGACGTGGTGATCCAGAACGCCGGTGCTCTGACTCACGACTACACGACCACTTCCGAGGGATTCGAGCAGACGTTCGCCGTGCATGTCCTCGGCCCGTTCCTGCTCACCACCCTCGCCATCGCGCAGGTGGGCCCGAGAGGGCGGATCATCACCGTGGCCTCGGGCGGGATGTACAGCCAGCGCCTGGATCCAGCCACCATGATCATGTCGGCCGCCGAATACGACGGAGTCGCCGCCTACGCACGCGCCAAGCGGGTCCAGGTCACCTTGAACCAGCAGTGGGCGCAGCGCCTGCCCGACGGACCGTTGTTCGCGGCCATGCACCCCGGCTGGGCCGACACCCCAGGCGTGCAAGATTCACTTCCCGGGTTCCGGCGCATCACCCGCCCGATCCTGCGCACACCCGACCAAGGCGCTGACACGGCTGTCTGGCTCACCTACGCCGATGTCCCCACCGGTTTGTTCTGGCTGGATCGACGCCCCCGCAGCACAGTACGTGTCCCCGGTCGGGGGGCCTCCCCCGATGATGCCAAGGCCGCGTTCGATGAGGTGGCTCGCATCGTTGCGGCCCACGGACCGGGCTCAGTGGCCAGCCAGGCACTACCTACGATTAAGGAGTGAATGCGGTCACCATCGAGGCGCTGAGCCTCGCCTACGGTGCAAAGCCGGCGGTGCAGAACCTCAGCCTCACGGTGCAAACTGGCACCACCTGTGTGCTTCTCGGACCCAACGGTGCGGGCAAGACCACGACTCTGCGAGTCCTGCTGGGCCTGCGAGCCGCTGACTCCGGCTCGGTGCGGGTCCTGGAGCGGATGCCCGACGATCCGGCCCTACGCCATCTCATCGGCGTTGTCCTGCAGGACGGTGGATTGCCTGTCGCTGCCAAGCCGGCCGCAATTGTCGGGCACTTCGCGCGGTTGTACAGCAATCCCCTACCGCTACCTGACCTTCTGGAAAGACTCGGCCTGGCACACCTGGACCAGCCGTACCGAAGGCTTTCCGGCGGTGAGCAACAGCGCGTCAAAATCGCTGTTGCCCTCGTCGGCAGACCTCAGCTACTCGTGCTGGATGAACCCACCACGGGCATGGACCCAGCCGCCCGCAGGGTCTTCTGGACGCTGATTGACGAGATGCGCGAGCAGGGGGTCACCACGTTGATGACCACCCACCAGCCCGACGAAGCCGGATCACGGGCCGACCAGATCGCGGTCATCCACCAGGGCAAGGTGATCGCCGACGACGCCCCAGGCCGCCTGATCGACGCCTCACCGGTGTGGTTCACCTGTTCGCGCCACCTCGATCTGTCCACCCTGCGACAGGTGCTCGGAGACGCCTACGACGTCGAAGAGGTAGAACCGGGCCGGTACCGGGTCCGCGGGGACGTCGATGTGCCGCAACTGTCTGCCATTGAGGCGTGGGTAGCCGGACATGGGGACGGCCGCCAAGCTGTCACCGTGGTTCGCAGCCTGGAAGAGGCCTACTTGGAGATGACCGGGGGGTCGGCATGGTGACACTGGACATGCGCGCGGGTAGCAGCAGCGCGCCTGCGGCACGCAGGATCTGGGCCCAGGCGATCTTCGACACCGGCAACGTGCTGCGCAACGGAGAGAACCTCCTGCTGACCCTCATCATTCCGGTGGGTGTGCTCGTGCTCGGGTTGACGACTCCCTTGGGCGGGGACCGTACCGACGCGCAGTCGCTGGTCGCCGCCCTGAGCCTGGCAGTGCTCGCGACGGCCTTCACCTCGCAGGCCATCAGCACCGGATTCGACAGGCGCTACGGCGTCATGCGCATGCTCGGCCTCTCACCACTGGGCGTACGGGGACTGCTCAGCTCCCGGGTCTTGGTCAGCGTGCTGGTGATCGCGCTGCAGAGCGTGCTTCTGATCCTGCTCACGGGGGCGCTCACCGGCTGGTGGCCAACCGATCCCGCGCAGATCGTTCAGGCGGTCGTGGCGGTCCTCTTGGCGGTCTGGGCGTTGACGGCCTGGGCCCTCACCCTGGCCGGTGCTCTGCGGGCGGAGGCCACGCTGGCCGTGGCCAACGCCGTGTTCCTGGTCCTGATGTTCGGCGGCGGTCTGATCATCCCCGCCGCCTCGTTACCGTGGGCCGATCTCACACAGTGGCTTCCGACGGGGGCCCTACTGGCTGCGATGACCGAACCCGTGGTGGCATGGTTGCCGCTGGTTGTACTGGGCGTCTGGGGCCTTGTGGGCACGGTCCTGGCCAACCGGTTCTTCAACTGGGAGTCCTGACAACCCCGACCATCGTCGCCCAGAAACTCATTGCGTAGGCTCGTTGATGTGGCAGTGGACACGGTTCGCGAATCGGTGCATCTGACAACCTCCGCCCCTACGTGGCTGCAACGGGTCTTCTGGGCAAACCTCATCGCCCAGGTGGCAATTGTGATCACCGGCGGCATCGTGAGGGTGACCGGAAGCGGCCTCGGGTGCCCCACGTGGCCGGAGTGTGTGGACGGATCGATCACCCCCACGTCGTCGCAGACCGAGGCGTGGCACAAGTACGTGGAGTTCGGCAACCGCACGCTCACCGGCGTCTTGATGGTCCTGGCGGTGGCAGCACTGGTCGGCGTGGTCGTCTGGCGGCGTCGTTCCGGGGTGTCGCGGCCGTGGATCCTATTTCTGGCTGCGGTACCGCTGGTCGGCACCCTGGCCCAAGCAGTTCTGGGCGGGATCACGGTCCTCGTGGACCTGCACCCGCTGGCAGTGGGCAGTCATCTGCTGCTGTCGATGGCCGTGATCGCCGCCTGCGTGGCGCTTGTCCAGTTCGGATCCGAGACGGCTGACCCACCGGGCACACCCGCCACCCGGCCGACCACCAAAGTGCTCGGCAATGCCTTGATCGCGGTGACCGCAGTCATCGTCGTCATGGGCACGGTGGTCACCGGATCCGGTCCCCACGCAGGTGACGCCGCGACCGTTCGCCTGGATCTGGACCCGCGCTTGGTCAGTTGGCTTCACGCCGACGTGGTGTTGCTGTTCATCGGACTTCTGGTCGGGATGCTGGCGCTGCTGTACGTCGACGACGTCCCACGCGAGGCACGCACCCGGGCACTCTGGGTGGTGGCTTTCGCGGTCCTGCAAGCTTGCATCGGCTACGTCCAGTACTTCACGGGACTGCCCTGGGTGCTGGTCAGTCTGCACCTGCTCGGCGCCTGCTTGGTCTGGGTGGGCGTATGGAGACTGCGACTGAGCCTCACTACTCGAACGAATGCCTCGCGTCCGGCGTGACGCGCCTTCGCACCGCCCAAGCAAGCTCGTCGGCGCCCTTCGGGTGGGTCGTGAACTCCAAGTCCGGCTCGGTGGCGTCGAAGTCCACGAGTCGCCAACCCTGCGGGCCGCCGACCACATCCAGACGGGCCTGCACGATCTGATCGGTCCCACCGGCCAACTCCAGAACCTGGTCGGCGAGGTTCACCAGGCTCTGATCCAACTCCACCGCGACCCGGTCGGGATCCAAGCAGGCGACGACGCGCCCGTCCACCACGATCAACGTTGCGGCTCCCGCGTCTTCCTCGGGGTCCGACTGGGCGAGCGCCATCCGGCCCTGTGACACCAGTTCCGACGCGGCCTGCTCGGCCTGGCGCACCGACTCCACCACAACGGCCTGCCCCCGCGGTTCCCGCACATTGGGTAACACCTTCATCCGCCACCAGCCGCGCTCGTGGATCTGGGCCCCGAAATCCTGCGCGGAGTCCCCGGGTTCCATCCACACCGACTCAACAGTGGGCACCCCCATGCGCGCGAAATCACGGATCTGGCTGCGGTCGGTGTTGCGGGCAAGGACGACGCCAGGGTTGACCAGGATGGTCTCGTCCTCCACACGCCGGGCCCAGCGCAGGAAGTCCTGGCGCCGTTCGGCTGCATCCGTACGGCGCACGAGCGCGAGGTCGAAATCGCCCCATTGACAGTCCGAGTCCCAGCGCACGGGTCGAGCCTCGAGGCCCGCCCGTTCGAAGCCAGCGATCGCGAGCGTGAGTTCCGAATCGCCAGGACCGGCATCGGTGACGTACGCGACCCGCGGCAGCATCAGCCCAGCAGCAGCGGATCGAGAGCCACTGCCAGGAACAGAAGCGCGAGATAGGTGATCGACCAGTGGAACAGTCGCATGGGCCGTGGGTCGTCGCCGGCACGTGTTCGTCGGCGCAGCAAGTACGCCTCCCACAGGAATACTGCCCCCAGCAGGACTGCGCTGACGCTGTAGATCCACCCCATTGGCGCGACAGGAACGAGCGCGAGCGACGCCACCACGGTGGCCAAGGAGTACCACAGGATCTGGTTCGCAACATGCTTGGTCTCGGCCACCACGGGCAGCATCGGAACCCCAGCGGAACCGTAGTCATCGCGGAAGCGCAGTGAGAGCGGCCAGTAGTGCGGCGGGGTCCACAGGAAGATCACGAGGAACAAGACCCAAGGAGTCCAGGAGAGGTGACCGGTGACCGCCGCCCACCCGATGAGCACCGGGAAGCATCCGGCCGCCCCGCCCCACACGATGTTCTGCGAGGTACGCCGCTTAAGGATCATCGTGTAGCCCACGACGTACAAGAAGATGGCCATCCCCGCGAGGCCAGCGGCGAGCAAGTTCGTGGTGAGCGCCAGCCACACCACCGACAGTGCGCTCAAGGCGCTGCCAAAGGCCCACCCGGCCGCCGGACTGATCCGGCCGGTGACCATAGGGCGGGTACTCGTCCGCTTCATGACGGCATCGATGTCGCGGTCGTAGACGCTGTTCATGGAGTTGGCGCCTGCGGCCGCCAACGACCCGCCGATCAGGGTCGCCAGCAAGGTACTCAGTGACGGAAGGCCACGTGCCGCCAGGACCATCGCGGGCACCGTGGTGACCAACAGCAACTCGATGATGCGGGGCTTGGTGAGAGCCAGGTACGCCCGCCAGGTGCTGTTCCGCCTCGTCTGCGGAGATTGGACGTGCGTGCTGGCCACCACTGCAGACTACAGGGGCGCCCGGGACCTGGGGGCATCCCGGGATCGGATTGGCGAGGTCCGCACACCTACGTGCACAGTGGGGGGTGTGAGCGACTCCTTCCGGGTGAGCCCGGGCGCACGGGGCCTACGGCGCATGCTGGCGATGCCACCTCATTGGATCGAGCGTCTGGTCGGTCCTGCGCCACAGATCGACGGGCGGACCCTGTCGCCGGCGGTGCATCTGTTGGTCAAGGCCAACGATCGTCTCAACGCCACCGGCAAGGACGAGGATCTGCATAAACGCCGGGAGGGTCTGCGCAAGTCGGCACAACTGGTGATGCCCACCCCGACCGGGATCTGCGTGACGCCGAGCAGCATCCCCGGTCCCGCTGCGGCGATACCGGTTCGTGTCTACCGCGACCCCCGGACGGTCGGGCCCACGCCGGTGATCGTGTACTACCACGGTGGCGGTTGGGCCGTCGGCGATCTGGACAGTCATGACGGCACCTGCCGGATGCTCGCCCGACACAGCGGCACCACGGTGGTGTCGGTGGATTACCGGCTGGCGCCCGAGAGCCCCTTCCCCGGACCGCTCGATGATGCGCACGCGGCGTTCAACTACGTCCGCGACCATCCCTCGGCGTTCGGCGGTGTGCCGGGCCAGGTAGCAGTCATGGGTGACAGTGCCGGCGCGAACCTGGCCGCCGCCACGAGTCTGCTGGCCAGGGAATCGGGGCGAACGCCGAGCGCACAGATCCTGATCTATCCCGCAACCGATCTCCGGATGGGTCACCAGTCCATCGAGACGTTCGCCGAGGGCTTCATGCTGAGCAAGGCCGACATGCTCTGGTACCGGGAGCAGTACCTGACGGATCTCTCCTCCGCGCTGGACCCACTCGTCTCCCCGCTGCTTGCCCCGGATCTGAGCGGGTTACCGCCCACCCTGATCTGGACTGCGGGCTTCGACCCGCTTCGCGACGAGGGCGAGCACTACGCACAGAGTCTGAAGGCGGCCGGCGTCAACTGCACCTACCGCTGTGCGGAGGATCAGGTGCACGGATTCCTCGCGATTGGCGTACTGCCGGGCGGCATGGATCAGATCGCGGATATCTGTCGACAAGCTGGGCACCTGGTGCATAACGGCGCGGCCTGATCAACGTCACAACTGACCAAGCGCCAGATGCGCCACGGCGGATACGCTGAGGCGCACTTGTACATCGTGAAAGGACCACCCGCGTGACCGTCGAATGGACCGATCTGGACTCACGAGCGGTGGACACCGTTCGCGCCTTGGCCATGGATGCAGTGCAGAAGGTCGGTAACG
Source organism: uncultured Actinomycetota bacterium (assembly GCA_963732355.1). GTDB lineage: Bacteria > Actinomycetota > Actinomycetes > S36-B12 > UBA10799 > JADKAV01. The sequence goes on along the minus strand of CAVSZD010000003.1, from coordinate 219,870 downwards.
GCCACCCGGGCACCGCGATGAGCCTGGCGCCTGCCGCTTACCTTCTCTTCCAGCGCTTCCTGCGTCACGACCCGGCCGACCCCCATTGGCTTGGACGCGACCGGTTCGTCCTGTCCAACGGCCATTCCAGCCTCACCCAGTACATCCAGTTGTACCTGTCCGGGTACGGCCTGGAACTGTCCGACTTGGAAGCCTTCCGGACATGGGGCAGCCTGACCCCGGGCCACCCCGAGTACGGCCACACCGTCGGCATCGAGACGACGACCGGCCCATTGGGCCAGGGCTACGCCACGGGTGTGGGGATGGCGATGGACTCCCGCTACGTGCGGGGACTGCTCGACCCGGTCGCCGAAGTGGGGACCAGCCCGTTCGACCACCACGTGTGGGTCTTCGCCGGCGACGGTTGTATGCAGGAGGGGATCACCAGTGAGGCGGCCAGCTTGGCCGGCCATCAGCAATTGGGCAATCTGATCGTGATCTACGACGACAACCACATCTCCATCGAGGGCAACACCGAGGTCTCGTTCAGCGAGGACGTGCTGGCCAGGCACGCCGCCTACGGCTGGCACACCCAGCACGTGGATCTAGCCGTAGACGGCGACGTGGACATCCAGGCCCTCGCTCGGGCCATGCAGAACGCCATGGACGAGACCGGTCGGCCCTCGCTGATAGGCCTGCGCACGATCATCGCGTGGCCCGCCCCAGATCTGCAGAACACAGGGAAGTCCCACGGCTCCGCTCTGGGGGCAGAGGAAGTCGCCAAGACAAAGACGGTGATGGGCATGGACCCCACCAAGGACTTCGACGTCGACCCCGCAGTGCTCGCCCACGCCCGGGAGGTCACCGGACGTGGGGCACAGGCTCACGCGCAATGGGATGAGCGGTTCTCGGCCTGGAGCGCGGCGAACCCCGATCGGGTCGAGCTGCTCGACCGATTGGTCGCCGGGGAACTTCCGGCGGGCCTCGCGGGCGCCCTCCCCACCTTCGACCCCAGCAAGCCGATGGCCACGCGTAAGGCTTCCGGCGAGGTCATCAACGCCATCGCCGAGGTGATGCCCGAGTTCTGGGGTGGTTCAGCCGACCTGGCTGAGAGCAACTTGACCACGATCGAAGGCGGCGGGTCGTTCCTTCCCGCCACCTCGCAGGCACCGGGCAAGACCCCGTACGGGCGCATCCTGCACTTCGGGATCCGCGAGCATGCGATGGGGGCGATCCTCAACGGGATGGCCCTCGGCGGCCTGACCCGGCCGTTCGGCGGGACGTTCCTGGTCTTCTCGGACTACATGCGGGGTGCGGTTCGGCTTGCAGCACTGATGCAAGCGCCGGTCACCTATGTGTGGACCCACGACTCGATCGGCCTTGGCGAGGACGGACCGACTCATCAGCCGGTCGAGCACCTCACCGCGCTTCGAGCCATCCCGGGGCTGGACGTTGTGCGCCCGGCCGATCCCAACGAAACCGCCGTGTGCTGGTTGCAGGTGTTACGCAACAAGCGTCCGGCCGGCCTTGCCCTCACACGCCAGAGCGTGCCCACACTGCCCGCCGGCGATGTCAGCGCGGCGGCCAAGGGTGGCTACATCCTGGCGGAGGCGGACGGGGGTGATCCGCAGGTGATCATCATCGGCACCGGGTCCGAGGTCCAGTTGGCGCTGGCGGCGCGTGACACTTTGCAGTCGGAGAACATCGCGACCCGGGTGGTATCCATGCCGTGCACGGAGTGGTTCGACGAACAACCAACCGAATACCGCGAGTCGGTCCTCCCCACTGCGGTGACCGCACGGGTCAGCGTGGAAGCCGGACGCGCGATGCCCTGGTACAAGTACGTCGGAACGAGTGGACGGACCGTGAGCCTGGAGCATTTCGGGGCATCGGCGGCATACGAGAAGTTGTACCAGGAGTTCGGTATCACCGCGGATGCCGTCGTCACAGCGGCCAAGGAGAGCCTCGCCGGTGGTTGAGGCAAAGTCCGGGACCGCTGATCCAGCCATCTCGGCGCGACTGATGATCGCCACCTACGTCGTCGGCGCCATCGGCATCGCGATCGGGATGACCACGGTACTCGCGCAACCACCGCGGCTGGGGTTGGCCTGTCTGCTGGCGGTTGGGATCACGGGGCTGCTGTCGTTTGTGCGACACGCTGTCTTCCATCGCAGTGACGCGGCGCGCATGGGCTGGGACTACGGCAGGCGCAACAACTTCCAGATCGAGGTGGGACTGGCCAACCTCGCCTGGGGAGTTGTGGCACTCCTCGCGGCGGGTCTTGATTGGGGCTTGGCTGTCGAGGGCGCTCTGTTCTTGGTCTTCGGGCTCTACCTCGGCGGCGTTTCCGTGATGCAATTCGCTTCCACGCCCGCCAGTGGTCGCCGAGCCCTCGGACCGCTGATCGGTCTGACCAGTTTCGCGGTGATGTTGCTGGTTGTCGGTGCGCTGGGAATGTCCGCCGCATGATGTGTGCGATGTCCAACGGTGTCCGTCGGGCGACCCGGCAGCCCCAGCCCCACCGCAACCAAAGCTGGAAACCGGCAAGCAAAGCGCACGAATCCCCCAACGGTGTCCCGTCGGGCGAAGCCCCCTGAAACACCTATACCGTTCCCGTCTAAGGAGGAACCCATGACAGACCGACTGGCAGAACTGTCCGCACTCGGTGTCTCGATCTGGCTCGACGACCTTGATCGCAGCCGTCTGACGACCGGTGGACTGGCTCGGATGATCGCTGAGGACCACGTCGTCGGAGTCACGACCAACCCATCGATCTTCTCCAAGGCGATCTCCACGGGGGCCGACGCGTACGCGACCCAGGTGGCAAGTCTGGCCAGCGGCCAGGCCGACGCGGACCTAGCCGTGCGCGAGATGACCACCCAGGACGTGCGCGATGCCTGCGACGTGATGGCCGATGTGTCCGCGCGGACCGCGGGGGTTGATGGCCGGGTTTCCATTGAAGTCGATCCCCGCCTCGCCAGGGACACCGAGAACACCATCGAGCAGGCGCGAGCGCTGTGGAACGAGGTCGGACGTCCCAACGTCCTGATCAAGATTCCAGGTACCCAGCAGGGGTTGCCCGCCATTACCCAGGCCCTGTCCGAAGGCATAAGTGTCAACGTCACTCTTATCTTCAGTGTTGACCGTTATGTCCAGGTCCTCGATGCCTGGGCGGCAGGCCTGGAGAGCAGGCTGGCTTCCGGACAGCCCATCTCAGACGTGCATTCCGTGGCGTCGTTCTTCGTGAGCCGCGTCGACACCGAAGTCGACAGCAGACTTGATGCAATAGGTGGGGATACCGCGGCAGGGTTGCGTGGTCAGGCCGGCCTGGCCAATGCACGTCTGGCGTGGCAGGCATACGAGGACTTCCGATCAAGTCCTCGCTGGCAGGCGCTGGAGGCGGCCGGGGCGAAACCGCAGCGTCCGCTGTGGGCATCAACCGGAGTGAAGGACCCTGCATTTCCCGACGACATGTACGTGGTGAGCCTCGCGGGACAGGGCTGTGTCAACACGATGCCGGAACCGACTCTGCGGGCTGTAGCCGATCATGGGCAGCTTTCGGGCGACACCCTGTCGGGCTACGGTCCACAGAGCCAGCAGGTATTCGACGCCCTCGTCGCGCTCGGGATCGACCTGGACGACGTGTTCGACAAGCTCGAGGTGGAGGGCGTCGACAAGTTCAAGATCGCCTGGGAAGACCTGCTCGCGACTGTGAGCGCCGCACTTGCTGAAGATCGGGGATCAGAGTGAGGCAGGCCACTTACACCAGCACCAACCCACTGCGTAGCCTCACGGATCGACGGCTGCCGCGTGTGGCCGGCCCGTGCGCTCTGGTCATCTTCGGGGTCACCGGAGACCTGTCGCGCAAGAAACTGATGCCGGCTGTGTACGACCTGGCCAACCGCGGTCTGCTCCCGCCCTCGTTCGCTCTGGTTGGGTTCGCCCGGCGCGAGTTCACCAATGAGGACTTCGCCCAGGAGGTACACGACTCGGTGCGCCAACACTCGCGCACGGAGTTCCGCGAGGACGTCTGGAACCAATTGGCGCAGGGGTTCCGCTTCGTCGCCGGTGACTTCACCGACGATGCCGCCTTCGACGCACTGGCTGCGACCGTCACCGACTTGGCCAATGAGCGCGGCACAGGCGGTAACACTGCCTTCTACCTGTCCATCCCGCCCGGGCTCTTCCCGTTGGTGGTCCAGCAACTGAAGCGGTCGGGTCTGGCCTCTGAGGAAAGAGGCGGATGGCGGCGCGTCGTTGTCGAGAAGCCGTTCGGTCACGACCTCGACAGCGCCCAAGAACTCAACCACGTGCTGGATGAGGTCTTCCCCAGCGGATCGATCTTCCGGATCGACCACTATCTGGGTAAGGAGACTGTCCAGAACCTTCTGGCCCTGCGGTTCTCGAACACTCTGTACGAGCCGATCTGGAACAGCAACTACATCGACCACGTCCAGATCACCATGGCCGAGGACATCGGGATCGGCAGTCGGGCGGGCTACTACGACGGGATCGGGGCGGCCCGCGACGTCATCCAGAACCACCTTCTGCAGTTGATGGCTCTGACGGCCATGGAAGAGCCCGTCTCCTTCTCCGCCGAGCATGTTCGCATTGAGAAGGAGAAGGTACTGGCCTCGGTGGTCCTGCCCGACGACCTCGACGCCTACACCGCCCGGGGACAATACGGCCCCGGCTGGCAGGGCGGCGAGGAGGTCGTCGGTTACATGCAAGAGGCCAACATCCCCCCGACGTCGACCACCGAGACCTACGCCGCGATCACCGTACACGTGGATACCCGCCGCTGGGCCGGAGTCCCCTTCTACCTGCGCACCGGCAAACGACTCGGCCGCAGAGTCTCCGAGATCGCAGTGGTGTTCAAGCGGGCGCCACACCTGCCTTTCGCCACGACCGACACTCAGGAGCTGGGTTCGAACACCCTGGTCATCCGGGTGCAACCCGATGAAGGCATCACGATGAAGTTCGGCTCCAAGGTGCCTGGCACGCAGATGGAGGTGCGCGACGTCACGATGGACTTCATGTACGGCGACTCGTTCACCGAGTCCAGCCCGGAAGCCTACGAGCGACTGATCCTCGATGTCCTTCTCGGCGATCCGCCGCTTTTCCCCCGGCACCAGGAGGTGGAGATGTCCTGGCGGATTCTTGACCCGATCTTGAACCATTGGGCGAGCCACGGCAAACCCCAGACCTATGAGTCTGGGACATGGGGCCCGCAGGGCAGCGACGAGATGCTGGCCCGTGACGGCCGGGTGTGGCGCCGACCATGACCACGCGACTTGAGAACACGACCACCGGCGAGATCGTCCGCACGATCAATGCCGAACGCCACCGGATCGGGGCCACCTCGACCGGTATGGTGCTCACGCTGATCATCGTCACTGACGAGGAGAACCAGTCGGATGCCACCCGCGCGGCGGCCTTCTCCGCCAGGGAGCACCCCTGCCGCATCATCACGTTGATTCCACGGCCCGGACGGGTCGATCCCCAACTCGACGCGAACATCGACGTCGGGGACACCATGGGACCCGGTGAGACGGTGCGTCTGCGATTGCGGGGTCAACTGGCCGAACATGGGGCCTCGGTGGCCCTGCCGCTGCTACTGCCGGACACCCCCGTGGTTGTCTGGTGGCCCACACACTGCCCGGAGGTGCCTGCCAAGGATGCGATAGGGAGCATGGCCCAGCGACGCATAACCGACGCTGCCGCCCAGCACCACCCCATGCATGCTCTCTTGGAGCGGCAGCAGGGCTACGCCGCCGGAGACACCGACCTGGCCTGGACGAGGACCACCGTTTGGCGGTCAATGCTGGCTGCGGCGCTTGACCTGCCTTTCGCCAGGATCACCGGTGTTGAGGTGAGCTCGGAGCGTTCAAACCCGTCGTCGGCCCTTCTGGTCGCGTGGTTGGGCAACCGTCTGAACGTACCCGTGGATCTGCATCGCAGTCAGGGTCCCGGGATTACCGGCGTCTTGATCCACACCGAGGACGGACCCATCACGTTGTCCCGGCCTGATGGTCGTACCGGTCGGTTGTCGCGGCCCGGGGTGACGGCCCATGACGTGCCCTTGGCTCGACGCGACCTGCGCGACCTCATCGGCGAGGAGTTGCGCCGCCTCGATCCCGACGAGACCTTCGCGGAGTCCCTGGCGGCGGTGAAGATCGAGTCCACTGCCAAACCCGCGCACAAGGCCGAGGCCACCGAGTCACCATCGTGAGTGCGACACAAATCGGCGTCTACCCCGATGCCGCTGCGGTCTCTGAGGCGGTGGCGACTCGTATGGCCGGGGCGATCCTGCGCACTCTCGCGACGCAGGAGGTTGCCCACATTTGCATCACCGGGGGACGTGGCGGTCACGGGGCACTGGCGAGTCTGGCCCGGGACGCCGGCATCGAGTGGGGTCGCGTACACGTGTGGTGGTCCGACGAGCGCTTCGTGCCCGCTGGCGACGCCAACCGCAACGATGTGATGGCCCGTGAGGCGTTGCTCGATATGGTGGATCTGCCTGCCGCGAATGTACACCCCATGCCTTCGAGTGATCAGTTCGCCACGGTGACCGATGCTGCGGATTCCTACGCGGCGGAATTGGCCGGGTTCGGCGATCCTTGCCCGCCGTTCTGCATCAGCATCCTCGGGCTCGGAGAGGACGGCCATGTCGCCTCTCTTTTCCCCGAACACCCCGGACTGCGCGAGACCCGCCCGGCGTTCGCGGTCACGGATTCACCCAAGCCTCCCCCCGTGCGGGTCTCAATGTCTTTCGATGTGATCAACCGTGCCGATGAGGTGGTCGTGATCGCCTCCGGTGCCGGCAAGGCCGACGCCGTGGGCATGTTGATCAACGATCCCGGGCCATTGGCAGTCCCGGCGGCAGGGGTCCATGGACGCAGTCTGACCCTGCTGGCCATCGACCTGGACGCAGCAGTGCACCTACCGGCAGGGCTCACCCGCCAACACTGAGCGGTCCGGTGCCCGACTCAAATGCGCAGCCCGTAGGTTGCGAAGGTGTCACAGGCCGAGGAACTGCCCGCATCCCACCCGGTCGTGAACCACTGGGCGCGCTGTGCTGCAGAACCGTGGGTGAACTTGTCCGGATTGACCCTCATCCCCGAACTCTTCATGATCGTGTCGTCGCCGACTGCGGCGGCAGCCCGGGTCGCCTGCTTGAACTCCTCCGGAGTGATCACCACGTTTCCTTGGTCATTGGCCAGGCGTCCCCACACACCGGCCAGACAATCGGCCTGCAACTCCATCGCCACGCCGTACTGATTGGCGTTGCTGCGGTCCTGGGACTGTGCGCGGCGGACCTTCCGCTCGACGCCCGAGATGTTCTGCAGATGGTGACCGTACTCATGGGCCATGATGTAGACGTTCGCGTACTGTCCCTGTACTCCCAGTGCCTGCAGTTCACGACCGAATCCGAGGTCGAAGTAGATGCGTTCATCACCAGGACAGTAGAACGGTCCCACGTTGGTCGTGGCGGTCCCACACGCGGTCTGCACCCGTCCGTCGAAGAACGTGAGGCCCGGCTCCCGGAAGCCCTGCCCCCTCTCCGCGAAATACCCGGCCCACACCTCGTCGGTCTCATTGAATGCCTTCACCAGCAGACAGTCGGTGTTCTCGAACTGACCATCCTCGGCATCGGCGGTGCACTTCTGGGCCAGCGATGTGCTCACGCCCTGAGCACCTGCGGGTGCGTTGAAGGCATCGGTGGTCTGGGTGGGTTGCTCACAGAAACTCAGCAGGAGCAGGATCGCCAGGGTCATCACGACGCCACCCCCGAGCATCTTCGAGACGCCACCGGCAATAACGGCATTGCCCGGGCCACCAGGGGTCCGGGACCGAGATCCTGCTCGTCGGCCACCAGACCGACCGTCGCGCTGGTCATCCACGCGCGAGAATTCCATGTTGCTGTCGTCGTACTTCACATCAACCTCCCGCGGATGTCCGAAAGGCTAGCCCGGATGGCCGGTACTGTGCCCGGACTCAGACCTCAGGCAGGTTCTTCATCGCCTCGTCGAGAAGCGCGTCGGCCTCTCCCCCCGTGCGGCGCTCCTTCACGTAGGCCAAGTGCGTCTTGTAAGGCTCAACCTTGGGTGGAGCAGGAGGGTTCTGCTGGTCCTGGCCCGCGGGCAGACCACATCGCGGACAGTCCCACTCGGTGGGCACTGCAGCGTCCTGCGCGAAACTCGGCCGGCTCTCATGGCCATTGGAACAGTAGAAGGGTATCTGCTTGCGGGGCGCCGCTTCCCCCCGTTCAGCCTCACCCATCGGTCCGGCACCAACCCGGCTACCTCGGATCGCACTTCCTCCGGCCACGCGTACAGATCCTTCCAGTCAGGACTTGGTGATGAGCCCGAGCGCGATGATCGTCGCCGCCCAGATCAGGCCAACGCCGACAGTCACTCGGTCGAGGTTGCGCTCCGCAACGCTCGATCCCCCCAAGGAGGTGCTCACGCCACCGCCGAACAAGTCGGAGAGGCCTCCACCCTTGCCTTTGTGCAACAACACCAGAACGACGAGCAGCACGCTGGTGACCAGCAGCAGTACCTCAAGTGCAAGAATCACCGAGCTGTCCTTTCCGTCCGGGTACAGCCCAGAGTAACCTCAGGCACTGGTCTGCGGGTGGAGGCGGTACCGCACAATCGTGGCGAACTCGTCGGCGTCCAGACTCGCGCCCCCGATGAGGGCACCATCCACGTCGGCCTTCGCCATGATTCCGGCGATGTTCGAGGATTTCACCGAACCTCCGTACAAGACCCGGACCTGCTCAGCCACGCCCGCGCCGTAGGCCTCACCGACCCATTCGCGCACAACCGCGCAGACCTCCTGGGCATCCTCGGGTGAGGCCACCTCTCCGGTCCCGATCGCCCATACCGGTTCGTAAGCGATGACCACCGAGAGCATCTGCTCCTCGGTGAGTCCCTCGAGGCTGCCAGCCAATTGGTCGGTGACGTGCTCCACGTGGTTACCCGCCTGCCGCACATCGAGGTGCTCGCCCACACACACGATGGGCGTCAGACCGTTCTCCAGGGCAGCCTTGGCCTTGGAGTTAACGACCGCATCAGTCTCGTCGTGGTAGGACCGGCGCTCACTGTGGCCGACTGTCACGTATGTGCAGCCGAGCTTGGACAGCATGTGACCGGCCACCTCACCGGTGTACGCGCCGGCCTTGTGTGCGGAGAGATCCTGAGCCCCGTAGCCGATGTGCAGCTTGTCGCCCTCCACGAGGGTCTGCACACTGCGCAGGTCGGTGAAGGGTGGCAACACCACGACGTCCACCGCTGCGTAGTCATCGTCCTTGAGCAGGAAGGCGACCTTCTGCACCAAGGCGATGGCTTCCAGGTGGTTCAGGTGCATCTTCCAGTTGCCCGCCATCAGCGGTTTGCGGCTCATACGTCCTCCAGTACAGCGATCCCGGGCAATGTCTTGCCCTCCAGCAACTCCAGGCTGGCACCGCCGCCTGTCGAAATGTGGTCGATGGCCTGGGCGTCCAACCCCAGCAGCCTAACGGCCGCCGCGGAGTCACCCCCACCCACGACGGTGAAGCCCGATGTCTGTGTGAGCGCCTCTGCCACGGTTCTGGTGCCTGCAGCAAAGGGCGCCATCTCGAAGACCCCCATAGGCCCGTTCCACACAACCGTGGCCGAGTCGAGCACAGCTTGGGCGTACGCGGCAGCGGTCTGCGGGCCGATGTCCAGGCCCTTCCAGCCATCCGGGATGCCCGCGGAGACCTTGACGACCTCGGTCTTGGCGTCCGGGTCGACCTCCTCCGCGATCACGATGTCGGTCGGAAGCATCACCGTCACGCCGGAGGCCTGCGCGTCCTTGAGGATCTGCAGGCAGGCATCGACCCAGTCGGCCTCGAACAGCGAGTCACCGATCGCATGGCCCTGGGCTGCTAGGAACGTGAAGCACATCCCACCTCCGATGATCAGACGATCAACGGACTTCAGGAGATTGTCGATCACGCCGAGCTTGTCCGACACCTTGGAACCACCCAGGACGACGGTGTAGGGCCGGGCAGGATCCTTGAGCACGGTCGCGAACGACCTGATCTCCTTCTCGACCAGTCGCCCCGCTGCGTTCGGCAGCAGTCTCGCCACGTCGGTGACGCTGGCCTGTTCACGGTGCAGGACTCCGAAGCCGTCGCTGACGTATGCGTCCCGGCCGGCCGCGAGTTCGGCTGCCAGCGCCGCTCGCTCATCAGCGTTCTTGCTGGCCTCACGGGCGTCGAAGCGGATGTTCTCCAGCAGCACCACCCGTCCGGGCTCACCCGCAGGCATCTCGCCGGTCGCGGCCAGATCCACAGGTACCCCCAGCAACGCCGACATCCGTTCGGCCACAGGCGCCAGCGAGAGATCAGCCTTGACCTCCCCCTTGGGGCGGCCCAGATGGGCCACCACCACGGGTTTGGCACCAGCCGCCAACAGCTCCTGCAGGGTCGGCAGAGCCGCCTTGATCCGGCCGTCGTCGGTGATCTGGCCATCGGCCAGCGGGACGTTCAGATCAAGGCGGACCAGAACCGAAGCGCCCGCCAGATCGAGGTCGCTCAGGGTGTGCATCAGTCGACGGAAGCCATGTAGCGAAGCAGGTCCACCAGGCGGTTGGAGTAACCCCACTCGTTGTCGTACCAACCGACGACCTTGACCGCCTTGCCCTGCGAGTTGGTCAGTCCGGCGTCGAAGATGCACGACGCCGGGTCGGTGACGATATCGCTGGAGACGATCGGGTCCTCGGTGTAGCGAAGAATCCCCTTCAAGGGCCCCTCGGCGGCCGCCTTCATTGCAGCGTTGATCTGGTCGGCCGGAGCCTCCTTCGACAGGTTGACGGTGAGGTCGGTCGCCGAGCCGGTCGGCAGCGGAACGCGCATCGCGTAACCGTCCAGCTTCCCCTTCAACTCCGGGATGGCCAGTGCGATCGCCTTGGCGGCACCCGTGGTGGTCGGGATCATGTTGATGGCCGCCGCGCGGGCGCGACGCAGGTCCTTGTGCGGGAAGTCCAGCACGTTCTGGTCGTTGGTGTAGGCGTGGATCGTGGTCATGAGTCCGTTCTCGATCCCGAACTCGTCCAGGAGAACCTTCGCCATCGGGGCCAGGCAGTTGGTCGTGCATGACGCGTTCGAAATGACGTTGTGCTCTGCCGGGTTGTAGTCGGTGTGGTTCACACCCATCACGAACGTCGCGTCCTCACCCTTGGCCGGTGCGGAGATGATGACCTTCTTGGCGCCGGCTTCGATGTGCTTGCGCGCGTCCTCGGCCTTCGTGAAGTGACCGGTCGACTCGATCACGTAGTCGACGTCCAGGTCGCCCCAGCCAAGGGCAGCGGGGTCTCGCTCTGCGAGGACCTTGATCGACTTGTTGTCGATGGTGATGGTCCCGTCCTGAGCCGAGACCTCGCCGGGGAGTCGGCCGAGAACGCTGTCGTACTTCAGCAGGTGCGCCAGAGTGGCGATGTCTGTCAGGTCGTTGACAGCGACAATCTCGATGGGCTCGTTGCCGAATGCAGTCTGCGAGTCCCCCAGAGCCTCCACCGCGCGGTAGAAGTTGCGACCGATACGTCCGAAACCGTTGATGCCGACACGAATTGTCACTGATCACTCCTTAGATTGGATGACCCAATTCTATCGGTAGGTCAGACAAGTTCGTCGTCGGTCACCAACGTGGCCTCAGTGTCCGGAATGCCCAACTCCCTGGCCCGGCGGTCGGCAAGACCCAGAAGGCGCCGAATGCGTCCGGCGATCGCGTCCTTGGTCATCGGCGGGTCCGCGAGAGCGCCGAGTTCCTCCAGGGAGGCCTGGCGGTGTTCCATGCGCAACGCACCGGCCGCAGCCAGGTGATCGGGGACGTCGTCTCCGAGGATCTCCAACGCACGCTCCACACGAGCGCTGGCCGCAACCGCTGCGCGGGCCGAACGCCGTAGGTTGGCGTCATCGAAGTTCGCCAGGCGGTTGGCGGTTGCCCTCACCTCCCGGCGAGTCCGGCGTTCCTCCCAAACCAGCACTGAAGAGTGGGCACCCATCCGGGCGAGCATCTGGCTGATGGCGTCGCCGTCGCGGATCACAACCCGTTCAACGCCGCGAACCTCCCGGCTCTTGGCGGGGATACCCATCCGCCTGGCCGCACCGACCAGCGCAAGTGCCGCTTCCGGACCAGGGCAGGTCACCTCCATCGCGGAGGACCGGCCCGGTTCGGTCAATGATCCGTGGGCCAGAAAGGCACCTCGCCAGGCGGCCTCGGCGTCGCAGATTCCGGCGGTCACCACATGGGGCGGCAGACCGCGCACAGGACGGCCGGAAGCATCGACCAGGCCAGCCTGCCGGGCGAGTTGTTCACCACCGGATGCGACGCGAACCATGTATCGGGTGCCTTTTCGCAGACCCCCCTTGTGCACCACAGCGAAGTCGGCCTGTTGTCCGAAGATCTCAGCGAGGTTGGCGCGCAGCCGCCGGGCGGCGGCACCCGTGTCGAACTCCGCCTCCACGACGATCTTCCCGCTGACGATGTGCAGAGCCCCGCCGAACCTCAGCATGGCTGAGGTCTCCGCCTTCCGGCAGCACGGCTTGGTGATCTCGAGTTGGTTCAGCTCGTCCTTCACGGCGGCGGTCATGGCCATGGGCTGATTCTCACACGCAGGGTCAAGCACCCGAATAAGAAACCCGAAGATCGGTCCTCACCGCGCAGGCTCAGTCCAGGATCCGCTGGAAGACCGAGGCGAGAAGCAGAGTGTCGTGAACGGATTTGGGCTCGCCGGATTCTTGCGCGCGGACCTCTTCAACGAGTAGCTGCGCCCCAACATCTGTGCAGGCAGCCTTCAGCTCCGCGTCGTCCATCACCGAACTCGGGTCCACCACCACGTAGTCGAGGCGTACGTCGGGGAACACCTCCGCCAGGCTGCGCAGGTAGCGGGCGGGTGTGTAGCCGGTTGTCTCGCCGGGCTGCGGGGCGACGTTCACGACCAGCACCCGCAGCCCCTGGGTCTTCACCAAGGCGTCATGCACGGGCTTCACGTAGAGGTGAGGGAGCACCGACGTGAACCAGCTGCCAGGTCCCAGCACCACCATCCGCGCCCGGTCAAGGGCTTCGAGCACCGGCAAGCAGGGGGCCGGGTCCTCCGGCTCGATCCTCAGAGCCACTACCTCGCCCGCGGTCGTGGCGATATCCACTTGCCCACGAAGCACCGTCATCGAATCCGGGCCTTCGAGACCACGCACGTCGGCGATGAGGTCGACAGGTTCGCAGGCGACGGGAAGCACACGGCCCTGGGCCTCCAGCAGAGCCGCAACCCAGTCGAGGCCGGCCACGGGGTCGCCGGTCTCCTCCCACAGCGCGGAGATGAGCAGGTTGCCCACCGCATGGCCGGACAACTCACCCACACCCTCGAACCGGTGTTGGAGAACCCGCGACCACGTCCGGCCCCAGGTGTCGTCCCCGCACAGAGCGGCCAACGCCATACGCAGGTCCCCCGGTGGCATCAGCCCCAGTTCCCGGCGGATCCGCCCGGACGACCCGCCGTCGTCGGACACTCCGACCACTGCGGTCACCGAGTCGGTGACACGTCGAAGCGCACGCAGTGTTGCGGCGAGCCCATGGCCTCCCCCGAGAGCTACGACCGACGGTCCGGTGGACCAGGTCGAAGCCGGCGTGAGCGGGCTCATTCCCGCCCCAGGTCCCTGTGCTGGACGACCACCTGGTGGCCCTGTTCGCGCAACATCTCGGCCAGCCGTTCGGTGGTGGCCACACTGCGATGTTTGCCGCCGGTGCACCCGATCCCGATCGTGACGTAGCGCTTGCCCTCGCGCACATAGCCCTCAGCAACCAGGTTGACGATGGCGGCGTAGTGGTCCAGGACGTCCAGTGCCCCCTCCCGGCTCAGGACATAGTCGCTGACCTCCGCGTCCCTGCCCGTCTGCTCTCTCAGGTCCGGGACCCAGAAGGGGTTCGGCAGGAACCGGACGTCGGCCACCATGTCGGCATCCACGGGGATCCCGTACTTGAATCCGAAGCTGAGCACCGACACCCGGATGACCTCCGGAGAAGGCCCCCTGTAGTTGGCGTCGATCACCCGTCGCAGGTCGTGCACGGACTTGCTGGAGGTGTCGACCACCATGTCCGCGCCGGCCCGGAACTCCGCCAACATGACCCGTTCCTCGCGCAGCGCGTCCAGCAGTGTGCCGTCCTCCTGCAGAGGATGCGGCCTGCGCGACGACTCGAACCTGCGCACGAGGACCTCCTCGGAGGCTTCCAGGAAGAGGATCCCGACGTTGGTCTGTGCTTCGCGCAAGGCCTGGGTCACCGTGACCAGGTTCGAGAACAAGGGGCCCCCGCGGACGTCGACCACGACCGCGAGCCTCTGAACGTCCGGACGGGGTTGCAGCAGGTCGATGGTCGACTGCAGCAGGGACGGTGGCAGATTGTCCACCACGAACCAGCCGGCGTCCTCCAGCGCACGCGCAGCAGTGCTGCGTCCCGCCCCGGACATCCCCGTGACGATGAGCACTTCGAACTGCGGGTTGTTCATGCCGGCCTCCCAGCACCATCTTGGTCAATAATCTCGCCGGTCGTCACATTCACGGCCGGTGCGACCGTCTCCGAAGCCATGTGGGCGACGATCGCTTCGGCCAAGGCCTGGTTGATACCGGGCACCGATTCCAGCTCCTCGACCGAGGCCTTGCGCAACCGCGACAACGAACCGAAGGCACGCATGAGAGCCTTACGCCGGGTCGGACCGACGCCCGGAATGTCCTCGACGACACTGACAGACAGTCTGCGGCTGCGTTTCTGCCGGTGGTAAGTGATCGCGAACCGATGCGCCTCGTCCCGGATGCGCTGGAGCAGGTACAGGCCCTGACTGCGCCGGGACAAGATAACGGGATCCTCGCTGTCGGGGACCCAGACCTCTTCCAGCCGTTTGGCCAGTCCCGCGACGGCGATGTCGTCGATCTCCAACTCGGCCAGTGCGGCCTTGGCAGCTGCGACTTGGGGCTTCCCCCCGTCAATGAGCAACAGCTGCGGCGGATAGCGGAAAGCCTTGCGTTCATCGTTGGCACCACCGGCTGGACCGAACTCGATGTCGGTGGCCTCCGCGCGCTCGGCCAGGTAGCGGGTGAAACGGCGCCGCACCACCTCAGCGACACTGGCCACATCATCCTGACCCGCGACCCCGCGGATCGAGAAGCGGCGGTAGTCGGACTTGCGCGGAAGGCCGTCCTCGAAGACGACCATGGATGCGACCACGTCATTGCCCTGCAGGTTCGAGATGTCCACACACTCGATCCGCAGAGGAGCCTGTGCCATCTCCAGAGCCTCGCCGATCTCCTCGAGGGCGGCGGCACGCACGCTCAGGTCTCCGGCACGACGCAACTTGTGCGAAGCCAGTGTCTGACCGGCATTGGTTGCCACAGTCTCCAGTAACGCGCGCTTGCGCCCGCGCTGCGGAACCCGCACGTTCACGCGGCGAGCCGCCTTGGCGCTCAACCATGTCTGGACCGCGGGCTCGGGCAGTTCACTGACCAGGACTTCGACGGGGATGTCGGCCTCCTCATCGCCATAGAGCTGCTGCATCACGCCGGTCATCAGCTCCGTGGGCCCCTCGTCGGCAACCTTCTCCAACACGAAGGCATGCTGACCTCGCACCCGGCCTGCCCGCACGTGGAACACCTGGAAGGCCGCCTCGAGATCGTCCTCGACATACGCGACAAGATCTGCGCTGGTGTCCCCGGGCAGAACCAGGGCGCTACGTTCCATGGCCTTGCGAAGCGCACCCAGATCATCACGCAGCCGGGCCGCGGTCTCATAGTCCTGCCGTGCCGAAGCCTCACGCATCCTGGCGTCCAGGTCCCGCATGAAGCGATCGGTTCCAGTACCCAGAAATGATACGAGGTCCTCGGCCAGACGTCGGTGGTCCTCCGGCGAGATGCGCCCGACACAAGGTGCACTGCACTTGCCTATGTACCCGAGCAGACAGGGCCTTCCCATCTGCTCGGACCTGCGAAAGACCCCGTTGCTGCAGGTCCGCACGGGGAAGACCCGCAATACCTGATCGACCGTCTCCCGGATCGCCCAAGCCTGGGCGTACGGGCCGAAGTACTTCACGCCTTTGCGCCGGTCTCCGCGCATGACCATGACTCGTGGGTACTCCTCCCCCAAGGTGATGGCCAGATACGGATAGGACTTGTCGTCGCGGTATTTGACGTTGAACCGTGGGGCGAACTGCTTGATCCACTGGTACTCCAGTTGCAGCGCCTCAGTCTCCGAATCCACCACGACCCAGTCGACCGAGGATGCGGTCTGGACCATGGCGGCTGTCCTGGGATGCATGCCAGCGGGACTCTGGAAGTAGCTGGACAGACGGCTACGCAGATTTGTGGCCTTTCCCACATAAATAGTGCGCGTGTCAGAATCTCTGAAACGATAGACACCTGGTAAGGGCGGAATGCTGCCCGCAGGCGGCCGGTATGACATCGGGTCTGCCACATCAACAGGCTAGGACAGTGAGGACCAATCGTCGTGCGACTTACGCTCAAAGCAGCTGTTGTTGGCATGGCCGCGGCAGCAGTCGTCGGCCTGACAGCCGCACCTCCAGCGGGCGCTGATTCGCTGTTCGTTGAGGGAGACTCACTCACGGTCGGGTCCTCGGCTGCGATCAAACGCCACTTGCGTGCCGATTTCCGCCAGATCACCGTCGACGCCCAGGTGGGCCGCAACACGCCGACCGGCATCAGTCGATTGAGCGCGGGACGCAACGCATCGGTATGGGTTGTGGCGCTCGGCACGAATGACGCCCCGAGCCCCTCAGCCATGCGCCACCACGTGCGCACCGTGCTGAAGCGGGCCGGGATGCGCCCGGTGCTCTGGGTCTCGGTCTGGCGCTCCCCGGCGTACGCGAAGGTCAACACCATGCTGAGTCGGCTGGACGCCAACTCGTCGCAACTGTCGGTGCTGCGCTGGGACCAGTACATCCGGGCCAACCCAGCCCTCTTGGCCTCCGACCGCATCCACCTCACGCCAGCCGGTTACGAGATCCGGGGACGCATGATTGCGCAAGCCGTGCGCTCCCTCTTGGTCTCAGGGCGCTGACCGTCTCAAGTTGGCGTCAGCCCTTCTCGACCCCCTGCAGGATGAGGTTCGCGTAGGCCTGGCAACCCGCCGGGTTCAAGTGAATCCCATCCGGATAAAGCCCAGTGGGCAGGACGCTGGCGTTCCAATCGATGACATGGGCGTTCGGCCAACGTCCGGGCATGGCCCGTAACCTCTGATTCACAGGATCCTCGTAGGCGTACCGTTCGATCTCGGGTAACTCGATCGTCATCCAGTACACCGCCCGGTCCGGGCCCGCTGCCCGCATGATCCGGTCGAGCGCCTTGTAGCCGAAGGGACCGTTGGTGCCCAGTGCTACTACAACCCGCGGTGGCAGGCGATCATTGGCCGCTCGAGTCTCGACCCTCGTGGCACCCTCGCGCATGGTGCGGTTCTCCACTGCGTGAACATGGACGTCGGTACTCGCAAGACAGGTCTTGGCGCCCAACATGACTGAATCCCCGATCGCGTAGACAGGGCCTTCCAGCACAGGGTCGGACAGAGGGTTGGCCAAAGAAAGGACAGCCTGGGGGGACGGCAGACCTGCCTTGCCGCTGACCCACAACCCCGCCACCACCATCGCCAGAGTGGCGAGCACCCCGCCCAAGATCGTGGGCAGCCTCTGGGACAGGGGCTCCTCGTCGTGTCCGCTCACATCAACTCAGGTCAGCCCAGAACGATCTGGTCGCCTGAGACCTGGACAGGTATGGATTCCAGACCAGTAGTGGCCGGACCTTGAATCACAGCACCATCGGTGATTGAGAACTGAGAACCGTGGCATGGGCAGATGATGGCCTGGTTCTCAATCTGGTTGACCAAGCACCCCTGGTGGGGACACACAGCGCTGAGGCCGACATATTCCCCGGCGGTCGGCTGGGTGACGACCATCTTCGTCTCGCCGGAGTCCACGATCACGCCTCCGTCAAGCGGCACGTCGCTCACCGCTGTGACCTCGCCGCCGGTCTGAGCCGGCGACGTCTCGGGAGCAGCACTGGCCGGCTCGGTCGCCGCCGGGGTGGCATCGTCGCCCGACGAGCAACCCACCAGTGCAGCCCCGGCCACACCGATGGCACCTGCGGTCAACACGTTGCGTCTAGTCAGATCAGCCATGGCGGTCTCCTTATTTTCCCCGCCAGCCTACGGGATCGAAGCCGCACTGCCCGGCAACCGCTGGTGTGTCTGCCTACCGCTCGAGCATGGGTGCCAGGAATGCACCGGTATGGCTGTCAGAGACCGCCGCGACTTCCTCAGGAGTGCCCTGCGCGACGATCAGTCCACCGCCACTGCCCCCTTCCGGGCCGAGGTCGATTATCCAATCGACGGTCTTGATCACATCCAGGTTGTGCTCGATCACGATGACGGTGTTGCCCTTGTCGACCAACGAATGCAGCACGGTGAGCAAACGACGAACGTCCTCGAAGTGCAGCCCGGTGGTCGGTTCGTCCAGCACGTAAACGGTGCGTCCGGTCGAGCGGCGCTGCAACTCACTGGCCAGTTTCACGCGCTGGGCCTCACCGCCGGACAGAGTCGGGGCGGGCTGCCCCAGTCGCACGTAGCCCAGTCCGACGTCCACGAGCGTCTTGAGGTGACGATGGATCGCAGGGATCGCCTCGAAGAAGCTCGCAGCCTCCTCGATCGGCATGTCCAGCACTTCGGCGATGGTCTTGGCCTTGTAGTGCACTTCGAGGGTCTCGCGGTTGTAGCGGGCGCCGTGGCACTCGGCACACGGCACATAGACATCGGGCAGGAAGTTCATCTCGATGCGCAACGTCCCGTCCCCGCTGCACGCCTCACACCGCCCGCCTTTGACGTTGAAGGAGAACCGGCCCGGGAGGTACCCCCGGATCTTGGCCTCCTCCGTCTCGGCGAAGAGCCTGCGGATGTGGTCGAAGACACCAGTGTAGGTGGCCGGGTTGGATCGCGGTGTGCGCCCGATCGGGCCCTGATCCACGTGCACGACCTTGTCCAGCAGGTCCACTCCGGTGACGGTCCTGTGCCTGCCAGGAACCGTGCGGGCAGAATGCAGTTCCCGCGCCAGCACCGTGTACAGCACGTCGTTGACGAGCGTGGACTTGCCCGAACCGGAGACCCCTGTGACCGCCACCAGCACACCGAGCGGGAAGTCCACCGTGACGTTCTGCAGGTTGTGCTCACGCGCGTCGTGCACTGTAAGCACACGCTCCAGGTCGACTGGCCTGCGGATGGTCGGCACGTCGATGGACTTTCGCCCCGACAGGTAGGCGCCAGTGATCGAGTCCCTGCTCTTGAGCAACTCCTTCAGCGGGCCGGAGACCACCACCTGTCCGCCATGCTCACCGGCGGCCGGACCGATGTCGACGACCCAGTCCGAGGCCCTGATGGTGTCCTCGTCATGCTCGACGACGATCAGCGTGTTGCCAAGGTCGCGCAAACGGATCAAGGTCTCGATCAGCCGGTGGTTGTCTCGCTGGTGAAGGCCGATGCTGGGCTCATCGAGCACGTACAAGACCCCGACGAGCCCGCTGCCGATCTGGGTGGCCAGCCTGATCCGCTGTGCCTCGCCCCCGGCCAGAGTGCCCGCCGCACGATCCAGGGTCAGGTAGTGCAGCCCGACATCGATCAGGAACCGCAGCCGGGCGCTGACCTCCTTGAGCACACGAGCGGCGATCTGGGAATCCCGGTCATCCAGGCTCAGCTCATCGAGGAAACTGCTGCAGGCGGCAATCGGCATCCCAGCGACCTCTGCGATGTTCTTACCGCCGATGGTCACCGCCAGACTCAAGGGTTTGAGCCTGGCTCCGTGGCAGGCGGGGCACGGGATGTCGCGCATATAGCCGGCGAACCGCTCGCGCTGGCTGTCCGACTCCGAAGTCGCGTGGCGCCGCTCCACAAAGGGGATCACACCCTCCCACCCCGTGGCGTAGGTCCGCTCGCGGCCGTACCGGTTGCGGTAGCGAACGACCACCTGCTCGCCCCGACCGTGCAGCAGTACGTGCTGGATGTCCTCACCGAGATCCGCGAACGGTGTGGCCATGTCGAAGTGCAACTCATCGGCCAGGGCCTGCATCAGCCGCTGGAAGTACTCTGAGGAACTCGCGCCGGTCATGGGTGCCAGCGCGCCCTCCTGCAGGCTCAGCCCCGGATTGGGGATCACCAGTTCGGCATCCACCTCCATGCGCGTGCCCAGTCCCCCGCACTCCGCGCAGGCGCCAAACGGGGAGTTGAACGAGAAACTGCGCGGTTCCAGCTCCTCGAAGCTCAGGCCGTCGTCCAAGCACGCAAGGTGCTCACTGAAGGTCACCTGCCGCGCGGGGTCGTCCTCCTGCAGATCGACCATGTCGATGACCACGACTCCGGAACCCAGCCGCAGCGCGGTCTCCACCGTGTCGGTCAGCCGGCGTCGGCCCGAGGGTTTGGCCACCAACCGGTCGACCACCACCGAGATGGAGTGCTTCACCTGCTTGCGTAGCTTCGGAACGGAATCCAGCGGATACGTGCGACCGTCCACCTCCGCCCGGGCGAATCCCTGCGTCTGCAGCGAGCGGAACAGGTCCACGAACTCGCCCTTGCGTTCGCGCACGACTGGGGCGAGCACCTGGAACCTCGTGCCCTGCGGCATCTTCAGGATCTGATCGACGATCTGCTGCGGGGTCTGACGCGATACCGGCTTGCCGCACTTGGGGCAATGCGGTTTGCCGATGCGCGCGTAGAGCAACCGGAGGTAGTCGTAGACCTCGGTGATGGTGCCCACCGTCGAGCGCGGGTTGCGGTTGGTCGACTTCTGGTCGATCGACACCGCCGGGCTCAGACCCTCGATGAAGTCGACATCGGGCTTGTCGAGCTGACCCAGGAACTGACGGGCGTATGCCGACAGCGACTCCACGTAGCGCCGCTGGCCTTCGGCGAAGATCGTGTCGAACGCCAGACTCGACTTCCCCGATCCGGACAGCCCGGTGAATACGATGAGGGCGTCACGGGGCAACTCGACATGGATGTCCTTCAGGTTGTGCTCACGGGCACCCCGGACGATGAGTCGATCCTGCACCACATAAGGCTAACTGCGCGGTGTGACATCGCATTTTCGGTGTCCGCGAACCGGTCCGTAGGCCGACCGCGCCCAACACGTTCCGCTAGCGTCTGGGGGTGGCCGACAATCCGCCCGACGGCATCGACACCTACCGGTTCTTCGCCCGGCCCTGGCTGGCCGCTCTCGCACTGGCATGGACGGTCGGCGTCATCGATGCCTACTCCTTCGAGGAATACGGCGTCTTCACCTCCAATCAGGCGGGCAACCTGGTGGTGCTTGGCACTCAACTACCCAAGGACCCCTCCCGCGCGGCGCTGGCAGCACTCTCCCTGCTCGGGGCTGTCGTGGGAGTTGCGCTGGCCACCCTGCTACAGCGCGCCTTGAGCAAGCACAAGTGGCTGCAGGTCGCCGTCCCCCTTTTCGCGATGATCGTGCTGATCCTCATCACCTCTGCGATGCGCCAGTGGCTTGACAGCCCCGCTCAGGTCCTGGTTCCGGTCACGAGCACCGCGCTCGCCGGACTGGCCACTGCCGTCCTGCGCGTACCCGCGGTCAGAGGGTGGATAACTGCCAACACCGGGGCCGTGCTCACGACAGTCCACACCGTTTTCGAGCCACGCTCTGCTCGCAAGCCCACCGGACAGCCCGTCGAGTCGGCCGTGATGATCACGCTTGGGTTCCTGACCGGTGCTATCGCATGGGGTTCCGGGATTCTCGGTTCTGACGAACCCACGTTGCCCGCCCTGGCACCCACTGCGGTTGCGCTGGCTCTGGCCGTGGTGAACGACCTCAAGTCGCGGCGAACGCCCACGGTGCCGCAAGAGTAGATTCGCTCCCATGACATACACCGGTCGAACCCGGATGGGCGGACCAGCCGACGTTCACGAACTGGGCCTCTTGACCATCTCGAAGTTGTCCGTGGGACCGATGGACAACAACACCTACCTCTTGCGTTGCCGTGAGTCCGGTGACCAGTTGCTCATCGACGCAGCAGCGGATGCAGAGCACGTCCTGGACCTGGTGGGACCCGACGGACTGAGCGCCATCGTGACGACTCACGCGCACCCCGACCACTGGGGAGCCCTGGAGTCGGTGCGCGCAGAGACTGGGGCCACCAGCATCGCCCACGAGATCGACGCCCCGGCGATCGGCGCGACCGTGGATCGCACGGTCCGCGACGGCGACGAGATCGCCGTGGGTCACTGCCGGCTGCGTGTCATCCACCTTGTCGGGCACACCCCCGGAAGCATCGCCTTGCTCTATGACGACCCGCTGGGCCAGCCGCACCTGTTCACCGGTGACTGTCTCTTCCCGGGCGGAATCGGCAAGACCTGGGCACCCGAGGATTTCCGAACTCTCCTGCGCGACGTCCGTACCCGGATCTTCGCGGTCCTGCCGGATGAGACGTGGGTGTATCCGGGTCACGGATGGGATACGACCGTCGGCACCGAGCGACCGGCTCTGGCCGAATGGGAGCGGCGTGGATGGTGACCCAGACCAAGGGGAGCATCAGTACGATCTCGGCGGCCGCAATGGGTGTGGGCGGCATGATGGGAGCCGGGCTGTACACGCTGCTGGGGCTGGCAGCGACCAGCACCGGAACCTGGTTACCGGCGGCCTTCCTGCTCGCGGGGCTGGTCGCCGCACTGAGTGTCTACTCCTACTCAAAACTTGGGGCTGAGTACCCCAGCCGGGGCGGCGCTGCCGAGTTCCTGCTCCGGGAATTCGGCCAGGGCGTTGTCTCAGGCGGTCTCAATGTCTTCCAGTACGTCGCGTACCTCATAGCGACCGCGCTGTACGCAGCGGGATTCGCCGAGTACGTAACCATCGTCATGGGCGACGACCTGCCCGGCTGGGCGCCCAAGGCCATCGGTGCCGGTGTCGTCCTCGTCTTCATGACAGTGAACATCATCGGGACCAAACTGGTCGGACGCGCCGAGACGCTGATCATCGGGGTGGAGTCGGCGATCCTGGTCGGGTTCGTCGCATTGGGGGTGACGAAGGCAGACCTCGCAAACATCACCTCGGGCGAGCACAGCAGCATCGGTGTCCTGACCGGAGCAGCCCTGCTGTACGTGACCTATCAGGGTTTCGGCGTGGTGACCAATACGTCCGGCGAGATGCTGCACCCCAACAAGCAACTCCCCCGGGCCATGTTCAGTGCCTTGGCCATCGTGGCGGTGGTGTACCTCGTGGTAAGCACACTGGTCGTGGCTCTGGTGCCCCTCGACCAGATCGAAGCCAACGCAGGACATGTCCTCGCGGAGGCTGGACGGGTCGTCCTTGGCACCACCGGCTTCATGGTTATTTCAGCGGCTGCGATCCTGGCCACGGCCTCGGCGGTCAATGCCACGATCTTCGCTGCGTCGAACATCGGGTACGACGTTTCCCAGAACAAGCAGATCTCTGCGTCCCTGACGCGGACAGTATGGCGATCGGCACCCCTGTCGTTGTTCATCAGCGCAATGGCGACCGTCGTCTTCGTGGTCTTCTTCCCGCTGTCCGCCGTCGGGCAGATGACGAGTCTGGCCTTCCTGGTGGTGTACGGCGCAGTGAGCCTCGGACACCTGCGACTGCGCAAGCACACGGGTGCCGCGGCATGGCCCCTGGTCGGTGCCGTGGTCTTCAATGCCGCGCTGTTCGTGGCCTTGCTCGTCGATGCAGTGCGGTCAGGTTCGCCCGCTACGTGGATCACGCTGCTTGCCGCACTGGGCGGCAGTTTCGCATTCGAGTGGTGGTTCCTGCGGCGTTCCTCAACCACGCACTGAGTAACCTTCCATACGCAGCCGCAGCGTCTCGTAGATCGGTGGCGCCTGGCGCACGGTGCACACGAGCACCGCAAGGGCAGATGCCAGGAGCATCGGAACGAGTACCGAGGTGGTAGCCGTCATCTCCACACACAGAACCACGCCCGTGATCGGGGCCCTCACAACTGCTGCGAAGAAGGCTGACATCCCCACGATGGCGAATCCCTGCGCTGATAGGTCCCAGGCCGGAAAGACCGCGTTCAAGGAAGTGCCGAGGATGGCCCCAACCGAAGCCCCGACCACCAGCAGCGGAGCGAACAGGCCACCGGGTGTGCCCGCCGCATAGGACAGGGGTCCGAGAAACCAGCGGACGATCAGAATGACAATCAGGGTTGTGAGCGGCAGCCCGACCGCGAGCACTCGGTCCGTGAGCACTTCACCGCCACCGACCAGCCACGGCGCGATGACACCGAGCGCGCCAACCAGCCCGCCTATTGCTGCGGCGCGGATCTCGGGCGCAATCTGGGAGAGCCGGTCCATCAGGTTCAGGTTCGCGATCACGAGTCGGTTGTAGTAGATCCCCATGAATCCGACGACCAGCCCCATCGGGGCGTAGAGAGCCAGGTGCCACAGTTGCACGTCCTGGATAGGCGGCACCGGGAAGACCGGACGACTGCCAACAAGTGGGAATGCGACGGCCAGGGCGACACTCGCCGACACCAGGGTCGCTACCAGCAATCGCGTCCGGATCGCTCGCGCGAGTTCCTCGATGACGAACATCGCACCACCCAAAGGTGCACTGAAGGCCACCCCTAGGCCCGCACCGGCCAGTGACGCCGACAAGGTGCGAGTGTCGTGATCATCAAGATCCGCTCTGTCTGCGATCCCTGCGCCGATCGAGGCACCCATCTGGACGCTGGGACCCTCCCGACCCAAGGCCATCCCGACCCCGAGCGCCAGAACCCCCCCAACGAACTTCGCGGGGACCACACGCAAGGGCGCTGGCTGCCCCTCATGGCGCATGATCGCTTCGACCCTTTGCACCCCACTACCTGCGGCTTCGGGCACCCACCGGACTATCAATCTCGCAAGGGCGACTGCCAGCGCTGCGCCTACCACCGGCAGGAGCACACGCCACCCTCCGAGATCCCGTGACCACTCGAGGAACTGCTGCCAGACTCGGAAACTTTCGGCCAGGACGAGCCGGAATGCGCCACCCACCAGACCTGTCAGTGCCCCGCCTATCGCGGACAGCACGACCAGTCTGACAAGCCCGGTCTCACCGCTGTCATCCGGCGGCGGCGCATCCTCGGCGAGATCCTCGTTGGGCACCCACGAGAGTGTAGGGGTTCATCCCTGCCGGTCGGTGCCCCGGTTTGCCTCGATGCGTTCGTGAAGCAGGCTCGCCACCACCGTGACCGACAAGATGACGACGATGACGGCCAGACTCACCCAGTTCGAGATCACCGGCACGTCGAACGGCTCACCACCGTTGAGGAACGGCAAGGAGTTCTCGTGCATCGCCTCGAGGATCAGTTTGACCCCGATGAAGCCCAGCACAGCCGCAAGCCCGAGTCCCAGGAACACAAGCCGGTCCAGCAAGTTGCCCAGCAGGAAGAACAACTGCCGCAGACCCATCAGGGCGAACACGTTCGCGGTGAAGACGATGAAGGGGATCTGGGTAAGTCCGAAGATCGCCGGGATGCTGTCCAGCGCAAAGAGGACATCGGTCGTGCCAATTGCGATCAGGACCACCAGCATGGGTGTGAACATGCGCTTGCCGTCGATCACGGTACGCATGCGTGTCCCGTCGAAGTCCTGGGCCACCGGAACAACCCGCGCCACGCTGCGCACGATGATGTTCTCCTTGTACTCCTCGTCATCGTCCTCACCATGTGTGGCCAGTTTGACCGCGGTGAAGATCAGGAAGAACCCGAAGATGTAGAAGACCCAGGAGAACTGGGCGATGATCGCCGCGCCGAGGGCGATGAAGATCCCGCGCAGGATGAGGGCGATCACGATGCCCCACATCAGCACGTATTGCTGCAAATGTCTGGGGACGTAGAAGCGCGACATGATCAGCACGAACACGAAGAGGTTGTCGACGCTCAACGAGTACTCGGTGAGCCAGCCGGCGAAGAACTGCACGCCGATGTCACCGCCGAACTGCCACCCGAGGAAGAGCCCGAAAGCGATGGCACAGCCTACGAAGAGGCCGAGCCAGCGCAGCAGTTCCGGGGTCTTCGGGACATGCGGGCGCCGGCCTACGATCAGGAAATCGAGCGTGAACAAGACCACGAACAGCACAATCGTGCCGGCCCAGAGCCAGCCGGGAACGGTCACGAACTCGCGTCCTGCATGCCCCGCAACTCCTTCTTCAACTCAGAGATCTCGTCGCGGTATCGCGCGGCCACCTCGAACTGCAGTTCTTCGGCCGCATTGTGCATAGCCGCAGTCAGTTGTTCTATCAGATCCGTGAGGTCCTGGGCCGGCATGGAGGCCAAAGCGCCGGCATGACGGCCGATGTCGGCCGCCGCGGCCTTGGGGCCCACTCCCCTGCTCAGGCCCCGTCCGGACCCGGCGAGCAGTTCCTTGGTGTCGGCGTCCTCACGTGCCAGAAGGTCAGTGATGTCGGCGATCTTCTTGCGGATGGGCTGCGGGTCCAGACCACGTTCGGTGTTGTAGGCGACCTGTTTCGCCCGTCGCCGGTTGGTCTCGTCGATAGCCGTGCGCATCGAGTCGGTGATGGTGTCCGCGTACATGTGCACCTGCCCGGAGACGTTACGCGCAGCGCGGCCGATGGTCTGGATCAGGCTGCGCTGAGAACGCAGAAAACCCTCTTTGTCGGCATCCAGGATGCTGACCAGGCTCACCTCGGGCAGATCCAGACCCTCGCGCAGGAGGTTGATCCCCACGAGAACGTCGAACTCTCCGAGACGCAGTTCCCGCAGCAGTTCCACCCGACGCAGGGTATCCACCTCTGAGTGCAGGTACCGGACCCGCACGCCGTTCTCGAGCAAGTAGTCGGTGAGATCCTCGGCCATCTTCTTCGTCAAGGTGGTGACCAGCACCCGCTCGTCGCGTTCGCGCCCGCGCGTTGATCTCGGCCATCAAGTCGTCGATCTGCCCGCGGGTCGGCTTGAGGATGATCTCCGGGTCGATCAGCCCGGTGGGCCGGATCACCTGCTCGACGACGTCGCCACCCACCCTGCTCAACTCATACGGTCCGGGCGTGGCCGACAGGTACAGGGTCTGGCCGATGCGTTCGACGAACTCTTCCCACCGAAGGGGCCGGTTGTCCATGGCGCTGGGCAGGCGGAACCCGTGTTCGACCAGGTTGCGCTTACGGCTCATGTCTCCCTCGTACATGCCACCGATCTGCGGCACAGTCACGTGCGACTCATCGATGACCAGCAGGAAGTCCTCGGGGAAGTAATCCAGAAGGCAGTTCGGCGCAGAGCCCGGCGCACGGCCGTCGACATGGCGCGAGTAGTTCTCGATGCCGTTGCAGAATCCGACCTGCTGCATCATCTCCACGTCGTACTGCGTCCGCATCCGTAGCCGTTGGGCCTCGAGCTGGTGATTCGACCGTTCAAGCTCGGCCAGCCTCTCCTGCAATTCCTGTTCGATACCCACGATCGCGCGGTTCATGCGCTCCGGGCCGGCCACATAGTGAGTCGCCGGGAAGACATACAGTTCGGTGTCCTCGGTGAGGATCTCGCCAGTCACGGGGTGCAAGGTCATGAGCCGCTCAACCTCGTCGCCGAACAGTTCGATGCGCACGGGGTGTTCCTCGTACATCGGGAAGACCTCCACCGTGTCACCGCGCACGCGGAACGTCCCGCGGGTGAAGGAAAGGTCGTTGCGCGCGTACTGGATCTGGACCAGCCGCCGCAACATCGAATCCCGGTCGACCTCGTCACCAACGCGCAGCCGCAACATCCGGTCCACGTACTCCTGCGGCGTCCCGAGGCCGTAGATCGCGCTGACGGTGGCAACCACGATGACGTCGCGGCGGGTTAACAGACTGTTGGTGGCGCTGTGCCGAAGCCTCTCGACCTCCTGGTTGATAGAGGAGTCCTTCTCGATGAAGGTGTCGGTCTGCGGGATGTAGGCCTCGGGTTGGTAGTAGTCGTAGTAGCTGACGAAGTACTCCACCGCATTGTCCGGCATCAGTTCCCGGAACTCGTTGGCAAGCTGTGCGGCGAGCGTCTTGTTCGGCGCCATCACCAGCGTCGGGCGCTGCAGCTTCTCAACGATCCAGGCAGTTGTCGCGCTCTTGCCAGTGCCCGTGGCGCCGAGGAGCACAATGTCCTGGGCACCCGCTTCGATGCGCCGGGAGATCTCCTGGATGGCCGCGGGCTGATCGCCGGCGGGTTCGTACTCACTGACCACACGGAACGGCGCGACGGTGCGCTGCAGATCTGTGACAGGTCGAGCCATGTCCCTACGCTACGTGGGCGGTGGGACCCGGGCGGGACACCCCCGTTTCACACCGCCAAGGACCCGTTGGATGGGGTTCGGGTAGTTGGTTGACGTTCGTCGAGCGACAGACGTCAACCAACTACCCGAACGTCAACCAACGCATCTGCGATCACGACTCCTCCCAAAGTGGGTGCTTTCGCCGCACCCACCCCCGACTCACGAATCCCGTCCGTAAACCGAGTCGGGCCTCGGGATCACTCCAGGCCATCCAGATGTGCCCCGACCCCATCACCACCACCGCAAGGGCGAACATGTCGTGCACGAACGTGGCGCCGGTGCGGACCGTGTCCGGCAGGGGCTCGAAGAAGTGCAGCATCAGGCCGGTCACGAACATCACGATCGTCGCGGCCAGCACGAACGCGCTGTTCAGCTTCTGGCCAGCGTTGAACTTCCCAGAAGGCCCAGACGTGTCAAGTCGCGCCGCGCGCCGCAGCCATACCCAGTCATGGGGCTGGAATCGGTTGAGGCGCCTGGCATCTGATCGAAAGCCTGCGGACAGCAGTACCGCGAAGAACAGCGGGATCGGCAACACCAAACCCGCCCAGAAGTGGATGTCGGCCAGAAGCGCCCGCCTGCCGACAAGTTGGCTCAACGGGTCCACGTACAGCATCGCCGCGGTCGTAATCAGCACACCCATGACCGCCCCGAAACTCAGGTGCAACCACCGCTCTCCGGGGGTGAAGCGCCGCATGTCAGACAGTTGGTGCGTCATCCCGGCCATTCGACCCTCCCACCCAGGCGTCCACGTCGTAGCCGAGTTCCTCCCAATACCCAGGAACGACCTCAGTCGTCACGGTGATCCGGTCGAGCCACTTCAAGGACTTGTAGAAGTACATGGGGGCCACGTAGAGACGCACCGGCCCACCGTGGTCGTTCGTAACCGTCTGCCCGTCCATGCTCGTTGCAATCAGCACATCGGGGCGCATCGCCTGCTCCAAGGTCAGCGACTCGGTATAGACACCGTCGGATGAACCGAACTCCAGGGCTGCCCCACCTTCGCGCGGCCGGACCTGTCGCAAGAGGTCGGACAGCAGGACCCCGCTCCATACGACGTCGGGCACGCGCCAACCGGTCACGCATTGCACATCCTTGACCAGTGTGGTCTGCGGCAGTGCCGACAGGTCATCGAAGGAGAACTCCATCGGGCGGTCCACCTCGCCGTCGACCCGCAGTCGGTATTCGGTCGGTGGGATCTCTTCGACCGACCCGGCCACGGAGTAGAACCGGAACCGTCCGCCGCCAGGTATCAGCCCCGTCAGCCCTGTCGGATCGTTGGCCGCGACGGCGCTCAGCGCGGAGTTGGCCTTCGAACCCAATGCGACGCCGAGCCCTGCCAGGCCGAGCAACCCGAGGACCACGCGACGCCCCACCGGTGCGCCGTCAGATGATTGGTCCATCCAGCCATGATGCGCCCGCAAGCCGAACCTGTCATCAGCACTACCCTCGGAGAATGCGGCGCGTGGGCCTGACAGGCGGTATCGGTTCCGGGAAGTCGACCGTCTCCGCGATGTTCGCCGGGCTGGGCGCCCATGTGATCGACGCGGACGCGATCGCGCGGGAGGTCGTCGCCCCGGGGACTCCCGGACTCGAAGCCCTCGTCGAGGAGTTCGGGCACCAGATAATCTCCCCCGATGGCCAGTTGGACCGCGCAGCGCTGGCCGAGATCGTCTTCTCGGACGATGCAGCACGAGCCCGGCTGAATGCGATCACCCACCCGCGCATCACGGCGCGAACTGCCGAACTCATGGCGCACCTGCCCAGCGACGCGATCATGATCCACGACGTGCCGCTGCTGGCCGAACTGGAACTGCAGGGCGCCTACGAACTCGTGGTGGTCGTCGATGCCCCCTACGACGTGCGGTTGGACCGATTGGTTGAACGAGGACTCTCGGAACAAGATGCCCGGGCCCGCATCGCCGCCCAGGCACCCCGCGAGCAGCGACTGGCGATCGCCGACATCGTCATCGACAACAGCGGGACTCTGGATCATCTCAGGGAGCAGGTGGAGATGGCGTGGCCACAGGTGAGCGGCCGGCCTTGAGCAAGCGCGGCCCGAGCCACTCCCAATAGAGCGCCGCCCCCTCTTCGGTGAAATGGACCCCGTCGGTGTGCAGCGGCACCCCGTCGATCTCCGCACGGTATTGACCACCCGCGCACAGGAATGGATTCGGATCGATGATCGTCACATCCAGCCCTGATCGCTGCGCTGCCTCTTGAGCAGCCTCGTTGACCGCAGCCACCCGAGCCGGGTCATTCACCACGGCGGGGTAGCGGCCGGCCTGCACCAGGGCCGCATCTGGGAGGTCCAGATCCGGCGCCCCATGACACGCGTTGAGGACCAATGCCACAGACCTCGAGTCTGCACCGGCCTCAGCCAGGACCCGCTCGTAGTCCCTGATGGTCGCCTCCCGCCAGCGGGAGTCCGTGAAGGGTACGGCCTCGCCGCCCAACCACCTGTCGTACTGTTCCCACGGACCGGCAAACACCGCCGCGAGATTCGCGCCCGACTCGGCGATCCGTCCGGCGCGCTGAGTCTCCCAGCGTGTGCATTCCTCACGCACCGGCAAGCGAGCGCCGTTGAGCGCCACCTCGAACGGAACCAAGCCACATCCGAACTCCGTTCCCGGGTAAACGCTCAGACCGGCTGGTTTGCCCGGGAACGCAGAGAACAGCGACAACGCGACCGAGTCACCGACAAGCACGGCCCTCACGTCTTCCACAGCGGCCGTGGCTGTTGATGTGGGCGTGGGCGTGGGTGGGGGCGTCGGCGCCACAGTGGCGCTGTCCCGGATCGCCTCCAGGGAGTCCGGCGCCGGAGGCCGGGTTGTCGCGGCAGTGGCACCCATGAGAGCCAGGATCGCCAGCGGCGCACCCACCGCAACGGCCACGCGCTGCCCCGACCCAAGCCGATTGAGCCCTCCGCGACGGATGGGCATCTCGACCAGGTAGTAAGACGCAGCGGCCAGCGCGAAGGTGACCGCGAAGCGCAGGACGAGCAGGGACAACCCCTGCATCCCGACGCGCGCGGGACTCAGCAGGACGTAGACGGGCCAATGCCACAGGTACAGCCCGTAGGAGATCTTCCCGATCCAGACCAGAGGTCCGATCGACAACGCACGTCGCAGTCCATCCGCTCGGATGCGCGGTCACAGCGGCCATCAACAGCGCCACACCCAAGGCCATCACCAGAAAGCCCCCGCGATACAGCCACTGGCTCGGTCGGTGGCAATCACCATGAATCCCAGCAGCAAGGCTAACGCCAGCGGTGCGAGCCACCTGGCCGACGCCTTTAGACGATCCAGCACTCCCGGGGTAAGCACCGCCGCCGCAGTTGCCCCCACGAGAAGTGCCTGCAGCCGGGTGTCGGTGCCGTAGTACACGCGCGAAGGATCGATTTCGGGGTCGAACAGCCAGGCCATCTCGATGGCCGACAAGAGCGCCAGTAGGCCGAAACCGATCGCAAGAGCGCGCCGTGACCGAAACCGGGGCAGCAGGAACACCAGCACGATCGGTAGCAGCAGATACCACTGCTCCTCGATCGCCAGAGTCCACGTGTGGGTCAGCGGAGAAGGATCTTGGAACTGTTCGAAGTAGGAGTTTCCGGACGCGATGAACCACCAGTTGCTCACATAGAACAAGGTCGCCAGCGCGTCCCGGCGCACGGCCGTGGCCGCCTCCCCGCTGAGGAAGGCGCCATACAGAAGGACTGCGATCAGGACCAGGAAGAACGCCGGCAGCAGTCGCCTGGCCCGCGCCCCCCAGAAGGCCTTCAGGTTGATGCCACCTTGGTTCTCGTACTCGATCAGCAACAGCGTGGTGATCAAGAAGCCCGAGAGCACGAAAAAGATGTCGACCGCCAGGAACCCGCCCTGCACGAGGCTGGTCCCACCGTGGTAGATCATGATGGCCAGAACCGAAACCGCTCGCAGACCGTCGAGCGCAGGGTTGTAGGCGAGGCGCTCAGCCGCCACACTCACTCCGGCAATCCCTCGGGAACTGCTGGCACTCTCGCCCCGGTCGCTGCGTCGACACGGTTCCCGATCCTGACGTCCGTGACGCACACCGTGGCACCCGGTGTCCCAATGGAGACCAACACATCCGTTGCGGGACCGTCAACCTCAAAATGGACCGCAGTGATCTCAGATGCAGACAGCGGCACAGTGTGGATCTTGCCTCCGACCGCCATGTACATCGTTGTGTCGACAGCGCTGAAGTATGCCACTCGAGCCATGAACTCCCATGCGATGACTGCTCCATCCAGTGGAATGATGCGGGGAGCGTCTGTGACCCTGTAGCCGCAGTTCGGATCGGGCCCTGGCAGCGAAGCCGGTCCTTCGACTTCCTGACGCTGCAATTCGCCGTTGGACCCGAAGCCCAGCAGTGGGTCGCCCGCCAACGACCCGAACGTGGGGGCACCAGGCTGGGGTGACAGCACGGCCTCCGTGTTCGCGTATTGCCAGAAGAGTAGATTGGGAACGATTTCGTCCGGGACGCCCTCGGGAATCACGACCTCATCCTCCCGAACAGCATCGAATCCCGAGGCGGCCCGACTCACGTAGTCCTTGGCCCCGTTCCTGCCCCACGCGATGGCAGGCACCACGGTAGAAGCCGTCATCGAGACCGTCAGGCCAACTGGGACTACCCATTTCCAACGCGCCGTGTCCTGCCGCTGCCACCACAGAGGCGCCACAATAAGGGCCATGAGAATTGCAGCCGGCAGCACAACGTCATACGTGTATCGGTACGCAGGGCTGGCAAGATC
This sequence comes from uncultured Actinomycetota bacterium, assembly GCA_963732355.1. Taxonomy (GTDB): domain Bacteria; phylum Actinomycetota; class Actinomycetes; order S36-B12; family UBA10799; genus JADKAV01. Next base: position 186,801 of record CAVSZD010000003.1, on the reverse strand, counting down.
AGTGCCCGCACGTCCCAGGACCGGAATCGCTGTGGTCGCCAAAGAGTACAACAGCGCGTAGGCAACGAACCCGCGAACAGAGCGTCGACGGGCAAGCATCCACAGACCAAGACCGCAAAGGCCCAGGCACAGCCAGCCAATCAAGGGGGGCGTATCGGGTAGATAACGTACCGGTGACCAATCGAACATCGGCACACCAGTCCACCACCAGGGTCCACCGAACACGGCCGGGGCGATGTTGATCACCCACAGATCCCGCATCAAAGCCAGAGCACGTCCCACAGTGAGGTTCCCCTGGACACCGGTCGTGGTCCATGCGGAGAGGGCCAGCATGATGCCGCTCACAGCGAGGGCGCCGATCCAGACCCCCGTCATTCGGCGCCATGCGCCTCTGAGGCCGAGAGGACCATGACCGTTCAGGTCAATACCGGCCACCAGCCCGAAGACCAAGACTAGTCCGAGGAACCCCTTGCTGTCCGAGACGACAGCGCCAACGAAGCCGACCAGCACCGCTGCCTTCGGCGCCTCGAATCGAATGACACCAGCGGCCATCCAGAGCGAGAACGAGACGAATGCGAGGTAGGTCATGGAGTAGAGCGACACGCACCACCAAGTGCCAACCTCGAACGTGAACAACCCGAGCCCGGTGATCACGCACGCGATAACGATGCCTACAAGGCGCTGGGTGAGAGCCCAGACAAGCCCGGCCACGCACACCAGAGTGACCGCCATCAAGACGGAGGTAGTGAGAACCAGCGCGATGTGAGATCCGGGAAACGCCCATTGGAGCAGCCACTGCAGGCTGTACCCGACCGGGCTTATGTGGTCATTGTATGGTTCAAAGGCGTAACCGAGCGACCAACTCCGGTCAGCAGCCCGGAATCGAACCGCGAAGTCATCCTGGAGCAGGTATCCCCGCAGTGACACGACGGTGCGAACAACCACCAGAGCGACGATTAGTCCCGCGACAGCAGACCGATCACGCCTGCTCTGCTGCACAGGCGGTTCACGCACCTCAGCAACCGTAGTCATACCTAGTTAGCCTGTCTGGCACAAGAAGGTGTAGTCGGCGGCATCTGCCGCTGGCGCCACCGCCCAGCCCCTTGTCGCGCCGGGAGGCGCCTGGACCGTCTCATCCCAAACCACCTGGGCGACGAGCACATCACCTAGTGTGACAACCGCTCGACTTTCAGGTACGGGACAACTTGAAGGGATGTCCCGAACGGAGAGAACTTGCACCGAGGACTCCCCTCTCACGACATCCACAGTCCCCGGCTGAAAGCGTTGCCACTGGCCTTCTATGGGCTTTCCCGGCGATAGTTCCGCGTCGGTGACGGCAAACGGGAACTCGGATGCAACTGCATCCAGAATCCGACTGCTGCCAGTTGTCCTCCGCCGGCAAAGATGCAGGTAGTTCCATCAACTGCGGTTCATCCAGTCCCAGATCGACCATGAAGTAGGGTCCTTCGGCCGGCGGTGTCTGAAGGGTCGGCGCCAGGGTTGGACCGCCACGTACGACGACGTCCGCCACTTCGAGGATCGTCGCGGCTATCTGAGCCGTCGTGCGAGGTTCGGACACGATTTCGGACGCCTTCTGACCGGGCAGCTTAACCATGAGAGGAACATGCGCCACTTCGTTCCAGACCATGTCTTGATCATCCCCTATGCGTCCGTCGCCGGAACGGGTGAATGCCCTACCGTGGTCACTGTTCAGGATCACCATCATCTCGTCGAACACACCGCTAGCCTTCAGGCGCTCCACGAGAGCCCCCAACTGGCGATCAAAGTCCGCCGCGGCAGCGAGGTAGAGCCTGCGGGACAACTGCTCCGCACGGTCCGACGGTGACGAACCGTTCAGATTCGACCAGGTGCCGACATCCTCTGGGAGCTGGAAGCCAAAGATGGGTTTGCCCTCAAAGTCACGGTTGTATGGATCGTGCGTCCCCAGGGAGTGCCAAAGGACAAAGTCTGGCTTTGCACCCGAGCCGATGGTTGACTCCCAGTCCAGAGGTTCTTCCCCGCCGTCGGCCTCATTCGACGTGGCCCAGAAATCCCGCCACCGGCCATCCAAGTCCGGGAACTTCGACGCCAGATGCGGAGCTAGCGTGTTCCCTGCCACCGCGACGACATCAAGGGCGAGGACCCGGAAATCGTTGAAGAACGAGGAGCCCTCGACCTTGGATTGTGAACATTCCAGCGCCGTGCAGAGATCGGGAAAAATCACAGAAGCAACAGAGACGTCGTACACGGGCGAAAGCCAGGATGCAATACCCGGTGAGCGCTGCAGGATTTCTCTTTCTTTGGGGTCCGTCGGAATCTTGGCTACTCCGTTAAGCATGGATGGAACGGAGAGTTCAGTGCCGTTTGCAGTGGAGTACGCGCGACTGAAAGTGGTCGACGTCTTCTGTAGGTCCCTCAAGTGCGGGTACTCCGAACGAACAACACCCTCCGTGTTGAAGAAGACCTGATACTGAGCTCGGTCGGGAAGAATCCACAGAACGGAGGGCCGTTCACTCTCGCGGTGGTCCACAACCCGCGCAGCAAAGTGGTTGGTGGAACCAGAGTCGATGCCCACCAGAGGCAGCATGGCTGCCACACCTGCGATGACCAGCATGACCCTGCCGAAGTCGATGCGACGGGCAATCGCGGTGAATCCCACACCACCCACGACCCCGAAGGGCCAACCGAAGGCATTGCCCAGAAGAAAGACCGCGAATACCAGGGTCACGACTGACGCGATCGCATCGAAAGCCTGTTGGCTCCCGTACCTCTGGACAGCGAGGAAGACGCCTGTCAGGACCAACAGAACGCTCCCGATCAGGAGAATCCACAGCAGTATGAGCACGCGTGGGGATGTGCCATGCGCCACGAAGAAGAACGACTCACGGGCTAGGACTTGATTGGTGGCAACTACCAGGGTGAGCAGAATGAGCGAAGCAATCCACGCAGAGACCCCGAAGGGCCTCAACACCCCCCGTTCCCCAGCTAACCCGCGGAGACTGGCTTTCATCCTCAGGCCCTCGGACGCCCGGTCGTCACCACAACCCGGTGCTGCGACGTCCTGCCCACTTCCGAGACGTTCTCGAAGTTGTCATCGAGGGAGTCCAACAGGCTTTGAGTCGAGTAGTCACCCGCCCAGTTCGGGATCTGGCTGATTAGCAGCTCGACCTTGGGGTCGTCCTCCGTGGCGAATTCCACGAGAACCGGAGCACCGAACCTGGCGAGGGCCTGTACCGCTAAGTTCATAGGCACACCCTGCGTGATCACGATGTGATGGAGAACCGCCTGACACAGGACGGCCGAGGGCCGAATCCGTTGCGTGAATGCCAGGAACTCCCTGTCCAAGAGTCCGGAGGCGGGGGTTAGGTTTAGAAGGTCAGCGCAAAGAGGTGTGATCCGCCCCTCAAGTAGGGGCGCCTCCAGCACCCGCCTGCCCAGCGCGTCTAGCGCACCTCCGTCTGGGTCAACAACGATCACATCCGCCGAAGAACCCTCCACGAGTCCCGAGGCGACAAGGCCATCGTTCCCTCCGATGTCCAGTACTTGAGCGTTCGGCGATCCCGAGACTATGAAGTCTATGGACATCGCGATCTTCCGTTCCAGATCACCTTCGGCGTAGTGTTCCCGATCACCGTATTCGCGCCAGGTAGTACTGTGATCGGCGGTCGACACAGCCAGAGTCTGCTTTCGCAGTCGCCGCATTAGGGACCGCGTCGCCTTCAGCGCGAGATCCGGGCTCTGCCGTGCCTGCAATGCGTACTTCGTCTCGATTGGCGCGTGATCGGCCACCGGTTTCGTAGAAGTCTGCAGCACCCACAGCGAAGGGCGCTTTCGTAGCCGACCGGGCATGATCGATCGCGCAACATCGGAGCGCAGGCCCTTACGGTGTGACAACTCCCATGCATCCGCGGCGGTCAAATGCGGCCCTGAGCCCACAGCCAACGGGTTGATGAAGTGCTCCACGTACTGTCGCGTAGGATTCCATGATGGGTTGGGCCGCCATCTCTCCACCGAGCCCAGATCGATGAACACCGGCTTCATCCCGCGGAACTGCACGTTGAAGGCCGATGCATCCTTGAGCTCTAGGCCCACGGACAGGAGACGATCACGAATATCCAGCGTCAGAACACCCGCTGCTCGCAGCATATAGTCGGGCCACTCCCATGGGTACGTGATCAAGTCAACCGTCTCAACCTCGAAGACCCGCGAACCTGCCGCCAACTGCCTACCGGTCGCCTCTCGGTATCGCTCGAGCACGAACGGTTCGTCCTCGAGACCAGCTAATTCGTACCCGAGGAGCGCCCCTTGCCCGACAAGACTTTCGTAGACGCCCGATTCCCGCAGATGGATCAACGCCGCGGCCGATTCTGGGGCGGCAACCCGATACCAACGGTCTCCAACAACGACGGCGGCGTTCTCAGGGTCGCGATAGCTGGCGGAGCCGCCGCTCACTCTTGCTTCAACTCAGCAGCCGCCTCGGCCGTGTCTGACGCAGAGAGAGCCTCCTGCGAGTCGAGGTTCTCCGTGGGCTTGCGACCGAACAAGCTGTCGATCTTGGCCCGTAGAAAGAACCAAAGCGTCGCGAACCCCCCGGCGATAGCCGTGAGCAGGTACGACCCGGTACCTACGTCGATGTATCCAATCAGTGCAGGAAGCATAGTTCTCTTCCCCCCAAGGAGCCGGTCGACATGGACTAGTTTTCACCAAGTTACCACGGGGGCGGCGCAAAGACGCGCCACTCAAGCCTTGGCCAGCTGGCGGAAGAGCGTCGACCACACCACCTCGGATCCGTGCTGCCCCCAATGGACCCCGTCCTCGCGCAGGGGTTGACGCGCATCGGCGTCGACGGCCGTCCCGTCAGCCGTACAGGTAAGGGCACGAGTGTCCATGTAGTGCGCATTAGGCGCTGAGTTCACCGCCGTCCGTACCAGAACGTCGATCTTCGCGGAACGCTCTGGATCATTCAGCAAGGTGTCCACGTCTCCGTTCAAGCACGGCTGCCCCATGACATATACCGGGATCTGGCCGTCTCCTCCAGCGAGTGCGATGGCCTCGGCGAACGCTGCGCTGAAGGGTTGGTCAAACTGGGGAGTTCCAGGCGGGTAGTTCTGATTGTCAACGTATCTGTCGAAAGAATCCCACACGGCGCTACCAATGACGGCAACTTCAGGATCCAACTCGTCGAACTTCTCCGCCCAGCGAGCCTGCCACCCAACACACTTGTCAGGTGCCTGCACAACACCTTTGCGGGTGTAAGGGACATCCACAATGCCGCAGCCAACGGTAACTGGACCCTGGGCCTGGATTTCGGGGTAACGATCCTTCGGGAAGTATCCGACAAGGCGTAGCATTGTTGAGTCGCCTCCAACGAACAATCGCTGAGGCAGCTGTTCCGCTGCCAGCCACCAGGATCTGCGAATCTGACGGCACCACACGTGCCGGTAAGAGAGCTAACAAGGCAACCGCCATTGCCGCCACCGCGTAAGACGCCCACTGCCTGACTGGCCTCAAGCCAGCGAATCTCCCGCGCCTCACTGGCCCTTCAAGAGCCAGGTAAGAGAATGTGGCCAAACCTAGAGTCAGAACGAACGCCCATGCGCGTTCCACCGCTGAGCTCGACGCCTGGTCCGTGCCCAGCAATAGAAAGACGGGCCAGTGCCACAAGTAGACGCCGTAGGAGATCGTCCCGAGTGCAACCAATGGTGTCCACGACAGCGCAGTTGCCAGCCGGCCACCTGCGAGGATCCCCCAGATGAGGGCCGCAGTGGCTAGTGCCACCACGAGGAACCCGCCGCGAAACATCACTGCGGACAAGATCGGGACAAGGAACGCTGCCACCAGAACCGCGGTCCCTGCGTATCCCACCTTGGCCGCGTGCCCGGCACCCCCCGGCTGTCGGCGCTCGACCAGCACTGCAAGGACTGCGCCTACGAGCAACGCCTGGACCCGGGTTCCCGTGCCGTAGTAGGCCCACACCGGGTCACTGAATGACAGCCACGCCATCCAGCTCGCGGAGGCCGCGATTAGACTGACGAACACGACGAGAACAGTCCGTGAAACCGCGCGCCTGAGCAACACAGCCATGAGGACCGCGAACATCAAGTAGAACTGCTCCTCTATCGCCAGCGACCAGGTGTGCATCAGAGGCTGGGGCTGGCCGAACTGCGCGAAGTAGTCGCCACCGGCTGAGATCTGGAACCAGTTTGTCGTATAGGTGAGAGCCGCGAGGATGTCGGAACGCCAGGTGGTGACATCGGGATGCACCACCGCTAGGCGCGCGAGACATACAGCCACCAGTAGCAGCAACAGAGCCGGCGCAAGACGCCTCGCCCGTCTCAACCAGAAGTTGCCAAGCGCGATGCGGCCGCTGCCTCGGAGCTCCTTCAGCAAAATGCCAGCGATAAGGAACCCGCTGAGCACGAAGAACACGTCCACACCGAGGAAGCCACCGGCAACGGCGATCCCGCCGTGTGGAACAGCATCACGGCAAGGACGGCCACTGCGCGCAAACCATCGAGACCGGCGATACGGGAGGCCCTGCCAACCTCAATGACCGACGGCCGAGACGTATCCTGACCGACAGCAGCTCCATCGGGGACACTATTGCATATGGGTAAGGGCGCCCGCCGAATGTGGTCGGCGGGCGCCCTTGCTGCGGGTGACTAACTCAGCTCTCGCTCTGCAGCTTCTCCCGTAGCGCGGCAAGGGCCTCGTTGGCGTCCTCGTCCAGTGAGCCGGACGGCTCGACTGCTGAGGCGGTGTAGTCGCCACCGGCCTCAGCCTCTTCGTCGGCCTTCTTGGCCTCCGAGATCTGCTCCTTGTGCTGCTGCCAGCGTGCGTAGGCCTCCTGGTACTGCTGCTCCCACTCGGTGCGCTGGTCTTCGAAGCCGACCTTCCACTCACCGCTGACGGGGTCGAATCCCTCGGGACCGATGTACGCGCCGTTCTCGTCGTACGAGGCGGGCATGCCGTACAGGTAGGGATCGAACTCGTCGGTGGTCTCAGCACCGGCGTCCTCGTTGGCCTGCTTCAGCGAAAGGCTGATGCGCCGGCGCTCGAGGTCGATGTCGATGACCTTCACGAAGATCTCGTCGCCGACCTGGACGATCTGCTCGGGGATCTCCACGTGGCGCTCAGCCAGCTCGGAGATGTGCACCAGGCCCTCAATACCCTCGGCCACCCGGACGAACGCGCCGAACGGCACCAACTTCGTGACCCGGCCGGGCACAACCTGGCCGATCGCGTGGGTGCGCGCGAAGTGCTGCCACGGATCCTCTTGGGTCGCCTTGAGCGACAGCGAGACCCGCTCGCGATCCATGTCCACGTCGAGCACCTCGACGGTGACCTCCTGGCCGACCTCGACGACCTCCTGCGGGTGGTCGATGTGCTTCCAGCTCAGCTCGGAGACGTGCACGAGACCGTCCACACCGCCCAGATCCACGAAGGCACCGAAGTTGACAATGCTGGACACCACACCGGTGCGCACCTGTCCCTTCTGCAACTGGTTGAGGAAGCCTGTGCGAACGACCGACTGCGTCTGCTCGAGGAACGCGCGACGGGACAGAACCACATTGTTGCGGTTCTTGTCCAGTTCGATGATCTTGGCCTCGAGTTCCTGGCCCACGAACGGCTGGAGATCGCGCACCCGGCGCATGTCCACCAGAGATGCGGGCAGGAAGCCCCGAAGCCCGATGTCGACGATCAGGCCGCCCTTGACGACCTCGATTACCGTTCCGGTCACAACGCCGTCGGCTTCCTTGACCTTCTCGATGTCGCCCCATGCGCGCTCGTACTGGGCGCGCTTCTTGGACAGCATCAGACGGCCGTCCTTGTCCTCCTTCTGAAGGACGAGCGCCTCGACGCGGTCACCAACCTCCACGACCTGGGACGGGTCGACATCGTGCTTGATGCTCAGCTCACGGGCTGGGATGACACCCTCGGTCTTGTAGCCGATGTCCAGGAGAACCTCGTCGCGGTCGACTTTGACGATGACGCCCTCGACGATGTCGCCATCGTTGAAGTCCTTGATCGTCTCATCGATGGCGGCCAGAAGGGCCTCGGTGTCGCCGATGTCGTTGACGGCCACTTGACGGGCCGAAGAGGAAGTGGGTACTGCGGTGAGGTCGGGGTTGTCAGTCATGAAGTGGTGATAGCCGGTCTGTTAGTAGGTGTCTCGGTGCCGAACCGCTGCATGAAACCCCTAGGTCCGGGTTTCACGGCACGACACTGTCAGGGCAAACGCCCTTGACAAGCATAGCGAAGGGGCGGTCCCACCGATCGGTGGGACCGCCCCTGCTGCTGATGGTTACCCGATCAGGTGGTGTCGGGCTTCTTCGTGTCGTTCAGCACCTGGGTTGCGGTGTCGGATGCCGATCCGCCTCCCCCGGCCGGGACGAGATCCTCGTCGCGCACCCGTGGAACCAGTCTCCTTCTTGCCGCCGCGCAGCAGAAGCAGGCCGATCACGATCAAGACGATCCCCAGGACACCGAACACGAGCGGAAGAGTCGTCCCGATCAAGGTCACCAGACCCGCCAACTCGGCGATGTCGTCGGCGCTCTCCTGATTGCCGCTGACACCGGTGTAGTCGGCCTTGACGAGTTTCTGCTCGCCATCGAGGTCATAGGTCGTGAACTCACTGGACTCGCCCTTGACGATCTGACCGGTGACCGGGTCCATCCAGTAGGTGCTCTTCGAGGAGTACATCTCGTCGAGGATCGTGTTGCCCTCAGCGTTCTTCTTCTCGCCGGGGACGGCCGAGGTCGGGACCTCAAGGGTTCCCACCTCGGTCGGGATCACCTCGTTTGTGTACACGTAGGTGTTGATCCCGAACACGTTCTCCTCACCCTGGAACGACCATGTGGTCGGACCCTTGATCGAGGAGTTGAAGATCTGGTAGTCAGTCTGCTGCAGATCGAACGCCCACTTGATCGGCAAGACGCTTCCGGTCATGTCGACGGGCTCGTCATCGACGCTGGCACCACAGCAGTTGGCCAGTTCCGAGGAGACCCGGTCGAACGGGTAACGAGCAGTGGACGCGGTGATCAGTTCACCGGTGTCGTTGTTGTTGACGCGCATGAAGTAGTCGAAGACCGCAAGATCCTCGGACTTGGCCTCGGGCTGCTCGGCTGCCGGCACGTCTCCGCGAACGAAGATGTACTGGGTTGCGGCCACATCCCTGGCGTACGGATCCGCGTCGCCGGCCGCCACCTTCTCCGGGACCAACAGCTGGCGGAATGTCACGTCCGCTGTCGATTCGGTGTACTGGTCGGTCGGGGTTTTTGCTGCGCTGGGCAATACATAAAACTTCAGCAAAGGAGCTAGCACCAGCAACATCACACCGAGCGCCAGCAGGATGAGTCCCACCACTCGCTTCATTACGCCTCCATCGTTGGCTGACCATCAGCAAACGGAACGCTATCGGATCAAAGAAGTGTTTCGCAGCATGATGGGAAGACACGCCCTTAAGAAGTAGCCTTGGCTGGTGACCATGGGCCTTGCCGAGCGGCGGAACGCGCTGAAACGCTTCTTCCGCATCGAGACAGTGGTCCCTCACCGCTTCAGCACACTCGACGGCTACCGCGCGATCGCCGCCCTCGTCGTGGTCACGACCCACGTCGCCTACTTCAGTGGCGTTGTGGTCGTTACGGCTTGGGGGCACGCCTTCTCGCGGTTGGACATCGGGGTCACGATCTTCTTCCTTCTTTCGGGATTCCTGCTCTTCCGGCCGTGGTCACAGGCCGCCATGCGCAACACGAAATGGCCCGCCACCCGCACCTACTTCCGTCGTCGCCTGTGGCGCATCCTGCCCGCCTACCTACTGCTGGTCGTGGTGGTACTCGCCGTGATGCCCGGGATCGAGGTGCTTCCCAAACACTGGTTCTCGCATTTGACGCTGACGCAGATCTACTACCCCGAGTTGCTCATCAACGGGCTCACGCAGACCTGGTCGTTGGCCAGCGAGCTCTCGTTCTACTTGGTGCTGCCCATGCTCGCGTGGTGGGTGGGGCGGCGCCATCGCGGCGACGTAGACGCAAGTGTGCGCAGGCAGCTTTGGCTGCTGGGAACCTGCGTGGGCGTGGCCTTCGTGTGGCTACTCCTGCGCACGCTGTCCCCATTGCATGACCTCGGGGTGGTGAACATGTGGCTTCCAGCGTTCATGGACTGGTTCGCGGCCGGGATGTTCTTCGCCGTGGTCCACAACAGGCTGCAACTGCCCGACCCGCCGGCCTGGATGCTTACCGTCAACAGGCTGGCCGACGACGTGGGAACCTGCCTGGTGGTAGCGGCGGGCTTCTTCCTGCTCGCAACCACCCCGCTGGCCGGGCCGTACACGTTCGGGGAGGGGTCGGCGTCACAGGCGTTCATGCGCCACTACCTGTACCTGTTCGCAGCCGTGGCCTTCATGCTGCCCGGGTTCCTGGGTACAGACGGTTGGGGCACTTGGCGCAAGTTCCTCGCCTCACCGTTGATGGCGTATCTCGGAACCATCTCGTACGGCATCTTCTTGTGGCACTTGTTCGTACTGGAAAGCGCTTCCTACGTCTTCGGCATCCCGGGCTTCAGCGGCTGGTTCTGGTTGCTGTGGCCCATCACCGTGCTGGGCACAGTCGGCTTCGCGCACGTGAGTTACGTGCTCATCGAACGTCCGGCGCAGCGCTACTCCCACTCGTCACGCCGTTTGCGCTGGCCTTGGTCCCGTCACCCCGAGCCGCCCACGCAAGCGCCGCCAGAGCCGTCGCCAGAGCACATCCCTGCAGAACAACCACCACGGGCCCGGGCCTGACACCGGCAACCGCCGACAACAACACCGCCACGGTCACCGCAGTGAAAGCGACGACTGGCAGGTTCAACCTGCGCACCAGCAGCGCCGCGATACTCCATGCGAGTAGCCCCCAAGGCCCCAGGACCAGGACGACCGCCAGCCCGACCAGCACAGTCAGGACTCGTGGAAGCGCCCTCACACTGGTGCCAGCGCTAGCCACCGTCCGCGGCGGTCGGATGGCGAGCCCAACGCACGACCAGCACCCCGATCAGCCCTGCCAGGAGTCCCCAGCGGTAGGTGCTGTTCGGCGCGAAGGTGATCATGGCCGGTCCTGACACACCGGCGGGCACAACGAACGCCTGCTTCCAGCCGTCAACTCGCAGTGGCGTCAGCGATTGATCGCCGACTTCGGCACTCCAACCCGGATTGAAGTTCTCGGCAAGTTCTAGGACCCGGTCCTTATCGGACGGCGGCAGGTCTGCGGTGCGCTTCGTGGCGTCCCAGGTCTGTATCGACGGCGATTCTGGCCTGCCGGTCGGTCCGTATTCCTGCTCGGGGGCGAAGGCTGCCACGAGAGGCTGGAAGGCCTTGCTGCTACGCACTTCCACTCGGTGTTCCCCTGCCGGAATGGCCACCGGTTCAGAGCACGCCAGTGCGTCGAGGGTTCTTCCACGCATGAAGTCCTCAACCCGGCCCGACACGGAAGTGCGACTCGTGGTGTCACCGTCGATCACAACGTCCGGGCCCACCCCGCAGGGCAGGAACACCTGCTCGTCCTTGGGCAGCTCACGCCGCAGGTCGTCGGCACCGATGAGGGCGATCTCCGAGACCCCCACCGGCAGGCTCGTCTCGCCCAATTCGGATCGGGATCTGACCTGGTTGCCAGACAGGAAGGTGACCTCGACCTCATCGGTCTCCACGGGGTTGAAGCGGAAGAGGCCCCTCTGATCGGTGAAGCCTGTGAACAGTTCCCCACCCGCCCGCACCTGCAGTTCCAACGGCGACGAGGCGTTGAGACCGTCCCTGTTGACCAACCTGATCCCGCGCAACGTCCGGGATTCCGGCAGGCCGATCGTGATCGAAGGCTGCTTGTCGTCCGGAGCCGCCTGCCACGCAGTCCCGAGGTCACGGTCGAACGCCGCCAAGCCGGATCCAGCAACCTCGGAGGTACGAGTCGAACTTGTCTGCACGTCGAGTCCAACCACGCTTGCTATTGCCGAGGCAACTTCCGCTGCATCGCGTGGACTGACGATGATCCGCGGACTCGACACCACATCCGATGGCAGATTCACCACTCTGTGCAGCCCGACCCTGTCCTGCGAGAACCTGCCGAGGGCGTCCGTGCAGATGATCGTGGAGTCGCGCGATGTGCACTGACCCGCATCGCCGGGTCTGGCCGTAAGCAGCACCGCGTCACCTGAAACGCCATCCGGCAGGCGCAAGCGGGCTGGTCCCCTCACCAGGAAGCCTTGCCTCGCGGATGCCAAAGGTGGGCTCGGGATCACCGCCGGCCACCGCGATACGCACCGATCGCGTGTCACCGGCCGCGACGGGCACAGTCTGCCACCGGGGGTTGTCCTGGGCATCCACGGTCGTGGTCCCGGCATCGGTCTCAATCGTCAGACCGATGACCGTCTCGGCCTTCGAGCCCCTGCTCATGAGGGCGATCTCAACGGTATCCCCGAGGGTCACCGGCTGGTCATACCGCACTTCCCAGAACGAGCCCTCCTCGTCAAGCGCGCCCGGTCGCCAATAGGTGTCCAGGGCGCCGTCCATCGCCGCAGCCGGGGTCGCCCCTCGCGGCTGACGCCAGTGGCATCGACATCCGAGGCCGAACTGCTCGCATCGAACGTCAGACCAGGCACGGCCACCGTGTTACCGGCCTCCCCAGAGACGCGGTAGTCGTGGACTGCGCGTGACTGCTCGTACTGCTCATCCTCGGTCAGGGTCGGCGACTCGTTGCCACGCATGTACCCGAACGTGATCTCACGTCTGCGGTCCGTGTCCGTCACGACGCCCGTGGCTGCGGCAAGCCCGATCGACTCCGGATCACCAGTCACCAGGGCCACGCGGTTACCCAGGCCCTCCACATCCGCCAGGGGCAGCAAGGCCTCGGGCCCACCATCGACCTCGATGGCCGTGTCGGCCGGGCGCAGCAAGAGCCGTGGGTCACTGGCCGCATTGCTGGATTCGACCTTGTAGATCTCGACAGCCGGGTAACTGGCCCGCAGACCCTCGTCTGCCAGGGTCGCCCCCGACCCGGCGAGTGTCCACGATCGGACCGAACCACGCGACGCGATGCAGGCCCTTGCTGTCGTCCAGAGCCTGATGGATGCGGATCGGCAAGGGGGCTGCTGCACCAGGTGCCAGGTCGTTGCGCACGACCAGGTACTCGACGCCCATGCGGTTCAGGTAGGCGGCCAAGCCCGGACTGCCCCTACCGGCCTCCAATCGTGCCTCCACCGCGTCCAGCATCCGGATGTTCCCCGCGCTGGACAGTGGTACGGCGTCCCGGACCCCCCAGGGATAACCCCCGAAAGCCTGCAGCGGCTCATCCTGGGTCCGGCCCCACACGTACTGGCCGAACGATGCTCCAGGAACGATCAGAGCCCGGCCCGGATCCGCCACCTTGTTCAACCATTCAGAGGCATCGCGCCAATGGTCGGCGACCGAGACGTAGGAACGCCCCCTTGCCAACTGACCGGTCAGCGCCGGCCACCATGAAGCGACCAGAGCGACCAGGATCACCGCAACCACGCCAACTCGCCACCGTGGTCGCCGACCCACCGGCCACACGGTCGTCAAAACGTGACAGAAAGCGATGATCAAAGGAATGCGCAGGACGAGGTCGAACTTGTGGACGTTTCGGATGGGGGCACCAGCGCCGTCCAGGAAGGTCTGGATCTGCTCGCTGCCCAGTCCGCTGAACACCCCTGTATGCCCGATCCCCACCAGGACCAGACCGGCCAGTGCTCCCCCGAGGAGGAACGCCCGATGTGGCAGGGACCGCATGGCCAGTCCGGCTACCCCCACGGCCGCAACGATGCCGGTTGCCACCACGACCAGCGGTTGTGTGGCCAGCATCCATCCGGCCTTCCACATGGAGGCGTTGCCGAGGTACGCGAGCCAGTGATCGGCTCCCCGCAGCACGGTTGTCGGATCGGTGATGGAGGTGGTGAATGAGGCCGATTCGATCCAGTCCAGGAAGGGTGGGGAGTATCGGCCCAGCACCACCAACGGCACCAGCCACCACAAGACCGCCAGTGCCGTGAGGCCGGACCACCACAGGGCCAAGTGTCGCCGCCGCGGACCTGGACGCAGAGTGATCAACCACCAGACCGCCAAGGGCAGAACCGCGCCAGCGGCCACTGCGTTGACCCCACCGGCAGTGGTGACGGCCAGAGCGGACAAGGCAGCGGCCCGCACGACGTTGCCCTTGCGGGCACCGCGCACCAGTGGCAATAGCACCCATGGCGCCACCGCCATCGGCCAGACCTCCACGGAGATCGCGCCGATGGCCGACTGTGGACGCACAGCGAGTGCGTAGGCGACCGCTGAGAGCAGCATGGGCCATCCAGAACCGACCCGAAGCGCCCTCAGCAGCAAGTACATCCCCAGGAAAGCGCCGACCAGCACCAAGGACCACCACAGCCGCTGCACGACCCAGTCAGGAATCCCGAGGCTGTGCCCGATGCCGAAGAACGGGCCCATGGGCCACAGGTATCCGTAGGCCTGGTTCTGCAACTGGCCGAAGAAGCCCTCGGGGTCCCAAAGCTGCAGAGAACGGCCAAGGAACCCCCACGGGTCAACTGTCAGGTCCAGTTTTGTATCGGCGACGACACGACCGGGATCCTGCAGGAAGGCCAGGGTGACCAGCGCCAAACAGGTGGCCAGCACCCGCGCGCGCCAAGCCGGCGCCGGGGGCGGCTGCTGCGGTTCGGGGACGGTGCGGGCGGGATCCTGCAGAAGTGTCATCGTTTCCTCAGTATGAGGGCCACATTCCAGGTCACGACCTCCCGCACCACAGGAACCGCACGCAACCAGAACAGAGAGGAAGGAAGGTACCGGGGAATGATGTCCACCACCTCGGCGTCTGGGCGCGTACGCGCCCATTTCATCCCCTGGGCCATGGTCACGGGGAACAACGAGGTTCCATAACGGTTCTTCGGCGGCTTCCGGTGGACCTTGGTGTAGCGCCGGGCCGCGTACTCACCGTTGACGAAGTGCCACGGCGCGGTTTCATGGCCTCCCCAGGGCCCGTACCACAACGTGTAGGAGTAGAAGATCAATCCCCCGCTACGACAGACCCGGACCATCTCATCGCCCATCGCCCAGGGGTCCGGGACGTGCTCAGCCACGTTGCTGGAGTAGACAAGGTCGAATGCGCCATCGCGGAAGGGAAGGCACTGCCCGTCCCCGATCACGGTCCCGGGCATCGGCACCCGCCCGTGCAGGGCGAGTTCACCGGCATCGGCGTCGAGTGGGGTGTAACGGGCGCCGGCGCCGTGGAAGGCATCTGCCCAGTACCCCGGACCGCCACCGACGTCCAGAACGTGCGCCTGATCCAGATCCATCAAGCACAACATCTGCGCGACCGAGTCGGCGGCCATCGCCGAATAGAACCGCTCCGGGTCCGTCTGCTCGACTTGAAAGTCCTTGAACAGTCGCGCCGCGCGACCCACGGTGGCAAGCGATCGCAGTCGCGCGCTCGGGTCTTCGGTGGGATTCGGGCTCACCGTTCGAACCTAGGCCAAGTCGCGTCGTTGCGAGGCGCCTTCCAGGTACCGTGTCACGCACAAGGAGGCCCGATGTCCGCAGCGCTGCGTGTCCTGTTCTTGAACTGGCGCGACACCCGTCATCCCGAGGGAGGCGGTTCCGAGGTCTACGTGGAGAACGTGGCGCGGTCCTTGGCCGCTGCCGGTCACGAGGTGACCATCTTCTGCGCGATGTACGCGGGCGCCACGCCCATCGAGACCGTCGACGGGGTCCGCTTCGTGCGGGCCGGAACCAAGCTCAGTGTGTATGCCGAGGCCGTCCGCAGGGTGCGGGCCAAGGCGTTCGGGGACATCGATGTCATCGTCGACGTCCAGAACGGGATTCCATTCATGTCCAGGGCGGTGTCGGCGGGCACGCCGGTGGTCGTTCTGGTCCACCACGTGCACCGCGAACAGTGGCCCGTCGTCTATGACCGCGTGAGGGCCCGTGTCGGCTGGTGGATCGAGTCGGTGGTGGCACCGCGCCTGTACCGCGACTGTACGTACGTGGTCGTCTCCGATCGCACCCGTCAGGAATTGTCAGAACTCGGGGTTGCATCCCAGCGCATCCATGTCATTCACAACGGGATCGAAGCAGCGCCTGGTCTGGACGTGGAGCCCAGCGCCCACCCCCATGTGGCGGTCGTGGGACGGCTGGTACCCCACAAGCGCGTCGAACACGTCCTGCGAGCAGCAGCCATCATGCGGCACGCGCATCCGGACCTGCGGATCTCGATCATCGGGGACGGCTGGTGGTCCCCGCGCCTTCAGCGGGTCTCACAAGCTTTGGGGGTCAGTGACATGGTCGATTTCCTGGGCTTCGTGGACGAAAAGACCAAACACCGGGTCTACGCGTCCGCGTGGGTGCTGGCCCTGCCGTCGTTGAAAGAGGGGTGGGGCATAGTCGTCATGGAGGCCGCTTCACACTCGATCCCGGCAGTCGCTTATCGCGATGCGGGTGGTGTGGCCGAGTCGATTATCGATGGCCGGACCGGGCTGCTCGTCGACGGTGGGGAGGTCGAATTCGCCTCAGCGCTGGAGTCGTTGATCGACGACCAGGACATGCGTGTGCGGATGGGTGCAGAAGCGAAGAAGAGGTCCGAGGAATTCACGTGGGCAGCCACCACGCAGGCGTTTGCTCAGGTTTTGGCCGATGCTGCCGGAGCCGGCTCCGGTGTTTCAGTCGTACCTGCACCCTCGGGCCATCTGGAACACCAGTCGCCCGAGGCTATAGAGCAGGATCAGCCGTCGCCGTAGACGATGAACGGTTTGTCGACGGGAGCCGGGGTCGCCGACTGGGAAGTTGCGATGCCGAATGCGGCGCCAACAGCAAGGATCGCACCTACAACGGCTGCGATGATTGCACCAGCGGGACCACCCATCGAAAGCCTCCTAATTGAAACGTTTCCGTAGCCCGATGAAAGTAGCACGTTCTGCCGTTGACACGCAGGTCTTAGAACGACACGGTTCGATTACGGACGGAGTCCAGTGCGACGACGGTAGACCACGAGGGCTGTGAGTACTCCCAGTGTCACCAGCACAGCCAGATCGACCACCACCACGACTGGATCACGCGGGTCCACCCTGCGGACCTCGCCATCCACCCGGAACAACTGCAGACCGGACCCGGTCCAGACCTGAGTCAGGCCAGTGAGATCCGGTTGTCGGCCAGCATCTGGCTGGTCGGTCTGGACAACCACCCAGCGAATCCCGAGCCCGGCCAACACCGGCCCGAGGGAGCGACCGCCGTCGATGGCCTGCGTAACCGCTGCGGCCCGGGGATCGTCGCCGCCCACCTCCACCAGGTCCCCGGCCACCGTCACCGGCAACCGGTCGTTCCACACGACCGTGTTGGTCAGGTACCGGGGCAGCGGGTCGAGCACAACGTTGTCGTGGTTCCACTGGTAGCGCCTGAACGGAGCCCACGGCAGCGACAGGACGTCACCGGATGAACCTCGGGTTCTGTCGCGGACTTCGTCCCACTCCGACGGATAGGTCGCAGTGCGAAGCGCACCGAAACCACCGGCTATCAGGTCGGGCATGGTCGCCAGCGGGAGCAGGGCGAGAGCTGCGGTCAGGAACAACCGCAGAGAGCGGTCAAGACCCCCGGTGAACCGCTCCAGTCCGCGAGGAGCGCACAACGCGAGCAGTAGAACCCAGACCATGGACCACTTCTGCCCGTCTCGCAGCAGTCCGCCACCGGGCAGTGATGAAACGAGTTCGCGCGCCCAGGCCTGATCATCGGCGACACCGGACATCCAGGCCCAACCCGACCCCGGCCAGGCCCACGACACCGAGCCACACCGCTTCCGGGCGACATTCGCGTCTCAAGTTCGTCCAGCCGAGCACCGCCAAACCCAGCACCACGATCGTGCTCAACGCCGCGAACCAGGTCGTGCGTGACCCCAGCGTGGCGTTGCTGTTCCAGACACCACCGCCGGCGAGCACGCTCAGCAGCACCCCGCCGGGGCCGTCGGCACGCGCACCGAACACCGTAAGGCCCAGGGGATCTGAAAGGTCGGTGACGGGGCTGCGCAGTGCCGGCAACCACCACGGGGCATTGACGAAGACGATCAACCCAGCCAACGCCCAACGCCGGCCGGGGCGCAGCAAGCTGCCGAACCCGACCGCCAGCGGAATCGCCACCACGGCCAGAATGAGGCCGCCGGTCGGCACCAATGCTCCGAGGCCACACAACAGCACCACGGGCATCCAGTGACCGCGTTCTCGTGCCCTCCTGGCCGCCAGCACCACCCAAGGCAGCAGCGCGAAGGCCCACAACAAGCCCCAATGGCCCATGAGCAGGCGTGAGGCGAGGTACGCCGACCAGATGTAGACGGAAACAGACACGACCTGTCTTGCGGCACTGCCTTCGGACAGTCTGGCCACCCCAAGCCCAGCCAGCACGAAGATCGCGACCAGGACGGCCTTCTGCAGCAATTGACCTGGCAGGGGTCCGGCGAGCAGGGAGACGACGGCGTCCTGGGGTACGGATCGAGGCAGGCCCCCGCCAATCCCGAGGTTCCAGGGCAGAAGCGTCTGGTGAGGCACGAACACCATGTCCAGGTGCAGCACGAACCCGGGAGCCAGCAGCGGCGCCAGGACCAGCAGCGACAACACGACCACCCACACGGTGGCCGCGTGTCGCTTGAGGCTGACGGGCACTCGCCTAGGGTGGCATCCGGGAGGGCTGATGAGCACAGAAGACACGACCGCGACCTCGACGGCCCAACGTCTGGTCGGTGGCGGGTTGATGGTCGCTGTGGCGCTCGGCATCGGGCAGGTGCTGGCCTACGCCCAGACCCTGGTCGCCGCCAGGACCCTCTCACCCGCGCAGTTCGGCGCCTTCAGCGCCCTGCTCGCCCTGCTGTTGATCGGCAATACGGTGGCCCTTGCCGCTCAGGCCGTCACCGCCCGCCACATCGTTGCCATCGACCCGGAGCATCGCCGCGACGAGGCCACCGCAGCGTGGCGCACTGCCCTGGTCGCTGCTGTTCTCACGGCGGGTTTCTGGCTTCTCATCTCCCCACTGGTCGGTATCGCGCTAAGCCTGGACTCCCCCGCGACCTACATCCTGCTGGCACTGACGTTCTTCCCGCTGACGCTCATGGGGGGTGCGTTGGGAATCGCGCAGGGCCAGGAGATGCACATCCGGCTGGCGGGGGTCTACCTGGCTGTCGGGGTTCCCAAAGCCTTGGTGACAATCGGCTTCCTTCTGGCCCTGTCGACGCTGGCCGGCGGAATGCTCGGCTTGGCGCTGGGTTGCACCGTGGGCGCGGTCATCTGCTGGCTGATCGTGCGACCCACGTTCCGCGGTGGGACGGCGAGGCATTCCACGATGCTGCGTGAGATCCCCGCAGCCACCTACGCCATGCTCGCGCTGTTCAGCCTCACGAACCTCGACATCGTCTTGGGCAGGGCCTTCTTGACCCCGGACGAAGCGGGTCAGTACGGCGTGGGCATCATCATTGCGAAGGTCGTCACGTGGCTGCCCCAGTTCGTCGCCGTGATGGCCTACGCACGCATGGTGGATGCCCGCCGAGGCCGGACCACGCTGGTCGGGCTGGGAGTCGTCGCGTCGATCGGGCTGCTGTGCACGGCACTGGTGTGGCTGGCACCCGACCTGATCGTGGCGGTCATCGCGGGACCCGAATACGCGGACATGGCCGAACTGCTCCCCCTGTTCGCCCTCATCGGAGCATGTGCTGCACTGCTGCAGTTCGTCGTTTACGGATTGGTGGCCATCCGCGACCGCAAACTCATCCCGGTCATCTGGGCGGGCACGGCCGCGCTGATCGCCCTGGTGGCGGTGTGGCACAACAGCGTGGCCCAGGTCGCGGCCCTCATGTTGCTGGTGGTGGCCACGGTCACGGCCATTGGTGTCGTGCGACTCGTGCGCGAGCGGGACGTCCCCGCTGCCGAGGGGATCTCAGTGAGCGGCTGAGTCCCAATCGGGGCCGACCCCGACCGACACCTCAAGAGGCACGGAAAGCTCGCGCACGTTCGTCATGGCCTGGACCACCAGCCCGGTGGCGACCTCCTGCTCACCGGCCGCGACCTCGAGCACCAACTCGTCGTGCACCTGCAGCAGCATCCGGGTTTGCAGCCCCGCTTCGCGTAGCGCCGCCTGCACGTCGAGCATCGCCACCTTCACAAGGTCGGCAGCACTGCCCTGTACTGGAGCGTTCAGCGCCATCCGCTCTGCCATCTCCCGGCGCTGCCGGTTGTCGCTGTTCAGATCCGGCAAGTAGCGCCGGCGGCCCCACAGCGTCTGGGTGTAGCCGTCGACACGCGCGCGCTCGACGACCTCCTGCAGATAATCGCGAATGCCCCCGAAGCGGGAGAAGTAGTCCTGCATCATCGCTGCGGCCTCGTCCGTAGCGATGCCCAACTGCTGGGAGAGGCCGTAGGCGGACAGGCCGTAGGCGAGCCCGTAGGACATGGCCTTGATGCGCCGCCGTTGCTCTGCGTCAACGCTGTCCACGGGCACCCCGAACACCTTGGAAGCGACCGTGTTGTGCAGGTCCTCGCCCGACCTGAACGCCTCGATAAGGCCCTCGTCCTGGCTCAGGTGCGCCATCAGCCGCATCTCGATCTGGCTGTAGTCGGCGGTGAGTAGCGAGTCGTAGCCCGCACCCACCACGAAAGCGGCGCGGATCCGCCTGCCCTCCGCGGTGCGCACCGGGATGTTCTGAAGATTGGGATCGGTACTGGACAGCCTGCCGGTCGCGGCCACGATCTGGCTGTAGGTGGTGTGTATCCGGCTTCCGGAGTCTGCCAGGGGGATCAACCCGGCCACGGTTTGACGCAGCTTGCTCTTGTCGCGCCAGACCAGAAGGCATTCCAGCAGCGGGTCCTGGGTCTTGGCGTACAAGGTGCTCAGTGCGTCGGCGTCGGTGGTGTACCCGGTCTTGATCCGCTTCGTCTTGGGCAGACCGCGCTCGTTGAAGAGGATCTCCTGCAGTTGCTTGGGGGATCCCAGGTTGAACTCACGTCCGGCCAGGCCATGTGCCTCCTGCGTCACCTCGGCGATCTGGGCGTCGAAGCCGTCGCGCAGATCGGTGAGCCGCTGCAGGTCTACGGCGATTCCGGCGTACTCCATGTCGACAAGCACGGCCTCAAGCGGAAGTTCCATCTCGGTCAGCAGTTCGCCGCCCACCGGCCCCAACTGGGTCATCAGCTCGACGTGCAGATCCAGAACCGCCGCCGCGGAGTCTGCCATCTCCTGAGCGGAGGTGTCCTCCAGACCGTCCATGGTCAGTTGATCGGTGACCGTGGCCTCGACCAGATCCCTGTGCAGGAACCGGGCTGTCAGGTCGCCGAGCTGGAACGAGCGCTGTCCGGGCAGCAGCAGGTACGCCTCCAGCGCCGTATCCCCGACCACGCCAGCGATAGGCGTCGCACTGGCTCGTGCTGCCAGCAGCGGGCCTTTCGCATCGTGCAGCACCTTGGCCGCCGCCGGGTCGGCCAACCATGCGGCCAAGGCCGGTCCCACACCCTCGAACACCGCCGCGGTGCCGTCGTCGGCTGCCAGCGCGAGCCGATCCAGCCGACCGGTTCCTGCACCCCAACTCCCCTGTACATGGACGCCGAACGTGCCCGCCGCGTGCTGCAGCAACCACTGGGCTGGGTCGTGAGCCACAGACACGCTGGCGACCTGTGAGACGGGCTCGTGGCCGACCGACTCCCCCAGCGACTCGAACAACCTCTCGCGCAGGACCCGGAACTGCAGGCTGTCGAAGACCTCGTGGACTTGTTCCCTGGATATCGGCACCCGTTCCAGACCCGCCACGTCCGCGTCCAGGGGGACGTCGCTGACCAGTTGTGTGAGCGCCCGGTTGGTGATCACCTGACCCAGGTGGTCTCGCAATGCTGCGCCCGCTTTGCCGGGTACCTCATCCACGTGCTCGACCAAGGCGTCCAGCGAGCCGAACTGCGTGATCCATTTGGCCGCGGTCTTCTCGCCCACCCCGGGGATGTTCGGCAGGTTGTCGGACGGATCGCCGCGCAGGGCGGCGAAGTCGGGGTACTGGGCCGGGGTCAGGCCGTAGCGCGCCTCGACGGCGGCAGGATCCATGCGCGCCAGATCCGACACCCCTCGTTTGGGGTACAGAACGGTGCACGAATCATCGACGAGTTGGAAGCAATCACGGTCACCTGTGAGCACGAGGATCTCCAGACCCTGCGTCTTCGCCCGGCCGGCCAAGGTGGCGATCACATCGTCGGCCTCGAAGCCCTCGACGGAGAATGCCTGGATCGACATTGCGTCCAGGACGGTGCGTATGAGGTCCACCTGCCCGGCGAATTCACTGGGCGACTTCGACCGGTTGGCCTTGTATTCGGGGAAGGTCTCGCTACGGAAGGTCTTGCGTGACACGTCGAAGGCCACCGCGATATGCGTGGGTTTCTCGTCTCGCAATGCGTTGATGAGCATGGACGTGAAGCCGAACACCGCGTTGGTCGGCTGCCCGGTGGACGTACTGAAGTTCTCCACCGGCAGGGCGTAGAACGCGCGGTAGGCCAGTGAGTGGCCGTCCAGGAGCAGGAGCCTGCCTCGTGAGTCATTCATCGTTGTCGAGTCTAGGGTGTTGGTCTGACTCGACCCAGGCTGCTGTCCGTTGACCTCACCAGGATTACGGTGCTTGTGTGAGCGACAAAGACTGGCCCGACAACATCGCGCAGATGGGGATGGGCGCCCTTGCCGAGCGGATGGGGATCGAGGTGTCCCGCGAAGGCGGCGAGGTGGTTGGCCGGATGCCGGTAGCCGGCAATACGCAGCCCTACGGCATCCTGCACGGCGGCGCGACCGCGGTGCTGATCGAGTCCATCGGGTCGGTCGCCGCGGCACTTGCAAACCCCGGGAGATTCCCCGTAGGTATCGAATTGAGCGTCACCCATCACCGTTCCGCGGCGGCTGGATCCGTGACAGCACGCACCGAACTGGTCCACGCTGGGCGGACGCTGGTCTCCTACGTGATCCCGGTCGAGGACGACCAGGGCCGGCGCATTGCCACCGGCAGGCTCACCTGCCTGCTACGCGACGCAGTCCGCTGATCGACAGGGCCCGCCCGTTGCCCCCTGCTGCTACGCGCAGAGGCGGACGGCCACCCATCTTTCGGCGAATGGTGGCTGTGGTCGCGACCCGACGATTCAAGTAGGGCCCGAAGCCCCACTTGGCGTACCACCGCATGACGTCCCGGGAAGCTGGCGGCACATCCACGACGACCTGATCCGAGCCCAGTTGCGCCGCCCAGTCCGTGACGGCTGCGAGCAAGGCAGTACCGACTTTGCGATTGCGATGATCGTGTGCGACGTGCAGGACGTGCACGTGGACACCGGGGGCATCCATCATGGGCCCACCGTCGGTCAGTGACACGGTCGCGATCCCCACCGGTGAATCGCCGTCCCAGGCGGCGAGGAACCTGTAACCGCCCCCAGCCGCCAGTTCCACACGGCGGCGCAGCCGGTCCATGGACAGCGCCAGTGGCACGCTGGTCCGTCGTCGCCCAGCAGCACGCCACGCCTCTTCCCAGAGGGGTGCCAGTTGCTCGAGTTGATCCATGGTCACATCTGCGACCGCGATGTCCATATATGCTCCAAGTCCCTATCAAGATTAGCGACACGGCTTCAGCTCGGTCCACGGGTGGTGATCGACATCCCATGACACACCGCCTAGCATGTAGCAGGCTTCGTGGGTTCTGCGCTTGACTGTGGGATGGCCACAACGGGCCACGACGATGGAAGTAGAGGTGTGCACGTGCGACGACTGCTGCTGATCATCAGCGCGGTCGCCCTGGCCCTGTGGGCCTTCGTTGGTGGAGCCACGGCCGCTTCTGCGGCAGGCGAAACCATCGGCGGGGTGATCAAGACAGCCGAGGCCGGAGTGCCCGATGTGACGGTGAACGTCTCCGACGAAGAAGGTTTTCAGGAGAATGCGATCACCGACGATGAGGGTAAGTGGCGGGTGAAACTGCCCGGAGCGGGTACCTACACGGTCACGCTCGACACAGCCACGTTGCCAGCCGGAGTGACCTTGACCAACCCGGACCGGGTCAGCACCGACGTGGTGGTCGGCCCGGGCCAGACCAAGTCGGTGCTCTTCCCCACGGGCGAGGCGCGCACAGCCAGCGAGTCGACACTGGATCGAGCGATTCAGTTGACCGTCGATGGGCTGATCTTCGGCCTCACGATCGCCCTGGCCGCGGTCGGACTCAGCCTCATCTTCGGCACAACTGGTCTCACCAACTTCTCCCACGGTGAATTGGTCACGTTCGGTGGGCTCATGGCCTACTTCTTCAACAACCTGCTAGGACTGCCCTTCGTGATCGCTGCCGCAGGGGCGGTGGTCGCGGGCGGCCTGTTCGGCTATCTGCAGGACCGATTCTTCTGGCGCTGGCTGCGCAAACGCGGTACCGGCCTGATCGCCATGCTGGTCGTATCGATCGGTCTGGGCATCTTCCTGCGCTACGTCTACCTGTTCATCTTCGGTGGAAATACCCGCCAGTTCGCCTCCTACAGCGGTCAGGCCGGTCTGGTCTTCGGCCCCGTCGACATCACGCCCAAGGCGCTGGTGGGAGCACTGGTCGCCATCGTGGTCCTCATCGGCACGGTCCTGTGGCTGAAACTGACCCGCGTGGGTAAGGCATCCCGGGCGATCGCCGACAACCCCGCGCTGGCCTCGGCGTCCGGCATCGACGTGAACCGCGTGATCTCGGTGATCTGGATGGCGGGTGCGGCCCTGGCCGCCCTGGCCGGGATCATCTACAGCATGTCGCTGGGGGTCAACTGGATCGCCGGCTTCCAACTGCTCCTGCTGATTTTCGCCGGTGTCACGCTCGGTGGGCTCGGGACCGCCACGGGCGCGATCGTGGGATCCATCATCGTGGGCACCATGATCCAGCTGTCGACGTTGTTCATCCCCTCGGAGCTCAAGAACGTCGGCGCGCTCGCGGTCTTGATCGTGATCCTGATGATCAGACCGCAGGGCATCCTCGGCCGCAGCGAGAGAGTGGGTTAGTCATGGATTGGGGTAACGTCTTCAGCCAGGCCCTCACTCAGGGCATCGGTATCCAGGCAGTCATCTTCGCGCTGGCCGCCATCGGGTTGAACGTTCAGTTCGGTTACACCGGACTGCTGAACTTCGGCCAGTCGGCCTTCCTCGCGGTGGCCGCCTACGGGCTGGGAGTGTCCATCGCCTACGCCGGCTGGAGTCTCTGGGTCGGCCTTCTCGTCGGCATCCTCGCCGCCATCCTGCTGGCGCTGCTGCTGGGTATCCCCACGCTGAGACTGCGCGCCGACTATTTGGCAATCGTCACCATCGCTGCGGCCGAGATTCTGCGATTGGTGTTCCGATCGGTTTCGTTCGACCCGATCTTCGGCGGTTCCGATGGCATCAACCGATTCGCTGACGACTTCTTCAAATACAACCCGTATTCCGGCCAGGTGAACCTCGGCCCGGCCAGCTTCAGCGAGAACGACATGTGGGTCGTCACGATCGGCTGGATCCTCGTAGTGGTCCTATCCCTGCTGGTCTTCCTGCTGATGCGCTCCCCGTGGGGCCGCGTGATCAAGGCGATCCGTGAGGATGAGGACGCGGTGCGCTCGTTGGGCAAGAGTGTGTACTCCTACAAACTGCAGGCCCTCATCATCGGTGGTGTCATGGGCTGCTTCGGAGGCTTTGTGGCCGCCATCGCGTTCCAGTCGATCCAGCCGGACTACTACAGCACGGACCTCACGTTCTTCGCCTATGCGGTGCTGATCCTCGGCGGGGCCGCCCGGGTACTGGGACCGATCGTGGGATCGGTGGTCTTCTGGTTCATGCTGGTCTTCATCGACGGCGCATTGTCAGGTCTCGTGTCCAGCGGGACGATCGACTTCATCCGCAGCGACCAGGTCGGCCAGATCCGGTACTGGATACTCGGCTTGAGTCTCATGCTCTTGATGATCTACCGGCCGCAGGGGATCCTCGGCGACAAGAAGGAGTTGAGCCTCGATGCCAGATGACCTCAGGCACCTCATCGAAGCCCTCAAGGACGTCCCCCATGAGCCTGGGGTCGCCAAACCCGACCCCATTCTGATTGCCGACGGTGTCCGTCGGCAGTTCGGTGGACTCACCGCTGTGGATGTCGAGCACGCAGAGGTCCAGCGCGGCACCATTACTGCGCTCATCGGTCCCAACGGCGCGGGCAAGACGACCTTCTTCAACCTGCTGACGGGGTTCGACCGGCCCAACGAAGGCAAGTGGACCTTCGAAGGACACCAGTTGGCGGGTGTGCGACCACACAAGGTCGCGAAACTCGGCATGGTTCGGACCTTCCAGCTGACTAAAGCACTGTCCCGGCTGACCGTGATGGAGAACATGCGCTTGGGTGCACAACACCAGCGCGGGGAGAAGTTGTTCGCCTCGGTCTTCCCTTTCCTGTGGCGTGCACAGGAGTCGGAGATCTCTGAGCAGGCCCTGCGCCTGCTGGAGAGCTTCAACCTTGCCGAGAAACAGGACGACCTCGCTGGATCCCTGTCGGGGGGGCAAAGGAAACTGCTCGAGATGGCCAGGGCCTTGATGGTGGAACCCGACATGGTCATGCTTGATGAGCCGATGGCCGGGGTGAACCCGGCACTGACGCAGAGCCTGCTGGATCACATCCGTGAGGTGCGCGACCGCGGAACCACGGTGTTGTTCGTCGAGCACGACATGGACATGGTCCGCGACATCAGTGACTGGGTGATTGTCATGAGTCAGGGCAAGGTCATCGCCGAAGGCCCACCACATGACGTGATGAGCGACGATGCGGTCATCGACGCGTACCTCGGAACCCACCACGACAAACCTCTCACCGATTCCGGTGAGGCGTTGACGGCACACCCTGAGGAGGTCTGATGGCCGGCACCACGATTCAAGGCCGAGATGAACACCTCGCCGGCGCTGAAGGCGCGCTTGTGCGCATCGAGGAAGTGATCGCCGGATACTTCCCCGGGGTGAACATCCTCAACGGCTGCGACCTGTACGCCCAATCCGGGGAACTGGTGGGAATCATCGGACCCAACGGTGCCGGCAAGTCAACCTTGTTGAAGTCCCTGTTCGGCCTGGTCAAAGTGCGCAGCGGGAAGGTCAGCTTCGACGGCAAGGACATCACCAATCAGCGGGCGGACCGGCTTGTCGGGATGGGGATCGGGTTCGTCCCGCAGAACAACAACGTCTTCCCCTCGCTGACGATCGAGGAGAACCTGCAGATGGGGGCCTACCAGGACCCCAAGGCCTTCCAGCATCGCTTCGACGAGGTCGCAGGGCTGTTCCCCGCCCTCGGCGAGCGCCGCAAGCAGCGAGCCGGCTCTTTGTCTGGCGGTGAGCGTCAGATGGTGGCGATGGCTCGCGCGTTGATGATGGAACCCAAGGTGCTGCTGCTCGACGAGCCCTCCGCCGGCCTGTCCCCCGCCTTTACCGACGAGGCCTTCGTGCGCGTGAAGACGATCAACAAAACCGGCGTCACCGTGATCATGGTCGAGCAGAACGCGCGGCGTTGCCTGCAGATCTGCGACCGGGCCTACGTCTTGGACCAAGGACGCAACGCTTACACCGGCACCGGCCGGGCACTGGCCAACGACCCGAAGGTCGTCGAGCTCTACCTGGGCACGCTGGCCAAGGCTTAAGCCCGGGGTCAAACCGGCCCGCGTCGGGTCATTCCGGCCCGCGTTAGAGGTTGTGCCGTTGGTTAGCGAATCCACGCGTTGTTTCGCTAACCAACAGCACAACCTCTAACCAACAGCTCCAAGGCCCCGCACCCAACAGCTCCAAGGCCCCGCACCCAACAGCTCCAAGGCCCCGCGCCCAACGGCTCGACTCCAGCAAACGCGAACGGCGCCCGCCCCTTTCGGGAACGGGCGCCGTTGCAGCGTTGTCGGATCAGCCCTGTGAGGCGTCCGGAACGTCACCCTCCTGGGAACCAGTACGGGTGTAGGTGTTGTCGGCACCGTAGGTGTAGATGCCCATGATCGCCTTGCTCGGGTCACCCACGTCGTTGAGGTCGATCGGGCCGGACTGACCGTCGTAGTCGGGGTCCTTACCGTCCTCAATCAGTTGCTTGCAGTCGGCGTAGGTGGTGCACTTCTCGCCGTCAGCAGTGACCTGCTTGATGGTGTCGCCGATGGCGCGACCGCTGTCGTTGTCCGCGTACTCCGCGGCAAGCGCGATGATGACGGCCGCGTCGTAGGCCTCAGGTGCGTAGGAGAAGTCCTCGAGGTCGGGGTTGATCTCCTTCAGCTTGTTCTGGAACTCCGCGCTGGCCTCGGCGCCGGGCAGAGTGCCTTGCGTGCCCTCCATGGAGCCCTTCGGCAGGTCGGTGTACAGGGTGTTCGACAGGTTGCCGTCCACCAGGTACAGCGGGACCTTGTTCGGGCCGATGCCCTGCTTGATCATCTCTTGGATGATCTTGCTGGACTCGTCGAATCCGATCAGAACCACAGCCTCGGGGTTCGAAGCCTTGGCCTCAGAGACCTCAGCCTCGTAGGACGCGGCCTTGGGGTCGTAGATCTGCTTGGACGAAACGGTGCCACCCGCGGCGGTGTAAGCCTTCTCCACGTTGTCGGCCAAGCCGGTGCCGTAGGCATCGTCGAGGGCGAGAATGGCGGCGCTGGTGTGTCCGTCGCCAGCCACCAGGTCACCGAGGACCTGGCCCTGGAAGGTGTCCGGCGGGGCGGTACGGGCATACAGGCCCTTGTCCGGGTAGGTCGACAGTTCCGGCGAGGTGTTGGCCGGGGAGACCTGCTGCACACCGGCGCTGGTGATCTTGTCGATCACGGTCAGCGACACGGAACTGGAGGCGGCACCGATGATGGCGTCCACTCCCTGCGACAACTGACGGTCAACGGTCTGCGACGCGATGTTGGTCGAGGTGTCGCCGGAGTCACCGACGACGCTCTCAACCGGCGCGCCGTTGACGCCACCGGCGTCGTTGATCTCCTGGACTGCGAGGTCAACGCCTGCGAACTCGGGCGGTCCGAGGAACGCGAGCGAGCCGGTCTGCGGCAGCAAGGTGCCGATCTTCAAGGTTCCGTCGCCAGCGGCGGCGGAGGTGTCTGCGGACGGGCTTGCGGAAGAGTCGGACGAACCGGAATCGCTGCTGCAACCAGCCAGCGCCAGGCTCGCGGCCCCTACAACCACAAGCGACCGCAGAATCAACGGTCGGGTCATTCTTACCCCTTTTGTGAGTTTTGCCGGCACGACTGTCGCGCCGATTGCGCTTACTCTACGGACAAATGAACCAGGCACAAACACCGACCGACACATGTTGCGTTTCTGTGATGCGGACTTCGGATGTCCGCTGTCCGGGCGCTCAGGCCTCAAGGGTGCGTCTGGCCACCTCAACGAGGCTGACCCGCTGATCCATGGCGGCCTTGCGAAGCCAGGTGAATGCCTCATTCTCAGTCAGTCCCAGCCGGTCCTGCACCAGGCCGCGTGCCCGCTCGATCGTCTTACGATCGGCCAAGGTCTGCTCCAGTTCGCGGGTCTTCTGCTGTTCCTCGCGAAACTGGGAGTAGCGCTGCCAGGCCACGGTCAGAGCGGCGCGCAGCTCCTCGGGTTTGAAGGGTTTGACCAGGTAGCCCATCGCCCCGGCGGCGACGGCCCGCTGGATCAGCTCGGGCTGGCTGAACGCAGTCAGCATGACCACCGCGGTGGAGCGCAGCTCGATGATCTGTGAAGCGGCGGCCAGCCCATCCATGTCGGGCATCTTGATGTCCAGAAGGGCCAGGTCCGGGCGCAGCGCGGTGGCCAATTCGACCGCCGAGCGCCCATCCCCCACAGCGCCAACGACGTCCAGGCCTATCTCAGCGAGCGTCTCGACCAGATCCATCCGGATCAGGGCCTCGTCCTCGGCCACCAGAACCGTGCGCGGCCCTTGCATGTCCACCTCCGTGCGGTCTGCCTTGATCCTGCGACGATCAGCCTACGCAGCGCCGCTAACATAGAACACACGCCCTCGTAGACCAACTGGCAGAGTCACAGGTCTCAAAATCCTGACAGTGTGGGTTCGAATCCCACCGAGGGCACCAAGCAGGCTCAGTCGAGCACCATCCGGGGTTTCACGTCGCGTACCCGCGCCAGCACCCCGTTGATGTACTTGCCGGATTCATCGGTGGACAACTCGTTGGCAAGCACCACTGCTTCTGCCAGCGCGACGCCCTCAGGCACGTCTCCCCACAAGAGCTCCCAGGTCCCCACCCGCAGAATCGCACGATCGACCGCCGGCATCCGGTCCAAGGTCCAGCCCTGCGCATAGGTCGAAAGGGTCTCGTCGATCTGCGCCTGCCTGGCAGCCACACCTTGGGCGATCTGCGTGGTGTACGGGTTGATCGAGGCCTGGACGCGCGCGTCGAGGGATTCGAGCGCCTCATCGATGCTGCTGCCGCGCAGGTCTGATTCATACAGCACCTCGACGGCACGCCGCCGGGCCTTACTGCGAGCAGCCACTAACCGTTCACGCGGCCCAGGTACGAACCGTCGCGGGTGTCGACCTTGATCTTCTCGCCGGTCTCCAGGAACAGGGGAACCTGTACCTCAGCACCGGTCTCGAGGCGCGCGGGTTTGGTGCCGCCGGTGGAGCGGTCGCCCTGCAGACCTGGCTCGGTGTACTCGACAACGAGCTCCACGCTTGCGGGCAGTTCGACATAGAGCGGCGTCCCGTCGTGAAGTGCGACGATCGCCTCCTGGTTCTCCAGCAGGTACTTCACCGCCTCGCCCACAGTCGCCGCTGAGACCGGGATCTGGTCGTAGGTGGTGGCGTCCATGAAGATGAAATCGTCACCGTCGCTGTACAGGTAACTCATCGCCCGTTTGTCGACATTGGCGGTCTCGACCTTGACTCCGGCGTTGAACGTCCGGTCGACCACCTTCCCGGAGAGCACGTTCTTCAGCTTGGTGCGCACGAATGCGCCGCCCTTGCCGGGCTTGACGTGCTGGAACTCCACGACGGCCCACAGCTGTCCGTCGATGTTGAGTACCAGGCCGTTCTTGAGGTCGTTGGTCGTTGCCACTGTTCGTGTCTTCCTATCCGACCCTCGCGAGGCCGCGAGGGAAATCCGTCAGGACTTCCACATGGTCGTCATGGACGATCACGGTGTCCTCGATGCGCACTCCACCCCGTTCGGGCAGATAGACGCCGGGTTCCACAGTCACGGGAACCCCTGCTTCAACTGTATGGGTGGAGTTCGGGCCCAAGAACGGCGCCTCGTGGATCTCCAGGCCCACCCCATGCCCGAGACCGTGCCCGTAGTACTGCCCGAAACCCGCGTCTTCAATGACTGCGCGCGCGATGGCATCAACCTCTTGGCCGACGCAACCGGGCACCAATGCATCCGAACCGGCCTGCTGGGCCCGGGCCACCACGTCGTGGATCTCCAGCTGCCAGTCCGCAGGGTCTGCTGCAACGACGAACGTGCGTGTGCAGTCGGCGTGGTAGCCCGCGAACTTCGCGCCGAAATCAATCTTCAGTAGGTCCCCAGCGGCAATACGTCGCTGTGTCGGCTGATGGTGTGGAACCGCACTGTTCGGCCCCGATGCGACGATGCTGTCGAACGCCCGGTCGGCGGCTCCAAGCAATCCCATGTGCAGCTCGAGCCGGCGTGCGAGCTCGAGTTCGGTCATGCCCACCACCAACTCGTCCAGCAGAGCCTGCAGGGCACGCGTGCTGATCGCGCAGGCTTCGCGTAACGCCTCCACCTCCGGGGCCTGCTTGACCCGGCGCAGGCCACTGATGTCGATCCCGACCGTCTCAAGTTCGACCTCGGGCACTTCCTCGGCCACGCGGCGCCACTGCTCCACCGACATCGAGTTGCCGTCGAACCCGACCGTCTGAACCCCGCGAGCCGCCGCGGCCCGGAGTAACTCGGGCAGCAACTGACGGGTCACGATCAGCTCTACGTCGGGGCTTTCACTCCCAGCCTGAACCACGTACCGGCCATCAGTGGCCAGGTACACGCCATCGCGCAGAACCAGCAGCGCTGCGTTGGACCCGGAGAAGCCACTGAGGTACATGACGTCGGGCAGATTCGTGACCAGTAGCGCCTGACAGGAGTCCCCGGCCATCAGCGTCCGCAACGTGTCCCGGCGTCCGGCGAAGTCCATCATGTTGCCTCCAACGCGACCACCGCATCGACGGCCAGTAGGTAACTGCTGATCCCGAAACCGGCGATCGTCCCCGTCGCGACACCCGCAATGACCGATGTGTGCCGGAACTCCTCGCGGGCCGCGGGATTGGAGATGTGGACCTCGATCAGCGGCGCGGACAACTGAGCCGCCGCGTCGCGGACCCCGTAACTGTAGTGCGTGAAAGCAGCAGGGTTGAGGATCACCGGAATCGCGGCGTCGGTGGCCTCATGCAGCCAACCGATGAGTTCAGCCTCGCTGTCTGTCTGTCGGACGTCGGCGTCGAATCCTCTGCTTGCCGCGTACTCCACCACCTGCGCGACTAGTTGGTCGTAGGTCGTTGCGCCGTAGACGTCGGGTTCACGGGTCCCAAGTCGCGCGATGTTCGGCCCGTTGAGAACCAGGATCCTCACGGCTGCACCTGCGCGTACGCAGCGGCTACCAGCGCCGGATCGGGTCCGACCAGCATCTCGGGTTTGCCCACACCGGACAGTATGACGAATCGCAACGTGTCAGCGCGGGTCTTCTTGTCGCGCTTCATGGCCTCGAGCAACCGCGGGAACTGCCCGTCGTAGGAAACGGGCAGGCCAACACTGCCCAGAACGTCCCTGTGCAACTGCACGACATCGTCGTCGAGCCGTCCGACCAGTCCGGCCAACTCCGCGACGTAGACCATGCCCACAGCGATCGCTGGACCGTGCCGCCAGCGGTACCGCTCATTGAGTTCGATCGCATGCCCGAGCGTGTGTCCGTAGTTCAGGACCTCCCTGCCCAGCCCCTCGGGGCGGTCCTCCCGGAAGTCGGCGGCGACCACATCCGCCTTCACTTGGATGGACCGGGTGATCGTCTCGTGCAGGGCCTCGGACTCGGGATCCAGGATGGCGGCCGGGTCCGCGCTCACCAGTTCCAGGATCCGGGGGTCGGAAATGAAGCCGCACTTGATGACCTCGGCCAGCCCGGAGATGATCTCAGCGCGCGGCAACTCGCGCAGGGTGTCGAGGTCGCAGATCACAGCAGCGGGTTCGTGGAAGGCTCCGACGAGGTTCTTCCCGCTGGCGGTGTTGATGCCGGTCTTGCCGCCCACTGCCGCATCGACCATCCCCAACAGAGTGGTCGGAACCTGCACGATCTGGACGCCGCGCAACCAGGTGGCCGCGACGAATCCGGCCAGGTCGGTGGTGGTGCCGCCGCCGACCGCAACGATCGCATCGGATCGGGTAAAGCCGTTCTCGCCCAGCACCGACCAGCAGTAGTTCAGGACCTCGACCGTCTTCGCGTCCTCGGCATCCGGGATCTCGATCGAGATGGCGTTGGTACCGCCGGACAGGTCGGCCCGGATCTGCTCGCCCGTGGCCCGCAGTGCCCGCGGGTGGATCACCGCCACCCGGGCGGCGCCTGCCGGGATGCTGGCCACCACCGCGTCGAAGAGGTTGTGGCCGACGATCACCGGGTACGCCCGGGCACCTGCCACCTCAATGGTCGTCACGTTGCGCCTCCCAATCCCTGATCTGAGCCACCACCGAATCGACCGTCCGGCCGTCAGTGGGCACTACGAGATCGGCCACGGACCCGTAGACCTCGGCGCGGGCTTTAAGCATGTCGTGCAACTGCCCGCGGATGTTGCCCAGTGCCACTGGACGAGCACCCGAGAGCCCGGTGCGTCGCGCAGTGTCCGCGAGCCCGACCTCCAGCCAGACGACAGGTACTGCCTTCAGAACGTCAACTGCCGCGGGCACCGCGCCACTTCCGACTGCGACGACGGCGGCGGGTGCGGCCAGGATCTCCAGCACGATCTGCCGTTCGGCCTCCCGAAAGGTCGCCTCATCCTCGATGACCGCCTCGGCCACGGTCTTGCCGCTGTTGGCCTCGTACACGGCGTCACTGTCGATGAATTCGCAGGTCCACACCTCGGCGAGTGCGCGGCCCACCGATGTCTTGCCGGACCCGGGCGCTCCGACCAGCGCCAGCCGCGCGGTCAAAGCAGTGTGTCCAGGTACGCGCTCAGGTTGCGCGACACCTCGCCCACCGAATCGCCGCCGGTCTTCTCCAGAAGCGAATCGGCCAGCACGAGCGCGACCATGGCTTCGGCGATCACGGCGGCGGCAGGCACGGCGCAGGCGTCGGAACGCTGGTTGATAGCAGTGGCTGGTTGCCCGGTCGCCACGTCGATGGTGCGCAGGGCCCGCGGCACCGTGGAGATCGGTTTCATCGCCGCCCGCACCCGCAGCGGCTCGCCGGTGGACATGCCACCCTCGGTCCCGCCTGCGTGCCCGGTCTGCCTGCTCACCTTGCCATCGACCAGCAGGATCTCGTCCTGCGCCTGCGACCCGCGCATCGCAGCCAGGTCGAAACCGTCTCCGAACTCGACACCTTTGATCGCCTGGATCCCCATCAATGCTGCGGCGATCCGGGCGTCGAGCCGACGATCCGAATGCACGTAACTGCCCAGTCCTGGAGGAAGTCCTTCCGCCACGACCTCGACGACCCCGCCAAGCGTGTCGGCCTCGGCCTTCGCGGCGTCGATCTCGGCAACCATCGCCTGACTCACCGACGGCGTAGCACAACGCACTGGATCCTCATCGATGCTGGCCAGGTCGTCGTACGTCGGCGTCGGCGCGTTACTGGCCACCGTGCCGATTCGCACCACGTGGCTGAAGACACGAACCCCGGCCGCCTGTTCCAGAAGCGCCTTCGCCACCGCGCCCAGCGCGACCCGGGCGGCCGTCTCACGGGCGCTGGCCCGCTCCAGAACCGGCCGCGCATCGTCGAAACCGTACTTCTGCATGCCCACCAGATCCGCGTGACCGGGGCGCGGACGGGTCAAGGGTGCGTTTCGCGCCAATCGGGCCAGGACGTCCTCGTCCACCGGATCGGCCGACATGACTTGCTCCCACTTCGGCCACTCCGAGTTGGCCACCTCGATGGCGATCGGGCCGCCCTGCGTCAGACCGTGGCGGACCCCGGCGAGCAGGCGCACCGCGTCGGCCTCGAACTTCTGGCGCGCCCCCCGGCCGTAGCCAAGACGGCGACGGGCCAAGGCATCGGCCACATCCTGGGTGTCGATCCGCACCCCCGCGGGCACACCTTCGACGATCGCCGTGAGTACAGGACCATGGGACTCACCTGCGGTCAACCACCTGAGCATTCCCCCATGTTGTCATGCGGGGACCCATCGGGCGCCGACCAGTCAGAGCCGCTGGGCCTCTCCGCCGCAGACGCTGACCCTGACTTTGGAGTCCGGAGTACCGAACCATCCACAGCCACCGGCAAGCGGGGCGATGTAGGTCACGCCTTTGGGCCCGGGCACGTTCACGTACAACCTCGTGCGCTCACCGTTGATCTTCACGACCGCGTACGTGTCGCCGGCCTGGATCACGATGACCTTGGGTCCGTCGCCATTGCTGACCGGCTCGGGATCTTTGGGCGCGGAGTTGCTGTTCGGAGTGTCGTTGGAGGACCCACCGGAGTCGTCGGGCGGGTTGTAGACGGGCTGGTCGTTGGAGGAGCTGTTGCCGGAGGACGATGAGGATCCGGAGGAGGAAGACGACGACGTTGCGGACGAGCCGCTGCTGCTACTCCCAGATCCGCTCGACGAGGTCTGCGAGCTCGATGTTGTCGTTTGTTCCTCTTCGGTTCCCTCCAGTGCTACGAAGGGGTCCGTACCGGTGCCTGTGTTCCCGTATCGCACGACGGTCTGCTGCGTAGCGGACAGCTCCTCGACTGTGACGGACGGTGTGGGAGCGGGCTCGTGTGCTACAGACCCGCTGGCCGAATCAGCCCCTCCGCCGGAGGACAGCAGTAGATACAGGCCCACGAGAGCAGCAACGCTCAAGGCCACCACAAGCATGATCACTGCTCGCCGGTTCTCCTGGATGTACTCGGACATGTCCTCACTCCCCCTTCACACTGGCCGGCAGGTTCACCGTGTCGCCGTTGAGGACGAAGACTCGCGCCTGCATGGTGAACGCCAGTGGCAGATCGGACTGGTTGTCACTCTGCCGCGTGACGTCCAAAGTTGTGATCAAGAAAGCGCGCTGCTGCTGTTCCAGGCGCTGTGTCAGCCGGCGCACCGAACTGTACGTCCCCTGACCAGTGAGGCTGAGCGGGACGTAGGCGACTCCGATGTTCTTGGGGGCAACCCCCTGGCCGAGGTTGCTGGCAGAGGGCACCGGGGCTGGTGCGGGTGCCGACGCCTCGGGCGACGCCCCGTCCGTGGTCGTGGGAGACGGGCTGGGCTCCTCGATCTCGAACATCGTGATCTGGCCCGGTTGCAGCGAGTCGAGTTCGACGCCCTCAGCGCGAGCCTCGGACTGGATCGTGCGCATGAGCTTCGGGACGTTGACGTCCTTCGGGATCTTCGCCCGGATCCGCTCCAGTGCCTCGATCTGCTCCTGAAGATCCTTCTCCTGCTGGGCAAGTTGCCGGGTCTGTACCATCACCCGGTCGGTCTGCTCTTGGGTCTGCTGGATCTCGGCCCGGACCGCGGATACGTTCTGGAAGACGGGCCGGATGGCGAACATGTAACCGACGAGGGCGACCACAAGCACGACCACGACGCCGCCGATGGTCCAGAAACGCGGGCTGCTTCTCATCGGGTCTCCTCAACGAATCGGCCGGAGAGCGCCTGATCGGTGAGCTCCGCTGTGTTGGAGAAGGTGTAGATGCCAGTGCTGGAATCCTTCGACACATCGGTCAGGATCACGTTGGTGTAGTCCGGCTGACTGCGCAGCGTGTCGATCCATGCCGAGACGTCTGTGAACGCCCGGGCCTCCCCCGAGAACGCCACCGTCCCGATAAGCGGGGTCGTGGGCTGCTGCGCGGTGGTCCCCGCGGCGGGGGCCTCCTGCTCGCCACCCACCACCACCGACACACCGGTCAGCGAAACGTCCGGCGGGATGGTGAAACTCAAATCCGTGATCAGGCGAGCCACCTGGACCTCAGTGCCCATCGCCTGCGCCAGTTCCGATCTGGCCGCGTCGACCGCAGCGTAGACCACGGGCACGTCCCTGTACTTCTCCTTCTCAGCCTCGGCCGCCGCGAGGCTCACCTGTACCGAACTCAACTCGCTCTGGGCGGCCTTGAGTTCGATCCGGCCGAACATGGACATGGCGATAACCATCACGAGCACTATCACCACAGCCATCACGGTGCGGCGCTTGGCCATGTCAACCGCGCGACGCCTCATCACCGATGGGGGGATCAGTTCGGGGACGGGGAACGACTTCTTGGGCAGCAATCCCGCCAGGGTGTCGGGTGCGGCGACATGCACCATGGGTTCCGACTCGGCCGGCGGCGGATCGGCGGGTGCGGGATCGTTGTAGTAGGTGGTCATGACGCGTCCAGTGCCAGCGAGACGGCCGATACCGAAGCAGGACTTGATGCAGCAAGGAAGGCCTCGGGCGATAGGGACTTCGCAGGTCGCACACCATGGGCTGTTGCCACATCTACAGGCGCATGCAACACCGAAGCGAGAATCGGCGCCAGCCCGAGCATGGATGCTGCGCCCCCCACCAGGTAGGCCCTCGTCAAACGGGACCCCTCACTGGTGGAGTAGAAGCCGATGGAGGTCCTGATCTCGGTGACGAGTTCGGACAGTGCTGAGCGCACCGCGTTCTCGGTCGCCGACTGGTCTGCTGGAGTCATGCTCGCCCACATGGCGGGTAGCGCGCACTTCCAGCGCTCCGCATCCGCCTCACTGATCCCGAGGGTCGCCGCGAGGGCTTCGGTGGTCTCTCTGCCACCGCGGCCGAGGATGCGCACGAATCGTGGCTGGCCCTTCTCATGGATGGTGACGCTGGTCATGGAATAGCCCACGTCGATGACCGCCTCCGGTCCGGCGGCCAGGGGGTCCGCAACGGCCCCGAGGCTGGCCAGCGGCGTCAGCGTCACGGAGACGACCTGTAGCCCCGCACTCTCGACCGCGTCCACCAGACGCAGGATGCCGTCCTCCTCGGCGGCTACCAGCAGTCCACGCACCATGTGCGAGCCATCCTCGTCCACCACGTCCTCGTAGGTGATGAAGTCGAGCACACACTGATCCACAGGCATCGGCAGCAGGTCGGCCGCCAGCAGCGGCAGCGCCTTCTTGAACTCCTTGGGTGGCACCCAGGGCAGGTCCACCTGCCTGGCGACCATGCGTTGCCCCATCACGCCCAGACGAACCTGCCGCCGACCCGGTTTGCCGGCCTTCACGACCTGGCGCACGCTGGCGCGCAAGGAATCGCGATCGATCACTTCACCGTCCACAACCGCGCCCCGCGCCAGTTCGGCGTGCGAGATGTGATCAAGCACCGGGCCCGAGCGAGAGCGGGACACCGCAGCGAGCCGCACGGCGGAAGACCCCACCTCCATGCCCAAAGTCGTCCTGGCCACCGTGACCTCCATGATCCGTCACAGTGGCATCGGCCGGTTCACCCGATCGGTTGAGTCCGGAAACGGCTAAATGACGAGGTTGGCGTACCAATCTGCGATCTGGGCCCCGAATACGACCCCTAGCAGAGCGCCGAGGATCATGAATGGTCCGAAGGGGATGGCGCTCTTGCGCCCCGCATGGCCGGCGAGGATGCCTGCGACACCCACCACTGCGCCGAGCACGAAGGCCGCAAACCCTCCCACGACAAGGTTTCCCCACCCGTACCAACCCATGACAGCCCCCAGGGAGGCTGCCAGCTTCACATCGCCCCAGCCCATCCCCTTTGGGTACAGCAGGGCCAGCAGTGCGTAGAACAACGTCAATGCCGCGGCACCGGCCATCGCGCGGCCGAAGTCGCCCCAGTTCCCGTCCACCCTCGCGGTGACACCGAGGCCGGCAACCACGACCGCAAAAGTTGAAGCGGTCAGACTGTTGGGCAGCCTGTGATGCTCGATGTCTATGAGCGTCATCGCGATGCAGGCCGCGACGAACCACAGCGCGAACGGCAGCAGGGCCGACAGCCCGACCCATGCCGCGGTCGCGGCGAAGCACAAACCCGTGGCCAGTTCCACAAGTGGGTACCGGATGGAGATCTGTGCCCCGCAGTCCCGACACCTGCCGCGCAAGAGCAGCCACGACACCACCGGGATGTTGTCGTAGGCCCTGATGGGGTGGTCACACTCCGGACAGTGCGAGCCCGGATGCGACAAGGACTCGC
The DNA here is from genome assembly GCA_963732355.1 of uncultured Actinomycetota bacterium. Taxonomy (GTDB): domain Bacteria; phylum Actinomycetota; class Actinomycetes; order S36-B12; family UBA10799; genus JADKAV01. The sequence continues at coordinate 147,515 of CAVSZD010000003.1, read as the reverse complement.
CGCGTGGCAACCGCCACACCACCACGTTGAGGAACGAGCCGATGAGGAGCCCGAACAGCCCTGCGATCACCACCACGGGTGAAGCCTATTGCCGAAAGTCACTGTTCCGCCGATGCCTGTGGATCAATACCGGCCTTGAGCTCACCGGTCACCTTCGCACCCCACGCCGCGTTCGTCCACTGCGGGAAGTAGGGCGGCGAGGCGAACTGTAGACGGGAGTCGTAGGAGTAGTCCTTGTCGAAACCGGTCCCACCGGACGTACCGACCGCACCACGCCATTTCTGAGCGATGGAGCCGCGCACCGCCAGCGTCCCGATGTCGGCGCCCTGGTTGTAGTTCTGCACCCAGAAACTGCGCTGCAGGGTTTGGATCGATGCGTACACCCAGCGCGAACCGGAACTATTCGTCGCGGCCGGATACGAGATGTTGTTGTAGGTACTGCCGAACGTCTTTGTCGTCGTCCATGTGCAGGTCACCGTGTTCCCGTTGGAGCCTCCGCTGCCGCCCAGCGAAGTCCCAGAACTGGCCGCCGGACATGTCCGGTTCAGGCTCGTGGGGTTCTTGACCGTGCTGGTCAGGGTCTCGGCGGACGAGCTCGACCGAGACACCGGGTGGTAGATGACCACGGAGTTGGCCGCCACCAGGCCCACCATGTCTGGGCCGATGGCGGAGTTGCCCTTCGTCGTGCTGCTGATGGACAGGTCTCCGGTCACGATGACGTTGTTCTGCGCCGCGATCGTCACCCGGCCTTTCACAACACCCTCAACATAGATGTTGCCCAGCCCGCAGTCGAAAGTCGTCGGATGGGTGTCCCCGCTGGGAACCTCGCTGCTGGTCTGCGGATTCGGCGTGAAACTGGTGTCAAGGGCCCAAGTGCTGCTGCCCCGCTTCCACTTCTTGGTGGTCGTGAATGAACTGGAGCTCGGGTTGAAGTAGGTGATATCGGTGACGCCCTGGAAGGTGTTGCCGGTGCCGGTCGGGATCTGATCGTTGGAAGTGCTGCCTGACGCGGTGCCGTTGATGATCTGACCCGGGACGCACGTCGCCGAACCCGACGTCGATGCTTGGGCGTAGATCACCATGTCATCGGGGACAGGCACCGTCTGGCCGGAAGCCGGGTACTTCTGCCCCGATGCAGGGATGAATTGCGAAGCGTTCCCACAGTTCAGCCCAGCGGGCGAATCAGGGCCCGTCAACGTCCGGCCGGCACTCTTGGTGTTCCAGACGGTCATCGTGCCGTTGCTGTTGAAGCGAATCCTGGTATCCCCGTAATACGTGCAACCGGGGTACGTGGCGAACTTGTCCGAGTTGTCGGGCAGGTACAGCGGCAGCGCAGGCCTCGCCCCAGCCGTGCCCACATATGGGGTGTTGGTAGAGGTGCTCCGCCAGCACTTGCCCTTGCCTGCGGCCTTTCCGACACCGCTGGCATCAGGTGCGCCAAGGGCCTCGGTGCAGTTGGGGTCAGCAACCTCGAACCCCTTCAGGAACCGAGGCCTGGAACTTCCAGAACCGCCCATCAGTGGGGTGTCGTTGAAATGAACGTCACCGTCCAGTACGTCAGCGCCCGCGAATTGGATCTCTTGGCAGTAGCTGTTGTTGACGCGGGTGCCACCTTGCCACCAGTAGGTCGCCAGTGTCGGCCCGCTCTTGCCACACACGTCGTACTTCGCGCCACCGCCGGAGAGGGAGTTGCTCCCGCCGGGCGGGTAGGCGACAAGGTTCTGGGGGTCGGCGTCCTCGAAGTCGGTGTAGTAGAGGAAATCCGTGGATCCGCCACGACCGACCCGGACCTGGATCGTCCGGGAGATCCCGCGCACCTTTCCCGTCGACTCGACCCACACCGAGCCGTCCTTCCAGAAGTTCGCCGTGTTGACGTCGTAGTGGAATTTCCCAGCAGTCGCGTCCCCACCCTTCACATTGACCCAGCCGGGCTCCGTGCTGCTGTTCCATCCGCATGTGTTCGCCTCAGCCTTCGGGCCTTTGAGCGCAGTGTTCGTGCAATCGACGGTCTGTGCATACGCGTCCGTGCGATTCAGCTTGGCCAGGTAGTCGTCGACACCTGCCTGCGCGGCGGCAAGTGCGGCCTGCCAGCTCTCATCGCGGCGGACCTGGGGCGCGACGTTCACTGCGTAACTCAGTGCGGCGGCCACGACGACCGTCATGATCGAGATCATTCCCATCACCATGATGAGGGCAGCGCCGCGATCGTCGACGACTTTCGGCCTGCACATCGTGATCACTTCCCTACGGCGTCGGGGTGGGTTGGATGAGGGAGTCGGCGTTGGGCAACGTCACCCGAGCGACCACGGTGACCGGCTTCGTCCGGTCGGAAGGTTTGACCCGCAGGAGCACGTCGATACTGTCGACGGCTCGCAGGGAGTTGGCAGCGAGCGGCGTGTCCAGCAGACCGCCATCGCGGTCGTAATAGGCGAACAACGGGTCAGTCAGCCCGGTCGAGGAGTCAGTCGTGGTGATGTCCCGCGCCAGGACTCGCTTGGTGGCAGGACATCCCGAGGTTCCGGGGTTCGCGCAGTACTGGTAGTTGAAGTCGGTCACGGAGTGGACGTTGGGTTTCTGGATCATCTCTTCGAGCTCGCCGTTCTTCAACTCGTACGTCACCTTGCGCGGGCCGTAGTTGGTCGTTCCAGAAGCCGGGAGGATTCCATCGTTGTCCACGTTGGCGTAGAAGACGACCTTGGTGTCGTCCCCGGCGATGAACGCCGCGGTGTCACACCCGGTGCAGGTGGCCTGCACCTGGCTGGGCAGGATCGCCGTGCGCAGCACGCGGGTCATCGCTTCCATGGCGAGGTTCGTCTGACTCAATCCATCGAGGCGTGATGAGTTCTCGTTGAGAGTGCTCTGCGCCATCATCAGCCCTTGGCTCACGATCGCCATGACCGTCCCAAGGATCCCCACCACGACGATCATCTCGACCAACGTGACGCCCCGGTCTTCTGACCGGCAGTGCTTCAGGAAGGCCTTCATGGTCCCGCCTGGAGTTTCTCAAGGGCCACCTCGAGCGGGTAGCTCACGGCGGGATCGGCAGAAACCTCGACCATACTCGGGCTGGCATTGGAGGAACTGATGGTCCACTGCCCGTAAGGAAGCGCTGACTGCACGATGCCATCGTCGTCAGTGGTCCCGAGCGTGTACGTCGTCTGACCACTGCAGCCCGAGGTGTCGTCGATCGTCGCTTGCACCTGCGCCCCCTCGACCGGTGTCGAGGTTTCGTCCAGATAGGTCACGCGTAGCGGCTTCCACAGCGCAGGGGCTGCCTCAGTGTCCCCCGGACCGGGCGCGACAGGGTCGGCGCGCGTCCCACCGGTGACGGCAGGGTCGTTGATCGTGCACCGGCCGGCCCACACGGAGTACCCGTCGGGGAAGGGCCACAGACCCGTCACGGTGGTTTGATTGCCCGGGACGATCATCTGACCCATCGTGGGGAGGCCAGGATTGAAGATGATCACTGAATGTGCCCCCGTGGGCAGCTGGAACTGTGATCCGGGATCGTCGGTGATGACGTCCTCGATCTCCAAGGTCGCCGCCCGGTCGTAACTGAAGGGAACGAGTTGAATCGAGCCGTTAGTGACTGTCGCGGGTTTCCAGGTCGTCGGCTGGCCGTCGAAGCTCACGAAACCTGGCTCGTCGAGAGTCACTGTGTAGGCACCCAGAACGCTCAGCGCGAACACCGCGCAGCCGTCAGCTGCCGTCACACGCGTCTGGCTACCCCCAGGTCCGGACACGTCCACCGGCACGGAGGCGACCCCCAGACCATCTGCACCTTGCACCTTGGCGGCGATGAATCCTTTGATGGTGGCAAGCGTTCCTTTGGGAGGCGTCAGGACCGTGTTGGACTCCACGTCCTTGGTGACGCCCTGGTCGTTCCACGAGACCACGACGTTGACACCCAGCGAGGGGTATGTCACCGCTGAACCGCCGTCGCACGGGCTGGTTCCGGTCCCTGCGGGCAGCCACTCAACGGTGCGAACGACCGTGAATTCCTGGCCGTCAAGATCGAGGGGCGCACCAGTCAGCGCCGCAGGATTGAGAGGATTGGGATTCACGACCTGGCTGTCGGCGCCTATGGTCGTCGGTGCGGTCTTGGACGACCCGAATTGGTTGCGCACGATCTCGAGTTCACGGGCGGCGAGGTTTGAGGCCTGGACCCTGGCGCGGTCCTCCTGAGTCACCGTGAGGGTGAGTTGCAGACCATATGCGAAGCCCGCCGACACCATCCCGAGGATCACCAGGGAAACCATCATCTCGATCATGCCGAAGCCGGCGTCAGCGTTCAGGTGCGCGAACCTGTTTCGCACACGCCGAGTCGACCACTTCACTGCCACACACTTGTCTTCGACAGATCGCCGCCGGTCCTTTACACAGCAGAACGGGCCCCAGTGGATCTGGGGCCCGTTCCGGGTCGGGGATTAGCAGCCGGCCTGCATCCGGGGGCTGGGTGCCGTCCGCTGGCCGAGTCGTAGGTGACTGACCAGCCAACTGCTGCGCCGGCCGTGGCCTCGACGCAGTAGGTGAAAGCGGTGCCGCCGCCAGTGAGCGCGTAGTCGGTCACTGCGTTGTTCGCCGAAAGCGAGGGATTGAGCGCCGTGACGGCGGCCGTGTTGGCCGGGTACGCCTGGTTCTCGGTGAAGAACGTCTCGATCGCGATCGCGCCGTTACGCGCGTCGCTGGTGAGCGATGCCTTGGCAGCGCTGGCGCGCTGGTTCAGGAACACGGGGATGGCGATGGCTGCCAGGATTCCGATGATGATGATCACGACGAGGAGCTCGATGAGGGTGAAGCCCTCTTCCTTCTCCCGCGCCGCTGCGATGCGTGCGAACATTTCTGACTCCTTCGAATGTGGGGCTGTCATGCCCCAATTGCAATGACGTAGGAGGCATCGGCCGTTACCCACCCGACCTGCAGTTCGACGGACATCCCTTCACCCGTTCGGACCTACCGTGCGACGACTTAACCCGAACGGGTGACACCCACGCGCTACGTGCGCATCTCGTCAGTGAGGTGATGGGTCAGGTTGTGGTAGTGCAGCCACCAGTCGGGACGGTTGAGCTGTGGCCGGTATTCCACGTGGGTGATGCCGGTGTGATGCGTCTCCACCGCGACGACACTCCACGGCCCCTTCTCGAAGATGTACTCGAAGACCGCCTCGATCACTCCCGCGTGGGCAACGATCAGGATCCGGCGCTCGTCGCCTTCGGGGGCAGTCATCCCCATCCGGTGCCGGCGTGCACTCGGGACGATCTGTTCGATGAACGCACCAACTCGAGACCGGAACTGCATCCAACTCTCGCCCGTGGCCGTGACAGGGGTGTACGGGTCGAGCGTTCCCCACAGTTCAGGCGTGAAAGGTTCGAACTCGGCGGCCGGCACCGGGGACCCATCGCCATGACAGGTCCCGATCTCGCGCAAGCCGTCCTGCAGCTCGGGCTGCTGACGGATGATCTCGCCAATGATTTGCGCCGTCTGGACCGTCCTGGCAACGCTGCTCGCGTAGAACTCCGTGATGTGCAGGTGCTGGTTGATCCAGTGCCCCGCCCTGGCCGCCTGCTCCTGGCCCAGATCTGTCAACGGCTCGTCGCGATGCTGGACGGTCAGATCGCCCAGGTTGACGTGGCTCTGACCGTGACGAACCAAGTACATGTGCACGATCCACACGGTACTTCGCGGAGATGACATGGAGCGGAACAGAGCAAATCGCTTGTGGATTTCTCGAACATATGTACGATCCATGTGTTAGAATCAGGACATGAAACGGGGAACTTTCTACAACACGCTGAACACCCTGGTGGACGAACTAGAGGACGGCGAAGTGACACTGCGAGCAGCCCAGGCACACCGCTTGGCCTGCATCGAGGCGCTGATGGCGACTGCCGGCGGCAACGATTCAACGGTGGTCGCCGAGGGTGTGGAGTCGGAGGTTGCCGCTCTGCTGCACGTCTCTACCCGCACGGCTGCCCGGATGTGCGATGAGGCTGCCTTGATCTGTGGTCGACCGGCCATCTACAGCGCCCTGCGCGAAGGCCGGATCGACCTGACCCGAGCCAAGCTGATCGCGCTCCTTCTGAGCACAGAGGATCTACAGGTGCTCTTCGAGCAGGGGGCAATTCTCTACGCGAGCACGCACACGACCCACGAGGTGCGCCGCTGGCTCCTGTCCCGGCTACCTGAGGCCGGAGACGACGCTGCCCGCAAGACGGCCTTCGACAAGCGCTGCGTGCAGATCACCCCGGACCGCGACGGGATGAGCGACCTCTACGCCTACCTGCCCAGCGAGGTGGCCGAGTCCCTGTTCGACACCCTTGATCGGCTGGCTCGCGACAACGTGGTCCCCGACGAGACCCGCACTCTGGATCAGCGTCGGGCCGATGCCATTGCGGACCTACTCGACGAGCGCACCAACGTCTCAACGCATGTCAGTGTGGTCCTGCCTGCCACCGGCATCGGCGCATCGGTCAACGGCTCACCGATCCCCTGGGCCGCCGCCTGGCAGCTGGCGATCAGCGCAGGTGCGGGATGGGCGGCTTGGCTGGCCGCACCGGATGGCCGCGTCATCAATGCCACGCCGAGCAAGTATCGGATCCCGTCGGCGCTGGCCCGTACGGTCCGTGCCCGGGACCAGCACTGTCGCTTCCCCGGCTGTCACACACCGGCTGCCCGGTGCGACCTCGACCATTTGGTCGCCTGGCCGCAGGGTCAGACGACCGACGAAAACCTCCACTGCCTGTGCCGTCGACACCACCGCATCAAGCACCAGACCGGCTGGCAGGTCACCCATTTGGGTGACAACGAACTCGAGTGGACAAGCCCGGCGGGACGGACCTACCGGACTAGGCCGCCAAATGCTTTGGGTTACGCCGCATAGGCGCGGCGCACCGGCGACAGCTTCTGACGAGTGACATCGGAGTTTGCCCAGATGGGCCATTTCTCGTGAGGCGCATTTCCCAATCAAGGCTCACTCGATGACATCGGAGATTGCCCAGCCTGCCCCCTAGCCTTTCTGCAGGTCAAGAATTCCGCGCAGGGTCCGCTCCCATTCAGCGGCGCCAATCCGGCTGTTTGGATGGGTGTGTCGGCTGTCTTGTCTGATGTGCTCTGCCACCTGCGCAAGTTTATTCGACTCGTACGGGCCGCTGAAGGTGTTGTCGTCCGGTTGTTCCCGCAGGATGGCGACGAGCGCTTCTAGGACGTCGGCTGCGGTGCAGGCGTCTTCACTATCGACTCTGACTTTGCCGTCGCTCGTGTCGTCGTTGCTGTTGTTGCTTCGTCCGCCAAAGAGGCGGCTGACCGATATTCCCCACATGCGAAGGAACGCTACCGACGCCCCCGTACGCCTCGGGTCATTGGAGGACGTTATTGCTTACGTTCGTGCGGCTGACTTCCCCATCGTGTTGTGCGCGAACTGGGGTTCCGGGGTCACCGAGGTGCTGAAGAACGTGCCCACGGACGCGCACGTGACTCATGTGTTTCGGCTACCCGATGACGTCCCATCGGGTTGGGGCTTCGTTCTCATGAAGACGTTCATTGACGGTGATGAGGATGCGGAACGGCTGTCCCGTTTCACGGGCGGCCAGATCAGCCCGAAGCAGTCGTGGCGTCTGTGCCCGTATCACGATCCAGCAGGGTACGCGTTCCCTCCTGTCCGTCCGTAGCGTGATCGGTGGCGCTGGCGGCTTCGTGAACAGTTTGCTGCCCGCCGAGCGAGCCGATCATGGTGTTGTGCACGGTGTTGTGAATGGTGGGGCCACCCTGGTCTTCTCGTCCGAGGATGAGTGCTTGCGGCGTGAGGCAAACACGGTACACATGTCCTCCCCACGCGCGGGTGGGCGTGACGAGACCGAAGGCTTCCAGCGCGTCGACGGCAGATGCGAATTGGGACGCGGCAATGTCCGGGGTTGCTTTCAGGTACTCCTCGGCTATGACGCGACGGTTTGCTCTGCCGCGGGTGGCTTCTTGTAGCCACCACTGGAGTATGTCGGCTTCCAGTTCGGTGAGTTTCTTGGTCATGCGTGCTCCAGGGTGTCCTCAGGGGCGGACGGCGTTGATTGACTCGGCACCGCATCGCTCCGAAGCAGTGAAATTGCTTCTGGGGGCTGAATGATCGGCACGGGCAGTTTCTCGAACTGGCGCATTCCTTTGATGAACTTCTTGTCGCTGGTAACGAACGCCGTCGCCTGGTTTCGTACGGCTGCTTCGTAATGGTGGTAGTCGTGGTAGGCATGTGTGTCGCATGCGGGGTGGGATGGGTCTGCGATAAGGTCGGTGACCTGCTCGCTGAGGGGTTCCTCGGCTAGCAGGTCGGCCATCTCGTCGTCGTCATCTGGCAGCGGGGAGTAGTCCAGGGTGAATAAGCCCGGTAGCACCTTCCACGATTGGTCTTTGACGAATGCCAGAATCTTGTCGCGTCGCTCGGTTGGCGCTCTGTTGAGGTCTTGTTGCAGCGTGGTGGCAACGCCGATCCGTGCTCCGGCTTCTGCTGCGGCGGCGAGGAAAACCGACACGTCAGCGTGGTGATTGTCGCTAGCGTCGGCTGCTGCGATCACGATGCACTGATCTATCGCAAAGAGCGCTTGAGGACCGCTCACGAGTTGAGGCTCTGCACGATGGCGGGGAGTTGCGCGGCCCCGGCAATCGTGAGTTGCGACGCTGCATCGACAGCGACCATTGACAGGAAGTGCTTGATCTTCGCTAGGGCTTTGGCGATCCGACCTTGGTCTCCGCTGGTGGCCGCCTCTCGCGTTTCGTCTACCAGTTCCCCGTAGACGGTTCGCATGTGAGGGCTTGTGAATTCCGCTTCGAGTTCCGCCAATCCAGCGAGTAGTCCCCCGGGAATAGGCTGGTGCAGTGTGGCGGTCGCCACCACCGATTGGGAGCCTCCGGGCGACCCAATCATGGTGTTGTGTGTGATGTTCTGCGCGGTCGCCGCACTGGGTGCGTCCGGGCGGAGGAGAAGGAACGCCTCGGTGGTGAGGCTCACATGCTTCATCGCGCCTGCCTCCGTTCGGACTGCCTTGACGGCTCCCAGGGATTCCAGGATTTCTACCGCCGTTGTGACCTGGTGACGATAATAGCCGTTGTCGGATTGTTGCCGCGTGCCCCGGTTGCCCGGCGAGCGGGTTGTAGCGGCTTCGCGTGGATAGGCGGCTGATGAGCGTGTCGCTCGCTGCGCGTTGCCGAAACTCGGTGGTGAGGTTGTGGCCGCGACCGCGCACCATCTCATCGAGAAGGTCCACGGCGTCAATGTCCACCAGCGGCTGGCATCGCCGCTCAAGATTCCGGGATGTGGTCGAGGTCGTGGAGTACCGCGATGGCGTAAGGCAGGATCGCGGCGATGAGGGCGGGTTGTTATGGTGTCCCAGTAGGTGCGGCGGCGGGACGCGGTGCGGTGGTCTCCACCGCCGTTCGTGATGCTGGAGCGTTCCGCGTCAACGCGGTTCCTGGCCGCGTAGTGCTCATCGACCGAGTGCTCGGCGAGGTCGGGTAGACCGGCAGGTAGTTGAGGATCACGGCGGGGTCGCCGTGGCTGAGCAGTGTCGCGGTGACGGTGCGGAGGTCTTGCCACCACTCGTGATTCTGGTCGCGGTACCCAACGGCCAGGAGCGCGTCGACCTGGTTTGGTGGCGACGACTGCCGGTTGAGTGCAGACGGTCGTGGGGATGTCCGCGTAGGGTGGCCGCACAGTGGCGGGTAGGGGTGCGGTGTTCCGTGTCGAGCGGTTCGCGCATCTGTCGGCGGGGAGGGCAGGTTGCTGGTGCGCGGTCCGAGGTGCCGTCTCTGCGGCTACCTGCGTTGAACGGCAGGCGGCACGCGGGGCAGGTCGCGACCATCAGCGTGCCGTGTTCGGTGCACATGGTCTGCCATGGGAGCCGCCACGTGAGGTGCCAAGCGTTTCCGCTTGCACGTAGGCAGTCGGCAGCAGGTGCTGGTGCCGAGGTGCAGCCAGTTCGGGTCGCGAGGCGGCGGACGGCTCCTGGCTTGCCGAGCGTGTAGTCACCGAAGGCGGCGGGGCCGCCGTCGAACACGGTGAGCAGGTTGCTCGCACTGCTGCTTCGGGCGCGGGTTGTGCGGGACATTTCGCCGATGGACTGGTCGGTGGCTGTGATGCCGTAGGAGGTCAGTTTGCGCGGCTTCGTACGTGACTGCTCACGTATCCGATTGCTTTCAGGGCACGTATCGGTTCCACGCCGAGGCGTTCGGCCAGCCGCAACGTCCACGAGTGAAACGTCTCCCCAGGTACGGGGTGGACGGCCACCGGAAGGTTCGTATCGGGCAGAAGTGCGTAGTGGGTGACGGTCATGCGACACCTTCCCACGGCCGAGTCGGTCAGCCTCCAAGGTCCTCGCGGTGGCACGCAGAGTCTGCCGGTGATCGCTCGATCACGTCACTGATCGCCGTGTTCGCGGCGACACGAAGCAGGTTGAACGCCACCCCAATCGCCCCGTTGCTCAGTTCCCAGACAAGGTTCGCCAACGATTGAGATAGGTCGCCGGGCGGGCTTTCGCCAGGACGAGTTGCCGCTCGATACTAGCCATGAGGTCTTGCCACGCTGTAGACCCTAGTGCGAGGGGACGTATCTTGACGACGGCGAAGCGGCGGGCCAACTGCACCCGGTCGTTACTGTTTGCAGCCGCCTACCGCTGCTCGGCATGGCCAGCGGCCCTGCCTGGTCAATGTCGATTCCGGTGAGAATCAACGCGACGTGCGCGGCGTCCATGATCTCTTTCAGGTAGGCGGCGACTCCTCGTCTTTGCGGTTCCCGACGTGCAGGTTTTGCGCTTGATCGAGGCAGAGAATCTTCGTGCGGCACAGATTAGGACCTTATGAGTTCGTCGGCGAGTTGCGCGCCGCTGGCCGACCGGGCATCGGATGCCCGAAGAACCCGAGGATGTGCTGCATTTGCGATTTCAGTCCGGCGCCGCGCAGCAGACTGGAGTAGGCAACTGGGATAACTCGTTCTCCTGCGCGAACGCGGCCGGGTACGCGGCCGCATTCCTGCTCGTATACGCGCAGGAAACCGACGCTGATCGCGGTCTTCCCGAACCCGGCGCCGCCCGTCACTTATTTTTTTTTAATTTTTATATTAACGAATCATCATTTAGCAGCGGAATACCGCCGTCACCAAGATGTCAGGATTCTGCTGCGAAGAATAGATACGTCGAGTTCCGTGAACCATATCCGCCAAGCTCCGATTGCGTTTGCCTCCGTTCAGCCAACGCCATACCGTTCTTGAAGTACGAGTCAATGGAAACTACGCTGCTTGCTGTACTGATTCTTGAATCATACACCATCGCATGCACTGGTAACTTCTCTATGCAGCCATTCTACTGAACGATCAATCGCAGCGTTATCGCTAGAAACTATTGATTAGGCTAAATCCGCCAGGCGGGATCCGCGGAGCGCCGTTACTTCGTATCGCAGCAATCCACACGTAACACGAGTCGTTGCCCACGCGATGAAGCGACCTCTTCCACGTTCATGAAATCGCGACTGAATCTACCGGTCCTGGTATCAGCAGTCGCTCACGAAACCCAGTTCGATTGACCATTCCACATCCTGTTCGTCGACGGAAACGGTCGAAAATAATTATATTTTATTGACCGGATCGGCACTGGCACCCCTGCTACGCATTTAACCAACTTTACTAAATTATCCAAATTTCCAATAACTATTTCAGTCTCAATCTCTAATCATTAAAATTCTATATCTCTATACAACTTCTACATATAATTTCACAAGACCTCATCACCTCGCAACCATCGTTCCACAGCTACGCGTCCGCGATAACGCGTAATACTCATCAAGCATTCCGCACTAGCCTCTTTACAGGCTATAATGCCAGTTTCGACTCGCGAACGCTCGGCCGATCATATACGTAACGAGAACTTCAAATGCTCGCATGCCTCCGTGAAGCCGCACATCAAGTGGTTCAACGACTTTTTCTTCCTTACTACAACTCTTATTCTTTCATTCAAATTCATTTCTTTTTATTTCAATAATCAAATTCTCAAACATATCTCTTCTTATATTATATTATCCTTTTACTCATACTTATTTCCTATATTATATATATTCGCTTGATCGACTGGCAGCTGTAGAATCTTACACTGATGGGCCACGCAGCAACCCAATCGACGGGACTACGCCGCAATTTAACAAATTCTACTCCATCATCATTAAATTATCCTTATCTCATTTCCTAAACTTATATCTTTCTCATTCACTAATATATCTTTACTACTACAAATTTTCTCAACTTCTACTTTCTTTTACCTTTTTTCACATTCTAATTTTCACATTCTTATTCTTCAATATACTACCATTCAACCTTTAAACAATTTACTAATTTCCTCTTTTTATCTCACTTCTCTATGGAAGGTCATCTCCGCCTTACCTCGAACAGCCAGTCCTTTCAACGTAAACTTCACTATAACACCCTGTAAACACCGGCATTCATAAACTGGGATGACGCCGCGTTCGAGCCGCGCCGTCACATCCACTTGGTCATCGCCATCAGGATATTCTCACACCACTTCTTCAATCAACATCATTTATATTTCTCAGTATATCTCAAACACTAATCAAATTTAGTATACCTATCCCATATTTAAATTTCCATCCATTTTCTAAATCATTTCAATTTTTAAACTCCATCTACTATATAATCCATCATATTTCACATCTTTTATCCACCTAATATCCTTAATCTTCTACACTTTTCTTAATTACAATTCATTATATCCTACATTTCATTCAATCACACTCTTCTCTCAATAATATTATTTCTTATCATTTATTTCTAATTTTTTACTTAAATTCCATATACTTCCTACAATTCTACTACTTTAATTCTTTCATTTTATTTATCTTCTTTCTAATTACATCATCCATCACATTATCATCTAATATTTTATTCATCTTTCCTTCTTCAACTTCTTTCAACTTTATATAAAATTATTTTTCATTCTTTATTTCCATCACTACATCTATCTCTATTTTCATCCTTATTTCCAATCACTCTTCCTTTCCTTTTCCTCACCGTTCATTACTCTTTATTATTTTTATAAACTTCAAAATTTTTTTCAATTTTTTATCTCATCTAACTTATTAAATTTCTTTTATTACATACCATCTCGAATCTCTTCAGCGACTCATACTGAGGTCGAGAGAGAATCACATATACGATCTTGACGTCCACAATCGAGCATCTGAACAAACATACACCACTTATCTTAATAAAACATAATCATTCATAATTATACTACAAACAAAATTAAACATTTTTCAACTAATCTCTTTCATTTTCACACATAAATTACTCTTTCACTCTATTTACATTTTTCTTCAAAACAAACTTAATTATTTTATTTTTTTCCTATCAATATTTACATCATCACCGAAACACTGGCAGCGTATTATAACGACAGCGTCTGTCAGCATTGGAATATCCTGATCGATCACGGCTATGCGTCAGAGCATTGATCGTCGCTGATAACCTCAGCTTTCGGCACGTACACCTGTCCTTGCGGAGAGGACGAATTTTTTTACAAACTTAATAATTTTTTTTTTAATTTTTTATTATTATAATTGCGCCAACCGCCTACTTAATCAGGTCGAAGATCTTGAAGATCGGCATGTACAGGGCCACGATCATGGCCCCGATCATGCCGCCCACCACGGCGATCATGATCGGCTCGATGATGGAGGTCAGCGCCTCAGTCGTGGCCTCCACCTCCGCATCGTAGAAGTCGGAGATCTTGTGCAGCATCGCGTCGAGGGCACCGGTGTCCTCCCCGACCGCCATCATCTGCACGACCATCGACGGGAACACGTCGTGGTTGACCAGTGGCGCGGCCAGGGACTCGCCCTGTCGTACCGACTTTTCCACGTCCTGCACGGCTCTGGCGATCACCACGTTCCCGGTGGTGTCGGCGACGATGTCCAGCGACTGCAGGATCGGTACGCCCGCGTGGATCATCGTGCCGAGGTTGCGGCTGAAGCGCGACAACGCGACCTTCTGGAACAGGGAACCGAAGACGGGCGCCTTGAGTTTCATCGGATCGACGACGTTTCGAACTCGCGGGTCGTTCTTGTACTTGCGCCAGAGCGTCATCCCGACGATGAGCAGAACGATGAAGACGGGCATCATCATCTTCAGCATCGAGGACAGCGCCACGAGTATGCGGGTGGGCAGCGGCAGCACCCCGCCGAGACTGTCGAACAGGCCGGCGAATACAGGAACGATGAACAGCAGCATCGCAGTCATCGAGATGATCGCGAAGCCGAAGACAACCGCCGGGTAGGTCATCGCTGACTTGATCTTGGAACGCAGTTTGACCTCGGCCTCGAAGTTCTCCGCCAGTTGCAGCAAGACGGTGTCCAGGAACCCGCCGGTCTCCCCCGCCCGGGTCATGTTGACCATGATCGGCGGGAAGACGTCGGGGTGCTGTCCGAGCGCCTGGGACAACGAGGACCCTTGCTCGACCGCGATCCGCACCGAGGCGAAGACCTCCGCGAGCTTCTTGTTCTCCGTCTGTTCGGCGAGGATGGACAGAGCGCGCAGCAGGGACAGCCCGGAGTTGATCATCGTTGCGAACTGGCGCGACGATATTGCGAGGTCCTTCAGCTTGACCTTCGTTCCCATCCCCGGGATGTGGAGTTCCTTGTTCAGGCCCGCGTTCGCCTCGGCGATGGAGATCGGCGCGTACCCCATACCCTTGAGCTTCGTCGCCACCACGGACGCCGACTCCGCGTCGATGCGCCCGCGAACGAGTTTGCCGCTCCGGTCGCGGACTTGATAGTCGAAGGTGGCCAGGCTCATGAGGTCCTACCCATGAGCCGGTTGAAGTCCTCCACGTGATGGCATTTGTCCACCCCGAGTTCGTAGGTGATCTTGTTGCGCCGGACGAGCTCAGCCAGGTTCTGGTCCATGGTCTGCATCCCGAACTTCGCACCCGCCTGCATGGCGGAGTAGATCTGGTGGGTCTTCCCTTCACGGATGAGGTTGCGAATGGCCGGTGTGGCGACCAGAACCTCCGCCGCGGCTACACGGCCCCGCCCATCAACGGTCTTGCACAAGGTCTGGCACACGACGCCCTGCAAGAGTCCCCGCCAGTTGCTGGCGGATCTGCTGCTGTTGATGCGGCGGGAAGACGTCGATGATGCGGTCGATGGTCTGCGCCGCGTCCTGGGTGTGCAGGGTTGCGAACACCAGGTGGCCGGTCTCAGCGGCGGTGAGCGCAACCTGGATCGTTTCGAGGTCACGCATCTCCCCGACCAGGATGACGTCGGGGTCCTGGCGCAGTACGTGCTTGAGCGCCTCAGCGAACGAGTGGGTGTCGTGACCGACCTCGCGCTGGTTCACAAGGCAGTTGCGGTGCCGGTGCAGGAACTCGATGGGATCCTCGACGGTCATGATGTGGTCGTGACGGTTCGTATTGACGATGTCGATGAGGGCCGCCAGCGTCGTGCTCTTGCCCGAACCGGTTGGTCCGGTCACCAGAACGAACCCACGCGGCAGTGAAGCGAAGTTCGCCACGGCCGGCGGGATGCCCAACGAGTCGAGGTCTTTGATCTCGTACGGGAATCATGCGGAAGGCCGCCCCGAGAGCGTCGCGCTGCCGGTAGAGGTTCACGCGGAACCGAGCACGCCTTGGCAGCGCGTAGGAGAAGTCGAGTTCGAGTGCTTGTTCGAAGGTCTCCCGCTGCTCCTGCGTGAGCATCGCGTACAGCACCCGTTGCAGCGCAGCGGGATCCATGCGCGGGGCCCCCGTCAGAGGCTGCAAGTTGCCCGCGACGCGCACCGTCGGGGGTGCACCCGCGGTCAGGTGCAGGTCACTCGCGCCGAGATCCAACATGGCTTCAAGTGCCTGGACCAGGCTGATGTCGCCGGCTTGCACCTGCTGTTCGGTGGTTGGCCGCGCTGGAACCGGGGGCGCGTGCATGTTCTGAACCGACATCGACAACCTCCACGAGGACTCACAGTCGGTGTCGGCACATCCACGGATGGCCTTGAGGCAGCCGCGGGGTCAGGCGACGACGCGAAGGACCTCGTCCAGACTGGTGACGCCAGCCAGCACCTTGGCCAGACCGTCCTGACGAAGTGTCTGCATGCCCTCTTCCCGGGCGGCGAGCGCAATGGTGGCAGAGGATGCCCGCTCGACGGCCAGGTGCTCGATGCGTTCGGTGATCGGCAGCACCTCGTGCAGGGCCACACGGCCCTTGTAACCGGTGCGCGAACAGACTGAGCAGCCGACCGGCCGGTAGATCCGCGGCGGACTCTGCCCGGGCTCCAGCGCTAGTCCGGCAGCCTGCAACGCTGCCACCGTGGGCTGGTAGGCCTCTTTGCATTTGGGGCACAACCGCCGGGCCAGGCGCTGGGCGAGCACGCAGTCGACCGCCGATCCGACCAGGAACGGTTCGATCCCCATCTCGATCAACCGGGTGATCGCGCTCGGTGCGTCGTTGGTGTGCAACGTGGACAGAACGAGGTGGCCGGTCAACGCGGACTCGACCGCGATCTGGGCCGTCTCATGGTCGCGGACCTCACCGATGAGCACTATGTCAGGGTCGGAGCGCAGGATCGATCGCAACGCTGCAGCGAACGTGAGGCCTGCCTTGGCGTGGGTCTGCACCTGGTTGACCCCCGCCAACCGGTACTCCACGGGGTCCTCGACGGTGATGACATTGACCTCAGGGCGGTTGAGGATGTTCACGGTCGCGTACAACGTCGTCGACTTGCCCGATCCCGTCGGGCCCACAACGAGGATCATCCCGTACGGCTTGCCGAAACTGGCCGAGTATCGCTCGTAGTTGACGTCGCGGAAGCCCAGGTCGGCAAGGTCCAGCATCGCCGTGGAGTTGTCCAGAATCCGCAGGACGATCTTCTCGCCCCAGACCGTGGGCAGGGTCGCGACGCGCAGGTCGATCTTCTGGCCGTTGGCGGTCACGCTCATCCGGCCGTCCTGCGGGATACGCCTCTCGGCGATGTTGATGTCCGACATGATCTTCAGACGGCTGATGACCCCGGACTGTATGGACTTCGGTGAGCGCATCACTTCGTGCAGGACGCCGTCGATGCGATATCTCACCCGCAGATCGAACTCGGTCGGTTCGAGATGGATGTCTGAGGCACGGTCCTGTATACCCTGCGTGATCAGCAGGTTCACGAACTTGACGATGGGAGCGTCCTCGACGACCTCTTTGATGGATGCGAGGTCCTCGTCCTCCTCGTCGGCGTCCAGAGCGGTCGTCAACTCATCCAGCTCGCCGTCGGCCCGGTAGTGCCGGTCGAGCGCCGCCTGTACGTCGGTGCGTGTGGCGACCACGGCCTGGACACTCATGCCACTGGCCGAGCGGATGTCATCGATGGCGAAGACGTTCGCCGGGTCACTCATCGCCACCAGCAGACGGCCATTCTCAAAACCGATGGGGATGGAACTATGTCGACGGCACACGCTGCCGGGCACCTTCGTCAGCGCCGCGCCGTCGAGGGTGAACTCGGTGAGATCCACGAATCGCATCCCGATCTGGGCTGCCAGGGCCTGCACGACTTGCGACTCCGTGAGGATCCCGAGATCGATCAGGACTCTGCCCAGGGAGTGTCCTGCCCCGCGCTGCTCGGTGAGCGCCTTGTCCAACTGGTCGTGGCTGATCAGGCCTTGGGACACGAGGATCTCGCCCAGTTGCTTCATACGCCCCGCACCCCCTTGATCAGGGCTGTGAGCAGATCGTCCTCGGGCTGCGCCACGACAGGGGGACTCGACTGATTCTCGCCGCCCTCTATCACTGAGAAGCGGGGTTGTTCGGTGGGCCGCTTGGATCCGGAGTGCTCCATCGCCGCGAGCATCGCCAGGCGCTGTTCCACTGCTCCAACCTTGCCCGTGATCGGGGCAGCACACCCGGATTCGACGAGGTCGGCCAGATCCACCACGGTGCCGATCTCACCGTGCCCGGAGGCCTCGATGAGTTCCATGACGTTGCGGTGCCCGTCGATGAGCGAGTGCAGTCCGGTCAGGCGCACGGGCACCTGGCCGGGGTAAACGGCCATGACCGTCTTCGGGCCCCCGAGCGCGTCCGAAGCGGGGCGCCAGCGCTGCAGCAGGTGGCTGACCTCGGGGCCGATGTCAGCCAAAGTGAAGGCCGGACCTAGATCGTCGGGCAACACATCCACGACGTCGGCGGTGAACGCCCCTGTGCGCCAATGGCTCAGCGCGGCCAGCGCGCTCACAACGTGGGCGCGTACCATCGGCTCGATCCCGGAAGGGTCCACCCTGTCGCTATCGACCAAAGCACGCACCAACCCAAGGCCCTGTTCGTTGGCATGCTTCATGGCCTCTGCCAGACCCGTGGTGCCAACAGCACCTTCGACGACGAGCCGCCTGGCCAGATCCTCGTGGTCCTCGTCGGCTGAGACGCACACGACAGCCCGGTCTCGAAGCCCTATGTAGGCCCGCTTGGGCCCGGAATTCACACTGATCAGCCACTGCCCGGGCTTGCGACCCACCAGACCCAGAAGATCCTGGACGCGGAAGGCCTCGAGCGAGCCGGACAGAAGCATGGGCTACTCCGGGGGCGGCAGTTCGAATGCGGGTCCGGCCGGCGGTGGGAGGTCGATCGCGGGCCCGCTCGGTGGGGCCAGATCAGTCAGATCGAACTGGTCCGCGCTGACAGGAGCTGGCATCTCGAACGACACCGGCACCTCAGCGTCCGGGGCAGGCAGATCGAACATCGCATTGTGTTCCAGGGGGGCCGGGGCATCCCAACCCGTGAAGTCCTCCACGGTGGCGTCGGCCAGGGAGGGCATCTCAAGGTCCACGATCTCCTCAGCTCCCGCCGAGCCGAACAGGTCCGACCCTGGCGACGCGTCGAAGACCGTGGGCTCGCCGGCCCAGCGGATCTCAGCCTCACCATCGGTGCGGGTCACGTCGCTCTCATCGGCAGATGGGGCCGCTGCTTGAAGGTCCGAATCCTCGAAGGAGCCGTCGGGAAAGCTGCCCGTAACGACCGACCACTCCGGTTCTGGCTGGTCATCGGTCTCGTACGGGGTCGCCGTCAAGGCAGCGCGCTGGCCCATCGGGAACGCCTCTGCGATCTCCCTGGCCTCATAGCGCAATAGACCGATGGGGACTCCGGGCGCACCGACCACGACCAGCACCCACGGATCCTTGTCGATGACACAGATGCCGCTCTCGTTGCCCTCCAGGAACATCTGCGACGTCCCCGTCTGCCCGAGTGCCTTGGACAGGGTCCGCACCTGGATCATCATCCGGACCGCGCCCGCCGCGACCGCATCGTCGTCCACTGCCACGGCCCCCTCGGACGCGATAGCGAAACCGTCCTCGGAGACCAGCCCGAGCCATTGCACGTCCGGGTGCTCGCTGAGGGCGTCGCTGAGCAGTCGACCGACGATATCGGAGGCACCAGACTGGGGAACCTCTATGTCAGCCATCGACCATTCCTTTCCACGTGTACTTGTCCGAGTATGGCCGAAACGCGAGCCCTCAGGCGTGAGTGGAAGGCAACGCCGCGCGCATGGCGTCAGTAGGTGCGGGTTGTCCAGTCATGAGTTCAACCTGGCGCTCGGCTTGGGCCAGCAGCATCTCCAGTCCAGAGACGATCCGACCACCCCGGGCTGACCAGGCCTGCGCGAGCACGGTGGGCCACGGTGAGTACACGACATCGAGCAGCCAGCCGGGCGAGCCGGGTATCCCCGGGGTCAGCACATCTGCCACCCCCGACGGGACAGTGGCGATGACGACCTCGGCGCCCAACGGGGCAAGGTCGTCGAACCCATGTGCCTGTAGATCGATCCCGATCTGCTCAGCGGTAGCGCGCGCTGGATCGACCGCTTCGGGCCTGCGGGCCAGGATGTGAATCTCACCCGCGCCGAGTTCGTGCAGTGCGGCCACCGCTGAGCGGGCAGTGGCTCCGGCACCAGCGATGGCGGCCGTGAACCCGGGCTGGGCGCTGAAACCGGCCCGGCGCAACGCCATCACGATCCCGTCGACGTCGGTGTTGAGCGCAGCCCGCTGCGGTAACAGCAGCGTGTTGGCTGAGCGGGTCACCCGCGCGGCCCAACTCACGTCGTTGCTGAGAGTGAGCACAGCCTCCTTCAACGGCATCGTCAGGGACAGTCCGACCCAGGAATCATCGAGCCGGTCGATGAAACCCGGCAGTTGTTCCTCGTTGACCTCGAGACCCCAATAGACCCAGTCCAGCCCGAGAGCCTGATAAGCGGCTTTGTGCAGAACCGGGGACAAACTGTGGGAAATGGGCGAACCGACGACAGCCGCGTTGCGGGTCACCCGTTCTCCGCGATGTAGTCCTCGAACTCCCTCTTGAACTTCAGGAACTCCGGATACTTGCTGGTGAACTTCGTCTGCCCGGTGTCGGGGTTGACGGCGACGAAGTAGATCCAGTCGCCCTTGTCAGGCTCCAGCGCAGCCTCCATGGCTGCCTCTCCCGGTTGGTTGATCGGGGTGGGCGGCAGTCCGGTGTTCGCGTAGGTGTTGTACGGGGACTTCGTGCGGATCTGGTCACGAGAGAGGTTTATCTCGGACTTCTTCAGCGCGTAGTTGACCGTGGCGTCGAACTGCAGCGGCATCCCTGCCGCCAGTCGGTTGTAGACGACCCGGGACACCTTGCCGTAGTCGTCGGGATGGCCTTCGGCCTGTACGAGACTGGCGATCACCATGACCTCGTACGGCGAGTAGCCGGTCTTCTTGGACCTCTGGACGAACTTGAGACTGTCGGCCGCTTCGTTGTAGCGGGTCAGCATGGCGGCGATGACCTCGCGCGCCGACGCGTCTGGTGCGAACTCGTAGGTGGCCGGGAACAGGAAGCCCTCAGGGTTGCCGTCAGCGAATCCCGGCAGCCCGAGCGCATCGGCGTCCTTCAGCGCGGCCACCAACCGGGCTTGCGGGATGTCCGTGGCCTGCTCCAACCTCTTGAGCACCTGGTCGAGGCGCAGCCCCTCCGGGATGACCACCCGCGATACGACACGGTTGGCAGGATCCAACATGGCTTCGACCGCGGCCTGCCCGCTCATGCTCTTGGCCAGCGTGTAGTACCCGGGGGCGATGGTCTGGGCCTTGTCGTTGGCTGCCGCCGCATCGATGAACGACCCGTCGCTGGCCACCACGCCGGCCTCGGCCAGGGTCACGCCGATGTCGGACAGCGTCTGGCCGGCTTCGACCTGTACGACCACCTCACCGGTGCCGTCGCCTGCGAAGTCCTGCTCGGCGCCGAACACCTGATCCTTGAGGAACAGTCCCAGGATCCCGGCCAGCACGACGCCGAAGATCACCACTGCGAAAACGACCGCCCCGCGGCCCTTCTTCTCCGGATCCGAGCCTCTGGGAGGTTCCACCTCCATGTTCAGGCCGAGTTCGCTCATGAGTTTCCGTCCATCAGTGCGCCCGGGGCGTGTCCCGAGGTGCGTTCAGCGTCCAGCGTTTCCTGCAACATGATGACAGCGGCCGCTTGATCCACAACCGCGCGCCCCTTGCGTTGTGACATCCCAGCATCGCGCAATTGGTGGTGCGCTGCCACCGTTGTCAGGCGCTCGTCGACCAGACGCACAGGGATCCCGGGCAATCTGGCGCTGATCTGCGAGGCGCTCTCTCGGGCCCGGGTTGCGGCATCCCGCTCCTGGCCGTCGAGCGAGACGGGCAGCCCCACGATGATCTCCAAGGGCTCGTACTCGGCCGCCAGAGCGACCAGAGCCTCCAGCCAGTCTTTACGCGCGTTCAACGTGGCCTCGGGGACCGCCAAGGTGCCTGACGCGTCGCTGCGTGCCACCCCGATGCGCACCGAGCCCACATCGACGGCCAGCCGCACGCCACTGCGCACTACGACCGCAGACCCTCGACGTAGGCGGTCGCCGCCGCGAAGGCCTGCGGCACCCCCTCCGGTTTGGTCCCTCCCCCTTGGGCGGCGTCCTTCTTGCCACCGCCGCGACCTTCCACGGAAGGCAGTGCGGTGTTGAGCAGATCGTTTGCGAACAGACCCGCGTCCTGGGCCGCGGCGTTGACAGCTGCGATCAGGCTGACCCTGCCGTCAGCCACGGCCGCGGCAAGAACCGCCGCCGGCGTTGCGGATCCGGCCTTGCGGACCCCGGTCAGAGCGATCTCGCGCAATTGCTTAGCCTGCGTGCCGCTCGGGGCCTGCATCGTCCACAAGCGGAACTCCCCGACCTGACGGCCATCACCGATGATCGAGTCGATGTTTGCCATCATCGCTTCCTGCTTGAGCCTGGCCAACTCCTTCTCGGCGTTCTTCAACTTCTCAACCGTGCTGCCCACGCGCTCGACGAGGTCCTCGCGAGGGCTCTTGAGCATCGAACTCAGCGCCGACACCAGCAGGTGCTCACGAGCCAGGTACTGGTAAGCGTCTGAGCCCACGAGCGCCTCCACGCGGCGCACGCCCGACCCGATCGAGCCCTCTGAGATGAAGGACACCACGCCGAGTTGGCCCGAGCGGTGGGCATGGGTGCCGCCGCACAACTCGTGGGCCCAATCCCCCACAGACACCACTCGCACCGTGTCGCCGTACTTCTCACCGAACAGGGCCATCGCGCCCATCTCAAGGGCCTCCGGCTGGGTCATGTACCGCGCGGTCACGGTCATGTCCTCGAGGAGCAGGGTGTTGACCCGTTCCTCCGCATCGCGCAGCACGCTTTCCGGGACAGCTTTCGGGAACGGGAAATCGAAACGCAGTCGACCGGGGGCGTTCTCCGAACCCATCTGCGTGGCCGTCTCCCCCAGCATCTCCCGGAAGGTCTTGTGGATCATGTGGGTCGCGGTGTGCGCCCGCGAAATGGCCCGGCGCCGCTCGACGTCGACCTCTCCTACCGCACGAGCACCGACAGCGGCCTCGCCCTCGAGCACATGCGCCCGGTGGACCCACAGACCCGGCACAGGGGTCTGAACGTCATCCACTTGCAGAACGGTCGCGTCGTCCAGACGGATGATCCCATGGTCGCCGAGCTGCCCACCCGCTTCGGCGTAGAACGGGCTGCGGTCCAGGATCACCTCGACCTGCTCACCGGCCTTGACCGAAGCCACCGACTCGCCGTCCTGCAACAGGCCCTTGATCAGGCTGTCAGACGCCCACTCGTCGTACCCGGTGAACTGGGTGCGACCAGCTGCCTCCATGACCTCCCGGTAGGCGGTCAACGGCGTGACCCCGGCCTTGCGTGCGACAGCATCGGCCTTGGCCCGTTGGCGTTGTTCAGACATCAGCTCGGTGAAACCGTCACGGTCCACTTCAAGGCCCTGCTCGGCCGCAAGTTCCAGGGTCAAGTCGATGGGGAATCCGTATGTGTCGTGCAGAGAGAACGCATCCGCGCCGGACAGCGTTGCCGCCCCCCGGGACTTCGTGTTGGCCACCGCCGTGTCGAATACGGACGTTCCGGAGCGCAGGGTCTGCCGGAAGGCCTCCTCCTCGCCAACCGCGATCGTCTCGATCCGGCCGGCTTCGCCGGTCAGGCTCGGGTACTGAGGCGACATCGAGGTGATGACACTTCTGATCAGCGCACCCATCGTCGGTTCGTGGGCCCCGAGAAGGCGCATGTTGAACACCACTCGGCGCAGAAGGCGGCGCAGGACGTAACCGCGGCCCTCGTTTCCGGGCAGCACCCCGTCGCCGATCAGGAATGCACAGGTCCGCGAATGGTCGGCCACAACCCGCAGCGCCACATCATCGGCGTGGTTGCGACCGTACGGCCTGCCCGTGATGTCAACGGCAGTGTCGATCGTGGCGCGGGTGGTGTCGATCTCGTAGATGTTGTCCACGCCCTGCAGGATCGCGGCCATCCGCTCCAGACCCAGGCCCGTGTCGATGTTCTTGGCGGGCAGTTCACCCAGGATCGGGAAGCCCTCCTTGCCGGGGCCCTCGCCGCGTTCGAATTGCATGAAGACCAGGTTCCACACTTCGAGGTAGCGGTCCTCGTCGACGACCGGACCGCCCTCCTTGCCGTACTCGGGTCCGCGGTCGTAGTAGATCTCGCTGCACGGACCACACGGACCAGGCACACCCATCGACCAGAAGTTGTCCAGCATCCCCCTTCGCTGGATCCGCTCGGGCGGCAGTCCCACTAGGTCCTGCCAGAGACGTGCCGCCTCGTCGTCATCGTCGTAAACCGTGACCCAGAGTCTGTCCTCGGGGAACCCGTATCCACCTTCGCGCTCTGACTTGGTCAGAAGGTCCCACGCCATCGGGATGGCGCCTTCTTTGAAGTAGTCACCGAATGAGAAGTTGCCGCACATCTGGAAGAACGACGCATGACGTGTCGTCTTGCCGACCTCTTCGATGTCGAGGGTGCGCACGACCTTCTGCACGCTGGTTGCCCGTTTGTAGTCCGGGACCGCTTCGCCCAGGAAGTAGGGCTTGAAAGGCACCATGCCGGCGTTGACGAACAGCAGGGTCGGGTCGTTGAGCAGAAGTGACGCGCTCGGGACCACAGTGTGACCGCGCTCTTCGAAGAACGACAGGAAGCGTCGTCGGATTTCGGCAGATTCCATAGGGGCCAGCCTAGTTGCAGGCCGGGGCTGCTACCCGCGGGCGGCGGTGGGGGCCGTGCGGATGTCCACCACGCCTGCCTGCTGCTCCTCATCGGCGGACAGCGCCGCCAGGTAACGGGCCGAAGCCGCCACGTTGGAGGCAGTGCGTGCGACCTTGGTCAGGTTCTCGCGAAACGAACGCTCGCGCACACCGTTCACAGCCTGTGTGCCCTTGCGGTAGGCGACGATGCCGCCAGCGGCCCCGACCCCGACCCAGAAGATTCGACTCATCGGCCCAGTGTAGGTGGGCTTTGGCCATCCACAACCGTATTGACCTGTTCTGCGGAGGGGTTGTCCACAGCTTTGTGATGACGGCTCGTCAATCTTCGGTGGCGGAGGGAGCGTCGAGGTCGGCAATCTGGTTCATGACGAACCTTTGGGTGAAGAAGTGACACGTGAGGTTGCATTTCTTCACCAAGAGGCCACGCAGGGCGGGTCGGACCTACGCAGGAAATCGTGGTCAGTCGGTCGGGGCCTGGCCTTCAAAGGCCGCCCGCAGGCGCTCGACCGCCGCCGCGGCTCGGGCCTCGGCGCCATGCTCGGTGGGCCGGTAGTACTGTCGCCCGACGATGGGTTCACCCACGTACCGGACTGGCACGAAACCACCCTCATCGTGCGGGTAGCGATAGCCCTTGCCCGCGCCGGTCGCCCGAGAGGACTTCAGGCTCCCGTCGCGCAGCATCGCCGGCACGGGACTGATCCGGCCGCTGTTGACGTCCTCGAGCGCCTCGTTGATGGCCACGTATGCCGCGTTGCTCTTGGGGCTCAGGCAGAGGTGGATAACGACATGTCCGAGCGTGATGCGCGCCTCGGGCCAACCCAAGAACTGCACCGCCTGCAGACCCGCGATCGCCAAAGGCAACGTCGTTGGATCGGCCAGGCCGATGTCCTCACTGGCCAGGATCACGAGCCGCCGGGCGATGAACCGGGGATCCTCTCCGCTGGCCACCAGCCGGGCCAGATAGTGCAGCGCCGCGTCGACGTCACTGCCTCGCACACTCTTGATCAAAGCGCTGGTCACGTCGTAGTGCAGGTCCCCGTCGCGGTCATAGCGGTTGGCGACCTGACCGATGATGTCGCGGACCTGGTCGGCGGTGATCTGCGGACCCACGGCCGCCGCAGCCTCCAGCGCAGTCAGAGCCCGCCGCGCGTCGCCACCGGCGAAGCGAATGATCAGCCCGGCGGCTTCATCGTCGATCGACACACCCGGTAGACCTTCGGGGTGGTCCAGCGCCCTGTCGACGACCTGGCGGATCTCCTCGTCGGTCAATGCCTGCAGCACCAGGAGCATGGAGCGCGAAAGCAGCGGACTCACGAGGCTGATGCTGGGGTTCTCCGTGGTAGCGGCGATCAGGGTGACCCAGCCGTGTTCCACAGCAGGCAGGAGCACGTCCTGCTGGGTCTTCGAGAACCGGTGGACCTCGTCGATGAACAAGACCGTGCGCTCACCCTGGATCCTGGCCATCTCCCGGGCGGCCTCGATCGCGGCGCGCACTTCTTTCACACCCGCGCTCACAGCGGCCAGCGACACGAATCTGCGCCCGGTCACCTCAGCGGCCAGGCGAGCCAGGGTCGTCTTGCCCGTCCCCGGCGGACCCCACAGCACCACACTCGTGGCGGCATCGGGATCGCTCAGCAACGTGTGCAGCGGTGATCCCGGCCCGAGCAGATGCGACTGCCCGATGACCTCTTCCACCGACTCGGGACGGATTCGGGCAGCCAGAGGCTGCGCAGGGGCATTCTGGTCGAACAGGTCCACGGCTACTGTCCGTCGTCCTCCGGAACGAAGTCGACACCAGCCTCGGCCCGCTGCTCGGCAGTGATCGGCGTCGGAGCCGCGGTCAGCGGGTCGTGTCCCGCACCCGTCTTCGGGAACGCGATCACGTCGCGCAGGGAACTCGCCCCTGCCAGGAGCATGCAGATCCTGTCCCACCCGAACGCGATGCCGCCATGCGGCGGCGGTCCGTACTTGAAGGCCTCCAGCAGGAAGCCGAACTTGTCGTCAGCCTGCTGCTCATCGATGCCGAGGACTTCGAACGCTCGCTGCTGAACGTCGCGCTGGTGGATACGGATCGAACCCCCACCGATCTCGTTGCCGTTGCACACCAGGTCGTAGGCCCATGCCAGCGCCGATCCCGGATCGGTGTCGAAACTGCCCATCGACTCGGAGTTCGGGGACGTGAACGGGTGGTGCACCGCGGTCCAGGCGGTTGAGCCGTCGTCGAGGTCGATCTCCTCGAACATGGGGGCATCCACGATCCACACGAACGACCACGCCGACTCGTCGATCAGACCCAGCCGGGATGCGATCTCCTCGCGCGCCGCGGCCAGCAACCCACGGGCCTCGGAGGCCTTGCCAGCGGCGAAGAAGATGCAGTCACCGGGGTCCGCGCCGACCGCGGCCACAAGCCCGTCCCGTTCGGTCTCGGAGATGTTCTTGGCCACTGGGCCGCCCAGGGTGCCGTCCTCGCCAATCGTGACGTAGGCAAGCCCGCGGGCTCCACGCTGCTTGGCCCACTCCTGCCAGGCATCGAACGCCCGCCGGGGCTGGCTGCCGCCGCCGGGCATCACGATCGCTCCGACGTAGGGCGCTTGGAACACCCGGAAGGGCGTCTGCGCGAAGTACTCGGTCAGTTCGGTCAACTCCAGGTCGAAACGCAGGTCAGGCTTGTCCGAGCCGAAGCGGCGCATCGCCTCCGCGTAGGTCATGCGCGGGATCGGCCCGATCTCGTGGGCCAGCACCCCTTGCCACAGAGCACGTGCAACCGCCTCGCCCACCTCGATCACGTCATCCTGGTCGACGAAGGACATCTCGATGTCCAGCTGGGTGAACTCGGGCTGCCGGTCGGCGCGGAAGTCCTCGTCGCGGTAGCAGCGCGCGATCTGGAAGTACTTCTCCAGACCCGCCACCATGAGCAGTTGCTTGAACAGTTGAGGCGACTGCGGCAGGGCGTACCAGTGTCCGGGCTGAAGGCGCACAGGGACCAGGAAGTCCCGGGCACCCTCGGGGGTCGAACGGGTCAGCGTCGGGGTCTCGACCTCCACGAAATCGCGGGCCAACAGAACGTCGCGGGCCAACTGGTTGACCTTGGAACGCATACGCAAGGCGTTGGCCTGCGACGTCCGGCGCAGGTCGAGGTAGCGGTGGCGCAGTCTGGTGTCCTCGCCGACCTCGACGTGCTCGTCGATCGGGAAGGGCAGCGGCGCAGCGGCTGAGAGAACCTCCACGTCCGCGGCAATCACCTCGATGGCCCCGGTCGGCAGTTCGGGGTTGTCATTGCCCTGTGGACGGACTCCGACGGTGCCGGTGACCTTGATGCAGAACTCGGAGCGCAAACCGTGAGCCGCCTCGTCACGGATCACGACCTGCACCACCCCGGATGCGTCCCGCAAGTCGATGAAGGCGACACCTCCGTGGTCGCGGCGCCGTGCCACCCACCCGGACAGCGACACCTCCCGGTCGGCGTCGGCCGCGCGAAGGCTTCCGGCTGGCGTTCTGATCAACGTCATTCTCCTGTCAATATCTGGCCCACGACCTGATCGGCGGCGATCGCCGACTGGGCTCCTGTCTCAAGATCCTTCAACTGCACGAGCCCATCGGCCAGTTCGCGCTCCCCGATGATGACGGCCCATCGGGCCCCACTTCGGTCAGCAGCCTTCATCGCCCCCTTAAGCCCGCGGCCACCGTAAGCCATGTCGACCGGGACTCCATCGGCACGCAGACGACCGGCCAGGGCGCTGCCAGCGTCGCGGGCAGCCTCACCCACTGCGACTATGAACACCTCGACCGGGCGCCCGGAAGCGGGGTGCAGGCCCTCGGCCTGGCAGGCCAGCAGGGTGCGGTCAGTGCCGAGCCCGAAACCGATTCCGGACAACTCCGGGCCGCCAAGGGATTCCATCAGCCCGTCGTACCTGCCGCCACCGCCGATCCCGGACTGCGCGCCGAGAGCGGGATGGTCGAACTCGAAGGTCGTGCGGGTGTAGTAGTCCAGACCGCGCACAAGGCGGGGGTTGAGGCTGAACCTGACCCCGAGAGCCGTCAACGCCTGCTGCACCCGCGCGAAATGCTCACGGCATTCATCGCACAAGTAGTCCGGCGGCAGGGGTGCCTTCGCCAGCATCTCCTGGATCACCGGACGTTTGTCGTCCAGCACGCGCAACGGGTTCAACTGGGCACGTTGCCTGGTCGGTTCGTCGAGATCGAGCCCGGCCAGGAACTCCTGCAGGGCCGCCCGGTAGACCGGGCGGCACGTCCGACAGCCGATCGAGGACAGGTAGCAGATGGAAACCGCGCAGACCGAGGCGCCGGTAACCCTCATCGGCAACTGCGATGACCTCCGCGTCCAGCAACGGGTCATCGACCCCAATCGCCTCCAGACCCACCTGCTGCAGTTGCCGGTACCGCCCCTGCTGCGGGCGTTCTGCCCGGAAGAACGGACCGGCATACCAGAGTTTGACGGGCAGACTGCCGCGGTGCAGACCGTTCTCCAGCACCGACCTCATCACCGGTGCAGTGCCCTCCGGCCGCAAGGTCAGCGACCGGTCCCCACGATCGGTGAACGTGTACATCTCCTTGCTGACGACATCCGTGCTCTCCCCGACCCCCCGGACGAACACCGCCGTGTCCTCGAACACCGCAAGCTCGATGTACCCGTAGCCGGCCAGCTGCGCGGCCCTGCCCAGGGTGTTGCGAACTGCCAGGAAGTCCTCGGACGCAGGTGGCAGGTACTCCGGTACGCCGCGCGGGGCTTGCAGACTGCTCACAGGCCCCGCCCAGGGGGCATCTGGAGGTTGTGTTCGCGGGCCTGGGCCAGGAACGGATTGCCCGCGAACTCCTCGCCGATCGTCGTCTGTGGCCCATGCCCGGGAAGCACCACCATCTCCTCGGGCTGGGTGAGCACCACCGACGCCAACGACTTCATCATCTGGGCGGTGTCCCCGCCGGGAAGATCCGTGCGCCCGATTGATCCGGCGAACAGCAAATCGCCCGAGTACATGATCGGCGGGACGTCTGCCTGAGCGGCGGTGAGGAAGACCGTCGAGCCGGGCGTGTGCCCAGGGGCGTGGCGAACGTCAATCTTCAAACCCGCCACCTCAATCGGACTGTCGTCCTCGAGGGTGCGCACATCGTCGGGTTCGGCGAACTGAAGGCGACCACCGGTCATCTGCTCGAACATCAAGCGGGTGTCTCCTGAAATTCCGGCCATGGGATCAGCCAGCAGGTGGCGATCCGCGGGATGGATGAACGCCGGGATGTCCCGGGCTTCGCACACTGGCGTCACCGACCACATGTGGTCAAGGTGACCGTGGGTCAGAAGCACCGCCACCGGTTGCAGGCCATGCTCGCGCACGATCTCCTCAACCGGGTCCATGGCGTCCTTGCCCGGGTCGATCACGATGCACTCGCTGCGTGGCCCGCTGGCAACCACGAAGCAGTTGGTGCCCCAAGGGCCTGCGGGGAATCCTGCGATCAACACACACACAAGACTATCCGTGACACGCGGCGCTATGGATCGAGCGGCCACGTAGACTCACTCCTGCCCGCCTGTGTGGGGGTCCGGGGTCAGGAGGAAGCATGTCAGGCGAGAAGCGGCGCAAACAACTCGCGCGCGCGAAGGCGGAACGCCAGGAGCAGCGCCGCATCGAGTCCGCGCAGCGCGCCCGGCGCAACCGCATCATCGGACTGACTGCAGGTGCGGTCGTCATCGCGGGTGCCGTGGCCTGGGCCGTCTGGCCCGACTCTGGCACCGAACAGGTCAGCGCTGAAGCCTCACCCGAGGCCTCTGCCACTGCCTCTGCCACTGAAGAGAGCACACCCGGCCCAGTTGCCACCCCCGCAGGCGTCAGTTGCCAGGATGCGGGCGCACCGCGCACCGACGGCCGGACGTGGCCCAAACCCGCCGACCAGAACCTGGGCCCGGATGCCACCTGGGTGCTCAACACCAACTGTGGGCGGATCACGGTCGCCCTCGACACCGAGTCCGCGCCGAAGAACGCCAACGGCATCGCTTTCCTCACCGATGAGGGTTACTACAGCGGCAACTTCTGCCACCGTCTGACCACGGCCGGCATCTTCGTGCTGCAATGCGGTGCTCCCGGCGCCGACGGGACCGGCGACGTCGGCTTCGAGTTACCCGACGAGAACCTTCCCGCTGAGGGCGAGAACAACTATCCAGCGGGAACGGTGGCCATGGCCAACCGTGGGCCCGACACCGCGAGCAGCCAGGTCTTCCTGGTCTACAAGGACACGACCCTGCCGGCCGGCTACACGATCGTCGGAAAGGTGACCTCGGGGCTTCCCGTGGTTAAGTACGTTGCAGCAGGCGGGGTGGAACCCGGATCATCGGATGCGACGGACGGCCCTCCTGCCCAACCCATCGTCATCAAGACCGCCGAGATCGAGAACTAGGACTGACATGACCGACCAGACACCCACCCCTGGGCCTGCACCGGCAGAGTCGTTCGGGCGCGTCGGCGAGGACGGCACCGTCTTCCTGCGGCTTCCCGATGGCACCGAACGCCCGGTCGGACAGTATGCCGCCGGGACCCCGGAGGAGGCGCTGCACTACTACGCGCTCAAGTACACAGATCTGAGCCACTCCCTGGAACTGACCGCCACACGTCTGGCCGACAACAAGTGCTCCCCCCGCGAGGCCCTGGCCGTTGCCGGTAAGGCGCGACAAGCGCTTGAAGAGCCCGGATTCGTCGGCGACATCTCCCTGCTCATGGCCCGGATCGGCCAGCTCGAGGTCCTTGCGCACATCCGCACTCAGATCCTCGACGAGGAGCGCAAGGCCGCCCGCGAACAGGCCCAACAGGCCCGGCAGGCGATCGTCGAGCAAGCCGAGGCCCTTGCCACATCCACCTCCTGGAAGCAGACCGGCGACCAGTTCCGCGAACTGGTCGACCAGTGGAAGGTGCTCCCGAAGCCGGGTTCCGACCAGCGCTCGGAGACTGACGCGCTGTGGGAGCGGTTCCGGACCGCACGCAGAACCTTCGACAAGGCCCGCAAGATTCACCGCGATGAGCAGGACCGCAAACGTGGTGCCGCGATCGCCGCCAAGACCGAACTTGCGGACAAGGCACAGGCGCTGGCCGACTCCACCGACTGGCAGGCCACCGCCACCGCATTCCGCGAGCTCATGGAGCAGTGGAAGAAGGCGGGCTTCGCGGGCAAGAAGGACGACGAGGCCCTGTGGCAGCGGTTCCGTGGCGCGCAGGAGAAGTTCTTCTCGGCCCGCAAGGCAGCCCTCAACGCCCGCGACGGGGAGCAGAAGCAGAACCTGGCGGCCAAGAAGGCACTGGTCGCGAAGGCGGAGGCACTGCTACCCGTCAAGGACGCGAAAGCAGCGCGCAAGGCGTACCGGGACATCCAGGGCGAGTGGTCTGAAATCGGTCACGTGCCCCGGGGCGACATGCGCAAGATCGACACCCGGCTGCGAGCGGTGGACGACGCCATCCGTAGCGCGGAGACCTCGTCATGGCGGCGCAGCAACCCCGAGATCCGGGACCGCGCCCAAGGTCTGGTGGACGCCTACCGGGCTTCAGTGACCAAGCTGGAGAAGGAACTGGCCAGCGCGCAGGAATCCGGTGACGCCGGTCGCATCGAGAAGGCCCAGCAGACCCTGGCCCAGCAGCAACTGATGCTGGAGTCCGCCGAGCAGAGCCTTTCGACGTTGTAAGTCCGCGGTTCAGACCCTTTGGGCGTCGAAGACCCCTTCGACTCCGCGTACCCCTTTGAGCACCGCACCCAGGTGTTTGGGGTCGGCCATCTCGAACGTGAACCGCGAGATGGCGATACGGTCCCGATTGGTCGTGGAACTGGCCGACAGGATGTTCACGTGGTGATCGGACAACACCCTGGTGACATCCGAGAGCAGCCTGGCCCGGTCAAGGGCCTCGACCTGGATGTTGACCAGGAATACCGACTGGGCGCTGGGCCGCCACTCCACCTCCACCAGGCGGTCCTTGTGCGCAGCTAGCTCGGGGAAGTTGACGCAGTCGCGCCGGTGAACAGAGACGCCGTTACCGCGGGTGACGAAACCCATGATCTCGTCGCCGGGCACAGGCGTACAGCACTTGGACAGCCGTACCCACACGTCGTCGGCCCCGGCAACGACCACACCCGGATCGCCGCTCGGCCCCGAGCGGATGGACGGAGGTGGCGTCTCTTCCTCAGTGTCATCGGTGGCCGCTTCGGCGCCCCCACGACCGGCGATGAGCCGATCCACAACGACGGCCGCGTCCAGTCGGCTCTCCCCGATAGCGGCGTAGAGGGCACTCACGTCCGACATGCGGTAATAGGCGGCGATGCTCAGCAGGTCGGGGGTGTTCAACAGTCGCTGCATCGGAAGGGATCGCCGTCGCAACTCGCGCAATAGCGCGTCCTTGCCGTGCTCGACGGCCTCCTCACGGCGCTCCCTGGAGAACCATGCGCGAATCTTGCTGCGGGCCCGCGGCGACGCGACGAAGTTCAGCCAGTCCCGCGAAGGTCCCTGCCCCTGGGTCTTCGACGTGAAGATCTCCACGGTGTCGCCGTTGTCCAGTTGGGACTCCAAGGGGACGAGTTTGCCGTTCACCCTGGCCCCGATGGTGCGGTGGCCGACTTCGGTGTGCACCGAGTACGCGAAGTCCACTGGCGTCGAGCCAGCCGGTAGCGAAATCACGTCGCCCTTGGGGGTGAACACGAACAATTCGCCGGTTCCCAGTTCGTAGCGCAGGCTGTCCAGGAACTCGTCGGGGTCCTCGGTCTCGCGCTGCCATTCGAGCAACTGGCGCAGCCAGGCGAACTCATCAGGGCCCTCTGTCGCACTTCGGCCCTGCTTGTACCGCCAGTGGGCAGCCACCCCGTACTCAGCCTGCTGATGCATCTCCTGGGTGCGGATCTGCACCTCCACCGGCTTACCCTCGGGGCCGATGACGGTCGTATGAAGCGACCGGTACACGCCGTAACGTGGGCTGGCGATGTAGTCCTTGAACCGCCCCGGCACCGGGTTCCATTTGGCATGCAGAAGTCCAAGCACCCCGTAGCAGTCCTGGATCGAGTCCACGAGGATCCGCACGCCCACGAGGTCGTAGATGTCTGCGAAGTCGCGGCCGCGCACGATCATCTTCTGGTACACGCTGTAATAGTGCTTCGGTCGCCCGTTGACCTTGGCGCGGATCCGGTTGGTCTTCAGTTCCTCGTCGATCAGGTTGAGCACCTGCCCGAGGTACTCGTCACGCGAAGGCGCACGCTGGCCCACAAGTCGGACGATCTCGTCGTACATCTTGGGGTATAGCGTTGCGAAGGCGAGATCCTCAAGTTCCCACTTGATGGTGTTCATGCCGAGGCGATGCGCGAGCGGGGCGTAGATCTCGAGGGTCTCCCGGGCCTTCTTCTGCTGCTTCTTCTCCGGCAGCCAGGCGATCGTGCGCATGTTGTGCAGACGGTCGGCGAGCTTGATCACTAGCACCCGGATGTCCCGGGCCATGGCCACGACCATCTTGCGGACCGTCTCGGCCGCGGAGGCTTCCCCGTACTGGACCTTGTCCAGTTTCGTCACTCCGTCGACCAGGCGTGCCACCTCGTCGCCGAAGTCCTCGCGCAGCTTGTCGAGTTCGTAGCCTGTGTCCTCCACCGTGTCGTGCAGCAGGGCCGCGGCCAGCGTGGTCGGCGTCATACCCAGTTCGGCCAGGATCGTGGCCACGGCCAGCGGGTGGGTGATGTAGGGCTCGCCGCTACGCCGGACCTGATCGGCATGCCAGTACGCAGCCATGACGTAGGCGCGCTCCACGACCTGCCGGTTCGCCTTCGGATGGAACTGCCGCAGTGTGCGCAGGAGTGGTTCGAGCTCCGGGACCGAACTGCGAGTGTTTCCAGTCAGCCGCGAAAGCAATTGCCGGCGGCGGGGCAGGTCCTGGACAAGGCTGGCTGGAGTGGGCACCGATTCCTCGGTGTCCGGAGCCTGCGTCTCCCTGGCCACGTGCTCACCGCCTCGCCTAGGTACGTCAGTCTACGGGGTGGGCGACGATCTGCTCAGTGGCGCCGCTTGGACCTTGTGGACCGTTTGGGCTGGGAACGGCCCGACGCCTCGCGACTCTGCCGGTGCTGGCGATCGACCGGGGCTGCGATACCACCGCTGGCAGCGGGCGCGGAGTCACCACCGGAGCCGGAACTCACCTGTGCCATCGACGGCCCGGACTCCCCGCGGGAGGCCCGTCGCTTATTCACTCTGGCGTCCAGTGCCTTGATCGCTGGCTGACGTTCCATCAACTGACACAGCACCGGTGTCGCCACGAAGATCGACGAGTAGGTACCCACTGCCATTCCGATGAACAGAACCAGAGCCAGGTCCTTCAAGGTGCCCGCGCCCAGCAGACCCGCGCCGACGAACAGGATCGAGGCCACGGGCAGCAGCGCCACGATGCTGGTGTTGATCGACCGGATCAGCGTCTGGTTCAGCGCGAGGTTGGCCAGTTCGCTGTAGGTGTAGCGACTCTGGCCTGTCACGCCCCGGGTGTTCTCCTTGACCTTGTCGAAGACCACGACAGTGTCGTAGAGCGAGTAGCCGAGGATTGTGAGCAGACCGATCACGGTGGCCGGAGTGACCTCGAACCCGACCAGCGCGTAGATTCCGGTCGTGATCACGATGTCGTGAATCAGGGCCACCAACGCGGCCACGGCCATCTGCCACTGGAAGTACACCGACAAGAAGATGACTACGGCCAGCAGGAAGACCCCTAGTGCGATGAAGGCCTGCCGGGTGATCTCACCACCCCACGTCGGGCCTACGTCCCGACTGGAGATCTCGTCAGCGGTGACCCCACAGGCGCTCGACAATGCGTCAACCACTGCCGTGCTTTCCTCCGGGGTGACATTCGGCGTCTGGGCTCGGATGTTGTCCGAACCGATCTCAGTGACCGCTGCCACCTCGACCCCGGCGCTGGTCACGGCATTACGAGTGTCCTGGATCGTGCAGGAGGTGCTGGGGACGTAGAACTCCGCACCGCCCTTGAACTCGATACCGAGGTTCAGGCCGCGAAAGAAGATACCGCCGAGTGCGAGCAGCAGAATCAGCGCCGAGACGATGTACCAGGTCTTGCGACGACCGACGATGTTGTAGGACACCTCACCGCGGTACAACTTCCCGCCAAGATCACCGAACTTGGACATCAGACCTCCACCTTGTCGCCGGTGCGGGAATCCGGCTTCCCGGGATCGACCTTGACCCCGAGCCGTTTCGGATCAAGGCCTGTCAGCGGATGTCCGCTGGTGAACCACCTGTTGCGTGCAAGCAGGGTCACCGTGGGCCGGGTGAACATGAAGGCCACCATGACGTCGATAAGCGTGGTCAGACCGAGCACGAACGCGAATCCTCGCACAGCCCCCACCGACAGGAAGTACAGGATGGCCGCGGCCAGCAGCGACACGAAGTCGGCGGCCAGGATCGTGTTCCGGGCGCGAGCCCAGCCGGCGTCACATGCCGCACGCAGACTTCGGCCCTCACGGACCTCGTCCCGGATGCGTTCGAAGTACACGACGAAGGAGTCGGCCGTGATCCCGATTGCCACGATGGCACCCGCAACGCCGGCCAACGTCAGGGCCAGCCCGACCGTGCGGCCAAGGATCACGAACACGAAGTACGTGATGATCGCCGCGATGACCAGGGAGACGACAGCGACCATTCCCAGGGCCCGGTAGTAGAACAACAGGTACAGGATCACCAGGAACAGACCGACCGCACCGGCGAACAGTCCGACCTTGAGATAGTCGGCACCCAGCGTGGGTGTGACCGTCTCCACCGAGGCGATGTTCAGGGTCAGCGGCAGTGCGCCGAATTTCAGCACTTGGGCCAGGTTCTTGGCTTCCTCGGGAGAGAAGTTGCCGCTGATCTGCGCCCGGCCGTCGTTGATGGGCTGCTGGAAGAACGGTGCCGACACCACAAGGCCGTCGAGCACGATCCCGAACTGGTTCTGCGGGGAGGGAAGGCTCACGAGCCGATTGGAGATCTCCGACAGCGCGTCGGTGCCCTCGGCGTCGAACTCGAGGTTGACAACCCAACCGGCTCCCCCCTGGGCGAGTTCGGCGGACGCATTGGTGATCGAGGTGCCCTTGATGAAGGCCGGCTCCAACAAGTACTTCCCGGTCCCCTCGCGGTCACAGGTGACGATCCACTTCTCGGGGTTGTCGGGGACGCCACCTTGCCTGCTGGCCACATCGGTGCAATCCAGGTTCAGCAACGCATCCTCGAGGGCAGGGTCGTTGGCACTGTCGCCCTCGACCGGCGGCACGAGGCCCTCGGTCTTGTCGGTCGCCTGGGTAGCGCTCGGACTGGGGCTTGGTGAGGCCGTCGGGCTCGGGGACGTCTCGGCAAAGCTGGCCCCGCCCGACGCTCCGTCGTTATTGGAGTTGTTGTTGTTGGAGTTGTTGTTGGAGTTGTTGTTCTTCTTCTTGTTGTTGTTCGGCGTGGTGTCGGCGGGTTGCAGCGTCGACGGGTCGATGATCGCGGGATCCACGATCGTGGATACGGGGCGGAAGTCCAACAGGGCCGTCTGACTCAGTTGCTGGGCGATCTCACGCTGGTTGACCCCCGGCACCGACACCACGATGGCCGCATCGTTACCAGAACCCTGGATGGCCACATCCGCCTCGGCCACACCGAACCCGTTGACCCGTTGCCTGATGATCTCGACGGTCTGCTGCAACTGTTCGTCTGTGATGTCCGCGGTGCCCTCGGCCTGTGTGGGCACCAGAATCACCTGGGTTCCACCCTGCAGGTCCAGTCCCAGACGCGGAACATGGGAGGTGCCCGGCCACAGGGCCCACACCCCCAGCCCGACAATTATGACCAGCAGTGCCAGCAATGGCCGCCACGGCTTCGGTCGTGCATTCGGTGCCACAGGCTACCCCTCGTCATCCAGCACGTCGGCTACTGCCGCTCGCGCGTACTTCACGACCACACCATCGCTGATCTCCAGACCGATGGTCTCTTCCTCCACCCACCTGACTGTGCCGAAGATGCCGGCCGTTGTCATGATGCGGGACCCTTCGTGCACTGCCAATTGGGCGGACTGCGCCTCCCTCTGCCGCTGACGCAAGGGCCGGATCATCACCAACCAGAGTCCACCCAACAGGATCAGCGGAATGGCCAGCATCAGGAATTCCACTGCCCGATCCTATCTAGCCCTGGACGGCGTCCTGCGGATCGGTCAGCGTCAACTGGTCAGGAGCCGATGGCAGGGACAACCCCAGGTGGGCGTAGGCCCGGGCTGTGGCGATCCTTCCGCGTGGTGTTCTGGCCAGGAAACCCGACCTCAACAGGAAGGGCTCGCACACGGTCTCCACGGTCTCGGCCTCCTCCCCCACGGCCACCGCCAGGGTCGAAAGGCCAACGGGGCCGCCCGAGAAGTTGGTGACCAGCGCCGTCAGGACCGCCCGGTCGAGCCGGTCCAGGCCGCTCTCATCCACCTCGAAGAGCGCCAGCGCCGCGGATGTCGCGGGCACGTCCACTCGGGAGTCACCGTGGATCTGGGCGTAGTCGCGCACTCTGCGCAACAGTCGGTTCGCGATGCGCGGGGTCCCCCTGGAACGCGAGGCGATCACCGCCAGGGCGTCCTGCTGAGCAGGGATGTCCATCAACCCGGCCGAGCGGGTCACGATCTTCTGCAACTCCTGCGGTTCGTAGAAGTCCATGTGCGCGGTGAATCCGAACCTGTCCCGCAAAGGTCCGGGCAACAATCCCGAGCGGGTCGTCGCGCCGACGAGCGTGAAGGGTGCGAGGTCCAACGGGATCGAAGTGGCACCCGGGCCTTTGCCGACGACCACGTCGACGCGGAAGTCCTCCATGGCCATGTAGAGCATCTCCTCGGCCGGGCGCGCCAACCGATGGATCTCGTCAATGAACAACACGTCGTTGGGCTGCAAAGCAGTCAGGATCGATGCGAGGTCCCCGGCGTGGGTGATGGCAGGTCCACTCGTCAAACGCAGCGCGGTACCCAACTCCGCTGCGATGATCATGGCCAGGGTGGTCTTACCCAACCCGGGCGGTCCGCTGAGCAGGACGTGGTCCGCAACGTGGTCTCGCTGCTTGGCTGCCGACAGGACCAGGCGCAATTGGTCCTTGACCCGGCCCTGACCGATGAAGTCGTCCAGGCTGGTGGGCCGTAGGGCACCCTCGACCACCCGCTCGGAGTCGTCGGCACCGGAGGACACCAAAGCATCGTTCACGGGGTCACCGCCGGCGTGTGGTCCATGACCTGCAGGCTGAGTCTGAGTGCCTCAGGCACGCTCAGGTTCGCAGCTTCCGGGCCCGAGGCGACGCTGGACACCGCCTCCTGCGCCTGTGCCGACGGCCAGCCCAGGCCGGTCAGAGCCGCCAGTACCTGGGCACGCCAGCCAGCCCCCGCCTGCACGGCCGTCACATCCACCGTCGGCGCGAGACGGTCCTTCAGATCGACCACGAGCCGCTGCGCACTCTTGCGCCCCACACCGGGCACTGTGCACAACATCGTCAGGTCCTCGGTCGCAATGGCCTGACGGATCTGGTCGGAGGACAACGTGGCCAGCATGGTGAGCGCGAGCCGAGGACCGATTCCGGTGACTGTCTGCACTGTGCGGAAGACCTCGCGCTCAGCCGAGTCGGCGAATCCGTAAAGCGTGAGGCTGTCCTCTCTGACCACGAGATCTGTTGTCAGCACACATTCACCGCCGAGTTGCAGGCCAGCACTGGTCCGCGGCGTCACGATCACATTGATCCCGATCCCACCGACCTCCACGACCACTTCGTCAGCTTTGCGCACGACCACACACCCTCGAATCTGCGCGATCATCTCGCTGCTCCCGTCCTGGCCCTTGAGCGCCACACATGACAAATCCCCAGCGCCAAAGCATCGGTGGCATCGGCTGGCTTGGGCACCTCGCGCAGGCCCAGGATCCGCGACACCATGAAGGCGACCTGACCCTTGTCTGCGCGCCCCGAACCGGTCACTGCGGCCTTCACCTCGGTGGGGGTGTGCTGGTGGACCGGCAGGCCGAGTTGGTTGGCGGCCAGCATGCACACGGCCGCCGCCTGGGCTGTGCCCATGGCCGTTCGCACATTGTTCTGGCTGAATACCCGTTCCACGGCCATCACCTCGGCCTGGGTACTCATCAGCCGGTCCCGCACCCCGTCGAACACTTCCTGCAACCTGGCTGCATGTTCCGCGCCCGGATCGGTGCGGATGACGTCGATGAGTACCGCCCGAGCCTTGCCGTCGAATCCGGCCTCAACCACGGCGACCCCGCACCGGGTGAGCCCCGGGTCCACTGCCAACACGCGCATCAGGCCTCCGAGATCGTACAACTGTTCGGTAAGCCTACCCCGCTACTCGAGCCCGGGGGTGCCCGACACGCGAATCAGCCGGGTTTGCGGATCGTCAGAGGGTTACCGGCCAGCACCGGCGTCCCGATCACCTCGCGGAACCCGTGCCGCAGGCTTCGGATCAGCTCGTCACGGTCGTCCACCGCAGCGTCGTCGGTGCTGACACCCACGCTGGCGATCCCGTTGTACGTGAGCATCGTGACGTTGATCGCAGCACCGATAGTGCCCACGAGGGGGTACATGCGCTCGACCTTGGAGCCTGCCAGCCAGACCGGGATCGGCGGACCAGGAACATTGGAGGCGGTCAAGTCCGAGGTCTGCGCTGCTGCCGAGAGCAGTTCCGGGGGCAGGAAGCGGGAGAGTTCGGCGAGATTGTCGGCAAGTTTGAGGACCGGCTCTGCGCGCCAGTTGCGCACGGTCTCAGCCGCGCTTTCCAGGACATCGTCGATCGCGTTCGAGACCGGAATCTCGAATCGTGCGATGGTCACAGCGTTGCCTTCGTCGTCCCCGGAGGTCCGCAGGGAGATCGGCATGTTCATGCGCAACTCATCCACGGGTCGGCCCATGCGCTCGTGGTAGCGGTTCATCCCGACGCTGATGGCCGCGAGGAACAGGTCGTTGACACTTCGCTCACGACGCTTGGCAGCGGCCTTGTATGCCGCAAAGTCCATATCGATGGTGTCGAAGTGGTAGTTGATGCTGCGCTGCTGCATGATCGGCGAGAGCGGACCGAACGGGATGCGGGTGAAGCGGGCCACCGAGCCGGCGGTCTCCCGCACCCGGCCGATGAGTTCTCCGGGGTTCTTCACGGCCGCCATGGTCAACGGCCCCAACCCGTTGATCACGTCCTGGGCTGTGCGCGCGACCCATCCCACGTTGTTGCGGATCACCGCTTCGAGGAATCCCGTGGTGTCCAGAACAGCGGGTTCCGGCGCGTTTGGCATAGGACCGAGGTCGACCCCGTCGGGGGTGAAGTCAAGCAGGGCAAGACCCAACTGCACCGCACCCTGGCCGTCAGCGATGGCGTGATGCAGCTTGAGGATCAGCGCCGATTTGCCACCCGGAAGTCCTTCCAGCAGCGTCACACGCCACAGCGGACGGTCCCGGTCGAAATCGGCCATGCTCTGCCGCCGCGCGTCCTCGAGCACGTCTGCCCAGGTCGATCCCTTGGGCATGCTGAAGCGGCGCATGTGGAAGGACAGGTCGAAGTTCGGATCCACCACGATGCGCGGGGACTGCAAACCGATCGGCCCTTCGACGACCGTGGAACGCAGCACCGGGGCCAACCTGGTCGCCCGCTCGTAGCGCTGCTTCATCCGCTCCCAGTCGGGGCTGGACTCCAGTACCAGCAATCCGATGATCGTGGAACGCATGACCGGGTCGTCGGTGGCCATCCGCCAGGTGGCGAAGTCCCAGCCCGACAGGCGCTTGGTCTCGGTCATCGCTTGCTTGCCCCGAAGCGGTGAGGGCTGGCGGGCGGTCTTCTTGGCAGTCTTCTTCGCAGTTGCCTTCTTGGCTGGTTTCTTAGCCGGGGCCTTCTTCGCCGCAGGCTTGGCCGGCGCCTTCTTGGCCACCGGGACCGCCACCGAGGATTTGCGCGCAGCCGACTTCTTGGCGGGAGCCTTCCTCGGGGCCTTCTTCGCAGCAGGCTTGGCCGTTTCCGGCGACGCCTTGCTGGACTCCTCAGGGTTGACGGGCACAGTTCCTCCTTGGTGGACCTTGGCTTACGCTATCGCCGCGCATCGATCGAGCGCATTTTGCGCGAGAAGTGGCCTGCCGGGCTCAGCCTTGCGCCTGCTCCATGATCTCGTCGGACACGTCGAAGTTCGCGTATACGTTCTGCACGTCATCGCTGTCCTCCAGTGCGTCGAGCAACCGAAAGATCTTGGTGGCGCCTTCCACGTCCAGCGGAACAGTCACGCTCGGGACGAACTGGACTTCTGCTGAGTCATAGTCAAGCCCTGCCTCTTGCAGCGCGGACCGAACCGGGACCAGGTCGGTGGGTT
Source organism: uncultured Actinomycetota bacterium (assembly GCA_963732355.1). Lineage (GTDB taxonomy): Bacteria > Actinomycetota > Actinomycetes > S36-B12 > UBA10799 > JADKAV01. The sequence goes on along the minus strand of CAVSZD010000003.1, from coordinate 105,593 downwards.
CGCTGGTGATCTCGAAGGTCCCGCCCAGGTCGGCGACCTCCTCGGCACCGGCGTCGAGCACGGCTGTCAGGACATCGTCCTCGGTCAACCCCTCGGCGGGGACCAGGATCACACCCTTGCGCGCGAACAGGTACGACACCGAACCCGGATCGGCCATGGAGGCCCCGTTACGGCTCATGGCCACGCGCACCTCGCCAGCAGCCCGGTTGCGGTTGTCCGTGAGGCACTCCACCAGCACTGCCACCCCGTTGGGCCCGTAGCCCTCGTACATGATGGTCTCCCAGTCCGACCCGCCGGACTCGGCCCCCGACCCGCGTTTGACTGCCCTGTCGATGTTGTCCAGGGGCACCGAGTTCTTGCGCGCTTTCTGGATCGCGTCGTACAAGGTGGGGTTGCCGTCGGGGTCGGCACCGCCAGTGCGAGCAGCGACCTCGATGTTCTTGATCAACTTCGCGAAGAGTTTCCCGCGCTTGGCGTCGATCGCCGCCTTCTTGTGCTTGGTCGTGGCCCATTTTGAATGGCCGCTCATGAATCCTCCAAAACCATCTCCACCAGCAGGGTGTGGAACCGCCTGTCCTGGGTCACCTCGGGGTGGAACGACGTCGCCAGGGCGTTACCCTGGCGCACGGCCACAATCCTATCGGTCGCTGCGTCGTCACGGACCGTGGCGAGGACTTCAACGTCGTCCGATACCCGCTCCACCCAGGGCGCCCGGATGAACACCGCGGTGATCGCCGGACCAGTCAGAGTGGGAACCTCCACCGGGGCTTCGAACGAGTCAACCTGTCGGCCGAACGCATTGCGCCGCACAGTCATGCCGATCGCCCCCAAGGACAACTGATCGCTGCGTCCGTCAAGCACCTCTTCGGCCAGCAGGATCATGCCCGCGCAGGTGCCGAACACGGGCATACCCGCACCGATGGCAGCACGCAGCGGTGCCTCGAGGTCGTTGCGCCGGATGAGCATACCGATCGTCGTCGACTCGCCCCCGGGGATGATCAACCCCTGGACTTGATCGAGATGCGCCGGTGTCCGCACGAGCACCGGCTGCGCCGCACAACTGGCCAACATCTGGGCGTGCTCACGGAAGTCGCCTTGAACGGCGAGTACGCCGATCCGCGGGGTCACCAACCGCGTTCGGCCAGTCGGTGGGGCTCGGGGATCTCCTCCACGTTGATCCCGACCATTGCCTCACCGAGGCCCCGCGAGACCTTCGCCAGGATGTCGGGGTCGTCGAAGTGAGTGGTCGCCGCCACGATGGCCGCGGCGCGCTGGGCAGGGTTGCCGGACTTGAAAATCCCGCTGCCGACAAAGACGCCGTCGGCGCCCAGCTGCATCATCATGGCCGCGTCGGCCGGAGTCGCGATCCCGCCCGCGGTGAACATGACCACCGGCAGTGCTCCCGTGCGAGCGACCTCTGCGACGAGGTCGTAGGGCGCCTGCAACTCCTTGGCGGCGACGTACAGCTCATCGCTTGGCAGGTTGGCCAGCCGCTTGATCTCATCGCGAATCGTGCGCATGTGGGTTGTGGCGTTGGAGACATCGCCGGTTCCGGCCTCACCCTTGCTGCGGACCATGGCAGCACCCTCGGTGATGCGGCGAAGCGCCTCACCCAGGTTCGTCGCCCCGCAGACGAAGGGAACGGTGAATCCCCACTTGTCGATGTGGTGGGCGTAGTCGGCCGGGGTCAGAACCTCCGACTCGTCGATGTAGTCCACACCCAGGGACTGCAGGATCTGGGCCTCCACGAAGTGGCCGATCCGGGCCTTGGCCATCACGGGAATCGATACCGCCTCGATGATCCCGTCGATCAGGTCGGGGTCGCTCATCCGGGCCACGCCGCCCTGGGAACGGATGTCGGCGGGTACCCGCTCGAGGGCCATCACGGCCACTGCACCGGCGTCTTCGGCGATCTTGGCCTGCTCAGCGGTGACCACGTCCATGATCACACCGCCCTTGAGCATCTCTGCCATACCGCGCTTGACTCGCGCGGAGCCGGTCACGTGGGTGGGGTCAGTCATTTGGGATTTCCTTTCACGTCTGACCCAATGGTAGGGGCGAGGTGTAAGGCTCACCTACTGCGGAGGGTCAGCGGGACCTCATCGTCGAGTTCCACGGTCTGTGGAAGGGGCGCGGAACCGGCCAGTTTGAACAGGCGAACCGTGCGCTGTTTGCGCACCGCCAGGCATGACCGCACGGCATCGTTGTGGAAGCGACGCGACCATGCAGCCTTCTGCACAGCGGCCGCGACATCGGCCAGGGTGTGCTCACCGTCGGGTTGTGCGACGAGGTCGGCGGTCACCTCGGGATTGCCCAGGGCGGCCTCCACAGCACTGGTCAGGGCACTTTCGGCCGCACAGCGAGCGAGATCGAAATCCGTTCCGGTCGCCCGCGAACTGGCCAGAGCGGAGTCCGCAGCATCGGCCAGCAAGACGCTGCTGGCAGGATCGAGACGGCCCGAACTTGCCAGCGACAGCACCTCGTTGGCCCGGTCGGTGAACTGACCCTGAAGCGCCTGCCGGGAGACATCCACCCGGTGGTGCAGACGGTCAAGGCGGGCTGCGGTCTGCGAGAGGTACAGCACGACCAACGCCACCAGCAGCAGCACAAGCAGGACGACGGTGATGTCCATCAGAGATCGTCCCGGGGCCGCGCCAGGCGGCCGACGAACTGGCCGCGCATATCGTTCTCGACCCGCTCGCCAGTGGTGGTCACACTCTCGTAGACCCCTTCGATCTCCCTGGCCACCACGTCCCAGTCGAACTGCCGGGCACGGGCATGCCCGCATCGACGCAACTCCTCGCGACGACCCGGGTCCGACAACAGCGCATTGACCGTTCGGGCCAGATCTTGAGAGTCCTCGCTGAGGAACATCTGGCCCGCCCGGCCATCTTCGAGCACCCTCGCGAAGGCCTCGAGGTTGCTTGCCACCACCGGGGTGCCCGCGGCCATGGCCTCCAGCAGGACGATCCCGAAGCTCTCACCACCTGTGTTCGGGGCCACGTACAAGTCCGCGCTGGCGAACGCGCTGACCTTCTCAGCGTCGCTGACCAGACCCAGGAAACGCACCCGGCCGAGCAGGTCCTCGGTCAACCCTTCGGTCGCCTCCTCCTGGTCCCCGGGACCGGCCACCAGGACCTCAACGCCGGGATGCGCGGCCACAATCGCCGGCAACGCCTCCAACAGCACGTGCAGACCCTTGCGCGGTTCGTCGATACGGCCGATGAAGAAGATCGTCGGACCTGTGCGCGGGTACCCGGGCAGCGGCTCGGCGCCTTCGAAGTCAGCGCAGGTGACCCCGTTGGGGATCAGCACCGCATCACCGCCCAAGTGCTTCACCAACGTTTGTCGCGCGGCCTCGCTGACCGCGATCCGTGCCGAGATCTTCTCCATTGCGGTCTGCACCAGGTAGTACGCCGCGGACAGAGCCCGGGACCGGGTCTGCGAACTGTGCCATGTCGCAACGATCGGTCCCCTGGCCGCCCAGCACGCCAGAACGCTCAGTGTCGGGGACGCCGGCTCGTGGACGTGCAGTACGTCGAATTCCCCGTCCTTGATCCAGCGGCGGACCCGGGCCGCCGACACGGGGCCGAAGTTGACCTTGGCCACCGATCCGTTGTAGGGCACTGACACGGGCTTGCCGCCGTCGACCACGAAATCTTCGAGCGGGTACTCATCATCGTCGACCGGGGCCAGCACGCTCACCTCATGACCGAAACGCTGCAAGGTCAATGCCTGGTCGTGCACGTGTGCCTTCACACCCCCCGGGGAGGTCCAGTCGTACGGGCAGACGATTCCGATCTTCACGTGGCGCGCCGGGGGTCCAGATCCGCGAGGAACACCGGCTGGAGCATGTGCCAGTCCTGCGGGTGGTCGGTGATGCCCTCCTGCAGCCTGACTGCCATCGACTGCGTGAACACCTGCGCCGCCTCGATGAAGTCCTCGTCGAACCGGTCGGCACCGACCCAGTCCCCGGCGGGCCGTTCCACCGGCGGGAATACGTGCACATGCGCCCGAGGGCCGGTGTAGTACAGGCCGGTGGCCAGCAGCGGCGCGCCGGTGATCATCGCAATGGCCGCCGGCCCGATGGGCATTTTCGCGGTCTCCCCGAAGAACTCCACCTGCACGCCGTGGCGGCTCAGGTCGCGGTCGGCCAGTAGCGCCAACAGACCGTTGTCCGATACGAGGTCCACGAGCTGGTCGAAGATCCCCTCGGCTCCGGCGTGAGGGAGAATCTTCATGCCCACACTGCGCCGGTAGTCCAGGAACTCCTCGTACAGCCGCTCGGGCTTCAACCGTTCTGCGACGCTGATGACCTGCGCGAAGTGAATACTCGCCCACGCGCCAGTGAGGTCGTAGTTGCCGGCGTGGGGCACCGCGAACACCACCCCTTTGCCGCCGTCGAGCGCCTCGGCCAGGTAGTGGTCGTTGACCGCACGATGCCGGTGAGTGATTTCCTCCGGGCTCCAGGACGGCATCCGGAACGCATCACACCAATAGCGCATGTAGGAGCGCATTCCGTCGTGCGAGACCTCACGCAGTTCTGACTCGGATGCGTCCGGAAGCACCCGGCGCAGGTTCTTCTCCAACTGCTTGATGCCCTTGCCCCGCTGGCGCCAGAGCTGGTCACCCACCTGCGAGAACAGACCGTAGGCAGCGCGTTCGGGCAGTGCCCTCACGACCCGCCAACCGGTGGAGTAGGCCCAGTAGGTGACTTCGTCCTGAATGTTCATGCGTTCGCCTGCCGGTATACGTGGATGAACCTTTGCAGCACCGTCACGACCACGAGCACTGCAAGCACGAGCAGCGCGGCCGGGAGCACGTACGGAACACCGAGGCCGTAGATGAAGGCCGGTATCAGCAGGATGAGCAAGCGCTCGGTGCGCTCGGCGATCCCCACCTTGCAGTCAAGGCCGACACTCTCGGCGCGGGCCCGGGCGTAGGAGATGACAAAACCACCCACCAGGCACACGAAGGCGGCGGCCTGCACCCACACCGACTGCGACCGCACCGCCCAGATCAGCACCGATCCGAAGATCACACCATCAGCGACCCGGTCCAGCGTCGAGTCCAGGAATGCGCCCCACACACCGGTGCGGCCCTGCAACCTGGCCATGGTGCCGTCCAGCATGTCTGAGAAGACGAATAGAACGATGATGAGGATCCCCGGCACAAATCGTCCGTCCGGGAAGAAGAAGGCGGCGGCCACGCTTACTCCGGCCGTCCCGATGATGGTGACGGCATCCGGCGAGAGCCCGATCTTGAGCAATCCCCTGGCCACAGGGTCGACGACTCGTGCCACGGCAGAGCGCGCATTGGTCTGGTTCAGCATGCGCTATTACCTCCGGGGCGGCGACGGGCTACCGACTCATGCTATTAGTCAGCCCGTGACTACTTCTGGTTCCGGCACGCCAACCGTCGCTCTGGTCTTCGGTCTTGACGGCGCCGCGGTCCGGTGGCTGACGCTGCGACTGCGCGACTCGGGTGTGGCGGCTGTGGCCATGCCGGCCGATCTCGGCCCATCGGCGGCGCAGGCGATCTGCTCGGCCGCGGACGCCGGGATCCACGTGGTCAGCGCCAAGACCGGAATGGACGGCACGTTCCTGGAGTACTGGCAACTGCTGGCCGAAGCGGGCAAGGCACGACTGGTCGCGGTCCACGACCTCACACCGGCGGCCCTGGACATCAACGAGGCTGCCGCCATCGCCGGCCGGGTACTCGAAGAAGACGTGCTCCCGGCGACATTCCCCCTGCTGGACGATGACGAAGCCGTGGTCGGTGTCCTCGATGCCATCACCGGCGAGCAGGTCTTCCCCGATGGTTCCACCCAAGCGCCCCGCGATGACTTCACCGATGCCGTGGGTATGGAGTCGAACTCCTTGTTCGATGAGGCGGACGCCATCGGATGTACCCCGCAGGAGGCCGTGGCCGAAGGGGCGATGGCCGTGGCAGCGAGCGTGGATGTGCGCAGCGGCGCAGGTGTCGGGTGGCTGGCCGTCCATTTGCCCGACCGCTCCGGGCCAGCGGCGACGACGGTCCTTCCCGGCGACGGTTCGGACGCGGTCCTGCTGGCGGCGGGCCCGGAGGGAGTGCGGCTGGGCCCGGTAATGGTGCTGACCGGCACGACGACCGGCAGGGCGCAGGTGGAGACGCTGGCCGATCTACTGGCGCCACAACTGATGTCCCAGCTGCCGGCCGGGGCCATCGCGTCAGCGCAGATGCAACCTCCACCGGTTCCAGGCGCCCTGCTGCTGGGCGACTGAAGCGCTCAATTCCGCGGCCAGGCGTCAGCCAGCAGTTGCCTGGTCTCCTCAAGCAGGGCCGGCATCGTTTTCGTGCCACCCACGACGGTGATGAAGTTCGTGTCCCCACCCCAGCGCGGCACGACGTGCTGATGCAGATGCCCCGCGATGCCCGCGCCCCCGATCGAACCCTGGTTCATCCCGATGTTGAAGCCCTGCGGACCAGCCACGGAACGCATCGTCGTCATCGCCTGCTGGGTGAGCCTGGAGAACTCCTCGGTCTCCTGCGCTGTCAACTGCGTGAAGTCGGGGATGTGCCGGTACGGACAAACGAGCATGTGTCCCGGGTTGTACGGGTAGAGGTTCAGCACCACGTACGCCAAGGTGCCGCGGGTGATGATCAGTGCCGGCCCGTCGTCCAGACCTGGCACCCGGCAGAAGGGGCAGTCATCGCCGGCGTCTGTGTGGTCGGGCCGGTTCTCACCCTTGATGTAGGCGATCCGGTGAGGGGTCCACAGCCTGTCCCACGCAGAGGCGCCGGCCATCAGACCTGCCGCTTGTCTTCGACGGCGCTGACCACCTCGGCGATGGCCTCGTCCAGTGGAATCCCGTTTCGCTGTTGCCCGTCGCGGTAGCGGAAACTCACCGCACCGGCGGCGATATCCTCATCGCCCGCGATCCACATGAACGGCACCTTCTGCTTCTGTGCGTTGCGGATCTTCTTGGGCATGCGGTCCGCGCTCGTGTCGACCTCGGCACGCACCCCGGCTGCCCTCAGCTTCGCCACGGCCTGCTCAAGGTACTCCGCATGCTGATCCGCGACCGGGATCCCCACCACGGTCACGGGCGCCAGCCACGGAGGGAAGGCGCCGGCGTAGTGCTCCAGAAGCACCGCGAAGAACCGTTCTATGGAGCCGAACAGGGCACGGTGGATCATGATGGGTCGCTCCCGGGTGCCGTCCGGACCCTGGTATTCCAGATCGAAGCGCTGCGGCAACTGGAAGTCCACCTGGATCGTGGACATCTGCCAGGTCCGCCCGATTGCATCCTTGGCCTGAACCGAGATCTTCGGCCCGTAGAAGGCGGCGCCGCCCTCGTCCATCACCAGTTCCAGGTTCTGTCGACTGGCCGCCTCGAAGAGGATCTGCGTGGCCTGCTCCCACTCCTGGTCGGCCCCGATACTCTTCTCCGGATCCCGGGTGGACAGTTCGAGGTAGAAGTCAGTGAGACCGTAGTCCTTGAGCAGGTCCAGCACGAACGTGAGCAGACTGTCGAGCTCAGCGGGCATCTGTTCGCTGGTGCAGTAGATGTGAGCGTCGTCCTGGGTGAAACCCCGCGCCCGGGTCAAGCCCTGGACCACTCCTGACTTCTCGTAGCGGTAAACCGTCCCGAACTCGAACAGCCGCAGCGGCAACTCCCGGTAGGAGCGACCGCGGGCACCGTAGATCAGGTTGTGCATCGGGCAGTTCATCGGCTTGAGGTAGTACTGCGCGTTGTCCATGTCCATCGGCGGGTACATACCTTCGGCGTACCAGTCGAGGTGCCCGGACTTCTCGAACAAAGCCGCCTTGGTCACGTGCGGGGTATTCACGAACTGGTACCCGGCGTCGATGTGACGGGTGCGGGAATAGTCCTCCATGACGTTGCGCACGATCCCGCCCTTGGGATGGAACACCGCCAACCCCGAGCCGATCTCCTCAGGGAACGAGAACAGGTCGAGTTCGTTGCCGAGCTTGCGGTGGTCGCGGCGGGCTGCCTCCTCCAGGAAGGTGAGATACCCCTTGAGGCCGTCCTTCGAAGGCCAGGCGGTCCCATAGATCCGCTGCAATTGGGGGTTGTGCTCGTCGGAGAGCCAGTACACCGCAGCTGTGCGCATCAGTTTCACAGCGTTCGGCGGGATGTAGCGGGTATTCGGCACATGCGGACCCCGGCACAGATCCGACCAGCACACCTCGCCCTTGCGGTTCACGTTGTCGTAGACCGTCAGCTCAGAGCCACCGGTCTCCATGATCTCGTCACTGTTGCCGCCCTTCTTGCCGATCAGTTCGATCTTGAAGGGCTCCCCGGCCAACTCTCTGTGGGCTTCGGCGTCGGTGACCACCCGGCGGTGGAAGCTCTGCCCGCTCTTCAGGATCTCGACCATCCGCTTCTCGATGCGGACCAGGTCGTCGGGGTGGAAGGGCACAGGCACGCTGAAGTCGTAGTAGAACCCGTCCTTGACAGGGGGCCCGATCCCGAGTTTGGCGTCGGGGAACAGGTCCTGGACAGCCTGGGCCATCACGTGTGCTGTGGAATGACGCAGGACCGCCAGACCCTCCGGGTCGTCCACCGAGACCGGCTGCACTTCGTCACCGGGTCGCAGCGCGTAGTCCAGGTCCTTGAGCTCCCCGTTGACCTTGGCCACTAGCACGGCACGGTCGCCGTCGAACAGTTCGCCCGCGTGGGTCCCCTCAGGCACCGATCGTTGCTCACCGGACACGGTCACATCAAGGGACACGGGCACACCCTTCTTCGCGAATACGTGCCCAGTCTAGTGAGCGCTGACTGGTTCAACGATTGGGCTTGAGCGTCCAGATCACATACATCTGCCCAGTGACGTTGCCCTGCGCATCGGCGATGGTGATGTCCACCTGGAATTCAGGACGGGCACCGCCGTGCAGTTCGGCCAGGATCTGATCGGCGGGCCTGCTCATCACCGCTGTGGCCACCACGGGGCCCATGGCGACCTTCTTGTAGGCGATGTTGGCCTCGACTGCCAGGGGCGTGACCACGGACAGGTGCTCGGCGAAGTTGCCCAGGACCAGGGCACCGGAGGCGGACTCCCCCAGCGTGAACATCGCTCCGGCGTGGGGCCCGCCGATGTGATTGTGGTACTCCTTCTGATCCGGCAACCTCAGTACAGCAGTGTTCGCGTCAAGTTCCAGGAACTCCAGCGACAACGTCGCGACCATCGGAACCAGGGTGGGCAGACTCGCCTTAACAGCCTCAAAGTCCATGGCCACGAGCATTCCACCAGTGCCTGTCAGCCGTTACCGTCGGGGGGTGACGGTGACTGTGTTCGACATCGATGGAGTGCTCGCCGACGTCCGGCACCGATTGCACTTCCTGGCCACCCGGCCCAAGGACTGGCACGGATTCTTCTCCGCTGCCGTGGACGACCCCGTCCTGGAGCAGGGTCGGGCCGCGGTCAAGGAGGCATTGTCCGCAGGCTCGCGGATCGTGTACGTCACGGGGCGCCCCAGCCGTTGCCGGCGCGACACCCGCGACTGGCTGCGCGAGCAGGGCTTCCCAGAGGCCGACCTGCACATGCGCCCGAACCGGGACCGCCGGCCAGCCCGCTACTACAAGGCCGACGTGATCACCCAGATAGCGGCTCACGCCACGATCGCGGCGGTGATCGACGACGACCTGCGAGTGGTCGAACACCTGCGCGAGCTTGGGCTGCCGGTGCTTCAGGCGACCTGGATGGACGAACCCGTACAGCAGCTCGATCTCTTGGCGCAGGCCCAGGAGGAAGAGGGCAGGACCTAGTTGAGCGCCCTGATCCGGGCGTCGATCTCCTGCTGCATTTCCCGGACGATCTCGTCGGCCAGCCCCTCGCTGTCGCGCAGCCTGAGCAGTTCTTCCTGCTCGGCGCGCATCATCTCCACACCCACCGCCTTGGCGCTGACCATGTGCTCGTGGCGACGCCTGTCCCCCTCCGCGATCGCTGCAGCACGGTCCAACCTGGCCTCCGCGCCCTCCCGAAGACGTCGTACCACCGAGCCCGACAGGGGTTCGCCCGCCCGCTGCGACTGCTCCTCCAACTCCTCAAGACGGTCGAGAGCGGCTCGGGCAAGCGTCACCCGCACGTGACGACGAGTCGCCGAATCGTCGTCCTGCTCCAGCTTCAGACGTGCGGCCAGCCAGGCAACCGTCGGAGCCAGCAGAAGGGACAGGAACACCACGCCGAATGTGATGCTGATCACCATCGCGCGTCCCGGGATGACCTCCCCCGACAGCGTGGTGACCGGCAGCGTGAACGCAGCCAAGGCCGACACGGGCCCCCGGGTTCCCGCCCAAGCGGCCACCAGCCACTCGGGCTTGCGCATGTCGCCCCCGCTCAGCAACGCCATGAGGTACACGAAGGCGAACCTCGCGGCGACCAGTGTCAGGAAGACGGTGGGCACTGCGATGGCCAACAACCACAGTTGATCTGCGGGCAGCTGTTCGATGACAAGCGGCATCTCCAGACCCACCAGGAAGAAGGCACCGGTCTGCAGCACGAACGTGACGGTCAGCCACAGCCCCGAGGCCTGCAACCGGCCGGTGTACTCCACCTCGTTGGAACTTCCATGGGCCACCACCAGTGCGGCCAGAACGACAGCAAGGATGCCCGAACCTTCCACTGCCTCAGCTGCGAGGTACACCGGCAGAGGTGCGATGAGGATCAACGCGTTGGTCACCGTCGAGTCCCGGCCACGCTTGACCACCTGGGTCAAGAGCCAGCCAGTGCCGACCCCCACCAGAACACCGCCGACCACGGAACTGAGCAGGATCATCGTCCCTTCCAGCGCCGTAACACTTCCGGCCGCAGCAGCCACCGAAGCCACGCGAAGCAGCGTCAGCGCAGTGCCGTCATTCACCAGGCTTTCGCCTTCGAGGATGTTCACCAGACGCCGGGGCAGACCGGCCTTACGGGCAGTTGCCGAGACCGCCACCGCATCCGTCGGGCCGAGGATGGCCCCGAGGGCGAACGCCATGGATACCCAGATCCCGGGGATCAACCACGCGGTCACCATCCCGACGAGCACCGCCCCGAACACCACCAGCCCAACCGCAAGGGCCACCACGGGCTTGCTCACGCGACGCAGGTCCACGATGGAACTGGTCAGGCCCTCGCCGAACACGAGCGGGGCCAGGATCAGCACGAGGAACAACTCGGGTTCAGCCGGACCGGACGGGGCGAACGGGGCCAGACCCACGACGATCCCCGCGATGAGCAGCGGGATCGCCGAGGACCAGCCCCGGTTGCGGCAGATCCCGGCCAGTGCCACCGCGAGGATCACATAGGTGGCGACATTCAAGGTCTCAGTGCTGAACATTGGTGAGCAGCCTACGCAACCAGTACCTCAGGTGTAGTCGCTCACAGGCGCACAGGTGCAATGCAGGTTCCGGTCGCCGTAGGCGTTGTCGATCCGGCCCACTGGTGGCCAGTACTTGGCGGCGGCGGTACCGGTCGGGAAAACGGCCTCGCGCCGACTGTAAGCGCGATCCCATTGGCTGACCAGCGACTCGGCGGTGTGCGGAGCATGGCGCAGGGCGCTGTCCTCCACTGCGATCCGGCCCTCCTCGATCGCGGTGATCTCGGCACGGATGGCGATCATCGCTTCGCAGAAGCGTTCGATCTCCCGAAGGTCCTCACTCTCGGTGGGCTCCACCATCAGGGTTCCGGCCACCGGGAACGACATGGTCGGGGCGTGGAATCCGTAGTCGATGAGCCGCTTGGCCACGTCGTCCACGGTCACCTGCGTCGCCCTCGTTATCCCCCGTAGATCCAGAAGACACTCGTGTGCGACCAGCCCATCGCCGGAGTACAGCAGCGGGTAGTGATCGGCAAGCCGGGTGGCGATGTAGTTGGCCGACAAGATGGCCACCTTCGTGGCCTGTGTGAGCCCTTCGCCACCCATCAACTGCAGGTACATCCACGGGATCATCAGCACACCGGCACTGCCCCACGGAGCGCCGGACACCGGAGCCTGACCCGTCGGCCCGGCTTCGGGCACCAGTGGGTGTCCGGGCAAGAAGTCGGCCAGGTGCGCCTTCACGGCTACCGGACCCACGCCGGGCCCACCTCCCCCGTGGGGGATGCAGAAGGTCTTGTGCAGGTTGAGGTGCGAGACATCCGCTCCGGCCTCGGGCAGTCGTACCAGGCCCAGCAAGGCGTTCATATTCGCACCATCGACGTAGACCTGCCCACCTGCGCCGTGCACGATCTCGCAGATCTCGCGCAGCCCCGTCTCGAACACCCCGTGCGTGGAGGGGTAGGTGAGCATGATGGCGGCCAGACGGTCCCCGTGTTCCTCGACCTTGGCCCGCACATCCTCGATGTCGACGTCACCATCATCCGTGCAGCGGACCACGACGACCTTGAGCCCGGCCATGACCGCACTGGCGGCATTGGTGCCGTGTGCGCTGCTCGGCACCAGGCACACCACTCGGCCCTGGTCACCACGGGAACGGTGGTAGCCCCTGATCGCCAGCAGTCCGGCGAACTCCCCCTGCGACCCGGCGTTGGGCTGCACGCTGACCTTGTCGTAACCGGTGGCCTGCGCCAGCCAGTCCTCAACGTCTTTGATCAACGCTCTGGTCCCCCTGGACTCGTCCTCGGGAGCGAACGGGTGCAACTGGGCGAACTCCGGCCAGGTCATCGCCTCCATCTCGGTGGCGGCATTCAACTTCATGGTGCAGGAGCCCAAGGGGATCATCGTGCGGTCAAGAGCAAGATCCATGTCCGAGAGTCGGCGCAGGTAGCGCATCATGGCCGTCTCGTTGTGATACCCACTGAACGGCGGGTAGGCAAGCAGGGGCTCGGTGCGCTGCAAGGCAGCAGGGATCCGGCTGGGACCGTGCAACCGGCACACAGCCGAAGCAGTCGAGCACCGCCGCGACATCCTCCTCGTCTGTCACCTCATCGCAGGTGATCCCGACCGCGCCGTCAAGGCCGCGCAGGTCCAGACCGCGTTCCGCCGCTGCCTCGATGACCGCTTCCGGGTCGGCATGAAGCACGACCACAGTGTCGAAGAACTCCTCGTGCACCAGTGCGTGCCCGCCGGCCTGCAGCCCCGCGGCCAGGCTCGCCGCCCTTGCATGCACCTTCTGCGCGATGTCAGCCAGCCCGCTTGGCCCGTGGTACTGCGCGTAGAAGGCCGCGACCAGGGCCAGCAGGACCTGCGAGGTGCAGATGTTGGAGGTGGCCCGATCCCGGCGGATGTGCTGTTCCCGGGTCTGCAGGGCCAGCCGTAGTCCAGGGTTGCCGGCCGAGTCGACGCTCACCCCCACCATGCGCCCGGGGATCTGTCGTTCGAGACCCTTGCGCACACCCAAGAACGCCGCGTGCGGGCCGCCGAACCCCATCGGCACTCCGAAGCGCTGAGCCGATCCCACAACGATGTCGGCACCCATGTCACCGGGGGCACGCAGCAAGACCAGGGCCAAGATGTCGGCTGTGACCGCCAGAAGGGCACCACCGGCGTGCGTCCGCTCGGCCAACTGCGTGAGATCACGCACCGCGCCAGTCCCCGTGGGATACCCGACCAGCACCCCGAAGCAGTCAGCCGGCAGGTCGTCACTGAACACGTCGCGGACCTGCAGGACGATTCCGATCGGCTCTGCGCGGGTCGTGAGCACTGCCATTGTCGTGGGGTGGAGATCACGGTCCACAACAAACACATCGCCCTTACCGCTGCGGTGGGCCAGCGCCATCGCCTCGGCCGCGGCCGTGGGCTCGTCCAGCAATGAAGCGTTCGCCACGGGCAAGCCGGTCAGGTCCGACACCAGCGTCTGGAACGTCAGAAGGCCTTCCAGCCGTCCTTGGGAGATCTCCGGCTGGTAGGGGGTGTACGCGGTGTACCAGGCCGGGTTCTGCAGAACGTTACGTTTGATGACCGCCGGGGTGATCGTGTTGTGGTATCCCAGGCCGATCAGCGATTTTCGCGGCCGGTTGAGCCCGGCCAACTGGCGCAGTGCCTCCAGCGCCTGCGGTTCCTCGAGCGGGCCTGGCAGGTCCAAGGGCGCCTGGGTGCGGATGTCGGCGGGGACCACCGCATTCATCAGATCATCGAGGCTGCTGAAACCAAGAGCTTCCAGCATCTGCTGCTGGTCGGGGTGGTCAGGGCCAATGTGCCGGTCGGTGAACGTGGTGGTTATCCAATCTTGCGTGCGCGTCTGCGCGACAACTCGTCCTCACCAACGCTAGTACCGCCCTGCGCGCGCTCTGCGGGCAGTGAGGCCAAATCGGCCTGCACCTCGCGCCACACCGCACCCACCGCAATGCCGAACACTCCTTGTCCACCGTGGACGAGATCGATCACGTCCTCCGGGCTGCGGCACTCATAGACACTGGCACCGTCGCTCATCAACGTGATCTGGGACAGGTCGGTCACCCCACTGGATCGCAGATGCTCAAGAGCCGTGCGGATCTGCTGCAGGGTCACACCCGTTTCGAGCAACCGCTTCACGATTTTGAGAGTGACGATGTCCCGGAAGTTGTAGAGACGCTGCGAGCCGGAACCGGATGCCGAGCGCAAACTGGGTTCGACCAGTTCAGTGCGGGCCCAGTAGTCGAGCTGGCGATAGGTGATCCCGACCAGTTTGGCCACCACCGGGGCCCGGTAGCCGGCATCGTCGGGAACCTGCCGGTCATCGGCGAACAATTCCTGCTGTTCGGCTTCGGCCACGGCTGGCGAGTCGGCGGCTGCCTCGTTCATCTACTTCTCCTCGGCTGTCCTGGTGACCCCAGCGGGACTAGTCATCTCACAACGTAGGGCGATCGGTGCACACCACGCGACCGACACGCCCACTTCACGGCTACGAATACCTCAACCTCTAGTAGAGATTTAGTCACTGATCGCTTCCGCCCTCGAAATCTTCAGGCGTCACATGGTCCAGGAACTCCCGGAAGGCCTCAACCTCGGCCTCTTCTTCCTCCTCCTCGGCAGGCATCTCGATCCCGGCCTGCTCGAGGACCGATTCGGCCGCGAACAAGGGCGAAGCTGTCCGAAGCGCAAGGGCGATCGCATCCGAGGGTCTGGCGGAGACTGTCACACCGTTGTCGAACACCAACTCTGCAAAGAAGATCCCGTCGCGCAGCTCGGTGATATCCACCCGGACCACCGAGCGTCCGAGCGATTCCAGGACATCGCGCAGCAGATCGTGGGTGAGAGGCCGCTCGGGCTGCACGCCTTGCTGGGCGAATGCGATCGCGGTGGCCTCGACCGCCCCTATCCAGATCGGTAAGAACTTCTCCGACTCCGCGTCCCGTAGCAGGACGATTGGCTGGTTGGACGGCATCTCAACCCGCACTCCGACGACCTCAACCGCGCGCACCCGTTCACTCTACGCCCAACCGTGCCGGCGGCCACCGGCACGCGAGGCCTACCGTCACAGACCAGCGCGCAGCAGAGCCACATGCACCCTGATGATGGCTGTGGCCAGACTCTGGGATCGCTGCGCGAACTCTTCGTCGGACTCGCCACGGCGGACCTTGCCCAGGGCGGTGGCGTACAGATCGAGTTCACGGTTGACCGCCAGTGCCATGGGCCGGGTGTTACGCACGGGCACCCCACACTCGACCAGTGCGGCGAGTCCACGAGCCGTCTCCAGATCGTCCAAGGAGTAGACCTCGGCCGCGGGAAGCACACCGATCGCGATGGCGTCGGTCAATTCCGGTTTGGAGAGCCCCGATTCCCGACACAACTCGTCGGCCAGCAACCGTACGCCGGTGTCGAGACTGCGCAGATCCGGGTCGGCTGCCGTGATCGCGGCTGCCGAGGGTGTCGAATCCGCGGGTTCGGGCGGTGTCAGACCCCTATCGAGAGCATCAAGATGCTCAGCGATCACCCGTAGCGGCAGGTAGTGGTCGCGCTGCATCGTCAGCACATACCGGATCCGGTCAACGTGGGCGGGTGTGTACTTGCGGTACCCCGATGGCGTCCGCAGCGGTTCGACCAGCCCTTCGGCCTCCAGGAACCGGATCTTGCTCACACTGATATCCGGAAACTGCGCGCGCAGGGAGGAGACGGTCTCCCCGATTCCAAACATCTGCTTGCTCATTCAGCCGGGTGATCCTCATCGGCGTGCAAGTACTGCAGACGGAACTTGCCGATCTGAACGAGGTCACCGGAGGTCAGCAGGTGACGCTCCACGGAGTTTCGGTTGACGTAGGTGCCGTTCAGCGACCCTAGGTCCACCAGCGCCCAGCCATCACCCTGCGCCACGAACTCGGCGTGGTGGCGACTCACCGTGACATCGTCGAGCATGATGTCGCATTCCGCGGCGCGTCCTACCGTCAGACGCGGGCCTGCCAGTTCGAAGCGCTGCCCGATCTCCGGGCCTCGCTGCACGACGATGACACTCATACCCTTGGTCAAGCCGGACAGACCCTCCACCACCGGAATCGGGCCGGTGTCCGCAGCCTCAGCGATGACTACACCTGTTGCGTCGGTGTCGTCGCGGGGCCGCGGGGCACCGCATGCCGAACAGAAGCGGTCCTCAGGCTCGAGCGGACGCCCACAGCGTATGCACTGGTTGTTCACGTGACTCCCTCGACGAATCCTGCCTTCAGCGGCCTATTTCCCGGCGACCAGTTCCTCGTAGTCCTGGGCACTGAGCAGAGACTCCACCGCCTCCTGATCGCTGGGTTCCAGCACGTACAGCCAGCCGCCCTCGTACGGATCGGCGTTGATCGTCTCCGGTGCGGTCTCGACAGCGTCGTTGCGCGCGACAACCGTCCCATCCACGGGGGCGTAGATCTCGCTGACACTCTTGGTCGATTCGACCTCTCCACAGGCGTCCCCAGCGCGCAGGGAGGTACCGACCTCCGGCAGCGAGACGAACACAACGTCACCGAGGGCGTCCTGGGCGAAGTCGGTGATGCCGATCCTCAAGTTTCCGTTCTCCAGCGACAGAATCCACTCGTGCTCACGGGTGAAACGTCGATCATCAGGTGCGGTCATGCCCCAAAGCCTAGTCGGTCACAATGACCTGGGGGTCAGGCTCGGCCAGGTTCACCGTGCTCAGGATCTCGACCTTCTCCAGTTCGGTGATGACCACCGATCCGTCCTGGGATTGGACCGTGTCCACGATGCCTCCGGGGATGCGCATGGCCGTGGCCATTGTGCTCGGTCCCCCAATGGCCATCAGTTGATAAGGCGCCCCGATCGCGGCCCCGCTCACCGAGATCCCAGTGGCAGTGTCACTGAACCACGTGTTCACCACCACCCGGCGGCCGTTGACCTCGATGGCTTCGGCGCCGGCATCGCGCAACTCCTGCACGGTGTTCAGCAGGTCCGAGGCGAAGAACGAATCCTCACCCTCGATGCGCATCATGATCCCCGGGCCACGCACCGCGGTGGTCCCGGCCAGCACCCGCAGGTCGTTGGCCCGCTCCTGGGTCTCCTGCAGCGCTTCGGCACTTGTGCCCGTACGCAGCCTCTGCTCAGCCCCCTGCAAGCGCAGGATCTCACCGTCCAGGCGGGTCTGGCGCGATTGCAGGTCGTCGAGCAAGCGCACAAGGTCGGGTTCTCGCGCCGTGGCGAGGAACTCGTTGGTGTCCTGGCCCTGCACGACAGCAACCGCACCCATGCCGATGAGGACCGCCACCAACGCCACGCCCCATTTGCGCCGCCTCATGCCTTGAACACCTTGCGGCGGATGGCTGCGGCATTGGCGAAGATCCGCATGGCCAGCACGACCACCACACCCGTGGACATCTGCGCCCCGACACCGAGCTGGTCACCGAGCCATACCAGAACGCTGGCCACGGCCACGTTGCCCAGGAAGGAGATGACGAAGACCTTGTCGGAGAAGTTGCCATCCAGCATCGACCGCAGGGCCCCCGACACTGCGTCCAGACCTGCGATGACGGCCACCGGCAGGTAGGCGTCCATCCAGGTGGGGACCTCCGGGGAGAACACCACGCCCAGCACGATGCCCACGATCAGACCGATCAACGCGATCACCGGCCACCACCCTTCATGACCTCCGCCTTGGTCGGCAGATTCGCCGTCGAAGCGGGGACGGTCACCGCGTCGGCGGCGACCACCTCCGACTGTATGCCGTAGTCCTTGCGCAACTGATCCAGATCATCACTTGCCTGGGTCCGGGCGAAACGCCTGGCCAGATCCTCCGGGCCGATGGCGGCGATCCGGTAGGGCGGTTCCAGCGGCCGGAAGTCGACCAGAATGGCCTGGCCTGCGGTCCGGATCGCCGTCATGGAGGTGAGCCGGATGTCGTTGATGGCGATCGCGTAAGCGCCAGCCTCCCACAGACCGTTGACCGCGGTCTGCATGTCGATGTCCAGCACCGTGGCCTCATCGAGGTCCACCCCCTTGGGTAGCGGTGGGCTCCCATCGGCCATGACCAGTTCGGCACCGGGTCCCTCGAGCCCGACGAAGCCCGATGCGACCTCCAGCGCCCGCAGTTGATCCGCGAACTCGTCGCCGAGCCCTCGCGTGGCAAGTAGCTGCAGTTCTGAGACGGTCGAGCGCAGTGTGGTGGCCCGGAGTTCCGCCTCCTGGGCCGCGGTCGTGGCCGACTCGATCTGACCAACCAACGCCGCTCGACGTTCGGCCGCCACGGGTTGCACACTCTGTGTCTGCCAGAAGGCAGCTGCCAGCAGAAGCCCGATCACCGCGAAGAGCAGTGCACCAACCACCCCGCGGCCCCCACCGGCGGTGGGCTGGCCTGATTGTTCGATGGCCAGTGCGTAGTCGTCGGCCTGAGCCTCCGCAATCAGCCGGTCGAGCAGGTTCTCGCCTACGTGGCGACTCACGGTGCTGAGGCCATGATGCGCCGCGCCTGGCCGATGTAGAGCGCGCCGGCCCACCAGTACAGTGCGGTTCCCCAGACGGCGAAGGCCCACCCGAGGATGTTGGCCGCCTCGGCGAACCACGTCGATCCGGCACCGAGCAGGAGCAGCGGAAACGCGTACAGCAGGCAGAAGGTAGCGGCCTTGCCCAGGAAATGCACCGGCAGACCGGTGATCCCGCGCCGTTTCAGGATGGCCAGCACAACGGCCAGCACCAGGTCGCGGGAGACAAGAAGCACCACGAACCACAAGGGGATGATCCCCCGGATGAGCAGGCCCACGAGAGTGGCCAGGATGTAGAGACGATCCGCAATGGGGTCGAGCAGCTGACCGACGCGGGTGATCTGGTTCCACTTGCGGGCCAGGTACCCATCCAGCCAGTCCGTGAAGCCAGAGACCATGAGCAGCAGAACCGCCCACCCGTCAGCCTCCGGGACCAGGATCAGCCAAAGGAAAAGCGGTACGCCCAGCAGACGCAACGCAGACAACACGTTAGGGAACGTTAGGATCCGATCGGTCTGGACCTGGGTCTCCTGAACATCCACCCGCCCAGCCTAGGCCCTCGTGCCGCTGGGACCCATCGCGTCCTTGTCCGATGACCGGAAGGCCAGGACCAACACGAAGATCGCCACCACGATGACCACCAGACCCGCCACCAGCATGCCGATGGCCGCCGCGCTGGCCCAGCCAACCGTCACCCGCACGCCGACGTCGGCAGCCACAACCTGACTGCCGTCCTCGTTCATGACCACCAGGGTCGTGTTGGTGTCACTGACCGGCCATCCCACCACAACATCGCTGCCCTGCTGCTGATCGGTCCAGAACGTCTGTTGCCTGGCCGGAGCGGGTGTGGCGTCACCGGGGATCTGGGTGGAATCGAGGTCGTCTGCAGAACTGTCGATCCCGGTGATCAGCAGGTAGGGCACGCCGCGCAGGTAGTCCAGAGAGTCCGCCTTGGGCGCGACCCCTACGAACAGCGGTTCGTCGCCGCTGACCTCTACCTGCAGATCGAACCATGACTCATCGAGGGGCAGAGCGGTCGACGTGCTGATCTGGAAGTCGGTGAGCACGATCGCGCGCCCCTGTGCCGCCTGCACGTCCCCAATCGGGATCTCCGCCTGACCATCGGTCCCGAACAGAGCCAGAATCATCGACGCCGCACCCATGAGCGCCAGACCCACGAGGCCGATCAACGCCCCCAGAACACCAAGAACCAGCCTTTTCACTCATCCACGGTAAGTCACCTGGTGGGCGCGAAAGGCACGACACTCATGCTGGCCCGCACCCGTTTGGAATATCCCGCGTCATTGACCGCCCGAACGAAGACCCGACTGGTGGTCGGCACCTCCCATGTCGCCACATTCCCGGTGACGGTGTCCTGGGCCAGCCACGCGACGCTGCCGTCCCCGTCGGTGACCCCCACGTCGTACCTGGTCGCGGGTTGAACCGACCAACGCACGCTGACCGTGTCCCTGACGACATCCTCGGGCGGACCCGGCTCAGCGGGCAGCGTGCGCGCCGGCACCTTCGCCAGGAACCGCGAGCGGGCCACGTTGGCGCCCGGGTTCCTCGCCAGCCACGAACCCTTGCGCGGCTTGACAGCGAAGTAGTCGTCGTTGCCGCAGTCCAGCCGGTACTGCGACGAGGGGTCTGGGCAGACGATCAGCTTGCGCCACGACGGACCGTTGTCCCGGTAACACATCACGTCGTAGGCGTCGTAGCAGTGACCCTTACCCGTCGAGTGGGGGGCGTCTGCGCGCAGGGCACCCATGGCGTGGACCATCTCGTGGGCATCGACCCACACGAAACCCCAGGAGGAACTCCACGTGGCCGACCAGCGGTCATCGCCGAGCCCGGACCACTCCGGGCTGGTCGTCGAATCCACCCAGAGCGAGAAGACGCGGTCGGGGTTGCGGAACCGAGGCTGGGCGGACTTCAGATAGTCACGCAGATCCACGAGGTTGTGGCTCACCGAGGAGGGCACCCCCACCTGCCAGATCACTGGTCGACAGGAGTCGTCGTGGGCCCACCGCACGGTCCTGCGGGTGTTGGACGAGCGTTCGAAGATGCCCGTGGTCAGCGACAAGGACCTCTGCAGAACCGTACGGAACTGCCGGTAGCGGTTGTTGGATCCCTGCCTGTAGACGAATACCGGTTGCACCCGGGGGCCACTGCTGCCATCACCCACGCACCGCGGCGCAGCCCAGTTGCCCGACGCATCCACTAAGTAGAAATCAGCATCGACAGCGCTCTGCCGCGGTGCAGCGCTAAAGCCACTGACATCGCCGTCGTCGGCCATGGGTGCCGAAGGCGCCGCCAATGCGGCCAGCCCGAGGACGGTCGCAGCACCTGCGACCAGCACGCCCACCATGGGATCAACGGTACCCAGGCGCTGAGATACTGCGCCCATGCAACCCAGCGAAGCCCCGAATCCTCGCGTGGAGAGCCCCGACGACACACCTCGCGGCGTCGTCATCGAGGCCCTCACGATCGGGCTGACCACTGGTGCGTACGCGATCCCGTTCGGGGCACTGGCAGTGACCTCCGGATTGAACCTGTGGCAGACAGTGACCCTCAGCGTCCTGATGTTCACCGGGGCCTCCCAGTTCGCCTTGGTTTCGGTATTAGCCGGCGGCGGCTCCGCGATGGCCGCGGTGGCCAGTGGCGCACTGCTCGGGGCGCGCAACCTCTTCTACGGACTGCGAATGCGTCAGATCCTGCAACCCTCGCCCGCGATGTCCGGGCTGGCCGCGCAGATGACGATCGACGAGTCTTCCGCGATGGCGCTTGCGCACTACGACCGTCCTGTCCCGCGGCCCGCCCTGGCCTTCTGGACCACAGGGTTGAGCGTCTTCGTGCTGTGGAATATCGGCACCCTCGTAGGTGCGATCGGGGCGAGCAGCATCGGCGATCCGACCCGCTGGGGTCTTGATGCGGCCGTACCCGCGGCCTTCCTCGCCCTTCTTTGGCCGCAGATCACGAGCCGTCGCTTGCTGGGAGTCGCGCTGGTGGCTGCCGTGGTGGGGGTCGCCATGACACCGGTGCTGTCGGTCGGCCTACCGGTGCTCTGCGCGGCACTGGTCCCACTGCTGTTTCTCAAGGGGGCCAAGTGATCTGGGCGGCCGTGATTGCCGGCAGTGTCGCTTGCTACCTGCTCAAGCTGCTCGGATTCGTGGTTCCGGAACGTCTGCTTGAGAACCGTGTCGTAGCAGCGCTGGTGCCGATGTTCCCGGTGGCTCTTCTGTCAGCGCTGCTGGCAGTGGTCACCCTCGCAGACGGTCAAGCGATCGTCATCGATGCCCGGGTCGCAGCGGTGGGCGCGGCAGCGGTGGCTCTACTCCTACGTGCGCCGTTCCTGGTGGTCGTCTTCGTCGGTGCCGCAACCGCTGCCGTGATCCGGATGCTGTGATTTAGGCCTCAGGCGTGCCCTTGGGCTTCTCCTTGGTGGAATCGAAGCCGGGGATCGTGCCCGCGTGAGCGATCGCTGAAGGATCCTTTCGAACCTTGATGAGCGAGGCGACCGTGGTGATGATCAGGATCCCGATGATGAACGCCAGGGACAACCAGATGTCGATGTGGATGTCGAAGAACACCAGGATCAGTTTCACCCCGATGAACGCGAGGATGACCGCCAGGCCCAAGGAGAGGTAGACCAGTCGGTCCAGCAGACCCGCGACCAGGAAGTACAAAGCCCGCAGACCCAACAGGGCAAAGGCATTGGCTGCGAAGACGATGAAAGGTTCATTGGTCACGCCGTAGACCGCCGGGATCGAGTCCAGGGCGAAGATGATGTCCGTGGCGAAGATGGCGATCATCACCATCAGCAGCGGGGTGCCGTAGAACTTGCCGTTGATCCGGGTGTGCAGATGCGGTCCGTCGTACTCATCGGTGAACGGGAGGAACCGCTTGGCCAGCTTGACGACCTTGCCCTCGCTGAACTCCGGATCCTCATCGCGATGACGTGCGAGCCCGATCGCCGTGTAGATCAGAAACGCTCCGAAAACGACGTAGGTGAAACTGAACGCCTGCAGGGCGGCGGCACCGACGAAGATGAATATCGTGCGCAGGACCAGCGCCCCGGCGATCCCCGCCATGAGGACCTTCTGCTGGTAGATCTTGGGCACGGCGAACGCGCTCATGATGATCACGAACACGAAGAGGTTGTCGACCGACAGGCTCTTCTCGATCAGCCACCCGGCGAAGTACTCCAAGCCGAAGGATCCGCCGTTGGCCGGCGTCTGATCGGCACTCCACCACGCGAAGAAGACACCGAATGCGATCGCGATGGCCACGTAGATGACCGACTGGACCGCCGCCTCCCGGATCTGCACCTCATGGGGGTTGCGGGTCGCCTGGATGAACTCGAAGGTGATGAGGACCACCACGATCCCAACCGTCAGGGCCCACATCCAGGCTGGGACGAACAGCGTGGGTTCACCGCCGCTGACCGCGGCAGCAGGAAGCATCATTTCGCCAGTCTGTCAGACGCGTTCTGACCCGCAATTGCTGCATTCGCCATCCGGTGTCAGGCGAGCCCCAGGACTAGAGAATTTCCTCGCGCATCCTCGTGACCTCGTCCATCACGTACGCCACGAGGACCTCTGGGTCGGGCAGCAGCCCGGCGTCGGTGGCGAACCCGATGGTCACCGCCCCGTTGTAGCTGAAGATCGTGGCGGTCATCGGCTGGTTGCCCGAGCAGGGCGCGAAACCGACGACCTGGTCCACGTCCGCCCCCGCGAACCGCAGCAGACCCGTCGGCCCGGGCACGTTGGTGAGCACGCCCACGGCCTTGTTGGCGAAGAAGTTGGTGAGGAAGAAGGCGATCTGGCTCGGCGACATGGAAACCATGCGCTGCAAGCCGAACGTCAGTACCGCTTCGTCGGAGTTCTTGATCCGCACCATGCGGTGGTGCATCTGTTCCAGGCGGGTCCGGGGGTCGGCTTCGTCCAGCGGCATCGGCAGGAACACCAACGCGAAATAGTTGCCCAGGTCCGGCGGCAGGTTGTCCTCGAACGGCTTCAGATTGACCGGTACCATCCAGGAGACCTCCTCCAAGGACTCCCCGTGCTCGGTGAGGAAGCGCTGCAGACCTCCTGAGATCGCACTGAGCAGCACGTCGTTGAGCGTCGCCCCAGCCGCCCGGCCGATGGCTTTGACGTCGTCGATGGGCACAGCCTGCGACCACGCCAGTGCCTTCTCGGTCCCGGGCTTGCCGCTCCAGAGGGTCTCATCGGAATTGGCCAGGGCGATCTTGGTGACCGACGACAGGTCGTTGAGGCTCCGGTGTTGCTCGGCACCGAGCACCTCGAGAGCGTCCAGTAGCCGGTCCGGGTGGCGCACCAAAGACCAGCCCTGATCGACCTGATGCACTCCGGCCTTGGCCACCCCCAGCGCGCGACCCGGCAAGTGGGCCAGTGCGGACAGCGGATTACGCAGTGCGTTTGCGGCCTCATGGGCCGCACCTTCAACACCAGCCTCCACCACGTGCGCGACCTCCTCGGCCGCATGCGCCGCTACCCGTCCCATCTCCTCGGGAGGGCTGGCTGCCTCGGTGGCCTCGACGCCCTTACGCGCGACGCGCGCCCCGACCTCGGCCTTCTCCGACTCGCACATGCCCAGCAGCAACTGGGTCAGGCGCACGCCGTCGGCGATCGCATGGTGGAACCGCGTCATGACTGCTGACCCTTGCGTCCCGTCGGCAAGCGTCAACGGCGTCACCAGGAAACCGGTCCACAGCGGACGATCCTTGGGCAAGGGCTGCGAGCGCTGCTCGGCCATGAACCGCTGCAGATCGGCCACGCCCATGCCTTCATCCAGCTCCACGACGTGGACATGGCGATCGAGGTTGAAATCCGGGTCATCCTGCCAGGCCCAGCCCAGCCCGGACTTCACCGCCTTGCGGCCCAGAACTGGAAATCGCTCAACGGCGCCAGCGAAGATCTCACGGATGTCGTCGATGTCCGGAGTCGAGCGAAGGACCAACGACCCGTCGACGACCATTAGGTTGTTGGGCCTGTCCATGGTCAGCCACAGTGCATCCTGCACACTCATCGACACCGTTGCCATCAGAACTCCCTGCTGGTTGTCACGGGGAGCTCTCGCCCCCCACGGGTAAATCTACGCCCTGTCCCCCGACGTCCGCCCGGTCTATGCGTTGCCAGGGTTGGGCTTGTTCGAGTTGGGCGGCCAGATCCAGCAGCATCTGTTCCTGGCCCCACCTGGCGGCGAAATGAATGCCGATGGGCAGCCCCGTGGTGGTGCTGGCCAGCGGCAACGAGATACCCGGCGCCCCAGAGACGTTCTGCAGCGCCGTGAACGACGCGTACCTCAGCAAGCGGACCAGATGGGTTCGCACAGGAACGTCGGGTCCGATGTAGCCGATGGGAGCCGGCGGTGTGGCCAGAACCGGAGAGAGCACGAGGTCGTAGCCAGCCAGAGCCTCTTCGTACCCGACGTCGAACCGTCGCAGACGGCGCAAGGATGCCGGTACCGACGTGGCCACTGACGCGAAGTGTTCGCCCAGGTAGATCGTGAAGGCCTCGAGGTCACCCTGGGAGAAGTCAGGGCCGTAGAGTCGCGATCCGAACCTGCGTAACGCAAAGGCCAGCATCCCCCAGTACCGCAGGAAGTCCCGTGCGATCTGGTCGCCGAAGGGGTTGTCCACCGCCTCGACATGGTGGCCCAGTTGCTCGCACAACAGCCCTGCCGACTCGACGGCCTCGCGCACAACAGGAGCCACGGGCAGATCTGCCACACCTTGGGTCAACATCGCGATCCGCAGGCCGGTGATGTGGCCGGTGGCGGAAATGGGAGGCAAACCCACGCCCGGGAACCGAACCGCCATGGCCCGGTAGAACTCGACGGTGTCGCGCACACTGCGGGTCACTGCTCCCTGGACGGCGATGTTGACCGGCATCTTGTCCATCGCCTCGGGCTGGGGCAAGCGGCCTCGGGAGGGTTTCAGGCCGACCAATCCACAGCAGGACGCCGGGATCCTGATCGAACCTCCGCCGTCGTTCGCGTGGGAAATGGGCACCACCCCCGCAGCCACCAGTGCGGCCGATCCACCGGAGGATCCACCCGTCGAGTGGTCGAGGTCCCAGGGGTTGCGGGTCGGTCCATGCGCCTCGGGTTCGGTGGTAGCCGTCAGTCCGAACTCGGGAAGCGCGGTCTTGCCCAGGATGTCGAAGCCGAGGCCTCGCCAGTGCTCCACCAGTCGGGTATCCGCCTTGGCGGGTACGTCGGGGATCGCCCGGGAGCCGAATGTCGTGGGGAACCCACGCATGTCCTCGTTGTCCTTCACGAACGACGGGATACCGGCGAATGGACCGTCCGAGCCTTGCTGCCCGTCGGTCAGCGTCACCACCGCGTTCAGCGACCCAACCTGTTCGAGTCGCTTGCGAGCGGCGTCACTCAACTCCGCGGCGCTCACGCGTCCGGCGGCCAGTTCTTCGCGGATCCCAACCATGTCCAGAGTGCCCAATGCGTCATCGCCGAACGTGTGCAGGACCATAGCCCGATCGTAGGGCTGCCGAGATCACCCTGTGATCAGGATTGCCAGACACATCTCGTCGGTGGTCCCCTCGCCCCAGACAACGTAACGAGCGGGGGTGCCCTGCAGAGCCGGCAACTGTGAGCGCAGACCGGCATCGTGGCGGCAGCGAACCCGCAAGATGTCGCCGGGCTGGACCATCGCGGGCTTCTCGAGAGGCACCGCACCCTGCTGGTCGAAGTCCCAGTTGTCGATGTCGAGCAGCACCTGCTCGTCGTCGCGCCCGGGGTTCAGGGTCACTGAGATCTCGCGGCCGAGAAGATGCATGTGCCCCGCGACGGCGAAGATCGTGCGCTCATCGGGGATCACGCGGTCACACCTCTGCACCGACCCCGCGCGGGGGTCGTCCGGATCGCCTCCACACAGCAACTGCAGTCCCGCGATGGTCGCCCCGGAGTCCAATCCGAAGCGACCGATGACATCATCGACGGCGTCCGTGCGCTGGCACAGGCGACCAGATTCACCCGGCGCGCAGGGCAACTCCACCGGAGCCGGCAGCAGCATGGTCGTCAGCGGCTTGCGCTTCTCATCGGTCAACCGCAGGCGCACCTGCGTGGAGTCGGCACCCTGCTCCGAGCGCAGGTTGTAGTGCATCTGGATCACAACCCGACCGCCAGCGGGAAGCGCCATCCCGTGGCCCTTGGGCATCAGGTTCGGTCCGCCGCCCGGGGCCCACGCCGTGATCCAGTCGGCCTGGTCGAGTCCGGCCAGCATCCCGCCGCGAGATGGCAGCCGCGACCCACCGAAGCACTCATAGCCCGGCCCCGGGTCTTGAGCATCGAGCTGCTCAGCGGCCTGGAGTTGTTCCGGGTAGACGGTGTAGAGAATGGAGTGGTGCACGATTGCCGGATTGCCCGGCAAGAACTGCGTGCCCGTGATCATGGTGTCGGACTTCGTCCCCGGGTCCACCACGAAACAGCGGTATTCATCGGTCGCGCCTTGCGGTGCCACAGGCTCAAAGTCCACCGGAACCCCGACAGTTACGATGCGCTCCCCGCGGCCTGCCTCCAGTGCAGCAGTCTGGACATCCGGGGTGGGCGCCATCGACATCTGCGAGTGGCTTTCGGCAGCGCTCGGGACCTCATCATGGACGCCGTCGTGGTCGGCGCAACCGGCAAGGCCGACGGCGACCAGTACCGAGGCTGCCAAGATCCGCATGATCGAAGGATACGACGGCCCTTGGATGACGCCCACTGGCGTGATTCACATGGAGAAGATGGTGAGAACGAGCAAGAAGAGCAACGGCAGGCTGGCCAGGGCCGTCAGCGCGAGCGCAACGCCTGTGTGCCCTTGTCGCAGCTGCATCCACGAACCCACCCCCAGCCCGATGAGCCAGATCGGATAGGACAAGAGAACCCCCACCGCCACGTACGTCCCGAGATTCGCCCGATCCTCCCCCAGGGCAGAAACGGCGAAGACGGCACCGAACAGCCAGGCGGGCAGGGACAGTGCCTGGAGCACTTCGAGCACCACGATGATCACGCGGGCTCCCAAGGGAGCGGACATAGGCGTAGTTTGCCGTATCAGGTGCAACAGGTCGGTCGATCTCTGGTGCGCCCCCGCCGAGATCGGAGACCCGCATGCCCGACGCAACCCCGGCCGTCGCAGCCGTCCCTCCCCCGATACCGGGACAGCGCATCGATCCCGAGCCCAAAGCGGTCCAAGCCATGGTCCAGAAACTCGATGAGAAGAGCACCAATGCTGGCGGCGGCTACCGGGGGTTCCTGCGATTCAGCCACGCGAATGCTTCCCTGCTCGCCGCGGGCACCGCCTACTACATCTTCTTGTCTGTCTTCGCATTGCTGGCTTTCGCATTCGGCCTCACCGCAGTTCTCGGCAGCGAACGAGTGGCCGACGCGCTCACCCAGAGCGTCAGCAACGCATTTCCGGGCCTCATCGGTGACCAAGGTCTGTCCCCACAAACCCTCATGGAGATAGGGCAGACGACATCCATAGTCGGTCTTCTGGTGCTGCTGTATTCAGGCAGCGGCGCGATCACAGCGGCCAGTAAGTCCATCCACCTGATCTACGGCGCTCCCAAGGACCCGCGCAACTTCGTGCTGGGCAAAGTGCGCCTGCTGGGTTGGCTCATGCTGCTGGCTCCGCTGATCGCTATCTCGTTCATCCCGAACGTAGCGGTGAGCATCTTCACCGAACCGGTGCTGGACTTCTTGGGCCTGGAGGGGGACTTCACACGCATACTGCTGATCCTGCTCACCGGGTTGCTGTCCGTGGCCATCAACGCACTCGTGGTGTGGCTGATCCTGGGGCAACTCGGGGGGATCCGTCCGTCCAGGGGGCCACGGTTGGCCGGAACGCTCATCGGCGCGGTGGGCATCGAGATTCTGAAGTACCTGCTCAGTTTCATCATCGGATGGTCGGTGGGCAAACCTCAGTACGGTGCCTTCGCCGCCCCGATCGCGATGCTGTTCGTCCTGTACCTGGAAACCGTCGTCGTCTACGCATCCGCCGCCATCACAGCCGGTATGGCCGTTGCTCACCAAGATCCGCAGGAGCAGCCCCGGACCGTCGAGGCGCTGCCCGCCTGAGGCTCACCTGTCCAGCACGGAACCTGGACCCATGACGATCACCGGCGCGGCGGCCGGGTCCAGCCACCGCAAGGTCTTGCGCATCTGCTTACGACTCACCGATATGCAGCCTCTGGTGGCGGCGGGCCCTGACACGTGCAGCCAGATGCCACCGTCGTTGATCTTGGGGTTGGGCCGGTAGAGGTTCAAGGGACTGCGCCCGGGCACCCGGTTGAAGTTCACCGCCACCACGTAGTCGAAAACCCACTCCCGGCCCGGGGGACCGGTGAAGCCGGACCGGTCATGGTCGTAGGGCAGCAAGGTGCCCCTGGGTTTGTGCAGGCGCCCACCAGCGTCGGTCAGTCCGAAGGTGCCGATGGGCGACAAGTAGCTGTAGTCCCACGGTCGGTGATGCCATCCGCGGGCACCGTTGCGAGCCGCCGTCGAACCCACCTTCACCCAGCAGGAACCGTCGTAGGCCCAGCGCGAGAGACGGGTGTAACTGGAATGCTTCGCCCGGCCGCGTGCGATGACCACCTGTTGATGACGATCAGCATCCACGCGATGAATCGCACCCAAGGGCAATTCGCACGGCGAGGGCGGCGGCAGAGCGGCCAACACAGCGTCAGTGTAGCCCCGCAGGTACGGCGAGCAATGGGCCCGCGTCTGCCGATACGTTTGCGCCCGTGTCTGACGGTCCCATCTCCCGCTCAACCGCCTACCAAGTGGCAGTGGTTGTGCTGGCCATCGCCACGATCCAGATGCTCCTGCCCGATGAGGTGACGCTGGGCGCCAAGTGGGTGATTCCGGCGATCGAGGTCATCGGCGTGCCGGCCGCCATCGTGATCCTGCAGGCTTCGGGCATGCCAGGGCGCACGATCCGGCGAAGCATCACTGTCTACCTCGGTTTCCTGGTCATGGCCAGTGTCCTGAACGCGGCACTGCTTCTGGTTGCCATGCTGCAAGGCGTCGAGGACGACGGTGGGGTGCTGCTCTTCGCCGGGTTCGGCGTGCTGGCCATCAACGTCCTGAGTTTCGGCATCGTCTACTGGTGGACCGACGGCGGCGGACCCAAGACCCGGGCGACCGGCGACGTCACCGACTGGGACTTCCAGTTCCCGCAGCAGGCTGCCGGGATGAAGTGGTCGCCCGCCCTGCCCGACTATCTGTTCACCGCCTACACGAACATCATCGCGTTCTCCCCCACCGACACCATGCCCCTGAGCCATCGCGCCAAGTTCCTCTTCACCATCCAGTCCACGGTGTCGCTGTTGACAATCCTGGTGACGGTGAGCAGAGCCATCAACCTGATCAACTGACCGCGCAATAGCCGCGCTGGCGGTGGTACACACTCACCCATGGTTCATTCACTGCAGTCCATCACCGCCAATGAATTCATAGGCACTGCCATCCTGGTTCTGATCGGATGTGGCATCGGTGCACTGGGGTCGTTGAAGAAGAGCCTCGGGTTCGGATCAGCCAACTGGATGCTGACCGCGTTCGGCTGGGGCATGGCTGTCTTCATCGGCGCGAGCGTGTCGTGGGAGTCCGGGGCTCACCTGAACCCGGCAGTGACCGTCGCCCTGGCCATCACCGGCAACGTGGCATGGTCAGCCACGCCGTACTACTTCCTCGGAGAGTTCGCCGGCGCACTGGTCGGCGCACTTCTGGTGTATGTGGTCTACAAGAAACAGTTCGACGACCACGACGAATTGCACACCACCGGAAGCATCTTCTACACCAAACCAGGGGTCCGTTCGCTGGGCTGGAACACCGTCAGTGAAGCGGTGGCGACGTTCGTTCTCGTGTACTGGATCATTCAGCAAGCCCCGTGGCAGCCGTCGGTCGAGGGTGCCGCCCCCAACCTCGGCAACATCGGCCTCGGCTACGCGGGCGTCGCTTTCGCGGTGATCGGCATCGGGGCCGGACTGGGTGGCGCGACGGGATACGCCATCAACCCAGCGCGAGACCTCGGCCCCCGCATCGCGTACGCACTGCTGCCGCTGCACGGCAAGGAGAAGATCGACTGGGGCTATGCCTGGGTGCCGATCGTCGGACCGATCCTGGGGGCAGTGGCAGCGGCCCTGCTGTACGGCCTCAACTACTGAGTGGCTCCAGCGCGGGTCGTTTTGCGCTCACCCCGTCACCGGAACTACGACCGGTGGCTCGTCGCCCCAACCAGGGGGCTAGGTGCTTGCTTGCCCAGGTGACATCGCGACTGATCTTGGCGACCGGCGACAACGCACGCACCGGTGGCAACGGCGACCACCACGGCCTGACGTCCACCGCCAACGAGTGAAGGACCGCTTGGGCCACCCGCTGATGTCCTACCTCGTTGAGGTGCAGTCGGTCCTGGGACCAGAAACGGGGGTCGTTGAAGACCGTGTAATCCCAGAAGTCCACGACTGTGCACTGGTAGCGCCGGGCCACGTCGTAGGTGATCTCTCGGTAGTCAGCCAATCTGCCCTCGACGGAACCCATGAATCGCGACCTGCCCGATGGTCGCCCAAAGGTCACGATGACCACGTCAGCCCCGGCGGCGCGCAAGTCCGCAATGCCGGCGTCGAGATAGCCAGCCATCGCCGCGAGATCCCAATGGCGGCGTAAAGCATCATTGATCCCGCCGGCGAAACTGACCAGATCGGGGCGCATCTGCACCGCTTCGGGCACCTGGTCGTCCACAATCTGAGCCAGTCGCTTCCCCCGGATGGCCAGGTTCGCATAGCGGAACTGCGGGTCTCATAGCCGCCAGCGATTCAGCGGCCCTGTCCGCCCATCCCCGCTGGCTGCCATCGGGGCGAGGATCACCCACCCCCTCGGTGAATGAGTCCCCCACTGCGACGTAGCGTGTCCAGCCCATCGACGTATCCCTTCGTGCTCAACGCCTTGCGGACAGGCTACCCAGCAGACGGCTAAGAATGCCCGGTTTGTCCTGATGACCCGACAATTTCGAGGTATCGCGAAACTGCTGCCGCCGATGGTGTTTGATCGGGGGGTGAGGATCGAGATCTGGTCAGACGTGGTGTGTCCCTGGTGTTACATCGGCAAGCGGAATCTGGATCTCGCCCTTGATGGGTTCGCGCACCGCGACCAGACCGAGGTGGTCTTCAGATCCTTCCAGTTGGATCCGTCAGCGCCCCAGGATCCGACGCCTGCGGTTGATCACCTCGCTGCGCGCTACGGCGGGGGACGCGAACAAGCCCTGTCGATGATCCGGCAGGTCACGGCGGTAGCCGCGGGAGCGGGCCTCGAGTTCCATCTGGAGGATTCCCTGACCGGCCAGACCCTGGATGCCCATCGAGTCCTGCACCTCGCCGCAGATCATGACACCCAACCAGCCATGGCCGAAGCGATCTTCTCCGCCCACTTCACCCAGAGCCGCTCGGTCTTCGACCACGACTCGCTGAGCGCCCTGGCGGTTGAGGCGGGACTACCGGCCGAAGGTGTCCGAGAGACCCTGGCCGGTTCGGCCTACACCGAGCAGGTGCAGCGCGACATCGCTCAGGCCCAGGTCTATGGCATCTCGGCAGTGCCGTTCTTCGTGATCGACCAGACCTACGGGGTGTCCGGAGCCCAGCCACCCGAGGTCCTGACTGATGTTCTGGAGAAGGCCTGGGCTAGTTAAGGGCTCGAGCGCGTCCAGTCGCTACGGAAAAGGCCTGCTCAAGCCCTGAACCGGCCTCGATTCCAACGCCCTGTTCTACCACCTACTGCGGAAACCGTAGGTTACGCTGCTCTAACCTGATCCGAACAATTGGTGTGGAAGTGATGAATGCCTGACCAGCAGACCCCGAATGTCGCCATAAGCATCCGTGGTCTCCGCAAGGAGTTCCCGGGTGCAGTGGTGGCTGTCTCGGATGTTGATCTCGACGTGTACGACGGCGAGTTCCTGACACTTCTCGGTCCTTCGGGGTCCGGCAAAACCACGGTGCTGCGCATGATCGCCGGCTTCGAGCTGCCCAGCGCAGGCAGTATCCACCTCGGCGGCGTAGACGTTTCGCAGGTGCCGCCTTTCGACAGGGACGTGAACACCGTATTCCAGGACTACGCACTGTTCCCGCACATGTCGGTGCTCGAGAACGTGGAGTACGGGCTCAAAGTGAAGAAGGTCGCCAAGGCGCAGCGCAAGGAGCGGGCAACTGCTGCTCTTGCCAGCGTGCGTCTGGAAGGTTACGCGGACCGACGGCCAAAGCAGCTCTCCGGTGGCCAGCGCCAGCGTGTCGCGCTGGCCAGGGCGCTGGTGAACCACCCACGGGTCCTGCTTCTGGATGAGCCACTGGGTGCCCTGGACCTCAAGTTGCGCGAGCAGATGCAGATCGAGCTGAAAGCCATCCAGCGCGAGGTGGGCATCACCTTCATCTTCGTGACCCACGATCAGGAAGAAGCGCTGACCATGTCCGATCGCGTCGCCGTCTTCAACGCCGGCGGCATCGAACAGGTCGGGACCGCAGCCGAGGTCTACGAGCACCCTGCCACCGAGTTCGTGGCGGGCTTCGTTGGCACGACGAACCTACTCGACGATGCCAGCGCCCAGAGGCTGCTGGGCAGGACCGGCACATTCAGCCTGCGCCCCGAGAAGTTACACATCCGGGCTGCCGGCACTGCTGCCGGACCCGGCGAGCACAGCGCAGACGGCACTGTCGCCAACGTCGTCTACCTCGGCGCTGGTACCCGCTACACGATCCGCACACCAGCCGGCGACGCGCTCGTGGCCCACGTCCCCAACCGTGCGAACGCCGAAGTGGTCGCCCCCATCGGCGAGGAGGTCACGCTCCTGTGGGACGTGGATTCCGAGTACCCCGTTGCACACCCAGGCACCAACTGACCGTCGGAGATGCCGGCGGTCGACCCATCACGCAGGAGGAAAGCAAGTGCGAAGAAGCAGATTGATGAAGATAGGCGCCGGGTTGACCGTCGCCGGGCTCGCCCTGGCCGGTTGCAGCTCGGACAGCGGCAGCACGTCGGAGAGCTCACCGGCGGCCCCTGAGGCGACCGCATTTGCCGGACCGGTAGGTGCCGGCGAGGGACAACTGAGCGTGCTGGCATGGCCCGGCTACGCCGAGGACGGTTCCACCGATCCGGCCATCGACTGGGTGACCCCGTTCGAGAAGCAGACCGGTTGCCAGGTGGACGTAAAGACCTTCGGTACGTCCAACGAGGCCTTCGACCTGTTCAAGAAGGGCGGCTATGACGTCGTCTCCGCCTCCGGAGACGCCTCGCTGCGCATGGTCTACGGCGACCTGGTGCAACCGGTGAACACCTCACTGGTGCCCAACTACGCCGACATCTTCCCCGGCCTGAAGGACAAGCAGTGGAACACCGTCGATGGTGTGAACTACGGCATCCCGCACGGACGTGGCGCCAACCTGCTGCTGTACAACATGGAGGCGCAGACGCAGGAGCCCACGTCCTGGAAGGACATGTGGGAGGCCGACTCACCGCTGGCCGGCAAGGTGGCGCCCTACGACGACGCGATCTACATCGCCGACGCGGCCGTCTACCTGATGGCTACTCAGCCCGACCTGGGGATCACCAACCCCTACTCGCTGGATCAGAGCCAGTTCGACGCAGCCATCGCACTGCTCGAGCAGCAGAAGCCGCTCGTGGGTGAGTACTGGGCGGACTACGCCAAGCAGGCCAACGGTCTGGCCACCGGCTCGATCGTTCAGGGCCAGGGCTGGCAGTTGACCGCCAACACCGCCAACGCTGACGACGAAGTGGTCGGTGCGACCAAGCCCACCGAGGGTGCGACCGGCTGGTCGGACACCTGGATGGTGGCCAAGGACACGGCGAACACCAACTGCTCCTACCTGTGGCTGGACTACATCGTCTCGCCTGAGGTCAACGCGCAGATCGCCGAGTACTTCGGAGAGGCCCCGGCCAACGAGAAGTCCTGTGCTCTGACCGAGAACGAGGACCACTGCGCCCAGTTCCACGCCGACACCGAGGACTACTGGACGAACGTCTACTACTGGACGACACCGACCGAGCAGTGCCTCGACGGCCGGACCGATGTCACCTGCGTTCCCTACAAGGACTGGGTGGCGAGCTGGACCAGCCTGCGTTCCAGCTGAGCACCTAATCGTGCGTGCCGGCGGTCCAGTGGTCGCCGGCACGCACGGTTGCCTACAGACGAGGAGAGATTGTGAGTTCCGTGGCGAGTAGCCCAGTGCGCCGTTGGCAGGGCTATGTGCACCGGCACGGCGGCGCGCGCATCGCGGGACTGCTGGCTGCGCCCATGGCGTGGCTGGTCCTGCTGTACGTAGTTCCGTTGGCGATGCTTTTTGTCACCGCGTTCTGGACCACTGACTCATTCACCGGCGAGTTGATCCGGGCATTCACCCTCGAGAACTTCCAACGGCTCTTCACAGATCCCGCCTACATCACCGTCGCCCTACGAACCCTCGCAGTGGCGATCGCCGTCACCGTGATCTGTCTGATCCTGGCGGTACCGATCTCCCTGTTCATGGCCAGGGTCGCCTCGCCGCGCTGGCAGCCGCTGATGATCGCGCTGATGCTCACGCCCCTGTGGGCCTCCTACCTCGTGAAGGTCTACGCATGGCGTGTCATCTTCAGCCCGGAGGGAGGCGTCCTGGAGTCGACCTTCGGCTTCAGCCCCGGGTTCGGATGGGTCGCCGTCGTGGTCGTGCTCACCTACCTGTGGTTGCCCTATATGATCCTGCCGGTGTACGTGGGCATGCAGAACGTTCCGCAGTCCTTGCTGGACGCCTCATCGGACCTCGGCGCTTCCTCAGCCAGAACCTTCCGAAGTGTCCTGCTGCCGATGGTGTTCCCCGCATTGGTGGCGGGTTCCATCTTCACGTTCTCCTTGAGCCTCGGGGACTACATCACCGTTCAGCTGGTCGGGGGTAAGTCGCAGATGCTGGGAAACGTGGTCTACCAGAGCTTCTCTACGGATCTGCCCTTTGCCGCGGCCGTGGCGAGCATGACGGTAATCATCATGATCGGGTACCTGACGGCAGTGCGCCGCACGGGCGCCCTGGACAACCTGTGAGGCCGCGCCCATGACCATGACCAAGCCGATGAAGTGGCTACTGGCGGCGATCTTCTCGCTCGTGCTGGCGCTGATCTACATCCCCCTGCTGATCATCCTTGTCAACTCCTTCAACACCAGCCTGACCTTCACCTGGCCACCGCCGGGATTCACGCTCGAATGGTGGGTCAAGGCGTTCGACAATGAGGGCGTTCGCAGTGCGCTTCTCACGTCGGTCCTGGTTGCTACTGCCGCGACCCTCATCGCACTGGTTCTTGGAACGCTGGTGTCTTTCGCACTCTCGGGAACGAAGTTCTTCGGCCACAACACCATCTCGCTGCTCGTGGTGCTTCCGATCGCCCTGCCCGGCATCGTGACCGGTCTGGCATTGAACACGATGTTCACATCGTTCTTGGGCGGATTGACCTTCTTCACACTCGTCGTGGCCCACGCAACGTTCTGCATCGTCGTGGTCTTCAACAACGTGTCGGCCAGACTGCGCAGGCTCGGAGGCGACATCGTCGAGGCGTCGATGGACCTCGGCGCCTCGAGGGCCTTCACCTTCCGTCACGTGGTCTTCCCCAACATGCGCGCGGCGCTGGTAGCCGGAGCTCTGCTGGCCTTCGGGTCTATCCTTCGACGAGATCATCGTGACGACGTTCACCGCCGGTCCGGGAGTCCAGACACTTCCCCTGTGGATCTTCAACAACCTCTTCCGGCCCCAACAGGCACCCATCGTGAACGTCGTGGCCGCCGCCCTGGTCGTCATCTCGATCATTCCGATCTACCTGGCACAACGACTCTCCGAAGACGCAGCGCGCAGCGCCGTCTGACGAATGCGGAATCGGTGCACTTTGCTGTACGAAAGGCACCTACCGTTCACTCTCCGGTAACCTTCGCTGCACACCGCCGAGAGGACCATAGATGATCTACCTGGCTGCCGCCATCGTGATCCTGACGCTGGTGGGCATGGCCTCGGGGAAGGTGCCGCCGGTACTGGCACTCGCTTGCGGTCTGGCAGCGGCGGCCGTGACCGGCATCGCCGAACCGTCCCAGTTGTTCTCGGGGCTCAGCAACGGGGGTGTGATCACCGTCGCAGCGATGCTGGTCATCGCCAAGGGCGTGATCCACACCGGAGTCGTATCGCGCGTGGCGTGGCGACTGCTGGCGACCGTCCAGACCGCCGGTCAGACCCTGCGACGCCTGGTGGTGCCCGTCGGCATCACCTCGGCGCTGATCAATACGACGCCCATTGTGGCGATGCTGATCCCGGCCGTGAAGGAGCTGCAGCAGACCAGGGGCATCCCCGCCCGGCAGGTGCTGCTGCCCATGGCCCACGCGACCACCTTGGCCGGTTCCACAACGCTGGTCGGTACGAGCTCCAACCTGTTGATCGCCGGCATTGCCGGCAACTCGGGCGTAGAAGTGGGAATGTTCTCATTCGCCGCGGTCGCACTGCCGGTGTGCGTGATCGGCTGGGTATGGCTACTCATCGCTTCGCCGCGAGCGTTCAGCGCCGCCCAGGAGTCGCCCGACGTCGACCTTGATTGGCGCGTCGAGATGCCGGTGGCCGCAGGTGCCATCGGAATCGGCAGGGTGGCCGAGGATCTCGGGATCGCGACGACCCAGGAGTACCGCCTGCTGGGGATACATCGCGGGAACGACCAGCTCGAACCTGACACGCCACTTGCCGCCGGCGACACCTTAGTGTTCGAAGCCACGGAGTCCGGGGTGAGCGCCTTGTGGGGAAGCCCTCGCTTCGGGCTCTCCGAGCAGCGCCTGTACGCGGCCTCCGTGGCCCCCGGCGAACTCGGCACGCTCGGCGACCTTGAAGGCCATGGCGACGTCGACGTCATCGCCGCGCGCACCGACGAACCGCTGCCGGAGACGAGGGCCGAGGCAGGCGACACGATCTACCTGACGTGCGAGAGCGTCGATGCGTTGCGTGAGCACTCCGACATCGGCCTGTGGCAGGATGCCGCGGGCAAGGCCCCGCAGCCGGGCCGGACGCGTTGGGCACTGGCGATCCTGGCTGCGGTCATCGTCTCCGCGACCTTCGGTCTGGCCAGGGTGGAGGTGGCCGCTTTCACCGGCGCCGTGCTCATGGTCGTGACCGGGGTGCTCACCCCACGAGCCGCCGTGCGAGCCCTGGACTGGAACGTGCTGTTCATCCTGGCCGGGTCAGTGGGTCTGGGCGCAGTTGTGGTGGAGAGCGGCCTGGCAGACGTGCTGTCCGATGTGATCACCACGATCTCAGCGGGCAGCCTCACTGCAGTCGTGATCACGTTGGCACTGGCAACCGCGCTCCTGACGAACATCACGACGAATGCGGCAGCGGCCTCTATCCTCACCCCGGTCGGGCTGACTCTGGCCGCCGGTCTGGGCGTCGACCCCATCATCCTGCTTGCCCTCATCGGTACGTGCATCTCGTTCACCTTCATCAACCCGTTCAGTCATCAGTCGAACATGATGGTCATGCAGCCGGGCAGGTACCGCATGGGCTCGTTCGTGAAGTTCGGCATCCCACTGTTCGTGGTCTGCCTGATCAGCGTGATCGCGGTGGCCTACATCCTGGTCATCTGAGCTATGTCCTCCACGCGGCACGCAGGACTGGTGCCGATCGCGACGTGGTTGCCGCACTACCGGCTGGGCGGAAATGGATGAACCGGATGTCGACCCGGAGCCGAAATGGGGGTTACTGGTAGACGAACGCGGTCTTGGTGACTGGGTTCGGATCGACCCACTCCGTCATGGTGTTCTGCAGCAAGTCCAGCACCGTGTAGGCGTCCCGGGCGATAGATCCGCGGTAGTCCTCGAGGTCGTCGCCGTACTTGAAACTGAACTCCACGACCACCGGTGTCGTGTCCTGCTCCCCCTCGTCATACCAGGCGACGATGGCACACTCGCTGCCGACGTCATGCTTGCCAAGCAGAACACTTGCCCCTTCCAGGACGATTTCCCGGCCGACGAAGT
This sequence comes from uncultured Actinomycetota bacterium, assembly GCA_963732355.1. Taxonomy (GTDB): domain Bacteria; phylum Actinomycetota; class Actinomycetes; order S36-B12; family UBA10799; genus JADKAV01. Next base: position 66,736 of record CAVSZD010000003.1, on the reverse strand, counting down.
CGGACACCAGGACCAGCGGGGCATCGCCGGGCAGGTCATCGAGGTCCTCCGGGAGCCCGGGGAACATCTCGGCAACGTCGCGCAGCCGCTCGATGACCTTGCCTGACTCCAGCGGCTGGGTCGTGGAGAAACTGTAGACGCTGACGAACGGCGGCTTGACGTCTTCCTCAAACTTCGTCTTGGACCCGCTCTCCTCGGCGGGCTGCATCTGACGGTCGGCTGCCACGTACCGGTCGGCGTGGCGGAACTTGAGCGTCACTTCGCGCTCGCCGGTGGCGACATCCTCGCGTTCGCGCACGATGTACTGGTCGGCGTTCAGCTGATGGGCGTCGGTGTCGAAGAAGCGGATCAGCCTGCGCGCCTTGACCTGGTTGAAGGAACCCTCGACCGGGATCTGCAAAGCCTCGAGCGCCTCACCGAACTCCTTCCAGAAGACATCGATGGTGGAGTTGAGGGTGGTCTCATCGCCATCGAAGCGCGACGCCAAGAGCATGACTTTGTACTCCCGCGACGTGACGTTCTTGCGTTTGGCCATGTTTGCGGTGTTCCTCTCAGTCCTCGGTACCAGGCGCGCCGCCTGGCACGCCGGGTCCGAAGTAGGCGATCGAACCCTGCACAGAGCGCAATTGCCGGATCGATGTGCGCAGGCCCTGCGCCGGGGCCGTGCGCGACTGGTTGCGTGAATAGCAATAGGTGGGACCGCTGGCCAGCGAGTAGTCGAGAACCACCTCGCCACCGAACCCACGACCCTGGGCGCGGCCACTGACCGTGAACGACTGCCGGAAATACAGCGGGCCGTAGGCCGACTCGGGCAGTTGCCGGATCCGTGAGGAGTCAATGGCCGGGCGCCGCCAGTTCGACCGCAGCGACTGTCGCAGACTCGCCCGCTGGCCGGCGAAATAGTTCGTCACCGATTCCTGCACCGTGGCGCCGCTGGCGCACACGATGGAGCTGAAACCGTAGTCCAGCGTCAGTAGCCCGTTGCCCGAGGTGATGAGAATCCCGTAGGCACCGTCCGCGGACACCCAATTGCGCGGGCCCGCCCAACTCCAGTACTGCGAGTTCTGATGAGTGATCGACCGTGGGGGCAACTCCATGGGCAGCGCCGCAGCGGGCACTATCCCAGAAGCGGACAGCACCACCGCGACAGCGACAGGCTTCACAGTGCGCACCTGCTCAGCGCTCCCAACTGCCGTACGGCGAGCTCGCGAGGTTCACGTTGTAATACCGGGAGTCATCTGAGACCTCCTGGCCAGCCCAGTCGGGAAGCTCGAAGTCTTCAGCCTCGGAGGCCAGTTCGATCTCGGCCATGACCAGACCCTCGTTGTCGCCAGCGAAGACGTCGAGTTCCCAGGTGTGCCCACCCACATCGATGAGGTGGCGGACCTTGTCGATGATCGGCCCGGTGGCCAGTTCGGCCAGCATCGCCCGGGCGTCGTCGGCGGGGATCTCGTATTCGAACTCGCTGCGGGACACCCCGGAAGTGTGGCCTTTGATCGTGACGTAGCCCGTGTCGCCCTTCACCCGCACCCGCACCGTGGCCTTCTGCCCGTCGGACAGGTACCCCTGCATGATGTGAGTGGCCCGTTGGACGCGGTCGCGCCACGAGTCGCCCACCACCAGGAACTTGCGTTCGATCTCGACGCCCATATCTGGCTACTTGAGGTCGTCGGTGTGACCGGTGAACTCGTCCATGGAGTGGTAGACGCCCACCTTGTCCAGCACGAAGTCACGGATTCCGACTGGCAGAACACCGCTGATGATCTTGTTCAGCTTGGCCGTCCACGGGATCAGCAGGAACGGTCCGCCCTTGAGCATCTCCCGCCAGGATCCATCCACGACCTCTTCCTGCTCGAGCATGGGGGTGAGCAGGATCCCTTTGGCCCCGTCGAACATCCCAGTGTTGATGTAGGTGGGGCACACTGTTGTGACGGTGATGTTCGAATGACCTGCCTGTTCAAGTTCGAGCCGTACCGAGTCCGACCACCCGACAGCGGCCCACTTCGAAGCGGCGTACACGGCCATCCGCGGGTTCGACACCAAGCCTGCCGATGAGGCGATGTTCATGATCCGGCAGTCCGTGCCCGAAGCGATCATCGCCGGCAGGAACGCGGCCGTGATGAGCATCGGGGCCAGCGAGTTGACCGCCATGGTCAGCTTGATGGCCGCCGGGTCGTTGATCTCCCAGAAGTACGACTTCCCGCGCACGATGCCGGCGTTGTTGACGAGGATCTCGACGGTGCCCACTTCCTCCAGGACGCGAGCGGCAGCCTCGTCAATCGCGTCAGACGAGGAGACATCCACGATGTAACCGTGGACTGTGCCACCGGCCGCGGCCAGTTCCTCAAGAGTCTCGTTGAGCGCGTCCTCGTTGACGTCCCAGAGCACGACGCTCGCGGCACCGTCCTCAACGGCTCGCGCCGCGAAGAGCTTGCCCAGCCCCATCGCCGCACCAGTGATCAGAACAGTTTTGCCCTCTACCGACTTCATCCGAACCTCCGCATCCAGTGACCCTTCGACGATATCCGCGAAAGGCCAACCACGAAGGGTCGAACCGGGGGTCAGCCCTGCACGCGCGGGGTCAACCACTCCAGGACGTCGGCGAAGACCTCTTCCTGCTCGGGTTCGTTGTGGGGCTCGTGGTACATGCCGTCGTACTCGATCAGCGTCACATCGCCGGTCATGTGACCAACCAGCTTCTTGCTCGCCGAAGGAACAGTCAGACGGTCACCGGTGCCGTGGATGATCAGCAGCGGGACGGGGAACTCGGTCAGCTCCATGACGGCGTCCATCGCGGCGAAAGTGGACTTGGCCAGACCCAGGGAACCCTTGTCGTGCACCAGTGGGTCCGCCTTGTAAGCGGCAACCACCTCAGGATCGCGGCTGACACCCTCAGGATCCAGACCAGTCGGGATCGCCACGCCGGGGATGATCCCGCCGAGGATCTGGGCCAGCGTGAACTTGATCTTCTGGTCGCGCAGTTCGGAGTCCAATGCGGGCGCCGAGGCGACCTGTGCGGTGATCGACGGCTTGAACTTGGCCGTGTAGGTCATCGTGACCAGTCCGCCAAGACTGTGGCCGTAGATCACAAGTGGAACACCGGGGAACTGCCCGCGGGCGTCCTCCACCAGCTCGCCGACATCGGCAACTGCCTTGTCCATCGGAAGGTCCCCGCGCCCACCACTGGACTTGCCGTGACCGCGCTGGTCGAGGGCCAGCACCGCATACCCGGCGTCAGTGAAACGCTCGGCCAGGTGTGCGTATCGCCCGGAGTGCTCCCCGAGACCGTGGACCAGGCAGACGACGGCGACCGGTGGGCCGTCCGGCAACCATGTCTGGCGGTAGATCTGGGCCCCATCCTGGGCAGTGTGCGTGCTCTCGGAGTGTTCCATTCGGCCCATTCTTCCCCTTTGTGCTGCGCACCGCGGCCACCGCCCCACAGAAAAGGGAGGGGCAGACCCTCTCAGGTCTACCCCTCCCTCTTCATGGACGGGGGAAGTCCGCCGTGTCAGCGACGTCCGGGGCGGTCTCCAACGACCTCAGCCCAGTAGATGCGCGGCACGCAATCGATGAAAAGCAGTGGCGCGACGTAGGAACGGATCTTCTTCATGTGTGAACCTCCTCGGGACAGCGAACCCTGTTGTGTGGTTCTTGTTCACCTTGTGTTCACCTAATGTACCCCATTGGGTCATATTTGCGAAACGACGGGCACCACTGGTGTGTCCACCACGGCGCATTAGGCTGCACAGGAGTCGGCCCAAGGAGGCAGGTTGAACGAGGACCTGAAGGCGTACATCAGCAACGCCACGCCGATGTTCGACGACGCCAAGACCGCTTCCCGCGAAGCCTTCCAGGCGGCCGCAGCGATTCTCGCGCGAGCCGATCGCGCCACCGAGCCTCTGGGTGCCTACAGCACGTACCTCGGCTGGTCGGTGGAAGAGGTCAGGGCCTTGGCCGCCGGCGCCAGTCGCTGGCGAAGTTCACCGCCGCCGCTGTTGCGCAAACTGGTGGCGGCGGGCCTGTCCCAACAGAGCACCGCGTACGCCGTGTTCCTCGTTCAGGTGACCCGCATCGCGTGTGTGCAGTTCGCACCCGGCGACGCTGGCGCTGCCAAGGCCGCCAGTGAGATCGCCGCCAGCATCACCCGCTTCACCCCCGTCAGCAACACCCAACTGGAACCGCCGGCGCCAACCCCGGAGGAACCGGCTACGGATGACCAGAGCGTGGGAGAGGCCCTCGACGAACTCGAACAACTTGTGGGCCTGGAGACGGCCAAGCGTGAGATCAACCAGCAGGTGCAACTGCTGCGGATAGCCCAGATGCGCCAGCGGGCCGGGCTGAAGAACCCCTCCGTCAGCCGGCACCTGGTCTTCCTGGGCAACCCCGGAACCGGCAAGACCACCGTCGCCAGGATCGTCGGGCGCATCTACCGCGCGCTGGCGGTGGTGCCGAAGGGCCATCTGGTGGAGACCGACGCGTCGGGTCTGATCGCGGGGTATGTCGGACAGACCGCGATCAAGACCTCCGAGCAGATCACGCAAGCCCTCGGGGGGATCCTGTTCATCGACGAGGCCTACGGGCTGACCCGCAACCAGTTCGGTCTTGAGGCCATCGACACCCTGGTCAAAGCAATGGAGGACAACCGCGACTCCCTGGTGGTGATCGTCGCCGGCTACACCGATGAGATGCATGACTTCCTCGACTCGAACCCCGGCCTGCAATCACGATTCCCCACCACCATCACGTTCGCGGACTACTCCCCCGAGGAGTTGCTGGCCATCTTGACCCGCATCGCCTCCCAGAACGACTACCAAGTCGCGGAGCCGGACGATCCGGCGCTGGTCGACTGGGTGAGGCAGGCATCGCAGAAGGAGGGCTTCGGCAACGCCCGCGAGATGCGCAACCTTTTCGAGGCAGCCGTACGTCAGCATGCCTGGCGCCTGCGTGACACCGCGGAGGTCTCGGTCGAACAGATGAAGACCTTGACGACCGCCGACCTGCTGGAAGCCGAGCCGGGCTGAGGACGCCTGCCAGACTGGGCAACATGCGAATCGGCGTAGCGCTTCTGCCCACCGACCCGTGGGCCCAGTCGGTCGCCCGGGCCCAGCACTTGGAAGCCCTCGGCTTCGATCACCTCTGGACCTACGATCATCTGTCGTGGCAGCGCTACCGAGACCACGATTGGCACGCTGCCCTGCCCTGGCTGACCGGCATCGCGGCTGCAACCAGCACAATTCGGCTGGGCACGCTGGTGACTTCGCCCAACTTCCGCCACCCGGTGACGCTGGCCAAAGAAGCCATGACCCTCGACCACATCAGTGCGGGCAGACTCACCCTGGGCGTGGGAGCCGGTGGCATCGGATTCGACGCCACGGTGTTCGGTGACCAGCCGCTGAGCCCGCGGCAAAGGGCCGAGCGCCTCGAGGACTTCGTCAGCATGCTCGACGGATTACTTTCGAACCAGCAGTTCAGCGGCGTGAACGACCACTACCGCGTTCACGAGGCCCAGATGATCCCCGGCTGCATCCAGCAACCCCGGGTTCCCCTGGCCGTCGCCGCCGCGGGACCGCGCACGATCCGCACAGCCGTGCAGTACGCGGACGCATGGGTCACGTTCGGCGACCCAGCCAACGCCGATCCGACTCCTGAGAGCATGGACGCAGCAGTCCGGCGGCAGGTCGCTTTGGTCGACCTGACGTGTGAACAGATGGGCCGCGATCCCCGCCGGATGGACCGGATCTTCCTCAGCGGGACGGACCCGCGACGCCCCCTAAGCAGCCTGGCGGCCTTCTCGGAGTTCATGGAATGGGCCGAGGACCTCGGTTTCACAGACGTAGTGGTGCACGACCCACGCCCCGGCGACCCGGTGTTCAATGAGGACCCGCTGATCCTGGATGAGATCGCAGCCCAACTTCTGGGTCCGCGACCTGCATGATTGGGCACATGGACTCAGTGACCCTGCGCAGGATCGCAGTGATGTTCATTGGTCTGGTCATCGGGACCACCGGTGTCGTGCTGGTCTTCCTCACGATGCGAGCGGTCATGGACATCGGCGGCATGTGCGCCAGCGGTGGCCCCTACGTTGTCGCAACGCCCTGTCCGGAAGGAGTTGTCGCACTCATGCCGCTGGGGATCGTGGGCGGCCTGATCGGGCTGGGGATGTACGCCCTGGCCTCGGCCAAACTGCCGGGACCGCGCTTGATCTACCTAGCCTGGTCGGCCCTGTTCCTGAGCCTCGGCTGGAACTTCTGGGAGTACGGGCTCAATCCCCCGGACGGCTCCGATGGGGTCGTGTGGGGATGGATCATCTGCGGGGTTGCCTTCGTCGCGATGGGCGGGCTGCCACTTCTGGCCCTGACCAACCGCACCGCGGCCAAGGCCGTCTTCTGGGCTGATGTGCCCAGCCCGCAGGCCGTACAGCCGGTCGCACAAAAGGCCCCCCGGCCGGCGCCCCCCGTCGCGGATTTGGACTCGCTTCCCGATGCCCTCGAGCAGCTCGCCCGCCTGCACGCCTCGGGGGCGCTCAGCGACGAGGAGTTCCACCTGGCCAAACGACGGATTCTGGAGGGGCAGTGATGAGCGGACCGGAGTCCACAACCAGCTGGAAGACCGCTATGGCCGTCATCCAGGCGATCGCGATTCTCGTCGGCATCGGCTTGGCCCTGTGGATCTTCCAGCAAGTGGCGAACTAGACGGATGAGAAGGGCGCAGACATGAAGCAGCACGTGGCATTGGTGACCGGCGCTGCCTCCGGCATCGGGGCAGGGATCGCCCGGATGCTCGCCAGCCAGGGCTATCAGGTGGTCGTGGCCGACATCGCCGAGCAAGCGGCGGCCGAGGTGGCCGACGGGATGGGCGGTCTGGCTGTCCGCTGCGATGTCAGCTCGTTGGCGGACAACGAAGCCGCAGTGGCCGCGGCGCTCGATGCCTACAGCCGCCTGGACATCGTGGTGCTGAACGCCGGGATCGCCGATGGGCCGAGCCTGGATGCTTTCGACGAGGCCGGTTACCGGCGTGCGATGGGTGTGAACCTTGACGGAGTGGTGTTCGGACTGACCGCCGCTCTGCCGGCCTTGCGCGCATCGGGCGGCGGGAAGGTACTGGCAGTGGCCAGCCTTGCCGGTTTGGTCCCCGTGCCCGAGGATCCCGTGTACGCGGCGAACAAGGCGGCCGTGGTGAACTTCGTGCGCTCAGTAGGCACGGGGCTGGCCGCCGAAAAGATCTTCGTCAACGCACTGTGTCCGGGTTACACCGATACGGCGATCCTGGGCCGCTTCCGCGAAAGGCTGCTCGGCGCAGACTGGCCGCTCATGCAGGTGGCTGACGTGGTCGAGGCGGCACGGGTGGTCCTCGACTCCACACAAGGCGGCCAGGCATGGCTCGTCCAGAGTGGGCATGCGGCCCAGCCTTACCGATTCCGCGGCGTTCCCGGACCGAAGGCCTAGTACCTACCAGAGTGGCTGACGGTCCAGTTCGATCGAGGCGTCGAGGGTCTCCAGCAATGCCTTGCGCACCTTGAGTTTGGTGTTCGCGTGAGCAGTCATGTTGAGCCCCTTTAACTGCTCGGCGACCTGGCGCGCCGCGATTCATGAGGTCCTCTGGGGCGACCACCGCGTCGAGGAAACCCGCCTGGATCGCATCGGCTGGCGAGAACATCTCGGCGTTGATGACCGAACGGTTGAAGTAGGACTTACGCAGACGGTCGCGGGCCAGTTCGATCCCGACATGGTGCATCGTCATACCGATCTGGACCTCGTTCAGCCCGATCTTGAACGGGCCATCGACGCCCACCCGGTAGTCGGCGGACAGCAGGATGAACGCGCCCTTGGCGACCGCGTGCCCCGAGCAGGCGACGACGATCGGGAAGGGGTGTGCCAGCATCCGGCGGGCCAGAGTGGAACCCGCGGCAACCAGATCGATCGCGTCTTGGGGCCCGGACTTCATCACCTTGAGGTCGTAACCGCCGGAAAGGATGCCCGGCTGGCCGGTGATGATCACGACGGCGGCGTCGGCCTGCGCCTGGTCCAAACACGCGTGGAAAGCCTCAATCACTTCGGGTGAGATCGCGTTGACCTTGCCGTTGTCCAGGGTCAGCGTCGCGACCCCATCTTCCAGCCCGTAGTGGATCACGTCGCTCATCAGTCCTCCAGAACTCGGGTATCTGAACCCGACGCTAGCCTCAGCCCGGGTGATAGTTGTGGGCGGTGGTCACATGCACCGTGCCCAACGGGCTGGTCCAGGTCATTTCGTGCCTCGGATCCCCGGGTCGTGGGCGACCTTCCATGCTGAGTGGGTCTTGACCCGGTGATGGCGCCGGCACTCCCCCGCCAGATCACAAACCTGCGTCTTGCCTCGCGGCCAGGGGACAATGTGGTCAATGTCGAAGTATTCCGCGGGTTGATGACAGCCGGGGAACCGGCAGGTCACATCGCGGGCCTTGACCGCGTTGCGGATCCGCTCGGGGATCCGGTAGGACGTGGCCGACATGTCGATCAGCCGCCCACTGAGCGGGTCGGTGACCAGGCGGCGCCAGCGTGCATCTGGGGAGAAGCACAGGTCCCGGGCCAGGTCGCTACCGATTGGACCGAGCCGCTTTACGTGGGCGGTCAGGTCGTTGTCCCCGATCAGGGCGTCGGCACCGATCACCACGTCGACGTTCACCTGCCAGGTGGTGTGAGCGGCCAGGAACCCAACAAGCGCATCGGCGCGACGTTGGTCGGCTGTCCGGGCGTCGCCCTGCTCGTAGGGATCGGCGCAGTCCGGCGAATCAGCCAACTGCTGGAGGGCCTGGGCGAAGGCTTCCGCATGCTCAGCCGACAGGTAGGCGTACACGTCGGCCATGCCGTGGCCACGCGGCGTGATCCAGACCCCCCGCTTGTCGACCGCCTGGTCACGCAATTCCTCGTCGGGATCGTGCTCACAGGTCAGTTCGAGCAGGCGCCGTCGCAGTTGGTGAGCCGTGTGGGTCTCGGCGTACTCCAGCGCGATCAGTTCCAGTTGTTCGCGCGCAGGATCAGGGACGTCGGCCAACTCGTCGACGATCCGAGAGGCCTTGGTCCTGTCGATGCGTCCGGACTGCAAGGCCGCCCACACCAGTGGCCGGGAGCAGAGCGTGACGCCTGCGTCGAGTTGGTGATCGGCCGAGCGCGCAGAGATCGCAAGCAGCACCGCCAGGGTGTCCGCCGACCCCGACACCAGGTATCCCAGATGTTCGATGCGCCGGTTCATCTCGGTGACCAGAACCGCAGACTGGGCCTCGACTGACCGCTTACGCCTCTCCAGGTCGCCGATGGCGTCCAGGAGGTCCTGGTCGTCCAGCGCTCGCGCATCCTCGAGGGCCACGTCCAAGCGCCCGAACGGGTCGATCACACCTTCTGACATACCTCATTATCGAACACATGTACGACAACTGTCAAGGGTTGTGCACAAGCAATCTCAGGCGAAATCCTCCGGCAGGATCGTCGGTTTCGTCTGTCCGTACAGCCACTGCTGGAAGTACTGGTCCAGCAGCGCGAGCTTGGCACCCTTCAGACCGCTGGCCTTCTTCGCCTCTGCGATGAACTGTTTCGTGCTGATGTTGGAGTAGCCGTATTCATCGAGAATGTCGCGCGCCAACCCGAAGAAGCGGTCGTCGCCCACGATCTCCCGGTAGCCCTGCACCGTCATCGCTCCCCGCTCGTACGTGGGGAAGAATGCGAACAAGTTTGCCGGGTCTCCATCGAGGATCGCCGGAGCGATCTCCCAATCCTCCGCCGGGGTGTTCGCGTACAAATCGTCGAAGATGACGGCCGGATCATCGCCGCCCTGTACCTGACTGGTCCAGTACCAATCGCTCCAATTCGCCCAACCCTCGTTGAACCAGATGTCACCCCACGTCGCCAGCGTGGCGCTGTTCCCGAACCACTGGTGGGCGAGCTCGTGCAGCTGCGTCCCGACACCGATCGACGGGTTGGCGAAGGTGAAACTGCCGGAGTAGTGAGGCTTGCCCTGCACCTCCAGGGCATACCCCACGCCAGCGGCCCGATCGGCCACCGCACCGCTGGAATCGAACGGGTAGGGGCCATAGAGGTCGCTGAGGAAGTTGAGCTGACCCGGAGCCTGATCCAACGAGTTCTGAATCTGCAGCGCCTGGGCAGGTGTGGCCGTGCTGTCAACCGCGTTGTAGAGCGGCAGCGTCTTGCCCGTGGACGTCTCAGTCATCGAGTCGATCACGAAGTTGAAGTCGCCGACCGTTGCGGTGGTCAGGTAGGTGGCGGTGGGGTCGTCCTCGCGCCACCGCCAGGTGACCGTGCCGTCGCCATTGAGCTTCTTCTGCGACAGTTCCCCCACACCGAGCGCGGTCTTGCCCTGCGGGACCCGGATCGCGGTGTCGAAGGTCGCCTTGTCGGAGGGGTAGTTGTTCGACGGGAACCAACTCTGCGCGCCTATCGGCTCATTGACGACGAAGGCCCCGTCGCACGTCTGCGGTTGCGCGAGTGGGTGGCACGCCTGGATCCAGCCCTCGATCGACGTGTCCGCGTCGGTTATGGCCTCGGGGGTCCCGGAGTAGTTGACCTCAACAGTGAAGTTCCTGCCCGCCTTGGGCCAGGTCGACGGGTGCGGGTCAACCACCAGCTTCATCGGCTGGGTCACCTCGGGGTTCTGGCTCAGCTGAGGAGTCGCGTCCACCTGACTGAATCCGGCCTTACGACCGTTGACCCTCACTGACGACACATCCAGGTCCTGGAAGTCCAAGCTGAACTGGCTCAGCTTCTTCGAGGCCTTCGCGTAGATGGTGGTCTTCGCGGACTTGAACGAGTTCGTCACCGGGTCGTAGTCGAGGTATATCCGGTAGTGCCGCACGTTGTATCCGCCGTTGCCGATCTGCGGCAGGAGCGGATCGCCCAGACTGCGGGCACCAACTGTCGGCTTGCCGTTGCCCTGCCCTCCCGGGTCGGCCCATCCCGCTGCCGGCGCCCCCACTACCAGAACGGACGCTGCTGCGACGCAAAGACCAACCTTTGAAACCATGCGTGACTTCCTTCTGCCGAAAACGCCACCATGTCCCGCATGATCAGATTGCACAAGGGGCCGTTCGGTTGGCAGGTCAGCCCTGAATGTCGAGTTTGACCGCGGTCATCCAGGCCACGCTGGCAGCAATTACCCTGTCAGCGTGGCGAGAGCACTCGTAGTGGACGTCCCAGTCGACGTCATCCTCGACCACCAAGGACCTTTGGACGACGGCGGCGGGGCAGGGTTCTGGACAGTTGCGCTCCCTACCGGTACCGGGGGGCATGCAGCGCACCCTGCTGTGGAAGCGTCCGGTTGATGCCGAGCTTGCTGGGTGGCTCGCGGAGGGGTTGAATGGCAGCGCCAGTGCGCGTTGCATCGCCTTGGGCCACCTGGTGACCGCGGCATTCCGGGCCGCTGACAACCGCAGTGTTCCGGTTCCCGGTCCCGACGGGTGGACATGGCGCGCAGCGCCCGACCCGGCGCCGGCCGCTGACCTGGAGAAGGCGATCGAAGACTGCCTGTCCGTCGGACTGGTCAACACCGAAACGCCAGCGCAGACGCTCGACCAGTTCGTCGCCCAGGTGGTCGACAACCGCATATCTGCGGCCACCGCCGACCGCCCGTTCCTGCCACTGCGCTCCGAGCGAGTCGCGATGCGCCGTTGGGCGGAGCACGTGGTCGCTCGTTGTGCGGCCAATGCCCGCCTGACGATAGTCCTGAGCCCACCTGGCGAAGCTGAAACTTCGTGGTCGCTGCAACCGCTGGCTATCCGGATCGACGAGGCCACAACGCGGTTGCCCTGGCAGAGCGCAGACCCCCAGATGTTCGGCGCCACCCACACCGGGTGGGAGAGGTTCCAACAGACCGAACTTGAAATGCTGCGCCGGGCATGGGGCAGGTGGCTGCCCTCGACCCTGCAAGGAGTCTCGCGCGGGTCCGTCGACCTCTCGGACAAAGACGTCCTGGAGTTCTTGGACGCCGTTGCGCCGCGCCTGCAGTCTGCGGGCTTCGATGTGATCGCGCCCGGGGGGCTGCTCCGCCGGGCGCCGGTCCGTCGCCGACTCTCAACCTCAGGTGGAACCGGAACCCTTGAGGTCACAAGCCTGGGGCTGCAGGCTGACCTTGAGGTGGACGGTCAGACTCTTACCGCGAAAGAGTTCGCGGCACTAGCAGCGTCCAAGTCCGAGCTGGTCTCGGTGAAAGGCAGATGGCTGCGGATCGGGCCAGGCGATGCCGACCGCCTGGCGGCCCTGGCTCGTCGGCTTCGTCGCGGGGTCAGCCCTGCCGACCTGCTGGCCGACCCCGCCTTTGAGGGTGTGGAGATCGATGCCGGTGACCTCCTCCCGCAAGGATTGAAGACCGCACGCAAGGCCAAGCCACCCAAAGACGTCCAGGCCACCTTGCGGCCCTATCAGCGAGCCGGCTTCGAATGGCTCACCTGGCTGGCTGACAACCAGGTCGGGGGGATCCTCGCCGACGACATGGGTCTGGGTAAAACCCTGCAGGTTCTCACTCTGATCCAAGCCGACCACAAGGGCCCCACCCTCGTGGTGTGCCCGGTCACGCTGGTCGACACATGGGCCCGGCAGGCAGCCCAATTCACCCCCGGACTACGCGTGCAGGCCTTCCACGGGTCGCAACGTGGCTCGCTGGATGCTGACGTCGTCGTCACGACCTATGGGCTGCTCGCGCGGGATGAGAAACTGCTGCAGACGCCATGGCACCGCGTGGTCCTGGACGAGGCGCAGGCGATCAAGAACCCGGACACGCGAGCCGCCCGTGCCGCCCGCAGCCTGACAGCGACCCATCGTCTTGTCGTGACCGGCACTCCCGTGGAGAACCACCTCGGTGACCTGTGGTCGCTGCTGGCTTTCGCCCAGCCAGGACTACTCCCCCGCCGCAAACAGTTCATGGACAGGTTTGCCGACGGCGAACCCGAGGACCTGACCCGTTTGCGCGCCGTGGTCGGGCCGTTCATCCTCCGGCGCGTCAAAACCGACCCGGGAATCCTCCCGGATCTGCCCGACCGCGAGGTCATTCGCGACGACTGCACCCTGACCCGCGAGCAGGTGGGCGCCTACGAGGCCGTCGTGACCGACATGCTCGGCGCTCTGGACGAGTTGCGCCGAGCCGCTGGCAGCGCAGGCGAACCAAAGTTGCGGCGCAGGGCGGCTGTACTTGGCGGAATCTCCAGGCTCAAGCAGATCTGCGTGCACCCCGCGCTGCTGACCGAATCCCGGCGCAGCCTGGGTGAGCGTTCGGGCAAGATCAGCCGCTTGGTGGAGTTGTGCACTCAGATCGTGGATGAGGGTCAGGCAGTGGTGGTCTTCACCCAATTCGCCTCGTTCGTCCCGGATCTCGCCAACCACCTGCGCCAAGCACTGGGGGTCGAGGTTGCCACTCTCACCGGGTCGGATTCGCGCACAGCCCGCGCAGCAACCGTGGAGCAGTTCAGCGCGCCCGACGGCCCGCCGATCCTCATCGCATCGCTCAAAGCAGGCGGCACGGGACTGACGCTCGTGCGGGCAAATCACGTCATCCACCTGGACAGGTGGTGGAACCCGGCCGTAGAGGACCAGGCGTCCGACCGCGTGTGGCGCATCGGGCAGAACCAGAAGGTCTCCGTTCACGTTCTGGTCTGCCCGGGGACCCTTGAGGACCGCATCGACCTCGCCCTGCGATCCAAGCGCGAACTGGCGGCCTCGGTCATCAGGTCCACCGACACAGCCGTCACCGAACTGTCCGATGACCAGCTCAGCGCCCTCGTAGGCCTGGTGCGCGATGAGGTCCTGCAGTGAGCCCGCGCAACCGTGGTGGCTGGTACGAAGCGAAACCACGTATCGCCGTGCAGGGCGGAGTGGCCGTACCCAAACCCGGGAAGGTCACGGATCCGGCCGCAGTGAGCATCGTGGCGGCTGCCACGATGGAGACCAGCGCGACAATCTTGGGCCGCGGGCGCACCTATGCACGTGCCGGACAGGTTCTCGGACTGCAAGCCGATGAACAAGGTTTCAGCGCGCAGATCCAGGGATCCACGCGCAGGCCATATGAGGTCAGGCTGGCCAGAGTGGTGATCTCGGGAAGCGACCGGATCGACGCCACCTGCAGTTGCCCGTACGGATGCGACTACGGCTGGTGCAAGCACGCGGCCGCGCTCGCCTACGTGGCAGCCTTCCTCGTGGACACCCAACCGGCCACGCGCGCCATGTGGACCGGTGTCGACGCCGAGCCTGAGATCGCCGCGCTCGACGAGGCGGACTTTGCCGTTCTGCGCAGCCCGGCGGCGCAGCAAACCTTCCGTGAGAGGATCGCGGCCGCGGTTGAAGTGGTGCCCTTCAACTGGGACCAGGATCAGCTGGCCTGAGGCGCTTCAACTGGGCCCTGCTTGCGCACCCGCCTGCGCCAGAGAAGGAACGTGATACCGCCCACTGGCATGGGAAGGATCCAGGTCACCAAGCGGTACAGCAGCATCGCAGTGCCGAGATCACTGACGTCAACGGTGGACGTGATCCCCAGGATCGTGGAGATCCACGTGATCGCAAGGGCATCCTTGCCGGGGATAGGCAGCATGTTGATGGCCATCACCAGCCCCGCAGCGAAGACCACGGCTACCGAAGTGACCACGTCCGAGCCCAGTCCAGAGAAGCGCATGCACAGACCCATCACCAACGCGTTGGCCAGACCCCAAGTCATGTTGGAGACGATCAGGACACGGCCGTTCTTGTCCAAGGTGGCCCGGGTGCGCCGGCCGAAGTCGACGACACTTCTCTCGAGGTCTTCAGGCGGGGTCCGTCGGAACAGACGGATCACCCGACTTGCAACACGCTGCAGCCAGGCACCCACCTTGTGGGCGACCGACTCGCTTCGTGCCACCCGCACGATCAAGCCCATCACCAGTACGAACGCCACGCCGATCCCGAGGAACCAGGCGAATCCGGTCCAACTGCCCTGCCCTGCCAGCAGAACCAGGCCCAACCCGAGCAAGGGCATGAACACCACCATCGCGTAGCGCGCGACCATGGCGAGGATCACTGCCACCGCGGACTGCTCGTCTGAGAACCCGTAGGTCCGGTACATCGCGAAGCGGATGGCCATGTCAGCCGGCGGCGGGAACACGAAGGCGCTGAGCTGACTGGTGGCCGAGGACTCAGTGCCTTGATACAGCGTCAAGTCGGGCAGCGACGCCTTGGACGTCCAGCCCAGCGCGATGATTGTCAACAGACCGGACCCCACCAGCGCCAGGATCTGCCAACCGGTGAGCGCCTGTAGATCCGCCCAGACCGTGTTCCAGTCCAACTCGCTGGGCAGCAATACGAACAGTGAGTAGTACAGCAGGATGAGCACCAGGACGATGCCCACCGCCTTCACGATCCGGCGGTTGAGCGCCCGGGAATTGGGCTCTGCGGGCGCGAAGTCCTCAGCGTCATCGGGCCCATTCACACAGGACACGGTACTGCTTCGAACGTCCAACGCTTCCCCCAAAGGGGGTGGGTCGTCAAAGACGAACCACTTCGATCCGGCGGCTAGCCTTGACCTATGACCCAGCAGCCCCAGAACATCAACCTCGCACCTCCGACTGACGCGGGCGGCCACTACGCCGACTTCGTGGTCGTATGGCAGTCGGGTGAGACGTTCGTGATCGATTTCGCTGCGTTCGCCGGGCCACCGCAACCCATCGATGACGGTGGTCCAAGTGTTCAGGCCCAGGTCGTCTCACGGGTGCGGATCCCCCCGTCCCAGGTATTCGAGATCATGAAGGCCCTCGAGACTGAACTGTCCAAATGGGAGCGGCGTACGGGCAACGAGCCGCGTCAGTTGCGCACCGACGAGGAGTAGGCCCAGACCTGCCTCAGCGCTGACGTGCCTGCCGCATCCCGTCTGAGAGCGCCAAGGTGGCTTCGGCGAGAGCCCGCTTGCTCCACTTGCCCACGCCAGTGGCGTTCACGAACGCATGAATGTGACCCTCGACGACCTGCAGAGTCGTGGGGACTCCGGAGGCGCGCAGCTTCTGTGCGTAGGCGATGCCCTCATCGCGCAGAACGTCGAAGCCCGATACCGCTACATGCGTCGGCGGATGTCCAGTGGGATCGCCGAGCAGCGGTGACGCGCGCGGATCGAGACGGTCCGCAGGATCCGGCACGTAGTGAGCGATGTACCAGTCCATCTGCGCCTCGGTGAGGAAGTAGCCTTTCGCGAACTTGCGGTACGAGTCGTGCTTGGTGCTGACGTCGGTGACCGGGAAGAACAGCAACTGGAAGTCCGGAGGACCGTTTTCGTCCTCCAGGGTCACTGCACTGACCACCGCGCTCAGGTTGCCGCCGGCGCTATCACCTGCCACCGCGACAGTGCTGCCCCAGTCGGGGTGCTCGCGCAGCCAGCGGTAGGCATCGACGGCGTCGTGCACCGCCGCGGGGAACGGGTGTTCAGGAGCGAGCCGGTAGTCGACCGAGACGATAACCAAGTCAGTGTGCGCGGCCAGGAACCGGCACACCGAGTCCACCGAGACCAGGCTGCCGACGACCCAGCCCCCGCCGTGGAAGTAGGCCACTGAACCTGCGGTCGGGCTACTCGCCGACCCGATGTAGACCCGGCCGGCCACCGAGCCGTCACGGGTGGGGATCTGGATGTCTTCGATGACGTCCACCGGTTCGGGATCGCCGAAGATCATCGACTCGGCATCGATCTGCTGACGCGCTTGCTCGATCGGCAATTCCTCGAAGCTGGAACCGGGGATGGCGTTGAGCAGGCGCAAGGCCATCTGAACCTCGGTGAGCAACCGCTGCCCGTCAACCTCGATGGGTTTGCCCGCGATGACCCGCTGTGCCGGCTCAGGAAGCATCCCGAGTCCTCGGATGACCGCGCGCATCGCACGCTGCTGGGGGTCCAATTTCGCCGTCATTTCCGCTCCCAGGAAGTTGGCAAGATGGCTTCACTCTAGGCCTCGTTAACCGCGTTCTGGTACCGATCGCCTGCCATTGTGGAGTCATGAGATCGAAGTGTTCGGTGTTCGTGGATGCCGGTTACCTGCTTGCCTCGGCTGCGACCCGCGCGACAGGCACGTCGCTTCGAAACGGCATCCATGTGGAGTACCGCAAACTGATCGATGCACTCAGCCAACAAGCGCAGGACACCTCGGGCCTGCCGCTGCTGCGGATCCACTGGTATGACTCGGCTAAAGACGCGGTTCCGGATCCCCAGCAGAAACGCATCGGTGAACTGCCCCGCGTGAAACTGCGACTCGGCCGGTTCGGCGTCGACGGCCAGCAGAAGGGGGTCGACCTGCGGATCGGGCTGGACCTGGTCGCCCACGCGCGAAACGGCGCAGCAGATGTCTTCTTCCTGGTCTCAGGAGACGACGATCTCACCGAAGCCGTCGAGGAGGCACAGATCCACGGCGTCCAGGTCGTGATCCTTGCGGTTCCGGGCATGGACAACAAGCCCCACGGCGTGAGCCACCACTTGCTTAGGGCGGCGGATGAGTTGATCATGCTTCCGCCGGAGTCGATCCAGAACTGGTTGATGAAGGTCGAACCGCCCGAGCCAGCACCGGCAGCGGTGTCGCCGGTCTCTGCAAGCCCAGAACCGTCCTCGCCTGCGATCCCCACCCCGAAGGATCTCGGGACCAGGCACCCGCCGACCGTTACCGCACCCAGCGCGACATTGGCGTACTCCGTCTCCACGGGCGGCCGGGCGGTCGTGCATCCGGGCTACGACGACGTCGACGATGTCGAGCAGGCGGCCGATCCGGTCGCCCGACGAGTCTTGGAGTCTTACCTCCAGAGCGCCAGCCCGACCGATGTCGGCGCGCTGGCAGCGGGCAAACCGTTCATACCCAGCGAGATCGACCGCGCCCTGCTCGTGGACCTGAGCGACAAGCTGGGCACCTACGACTTAAGCGATGTCGCCCGACATATGCTTCGTTCCCGGTTCTGGGTGGTGTTCGAGCAGCTCACGTGAGGACTGTGGGACCACCTGGGCGCACGCATTGATCGACCGTCCCGAGGCGCTGACGAGGCAGACTGTGGGAATGGACCTCGAGGATCTTCGACTGGCCGTCTACGAGTCGTTCGCGAGCACAGGGCATCCGCCCACCTGCTGGGAGTGGGACGAATCCGACGTCACGCAAGGCCTACGGGCGTTGGCGGCCACGCGGCACATAGTCCTGGACTCCGCGGGTGACATCGTGATGGCCCACCCGTTCTCATCAGTTCCGTTGGGCTTCTCGGTGATGGGTAGGGACACTCTCTGGTGGGGCGGCTGTGCCTGGGACTCGTTCGCGCTGCCACATCTGCTCCCCGCGCAGAGCCCGGTGCTGGTCGCCACCCGATGTCCGGGTTGCGGGCGAGCCCTTGCCTGGAACGTGGACACGGCCGCAGGCCCGGCCGGCGATGAGGTGGCGCACTTCCTCGTCCCCGTCTCGCACATGTGGGACGACGTGGTGCATACCTGCAGCAATCAGAGCTTGTTCTGCTCGATGGGCTGCGTTGACAACTGGCTGGAACGCACGGGCAACGATCGCGGGTACACCATGGACCTGACCACCCTGTGGAACCTGGCCCGGGGCTGGTACGCGGGACGCCTGGATCCCGGATATGTGCGCCGCGAACCCTCGCAAGCCGCCACCTACTTTCGCGAGGCCGGCCTTTCCGGCTCGTTCTGGGGACTGTGAGTCGGCCGAACCCCGCCGCGTTAGAGGTTGTGCTGTTGGTTAGCGAATCCACGCGTTGTTTCGCTAACCAACAGCACAACCTCTAACCAGGACGCAGGCGACCGGCTGGGAGAACGTCGGTCCTGGCTCAACCCTGCGGAAGGGTCGCCACGTCGCTGAGCGCTGGACCCTGGAAGTTCACGTTCAGTTCGCTGACGGGCGCCACCAAGCCCGGCTTTGGATACGCGGTTCGCAGGGGGCACTGGTTGGACCTCGGTCTTGGCCGCTTGCGCCACGGGGGCCGTCGGCGCAGCAGCAAACGCCGTGGAGGGCAGCGCGGCGGAAACGGTCGCGATAGCGGCGACAATGCAGACAGCACGAATCATGGCTTCTTCTCCTACGGTGAATGCAGGCTACAGGCCGGCGACCCCGAAGTCGATCATGTGGCGTAGGTCACTACGACGCGCCCTGATGGCGTGAGGTTCCATGCCGGAAGACTCGCTGTCTGTCTGGGTCATTTGTGTCGTGCGCGACCTTCACCGGGTCGTTGCGTCCAGCTCACACCCAGTCCTCCAGACCGCACCTGAATTTGCCGATGCTCTTCCTGACAGTTGTGCTGAGACCCGCTTCCGAGCGGACGAGGTGGTGATGACAATGGCTGTAGCGCCCCCGGGCACAGCCAGTACGGGCGCGGCCAGGGCCCTTCACCTGATCACCAAACACCGATGGGCGTTGGGCGTCTGGCTGGGTGGGGTGGCTTGCGTCGTGGTGATGCTGCTACCGATCGGCTCACCTTCTCGGGTGACCCTGATCCACGTGTCGGCCCTGGCTGCGGTACTCGTGTGCCTCGCTGCGCTGCTTCGTATGCCGCGGCGGGTCCGCGATGTGTGGTGGGGACTCTGGATCTTCATGGTCCTGACCACAGCCGGGGACATCGTCTATGACGTGTACCTTTACCGCTTCCAGATTGAGCCGTTCCCCAGCCTTGCCGATGTGCTCTACCTGGGTTCCTACGTCGCCCTGATCGGGGCACTGGCTGTTCTTGTTCACCGCCGAGCACCCGGGCGCAACCGGGAGACCTGGATCGACACAGCGGTGATGACGTTGGCTGCCGCATGTGTGGTTGCCACCGTGGTCATCATGCCGTTGCTGACGGAGTCGGCGGCCCCAACCCTGACGACCGTCATCTCCGTGGCATACCCGTTGCTCGATGTCATCGCCTTGTCCGTGCTCATCCGACTGCTCGTCGATGTGGAGCGGATGAACCCCGCCCTTGCGCTCATGGGGGTATCGCTTGCCTGCATGCTGACCGCGGACCTGGTGTTCCAAAGCCTGGCCGCGCAGGGACTGGTGGAGGAGGCGCCGGCCTGGGTCGACGTGCTCTTCCTCGCGTCCACATTGCTGCTGGCAGCAGCGGCGACCGCCCACGGCGCGACCACCATCACCAAACCGAGTCCGGCCACTCACCGAACCAAGGCCCGACTTGTCGGACTTGCGATCGCTGCGTTGACCGCGCCCACCTTGATGGCCTTCTCCGTGTGGAGTGACGTCGGCTCAGCCGCGCGCCTGCTGGCCGTGGTCTCAATAGCCATCATCCTGCTGATCCTCTGGGGATCACTCATGCTGATCTCGATGGTGGAGCAGCAGTCTGCGCTCCTGGCCGACCTGGCCCGCAAGGACGGTTTGACGGGGTTACCGAACCGCCGCACCTGGGACTTCGAACTGGACCGCATGGCCGACCGCACCACCGAGGACGGCACCACCCTGGTCGTGGCCATGCTCGACCTCGACCACTTCAAGGCCTACAACGACCGCTTCGGCCACCCGGCCGGTGATGCACTGCTGACCGACTGTGCCCGTGAGTGGCGTTCACACCTGGATCCACCCATGGTGCTGGCCCGCTACGGCGGCGAGGAGTTCGCCGTGCTGATGCCGGGTGTGCCGCTCAAGCAGGCCGGCGTTGTCCTCGACCGACTGCGGCAGGCTACACCCGGCGCACAGACCGTCTCCATCGGATACGCAGCCCGCGAGGCTGGGGAGCCGATCGGCCGGACGGTTCACCGGGCCGACCTCGCCCTGTACCAGGCCAAGGCGAGCGGACGCGACTGCATCATGGTCCACGACGGCGCGGCGGTTGCTACGGCTTGAGTCGAGCGACCTCGAGGGCGTCAGTTCCCGCCCACCCACGGGATCGGGTACACGAACTGCCAACCACCCGGGAAGGACGGCATGGTGCCCATGTTCTCCGGCCACCCTTCGAACGTCTGGACGTTGGGTAAGTCCTCTTCGAGTTCCTCGGCCACCGCCTCCGCGGCCTCAGCCGCCGCGTCGCCAACATCCGCACCGGCTTCAACCCCCTCGGCCACTGCTGCCGCGCCATCAGCAAGGTCGGGCAGATCCGCGCCGCCGGTCACAATCGTCACCGCGACGATGACCGCGATGATCAACACTGCTGCAATGATCTCGAGCACGATCGCCCAAGGCCCCTGCTTGTCGAAGAACTCCTCGAACGAGGTGAGCATGCTGAACGTGCAGGTGCTGTCGTTCGGCCAGGTGATCGTGCCCTTGTAACCGAACGTCTGGTTCTCGAACAACACCACGGCGACCTGACCGACACCCATGGTGGGCTGCGTGGATTTCGCACATGGATCGCTGCCCGAACTCCCGTCGTACTTGTACGTGTAATCGATACCCGCTTCTTCTCCCTGCAGCGTGAAGCCGGTGGCGATGTTTGCAGCGGGGTCTCCAAGGATGGCCAGCAGGAGAACCTTGTTGTCGAAAGCCATCGGACTGGTGGATGCAGAAGCGCCAGTGGTCGAATCCCCGTTGCTGAACGTGAGGTCGAGGTCACGTCCGGTGTCGTTGGCGAAGATGTACCCATAACCCCACGCACCGGCCGTGGATGCCGTTGTCTGAGAGGTCACCGCGCCGGTGGCCGCGGTCAGAGCTGGCACCCCCCGACCGCGTCAGCGGCACCTTCGCGCGATACACATGCGCACCCCACGAGACCTTGCGCTTGACCTTGAAAGTGCCGTCGTGCTGCACCCTCTCGATGGTCTTCCAGCGGCCCTTGGTCTTGCGCACGATCCCGAATCGCCCACCGCCCTGCAACTCCTGGATGAGCACCGTCGAGCCGGCAAAGGGGCTGCGCACCACACCCTTGAGCACGATCTGGTCGCCGGCCGCGACACGGGCGCTCTTCTTGTTCCCGAGGCGCAGCGTCACGCAATCGCCCTTGGTGGAACTCTTGGCCTGCCGAGGCGACGGGTCACATGCCTCTCCCGAAAGCTCGGCAGTGGCACCCACCGTGACGCTGGCGGGTGTGTCCGGCGTGGGGGTCGCCTGGGCCGGTAAGGCGGACATCACGACGGCCGCAGAGACCGGCATGGCCAGGGCGTATTTCAGCCATCGCATCGATGTTCGCATGGGGAGCCTCCATCCGTGGAGCAGTGAGACTACCCGTTCCCAGTTGGCGAAAGCATGGTCCAAACGGCCCTACCTCACAAAACGATGCCCTCGAAATCTGTTGTCAGGTAGTCGATGAAGGCCGGGCCCAACTTCTCCGATGTGAGCACCGAAGCCGGAACGGGCGCAGGGCGGCTCACGAAGGCCGGATCGCTCAATGCACGTGAGGCGAAGTCGTGGTGAAGGATGGCACCTCGGCCCACCGACACGAAATCCGCGCCTCGGTCCAGGCACCACTGGACATCTGCGGTCGCCAGCACCTTGCCCGCTACGCCAAGGCGGGCGCCACCACGTGGCAGGTCGACGAAGTGGTCGATGAGCAGGCCGTCGGCGCCGCCTCGGGGTTTGCTGAACACGTCCCAAAGCGACAACTCGAGATAGTCGAGCTGGTCGGTCGCCAGCAACTCGCGCGCGTAGCCCTGGGCGTCCTCCAGCGGAATGCCGAAGCCCTCGGGGCTCAAACGCAGCCCCAATTGGAACTCTGGTGTGGTGGCGGCCCTGATTGCGTCGACGACTTCCAGGACGACCCGCAATCGATTGTCGAACGACCCGCCGTACCGGTCTGCGCGCTGGTTGCGCGTGCTGTCCAAGAACTGTCCGAGCAGGTAGCCGTGGGCGCCGTGGATCTGCGCCCCATCGAACCCTGCGCTTTGGGCCAGTGCTGCTGCGGCCGCAAAGTCGTGCACCATCTGCTCGATCTCATCGATGGTCATCGCCACCGCATCGTGGCGAGGGTCGTCCCAGGGACATTGGACCTGCAGGCCCGTGATCTGCCGTTCAGCCCGCCGGCCACCGTGGTGCAGTTGCACGGCTGAAACGGCGCCGTTGGCCTTGATCTCGTTGGCCAACCGCGTCAAGCCGGGCAGATGGTCCTGCGAACAGACCCCGAGTTGCCCGTCCCATACCTGTCCCGCTGGCGAAACGAAGGCGGCGGCGGTCAGCACCAGGCCGAACCCGCCGCGTGCCCGAGCCACCAACCATTCGGTCTCATCCTCGGACAGCGCTCCGTCTGAGTGGCTCTGCTTGTTCGTCAATGGGGCCAGCGCGATGCGGTTGGACCATGCGGGTCCGTGCGCGAATGCGAGTGCGTCGGATGGTTGAGCACTCGACATGGTTTGTGGCCTCTCTCGCCGGGGATCCTCACGCCAATCCTGCCCGCGCCGACCGCGCTGTCCCGAACCGGGCTCGGGTGAGGCCTGCCTACGCGGCCCGGTAACGTGCGCAGCGCCTGGTCGCCGAGTGTGGGGTGATCCCGAACCAACAGTGCTCGTTGCGGTAATGGTTCCAGCGGTGGTTGCCGCGTGGGTGGTACTCGCGCCACCCGTTGGTTGACGTTCGGGTAGTTGGTTGACGTCTGTCGGGCGACGAGCATCAACCAACTGCACGAACCCCACCCAACGGCCAGGGCCACTAATCTCGAGCGACTGGGATCACGACTTCGTTCCGGCGCATGAACCACGGTGTCCACGGCGGGTCGAACCGGGCGAACCGAGGCTGACCCGTGACCGTCAGTCCGGCCCCGTCCAACAGGCGCAGCAATTCATCGGCGTGCGACTGGTAGGAACCTCGCGACCACCGTCCGGAGAATCTGAGCGCGGCCGCGGTCTGCGCAGGCACCTGGCGGGTACGAACGCTTGAGTCCATCGGCTCCGGCGCACCCTCTGCCCCGAGTTCCGAGGGCATTACGAAACCGATCACGAAGACACCACTGCGAGGGTCCTGTTCCTGCACAACAGGCGCGGTCATTGCGACTTTGCGGGAGCCCCGATTGTGCCCGCCGATGTACCGGGCGAGTCTGGGGAACGCGAGGTTGCCGGCCGCTCCGAACGGCCCGGTGACATCCACCTCGGCGACAAGATGCTCGGGGTATCGACGCACCTCAAATCCGGGGTACGTCTCCAGGACTTCGTACGGCTGCTGCTCGGTCACGGGGGCCCTCCGCGACCCACGCTACCTACCCGCACGGTCTTCACCGAACCTCCACCACCTCGGCGATGCGACTGCGGGCCTCTAGCGTCGCCGTCTCAACCGAGGACCCCGGTTCGAACGCTGGCAGGACCGTAACGGTGATGTGATGTCGGCCGCGCAGCACGAACCCGTGCTTGGGCAATGCGTCGTTGGTGCCCTCGATGGCGATCGGAACAATCGGCACCTGCGCAGCGACGGCCAGTTCGAACGCCCCGGTCTTGAACGCCTTCAACTCGCCTGTTGCAGAGCGCGTGCCCTCCGGGAACATCATCAGCGAACTGCCCCGCGCCAGTGCGTGATCGCACTGCGCCATCATCTGCACGACGCTGTCCCGATTGCCCCGCTGCAAACGGATGTACTTGTTCATCCGCATGTTCCAGCCGATCACCGGCACTTTGAAGATCTCGGCCTTGGACACCCACTTGAAATCAGCGAACAGCCGGAACAGCACGAGGATGTCCAGTAAAGACAAGTGATTAGCCACGTACACATAGGTCGTGTCCGACTGGATGTTCTCCCGGCCGTGGATCGTGACCCGCCAGGCCGGATTCAGCCAGGTGTACAAGGACGCCCAGAAGCAGGTGAACAAATGCAAGGCCCGCCCCCGACGGTCGAAGGGCAGCGTGACCAGCCAGATCACCACCGCGATCGGGAAGAGCAGCGCAGAACTGACGACTACGAAACCCCAGAAGACCAGGGACCCGACTTGGCGCATGGGTGACAAGGTAGCGGGACAACTGCCCCCGTGCTCAAAGGACAACCCCCGCGTCAACGCTGACGTAAGGCCACAACCGAAAGATCGACGTTCCGCGCAGTGACCGGGGCCGTTAACTGCAGGTCTGTCCTGTCCCATCGGCTGCAGTTCACAGAGACATCGTGGCTTCCCGCTGGCACGTCGACGGTCGCAACGAAACTGAGTGTGCGGAAACGGGCCGACAGGGGGGAAATGGACTCGAAGGTGACCTCTCGCTGGTTACCGATAACGGCCGGGGTCCCACCGTCCGTGGAAAGCTTCAACTCGCAAGCGGCCCGCCCTAGCGCGGACACCGAATTCGAGATGAACAGTTCGACAGCAGCCGTGGCGATCAATCGCGTCGGTACGGTCGTGACCACGGGGCCGCCCGTGGTCAGCCCGTTGCTGTTCGGCGTCGACAGCGCCAGGACACTGTCACGGGAAGTGGTCAGACTCACAGGACTCGCTGTGTTGCGCGTGCCAAACGAGGAAGTGAGTACGCCATCGTCCCCCGTCTGCCCCTTATCGCCCGCCGGACCCCTCTCTCCTGCCGGCCCGCTCTTACCTTGGGTGCCTGCAGGACCCGGGGCGAGGATCTGAGCTCTCAGGGGTTTGCTGAGTTTCTTCTGCGTGACCGCTCCTGGCTTGATCTGTTTGCTCGTCACACTGTTCTTCGGCAGTTGAACTGCGGCATACGACGTCCCGCTCAATGCGACGAAGAGAGCCAGGTATCCCACGGCGTTCTGACGCACATGACCAGACATGGACTGCGCGGCAAGACTCAATCTCGTCATGAGGGTGAGGCTAGCTACGGATGACCAGCGTGGACAACGCCCGAACGGTCCATGATCACGCGTAGCCTGCGTAGGTGCGAATTGCTCTGCGCGGGTCCTCGGGTCTGACCAAGACCCAGGTCCGGTTGGTGATCGCGATGACTGCGGCCGCTGTGATGGTTCAGACACTGGGAGCGAGTTTCAACTACATCCTGGTCGACATGCTGCAGGGGCTGGGTTCTTCCGGATCACAATCCGATGTTGCGCGCCAAATGCCCACCGTCGGGGCACTGCTCGTGATCTTCGTCGCTGGCGCATTGGGGCAACGTCTTGGTTCCAAACGTGTGCTACTGGCCTGCTCTGCGCTGTACGTGCTGGGCAGTTGTCTGGTGGCACTGGCACCCTCAATGCCCATAGCCACGGCCGGTCTACTTCTGGCCAACATCGGCAAGTCCGCACTGCTGGTGGTGGCGCTGGCCTCCTTGAGCGCCGGTGTCCAAGATTCCGATGGGCGTGCCACGGCCTTCTCGGCGTTCTCTGCAGCCATTCCCTTCACGTACCTGTTCGTACCGCTGGTGGCGGCCGTCATTGTCGAGTCGGCCGGGTGGCGCTGGGTCACAGTGGTCTGGATAGTCGGCGGCGCAATCTCCGTGTTGCTCATCTGGCGACTCGTGCCACCTGACGGAACTCGCTCCGCGGCCACCGGGGAGATGCTGACACCCGCCCTCGCCGGACTGGTGCTCGCGACTGCCGTCGAGGCGATCACTGCGCTGTCCCAGAAGGGTCCGACGACGCAGTTTCTCGTGGCACTCGCGATCTCCGTCGTGGCGGTGATCGCGCTGATCGTCGCACTTCGCAAGATCCCAGAGCCAACCTTGGACCTGACACCGCTTCGCCATGGCGGCCTTGTGTTGCTGCTCGTGGTCCTGATCTTGACCCTGTTCGCCAACCTCTTCTTCTACATGACCATGGCACTGCAGTACGTCTATCAACTCGCCCCGGTCGAGGTGGCGCTGGCCATGGCGCCCGCGCAAGCCAGCGCGGTCGTGGGAGCTGGGGTCTCCGGCCGACTGGTGCGACGCTGGGGCATAACAGTCTCGGGGTCAGGGCTCATGGGTCTGGTCGCTGTGGCCCTCGCGTGCAGCGCGCTGCTGCGGGTCACCAGCCCACTGTGGCTTGCGGTGCTGATCGTGTCCGTTTACGCGGCAGCGGCGGCAGGCGCCGGGGTCGCTGTTACCAACGCCGTAATGGACAACGCACCCAAGGGCAAGGAAAGCTCCGCATCCGCCTTCCGCGGCGCCGCGGCGAGTCTGGGGACCGCAATAGGCGTAGCCGGAATGACCAGCATCGTGGTCCTCGCTTCA
Source organism: uncultured Actinomycetota bacterium (assembly GCA_963732355.1). GTDB lineage: Bacteria > Actinomycetota > Actinomycetes > S36-B12 > UBA10799 > JADKAV01. The sequence goes on along the minus strand of CAVSZD010000003.1, from coordinate 39,793 downwards.
TCGGCTTCCCTGCGGGACCAATCGACACGGGCCGGGATCGATGCCTCCACATCAAGGGAGGTAGCACAGTCCATCGCCTCAGGCGCAACGTCGGAGGACATCTCGTCGCTCTACGCAGTTCCCGTGTCAGACGTCACCGAGATCGACGACTTCCGGCGCACAGGCCTACCTGGTGGGGTTCAGGGCGCACGGACTCGTTGGTGCAGCCATTACCCTGACGGCGGCTGGCATGTTCTTTGTGGTGCGAAGGCGCCGGGAAGCTGCCTGACGCCTGTGTTGGGTGGGGTTCGGGTAGTTGGTTGAGGTTCATCGTCCGACGAGCGTCAACCAACTACCCGAACGTCAACCAACGCCGCTATTCCAAGGTTGGCGCAACGCAAGAACCGAAAGGGCGAGGTTCCGGATCTCGTGGTGCCCTCACCGCGGCACGGCGACCACATTGATTGACGCGCTCTGAAAGCTGACCCCGGTATTGGAGCCCGCAGTCGACGCCTCGCAGCGGATGCCCACGTTGTGCTGACCCGAGTCGACGTCCAGTGAACCCACCAGAGACAGACTCGTGAGCACAGCACCCACGGAGACAGGAGCCATGCTGGCTTCAACTTGTCTGCCGATCAAGCCCGGCCCTGCTATCCCCTCCTGTGATAACTGGCAATGAATCCGGGCGAACTTGCTCGCGTCGCTGGTCGTCTTGAAAGCGTTGACCTGGGCCGTGATCAACAAACGGGTCGGCCCGTTGACGGCGATTGGGCCACTACCCGCGCCAGGGGGGCTGCTAAGGGTCAGGATGGTTGCCGTCGACCCCAGGGCCAAAGGGCTGATGCCAGTGATGTTGGCAACCGCCGATACAACTGACGGCGACGCGGTGCCGGGTGGACCTTGCAGACCCTGGGGGCCTTGCGGGCCAGGAACTCCCTGTGGCCCCGCGGCATTGAGCTTGTTCCTCACAGAAGGGGAGAGTTTGCGTTCAGTCACAGTTCCGTTCTTGAGTGAACGGCCACTTACGACCTTCGTGGCCGTGGCTGTGCCGACTCCGAGGGCCAGGACTGCCGCCAATGCCGGAACAAGCAGTTTGAACGCCCTTGACATGAATGCCTCCTGGGTCTGGGACTCCTCCGGAGTCTGTCGCAGCCGCCCTTCGCCTGCCACCCCCCGTTCGGCCGAACTTGGGTCCACCACACCACGGGTGCGGGTCACCTTGGAGCGGGTCCAACCTTCGCACTTGCTATGTCTGCTCCGACAGCCCCGCGTTAGAGGTTGTGCTCCTGGTTAGAGAATCCACGCGTTGTTTCGCTAACCAACAGCACAACCTCTAACCAACTGCCCGGCGCAGTCGTCAACGAACGGCATCAGCCTTGTGGGCCGCGCGGTACACCAGCGTCCACGCGGTCAATGTCCACCATGCGACCACACCGATGACCAGCCAGAAGAACACCGCCGCCGGTGTGCCCTTGATGAAGAAGACGTTTACGGCCGAAAGCAGGAAGTACACCAGACCGGCGATCATCAGGATGACCGTCGTGAGCAGCCAGCGCCCGAACTTGCGTCCCAGCGTGGAGAAGTTGGCACCCAGGGCGTTGCGCTGGCCGTCCATCGCGGCGATCGGCAGGAACGGTGTGAGAGCGGCGACCAGCAGCACGAGCACCGGCTGGAACAGAGTCACAACCAGAACCAGCAGCCACTGCAACAGAGCCCACCCCGTGAAAGAACCGGCATGGGCCTTCACGCGGCCCAGCACCGAGGAACCATCCCGATCGACGGCCCCGAGGGCACACGAGGTAAGAACCGCATACAGGGCCATCACACTGATCCCCGACACCAGGAACACCACAAGGAAACTGAAACTGAACCCGGACTGGGTGTTGAGCCAGACCAACAACGACTGCACCGCCATGTTGATGGCGATGAACAGAAGCGCCGGCCCGGAGGTGCGCCACATTATGATCAAGGCCCGGAACAAGGCCGAGAAGCGGTAACTGGTCGAGGTCGGCTGGGCCACGTCGGTACTCACTTCGCCTCCTGTGCGTTCTCAGCGAGCTGGCTCTCGACCTGCCCGTTGAAGATCTCTTTGGGGCCCACATTCACCTTTAGCGAGATCACCGCCGGCGAGTCGGCACCGTACTGGGTCTTCGTGGCTCCGAAGGCCTCCAGCACCCTGGCCTCCGACCGGATCTGCGCACCCACCCGTGTTGTCCCGAGACAGACGTACGTCTCCCCCTCCAACTCGCAGACAGGTGCGACGTCGATAGGCACGTTCTGATCGACCAGCACGTCGTTCGTGGCGATCCGGACCGCCGTGATCTCAGCCCCAGCGACCGGCTGCAATTGGGCGATCTGTGTGCACCCGGCCAGCGGGATCAGTGCCAGGACAGCTAACAATCTCTTCATGCCCCGGCCCCCTTCGTGTTCTTCAAGACGACGGCTTTTCGTTTCGCGATCTCCTTGGCAAGGTCGGCATCGGTGATCTTCTCGAGATCAAAGGGCGCAGGCAGAATGAGCTCCACGTTGCGGTCCAGATCCGAGCCGAGCAACGCGAACGGTGTGGCTGTCCAGTCATTGCTGGCTAATTCCCGGCTCAGTGTCGCAATACCGACCTGGGAGAAGTCGCCGCCGGTCCACTGAGCCGGTGAGGCGTGGTCGAGCACGATCGCGAAGATCGACATGGTGCCGTCGCGGTTGTCGCAGATGTCCACAACCTGCTGCTGCTGGGGGTAGTCGATGCACGAGGCGGTGGTGATCTCCCAGAAGCCGCCGGTCTTGTCTGCGTTCGGGTGGGCCTTGATCGTGTTGGTGTGCGTGTGACCGTTGAGCCAGGCGATCATGTTGGGGTATTTCAGCAGCATCGCGATGAACTCGTCGGCGTGAATCAGCGGCTCACCTGGGTGGAACGCGGACTCGGCTGTGTTCTCCAGGGTCAGGCTGTTGTGATGGCTGAGTACGATCGCCAACTTGTCCTGCGCCACGCACTCCTGCAGCGCCGCCTCAAGCCAGTCGAACTGGTTCTTGGGCACCGCCCCGTCGGCCCCGGTGAGCCGGTTGCAGGTATCGAGGCCGAACAGCCGCAGGTTCGGGCCGATGTCCGTGGTCCAGAACGTGGTGTTCTCATCCAGATTGCTTTGGGTAAAGCCGTGGCCGACCGGCCCTGGCCCAGCGCCGGTGTCCTCGAAGTGCGCGGCCATGAAGTCCTGGCCCTGCAGAAGCTGACGATCCGGATCGGCCTCCACCCGCTTGAAGCCACCCACCAGGCCGAACTGCTGGCGCACAAAGTCCAGACCGCGCTGCAGTGGGCTGGTGTCTGTGGCCATCCCGGTGAACTGGTCGGTCATCCACGAGGGGAACGACCAGTACTTCGTGTGTCCGGTTGCCAGGGAACGCAGCGAGTCGTCCTGCCCGACAAACCCGTTGAGCAGCACGTCGTGGTTGCCGAACACCGAGAACCACGGCGCCGGCATGCCCGGGCTGGTGATCTCAGTGCTCACGATCGCTTCCATCAGCCCCGGGATCTGCGGGAATCCGTACTCCCCCCACACGTCCCCGGCCGGGTTGTCGGGGTGGTAGGCGTAGGTTGCCTCGGGCCAGACCTCGACCCCCTCGTACTGGCCCTCGGCACCGGAGTTCGCCATGACCGGCACACCGTCCATGACCTTGATGTACCAGCGGGTCTCGAGGTTGGAGATCTGGTCGGAGGAGTCGCCGGTGTTGAGCACCGCCGCCATCGGGGAGCCGGTCACGGGGCTGCTGGCTGCTTCACTGAAAGCCTGGACCATCTGCGCCTGCACGAACAGCGACATGGACTGCTGCGGGCGGCACGTTCCCGGGAGCAACGTCATGCTGAAGGCGTTGGTCGGTTCCAGCCGCGCCGGGGACTGCGTGTCCTGGATGTGGATGTCAGAGGTGTGCCCCAGATACGCCAACGAACGTCGACTGGCTACTCGTCCCGGCGAAGGCCTGGACCCCACCAGATCCTCGCGGACGATGAACGGCTCGCCTGGCGCGGAGAGCAACGTGCGGTACGCACGATTACCAGTTGTGGACTGCCGGATCGTCTGTCGCAAGGTCGTCGGTACGTCTGCCGGGGCCAGCGGTGCGGCCATGGCAGGGCCGACTACTGATCGGGGCAGGCCCAAGGAAGCTGCGACCGCACCGCTGAAGGCCATGAACGATCGTCGACTCATATGCGCCATATGGACTCCAAGCGGTTGAGGGGCGAACACGTCATCGTTGCACAAAGCCACGACATTTCTTGTGTTCTCGCCTGTTACGCAAATGGGTGTCAAGTGGCTCGTGCGGGCACTCGTCCTGCCACAATCGCAGAATGCCAATTGCTGCCCTGCCAGAGTCCGAGCTTGACCGGGCGGCAGCAGCGGCCTTCGACTTATGCACTGGGACCCCGGGCGCCGTGGTCGGCGTTCACACCGCGGGCGGCAACTGGTTCGGGGCTTACGGCACCGCCGATCCTTACTCCGCGATCAATGCGCAGACGCACCTGCGGATCGGGTCAGTCACCAAGACCTTCACCGCCACGATCCTGCTGCAACTCGTCGCGGAAGAGGCGTTAAGTCTCGACGATCCGCTCACCATGTACCTGCCCCACGCCACCGACATCGCGGGCATCACCCTGCGGTTGCTCGCCACTATGCGCAGTGGGATCGCCGACTACACGGCCGACCCGGGATTGATCGCCAGCATCGTCGCGGATCCCAGCGCCGTCCACGACTCGGACGAGGTGATCGAGGTCGGGCTGGCCGCACCCCGCGCCTTCGCACCCGATGCGCAGTTCGCCTACTCCAACACGAACTACGCGATCCTCGGCAAGGTCCTGGAGCAGGTCTCCGGCAAGTCCTTCACGACACTGCTCAGCGAGCGGATCCTGAACCCTCTGGGGATGTCGAACACCTTGTGGCCCGGGGAATCGTCGTCCATGCCGGACCCGTTCGCGCGCGGTTACACGCTCGTCTTTCCCGGCGCCACGCCCGAGCAACCGGTTGACGCCACTGACTTCAATCCGTGCTGGGGCAGCACTGCGGGAGCCCTGATCTCCACCGCAGAGGATCTGCTCGCCTACGCCAACGCCCTGGGAACCGGGGCACTGCTCACCCCCGAGTCACAAGCGATGCGCATCGCCTCGCTTGCCGACGCCTCAGCGCTCGCGCCCGGGGTGGAGTACGGGATCGGCCTGATGCGCATCAGCGGCTGGATCGGGCACTCAGGGCACATCCCGGGCTACCGCGCCTCGTGCTACTACCACCCCGAAGCGCAGGCGACCGCCGTTGTATTGACCGCGGGAGACATCGTCGCCGGGAAATGTCCGCCGGGACTCGCGGGCGCCACGATCACGACCGAAGCGCCCTGCATGGCCGCCACCGCTCGGCTGTTCGACGCGGTCTCGGCGGAGATGGGTTACCCCAGCACCACGCCCACCGGAATGGCCTGAGGGCGGGTCGTCCCTATCCCGCGGCCCGTTTCACTAAGGCGCGCAACTGCGTCTCCACGGCGTCAGTCCACTCCACCACGGCGAAGGCTGTCGCCCACATCGCACCCTCGTCCAATAGCGCGTCCTCGTTGAACCCGATGCTCGCGTACCGCGCGTCGAACTTGGAAGCGGGCTGGACGAAGGTGACCACCTTGCCATCCCTGGCATAGGACGGAAAGCCGTACCAGGTCTTCGGGTCCAGCTGCGGCGCCTCTTCAGATACGACCACGTGGAAGCGCTCGGCGATCGTCCGGTCCAGACCAGTGAGGGCGTCGATTGCCTCTATACAGGCCTCGTATTCCTTCGCCTTTTTGGCCGCGCCCTTGACGCCCTTGTTGGCGGACAGTTCCTCGGCTCGCTGCTTCATCGCCTTGCGCTCAGCTGCGCTGAATCCGTCGCTGCTACCGGCCATGGGCCGCCTCCTGGGTTGTGTAAGCGTCCATCCTGACATAGGCGCCTAGAGAGGTCGAGGTCGTCTTAGGGAATACCCCCTGCTGGTATCTGTGTTACCTCGGTGTGGACTCAGTTCGCAAGCCGCGCCGGAGGACCATGGTGGCGCGCAAGCACTACTCCTTGCGCGAGATCTACTGGATCACTGTGCGTGCCGCGCACACAGCGTGGGCGACACGCCACGCCCGATGCGACAAGCAGGCCTCCGAGCGCATCATGCTAGCCGTCACACAGGTCAACGGATGCGACTTGTGCTCTTACGCCCACTCGCGTATTGCCCTTGAGGTGGGTTTGTCAGAAACCGAGGTGCGCGCACTGCTCGCGGGAGTGGCCGACGGTGTGCCCAGCGAAGAACTCCCCGGTTTGGCCTTCGCACAGCACTACGCAGATACTCGCGGGCGACCCGAGCCCGCTGCTTGGTCGCAGTTGGTTCAGCGATACGGAGAAGACCGAGCCCAGTGCATCCTGCGCGCCACCCGCATGATCATGTGGGGCAACGCGACAGGCATTCCGCTGGGCTCGCTGCTGGGTCGGGTTCGAGGCTCATCGGACCCGAACAGCAGCCTGACGTACGAGGTGTTTACCCCTATGGGCGCAATGGTGATCTTGCCGGTCGCGATAGGCCACGCCGCCTGGTCGCTGGCGCGGAGAACGGCCATCCAGTCGCATGGCTGAAGGCCAAGCATCCGTGGCTAGCGGATCACTCGCAGCGCGCCGTTTCCCAGCTTCGGCGCCTGCGCCGGGGCCAGCGGCAGGATGAACCCGGCAGCGTTAGTGGCCGCCGAACACACCCCTGTGGTCGAACTCTTCTGGAAGAGACTATTCGCGGCCACCGGCACCGACGTGGTGGTCGTCTCAGCGATCTTCCACGCATCTACCGTCGGGGAGTTGGCCACCTGGAACACCGAGCGCCCCGGACCACCGGCAGCCTTCAAATACGGTTCCAGCCCCGGGTTAGTGTTTGCGAACAGCACGGCGCTCGTGCACCCGTTGTTGAGAAAGAGAGCCGCGTTGTCCGCAAAGATCCGCCCATCGGCCGAGTACATCACCGCGCCGCCGTCATCGAGCACCACGACGATGTACGGCAGGAGTGGCCCGGCGTAGAGGAACCCGACGAACCTGCCGAGGGTCCGTGACGGCCAGACAGACACCCGAACACCCGTTGGTTGACGTTCGGGTAGTTGGTTGATGCTCGTCGCGCGCTGAACGTCAACCAACTGCACGAGCCCCACCCAACGCGTGGCGTGGACCTAAATGCGTGACCCAACCTGCCTGCCGACCACTCAACACAGTTCCGAAGGGTCACCCGAAGGTACGTGGATCCAGCCTTCGATCGCGGCCAGCCGCCACCTCTCATCAGAGTCCGGCCAGCGCGTGCGACCCAGCACGATGGCTCTGGCCACAAGCGCACAGATCAGTGCGTCGAGCGCGTCGTGGCTGGTGCGACAGAGGTCCTCGGCACCTTCCGCGAACCGCAGCGACGGAAGCCGGCTCAGCAGCAAGTCGAGGCGCACCGCTACCTCAGCCATCTGGCCCTTGCCCTTGTAACCGCGATCCGGCAAACCCCACGCACGCAGGGCGGCCGCCGGATAGACCTCGGCGACAAGGCCCCTACCGCTGAGATCGATCGTGCGACCCCGCAGCGCGAGAGCATCAGCAATGCCGGCCCATCGCATAGCCACGATCCCGATGCGGTCCGTCGACACCGACAACGGTGGCCGCCCGGAGTCCTGGATCACTCGATCCGTCTCCCGGTAGGCCAGCGTCCTGCGGTACTGCTCCGGGTCCAAGCCACGACCTGGCCAAGGATCCATCTGCGAGTGGGCGGTGATCGCCCGCACGAACGGCTCCGGCCAACCCAGCGGGCAGTCCAGGCCAACTTTGGTGGCCGATGCCATCACGTCCACGATGTGCTCATCCGAGGTATCGGCGTCGAAGTCCGCCACGGCATGATCACCGCGCCAGGAGATGGAGCACAGCGCAGTCTTGACCGGTTTCGACGCCAGGTCGATGCCGATCGTCACAGGTGGGACATCAAGTGACACGTGACTGGGCAACATCGACTCAGCGGCCGTGCGGGGTGGGCCTTGCGGACATGGTCCTCCGATCGGGTCCCCCGACGGGGGTTCCACTCTAGAACGATGCTCTGTTGGATCTCACAGCTCATACAACGCGGCTACCGTGGCAAGTGGCAGGAAGGGTGTCCCTTGAAAGCGATCGAGCAGCAGGGTTACGGGGATCCACGCCAGGTTCTACACCTGACCCAGGTGGAGGCCCCCCGACCGAAGGCCGACCAGGTGCTGGTGCGCGTGCGGGCCGCTTCGGCCAATCCGTACGACTGGCATCTCATCTGCGGCGAGCCACTGCTGATGCGCCCCATGCTCGGCGGGGTTCGGTCGCCACGGCGAATCGTGGGCGCGGACTTCGCCGGCATCGCCGAAGAGGTCGGCGGCGAGGTTCAGGGCGTGGTGGCCGGCGACGCAGTTTACGGGTTCGCCGATGGCGCCTTCGGGGAGTTCCTGGCGGCTCCGGCGGCGAGCCTGGCACTCAAGCCAGCGAGCCTCACCTTCGAACAGGCAGCTGCTGTACCGCTGGCCGCTATCACTGCGTTACAGGGTTTGCGCCGCGGTGGCATCGCACGCGGCCAGAAGGTCCTGATCATCGGCGCCTCAGGCGGTGTTGGAACCTTCGCCGTGCAACTCGCCAAGCACACCGGCGCCGAAGTCACCGGGGTGTGCAGCACCCGCGGACTCGACCTGGTCAGCAGCCTCGGCGCCGATCGCCTGATCGACTACACCCAGCAGGATCCGGTCTCCGGGAACAACCGCTACGACCTGATCCTGCAACTCGGTGGCACCTATCCGGTGCGCCATCTACGCAGGGCCCTCACCCCGCGCGGCACGCTGATCCAGTCCTTCGGCGACGGTAACCGGTGGACCGGACCGCTCGGCGCCATAGCGGCCGGCGCGATGCTCAACGTGTTCTCCAAACAGCACATCGGTACGTTCGTAGCCAAGGAGGACACCGCATCTTTGGACGAACTTCGTGAACTGATCGAAGCAGGACATGTGAGGCCGGTCATCGATTCGCAGTTCCCGCTGGAGCAGGCAGCGGATGCGGTCGCTCTGGTCCGTGAAGGTCGGCCAATAGGCAAGGTCGTGGTGAACGTCGGGCAGTGACAACTCACCGCGCGCGCTGGACTCGCTGTTCGTCCCACACCGGCTCGTCTGACTCATAGACCACGCCGTCGGCACCGAAGACCAGGAACCGGTCGAAGCCACGGGCGAACCATCGGTCGTGGGTCACTGCCAGAACCGTGCCCTCGAAAGCGGCCAAGCCCTCCTCCAGTGCTTCGGCAGACTCCACATCGAGGTTGTCCGTCGGCTCATCGAGTAGCAGCATCGTTGCCCCGGACAGTTCCAGCAAGAGGATCTGGAATCGTGCCTGCTGGCCGCCGGAAAGCGCGTCGAAACTCTGCTCCGCCGCGTGCGCCAGTTCGTACCTGTCGAGGACGCGAGCGGCTTGTTCGCGGCCCAATCCGGCCCGACCGCGACCGTCGGCTGTGCGGTCACCCCGATGCAGGATGTCCAACAACGTGCGTCCGGCCAACTCCGGATGCTCGTGGGTCTGGACGAACCAGCCGGGTCGCACGCGAGCGCCAAGCCGGGCGGTCCCGGTGTGCGCGACATGGGCAATGTCCGCCTCGCCAACCGGTGAGTGTTCGAGGTCCGGCTGCGAGCCGCCCGCGGCAAGCAGCCTCAGGAAATGCGACTTGCCCGACCCGTTGGAACCCAGGACGGCCACCCGTTCGCCGTACCAGATCTCCAGGTCGAAGGGCCGCATCAACTCCGCGTCCGGCAGTCGCAACTCGAGGCTCTCGCAGACCAGCGCCCGCTTGCCGGTCCGTCCACCGGTCAGGCGCATTACCACGCGCTGCTCCCGCGGCTGCTCTGTAGGCGGGCCGACCTCCTCGAACTTTCGAAGCCGGGTCTGGGCTGCTTGATAACGACTGGCCATTCCGTCGTTGAAGGTCGACTTCTGCCGCAGGGTGTTCACCAGCGTCTTGAGCTTTTGGTGCTCCTCATCCCAGCGCCGTCGCAGTTCGTCGAGGCGCGCGAACCGGGCCCGCCGCGCGTCGTGGTAGGTCGCGTAACCGCCGGGATGGGTCCACACCTGGTTGCCCGCGGCGCCGAGTTCGACGGTGACGACCCGGGTGGCGGTGTTGGCCAGCAACTCACGATCGTGGGAGATGAACAAGATCGTCTTGGCCGACTCCCTGATCCGCTGTTCCAACCAGACTTTGCCTGGCACGTCGAGGTAGTTGTCGGGTTCGTCGAGCAACAGCACCTCGTCGGGACCGGCCAGCAGGTACTCCAGAACCAACCGCTTCTGCTCCCCGCCGGACAACGTGCGCAGCGACCGGTACTTGACCTTGTCGAAGGGCATGCCCAGCGCTGAGGTGGTGCACACGTCCCAGGTCACCTCGGCGTCGTAACCGCCCGCGTCGGTGTATTCCGCGAGTGCCTCGGCGTACTTCATCTGGGTCGCACTGTCGTCGGCTTCCATGAGTGCCAGTTCGCACGCCTCGATGGCGCGGGCAGCAGCGCGCACTCGCGGCGGCGCCACGGAGAGCAGGAGGTCCGCCACGGTGGGATCAGTGACTTCGTCAACGACTCCTTGGCCCACGAACTGCCGCATCACCCCGAGCCCACCAGAACGCGAGACAGCACCGCCGTGGGCTGGGACGTCGCCGATGATGATCCGCAGCAGCGTCGTCTTTCCGGACCCGTTTGCCCCGACCAGCGCGACCTTCTGCCCGTCCCCGACCCGGAAGGAGACGTCGTCGAGCAACACCCGCCCGTCCGGAAGTTCGTAGCGCACCCCAGACACGTCAACATGACCCACGGGTTCACGGTACGGCCCGACATGTGTGGTCGCGAGGACGGCTTCGCTCCCCGGGTGGCAGCAAGGCACCTGGCGGCTGGGCTGGCCGTTGGGTGACGTTGGTGCAGTTGGTTGATGCTCGTCGCGCGCTGAACCTCAACCAACTGCACGAACCCCACCCAACGCGCAGCGGCACTCAGCTAGGCGCCCCTCAGCTCATGCCGAACGTGCTTTTCAGGAAGTCGATCGTGGGCTGAAGCTGTGTGCTGTCGAACGCCTGATCCATATGTCCCGCCCCTTCGAGGACCACGTAGGTGGAGTCGGCACTCGCCTCGTCCAGCGCCGCCTTGAGTTCCGCGGACTGACCGGCAGGCACCAGGCAGTCAGAGTCACCGTGAGCCAAGTACCACGCCGGCAAGCGCTGAGGCCGTGGCCACGTAACCCGAGAGGTCAGTCGAGTCCGTCTTGTCGGACGTGGCCACAGCCTCACCCAACCACTGGGACTCAGGCGAGTCGGCAGTCCCATGTGACTGCGCCTGGCCCGCGCACGCCGCAACATCAGCCGCCTGTTCGTCCATGCTGCCGAAATCACTGGGTCCGAACCAGGAGACCACAGCCTGCACCGCGGACGACTGGTCGGCGTTGCCCAGCGAGGCATCGTCGAAGATCGTCTCTTGATCACCCGTGGCGCCCAGTAGGTTGGCCATGTAACCGCCCGCGCTCTGCCCCCAAGCAGCCACCTGGTCCGGGTTGATGTTGTAGTCGGCCGCGTTGGCCCGCAAGATAGCGAACAGCGGCCTTCACATCCTGGGCTCCTGCCGGATAGAGCGCCTCGCCAGATAGCCGATAGTTGACCGCGGCGACGGCGAACCCGTTGTCCACAAGGGTCTTGGCGTATCCAGCTTCCATCGACGAATCGCCCATTTGGAAGGCACCCCCGTGGATGAGCACGACCACTGGAGTCGCGCCGTCCGCCGTCGCTGGGCAGGTACAGATCCATGGTTTGAGTTGGAGACGATTCGGCGTACGTGATCGTCGTGGGTCCGCTCGACGCACTTTGCGTAGCTGCGGTCTCGGACGCCGTTGAGGGCGTCACCGTTGGGGCGCTACTCGAACACCCAGCGAGAGCAGTAATTGTGACGACGCCCACGAGGGCGAGTTTCGATTGCATTCTCATGGCCCAACCCTGACCGTCGTGAGTAAACGTCGGGTAAGGCCCGTTCTTGTGCTGAGTGTGAAGTCACTGGCAGGGTCAGCACGAGCCGAGTTCTGCCACGCCGATCGGCACATGCGCACCTCCGAGGATGCCCTTCCGAAGTCCACGCAGTCCGCCAGCGAGCACATGTTGCTCGCGCAGCCCGGTCAGTGCCGCCGTCACAAGTGCGACGTCCCCCACAGTTCGACTACCTCACTGCCTGCGTCTTGTAGACCTTCACCTTCGTGTAGGACGTGTAGCCGGGAACGCCTCCCGCATGAATTCGCACGCGCACCTTCGTGGCTTGCGTGCCGGACAGCCACACCCGAACCTGACCGTTCTTGCGAACTACACGGAAGGCCTGAACCTCGCCGGCGGCCTGCGTTGAGATCGGGAGACCCACCACCCGCACGCGTGCGTTTTGGCCTGCGTTCGTGCGGACGGGCACCTTGACGATTCTGGTCCATCCGACATTCTTCAACCTCGCGGGGAGGTTCAACGGTTTCAGTGGCGTCTGCTTCTTGAGCACCGACGGAACTCCCGTACCGGTCAGGTCGACGGTCTGCGGGGCGCCCTGGGCAGAACTGGCGATCGAAGCCTTGGCGGTCTTCGCGCCGGTCTGGGTCGGAGCGAATCGCACAGAGATCGAACAGCCGTCTCCTACTGCAAGAGACTTCGTGCTGCAGGTATCGCCGACGATCGCGAACTGCTCGGCATCTGCGCCGGTCAGAGTGACGGCTGCACCAGGGAAGTCGACAGCGGCATTGCCTGTGCTGGTGATGGTCACGGTCTGATCGCCGGAAGTCTGCCCAGAGCTCACATCGCCGAAACGGAGAGAGTCGACAGACAGCGAGACCTGCGAGAAGCGGGTCGTGAACGACTCGGTGGTGCCTGCGCCGGATCCTTCGGCATTGGCCGCCGAGACCCGGTAGTAATACTTCGTGTCGGGAGTCAGGCCCGTCAGGTCGGCGGCAACGGCAGTGCGACCCAGGCCAATCGCGCTAGTGGGCGTGACCGTCGCGGCGGTACCGCCCCCTGACTCAACCACGGCCGGGTCAGTCCCGTACTTGATGTCAAGCACGGTGGTCGTCGCCGCGTTGGCGAAGACTTCGCCTGTGAGGGACGCGGTCGTCCTGGTGACCCCCGACGCCGGACCGGTCACCACTGTCGGTGCTGCAGCCCGACTGAAAACGGTGACTGAATTGCTGGCCTGGCTGCCTACGTAGATGTCGGTGCCGTTCGGCGACAGAGACAGTTTCATCGCATCAGCCAACGATGGTCGGGCAAGAACTGTGCAACCGGTGTTGTTGGTGTTCGCGAAGCACCCGGTCTGGGTGATCGAGCCCGTGGTGGTGTCACGCTCGATGACCGTCACGCTTGCTCCGGCCATGCTGGTCGTGTGGAGATTCTGATCGTCCAACGAAACCTCCACCTCTCGTGCGAACGTCAGGCTCGACTGGGCCGTCGCAGTACACCGTTCGCGCCACCCACCGCCAGGCAGTCCCCCTGCGTCAGGTCGCCGGTCACAGGATCACGACGGAACTGCGTCACGGAGTTTCCCGTTCTCGCGGTGACGTAGACATCCGCATCGTCGGGCGACACCGCAACGTAGCGTGCCCCGCTCAGGGACGGCTTGGTCAAGGCCGTGCATCCATCCGCGTTCGTGTTGGCCAGGCAACCATCGGCGGTGAGCGCGCCCGTTGTCACGTTCCGGTCGAACACGCTGACGGCCCCGCCACCCTGGCTCGTCACATATACGTTGCCGCCATCATTGGAAACCACCACTCCCCATGCATTCAATAGCGCGCCACCCAGCGCCGTGCAACCGTTTCCGTTCGTGGACGCGAAGCATTCGGATTCGATCAATGCGCCGGTCGTCTTGTTCCGTTCGAAGACCGTGACACTCGACGATCCCAGGCTCGCAACGTAGACGTTCTTGCCATCGGGGCAGACGTCGATGTCATAGGCAGTCAACAGTGAGACATTGAGCAACCCGGCGGTCCTCTCGGCGCCTACGCATCAACTCCCGGGCCCCCAAAGCGCCGCGGATGTGGGCTGCGGAAGCCCTTGCCGCACCTCATACTCATGACTAGAATAATAGTCATGAGTACCCAGTCTTTGGCGTCCGTGAAAGCGCACCTGAGTGCCGTGGTCGAGAGCGTCCATGAGACGCACGAGCGTGTCACAGTCACCAGGAACGGGGTCCCAACCGTCGTGGTAGTGGCCGTCGAGGACCTCGAATCCCTTGAGGAGACACTCGCGATCCTCGCTGAGGAGGAGACGGTGCGTCAGCTGCGCGAGGCCGAACGGGAGGTCGCTGCGGGCGACACTCTTGACGCCACCGAACTCAGGGGTCTGCTGGACCAGAGGGCGTCGACCGAGTGACCTATCGTCTGGTCATTGCTCGTAGCGCATCCCGGGCGCTGGCCCTGGAACTGCCAGAAGCGGTGGCATCGGCCGTGGTCGAGTTTGTCACGGGCGTCTTAGTGGAGAGCCCGCAACGGGTGGGTAAGCCGCTTCAGCCTCCGCTGGATGGCAAGTGGAGTGCCCGACGAGGGCAGTACCGCGTGATCTACATGATCGACGTCGCCGCAAACGTTGTTACCGTGCTGCACATCTCCCATAGGCGCGACGCCTACCGGTGACCACCATGCCGCGCCGACGAAGAAGGGCCACGATCCCATACAGGTGCCCCACGGCCGTCAGTCGGAGCTGCGCCGGAAACCTCCTTCGGTTATCACCCGAGCTGCTGCCCGAGGTCGCGCATCGTCGAAGAGTGTGCGGCCATCAGAGGTCACAACCACGTGGTTGACGTACAAACCGCGCCCCTGCCACAGCGCCTCGTTGGTGTACCGCCACTGGATAAGGATCCGCGAAGGTTGATCTCCTTGGGACGGGGGAATCTTCGCACTCGCCCTGCCCCAACCGGGGTTGTTCAGACCTGTGAACGTAGCGTCCGGGTACTCGACGGTCTGCTTGTTCTTGCGAACCGAGAAAGGCAGTGGCGTCCAGGTCTGTCCGTTGTCAGACGACCACACCAGTTGCGCCTGCTCGGCAGGCGGCCCGGCCTGCGGCGGGATCAATCGGTACCAGAGGTTGAAGTTCACCCGGGTCGCTTCCCCGGTTGTCCCCACCGGAACCGTGAGGGTGGCCGCAGTTGAGGGCGGCAAATCGGTCTCCGGATTGTTGGCCATACCTGAGAACCACGAGAAGTCGCCCGACAAAGGTCGTACCGCCACTGCCCGTGCCACATCGTCTGCGACTGCCCGGCGCTGCGGGCTTGGAGTGGGGATCGGTGTCCACAAGTACGTGGGATGCACCCGGTTTGTGAGCAGAATGACGAACGAATCGGTCGTCGGATCGATCACCACACTGGTTCCGGTGAACCCCGCAAAACCGATAGTGCGCGGTGTGTCCATAGCCCCGAAGTAGTCGGGGTATTGATTGACCTCCATCATCAGGCTGTGGCCGTTGCCCGGGAATGCCTTGTTGTAGTTGCGGAAGAAGCCCTTGGCCCACTTCTTCGGAACGATCCGCACATCACCGTAGGAGCCCCGATTGAGAATCATCTGGCTGAAGATCGCCAGGTCGCGCGTGGTTGAGAACAGTCCGGCGTGACCGGACACCCCGCCGAGCGCCCACGCGTTCTCATCGTCAACTTGGCCCCACACCATGCCACGCGCCGGCAATACTGGAGGCTCCTCGTAGTCGGTCGCCGCTGTTCGCTTCTTGAGGCTCGGCGGTGGCTTGTACATGGTGTCGCGCATACCCAGCGGACCCGTGATCCCTTGGCGGATCACCACGTCGAGTTTCTTGCCGGTAACCTTCTCGATCACCTTGCCCATGACCATGTAGTTGATGTCCGAGTAGATGTACTCGGTGGCCGGGGGTGCCACGGGAACGGTCGCGTAGACAGCTGCCCAGCGCTGGGCGATCGTCGTGTACACCGGCTCCCACAGTTCGGGAGTTGGGTCTGGCGCGAGACCCGAGGTGTGCGTCAGCAGCATCCGAATGGTGATGCCGCTCTTGCCATTCTGGGCAAATTGCGGAATGTACTCAACGACCCGATCGTCCAGCGAGATGGTGCCCTTCGCCAACTGCTGGATTGCGGCGGTCCCGGTGAAGGTCTTGGTGACCGACGCGAGGTCGAAGATGGTGCTGGTCTTCGCGGGAATCCACTTCTCGCGCGGCAATTGCGTCGTCGGATTTGCGTACCGGAGGGCAAATCCAGTGGCCAACGAGGCGGCGACTACGCCGTTCCTTGCGGCCAAGACCGCCGCTCCGGGATAGGCCGGGTGGCCGTATGTCTGGGTGCGGGTGCCCTGGTAGATGTCAGGAAGGAGCTCATTGATGTACCGGGGAACAAGACCCGCTTCTCGCGGAGAACCGTTGCGCAGAGTCGGGGCGGTGGGATCCTGGCCAGGTTCGGGTTCCGCCTGAGAGTTCGGGCCTACAGCCATCACCGGACTGAAGGACGCAGCGGCCAGTCCAAGAACCAGCAAGCCGACAGCGGTACCCTTAGAAACGTTCGCTGGACGCAACGGATTCCTCCTGGAATCGGTGACCTGACCGTTGGCGAACGGCCAGTGGCAGGAGCCTAGCCCGTGGGGATGCGAACACCACCCTTGGGCCAGCAAAGAGAATCACGAAAGGCAGCGCGCCTAAACACCCCACCGCACTTCCTCAGATGCGACGAATCCCTGACCAGAGTGTGCTTCTGGTCAGGGACCGCCTGAGTCGGAACCGGCGCCTCGGATCGAAGTCCTGCCCCTACCGCTCCACCGAGATCTGCGACCCGTTCGGTTCGACGAGCTCCGGCATCGACGGCGACAGCGTGCGCGGCCAGGTCCAGGCGCAGCGCAGGATGAAGGCCAGGAGCAGCACCTCCAGTCCAATGGACAGTCCATAGAAGTAGGAGTAGCTCCAAGACTCCCCCGCCGCGTTATAGATCGATACGGGAATGTAGAGCGCTGCCACGACGAGGTTGACGGTGCGGTTGATGCGGGCGGGCAGTGTCGCGGAAAGCACGATCATGAGGCTCGGGATCGCAATGAGCGTGAGCGCAAGGGCAACGAATGTTGGGCCCGTTTCGAACTCGTGGACCGTGCCGGCCAGAATCTCGTCGACGAACCCGGGCTTGTACAGAGCGAGGTAGTCGACGTAGATGTAGAGGAACATGAAACTGGCCCACGCTGCTGCCAGCTTCAGCTTTCACCGGGACCCGCCAATCCTCTAGCGCGCTGGTTCCTGTTGTCTGAGTTCCCATCCATTGCTCCTTCGTTTCAGTCGAGCCGTTCGTACAGTGTACGTCGTACATCGTACTATGCCCGTACGCTGTACGATTGTCAAGTCGTCCGAGGCGAGCGAGGAGAAGTCCGTGTCTGCGAGGGAACAGCCTCAGGCCGCGTCAAACGTGGGGCTGAGCAAGCAGCGGGTGGTGGTCGAGGCGGTCCGACTCGCCGACCGTGATGGGGTCGAAGGGCTGACCATGCGCCGGCTGGCCGACGCGCTCGGCGCGGGCGCTATGTCGCTCTACCACTACGTGGCGAACAAAGAGGAGTTGCTGGACGCCATGATCGACGTCGTGTTTGACGAGATCGAACTCCCACCCGAGCAGACCGACTGGCAGTCAGCGATGCGACGAAGGGCGCTATCAGCCCGAGAGGTTCTCGCACGTCACCCATGGGCGATCGCCCTGATGGAATCGCGGACAACGCCCGGGCCCGCGAACCTTCGCCACCGCGAAGCGTTCACCGCCTGCCTGCGCAGGGCCGGCTTCTCGGTCTTGATGGCCACGCACGCCAACTGGTTGCTCGATAGTTACGTCTACGGGTTCGCGCTGCAGGAAGCCAGCCTGCCTTTCGACACCGCCGAAGAACTCACGGACATGACCGAGGACGTCTACCTGCCCCAACTTCCACCGGACGAGTTCCCCTACCTCAACGAGTCCGCCTCGGTGCTCGCCGCCGGCGGCTACGACCCGTCTGAGGAGTTCATCTTCGGCCTCGACCTGGTCCTAACCGCCCTCGAGCCCCTGCGAGCCTTCGACTAGCGACGCGTAAGACCTTGTTGACGCCCTATCCCCTCGCGACCTACCGTCTGGTCATGAGTCCCTCAACGGCATACCGCACTTCGATCGGCAGATTGGCTGGCACTTCGGTCATGTCCGCAGTACTGCTGGTGGGGATGCCCGGCGTGGCCCTCGCCGGACCCAAAACGGTCCAGCCGAAACCGGGAGCGATCTATACCGGCGGGACGGCCAACGGGGGGCAGATCACGCTGGAGTTGAAGCGGACCTGGAACTCCACCACCGAGCGCATCTATCTGACTCCTTTGATCACCTGGACCAAGGTGAAGGCCACATGCGACATCTGGAACGGCACCGAGATGGTTTCCACACCGAAGCGCATCACTGCGCGACTGCAGATCACCACTTGGGAAGGCCGTGTGCGCAAAGGCCGTTTCAGCGAAACGGATCTCTACGGCGGCGTCGCCCAGTCGACTTTCAAAGGGCGGTTCACCAAGGGCGCTGTGACCGGCACGGTTCACAAGATCACCACGTACGGCGTCGACAACGCCCTTGGATACGGCTGCTCGTGGGGGCCACTGACTTTCGACCTCGCGGCCAACTGAGCCACACGACGCAGGGAGACGGGAAGGGAGACAACGCCCCTGCGGAAACACGAAAGCCCTGGCCAGAATCCCTCTCTGACCAGGGCTTTTCCCTGTCGGGCTGACAGGATTTGAACCTGCGACCCCCTGACCCCCAGTCAGGTGCGCTACCAAGCTGCGCTACAGCCCGCCACACGCGAACGCGTGCTTCCACAGGATACCCGTGAGCCGGTCCAGTCTTCGTGGGACCCCCGCGAGGATTCTGCTTTCGCACCGCGACATGAAGCCGAGGCCGTGGGTACGTGTTCGAACTGACCCAGAAGACATGTCAGTCGTCTGTCATACGGTCTGGCCATGGGCCGTATGCGCAAGTACACAGATGGACAACTGGCTGAAGCGATCGCGGTGTCGACTTCGTGGAGAGGAGTGCTACGAGAACTGGGATTGGCAGCAACTTCCTCGGGATCGATGAGGTCTGTGCGATCTCGGGCCGATTCGCTAGGCCTCGACTACGGCCACTTCCGAGGCGCCAGACGTTGGACCGAGGCCGGACTTCGGAGCGCCATCGCCTACGGAAGCACCTGGTCTGAGGTGGCCGAGATCCTAGGACTACACGACATAGGCGATATCGAAGCACTGAGGGGGCATGCGGCTCGACTGGACTTGGCCGTGGCGCATCTGGCACCAACAACTGCAGTGCCACCCAATGAGAACCTTCAACCCTCCATCGCCCACCTCAATCGTGCGGGTTCACTGCTCGCCGCTGCATGGTTCACACTCAGTGGACAGGCCGTGTCCTGGCCGCTCGAGCCCAGCCGTTACGACCTGCTGGTGGGCACCCCGGCGGGTCTTCGCCGTGTCCAGGTGAAAACGACGACGGCGCGGGCAGGCCAAACGTGGAAGGTCTATCTCTCGACGTGTCGTCGCAGACGCAGAACATACGACCCCGACGAGATAGACGACTTCTTCATCGTCGATGGTGATCTGAGCAACTATCTGATCCCAGTCGCCGTAGTCGGTGGCCTACATGCGATTCACCTTGCCGCTTACGAGCAGTACCGGTTGCCGCAGATCGCCCACCGGTGAACGACCCGCTACCGCCTTCGGCGCTTCTCACGAATCCGCAGGTTGATCCGCATCGGCGTGCCCTCGAAGCCGAAGTCCTCGCGGATCCGGCGCTCGACGAACCTTCGGTAGCCGTGCTCGAGGAAGCCCGTGGTGAACAGGGCGAACGTCGGCGGGGCGACCGAGGCCTGAGTGCCGAAGAGGATCCGCGGCTGCTTGCCACCCCGCACCGGGTGCGGGTGCGCGGCCACCAACTCGGACAGGAACTTGTTGAACCGACCAGTCGGAACCCGGGTCTGCCAGGAGTCCAGCGCAATACGTAGGTGCTTGGCGATCTTCTCCACGCCGCGGCCCGTCTTGCCCGAGATGTTCACGGTCTTCACCCAGGGCACACCCACTAGGTCCAGATCCATCTCTCGGGCCAACTCCCGACGGCGGTCGTCGTCCATGAGGTCCCACTTTGAGAACGCGATCACCATCGCGCGACCGGCGTCCACCACCAACTGGATGATGCGTATGTCCTGCTCTGAGATCGGCTCGCTGGCGTCGATCACAACCAGCGCCACCTCGGCCCGCTCAATCGCGCGCTGCGTGCGCAATGACGCGTAGTACTCGTGGCCGCTGGCCTCGCGCACCCGGCGGCGGATTCCCGCGGTATCGACGAACAACCATTGCTCGTCCCCCAGGGTCACGACCTCGTCGACCGGGTCCACGGTTGTGCCCGCAACGCTGTCGACCACCGCCCGCTCGTGACCTGCCAAACGGTTGAGCAGCGAGGACTTGCCCACATTTGGTCGGCCCACGATGGCCACTCGCCTTGGGCCCTCGAGGGCCACCTGCGCCGAACCCTCCTCGGGCAGTCGGGCGACAATCTCATCAAGCAGGTCACCGCTACCACGGCCGTGCAGGCCGGAGACCGGGTACGGCTCCCCCAGCCCCAATGACCACAGCGCCGAAGCATCAGCCTCGGTTGCTGCGTCGTCGACCTTGTTCGCGGTCAGCAGCACGGGTTTGCCGGAGGCCCGCAGGATCGGGACGACGTCCTCATCCGCATCGGTCGCGCCCACGATGGCGTCGACCACGAACACCACCACGTCCGCCTCGTCGACAGCCTGCCGCGCCTGGGCCGCGATCGATGCGCGAATGCCGGTTGCGTCAGCCTCCCAGCCGCCGGTGTCCACGAGCTGGAACTGCGTGCCCGACCATTCGGCGATGTAGCGCACTCGGTCGCGAGTCACCCCGGGGACATCCTGGACCACCGCCTCACGCCGGCCCAGGATGCGGTTGACCAGCGTTGACTTGCCGACATTGGGTCGCCCGATCACCGCCACGACCGGCAACCATTCGAACTCGTCAGACTCGTAGTCACCGCCGACGAACTCCTGCTCGGCCACGGAGGCCGCGGCTTGCGCGAGGGCATCGACGTCGGTGTCGTCGCCGAGGTCGTCGGTGTAGACCTCGTCGCCGGGCATCTGCTCGCTCACAAGCGCTCCTGGACCAGGGCCGTCACATGGTCGATGACCTCGGGCAGCGTCATGAACGTCGCATCCACCTGCACGGCGTCGTCGGCCATCTGCAAAGGCGAAACCGCACGCCCGCTGTCGGCAGCGTCGCGCGCAGCCAGGGATTCATGGGTATCGGCAACATCGGCGTCGTGTCCACGTTGGGCGTTCTCGGCTGCTCGGCGTTGAGCTCGGGCTTGGACATCCGCCGTCAGATAGACCTTTAGTGTCGCGTCTGGAAAGACCACGGTCCCTAGGTCGCGGCCTTCGGCGACAAGACCCGACCCGGCGTTTCTCGCGGACTCCCGCTGCATCTCCACAAGCAACGTGCGCACCTGCGGTACCGCGCTGTAGGCGCTCACCGCGGCGGTGACCTCGGGCGTGCGGATCGCCTCCGAGACGTCGATGGCGTTCACGGTGACGAACGGAGCTTCGGGATCGGTGCCACTCATGATTGCGCACTGGTCGAGCCGGTCGGCGACCTGCTCCGGCGCGAGGTTCTCGTCCAGCGCCCACCAGGTCAGCGCCCGGTACATGGCACCGGTGTCCAGGTACTCGTAGCGCAGCCGATTCGCGACACCACGGCTCACGCTGGACTTGCCGGAACCGGAGGGTCCGTCGATGGCGACGATGACAGCGGACATGAGTGCGAGCCTACCGTTCACCCACAGATGTCCGGTTGTTGCGTTGTTACCAGCCCGCCCGCGCGAGTGTTGCGCTGTTGCAGGTATCGATCCCGCACACGGCCAACGTCACAACATTTGGAACGAAGGGGTCGTAACAACGCAACAATCGGCCGACCCGGCTCACCCGCGAAGCGACCAGCCGCCGTCCAGCAACGAATCGCGAAGCCGGCTCTCGCTCTCGGGCCGCACAACTAGGTGCGCAATCGCGCGCAGCCGGCCCAGGGTGTGCTCGATGCGCACATCCTCAAGGTTGACCTCGGCTTCGCCGGCCCGCTGGAACAAGGCCGCGAGCTGCCCGGGGGCGTCTTCAATGACCACGGAGACCGTGACCGCGTCGGCCGCTTCGCCACCGTGCTTGCCCGGCAGTCTCGAACGCCCTTCGACCCCACGGGCGAGCAACTCCTTGATGAGTGGCAGATCGCGGCCGGCCAACGCCTTGCTGAACGCATCGACGTCGGCCGCGAACTGTGTCATGTGGGTCTCTACGTGCTGGGCGTTCGCGAGCAGGATCTGCCCCCACAACTCCGGGTTGCTGGCGGCGATTCGAGTGGTGTCGCGCAGCCCAGGACCTGCCACGCTGACGTCGGCTGCCGAGGCATCGAGCAACTGGGCGGCCAGCAGCGACGCCACCACCTGCGGCGCGTGCGAACAGAGCGCAACGGCGCGGTCGTGCTCCTCCGGGTCCATCAGCCGCACAACCGCACGCAGGCTCTCCGCCACCTCCCCAACCCGGGCCAGACGCACGGGATCGGTCTGCGGGATAGGGGTCAGGATCCACGGCCGGTCCTCGAACAGATCACCGCGGCCACCCGCCGCACCCGACACCTCCCGGCCCGCCATGGGGTGTCCCCCGACGTAACGCGACAGGTCCACACCAGCGGCCAGCAGGGCGTCGATGGGCTCCGACTTCACACTGCCCACGTCGGTGACGGTGGCCTGCGGGAAGCGCACAAGCGCGGCAGCCACCTCGTCGACGAGTTGGCCGGGCGGCACCGCCACAATGACGATCTCCGGCGATCCGCATGGCTGGTCAATCCCGGCGCCCATTGACACGGCAGTGCGAACGGCCTCGGGGTTGAGATCCTCCAGGGTGACGCTCAGGCCGGTCTGCGAGAGCCCGAGGCCTAACGACGTTCCCAAAAGGCCAGCGCCCTTGATCAGGACGTCACTCATTGGCTGTGGCCTGACGCAGACTCTCAGTCCCGCGCAGGTAGACGTGCTGGACCGCGGCCCTCGCCAGGTCGGAGTCCACGTGCGCCATGACCCGGACCACGCGCGGCATCGCGTTGGGCACAGCCACCTCAGTGGCAGACAACAGCGGCACATCACCCAGGCCCGCCAGCCGGGCGGCCGTCGCGGGGTAGCAGGACACCAGGTCGGGCGTGGAGGTCAGGATCACGCTGATGACGTCTTCGGGGTTCACGGCATTGACCTTCAACATCTCGCCGATGAGTTCCCCGACCGCCTCCATGATCGGTTCGCGTTCATCGACGGAAACCTGCGTCGCCCCGCGCACTGCTCGAACTGCCACAAACGAAGCCTACAAGCCCACTTCGGTGTACAGACGCTGCAGTTCCTGGCCCGTGACCTCGCGGGTTCCGCCGACCGGCAACCTGCCCAGCCGCACAGGGCCGACTTGGACGCGGACAAGGCGAGCGACCGGATGGCCGAGGGCTTCGAACAGTCGGCGCACGATGCGATTGCGGCCCTCATGCAGCGTGACCTCCACGACGCTGCGCTCATCGCTGACGTCCACGATCCGGAACGCGTCGATGGTGACCGGGCCGTCGTCGAGCATCACTGGTTTGCGCAACCGCGTACGCACCCGTGCGTCGACTCGCCCGCTGACGGTGGCC
Source organism: uncultured Actinomycetota bacterium (assembly GCA_963732355.1). GTDB lineage: Bacteria > Actinomycetota > Actinomycetes > S36-B12 > UBA10799 > JADKAV01. The sequence goes on along the minus strand of CAVSZD010000003.1, from coordinate 16,070 downwards.
ACGTACTTCTTGGCCACCCCGTGGGAGGGATGGGCGATCCGGTTGGCCAAGTCACCGTCGTTTGTCAGCAGCAGCAGGCCCTCAGTGTCGACGTCGAGCCGGCCAACGTGGAAGACCCGTTCGGCGCGGTCCGAGACGTAGTCGCCCACACACGGAAGGCCCTTCGGGTCGCTCATGGCAGAGGCGACGCCACGGGGTTTGTTCAGTGCCAGCACCACATGTTCGGCCCTGGTCGGGATGCGGGTGCCATCGACGTGGATCACCGCGGTCTGGGGGTCGACGCGCGCCCCGAGGATCGCGACGTCGCCGTTGACAGTGACCCGGCCCTGGGCGATCAGTTCGTCGCACACCCGCCGGCTGCCGACCCCTGCGGCCGCGAGCACCTTCTGCAACCGCTGGGGCTCCACGGGCTCAAAGATCCCCGGTCAGTTCCGGCGAGTCGAGGTCTGCGAGGTCGGGCAGATAGTCGGCGACCGGCGGAAGTTCGTCCAACGACGCGATCCCGAGGCGCTGCAGGAAGTACTCGGTGGTGGCGTAGAGGATCGCCCCCGACTCCTCGTCGTGGCCGACCTCAGTGATGAGCCCACGGGTGACCAGGGTCTTCATGACACCGTCAACATTCACCGCCCGGATCGCGCTGACCCGCCCGCGCGAGACCGGCTGCCGGTAGGCCACGACGGCCAGCGTCTCGAGCGCCGCCTGCGACAACCGTGCCGACTGCCCGTCCTTGACGTACCGGCTTACCAGATCCGAGCAGTCGGCGGAGGTCACGAAGCGCCAGCCCGATGACTCGCGTCGCAAGGTGAAACCGCGCCCACTTGTGGCGTAGTCGCTGAGCAGCGCTTCCACCGTCTCGGTGATCTCGTCGGTTGGTCGGTTCAGGACCGTCCCGAGGTCCTCGGCGGACATCGGTTCGTCGGCGATGAGCAGCAGAGCCTCAACGGCCGCAGCCAGGCTGGGCGCACCGAGTTCGCTTGGCGCTTCTTCGACGGCTTCGGCCGCGACTGGCAGCCTGTCCGTCAGATCAATCACCCGATGGGTCACTGTCGTCCTCCCAAACGATGGTCAACTCGGCCAGCGCCTTCTCCTGCTCGAAACGCACGGTCCCGTCGCGGAACAACTCGAGCAAAGCCAGGAAGCGGCCCACCACGATCATGCGGTTGTCGGCATCGGCGATCAAGTCGCGGAATGTGGCCCGTCCGGTGTTGGCTAGGACCTCGGCCAGGATCTCCTTCTGCTCGGCCACGCTGACCTGAGGCGCGTGCACATGGTCGATGGAGACCTCGGGCACGGGCTTGGGCGTCAAGGCCAGCGCACCCATCGCGGCGAACGCGTCTGGACCGAGTCCCAGAATCACGTCGGGCAGTAGGCCCGTCAGGTCGGGGTCGAGGCCGACGGTGCGGGGAAGCATGGTCGGGGCATCGGCGATCATCTGCTCGAATACCGCGGACACATCCTTGTACGCCCGGTACTGCATGAGCCGCGCGAACAGCAGGTCGCGAGCTTCAAGCAGTGCCAGGTCTTCTTCATCCTCGATCTCAGCGCCAGGCAGGAGTTTGACCACCTTGAGATCCAAGAGGGTGGCGGCCACGACCAGGAAACTACTGGCCTCGTCGAGGTCCCAGGTCTGACCCTGCTGGCGGATGTACTGCAAGAACTCGTCGGTCACCTGGCTCAAGGCGAGTTCGGTGACCTCAAGCTTGTGCTTGGAGATCAACGCGAGCAGGGCGTCGAAGGGTCCGGAGAACTCTTCGAGGTGCACGGCGAAACCGATCGGTTCCTCCTCGTGCACCAGCGCAGTCACCAGGCAACGGTAACCCGACCCGCGGTTCGGGCCCGGTAGCCACACGCCCCTTGATCCCCTGGTTAGAGGTTGTGCCGTTGGTTAGCGAAACAACGCGTGGATTCGCTAACCAGGAGCACAACCTCTAACCAGGACGATCTAGCGAAGCGCCCGGGGGTGGGATTCGGCGTAAACCTCACGCAACCGGTCGATCGTGACCATCGTGTAGATCTGGGTCGTCGTCACCGAGGCATGGCCCAGCAACTCCTGCACCACCCGCACGTCCGCACCCCCCTCGAGTAGATGGGTGGCGAAGGAATGGCGCAGCGTGTGCGGTGAGACGTCGGGCACGCCTGCCCGCTGGGCCGCGCCGGCGATGATCGCCCACGCGCTCTGCCGGGACAGAGCCCCACCGCGAGCGTTCAGGAACACCTCGCGCGCGGGGCTGCCGGACTTGCGCGCCCCGGCCAGCGCTGGGCGCGACCTCACCAAATACGCCTCAAGCGCAGCGATCGCATAGGAACCCAGCGGAATGCGGCGCTGCTTGCCGCCCTTGCCGCGCAGGAGAACGGACCTGTCCTCGAAGTCCAGCGCGTCCCCGGTCATCGTGACCGCCTCGCTGATGCGCGCCCCGCAGCTGTACAAGAACTCGATGAGCGCACGGTCGCGCAAACCGGGAACAGTCGATGGGTCACAGGCCTCCACAAGGGCCAACGTGTCCTCAACCGACAACGCTTTCGGCAGTCGCATCGGCACGGTCGGGACAGCCACGTCGTCGGTGGGATCAACCACGAGCAGGCCCTCGCCGCCCAGGTACCTGAACAGCCCTGTCACGCTGCTCACCGTGCGCCGCACCGATGATGCGCCCAGGTGCTGATCACGCGAGGCGTGGGCGATGAAGTCACCCAACTGCGCAGGAGTCACTGCCGCGAGGTCGTCGATTCCGTTGGCCGTCAACCACTCCCCAAAGCGGGCAAGGTCGCGCCGATAGGCCGACACCGTGTTCAGGCTCAACCCCTTTTCCACAGCTACATGCTGCAGGTAGGAGTCGACCCCCGCTGCCACCGGCACGGCCACGGTTCAGGCCAGCACGGAGTCCAGCGACACGCTGGGCATATCAAAAGCGTCACCCACCGCCTTGTACGTGATGTTCCCGGCGTGGGTGTTCAACCCCAGGGCCAGCGCATGGTCCCGCCTGCACGCATGCTTCCACCCGTGATCGGCCAGTTCGAGAAGGTAAGGCAACGTGACGTTCGTGAGAGCCCAAGTGGAAGTGTGCGGCACCGCCCCAGGCATGTTCGCCACGCAGTAGAACAGCGAGTTGTGCACCGGGTAGGTCGGGTCGGCATGCGTGGTGGGCCGGGAGTCCTCGAAGCAGCCACCCTGGTCGATGGAGATGTCCACCAGCACCGAGCCGGGTTTCATCTTCGACACGAGTTCGTTGCTGACCAACCGCGGCGCCTTGGCCCCATGAACAAGTACCGCGCCGATAACCAGATCTGCGTCACTCACGCACCGTTCGATCTCGTAATTGTTCGAGGCCACGGTCTGCATGTGCCCCTGATACACAACGTCGGCCTCGCGCAACTTCGCAATGTCGGTGTCCAGCAACAGCACCTCCGCCTGCATTCCCAGCGCGATGGCTGCGGCGTTCTTGCCTGCCACTCCCGCGCCGATGACCACCACTTTGCCCGCGTGGACTCCCGGCGTACCTCCAAGCAAAACCCCCCGCCCGCCGTGCGCCTTCAACAATGTCTGCGCACCCACCTGCGGAGCCAGTCGACCGGCCACCTCGGACATGGGGGCAAGCAGCGGCAACGTACGGTCAGGCAACTCGACCGTTTCGTAGGCGATTGAGGTGGTGCGGCTGTTGACCAGTGCTTCGGTGCACTCACGCGAGGCGGCCAAGTGCAGGTACGTGAACAGCAGCAGGTCCTCACGCAGCAACCTGTACTCGCTGGGAAGGGGTTCCTTGACCTTGACGACGAGCTCAGCCTGCCCCCAGACCTCATCGGCGGTAGCCAGGATCGTGGCACCGGCACTGAGGAACTCCTCATCCGGAAGCGACGAGCCATCCCCGGCGCCGGATTGCACTAACACCGTGTGGCCGTGCCGAACCAGTTCCTGCACCCCCGCGGGAGTCATCGCAACGCGGTACTCCTGCTGCTTGACCTCAGTCGGAACACCGATACGCATACACAGCCCGGTCTTTCCGGCAACGTCGCGCCTACGCCGGCGGCGTGCGCACGTTCCCCAAAGATTCGACCCAGTCTCTCACAGGCCAGGGTGCCTCAGCAGGCCGAAGATCGACCCACCCGCGGGCCCTCGCAGCGGCCACCGCGAGGATGCCATTGGTCGCGGTCGGGTTCTGAATCTTGCCCGCGAGCACGAGCCCTACGGCCTCGTCAATGGAGACCCACGCCTGCGGCAGATGGGCCTCCTCTGCCTCGCCGGTGTGGTGTCGGCCGCCGGGAATGCTTTGCAGACCCTTGGCGAGAAAACACCGGAAGGTCTCACTCGTTCCACCCGGCGAATTGAGAAAGTCGACGAGCACGTGCCACTCGGAAGCGCGCAGACCAGCCTCCTCGGCCAGTTCGCGCACCGCGCACTCCCACGCGGATTCCACCGCGGTGTCCAACAAGCCGGCTGGCGGTTCGAAGAGGTAGGCACCCACAGGGTGGCGGTACTGCCGGATGAGCAACAGCCTCTCCTGGTCGTCGAGCGCGATGACACCCACCGCACCCGGATGAACGACCAAGTCCCTGGTGACGGTCTGGCCGCCCACGATGACGACGTCGGAGCGCACGTCCCAGACCGCGCCGTGGAATCGTTGGGAGACCCCTACGACCTCGTGGGACTCATATGTATCGGCGACCGGTCCATGCCAGATCTCATCCATCGCTTTGCCGCACCAGGGCCGCGGCCACTAGTCCGGCGAACAGCGGATGCGCCCTGGTCGGCCGCGAGCGGAACTCCGGGTGGGCCTGTGTGGCGACGAAGTAGGGGTGGGTCTCTGCTGGCAACTCCACGAACTCGACGAGCCGACCGTCGGGCGAGGTTCCGCTGAAGACCAGACCGGCCTCGCTCAAAGGCTCACGGAATGCGTTGTTGACCTCGTAACGATGCCGGTGCCGCTCATCGACCGCGAGTTCGCCGTATGCCTCGGCGATCACGCTGCCCGGAGTCAGCGTCGCGGGATACAGCCCGAGTCGCATGGTTCCGCCCATGTCACGCTCACCGCTGACGACGTCGGTCTGGTCGGCCATGGTGGACACGACCGGGTGGGTCGTCTCCGCGTCGAACTCCTGGGAGTTGGCGTCAGCCATGTCCGCGACGTTGCGCGCGAACTCGATCACCATGCACTGCAGACCCAGACACAGCCCAAGTGTCGGGATCTTGTTCTCCCGCGCGTACCGGATCGCGCCGAGTTTGCCCTCGATGCCGCGCACACCGAAACCGCCGGGCACACAGATCGCATCGACGTCGCCGAGCGCCTCCTTGGCCCCCTCTTCGGTAGCGCAATCATCGGAAGCGACCCAGCGGATCCGCACTGCACTGTTGTTCGCAAAGCCCCCGGCCCGCAGGGCCTCAGTGACCGAGAGGTAGGCGTCAGGCAGGTCCACGTACTTGCCGACCAGCGCGATCTCGACCGAGTGGGCCGGCTGGTGTACGCGTTCGAGCAGTCCCCCCCAAGACGACCAGTCCACATCGCGGAACGGCAGGCCGAGGCGGCGGACAACATAGGCGTCCAAACCCTCACCGTGAAGAACCCGCGGGATGTCATAGATGCTGGGGGCGTCCACCGCCGCGACCACCGCTTCCTGATCCACGTCACACATCAACGAGACCTTGCGCTTGATGCTCTCGGGTACCTGACGGTCGGCGCGAAGAACAAGAGCATCCGGATGAATACCCACTGTGCGCAGCGCGGCGACCGAGTGCTGGGTCGGCTTGGTCTTCAACTCGCCCGACGGCCCGAGGTAGGGCAGCAGCGACACGTGCAGGAAGAAAGAACGGTCGCGGCCGAGGTCGTGGCGGACCTGCCGGGCTGCCTCCAGGAACGGCAGGGACTCGATGTCACCGACCGTGCCCCCGATCTCGGTGATCACCACGTCCACATCGTCGGTGGCCATGGCACGGATCCGGGACTTGATCTCGTTGGTGATGTGCGGGATGACCTGCACGGTGTCCCCGAGGTACTCGCCGCGACGCTCCTTGGCGATGACCGTGGAATAGACCTGTCCGGTGGTCACGTTGGCGATGCTGGCCAGATTCCGGTCCAGGAACCGTTCGTAATGACCGATGTCGAGGTCGGTCTCCGATCCGTCGTCGGTGACGAAGACCTCACCGTGCTGGAACGGGTTCATCGTCCCCGGGTCGACGTTGAGATAAGGGTCGAGTTTCTGCATAGTGACGCGCAAACCCCGAGCAGTCAGCAACTGTCCGAGGGAGGAGGCCGTGAGACCTTTGCCGAGGGAGGAGGCGACGCCTCCAGTGACGAAAATGTGTACCGCAGAACCAGGACTATCCACGGGGCACCAGACTACCGGCTGTTGCCGGATCTGCCGCACGACACTCAAGGTTGGGTCTTGCGGATCCACGTGGTAGGCCCGCGTACCCAAACCGCCCGCGTTACCCAAACCGCCCGCGTACCCAAACCGCCCGCGTTACCCAAACCGCCCGCGTTACCCAAACCGCCCGCGTTACCCAAACCGCCCGCGTTAGAGGTTGTGCTGTTGGTTAGAGAATCCACGCGTGTTTTTGCTAACCAACAGCACAACCTCTAACCAGGAGGTCTCGCGCCTTCCGACCGGCTCGCGCCTTCCGACCGGCTCGCGCCTTCCGACCGGCTCGCGCCTTCCGACCGGCTCGCGCCTCCCCCGGCTCGCGCCTCCCACCGGCCGTCAGGAATGCACTACCTCCGCATCGCCAGCAGTTCCCGCGCGTGCTCGCGGGCGTGCTCGGAGTCCTCCTGCCCGGCCAGCATCCGGGCGATCTCCACGACCCGTTCATCGGCGTCCAGCTCGCGCACATCTGAGGTCGTCACACCTCGGTCCTGCTGTTTGAGCACCCGCAGGTGGGTGTCAGCGAAGGCGGCGACCTGTGGCATATGGGTGACGACGATGACTTGGGCGTGCTCGGCAAGCGCTGCCAGCCGCCGCCCGATTGCGGTTGCCGCCGCTCCCCCGACCCCAGCGTCGACCTCGTCGAAAACGAAGGTCCCGGCCGTGTCGCTGCCGGCCAGCACTACCTCCAAGGCCAACATGATGCGGCTCAGTTCACCACCCGAGGCCGCCTTCCCGATCGGGGCGGGGGTAGCTCCGGGGTGGGCTGCAAGCGCAAAGCGCACCTCGTCACCACCCTCGGGTCCAAGCTCGCCCGGCTGAACCTCAATTGTGAATGCAGCGTTGGGCATCGCCAAGTGCTGCAACTCCTCGGTCGCCCGCGCGGCCAGATCGCGGGCCAGGCGAGTGCGCGAAGCAGTGAGTTGCGCCGTGGCTTCTTCCAGCAGATCCCGTGCCCGCTGCTCACGCTCTCGCAGTGCCTCAAGGTCGCTGCCCCGCTCCAACTCGGTGAGCTCGGCCGCCGACGCCTGCGCCCACTCCAGGACCTCGGTCTCACTCGAGCCGTAACGTGCAGTGAGCATCCGAAGGTCGTGGATGCGTGAGTTGATCCAGTCGAGCCGACCCGGTTCGTCGTTGAGCCCGTCGGCGAACATTGACACGTCACGACCGACATCGGCCACCTCCTCGGCGCCGGCAAGCAGCCTTTCGTGCATGCGCGCCAACTCGGGGTCCGCCTGCGCCACACCCGCAAGTTCCCGCGCGGCAGTGTGCAGAAAGTCCACCGCAGATGCGGTGTCCGGGTCGTCAGTCCCGAGCAGCAACTGTCGAACCTTCGCGGTCGCGCTGCTGATCTGGGCCAAGTTGTTCAGCAGGAGAAGCTCGGTGGCCAGCTCGGCGGATTCCCCGGGACGCGGGTCGATCTTCTCGATCTCCTCCAGAGCCGATCGCAGGAAAACCATGCGCTGCTGGGCGGCCTGCTCCCCGCTACGTGCGGACGCCAATGCCTGGGCCTCCCGGCTCCACGAGTCATACGCCGTCCGGTGATTCTGCAGCAGACCCTGGTGCTTCGCGTCTCCGAACCGGTCGAGGGCCCCGCGCTGGGCTGCCGGGCCGCGCAGCCGCTGCTGCGTGGACTGGCCATGCACAGTGATCAGATCCTCACCGATCTGCGAGAGCAGTGACGCGGGCACCATTCGGCCCCCCGCGAAAGCCCGCAGCCGGCCCTTGTTCGCCGACCGGGACAGCACGACCTCCCCGTCGTCGGCCGTCCCCCCGGCTTCGATCACGGTCTGCACCACGCGGTGATCCGCGCCCACCTCCCACACACCTTCGATGGCTGCGGACTCAGCTATCGCCGAATCGACACGACCGCCGAGCAGCATCTCGAGCGCAGTCAGGACCATCGTCTTTCCCGCGCCCGTTTCGCCAGTCAGCGCTGTGAAGCCCGGCCCGGGTGAAACGGTCGCCGAGGCGATCACCCCGAGATCCTGGATCCGCAGTTCGACGATCACTGGCGGCCTCGTCCGCTCCACCCCTGCACTGGGAGCTGGAACTTCGCCACGAGCCGGTCGACAAACAGGGATTCGCGCAAACGGGCCAATCGAATCGGCTTGGACCCCTGCACGACCTCGACGCGGTCGCCGGGTTCGAGAGGAACCAGGCGTTGGCCGTCGCACCACAGGACCGCCGGCGGCGATCCAGGCAGAAGTTCCAGTGCCAGCCGGGTCGAGCTGGACACGACCATCGGGCGGGCGAACAACGCATGGGCGGAGACGGGCACAAGCAGCATCGCATCGACCGTGGGCCACACGACCGGACCACCCGCAGACCATGCGTACCCGGTGGATCCGGTTGGAGTCGCGAACAGGACTCCGTCGCACCCCCATTGACTCAAAGGCCGACCGTCCACTTCAGCGATCACCTGGATCATCCGCTCACGCGCGGACTTCTCGACGCTGGCCTCATTCAGCGCCCACGATGTCGCGACCTGCCGCCCGTCGCGCACGACCGCCACGTCCAGAGTCATCCGTTCCTGGATGATGAAACCGCCACCTGCAATGCTTTCGACGATGTCCCCGGCATCCTCCTCATCAAGTTCGGCCAGAAAACCAACGTGACCTAGATTCACGCCCAGCAGCGGCACGTCATGGGCGCGAGCGATCTCTGCCCCGCGCAGGATGCTGCCATCGCCTCCCAGCACGACCACCAGATCCACCGGATCGGTGCCATCAGAACGCTTGACGTCCACTCCGGCAGGCGCGCTGTCCAAGGCGAGGACTTCTACTCCGCGCTGCCCCAGCCCCGTCGCGCAGGCGAGGGCCATCTCAAGTGCCGCCTGCCGACTCGGGTGTACGACGAGCAAGACCGAACGGATGTCGGTCACGGGCTCACCACCTCGCTCACACGGTCGACATTGATGTCTGGCGCCCCGCGTCGGAGCCAGATCACAAACTCGATGTTGCCACTTGGTCCAGGTAACGGGCTTCGTGTCAGCCCTGCCACGCCGAAGCCGAGATCCCGTGCGCACTGCGCGACCCCTTCAATTGCCCCCTTGTGCTGGGCCGGATCACGCACGACGCCGCCCTTACCCACCTGGCCGCGTCCGACCTCGAACTGAGGCTTGACCAGCAGTATCAAGTCCGGATCCTCAGCGGCCACCTCGGTCAATGGACGCAGCACCTTGGTCAATGAGATGAAGCTCAGGTCACCGACGATCAGGTCGGGCGGGTACGGAAGATTCTCAGCCGCTATATGCCGGATGTTCGTCCTGTCGAGCACAATCACGCGCGGATCCTGCTGCAACGACCAGGCAAGCTGTCCGTACCCCACATCCACAGCAATCACACTCGCGGCACCCGCCTCGAGCAGCACCTGAGTGAATCCGCCGGTGGACGCTCCGGCATCCAGCGCTCGCCGACCGGTCACACCGATCCCGAATTCGGCCAATGGGCCGATCAGCTTGTGGGCACCACGTGACACGAAGTGATCCTGCGGCGTGGTTACCCTGATCGACTCCCCCGCCTCGACCTGTGTCGACGCTTTGGTGGCCACCAGCCGGTTCACCTGCACGTGGCCCGCGTCGATCAGTTCGCCGGCCTGTTGGCGCGACCGAGCAAGACCGCGGCGGACCAGCTCAGCGTCCAGGCGCCGCCGGGTCACTGTCGGTCTCGGCTAGCGCTTGGCGCAACGCGTCGTGAACCTCGACCAGTTGCTCATAACGGTCTCCGGTGTCCGACGCAACTGCCTCGACCATTTCCTCCAGGGGACCCAGGTCTGGGGTGCTCATGACTGCGCCTTCTTCGCGGGCTTTGCAGCCGGAGTGACCTTCTTGGCCGCAGTGACCTTCTTAGCCGGGGCCGCCTTCTTAGCGACGGGCTTCTCGGCTGGCACCGGGGCCTGTCGGCTGCTCGTGCCCGTGGCAGTTCGTGCGGCCGTTCGTGCCGTGCCTGCAGCGGCTTTGGACGCCTTCACAGCCGTCCCGGTCGCCTTGGCGGCAGCGGTGCCCGCGGCCCTGGTGGCAACGGGCACTGCGGAGGTGGCCGTACTGACCGCCAGATTCGCCGCGGCTGAGGCCTGGTCACCGCGCTGATTGAGTTCGCGCTCGAGGCGCTCCACGTGCTTACGCACGGCTGCCAGTTCCTCTTCGCGAACGAAGCCCATACGACCAACCGTGCGCTCGACCTCTGTACGCACCAGGCCGACCACAAGCTCGCGGTTGGTCCTGCCCTGTTCGATCAGATCCTCGGCGATCTCCTGAACTTGCGCGGACACCGTCTCAGGCCCTCGAGTCCCAGCTTCCATTCCTTGGCTCAGGAATTCGCCCGCGGTTTCCTTCGCGCGTTCGCTGGTCGATTCCAGCAGCCCGGCTGCCAATTGCATGTAACTTCGCAGTGTCTCGATCACCAGTGGTCCCTTCGATACCCTGTCTCCACGCTACTTCAGCGGTCCGGTCAATCCCAGCAGGTCCGCCGATGGGCAGGTACGGTCTGATTCGTGGCAAGTACCCGAGGGAGTATTCAGATGGCGTCGGTCGAGCAGTGCGAGGTGGCCCTGGCCGAACTCGCCAGCCGGCTCGAGCAGTATCCGCGCGAGGATCGGCAGGCGAACATCCCCGACCGCACAGTTGAGCTGAGCCTGCTCGACATTGATGTCACCTTCCAAGGCAAGTTGCACGATGGTCAGCTCGTGGACATTCGCCAAGGGCGGGTGGACAAACCGAACATCCGCCTGACGATGAGCAGCGACGATCTCATCGACCTCACCGACAAGCGCATCACGTTCTCACATGCATGGGCGACCGGTCGCCTGCATCTCGACGCCAGCCTGCGCGACCTGCTACGACTTCGAAAGCTGATGTAGCCGAACTACCTGTTCGTCAACGTCCTGGCCAGCACGCCTTCTGCTCAGTAAGTCGTCCAATTGTGCGGTGAAGTCGTCGACATAGCCGCTGAGTACCCGCAGGTCCGGCGCGACCGAGGTGGGCAGATGCTCAGGCGGTGCAGTCACTAGTTCCTGCCAGGTGCTGACTCCGGTCAGCACCAGCATCGAATCCATCCCTGCCGCGTTGGCGGCGGCGATATCGGTGTCCAACCGATCCCCGATGACCAGCGGAGTCCTGCTGTGCGAACGCGAGCGCGCCAGGTCCATGATCGGGCGATGCGGTTTGCCGGTGACCACAGGGGAAATGCCAGTGGCGGCTGTGACGGCCGCGACGTAGGTACCTGTACCAGGCGCTATGCCGCGCGAAGTCGGCACCGACATGTCGGTGTTCGAAGCCACCCAGGGGATGGCCCGGGCAACTGCGTACGACGCCTCGGCGAGGTCCTTCCAGGTGGCGGCCGGCGCGAAGCCCTGAACGACCGCATCAGCCTCCTCGGCCCGGTGCACGACGCGGAAACCAACCTCTGTAACTGCCTCAACCAGACCCTCACCACCAACCACCAGAATCGGGGATCCGATCGGGACGAGTTCCGCTAGGTGTGCCGCCGCGGCCTGGGCCGACGTCACCACGTCCGATGTTGAGGCTGCCAGTCCAAGCCCCTGCAACTGCGCAGCGACTGTGTCAGGGGTTCGACTGGCGTTGTTGGTGACATACAGGATCTGGCCCTCGTAGCGGTTCAGAGCATCGATGGCGTGTTCAACAGGGCGATCACTGCGATAGACGACGCCGTCAAGATCGACGAACAAGCCGTCGTAGGTCATGACAGGGATTCCAGCAGATCCACAGCATCCGTCCAGGAGCCGTCCTCATCGAACTCAAGGGCCGACTCCAACCACTTGCGAGCCTCCTCGGTTTGACCCGTGGACACCAGCAGTTCCCCCAGGGCAAACCGAGCCCTTGCCCGCGACATCGGCGACCTGGCCGCTCGGACTGCCTTCTGCAGGAACACCCGGGCCGCTTGCTCATCCCCGAGGTCCCTGCGTGCGCCGCCGGCCACGATGAGCAATTCGGTGAGGGCGTCGCTGTCCAGCTTCGCCTTTTCAAACTCTCCCACCAGACCCAACGCCCGCTCGGGGCGACCAAGTCCACGCTCGCTGTCGGCTGCTATCGGCAGCAGATCAAGCCCGCCACCGATACGCCGATAAGCAGCCTCTTCCTTGATGGCTTCTTTGAATCGGCCGGTGCGGTACGCCGCGATGCAGGCCGTTTGGCGCGCCAAGGCAGACCTGGGGATCCGCTCACGCACCCGCGCGGCATGAAGGTACGCCTGCTCGGGGTCGCTCTCGGCCAATACCTGAACGCTCAGCAGGTGTTTGGCCATGGTTTCGGTGCGACCGCCAGCTGCCTCGAGTTCCGTCAGCAACTCCGGCTCAAGCTCAAGTTCGAAGATCTCCTCGGGCCACGGCAGGTCGTTCGATGTGTCACGTTCGGGCCGCTCTTCGAAATCGGGGCGTCGTGGCGGTCGGCCATCTCGCTGTGGTGCTGCCTCTCGCGGGGGACGTCGTGGCCCACGCTTGTCGGAGTCACCGCGGTCCGGGCGGCCCTTGCCTGCAGGTCCTCGGCCGGCACCTGAGCGGCGCGAATCGGACTTCTGGCCACGGGTCTGACCCTCAGGTGAAGGCTTACGTGCAGGTTTGTCTGTTCTGGGTTTGGAAGACCCGGGTTTGCCTGACCCTGCCGCACTGGGGCGGGGTTTGGAAGAACCGGGTTTGCCCGGCCCACTCCGACCGGACCCGGGTTTGCCGGAACCAGGTCTACCTGAACCAGGTCTGCCCGAACGGGAACTCGACGAACCGGCACCACGGCCAGCCGGCCGTTTGCGCCCTGACTGATCAGCCATGAAAAAACCTCCACAAATACGTCGATGGGGGGCCTTACGGCCCCCCATCGGGAAAAATGTTCGGCGGCGTCCTACTCTCCCACCCCGTCACCAGGGCAGTACCATCGGCGCAGAAGGGCTTAGCTTCCGGGTTCGGAATGGGACCGGGCGTTTCCCCCTCGCTATGACCGCCGAAACTCTATGGAGATATCAATCGTTCCCGACCGTATCTCGGGAACCGCATAGTGAACGCGTAGCAGAAAGTAAATATGTGTGGCAAGTCCTCGGCCTATTAGTACCGGTCAGCTCCGCACGTCACCGTGCTTCCACCTCCGGCCTATCAACCCAGTCATCTAGCTGGGGGCCTTACCAGGTTAACCCTGTGGGAGCCCTCATCTTGAAGCGTGCTTCCCGCTTAGATGCTTTCAGCGGTTATCACTTCCGAACGTAGCTAACCAGCCATGCTCCTGGCGGAACAACTGGCATACCAGAGGTTCGTCCATCCCGGTCCTCTCGTACTAGGGACAGCCCTTCTCAAGACTCCTACGCGCGCGGCGGATAGGGACCGAACTGTCTCACGACGTTCTAAACCCAGCTCGCGTGCCGCTTTAATGGGCGAACAGCCCAACCCTTGGGACCGACTCCAGCCCCAGGATGCGACGAGCCGACATCGAGGTGCCAAACCATCCCGTCGATATGGACTCTTGGGGAAGATCAGCCTGTTATCCCCGGGGTACCTTTTATCCGTTGAGCGACGCCGCTTCCACTTGCCAGCGCCGGGTCACTAATTCCGACTTTCGTCCCTGCTCGAGCCGTCACTCTCGCAGTCAAGCTCCCTTGTGCATTTACACTCGATACCTGATTGCCAACCAGGTTGAGGGAACCTTTGAGCGCCTCCGTTACATTTTAGGAGGCAACCGCCCCAGTTAAACTACCCACCAGGCACTGTCCTTGATCCGGATCACGGACCTAAGTTAGACAGCCAGCACGATCAGAGTGGTATTTCAACGTTGACTCCACATGGACTGGCGTCCACGCTTCACAGTCTCCCACCTATCCTACACAAATCGAACCGACCACCAATACCAAGCTGTAGTAAAGGTCCCGGGGTCTTTCCGTCCTGCCGCGCGTAACGAGCATCTTTACTCGTAGTGCAATTTCGCCGAGTCTGTGGTTGAGACAGCGCCCAAGTCGTTACGCCATTCGTGCAGGTCGGAACTTACCCGACAAGGAATTTCGCTACCTTAGGATGGTTATAGTTACCACCGCCGTTTACTGGCGCTTAAGTTCTGAGCTTCGCGACCGAAGTCGCTAACCCGTCCCCTTAACGTTCCAGCACCGGGCAGGCGTCAGTCCATATACATCGTCTTGCGACTTGGCATGGACCTATGTTTTTAGTAAACAGTCGCTTGGGCCTGGTCTCTGCGGCCAACCGGCGCTCGGGGAGCAAGTCCCTTCACGCTAATCGGCCCCCCTTCTCCCGAAGTTACGGGGGTATTTTGCCGAGTTCCTTAACCACAGTTCTCTCGATCGCCTTGGTATTCTCTACCTGACCACCTGTGTCGGTTTGGGGTACGGGCGGCTGTACAACTCGCTAGAGGCTTTTCTCGGCAGCATAGGATCACTCACTTCGCCTTAATCGGCTCGGCGTCAGATCTCAGGCATGTGAGACGCGGATTTGCCTACGTCTCGCCCTACATCTTTACCCCGGGACTACCATCGCCCGGGTTGAGCTACCTTCCTGCGTCACCCCATTGCTTGCCTACTACAGATTCGGTTCGCGTGCTCCTCCGCCTTGACCCGAAGGTCGCAGCGGATTCGGACGCTTAGCATCCTCTGCCTCGGCAGGGTCGCGGTACAGCCGGTACGGGAATATCAACCCGTTGTCCATCGACTACGCCTGTCGGCCTCGTCTTAGGTCCCGACTTACCCAGGGCGGATTAGCCTGGCCCTGGAACCCTTGGTCATTCGGCGGACTGGTTTCTCACCAGTCTTTCGCTACTCATGCCTGCATTCTCACTCGTGTGGCATCCACGGCTCGGTCACCCGGCCGCTTCACTCGCCACACGACGCTCCCCTACCCATCCACACGCTTGGACCACGAAGGCCTAGCTGTTGTGTGAATGCCACAACTTCGGCGGTGTGCTTGAGCCCCGCTAAATTGTCGGCGCGGAATCACTTGACCAGTGAGCTATTACGCACTCTTTCAAGGGTGGCTGCTTCTAAGCCAACCTCCTGGTTGTCTGTGCGACTCCACATCCTTTCCCACTTAGCACACGCTTAGGGGCCTTAGTTGGTGGTCTGGGCTGTTTCCCTCTCGACTACGAAGCTTATCCCCCGCAGTCTCACTGCCACGTTCTAACTTTCCGGCATTCGGAGTTTGGCTGAGTTCAGTAAGCTTGTAGGCCCCCTAGCCCATCCAGTAGCTCTACCTCCGGAAAGAAACACGTGACGCTGCACCTAAATGCATTTCGGGGAGAACCAGCTATCACGGAGTTTGATTGGCCTTTCACCCCTACCCACAGCTCATCCCCCAATTTTTCAACATTGGTGGGTTCGGGCCTCCACGACGTCTTACCGTCGCTTCACCCTGGCCATGGGTAGATCACTCCGCTTCGGGTCTAGAGTGTGCGACTGAATCGCCCTATTCAGACTCGCTTTCGCTACGGCTACCCCACTCGGGTTAACCTCGCCACACACCGCTAACTCGCAGGCTCATTCTTCAAAAGGCACGCCGTCACAACAACCGAAGTCATCGCTCCGACGGATTGTAAGCAAATGGTTTCAGGTTCTATTTCACTCCCCTCCCGGGGTTCTTTTCACCTTTCCCTCACGGTACTTGTCCGCTATCGGTCACCAAGGAGTATTTAGGCTTAGCGGGTGGTCCCGCCAGATTCGCACGAGATTTCTCGGGCCCCGTGCTACTTGGGGTATCGCTCAAGAGTCCAAAATGTTTCGTCT
>CAVSZD010000002.1:0-98706 GCA_963732355.1 uncultured Actinomycetota bacterium | reverse complement strand
CGACCGGGTTGACCACAGGAACCGTGACGGTGTCTGTGGCTGTGACCGTCTTGCCGTTCTTGTCCTTGCCAGTCACCGTCGCGACGTTGGTGGTCGCCACGCTGATCGGCTGGCTGCAGGTGTAGATCCAGGTTTCGCTGGTCTGCAGCTTCTTGTCGTTGTTGGCGTCCCCGGACTTGTACTCCACGGGGGAGCACTTGTCGTCGCTGACCACGACGTCAAGCAACTCGGTGTCGCCCGGGTTGGTCACCGTGTACGTGTAGGTGACGATCTCGCCGGGGTTGACCTGGGTCGGCGACGCGGTCTTCACGATCTTGATCCCAGGCTTCAGGATCTCGTTCGTGACGGTGACGGACACGGTCTGGTCCTTCTTGGTGACCGTTACCTTTCCGTCGGCCGGGTCGTAGACCGGGTCGGAGAACGACCAGCCCTCCGGCGGATCGGTCGGCTTGACCTCAGAGACGGTGCACTCGGTACCGGTCGGGATGCCATCGATCTTCTTCGACTCGCCGGCCTTCACCGAAACGGTCTGCTTCGGGTCGTCGCCGCACTTGTAGCTGATGTCGAACGCCTTGTCGTAACCCGAGGTCTTCGGGTCGAACGACTTGGTGATCGTCAACGAGCCCAGGTCGCGGGTGTTGATGATGGTGCAGACGATGTTGTCGCCCTTCTCCAACTTGACGCTATCGGTGCTGTTCAGTGCGTCAGCCACCTCAGAGGGAGCCACAGTCGGGTCTCCTCCGGTGAGGGGCAGGCACACCCACGTGCCGGCAGTGTAGTTGTCAGGGCCAACCTCGCTGAGGTTGTAGGTGCCGGTGTAGACAACTTCTTCCTTCACCGCATCGGGCGAGTTCGGATCACCATTGCCGGAGACCTTTCCTTGGCCTTCGATGTTCTGCGGGTCAGCGGTGAGCGTCCAGTCTCCCGGATCACCCTTGCCTTCGACCTGCTTCACCAGCGAGATCTTCGCGGTATTGCGCTTGTTGGACACCTTGCAGACCACGTTGTCGCCGGTGCCGACGGTCACGGTGTCCTTGTCGACGGTGGTGCCGCCGGTGCAGACCCAGTCGCCGTCCTGGCTGTAGTTGGCCAGGTTGGACTCGGACAGGTCGTAGGTGCCGGTGAACACGGACACCTGGTTGACCCCGGTGGCCTTGGACGGGTCACCCTTGCCCGACACCGCGTTCTGCCCGGGGATCGCCGGGTTCGGGGTGGCGGTCAGTGTGAAGTCGTCCTTGGCCGCGGTACCGGTCTTGACGATCTTCTCCAGGGTCAAGGTGCCGGCGTTGCGCTTGTTGGACACCTTGCAGACCACGTTGTCGCCGGTGCCGACGGTCACGGTGTCCTTGTCGACGGTGGTGCCGCCGGTGCAGACCCAGTCGCCGTCCTGGCTGTAGTTGGCCAGGTTGGACTCGGACAGGTCGTAGGTGCCGGTGAACACGGACACCTGGTTGACCCCGGTGGCCTTGGACGGGTCACCCTTGCCCGACACCGCGTTCTGCCCGGGGATCGCCGGGTTCGGGGTGGCGGTCAGTGTGAAGTCGTCCTTGGCCGCGGTACCGGTCTTGACGATCTTCTCCAGGGTCAAGGTGCCGGCGTTGCGCTTGTTGGACACCTTGCAGACCACGTTGTCGCCGGTGCCGACGGTCACGGTGTCCTTGTCGACGGTGGTGCCGCCGGTGCAGACCCAGTCGCCGTCCTGGCTGTAGTTGGCCAGGTTGGACTCGGACAGGTCGTAGGTGCCGGTGAACACGGACACCTGGTTGACCCCGGTGGCCTTGGACGGGTCACCCTTGCCCGACACCGCGTTCTGCCCGGGGATCGCCGGGTTCGGGGTGGCGGTCAGTGTGAAGTCGTCCTTGGCCGCGGTACCGGTCTTGACGATCTTCTCCAGGGTCAAGGTGCCGGCGTTGCGCTTGTTGGACACCTTGCAGACCACGTTGTCGCCGGTGCCGACGGTCACGGTGTCCTTGTCGACGGTGGTGCCGCCGGTGCAGACCCAGTCGCCGTCCTGGCTGTAGTTGGCCAGGTTGGACTCGGACAGGTCGTAGGTGCCGGTGAACACGGACACCTGGTTGACCCCGGTGGCCTTGGACGGGTCACCCTTGCCCGACACCGCGTTCTGCCCGGGGATCGCCGGGTTCGGGGTGGCGGTCAGTGTGAAGTCGTCCTTGGCCGCGGTACCGGTCTTGACGATCTTCTCCAGGGTCAAGGTGCCGGCGTTGCGCTTGTTGGACACCTTGCAGACCACGTTGTCGCCGGTGCCGACGGTCACGGTGTCCTTGTCGACGGTGGTGCCGCCGGTGCAGACCCAGTCGCCGTCCTGGCTGTAGTTGGCCAGGTTGGACTCGGACAGGTCGTAGGTGCCGGTGAACACGGACACCTGGTTGACCCCGGTGGCCTTGGACGGGTCACCCTTGCCCGACACCGCGTTCTGCCCGGGGATCGCCGGGTTCGGGGTGGCGGTCAGTGTGAAGTCGTCCTTGGCCGCGGTACCGGTCTTGACGATCTTCTCCAGGGTCAAGGTGCCGGCGTTGCGCTTGTTGGACACCTTGCAGACCACGTTGTCGCCGGTGCCGACGGTCACGGTGTCCTTGTCGACGGTGGTGCCGCCGGTGCAGACCCAGTCGCCGTCCTGGCTGTAGTTGGCCAGGTTGGACTCGGACAGGTCGTAGGTGCCGGTGAACACGGACACCTGGTTGACCCCGGTGGCCTTGGACGGGTCACCCTTGCCCGACACCGCGTTCTGCCCGGGGATCGCCGGGTTCGGGGTGGCGGTCAGTGTGAAGTCGTCCTTGGCCGCGGTACCGGTCTTGACGATCTTCTCCAGGGTCAAGGTGCCGGCGTTGCGCTTGTTGGACACCTTGCAGACCACGTTGTCGCCGGTGCCGACGGTCACGGTGTCCTTGTCGACGGTGGTGCCGCCGGTGCAGACCCAGTCGCCGTCCTGGCTGTAGTTGGCCAGGTTGGACTCGGACAGGTCGTAGGTGCCGGTGAACACGGACACCTGGTTGACCCCGGTGGCCTTGGACGGGTCACCCTTGCCCGACACCGCGTTCTGCCCGGGGATCGCCGGGTTCGGGGTGGCGGTCAGTGTGAAGTCGTCCTTGGCCGCGGTACCGGTCTTGACGATCTTCTCCAGGGTCAAGGTGCCGGCGTTGCGCTTGTTGGACACCTTGCAGACCACGTTGTCGCCGGTGCCGACGGTCACGGTGTCCTTGTCGACGGTGGTGCCGCCGGTGCAGACCCAGTCGCCGTCCTGGCTGTAGTTGGCCAGGTTGGACTCGGACAGGTCGTAGGTGCCGGTGAACACGGACACCTGGTTGACCCCGGTGGCCTTGGACGGGTCACCCTTGCCCGACACCGCGTTCTGCCCGGGGATCGCCGGGTTCGGGGTGGCGGTCAGTGTGAAGTCGTCCTTGGCCGCGGTACCGGTCTTGACGATCTTCTCCAGGGTCAAGGTGCCGGCGTTGCGCTTGTTGGACACCTTGCAGACCACGTTGTCGCCGGTGCCGACGGTCACGGTGTCCTTGTCGACGGTGGTGCCGCCGGTGCAGACCCAGTCGCCGTCCTGGCTGTAGTTGGCCAGGTTGGACTCGGACAGGTCGTAGGTGCCGGTGAACACGGACACCTGGTTGACCCCGGTGGCCTTGGACGGGTCACCCTTGCCCGACACCGCGTTCTGCCCGGGGATCGCCGGGTTCGGGGTGGCGGTCAGTGTGAAGTCGTCCTTGGCCGCGGTACCGGTCTTGACGATCTTCTCCAGGGTCAAGGTGCCGGCGTTGCGCTTGTTGGACACCTTGCAGACCACGTTGTCGCCGGTGCCGACGGTCACGGTGTCCTTGTCGACGGTGGTGCCGCCGGTGCAGACCCAGTCGCCGTCCTGGCTGTAGTTGGCCAGGTTGGACTCGGACAGGTCGTAGGTGCCGGTGAACACGGACACCTGGTTGACCCCGGTGGCCTTGGACGGGTCACCCTTGCCCGACACCGCGTTCTGCCCGGGGATCGCCGGGTTCGGGGTGGCGGTCAGTGTGAAGTCGTCCTTGGCCGCGGTACCGGTCTTGACGATCTTCTCCAGGGTCAAGGTGCCGGCGTTGCGCTTGTTGGACACCTTGCAGACCACGTTGTCGCCGGTGCCGACGGTCACGGTGTCCTTGTCGACGGTGGTGCCGCCGGTGCAGACCCAGTCGCCGTCCTGGCTGTAGTTGGCCAGGTTGGACTCGGACAGGTCGTAGGTGCCGGTGAACACGGACACCTGGTTGACCCCGGTGGCCTTGGACGGGTCACCCTTGCCCGACACCGCGTTCTGCCCGGGGATCGCCGGGTTCGGGGTGGCGGTCAGTGTGAAGTCGTCCTTGGCCGCGGTACCGGTCTTGACGATCTTCTCCAGGGTCAAGGTGCCGGCGTTGCGCTTGTTGGACACCTTGCAGACCACGTTGTCGCCGGTGCCGACGGTCACGGTGTCCTTGTCGACGGTGGTGCCGCCGGTGCAGACCCAGTCGCCGTCCTGGCTGTAGTTGGCCAGGTTGGACTCGGACAGGTCGTAGGTGCCGGTGAACACGGACACCTGGTTGACCCCGGTGGCCTTGGACGGGTCACCCTTGCCCGACACCGCGTTCTGCCCGGGGATCGCCGGGTTCGGGGTGGCGGTCAGTGTGAAGTCGTCCTTGGCCGCGGTACCGGTCTTGACGATCTTCTCCAGGGTCAAGGTGCCGGCGTTGCGCTTGTTGGACACCTTGCACTTAGTCTGGGTCCCCTTGGGAACCGTTATCTGGTCCTGGGCGGTTGGGACGACGCCGTTCGTACAAACCCAGACGCCGTCCTGGCTGTAGTCTGCCGGACCCGTCTCAGAAAGCTGATAGACCACATCGCCAGCGATCGGATCGAACGTCGTGTAGTTGCCTGGACGGTCGTATGGCTTGTCGGCGGGCGAGCCAACCTGAGTTGCCTTCAACTGGAACTGCGAGGGGGTGGCCGTGCCAGATGACACCACCTTCTCGAGGTTCAGTTTGGTCAGCGTGTTCTTGGCCTCGCATGCGATGGTGTCGCCGGGCGTGGCTTGGCCGATGTTCCAGTTACCGCTGGCGTCTGATGTGACGGTAAATGGCTGCGAAGGGGTACCGCCCAGAGGGGTCGTTGTGCAGACCAGGCTCTGGTTGCGCTCCCAGCCAGCCTGCTGTGTCTCCTTCACGACGACGGGATTTGTGTTCCATTTGCCCTTCGGCTTCCACTGGAAGGTGGCAACGCCGGAGGCGTCTGTATCGACCGGACGAGTGCTCGCCACGTTTTTCGAGATCGCAGTGGGTGCAGTGTTCGGGGTGACCCAGTTGCCCGGCGCATCGGGGATGGTGACAGTGGTGTTGAAGGTCCACTTATTGGTTCCGTCGGCGTTCACAAAACCGTTCGTGTCGGGGGTGTCAATCTTCTTCGTGATCTTGACTGTGGAGCCGCAAAGGTCCGCTGCGATCTGCTCCAGGTCCGCCTTGAGTGATGCGTAGTTGGTGCTAGTCGTGTAGCCGGCGGTTGCGAAGTTCGTTGGCGGGACAGCGTTGTAAACCGTGGTGCTGGTGATCGCGGTGATGGGAGCGGGAGTGATGTTGCCACCCACGGCGATGCCGAACATCTTCGTGAGCTTGCCCTTCATGGTGTTCGCCTGCGCGATCGCCGGGTTCACAGCGGCTGTGCTGCCATCTGGTGTTGCATTCCCGCCGCTGCCGGCAGGGTTGACGGTGTTCGGGTTGCCGTCCGTGATGACGATCATCAGGTCGGGGTTCCACGACCCCGAGTAGAAGTTGTTCATCTTCAGCAGGCCGTCCTGCCAGTTCGTCCACCCATCGGAGGCCAGACCGGAGTAACTGCCCTTGATCGTCGGCAGATTGGCAGTTGTCAGGGCTGTCGGGGCCAGGTTCGTCCCGCCACTGCCCGGACTCACTGTTGAGAAGCTGGTCACAGCCACTGTGGAGCCGGTGTCAACCAACGAGTCGACGAATGCGTTTGCTGCGAGTTTCAGATTGGCGATACCCGTGCCGCCGATCGACCCGGACGAGTCGAGCACCAAGCCGAAGTCGAGCCCGCACTGGCCCGTGAGAATCGGGTTGCCGGTCGACTGGTTGTAAGGGCTGACCGTGAATGGCCGGGAGTCGCGGTATTCGCTGCCGCCGGTGCCGCCGTGGCCACGGCCACGACCACTCCCGCCCCAGCCATACCGGCCACCACCGCGGTCGATGTCAGTGCAGAAATGAATCGCTTAAACATGGTGGTGCCTCCCGTTTGAGCCCCCGTTGGCTGTGGTGCTGGATGTCAAAGATCGATGAGGTGCAGGAAAGGGCAATGTAAAGCCCATCGAGTGGAAACTACCCCGTGTAATCACTGCTTCCTCCTCGCCGAACGATGGTGCGACCGACCATCATCTTTACGGCTGATGACAGAGTAACGCTCTGTGGCCGAAATCATACATCCCTCGATCGGGCTAATTTGCGGCCGGGCACTCTATGTGTATGGGGGGGAAATGCAAGAAAATTCGAGCGTGTCCGGATCGTAATCGGTCCGAACGCCCGTCCGTGACCTCCCTCGGGGCGCGAAATTCGGACATCCAGGCGACTTCCGGACAGGTGCTCGGGACCCGAAATACTACTCTCCGTAGTCATTCAATGGCTCTCAGGGAGATGATCATCGGCACGATAGCCAGCCACAGGGGCCGACGCTCGCTGAATCGCACAAGGTCGAGGGCCGCATCCCTGAATGGAGTACGGCCCTCAACCTCTCCGGCTCGGTTACCTCAGAATCCAGGACTTGCGCCAACTGTTCGGCTTCCAGAGGTCCTCGAATCCGGGCTTGGGTTTGGCCCTCACGATGACCGTGGCCTTGACGCCTGCGTAGCCCTTGGTCTTGACCGTGATCCGACCCTTCTTGCTGGCCTTCGTGTCGCAGAACGCCTTCTCACCGGCCGTGGTGCTGGCCAGTGGACGGCAAAGCACGACGGGCTTGAGCAAGACACAGGAGGACTTCTTGGTCTTGATCTTGTCGGTCAGGATCTGGTTGCCAACCTTCTTCGGTGTCGGCTTGTGCAGCGTGACATCGATTGGGCAGATCTTCTTGGCAACGGCCGGGCTGACCACCGCAACCGTGATGGTGTCCTGCGCGTTGACCTCCTGGCCGGTGCGATCCTCACCGTTCACCACAGCGGTGTTCGTGGTGGCGGCTGTCAACGTGGTGGTGCATTCGAAGATCCACGTCTCGTCGACCTGCAACTTCAGGTCGCTGTTGGTGTCGCCGGACGTGTACGTCACGGGGGCGCACTTGTCGTCGGCCACCTTGACGTTCAGCAGCTCGATGTCGCCGGTGTTGGTCACCGTGTAGGTGTAGGTGACGCTACTGCCAACCGGCACGGAGGCTGCCGAAGCGGTCTTGACGACCTTGATGCCGGGCTTGGGAACGATGACCTTGGCTGCGTCGTCGTCCTTCACCTGCTGGCCGAGCCGGTCCTCACCGGTTGCCACTGCTGTGTTCTCAGTGGTCTGGTTCAGAACGGCCTTGCACGTGAATGTCCACGTCTCGGTCAGTCCCAGCGCCTCGTTGTTGTCGGTGTCGCCGGCGGTGTACTCGACCGGGGCGCACTTGTCATCGGTCACGAGGACCTTGAGCAGCGGTGTGCTGCCTGTGTTGGTCACCGTGTAGGTGTAGGTGACCTCTGAACCCGCCTTGACCTCAGTCGCGCTCGGGACCTTGACCACCTGGATGCCCGGCTTCAGCACATCGACCGTGACGGTGTCCTTGTCCTCGACCTTCTGCCCGAGGCTGTCCTCACCCGTGGCGGTCGCCACGTTCTTGGTCGTCTCGTTCAGCGTGGCCTTGCACGTGAACAACCAGGTCTCAGTCGTCTGCAGCTTGCCGTCGTTGTTAGTGTCGCCGGACGTGTAGGTCACGCCGGGGCACTTGTCGTCGGTCACCTTGACCTTGAGCAAGACGGTGTTGCCGATGTTCTTCACCGTGTAGGTGTAGGTCACCTCGGTGCCCGGCTTGACCTCAGTCGCGCTGGGGCTCTTCACGATGTCGATGCCTGGCTTCAGGACATCGCCCACGTTGGTGTAGGTGCACGTGACCGGGTACTTCGGCATCGCGAACTTGCCGTCAGAACTGCCCGCGACCTCCTCGGTGGTGCCCGTCTTCACGCACTTCAAGGACGGCGTGTAGCCGTTGACGTTGCCGGTCGGGAACGATTCCGAAGTGGTGATCGCTGAATCCCACACGGCGTCGGTGGAGACACTGGTGCCGCTGACCGGTGCGGTCGAGGTGGCCTCGGCTGGGCTGGTGACCCCTCCGAGGATCTTCAGACCGGCGGTGTCACCTGGTACTGCGTTGGCACCCCAGTTCTTGACCAGCGTCAACTTGCTGCGCGCGTACTTGTTCGTGAACGTGCACGTGATCGGAACTGCTGCCGCCGATGTGGCGTCCGGAACCTTTGTGAGCGTTGCGGTCCGGCCGTTGTAGGTCACACCGCCGACTGCTGTCCCGGTCCCGTCGAGGCACTTGACGTCCTGGAACGCCCAGTTCGCGGGGTCGATCCCCTCAGTGATCGTTACTGTCTCAGCGCCAGCGCGCAGGTCCTTCGGCCCGTAGGAAGCGGTGCCGCCATTGCTCTTGGCCGGCGTCAAGTTACCCGGGTTCGTCTTCCAGGGCGACCCGACCAGATCACTGGTGGATGTGAACGGGAATGCCGGGATCGAGCTCGGGGGAGTGACGTCGTTGTCCCAAACGACCTTCTTGACCAGCGTGATTGAGCGCTTCTGCGCCAGTTCGCCGTAGAGGCAGCCAGTCGTTGTCGTTTGCTCAGTGGTGATGAACTTGGTCTTCACCGGGGGCTGGGGCGTCACCGGGCATTGACCATTGCTGGCCGCCGTGAAACCACTGGAGACCAGCATGAACGTGTAGTTGACACCGCCCACGTTGATGGTCAACTCGCCGCTCGGTGTGCCGGTGAACTGCAGGATGTCGTCCGAGCAGTCGCCCTGCTCGGGATCGACCTTGTTCGAGCAGCTGTTGGGTGTCTCATACAACTCGTACGGGAAACTGAACACGGTGCCCTTCAGCTTGATGTTGAGGTTGCCCACGAACTTGCCCGGGTCCTCAGTCACGGTGATCGGGTTGTTGTAGTGCTTCATCGTGCCGAGCAGGAACGGCGTCACGGTGTCGGCCGTGGTGCTGCTGGTCGGGCTGATGCCGATCGCACTCTGGCCGCCGGGTTCCTTGTCGAGGTTGGTCGGACACCCTGAGCGCGATCCCGAGCCGTGCGAGGCGAGAGCCTCAACCGGACTCACGACCCACGTCGTGCTGACCGCCGGCGTCGGCGGACTCAGCGGTGGTGAGAATCGGATGCAGTTCGTTGTGTTGGTGACGGTCCCGGACTTACCGGTGTGACCTGCCATCTGCGCCTCGACGCTGCCGATGTTCACCGACGCCGCCAAGGCTGGTGTCGCCGTAGCCACGCTTGCCGCTACGGCTCCGGCAGTGACCATTCCCGCCACTACCGCGGTGGACGTCAGCCCACCTATCAGTTTCTTGAACATGGAACCCCTCCCATTCCCCGTACCGCGGAGGAGTCATGAGAGGCCGGATGAAAAGAGGTCCGGTGTCTGTGTGACTGTTCGTAGTCACGGCCCCTCCAAGTCGTCCGAACGGTGGAGGAGCCCATCATTCGACCGGCTGATTCCAGCGTACGTCCGCGTCACTGCGAGGTCATCGCTCGAAGGAGTGAACCAGGGCGGTGCAGTGCCGATGTGCCACGAATCGCAACGTCACGTCGGCCGATTCGTTACCAGAAACCGTTGAGGGCCGCACCCCTTGCGGAGTACGGCCCTCAGTCGGCAACTGGCGTTGAGCTACCTCAGCGTCCAGGACTTGCGCCAACTATTGGGCTTCCACCTGTCGGCAAACCCGGGCTTCGGCTTGGCCCGCACGATGACGGTCACCTTCACCGCGTCGTAGCCCTTCGTCTTGACCGTGATCCGGCCCTTCTTGGTGACCTTGGTCTGGCAGAACGCCTTCTCGCCGGCCGCGGTGGATTGCAGCGGACGGCACAGCACCACGGGCTTGAGCAAGACACACGAGGACTTCTTGGTCTTGATCTTGTCGGTCAAGATCCTGTTGCCGACCTTCTTCGGTGTCGGCTTGTGCAGGGTCACATCGATCGGGCAGATCTTCTTGACCACGATCGGGTTGACCTGCGCCACGGAGTTGACCACTGTGACGGTGGCCGCTTGGCCCTTGGTCGTCACCGTGGCCTTGCCATCAGCGGGGGAGAACGTCGGCGGGTTGAACTCCCAACCCGTCGGGTTCGCCGGCAGCGTCGGCTCCGTCACCGTGCAGACCGTGCCGGTCGGCAGGTCGGTGATCGTTTCCGACTTGCCTGCACCCAGGCTGACCGTGCCGTTCTTCACCGGGGTCGCGCCATCCACGCAGCTGTAGTTGATGTCGAACGTTCCGGTGTAACCGGACTGCTGCGGGTTGAACTCCTTGGTGATCGTTACCGAACCCAGGTCGCGGGTGTTCGTGATTGTGCAGGTGACCCGCTGATTCTTCTTCAAAGTGACCACATCGCCCTGAAGATCGATCTCCTCAGCCACCCGCGGCTGCACTTCATCGCGAGGCTCGAGCACGCAGGACCATGCGGACGGTGAGTAACCGTCCGGTCCCTTCTCGCTCAAGGTGTAGGGCGTGTCGGCGAACACCGTGTTGAATTCGCCTGCGCCACCATCATTGGAGAAGTTGTACTTGGTGTCTGCCGTGGTTGAGTCCGCGGACAGTTTCCATGCGTTCGGGTCGGCGCCCTCGACCTTCTTCACCAGCTTCAACTCGGCGAAGTCGCGACGGTTGGTGAACGTGCACACGGCCGTGTCCAGCGGATCGAGGGTGATCTGGTCTCCCCACTGCGGATCGCCCTCATTCACAATGCAGACCACGTTGTCGAGGCTGTAACCGTCTTCGCCCGACTCGGTCAGTTCGTACGTCTGATCCGGCCGCACGTTGAAGGTGTTCTCCGCGGACGCAGCGTCCGCACCTTCGACCGTGACCGGGTTCAGGCCCGAAGGCACCTTGCCGATCGGGCGTGGCCGTCAGATCCCAGTCCGAGGGGACACCGGACCCGCCCTTCTCGTTGTCCACCGACTTGAGCAGCGTCAGCGTCGACGTCTGGTTGACCGCACCGCACTCGACCTCGAAGCCAAACGGCACCACCACTCCACCGTTGATCCCGTCGCTGAAGCCGTCATCTCCGACGGCCTTACAGGTCCAGCTGACAGTCGAGTCCGGAATGGGCACGGCGTTCTGATCTGCCAACTGCACGTACCTCGGGTCGCCACCGCTCTCGGAGAGAGCGTAGAGCGCGCCCGGAGTCACGTCAGCCTGCACACCGGTGCTTCCGCTCGGTCCCTGCAAAGAGCCGTCGGGGCCCTTGCCCGTGAGTGTCCAGTCGCTCGGATCGGCTGGCCCGCCCTGGACGGTTTTGGTCAACTTCAAGCTCGAACGGCAGGTCAGGTAGTTGGTCACCGTGTACGTGTTCGTTCCGGCCGCCAGGTCCACGGTGGTTCCGTCGACAGGAAGGACCGCGGGCTGGTTGTCGCCCGAACGGATCGTCCTCTGATCAAGCACGCACAGAGGCAAGTCGTTCGTCACGGTCTCGTTGACAGTCACCTGATCGCCAGTGAGCAGTCCTCCCAGGGGCACGCCCCACGGCTGCGGCTGTGGCGGGTCTGGTAGGGGCGCCAGTGTTAGCGCGGCGGACAGTCCCTGGGGCTGCTGACCGTTGGGCACGGGAGCCCCGTCGTTGATCACCCATTCCTTGTTCACCACGATCTCGGCCGGTGGGGTCGTGGACCGGTTGTAGACCGTGCACGAGATCCCGTCGCCAGCCAACGCGCCGACTGTGAAGCCGTTGTTGACGCTCTCGACCGACACGGGGGAGTTGTCCGAGAGTTTCTTGCAGACGGCGTTCTTCCCGCCCACCTGCTCCAGTGTGTATCCAGTCTGCGGAGTCTCTGTCAGAGTCACCGCCCCGCTGGTCTCGCCGTTGAAGTCGACGTCGAACGACAGCGCGCCGGTGCCGTCCGCGGTCTCACCTGACAAGGGGTCGACCGTCAAAGGATCGGTTGGGACGGCGCCGAACGTCCAACCGCCGGCAGGTGTGGCCCCGTCCAGGCCTTGACCGTTGGGGGGAAGGACCTGCTTGATCACGGTGATCGTGCCCTCGCAGTTCGCGGACGCGAGTGCCTTCAGGGCGTTCCCAGCCTCTTGGTAGTTCGTCGTCTGGAAGTAGTCCGAGTCCTCCGTGGAGCCGGAGATGGCGATCAGGTTGTTGGGAGCGCCGCTGATGCCGTCACCGACGCCGAAAGCGATCACGCGGGTCTTTTCGGCCTTGATCGCATTGGCCGAGAAGATCCCGTTCTCCATTTCGCGGAACCGGGTGAAGTTCCCGGGACCCTGGACCGGATCTGAGGAGTAGTACGTCGGGTTGCCGTCCGTGATCACCACGGCGACGTCGTAGACGTCCGGGCTTTGGGCGACCTGGTAGAGGCCGCGGTCCCAGTTGGTGCCCCCGCCGGAGGTCAATCCGGTCACGCCTGGACCGTTGTTACCGCTTCCGATCCAGCCGTTCACGGTGTCCGCGCCAGCCTGCGTGGAGACCGGGGTGAGGGGCCGGTTCTGGTTGTTGGTGTTGTTGGCCGGCGCATTCGTGGCAAACGTGAACAGGCCCACTTGGGAGGGCGTACCGACCAGTGAGTTGACGAATGTCTTGGCAGCGGTTTTCAGATCTGCCAGGTCCTCGTTCACGGAACCTGAGACGTCCAGAACGAGTGCCACTCGGATGCCGCACTTCGGGGGGAATGACGGGTTGTTACGCGAGGTTTGCCAGATACCCCCCGATGCCTGACGGTTCGAACTGCCTGTTCCCAGCATGAACTGCGGGTCGTAGAGCGTGGTTGAGGAGTACGTGTTGGTGGCTCGCAGCTCCGGGGTGAGGAACCGGTACGGGGACGTCTGGAAACTAGGGCCCGTGACCAGAGAGGTCTCACTGAACCATCCAGCCGGTGTCCCCGCCTGAAGCACCCAGAATCGCTCGCCGCGGTTCTCGCCGCCGCGCTCGGTGTCCGGGACGGTGAAGTTGCAGTCCCCGTCGGCGTCGGAGGTGCATTCGGCCCAGGGCTCATTGACCTTCTGGCCAGGAGAGCCGTTGCTATTGGTCCACAGTTCAAGGTCCACGCCAGGCAGTCCCGCGACGTTCGAGACCGAGGTCCTGTCCCCACCCACCTTGACCGTGACTATGGCGGTGGTGTTGCTGGGCGGGGGAACCGCCGCAGTGGCGGGGGTGACAGCAGTTGTGGTCGTGCCGATCACCACGAGTCCTGCGGTCAGCGCTGTGGATGCCAGCGCCGAAACAAAGCGACGTCCTCGCATTGGTTCCTCCTCCTCCAAGGTGGAACCGATCAGCCCCCAATCAGGAAAGCGGTGACTCACCGTGACACCGCGACCCTCTGGCCGGTCCCCCGGACGACCCACCATGGCCCGTCCGGGTGAGGTTAGGCTAACCCACAGTCACGGCCAGCGGAAGTCTCCTTTCGGACCCGATGCGAAGATCCGCCGCTCACCAGAGCGCGCGGACGGCCTCCACCGCAGGCTCGCGCCACGCCTGGACCATGGCGATCCGCAGTCGCGTCTCGGCTGCCTCTTGCGGGCTCAATGCGCCCTCCGCCTGGCGTGCCCAGCGGGCCTCAACGGCCAGCGCCGGGGTTCGGGCCACATGATCACCCAGCGCCGGATCGCGGTCGATGGCTTCGTGCAGAAGGCCCGCCTCGGAACCGAATCGGCGGATGAGACGGTCACGGCTGCGGCTGTCCCCGGGGGCGCCCACCAAGGCGATCCCCGGCGTCGGGCAGGGTTGGCTGCTGATCAGATCGACGGCGTCCTCGGCCATCTTGCGGTACGCGGTGAGTTTGCCTCCGGTCACCGCGATGACACCGTTCGGCTGCCGGGCGATGAGGTGCTTGCGGGAGATGTCGGCGGTCTCGGCATGGGCGTCGCTGACCAGCGGGCGCAGGCCGCTGAAGGTTCCGAGCACGTCCTCTTCTCGAAGCGGGACGGCCAGGGCTGCCGAGATCCGTTCGCACAGCCAGGCCACCTCGTCGGCGGTCGGCTCGGGCGGATCGGGGAGTAGTGAATCCGCGCCGAGGTCGGTGAGGCCGACGTAGGCGAGGCCGTCCGGCTGGGGCAGGGCGAACACAAATCGTCCGAACTCGCCCGGGACCCCGACTGTCAAGGAGGCCGTTGGGTGACCAAGCCTGGCTGCATCTACGACCAGGTGGGTGCCGCGACTGGGGCTCAGCTGGATCTCGGGATTGAGTTCCTGGGTCCACACGCCTGTGCAGCTGATGATGTGGTCGGCAGTGATTGAGAACTCGCCGTCCTCGTCGCGCAGCGTGGCTTGGCCGTCGCCGACCTGAACGGCGTCCACGTGGGTGAGCACACTTGCGCCGTATGCGGCGGCGGTCCGCGCCACGGCCACCACCAGGCGGGCGTCGTCCTCGACCTGTCCGTCCCAGCCGACCATGCCACCGCGCAGACCCTCGGTGCGCAGGGCCGGGGCCATCTTGAGCGCGGTGGCGGTGTCGACCATGCGAGCGCGGGGCAGCGTGTCGCGCTTGGTCCCGGCGAAACGGCGCAGCCCGTCGCCTGCGAGCAGCCCGGCGAAGCTGATGTAGGGGTCGCGGCCGCCGTAGTTGGGGATCAGCGTCGGCAGGGCACGCACGAGGTGCGGCGCGATCGAGGTCATAAGAAGGTGGCGTTCGCGCGCGCTCTCAAGGGCGACATCGATGTGGCCCGAGGCGAGATAGCGCAGCCCGCCGTGGATCAGTTTGCTGCTCCAGCGACTCGTGCCGTGAGCAAGGTCGTGGCGCTCGATCAGGGTCACCTGCAGGCCGCGGGCAGCGGCGTCCAAGGCAACACCGACACCGGTGATGCCACCGCCGATCACCAGCACCTCGGTGTGACCCTTCTGGCGCAGGGCGGTCAACTCCTCGGTGCGGCGCGGCGCATTGAGCATGCTGCTGGGGTCGCCGGGGCGGATCATGTCAGGTATCCCTTCACGAGGTATCGCAGTTCATCTTCGGTGCCACCGATCTGATGGGAGAAGACGAAGGTTTGGGCGACCAGGACCAGGGTCAGGGACATCTGGTCGGGGTTGCCGGGGCGGATGGTTCCGTCACCGGTGCCGGGCTGGCCGGCGAGGATCTGGTCGCGCAGCACGGCGCGAGCCAGACGCTGGGTGCCACCGAGCCGGCCGGTGATCCATTCGGTCAGCTCTTCAGGTTCATGGCTGAGGACCGCGCGCATCAGCGGGTGCTCGTTGATGCCCGTGACTGAGATGGCGATGGTCTCGACGACTCGCTCGAGTTGGGTGTCGGCCTTTATCGCGCTGGTCTGAGCGACGATCGTGCCGAGTTCACGGTTGAACAGTTCCGACAGGATCGCGTGCCGATCGGGGAACTTGCGGTAGACCGTCATGCGCGAGACGCCGGCCTCGCTGGCGATGGCCGACACGTTGGCGGCTGCCGGCCCTCCGTCGGCGATCAGGGTGGCGGCCGCGTCGAGCAGTTTGTTGGCCACTTCGTCAAGACCGGGCTGTGACACCATGTGTATTAGTGTAACATCGCCGGAAGGAGGTCACCATGTCATTGTCCACAGAGATGATTCAGCGCTGGGGTGCCGGAGGTCACGGGATCCCGCTGAGTCTGCAGGAGTTCCTCACCGACCGAGCGATGGGCTCGGTGCCGCCCCGGCCGGCGGTGGACCTGGCTTCGGTGCAGGTCCGGGCTTCCCGGATTTCGCCCGCGGACCTCGCGGCCCTCGGATGTGAGGTCGAAGTCGACGACATGGTGCGCTTGCGCTGCTCGGGTGGCTTCTCGTTCACCGACTTGTGTCACCGGCGTTGGCCCGGTCGCGAACTGCCGGTGGTTGACGCTGTAGCACTGCCGCGTGACCACGAGCAGGTGCGCACGCTGCTGGACGCGGCCGGGGACAAGAAGTGGGCGGTCGTTCCCTTTGGCGGGGGTACCAGCGTGGTCGACGGGGTGGACGTGACCGACCGGCTCACTATCGGCGTGGGTTTCTGGAAGATGAACCAGGTCCAGCACCTCGACCCGGATTCCGGCGAGGTGCTCGTGCAGGCCGGTATCACCGGGCCCGAGTTGGAGCGCTGGCTTGAGGCGCGCGGTTTCACGTGGGGCCACTTGCCCCAGTCGTGGGAGCGCGCGACCGTCGGCGGATATGCCGTGACCCGCTCGTCGGGACAGGCTTCAACGGGCTACGGACGGGCGGATGCGACCGTGACGAAGTTGAAGGTTGCCACCCCGCGCGCAGACTTCACCCTGGGCAAGTCGCCCGCGACCGCGGCTGGTCCCGACCTCCTGCAGGTCTTCATGGGCAGCGAGGGGTCGTTCGGGATCGTGACCGAGGTTGGTGTGCGCGTGCGACCGCTGCCTGAGAAGAAGGTCTACGAAGGGCTGTTGTTCCCGACCTTCGCGGCGGGCACCCGGGCTTTCCGAAGCCTGGCCCAGGACCGGGTTCAAGCCGACGTGATGCGCCTGTCCGATGCCGACGAAAGTGCCGTGAACCTGGCGATGAGCGGGTTGTCGGGGTTGAAGAAGCAGGCCTTCGACCGGTACACCGCGATGCGCAAGGTCGGCGGTGGCTGTCTGGCGATCGTCGGCTGGGAGGGCCCCGAGGACGTCGTGAAGGCGCGGCGCAAGCACGCGTACAAGGTCTTCCGGCAGTTCGGCGGGGTCGGTCTGGGCGCCGGTGTGGGCCGGTCGTGGTCCAAGGGTCGCTTCTCCGGGCCCTACCTGCGCGACGACCTGCTGGACGCGGGGTATCTGGTGGAGACCCTGGAGACGGCCAATGAATGGTCACAACTGGACGCGACCTACCAGGCCGTCCACGAGGGGTTGAACGCCGCGCTCGGCGCACCGATGATCGGCACCCACCTTTCGCACATCTACCCGACGGGGGCGAGCCTCTACTTCACGGTCATCACGCCGTTGGACGAGGACCCCGTGGCGCAGTGGAAGGTCGCCAAGAAGGCGGCTACCGATGCGCTGGTCGCAACCGACGCCACCATCACCCACCACCACGCGGTCGGCCGCGACCACGCGCCCTGGCTGGCCGCCGAGATCGGGGAGTCCGGCGTCGACCTGCTGCGTGCGATCAAGTCCCACCTGGACCCCGACGCGATCATGAACCCGGGAGTCCTGGGGCTCTGAGGTCCGGGCGGGAGTGGGCCGGCGATATTCGTAGGGTCGCACGACTTCACTACGAGTGACTACACTGTAGTTATGAGTGCTCCCAGATCGGTGCGTTTCGACGTCTCGACCGTGACCAAGTTGGCGGCATACGCCTCCCGGCATCCGGGCATGACCAGTTCGAGTGCCGCCGCCTTGCTCGTGGAGGAGGGTCTTCGCATGGATGCCCACCCCGGTGTCGTGTTCCGCGAGGGGCCGGCCGGTCGTCGGGCGTGCCTGGCGTCTGGCCCCGACGTGTGGGAGGTCATCCGGGCGGTGCGCAGTGCGCGTGCCGCGGAGGCCGACGTGGAATCGGACGAGGTGTTGGAGATCGTGGCTGAGAACACCAACCTGCCGCCGTCGGCTCTGCAGGTGGCTGTCGGCTACTACGGCGAGTATGCAGATGAGATCGATCGGCAGATCGCGGACGCGGATGCTGCCCAGGAGCGCGCGCTGGAGTCGTTGGAGAGGGCTCGAAGCCTTCTGGACGCATGACGCGACTGCTTCTGGACGAGATGTTGTCGCCCGTTATCGCGGAACAACTCGTGGCAGCGGGTCTGGACGTGTTGGCGGTGAGTGCTCACCCGGTCCTGCGTGGCATTGGCGACGCGGACCTGCTCGACTGGGCCACTGCTGACGGTCGCACGCTTGTGACCGACAATGTCCGCGACTTCGCCCCGCTGCATGCGAGCTGGGCGGCGCAGGGCCGCATGCACGCGGGATTGATCTTCATCAGTTCCAAGTCATACCCGCAGGATCGGGCCCGGATCGGGAGGATAGTGGCCACGCTGAAGGCGCGGGCCTCGTGGCCCAAGCCCGGGCAGTTTGAATTCCTCTGATCACGGAATTCCACCCCCAAGTACCCTCGGAACATGCCCCTTGAACTACTGCCTGCGGTAGACGTCGCCAATGGCCAGGCCGTGCGCCTGGTACAGGGCGAAGCCGGATCTGAGACCGACTACGGCGACCCCCTGGCCGCCGCCTTGACGTGGCAGGAACAGGGCGCCGAGTGGATCCACCTGGTGGATCTGGACGCCGCTTTCGGCAGGGGGAGCAACGCCGAGCTGCTGGCGCGTGTGGTGGGGGAGCTCGATGTCGACGTCGAAATGTCCGGCGGCATCCGCGATGACGCGTCGCTGGCGGCTGCGCTGGCGACAGGGTGCCGGCGGGTCAACATCGGCACGGCTGCCTTGGAGCAGCCGCTGTGGTGCGCCAAGGTCATCGCCGAGCACGGTGACCGAGTCGCGATCGGCCTTGATGTGCGTGGAACCACCCTGGCGGCCCGCGGCTGGACGCAGGAAGGCGGCGAGCTTTTCGAGACGCTGGCCCGCTTGGACGCCGAAGGGTGCGCGCGGTACGTGGTCACCGACGTGCGCCGCGACGGCACCCTGACCGGTCCGAATCTGCAGCTCCTGCAGGACGTGTGTGCACGCGACGGATCGCCCTGTGGTCGCCTCAGGTGGGGTTTCCGCACTCGACGACCTGCGAGCCATCGCGGGGGTTGCCGGTGTGGAGGGTGCCATCGTCGGCAAGGCCCTGTACGCGGGCGCATTCACGCTGCCCGAGGCGCTGGAGGCCGTCAGATGAGCCTGGCCGTGCGGGTGATCCCGTGCCTGGACGTCGATGCCGGCCGGGTGGTGAAGGGCGTGAACTTCGAGGGGTTGCGCGACGCCGGGGATCCGGTGGAACTGGCCACCCGCTACAACGCCGAGGGTGCCGACGAGCTGATCTTCCTGGACATCACCGCGAGTTCCGGTGGACGCGCGACCATGCTGGACGTCGTGCGGCGCACCGCTGACGCAGTGTTCATCCCGCTCACGGTCGGAGGCGGCGTTCGTAAGGTGGACGACTTCGATGCGCTGCTGCGCGCCGGTGCGGACAAGGTCGGCGTCAACACCGGGGCGATCGCGGACCCGGACTTGCTAACCCGCGCAGCGCGCAGGTTCGGCAACCAGTGCGTCGTGCTTTCCGTGGACGCACGCCGGGCGCGCGGCGCGGCCAGTGGTTTCGAGATCACCACCCATGGCGGACGCAAGGGCACGGGCATTGATGCCATCGCGTGGGCGTCCAACGGGGCCAGGCTCGGGGCAGGGGAGATCCTGCTCAACAGCATGGACGCGGACGGGACCACTGCCGGCTTCGACACCGAGTTGATCGGCCTGGTGAGGCAGGCTGTCGACGTCCCGATCATTGCCAGTGGCGGGGCGGGCACGGCCGAGGACTTCGCCGAGGCGATCAGGGCGGGCGCAGACGCGGTCCTGGCCGCCAGCGTCTTCCACTACGGCCAATTGACGATCGAGGACGTCAAGCGCGAGATGGCAGCCGAGGGCCTGACCGTCCGGATGTAGTCGGTCCGCCGCGGTCGTGTCCGGATTTGCAGGCTCATCGAGGTCTGTTCCGGCTTGTCCTGAGGGGCCGACGCCGGAAGTCCATGATCAACCTGCAAATCCGGACACTCGCAGATGTCGAGGCGGCCAATGCGTAAACCGCGTCCGAGGTCAGGCACGGGTTTGGCTGGATTAGAGCGTCGGGCCGGTGAACGGGGCCTCCATCGTGACGGTGCAGGTGATGGTCCGGTTGCCCAAGTCCCACTGGGTCTCGTTGGGAAGGAAGTAGCCAGGAATAAGGGTCTCCGGTTCGTCGAAGGTCGCCCGGTATCGGTTGAAGGCCGTGGAGCACTGGTTCTGCGCTGAGGCTTTCATGGCCACAGAACCCGCCCATTCGAGGTTGTTGAACTCGACCTGATCGAGGATCTGCCCGTCGTGCTCCTCGTCGCAGGAGACCACGTAGACCCCCTCGGCGGTCATGATGTCCCCGCGGGCGTCGCGCGGGATCGCGTAGCACTGCGCGAACTGCAACGAGGCGATCGGTCGCACTCCTGGGATCTCGTCGGCGGCCTGTTGGGTGGTGTCGGGAGCGTTCTGGATCATCCAGACGGAGGCAGCGGCAACCATGCCGGCGACCACGATGACGGTCCCGGCAGCCGCCCATCGTGCACCCCGACTTGCCATGTCCCAATGGTCGCACGCAGACCCACCGGCAGAATGGGGCCATGGGTGACGATTCGCGCACAGAATTGATCGACGGCTTGCGCTTCGGTGCCGACGGACTCATCCCGGTGGTGGCCCAGCAGTGGGACAGCGCCGAGGTCCTCATGCTGGCCTGGATGGACGCCGAAGCCGTGCGGCGCACCCTTGACACCGGCCGTGGAACCTATTGGTCGCGGTCCCGTCAGCAGTATTGGGTGAAGGGCGAGACCTCTGGACACACCCAGACGGTCAAAGAACTGCGCATCGACTGCGACGGAGATGCCCTGCTACTGATCGTCGACCAGCAAGGCCCGGCGTGTCACACCGGACTTCCATCGTGTTTCGACAGCAAGGCGGTGGATTTCGCATGAGCGACGTCTATGCGCCGTGCACGACACCTAGCGGAATCACTGCACCGACCGCCGAGCAGTTCCGCGAACTGACAAACGGCCGGCGCGTGATTCCGGTGGTGCGCAGGTTGCTGGTCGACGACCAGACGCCGGTCGGGTTGTTCCGCAAGCTCGCCGGAGACCGTCCCGGAACCTTCCTGCTTGAGTCAGCGGAGAACGCTCAGACCTGGAGCCGGTACTCCTTCATCGGTGTGCGCAGCGCCGCCATGCTCACCGAGGTCGATGGTCAGGTGGCCTGGGTCGGAAACCAGCCTGTCGGCCTGCCCGAGACGGGGCTGGCGGTTGAGGCGCTTCGCGAATGCCTCGACTCGCTGCGCACACCCCGGCCGCAGGGGCTGCCACCGCTGACTGGTGGGTTGGTCGGATTCGTGCCTACGACGCGGTGCGGCGTTGGGAGCGTTTGCCCGATGAGAACCCCGACGACCTCGGCCTGCCCGAGTTGGCGATGCTGCTGGCCACGGACCTGGCGGTGGTCGACCACATCGACGGGTCGATCTGGCTGGTGGCCAATGCGGTGAATTACGACAACACCGATGCCCGCGTTGATGCCGCTTACATCGATGCGGTGAAGCGACTCGATGCGATGCAGGCTGATTTGTACTCGCAGGGTGTCGCAGTGGTTTCGGCAGTCGGGCAGTACAGCCGGCCCACGCCCACGGTCAATGAGGCCTACCGCGAGGCGGTCGAGCAGGCCAAGGAGTACATCCGCTCCGGTGACGCCTTCCAGATCGTGCTGTCCCAGCGGTTCGTCGAACCGTGTGCGGCCCCCGCGCTGGACGTGTACCGGGCGCTGCGGATGACCAACCCGAGCCCCTACATGTACCTGCTCAACCTGCCCGGCGACGACATGGCGACCCCGGGTGCCAGCATCGTCGGGTCCAGCCCGGAGGCGTTGGTGAAACTCACCGGCGACGAGGCGATGTTGCATCCCATCGCAGGTACCCGGCCGCGCGGTCAGACCCCGGAGGAGGACGCCGAACTCGTGGCGGACCTGCTCGCTGACCCGAAGGAGCGCGCCGAGCACTTGATGCTGGTGGATCTCGGGCGCAACGATTTGGGCCGGGTGTGCCGGGCAGGCACGGTCAACGTCGTGGAGTTCATGCGGGTCGAGCAGTACAGCCACGTCCATCACATCGTGTCGACGGTCGTCGGCCGGCTGCAGGACGGGGTGAGCGCCTACGACCTGCTGGCGGCCACCTTCCCGGCTGGCACGTTGTCGGGGGCTCCGAAGCCGCGGGCCATGGAGATCATCGACGAGTTGGAAAGCACCCGGCGCGGGTTGTATGCGGGGTGTATCGGTTACTTCGACTTCGCCGGTGACATGGACACGGCCATCGCCATTCGCACTGCTCTATTGCGCGACGGTCAGGCATATGTGCAGGCGGGTGCCGGGATCGTCGCCGACTCCGTCGCGCAGACCGAGGACCTGGAGTGCCAGAGCAAGGCCGCTGCGGTTCTGCGGGCCCTGGCAATCGCCAAGGACATGGCATGACCTCGCGGACCGCGGCGTTGGGACTCACGGTGGCGGGCGGGGCGGTCGTGTTCCTGCTGGCCGGCGAGTCGGCGGCGCTTGGTCCGGGGCTGCTGGCCGCACTGCTGGCGCTCGCGGCGATCTGGTTGGCCTCAGGCTTGACCCGCGTGGTGATCGGTGTGGTCGCGGCCGTGCTCTGGGTCATGGGGCTGGTCATGGCCGGGAGTGCGCTGGCCGCGGTTGGGTGTTTGGTCGGACTCGCGGGGGCGGTCTTGGCCGTGGTCAAGGGTCGGGGCTGGCCGGGCTGGTCGAGCCGGTATGAACGCTCGGCCGAACTGGAGGATGACGAGTTGGCCAATCCCCGCCAGATGTGGGAGAGCTTGGACCGCGGGGTGGACCCGACCCGGCGGCCGCCCGAGGAGGGTTAAGGGGCGTTGGTTGGGGTTCATGCAGTTGGTTGATGCTTGTGCGGCGCTGAACGTCAACCAACTACCCGAACCCCGTCCAACTGCACGAACGTCAACCAACGTGGCGGGACACGCAACCGGCCGGACACCTAGCGGCGAGCGCGTCACTGGTTAGACTCTGCCTAGCGAACCTGGAGGTTGCCCCGATGCCCATGTATGAGAACCACCACGGCCGGACCACGGCGATGTGGACGGGTACCACGATCGTGACCCTCGGCTTCCTCGTCGGCACGATCGCCTTGACGATGGACCAGGCTTGGCTCTTCTGGGTCGGCGTAGCCCTGGTGCCGATCGGTGCGATCGTTGGCAAGGCGATGGCCATGGCCGGTATGGGTCAGCCGCAGAAGGACGCCCCCAGGCCGAAGACGGTCCCGGACTCCACGAGCGCGTGAGTTCCCAGCGCGGCGTGGTGCTCGTCGTCGAGGACGAGCCCGCCATCGCCGATCTGTTGCGTATGTACCTGAGCCGCGAGGGCTTCCAGGTGCTGGTCGAGACCGAGGGCCAAGAAGCGCTCAAGGCCGTCGTCGACCACCGGCCCTCGTGCATCTTGCTGGATGTGGGCCTACCGGGCATGGATGGGATCGAGGTCTGCCGGCGGTTGCGTGCCGAGCAGGACTGGACCCCGGTTTTGTTCTGCACCGCACGTGACGACGAGGTGGATCGGGTGCTCGGTCTGGAACTCGGCGCCGATGACTACATCACCAAGCCGTTCAGCCCCCGCGAGGTCGTTGCCAGGGTCAAGGCCGTGGTCCGGCGCGCACGGGGACCCGAGGCGCAGAACCAGACGGTGACCCTGGGCAAGGTCGCGATGGACCCGATGACCCGGCGGTGCACCGTGGACGGGCGTGTCGTGGATCTGACGGCTACCGAGTTCGACCTGCTCTTCTACCTGATGACCCACCCGGGACAGATCTTCAGCCGCGACCAATTGCTCAGTGAGGTATGGGGATACGCGGCCATGGTCAACACCCGCACCGTCGACGTGCATGTGGCGCAGTTGCGCTCGAAACTCGGCGAGCACAACATCATCCGCACCGTGCGCGGTGTCGGGTACGGCGCGGAAGCGAGCGAGTCCGGCGCCGATGCCCAGTGATGCACCCAACGAGGTAGTCCTCAACAGCGCGGCGCCGGAGTCGGTGCGCCGCTCGTCGTTGACCTTGCGAACCGTCTTCGTCACCACGCTGGTGGCGCTGCTGGCCGTGCTCATGACCGGCCTTGCCGCCTTGCCCTTGTTGCGTGACGCCGAGTTGCGTGATCAGCGCCGGCAGTTGTCGCAATTGGCGGACGCGGCGGCCGCTTCCACGCAGACCTCTGGGCCGTTGACTGACCAGATCCAGCAGCGGCTGATCAGCACCTTGCGCAGCGAGGAGGTCAGCCTCGCGCTCGTGACTCCCAACGGCCGACCGCCGCAGGGCATGGCCGAGGCCCAGTTGCAGCCGATGTGGTCCTCGGGCCGGGTGAGCTCGACCTACTCCCTCGACGGGCAGACGTACATGCTCGAGGGGCGCACGATCGCCGAGGACACCGGCCTGCTGCTGATCCAACCGACGTCGGTCTCCGGGTTCGGGCTGCGGGAATTGTGGGGCCGCATCGGCATGGCCATCGTGATCGGTGGTGTGCTCGCCGCTATCGCCGGCGCCTTGTTGGCCCGTCGTGTGACCCGGCCGCTGCGGTCGCTGGTCACCGCTGCCCGCCGTCTGCAAGCCGGTGACCGCAACTTGCGCCTGGAACCCGAAGGGCCTGCCGAAGTCGCCGACGTGGCGGTCGCCATGAATCAGTTGGGGGACAGCCTGGCCAGCAGCGAGGCGCGCCAGCGCGACTTCCTGCTGTCTGTCAGTCACGAGTTGCGAACCCCCATGACAGCCATCGGCGGCTATGCCGAGGCGCTGGCCGACGGTGTGGTTCAGCCCGACGATGTGGAACGCGTGGCGGGCACCATGCTGGCCGAGACACACCGCCTAGACGCCCTCATTGCGGACCTGCTGGACCTGGCCCGGCTCGGGGCAGTCGAGTTCCCGGTGGACATCATCGAGGTGGACCTGCGAGATGTGGCCGACAGGGCTGCGCAGGTGTGGTCGGACCGGTGCGCGGTTGAGGGGGTGCACTGGCGGTTCGTGGCACCCCGGTCGCCGGTGATCGTGCAGTGCGACCCACGCCGGGTGCGCCAGATCATCGACAACCTCCTGGCCAACGCGCTGCGGGTCACGCCCGCCGGCGAGACCATCGTGCTCGAGACCGGGATCGACTCACCGATGGGTTATGTCGAGGTGCGCGACAGTGGCCCGGGGTTGTCCGACAGTGATATCGAAGTCGCCTTTGAGCCCGCGGAGTTGTACAGCCGCTACCGGGGTTTACGCCAGGTCGGCACAGGTGTGGGGCTGGCCCTTGTCGGTCGACTGGCGCAACGCCTGGGTGGTACCGCCTCGGCCGGTCACGCGACCGAAGGTGGCGCTTGTTTCCGGGTGTCACTGCCGGTCGGTTCGGCCGAGTAGGACCGCTCGCGCGCGCCGAACTGGTCGGGGGTGCGCAATGGCGCTTACGCTGACCACGTGAACAGGTGGCAGCGGATGCGCACTCCCGTCCTGGCGGGGGCGGCAGGGCTGGCTGCGTGCGGCTACGTCTTCGCAGTCGATCCAAGCGAGCCCGGTCACTTCCCACCGTGCCCGCTGAAAGTGGCCACGGGGCTGGACTGTCCCTTCTGCGGAAGTCTGCGCGCAACCCACGAACTCATGCACGGCAACGTGGTCGGCGCGCTGGACCTCAACGCGGTCACGGTCCTGTTCGTGCTGCCGCTGGCGATGATTGTCTTCGGTGTGTGGAGCTTGCGCAGGTGGCGCGGTGAGCGCTTCGAGATGAGGTTCCCGGTGTGGGCCACGAGTGCCGTCGTCGCACTGATGGTGGTCTTCACGGTTGTTCGCAACCTGCCGGGTATGCCACTGGGGACCAGCGCATAGCCGGTGGTCGGGGGGTTGGCCCCGCGCAGTTAGTCTGACCCTGTGAGCGTGCTCGACGACATCATCATCGGTGTCAGGGAAGACCTTGCCGAGCGTGAGGCCCTGACACCACTTGATGAACTCAAGCGCCGTGTGGAAACTGTCCCCGACCCCATCGACGCGCTGCCGGTGCTCAGCCAGGGCGGCGTGGGCGTCATCGCCGAAGTCAAACGCTCATCGCCCAGTAAAGGCTCGTTGGCGACCATTGACGATCCCGCGGTACTGGCTCAGGCCTACGAGCGCGGCGGGGCTCGTTGCATCAGCGTCCTGACCGAGCAGCGCCGGTTCGGCGGAAGTCTCGAGGACCTGGCCGCGGTCAGGGCCGCCGTCGATATCCCAGTGCTGCGCAAGGACTTCATCGTTACCTCCTACCAACTCTGGGAAGCCCGAGCCCACGGCGCCGACATGGCGCTGCTGATCGTGGCCGCCCTGGAGCAGGAGGCGTTGGTCTCGCTGGTCGAACGCGCACAGAGCATCGGTCTGCTTCCGTTGGTCGAGGTCCACGACGTCGACGAGGTGCACCGGGCGGTCGAGGCGGGCGCCAAGGTGATCGGCGTGAACGCCCGCGACCTGCGCACACTTGAGGTCGATCTGTCCGTGTTCTCCAGGGTGGCGCCGAGCATTCCCGAAGGGGTCATTCGGGTCGCTGAATCCGGTGTCCGCAGTCCGCAGGATCTGTTGGTGTATGCCGGCGATGGGGCTGATGCTGTACTAGTAGGCGAAGCGCTGGTGACCACAGCCGACCCGGCAGCCGCCGTGCAGGAACTCGTTTCCGCCGGTGAGCACCCCGCGGTTCGCCACGCCGAATAGGAGGCACAACACGTGGGTCTGCCCGATGCCGGGGGTCACTTCGGCCAATACGGCGGCCGCTTCGTCCCAGAGGCGCTCGTTTCCGCACTCGACGAACTCGACGATGCGTTCCGCAAGGCGTGGGTGGACGACGCCTTCCACGCCGAACTCGATGGACTTCTTCACGACTACTCCGGCCGTCCCACGCCGCTGACCTCCGCCGAGGGACTCGCGCGCATCTTCGGGGTAGCGCAGGTCTGGTTGAAGCGCGAAGACCTCAACCACACCGGCAGCCACAAGATCAACAATGTTCTGGGTCAAGCGCTGCTCACCAAGCGGATGGGCAAGACCCGGGTCATCGCGGAGACCGGGGCGGGCCAACACGGCGTCGCAACGGCCACGGCTGCGGCCCTGCTGGATCTCGAGTGCGTTGTCTACATGGGCGAGGAGGACACCCAGCGCCAGGCGTTGAACGTCGCGCGCATGCAGTTGCTGGGCGCGCAGGTGGTGCCGGTGACGGCGGGGAGTCGCACGCTCAAGGATGCGATCAACGAGGCAATGCGCGACTGGGTGACGAACGTGTCCACCACCCACTACCTGCTGGGAACCGTGGCCGGTCCGGCACCTTTTCCGGAGATGGTGCGGGAGTTCCACAGGGTGATCGGCAAAGAGGCGCGCCAGCAGTGTCTGGAGCGTGGGGGGCTGCCGGACGCGATCGCCGCGTGCATCGGTGGCGGATCCAATGCGATCGGTATCTTCTACGACTTCCTCCAGGACGACCAGGTCGGGCTGTACGGGTTCGAAGCGGCCGGCGACGGCATCGAGTCCGGCCGTCACGCGGCCACCCTGTCGGCCGGGTCGATCGGCGTCCTGCACGGAACCAGGTCGTACTTGCTGCAGGACGATAACGGCCAGACGATGGCCAGCCACTCGATCTCGGCCGGCCTTGACTATCCAGGCGTGGGTCCCGAACACGCCTGGTTGCGCGACAGTGGGCGGGTCGACTACCGCGGTGTGACCGACCAGGAGGCGATGGCCGCATTCGAGCTGTGCTGCCGCACCGAGGGCATCATCCCGGCGATCGAGAGCGCACATGCCGTCGCGGGAGCCAAGAAGATCGCCGCCGAACTCGGACCGGAGGCGACCATTCTGATCAACATGTCAGGACGTGGTGACAAGGACGTGGCCACAGCTGCGGAGTACTTCGGGCTGGGGGACGTGTGAGCAGGTTGCAGGAGGCGTTCGCGAATGCGCGAGCCGAGGACCGTGCCCTGCTCATCGGCTACATGCCGGCGGGTTTCCCCACGTGGGTGGACGCTGTCGCGATCGTGTCAGCGATGGTGGAGAACGGTGTCGACGTCATCGAGATCGGACTGCCCTACAGCGATCCTTTGATGGACGGCCCAGTGATCCAACAGGCCGCCGACCTCGCGCTGGCCGGCGGAACCCACACCGCTGAAGTCATAAGCACGGTCGGGGCGATCGCGGCCACCGGGGCGCCGACGCTGGTGATGAGCTACTGGAACCCGATCGAGCGTTACGGCGTCGACCGTTTCGCAAAGGACTTGGCCGCAGTCGGCGGGGTCGGGGTGATCACGCCGGACATCATCCCCGAGGAGGCCGGCGAGTGGGTGCGTGCCACCGACGAGGCGATGATCGACCGTGTGTTCCTGGTTGCGCCGTCCTCGCCGGATTCCCGCATCGGGCAAGTGGCCGCGGTTTCCAACGGGTTCGTATACGCAGCCAGCACCATGGGCGTGACCGGGACGCGGACCAGCGTTTCAGTCGACGCTGAACAGTTGGTCGCCAAGACCAAGGCCCTGACCACCCAGCCCGTGTGCGTCGGGTTGGGAGTCTCGACCCCGGAACAAGCTGCTGAGGTCGCCCGCTACGCCGATGGCGTGATTGTTGGCTCGGCGTTCGTGCGGTTGGTGCTCGAGGCGCAGACGCCGGCACAGGCCGCTGCAGACGTCGCCGGGCTGGCCTCCGGGATGGCGGCCGCGGTCCGCTCTGCGCGGCGGGGCAGTCGGTGAGCACCGGGCTCAAGGATGGGGTCGGGCTGTTCTTCCGGCTGGTCCTGGCTGGGATCCTCGGGTACGCAGGCCTCACGAAGATCTTCGAGGTCGATGGGGCACGCAATGCGATCCTGGCCTACCGGATCTTCCCGGTGGAGTGGGCCGGAGTGCTCGGTTGGGCACTGCCCACGGTGGAGATCCTACTCGCCGTCCTGCTGCTGATCGGCCTGTTCACCCGATGGGCGGCGCTGATCTCCGGTCTGCTGATGGCCGCCTTCATCGTTGGCATCGTCAGCGTTTGGGTCCGGGGTTACTCCATCGACTGCGGTTGCTTCGGCGGCGGCGGGGACATCACCCCCGAAGGCCGCAACATGCGCTACGCGA
Organism: uncultured Actinomycetota bacterium; assembly: GCA_963732355.1. GTDB lineage: Bacteria > Actinomycetota > Actinomycetes > S36-B12 > UBA10799 > JADKAV01. Next base: position 69,824 of record CAVSZD010000002.1, on the reverse strand, counting down.
CCGAGATCGGCCGGGACCTCCTCTTCATGGGGATGGCAGCCTGGCTGACGGTGCGGCCACGCTCCTTGTGGTCGCTGGACCGCGAGCCGGTGAACCAGAATCATTCCGATGACGTCTACTCTGAAGAGGCGGAAAGGCAGGTCTGAGACTCCATGGCGCAGAAGAAAGAATCGGCTAAGAGCACTCGCGAGAAGGCGGCAGAGGCGCGGGCGGCGTCCCAAGCCGCTGAGCGACGTCGCGAACGCACCATCCGCATCGTCGGGGGTGTCGCTGTACTTGCTGTCGTCGGGGTGATCCTCGGTATCGGCATCGTTCAGTCGCAGAAGGATGACACCCCGGCTGCGGACGCGAACTCACCGCTGCCCACCGGCATCACCGCGGAGAACCAGTACGGCTTCCAGGTCAACACGGCGGCGGACAAGCCGAACGTGGAGATCTACGAGGACTTCCAGTGCCCCGCCTGCGCCCAGCTTGAGGCGCAGTACGGCCCGATGATCCAGAAGGAAGCGGCCGACGGCAACATCCAGTTGACCTACCGGCCCATGGTCTTCCTGGACAACAACCTGAACACCGACCACTCACTGCGGGCAGCCGGGGCCTTCGGCTGCTCCATCACCGCCGGCGTGGGCGAGCAGTACCACAACATCGTCTACGCCAACCAGCCCGCCGATGAAGGCACCGGCTGGACCGACGAGCAGCTCATTCAGTTCGGCGCCGATGCCGGGCTGTCCGGGGAGACCAAGACCACGTTCGACAAATGCGTGGTCGACGGCACCTACCAAGGTTGGGCGCAACTGTCCAATGACGCGGCGTTCACGCGCGGTGTCACCGGCACGCCGACCATCTACGTGAACGGCAAGGAACTGCCAAGCGGTGCGCTGGCCAGTGAGCAGGCGCTCCAAGAGGCCATCACGAACCCGGCGCAGTGACGCTCGCTTTCATCCCGTCGCCGGCGCAGGGGGTCTGGAACCTCGGGCCGATCCCGGTCCGGGCCTACGCCTTGGCCATCCTGCTCGGGATCTTCGTGGCGGTGTGGATCACCGACCGCCGGTGGCAAGCCCGTGGCGGCAAGGCCGGTCAGATCGCGGATGTGGCTCTGTGGGCGGTGCCTGCGGGCATAATTGGCGCCCGGCTCTACCACGTGGCCACGGACTGGTCGACGTACTTCGGGCCAGGTGGTCTCGGGTTCATCTCGTCGCTGCAGATCTGGCAAGGGGGGTTGGGGATCTGGGGTGGAGTGGCCGGGGGTGCGCTGGGTGCTTGGTACGCGTGCCGGCGATACGGTTTCTTGCTCCCTCCGTTGGGCGACGCTCTGGCGCCCGGTTTGGCTGTTGCCCAGGCCATCGGCAGGTGGGGCAACTGGTTCAACCAGGAACTCTTCGGGGAGCCGACTACCGTGCCCTGGGCGTTGGAGATTGATCCCGTGAACCGGCCCGCCGGATTCGAGCAGTACGCGACCTTCCATCCGACGTTCCTGTACGAGTCGCTCTGGTGCTTGGGTGTCGCGGCCGTCGTGTGGTGGCTCGACCGCCGGTTCAAGATGGGTCACGGCCGGGTCTTCGCGACCTACGTTGCGCTGTACTGCGTCGGCCGGCTCTGGTGGGAGTTGTTGCGTATCGACGAGGCGACCACCGTCTTCGGCGTGCGAATCAACGTCTTCACGTCGGTGATCGTGGGCGTGGGTGCGCTGCTGTACATCGTGATCTCCCGACGTCGGGTCCCGGGCCGCGAGACGACCGTGTACCGGGAGCAGCCCGAGCCCGTGGCGGCGCCCTGACGGGGGCTGCGGTTCTGCGGTTCCTTGGTGGCCGGCAGGCGTCCTGGTTAGCCCGACCAGTCTCGGCGCGACCAAAGCCTGGGCATCCCGAGCAAGTGGTGACCCGGCAGGCGTCCTGGTTAGAGGTTGTGCTGTTGGTTAGAGAAACAACGCGTGGATTCGCTAACCAACAGCACAACCTCTAACGCGGGCGGGTTTGGGTCACGCGGGCGGGTTTGGGCCAGGCGGGCGGGTTTGGGTCAGGCGGGCGGGTTTGGCCCAGCCAGGCGGGCGGGTTTGCCGCAGCCCCGCCAACCCTCAGCCCAACCCGGCCTCAACCGCCAGATCCAGCAGGGCTTCGCGCACCCGGTCGGGGTATTCCAGCACCAAGAAGTGGGTCGCGTCCCAGCGTTCAACCCTGCCCGAAGGGGTCTGTTCAGCGGCGGCCTCCACCGCATCGGGGTCGGTTACGAAGTCCTGTTCGGCGCTCACATAGACCACCGGGCACGTGATCCCGTCCAGGTCCATCGGCTCGTGGCGCTGAAGCGCGTTGGCCAGTCGCCCGTACCAGCTCACGTCCATGCCGAAGAAGTCCCGGACGAGTTCGCGCACATGGGTGATGTCCGCGCTCGCGCCGATCGCACCGGTCGACTTGAGCAGGTCCGCGGTGGCGGGCAGTTGGCCGATGCGGTTGACCAGACCGGTCAGCCGGGCCCCTGAACTCTGTAGAACTGCGGTGGAGAAAGAGACCAACGAGGTGGCGACATTCCGCGGCACCGACGGCAAAGGCAGCATCGCCTCGTAGGTCCCACCGGGCACCCCTGCCAGGGCCAGCACCCCGGCCACCCGGTCATCGGCGGCGGCCAACTCCAGCGCGATGTTCACGCCCAACGACCAGCCCACGACCAAATACCGGTCCCAGCCCGCATCGTTGACCACTGCCAAGGCGTCGGCCACGTGGTCGCTCATGTCGATCCCGCCCTGCGGGGTCTGCGACGGGGCGATCCCGCGGTGGAACCACGTTCGGGCATCGAAGCCGCAATCCGGGTCGCGCAACGTCGGCCAGGCGGCCGGGCTGGAGGCCAAACCGTTGCAGATCAACAGGGGCACACCATCGGCTTCGTTACCCCACGCGGCCAGCACTGTGCCGTCGTCGCTGGTCACGGATAGCTGGCTCACCTGTCCAGTGTGCAATCCGAAGGCCCGCGGCGGGCGGTATCGGGCAATGAGCGTGGGATATGCTGATCCCACTTCGGGCCAACGGCGTCCCGGGGGTGCTCTTGAAGCGCGCCCCGACCGGTGATCCCAAACGAGCTGGAGTGTCAATGAACCCCACGAACGGCCTTTACGACCCCGCCTTCGAACACGACGCATGCGGTGTGGCCTTCGTGGCGACAATGACCGGCGAACCCAGCCACGAAATCGTCCAGCACGCCCTCACCGCACTGCGCAACCTTGAGCACCGTGGAGCCTCCGGCAGCGAACCTGACTCCGGAGACGGTGCGGGCATCCTGATCCAGGTTCCCGACGCCTTGTACCGCGACCTTGTCGAGTTCGACCTGCCCCCGGCCGGTCGCTACGCGGTGGGCACAGCCTTCCTGCCCGTGGACTCCGGTGAGGCGCAGGTGGCGGTCAAAGCGATCGAGGCCATCGCCGGCGAGGAGGGCCTGACGGTTCTGGGCTGGCGCGAACTGCCCACTGACGACTCCATGGTCGGCAAGACAGCGCGCAGCGCGATGCCCACCTTCGCCCAGATCTTCGTCACCGGACCGCAGGGCGATGACGAACTGCACCTCGAACGCCTGGCCTTCATCCTGCGCAAACGTGCCGAGCGCGAGGCCGGCATCTACTTCCCGAGCCTGAGCAGTCGCACGATCGTCTACAAGGGAATGCTGACAACGGGCCAGCTCGAGCCGTTCTTCCCCGACCTGTCCGATCCGCGCACGGCATCGACCTTGGGCATGGTGCACTCCCGGTTCTCGACCAACACCTTCCCGAGCTGGCCGCTGGCCCATCCCTTCCGGCTGATCGCGCACAACGGCGAGATCAACACGGTGAAGGGCAACCGCAATTGGATGCGGGCGCGCGAGGCACTGCTGACCAGCGACCTCCTGCCCGGCGACCTCGACCGGCTCTTCCCGATCTGCACACCCACAGCCAGTGACTCAGCGAGCTTCGACGAGGTTCTGGAACTGCTGTACCTGGGCGGACGGCCCCTGCCGCATGCGGTCCTCATGATGATCCCGGAGGCCTGGGAGAACAACCCCGACATGGACCCGGCGCGCCGCGCGTTCTACGAGTACCACTCGACACTGACCGAGCCGTGGGACGGACCTGCCAGCGTCTCGTTCACCGATGGGCGGCTCATCGGCGCGGTGCTTGACCGCAACGGCCTGCGGCCCGGGCGGTTCTGGGTTACCGAGGACGGCCTTGTCGTACTGGCCTCGGAATCGGGTGTGCTCGATCTCGACCCGGCGACAGTGGTGCGCAAGGGGCGCCTGCAGCCCGGCCGGATGTTCCTCGTCGACACCGTGGCTGGACGGATCATCGAGGACGACGAGGTCAAGTCCGAGCTGGCCGCCGAGAAGCCCTATCAGGAGTGGCTGCACGCGGGCATCGTCCACCTCGACGAGTTGCCCGAGCGCGAGCACATCGTGCACACGCCGATGTCGATTGCACGTCGCCAGCAGACGTTCGGGTACACCGAAGAGGAGTTGCGGATCCTCTTGGCACCCATGGCCCAGACCGGCGCCGAGCCCATCGGCTCAATGGGCACCGATACCCCCGTGGCTGTTCTGTCGGACCGTCCGCGGCTGCTGTTCGACTACTTCTCGCAGTTGTTCGCCCAGGTCACCAACCCGCCGCTGGACGCGATCCGCGAGGAGATCATCACCTCCTTGAGCAGTCCGATCGGCCCCGAGGGCAACCTTCTGGACGCCACGCCCGCGCACTGCCGTCAGATCCTGCTGCCGTTCCCCGTCATCGACAACGACGAGCTGGCCAAACTGCTGAACATCAACCAGGACGGGGACTTCCCTGGCTTCGCGGCCATGAAGATCTCCGGGCTCTACGACATCAACGGCGGTGCGCAGGCGCTTGAGGACCGGCTGACGGAGATCTTCGCGGAGATCGACGAAGCCATCGACACCGGCGTGCGTTTCCTCGTGCTCAGTGACCGGGACTCCGACTTCGACCACGCGCCGATCCCTTCGCTGTTGCTGACCTCCGCCGTGCACCACCACCTGGTCCGCCAGAAGACCCGCACGCTGATCTCGGTGCTCGTGGAGGCAGGCGACGTCCGCGAGGTCCACCATGTCGCACTGCTGGTCGGCTACGGCGCGGCCGCGGTGAACCCTTACCTGGCCATGGAGACAGTCGAGTCGATGGTGCGCTCAGGGGCCATCACCGACATCGCGCCCGAGCAGGCGGTGCGCAATCTGGTCAAGGCCTTGGGCAAGGGTGTGCTCAAGGTGATGTCCAAGATGGGCATCTCGACGGTGGCGTCCTACCGCGGCGCCCAGGTGTTCGAGGCGCTCGGCCTGAGCCGTGAACTGCTCGACCGTCACTTCACCGGCACGACCAGCAAACTCGGGGGAGTGGGCATCGAGGTGATCCACGAGGAGGTCTCGCGCCGTCACGACACGGCCTACCCGCTGACCGGTATCGCCCCGGCGCACCGGCAGTTGGACGTGGGCGGGGAGTACCAGTGGCGCCGTGAGGGCGAGCCGCACCTGTTCGACCCGGACACCGTCTTCCGCCTGCAGCACGCGACCCGCGAGGGCCGCTACGACGTGTTCCGTCAGTACACCGACAAGGTCGATGACCAGAGCCAACGCCTCATGACCTTGCGGGGTCTGTTCGACCTCAAGGTGGGACAACGCCCACCCGTGCCGCTTGAGGAGGTCGAGCCGGTCAGCGAGATCGTCAAGCGTTTCTCCACCGGCGCCATGTCGTATGGGTCGATCTCCAAGGAGGCCCACGAGACGCTGGCGATCGCGATGAACCGGCTGGGCGCCAAGTCCAACACCGGCGAGGGTGGCGAGGACCCCGAACGGTTCGTCCCGCTTGCCAACGGCGACTCCAAGCGCTCGTCGATCAAGCAGGTCGCCTCCGGGCGGTTCGGGGTCACCAGTGAGTACCTCGTCAACGCCGACGACATCCAGATCAAGATGGCCCAAGGTGCCAAGCCCGGCGAGGGTGGACAGTTGCCGGCGCACAAGGTGTACCCGTGGGTGGCCAAGACCCGCCACTCCACCCCGGGCGTCGGCTTGATCTCCCCGCCGCCCCACCACGACATCTACTCCATCGAGGACCTCGCGCAGCTCATCCACGACCTCAAGAACGCCAACCCGAGGGCCCGGGTGCATGTGAAACTCGTGGCCGAGGTCGGCGTCGGAACGGTTGCGGCAGGGGTGAGCAAGGCCCACGCGGACGTGATCCTGATCTCCGGTCATGACGGCGGGACCGGAGCCTCACCGCTGACCTCCCTGAAGCACGCCGGGGGCCCGTGGGAACTCGGCCTGGCCGAGACCCAGCAGACCCTGATCGCCAACGGTCTGCGTGACCGGGTGGTTGTGCAGACCGATGGTCAGCTCAAGACCGGCCGGGATGTGGTCATCGCCGCCCTGCTCGGCGCCGAGGAGTACGGTTTCGCCACCGCGCCGCTGGTGGTAATGGGGTGTGTGATGATGCGGGTCTGTCACCTCGACACCTGCCCAGTGGGGGTGGCCACCCAGAACCCGGTGCTGCGCGAGCGTTTCACCGGCAAGCCCGAGTTCGTCGTGAACTTCTTCGAGTTCATTGCCGAGCAGGTTCGTGAGTATCTGGCCGAGCTCGGCTTCCGCAGCTTGGAGGAGCTCATCGGCCGGGCTGATCTGCTGGATGTGCACAAGGCAGTGGGTCACTGGAAGGCCCAGGGCCTGGATCTGAGCCCCATCCTGCACCGGCCGGCGTCGGAGTCCCCGACTCGATGTGTGACCAGCCAGGACCACGGTTTGGACAAGGCCTTGGACCAACAACTGATCGAACTGTGCGCACCTGCCCTTGAGCGCGGAGAGCCCGTGACGGTGGCGCTGCCTGTGCGCAACGTCAACCGAACGGTCGGCACCATGCTGGGCAGTGAACTCACGCGACGTCACGGCGCCGCCGGCCTGCCCACCGGGACCATCGACATCACGCTGACGGGCTCTGCGGGGCAGAGTTTCGGCGCGTTCCTGCCCAAGGGGATCACGATCCACCTCGAGGGCGACGCGAACGACTACTTGGGCAAGGGTTTGTCCGGGGGCACTCTGGTCGTGCGGCCCGACTCGACTGCTCAGTTCGTGGCTGAGGAGCAGATCATCGCCGGGAATGTCATCGCCTATGGCGCAACCGACGGCCGCATCTTCGCGCGCGGCAAGGTCGGTGAGCGGTGCTGCGTGCGTAACTCCGGGGCGACGGTTGTGGTCGAGGGTGTCGGGGACCACGGCTGCGAGTACATGACCGGTGGCCACGCAGTGGTGCTCGGGCCGACGGGACGCAACTTCGCCGCAGGGATGTCCGGCGGAACGGCGTTCCTGCTGGACGCGAACCTCGACCTGATCAACCAGGACATGGTGGCGCTGGAGGATCTGGACCCCGACGACGCCCGCTGGCTGCAGTCGGTGCTGATCGAGTACGTCGAGGCGACCGGGTCGCAGGTGGCTCAGCGCTTGCTCGACGACTGGGATGGCGCGCTGCCGCGATTCGCGAAAGTGATGCCACGGGACTACCGCAGGGTGCTGGATGCCATCGCCCTGGCCGAAAGTGAAGGACGCAACGTGGACGAGGCGATCATGGAGGCTAGCCGTGGCTGATCCCAGAGGATTTCTGAAGGCCGGAAGGCAGCTGCCGACCCGCCGCCCGGTCGATGTGCGGATCCAGGACTGGCAAGAGGTGTACGAGCCCTTCGCCGAGTCCAAACTGCGCACGCAGGCCAGCCGCTGCATGGATTGCGGCATCCCCTTCTGCCACAACGGGTGTCCACTGGGCAACCTCATCCCCGAGTGGAACGACCTGACCCGTCGTGGCGACTGGCAGGGCGCTATCGAACGGCTGCACGCCACCAACAACTTCCCGGAGTTCACCGGCAGGTTGTGCCCGGCACCTTGTGAGACCGCATGTGTACTGGGCATCAACCAGGACCCCGTCACGATCAAGCAGGTCGAGGTCTCGATCATCGACCGGGCGTGGGAGTCCGGTTGGGTTCAGCCGCAACCGCCCGAGCGACTGTCGGGCAAGACGGTGGCGGTCATCGGGTCCGGACCGGCGGGACTCGCCGCGGCTCAGCAACTCGCGCGGGCCGGTCACACCGTGGCCGTGTACGAGCGCGCCGACCGCATCGGCGGTCTGCTGCGCTACGGGATTCCCGAGTTCAAGATGGAGAAGCAGCACCTGGACAGGCGGCTGGCCCAGCTCGAGGCGGAGGGCGTGAAGTTCCGGCCCGGCATCGAGGTCGGCAAGGACATCAGCGCCGACGACCTGCGCCGGCGTTACGACGCGGTGCTGGTCGCGGTGGGTTCCACCATCGGCCGGGAACTGGCCGTCGAGGGCCGGGAACTGCGCGGGGTCCACCAGGCCATGGACTACTTGCCCCTGGCGAACCGGGTACAGGAGGGCGACCTCGAGACTGCCCCGATCCACGCGGGCGGCAAGCATGTGGTCGTCATCGGGGGAGGAGACACCGGCGCCGACTGTCTGGGCACGGCCATCCGGCAAGGTGCTGCCAGCATCACCCAATTGGAGATCATGCCGACGCCGCCGCAGACCCGGCCTGGCTCCCAGCCGTGGCCCACCTACCCGATGGTGTTCCGGGTGTCGTCGGCCCACGAGGAGGGCGGCGACCGGGTGTACGCCGCTTCCACCAAACGTTTCCTTGGCGAGAACGGGGTGCTGACCGGTCTGGAGATCATCGATGTTGAGTGGGTCGATGGCCGCCCGGTTGAGGTGGAGGGTTCGCAGCGGGTACTGCCCGCCGACCTGGTGACACTCGCGATGGGTTTTGTGGGTCCCGAGGCGGAGTCCTTCACCGGGCAACTGGGTCTGACCCGGGACGCCCGCGGCAACCTGGTGCGCGACGACGACTACGCCAGCGACGTTCCTGGGGTTTTCGTGGCCGGGGACGCCGGACGTGGGCAGTCGTTGATCGTGTGGGCGATCGCTGAGGGCCGGGCGGCTGCGGCGTCGATCGACGAGTTCCTGATGGGTTCGACGAATCTTCCCAAGCCGCTGGCGGCCTCTGTGCGCCAGATGACGGTCTAGAAGGGCTGCATACAACACGGATGGTCGGCTGGTGTGCCCACCGTGGGGCGCGACAGACGCCGGATGACGATTACCCTCGAAACCGTGCGTCGAGCGAAGATCGTCTGCACTCTCGGTCCGGCGACGGACTCCGAAGAGAGAATCGCAGACCTTATTGAATCCGGTATGTCGGTTGCCCGGCTGAACCTCAGTCACGGCGATCACCGTGAACACCAGGACAGGCTGGACATGGTGCGCCGGGCAGCTGATGCCGCGTGCACGGGTATCGCGGTGCTGGCGGACCTGCAAGGCCCGAAGATCCGCTTGGCGAACTTCGAGAGCGGACCGCAGTTGCTCACCGACGGCGCGCATTTCACCATCACCACCCGAGCTGTTCCCGGGGACGCCCAGATGTGTTCGACGACCTACCTCGGGCTGCCCGGGGACGTCCACGTCGGTGACGAGATCCTCATCGACGACGGCCATGTGGCCCTGCGGGCGGTCGAGGTCACGGACACCGATGTGGTGTGCGAGGTCGTGGTGGGGGGTCGGGTCAGTAATCACAAAGGCATCAACCTGCCCGGTGTCGAGGTCAGTGTGCCGGCCCTGTCTGACAAGGACGTCGACGACTTGCGCTGGGCGCTGGAGGCAGGCGTTGACATCATCGCGCTGTCGTTCGTGCAGCGTCCCGAGGACATCGGTGACGTCCGCCGGGTCATGGACGAACTCGACGTCCACCGCCCGATCCTGGCGAAGATCGAGAAGCCGCAGGCGGTGGACCGGCTCGCTGACATCATCGAGGCCTTCGACGGCATCATGGTCGCTCGCGGCGACCTCGGCGTTGAGTTGCCCCTCGAGCACGTGCCGCTGGTGCAGAAGCGCGCCATCGAACTGTCGCGGGCTGCGGCCAAACCGGTCATCGTCGCCACCCAGATGCTCGACAGCATGATCGCCGCCAGTCGCCCTTCGCGCGCGGAGGCCTCAGATGTCGCCAACGCCGTGCTTGACGGGGCGGACGCCCTGATGCTCAGCGGCGAGACCAGTGTCGGTGCGCACCCCGCCCTGGTTGTTCAGACGATGGCCCGGATCATCGAGTACGTCGAGCAGGAGGCGCTGGGCAGCGTCTCGCGGACCCAGGACAACAGAACAGGTTCGACCGCACGCGCCATCACGCGGGCCGCCGTTGAGGTGGCTGAAGAAGTCGAGGCGAAGTTCATCATCACCTTCACTGAGACCGGCCTCACCCCGCGACTGATCGCACGCCACCGCTCACCGATCCCAGCCTTGTGTTTCACCCCCAATGCGTCGGTGCGCAACTATCTCGGCCTGGTCTGGGGGATCAAGCCGTACTTCGGCAAGCAGGTCCATCACACTGACGAGCTCGTGGAAATGGTCGACCAGCAGATCTCGCTGATGTCACTGGCTGCCCCTGGCGAGAAGGTCGTCATCATCGCAGGGGTCCCGCCGGGCATCCCGGGAACGACCAACGGGATGCGGGTCCACATGGTCGGCTCGGGTTCCGGTGGTCGCGCCGAAGAGGCGGAGGACGCCGAACAGGTGTGAGTGGCTGCGGCCGCTCCGCCCCGCCTTGCGCTGGCGCCGCCCGGCGTGTTGGTTGACGCTCGTGCAGTTGGGTGGGGTTCGGGTAGTTGGTTGACGTTCAGCGTCGCTTGAGCCTCAACCAACTACCCGAACGTCAACCAACGGGCAGGGCGGAGGACGCCGAGCGGGTGTGAGGGGGTCAACCAACGGGCAGGCGGAGGACGCCGAACAGGTGTGAGTGGCTGCGGCCGCGGCCGCCCCGCCTTGCGCTGGCGCCGCCCGGCGTGTTGGTTGACGCTCGTGCAGTTGGGTGGGGTTCGGGTAGTTGGTTGACGTTCAGCGTCGCATGAGCATCAACCAACTACCCGAACGTCAACCAACGGCGCTCAGTCCAGTTTGCCGCGGGCCTCAGGATTGAGGACACCCCAACTGACCAGCTGGTCGGCCAGCACACCGGGGGGTTCGTCGTAGATCACTGCCAGTGTTCGAAGGTCGTCCTGGCGGATACTCAAGACCTTGCCGTTGTAGTCGCCGCGCTGGGCCTGGATCGCTGCTGCATACCGGGCCAGGGGACCAACCTTGTCGGCGGGCACCTGGCCGAGTCGCTCGAGATCGAGGACCAGTCTCGCGGGAGGTTCGGCGGCCGCGCCAGGAGTGCTGTCGGGCAGCAGTTCGGCCACCGGAACCCCGTAGAACTCGGCAAGTTCAGCCAGCTTCTGCACTGTCACAGCTCTGTCGCCGCGCTCGTAAGAACCGACAACGACGGCCTTCCACTTGCCTTCAGACTTCTCTTCGACCCCGTGCAGAGACATGCCCTGCTGCTGACGGATGGAACGAAGTTTGGCGCCCAGTGCTCGGGCGTACTCCGTGGCCATGGCCGGCTCCGTTCGCTGTCTCAACTGCTCAGGTGTGAGGCTACGGAGAGTGACGGCACGGTAGCAACTCGGCGGAACCGGGTCCGCAGCGACGCGACCCCCGGGTGATAGCGTCGAAGACGAATCACCTTTCCTTTAACCACCGTCCAGCGAGGCGGAGAAGGGGGGTTGGACGCGATGACGCCTGACCAAGAGTTCCTCACCGATTCGGATATCAATCGAGCGGTGGTGCGTATCGCTCACGAAATCCTCGAACGCAATCGCGGCGCCGATGACCTGGTCCTGCTGGGCATCCCGACCCGTGGTGTCCCACTTGCCGCGCGAATCGCTGCGGCCATGTCCCACATCGAAGGCCGCGACGTGAGCGTCGGGTCCCTGGACGTCGGGATGTACCGCGACGATCTGCGGTTGCGCCCCACAGTCGCCCTGCACCCAACGGTGATCCCCGGCGGAGATGTGACCGGCAAGACCGTGGTGCTGGTCGACGACGTCCTGTTCAGCGGCCGGACGATCCGCGCCGCGATGGACGCCCTTTCCGATGCCGGGCGCCCGCGCGCGGTGCAACTGGCAGTCCTGGTCGACCGGGGCCACCGCGACCTGCCGATCCGCGCCGACTACGTGGGCAAGAACATCCCGACTGCCCGAGAGGATGACGTGCAAGTGACCTTGACCGAAACCGACGGCACCGATGCGGTGCGACTCGTGCGCGCGGGAGGTAACTGAATGCGCCACCTTCTGTCCACAAGTGATCTGAGCCAGACCGATGCCCTGGCGATCCTCGACACGGCACGAGAGCTGGCGCTGGTCGCCGACCGTCCCGTGAAGAAACTGCCCACCCTGCGTGGCCGGACCGTGGTCAACCTCTTCTTCGAGGACTCGACCAGGACTCGGATCTCCTTCGAGGCCGCTGCCAAGCGACTGTCCGCGGACGTCATCAACTTCTCTGCCAAAGGCTCGAGCCTGTCCAAGGGCGAGTCGCTGAAGGACACCGCGCTGACGCTGCAGGCCATGGGTGCCGACGCCGTGGTCATCCGGCACGGTGCCAGCGGTGCGGCTCATCGGCTGGCCAACAGCGACTGGATCTACGGCGCAGTGATCAACGCCGGGGACGGCACCCACGAACATCCCACCCAGGCGCTGCTGGACGCCTTCACGATGCGCGACCACCTGCGCGACGGACAGGGATCGCTCGAGGGGCTCAACGTCGTGATCGTGGGCGATGTCCTGCACTCGCGAGTGGCCCGTTCCAACGTGTGGTTGCTCGACACGCTGGGCGCCAACGTCACCCTCGTCGCGCCGCCCACGCTGCTGCCGGTGGGCGTGGACAGTTGGCCCTGCCAGGTCAACTACGACCTCGATGACGCGATCGTCAAAGCCGATGTGGTCATGATGCTGCGCGTGCAGCTCGAACGCATGAACGCGGCCTTCTTCCCCAGCGCCAGGGAGTACTCGCGCCGGTACGGCCTCGACGTCCCGCGGATGGCAACACTCCCCGACCACGCGCTGGTGATGCACCCGGGTCCGATGAACCGGGGGATGGAGATCGCGGCCGATGTCGCCGATGCCGAGCGCTCAGTGATCGTCGACCAGGTCACCAACGGTGTGCACGTGCGCATGGCTGTTCTGTACCTGCTGCTGGGAGGGCAAGAAGCATGACAGTACTCAGGAACGTCCGGCCGCTCGGGGGCGAGGCGCTCGATGTCCGGATCGAGAACGGGATAGTGGCGCAGATCGGGGCGAACCTCGAGGGTGCTGAAGAGGTCGACGGACGCGGTGCGGTTCTGCTGCCCGGACTCGTGGACCTTCACACCCACCTGCGTGAGCCCGGACGCGAAGACGCCGAGACCGTTGCCACAGGTACCCGGGCTGCGGCCGCGGGCGGTTTCACGGCGGTCCACGCCATGGCCAACACCGACCCGGTGGCCGACACGGCCGGGGTCGTCGAGCAGGTCTGGCGGCTCGGGATCGAGGCCGGGCACGCCGACGTCCGCCCAGTCGGTGCGGTGACCGTCGGCTTGGAAGGCAAGCGCCTGGCCGAGCTGGGCGCCATGGCCGACTCGGCGGCAAGGGTCAGGGTCTTCAGCGACGACGGCCACTGTGTGTCCGATGCGCTGCTGATGCGCCGGGCGCTGGAGTACGTGAAGGCGTTCGACGGGGTCATCGCCCAGCATGCCCAGGAACCGCGGCTCACCGAGGGTGCCCAGATGCACGAAGGCATCCTGTCCGGCCAACTCGGTCTGCGTGGCTGGCCAGCCGTGGCCGAGGAGGCGATCGTGGCTCGCGATGTGCTGCTGGCAGAGCACGTCGGCTCGCGGTTGCACATCTGCCACGTGTCCACCGCCGGCACCGTGGAGATCCTGCGGTGGGCAAAGAGCCGGGGGATCGCAGTGACCGCTGAGGTGACTCCGCACCACTTGCTGCTCACCGACGACCTGGCTGCGACCTACGACCCCATCTACAAGGTCAATCCGCCGCTACGGTCCGAACGCCACGTCGAGGCACTGCGTGAGGCTCTGGCCGAGGGGATCATCGACATCGTCGCCACTGACCACGCCCCGCACGCCATGGAGGACAAGGAGTGTGAATGGGCGGCGGCATCCTTCGGGATGTTGGGTCTGCAGACCGCACTGCCGGTGATCAACGAGACGATGGTCCGCACCGGTCTGCTCGACTGGGAGGCCGTGGCGGCGCGTATGTCGGCCGTGCCCGCAGAGATCGGTCGGGTGCACGAGCATGGGCGACCGATCGCCGTCGGTGAACCGGCGAACCTCACGTTGTTCGACCCGGACGTCGAGTGGGTGGTGTCGGCCAGTGACATGGTCAGCCGCAGCCGGAACACCCCGTACGCGGGAACCGTCCTGCACGGCCAGGTGCTTGCAACGTGGTTACGCGGTGAACCCACCGTCCTCAACGGCTCGGTTGTGGAGCTCGAACCCGTCCGATGAACGTCCTGCTTGCCGCACAGTCCCAAGAAGTCACGCAATTGCCGCAGCGGTTGGCGCTCACCGCCGGAGTTGTGGCAGTGACGTTGCTGGCTGTGTGGGGGATGTGGCGCAGTTGGAAACGACGGGCCGCCCAGGATCTGCCCATGCAGGCGGTGCCCACCGGCTACTCCCCGGAATTAGAAGTGGCCGGCCGCTACGTCGGGACCGCACCCGCCGATGACTGGATGCGCCGGGTGGTCGCCGCAGGGCTCGGGGCCCCGGGCAACGCCACCGCCGACGTGAGCGAGCAGGGTGTGCGCATCGAGCGCATCGGCGAACCCGTGGTGTTCATCGGCGCCGATCAGGTCGTCGATGTGCAACTCGGCAGGGGCGTCGCAGGACAGGTGGCGGAGAAGGACGGGCTCGTCCTGTGGTTCTGGAACGCCGGCCAAACCACGCTGCAGAGCGGTTTCCGCCCGGACGCTGCTGAGGACGTCGCGGCGCTGTACACGAACAGTCGCAGGCTTTTCGCAGGTGAGGAGACACCGTGAGTTTCACAATCCCGATGCTCGACGAGGCCGACGCCCACGAGTCGGAGCCTGCGCTGCTGATCCTCGAGGACGGCACCACATTGCGCGGGGAGGCGTTCGGGGCCCGCGGCAGCGCGTTCGGGGAGGCGGTGTTCGCCACCGGCATGACCGGCTACCAGGAGACGCTGACCGACCCGTCCTACCACCGGCAAGTGATCGTGATGACCGCGCCGCATATCGGCAACACGGGCATGAACCTCGAAGACCCAGAGTCCGACCGGATCTGGGCCGCCGGTTTCGTCGTGCGCGACCTCAGCCCGGTGGCCAGCAATTGGCGCGCTGAGGACACTCTGGGCCGCAGCCTTGAAGCAGCTGGTGTCGTCGGCGTGCGCGGTGTCGACACCCGGGCGCTGACCCGCCACCTGCGCGAGCGTGGTGTCATGCGGGTCGGGCTTTTCAGCGGGGATGCGCTCAGCGATGCCGCCACCATGCTCGAGGCAGTCAAGTCGTCCCCCGGCATGCTTGGTGCGAACCTGTCTGCCGAGGTCTCCACTTCCGCCCCGTACACGGTCCCGGCGATCGGGCAGAGCCGCTTCACGGTCGTGGCGGTTGATCTAGGCATCAAGCGCATGACCCCGGCCTTGATGGCGCAGCGGGGGATGAGCGTCCATGTCGTTCCCTCGGACCACACCTACGAGCAGATCCAGGCGCTCAACCCTGACGGTCTGTTCTTCTCCAACGGTCCCGGCGACCCTGCCACCGCTGACCACGCGGTTGAGATCGCCCGCAGTGCGCTGGGCGACTCGCTGCCGACGTTCGGAATCTGTTTCGGCAACCAGATCCTCGGACGTGCCCTCGGGTTCGGCACCTACAAACTGGCCTACGGTCACCGGGGGATCAACCAGCCGGTGCAGGACCGGACCACCGGCAAGGTCGAGGTGACGGCGCACAACCACGGGTTCGCGGTCAAGGCCCCACTCGGCGAGGACGTGAGCACAGACTTCGGCCGGGTCCGGGTCAGCCACGTGTGTCTCAACGACGATGTCGTCGAGGGGCTTCAGTGCCTGGATGTTCCGGCATTCAGCGTCCAATACCACCCGGAGGCAGCGGCAGGCCCGCATGATTCCGCCTACCTGTTCGACCGCTTCGCGCAGGCCATGGGAGGGCAGCACTGATGCCGAAACGTGAGGACATCTCCAGCATCCTGGTCATCGGCTCCGGGCCGATCGTCATCGGTCAGGCCTGCGAGTTCGACTACTCGGGCACACAGGCGTGCCGAGTTTTGCAGGCCGAGGGTCTGCGTGTGGTGCTCGTGAACAGCAACCCCGCCACGATCATGACCGATCCGGAGTTCGCCGACGCCACTTACATCGAGCCCATAACCCCGGAGTTCGTGGAGAAGGTGATCGCGAAGGAACGCCCCGATGCGCTGCTACCCACTCTGGGCGGGCAGACGGCTCTGAACGCCGCGGTCGCACTGGCGGAAAACGGCGTGCTCGACCGCTATGGGGTCGAACTCATCGGGGCGGACATCGACGCGATCCAGCGCGGGGAGAACCGTGAGCTGTTCAAGCAGATCGTGGAGAAGGTCGGCGCCGAGTCTGCTGCGTCGGCGGTGTGTCACACCCTCGAGGATTGCCTCGACGCCGTGACCGAACTCGGCTACCCGGTGGTCGTGCGTCCCTCCTTCACGATGGGCGGGGCCGGCTCGGGGATGGCCTACAACGAGGACGACCTGCGTCGTATCGCTGGTGCCGGACTGGCCGCAAGCCCCACCACCGAGGTGCTGCTGGAGGAGTCGATCCTGGGCTGGAAGGAGTTCGAGCTCGAGTTGATGCGTGACCGCAACGACAACGTCGTGGTCATCTGCTCGATCGAGAACCTCGACCCTCTTGGCGTTCACACCGGTGACTCGATCACGGTGGCGCCCGCACTGACTCTCACCGACCGGGAGTACCAGCGGATGCGCGATGTCGGCATCGCCGTGATCCGCGAGGTCGGCGTCGACACCGGCGGCTGCAACATCCAGTTCGCGATCCATCCTGAGAACGGCCGGATCATCGTCATCGAGATGAACCCGCGGGTTTCGCGCTCGTCAGCGCTGGCCTCGAAGGCCACCGGCTTCCCGATCGCCAAGATCGCGGCGAAGTTGGCCATCGGTTACACCCTTGACGAGATCCCCAACGACATCACACGCCAGACCCCTGCGTCGTTCGAACCGACTCTGGACTACGTCGTGGTGAAGGTGCCGCGGTTCGCGTTCGAGAAGTTCCCGGGGGCCGACGACACCCTGACCACGACGATGAAGAGCGTGGGGGAGGCGATGGCCCTCGGGCGCAACTTCGCCCAGGCCCTGCAGAAGGCGTTGCGCAGCGTCGAGCAGAAAGGCTCGGAGTTCTCGTGGCCGGCTGATCCGCGTCCGCTGGAGGACCTGCTCGCCGAGGTCGCCCGGCCGCACGACGGGCGCTTGCAGAAAGTGCAGCAGGCACTGTGGCTCGGTGCCAGCGTCGCGACGTTGTACGAGGTCACGGCCATCGATCCGTGGTTCCTCGAGCAGATCGTCGGGATCAACGCCATGGCCGACCGGGTCCGGCAGGCGGAGCGCCTTGCGCCCAGTCTGCTGCGCAAAGCCAAGGAGACCGGCTTCTCGGACGCCCAGATCGCGGCACTGCGTGGAAGTCGCGAGGACGTGATCCGCGGAGTCCGCCATGCACTCGGCATCCGCCCGGTGTTCAAGACCGTGGACACGTGCGCGGCGGAGTTCCCGGCCTACACGCCCTACCACTACTCCAGTTACGACATGGCCACCGAGGTGGAGCCCCGTGACAAGCAGGCAGTCATCATCCTGGGCTCGGGGCCCAACCGGATCGGCCAGGGGATCGAGTTCGACTACTCGTGTGTGCATGCCACCTTGACCCTGCGCGAGGCCGGGTACGAGGCCATCATGGTCAACTGCAACCCCGAGACCGTGTCCACCGACTACGACACTGCCGATCGGCTGTACTTCGAGCCACTGACACTCGAGGACGTCCTCGAGGTGATTGCCGCCGAACAGGCCGTCGGGCCCGTGGCCGGTGTGATCTGCCAGCTCGGGGGCCAGACGCCGCTGGGCCTGGCAGCCCGGCTCAAGGCGGAGGGTGTGCCGCTGCTCGGTACTACGCCCGAGGCCATCCATCTGGCTGAGGAGCGTGGCGCTTTCGGGCAGGTGCTGCACCGCGCAGGTCTTCCGGTTCCGAAGCACGGGCTCGCCAGCAGTGTTGAGGAGGCCGAGGCGATCGCCGCGGAGATCGGCTACCCGGTCCTGGTGCGCCCCTCGTACGTCCTAGGCGGTCGTGGCATGGAGATCGTGTACGACGAGTCGATGCTCGCCTCCTACATCGAGCGGGCGACCCAGGCCAGCCCCGAGCATCCAGTGCTGGTCGACCAGTTCCTCGACGATGCCATCGAGATCGATGTGGACGCACTGTTCGACGGGAGCGATCTGTACATCGGCGGAGTTATGGAGCACATCGAGGAAGCAGGTATTCACTCCGGTGATTCCGCCTGCGCCCTGCCCCCGATAACGCTCGGGCGCCAGGAACTCGAGCAGATCCGGTCCAGCACCCGCGCTATTGCCGAAGGTGTCGGAGTGCGCGGTCTGCTGAACATCCAGTTCGCGCTGACCCAGGACCGCCTGTTCGTCCTGGAGGCCAATCCGCGCGCTTCGCGCACAGTGCCGTTCGTGTCCAAGGCCACCGGTGTGCCGCTGGCCAAGGCGGCGGCTCGCATCGCGGTCGGTCAGAGCATTGCGGACCTGCGGGCTACGGGGATCCTGCCTCGTTCCGGGGACGGCGCCGAGTTGCCTATCGGGGCAGCCACAGCGGTCAAAGAAGCGGTCATGCCATTCGGCCGGTTCCATGGGGTCGACACCGTGCTCGGCCCTGAGATGCGCTCAACCGGTGAGGTGATGGGCATCGACGCAGACTTCGGGACGGCCTTCGCCAAGTCGCAGTCGGGTGCGTACTCCAGCGGCCTGCCTATGTCCGGACGTGCCATCATCACGGTCGCCAACCGGGACAAGCGCTCGATGATCTTCCCGGTCAAGCGGTTGTCCGACCTCGGCTTCGAGATCCTCGCAACGCAGGGCACGGCTGACGTCCTGCGGCGCAACGGCGTGACGGTGACGGTGCTGCGCAAGCACGCAGAAGGGATCGGCCCCAACGGGGAACAGACCACCGTGGCCAGCATCCTGGCCGGTGACGTCGACCTGGTGGTGAACACGCCACTGGGGACCGGCGCACGCGTCGACGGGTACGACATCCGCACCGCTGCGGTGGTCAAGAGCATCCCCTGCATCACCACCGTGCAGGGCCTTGCCGCCGCGGTCCAGGGGATCGAGGCGTTGAAGACCGGGCGAATCGGGGTACGCAGTATCCAGGAGCATCAGGCGGACCTCATCGGGCTGTGGGAGAGCCGATGACGACCCAGGCAGACGCCGAGGTTCTCAGCGTGCGCCGGGATGGCGCCTACTTCCACATGTCGTTCGCGGCGCCGGGGATCGCCGACGGTTTCCGGCCGGGGCACTTCGTTGCAATTGCCGTTGATGACGCTCATATTCTGCGGCGGGCCTTCTCCATCCGGTCGGCCTCGACGAAGGCAGGCGGCGCCTTGCAGATCATCGTGTCCCCGAAAGGTCCCGGGACCAAGTGGCTGGTGGCCCGCCGACCCGGGGACGTGATCAACGTGATCGCGCCACTGGGCCAGCCCTTCCGTCTGCCGACCGAGCCCGTGCCGTGTGTGCTGGTCGGAGGCGGGTACGGCGTTGCGCCTTTGTTTGAACTCGCATCTCAACTGCGCGCGCGGGGTTGCTCGGTGGAAATCGTCGTCGGCGCAGGTGACGCAGCGCGGCTGCACGGTGTGGTCGAGGCGCGCAGGGTCTCCGATGCGGTTCATGTCACGACCGACGATGGGTCGGCCGGCGAGAAGGGCCGGGTCACTGATCCGCTGGAGCGGATTCTCGCTGCGGGCAAGCACATGGCCGTGTACGCCTGCGGGCCGATGGGAATGCTGCAGGCGGTCTCTGAGGTCAGCGCGAGTCACGGTGCAGTGGCCCAGTGCGCGGTGGAGGAGTCAATGGCCTGTGGCGTCGGGGTGTGCATGACTTGCGTGCTGCCTGTCATCGGCGACGACGGCGTGACCCGCATGGTGCGCTCGTGCACCGACGGGCCGGTGTTCTTCGGCGACCGGGTCCGATGGTCTGAAGTCGGTACGGTGCCCGCCGGAACCCTGGGTGCACCGGAGCCCCGCGATGACTGATCCCCGCATCAACCTCGCAGGCGTGGAGTTCGCAGGACCGGCCTTCACAGCGTCCGGTTGCGCCGCGGCCGGCAAAGAACTGGCGACGTTCTTCGACTTGACCGAGATCGGAGGTGTGGTCACCAAGAGCATCATGATGCGCGCACGCTCGGGCCGACCGACCCCGCGCATGGTCGAGACCCCTTCTGGAATGCTCAACTCGATCGGTTTGCAGGGCCCGGGCATCGAGTCCTTCCTGGCCAACGACCTGACCTGGCTCGCGGAACGCAAGGTGGCGGCCTTCGTCTCCATCGCCGGCGAGACGGTGGAGGAGTTCGCGCAACTGGCCCGCATCCTGCGCGACAACCCGGCAGTGAGCGCCATCGAGGTCAACATCTCCTGCCCCAACGTGGAGAGCCGCGGGCAGGTCTTCGCCTGCGACGTCATGTCGGCGTCCTCAGTCATCCACCAGGTCCGGCGCAACACCGATTCGCGTGTCCCGATCTTCGCCAAGCTCTCCCCCGACGTGACCAGCATCGCCGAGATCGCCTTGGCCTGCCACAACGCGGGCGCGGACGGTTTCTCGATGATCAACACGACGCTGGGCATGGCCATCGACACCGACACGCTGCGTCCCATCCTCGGGGGAGTCACCGGTGGTTTGAGCGGTCCGGCGATCCGCCCGACGGCGATCCGGTGTGTCTGGCAGGTGCACCAAGTGCTGCCTGACGTGCCCATTCTGGGCATGGGCGGCATCGCAACGGGGGCCGACGCCCTGCAGTTCCTGGCGGCCGGGGCCAGTGCGGTCAGCGTGGGCACGATGACCTTCCACGACCCCTCGGCGCCGGTGCGGGTGCAGAGGGAACTGCTGAGTCTGCTCCATGAGCGAGGATTCGCGAACGTGGCCGATGCGGTGGGTATCGCACATAGAGGAGGACTGACGTGACCGCACCTATTGCTCTGGCACTGGATGCCCCTGATCTGGCGACTGCCTGCCAATGGGCCAACGCCGTGGACGGTGTGTTCTCGCACGTCAAGGTCGGTCTTGAGACCTACCTTCGCGATGGAGGCCTCGGCGTTGCGGAGATCCGGGCGGCCGCTCCGCATTGTGCGCTCTTCCTCGACCTCAAGATCCACGACATCCCCAACACGATGGCCGGTGCTGCGCGTTCGGTGGCGGCACTCGAGCCCGACATCCTGACCGTTCACGCGGCAGCCGGGACCGCCGGCATTGAGGCGGTGGCGTTGGCCCTGCCCGGGACGCATGTGGCCGCAGTCACTGTCCTGACCAGCCTCGGGGGACTCGACCTGACCGAGTTGGGAATCTCCGGGACACCCGAGCAGGTCGTGATGCGGTGGGCTCGGCTGGCCGTAAGTGCGGGCGCACGCGCCATCGTGAGTTCGGCCCATGAAGTGGCCACGCTGCGAGCATTGCTGGGCCCGGACCCGTTGCTCATCACACCGGGCATCCGTCCGGCGGGCGCGGACGTGGCCGATCAGCGACGCGTCGTCACCCCGGCCGATGCGATCGGTGCAGGGGCGGGTCTGCTGGTTGTTGGCCGGCCCGTCACAGCGGCCGAATCCCCGCGCGATGCCGCCCAGATCATCGCGGCTCAAGCCCTGGCGGCTCGTGTTGACTGACACCTCACGGACCCAGCAACCCCCGGCCCTGTCCCCGGAGCAACGGTCCGCGGCCACTGCCAAAGCCGTCGCCAACAGGCAACGCCGCGCCCAGGTCAAGGAGCAGTTGCGCGGCGGCGAACTCGGCTGGCACGGTCTCCTGGAATTGGCGCGCATTGACGAGGTGGTCGCGGGACTGCGGGTTCGCGAGGCGTTGCTGTGCTTGCCGGGGGTTGGACCATCCAGGCTGGACCGCTTCATGAAGCAGGCCAAGGTGTCTGCCTCACGACGCCTGCGGGGCCTCGGCGACAACCAGATCGCAGTGCTTACCGGATTGCTCAGCCGGTGAACCGGCTGTACGTGGTCTCTGGGCCCAGTGGCGTTGGGAAGTCCACAGTTGTTGCCCATCTGCTGCGCGAACGCGCCGACATCTGGTTGTCGGTGTCGGCGACCACCAGAGCGCCGCGACCCGGGGAGCAGGACGGCAGGGAGTACTTCTTCGTCTCGCGAGATGACTTCGCGAACATGGCCGATGACGGCCGGCTGCTGGAGTGGGCAAGCTTCGCCGGGAACTCCTACGGCACTCCCCGTGAGCCTGTCGAGCAACACCTTCGTACCGGTCCCGTTCTCTTGGAGATCGAACTGCAGGGTGCTCGGCAGGTCAGAGCGGCGATGCCAGACTGTGTGCTCGTGTTCCTCGCCCCGCCGAGCCCGGAGGAGCTCAAGCGGCGCTTGGTCGGCAGGGGGACCGAGGACGACGCGGCCGTCCGCGCGAGGCTCGCGCGCGCCGACGAGGAACTGGCCGCCCAGTCCGAATTCGACCATGTGATCGCAAACGTGGAGGTTGAAGCGGCCAGCGTGGCGTTGTCCGCACTGATCCAATAGCGCCCGGCGGAGGCTGTCACCGCGTGCGCGCGGCGGCATCGGCTACCCTGGGAGGAGTTTGCAAACGAAAGGTTTCCCCTGTGGCAGTCGAAAGTAGTGCCGAGGGCATCACGTACCCACCGTTGGACGAGTTGCTCGAGAAGACTGATTCCAAGTATTCGCTGGTGATCGAGGCTGCGCGCCGCGCCCGCCAGATCAACGCCTACTACAGCCAGCTCTCCGAGGGCGCTCTGGAGCACGTGGGGCCGCTGGTGGAGACCTACCAGCACGAGAAGCCTCTCTCCATCGCCATGCGTGAGATCAACGACGGCCTGCTGGAGACCAGCAACGTCACGGTTGAAGAGACCGAAGCCTGACCCCCGAGGTTGTACTCGGTGTAGGTGGCGGGATCGCCGCCTACAAAGCGGCCGAGGTGTTGCGCCGGATTCAGGCGCTGGACACCAAGGTCACGGTGGTCCCGACCAAGACTGCGCTCGAGTTCGTGGGTGCGGCTACCTGGTCGGCGTTATCGGGACGTCCGGTCACGAGCGACTTCTTCGACAACGTCCACGAGGTCCCGCACGTGCGTATCGGGCAGCAGGCAGATCTGGTCGTTGTGGCTCCAGCCACCGCGAACCTGCTGGCAAAGGCCTCCTATGGCCTGGCCGATGACCTGCTGACGAACACCCTGCTGACTGCCCATTGCCCAGTCGTGATGTTCCCGGCGATGCACACCGAGATGTGGGAGCACCCCGCCACCCGGGCCAACGTCGCGACGTTGCGGGACCGCGGAGTACTCGTGGTCGATCCTGATTCGGGCCGGCTGACTGGCTACGACTCAGGACCCGGTCGTCTGCCCGAGCCCGAGGCAATCGCCTGGATCGTGCGGGCCGCTTTGGCCAAGACCGACCTGTCGCCCGACCTGCGCCACCGACACGTGGTGATCAGCGGCGGTGGGACCCGCGAGCGACTCGACCCAGTGCGTCACATCGGCAACCGCTCGAGCGGTAAGCAGGCGATGAGTATGGCGGCTGCGGCGGTTTCGCGCGGGGCGAGAGTGACCTTGATCCGCGGCGATGTCGATGTGCCCACTCCTGCCGGGGTCGAGGTGATCGATGCCTTGACAGCCGACGAGATGCTGGTGGCTGCCCAGGGTCTTGCCAAAGAGGCAGACGTGATCATCATGGCCGCAGCCATCGCTGACTTCCGGGCCGAGAGCCTGCCCGACTCGAAGATCAAGAAGTCGGAGTCCTCGACTCTCACGCTCAACCTTGTGCACAACCCGGACGTGCTCGCCACGCTGGTGGCGCAACGCACCGGGAAGTCCCCGCTGCTGGTCGGTTTCGCCGCGGAGACCGGTGACGCATCCGGGACCTGGCTGGAACACGCAGAGCGCAAGTTCGCGAAGAAGGGTTGCGACATCATGGTCGCCAACCCGGTGGGCCACGACCGCGCGTTCGGCACTGACCACAACGAGGCAGTCCTGCTGCTCGGCGATGGGCTCTCAGAGGAGATCCCCGGAACCTGCAAGGTCGCGCTTTCCCACCGGGTGCTCGACGCCGTGGTGGAACGGCTGGTTTGACGGCTAGGCGCGTACGGGTGGTTTGTGGCGTTGTTGCGGCGGCGGGGGCCGCATTGTGGCGTTGTTGCTGTTTTCATCGCCTGCCAACCAGCAACGACGTGACAATCGAGGTTCTCGGTCGGTAACAACGCAACAATCCGGCTCGTGACGCTGGCGGCGGAGTACCGAAACCACCTGTGCGCCTCAACTTCCGGCAGCTGCGCTCATTCTCACGCCACGGGGTCGGCTCACCGTGGCCGCTGACCCCCAATCCTGCGTTGGGTGGGGTTCGTGCAGTTGGTTGAGGCTCGTCGGGCGACAGGCGTCAACCAACTACCCGAACGTCAACCAACGCCTTGAGCATCCACAGGTCACACGGGTCGTGTCCGACCCCTTCCGTAGACTCGGGCGAGAATCAAGGAGGGCTCCTGTGGCAAAGCGCCTGTTTTCCTCGGAATCGGTGACTGAAGGTCACCCCGACAAGATCGCCGACCAGATCAGCGACACCATTCTGGATGCGATGCTGGCCGACGACCCGGATTCCCACGTAGCGGTTGAAACGCTGGTGACCACCGGCCTGGTCGTGGTTGCCGGTGAGGTGAACACCAAGACCTACGTGGACATCCCTCGCAAAGTCCGAGAATGCATCCTTGACATCGGGTACGACTCGTCGGAGAAGGGTTTCGACGGTCAGTCCTGCGGCATCTCGGTGTCCCTGGACCAGCAGTCGGAGGACATCCGTCAGGGCGTCGATGATTCCTGGGAAGAGCGCCATGAGGGCAGCGCCGATCCGCTCGATGCGCAGGGCGCCGGTGACCAGGGATTGATGTTCGGTTATGCCTGCACCGACACCCCGGAACTCATGCCCATGCCGATCGCGCTGGCGCATCGTCTGAGCCGGCGGCTCACCGCGGTCCGCAAGCAAGCCGTCGTCCCCTACCTGCGCCCGGACGGCAAAGTGCAGGTGACCATCGAGTACGACGGAACGCGGCCGGCGGCTGTGAACACGGTGGTTGTCTCCAGCCAGCACATCGACGACATCGACCGAGACACACTGCTGGGCCCCGATATCGAGGAGTTCGTGATCGCCCCGGAATTGGCCGATCTCGAACTTCTCACCTCGGATGTGCGGATGCTGGTCAACCCGACTGGGCGCTTCGTTGAGGGCGGTCCTGCGGCCGACGCCGGCCTCACAGGGCGCAAGATCATCGTGGACACCTACGGTGGCATGGCACGTCACGGGGGAGGCGCGTTCTCGGGCAAGGATCCGTCGAAGGTCGACCGCTCAGCGGCGTACGCCATGCGCTGGGTGGCCAAGAACGTGGTGGCCGCGGGACTGGCCACCCGCTGCGAAGTCCAGGTCTCATACGCCATCGGCACAGCCCACCCGGTCGGGTTGTTCGTGGAGTCGTACGGCACTTCAGTGGTGCCCGACGCCCAACTGGAAGACGCGATCCTGGAGGTGTTCGACTTGCGACCAGCGGCGATCATCAGGGATCTGGACCTCAAGCGCCCGATCTATGCCGCGACCGCCGCGTATGGTCACTTCGGCCGCGAGGAGCCTGACTTCACCTGGGAGCGGACCGACAGGGTGGAGGCTTTGAAGTCCGCAGTCAAAGGGTGACCGACGTTGCGCGCGTGGCCATCGAGTCGCCGTTGCCGCACCTGGACCGCCTGTTTGACTTCTCAATCCCCGCCGACCTC
This sequence comes from uncultured Actinomycetota bacterium, assembly GCA_963732355.1. Classification (GTDB taxonomy): domain Bacteria; phylum Actinomycetota; class Actinomycetes; order S36-B12; family UBA10799; genus JADKAV01. The sequence continues at coordinate 43,917 of CAVSZD010000002.1, read as the reverse complement.
GACGAGGCGGCCGTGCCCGGTTGCCGGGTCAAGGTGCGCTTCCACGGCCGTCAGGTTGGCGCATGGCTCGTCGAGCGGGGACCCAGTGACTTCGAAGGCGCCTTGCAGCCACTGTTGAAAGTCGCCGGCCCGTCTGTGCTGACCTCGGAGATCACGGGGCTTGCGCGTTTGGTGGCCGACCGTTACGCGGGCAGCCTCAGCGACGTGCTCAGGTTCGCTGTTCCGCCACGGGTAGCCGCGGTGGAGAAGAAGGAGTACCTGCCCGCGGAAGGCCTGCCGAGCGCCCCCCAGACCGACCAGTGGGCGCAGTACTCGGTATCGACCAAAGGCGCGTCGAGTTGGATCTGCCATCCCCACGATGACCCGTTCGCGATGCTGGCCGAAAGGGCAGCCGAGACGGCTGCAGCGGGCCGTGGGGTCGTGCTCGTCGTGCCCGACGCCCGGGATGTCCGCCACCTGTACGCCGCATGCACGCAGGTGCTGCCTTCGGAGTTGCTCGCCGTGGTGTCAGCTGAGGTGTCGAACCGCCTGCGGTACAAGACCCATCTCGAGATCCTGGCAGGTTCCAGGACAGTGGTGATCGGCACCCGCTCGGCAGTCTTCGCCCCGGTGCGCGACCTTGGTCTGATCGCAGTTTGGGACGACGGCGATGACGTACTGGCTGAAGTCCAGACGCCGGGCTGGCACGCACGGGAGGTGGCTGCGCTGCGGGGCTGGCGAGCCGGGGCGCATGTCCTGGTCGGTGGCTACACCCGCACGGTTGCAACGGCCCAATGGCTGCACGACGCAAATGCCGGCAGCGTGACCTTGTCCAGGGAGGGCGCGCGAGCCCGTCGCTACCGCGTGGAAGCTCTCGTGGAGCCCGACGCTGATCGTCGCCGAGTCCCCGGCAGGGCCTTCAACCTCGTACGCGCCGGCCTGGAGAAAGGGCTGGTCCTGGTCCAGGTGCCACGGGCGGGCGGGAGCACGGGCCTGTTATGCGCGCAGTGCTCGCAGATCGCCCGCTGCCAACGGTGTGGGGGAGGTGTCCGCCCGGACCGAGCAGGACAACCGCGGTGCTGGCTGTGCCAGTTGCCCCACGAGCAGTGCAGCGCCTGCGGCCACCGCACGTTCGTTCCCATCGGCGCGGGCGCCAGGAAGAGTGCCGAGGAGTTGGAGCGGGCCTTCCCGGCGGTGCCGGTCATCCGCAGCGACGCTGAGTCCGGAGTGGTCGACGAGGTTGGTGCCGAACAAGGGATTGTGGTCGCCACCCCGGGTTCTGAACCGCAGGTCGTGGGCGGTTTTGCCGCCTTGTTGATCCTGGACACCGAGGTGCTCTTGTCGCGCATGAGTCTGCGGGCGCGGGAGGAAGCCGCGCGGCGCTGGATGGCAGCGATCGCTGTGACGGCCCCCGACGCGCAAACCATGCTGGTGGCTGCTCAGGACGCCCACGTCGTGCAGGCCCTGGTCCGCAACGACCTCGCGTCGCTTGCCGAATCCGAGCGCGCCGACAGGGAACAAGCGCATATGCCACCCGCGTACCGTTGCGTGCGGTTGCGAGGCTCGTTAGAGGCGGTAACCGAGTGGCTAGAGGGGTTCACCGGTGAGGTGCTGGGTCCACTGGAGACGGCCGGTGGTGCTGAGGCGCTATTGCTTGCACCGCTCGGACGAGCCGCTGGCTTGCTGAAGTACGTCCAGGAGCAGCAGTCGAAGCGCTCACGGGCGGGCAGAGCCGTCGTCGAGGTCCGGGTGGATCCTGTCGACCTCGGGGGAAGGTGACTCACCGTAGACTCACTGGCGTGTCCGTCGTCGATATCCGCCTGTTCGGCGATCCTGTTCTGCGCACCCCCGCAGTGCCGGTTGTGGACTTCGACAAGCAACTACGACGCCTCGTGCAGGATCTGACCGACACCATGATGGACGCCCCAGGTGTCGGATTGGCCGCACCCCAGTTGGGGGTGGGTCTGCGGGTGTTCACCTACTACGTCGATGGCGAACTCGGCCATCTGGTCAACCCGGACTTGGACCTCTCCGATGAACGCCAGGAGGAAGAGGAAGGCTGTCTGTCCATCCCCGAGCTGCGCTTCCCCACCCCGCGTGCGCTCGGGGTCGTTGCCCGCGGCTTCAACATGCACGGAGATCCGATCACCGTCGAGGGCACTCACCTGCTCTCCCGCTGCGTCCAGCACGAGACCGATCACCTCGATGGCGTGCTATTCATCGACCGGCTTGATGCCCAACAGCGCAAGGAAGCCATGAAGCTCATCCGCGAATCTGACTGGTTCGGCCCGGACACTCTGGTCAAGACCAGCCCCCACCTGCAAAGGACACCCAGATGAGGCTCGTGTTCGCCGGAACGCCCGAGGTGGCGGTCGTGAGTCTGCAGGCCCTGCTCGCTTCGCACCACGAGGTCGTTGCCGTCGTGACCCGCCCCGACGCGGTGGCCGGACGTGGCCATCGGCTCACACCGAGCCCAGTGAGCCGGGTCGCCGAGGAACTCGGTATTCCCGCCCTCAAGCCGGCACGGCCCAGTGACCCGGACTTCATCGACCAGTTGGCGGCCTTGCAGCCCGACTGCTGTCCGGTGGTGGCTTATGGAGCTCTGATCCCGCAGACCGTCTTGGACATCCCCGCCAAGGGCTGGGTCAATCTGCATTTCTCGCTGCTCCCCGCGTGGCGTGGGGCAGCGCCGGTCCAACGGGCTGTGATGGCCGGGGACGATCTGACGGGGGCGGCTGTGTTCCAACTCGAAGCCGGCATGGACACAGGCCCGGTCTTCGGTGTGGTGACCGAGGCCATTGGTCCTCGTGACACCTCCGGGGACCTGCTGGGCAGGCTCGCGCACTCCGGTGCTGAGCTGCTCGTCCGGGCTCTTGACGGGATCGAGCAGGGCACGGTGCATGCCGTCGCGCAGTCGTCGGACGGGGTCAGCTTGGCGCCCAAGATCACTGCTGAGGATGCCCGAGTCCGGTGGGACGAACCGGCGCTGGCCGTTGATCGTCGGATCCGCGCATGCACTCCGGCGCCAGGGGCATGGACCATGCTGGGGGACACCAAAGTGAAGCTGCAACCCGTGTCGATCTCCGACCAGCAGTTGGAGCCCGGGGTGCTGCAGGTCGAGAAGAAGCGGGTCCTCGTGGGGACCCTGAGCTCGGCGGTGGAACTCGGCACGGTCCAGCCCGCTGGCAAGAAGGCCATGGCCGCCACGGACTGGGCCCGCGGTATGCACGCAGACCACATGGTCCTGCAGTGAGTCTGAGCCCAGCCCGCCGCGCAGCGTACGACGTCCTGCACCAGGTCGGAGCCGATGACGCATACGCGAATCTCGCACTGTCCTCCGCCCTCTCCGACACGGACATGTCGAAAGCGGACCGTGGCCTCACCACCGAACTCGTCTACACCACGTTGCGACGCCGAGGAACCCTCGACGCGGTGATCGCCACCGCTGTGAATCGCGGTCTGGACAAGGTGGACCCACGTGTTCTCGACATCCTGCGGATGGCCACCGCTGAGCACATGTACCTCGGCAAGCCCGCTCACGCCGTGGTGGACAACGCAGTCCGGCTGACTGTGTCCGTGGGCGCGGTGTCGGCTAAAGGTTTCGTCAACGCCGTGATGCGCCGGATTGCCGCGGACGACCAGGAGGTTCTGCTGGCCAAGGCCACCAAAGGACTTTCCGGTGACGCCTTGACGGCTGCGGAGTACTCGCACCCCGAATGGATCATCAGGGCGTTCCGCGACGTCCTTGGCCCCGCGGAACTGCCCGCCCTGCTTGAGCGCGACAACGAACCACCCCGCATCACCCTCGCCGCCCGTCCGGCGCGGATCAGCCGCGACGAACTGCCCGGTGAGCCCACCCCCTGGTCCCCGTGGGGTGTGTACCTCAAGGGCACCGACCCGGGGTCCCTTGGTCCGGTCCGCGATGCCCGCGCCGGCGTGCAGGATCTGGGCAGCCAACTCATGGTGCTGGCTTTGTCCCGCGCGCAGGTGCAGGGCCCTGACGACCGATGGTTGGACATGTGCGCAGGACCTGGGGGAAAGGCAGCACTATTGGCCGACCTCCTCGGTGACGACGGGGAGTTGCTTGCCGTCGAACAGCATCGCCACCGCGCCGACCTGGTCGAATCCGCCTTGCGTGGCACTCCGGGTAGAGCAGAGGTCGTTGTGGCCGATGCGGGTGCCGTCGAGGGTTCCTTCAGCCGGGTGCTTCTGGACGCCCCGTGCTCGGGCCTGGGTGTGCTGCGTCGGCGTCCGGAGTCCCGGTGGCGGCGCCGCCCTTCAGACATCCCCGAGCTTGCGGACCTGCAGCGCCGTTTGCTCAATCACGCACTGGATGTGTGTCAGCCGGGGGGAGTGGTCGCCTATGTGACGTGCTCTCCGCACTTGGCGGAGACAGATCTTGTGGTCGAAGACGTGCTTCGCCGACGCGACGACGCCCGGCTCGAGTCGGCCGCGGACCTACTGCCAGACGTCCCCGATTGCGCCGACGGGCAGGCCGTGCGGCTGTGGCCACAGCGGCACGACACCGATGGCATGTACCTTGCGCTGCTGCGCAAACTCGCTCTCACCGACTAGCGTCGTCTCCCGTGGGCATCCAGATATCGCCGAGCATCCTGTCAGCCGACTTCGCCAATCTTGCCGCTGACTGTCAAGCCGTCGCCGGGCATGCCGACTGGTTGCACGTGGATGTCATGGACAACCACTTCGTGCCGAACCTGACCCTGGGCATGCCGGTCGTCGAGTCGTTGCTCAAGACCGTGGACACCCCCGTCGACTGCCACCTGATGATCGAGGATCCCGACAGGTGGGCTCCCGGGTATGCCGAGGCCGGCGCCGGGAGCGTGACCTTCCATGTGGAGGCCGCCACCGCCCCGATCAAGCTCGCACGTGACCTGCGCCGGCACGGTGCCCGAGCGGGGCTTGGCCTGCGTCCTGCGACACCTGTTGAGCCCTTTGCCGAGCTTCTGCCTGAGTTCGACATGTTGCTGATCATGACGGTCGAGCCGGGCTTTGGCGGACAGAAGTTCCTCGACGTGGTCGTCCCGAAGATTCGTCGTGCCCGCGATCTCATCGGTGATTCCGGGGTGTGGTTGCAGGTTGATGGTGGCGTGGACCTGCGCACGATTGAGATCTGCGCCGAGGCTGGCGCGGACGTTTTCGTGGCCGGGTCTGCCGTCTACGGTGCAGACGACCCGGCCGCCGCCGTAGACAAACTACGGGCGGCGGCCGGAACCAGAGCCTCTACTTGACGTTCCAGGTCTTCGTGTAGTTGTACGCCTGGTACTCGCCCTTCTTCGGGGCCTTCAACGTCAACTTCACGTAGAACTTCTTGGCCTTGCCCGTCGTGGTGATCGTGACCTTGCCCTTCTTGGTGGTCTGGACCGAAGCGAACTTCTTGGCAGTGCCCTTGGCGCTCTTCTTCGTCGACCACGTGAGCTTGGCGGTGGCCTTCTGGCCCGCGTTGGTCTTCACTGCCTTCTGCAGAATCACCGTCTTACCCGATTTGGCGATCTTCTTCGGCGTCTTCACGCTGGCCTCTTGCACCTTGATGTCACTGCCACCCTCGGCCGGGGGCGGGATGACCGGCGCTTGCCCGCCGGGGATGATCAGGTATCCACTGAGGTACCAGCCCATGCCCTTGCTCACGTCGTAGGCCACGTTGACCGCACCACAACTCGATCCCGGTGCCGGGGTGAGCTTCGGGGTTGCAGGCGTGGCGCTGGCAACGGCAAAACGGCCGGTGGCCGGATCGTAGGCCTTCCCGACACCCTTGCCCAGCGAGTCGGTCGCGTCGGAACTCAGCTGGACGGTGCCCGACAGTGTGCACTTGCCCAGCGATGAGTCCAGGAACGTTTCGAAGGCCACTTGGAGTTCGACGCGGCCGTTCTCATCCACAGTCCCGGTGATGTCGATGGGCGTGGCAGTGCTCGAAGCGCCTCCGAACAGACTGGTCAACTTGGGCCAGGTCTGCGAGGCTGCCGGGAAGTTGAGCGCCCGCGAGGTGAGTGTCCCCTTGTTCCACAGCACATAGCCCTGCGAAGTCAGGTAGGTGTATGCGGGCGCCACCTTCTTGGTCAGGTAGGAGTAACTGCAGTCGGCCACTGTTGCGTCTGTCTGGCTGGCCCCCTTCGAGCACTGCGGCAGATAGACGACCGCCTCGCCGTCCTGCCCGCCAATCGAGGTCGCCGAGGCGGGTGGCGCAAGCATCAAGGTTCCGGCGGCAAGTCCGGCCACCGCCAGCGAACTCAAGATCGTTGTCTTCATCGGATTCCTCTTTCGTGGGTGAAGTGTCCGAATTCGACCATGGGCGGCTACGCGCGGTCGACAGCATCAAGGGTTGATCACCCCTCTCGGATGACAACGGCCGTGTGACACCATGGAGGGGCAGTTTCCAGGGTCGGTGAAACTCCGAGCCGGCGGTGAGAGCCCGCGACCCGCGCGAGCGGTGGATCCGGTGGAACTCCGGGGCCGACGGTCAAAGTCCGGATGGGAGGAAACGCCGTTCGCCGCTGCGCGGTGACATCCTCCCGTGTCGAGTTGTGGGAGGAGGCCGGTGGACACCGAACACATGGCGCAGGCGCTGAGCCTGGCTGCCTCCGTGCATGGCGCTGTGGGTCCCAACCCCCGAGTCGGTTGTGTGCTCGTCGACGACGACGGGCAGGTCGTGGCCAGCGGCACTCATCAAGGGGCAGGCACCCCGCACGCTGAGGTGGTCGCGCTCAACCGAGCCGGAGAGCGCGCCCGGGGAACCACCGCGTACGTGACGCTGGAGCCCTGCAACCATCACGGCCTCACCCCTCCCTGTTCCCAGGCGCTGGTCGACGCCGGTGTGCGTGCCGTTCGGTACGCCGTGGCTGACCCCACACCCGTGGCCGGCGGTGGCGCGGAGTTCCTGCGTGCGAACGGCGTCGAGGTGTCGGCCGGGCCCTTGGCTGAGGAGGCTGCAGATTTTCTCGAACCGTGGCTGTTCGCGGTCGGTGCGGGTCGCCCGTTCGTCACGTTCAAAGTCGCAAGCACGCTCGACGGCTACATCGCCGCCACTGATGGCAGTAGTCGCTGGGTCACCGGCGAGCAAGCCCGCGCGTGGGTCCACAGGCTGCGCGCAACCGTGGACGCGGTCGCGGTGGGCGCAGGGACCTTCCGCGCCGACAACCCCCAGTTGACCGTGCGCGGGGTCGACGTGGTCAAGCAGCCGCTGCGGGTGGTTCTGGGTGAGGTAGAGGCTGAGGGTTTTGTCGTCATCAAGGACCATGATCCGAACGAGGTCCTGCGGCAGTTGTACGAGTTGGGTGCCCGGCACGTCCTGCTCGAGGGCGGTGCCGAGGTGGCCGCGGCGTACCTGTCTGCAGACCTGGTCGACGAGCTGATCTGGATCACCGCACCCAAACTCCTCGGGCGCGGGCACCCGTGCCGTGGGTGATCTCGGCATCCGGAACATAGCGCAGGCCCAGACCTGGCGAACGCTGCATGCGTCACGGTTGGGCGACGACTTGATGATCCGTTACAGGAGGGCGTGAGATGTTCACCGGTCTTGTGCAGCAATTGGGCACCGTGGAGTCTGTCACCGGCGAAGCGAACCTGCGAATGGTCATCCGGCCGGACCGCGTGTGGGAACCGTACGAGCACGGGGAGAGCATCGCCACCAGCGGAGTCTGCTTGACCGTGGTCGATTCTGCGCCGGACTGGTTCGCCGTGGATGTCATGGCGCAGACCCTGGCCATGAGCAGCCTCGCCGGTGTGGCCGCGGGCCGCCGGGTGAACCTGGAACGGGCGATGCGACTCGGCGACCGGCTGGGAGGCCACCTCGTGCAGGGTCATGTCGATGGGGTGGCCACGGTGACAGGTAGGCGTTCCGAACAGGCATGGGAGGTGGTGGCTTTCGAACTGCCCGAACACTTGCGCCGTTACGTCGTGCCGCAGGGTTCAATCTGTCTGGACGGAGTGTCCTTGACGGTGTCGGCCACTTCGGGCGCCGGCGCCGAGGTGAGCCTGATCCCGGAGACTTTGTCGGCCACCACTTTGGGAGATGTAGTGATCGGATCGTTGCTGAATGTGGAGGTCGATGTGATCGGCAAGTACGTCGAGTCCCTGCTGGGAGGCTACCGATGAGGTTCGACTCAATCCCGGCGGCCATTGAAGCGATCAGGGCAGGACAGGCCGTCGTCGTCGTCGATGACGAGGACCGCGAGAACGAGGGCGATCTGGTGTTCGCCGCGTCAAAAGCCACACCCGCGCTGGCCGGCTTCATGATCCGCCACACCAGCGGGGTCATCTGCGTATCCATGCGCGGCGAAGAGCTCGATCGACTGCATCTGCCCCCGATGACGATGATCAACGAAGATCGCAAAGGGACCGCATATGCGGTGAGTGTGGACGCCCGCGACGGGATCTCCACCGGCATCTCCGCGGCGGATCGCGCGAAGACGATTCGGACGCTGGTCGACTCGGCGACTGAGCCCTGGGAGATCACGCGCCCGGGTCATGTGTTTCCGCTGCGGGCGGTGCCCGGCGGTGTCCTGCAACGCGCCGGCCACACCGAGGCGTCGGTAGATCTGGCCGCGCTGGCCGGGTTCACACCGGCCGGGGTGATCTGCGAACTGGTCAACGACGACGGATCCATGATGCGCGCCCCGGAATGCCGGGCGTTCGCCGACGAGCACGGATTGTTGATGATCTCGATCGCCGATCTCATCGCACACATCCGGCATACCCAGAAGCAGATCGAACGCGTCGCGGAGACGGTGATCCCCACGGAGATAGCCGACTTCCGTGGGATCGGGTACCGCAGTCTCGTGGAGCCCACTGAGCACCTCGCCCTGGTGCTCGGTGACATCGGCGATGGGGAGGATCTGCTGGTCAGGGTGCACTCGGAGTGCCTGACCGGCGATGTGTTCGGGTCGCTTCGCTGCGACTGCGGCCCGCAACTCGACGCGGCGTTGCGTGCTGTTGCCGCAGAGGGCCGCGGAATCGTCCTGTACGTCAAGGGTCACGAGGGCCGGGGTATCGGCCTGTTGAGCAAACTGCAGGCATACGAGTTGCAGGACAGCGGTGCCGACACGGTGGAGGCGAATTTGGCCCTCGGGCTTCCAGCGGATGCGCGCGACTACGGCACCGGCGCCCAGATCCTGGCCGACCTCGGGGTCAAATCCATGCGGCTTCTGACGAACAACCCGGCCAAACGCGCAGGTCTGGATGGCTTCGGGATCGTGATCAAGGAACGCGTGCCATTGTCGATCGCCTCCAACCCGCACAACGAGCGTTACCTGGCCACCAAGGCCACGTTGATGGGACACGAGTACGAGGAGCAGTCATGAGCGGGGAGGGTAGGGCCGATCAAGACGTCACCAAGGCTGAGGGTGTTCGCGTCGCGGTGGTCGCGGCAAGTTGGCACGAAGAGGTGATGACCGGTCTGCTGTCCGGGGCGCAGGCGTACCTGGACGCATGTGGGGCGGTGGTGGATCTCGTGCGGGTGCCGGGTTCCTTCGAGATCCCCATCGTGGCTGCGCGGCTTGCAGCGACTCACGACGTGGTCGTTGCACTGGGCGTGATTGTCCGCGGAGGAACGCCACACTTCGAATACGTGAGCAGTGCCGTGACTGACGGCTTGGGCCGGGTCGCTCTGGACACCGGTACCCCCATCGGTTTCGGGATCTTGACCTGCGACACCGTTGAGCAGGCCTTGGACCGCGCCGGTGGCCCGGGTGCCAGTGAGGACAAGGGGCGCGAGGCCGCCTCCGCAGCCGTGCAGACGTGGGCGGTTCTGCGCGACCTCGCCTGACTCGCCCCGACCACCCCTGACTCGTGCTCCCTCGCCGCTGTTGCGAAGCACGCCGACGCGCTGGCGTGTCTGTGCCACTTCGCAACAATCGCGGCGGTCATGGGTCCGTCGGCTGGCGCTCGGGTGAGGGTCTGTTCGTGACCTGATGAGCGGTCGTTGCTTGATCTGGCGACGGTAATCTGGAGGTGGTTCACCAGGGTCGTGGCCACCGGATGGCATGTGCCGTCGGGCAGTGCTGTGGCGACCACCCTCCTGGGGGGAGAGGAAGGGTAGCCATGAGAATCAAGCACGGATGGATTAGCGCGGCATGCGTGTCTGTGGCATGCGTAGCCTTGGCGGCGCCCCAAGCGCTCGCCGCCAGCACTTGGGGTCAGCCACAGGAGGTGAGCCCCCAGTTCGGACGCGCGTTGCAGGTTTCCGACGACGGGCAGGTGATGGCCTGGATCCGTACGAACAGGGCCACCATTGGCGTTCCCAACGGACCGGTTCTCACCGCGACCTATCGGGGGGTCAAGAAGGGGTGGTCGCAGGCCGGGCAGATGCCGGGGACGGCCGAGACCACAGGTCTTCAACTGAGTGCAGATGGTAAGGCGGCTCTGGTCGTGTCCGAAGTCGGCCTGGGCGTCGCCAAGGCGCAGGGTGCTGAAGGGTGGTCGGCTCCGACCGTGCTGTGCACCGAGACCAAGGTGCTGTTTGCGCAAATGGCTTCTGACGCGCAGACCGTGGTCTGGGTCAACGAGACCTACGTCCCGGCACCGCCGAATCCCTATGGGTATCCACAGCCGCCGGTGCCCGTGCGCACCCTGAAGAGTCGCACGGTTGACCGCGATGGGCAGTGGGGGGCCGAAACAGTGGTGGGGCAGATAGATCCTGCCTCGTCCCTGTATGTAGCCACACAGGCTGCGTTGTCCGCAGACGGCAAGACGTTGGTGTGGCTGGCCGAGGGAAAGTCCCTGGTTGCAGCGGTCAGGGGTGATGCGGGCACTTGGTCACCGCCAAAGGTGATCAGGACGTACGGGGGAGGCCCGGAGTTCTTCAATCTACGGCTCGCGGCCAAAGGCGAGCGACTCGTGTGGTCGCGTGCCTCAGTCGACGGGATCTTCACCTCTACGCGTACTGGGTCGAATTGGTCGCCAGTCAGCAACGTGACGGTGGACTCGGCCAAGAGTTTCGCGCTGTCCCCGAATGCCAAGACCGTTGCTTGGGGGGCGGAAAACGGCAAGATCGAGATTGCATCGTTGATCAACGGGCAGTGGCGATCGGTCGCCTCGATCGGCTCAGGTCGTGCGATGTCACCGGCGGTCATCCTCGGGAAGAAGACCGTTGTCTGGATCAACGGAGCCGACGACGTACTGAGGTCCGCAACGTTGAAGGCCGGCACCTGGAGCCGGGCGGGCACCGTCTCCAAGGAGGCTTTCGAGGCAGTTCTGTCCAGGGACGGGAAGACGTTGGCCTGGTCCCAGACCTCGAAGATGCGGATTCTGAGTTCGAAGCGCTAGCTGGTGCTACAGCTGTGAGCTGTCGGGTCCCTGCAAGGGCAGGCGTACGCTTGAAATGGGTGGATCCGGACTTGTCCGGGTGGGGAGGTCGCCATGCGAATCCATGATCGCTTCCTGGTCGGCGCAGTAGTTGTCGGCGTGATTTGTGGCGTAGTCACGCCGGCGCGCGCCGGGTCCACATGGGGTCCTTCGCAGATCGTGAGTCCCACCACCGGCACATCGATCCAGTTGTCCGAGTACGGCGACGGTGCTGCATGGATCACCACCTCAGGGGCGGTCCGGACTTCGCGCTACCTTCCTTCGGGCGCGGGTTGGACGACCCCGAAGGCGATCCCGACGACGACCGGCGCAAAGGCGCTCCGCTTGAGCGCGAACGGAAGCACGGCATTGGTGGAGGTCCCGGGCAGTGGTCTGCTGCTTGCTCAACGCACGGGGGCCGCGTGGAACAGCCCGATTACCCTGGTCAGCGGCGCCCAATTGACCGGTGCCCAGATGTCCCGGGACGCCCGCGTCGTGACGTGGGTGGACTGGTCAGGAATCACAGCGAAGGTGCGCTCCATCGTCCGGGCAGAAGATGGCACCTGGTCGGCCCCGGTGACGGTCGGCACGGTCCTCGCGGGACCGGCATCTCAAGCACGTACGCCTATGGTGCTTTCGCGCAACGGCAGCACTGTGGTGTGGCTCGATGAGACCGCGAAACTGCACTCCGCCCGGCTGCTAAGTGGGGTGTGGCAGGCGCCCGACACGATCGCACAACTGAGCCCCGCCGGCCTGGAGCAGTTGGCCGTGGAGCGCGACGGCAACGACGTCGTGTGGATGGTCGCCGGGGACGACACGCTCTACTTCTCCGAATACGAGGCAGGTTGGCAGCCCGCTGAGGTACTCACAGCTGCGGATCCGTCGGTCGTCGCGGTGGCACCCAACGCCAGGGCAGTGGGCTTCGTCGATGAGGCGGGCTACTTCGACCTCATGTCTCGCACCGCGACTGGCTGGACGACTGCGTTCCACCGCAAACTTGCCGGCAAAGTCCAGATCGCCGCGGCCAACTCAGCGGTGGCCACCACGCAGAAGCGCAACGGGCGGTCGGTTTTGCGCGTGTACGCGCTGTCCAAGGGGAAGTGGCAGCCAGCGGTCAAACTGTCGGCCAAGGCGAAGCGCCCGGCGCTCTCCTCCGACGGAAATACCGTGGCGTGGGTTTCCGGCAAGCGCATCTACGCGGCGAAGCGCTGACGTCTGCGCAAGCGGGGGGTGGGCGCCAACTACGCTGGAGGGCGTGAAGTCCTTCGATCGACTCTGGGACGAGTTGTCGGAGCGTGTGGCCACTGAGGACCCGCACTCTGGAACCGTCCGTCTTGTCAACTCCGGCGTCCACGAGATCGGCAAGAAGCTCGTGGAGGAGGCTGCCGAGTCCTGGATGGCTGCCGAGCATGAATCCCGCGAACGTGCGGTCGAGGAGTTGAGTCAACTCGTGTACCACGTGCAGGTGATGATGCTGGCCCTCGGCATCAGCCGGGAGCAGTTGGAGCGTTATCTGTGACGTTGAAAGTGGCTGTGCCCAACAAGGGCCAGTTGGGTGAGCCCGCGCGTGAGATGCTGCGCGAGGCGGGTTACCTGCGCTCGGCCGGGCAGAAAGAATTGATGGTCCATGACCCCGACAACAACGTGGACTTCTTCTTCCTACGGCCCAAGGACATCGCAACCTACGTGGGTCAAGGGATCCTTGATCTCGGGATCACCGGCCGCGACATGCTCGTGGACTCGAACGCGCCGGTCACAGAGGTGATCGAACTTGGATTCGGTCACTCCACGTTCCGGCTTGCCGCCCCGGCCGGTGTCAAGTCCGTGGCGGGTAAGCGCATCGCCACTTCGTACCCGGGACTGCTGGCCGACTGGCTGGACCGGACCGGAACTGAGGCCACCATGGTTCGCCTCGATGGCGCCGTTGAGAACGCAGTGGGGCTCGGCGTGGCTGACGCCGTGGCCGACGTCGTCGACACCGGCAACACCTTGCGTCAAGCCGGGCTCGAGGTCGTCGGGGAACCGCTGCTGCGCAGCCAGGCCTTGCTGGTGCGCCCATCGCACACCGAACTCAACGGCGCAGAAGGCACGTTCATCCGGCGTCTGCAAGGGGTGATCGTGGCTCGCGCCTACGTGATGGTGGAGTACGACATCTCCGAGGATCTACTGGAAGCCGCATCGGCCATCACCCCGGGCCTTGAGTCGCCGACGGTCTCGCCGCTGAAGGAACCGGGCTGGGTCGCGGTGCGTGCCATGGTCGAGCGTGCCCGCGTCCACCAGGTGATGGACGACCTCTTCGAACTCGGCGGCCGCGCGATCCTTGTCACAGACATCCACGCCTGTCGGCTATGACGAGCCTGGCAGAGACGCTTCAGGCGCTGCTCGATCACGGTTCGATCGAGCAGATCCCCGTTCCTCTGCGCAGCTTCACCGACGAGTACGAGCAAAGTCTGAACAAGGTGCGCGAACGCACCGGACTCGACGAGTCCGTTCAGGTGATGTACGCAACCGTGGGAGGCCATCGGGTCGTGGTGATCGCCGGGGAGTTCGCGTTTCTGGCGGGGTCGATCGGTCAGTCCTCCGCCGACCGGGTGGTAGCCGGATACCAGGCCGCCACTGCCGAGTCGCTGCCGGTGATCACGCTGCCGACGTCGGGCGGCACCCGGATGGACGAAGGCACAGCGGCGTTCTTCCGGATGACTGACATCGCCTGGGCGGCAGCCGAGCACCTGCGCTGCGGCGCGGTGCGCATCGGCTGGTTACGTCACCCGACCACCGGCGGCGTGATGGCCACCTGGGGTTCATACGCGGACATCACCGCTGGCGAGCCGGGCGCGCTGCTCGGGTTCCTCGGGCCGCGGGTTTTCGAAGCACTGCACGGTGAACCTTTCCCTGAGGTTCAAAGTTCCGAGAACCTCGCCCGCGCTGGAGTGATCGACGACGTGGTGGCGTTGCCCGAGTTGCGCACCTGGGTTGCCGGGATTCTGGCGGTGACCAATGGCTACGACCGGCCTGATGTCGTCCCTGCACCGCCCGAGCCGATCCGCGTGGATGCCTGGGATGCGGTGACCTTGACCCGTTCGGATTCTCGTACCGGGCCGTTGTCGGTCCTCGCGCTTCTGACCGACCGCACAGACCTGCACGGCACGACGACAGGGGAGAGCGGAATCGGAATCGCGGTCGCGCTGGGGCGCCTGCGGGGACGCAGAGTCGTGGTCATCGCCCAGACCCGTGAGCCCGTCTCGCCAGCCGACCTTCGGTTCGCCCAGCGTGCCCTACGGCTGGCCGACCGGTTGGGACTGCCGGTCGTCACGCTCGTCGACACGCCTGGCGGGGAGTTGTCCGGGCCTGCCGAGGAGGCGGCCATGGCCGGCGAGATCGCCCGCACCTTGCAGGACCTCACAGCATTAACGGTGACCAGCGTCTGCTGCATCATGGGGCAGGGTTGCGGGGGAGCCGCGCTTGCGCTGGTACCCGCGCGCATGGTCTTGTGCACGGAGAACGGATGGGTTTCGCCACTGCCTCCCGAAGGGGCCTCTTTCATCTCCCACCGCACTGTGGACCGGGCAGAAGAGATGGCCCGGATGCAAAAAGTGGGCGCATTGGACATGCTGCACGCCGATGTGGTCGACCGGGTGATCGGTGAGGGTACGGATCTTGCGGCAACCGTGGCCGATGCCGTCGCAGCAGCGCTGGACGGCCGATGACGAACTTCGAAGGAGCGGACGTGCTCGTCACCCGTTTCCAGGGAGACACCGGCGAGGCAGACGACCAATTGCGGCAGCTGCTCGGGCATACGGACGACTTCGGCGCTAGGCGTTCGATCGTGGACAGGCTTCTCGATGGCCGGCTGCTCATCCCGGTCGTGGCCAACCTCGACGCCCGTGACGAGGACGGCACTGACAAGCACAGCCACATGGCTACCGTCACCATCACCGATGATGCGGGGCACAAGGCCTTGATCTGCTTCACCGGGGTGGATTCGGTCAAGGCCTGGCGTCAGGATGCCCGGCCCATCCCTGTGGCAGGGATCGAGGCCGCTCAGGCTGCGCTGCAGGACGACTGTGACGCCTTGCTGATCGACATCGCCGGACCGTCGCGCTTCGCTTTGTCAGGAACCGGGCTCTGGGCGTTGGCCGCGGGCTGCGCGTGGCGTCATCCCCTGGACGAGCCCGAGGTCGCCGACGCGATGTCCCAAGCTCTCGCAGCCAGCGGCCTTGAAGGCTTCTTCGAAGTCGACGACAGTTCTATCGACGGCGTCGCCCTCGTGCTGAACGATCCGGATCTGCAGCATGCACAATCACTGGCCGAAGTCCTCGGGGCGATCCCGCAGGTACAGGCGCGGGTCAGCCGGCTGGAGATCCGACTACAGGACCGGTGAGTTTCTCGCCAGGGCCCTTGCCCGGTTCGTCAGGCACGATCGAGGCCTCCCGGAACGCCAACTGCAGCGATCGCAAGCCATCGCGCAACGGCTTGGCGTGGAACGTTCCGATGTACGGGGTTGCTGCGACCAGCAACCCGGCCAGCGACTCGATCAGTGTCCTGGCCTCGTCGAGGTCCATCTCGTCGGGGTCCTCGCCCAATCCGCATTTGACCGCCGCAGCAGTCATCAGATGCACAGCCACTGTTGACACGACCTCCACGGCTGGGACGTCGGCGATGTCACGTTCGGCGGCTGCAGAATCCATGCGTTCAGGATGTCACGGCGCGCTGCGGCCCCAGGATCCCGTGTCGCCTGTGGAATCCGTGCCATCCGCGCCGCTAGCCTGATCCACCGTGGACGAACGCGCTGATCTCGAGCAGATCCTTCAGGCGGCGCTCGCGGTGGGGTGCAGGTCCACAAGTCCGGTGGCTACACCGCACGAATCGACGGTGCGATGCGGCGCGTGGCGTTGGCCCTTGGCGCTGAAGGCGGATCCGGCGATCACCGCGACCTTGGTCGGCCTGACGGTCACCGGCCACGGGCGAGGCTTCACCCGTGTATGCCTTCGCGGCGGTAGTACCCCTGATCCCTGGGTTCTCCGTCTTCCAAGCTCTGAATGCACTTGAATCGGTCGTCGTCGCGGACAACGGTGGAATCTCGGCCCAGACGCCCCTGATCGAAGCCGCCACCAGCGCGATCACCGCTGCGGGCATCCTGCTTGCGCTCGCGATCGGAGTCACCAGCCCCGTGCTGCTACTGCCCGGCACGCGGACTCCCGAGGACTGATCTACGCTGCGGGAGTGCTCGCAGAACAGGTAGTGGAGGGGCTGCGTCGACTGCTTGGCGAGGAGCCCGACCTGCAGATCCCCGACGACGCGGGTCAGCCGTGGCTGACGGTCAAGTATGGAGACGATCCCGGCGATCTGTACGGCGTGCTCAAGGCGACCGTTGCGGACGGCCAGGTCATCGTCAAAGTGAACCCGGCCCGCGGCATCGGTCAGACCCTGATCCCGTGGATCGTCGAGCAGCAGGGGATCTCGTTGCCAGCGCCCTACGGCTCCTTCCAGGCCGCGGCTGAGACCAGTGACACCGGCACCCGAGAGCCCGCCGCGTATCAACTGCCGGCACTGCGCGATGTGCAGCCGGTCGAACTCGGGCGTTTCGAGGCCGACGGCCAGACAGCACTTGTGCTCGAAGACCTCGGCGCGATCGACGGTCTGGATGCGAGTGGGGCCATCGCGCGGTGGCCGACCGAGCGGATCGAACAGGCACTGCAGGCCGCTGCTGCCTTCCACGCTGCCACCGTCGGGCGTGACTTCTCGTGGACCATCATGCGGCCCAGTACCCGCACTGTCGCCGCTGACACCGAACTGTGGCGGGCGATCCTGACTGACGCGGCCGAGCGCCTGCCGGACGTGGTTCCTCCGGCGACCCTCGCGCGCCGGCTTGAGTCCATCGCCACCATCGATCAGTGGCATCGGGCCAAGGACGCCATGCCCGCGTGCCTGGTGCACAACGACTTCAACCAGCGCAACGTCGGCTTCCGCGAGTCAGGCGAAGTCGTTGTCCTGGACTGGGAACTCGCCCGGGTCAACACCCCGCAGCGAGATGTGGCCGAACTACTCACCTTCACCCTCGACTCCCACACCGAACTCGATGAAGTGCTGCACCTGCTGGCGACCCATTGGCAGGCTCTTGCCGACAACGGGCTGGATGTGGATCCGGAGTTGTACGCGGCCGCCGCCGCTGCCGAGTTCCGCGTCCAGTCCTTCGACCGAGTGGGTATGCAACTGATCTTCGGGGCGGCTTTCGATCTGCCCTATCTGATGCGCATCAACCGCACAGTGGACCACCTGGTGGAGTTGACCGCGCAGTAGGATCGTGGCGACGTTACGGGGAGAGGTACGGGGTAATGCGAGTCTGGGTGGCAGTTGACGTAGGCACACACGCTGTTGGGGGCTTCAACCGGTGGGGATCCATCCACGCTTCAACGGGGACGCCGCGCAAGGAGATCGAAGGGTTCAAGCGCCGCAGGACAGTTCACACGGCAAGTTCGCGCCCTCGCTCGGTGCCCGTTGATGACTGTGGGGGCCGCCGGTCGAAGCGGGAGGTAGTGGCGTGATGAAGTCAGGGAGAGCAGATTCGATGGGCCCTGCTATCGCCTCAGGACTGGTGATCTTCTTGGCCTCGGGGATGGCAGCGTCGAACGCCGAAGCCGCGGACCCGGCACCCGTCTACACCGGCACGATCACCCAGGCCTACCTGGACGCCCAACCTGACCAGACCCTTGCGATCATCGGCACGCTCCCAACCGACCCCAGGGCGCTGAAGAACGCTGATCCGATCGGCTGGTACATGACAGAGGGCCTTGAATCGGCGCGTCTGGTGTGGGCAGCCAAGTCCAGTGCGCCATTCGGCGCCAGTGGGAGTTGTCAGCCGTCTGTGCGCCTAGAAGGGCGGGATGCCTACTCGGGGCCCGCGCTGGCTGCTGGCGGCGGCAGTGGCGAGTGGCTGCTGATGCCCTTGTATCTTCCGAACGGCGGCACCTTGCTCCAGGGGCCTCCACTCACTGACGTCACCTCCAAGGTTGGCACCAGTCAGGCCGACCTGGCTCTCGATTGCGGTGCGCTGGGGACTGCTTCGTGGAGCATGCCAGTGGTCGTGCTGCCAGCCGCGCCGCAGGACCGGGAGCCGGGGATCTCGATCGATGATGGTGCCGATTTCACCAACTCCGCCAAGGTGCGACTGCATCTCGGCTGGGATGGTCTTCTGGACAGAGTCAAGGTGTCCAACGATGGAGGGTTTGCGCCCTCCAAGACCACGGAGATCAAGGTCCGAAAAGAAGGCCCGCTCGACTGGAGTGTCATCGAGTTCGCTGCCGAACGAATCCCGCGAACCGTCTATGTCAAGTTCCACTACATCGCCTACGGCTGGCAGAAGCAGACCTACACCGACGACATCATCCTGGACACGGTCAAGCCGCAGGTTGTCTCCGCCACGCTAGGTGGTTCCGGCAGCGCCACGCTGGCTGCTTCGCAGCGGACCCTGCGCGTCAAGGCCAAGGACAACAAGTCCGGGATCGCCTCGATTCAGGTCTCGACCGGCAAACCGAAGAAGAGTGCCAAGATCGTCAAGTACCGAAAGGTTCTGAAGGTCGCCGGCTCCGGCAGGGTCTTCGTCCGCGTCCGTGACGGAGCGGGCAACTGGTCGAAATGGCGTAGCGCCGGCTAAGGAATCCTCGCAGTCCAACTCACGCTGGTTACCGGCGATTTTGCCAGGAGCACGCCGTTCTTACCCAGAACCAGCACCCTGTACCTGCCCAGTCCGGGCTGGTAGCCCTCGACGTCATCTTTGATCACGCCCGACTTCCCAAGCAGGAACGTGTCGAAGCTGCGCCAGGTGGCAATCCCCTTGACCTGGATCCGTACGCGCTTGCCCTTTGCCTTGGCCGCTGGCTTCACTGTGATCGTGTAGGGCACGTCCTCGCCAACCGGAGCGGAACTCTTGCTTATCTGCAGGACCGGTGTCAGGTCCGCGGCCTGCGCGGGCAACGCGGCCAGACTCCCCAGTGCGACGATGATGCCCAATACGGCGTAATGCTTCATCTCGACCTCCCTGTTCAAGTGTGCGCCTGCCGGACGCGCGATGGCGTGGCCGAGACCGCAGGGGACAATAGGGTTATGGCCGAATCGCAGTGGCGCTCCCTTGTCGATGGTGTTCTGAAGGACAACCCCGATCTTGGGGCGACCACGCGCAGTGTCCTCAGCCTGCTCATGGAGGTGGACGCCGAACTCGACAAGCGCGGGGTCGTGTATCCGCAGACTCTGGCGTACATCGTGGCTCTGTGTCAGGTTCGCGACGACAATCTGCGCGATCTCGAACCCGAGACCGGCGGTGAACGGACCGTGGAGGCGTTGATGGCCGCGTTCGCAGGGACCGGCTCGGCGGACTGGACCGGGCTCGGCCGTGCGGCGGCCGGATGGCTGTCCGAGACCGTCTGAGCCGACCCTGCTACCCTGAGAAAGTCGAACACCTCGACACCCTGTGCAAGCGGAACGTCCGTTCCCACCTCCCGAACTCAAGTTCGGTGGTCTGCGGGTGCCTGGCCTAGCCAGGTGCGCCTTTCCGTTTGCCAACGCAACGAAGGAGGCGCCACATCAGCGAAGAACCACGCGTCAACGACCGCATCCGGGTTCCGGAGGTCCGGCTTGTCGGCCCCAATGGCGAGCAGGTCGGGATCGTCCGAGTGGAGGACGCCCTGCGACTCGCAGCGGAGTCCGACCTCGATCTTGTCGAAGTGGCCCCCATGGCCAAGCCGCCAGTCTGCAAGCTCATGGACTACGGCAAGTACAAGTACGAGACCGCGCAGAAGGCCCGTGAGGCTCGCCGCAACCAGACCCACACGGTCATCAAGGAGATGAAACTCCGACCGAAGATCGACAAGCACGACTATGAGACCAAGAAAGGTCACATCGTGCGGTTCCTCGGTCAGGGGGACAAGGTCAAGGTGACCATCATGTTCCGCGGTCGTGAGCAGTCCCGTCCCGAACTCGGGTTCAGGCTGCTGTCGAGGTTGGCAGATGACGTTGAAGAGCTGGGTTTCGTTGAAGCAGCACCCAAGCAAGACGGACGAAACATGATCATGGTTCTCGCGCCGCACCGGAAGAAGACCGGCGGCCGGGAGCAGAACGGCCAGGAGTAGGAGAAGACATGCCGAAGATGAAGACCCACAGCGGCGCCAAGAAGCGTCTGCGCAAGACGGGTAGAGGCAAGATCATGCGTGAGCAGGCGAACAACCAGCACATGTACGAGCAGAAGTCGTCGCGCCGCAAGCGCCGGCTGCGCAGGGACCAGGTGTTGAGCCCTGGAGACACGAAGATCGCCAAGCGCCTTCTGGGCGAGCGCTGAGGAGGACTGACAAATGGCACGTGTGAAGCGCGCGGTTAACGCGCAGAAGAAGCGCCGCAGCACCCTTGAGAAGGCCAGCGGGTACCGGGGCCAGCGTTCCCGGCTTTACCGCAAGGCCAAGGAGCAGATCACCCACTCCGGTGTCTACGCCTACGACCACCGCAGGGACCGCAAGGGCGACTTCCGTCGTCTGTGGATCCAGCGGATCAACGCCGCGGCCCGCGCCAACGGCATGACCTACAACCGGTTCATCCAGGGTCTGCGCCTTGCCGGCGTCGAGGTCGACCGCCGCATGCTCGCGGAGTTGGCAGTCAACGACGAGAAGGCTTTTGCAACGCTGGTGGAGACCGCCAAGGCGGCTCTGCCCGCGGCCGCCTGAGGCCCATGACAACGAACGGTCCCACCTCGGTCAAGTCCGATCGGGTTGGGGCCGTTCGGCGTCTGGCCCAGCGCAAGTTTCGCCAGCAGGTCCATCGCTTCCTGGTCGAGGGACCGCAGGCCGTCCGCGAGGCTGTGCTGTTCCACGCCGACTCCCTTGACGAAGTGTTTGTGGTGGGGGAGTCCGCAATCGCTGATGCAGCACGGCAAGCGGGCGTGAAGGTGACTGAGGTCCCCGAACCGGTGCTCCTGGCGATGACCGAGACGGTTCACCCACAGGGCATCGCCGCAGTCAGCCGGTTCCTGCCGTTCCAGCCGCCGACCGATCCCCGCCTGCTCGTGGTGCTGCACGACGTCCGGGACCCAGGTAATGCGGGGACGATCCTGCGCACCGCCGATGCGGCTGGTGCTGACGCCGTCTACTTCACGGGTGAGTCGGTGGATCCGTACAACGGCAAGTGCGTGCGCAGTACCGCCGGATCGCTGTTCCACGTCCCGTTCACGGTCTGCCACCTCGCGGACGTGCCGACCGACGGCGTGCAGGTTCTTGCCACGTCCGGCTCCGCCCAGCGCAGTCTGGATGAACTTGACCTCGCAAAGCCCACAGCCTGGGTCTTCGGCAACGAAGCCCACGGGCTGCCCGACCTGGGCCTGCCCACTGTGTCGATCCCGATCTTCGGCAAGGCAGAGTCGCTCAATCTGGCCTCTGCGGCTGCGGTGTGCCTCTACGCGAGCGCCCTGGCTCAGAACCGCTGACTATTCATTGCTGGGACTGCATGTCCAGCCAGCGCATGATCCCCGCGACGTTTGCGGCCGTGCCTGACAGTTCCTCCTGCTTGGCCAACAGGTCGGGGTCCTCGTACAGGGCCACGTGCCGAGCACGGTCCTTCTCGCGAACCATTGCCACGGCATGGTCCATGTCTGGCGACACGTCGCGCGCGAGACGCACTGCGTCAACCCAGGCGTGCAACTCGTCAACTGATGCGTCGAGCGTCTCGTCGATGTCGGTCACCGGCCCGAAGTGGCTGAAGAGCAGCCGGGAAGGTTTCACATCGCGCATCGCCTGCAGGGAGTTCAACGTGAGGTCGAGGTCGAAGTCGGGCGGCGGTGTGGCGGGCCGCACATCGGCCGTTTCGGGCACGTAGACCCCGACGGCATCACCGGTATACAGGTCGCCGGTGGCCGAATCAACCAGTCCGATGTGGTGGCTGGCATGACCCGGGTTGTGAAATGCGGCCAACGACCGGCCGTCCCCGAGGTCGACCGTTCCTCGCTGTGCGATCGACACGATGCGCTCCGCCGCTGTCGGTCGCAGATCACCGAAAAGTCGGTCCATGGATTCGCCGAAGACCCGGTGCGCGCTCGCCACCAGCCGACTGGGATCAGCCAGATGGCGGGCACCGCGTTCCTGCACGACCACCTCCGCCCGTGGAAAGGTCTGCGCCAGATCTCCCACGCCACCTGCGTGGTCGAGATGGATGTGGGTCACCACGATGGTCGCCAGGTCCTCGGGCCCGATTCCGAGTCGCTGCAACTGCTCGACCACCACGGGTGCCGATCGTGCAGTGCCGGTCTCCACGAGGCACGGTCGCGAGGAACGAATGAGGTACGACGAGGTGATCGCCTCGTAGCCGCCCATGCGTGTGTCCATCATGAAGACCTCGTGACCGAGGTTGGTGGTGTCGGCGTGCATGTCGCCATCCTGCACCGCATCACTGCTGAGTGGCGCAGGCATGTGGTCAGGCCGCCTTGACCCGGGCTGCTTCCACGGGGATTCCGCTCGTCAGGCTTCGCCGGGCGGACCGGCCCGCGACGGCGCACGCGAGGCCGATGACGACCTCGTAGACCGGCCCATCCACGGGTAGCGGTATCAGAGTCACCGCACCCATGACGATCAGCGAGATGCCCACTGTGCGCGGCAGGCCTCTGGATCGAAGCACTGCAACTCCGAGCAGCGCGATTGAAGCGTTCATGATCCACGCGGTCAGGAACGCGATCGAGAGTCGCGGCGCGTTCACTGTGCCGTCGAGTACTCCAGGAGCGACGTCGGCCAAGGTCGGTGCCAGGAACGTGTCGGCCCACATCCAGCCTGTCTGCAGAACCATGTTGGCCACAACCAAGACATAGGCCGTCAGTCCAAAACGTCCAGCCCGTTCGGCGCAACCCAGGTAGATGGCAGTCAAGCCGATGATCATGGCGCTGGCGCCGACAAGTCGCATCACTGCCGACGTTGCGAACATGGCTGTGGGTGCAGCCACCGACAGTTGCGGGTCCGTCGCAAGGGCCTGCAGCCCAGAGCCAGCAGCCAGCATCAGCCCGCCGATCATCGCCATCAGGTATCCGAATGAAAGGAACCGTTGCATGGGTTGTCTCCTCTGGGGGCGGTCGGCCGCGTGGGTCGCGAGCCGTCGTCACAAAGGCTAGGAAGCCAAGACCGGCACGTCGTCTGCCCGCGGAGAGGGCGGTTTGTATGTCTTTCGGTAGACGCTTGACAGGTCAGCCTCGGCTATTCTCCGGGCGTGGCCACACCGACAGCTGGACGCCTGGAGGTCCTTCCCGAGCGATCGGCGTGGCGCCGGGTGACCCTGGATCTACTGGTTGCGGTGCTGCTCGGTGGGTACGGCTTCGCCGCCGGTCTCACATCGGACGAGTACCCCAACCCGGGGTGGGTCACTGCGATCTTGGTCGGGCTTGCCGGCATCGTGCTCGTGGCCCGCAGATGGCATCCGGCGCTCGCACTCGTTGCTTCGCTGTCCATGCTTTCGGCGGTCTGTGTGCTCTACGGCTCGTACCAGGCTGGCAGTTCTCTTCTCATCGCGTTGGCGGCGTGCTACTCCGCAACTGCGTACGGGGTGCCATGGCCAGCCGTCGGGGCGAGCATCGTCGGTTTCGCCGTGGTCATGGCGTGGGGACCCTTGCCCGAAGCGTTGGGGCAAATGGCCTTCGTGGCAGTGGCCTGCGGTCTCGCTGCGTCCGGGGGGTGGCTGGCGCGGCGGCTGCGTGAACTGAGTGCGGCGAACATCGCTCTGCGTGAACTCGTCCAGCTGGAATCGGCGGCGAATACCCGCGGGGCTGTGCAGGACGAACGATCCCGGGTGGCTCGGGAGCTGCACGACATCCTGTCGCACAGCCTCGGCGCCGTGGTTCTACAGACCTCGGCTGCCGATCATGCTTGGGAGGCTGACCCGCAGCGGGCACATGAGGCCGTCGTCGCCGCGCACGACACCGCGCTAGAGGCTGTCGGGCAGTTGAGGACGCTTCTCATGATCGTGCGTGACGACCCCTCGGAGGACCGCAGCGCGGTTCCCACCATTGACGACTTGGAGGGCCTCGCCCGCCGGACCTCGGCTGGCGGTTTCAAGGTCGGTTTCCAGGTTGAGGGTGTGCCCGTTCCCGTACCGGCAGCGGTTCAGGCCTGTGTCTACAGGGTGGCGCAGGAAGGGATCGCGAACGCGATGAAGCACTCGGGGACTCCGGGATGCATGTTGTACGTCCGCTACCTCCCCGACTCCATCGTGGTGGATGTCGATGACCGGGGGACGGCAGCGTCCACGGCCGGTGGCACACAGATGGGTCTGGCCGGGATCCGAGACCGCGCTGCACTTTTCGGAGGCCGGATGCGTGCCGGCCCCCGTTCGACAGGCGGGTGGGCGCTCAGCGTGGAGTTTCCGCTGTGATCCGGGTTCTGATCGCCGACGACCAAGAATTGGTGCGCACGGGCCTGCGGACTCTGCTCGAAGTCGAGCCCGACATCGAGGTGGTCGCCGAGGCCAGGAATGGTCGCCATGCGCTGGCTGAGGTCGCCGCCACTTCCCCCGACGTCGTGCTCATGGACGTGAGGATGCCGGAGATGGACGGCATCGCTGCGACATCCGCACTGCATCAATCCGGAAGCCCGGCTCGTGTGTGCGTGCTGACGACCTTTGGACTCGAGGAGTACGTCTATGACGCGCTCAATGCCGGAGCCTGCGGCTTTCTGGTCAAGACTGACAACGCCCAGACGATCGTTGCCACGGTGCGAGCGGTGGCGGCCGGGGAGTTCGCCTTGGGACCCGAGACAACAGCCCAACTGGCGGCACGATTTGCGGCCGGTCGCAGGCCAAGCACAGAGGGCGATCCGCTGACGCCACTGACGGAACGAGAGCGGGAGGTGTTCGCCCTCATTGTCCAGGGTCTGTCCAACGCTGAAATCGGACAGCAGTTGTTCGTCGGAGAGGGAACGGTCAAGACCCACGTGTCGCACATCCTCATGAAGTTGGGACTACGCGATCGCGTCCAGGCCGTTGTCATGGCCTACTCCAGCGGAATTGCAGGCTGACCTGCACCCGTCAAAGCGGCTTGCGGGTGCCCAATAGAATCTAGGGGTGTCCGCTCCCAACAAGAACTTCGATCCGGTGACCCCTGCCGCACTCGACCCAGCCAATCTCCAGTCGGCCCTCGAACGTGGCCTGCAGGCTGTTGCCGCAGCCAAGGACCTCGCGGCTCTCAAGCAGGTGCGAATTGACCACGCTGGCGACCGGTCCCCGTTGGCGCTGGCGAACCGCGAGATCGGTGCGTTGCCGCCCAGCGCCAAAGCGGAGGCAGGTAAGGCCGTCGGTGCTGCCCGGGGTGCTCTCACCCAGGCGTTGAAGGCACGAGAAGCCGAACTCAAGGCGGCCGAGCGCGAGCGCATCCTGACCGCCGAGCGGGTGGACGTGACGACGATCAACGACCGGGAGCCGGTGGGAGCCCGGCACCCGATCCACACGATCAGTGAGCACATCGCCGACGCCTTCGTGTCCATCGGGTACGGCGTTGTCGAAGGCCCCGAACTCGAGTCCGAGTGGTTCAACTTCGATGCTCTGAACATCGACCGTGATCATCCGGCCCGCACGATGCAGGACACCTTCTTCGTCGGTTCGCCGGACAGCGGCGCCGTCCTGCGGACCCACACCTCACCGCTGCAGATCCGCACGATGCTCGACCAGTCACCCCCGGTCTATGTGATCTGCCCGGGCCGGGTGTACCGCACCGATGAACTCGACGCCACTCACACCCCGGTCTTCCATCAGGTCGAAGGCCTCGCAGTGGACAAGGGCCTGAGCATGGTCGACCTGAAATCCACTCTTGACTGGTTTGCGGCCACGATGTTCGGGGAAGGCATCGTGACCCGGCTGCGACCGAGCTACTTCCCTTTCACCGAACCTAGCGCTGAGGTAGACCTTGAGTGTTTCGCGTGTCGCGGGGAGAGTGTGGGAAACCCGGACCGGCCCTGTCGTACCTGCTCGTCGGAGGGCTGGATCGAGTGGGGAGGCTGCGGGATGGTCAACCCCCGCGTCCTGGCCTCCTGCGGGATCGACCCGGACGTGTACACCGGCTTCGCGTTCGGAATGGGGATCGAACGGACTCTGATGTTCCGCCATGGAATCACCGACATGCGCGACCTCGTCGAGGGGGACGTGCGATTCACGACTGCGTTCGGGATGGATAGCTGATGCGAGCACCTCTGAGCTGGATCCGGGAGTACGTGGCGCTGCCGCAGGATGTGAGCGCGCGCGAAGTGGCCGAGAAGTTGATCGCTGTCGGCCTCGAGGTCGAGAGTGTGGACGAGGTCAGCATCACAGGACCGCTGATCGTTGGGAAGGTCCTCGAGATCGAGGAACTGGCGGAGTTCAAGAAGCCGATCCGCTTCTGTCAGATCGATGTGGGCGACCAGGTCCGAGGGATCATCTGCGGTGCGACGAACTTCGCAGTGGGCGACCTGGTGGCCGCGGCACTGCCTGGGGCGGTGCTCCCGGGAGGATTCGAGATCAGCGCCCGCAAGACCTACGGGCACATCAGCGACGGGATGCTGGCCTCGGGCCGGGAGCTCGGAATCAACGACGAGTACGACGGGATCCTGATCCTGGCCGAGGGTGAAGTCGGGCACGACGCGCGCCCAGTTCTGGGCCTCGATGACGCGGTTCTGGACATCGCGGTGACCCCGGATCGCGGCTACTGCCTGTCCATCCGCGGCATCGCCCGCGAGGTGGCGCTGGCCTTCGATGTCCCCTTCGCTGACCCGGTATCGGCCGTGGTGGACCTGGCCACTGATGGTCCGACCCGCGAGGTGGATCTGCAACACGGTGCCGACCGCTTCACGACCCGGGTGCTCACCGGCGTCGATCCGCACGCGCCTAGCCCGGCTTACATGGTGCGCCGGCTCAACCAATGCGGCATGCGTCCTGTGAGCCTGGCCGTCGACATCACCAACTACGTCATGCTCGAACTCGGCCAGCCGCTGCATGCCTTCGACGCTGACAAGCTCAAGGGCGCGATCCAGATCCGCCGACCAGCCGCAGGTGAGAGCCTCGAGACGCTTGATCACATCAAGCGAGTCCTCGACCCCAGTGACGTCGTCATCGCCGACGATTCTGGTGCTATCGCCCTGGCCGGGGTCATGGGCGGACTGACCACTGAGATCGACGACGACAGCACCAATGTGGTCCTTGAGGCAGCGCACTTCCAAGCCGCTGCGACGGCGGCCACCTCCCGGCGCCACAAGCTGGATTCCGAGGCGTCGCGGCGGTTCGAACGAGGCATCGACAACGACCTGGCGCGCGCGGCCTCCGATCGCGCGGCACAACTGTTTGCCGATCTGTCGGGCGCCACGGTCGGTGGCCTGGTCGACGTGGATCGCCGGACCCCCGCTGACCCGATCCCTTTCGACGTGGCGATGCCATCGCGGATCGTCGGCCTGGAGATCGGCGCCGAGACGGTGACCTCCGTGCTGGAACGTGTCGGCTGCACGTCGACAATCGAGGGCGTGACGCCACCCACGTGGCGCCCCGACCTCACCGCAGCCATCGACCTGGTCGAGGAAGTGGCCCGGGTCGTCGGATACGACAGGATTCCCTCCCGCGGTCCCGCGATGGGTACGGGTCAGGGACTGTCCGCGGGCGACCGTTTGCTCCGGCAATTGCGACGCCGCCCTGCCGAGTTGGGTCTCGTCGAGGTCCTGAACTACCCCTTCGTGGGCGTCGCGGAGTTCGACACGCTGGGCCTTCCGGTTGACGACGCCCGGCGGGTTGCGGTCAGGCTGGCAAACCCGCTGAGCGACGAGCAGCCGCTGATGCGCACGACTCTTCTACCGGGTCTGCTGAACACCGCGCGGCGCAACGTAGGCCGCGGTTCAGACAACCTCCATGTGTATGAGTACGGGCAGGTCTTCCGGGACACGGACACCATCAACGCGCCGGTGGCCCCAGCGGGCTCCCGGCCCTCCGACACGGTGATCCACGAGATGCTGGCGGCATTGCCGCGCCAGCCCGAGCACCTCGCTTTCGTCATGTCCGGCGCCTGGTCGCAAGCGGGCTGGTGGGGTGAGGGCCGCCCGGTGGACTGGTCTGATGCCATCCGCATTGCCCGGGAGATCGCTTCGGCCGTCGGCGTGACGGTCACAGTCGCCGCTGATGCCCACGCACCGTGGCACCCGGGTCGGTGCGCCATCCTGCGTGTGGGCGAGCGGACTCTCGGCCACGCGGGTGAGTTGCACCCCGATGTCGTCGCAGCCTTCGGCCTGCCGGCCAGGTCCGCTGCAGGGGAGATCGACCTGACCGTTCTGCTTGAGCACGCACCTGGTGCGGCCACGGCACCGCAGGTGTCGACCTTTCCGGTGGCCAAGGAAGACGTCGCGCTTGTCGTGGATGCCGACATGCCCGCCGATCAGGTGCGCAGCGCATTACACGACGGCGGGGGTGACTTGCTCGAGAGCGTCCGCTTGTTCGACGTCTACTCGGGGCCGCAGGTGCCGGAGGGCAAGAAATCACTGGCCTTCTCGCTGCGACTTCGTGCCCCGGACCGCACTCTCAACGACGAGGACATCGCCTTGGTGCGTGAAGGTGCACTGTCCGCTGCCGAGAAGGTGGGCGCGGTCCTGCGGGCCTAACCTGCGATCGTGACGCGATTGTTGCGTTGTTACGGCTGTCCGCCGCCGCGTGTTGCGACGTTGCTGGTTCAGCGGCGGCAAAGCCAGCAACGTCGCAACAGTCGATCCAGAGACCCCGCAACAACGCAACAACCGGCCAGGGCTTCGGCTCCGGTGAGCCGCGACTACAGCAGTTCTTCCTCGTCCAATTCCTCGACGGTGACCTCGCCTGCAAGTGGGGAGGTCTTGGAGGGCGTGCGTTTGTTCGATGTCCACTCAGGGCCGCAGGTGCCGGAGGGCAAGAAGTCGCTGGCCTTCTCGCTGCGCCTACGCGCCTCGGACCGCACCCTCACCGACGAGGAGATCGCGAAGGTGCGCCACGAAGGGGTCGGCGCTGTACTGCGCGCCTGATCTGACAAGGACGCGATTGTTGCGTTGTTACGGCTGTCCGCCGCCGCGTGTTGCGACGTTGCTGGTTCAGCGGCGGCAAAACTAGCAACGTCGCAACAGTCGATCCAGAGACCCCGCAACAACGCAACAACCGGCCAGGGCTTCGGCTCCGGTGAGCCGCGACTACAGCAGTTCTTCCTCGTCCAACTCCTCGACAGTGACCTCACCTGCAAGCACCCGACGCAGTACCTTGCCGGTCGCGTTACGCGGCAACTCAGACACCCGGTTCACCTCGCGCGGCCTGTGATGCGGGCCGAGCTGTTGGCGGGACCAATCCAGCAGGTCCTGGTCGGACAACTGCGCCCCTGGTGCCACCACAACATGGGCCACGAGCACCGACCCATAGACCGGATCGGGCCGCCCGGTGACAGCCACGTCGGCAATGTCGGGATGGTTTCGCAGGACATCCTCGACTTCGGTCGGGTACACGTTCTCGCCGCCGGTGACAACCATGTCGTCGGCGCGGCCCTTGATGGTCAGTCGCCCTTGGTCGTCGATCGAACCCAAGTCGCCGGTGGGCACCATGCCCTTGACGCTGCCCCGCGACCCGTCGGACACGTACTCGGCGATCGACGTGCGGCTGCGCACGAAGACCCGCCCATCCGAACCACGCGGGACCCCGCGGCCCTTGCGGTCGAACACCTCGACCCGCACGCCCGGCATGGGACGCCCGGCGGTGTGCGGGTCCTCGCGCAGGTCGTCGGGGGTGGCGATCGTGGCGTAGGCGGCCTCGGTCGTCCCGTACAAGTTGTAGAGAACCTCGCCGAAGTCATTCATGAACTGGGTGGCCAGATCGCCCGGCAGCGCCGAACCGGAGACCGCGACGCACTTCAACGAGGAGAAGTCGTACTTGCGCTTGGTGGCGGTCGGCAGGTCGACCATCTTCTTGAGTGTGACCGGAACTGTGATCAGGGTTTCGACCTCGTAGGCGTCGATCAGGGCCAGAAGGCGCTCGGGGTCGGAGTGACGCAGCAGGATCTGCGTGTTGTCCATGACGCTGGCCATCCGGTGGTGCATCCAGCCCCAGGCGTGGAACATCGGCGCCGCGATCAGCGTGACCGAACCCAGTCGGGTGGGGAATGCATGTAGCAACGCTGCAACGGAGTCCAACGGTGCCGTGGTACGCGAAGCCCCGCGCAGGTGGTTGCTCGTTGTGCCGCTGGTCAAGATCACGTGCTTGGACGGCTCCCGCACGTCACCGACGTTGCCACTCCAGGGCATGGAGTCCAACAAGGGGATGCCAGCCGGGTCGTCCAGGCCCAGTGAGAGAACGGCGTCCGGGCACAGGTCGGCGAACTCGCGATCGCGGATCATCATCGTGATGTCATGTGCGGCGCAAGCGGTTTGGACCTGCTCGGCTGTCGAGCCGGTGTTCAGGTAGATCAGGTCCGCGCCTGTCCTGGAGACGGCCACGATGGTTTCGGCATATGCACGCGAGTTGCGACCGAGGATCCCGACCCGGGTACCCGGCTGGGCTCCTCGGTCGAGCAGGGAGTTGGCCAGGACAGTCGTGCGATACTCCGCGTCGGCGAAGGTGACCTCCTCCTGAAGCGGATCGTCCACGTCGATAATGGCCGTTGCTTCGGGATCCCGGACGGCACCGAGGGCGAAACCCAGTGCTGGAGTCGTGCCCCATTTGCGAAAGGATGACAGCATCCGCCCGGCCACGATCGGGTTGCGCGGCCTTGCCAGTCCTGAGCGCAGAGCACCGAACGTTCCGGCTTTCGCTATGTCTGCAGCGTCGGCGACACTGCGCAACGGGTCGAGGGGCCGCATGGCCCTATCCTTGCCTAGCCATTGGCAGGGGGTGTCACCGCGTCTATGCGTGTATGCGTATAGAGTCTGCTCATGGTCTCTGTGGGTGTGCTCGGAGCCTCCGGTTACGGCGGCGCTGAACTGTTGCGCCTACTCGCCGACCACCCGGATCTGCACGTGGGCCAGGTCTGGGCCAACCAGTCGGCCGGCCAGTCGCTGGGTTCCTTGCACCCGCACCTGGCCTCACTTGCCGATCTCCAACTTGAGACGTTTGACCCGAGCGCGGTGGACGTTGACTTCGTCTTCATTGCTCTGCCCCACTCCCAATCGGCGCAGTACGCGACTCAACTCGCCACGCAGGTGGTCGATCTCGGAGCCGACTTCCGGCTGCGCAGCGCTGCCCAGTGGGAGAAGTACTACGGCACTTCCCACGCTGGCACCTGGGTATACGGCCTGCCCGAACTTCCCCGTAGGCGCTCGCAGATCGCCGCCGCGAAAACCGTGGCCAACCCTGGCTGTTACGCGACAGCCATCACGGTCGCAACCGCGCCGCTCATGCACCTCATCGATGCCACGTCCATCGTCGTGGTAGCGGCCAGTGGGACCAGCGGCGCGGGTCGTTCGCCGTCCGTGCCGCTCATGGCCAGCGAGGTCAGTTCCGGGGTGCGCGCCTACAAGGTTGGCGGGGTCCACCAGCACATCCCGGAGATCGAGCAGTCCTTGGGCGGTGAAGCCCGATTGAGCTTCACACCCCTATTGGCGCCGATGGCCCGCGGAATCCTGGCCACGGTAACGGCGCCTTTGCTGCCCGGTGTGGACCCCGAGACGGTCGGGTCAGCACTGCTTAAGGCCTACGCTGACGAGCCGTTCGTGCGGGTTCTGCCGCCTGGGCAGTGGCCGACCACGCAGATGACCATGGGGTCGAACAGCGTCGCGCTGCAGTGGGCCTTTGACGAACACGCCGGGCGCGTCGTCGTGTGTGCTGCGATCGACAACCTTGGTAAGGGCGCAGCGGGTCAGGCGATCCAGAACGCGAACCTGATGCTCGGGCTGCCTGAGACGACCGGGCTGCCGGTGAACGGAGTGGCGCCATGAGTGTGACTTATTCACGCGGCTTCCGTGCGGCCGGTGTGACCGCTGGGCTGAAGACGTCTGGTGCGCCCGATGTCGCGGTCGTGATCAATGACGGCCCCCGGTATGAGGCGGCTGCGGTCTTCACCCGCAACAGGATTCAAGCCGCGCCCGTGATGTGGTCGCGCCAAGTGGTGGGCGACGGCGTCCTGCGGGCGGTGGTCCTCAACTCCGGGGGCGCCAACGCCTGCACCGGTCCCGACGGTTTCGCCGACACTCACCACACGGCAGAGGCCGTGGCCGCACAACTCGGGATCGGTCCCATCGATGTGGCCGTGTGCTCCACGGGTTTGATCGGCGAACGCCTCGACATGCCCAGACTGCTCGAAGGCGTCCGCCACGCGATCTCAGCGGCTGACGATCAGGGTGGCGAAGATGCTGCGCGGGCGATCATGACCACGGACACGGTGGCCAAGACCAGCGTGTTCGAGGCTGGCTATCGGATCGGTGGCATGGCCAAGGGTGCGGGAATGCTCGCACCGGGCATGGCCACCATGCTCAGCGTCATCACCACCGACGCGGTAATCAGTGCACAGGCTCTCGACGCGGCCCTGCGTGCGTGTGCGAGCACCACGTTCGATCGTGTGGACGCTGACGGCTGCATGTCCACCAATGACACGGTGATCATCATGGCCAGCGGTGCCAGTGGGGTCGCCGCTGACGAGACCTTCGGGGCGGGGCTGCATCAGGTTTGCGCCGATCTGGCGCGTCAGCTCGCCGCGGACGCCGAAGGGGCGAGCAAACTGATCGACGTCCACGTTGTCGGGGCCGCGGGTGAGCAGGACGCGGAGGTCGCCGCCCGGGCAGTTGCGCGCAGCGCGTTGTTCAAGTGCGCGATGTTCGGCGAGGATCCCAACTGGGGCCGGGTCCTATCGGCGGTGGGCACCACCGACGCCCAATTCGACCCCCTGCGAATCGACGTGAGTATCAACGATGTGATGGTCTGCCGGGACTCAGGACCGGGTGATCCGCGCGAGTTGGTTGACCTCACCGGCCGCGAGGTTTCCGTCCTCATAGACCTGCACGCCGGCAACGCCGAAGCCACGATCGTCACCACCGACCTCACCACCGAGTACGTCCACGAGAACTCCGCGTACTCCACATGAACGACATCGAGACCGCAACCACGCTGGCTGGCGCCCTACCCTGGCTCAAGACCTTCCACGGACAGATCGTGGTCATCAAATACGGCGGCCACGCCATGGTGGACGACGACCTGCGCCGGGCCTTCGCCGAGGACGTGGTGTTCCTCAAACTCGCCGGCATCAAACCGGTCATCGTCCACGGCGGTGGTCCGCAGATCACCGACATGCTGTCCAAACTGGACGTGCCCACGGAGTTCGTCGACGGTCGCCGGGTCACAACGCCGGAGGTGATGGACGTCGTGCGCATGGTGCTTGTGGGTCAGGTCCAGCGTGAGCTGGTGAGCCTGATCAACGCGCATGGCCCGTTCTCGGTGGGGGTCAGCGGCGAGGACGCGCACCTGTTGACGGCCACCGCCCGCAGTGCCGAACTCGGGCTGGTCGGTGAGATCACCCAAGTGCGTCCCGAGTTCGTGCACACGCTCATCGACGATGACCTGATCCCGGTCGTATCGACGGTCAGTCGCAGCGAGGATGGCGCGACCTACAACGTGAACGCGGACTCGGCGGCTGCATCCTTGGCCGTGGCTTTGGGTGCAGTCAAACTGGTCGTGCTCACCGACGTCGCCGGGCTCTACCGCGACTGGCCGACCTGCGAGCAGTTCGTCTCCCAGATCAGCCCAGACGAACTGCGGACAATGCTGCCCGACCTGGACGCGGGCATGCTCCCCAAGATGGAGGCCTGCTTGACTGCCCTTGATGGGGGAGTCCGGCGGGCTCACGTCGTTGATGGCCGGATCGCCCACGGCGTCCTTGTCGAGGTGTTCACGGACTCCGGCGTCGGAACGATGGTGGTGAACGAACCATGAGCACGTCCGGGCAGTGGACACAGCGCTGGCAGGCGGTGATGTCGAACAACTACGGAACCCCGCCGGTCGTGCTCGTGCGGGGTCAGGGCTCGTGGGTCTGGGACGCCGACGGCAAGAAGTACCTGGACATGGTCGCCGGGATAGCGGTGAACGCCCTGGGTCACGCGCATCCGGCAGTCCGAAGCGCAGTCGCGGCGCAGATGGACGACTACGGGCACGTCAGCAACCTGGCTGCGCACCCGGTCGGAATCGAGCTGGCGGAGCGACTCATCGAGTTGTCGGGTCGGCCGGGACGGGTCTTCTTCTGCAACTCCGGGGCCGAGGCGAACGAGGCCGCCTTCAAGGTGGCGCGCCTGTCCGGTGCCGGGGACATGCTGGCCGCTCAAGGATCCTTCCACGGGCGCACAATGGGCGCGCTTTCCATGACGGGCCAACCCGCCAAACGTGAGCCGTTCGAGCCACTCGTTCCCGGTGTGCGCTTTTTCGACTACGGCTCAGAGCCGGACATGACCGGGGCAGCGGCCCTGATTGTCGAACCCATCCAGGGGGAGGCAGGGGTCGTCACCCCACCTACCGGGTACCTCGCACGCCTCAAGCAGGCCACGCAGGCGTCCGGGGCGCTGTTGATCGCCGACGAGGTCCAGACCGGCATCGGACGAACGGGTCGCTGGTTCGCCTCTGAGGGCGTCGACCCCGACCTGGTGACCCTGGCCAAAGGCCTGGGCGCAGGACTTCCGATCGGTGCACTGTTGAGTTTCGGGGAAGCGTCGGACCTGTTGGCCCCAGGTCACCACGGATCCACGTTCGGCGGCAATCCGGTGGCTTGTGCTGCAGCCCTGGCCGTGTTGCACGAGATCGAAACCGAAGGTCTGCTCGCCAATGCCCAGAGCCTGGGGGCGCGTATGACACAGGCTCTGCAGCGCTCGCAGCGTGTCGCCACCGTGCGCGGTGAGGGTCTGCTCCTGGGCGTCGTGCTGCGCCACCCTCATGCCAAAGCGGTTGAGCAGGTTTGTCGAGAAGAGGGTCTGCTGGTCAATGCGATCGGTGACGACGTGATCCGGATGGCGCCAGCGCTGAACCTGACCGCTGAACAAGCGGACACGGCCGTCTCGATCCTGGGCGAGGCGCTGGGATGACGAACATCTTGAACACCCGCGCCGCGCGAAGAGAGATGATCGTCGAGATCATCCGAGGTGGCGCAGTCGGCTCTCAGTCCGACCTCGTGGAGATGCTGCGAGAGCGTGGGATCGAGGTCACCCAGGCCACCGTGTCCCGCGACCTGGACGAGATCGGTGCGGTCAAGACGATCGCCGCAGATGGCCGCTCGCTGTACGGGGTCCCCGCCGAAGGTGGCGAGGACCGGTTGCAGGCCGACGAACTCGAGGACATCAACGCCCGCCTGATCCGCGTGGCCGAGGACACGATGGTGTCCATCGCTCACAGCGGGAACCTGGTCGTTCTGCGCACTCCGCCGGGTGCGGCGCAGTACCTGGCCAGCGCCTTCGACCACTCTCATCTGACTGACGTCATCGGCACCATCGCCGGCGACGACACGATCATGCTCGTGGTCGCCGAATCCAGCAGCGGACAGGCCGTGGCCGACCGTCTGCAACAGCTCATCAAGAACCGTCGATAGGAGAACAACGACATGTCAGACAGAGTGGTACTCGCCTTCAGCGGCGGCCTGGACACCTCCGTGGCAATTGGCTGGATCAAGGAGCAGACAGGCGCCGAGGTCATCGCCATGGCGGTGGACGTGGGCCAGGGCGGCGAGGACATGGACGTGATCCGCGAGCGAGCGCTTGCCTGCGGTGCAGTCGAGTCCGAGGTCGCCGATGCCCGTGAGGAGTTCGCCGACGAGTACTGCCTGCCGGCGCTCAAGGCGGACGCGTTGTACATGGATCGCTACCCCGTCGTCTCGGCCCTGTCCCGGCCGGTGATCGTCAAGCACCTGGTCGCCGCCGCCCGCAAGCACAACGCGAACATCGTGGCGCATGGTTGCACCGGCAAGGGCAACGACCAGGTCCGATTCGAGGTGGGGATCCGCAACCTTGCCCCCAACCTTCGCTGCATTGCGCCTGTCCGCGACCTCGCCCTGACCCGCGACAAGGCGATCGACTTCGCCGAGCGCGAGGGTCTGCCCATCGATGTCACCAGCAAGTCCCCCTACTCGATCGACCAGAACGTGTGGGGTCGCGCGGTAGAGACCGGCTTCCTTGAGGACATCTGGAACGGCCCGACCGAGGAGATCTACTCCTACACGCAGAACCCGGCCACCCCACGCGAGGCCGACGAGGTGATCATCACGTTCGACAAGGGTCAGCCGGTCAAGATCGATGGCCAGGACGTAACGATGTTGCAGGCCATCGAACTGCTCAACCAGCGCGCCGGTGCACAAGGTGTCGGCCGGCTGGACCTCGTGGAAGACCGACTCGTGGGCATCAAGAGCCGCGAGGTGTACGAAAGTCCGGGACCGGTTGCGCTGATCACCGCACACATGGAACTGGTCAACGTCACCGTCGAGCGCGAACTGCGTCGCTTCTCCCGTGGGGTGTCCCAGCGCTGGACCGAGCTGACCTACGACGGTCTGTGGTTCAGCCCTCTGCACAAGGCTCTGAGCGGATTCCTCGACGACGTGAACGCATCGGTTTCGGGCGACATCCGGATGACGCTGCACGGCGGCAAGGCAGTGGTCACCGGTCGTCGCAGCGACGCCAGCCTGTACGACTATGGGCTGGCCACCTACGACTCCGGCGACACCTTCGACCAGTCGCTGGCGCAGGGCTTCATCGAGTTGTGGGGTCTGCCCAGTCGCCTCGCCTACGCCCGGGACAACCGCATCCATGGCTGAGGGCAGGACCGGCCAGGGGAGTCTGTGGGGCGGTCGCTTCGAGCAGCCCCCCGCTGCTGCCATGGTGGAGTTGAGCAGATCCACTCACTTCGACTGGGCGCTGGCTCCTTACGACATCGCCCAGGGCGTTGCGCACGCCAACGCGCTGGCCCGCGCCGGACTTCTTGACGAGACCACGCACGCCGCGTTGCTGGCCGCGCTGGGCCAGCTGGCCGAGGAGGTCGCGGCCGGGGAGTTGGGCCCCGCCGACTCCGACGAGGACGTGCACGGAGCCCTGGAACGCCGACTGATCGAAGTAGTCGGTGAGGATGTCGGGGGGCGGCTTCGGGCCGGTCGTAGCCGCAACGACCAGGTAGCCACTGACCTGCGGTTGCTGCTGCTCGACGTGGCGGGCGCGATCAGTGCCGACCTCGTCGGGTTGTGTGAGGCACTGCTTGGTGCGGCTGAGGATCACCACGCTGATCCAGCGCCCGGATTCACGCACCTGCAACACGCTCAACCTGTGACGCTTGGCCATGAGATCGGCAAGCATGTGCAGCCGTTCCTGCGCGATCTGTCACGGATTCGGGACTGGTCCGTGCGCTCCTCCGTCTCGCCCATGGGTGCGGGCGCGTTGGCAGGCAATGGGCTTGGCCTGGATCCAGTAGCGACCGCGCAGGATCTTGGCTTTGAATGCAGTTTCGAGAACTCGATCGACGCCGTGACCGACCGGGACTTTGTCGCCGAGTTCTTGTTCGTTACGGCCATGATCGGGGTGCACCTGTCGCGGCTGGGGGAGGAGATCTGCCTGTGGGCCTCGACCGAATTCGGCTGGGTGCGTCTGCACGAGGAGTTCTCCACCGGGTCCTCGATCATGCCGCAGAAGAAGAACCCCGATTCGGCGGAACTGGCACGAGGCAAGTCTGGCCGGCTGATAGGCGACCTGGTCTCGGTCTTGACGATGCTGAAGGGCCTGCCCTTCGCCTACAACCGCGATCTGCAGGAGGACAAGGAACCGGTGTTCGACGCTATCGCCACGCTTCGGCTGGTGCTGCCCGCCATGACCGGCACGGTTGCGACCCTTGACTTCCAGCCCGCGGTCGCCGGTGCGGGCACTGCGGACGGCCATGCGCTGGCCACCGAACTGGCTGACTGGCTCGTGCGTCAGGGGATGCCATTCAGGCAGGCCCACGAGGTGTCCGGCCGGGCGGTCAAGACCGCCGACGAGGCCGGTGTAGCGCTGTGGGAACTGGACCTCCCCTCGGTGGATCCGGCGCTCACGGCGCAGGCCTTGGACGCGTTGTCGGTGCCGGCAGCCCTGGCTGCGCGCAATCACCGCGGGGGCACGGCTCCAGCTGCGGTGGCCGAGCAACTGGCGCGCGCGCGGGTGGTCCTGGAGTCCTACAAATAGCGGATTTCGGACACCCTTCCCGGCTGTCGCGAAGTTACCCGGACACGTTGGCGTGTCGCGTCAACTTCGCAAATTCGGCCGCTCTGCCATGGCACCACCCGGCGTAGAATTGAAGCAGGGGTGGTTGTCATGACTGATCGCCTGGATCGGACACTGACGCATTTTGTTGAAGAGGGAAGGCTGACGCCCGACCTGGCATCGGACGTCAGTCGCGAGTACCACACCCATCACGTGGACGTACGTCAACGGCTCGCAGAACTGGCTGGCTACGCTGGGGCGGGTCTGGCCACGATCGGTCTGATAGTCATCGGATCCCAGGTGTGGACTGACTTCAGTCAGGTGATGCGTGCGGCGTTGCCCGCCGTGATCAGTGCGGCAATGCTCGTCGGCGTGTGGCTGGTGATCCGCCCTGTGGGCCACATCAGTGAGCACCCTGTTCGTGGGCGTGTAGCCCAAGTGATGGGTGGTGTGTCGGCGGTATTGGCGCTGCTGGCGATCATGGTCGGCTTCTCGCCCGAGACGGGTGAGCCTGCGGACTGGCTACTCCTGGTCGGGTCAAGCACCGCGCTGCTGATCTCGTTGGTCGTGTGGCACTGGGTGCCGGGCTTCATCAACACGCTGGTCACTGGTGTGCTGGCGTTGGTCACCGGGCTCTCCCTGGTGGATGTCTTGGGCATGAATGACGGGCCCCAGATGGCGCTGATGGTGGTCGGACTGGGCGTCGCGGCGAGTCTGCTGTTGAACAAGTTCTTCCCGCCTGAGTGGTTGACCCGCGCGATGGGCCTGATGGTGTGGTTGCAGGGGACCATCGTGCTCATGACGGCCGAACTCGGATTCAACGACCCGGACACACCCTTGCGCTGGACGGGCCGCGTCAGTGCTCTCGCGCTGGTTCTGATCGGTGCGTGGCTGTTCGCGCGCGGCGGGGACTGGTTGTGGGCGGTTGCTTCTGGGCTGGCGGCCGCGATCCTTGTTGGGCTGTGGTCCTTGGAGGCTGTGAATGCTGGTGTTGCCTTGATCATCGCCGGACTGGTGCTCATCGCAGCCGCGCTGGTGCTGGCAGGCCTGCGGCGTGCCGAACGCGCGGGGATGTCGGAGGGCAGTTGACGACCCTGGGCGTGCGCAATTCGGATCGCCTCTTCGCACGCCTGAGGGCGGAATAGTTCCAGTCACGGTCAGTGCTTGAAGGGATTGGCTTATGCCGGTCGAGCCGAACGGCCCGTTGACCCCTCCGACAACTGGACGTAGGTTCAGGAACGCGAGCACGAGGCTCGTCGGGGGGCGGAAGGAGATCGACATGAAGGTTCGAACCATGACGGCACTCGGCGCCACCGCCATGCTCGCCCTGGCTGGCTTCGCGGGCCCGGCGGCAGCACGAGAAACGGCGGACGGTACCGCCACGGTCGGCAACGCCATCGATGAAGGCTCAGCCGAAGGGTCAAGAGCGATCCCACGGATCAGTTCGACGGAGACGACAACAGCGGCTTCCGATGTGACAACAACATGGGGTGTCGGCCAGGGCAACCCTGCGCTCTCGTACGACTGCGAGAGCGAGGAAGAGCTCCCCAGCTGAACCAAGCCCCACCCACCCGATCGGTCACGCCTGCCAAGATGGGGGCGTGACCGATCTGCTTTCCGATCTTGAAGCCCGCGGCCTGATTGCCTCTTCGACCGATCTCGGCGCACTAGCCGAGTCCATGGCCGGCCCGATCACGCTCTACTGCGGGTTCGACCCGACCGCGTCGAGCCTGCACGTGGGCAACCTCGTTCCGCTGCTGCTCCTGCGCCGGTTCCAGCTGGCCGGGCACAAGGTCATCGCGCTGGTCGGGGGAGCGACCGGTCTTATCGGCGACCCAAGTGGTCGCAGCACGGAACGGGTTCTGAACACCGACGACACCGTCGCCGATTGGGTCGACCGGGTCCGTGGCCAGCTCTCGCACTTCCTCGACTTCGGAGGAGACAACCCCGCCACGCTGGTCTCGAATCTGGACTGGACGGCCCCGATGAGCGCCATCGAGTTCCTGCGCGACGTCGGCAAGCACTTCAGCGTCAATGCGATGCTCAACAAGGAGTCGATCTCGGCCCGCCTCAACGGCGATGGCATCAGTTACACCGAGTTCAGCTACATGCTCCTGCAGTCCATGGACTACCTGCACCTGTACCGCGATCACGGCTGCACCCTGCAGGTGGGCGGTTCCGACCAGTGGGGCAACATCACCGGAGGCCTGGATCTGATCCGCAAGGTCGAGGGCCCTGAGAGCCGTGCCCATGGCCTGACCGTCCCGCTGGTGACCAAAGCGGACGGCACCAAGTTCGGCAAGACCGCCGGTGGGGCAATCTGGCTGGACGCCGAGCAGACCTCGCCGTTCGCCTTTTACCAGTTCTGGCTCAATACCGACGACCGCGATGTCGCGAACATGCTGCGGTTCTTCAGCCTGCGGCCCGTCTCCGAAGTGGAGGAGGTCATCTTGTCAGGTGAGGCCAATCCGGCCTCCAGAGCGGGCCAGCGAGCCCTCGCAGCGGAGCTGACGGACCTGGTGCACGGTCGGCAGGCGCGCGAGCACATCGAGGCTGCCAGCGCTGCCCTGTTCGGGCGTGGGGAACTGGCGGAACTGCCCGAAACCATCTGGCGCCAGGCCACCGAGGACGTACCCACGATGGCAGTTCAGGCAGGCACCACCGTCATCGACGCCCTGGTCGCTACAGGCCTGTGCGACTCCAAATCCGCAGCTCGTCGGGCGATCAAAGAGGGGGGAGCGTACGTCAACAACGCGCGTGTATCCGACCAGGACGCAACTCTGGAATCGGGCGTCGCTCTGCACGGCCGGTGGGTCCTCCTGCGCCGGGGCAAACGGGCTATCGGCGTGGCTGATCTGGGTGCCTGAGGGCCGAAACGGACCCCCCTTTTCGGCCCCTGAAAACGCCTGCTACATTTAATTCTGTTGCTCGAAAGAGCAACTCCCGACCACCTCGAAAGCCTGAAAAGGCCGACGAAACGCGCGGGAACCAGGGGGTGGTTGACACTTCAGCCCAACCTGGTACAGTGGAGAAGTTGCCCCGGAAACCTCCTAGCTAATAGCTGGAAGTGATGGTGTGCGCCCGCTCCTTGAGAACTCAACAGTGTGCCAAAAGTCAATGCCGAACCCCGTTCGGCGGCCGGTCTGACCGGTTGTCGAAGGGATTCTTTTGAGGCATGACCAAATTTGATGTATGTCAGATTTGTTCTTGCCAGGCTTACAATTCGTGAGCGA
The DNA here is from genome assembly GCA_963732355.1 of uncultured Actinomycetota bacterium. Classification (GTDB taxonomy): domain Bacteria; phylum Actinomycetota; class Actinomycetes; order S36-B12; family UBA10799; genus JADKAV01. The sequence goes on along the minus strand of CAVSZD010000002.1, from coordinate 2,270 downwards.
AATACAAATCATTCACGGAGAGTTTGATCCTGGCTCAGGACGAACGCTGGCGGCGTGCTTAACACATGCAAGTCGAACGATGAACCAGGGCTTGCCCTGGGGATTAGTGGCGAACGGGTGAGTAACACGTGGGCAACCTGCCCCAGACACCGGGATAACCACTCGAAAGAGTAGCTAATACCGGATACGACCACTTTGGGCATCCAACGGTGGTGGAAAGGATTCTGGTCTGGGATGGGCCCGCGGCCTATCAGCTAGTTGGTGGGGTAATGGCCTACCAAGGCGACGACGGGTAGCCGGCCTGAGAGGGCGACCGGCCACACTGGGACTGAGACACGGCCCAGACTCCTACGGGAGGCAGCAGTGGGGAATATTGCGCAATGGGCGAAAGCCTGACGCAGCGACGCCGCGTGAGGGACGAAGGTCTTCGGATTGTAAACCTCTTTCAGCAGGGACGAAGCGAAAGTGACTGTACCTGCAGAAGAAGCACCGGCTAACTACGTGCCAGCAGCCGCGGTAATACGTAGGGTGCAAGCGTTGTCCGGATTTATTGGGCGTAAAGAGCTCGTAGGCGGTTTGTCGCGTCGGATGTGAAAACCCAATGGCTTAACCTTGGGCCTGCATTCGATACGGGCAAACTAGAGTGTGGTAGGGGAAACTGGAACTCCTGGTGTAGCGGTGGAATGCGCAGATATCAGGAAGAACACCGATGGCGAAGGCAGGTTTCTGGGCCATAACTGACGCTGAGGAGCGAAAGCGTGGGGAGCGAACAGGATTAGATACCCTGGTAGTCCACGCCGTAAACGGTGGGCGCTAGGTGTGGGGATTGTTTCCACGATCTCCGTGCCGTAGCTAACGCATTAAGCGCCCCGCCTGGGGAGTACGGCCGCAAGGCTAAAACTCAAAGGAATTGACGGGGGCCCGCACAAGCGGCGGAGCATGCGGCTTAATTCGATGCAACGCGAAGAACCTTACCTGGGCTTGACATGGAGAGTAATCCGGCAGAGATGTCGGGTCATTTAGTTGGCTCTCACACAGGTGGTGCATGGCTGTCGTCAGCTCGTGTCGTGAGATGTTGGGTTAAGTCCCGCAACGAGCGCAACCCTCGTTCTATGTTGCCAGCGGATAATGCCGGGGACTCATAGGAGACTGCCGGGGTCAACTCGGAGGAAGGTGGGGACGACGTCAAGTCATCATGCCCCTTATGTCCAGGGCTGCACGCATGCTACAATGGCCGGTACAGAGGGCTGCAATACCGCAAGGTGGAGCTAATCCCACAAAGCCGGTCTCAGTTCGGATTGGGGTCTGCAACTCGACCCCATGAAGTCGGAGTCGCTAGTAATCGCAGATCAGCAACGCTGCGGTGAATACGTTCCCGGGCCTTGTACACACCGCCCGTCACGTCACGAAAGTCGGTAACACCCGAAGCCGGTGGCCTAACCCGCAAGGGAAGGAACTGTCGAAGGTGGGACCAGCGATTGGGACGAAGTCGTAACAAGGTAGCCGTACCGGAAGGTGCGGCTGGATCACCTCCTTTCTAAGGAGCATCTGGCCAGGTGGAAACACCAGGTCCAGAGAGCCGAAGAGACGAATGTTCTCAACGGTTGCTCATAAAAGTGGAAACATTGACTATTTGGCCTCGCCGTAATTGGACGGATCTAGTACTGCTCGCAAGAGCGTGGAACGAGACAGAAGATCGCGACGGGGCCTGGCACGCTGTTGGGTCCTGAGGGAACGGTCGAGAGACCCGCAACTCAGAGTGGACCGAGAAAGTTCCCAAGGGGGGCTGGACGGTCCTCTCGCCCGTACCTTGAGAACTGCATAGTGAACGCGAGCATCTAGAAATAAATCTGTGGTCAAGTTACTAAGAGCAGATGGTGGATGCCTTGGCACCAAGAGCCGAAGAAGGACGTAGGAGGCTGCGATAAGCCTCGGGGAGCTGTCAACCGAGCTGTGATCCGGGGATGTCCGAATGGGGAAACCCAACTGGAGTCATGTCCAGTTACCCATGCCTGAACACATAGGGCATGCGGCGGGAACGAGGGGAAGTGAAACATCTCAGTACCCTCAGGAAGAGAAAACAAAAGTGATTCCGCGAGTAGTGGCGAGCGAAAGTGGAATAGGCCAAACCGAATCCGTGTGATAGCCGGCAGGCGTTGCGAATTCGGGGTTGTGGGGCCGCTTAGAGGATTCTGCCGAATCTTCGAAGAGTTAGAAATCCAGAATGTAGTCGAAGACCTTGGAAAGGGTCGGCAAAGAGGGTAACACCC
>CAVSZD010000001.1:0-7543 GCA_963732355.1 uncultured Actinomycetota bacterium | reverse complement strand
ATCCGAGCGTTCGGCGGCCTAGTTCGGTAGGTCCGTCCCGCCCGGCTCGTCCACTCAAGTTCGTCGTCACCCATGGTGACATGCCAGCCGGTCTGGTGCTTGATGCGGTGGTGGCGTCGGCATAGGCAGTGCAGGTTGTCAGCGGTGGTCTCACCCTCAGGCTACGCGACCATGTGGTCGAGGTCGCACCGGCCGCACGCGTGTGACAGCCGGGGAAGCGGCAGTGCTGGTCGCGGGCACGTACCGTGCGAGCCAGCGCCGTCGGGATCCGGTACTCGCCCGGCGGTGCGTTGATGACTCGGTCAGTGGGGGTGGCCAGCCACGACGACCATCGGGTACCAGTGCGGAACGCCAACTGCCAGGCATTGGTCCACGGCAGCGGCGAGCCGTTCACCGACGCGCCGATGCCGGTGGTAGGCAGGACCACCGCCACCTGAGTCTTGACGACTGTGTGCTCGTCGAGTAAGTCCGCAACCGCGTCGGCGCGACGTTGAGCCAGCGTGCGAATCTCGTCGGGGACCATGTTGGCGCGCGCCAGCTGATCGAGGGCGGTGAACAGTGACTCGGCGACATCGGTGGGCAGGTAGGCGAAGAGGTCGGTCATCCCGTCGCGGTCCGGGGTGATCTGGACACGACGGTCGTCGAACGCCGTCTTGCTAGCTGTGTCGTCGCCGCTCAGGGAGGCGGGACAGTAGCCAACGGCGCACCTCGTGGGTCGTGTGCGAGCCCGCGTAATCGATCGCGTCGGCTCGCAGAGTACCTGCAGATCCTCCGTGCGTAGCAAGATCGCGATCAGTTTGGCGCGGGTCAGGTCGATCCGGTGCGCCCAGGGCGGTAAAGATCGCCGGCCGCCTTCAGATCATGGCGGCCTCGTCGTACATCCGGCCAGCCGATCGGTGGACACGTGCAACGAGCCGCAACCTCCGACTCCACGCCCTCGGCGTCCACCGTGGAATACGTCGGTGCCGGCACCGCCATCAGCGCGTCGATGCACGTCCGGCGGTGTGCCTGGGCGGCGCGCACCGCCAGTTCGCCGGCGTCATCCCCTCGACCAGGGTGTTCATCGTGGTGCAGAAGGTTCCTCGATTCATGTCCGAGTCTACCCACGAGCGTCGAACAGAGGTTCGACACATCCACAAGCGATACCCTCCGATTCGCTCGATGTCATCCCCGCGAAGTAGCGTGTGGATCGTGCATATGTACCTGATCCGGCACGGCCAGAGCCACGTCAACCTCAGCGATCTGACAGTCGAGCATCGCGATGAACCCCTCACCGACCTCGGTCGGGAGCAGGCGCCAGGGCGGGGGAGTGGATCCCAGCACCCACATCACCGACTTGGACGCCAGCACGGTCGCCCGCACGGGCCAGACCGCCGACATCATCGGGGAGATCATCGGCAGCGGCCCGAACTGACGGACGGTCTGCGCGAGATCGGTACGTGCCGTGGTGATGGCACCCCCATCCCGGCTGCGGAGCTCGAACCGTTCACCCCCGAGATGTGGGGGACCCTGGACCCCTACACGCCGGTCACGGCCACCGGGGAGAGTTGGATGCAGTTCCGGTCGCGGGTCGGTGCTTTTGTGGAGACGCTGGCCCCGACGGCCCGGCGCAGTCGCGTAGGCGACGTGGAGGATGATCCGCGCCGGATCCTCGTGGTGGCTCACGGCGGGGTGATGGAGGCCTTCTTCGAATACATCTTCGAAAAGGGCCCGTGGAGCGTCGTTGCGGTGGAGACCCACCACACCGGGATCACCCACCTCGAGCACCGCCCGCAGCCGCACCGCCCAGACTGGTGGCTGCACTACCACAACCTCACGCACCACCTCACCGACGAGATGCGCACGTAGGGCGTTGGTCGTCACCGATTCGGCCCCGTGATCACCCGTTTGCCGACGGTCATGCGAGCCGCACGATGCGGCCAAATGGGTGACAAGGCCGCTTCTGGATCCCGAGGTCAGAAAGTCCCGCCATCTGGACGATTCCTTCAGCGTCATTGCAATTGGGGCCGATTGCCCCGTACCGAAGGAGAACAACATGTTCGCACGCATCGCAGCGGCGAGGAAGAAGGATGAGGGCTTCACCCTCATCGAGCTCCTCGTCGTGATCATCATCATCGGAATCCTGGCAGCAATCGCGATCCCGGTATTCCTGAACCAGCGCGCGAAGGGCTGGGACAGCGCTGTCAAGGCCGACCTGCGCAACGCGGCGACGGCCGAAGAGACGTACCTGACTGACGACGGCGTGTACTACGACGGAGACATCGGCCGGTGCTGCAACTGACTGCAGTGGGGTTCAAGTACTCGACCGGCAACAACTACTCCGGCAGTGACTCCGGTAGCGACCATCGCCGCAGACTGCCAACACCAACGCTGGACTACTGCCTCGAGGCTGTTTCTGCCTCCGAGCACAGACTGGAGCTACTCGAGCCCGAGGGTCTGGCGGCGGCAGCCTGCGCCTGATCCCCTCACCCCGAGAAGGACCCCGGTTCGCCGGGGTCCTTCCCATGCCCGGGGTCAAGAATCGCGGCCAATGCGACGATGCATTAACCGTGGCGACACCGAACCCTTTCGTCGAGGCTGCGCATGGCGGCGTGGTGGCCCGCGTGACGAGCGGCTTCACCATGATCGAACTGATGGTCTCGATGGTCATCCTGGCCATGGTCTCCAGCGCCTTCGCCTACGGCCTGCAATTGGCTCTATCTGTCACCCAGTCGGATCGCGCGCGCGTCCAGGCCTCCAACCTCGCGGCACGAGAACTCGAGATCGTCCGCAACGAGTTCGGAGCTTCCAAGAGCGCGCCCACCAATCTCGGCGCCATGAGCGAGGCCACCAATCCTCACGCACTTCCTGGCCAGACGGCGGGCCAGCCGCTGGATCTGGATGGCACCGATTTCACCGTTGTACGCACTGTCGAGTGGCTGCCCGCGGGCACCGGGACGAGCCCTTGTGACGGCGGCTCAGCAGTGACCTACCCATCGCTGGGCGTGAACGTCCGGGTCTCTTGGGAGGTCAACGGCGATGTCCGCGAGACGTCGAGTCCAACACGGTTCTGACTCCTCCGAAAGGCACTCTGGCCACGATCCAGGGCTTCATCGCAGCGAAGGTGCAAGGCGCTGCCGGCACCGGGGTGTCCGGCTTGCCGGTGGACATCACAGGACCGGGAGGAGCCCAAACCCGCGTCACGGCTGGCGACGGGTGCGCGGTCTTCGCCATCAGCAGCCTTGGTGCACTACACGGTGACCCTCGACGAACCGGGATTCGTCAGTTTCGACGGTCAGACGACCACCTCGAAACCGGCCACGGTGACGTCCAGGGTCCATCCAGGTGGTGCCGTTCAGCTACGACGAGGCAGCGACGCTCGAGACTCGAGTACGTCGTATCCGACGACCCAGCCGACGAGTACAGCCTGCCGACACCGGCCGCGTCGGTCATCCTGTTCAACGCGAGTCTGCCGACCATGGGCAAACAGAAGGTTCCCAGTGGCACTACGACCGTGAGCGGACTCTGGCCCTTCCCGAACGGCTACTCGGTGTGGGCAGGCACCTGCACGCTCAACGATCCGGCCACCACCGGTGGCGCCCGCCCCGTCCCCGTCATCCCTGAGCCGGGGCAGACTGTCACAGCCGAGGTCGCCCTCAAGCCGGTGCGACTGACGTTCCTCGACGATGACGACGCACCGTTGGTCGACAAGACCGTGCGGGCCAGCATCGTGAACACCACCGGGTGCAGCGAGACGGAGTTCGCCCTCGGCCGCACCGATGCGAGGGAACCGTCATGTCGTCGCTGCCCGTACGGACAGTGGCTGGCTACGGCCGATACGGTCACCCTCACCGTCGATGTGCCGGCTGACGGCTCCGTGACGTACCCGCTGCAAGTCCCGGAGGGGGTCGGCGGATGAGGCTACGGGAGCGTTTGAAGCGTGAAGACGGAGTCACCCTGATCGAGATGCTGGTCGTGGTCAGCATCCTCGGCACCGTGCTGGCGATCGTGACCGAGGGGATGATCACCGCGCAGCGGACGATGAGTGAGAATGCGTCGCGCCTGTCAGGGCTGTCCCAGACGAATGTCGCCCTGGAGGGGATGACGCGCAATCTGCGCACCGCGATCCTCCCGTCGCAGGTGCAGGCAACCTGCACCGGCTGCGACGTGGCGGCGTTCATCGCCGGTGATACCCGATCGGTGCAGTTCTACGCGAACGTGGACAACGACGGAGTGCTGCCCACCTCGGGCACAACGGACCTCGGTCCGCGCCGGGTCAAGTACTGGGTCGACAGCAGCAACCGGCTCAAGGAGTCCGTGCAGAAGCCGAACGTGCACGCCTACAACGACTTCAACTTCACCTACTGCACTCCGGGGCCGAGTTGCCCGGTCCGAGAACGGGTTCTCGCCCGCGACGTCGAGAGCGGCGCGATCTTCACCTACTACGACCGGGCGGGAGCGGCCATCGCACCGCCACTGGAGTCTGCGGCGTCGAAGCTCAAGTCGGTCGACTCGATTGACGTCATCCTCAAGTCCGCCCCTCCACTCGCATTCAGTCCGCAACGGTCACCGCACGCGTGACCCTGCCCAACGCGGACTCCCTCATCCAGCCGACCCCGACCCCCTGAGGAGGTGATCACGATGCCCGCCGAGACGCAACACGATGAACGTGGAGCGGCGATGATCATGGTCTTGGGGATGATCTCGATCATGACCGTGGTCGTGGCGGCAGCGCTGAGCTATGCCGCAAACGTGGCCCCGCAGGTGCGTCGTGACGAGAGCTGGCAGGGCGCGCTGGCAGCAGCTCAGGCGGGTGTCGACGACTACTTGGCGAAACTGAACCGCACGGATGCCTACGCGCTCACCGTCGACTGCACCAATGTTGCGCTGAAGGGTCCGAAGGCCGAGACCAACAGTTGTGGTTGGAACAGCGGCACGGCAACTGGCTGGGTGAACGTGCAGGCGGGCCAGCCCGCGGCCGGCAAGTTCCACTACGACGTGAACACCGCCAACTTCTGGAAGGACGGCTCGGTCTGGGTCGAATCCACGGGCAGGGTCAGAGGAGTATCCCGAACGATCCAGGTGCGCGTCGCCCGGGGTGGCTCGACCGACTTCCTCTACTACACCGACTTCGAGGACGCCGATCCGCAGAACCTCGTCGCCTACCCGCCGGGCGGCAGCAAGTCGCTGGCGACCGGCGGCGCCAAGTACGACGAGTGCGGCAAGAGCGGGCCGACGTTGGCCAAGTACTGGTGGCAAGGTGGCAACCGCGTGAACAGCAGTTACTGCCAGGAGATCCAGTTCGCAGGCAACGACGTTCTCGACGGTGATGTTCACTTCAACGACTCCCCTCTGATGAGCAACGCGGGTGGCACCCGTCCGCGGTTCCTCAAGGGGTACGAGGTCGCGGATCCCAACTGCACTGAAGCGCTCGGCGCGCCGGACGCAAGTGGTGTGGGCAAGGCGGCGGGCAAGGGCAAATGCTGGCGGAACACCTCGACAGCCAACCCGTACGTGGGGACTGCCGGGGCACGCCGGCACTGACGCTTGTACCTGCCCGACAACTCCGACAAGTTCGCGACATACCCAGGCTGCAACTACTACGGCGACACCAGGATCCGGTTCAACAGCAACGGAACGATGACCGTCTGGAACACCACCAGCGCTGGAAGGAGCTCTGACCGGTCCGTCCTCACCGGCAGGGCTGAACTGCGGGAATGCTTCGCAGTTCGTTCCGGCGTCGGGACAGAAGTACCCAGCGTCGGGACAGACAGTGCCCCTACCCGAACGACCTCGTCATCTACGTCCAGGCATCAGCCGCCGGTTCAGCGGCGTGTGTCCCAGGTCAGGTCGTGAACGCGACGACGTCCGGCAGTGTCACTGGCGATCAGATCCCCAAAGGGTCGGGCAGCACGTTCCAGGGCGTCACCGACATCAGCTACTACAACCCATCGACCACCACAAGGACCACGATCAAGAAGTGGAAGCGCGTCAGTGGCGCGTGGCAGCTGGACACCTCATTCACGCCGAATCCGCAGACGACCACGGAGGTTCCTTCCGGCGACGTGCATCCCGTGACTTTCGACTGCGGTCTGGGAAACCTGTACATCGAGGGAACCGTGAAAGGCCGGGTGACGATCGCCGCACAGAACAACCTGATCCTCACAGGCGACCTGTCCATCGCCAGCACGTCCAATGGCAACACAGCCATCGGCCCGGACATGGTCGGCCTGGTCGCAGCCAACTCCGTGGTCGTGTACCACCCCGTCTCACGTGGTTCCGCCAGCGCGGAGGCCCTGACTACGACGACCAGAGAGCCCGACGAACCTGAAGATGGACTGTCCGACTACGAGTTCGGCGGCGCTGAGCGGGAACAGTGGATCCAACAACAACACGATCCAGTGCACGTGGACCACGACGAAGACGTTCGACAGCACTTACACCAACATCAGTTACCCCGCTCTTACCACCTCGAGCGGCGATCGTTGGATCTATGCCTCGATCCAGACACTGGCGCGTAGCTTCTGGGTGCAGAACTACAACCAGGGCGCAGATCTCGGCACACTGTCTGTGCGTGGTTCAATCGCCCAGAAATGGCGTGGTGCGGTCGGAACCTCCAGCGGCACCGGTTTCGCCAAGGACTACTCCTACGACTCGCGTCTGCAGTTCGCCTCGCCTCCCTACTTCCCGCAGTGGACGAATGCGGCGTGGGGTTCCAAGGTCACCGGTGAGTTGCCGGCCAGGTACTGATCCACAGGCTGGCGCGTTAGGCCCGGTCACGGCAATAGGCTGCATGCGTGGTGGTGGCGATCGCTGGACTCCTGGGCCTGCTCATCGGGTCCTTCCTCAACGTGGTGGTGTGGAGGTTGCCGCGCGGGGAGTCGCTCTCGCATCCCGGGTCGCACTGCCCGACCTGTGAGCATGAGATTCGGCCCTACGACAACATCCCGCTGGTCTCGTGGCTGGTGCTGCGAGGGAAGTGCCGTGACTGCGGCGCGCGGATCTCCATCCGGTACCCACTCGTGGAACTTGCCACTGGTTTGTGTTTCGCCGCCACCGCGGCCTGGGTGGGATTGACGGCTCTGTTGCCGTTCGCCCTGTGGTTCGTAGCTGCCTGTATCGCGATGACGCTGATCGACGTGGAACATCGCCGGCTTCCCAACAGTCTCACTGCGTCAACATTTGCGGTCGTGGTCGTCGGTCTTGGTGTCACTTCCTGGGTGGACGCGGGTTGGGGCGACTTCGGTCGGGCGATGGCTGGCGCTGCATCACTCACGCTGTTCTACGCGATCCTGGCGCTCTTGTATCCCAGGGGGATGGGATGGGGTGACGTGAAGTTGGCGGCTTCTCTGGGCGCAGTTATGGCCTGGTCCGGATGGGGGAACCTGGTCGTGGGTGGCTTCGCCGCATTTGTGCTCGGCGCTGTCGTCGGGATTGTCGGCATGCTTACCGGGCGCGCTGGGCGCAAGAGTGCCATCCCATTTGGCCCATTCATGATCCTCGGCGCCCTGATCGGGGTTGTTTTCGGCGCTGGGATCGCCGATTGGTACGCCAACTTCGTCAT